>NZ_CP032097.1 GCF_003544915.1 Arcobacter ellisii | reverse complement strand
CTATTTATAAACTCTTTAATTGTAATTACTAGATATTATATCTAAATTTTTTATAAAAGAGCTTCAAATAGAACTAAAGTGCGCAAAAATGTGGAAAATTTAAAGTTATACACATAGTGAATAAGTAGTGAATAATTTTTTTCTTTTAAATAAAATTATATTATGAAAATACGATTATATCGAACTTTATTCTATGTGAATAAAAAATAAACAAAAAGAGTGAAAAGTTGAAAATATTAGGAATTGACCCAGGAACTAGAAACTGTGGATATGCAATTGTTGAAAAGAATGGAAGGGATTTAAAACTTATTGAAGCAGGGCTTATAAAAATCAAAACAAAGATTTTACAAGAACAAATTGTAGAGATGACAGAAGGGTTTGATTTGTTATTTCAAAAACATAAAATTGATGAAGTCTCAATTGAAGATATGTTTTATGCCTTTAATCCAAAAACGGTAATTAAACTTGCACAATTTAGAGGAGCAATAAGTTTAAAAATTTTACAAGAGTTTGGAAATTTCGCTGAATATACACCTCTTCAAGTAAAACAAGCAGTAACAGGAAATGGAAAAGCTACAAAAGAGCAGGTGGCATTTATGGTTAAAAGACTTTTAGGAGTTAAAAAAGAGATAAAACCTCTTGATATAACAGATGCAATTGCAATTGCTTTAACCCACGCCCAAAGATTGTAAACTAATTTTAGTTATAATCCAAATTTTAAAAAGATTAGGATAAATGATGACAAAAAAAATTGGAATTTTAGCTTCATATAATGGTAGTGGATTTGAGACAATTCAAAAAGCTATTGAAAATAAAATACTTGATGCAAAAGTTGTAGTTGTTATAACAAACAATACAAATGCAGGAGTTTTAGAAAAAGCAGAATCTTATAATATTCCATATTTTATTATAAATGATAAAAGATACCCAGGTCAGGATATTGATGACAAAATCACAAGATTACTTTTAGAGTTTGGTTGTGATTATATATTTTTATCTGGATATATGAAAAAAATCGAATCAAAACTATTAAATGCATATCCAAATAAAATAATAAATACTCATCCCGCAATTCTTCCATCTATTTATGGTGGAGTTGG
This sequence comes from Arcobacter ellisii, assembly GCF_003544915.1. Taxonomy (NCBI): domain Bacteria; kingdom Pseudomonadati; phylum Campylobacterota; class Epsilonproteobacteria; order Campylobacterales; family Arcobacteraceae; genus Arcobacter; species Arcobacter ellisii. The sequence goes on along the minus strand of NZ_CP032097.1, from coordinate 2,798,849 downwards.
AATGTATGGTAGATTTGTACATGAAGCTGTAATTAAAAACGGTGAAAAAGAATCAGGTGTAACAATTCATTATGTAAATGAAGTTTACGATGAAGGTGAAAAGATTTTAGTAAAAAAAATAAGTTTAGATGAAAATGAAACAGTTGATAGTTTAGAAGAAAAAATTAAAAATTTGGAAAAAGAGGCTATTGTTGAGGCATTTAAAAAACTATTAGCTTAAAAGCTAATAGTTTTTATTTAAAAGTAGCAGCTAAATCTTCAGCTGTTTTAATAAATTTTACATCAGTAATTTTAGAGTTATCTAAAGTAATGATTGTAATTTTATCTTCTTGCACAGGAAATAAAGCTTTGTTATCTTCATCAATTAATAAAATTGGGAAAGAGTAATTTTTCATTTTTGGAAGAGCAACAAATTTAGAAATCAGACTTGGCATTCCTGTAATATCTGCAACATAAGCAATATTATTTGTTGTTAAAAAATCATTTCCTTTAGAGTTTAAAAACTCTTTGATTGTATTACTTTCTTCTTTTGTTGCACTAAAAATTATAGTTTTAATTTTTGCATCAACAGTGTGGTCTTTTTCAAATTGATCTTTGATTGTAAGAACTGGAAGATTGTTTCCAACTGTTAAAGAATTAGCAAAAGCACTTAATCCTAAAAATATTGTAAGTAGTAATTTTTTTATCATTTTTTTCCTTTGGTATTAAAATTGTGAGATTCTATCTATAAAAAGTAAACAAAAAGTTAAGAGAGTTTTGGCAAGTGCCATTTTCTATAATATGCAAGTAATCTTAAAGCAACTCCAAAAATAAAAACAATTGTAATTGTTCCTAAATTTCTTAACTCAAGAACTTCTAAAATAAACATAATAGAAGCGATAATTAGTGCAACAGTGGCATAAAATTCTGAAACTAAAATAGATGGAACTCTATTTATTAAAATATCTCTTATTGTTCCCCCACCAACTGCTGTTAAAAAAGCAAGAATTAAAACACCTAAGAAGTTAAATTCATTTTGAATAGCAACAATTGAACCTGTAATTGAAAAAGAGACTAAACCAATTGCATCAGAGATTATAAAAGCAGTTTTCCCTTCTAAATCATCAATTTTATGAAGTTTAAAAAGTAAAGCAATTAAAACAGTAAAAACAACTAAAATAACAGGTAGATTTGTAGTAAAAACGTAAGGAGTTCTATCTGCAAGTACATCTCTAATCATTCCACCACCAAGGGCAGTTAAAAATGAAGAAATAAATACACCTAAGATATCAAGTTTGTAGTGAACAGCAATTAAAAAACCACTCAGTGCAAAACAAATAATTCCTATAATATCAGCTATTTCCAATGCACTCATAAATTAAATTCTCCAAAAATTGATATAAATTTTGGGATTATACTCTATTTGAGTTAAAAGATTGAAAGACCAGTTTTTGTAGTAAATAACTCTAAAGCTTTTGTTCCAATAAGTGAGTTTCCTTGACTATTTAATCTTGGAGAGTAAACACAAATTGCCATTTTTTTAGGAACAATGGCAACAATTCCTCCACCAACTCCACTTTTTCCTGGAAGTCCAACTTTATATGCGAAATCACCACTTGCATCATAGTGACCACAAGTAAGCATTAAAGAGTTAATTCTTTTTGCTTTTGATTCAGTTAAAATAGTTTCATTTGTAAGAGGATTTACTCCATGATTTGCCAAAAAAAGTACAGAACGTGCAAGTTGAGCTGGACTCATCATAATAGAGCATTGTTTAAAATAAGTTTCTATTACATCATCTATTTGATTATAAATATTACCAAAACTCTTTATCATATTTATAAGTGCATAATTTCTAAACCCATGCTCTAATTCAGAGTGAAAAATCTCTTCATCAAAATTTATTGTGTCATCATTTGCAACAGTTCTTATAAATTCTAAAATTTGATTAAAAGTATTATCTTTATAAATTGAAACTAAACTATCAGCTGTAACTATTGCACCTGCATTTATAAATGGATTTCTAGGGATTCCATTTTCATATTCAAGTTGAACTAAAGAGTTAAAGGGATTTCCAGAAGGTTCATGACCAACTCTTTTATATAACTCTTTTCCATAATAGTTTAAAGCTAGTGTAAATGTGAAAACTTTTGAGATACTTTGGATAGAAAACTTTTTATTCACTTCTCCAACTCCAAATGATGTTCCGTCAAACATTTGGAGTGAGATTGAAAATTGATTAGGATTTACATTAGCAAGAGCTGGGATATAATCAGCAACTTTACCTTCACCAAAAAGAGGTAAGATTTCTCTTTCTATTTCTTCTAAAATTGCTTGATAATTCATTACTCTCCTAATAATTCTTTCATTGCCTCTGCTGTTTTTCTAATTTCCCATTGAGCATGAGAATCAAGTCTTAATTTGAAATAATTTTCAAGTTGAGTTGGTTGGAAACCTCCCCAAATTTGTGAATATCCAGCTTGTGGAATTATTCTTCTTGCTTCTTGAGGTTTTACACCATCTTCTAAAGCTTTATAATAGTGTTCTAAACAGATATCTAAAATCTGCTCAGTTGTTCCACCTTCACTTGTTACATCTTTCATTTTTTCAGATATATAAAATTCAAAAGGTACTCTTTTCCCACTTACATATCTTCTACTTAATTCTTGCCAATTAACTCTATGTCTTACCATTTGGCTTCTTGTTGGGAAATCAACTTTAAATAAAAATACTTTGAAATGTTCTTTGATAATTTTACACTCTTCAGGTGTGTTATAAGTGGTTCTAATATCAAAACTATATGCTTTTGGATTATTTTCAAAATCATAAACTAAAGCTCTATAATTTGTAAGGAGATATTTTCCATCACAAATTAATTCACCAAATTTTTTAGTGTTTGAATATTCTGGTGCTAAAATCTCTTTATGTTTTTCATTTTTTGGGTCAAGTAAAACTGGAACAAATTCAAAAGATGAACTTGGCAATCCTTGAGATTCTGCCATAAGTCTGTTGTATAAAGATTCACTTCCTAATGCTTTTGGTGATTGATAACAAATTGAAGCAACTTGAGTAATAGCTAAGATTCTATTCTCTTCATTTAGGTTTGCAGTTGAAAAATCCCAGTTTTCCACAAAAGCAATATTATCTTCAAAGATATTCTCTTTTTTATTTATAAGTTGAATCATTTTATACCTTTATATATAATTGGGAGGAATTATAAAAAAAAAGTACTTAAATTCATCAATCAAAGGTTTTTGTATATATTTCTGAATATGTTTTTTGATATTATAAACTATTATTTTTTATTAAAATTAGGTGTTAAAGTGAATATAAAAAAAATTGTAAAAATTAGTTTTATAATTATCTCATTTATTGTTTTGCTTATAGGTATGATTAATACAACAATTATTTATCAAATCAGAGAAAATAATCTTACTAAACAATTAATTAATGATTTAGTATCAATGCAAGAAAAAATGAATGAATTATTAAAAGATACAACTTTAGTAACTTCACTTGATGAATTAGAATCTAAAAAAGCAAGTTTTATAAAATATGAATTAGAGTTTGAAGAGATTGAAAAAATTTTTAGTTTAAGAGATGAAAATGATTTTGTAGATTTTTTTATCTCAGATATTCACAAAGATAAAATTATCTCTTCAAAATTACAATTATTGTATGAAAGTGAAAAACAAATTGAAGAGGCATTTGACACAATTTATGAGTTAGAAAAAGAGAAAATCAACTTAAAAAATCAATTTGATATAGATTATCCAATAGAAAATGATATTAGAAAAAGTATTGATTTAAAAATTCAAGAATTAAAAGATTATGAATTATATCGATTATTTAGTGATGTAAAATATTATAGTAAAGAGACACTTTATCAATATAGAAATCAAATAACACTAGATAAATGGCTAAAAAAAATAGAGTTATTTAATGAAAAATATAATCATCAAGAAATAGATGAATATAAACAAATAGTTACTAAAGTAGGAAATCAGGTTGTTTTATTAAAAAATATTGAAGATAAAGAGGATGATTTACGAAGCAAAATTTATAATGTAGTTAACCAAAATAAAATATATAGTTCTGAAATTGAAAAGAAAATAGTAGAACTATCAACGAATTTTATAAATCTTACATATTTTGCAATTTTACTTTTAGTTGTTCTAATCATTTTATTTATAACTATTTTGGGATATAAAGTTTATAAAAATGTTGGTTTATCTGTTGATGAAATTGAAACAAAAGTACAAGAGGGTTTAGAAGAGATAAAAAATCTAAATCAAGAGATTGAAAAAACTCAAAAAGAAGTAGTTTTTACAATGGGTGCTATTGGAGAAAGTAGAAGTAAAGAGACAGGAAATCATGTAAAAAGAGTTGCTGAGTATTCAAAACTTTTAGCTTTATATTATGGTTTAGATGAAAAAGAAGCAGAGATGTTAAAACAAGCAAGTCCAATGCATGATATTGGAAAAGTTGCTATTCCAGATGCAATCTTAAATAAACCAGGTCGTTTTGATGAAAATGAACGAGAAATTATGAATACCCATGCAGCTTTGGGATATGAAATGCTTAAACATTCAAATAGACCATTATTAAAAATGGCTGCAATTGTTGCAAATGAACACCATGAAAAATGGGATGGAAGTGGATATCCAAGAGGATTAAGTGGTGAAAATATTCATATTTATGGAAGAATTACAGCACTTGCAGATGTATTTGATGCACTTGGAAGTGATAGAGTTTATAAAGCTGCTTGGAATGATGAAAAAATATTTAATCTTTTTAAAGAGGAAAGAGCAAAACATTTTGACCCAAAACTTATAGATATTTTCTTTGAACATTTAGATGAATTTTTAAAAATAAGAGAGACTTTTAAAGATAAGTTTTAATAAAGGGAGATACCCTTTATTTTTGTATTAAATATTTAATAGTTGGACCACTACTATCTATATTTAAAACCTTATATCCATGATTTTTTGCATCAATTGGAATATTATTTATACTTTGTGGACAATCACTAATTATTTCTAAGATTTCACCTTTTTGTAAACTTTCCATTGCTTCAAGTGTTTTAACAGCAGGATATGGACAAGGTTCACCTTGCATATCAAGTCTATAATCTGGAATAATATTTTCTTTCATAGATTAATTTCCTTTATTTTTTAGTTTTTGTTTGTAATTTCTTTCTAGTTTTAAAATTAATAAAAATAGTAAAAATAGCAAAATATAATTCATAAATAATCCGCCATAAGAACCAAATGATTCAAGAAGATTTATTTTTGGCCAAGAAGTTGCAAGTGATATTGAAAAACTATCCCAAGTAAATGCAAGAAAAGTTGCTCCTATTACATTTCCAATTCCAACAATCCAAAAGTGAACTTGTCCTTCAACAGCTCTATACATCCAACCACATTCACAACCACCAGCTAAAACAATTCCAAAACCAAACAATAATCCACCAAGTATTGCATTTGGTCCTGCCCACATAATTTTTGCAGGAGTTCCAATCATAATATAACTAAATACACCAATTGTAGAAACAGCCATTCCAATTACAATTGCAATTGCAAGTTCATTTCTTCCAGTTGTAAAAATATCTCTAAATGCAGATGTAAAACAAATTTGAGCTTTTGCAATCAATAAACCAAAAGCACATCCAAAAAGTACGGCAATACCAAGTTTTTGGCTATTTGCAAAAAATATTAAATATAAAGCCCAAATAATTGCAGCAATAAATACAAAAGTACCAAATTTAAAAAATGAGTTTATTTGTGTTTCATCTTTTTGCAACTCTTTACTACAAGATACCTTTTGAAGTTTGATTTTTGATTGGAAAAAAGGAAGCATAGTTACTTTTGTCCCTAAATAAACACCAACAATCATAGCAATTGTAAAAAACCAAGCATGTACTGAAAATTGAGGAATACCCGTAAATAAACTAGCTAAGTTACAACCCATTCCAAGTCTTGCTCCAAATCCTGCGATTATTCCACCTATTAAAGCTTGAGCAATCCTGATGTTACTTGCAGGCATTCTAAGTTTTACATTATTTCCCCAAAAAGCAGCAGCAATACAACCAGCAAACATACCAATAATCATTACTCCATCAATACGAGTTAGGGAAGTTCCTTCCATCTTCATGATTTTGTAATATCCCCAATTGCTTATATCAACACCAAAAAATTGTAAGATGTGGCCTCCCCATCTTGTAAACTCTCCTGTAACTGCCCAATATGTTCCAGTTATACCAAAATAGTAAGCTGCAAGCACTCCCAGTGCTATAACAGCAGGTGTTGGACGCCAAAAATTAACCATATAGGTTTGTCTAAATTGCTTGAAATAATCCACGCAAAATCCTTTCAACATTATGTTTTGATTTTGAAATTTTTTGGATAATGCTTTTTCTTAAAAGTATTACTATCCGAAGTTTGAGATTAAAAAGTAATTGTCTCTATTTGTACCACAAATCTAAAGGCTGAAATGATAGTTAAAAATTACTTATAATTGTTTGAAATGGTAAAAATTTATTTACCATTAGTGAAATGAATTTTAAAAATATTAAACTCATTTTCATAAGAATATAAAAGTTGGAAATGATGTTTATCAACAATTTTTTTTACAATACTTAATCCCAAACCAAAACCATCTCTTTGAGAGAGTTCTTGAGTAAAGGGTTTTAAATAATATTCAAACTCTTTAGAGAGTGATTTCCCTTTATTTAAAACGCAAATTTCATTTTTATCTACTTTTATTATTATTGGAAATGAAGTTGCATATTTTAGTGCATTGTCAATTAAGTTTTTTAGTGCAATTGAAAGGTAATATAAATCGGCATTTATTTTAAAATCTTCATTTATCTCTATTTGGATTTTTGATTCATCATCTAAATATAGTTTTCCTAAAGATTCTAAAACTAAAGTTTCAGCACTAAATGTTGTTGGATTTAATTTAGTTAGATTTAGTTTTTCAAGTTCAATTAACTCATTTGTCAAAGTTTCTAAATCAGAAAAAATCTTTTTTAGTAACTCTTTTTGAGAAAAATCATCTATTTTTTCAATTGCAAATTTTCCTTTTGCTATTGGAGTTCGCAGTTCATGTCCAATATCTCTTAAAAGTTCTTCCCTTGTTTTTATAGAGTTTTCTAGTGAACTTGCCATATTATTAAAACTATTTGCCAAAGTTCCTATTTCATCATTTGAGTTTATATCTATTCTTGTTGATAAATCACCAGATGCAAAATTTTTTATATCTTTTGTAATAGTTTTTAGAGGTGATAAAAGTTTTAAAATATATAAAAAGATTAATAAAAGAGTAAAAATATCTAAAAATACAAGAAGATTTAAAATAGTTTTATCATTAAGATTTTCTTCATCGGCAGTTTTTAAAATATACTCTTCATCTAAATAGTTTATTTTTATAATAAACTCATCATCAAAAGTTTTTTTTAAAATAAGAATATGTCCAAAAGTATAGTTTTGTTCATAAATTATCTCTTCATTGGAAATTTTGAAATCTTTTAAAAGTTCTAATTGATTTCTTTGAAATATAGTATTTATATAGTTTTTATTTTCAATATTTCTAAAAATATCTTCTATTACTTTTAGGTATTTCTCTTTTACTAAATTATCCATTCTTTTTGAATTTATATTATCAATCCACGAACCAATGGTAATCATCAAAATAAAACTCAAAACAAATAAAATAGATATTTTTTTTAATATTGACATAATTTATCCAACAAACTTATAACCAATTCCCCAAACAGATTTTATATATTTAGGGTTTTTTGAATCATCACCAATTTTAAATCTTATGTTTGAAATATGCATATCAATAGTTCTATTTTTTGTATTTATATCTAAAGAAGTTGCATTTAAAATCTGTTCTCTTGAAGAGATTTTATTTTGATTTTCAATTAAAAACAGAAAAATTTCAAACTCAATTTTTGTAAAGTCAATTGGATAATTATCCATAAATACAGTACGATTTTCCTTATCAATTACAAAATCACCAATATTTATAGTTTTGTTAAAACTTTTTTTCAAAATATGTTCAATTCTTAAAACCAATTCTCTTGGTTCATAAGGTTTTGCAAGATAATCATCAGCTCCAAGTTCAAAACCATGGATTTTATTTCCAATATCTCCTCTAGCACTTGAGATTATTATTGGAGTATTTTTGATTTGTTTTAATTTTTTAAACAGATCAAATCCATCCATTTCAGGAAGCATCAAATCTAAAATTATAATTGAGTAGTCATTTTCTTTAAAATTTTCAATGGCATCTTTTGGTTGGTCAAAAGCAATACAATCAAATCCATAATCTTTTAAATATTCGATTATAAATTTTTGCATTTGTAAATCATCTTCAATCAATAAAACTTTTTTATTCAATTTCCCACTCCTCTAAATAATCAGCAAACTCTTCTTTTTGTTTTTCATTTAAAACTTCATGGATTTTTTTGATTCTTTTTACTTCAAGTTTTGTGGCTTTTGTTTTTAAATCCATAATAGTTCTATAATATAATTCTTCATCAAAATTATCTGCTTTTATAATATCTTCTAAAATATCTTCTTGTTTTTCTTTGTATTCATAAAAATCTTCATAATCTTTTTTTAACTCAACTAAAGCCTTTTTTATAGCTTTTGCTTGTTCATTAGTTAAATCTAAATAATCAAGATTTTTGTATGAGTGTTTATATTTATGTTTATCTTCATCGGCATTTAGAACTAAAAGTAAACTACTTAAAATCAGAAATATCTTTAATATTTTCATTTTCAATTAATCCTTTTTCTATATCACTATGACAAGCTTTGCAGTTTGCTTGGCTTTTAATTTTTTCATTTTCAAAAATCTCTTTTGGAATATTTTTGTGTTTTCTTTTCCAATAATCTGTTTGACTTAAAGCTATTATATCTTTATTATTTATTGAATTCAAAAAATTCCAACTAGCTTTCATAGTTGAAGTTTCAGCACTATTTTTTACTAAAAATGCCAAAATCTCTTTATTTGTTTGCATATCAAGTGAAGCATCATCTCCAAAATGATTTTCTAAATCATTCATTATAAGTTCCCATGATTTTTTAGGCAAAAGATTAGCAGGGTATAGAGTATGGCAACTTCCACACTCGGTTACAAAAACTTCATTTTGTGTCTTATAATCTATTGGTTCAAACTTTGAAGCAATAAGAACATTTTTTGGTTCTATTAAATTAAATATCAAAAATCCTATAAAGAAAATAAACATTAAAAGAGCAAAAAGTTTTTGAAAAATATTTAATTTGATATTTTCACTCTCATTTGTTATTTTATAACCTGTAACTATTGAATTTAATGTTTCATGTTTTTTATGTAAAAATTTATCTACAATCACACCACTTACATGAGCAACAATTAAAGCTATAAGAATATTTGCGAATATTTCATGAATCTCTTTAAATAGTTTCATCTCTTTAAAATAAGAGTTATTTAAAAAAGATAAGATACCTTTTCCTTCTTGTATTCCAAAGGCTAAAATCCCTGTAATAATCGCTAAAAAAGTCACAACTAACATAGTTATCATTACATAAGAAGCAAGAGGATTATGTCCTAAATATTTTTGATTTTCTTCAAAAAGATTATTTAAAAACTCTTTTACATTTTGTTTACCAGTTGGAAAATCTTTAAATCTTGAATATTTAGGTCCAAAAAAGCCCCAACAAACTCTAAAAATCAAAAGAATTAATATTGCATAACCAATAACTGCGTGATAGTTTAATAATTTATCATCATCTGTTAAAAAAACTAATAATATAAAAACTGCAAACAAAGAGTGAAACACTCTTGTTGGCAATGACCAGATATATGATTTTTCCATAATTTATCCTTTAATCATCTTCCCATTTACCAAAATTTGGGATTTTTATATCTCTTTCACTATAAATTCCTTTGTCTGCTGTTGTATGACAAGCTATACAATTAAACAGACCTTTTACCTCTTTTTGAGTAATTAAATCTTTTCTAATTTCTCTATGTTTTTTTATCATATAAGGTGTTGTTGAAATAGAATCAGCAATTTGTCCAGCTGGAATACTTGAAACTATTCTATTACTTCTTTTATATTGCATATTTTTTTCTGCACTATTATCGTTTAAATATTTTGATAAAGTTTGAAAAGTTTTATCATCAAGTGTTGCATCACTATTAAAGTGATTATCTAAATTTGCCATCATTTTTTCCCAAGCATTACTTGGAAGTAATCCTGGTTGATAAGGAAAGTGACAACTTCCACACTCTTTTATATATAAATCATTTTTAACAGGTGCTACATCTGGTGTTGAAGAATATCCTTCAGCAAATAGGGCGTTTATCATTAAACCTAAAAAAATTAAATATTTCATTTTTTATCCTTTATTGATTTATGATGTATGTAGTTACATCACCTTTTTCAAGTGCTGTTCCTTCACGATTGTAAACATCATTGAAGTTTCTTTTCATCCATTTCTCAATAGTAGCAACATCTGTAAATCTCTCTTTATTAGCCTTTGGAGAAAGTGGTTCTATAACTTTTCCTGTAAAGATATTTTCACCAGATTTTTGTAAATTTGTTCCATGACAACTTGTACATGAAATCTCTTTGCCTTTTTTCCCTATATGTTTTGAAGTGAAAATCTCTTCACCTCTTTTTGCATCAAAACCTTTAAAAGATGGATTTTCTTTTAAAACTTCTTGTTTTAGAGAGTTTAAGTATTCATCAACTGTTGCACTAAAACTTAAACTTGCAACTAAGGCTGTAATAATTAAAGCTTTCATAATTCCTCCTAATATTTTTATTATTAGAAGTTTAGAGGAATAGTTTAAATTTTTGTTGTTAAGTTAATTGACAATTTCTTGACAAAGTTTAAAAAATATCTATTAAAATAATAAGCCAAGTAATTACAAAAATAAAAATACTTAAAAACACAATTGCACTACCAACATCTTTTGCTCGTCCTGCCATATCATGATGTTCTAAAGTTACTAAATCAACAACACGTTCAATTGCACTATTTGTTGTTTCTGCTAATATCATACCCATTAAGGTAATAAACATTAAAGCTTTGTTTGTTAGAGTTGTGTCTATAAAGATGATAACTGGTAATAAAATAAGAGTAATAATCAACTCAATTTTAAATGAAGTTTCCGTTTTTATTAAATCAACTAAACCTTTTAATGCGTAAGATGTATTTTTAAAAAAATTATATTTTGGTTGGTTTCTCAAGAATTTGCCTTTGTTTAAATGAAATGAATTTTACAATTATTAGAATAATAATCCAAGCTAAAAGCATAGTGATTATAGTATGACTTAGAAAATGGTCTCCTAAAAGCATTTTATATGTTCCCATACTCCAAGCTAAAATTATTGTTCCAATAAGAGCAATTTTTTGATGTTTTGGTTTTTTAAATAAAAAAAATAGTGACATTAAAGCAAAGCCACCACTTGCATGACCTGCTGGCCAACATTTTGCTTTTGATTTTTGGATAAAATCTTCAGGATATTTATCAAACACTTTTATATCAGGATAAGTTCCTCCAAAATTTATAATATTGCAAGGACAAGGAGTATTTGTAATAGCCTTTAAAGTTCCAACAATACTTGGAATAAAAATAGCTGAAAGTAAAATTATCAAAAGACCTTTTTTATACTCTTGAATAATTTGCTTTTTTCTAAAAAATAGTAAAGCTATTAATATTAAAACATTAAAAATAATAATAGCTTTTTTTAATCCATCATATAAAAAGAGTTTTAATATAGGTTCATTTTTATCTATTAACCAATTTTTTGATTCAAAATCATAAAAAAATGATTGAATAAAAATATCAAGATTTGTAAATTGAAATAGACAAATTACAACTATTAATAAAATAGTTGTAAGTAAAATCTGTTTATTCAGGTTTTCTTGAGTCATTTAAAATATCCATATCTTTTTTATAAACATCTGTTTCTACTTCAAAAAGCCCTAAAAGTGTATGAAATAGATTATCTTGTGAAAACTCTTTGTTTTTGTAAGTGTTTAATTTTTCAATATTATAATCCTCTTTCATTTCTCCATCGCCTAACCATAAAAGTGAAGCTATGTGTTTTTGTTCATTTGGAGCAATCATATATGGCATTCCATGTAGATAAAAACCATTTTCTCCTAAGCTTTCCCCATGGTCACTCATATAAAACATTGCTGTTTCATGAGTATTTGAATATGGTTTTAAGAAGTTGATTACTTTTGATAAGAAATAATCAGTGTATAAAATCGCGTTATCATAAGCATTACTTACTTCTTCTTGTGTACACTCTTCAAGTTGATTTGTTTTACAAACAGGAGTGAATTTTTCAAACTCTTTTGGATATCTTTTATAATAAGCAGGCCCATGATTTCCCATTTGATGAAGAACTATTAATATATCTTTATCTTTGTGATTTTTGATATATTCATCAAGACCTAGTAGCATTCCTTCATCTCTACACTCAACATCATCACACTTTGTATTTGTTTGTGAAGTTCTATAATCTTCAAAATCAACTCTTAATGCAACTCCTTTTGAATCAGAGTTATTATCTCTCCATAAAATGTCTATATTGTTTGTATGTTTTAAAACATCTAAAACATTTTGTGTTGAAATACCTTTTTTATAATCATAATCAGCTTTATCAAAAATAGAAAACATACAAGGAACAGATTGGGCAGTAGCTGTTCCACAAGAGTACATATTAGGGAAATTTATAATCTCTTCTTGTTTTAATAAAGGATTAGTATCTTTTTCATATCCATTTAATGAAAATCTATCAGCTCGTGCTGCTTCTCCTACAACCATAATAATTAACTCTTTTTTTTCTTCCTCTTCAATAGTTTTTTCAGGAATTACTTTGGCATCTGTTCCTATCTCTTTTAAAACAATAGGACCACTATTTAAAGATTTATTTATATAATTACCAACACTATAAATCCAATAAATAGGATTTACATGAAATCTTAAAGGTTTATGTTCTCTAAAAAATGATGTATAAAATTTATTGAAACTAAATAGAATAATTAAAATTACTATGATAGATAAAACAACTGTTTTTAATTTTGAAAATAACTCTTTTCTAAATGGTTTATATTCAATTTTTATTTTATAGATAAAATAACTAGGAAGAATTGCTAAAAAGAATACATATAAAACAAGTTTGAAACTAAATAAATCTGATGATTCAGCTAGATTTGTTTGTAAACTATTTCTAATCATTTCACTATCAATTACAACGTGGTATGTATCCATAAAATAAGCAGTAAATGCTGATATAACCGTAGTGATTAATAAAATAGGTTTTGTTGTATATTTTGAACTTAATATCGTAAAAAATAGAGTTAAAAAACTAATTAATAATATAGCAGTTGATAATACATAGATTTTATTAAAACCTTGAAAACTATATGTGTTTACAACATTTGTAAAAAATGAAAAGTTGTAAAAAAGTGTGAAAAAAAGAGTACTTAAAAAAATAAGCTTATATTGTGAAAAATTTCTCAAAAAATACCTTTATATATAAATTTTTGAAAGTATAAATATAATTAATGAATAAAAGATGAACAAATTATGAATTTTTGTTCATATTCCTAAATTTTTCTAAATATAAGATTTTAAGCTATTTTTTAGTATAATCGCGAAAATTTATAAAAAGAGAACCAATGAGAGACATTAGAAATATCGCAGTAATTGCACACGTTGACCACGGAAAAACAACACTAGTTGATGAATTACTAAAACAATCAGGAACTTTTTCATCACACCAAAACGTTGATGAAAGAGTTATGGATAGTAATGCTATCGAAAAAGAAAGAGGAATTACTATTCTTTCTAAAAATACAGCAATTGATTACGAAGGTGTAAGAATTAACATTATTGATACTCCAGGACACGCCGATTTTGGTGGAGAAGTTGAGAGGGTTTTAAAAATGGTTGACTCTGTTTTACTTCTTGTAGATGCACAAGAAGGGGTTATGCCACAAACAAAATTCGTTGTTAAAAAAGCATTATCTTTAGGACATAGACCAATCGTTGTTGTAAACAAAATTGATAAACCAGCAGCTGAGCCTGATAGAGTTGTTGATGAAGTATTTGACTTATTTGCACAAATGGATGCAAATGAAGAGCAATTAGAATTCCCAGTTATTTATGCAGCAGCTAGAGATGGGTATGCAAGATTTGATGCAAATGATGGAAATATGGATTTAAAACCATTATTTGAAACTATTTTAAAAGAAGTTCCAAAACCTCAAGGTGCTGATGAAAATGGATTACAACTTCAAGTATTTACATTAGATTATGATAATTTCATTGGAAAAATCGGAATCGCTAGAATTTTTAACGGAACAATTTCTCAAGGTGAAACAGTTCTTTTAGTTAAAGCTGATGGTGAAAAAGTAAAAGGAAGAGTTTCTAAACTTATTGGATTTAAAGGTTTAGAAAGAATAGATATTAAAACTGCTGGTGCTGGTGATATTGTTGCTGTTGCTGGTTTTGAAACAATTGATGTTGGAGATTCTTTATGTGATCCATTAAATCCAATGCCACTTGACCCAATGCACATCGAAGAGCCAACTTTATCTGTTACTTTTGCAGTTAATGATTCTCCACTTGCTGGAACAGAAGGTAAATTTGTTACTTCAAACAAAATTGATGAGAGATTAAAAGCAGAGATGAACACTAATATTGCTATGGGTTATGAGCAAATTGGTGAAGGTAAATTTAAAGTAAACGGAAGAGGTGAGCTTCAAATTACTATTCTTGCTGAAAATATGAGAAGAGAAGGTTTTGAGTTCTGTATTGGAAGACCTGAAGTTATTATTAGAGAAGAAAATGGTGTAAAAATGGAGCCATTTGAGCATTTAGTAATCGACTTACCAGATGAATTTTCAGGTGCAATTATTGAAAAACTTGGAAAAAGAAAAGCAACTATGACAAACATGGTTCCAATGGGTGAAGGTTATACAAGACTTGAGTTTGAAATTCCAGCAAGAGGATTAATTGGTATTAGAACAGAGTTCTTAACTGAAACAAAAGGTGAGGGTGTTATGAATCACTCATTCTTAGAGTTCAGACCATATTCAGGAACAGTTGAAAGTAGAAAATATGGAGCATTAGTTTCTATGGAAAATGGAGAAGCTTTAGGTTATTCAATTTTTAACTTACAAGATAGAGGGGTAATGTTCATTAAACCTCAAGATAAAGTTTATGTTGGAATGGTAATTGGACAACACGCAAAAGATAACGATTTAGATGTAAATCCTATTAAAGGAAAAGCTCAATCAAACGTTAGATCTTCTGGTGCTGATGAAGCTATTAAATTAGTTCCACCAAGAACGATGTCTTTAGAAAACGCTTTAGAGTGGATTGAAGATGATGAATTAGTTGAAGTAACTCCTTTATCTGTAAGAGTAAGAAAAAGAGAATTAGACCCAACAGTTAGAAAAAGAACTGCAAAAAAAGAGAAATTCGCTTAATAATAGAATAAATTTTTCTTAAGCGAAACTTGAAGCTTTAGCTTCAATGTTGAGAAAAAAAGAGAAATTTGCATAATATAAAATAGTTTTATCAAAAACTATTCAAAAGGGAGAAGATTATACATCTTCTCCCTTTTTTTATGGTTTATAAATTAAACAAAATAAAATGTTTATTTAATATACAATAAAAAGAAAAAAGAAAGTAATTATTTAGTAATTTTTCAGACAATAAAGACTAGAATTTATTAGTTTAGGAGGTGTGAGTTGCTAGATATAAAAAATGAGAAGAGTGAGTTGTTTTGGGAAATATTTTCAAAACAAGATAGATTGAAGATTGATGAATTTCAAAAGTATATGGACAAGTTTGCAGTAAATTTCAACCTTTATAAAGATGGAAATTTTATTGAAAGATCGCTTCCTTTTGACGTTATTCCAAGAATAATTGATTCAAAAGAGTTTGATAAGATGGATAAAGGTCTATCTCAAAGAATTAAGGCTTTAAATCTTTTTTTAGAAGATTTATATACAGATAAAAAAATTATCAAAGACAAAGTTATTCCAGAAGAATTTATTTTTCAAGCCAAAGGTTATTTAAAAGAGCTTGAAGGTTTCTCTCCAAATAAAAAAATCAGAACACATATAAATGGTATAGATTTAGTAAAAGATACAATCACTGATGATTGGGTTATTTTAGAAGATAATTTAAGAGTTCCAAGTGGAGCTAGTTATCCTTTATCAGTTCGAGATACTTATAGAAAAATTTATCCAGATTTTTTTGAAAAACTAAAAATAAAACCAATAAAAGGTTATCCCTCTATTTTAGAAGAAGCTATGAATTATGTTAGTTGCGGAGGAATAAATGTTGTTTTAACTCCAGGAAGATTTAATTCAGCATATTATGAACATGCTTATTTAGCTAGAAAAATAGGTGCTCAACTTGTAAGAAACGATGAATTAATAGTTAAAGATAAGATTTTATATTTTAAAAATTATAATGGTCAACTAATCAAAGTAGGGGCTGTTTATAGAAGATTGGATGATGAATTTTTAGACCCAAAATTCTTTAATGAAGAGAGTCTAATAGGTGTTCCAGGAATTATGGAAGTATATTTAGCTGGTAATGTAGCGATTATGAATGCACCTGGAAATGGTATTGCTGATGATAAAGGTATTTACTATTTTGTACCAAAAATGATTGAATATTATTTAGGTGAAAAACCAATTCTAAGAAATGCACCAACATATTTACCATATTTTGAAGATGATAGAAAATATGTATTTGAGAATATGCATAAATTAGTTATTAAAGATGTGGCTGAAGCTGGTGGTTATGGAGTTATGTTTGGTCATGCTATGTCAAAAATTCAGTTAGATGATTTAAAAACAATAATTAGTGCAAATCCAAGAAGATTTATTGCTCAAGAGTTAATAGAGTTTTATGATGAAGAGTGTTATATAAATGATGAAATTGTTCCAAGAAAAGCTGATTTTAGGGCTTATGTTGTTATGGCAGAAGAACCAAAAGTTTGGCAATGTGGATTAACAAGATATGCAATGGAAGCTGGAAATTATTTAGTTAATTCATCTCAAGGTGGTGGATTTAAAGATACTTGGGTAATGGAGGATTAAGATGGAGCAATTATTAACTGCAAATGTAGCAAATAATCTTTATTGGTTTGGAAGATATTTAGAGAGAATTGAAGCCACTTTGATTGAAGCTGTTTATCATTTTGATAGAATAATTGATATAGATAAAGATTCTGGAAAAACTTTTTATAAAAAACTTGGAGTTGATTTAGAGTATGAAAATGCTAAAGAATTTTTAAATGTGGCAGTATTTGGAAATCATAGTGCAAATGTTTATAATCTAATCTCTTATGCAAAAGAGAATGCAATTATAAGTCGGTCTAATATGGATACAGAAGCCTTTGGTTCTGTAATTGAATTAGCAGATTTATTAAAACATTCAAGTCATTCAAGTTTTAGTATAGATTGTAGATATATTGATTATGTTTTATCTTTGATTAGTGAAATTTGGGGAGAGTTAACAAGACGTCAAAAAAGAAATAATAGTGATTATTTTATAAGACTTGGAAAGCTAGTTGAGAAGGTTGATTTTCATCTAAGAATAGAAAAAGATAAAGAGTTTTCACTGGTTCTTATGGAAGAAATTGATAAAATCGTAACAAGATTGGCTCCTGATGCTAAATTCAAACAACATGATGAAAATGAGTCTTATGAAACAATTTTGAATTCGGTAAACAATAAAATAAAAAAAATAATAGTTGAGGAATAATGATAATAGAAGAAATCTTCACATCAAATTTACCTGTTGGTGAAAAACTTGCTATAAAAAGAGCTAGATTTGAATCTACAGAAATAAATGATAACAAAAAAGCTAAAAGAATTTCAATTGTTAGTGGTATTCATGGCGATGAATTAGAAGGACAATTAGTTATTTATCTTTTAGCTGATTGGCTAAATAAAAATAGTGAAAAACTAAGGGGAATAGTCGATTTATACCCTGCTGTTAACTCTTTGGGTGTTGATACAATTACAAGAGGATTTCCTTTATATGATGTTGATTTGAATAGGGCATTTCCAGGAAGTGCACAGGAGTTTCTTCCTGGTCAAGTTGTTCATGCCCTTGCAAATGATGTAAGAGGAAGTGATATAGCTATTGATATTCATTCAAGTAATATTTTTTTAAGAGAGATTCCTCAAATTAGAATAAATAAAGAGTTTTCAAAAGATACTTTACCTTTAGCAAAAGAGTTAAACTGTGATTTTATTTGGATACATGATGCGGTAACAGTTTTAGAAGCTACTTTTTCACATACTTTAAACTCAATGGGTACAAAAACACTTGTTGTTGAAATGGGTGTTGGAATGAGACTTACAAAAGAGTATGGAAACCAACTTTTAATAGGTATTTTAAATCTTATGAAAAAAGAGAGAATTATTGAGTGTGAAGAGAATTTTGATGTAAGAGTTCCTTTTAGTTCAGAAATTGGAGATGTTTTTTATCTAAATGCTCCAAGAAGTGGACTTTTTGTTCCTGCTCTTGACCATTGTGCGATTATAAAAGAGGGGAATAAAATAGGAGATATTGTTGACCCATTAAGTGGAACAATATTATCTACATTATTTGCTCCTAATGATGGAATTTTATTTACATTAAGAGAGTATCCAGTTGTTTATGAAGGTTCTTTAATAGCTAGAATTTTTGGAGAAAAAAGTGGAAAAAATTGAGATTTTAAAAATAGAATCACTTAGTCGTGCTCCTTTAGTAGTTGAGGGATATTTATTTAAAGGTTCAAATCCAAAAGCTCCAAGAGTTGCTGTTGTTGGTGCAATGGAAGGAGATTCTATACTTCCTTTATATTGTGCTTCATCATTGGTTGATTTTTTTAAAAATAAAATTGAAGAAGAGAAAATAAAAGGTGATATTTTAATTATTCCTTCAATAAATCATTATGCTTTGAATATTGGGAAAAGATTTTGGCCTTTGGATAATACTGATATAAATATGATGTTTCCAGGATATGAATTTGGTGAAACAACTCAAAGAATTGCAAAAAAAGTTTTTGATGCAATAAATGGTTATGATTATGGAATAATCCTAGAAAGACGTCCAGATCCAGCTACTTGTGTACCATATATAAAACTTTATAAAAGTGGATATGAAGATTTATTAGCCGCAAAAAGATTTGGTTTTAAACTAATTCATCATAGAACTATGAAATCAATAGATACTGTAACTTTACAATATAACTGGCAACTTTGGGGAACAAAAGCATTTTCTGTTATTTGTCCAAGTGATAATCAAGTGGATAAAAAAATAGCAAGCCAAATAAATCAAGCAATTATTAGATTTATGGACAAAAGTAAAATCATTAATTATCATATCTTCAATGGTTATGAATCAACAATAATGGATAGAAATACAATAAGTATAGTAAAATCACCAAAAAGTGGAATTTTTATACCAAAAGAATTAGCTGGGAATTATGTATCAAAAGACCAAATAATAGGGGAAATAGTTGACTCTTTAGAAGGTAATATAATTCACCAATTTTTAGCTCCTTGTAATGGAATGATTACTTGTTTTTACAGCAACTCACTTATTTATGAACATGCAGTTACATTTAGAATAGCAAGAATTGGCTAAGCCAATTTTTCTATTTTTTTAAATAGCTATTGACAAGTTAAAAAAAATAAATTATAATTTCACCAATTTAGTAGGTGATAAATGAAAGTATCAAAAAAAACTGATTATGCATTAAGAGCTTTATTTGCAATTGCAGAACAAAAAAATAGTTCTATTTCAATTAGAGAGTTATCTGAAAGTACAGATGTTCCAAGAAGATTTTTAGAAAACATAATGCTTGAGATGAATAAAGCAGGTTGGGTTAGTAGTATTCCTGGTCGTTATGGTGGATATGTTTTAGCAAAAGCTTCAAATGAAATAACTTTAGGTGAAGTTATTAGGCATTTTGAGGGAATGATAGCAATGATTTCTTGTGTATCAGTTTCTAATTATGAGCCTTGCTCTCAAGAGAGTAAATGTTATTTTAGAAGAGTCTTTTTAAATATAAGAAATTTGACTGCACAAATTTTGGATAAAACAACAATTGCTTCTTGTTTGATGCAAGAACCAATAAAAAAAGAGGATATTTTTAAAGAAGAATTTGTAGGTGGATTAGGAATCTAATCAAAACACCTATATTTTTTTTTGATTTTTAATATTCACCAATTTAATGTATATTATATAGAAGGAGATAATTATGATGTGTGATATGTGTATGAAAATTTTTTTATCAAAATAAGGTGAGATTTTTTAAAAATCTTTAATAGTTCACACATTTAGTGTATGTTAATTAAAACAGAGGAAATTTAAAATGAAAAAAGTAGTAAAAGATATTAAAAAATTAGTTTTAGCAGGTCTATTAATTCCTGCATTTGCGATTGCAAATGATAATTATGATTATAAAGCTGAAGCAGCAAAAAATAAATTAGAGATATTAAATGTTTCTTATGACCCAACAAGGGAGTTATATTCTCAATATAACAAAGATTTTGCAAAATATTGGAAAGAAAAAACAGGACAAGAGATAATTATAAAACAGTCACATGGAGGAGCTGGAAAACAAGCACGAGCTGTGATTGATGGATTAAAAGCAGATGTAGTTACTTTGGCTTTAGCTTATGATATTGACAAAATTTCACAAAGTACAAAATTATTTCCACAAGATTGGCAAACAAGACTTGAAAACAATTCATCTCCTTATACTTCAACTATTGTATTTTTAGTAAGAAAGGGAAATCCAAAAGGTATAAAAGATTGGAATGATTTAGTAAAAGAGGGTGTTGAAGTTATTACTCCAAATCCAAAAACATCAGGAGGTGCAAGATGGAACTATCTAGCAGCTTATGCTTATGCAATAAAACAAGAGTTAGGAGATATTACTAAAGTAGATAGAAACTCTGAAAAGTTTAAAGAGGCTGATAAAAAAGCAATTGAATTTGTAAAAAAAGTTTATAAAAATGTTCCTGTTCTTGATTCAGGTGCAAGAGGAGCTACAAATACTTTTGTTCAAAGACAAATTGGAGATGTTTTACTTGCTTGGGAAAATGAAGCTTTTTTATCTATAAATGAGTTAGGTGTTGGTGAGTTTGAAATAGTTGTTCCAACTGTATCAATTTTGGCAGAACCTCCTGTAACTGTTGTGGATGAAAATGCTAAAAAGAATGGAACTTATGAAGTATCTAAGGCTTATTTAGAATATTTATATTCACCTTCAGGTCAAAAATTAGCAGCTAAAAACTATTATAGACCATATAAACCAGAATTTGCAGATAAAGAAGATATAGCAAGATTTCCAAAACTTGAACTTTTAAAAATCAATGATGTTTTTGTGGATTGGAAAACAGCACAAAAAACACATTTTGATGATGGTGGAACATTTGACGCAATTTACAGATAATAAAGAGTTTGAGATTAATCTTCCAAATAGAAAAGAGTTTTTAGAAGATAACAAAAAAAATAAATTTAATAAAGTAGCTATTTTTGATGTTAATGGTTTTGGAAATATTAATCACTATTATGGATACGATTTTGGAGAAAAAGTATTAAAAATAATCTCTTTAAGATTAGAAAATAGATTTTTAAATAGCAAAATCTATTATTTAGGAGCAGACATTTTTGCGTCTGCTTCAAGTGAAGATATTTCAAAAGATAGGTTTATCCAAACTATAAAATCAATTATTTGGTATTTTGGTTATTCACCTATTGAAGTTGATGGATTTAAAGTTTATATACCTTTGAGAGTTGGTGTTGCTATAAATTATCCTGAACTTTTGTTTACTGCTGAGTTTGCTTTAAAACAAACAAAAGTAGTAAAACATAATCTAGTGATTTACGATGCTGAACAACACCATATTTGTCATCCAAATTCTTTATCAATAGAACAAGATTTGTATTGGGAAGGGCAAATAATAGAAGCAGTAAGAAAAGATAAATTTGAAATTTTTGCACAGTTAATAAGCAATCAATTTGAAAAAAAATATGAGATCTTAGTTCGTATGAAAAACTCAAAAGGTGAAGTAATAAGTCCATATTTTTTTATAAATAGAGCAAAAAAAATCAATTTATATAGTGAAATTACAAAAAAAGTAATTCAAAAATCTTTTGAATATTTTGAAAATAAAAATATAGAGTTTAGTATAAATCTCTCAATTAGTGATATTTTGGAAAAAGATGTTGTAGATTTTCTGATACAGAAAATTTATGAGTTTGATATAGGACATTCTTTAACAATAGAAATTACAGAGAGTGAAGGTATTGATAATATTGAAGAGGTTATCTCTTTTATAAAAATTGTCAAAAATCTTGGGGTAAAAATAGCAATAGATGATTTTGGAACAGGTTATTCTAACTTCTCATATTTAGTTAGATTACAAGCAGATTTCATAAAACTTGATGGTTCTATTATTCAAGATATAAACAAAACAAAATCAGCAAAAGCAGTTGTTGAAGCAATAGTTTTTTTTGCTAAGAAAATAGGAATAAAAACTGTTGCAGAGTTTGTCTCTTCAAAAGAGATTTATGAAACTTGTAAAGAGTTGGAGATAGATTATTTTCAAGGATATTGGTTTGATGAGCCAAAAAATGTTAAAGAATTAAAATAAGGGAGTTTTAAAATGAGATTGAATTTTGGAGTATTAAAAAGACCAAAATCACCAATACCAGGGTTTGGATTAACTATGGGATATACTGTGTTTTATCTTAGTATCATAGTTATCATTCCTTTAATAGCACTTTTTACAGAGGCTTTTAGTTTAGGTTGGGAGGCATTTATAAACGCAACAACAGAAGCTAGAGTAGTTGCAAGTTATAAACTAACATTTGTTACTTCACTAATTGCTGCACTTGTAAATACTTTTTTTGGACTTATCGTTGCTTGGTGTTTGGTTAGATATGAGTTTTTTGGAAAAAGAATTTTTGATGCAATTGTTGATTTACCATTTGCACTTCCAACAGCAGTTTCAGGAATTGCTCTTACAACTCTATATTCGTCACAAGGTTGGTTTGGACAATATTTAGAACCACTAGGAATTAAAGTTGTGTTTACTCCTATTGGAATTACTATTGCTTTGATTTTTATAGGACTTCCTTTTGTGGTGCGAACAATTCAACCAGCACTTGAAGAGATTCAAATAGAACAAGAGGAAGCTAGTGCATCTTTGGGAGCGAGTAGATGGCAAACCTTTTATAAAGTGATACTTCCTACAATTTTTCCAGCACTTTTAACTGGATTTGCTTTGTCATTTGCAAGAGCTTTAGGTGAATATGGTTCGGTTGTTTTTATTGCTGGAAATATGCCATTTAAAACAGAGATTAGTACACTTTTGATTATTACAAAACTTGAACAATACGATTTTGCAGGAGCAACAGCAATTGCAGTTGTGATGTTAGTAATCTCTTTTGTGATGTTGTTATTAATAAATATGCTTCAAAGATGGAGTTCAAGAAGAAGAGGAATGGAGGCTATATGAAAACAAGAAGTAATTCAAAATCATCGTTAGATGAATCAAAAGTTGTTAAATATTTATTAATTGGAACTGCTGTTAGTTTTTTGATGATTATGTTGGTAGTTCCTTTGATTACTATATTTGCAGAAGCTTTTAGAAAAGGTGTAGAAGCCTATTTTGAAAGTTTTAATGATGAATATGTTCTTCAAGCAATAAAACTAACTTTAATTACAGCTGTTATTGCTGTTCCTTTGAATTTAGTTTTTGGAGTATGTGCATCTTGGGCGATAGCTAAATACTCGTTTTTTGGAAAAAGTTTTTTAATCACTTTAATTGATTTACCTTTTGCTGTAAGTCCAGTTATTTCGGGATTTGTGTATGTTTTATTATTTGGAGCGCAAGGTTGGTTTGGTTCTTGGTTAATCGCAAATGATGTTCAAATTATTTTTGCAGTTCCTGGAATTGTGTTAGCAACTATATTTGTAACTTTTCCTTTTGTGGCAAGAGAGTTAATTCCTTTAATGCAAGAACAAGGAAACGATGAAGAACAAGCTGCACTTCTTTTAGGAGCTAGTGGTTTTCAAACATTTTGGAAAGTTACACTTCCTAATATAAAATGGGGACTTCTATATGGAGTTATTTTATGTAATGCAAGAGCAATGGGTGAATTTGGGGCAGTTTCAGTTGTTTCTGGACATATCCAAGGAGTAACAAACACTATGCCTTTACAAGTTGAGATTTTATATAACGAATATAACTTTGTAGCTGCATTTGCAGTTTCTACACTTTTAGCCATACTTGCACTTTTAACTTTGGTTTTAAAATATATTTTAGAGTGGAAAGTTCAAAGAGAATTAGAAAAATTAAAAATAGAAGAATAGACAAGGAATAATAAAATGAAAATTGAAGTAAAAAACTTAACAAAATATTTTGGAAACTTTGTAGCCCTTGATAATATAAATTTAGAAATAGTTGAGGGTGAACTTTTAGCACTTTTAGGACCATCAGGGAGTGGAAAAACAACACTTCTAAGAATGATTGCAGGACTTGAAACAGTAGATGACACAGATAAAGGTGAGATTTTATTTAATAATATTGATGTTTCTAAAAAAGATATAGGTGATAGGGATATTGGATTTGTATTCCAACATTACGCACTTTTCAAACACATGACAGTTTTTGAAAATATCGCTTTTGGTCTTAGAGTAAAACCAAAAAAAGAGAGATTATCAAATGATGAGATAAATAAAAAAGTTACAAAACTTTTACAACTTATTCAACTTGATGGTTTCGCAAACAGATTTCCTTGGCAATTATCTGGAGGTCAAAGACAAAGGGTTGCATTAGCAAGGGCTTTAGCCGTTGAGCCAAAAGTTTTATTACTTGATGAACCATTTGGTGCTTTAGATGCAAAAGTGCGAGCAGATTTGAGAAAATGGTTAAAAGAGTTACAAGAAGAGTTGAAAATAACAACAGTTTTAGTAACACATGACCAAGAAGAAGCACTTGAAGTTGCTGATAGAATTGTGGTTATAAGTAAAGGAAAAATAGAGCAAGTTGGAACTCCTGAAGAGGTATTTCATAATCCAGCAAATGAGTTTGTAATTAACTTTTTAGGAAATGTAAACCTGTTCCATGGAAGAGAGGAAGATGGAAGATTAAATATTGATTCATCTTTAGAAAATCAAGATAATAACTCTAAATTTTTAATCAGACCACATGAATTAGAGATAGTTTCAGTAAATGATAAAGAGGCAATTTTACAAGCAAAAGTAAGATATATCCAACTTGCAGGTTCACAAGTAAAAGTAGAATTAACACATTTGGAAAATGAAACAAAAACAGTATTGGTTGAGATTTCTCACTATGAATTTAAAGAAAAAAATATAAATAAAGGTGACATTGTAGGAATCCGACCAAGAGCATTAAGAACATTTGAAGATGGAGCAGGGATATAAGTTGTACACAATAAAATTATTTTTATATAAAAATGTAATTAAACTACACAAAACAAATAAGAATAAGCCTTATTATGTAAGAATTATGTAGCTTATAATTAATAAAAGAATATAATAACGAAATAATTTGTAAATAAGGAAAACTTATGCTAAAGAATTTAAGTACAAAGATGAAACTTCTATTGTTTCCTTTAATGTTTATAGCAATTGTTATTATTTGTGCAATAATTTACGTAAATAAAAGTAATTTTGCAGAAAAAAGAAATGAAATAGCAATTAAAACTGAAGTATTAATTCAAGAACTTCTAAAAGGAAGAATAGCTGTTTATCAATATATGAGAAATCCAAGTGATGATACAGCACAAAAAGTAAAAGATACTTTTAAATCATTGGATAATGAAGTAACAACATTAAAAAGTATATTAGTAATTGAAAAAAATAAAATCATATGTGATGAGATTCTTGACTCTTCAAAACAATATATTTCAGGTTTTGAAAGTTATTCATCAAAATTTACTAAAGACCCACAAGAAACACCTGAATTAAAAGAGATCATAGCAAATATGGTAAAAGTTGGAGGAGTTTTAGAGAGTAAAATTAAAGAGATAAATAATACTGCAATTGAGTCAAGAATCGCAGCTTATGAGTCTTTAAATACAATTTTAAGTATTGTAGCAATTGTAGCAATTCTTATTTTTATTTTAATCTCTTTATTTATTTCTAAAATAGTTGCTAACTCTTTAGACAACTTCAAATCAGGATTAATATCGTTCTTCTCATACTTAAATAGAAGTTCAAATCAAATCTCTTTATTAGATGATACAGCAAAAGATGAGTTTGGTGAAATGGCAAAATTTGTTAATGATAATATCAAACAAATTGAAAAAACAATCAACCAAGATAACTTATTAATTGATGATGCAAAAGTAGTAATGAGTAGAGTAAATAATGGTTGGTATGGACAATTTATTGAAAAATCAACGTCAAATACTTCATTAGAAGAGTTTAAAAACAATGTAAATAAAATGATTGAAAGTACAAGAAAACGATTTGAAGAGGTTGATGTAATCTTAGAAGAGTATGCAAGATTAGATTATAGAAAAGCATTAAGAATGCATCCAAATGATGAAAAAGGTGGAGTGTTTGAAAGATTAGTTGTAGGTATTAATACTCTACAAACTTCAATTACTCAAATGCTAATAGATAATAAAACAAATGGATTGACTTTAGATGCAAGCTCGGATATTTTACTTGTAAATGTAGATAAATTAAACCAAAGCTCAAATGAAGCAGCAGCCTCTTTAGAAGAAACAGCAGCAGCAATAGAACAAATAACTTCTAATGTAAGAAATAATACAGAGAATATTGCAAAAATGGCTAAACTTTCAACTGAAGTAACAAACTCAGCTAACCAAGGTGAAAAATTAGCAAATCAAACAACTCAAGCAATGGATGAAATCAATAATCAAGTTAACTTAATCAATGAAGCAATTACTGTAATTGACCAAATAGCATTCCAAACAAATATTCTTTCTTTAAATGCAGCAGTTGAAGCTGCAACTGCTGGAGAAGCAGGAAAAGGATTTGCAGTTGTTGCACAAGAAGTAAGAAACTTAGCATCTCGTTCAGCAGAAGCAGCAAAAGAGATAAAAACAATAGTAGAAAATGCAACTTCAAAAGCAAATCATGGAAAAGAGATAGCTGATCATATGATAGATGGATATAAACAATTAAATGAAAATATTTCTCAAACTATAAATTTAATTTCAGATATTCAAAACGCTTCAAAAGAACAATTACTAGGAATTGAACAAATAAATGATGCAGTAAATCAATTAGACCAACAAACACAACAAAATGCAATGGTGGCAAGTCAAACACATGATGTAGCAGTAATAACAGACCAAATAGCAAAATTAGTTGTAACTCATGCAGATGAAAAAGAGTTTAATGGTAAAAATGAAGTAAAAGCAAAAGATATGAATCTAAAAAATACACAAAAAGAGATTTATGTAGCACCAATTAAAAAATCAGTACCAAAACAACATACACAAACAGTATCAACAAATAAAGATACAAAAGTAATCACATCAACAAAATCAAATGATGATGAGTGGGAAAGCTTCTAGGCTTTCCTTACTCTTTTATTGCTTCAACATTTACTTTAACTTTTAAAGTACTTCCTCCACTACTTTGAACAACACCTTTTAGAGGTGAAATATCTAAATAATCTCTTCCATATCCTAAGATTATATACTCTTCATTTGGAATTTTGTTATTTGTTGGGTCAAAATCTACCCAACCAAAAGTAGGAATATAAATAGAAAACCAAGCATGAGAAGCGTCTGCCCCAAAAAGTTTTTCTTTTCCTTCTTCTGGAATAGTCTGAATATAACCACTTACATAACGTGTTGGAATTCCAATACTTCTTAAAGCTGAAATTGCAAATTGTGCAAAATCTTGGCAAACCCCTTTTTTCTCTTTAAAAACTACTTCAATAGGAGTTGTAATATCTGTAAATCCTGATACAAAATCAAAATCATTAAAAATACGTCCCATAAATTCATAAGTAGCATTAAATAGGTTCTTTTCATCACTAAAAGATTCTAAGATATACTCTTTTATTTGTGAAGAAGGTGTTGGAATAGACTCTGTTTCAAATAAAAAGAGTTTTGCAAGAACATCATCTTTATAATATTTATTAAGTCTCTCTTTTGCTTCACCAACTGTAATAGTGATATTTTTTAAAGACTCAAGCTCTTTGTTTATTTCACTCTCTATTCTTTCAACTTTTGATTTTGCAATTACTTTTAGGGTTTTATGTGATTCTCGAATTAACATAAAATTATTAGTATTTTCAAAATAGTCAATAAATTCAGAAGTTTCATATGGTTTTGGCTCAATATGTAATGAATACTCCAATAGTTTTTGAGTTGTTGAATTTTTTGGTTTTAGTCTTGCAATATTATGACTAAAAGTTACAAGTGAGGCATAATCAAATTTTGTTTCGTGGTATATTTCATAAATCATAATTACTCGTTATAGTGTGAAAAATATGTTTTTGTTAACTCTTCAGAAGTTTTGCTTAATAAATCAGAAATTATTGAAAGGAAATTTTCTAACTCTTTATATATAAATTCATCTTCTTTTATCTCTAAAAGTTTATTAGAGTTTGCAAGAGTTATCATTGAAAAGGCTTTAAAAACAGGCTCTTCAAAATTACTTAATCTTGATGAATGACTATTTTTTGGTAGTTCTTTTAAATCTTCTAATAATTGAGTGATAATATAAATTAGTGATTTTGGGTATTTTGTATTAAAAAGTAAAAAATCCAAGACATTTTTTAAATCTAATGATGATTTATAATAGGCTCTATATGAGTTGTAACTCTCATAAGAGTTAAGCATAGAATCTAAAACATCATACTCTAAAAGTTTATCAAGTTTTAAAGTAAGTAATGACCTTAATTTAGAGATTAAAAGTTGAGAAATCTCAATTTTACAGCCGATATCATAAAGAATTAAACCTTGTTCTTTGAAAATACTCTCATCAATCAACTCTTTATATGCCATTAGATAAATTAAAAGTTTATCAAGCTCATTTATATGGTCTTTATATGATAAAACTTCTCTTTTATTATAGTTATTCCACTCTTTTTGCATCTTTTCATAAATACGCCAAGCTTCCATTGTAAGAAGATTTTTTACACTTGCATTTAGGTTTGAAAGTAAACTAAGTGAAAAAGAGAGACTTCCTACTCTATTTTTATCTTTTATTAGTGAAATAATTTCAGCAAGTGGTTGTTTTAACTCTTCATCTAAAAATCCAGGATAACACATTGTTAGGTGAGTAAGTGCTGTATTTAAGATTTTTGTTGTTTGTTTTGAGTTTGTATTATCATCATATCTGTTGATATTTAACATTGATTTTAAATTAAATCTAATCATTCTAGCTGTAGTAATAGCTCTACTTAAATATCTTCCCATCCAAAATAGATTTTCAGCTCTTTTTGTAGAGATATTTTCAAGTCTTGAATCAAAAAAGGCTCGGTTTTTAAAGATATTATTTCCAATAAAATCCTCATCTTTTCCTAAAATCCATAAATCTTTACTTGCTCCTCCCTTTTGATTTGAAACAACTAATGAATCTTTTGATGGCGAAACACGGATTAATCCACCTTGTAAAACTTGATAATCATCTTCATCTAAGTAAGAAAAAGCTCTAATTACAGTATTTCTTGGTTCAATTTTTCCTTTTGAATATGAAGGTGTTGTTGAAAAATCAATAATCTCTTGACCAACGTAATAGTGTGGATTTTTTTTGATTTTTTCACTTAACTCTAATAATTGTTCTTCATCAAATTTATTTGCAAAATATACTTCAATATTGTCAGTTCTATCAATCTTTTTTACTATTAGATTTTTTAGATTTTCTAATACAAAATCCAATTCTTTTTTTTGTCCACACCACCAAGTTGCAATTTGTGGAAGAAGTAACTCTTCATCTAATAAAAATTTTGCGATATTTTTCATAAATGGATTTAAACCAATATTCTCAAGTATTCCTACTCCAATTGGATTAATCATAGATAAATTATCTTCTCGCATTACATTTACAAGACCAGCAACTCCCAAATGAGAGTTGTTTTTTAATTCAAGTGGGTCACAATATTGTGCGTCAACTCTTCTAATCAAAGTATCAACCCGCCTTAAACCTTTTAAACTTTTTAGCCAAAGGTGATTATTTTTTACAAGTAAATCTTCACCTTGAACTAAAGTTAAATCTAAATATGAACTAAGATATGAGTGCTCAAAATAGGTCTCATTTAGTGGACCTGGAGTTAAAAGAGCTATTAAAGGATTCTCTTGATTTGAAGGAGATAAAGATTTAAGCATATTTTTATAACCCTCTATAAATTTAGCCATCTTCTTTATTTCAACATTTGGATATAAGTCATTTGAAATTGAGTTCATTGTAAGACGATTTTCTATTGCATATCCAAGACCTGATGGTGATTGAGTTCTATCATTTATAACCCAAAACTT
Source organism: Arcobacter ellisii (assembly GCF_003544915.1). Classification (NCBI taxonomy): domain Bacteria; kingdom Pseudomonadati; phylum Campylobacterota; class Epsilonproteobacteria; order Campylobacterales; family Arcobacteraceae; genus Arcobacter; species Arcobacter ellisii. Next base: position 2,768,321 of record NZ_CP032097.1, on the reverse strand, counting down.
ACCATCTGGACCTCTACTTATATCACTTGCATAAAATCTTAAAGAGTAATAATCTTTGTTTTTAAAGTTAAAAACTTCAGGAATAAAACTTTTATGACCAAAAACTATTTCAGCTGGAACAATTCCTTCTTTTATTAATCTTTGTTCAGTGTATAAATCTTTAAAAATTAGATTTAGAAGTTTTGCTCTTTGTCTTAATCCTTTTGAAACCTCTTCCCACTCTTGGCTTGTTATAACCAAAGGAATAGGGTCAAGATTCCATCTTCTATTATTTCCTTCTGGGTCATTATAAATATTATAAGTAACCCCATTATCTTCAAGTCGCCAATCAATCTCTAGTTGTTTTTGTTCTAATTGTTTGATTCCTGCATTTTCAAGTCCAGCTATAATATCTTTCCAGTGAGGTCTAATATTACATTCATTATCAAACATTTCATCAAATGATGATTCTAACCTACAACTATCAAAAATTGACATCTAATTTTTTATCCACCTTTGTCTTAAATCTAATGTATGAGGATACTCTTTATTTTTTGGCATTTCATGGAAGTATAATTTTTTACTTCCAGTTCTACTTGTCATAACTCTTGCTGCTTCAACTGCAAAAACAGAGTTTGCTTCACCTGTGATTTTTGGCTCATAAGGTGTTACTTCCCCTTGAGAGTGATTAAAATCCCAATATCTGTTTATTCTTCTTGATTCAGCTTCATAAGAGTTTACAGGGAAAGTATCATAACTTCTTCCCCCTGGATGTGTAACAAAGTAGTTAAATCCACCAATTGATCTTGTATTCCATTTATCTATTATATCAAAAGTTAAAGGTGTATCTACTTTAATGGTTGGATGAAGGGCTGACCAAGGTTGCCAAGCCTTGTATCTTACTCCACTTACATACTCTCCTTCAACTTCAGTTTTTGTTAGAGGAACTTGAACACCATTACAAGTTACTACATATCTTTCTTCATTGAAATCTTTTATTTTTATTTGTAGTCTTTCAAGTGAAGAGTCCACATATCTTGCTGTTCCTTGAGAACTTGATTCTTCTCCTAAAACATGCCAAGGCTCAATTGCAGCTCTAATTTCTACATGCATTCCATTTATCATAGTCATTCCATATAATGGGAACCTAAATTCAAAAAATGGGTCAAACCAATCAAGTTTAAACTCATATCCTTCATCATTTAGATACTCAACTACACTTTTTAAATCCTCTTTTACATAGTGTTCTAGTAAGAATTTATCGTGAAGTCTTGTTCCCCAACGAATAAGATTGTGTTTATATGGTCTTTTCCAAAAACAAGAAACTAAAGCTCGAACTAATAACATTTGCAAAAGGGCCATTTGTGAATGTGGTGGCATATCAAAAGCACGTAATTCTAAAATACCAAGTCTTCCACTTGCACTATCAGGTGAATAAAGTTTATCTATACAAAACTCACTTCTGTGGGTATTTCCTGTAATATCCGTTAACATATGTCTAAATAATCTATCTGTTAGCCAATAAGGAACATCTCCACTTTCAGGTATTTGAGAAAAGGCAATTTCTAATTCATATAGATTTTCAACTCTTCCTTCATCAACTCTTGGTGCTTGAGAAGTTGGACCTATAAATGCTCCTGAGAAAAGGTAAGATAAACCAGGATGATGTTGCCAAAATGTGATTAAACTTCTAAGTAATTGAGGATTTCTCAATAGTGGTGAATCACTTGGTTCCATAGCTCCAATAGTTACATGGTTTCCACCACCAGTTCCTGTGTGTCTTCCATCAATCATAAACTTTTCAGTTCCAAGTCTACATAATCTTGCATCTTCATAAAGTGAAAGTAGGTTATCACTTAACTCTTTCCATGAACTTGTTGGTTGAATATTTACTTCAATTACTCCTGGGTCGGGAGTTACTTTGATTCTATCTGTTCTTAAATCATGGGGTGGTTCATATCCTTCAATAATAACAGCTAAGTTTAATCGTTTTGCTGTTTCTTCAATAGAGGCAATTAAATCCAAAAATACTTCTGTTTTTTCAATAGGAGGAAGAAATATACAAAGTTTATTATCTCTTATTTCAACACTTAAAGCTGTTCTTACAAAAGCATTATATTTATTTTTTAAAGTAGTTTTTTTGCTCATTTTTTTAGCACGTTTTTCAACTGCACTAATATAATCTCCTAAAGCAGGATAAGAAGCAAATAAATCAGGTTCAAAATCTTGTTCTAATTCAACTTGAGGTTTAACAATAAGTGATTCAAGTGGAAGTCTAAGTCCAATAGGAGAGTTTCCTGCTCCTAAAAACAGATGACCACGTCTAAACTCCCATTTTGAAGTAATCCATTTTGAGATTCCAAAACTAACAGGAAGTACATATCCTACTTCATTATTTAGTCCATAAGTTAATTTTTGAGCAATAGTTTTTCGCTCTAAAGGGTCTTTTAAATCATATTTTAAAGGGTCAATATCAATAGGAAGTTCAGCTTCTTTCATAATATAATAAATAGGGTCTTCAAAGGCTGGAATTATATTTTCATCACTAATCCCTAAAATTAAAGATAAAGTAGAGATAAATTTTTTTGCATCAGCTATTGAGTAATCATAACTTTTATTCATATCAGCTAATAAATCTGGATTTTTCCAAACAGGTTTTTTATCTTTTCTCCAAAAAACAGTTGTTTGCCATCTAGGAAGAGGCTCTCCTGGATACCATTTACCTTGAGCATGATGTAATAATCCACCATTTGTATTTGTTTCAAGTAATCTTCTTGATAGATTATTTGCTAATTCTCTTTTATGAGGTCCATCTGCTTCACTATTCCATTGAGCTGATTCCATATCATCAATAGATACAAAAGTTGGTTCTCCTCCCATAGTCAAACGAACATCATTTTTTACTAAATCTTCATCAACTTTGAAACCTAAATTATAAATAGCTTCCCATTGCTCATCTTTATAAGGTTTTGTAACCCTTGGTGATTCAAAAATTCTTGTAACAGTGTTTTCAAAGAAAAACTCTGTTTCACATTTATCACTAAATCCTTCAATAGCGTGAGCGCTATTATAGTGTGGTGTACAAGCAAGTGGTATATGACCTTCTCCTGCAAAAAGTCCACTTGTACTATCAAGTCCAATCCATCCTGCACCTGGAATATAAACCTCTGTCCAAGCATGTAAATCCGTAAAGTCATTTTCAGGACCACTTGGACCATCAAGTGATTTTACATCTGCTGTTAATTGAACTAAATATCCTGAAACAAAACGGGCAGCAAGTCCTAAATGTCTTAAAACTTGTACAAAAAGCCAAGCAAAATCTCTACAAGAACCAAGTTTTTTCTCTAAAGTAGTTTTACAACTTTGCACACCAGCTTCAAGTCTAACTGTATAGTTTAAATGTTGATTGATTTTTTGATTAACTTCAACTAAAAAATCGATAATAGGTTTCTCTTTTTTATCTAGTTTTTTAACAAACTCTTTTAGTAATTTACCTTTTTCTTCTATTTTTAAATAAGGTTTTAATTCATGTTTTAAATCTTTTTTATATTCAAAAGGGTAGTTTTTAGCACTATCTTCCACAAAAAAGTCAAAAGGATTTATTGTAATCATATCTGCAATAATTTCTACATCAACACAAAACTCTTTAGTTTTTTCTGGGAAAACTAATCTTGCTAAATAGTTTCCAAAAGGGTCTTGTTGCCAATTTAAGAAATGATTGTCAGGTTTTATTTTTAATGAATAGGCTTCAATAGGTGTTCTACTATGAGGAGCTGGACGTAACCTTATAATGTGTGGAGACAATGAAATGGCTCTATCATATTTATAGTGGGTTTTATGGGAAATTACGACTTTTAAAGACATATTTTAATCCTTTTTTTGAATTAAAATCATTATACAAGAAATAATAATAAGTTAGTTATTAAATTTTGTATATAAGTAATACAATTGTAACTAAAACTTATTGTTTATATTTTAACATTTAATTTTAGCACTATTTGTTAGTTAGTGCTAGATTATAATATCTATATATAAAATTTAATAAAAATATTAGCACTATATATTGACAAGTGCTAAAAAATATGTTAATATTTCACTAACTTGATAAATAATAAGTCAAGTTTATAAGAAATTAAGGAGTTAGAGATGTTAATAACAAAATTTGACCCATTTAAACAATTAAAAGAGCTAGAAAAAAATTTTTATAATCAATCGAAAAATGAAGGTGTTGGTGCTTTCGTCCCAGTTGTAAATACAAGGGAAGGAGAGTTTGCTTATCATGTTGATGTTGACTTACCTGGTGTAAAAAAAGAAGATATTAAAGTTGATATAAATAAAGGTGTTTTAACAATCAGTGGAGAAAGAAAACTAAAAGAGGAAGTTAAAGAAGAGGATTATTATAAAGTAGAAACATATTTTGGTAAATTCTCAAGAAGTTTCACACTTCCTGATAATGCTGATATAGAAAATATTGAAGCAAGCAGTGATAATGGAGTTTTAGAAGTAATTATTCCAAAATTAAAAGATGACAATACTAAAAAAACAATTACAGTAAAATAAGAGGGAGTGAAAACTCCTTCTTTAAAAGGAGATTTCAATGGAAAAGAACAATACAAATAAAATCGATTATATTATTTTGATGAGTATTTATACTTTATCAATTTTAAGTTCATTTTTTATTTTACAAAAGTAAAAACTTAAGAAGATAATTTTAAAATAGTTATCTCACTTGAAGCCCCCAATCTCATGGGTGGTCCCCAAAATCCTGTTCCTTTATTAACATAAACTTGAGTTGAATCACTATGTTGATTTAAACCTTTTACATATGGTTGTTGAAGTTTTACTAAAAAATTAAATGGAAAAATTTGTCCACCATGAGTATGTCCACAAAGAATTAAATCTATATCTTTTGTGTCAATTTCTTCAACAAATTTTGGCTGATGAGCTAATAAAATAGTTGGTTCATTTTGAGTATTTTCTAAAGCTTTTTTTATGTTAGGTTGGAAAGAACCATATCTATTTCCAAATCTATCATAAACACCACAAAGATAAAATCCTTTATTTTTTTCTCCAATATAAACATTTTCATTTTCAAGTGTTTTTATATTTAGAGTATTTACATAATCTATAATTGGTTTAACTCCATGAAAATACTCATGATTTCCAACAATAAAAAAGTTTCCATATTTTGAATTTATGTTTTTTAATTCATCAAGTGCAGGTTTTGCATACTCAAGTTTTGTATCAACTAAATCACCAGTTATCACAACAACATCAGGATTTAGAATATTTACTTTATTTACTAAATTTTTTATAAAATCTTTTGTAATTAATCCACCAATATGAATATCACTTAATTGAACAATAGTGTAAGGTAGTTTTAAATTTTTTATTTTTACATCAACAACTTCAAGTTCAATATCTCTTGCATTATCAATTGCTTTTGCATTTGTTGCAATTACAGCAGAAACTATACCAATATCTAAACTTTTTTTGAAAAATTCTCTTCGGTTTTTTGTATATTTTGTTTTAGATAAACCAAATGAGATGAATTCATGGAATAAAGTGATTATAAATGTTAAAAAAATCACCCCAATTGGTAAAGAAAGGAGAAAATAGAGCCAGTTAGGCACTATTGGGAAGTATCTAGCTATTGGGTACATTAGTACCCCAAAAAATGTAAGATATAGTAAAAAGCTAAGATACTTTTTTGTTTTATAATTAAAATCCAGTTTATTTATAAGACGTTTTTTTATTACCCAAGTTTGGAAAGCAAAAACACTTAAAAAAACTGAAAAAAATATTATAAAACTCATGGGTGAATTGTAGACATTTTAAGTTAATGAACTTTAAATGGAATGTTTACTTTTTGTGTAGTGAAAAAAACTTCGAAAAATAAATAATTGTTACTAAATAATATATAAATAAATGTTTTTATTATAAAAAATAAAGAAAACCTAAAAAATAGTCTTTTATGAGTAATTTATTGGTTAGTATTTCAGCAATAATATGTATTTATACATTATTAAATAATTAACAAGGAAAAAATAATAAGAAAATCATTAGTTATGACAAGTTTAGTTTTAGCAAGTACATCAATGATGGCTATGGACTTACAATACTTTTTAGGTGCAGGTGTTGAAAGAGTAAATGCTGATGTAAAAGGAACATTTGATTATTCTATTGATGGTGAGTCAGGAAGTTTTTCGGGAACAGAAAGTTTTAAAGATACAGGTTTATTATTAAAAGCTGGTGTGATTTTAGACAAAACACATAGAGTATCTTTATCTCATAGAAAATTTTCGAAAGATGAAACAGATGCAACAACAATTTTAGGAAGTTATGATTATTTAATCCCAATGAATGAACAATTTAGATTGTATGCAGGAGCACATTTAGGTAATACAAAAGTTGATTTTAATTATATGGACTTTGATATGTCAGGATTAACTTATGGAGCACAAGTTGGGGCAATTTATGATATTACAAAAAATGTAGAATTTGAATTAGGATTTGCATATTCTAAATACAACGTAGATAAATCAATATCGGTATCAGAAGGAGCAGATTTTTTAGATGCAAATTTAGAACTTGAAGATTCAACATCAATGTTTGCAGGTTTAAATTTCAAATTCTAATTTTTGAAATTCTCCTAGTTTTTAAATCAAAAGGGAAATCGAAATTTATTTTGTTTTCCCTTTTTTATAAACTAATTTACAATTTTTTTAATACTCTCAATCAAATTTTTAATATCTTCTTTTGTTTGTGAAAAATGAATAGAAATCCTAACCCATCCTGGACGATTATTTATATCAAGCTCTTTTATTCCAAGTAAATCATGTCCATAAGGTCCAGCGCATGAACAACCTGCTCTTGTTTGAAAATTATCAGTTGAAGATAAATTATTACATAAATCATAAGGGCTTAAACCTTTTATATTAAAAGAGATTATCCCTATATTTTCAACTTCCTGATTTCCATAGATAATACAATTTGGAATCTCTTTAAGTTCACTAATAAAATACTCTTTTAACTCATTTTTTCTATTTTTTATAAAATCAAAACCTATTTCATTTCTTAGTTGATAAGCTAAGCTAGCTCGAATAAATTGTAAAATAGGTGGAGTTCCAGCATCTTCTCTTATTTCTACATCTTTTTGATAAAGTTGTAAATCTTTATTTACATATTCAACTGTTCCACCACCTGCAAAAGAGGGGGGAATAGAAGTATCTATTAAATCTTTTTTAATGATAAGTAATCCACAACTTCCAGGACCTCCAAGAAGTTTATGTGGAGATAAAACTAAAGCATCATAAAGCTCACAAGGTACATTTATATATGGACTAGAAGCTGCTGCATCAAACAAAACTTTTCCACCATAACGTTTAATAAGTTTTGATATCTCTTCATAAGGAGTTATTATTCCAGATACATTTGAAGCTATACAAAAACAACCAATTATTTCTCTATGAGTATTTTCTTGCAAAACTTCTTTTAATTGAAAAAGGTCAACTAATCCATCATTTGTTAGTTTTATTCTTATAACTTCACACAAAGCTTCTCTATAACTTACTTCATTTGAGTGATGTTCATAAGGACCAACGATGATTAGAGGAAGTTTCTTTTTAGCTACAGTTATTCCAAATCTTTTAACTGTTGCTGGTGGAATATATATTCCTAATAACTCTTGAAATTTTTTTATAGCAGCAGTTGTTCCACAACCACTTGGAAGTATTGCAAACTCATCATTTAATTCCAAAGATTTTGCTAGATTTTTTCTTGCAAGTTCATAATAATTTGATGTGGTATCAGCATTTGAAGCCTCTTTTGAGTGAGTATTTGCATAAGTTTCTAAAACATCAAAAATTCTATTTTCTATTTGTCTAAATGCAAGTCCTGAGGCAGTGTAATCAAAATACTCTTTTTTATTTTTTCCAATTGTGTTGTATCTAATAAAGTCTAAAATATTTGTATTTTCATTGAAAAAAGGTCTAAAAATATTTTTGTTCATAAATTTTTACTCTTTATAATTAGTTATTGTTATTTGTTTTATAATTTTAAGTTATTTAGTATAAGAGTTGGCTTCAATAAAAAGAGCTTATTAAAAAGCTCTTTTTTAAATAAAAGGATTAAAGTTGATTTTTTCCAACTCTTTTGCTAAGTTTTCTGCACTACTTGTTGGAACATCAAGAATGATGATATTTCCTTTGTGTGTGATTTTTACTCTACTTGCTTCATATTTTTCAAGTAAAGAGGATAGGGTATCGATATTTGTACTTTTAATAGTTGAAGAGCCAATTCTGCAACCAATATAACTTTCACCTTCGATTTTGCTTTTATTAATTCCAAGTCTAGGTTTTCTTGGTACGATATTTTCAATTTTATTTATATTTCTTTGAATTTTATAATTTATTGTTGAATTTAAAATATCAGAAAATTTATTGAATCCCCAATTATTTACTAGATATTCAAATGTACTTCTTTTAGGATTTTCTCTATCTCCAAAATCTTTATAAATATTAGCAATTGCTTTTGCTGTATTAATAACTTGTGCAGGAGTTATATATCCAATAATTTTGTCCAAAATTTTAACAGCAAAAATAATTTTATCTTTTTCATCTTTTGTTGCATTAAAACTAACATCAGGAGTAAATCTCACATCACACCCTTCTTCATAACCACTTATTGCAATTTGAAGTTTATTTGGAAGATTTTCAAAATTTTTATTTCCAATAAATGTTTCATTTAACTTATTTGCAAGAGGTTCAACATCCAAAAGTTGAGTATGGTCTATTCCATTTACTGGGCAAGTTAAAACTCTTCTTACTGTATGTCCTGCTTCAAAATAAGTGTTTAATTTTATCTCTTGAAGTAGCTTAAAAATCTCTGGTAAATCAAAAACTTTTAGATTTGTAAGTTCTATTTTTTGTTCATCTGAAAAAATTAAAGTTTCATTACTATATTTTTTAGATATTAAACTAAGAGTTTTTAATTGAATTAAATTTAACTCTCCCATAAACAAAGGAATTCTTAGTTTAAAATAGTTTTGTTGTTCATCTTGCGCATAAAGTCCATACCATTTGAATCTTTCTAAATCTTCAAGACTCATTTTTTCACCAAAAACAGCATAAAAATAGATGTCTGCTAAGACATCTATTCCACTTTTTTCTTTTTTGATTTTCTCAATATTTAATGCTAGGTTATTAGACATTAGATAGCCTTACAATCCCATTCAGGATAGTTTCTTCTAATAAATTCATTTAATTCAATTTCAGCTTTTGAATAAACTTTTTTATTTTCTTCTAGTTTTGCAAAACCTTCAATAGAAGAGATAATCATACCTGCACCAACAGTAGAGTTGTTATATTTATCAATAATGATAAAACTTCCAGTGTATCTATTTTCATGGTATGGATCAACTGCAATTTCTCTATCAAGTGATAATGTACATTTTGCAATATCATTTAAAGCTAATTCACTTGCATCAACTTCATCAAAAGTGTTGATATTTTTCTTAAATTCAATTGCGTTAAATGCACCATTAATTACAGATGTTGCTCTTTTAATCACATAATTTTGATTTAGTTTCATTGGAGTTTCATCCATCCAAACTACCATAACTGAAAGGTGATTTGATACTTTTGGAATATCTCCAGTTTTTACTATCATATCACCTCTACTTATATCAATCTCATCTTCAAGTGTGATAGTTGTAGCCATTGGAGCAAATGCTTTTTCTACTGTTTCAACAGTTTCATCTTTTCCAATTGGTCTTAAATCTTTAATATCATTTGATACTATTGATTTAACTTTAGATGTTTTTCTTGATGGTAATACAGTTATTTCATCACCAACTTTGATTTCACCACTTGCAATTGTTCCACTAAACCCTCTAAAATTTAAGTGAGGTCTTATTACATATTGAACAGGAAGTCTAAATGATGAAGACTCTTGTTTATGAATAGGAATAGTGTCTAATAATGGCATTAAAGGTAAACCTTTATACCAAGAACATTTTGGAGAATTTGTTAAAATATTGTCTCCATCAAGTGCTGAAATAGGTATAAACTCTATGTTTAAGTCATTGTGATGAGGTAAAAATGAAATAATATCATTGTAATCTCTTTTGATTTTTTCAAATACCTCTTGGCTAAAATCAACTAAATCCATCTTATTAATAGCAACGATTAGGTTTTTAATTCCTAAAAGTGATGCAATATATGAGTGTCTTTTAGTTTGAGTTAAAATCCCTTGTCTAGCATCAATTAAAATAATAGCAACATCAGCTGTTGAAGCACCAGTTGCCATATTTCTTGTATATTGTTCGTGACCTGGAGTATCGGCTATGATGAACTTTCTTTTTTCTGTTGAGAAAAATCTATAAGCAACATCAATAGTAATACCTTGTTCTCTTTCACTTGCAAGTCCATCAACTAAAAGTGCTAAATCAATTTTATCACCAGTTGTTCCAACTTTTTTACTATCTTTTTCAATAGCTGCTAATTGGTCTTCAAAAATCATTTTTGAATCGTATAATAATCTTCCAATTAGAGTTGATTTTCCATCATCTACACTTCCACAAGTAATAAATCTTAAAATCTCTTTGTTTTCATGCTCTTTTAAATATTGTTCAATATTTTGCGAAATTAAATCTGACTGATGTGCCATCTTAAAAATACCCCTCTTGTTTCTTTTTCTCCATTGATGCGTCACCATCAGAGTCTATTAATCTTCCTTGTCTCTCACTTGTTGTACAAATAAGCATCTCTTGAATAATCTCAGGTAATGTTGTAGCAGTTGAATTTACTGCTCCAGTTAAAGGATAACATCCTAAAGTTCTAAATCTTACCATCTCTTTTTTAGCTGTTTTTCTTAATTCTTCAGGCATTCTATCATCATCAACCATGATTTTTGTACCCATATATTCTACAACATCTCTCTCTTTTGAAAAATATAAATCAGGAATAGAGATATTTTCTAAATAGATATATTGCCAAATATCAAGTTCTGTCCAGTTTGATAATGGGAATACTCTAATAGACTCACCTTTTGTGTGTCTTCCATTATAGATATTCCATAGTTCTGGTCTTTGATTTTTTGGGTCCCATCTATGGTTTTTATCTCTAAAAGAGTAAATTCTCTCTTTTGCTCTTGATTTCTCTTCATCCCTTCTAGCTCCACCAAACACTGCATCAAACTGTTGGATGTTTAACATATTTTTTAAACCCTCAGTTTTCATAATATCTGTATGAAGTGCCGAACCATGAGTAAATGGAGAGATATTCATCTCTTGCCCTTTTGGATTAGTATAAACAATAAGTTCCATACCAACTTCTTTTGCTCTTTTATCCCTAAACTCAATCATCTCTTTAAATTTCCATGTTGTATCAACATGAACTAAAGGTAATGGAGGAGGAGCAGGATAAAATGCTTTTTGTAAAAGATGTAACATTACAGAAGAGTCTTTTCCAACACTATATAACATTGCTGGATTTGAGAACTCTGCTACAACTTCTCTCATAATATGCATTGATTCAGCTTCTAGTTGTTTAAGATGAGTTAATCTATCTTTACTTATCAATTTTTCTCCTTTTATTTTTTATGTAATCCACACTCTTTATGTTCTGGGTTTTCCCACCACCATCTTCCAGCTCTTATATCTTCACCTTCTTTTATAGCTCTTGTACAAGGAGCACATCCAATACTAGGGAAACCTTTGTCGTGAAGTTTGTTATATGGAACTCTATTTTCTTTTATATAATCCCAAACATCTTTTTCACTCCAGTTAATCAAAGGATTTACTTTTATAACTTTGAAGTTTTCATCCCATTCAACTAAAGGCATATCAACTCTTGTAATACTTTGAGCTGCTCTTAAACCAGTAATCCAAACTTCAACATTTTTTAAAGCTCTTTTTAATGGTTCAATTTTTCTGATATTACAGCAGTTTTTTCTATTTTCAATACTTTCATATTGACCATTTACACCTTGAGTTTGATAAAGCTCTTGTACTTTTTCACTATTTGGAAAAAATACATCAATTTTTACACCATATTTTAAATTTGTTGCATCCATAACATCATAAGTTTCAGGATGTAATCTTCCTGTATCTAATGTAAATATTGTTGCATTCTTATCTTGTTTTAAAATCACATCAGTTAAAACTTGGTCTTCTGCTGCTAAACTTGAACTTAAAGCTACATTTTTAAATTTTGTTAAAAAATAAGATATTACTTCTTGAGTTGATTTATTTTCTAACTCTTTATTTATATTTTCTATTAATTCTTTACTCATTTTTATAACCTAAATTTGATAATCATTTTCTACTGGTTTTACTTTTCCAAAAGATAGTTTATTCCAAGCTCTTTCGTGAAAATAGTATAAAATCATTTTTGTAATAACTTCTATTGAACCAATTGAAGCTGCCATTACTAAGCTTCCAGTTACAAAATATGAAACAATCATTGTATCAAGTGTTCCAACTGTTCTCCAAGAGATAGTTTTAACAACTGACCTATAAGGTTTTTCGTGCATTTATTTCCTTTTTTATATGGATGAAGAGTTCTTACTCTTCATCATAATTGTATAAACCAGAACTTAAGTATCTCTCACCTGTGTCACATAAAATTGTAACTATAGTTTTACCTTTATTTTCTGGTCTAGCTGCTACAAGTGCTGCAACATGAGCGTTTGCACCTGCACTAATTCCTACAAGTAATCCTTCTGTTAATGCAAGTCTTCTTGAACTTTCGATTGCATCATCATTTGATACTTGAATTACTTCATCATAAATTCCAGTATTTAATACTGCAGGAACAAATCCAGCTCCAATTCCTTGAATTTTATGAGGTCCTGGTTTTCCACCACTTAATACAGGTGATGCTTCTGGCTCAACTGCAATAATTTGTACATTTGGATTGTGAGCTTTTAAAACTTCACTTGTTCCTGTAATTGTTCCACCCGTTCCAACAGCTGCAATGAAAATATCAACTTTACCATCTGTATCAGCTAAAATTTCTTTTGCTGTTGTAAGTCTGTGAATTTCAGGGTTTGCAGCATTTGCAAATTGTTGTGGAATGAAAGAGTTTGGAGTTTGTGCATGTAACTCATCAGCTTTTTCAATAGCACCTTTCATCCCTTTTTCAGGAGCTGTTAATACTAAATCAGCACCTAAAGCTTTTAATAATCTTCTTCTTTCAATACTCATTGATGAAGGCATTGTAAGAATTAATTTAATTCCTAAAGCTGCACAAACAGAAGCTAATGCAATTCCAGTGTTTCCACTTGTTGGTTCGATTACTGTTGTCTCTTTATTGATTAAACCAGCTTTTAAAGCAGCGTTTATCATGTTTGTACCAATTCTATCTTTTACTGAATGTGATGGATTCATAAATTCACATTTTCCTAAAACTGTTGCTCCACTTGCATTACTAGCAGCTTGTAATTTTACTAAAGGTGTATTACCAATTAATTCTGTTATGTTATTTGCGTATTTCATTTTTTGCCTTCCTTAAATATTGTAATGTAAAAATTCGTTATATTTATCTTGATATTCATCTAATTTAGATAGCTGAATATCAAAGATTTTTTTCATACTATTTTTTGACTCATCAAAAAAGATATTCAAAATTGGATTATCTGTTTTTGTGTCAATAATTTTTATATCATCTTCTAAAGCTATCAAAATATCAACTACTTTGATCTCTTCTGGACTCTTTGCAAGGGTGTAACCACCTCTTGCTCCTCTTATACTTTTTACTAAATCAGCTCGTCTTAGTTTACTTAAGAGCTGTTCCAAATAATTTTGAGGAATGTTAGCATTTGCAGATATTTCCTTGATTTGCATGGGACTATCTTCTTGATGCTTACTTAACTCGTACATGGCAGTTAAACCATATACACCTTTTGTTGATATTAGAGGCATTTTTTAGTTTAATGCTTGATTTAGATCTTCAATAAGATCAACAGGATTTTCTAAACCAATAGAAAGCCTAACAGTCACAGGATTAACTCCCGCTTTTACTAACTCTTCTGGACTCATTTGAGAATGAGTTGTTGAAGCTGGATGAGTAATTAGTGATTTACTATCTCCAATATTTACAACAACGCTAAACAGTTTAACGCTATCGATAATTCTTTTTGCTTCTTCAAAAGATTCAACATCAAAGGAGATAAGACCAGATGCTTTTCCACCTTTGAAATATTTTTGAGCTTTATCATAATATTTATTAGATTTTAGCCCTGGATAATTTACCGCTTTTACTTTTGGATGTGACTCTAAGAATTTTGCAACTTCTAAAGCGTTATCAGAGTGTTTATCAACTCTTAATCCTAAAGTTTCTAATGTTTGAATTAAAAGCCAAGAGTTAAATGGAGCTTGAGTTGCACCTATATCTCTTAATAATGCTAATCTAATTCTTAAACAAAAGTTTGGAAGAGGAACATCTGTATAAACTAAGCCATGATATGACTCATCTGGTGTTGTAAAATGAGAATATCTGTTTGAATTTGCTTTGAAAAATTCTGCTAATCCATCTCTTTCTACAACGATTCCACCAATTGCAGTTCCTTGACCATTTGTATATTTTGAAGTTGAATGAACAACAACATCAACACCCCAAGAAATTGGGTTAAATAAAGCTGCACTTGCAACTGTATTATCACAAATTGTTAAAACACCATGTCTTTTTGCAATTTCAACTACTTTTTCAACGTCAGTAATTGCAATTTGTGGATTTGATAATGATTCAAAGAAAATTGCTTTTGTTTTATCATCAATTAACTCTTCTAAATTAGAAGCATCATCACTTTTAAATACTTTTGCACTAATTCCAAATCTTTTAATAGTATGAGTTAAAAGTGTAACTGCTCCACCATATAATTTATCAGAAATAATGATATTATCACCAGCTTCTGCAACGTTTGCAATCGCATAGAAAATTGCAGCTTGTCCTGAAGATGTACAAATAGCTGCTGCTCCACCTTCTAGTTGTGCAAATCTTTGCTCTAAAACATCTGTTGTTGGGTTTGTTAATCTTGTATAGATTGGTCCTAATTCTTTTAATGCAAACAGATTTGCTGCATGTTCACTATCTCTAAACGCATAAGCTGTTGTTTGAGAAATTGGAACAGACATCTCTCCGTTACCTTGTTTTTTATTATATCCTGCATGTATTGCAATTGTTTCTTTTTCCATGTATCTTAATCCTTTTTAAATTAATCAACTTTAATTATGTTGAAATTATAGAACATTTTTAAATCAATGTCAAGTAGTTTAATCAAAATTAATATAATTACCTATAAATAAGTGGTGTATAATTAACTTGATTAAATCAATCAAGATTATATCACATCATTATAAGAATTTGGGTAAAATACCAAAAAATCAATATTTTAGGAAAAGATTTTAATGGAAAAATATAACATCTTTGATGAAATCCTAGTAGATAAAAATGAAGAAAAATTTTTTGAAATTTTTAAAAATGAGAAGATAAAAATAGAAAAAATTGTTTCAAATGGTCAAAAATCACCTGAAAATTTTTGGTATGAGCAAGAAGAGAGTGAATATATTTTGTTACTTGAGGGTTTTGCTATACTTGAATTTGATGATTATGAAGTTGAGTTAAAAAAAGGTGATTGTTTAAATATAAAAGCATTTGAAAAACACAGAGTAAAGTTTACAAGCCAAACAGAGCCAACTATTTGGTTTGCAGTTTTTTATTAAAAAATCACAATTGACCTTCCAAAAGGGATTCTATCTTTTCTATTTGATAAAGCCCAAAGAACTTCATACGATGGAGGAATTCTTGGGAAAATCCCATCACCATCAGTAAAATATAAAAGCATACTACTCATTGGAAAGTTCGCATCTATATAGTCAAATACTGGACGATAATCCGTTCCTCCACCACCTTTTAAAACAAAATCAATATCTTGGGCATTTTTAAAACTATAGTGACCTTGTATTTTTGCATCAGCTATTAGAAGTTCTATATTTACTGCTGGAAAATTTTGCATGATTGTTTTAAACTCTTCTACAAAAGCTGCTAAAATATCCTCTTGAATAGAACCAGATGTATCAATAGCAACTATAAGACTAAGTGTATCACTTGTTAGTGATGGCAGAGCAAAACCACGATATAGATGTTTTTTATTTGGTGGCATAAAAGCATAGTTGTTTCTCATGTGTCTATTTATGGCATTGTATAGTTCAAATTTCCAATCGATATTTTTTGCTTCTACTTTTTTTGCTAATCTTTCAAAACCTAAAGGCATAAGTGATTTTCTTATAGCTACCTCTTTTGCTAAAGTTGAAGCATATTCCCACTGTTCTTCGTCTCTTTCATCTAAGTTTTCTTCTATATTTTTTACTTTTGTAAATTTATTTTCATCATTTTGTTCTTGCTCTTTTTCTTTTTCATCTTCTTCATAAGCATCAAGTCCAGCTTCAATTCTCTCTTTTTTCAAATCTTCATAAATCTCTTCAGCGTACATATTTTTGTATTTTTTATCAAAATTTGCACCTTTTGGGATTTTCATTCCATTTTTAAAAAGGAGATTATTTATAGCAAAATCAGTTGCAAGTTGCCAAAGAAAACCTTTTCTTTTTAGTTTTCTTTGTTGGTGAGATAAGATGTGATGCATAACGCAGTTAGTCAAAACAAAAGACAACTCTTCAATACTACAACTTTCTACAAAAGAAGGATTATATAAAAATCGTTTTCCATTACTAGCATATGCTCTTATATTTTCATTTTCTTCATGTTTTAGTCTTGATGCTAACATTCCAAAATATGGATATTTTGTTGTTAGCTGGCTTTTTGCTTTTGTTAGTAAAATATCTGCGTTCATAATTTATCTAAGCAAAGTATTAAATTTTTTCATCCACAAAGGCCAAGATTTTAGATAATCAAGTTCAATATTTCTTTGTCTTAAATCTTGGATTATCATAACCGCAAACTCTCCTGGAAGATTTAAAGAGTAAGTTACTAGATTGTCTAACTCTTTTGTTCTTGTTTCATCATTTACTTTTAGTGTTAAAGCTGTACATAAAATATGTAAAGCAGAAGTATCAGTTGGAGTTTCAGTCGTTGTTCCTTCAAAAATTGCGTTCATATCTGGTAAATCTTTTACCACAGATTTAAAGCCTAAAAATGAAGCAGCTAACTCTTCACCAATTGCTCCACTAATAAGTGGCATAAGCAGGTCATCTTCAGGTGTTGAAAGTAAAATCTCATTTACATAAGCCCAAGTTCTTGGAGTTGCAAAGGCTTTTGAATCACTGTGAGTATTAAATGTAAAAAGCGCATCAGGTCTATATGAGATAAATGAAATTATTGATAAATCAATATTAGAACTAATTGCCCAACTTCTCCAATCATCTACATTTACTTCCATATCAAGGTGGATAAATCTATTTGCAAGTGGTGCAGCCATTCTAAAAACAACACCTTTATCACTTTCTCTATTTCCTGCTGCAACAATTGCCCAACCATCAGGAAGTTTATATTCTCCAATTTTTCTATCTAAGATAAGTTGATAAGCAGAAGCTTGAACCATAGGTGCAGCAGTATTTAGCTCATCTAAAAACAGAATTCCCTCTTTGATACTACCATCTGGTAAAAATGAAGCAGGTGCCCAAATAGCTGTTTGTGCATTTGCATCAAAAAATGGAATACCTCTTAAATCTGTTGGGTCAAGTAGTGAGAGTCTTAAATCTATACAAGCAATACCTTTTTCACGTGCTATTTGAGAGATTATTGATGATTTTCCAATACCTGGAGGTCCCCATAAAAATATAGGTACTTTTCGCTCACATAGGTGTTCAACTGAACGTTTTATCTTCTGTGGATTCATATTTTATCCTTTATTATTGGCTAAAAAGAATGCAATTTATGTTCCTCATATTTTGAAAGAGTCTAAAAGAGTTCATTGGCTATAATCAAAAAAATGATTTAGGAAATAGTATTGAAAATAGCGATTATTGGCTGTGGAGCAGCTGGAATTATGGCTGCAATTACAGCTAAAAGATTAAATAAAAATTTACAAATAGATATGTTTGATGCAAATAAAGGTATTGGGAAAAAAATCTTGGCTAGTGGAAATGGAAGATGCAATATCTCAAATAGCAAGATAACTTCAAAAAATTTTATAGGAGAAAATCCTGATTTTGTAAATTTTGCTTTAAAAGAGTTTGATTTTAAAGCCTTTGAAAAATTTTGTAAAAGTATTGGACTTTTACTTGATGAGAAAGAGAGTGGAAAAGTTTATCCACTTTCAAATGAAGCAAAATCAGTAACAAATCTTTTGGAGTTGGCTTTAAAAAATTTAGATGTTAATGTTTATTTAGAACATTTCATAAAAGATATAGAAAAAGTTGAAGATAAATTTGTAGTAAAAACTCACGAATTTGAATACAAAAACTATGACAAAGTTCTAATCTCAAATGGTTTAGGTGCAGCTCCTCAACTAAATGCAAACGAGAGTGGTTTAGATTTTGCTTCAAAATTTGGACACTCATATAATCCAACTTATCCATCTCTTGTGGGACTTCAAACTGATAATAACTACAATGGAAAACTTCAAGGAGTTAAAAAAGAGTGTTTAGTAAGTCTGTTTGTAAATAACAATTTAGAGCAAGAGATATTTGGAGATGTACTTTTTACAAGTTATGGAGTTTCAGGTTTTGCGATACTTGATATATCCCAACTTGCAGTTTTAAATCTAAGCTCTTATCAAGATGTAAAAATAGCTATCAACTTCTTTCCAAAAATAAATAAAAATGATTTATCCGACCAAATACAAAGTTTACTAAAAACCGTACCAAATCAAAGAGTTGTAGATATTTTAACTGGAATGGTTTCAAATAAAATAGCTCCTGTGTTACTTGATATTTGTAAAATCAATCTTGATACAAAAGCAAATGAAATAAATGCAAAACAGATAAAAGCAATAGCTTATCAACTAAATCAATGGAAGATGAAAGTTGTAGATACTCAAGGTTTCGCTCACGCAGAAGCAAGTGGGGGAGGTGTAAGAACTGTTGAAGTTGATAATAAAACTTATGAAAGTAAGTTAGTGAAAAATCTATATTTTGCTGGTGAAGTTTTAGATATAGTTGGAAATAGGGGAGGATTTAACTTACACTTTGCGTGGGCGAGTGGGTATCTTGTTGGGAAAAGTTTAGCTAAGTAAAATAGTTCTTTTGCTAAATTTCTGCGTTATCGTCAAAATTGAAATAGTCACATACTTTGTAGTATGCTCCTACTTCAATTTCTCCTCTTGCCTTGAACTTTAACAAAATTTACTATTTTACAAATTTTTCTAATATTTGTTTTCTTTCTTCTTCAGATAATTTTTTAATACCATTTTCAAATTTTTCTGCATAAATTTTTAAATGGTTATGTTCTTTTTCTTCACTTAATAAGTCTTCAAGAACAATCATAAAATCTTGCTTTCCAATTCCAATAAAATCTAAATCTTTAGAAAAAGTAGTTTTAGATAATTTAAAAGCACCTAGTTTAATCAAATAATCTGTCCATGAACAAGTATTTGGGTCAATTTTTGTAAGTTCATCTAATTTACTTTCTTCTGCTAGATAATTTTTATTTTCATTTGAAGGTGATTTTAATACGAGCTCAAAAAATTCAATAGCATTGTATTTATGTTCTATATTATCTAATTTGTTTTCTTGTTGCTCTGGACTGTATAAAACTTTTATCATTTCTTCTAGTTTTTCACTTGATGTTTTCAATGTAGTTAACATAAAGTTTGCTGCATTAACTTGTTCTTTTACTTCTCTATTTTTAAGAAATTCAAAAAACATTCCAGCCCATTGTTTTTTAAGATGTATTTCAATTTCATTTGCTGTTTCAAAAGTTTCAAAAGCATTATTTGTTTTAGATTTTCTAACTTGGTCAATAAAATTAAAGATATTTATTGCATATTCTTGATTTTCTATATTTGGAAAATCTATTTTTTCAGCAAATTCTTTATTTTTGTTTGCTTGGTAGGTATGATGATTATCATATACACCTTTTTTATATAAGTAAAAACAGGGATATTTAATTGTCTAGCAGCATCATATTCAGCATTAGTTATCGATTTTTGCTTATCAATATCATAAGTACCACCGAATCTTCCACCAATTATTAAAATAAATAATTGGCAATTTGAAACTTCATGGATACAAGCTTCATGAGTATGTAAATCAGGATGATAAAAAACGTCTCCGTGTTCACTAAGTATTGGTTCAAATCCAAAACTTTTTATAAATCTACTAATAGAATCTCTAACTTCTTTTAAATCAAAACATGTTGAACTAACAAAAACTTTAGGTGTTGCCATTGATAACCTTTTAATAATTTATTTATTATAAAAAAATAATATTTTATCATGGCTTATAATCTATGAAAAATATTATTAAAAGAATAAAGTTTCAAAACCTTTCTTTCAAAATCACCAACTTCCTAATCTTCCCAAACTCAAAAACACCTTTATCACTAAAAAGTCTATTTTCATCGTCTAGTTTCAAAGGTTTTACATTTTTATAACTTTTGTTTTCATAACTAAAATTAATATAGTTTTTATCAGCTATTGCTTTTTGTAAAAATTTGTATTCTATGTTCATTTATAATTTAGCCTTTGATTTTTTCAATATGTTTTAAAAACTTTGGATTCATATGTTGTGCGTATGTTTCTATTGTATGTCCTTCAAAAATCATATCTATATTTGCACCTGATTTTAAGATGTTTAAAAAAGCATTTAGGTCATTGTTTTGTATTGCATATAAAAGTAAAAAATCAATAGGTGTATTTTCACTTCTATTAAGATTTTTTGAAACATAGATTTTTTTTACAAAAAGTGAAATCTTTTTCAAAATATAAAAAGTTAAAAAAGCTGCGATTATCGCTACAACTATTGGTAAATATAATTTTGTTTCATGGATATAAAAAAGTAAATCTTTTGTGCTTGAATAAAATAAAGCAAGATAATCTTTTAGTATCTCATTTAGATAATTTAAGTGATTAAAATTCATAACTAAAAAATAGATTGATAAAACTAAAGAGGCAAAAACTAATATCAAACTAAAATATTTACTAAAAAAAGAGACTTCGATATTTTCAGGCGATTTTTCAATTTTATAAATATGTAAAATCCTATTTATTGTACTTGGATGGGTTGAAAAACTACTATTAAAAGTATTTCCATTTAAAGCCATTAAAGAGTTCAAACAAAGATACATCGATTCCCAACTTAGAGCTTTTGCACTTTGGTAATCTGAACGATGTTCTATTACTCTTCCAAAAAATCTTTCAATAAGTAAATAAAGAGGTTGTAAAATAAAACTATAAATCATATTTAAACAAAATTGTAAAAATAAAAATATATATGTCACTATAACTGCAAAAAGGGATACAATAGGAATTATAGAGATAATTCTTATTACTAGAGTTGAAACAAAAGTTAGGATATTTGATAAAATAACGGCAACAACTTGTCCTGAAAGAAGTATTAGATTTGGAAGAGAATCCCAATTTATAAGATGTGATAATTCGTGTGCGATTAAACCTTGAAATGCTTTATCTTGTGCTTCTTGGGTATCAAAACTTTTTAAAATATGTTCAACCATTTCAGTTGTAATAATCACATATTTTTTTCTCAAACTCAAAACTGCAAAAGCATTTATCTCTTTACTCTCTTGTAATAAAAAAGTTACGTTTTTTAAATCAAAATTTTTTATTGTTTCATCGAAATTTTTTTGAAGAAAATCTAATTCAGGAATAGTCTTTATTTCAAGACAACCTTTAATAATAGTTTTTATGGTAAATCCATAATAAAAATCCAAACACAAATAAATCAAAGTAAAAATAAACATAAAAATCATTGTGTAAATAAAAATATTGTTTGATAGGTCAAAATTGGATTGGGAATCTAAAAAAAGAATCAATGTCACATGAAAAGGCAACAAAATTACTAAAAAGTTTATAAAAGTAAACAGTGTAGCAATAATCACAGATAGTGGATTTACAAGATAATTAGATAAGATTCGCAATTTTTTAACCTCGAATTTTTTAACTAAAATAATATCAAAAGAGATAAATCTTGTAAATAGAAAATAAAGAGTTTAGAAACTTCTTCCCTCTATATTTTCTTCTATATTCTCATTTCCACCAAGTGCGCCATATAAAGTTATTTGGTTTGTTAAATCTTCAAGATAGGTATTTATAAGTGTTTGTTTTGCATTTATTTTTGTTCTTTGATTAATTAAAACTTCTAAATATGTACCAATACCAACTTTGTATGAGTTTAAAGAGATATCATAACTTTTTGATACAGAATCAACCAACTCTTTTTGTTTTTGGATTTGTTCATTTATTGTTGCTTGGGTAATTAGTGCATTATTTACTTCTTTAAAAGCAGTTTGAATAGTTTTTTCATACTCTAAAAGTGCAATATCTTTTTGAGCATAAGAGTAATCTAAATTTGCACTATTTTGACCACCATCAAAGATTGGTAGAGTTATACTTGGAGCAAATGACCAAACACCAGTTCCTCCATCAAAAAGATTTGATAAACTTTTAGTTGCTATTCCACTACTTGCAGTTAAAGAGATACTTGGGAAAAATGCAGCCCTTGCTGCTCCTATATTTGCATTTTTTGCTTTTAGTGTATATTCTGCTTCCATAACATCTGGTCTATTTAATAAAACTTGTGAAGAAAGACCAGCTTTTACTGGAATTAACCAAGTTTGATAATTCTCAAAACCTTTTGGTAAAAGCTCTTTTGGTAAAGGTTGGGCGATTATTAGCTCTAGTGCATTTTTATCTTGTTCTATTTGTTTTGTATATGAAATTTTTGAAATCTGTGCTTCTTTTAAAGAAGCATTTGCACTTAAAACATCAGCTTTTGAAATAACTCCTGCTTTATATTTTTTTTCATTTAACTCATAAACTTTTTGTAGATTTTCTACGGTTTCATTTGCTAGTTTTAGTTGTTCCATATCATTTGCAAGTGTAATCCAAGCAGTTATTGTTTCGTTTATAAGTGTTATTTTTGCGTTATTTGCTGCATATTTTGTTGATAAATAACTGTTTAATGCACTCTCATTTAGGCTTTTTATTTTTCCAAAAAGGTCAATTTCGTAAGAGGTACTAAGATTTGCATTGTAATTTTGTGAGATTGAAGTTGTGTTTGTTGAACCTAAACTTTTTGCTCTTGTTGTATTTGCGTTTGTGTTGATTGTAGGAAAATTATCTGCTTTTGAAACTCTATATGTTGCCCTTGCTGATTCTATATTTAAAATAGCTATTTTTAAATCTTTGTTGTTTTTTATAGCTAATTCAACTACTTTTTTTAGAGTTTCATTTTGAACAAAATTTTCCCAAGAGGGTTTTATCTCATTAATATTTGAGGTTGAATTATTTTCTATTTTTGTATTCCACTCTTTTGGAATTACATTTGAATCAACAGGTTCTAACTTTGGCTCTAAAGAGGCACATCCATTAAAAATAAGGATTGAAAGAAGTATTGAAATATTTGTTTTTAACATCTTAAATTACCTCATTTTTTAATTGTTTTTCATTCGATGAAAATATTTTTTTGATTAGAACATAAAACAGAGGAACAAAAAATATCGCTAAAATGGTTGCACTTAAAGTTCCACCAACAATTCCAGTTCCTATTGAAATCCTACTATTTGCTCCAGCTCCCGTTGATATTGCCAAAGGTGTAATTCCAGCAATAAATGCAAGAGAAGTCATAATTATTGGTCTTAGTCTTAAAGTTGCTCCTTCGATTGCTGAACTAATAAGAGGTTTACCATTTTTATAAGCAGTATCAACAAACTCAATAATCAAAATTGCATTTTTTGAAACCAATCCTATGGTTGTTAAAAGTGCAACTTGGAAATAAACATCATTATCTAAACCTCTAAAATAAACAGCCATAACTGCACCAACAACTCCTAAAGGAACAACAAAAAGAATTGAAAATGGCACAGACCAGCTCTCATAAAGTGCAGCTAAACATAAAAATATAATCAAAATAGAAACAGTATATAAAAGTCCTGATTGACCAGTAGAAAGTCTTTCTTGATATGAAACTCCACTCCATTCGTGCATTGTTCCTGATGAGTAGTTATTTGCTATTTTTTCTATCTCATCCATAGCAACTCCTGAACTAACTCCAAGTGCTGCTGAACCTTGGATTTGATATGAAGCAAAACCATTATAACGAGTTAGTTCTTCTGGACCAAAATCCCATTTTATATTTGAAAATTCTTCAAATGAAACCATATCTCCATTTGAGTTTCTTACATTCCAAGCATATAAATCTTCAGGTTTTGACCTAAATGGTGCATCACCTTGAATATAAACTCTTTTTACCCTTGACCTATCAATAAAATCATTTACATAAACTCCACCCCAAGCAGCACTTAAAGTATCATCAATATTTGATAAAGAAAGACCTAATGTTAAAGCTTTTTGTATATCATAATCGATTTTTAGTTGTGGTGTACTGTTTGTTCCATCTGCTCTTACTGAACTAATTTTTTCATTTTTTGAAGCATCTTCTAAGATTTTTTCTTTTATTTCATTTAGCGCTGTTCTTGAAGTCATAGCATCTGCTTGAAGTTGAAACTCAAAACCATCTGTTGAGCCTAACCCTTGAACAACAGGAGGATTCATAGAAATAACTCTTGCGTCTCTTATAAAATAAGGAGATTTTGGATTAGAAAAAGTTTTCATGGCTCTTTGTCCTATAACTTCTGAACGATTTTCTTCACCTTTTCTTAAATCCCAATTTTTTAAAGAGATAAAAGCTGTTCCAACATTTTGACCACTACTTCTACTACTAAAACCTGAAATTGTAAAAATATTATCAACATTTGAAGCTTCTTCTTTTAAAAAATAATCTTTAATAGTTTGGGCAACTTCAACTGTTCTTGAAGTAACTGCACCTTCAGGAAGTGTGTATTGAATCATTAGTGAACCTTGATCCTCTTTTGGTAAAAAACTTGTTGGCAGTTTTATAAAAACATATGCCAAAGCACCAATAATAACACTATAAAAAACCATCCATTTTATAGGATTTTTTAGTATGCTACTTAAACTATTTTTATATCTTAAAGTAAAAGTTTCAAAGAGATTCCCAAACCAAGAGATAAAACCTTTTGAGTTCTCTTCTTTATGTGGTTTTAAAATTGTTGCACATAAAGCAGGTGTTAAAGTTAAAGCAACAACAACTGATAAAACCATAGAAGAGATAATAGTTATTGAAAATTGTCTATAAATAACTCCTGTTGAACCACTAAAAAATGCCATTGGTAAAAATACAACAGATAAAACAGTTGCAACTCCAATTAAAGCACTAGTGATTTCTTGCATGGCTTTTATTGTTGCTTCTTTTGGTAAAAGATTATACTCTTTCATATTTCTTTCAACATTTTCAACTACAACAATAGCATCATCAACTAAAAGACCAATAGATAAAACCATACCAAACATAGTAAGAGTATTTATTGAATAACCCAAAATATTTAAAATTCCAAAAGTTCCAAGTAAAACAACGGGAACAGCAACCGCTGGAATAAGTGTTGCTCTATAATTTTTTAGGAAAATATACATAACTAAAACAACTAAAATAATCGCTTCGATTAGAGTTTTTACAACCTCTTTTATAGAAGCTTGTATAAAAGCTGTTGTATCTCTTGGATATGTGATTTCATATCCTAAAGGAAGATTTGGTTCATATTTTTTTAAAAACTCTTTAATTCTATTTGAGGTTTTAATAGCATTTGCACCTGATGCTAATTGAATTGCAATACCAGTTGATGGAAATCCATTTAGATTTGTGATATTACTATATGATTGACTTCCTAATTCAATCCTTGCAACATCTTTTAGTTTTACAAATGAACCATCACTATTGTTTTTAACTATTATATTTTCAAATTCACTTACAGTTTTAAATTTTGATCTAGCTGTTACAGTTACAGCTAATTGTTGGTCACTAACAACTGGTAAACCTCCTAAACGACCTGCTGAAGCTTGTGAATTTTGAGTATTTATAGCTGATTGTATATCTGAGGGCATTAATTTAAAGTTTTCAAGTTTTTTAGGGTCTAGCCAAATTCTCATGGCATATTGTCCACCAAAAACTTGAACTTCTCCAACACCATCAATTCTTGAAATACTATCTTGTAAATTACTTACTAAAAAGTCTGCAATATCCTCTTTATTTGCTTTTCCAGTTGAATCATATAAAGAGGCTAAAAGTAAAAAATCTGATTGTGATTTAGTTACTCTTACTCCTTGTCTTTGTACGTCATCAGGTAGTCTTGAAAGTATTTGTTGCACTTTATTTTGAACTTGAACTTGAGCAATATCAGGGTCTGTTCCTTGCTCAAAGGTAACACTTATTTTTGAATTTCCCGAAGAACTACTACTTGAAGAAAAATAAATCATTCCATCAAGACCTGTTAGTTGTTGTTCAATTATTTGAGTTACACTATTTTCAACCGTTTGAGCAGATGCTCCGGTGTAAGTTGTTGAAATATTTATTTGAGGAGGAGCAATATCAGGATATTGTTCCACTGGAAGTGTATATAAAGAGACAGTTCCAGCTATCATAATAACTAAAGAGATAACCCAAGCAAAAATAGGGCGATTAACAAAAAAACGAGCTATCATTTTATTAATCCTTTTTTATATCTATATATTTTGTAGTTACATCAATAGGATTAACTTTACTTTTTGCAGTTATTTTATTTAAACCTTCAATAATGATTTTATCTTCACTTGAAATACCATTTGTAACTAACCATTTATTCCCAACAGCTCTTTCAATAGTAATTATCTGTTTTTTTACACTATTGTCATTTTGAATAATTGTAATAACTGGATTTGCTTTTTCATCTCTTGAAACAGCTTGTTGTGGAACTAAAAATGCTTTTGTATCAATAGCTGAATCAATAACTGCTTTTACAAACATTCCAGGAAGTAAAATATTTTTTTCATTTGGAAAAGTTGCTCTTAATGTCACACTTGCTGTACTCTCATCTACAAAAACCTCTTGAAGTTGTAAAGTTCCTTTATGTTCATAAGTTGTGTTATCACTTAAAATCAGGCTAACATCAGAACTCCCTTGTATTACATTATCTTTAGTTAGTAATTTTCGTAAAGTTAAAAGTTGAGCTTGTGATTGACTTAAATCCACAAAAACACTATTTGTATCTCTAATTGTTGTTAAGGCTTCAGTTTGATTTGATGATACAAGTGAACCTAAAGTTATAGTTGAAACACCAATATATCCAGAAATAGGTGCTTTTATATTTGTTCTTTCAAGGTCGATTTTTGCACTTTCTAGTGCTGCTTTTTTCTCTTCAACATTTGCTATTGCTTGAAGATATGAAGCTTTTGCATCATCAAGTTCTTGTTTTGAAATACCATCAAATTTTAATAACTCTTCATATCTTTGCACTTTTAATTTAGAACTCTCTATTTGTGCTTTTGCACTTTCAAGTGATGCTTTTGCTTGATTGTAAGAGGCTTGATAAGAAGTAGAATCAATTTTATATAAAATATCCCCTTGTTTTACCTTTGAACCTTCTGTAAAAAGTTGCTTTTTTATAATTCCACTAATTTGTGGTCGAATTTCAGAAACAAATTTGGCTTTAACTCTTCCTGATAACTCTTGTTGTAAGGCAATAGATTGCTCTTTTAGTGAAATATATCCAACTTCAACAGCTTGAGGTTGAGTATTTGTAGGAGTTTTTTTTTCACAGGCTGTAAATATAAAAAGAGTTGTTAGAGTAAAAATAATGAAATGTAGTTTTTTAAACACAAAAAAATCCTTGAAAATAAATTATAAGATTTTAATGTATGAAGTTTAATTGAATATTAATATAACAAGTAGAATAAGAGAGAAAACTCTCTCTTATATAAAAATTGGTAATTATTTATCCATAACTTTTTCAGAGCAAATAGCAATAGCTTCTTTTACAATTGTGCTATCAATATTTGCGATTGATTGAACAGTTGAAGCTTGAGAACATAACTCTTTTGCTTTATCCATAGAAGAAACAGTAGTATTATTTGATTTTACAGTTGTTGCTAATTTTTCTCCTAAAGCTTCAGAAGTTAATCCAGCTGAACCAGCAGCAGTTTTTGAAAGTGATTTTACATCTGTATCACCGTTTAATGCAGCAGTTCCAGCAGCTGTACCAGCATTTTTTAAAGCACCACCAATATCAAAAGCTAATAATGTGCAAACAGATAATGCAGATGCTAAAATAATTTTTTTCATAATAATAATCCTTAAAATAAAGTGTGAGATTGTATTATTTTATTATAAAAATAAACTAAATTGATTTTGCCCAAGTTATGATTTTTCTATCTTCTTGAATAATATGTTGAACAAGTGCAATATCAATAAGTTTTGCAAGCTCTTTTTCAAATAACTCTTCATTTAAACTAGGAAGTCTTCTTACTAAACTATTTATATCTTCAATTATTTTATGATGAAGTTTTTTATGCTCTTTTATATTTGGATAATTAATCTCTTGCATATACTCCTCTTCATGTTTAAAATGAGTTTTCATATAATCATAGAGTTTAGTTAAAACATTTTTTATTTTTTGTGCTTTTTGCTGAGGTTCAACTTCTATAAACGCTTCTTGTGCTATATCAAATAGTTTTTTATGCTCAGCATCAATTGCAGGATTTTGTACACTATAAATCTCTTTCCACCCAAAGTTTTTCTTTAAATCATCAAGATTAGTATTCCAAAGTTGGATTTTTTTATCTTCTAAAATAATATGTTTTATAAAATATTCTTCAATAAAGTTATATAAAGATTTTTGTATTTGTTCTAATTCCATAGTGTTTAGTTCAGAGACTAAGTTTGTTAGCATATTTAACATATTTTTATGTAAAAATTTATGTTCTTCAATATCTGGATAACTTATATTTTCCATATATTTTTGTTCATTATTAAAATGAGTTCCAACATAATCAAAAAGTTTTGTAATAACTTTTTTTAGTTTATCGATCTGGTCTTTGTCATTTTTTAGTTTTGAAGTATTTAAAGCTTCCCTTGCAATAGAAAATAGATCTTGATGTTCTCTATCTATTGTAAAGTTGTTTATATTGTATTCAGATTTCCAAATAATAGAAATATTATTAGTTTCTTGTTTCATAATCTACCTTCTGTTAGTGAAAATATTATATAAGATTAAATATTAAATATAAGAATAAAAAAGATTTTATTATTTTATTGAAACTTAAAAAATAGCTAAAATAAATTTGTTTATATAAATATTACAAGTTTTATTTTAAAAAAGTTGAATATAATACGAAAAAACTAGGAAAGCATTTAAAAATGAGCAATATAAATTTAATAGAAAAACCAATAACAACTGAACAAGAAAAATTAGTTCAATCAGAATTTAATACAAATGTAGCTTTTTATGTACACTTAAAAGCATATGATAATAAAGTAAGAGAAGAGTTAGAAAAAAGAATTACAGAAGTTTTCTTTTTTACAAGAGGAATTGACTGGAAATTTGATAGTTTTGGAATAGAAAAAGCAGGTTCAAGAGGAACTGAAGTTTTAGGATATTTTATTTTTAGAGCAGTAGAAACTGAAAAATTACAAAAACTTTTTGTTGAAGAGTTTAAAGATTATGATAATGCGATAAAAATTACTTGTTCTGTTGCAAAATATCAAAAAGTTGAAGAATCATTTTTTGATTTAGAAGTGTAAAGATTAGGAAAACTCCTAATCTTTCAATAATTTATGAACTAAAAATTTCACCAAAGGTGAAATAATAGTAATAACTGGAAAAGCTACAAAAAAGGCTTTAACCCAAGCTTCGAGCCAAATTAATATAAATCCATCAATAAAACCTAAATTTATAAATGTAATTACAAAACTCATGATGAAACTCATTATAAAACTCATTACAAAAGCAAAAACTATTCTTTCATATTTTCTTTTTATTATCATTAAAATCCTTTTATTTATATGTTCTAATAATCAAAAATGAGATTATAGAAATGAATGTTATACTTAAAGCAATAGGTAAAAAAGTATCATTGTGATAACTTAGTGCTATTGAAGAGATAATCGCTCCCAATCCAAACTGTAAAACACCAATTACTCCAGAAGCAACTCCTGCATTTTTAGGAAAGTGTTCTAAGGCTAATGCCATACAATTTCCAAAAATAAATGCCATCATACTCATATAACTTGCAATTAAAATTACAATTAAAATCAAACTAATATTTTCTTGAGTGAAGATAAATATGATTCCAACAACTATTTGTACGAAAATAGCTGTCTTTAAAATAAGTAAATCATTATATTTTTTTAGTAAGTTTACATTTACTTTTATCATTAAAACCAATAAAATAAAATTTATTCCAAAGAAAAAAGGAAAATAATCTGTTGGGATTTTAAAATGCTCAATATAGATAAATGAAGTCTTTGCAATAATAATAAAAAATCCACCAAAACTAAATCCAAGTGTTAACATAGCTTTCATTGCTGTTTTATGGGTTAATACTATTTTATATGATTCAAAAATATTTTGTTTCACATATGTATAACTTTCAGGTAAATCTTTATATATAAAAAATGCAACTACTAAAGCATAAAGTGTTAAAAATATAAATACAGCTTCCCAAGAGAAAAAGTGAATAATAAACGCTCCAATAGCTGGTGCTAAAAGTGGAGCTAAACTTCTTACAATTCCAATTAGTGAAAATACTTTTGCAGCTTCTGCTCCATGAAATCTATCTCTTACCGCAGCAGCTGCATTTACAACTACAATTCCTCCAAAAAATGCTTCAAAAAATCTATAAATCCATAACTCATAAATTGTTGTACTAAAAATTATTATAAAACTAAAAAGGGCATAACCTAAAAGACCAAAAATTGAACTAAGTTTTCTTCCATATTTATCAGAAATTGGTCCACCAAAAATTTGTCCAATTGAAAAACCTATTAAAAAGATTGATAAAGATAACTCTATTTTATCAATACTAACATAAAGTGATTTTGCAATTTCAGGAATCGAAGGTAAATAAGTATCAATTCCCATTGGTGCAACAGATGATAAAATGGACAATAAAACTATTAAATATAAATGATTAATTGATTTTCGCATTATAACTCTTCAACATTTGATGCAACTTTTTCAAGTAAATTAACAAGTACATTTACTTCTTCATTTTCTAAATTTGAAAATAGGGTAGTTCTAAACTCTTTGACTTGAGTAGCACTTTTTTCTAAAATCTCATTTCCTAGTTTTGTAAGTTCAATTAAATTTGTTCTTTTATCTATTTGTTTTTTTAAAATAAACTTCTTTTTTTCTAAAGTAGCAAGAGTTCTACTTATAGTTGTTTTATCTTTTCCTAAAATATGTGCGATTTTTGTTTGATTTACATCTTTTTCATATTTAATAATTTCAAGTGTTGCCCTTTGTTCAGGGGCAATATCAAATTGATTTAATAAGTGTGTAAATTTATTATTGATTTTATTTGCTGCTTGGTTTATTTTAAAACCAAGAGATTTTTGTAATTCATAAGCCATAATTATTCCTTTAATTGTATATGCAATAGTTGCATATACAACCTTTAAGAATAATTAATTTTCTAGTGTAATAATCTTATCAAGTCTAATTTCGATTCCATTTGCAAGTATCAAAAACTCTTCTTTATTTTTTGTTCTAAAATCTACAATAAAATCCTCAACAACTTTTTCTTCATAATAATCAAGATAAGTAATTTTTGTTTTAACTTTTTTTACAGCTAATTCTTCAAGTTTATCGTATAATTGACATGCAATTGGAATATATTTATCTGCCACGTAAATCCTTTATATTTATAAAACTTTTATTTTTTTACAATTTCTAAAATATCCAAAGGGTGTTTTACTATAAAATCAGCTCCATGTTCATTTAGTTCTTTTTCATCTCTAAATCCCCATAAAACACCAATAGCTTTCATATTAGCACTTTTTGCAGTTTTCATATCAACTAAAGTATCTCCAACAAAAAACACTTCTTCACAAGGAACATTTAAAGCCTCAGCAATAGCTATCGCTCCAATTGGATGTGGTTTTCTTGGAACTTCAACTTTTTGTCCATGAACCTCTTTGAAACCATAATCTTTAAATAAATAATCTACATATTGCACTGTAAAATCATGAGGTTTATTTGATAAAACAGCAAGATTATAATCAAGCTTTTTAAGTTCATCTAATAACTCATAAATGCCTTCATAAGGTTTAGTATTTTCATGAAGTTTTTGGTCATACTCTTTTTTAAATCTTTTTAAAACTTCATTTTTTATCTCTAATGAATGACCTTTTAATGCATTTTCAACTAAAACATCAACACCACTTCCTACGAAATATTTATAATCATCAATTTTGTGAATAGGAAGATTTAACTCTTCTAAAACTTTATTCATACATACTGCAATATCTTCTAAAGAGTCTATTAATGTTCCATCTAAATCAAATATAATTGTTTTTTTACCAGCCGCCACTTGCGCCTCCTCCTCCAAAACTTCCTCCGCCACCAGAGAATCCACCAAATCCACCACTTGAAGATGAAGATGAGCCAAAACCACCAAATCCTGATGAACTGTTTGAGCTATTTGTATAATTCTCTTTTGCAAGTTTATCAAAATCTACTTTTTTTGAGATTATAAAATTAAATACAAAAACCATTACAAAAATAATAAGTGCAACTAAGAAGTTATAAGTTGTAAATGGTTGAGAACTTACATAAGCAAAAAATCCAAAGAAAGATGAAGGGATAGATGATTTAGTAACTTTATATAAAAACTGACTTCTTAAGGCTTTTGAGATACTATTTGCAATCATTGAAAGAAATATCAAAGCAAAAAAAGCTAAAGGAATAATTGCGTTAAAAACAGAGTTAAAGTCATCTCCTGTTTTAGCTTTTGCAACATATTCGCCTTTTATTGCAGCTTTTATCTCATTTAAAGCTTTTAAAATCCCAAGTTCATATTGATTTGCTTTAAAATTTGGTTTAATTGTGTAATTGATAATTTCATGGGAAATTTTATCAGTTAAAGCACCTTCAAGTCCATAACCAACCTCTATTCTAATTTTTCGTTCAGCCATAGAAATCACAAGTAAAACACCATTGTTTTTATCTTTTTGACCAATTCCCCAAAATCTTCCAAGTTGATATGAATACTCTTCGATTGTATATCCGTTTAAAGAGTTCAGAATTACAACAACAATTTGATTTGAGCTTTTCTCTTCTTCCTCTTTTAAAATTAAATCTATATCTTTTTTAACCAAAGGAGATAAAAGATTTGCTTCATCAACAACTCTTCCCTCTAATTTTGGGAAATATTGTGTAATATCTGCATTTAAGAAACTGAAAATAAAAAGTAAAATTAATATAATTTTTTTCATTTTAACTCAATTACTTCATTTGATAATTCATTTTTATCATTTTCTTGAATTGGAAAATGTTGAATTAAAATAGCTTTTGATGTTTTTAGGGCTTTTAAATATCCATTTAAAAAATCTTCTTTTTTTACATCATCTATAAACTCTTGTACCAATTGTTGCCAAAATTCATCAGGTATTTTTTTTGAAATCTCTTTATCAGTAATAATCTCAACATATTTTTCATCAAGACTAACAAAAAACATAATAGCTTGTTTTGTTTTTGTTCTATTTAGTCCTAAATTATTAAATTGTTCTTTTGCATATAAAGAAGCTTTTTGATGTTTATAATTTTGAGGTAAGATTTTTAAAACCAATTTTTTATAATTTTCAAATAATAAATTTATTCCTACAAAAATCAAAAGTTGATATTGAAGTAGTTCTAAAATTGATAACTCTTTTAAAAAATATAAAATAAAAGAAGAGAAAAAAACAAAAAATATTGAAATTAATAATCCTGCATATTTATAGTTTGAACTTTTTTGAGTTATAACAGCAACTAATTCAGCAGAAGAAAATCTTTCAAGATTTTCTATCTCCTTTGAAATTAGTTCTTGTTCTTTTTCATTTAAAATCATTAGAATTTTACTTTTGGAGCTTCTTGCTCTGTTGGACTTGCTGTAAAAGTCTCTTTTAACTCTGCTTCTGGATGAACTATTGCAGCTACAAGTTTTCCAGGCATAGTTCTTAATTCTAAATTATAAAGTTTAACTGCTTCAATAAAATCTTTTCGTGCTACAGAAATTCTATTTTCTGTGCCTTCAAGTTGTGATTGAAGTGCTTGAAAATTTTGATTTGCTTTTAATTCAGGATATTTTTCAACTACAACCATAAGCTTTGATAAAGCACTACTTAATCCTGCTTGAGCACTATCAAATTGTTGTAAAAGTGCTGGATTATTAAGTGTATTTTCATTGATATTTATAGCAGATACTTTACTTCTTGCTTCTGTAACTTCCACAAAAGTACTTTTTTCATGTTCTGCATAAGCTTTTACTGTTTCCACAAGATTTGGTATTAAATCAGCTCTTCTTTTATATTGGTTTTGTACTTGTGACCACTTTTCTTTTACATTTTCATCTAGTTTTGGAATGTTGTTATAATTTGTAACAATCAAATAGAAAAAGGGTAAGACTATTACAAGTAACAAAATTAGTAAAATTTTCTTCATAATGTAACCTTTTGTTAAATATTGAATTATAGTATACAAAATATTATTAATATTATCTAAACTATATGGGGTAATATGGTTATAATATTAAGTGTTAATCAACTATAATTCGCGAGTTGTATAATAACAATACAAAGTATCATATTCAAAATAAAATATTAGCGTGATTTAATAAGAATTAAATAGATATAGAATGTGATTATCAATTATTATTTTTAAAAATTAATGGAGACTAAAATGAATGCATCAGAATTATTCATAAAAGCATTAGAAAACGAAGGTGTTGAGTATATTTTTGGAATTCCAGGTGAAGAAAATCTTGATTTTCTTGAAGCCTTAAGAACTTCAAATATTAAACTAATTTTAACAAGACATGAGCAAGGTGCAGGATTTATGGCTGCAACTTATGGAAGATTAACAGGAAAAGTTGGAGTTTGTATCTCTACACTTGGACCTGGAGCTACTAACTTTGCTACAAGTGCTGCTTATGCACAACTTGGTGGTATGCCAATGATGATGATTACAGGGCAAAAACCAATCAAAAAATCTAAACAAGGTAGATTCCAAATCGTTGATATCGTTGGTATGATGAAACCAATGACTAAATATGCTAAACAAGTTGTAAATGGAAACAACATTCCATCAATGGTAAGAGAAGCATTTAAAATCGCAACTACTGAAAGACCAGGTGCTGTACATATTGAATTACCAGAAGATATTGCAGCTGAAGAAGTTGAATTTAATATCTATCCAGTAAAACCTTTCAAATATCCAACTGCTTGTGAAGCAGCTGTTGCTGATGCAATTAAAATGATTGAAGGTGCAAAAAGACCATTATTATTAATTGGAGCAGGTGCAAATAGAACAAGAATTGGTACAGCTTTAACTGATTTTGTAAACAAAACTGGAATGCCATTCTTCTCTACTCAAATGGGTAAAGGTGTTATTGATGAAAATCACCCATTATGTTTATCAACTGCTGCATTATCTAAAGATGACTTTATTCACTGCGCAATTGAAAGAGCAGATTTAATCATCAATGTTGGTCACGATGTAATTGAAAAACCACCATTTTTTATGGAAAATAAACCAGATGCTACAAAAGTTATTCACGTTAACTTCTTCCCAAGTGAAGTTGATGATACATATTTCCCTCAATTAGACGTTGTTGGTGATATTGCTGGAAGTATCCAAGAAATTACTCAAGCAATTACTCCTCAAGCTCACTGGGATTTTGATTACTATGCAAGATTAGCAGATGAAATCAGAACAAGATTATCAAAATATTTTGGTGATAATAGATTCCCAATTTTACCTCAAAGAGCGGTACGTGCAATTAGACAAACATTAAACCCAGAAGATATCGTTACACTTGATAATGGTGTTTATAAAATCTGGTTTGCAAGAAATTATAGATGTGCACAACCAAACACATTATTACTTGACAATGCATTAGCAACTATGGGGGCTGGACTTCCTTCTGGAATGGCAGCTAAAATGATAAATCCAGAGAAAAAAGTTGTTGCTGTTTGTGGTGATGGTGGATTTATGATGAACTCTCAAGAGTTAGAAACAGCTGTAAGATTAGGATTAGACCTAACAGTTATTATCTTAAATGATAATGCATACGGTATGATTAAATGGAAACAAACAGGAATGGGATTCGAAACATTTGGTTTAGATTTAGGAAATCCTGATTTCGTTAAATACGCTGAATCATATGGTGCAACAGGACACAGACCAACTTCAGTTGAAGAGTTTGAAAAAACTTTAGATGCTTGTGTAAATGGTAAAGGTGTTCACTTAATTGATTTAGCAGTAGATTATTCATTAAATCACGCTATTTTAAATGAGCTTTTAGCAAAAAAACAATGTTTAATATAAAAATTTGAAAGGGAAATTATGAGTACAATAGAAGTAACATCACCATTTGACGGAAGAGTTGTTGGATCAGTTCCATTTACAACAGTTGAAGGAGTTCAAAAAGCTATCGATACTGCTTATGAGAGATTCTTAGATGTAGATAACTGGATTCCAAAATACAAAAGAATTGAAATTTTAGAAAACTTGATGAAGATTATGTCTTCTCAAGTTGAAGAATTAACAATTCTTTGTGCAAGTGAAGGTGGAAAGCCATATATTGACTCTAAAGTTGAAATTCAGAGAGCTATTAATGGTGTAAAAATTGCTATTGAACAAATTGGATTACAAGAAGGTCAAGAAATAGCTATGGGTCATACTGCTAGTTCAGCTAACAGAATGGCTTATACTATGAAAGAACCAATTGGTGTAGTTGCTGCAATTTCAGCTTTTAATCACCCATTTAACTTAGCAATTCACCAAGTAATTCCTGCAATTGCTGTTGGTTGTCCAGTTATTATTAGACCAGCAACTCAAACTCCAATGAGTGCATTAAGACTTGTTGAATTATTAAAAGAAGCTGGACTTCCTGAAGGTTGGGCACAAGCTGTTGTTTGTGATAGACAAGGTGGAGAACTTTTAGTTACATCTCCAAAAACTGCATTCTTTACATTTATTGGTTCAGGACCTGTTGGTTGGTACTTAAACTCAAAAGCAAGTGCTGGTACAAGAAGTGCGTTAGAACATGGTGGAGTGGCACCAGTAATCGTTGAGCCAGATGCTGATATTGAAGCTATGATTCCAGACTTAGTAAAAGGTGGATTCTACCACGCTGGTCAAGTTTGTGTTTCTGTTCAAAGAATTTTTGTACATGAATCAATTGCTGATACTGTAGCTTCTGAAATTGCCCAAAAAGCTTCAAAATTAGTTGTTGGTGACCAATTAGACCCAAAAACTGAAGTTGGGCCATTAATTAACCACAATGAAGTAAATAGAGTTGAAGAGTGGGTTAATGATGCAGTTGCAAAAGGTGGAAAAATTTTAACTGGTGGAAAAAGAATAGGTGATTCTTGTTTTGAACCAACTGTTATTGTAAACCCATCTGATGATGCAATTATCTCTCAAAAAGAGATTTTTGGACCAGTTGTTTGTGTATATTCTTATAAAACTTTAGATGAAGCAATTAAAAGAGCAAATCAATTAGATGTTTCATTCCAAGCAGCGGTATTTACAAAAAATCTTGATACAGCTTTAAAAGCAGTAAAAAGATTAAATGCAACAGCAGTTATGGTAAATGACCATACAGCATTTAGAGTTGACTGGATGCCGTTTGGTGGAGCTAAAACTTCTGGTTTAGGATTAGGTGGAATTCCTGATTCTATGAGAGAAATGCAAAATCAAAAAATGATGGTTATCAAATCACCAGTTTTATAATAAATAATTTTTGATTTTTTCAAAGCTAAGGTTTTAAAGCCTTAGCTTTTTTTATTTTTAAATATTAGGAAGTACGATGACTTGGGAAG
Organism: Arcobacter ellisii; assembly: GCF_003544915.1. NCBI lineage: Bacteria > Pseudomonadati > Campylobacterota > Epsilonproteobacteria > Campylobacterales > Arcobacteraceae > Arcobacter > Arcobacter ellisii. The sequence continues at coordinate 2,730,292 of NZ_CP032097.1, read as the reverse complement.
ATGTAATAAATTTAGAAAAAGAAAAAGAGTATTATGAAAAGCTAAAAAATGAGATTGATAAAAGATATGAAACATCTACAGTTTTTCCAGAAAAACAAAATATCTTTAAAGCTTTTAGTTTAACAAAACTTGAAAATCTAAAAGTTGTAATTTTAGGACAAGACCCATATCATGGTTTTGGACAAGCACAAGGTTTAGCATTTTCAACTCCAAGTAATATTAAAAATCCTCCTTCTATGGTAAATATTTTAAAAGAGATAAATGATGATTTAGGTAAAAAATCTATTTGTGAAGATGGAGATTTAACATCTTGGGCAAAACAAGGAGTAATGCTTTTAAATACTATTTTAACAGTAGAAGAAGGCAAACCAAAATCCCATCATAATTTGGGTTGGGAAATATTTACAGATAATATCATTAAATATATTAGTGATAACAAAGAGAATGTAATCTTTATTCTTTGGGGAAGTCCAGCAATTGCTAAAACAAAATTGATAAATAAATCAAAACACCATATTTTAACAGCTCCACATCCAAGTCCACTTTCATCTTATAGAGGTTTTTTTGGGTGTAAACATTTTTCTAAAACAAATGAAATTTTGACAAATCTGAAAAAAGAGGCAATCAACTGGTAATTAATTAAAAAGATTAATTACCCTTGATTTTATTTTTCCCAAAGATAATTTAATTGCCGAGTATTTCATAACTCTTGCTGTCTCTTTCCAATTTTCTTTTTCATAACAAGGATTTGGACATTTTCTACATCTTGGTTTTATTTCGTGTGGACAAGCTTGCAATTTTTCAAAAGAGTAGTTGATATTTTTAAAACAATTTTCACAAAGATTTAATTTTATTGAAAATATTTTATCTTTATAGATTAATTCAAAAGATTTTTCTTCTAAATCTTTATGTTTATCTTTACAATAAAGTTCATAAAATTTTTTAAGTGTATTTATTTCAATTTCAAATTTTTCAGTATTCATAATTCTTCTTTTAATAATTAGGATAAAATTTATCTTATTTAATTTACTTTTTTGAAATTTTTGCATAAAATACGAAATTAAACCTTGACGACTGTCAATAAAAGAGTAGATATGACAAAGAATACCATAGATGATTTTTATTTTTTTAATTTCTTAAAAGAAGAAGAAAAAACAAGATTAAAAGAGATTTCAATAAAAAAATTTTTTAATAAAGATGAAATTCTGTTTTACAAAGGAGATGAGCCAAAATATCTTCATTTGTTGTTAAAAGGAATTGCAAAACTTTATACTTACGACCATAAAGATAATGAAGTTGTAATTCATAATCTAATGGCACCTTCATTAATAGCTGAAATAGTTAATTATGAAGATTTGAGATTTCCTGCAAATTGTACCTTTGAAACAAATGCAGAGGTATTATTGATTGATTATGAAAAATTTAAAAATGAGTTTTTATTAAAACCTGAAGTTTCAATGTTTTTTATAAAATCTTTAACAAGAAAAATAAAGGCTTTAGAGAGTTTTATAAATTATAATGTGAGTTCAAATAGTATAGAAAAGATTGCGAAGTTTTTATATGACAATGAATCAATTTTAATAAATCTAAAACAAGTAAAAATTGCACAACTATTAAATATAACACCTGAAACATTTTCAAGAAAATTAGCGAAATTAAAAAAAGAAAAAATTATTCAAAATGACAAAGGTTATATAAAAATCTTAGATTATGCAAAACTAAAAAGTTATATAACAGAATAAAAGAGTTAAATTATTTTTTTAACTCTTTTAGTAAAGCTAGTGTATTTCTTTTGTTTATTTTGTCAAGTTGAACATAAATTATTGCAACAATAATCACATTTAGATGAATCATAGCATCTGAAACAGGAAGATAAATAAATAAAATACCTACTGCTAAAATAAAAATAGGATTTAGTATTTTCACAAGATTATCTGCTTTTTCACTTTTTTCTTTAAACTCATTTATATTTTCATCAATATAATTGATATCTTCTGGAGTTAAACTATTTTCTGTTTTTAAAGAATCAAGTTTTTTGATTACTTCAATTCTTTTTTTCTGTTTTAGATAAGAAATAACAAGAACTATAACTAAGATTATAGAAGCAAGATTAGATAAAATCTCTAATGGAAGTTGAAACATTCAGAACCTTTAATTTTATTTATAGATTAGCATAAAATTCTATAAGAATTAATTTAATAAATAATTAATTTAATAACTATATAAATTATCTTTAAATATAATAAATTAAATTATTTTAAGGAGTTGAAGGATGAAAAAAGTTTTTGCATTTATTTTGTTATGTGGAAGTTTATTATTTGGAGCAATTAATTTGCAAACAGCTACTAAAGAAGAGTTGATGGCTATAAAAGGAATAGGTGAGAAAAAAGCTGAACAGATAATTGAGTATCGAAAAACTAATAAAATAAATTCAGCTGAAGATCTTAAAAACATTAAAGGTTTTGGAGATAGTATTGTTGCAAATGTAAAAGCAGAAAATAAAATCAATGAGAAAAAGATAGATAATAAAGTTTTAGATAAAGCTTCAAAAAACTAAACAAAAGCGAGATTTACTCGCTTTTGTTTTTACTTCATTTATGATAAAATCAGCAAAAATTTTATAAAGGTAAATTTTGAAATTTTCTGTAAATGAAAGCTGTCCTTGTGGAAGTTTAAAAAAATATAAAAAATGCTGTAAACCTTTTCACGATAAAATTACTTTCCCTAAAACTGCATTAGAACTTATGAAATCAAGATATAGTGCATTTGCTGTAGCAAATAGTGATTATATAATTTTTACAACTCATCAAAATAATCCAGATTTTACAACTGATTTAAAATCTTGGACAAATGATATTTTAAATTTTTGTAAAAATACAAGATTTGAAAAGCTTGAAATTCTAGAATTTATTGATGGAGACCTTGAGAGTTTTGTTACTTTTAAAGCAACACTATTTCAAAAAGAAAATGATATTTCATTTATTGAAAAAAGCAGATTTTTAAAAGTTGAAGGAATTTGGCTTTATGTTGATGGAAAATTTATAGATTAAGGATAAAGATGAAAATACTTTTTTCTCCAAGTGAAACAAAAAATTCTGGAGGTATTGAAAAACCATTTGATAAAAATAGTTTTATATTTCCAGAATTATTTGAAAAAAGAATGGAAATAGCAACTCAATACAATGAATTTGTTAAAAATGCCTCAAAAGATGAGTTATCAAAAATCTTTGGAACAAAAAAAGAAGATGTTATAAATCAATATAAAAAAGATATTTTTAATTCACCAACAATGAAAGCAATACAAAGATATGAAGGTGTTGCTTATGATTATCTAGAATATAATAATTTAAAAGAGAATGAAAAAGAGTATATTGATGAGAATGTACTTATTTTTTCAAATATCTTTGGAGTGATTAAATCAGGTGATAAAATTCCAGATTATAAATTAAAGCAAGGTGAAACCTTTAATAATTTAAAAATAGAAAAGTTTTATATGGATAATTTTTCAAAAGTTATAGACGAATATTTAAAAGATGAAGATATTATTGATTTAAGAGCTGGATTTTATGAAAAGTTTTACAAAATAGAAAAACCATATGTAACAATGAAATTTATAAAAGATGGAAAAGTTGTAAGTCATTGGGCAAAGGCTTATCGTGGAATTATTTTAAAACTATTAGCAAAAAATTCTATTTCATCAATTGAAGAATTAATGAGTATGCAAATAGAAAATCTAAAAATTGAAGAGATAAAAAAACAAAAATTAAAAACAGAAATAGTTTACTCAATAATATAAAGGATAAAAATGCAAAAAAATCATCCAGTTAGAGCATTTTTACTTGATAAAAAAGGTTCTGCTTTAGAATTAACTTATGAAGAATTAGATGGAATTGATAGAATAGATAAAATTTTATGGGTACATTTTGATTATTCAAGTAAAGAGGCAATTGAGTGGATTAGAAATAAAAGTAATATTGATTCAGTTGCTATTGATGCACTTTTAACTGAAGAGACAAGACCAAGAACAACGGTTTTAGGTGAAGCCTTACTTATTGCGTTAAGAGGTGTAAACTTAAATCCAAATTCAAAACCTGAAGATATGATATCTATTCGATTATATATTTCGCCAAATATGATAATTAGCACAAGAAAAAGAAATCTTTTATCTGTTACAGAAATAATAGAAGATTTAAAATCAGGAATTGGTCCAAAGAGTTCTTCTGAATTTTTAGTTCAATTAACGCTTAGAGTTACTGATAGAATGGATAATGTTATTGATGAAATTCAAGATAGAACAGATTTTTTAGAAGAAAATTTAATAGATTCAACAACTACAGAGTTAAGAAATGAAATTTTATCAATAAGAAGAGAAACAATAGTTTTAAAAAGATATCTAACTCCACAAAAAGAGGCCTTAGTAAAACTTTATAATGAAAAGATTCCTTGGATAGATGAATATCAAAGAATAGAATTACGTGAGACAAATGACCAATTGATGAGACATATTGAGGAACTTGATACTATTAGAGATAAAGTTATATTAATTCAAGAAGAGTTAGCAAATAGTATGAGTGAACAGATGAATAGAAAAATGTATGTTTTATCAATTATTTCAGCAATTTTTTTACCACTTACTTTTTTAACTGGACTTTTAGGAATAAATATTGGTGGAATTCCAGGAGCTAATAATGAAAATGCTTTTTTAGTATTTTCATTATTATTGGTAATTGTTGTAACTATACAATTTATAATATTTAAAAAGAAGAAATGGATTTAACTTCTTTTTAAATGAACATCCATTTGAGGGAAAGGTATTTCTATATTATTCTCTTGTAGAGTTTTATAGATAAATATTAAAAAATCTGACATATTAGATGAACCAACTCCATTTTCATCTGGATTTTCACTAATCCAAACAAGTAACTCAAAATCAATTGAACTTGCACTCATGGCTGTCATTCTTACTTTTGCAGCTTTTTCAGGAAGATTTCTTAGATAAATTAAATCACTATTTCTTAAAGAATCAAGAATAGTTTTTATAACTTCATCAATATCTGAACCATAAGCTACTCCAAATGGAACATTTAATCTTCTTATGTCATCTGAAAAAGTTAGATTTATTACATTATTTTGAATTAAAGTTGAGTTTGGAATAATAATATCAATATTATCAAAAGTCGTAATAACACTACTTCTCATATTTATTTGAGTAACTTTTCCTCTAAGTCCAGTTCCAATTTCAATTATATGTCCAACTTGAATTGATTTTTCAAATATTAAAATGATTCCTGAAATAAAGTTTGAAACAATATTTTGTAAACCAAACCCGATACCAACTGATAAAGCCCCAACTAAAATTGTAAGAGAAGATAAGTCAATACCAACAGATTTTAGACCAAAAACAAAAGTTATTGCAACTAAAAAATAGTATCCAAGATTTGCAAGCATAGTTCTTGTTGCAATAGTTGTATTTTTTAAATAATGAACTGTTCCATTTGTGATTTTTTTTCTATAAAAAGTTGCAATAGAAAAACCAATAATAAAAATAAGAAGGAATTTTGTAATTGCTAAAATAGAAATTCCTTCTCCAATAGGAATAATTGGATTGTTTATCTCTTGCCATGTGTATTTTAAAATATCTAAAAAACTCTCTTTAGTATCTGCAAAAGTTGTTTTCGTAACTCCAAGATGTTCTCTTGATAAATATTTTAATAGTTCAATTAAAGAGTTATAATCTTCATTATTAGATTGAATAAACTCTTGTAAACTTTTACTATAATCAAAATATTTTGATTTTTTATCTTTAAGTGATGGTAGAAGTTCTTCAATTTTTGTATAAATTATATTTTCTATTACTTTAGATTTTTCATTTTTTAATTGAGTTATATCATTTCCTAAAGATGTAATTTTTGACTGATTTTCACTTATTTGAGCTTTATCTAAAGCTAGTAATAATCTTTTTTCATCTTTTAATATCTGTTCATAACTATTTTGAAGTTTAGTTAGTTTTGTTGTTAAATCCTCTTTTGTAGAGATTTTTAAAGTTTCTAAACTTGTCAGAAGTTTTTTCTTGAAATTCTCTTGGAATTTTGCATATTCATCTAATATTTGTCTATTTTCTTTATTTTTCAAAATATAGTAAGCATAAAGTAATTGAGAATTTATTGTTGAGAAACTCTCTTTTTCTGTTAATTTACTAATTTGTTCATCTAAAATTTCAATTTTTTTATTTGTTTCTTCAAACTCTGTTTTTTTATTTGAAAAATCAATTTCAGTTTTAAGATACTCTTTGATTTTTTTTATGTAATCATCTAAATCTTCAATTTGTGTTACTTCTTTTAGAGTAAATTGATTATCTTGTTTTATAAAATTTGAAAGCTTTTTTAAAAGAAGAAGTTGATAATCTAACTGCTCTTTTTCTTCTTGTGATACATTAGCTTTTAATGAATCAGCTTTTTTTATCTGTTCTTGATATAATTTTTCTAAATTCTCATTAGTTCCTTCATACCAGTTTTTGTCTATTGCTATTGCAAAAATATTTGAAATTAAAAATAAAATCAAAAATACTATTCTCATCATAATCCTTTTAAAAAATTGAATTTTACTATTTTTTTATAAAATATAGTGAAATAAAAGATAACAGAGCAAATAATGCACTATATAAAAATAAAAACTCTCCATAAACTGCACCTGCTATAAAAGCACCAATAAATCCACCTAATCCATATGCCACACCATACATAAATTGTTGAGCCAGTTTTTTATTTTCATAAAGAGTATATAAATAAATTATCACAGTGCTATGATAAAGTCCAAATGAAAAGGCATGAAGTGATTGAGTAAAGAATGTAATACCTAATGAATCAGGATATAAATATAATAAAAACCACCTAAAAATAGTAATCCCTACACAAATCTTTATAAGATTTAAAAGATTGTTTTTTAGTAAAGGTGCTTGAAAATATAACATTAAAATTTCACAAATCACTCCAAATGACCATAAATATGAGGTCATTTCTAATGAGATATTGTGTTCAGTTTCATAAATAGTGAAGAAGTTGTAAAACCCTCCAAAACTCATTTGCATAAAAAATAGACTCATCCAAAATGGCCAATATTTCAAAAATGAAAATGGTTCATTATTTTCATTTTCGATTTTTTGTACATCATATTTTAAAAGTAAAAGAGCAAATATAACTGTTAAAATATTTAAGACTAAATAATAATGTACAGCAATAAATGGTTGAGTTAAAAATTTTGCTAAAACTAAAGAGATAATCATAAATCCAATAGAACCATAAAGTCTTGATTTCCCATACTTTTCTTTTCCTAATGTAGAAATTGCTGTAACTTCAAGATATGGTAAAATCAAAGATAAACAAGCTGCTAAAATAGCATTATTTATCATAAAAAGGAAAAAGTTCTCAATAGTTAAATAAAAACAAGCAGATGAAAAAACAGAGATATAAAGAGCTGATTTAAACATCTTTTGGTCAAGTTTAATATGTTTTAAAAATAAAAAAGGAGTAATAAATCTCATTAAAGGAGCAAGAGCAAAAATAATACCTATATCAAAAGTACTATATCCAATATCATGAAGTACCTTTGGTAAAAATATTATATAAACACCAACAGCAGCAAAATAAAAAAAATAAAATGCTGAGAGATTAAAAAATAGCATTATTTTTCGTTAATAATTACAGTTTTTGAAATAATATCTTGAAATGTTTTTTTCTCTTTATTAAAAAATGGAACAAAAAGTAAAAAGAATGAAATCATCGCAAAAATAGTCGCAAAGTACCTAATTATTGCTTGAAAAAAAGAGATTCTATTAAAATCATTATTAACAATTTTTAAAGAGTAAGCTTTCATTCCAGGAGTTTGAAATTTAACATACCAAAAAAATGTAATTATAAATGCAGTTGAACCAAGAATTAGGCTCCATCCAAAAACTCTATTATCTGCAAAAGCAGTTCCTCCACCTAAAATCAGGTACATTACAATATAAGTAATTGGAGTAGTGATTAAAAAAGAGTCAGTTAGAAAGGCTTTAAATCTCGAGGGAAGAGATGCTAAATCATTTTTTTTTGATTTAACATTTGATTCAAAACTTTTTTCATTTTGAATTCTACTTTGTTTAACATCTCTCCATTTAGCCATTAGTTTCCTCTGCTTCCTGGTTTATAGGCTATGCTTCCTTCTTTGCACATTGGGCAATCTTCAGGAGAATACATTTCAAATGCAAAATCTTCTAATGCAAAAAGTGGTTTATCAAGTGGTAATTTACAATTGTCTTTTCTTTCAATTGAACTTCCAACTCTTTCACAGAAACCTCTATTTGCTAAAGCAGCATAAGCAACTACAATTCCACCAGCTTTTTCGATTTCACGTGCTGCTTCAAGTGCGCTTCCACCTGTTGTGATAATATCTTCACAAACGATATAAGTTTCACCTTCTTTTACTTCAAAACCTCTTCTAATCGTCATTTCACCATCAGCTCGTTCAGCAAAAATAAATCTTACATCAAGTGCAGTAGCAAGTGCAAATCCAGCGATTAATCCACCAAGTGCAGGAGAACAAACAGCATCAACTTTGATACCTGAGTTTTTAATTTGTTCTGCAAGTGCATCAGCTAATAATTTAGCTGTTTTAGGATCTTCTAAAACTTTCGCAGATTGTAAATAAAATTTCGAATGATTTCCACTACTTAATTTAAAGTGACCTTCAAGTAGGGCAGAAGCGTCTTTATATATTTGTTCTACGTTCATAATTATACTTTTAAGATTTCTGCTTCTTTAGCTTTGAATGTATCATCAGCTTTTGAAACATATGAATCAGTAATTTTTTGAATTTCATCTTGAGCTTTTTTACTTTCATCTTCAGTAATAGCTTTATCTTTCAAGAAATTTTTTATTTTTGTATTAGAATTTTGTCTGATATTTCTAATTGCAACTTTTGCATTATCAGTCATCCCTTTAGCTTGTTTAGCTGTTTCTTGTCTTTGTTCAACAGTCATTGGTGGGAAGAATAGTTTTATTATAACTCCATCATTATTTGGATTAACACCAATATTTGCAGTTTGAATAGCTTTTTCAATTGGTCCTAAAAGATTTTTTTCCCAAGGGCTGATAGTAATTGTTGTAGCATCTGGTGCTAAAACAGAACCAACTTGACTTAAATCAGTAGGTGTTCCATAATAATCAACTTTAATACCATCTAAAATATTTGTGCTAACTTTACCTGTTCTTAAAGATTTGTAATCTCTTTTTAAAGCATCGATAGCTTTGTCCATATGTTCTTTAGTTTGAGCATATAATTCTTCTAACATTTATTCTCCTTTATTTGATTAGTAACTTATTTGAAATAGTGTAATAGTCAGTACTTATGGCTATTCTATTTCTGTTTAGATTTAGTTTTTTATCTAATTTGATATCTATTATACCATTTTTAACTTTGATATCTTGCCATCCATAAGTTGATATAAACAATTTTGCATTTTTTATATCTTTATTTACTTCAACTTTTATATGTTTTAGTATTCCATCTTTTGGATAAACTTGTGGTTCTATCCAATTTGCTTCAAGTGTTTTATATTTTATTTTTTCTTCTAAATTTATTTTTCCAACAAGTGCAATTCTGTTTAAATCAAATAAATCACTTTTTTCATTTACTGAACCATTATTTTGATTCATTATATATTCAAAACCAAAGTTTTTTATCTCATTTTTTACTCTTTCATCATATTCACCATAAGGATAAGAGTAAGCTTTTGGTTTAAAGCCTAAGTTCTTTTCAAATATTTCTAATGCTAAGTTAGTATCTTTAATAATCTCTTCATTAGTTAATTTTACAAGTTGTTTATGTGAATATGAATGAAGTTCAATCTCTCCATATTTAGATGACTCTTTAATCTCATCCCAAGTCATAAAATCAGGATATTTTTTTTGAGTTGCTTCAACATAAACAAAAAGATTAAAAGGATAATTATACTTTTTAAATAGTTCTAAACCATTTTGATAAAAACTTTTATAGGCATCATCAATTGTAAATGCAACCCAATTATCTGGTATTTCTTCTTTGTTTTTTAGTTTCTCAACTATTTTTGAAACAGTAACAACTTTATAATTATTAGCTTTGAAATATTCAAACTCTTTTTCTAATTCTTGTAAAGATGTATTTGTACTTTCATGTTTTGAATCACCAAATCTATGATAAACAAAAATGTGAGCATTTGCATTTAGATAAAGATATGATAAACAAAGAAGTAAGAAATACTTCATATTTCTTTATTCTTTGTAATTATTTATTTTCAGGAACTGTAGGTGTTGGAGTAGCTGTTGGAGCAGCTGGAGCTGAATCCGTTGTAGTTACTGGAGTAGCTGGGATTAAAGAATCAGTTTTAATTGAGTCAACAGCACTTTGATTTCTTTGTTGATTATATAAATATCCTAATGCAACAGTGTTTATAACAAAAACTAATCCTAAAGCCATTGTAGCTTTTGTTAAGAAATTTGCTGGACCTTTAGCACCAAATAATGAATCATTACTTCCACTATATGCCCCAAGACCTATGCTTGAACTTTTTTGAAGTAATACGATTATAGTTAATAAGATTGCTAAAACAAACTGAACGATTAAAAGTGTAGATGTCATTATCTATTTCCTTTTTAAAAAATGGTAATCATTTTATCTAATACTTATTAAAATTAAGTTAAAATGAATTTTAAAACATGATTTCAGTCATTTTATAAAGAGTAAAATTGTCAGTAAAAAATCAATTCTCAAAATATGCAAAAGAGTATAAAAATCACAATATAATCCAACAAATTGTTGCAAAATCACTTGTTCGTGAATTAAAATTTCAACCAAAAAGAATTTTAGAATTAGGTTGTGGTTCAGGTCAAGTTTTTAATCACATTTCATGGGAAGTAGAGTTTTATAAAGCAATAGATGCTTCAGCATCAATGTGCGAATTACACCCAAAATCAGTAAATATAGAAGTAAAATGTCTAAATTTTGATACACAAGATTTTATAAATGAGATTAAAAATGATAGTTATGATATTGTATTATCATCATCAGCTTTACAATGGTCAAATGATTTATCAAAGATTGTACAACATCTTTCATATATTACAAAAGAGATAAATGCAGTTTTATTTACTTCTAATACATTTAAAACAATTCAGGAAATTACTAAAACTAAATCACCTATTTTGGATGAAGATTCTATAAAAGAAGCTTTTTTAAAATTTTTTAATTGTGAATTTGAAACAATTTTATACAAATTAGAATTTGATAATAAAAAAGATTTATTTGATTATATAAAAAAATCAGGTGTAAGTGGAGAAAAATCTCTTTCTTATAGTGATTCTAAAAAACTCTATAAAGAGTATCCTTATAATTATTTAGAATTTGAAGTTATTTTTGTTAAAACAATTTCTAAATTATAAAGTTCATATCTTATATATTTGAAGTTTTCACTATCTTTTATTGAAGTTAGTTTTGTAAATTCTTCTAAGACTCTAGCACTCTCTTGTGCTCTTTTGAAGTTTGCTATTAATATAGAGTATAAATCTGTTCGATTTTGTTCACTTTTTATTGAACTTCTTAAAACATCATTTTTTACATCTCTTGTTTCAAGTAATTCTATATAGTTGTCTAATCTTGCTAAGTGTCTAAGTGATTTTAATTTTAAGGCAGTTTCTTTGTCATTGTACATATATCTAAAAATATCTTCAATTACACGAATTCCTTCCCGTAATCTATTTAGATTTGCATCAATAAGTCTTAAAGTGTTATTCATTTAAAAAAGTGGAGTAAGACTAAAAGTCTTACTCTTTGTCTCCACTATTCATAATTCCAAGAATTTGTAATAATGAAATAAATAGATTAAAGAAATCTAAATATAAAGATAATGCAGCTTCAATTGGAGAATCATAGTGACCTTTAATTATATTTTGTGTGTCATATAATATGAACGCAGAGAATAATAAAGCACCAACACTTGCTATTGCTAATTGCATCATTGAAGATTGAATAAAGATATTTGAAATACCAGCAACAATCATAATGATTAAAGCAATGAATAAAAATTTCCCCATTGAAGAGAAATCTCTTTTAGTTGTCATAGCAAACATTGAAATTCCACCAAATGCAACTGAAGTCATTAAAAAAGCTTGTCCAACAATAGAAGCACCACTAGGCATCGCAAATATTGAAGCTAATAAAGGAGCAATTGTTAATCCTGTAATAAATGTAAATGCAAATAATACAGCTAAGTTAACACCTGGAGTATGTTTTACTCTCGGAATAACAAAGAATATTAAAGCAAGTTCAACAGCAAATAAAACCCATTTAACTGGTCCCATTAATATAGATACAATTCCTAATCCAATATAAGCACCAGCAGTAGCTGCTAATAATGAACCAGCAAATAATTGATAAGTCGCTTTCAAAAAGCTCATTAATTGAACTTGAGATGATTCTTGTGCATATTGAGACGACTGATTTGATAGATAATCTCTATTATACATTTTTCTTTCCTTTTTATAATTTACTAATAATATAACATAATTATGAAATATTATAGTTATATTTAAGTTCATATAATAGACAAAAAAAGTAAATAGAAGATTAATAATATAAAAAAGACAAAACAATACAATAAAAACCTAGTAAAAGAGAAAATGGGAGAGAAAAAGGCAATAAAAGAATAGTAAAAAGCATAAATTTAAAAATTTTAGCTAGATTTAAGCTGTAAGGTATTGACAAGTAAATAAAAATCTATTATAATTCCCGTCCAATTTGACTGGAACGCTTCAAACGAAAAGCTTGAAGAGAAACGATTCAATCGAGTCTGGAATGATCTTTAAAAATGAATGAAAGTTTGTAAAGTAATCTTTATAAACCGAATATAGAACTCTTATAAAAAATCTATGTTTATTTAGATTAAAAATAAGAATAAATGTTAAAAAATATAAAAACAAGAAAATTTGGTAAAACAAATACTTGTCTATAAAATTTGAGTGATAATTTTGTAATTGAAGAGTTATAAAATTTGTCAGTTTCAAAAACTCTATAATTTATGGAGAGTTTGATCCTGGCTCAGAGTGAACGCTGGCGGCGTGCTTAACACATGCAAGTCGAACGAGAACGGATTATAGCTTGCTATAATTGTCAGCTAAGTGGCGCACGGGTGAGTAATGTATAGATAACCTGCCCTTAAGAAAGGAATAACAGTTGGAAACGACTGCTAATGCCCTATATGCCTTTAATACATAAGTATGCAAGGGAAACGCTTTAGTGCTTAAGGATGGGTCTGTATGGTATCAGCTTGTTGGTGAGGTAATGGCTCACCAAGGCTATGACGCCTAACTGGTTTGAGAGGATGATCAGTCACACTGGAACTGAGACACGGTCCAGACTCCTACGGGAGGCAGCAGTGGGGAATATTGCACAATGGACGAAAGTCTGATGCAGCAACGCCGCGTGGAGGATGACACATTTCGGTGCGTAAACTCCTTTTATATAGGAAGATAATGACGGTACTATATGAATAAGCACCGGCTAACTCCGTGCCAGCAGCCGCGGTAATACGGAGGGTGCAAGCGTTACTCGGAATCACTGGGCGTAAAGAGCGTGTAGGCGGGTATATAAGTCAGAAGTGAAATCCAATAGCTCAACTATTGAACTGCTTTTGAAACTGTATACCTAGAATGTGGGAGAGGTAGATGGAATTTCTGGTGTAGGGGTAAAATCCGTAGAGATCAGAAGGAATACCGATTGCGAAGGCGATCTACTGGAACATTATTGACGCTGAGACGCGAAAGCGTGGGGAGCAAACAGGATTAGATACCCTGGTAGTCCACGCCCTAAACGATGTACACTAGTTGTTGTGAGGCTCGACCTTGCAGTAATGCAGTTAACACATTAAGTGTACCGCCTGGGGAGTACGGTCGCAAGATTAAAACTCAAAGGAATAGACGGGGACCCGCACAAGCGGTGGAGCATGTGGTTTAATTCGACGATACACGAAGAACCTTACCTGGACTTGACATAGTAAGAACTTTCTAGAGATAGATTGGTGTCTGCTTGCAGAAACTTATATACAGGTGCTGCACGGCTGTCGTCAGCTCGTGTCGTGAGATGTTGGGTTAAGTCCCGCAACGAGCGCAACCCTCGTCCTTAGTTGCTAACAGTTCGGCTGAGAACTCTAAGGAGACTGCCTACGCAAGTAGGAGGAAGGTGAGGACGACGTCAAGTCATCATGGCCCTTACGTCCAGGGCTACACACGTGCTACAATGGGGTATACAAAGAGCAGCAATACGGTGACGTGGAGCAAATCTCAAAAATATCTCCCAGTTCGGATTGTAGTCTGCAACTCGACTACATGAAGTTGGAATCGCTAGTAATCGTAGATCAGCTATGCTACGGTGAATACGTTCCCGGGTCTTGTACTCACCGCCCGTCACACCATGGGAGTTGAACTCATTCGAAGCGGGGATGCTAAAGTAGCTACCTTCCACAGTGGATTCAGCGACTGGGGTGAAGTCGTAACAAGGTAACCGTAGGAGAACCTGCGGTTGGATCACCTCCTTTCAGAGAGAGAAGTAAGATTCGTTTCTTACTTCCAGAGATTTTATATTCGGTTTATAAAGATTATTTAAATAGGTAGTAAAGGGGCCTATAGCTCAGCTGGCTAGAGCGCTCGACTGATAATCGTGAGGTCTCAGGTTCAAGTCCTGATAGGCCCACCATTAAATAATCTAGTAAAGATTAATTTAGGTTGGGGAATTAGCTCAGCTGGGAGAGCGCCTGCTTTGCACGCAGGAGGTCAGCGGTTCGATCCCGCTATTCTCCACCACCTATAACTAATAAGTTCATCAGATTTAAGAAGTTAAATATAAGTTCAATAAGAGATTGAATTTATATTTGATTTTCAAAATCAAAACGATATTTAAAAATATAATGTTAAAGTCTTTAATTTTTTCGTAAGAATTAAATAATAGATATAAAAAGAGATTTTTATATAGATTAAATAATTTAAAACAAAAAAAATTTCATATCTAAGAAATTAGATAGAACACAACATTATTTTATTGGATATATTTTAAATAATATGTTTAATAAGATAGTAGCCAAAGAATATTATCAAAAATGCGATAGAGTTTAACTCTATTTATTAATAAGCTATTAAGGGCTAATGGTGGATGCCTAGACTGTAAGAGGCGATGAAAGACGTATTAGGCTGCGATAAGCCTCGGGGAGCTGCCAAAGAGCTTTGATCCGGGGATTTCTGAATGGGGCAACCCAGCATATAGAGATATATGTTACCCTACGGGGAGCTAACCTGGTGAAGTGAAACATCTCAGTAGCCAGAGGAAGAGAAATCAAACGAGATTCCGTCAGTAGCGGCGAGCGAAAGCGGATTAGGACAAACCCAATGCTTGCATTGGGGGTTGTAGGACCATAACGTGAGACTAAAGAGGATAGATGAAATACTTGGAAAAGTGTAGCATAGAAGGTGAAACTCCTGTAATTTAAATTCTCAATAGCTCTAATGGTATCCTGAGTAGGTCGGAACACGTGATATTTTGACTGAAACCGGGGGGACCACCCTCCAATCCTAAATACTACTTACAGATCGATAGTGAACAAGTACCGTGAGGGAAAGGTGAAAAGTACTCCAGCGAGGAGAGTGAAATAGAACCTGAAACCATTAGCTTACAATCATTCAGAGCCCTATGATTTATCAGGGTGATGGACTGCCTTTTGCATAATGAGCCTGCGAGTTGTGGTATCTGGCAAGGTTAAGTCAAGTACGAAGCCGTAGCGAAAGCGAGTCTTAATAGGGCGATTTAGTCAGATGCTGCAGACCCGAAACGAAGTGATCTATCCATGAGCAGGTTGAAGCTGGTGTAAGAGCCAGTGGAGGACCGAACCGATAGGCGTTGAAAAGTCTCCGGATGACTTGTGGATAGGGGTGAAAGGCCAATCAAACTTCGTGATAGCTGGTTCTCTCCGAAATATATTTAGGTATAGCCTTGTGTTGTAGCATATGGGGGTAGAGCACTGAATGGGCTAGGGCTGCTTACCGCGGTACCAAACCCTATCAAACTATGAATACCATATGTGGAATCACAGGAGTCAGGCGGTGGGTGATAAAATCAATCGTCGAGAGGGGAACAACCCAGACTAACAGCTAAGGTCCCTAAGTTACATCTAAGTGGAAAACGATGTGGAGTTACTGTGACAACCAGGAGGTTGGCTTAGAAGCAGCCATCCTTTAAAGAAAGCGTAACAGCTCACTGGTCTAGTGATTCTGCGCGGAAAATATAACGGGGCTAAGATGTACACCGAAGCTTTAGATTCAATTTTAATTGAGTGGTAGGAGAGCGTTCTATTCAGCGTAGAAGATGTACCGGTAAGGAGCGTTGGAGCGGATAGAAGTGAGCATGCAGGCATGAGTAGCGATAATTGAGGTGAGAATCCTCAACGCCGAAAACCCAAGGTTTCCTACGCGATGCTCGTCATCGTAGGGTTAGTCGGGTCCTAAGTCGAGTCCGAAAGGGGTAGACGATGGCAAATTGATTAATATTTCAATACCAACATATAAGCGCGATGTGGGGACGCATAGAGTTAATCGAGGTCACTGATGGAATAGTGGCTCGAAGGACGTAGGCTGTTACTTAGGCAAATCCGGGTAACGTTAGGCCGAGATCTTACAGGCTCTTGACACTCTTCGGAGGAGATGGAGAATCGATGATACTGTCGTGCCAAGAAAAGCCACTAAGTATATTATATGTTGCCCGTACCGTAAACCGACACAGGTGGGTGGGATGAGTATTCTAAGGCGCGTGGAAGAACCCTGGTTAAGGAACTCTGCAAACTAGCACCGTATCTTCGGTATAAGGTGTGCCTACTTTTGTATATGAACTTGCTTCAAAAAGCGAAAGAGGTTGCAACAAAGAGTCCCTCCCGACTGTTTACCAAAAACACAGCACTTTGCTAACACGTAAGTGGATGTATAAGGTGTGACGCCTGCCCGGTGCTCGAAGGTTAACTGATGATGTCAGCGCAAGCGAAGCATTTGATTGAAGCCCGAGTAAACGGCGGCCGTAACTATAACGGTCCTAAGGTAGCGAAATTCCTTGTCGGTTAAATACCGACCTGCATGAATGGCGTAACGAGATGGGAGCTGTCTCAACCAGGGATCCAGTGAAATTGTAGTGGAGGTGAAAATTCCTCCTACCCGCGGAAAGACGGAAAGACCCCGTGCACCTTTACTACAGCTTGACACTGTAGCTTGGATATTCATGTGCAGGATAGGTGGGAGGCTATGATGACTAGACGCAAGTAGAGTCGGAGCCATCCTTGAGATACCACCCTTGAATATTTGAGTTACTAACTGCGTACAATTATCTTGTATCAGGACAATGTCTGGTGGGTAGTTTGACTGGGGCGGTCGCCTCCTAAAAAGTAACGGAGGCTTACAAAGGTTAGTTCATGGCGGATGGAAATCGCCAGTTGAGTATAATGGCATAAACTAGCTTGACTGTGAGACATACAAGTCGAACAGAGACGAAAGTCGGTCATAGTGATCCGGTGGTTCTGTGTGGAAGGGCCATCGCTCAAAGGATAAAAGGTACGCCGGGGATAACAGGCTGATCTCCCCCAAGAGCTCACATCGACGGGGAGGTTTGGCACCTCGATGTCGGCTCATCGCATCCTGGGGCTGAAGTAGGTCCCAAGGGTATGGCTGTTCGCCATTTAAAGCGGTACGCGAGCTGGGTTCAGAACGTCGTGAGACAGTTCGGTCCCTATCTTCCGTGGGCGTAGGAAAGTTGAAGAGATTTGTCCCTAGTACGAGAGGACCGGGATGAACGTACCACTGGTGTACCAATTGTTCTGCCAAGAGCATCGTTGGGTAGCTACGTACGGATGTGATAAGAGCTGAAAGCATCTAAGCTCGAAGCCAACTCTAAGATTAACTTTCCCTGAAGTTCCCAGCAAGACTAGCTGGTTGATAGGCTGGATGTGTAAGCGTTGTAAGGCGTTTAGCTGACCAGTACTAATAGAACGTTTGGCTTATTTACAAATTCTTTGGTTTACTATCTTATTAAATGTATATCTTATATATTTGATAGACAAAAATTGTGAAAGACTTTAACATTATTTTTTCTTAACTCCTTACGAGTTGAGTATTAAGTTTATTTTTTTTAGATTTAATACTCAACTTTGCTGGTGGCTATAGAGAAGTGGAAATACCCAGTCCCATTCCGAACCTGGAAGTCAAGCACTTCATCGCCGATAATACTGCCGGGTCCCCTGGTGGAAACGTAGGCCGCTGCCAGCTCTTGAGTTTTTTACACACAAAGCTTTTTCCAATTTGAACTCCTTACTCAAGTTCTTCTTGGAAGAAGCTTTTTTTTTTACACCTAACCTTTTTTTGCTTTTATTTCTTTTGCTTTTTTATTAAATAGTATTTAATATCCAATACTTTACCTTTTTAGACTTTTTTATTTATATTTGAACTAATATTATATATTTTCATTCTTTTACTCTTTTTGAGCTATCTATTGGAGATATATAGGTTTGTTTCTTGGAAATGGATTAATTATTTTTATCAAAAATATATTTAACATTAATAGTGAAAGTTTTTGGGCATAAAAAAAGGTTCGATTTCTCGAACCTTTAAGCGATATGCTTTAATACTACAGTCTTGATTCGTATCTTCTAAGCATATATAATCTTTTAAGCATTTTCTTTCTAGCAGAAATTTTTTGTTTTTTTCTGATTTCTGTCATAGGTTCAAAATATCTTCTTGCTCTTGTTTCAGTAACTATTAAGTTTCTGTCACATTGCTTTTTAAATCTTCTATACGCTTCATCGAAAGATTCAGTATCTTTAACTTTAATACCAGGCATGTAATCACCCTCTTTCTTTTTAAATTTGAACACTGATTATATTTAAAGTTTACTTAATTCTTATTTAACTTATATTTTAATAAAATAAACTTTTAAAATAAAGGAAAACTTTGGAATTAACTCATTTAGACAATAATAATAGACCTAAAATGGTTGATGTATCAGATAAAAATGAAACGAAAAGAGTAGCAATTGCTTCTGGTGAAATAAAAATGTCTCAAGACGCTTATGATGCGATTATTTCTAACAATACTAAAAAAGGTCCAGTTTTACAAACAGCGGTTATAGCTGCAATTATGGGTGTAAAAAAAACATCTGATTTGATTCCTATGTGCCATCCTTTATTATTAAGTGGAATAAATTGTGATATTGAAGAACAACCAAGTAAACCAGGTTTTAAATTAATTGTTACGGCAAAGTTAAATGGTCAAACAGGAGTTGAAATGGAAGCTTTAACAGGTGTTTCTGTCGGATTATTAACTATTTATGATATGGTTAAAGCAATTGATAAATCAATGGTTATCTCAAATATTCAATTAGAGAGTAAATCAGGTGGCAAAAGTGGAGATTTTAAAAGAGAGCAAATATGATAGATTTAAGTAAAGAAAAATTAGAACTAGATTATCCATGTAATTGGGAATATAAATTAATAGTTTTAGAGCATATAAATATTAAAACTACTGTTACTGAGGTTATTTCAAATAGAGAACATAAAGTTAAAGAATCAAAAGTGAGTAGTAAAGGTAAATATAAAAGTTATACTTTAGAAATGTTGGTTCATAATGAAGATGATAGAAAAGAAATTTATAAAATGTTAGGTGACCACTCTCATATTAAAATGGTTTTATAGGTTTAGTATCTTTTATTCAAAAGATACTAACTCTTTTTTAATTTTTTCTTGATTTAACTTCTTTTTTGCAACTTTGTAATGCTCATTGATTTTTTCTTCATCTTCTTTTGTTAAAGCTTTTATTTCATCAAGTGATTTTCCATCTTCAAAAGCTACAAAAACTTTATACTCTTTTTTTGTAAATTTTCTTTTTAAAACTTCTTGTAATTCATCTTCTGGTCTTAAAGTACCAACAAGTTTATCAATATGTTTTAATAAAGATTCTGTAAAATTCATAAAATTCCCTTTTATTTAGTTAACCAATTTTCCATTGATTTTATATCGTTATAAGAAGTCATATCAAGCATAATTGGTGTAATTGATACATAATTTGCTTTAATTGCTTCAAAGTCACAATCTTTATTTTGTGATTCTCTCCAAATTAGTGGATGTAATCCAATCCAATAATACTCTTCACCTCTTGGATTTAAGTGTCTATGAGTGTCATTTCCATATTCTCTATATCCAGCTTTTGTAACTTTTATCCCATTACATTCATTGGCTTTGATTGGTGGAATATTAACATTTAAAAACTTTCTTTCATCTAATGGGAAATTATTATCAAATATTTTTGTTACAAGTTCTACAATAGTCTTTTTGGCTAATTCAAAATCCCAATTATTTTGTATATCTTGACATCTATCACGACATACTTGAGAAATTGCAATTGCTGGTATTCCATGAATTACAGCTTCCATCGCTCCAGCTGCTGTTCCACTGTAAGTTATATCTTCACCCATATTTGCACCAATATTTATTCCACTTATTACTAAATCAGGTTTATAACCCTCTTTAAATAGATTACTAATAGAAATAAATATACAATCAGTAGGACTACCATCATCAATTTTATAAAAATCATCTTTTAAACAATCCATTCTAAGTGGTTTATCTAAAGTTAATGAGTGACCACAAGCTGATTTATTTTTGGCAGGTGCTACAACTATAATTTTTGCAATAGGAGTTAAAGCTTCAATTAAAGCTTTTAATCCAACTGCATCAAATCCATCATCATTTGTTAGTAGTATCTGTTTCATCTACTATATAAGCTCCTTCTATTTTATGTATTAAATTTTCTATATTTGATGTTACTTTAAAACCTGTTTCAAGTTCTAGGTCCGCTAATTTTGATTTTATTAGAAGTTTTAATTCTCTTTTTCCTTGATTCTCAACTACTATTTCTAAAAGTTTGTACATTATGTTTTCATCATTTGAAAAATGTAATGCAATTGTTAACGGTGGTTCTTGAATCTCTTTTTGTTTTGTTTTTACTTTCTCTTTTTGTGCATCTAAAATAGTTTCAATTTTCAAGATATTCATTCTTGTAAAATTTTCATCTTTTGAAATTCGTACTTTAAATGCAATAGGTTCTTCTAAATTGTACTCTTCTTTTAACTCTTTTAACCTATCTTCAAAAAGCATAAGTTCAATTGTTCCATGGAAATCCATGATAGTTGCAATCCCAAATTTATTACCTTTTTTAGAGATTTTTTCAGTAATATTTTCAATTTTTCCTACAAATAAAGCCTGACTTCCATCATCAAGTTCATCAATTTGAGAAGATAAAGTATAATTGATTTTATCAATTTGTTCTCTATATTCATCAAGTGGATGTCCAGAAACATAAAAACCTAAAGAGGCTTTTTCAAGTTCAAGTATATCTTTTGAATCAAATTCAGGAAGATGCTCAAGTTCAATATCTATTTTTGTTAACTCATCACTATCTCCAAAAAGTGAACCTGTCGCCATTTTTTTTGCTGTTGCTGCTTTACCTACTGTTTCAACAATTTTTTCAATTTGTTCAAGTAAAGCACGTCTTGAGTAACCAAAACTATCAAAAGCTCCAGCTTTTGTAAGTGATTCAATTACTCTTTTATTTACTTTACTTCCATCAATTCTTGAAATAAAATCAGCTAAATCAGCAAATAATCCACCTTCATTTCTAGCTTTTAAAATAGAATTAATTGCCACATCTCCAGCACCTTTAATAGCACCCATTCCAAACATAACAACTTCTTTTCCATCAATTTTTTTAGCACTAAAAACTAAATCTGATTTATTTATATCAGGTGGGAATAAATCAAGTCCTAGTCTTTTTACTTCATCAACATATTTTACAACTTTATCTGTATTATCTTTTTCAAGTGTTAAAAGTGCTGCCATAAATTCAGCTGGATAATAACATTTTAAATATGAAGTATAAAATGTTACAAGGGCATAAGCTGCTGAATGAGATTTATTAAATCCATATCCGGCAAATTTTACAATCAGGTCAAATAGTTCTTCACAATGTTCTTTAACAAAGCCTTTTTTAACTCCACCATTTGCAAATTCGCCTTTTAGTCTATCCATCTCTTCTTTGATTTTTTTACCCATTGCCCGTCTAACTAAGTCGGCTCCTCCAAGTGAGAAACCTCCAATAGATTGTACGATTTGCATAACTTGCTCTTGATAAACAATAACTCCATAAGTTGTTTCAAGAATTGGTCTAAGTGGTGCATCAAATTCATCATAAAAATAGCTAATTTCTGCTCGACCATGTTTCCTATCAATAAAGTCATCAAGCATTCCTGATTCCATCGGACCTGGTCTATAAAGTGCAAGAACGGCGATAATATCCTCAAAATTTGATGGTTTTAATCTTTTACATAAATCTTGCATACCATCAGACTCTATTTGGAATAATCCAATTGTATTTCCTGTTTGAATTAGGTCATAAACACCTTTGTCATTTACATCTGTTGTAATAAAATTTACACGTTTTCCATGACGTTGTTCTATTAGTTTATTTGCTTCTTCAATTACTGTTAAAGTTTTTAGACCTAAAAAGTCGAATTTGATTAAGTCAACATCCTCTACATATTTTCCATTATATTGAGTTGCAAGTGTATCAAGTCCACTTGGTTTAAAAAGAGGAGTTTTTTTCCATAAAGGTTCATTTGAAATTACAACTCCAGCTGCGTGAGTTCCTGCATTTCTATTTAATCCTTCAAGTGCTAAAGCATATTCCCAAACCCTTGCAGCTTGTGGGTCAGCTTCACAAAGCTCTTTTATTTTTGGTTCTTTCTCCCAAGAGTTTTTTAAATCTATTCCTAATTCATCTGGAATTAACTTTGCCATGGCATCAGCTTTTGCATAAGGCATATCAAGAACTCTTGCAACGTCTCTAATAACCCCTTTTGCTAAAAGTTTACCAAAAGTGATGATTTGTGCAACGTTGGCTCTTCCATATTGTTGAACAACATAATCGATTATTTCACCCCTTCTACTTTGACAAAAGTCCATATCAATATCGGGCATTGAAACCCTTTCTGGATTTAGGAATCTCTCAAAAAGTAGTCCATAAGGAATGGGGTCAATATCGGTAATTTTTAAAGAAAAGGCAACTAAACTCCCTGCTGCTGAACCCCTTCCTGGACCAACTGGAATACCCATTCTTTTTGCAACAATAACGAAATCCCAAACAATTAACATATATCCTGGGAATTTCATATTATTTATAATTTCAATTTCAACTTCAAGTCTATCTCTATACTCTTGATGTCGTTCTGGAGGAACAATTTTTAATCTATCTTCTAATCCTATTCGGCATTCATGTATAAATAAAATTTTGTCATTTTCAAGAGAATATTCAAGTTCTGGTTCAGGAAGTGTTAAACCAGCTTCTGCAGATTTTTGTCTTGTAAATTTAAAATTTGGAGGAGTAGGATTTCCTAGTTTGATTGTTAGATTGCATTTATCTGCTATCTCTTGTGTTGCTTCAATAGCTTCAGGAATATCTGCATAAAGTTTTGCAATTTGTTCTGGAGATTTTAAATAAAACTCATGAACACTATGTCTTAATCTATTTGGGTCATCATAAAGTTTATTCATAGCAATACACATAAAAGCTTCATGTGCATCAGCATCTTTTTGTTCTAAGTAGTGTGTATCATTTGTAGCAACAACTTTTATTCCAGTCTCTTTTGAGATTCTTAAAATTTGGTCATCAACAAAATGTTGGTCTGAAATTCCATGACGCATGATTTCTAAATAAAAATCGTCACCAAAAATCTCTTTATATTCTAAAGCAATTTTTTTTGCTTCTTCATAACCTTTTGCACCATTTTTTACATTTCTTTCGTTTTGTGTGTTTAGATGCCAGTTTACTTCACCTTGTAAACAAGCAGCACTACAAACTAAACCTTCAGAGTTTTCACGTAAAAGCTTTTTATTGATTCTTGGATAGTAGTAAAAACCATGCATATAAGCTTGAGAGCTTAAAAACATAAGATTTTTGTATCCAATATCATTTTTTGCATATAAACATAAGTGATACCTTTGTCTATTGGTTTTATCACCAATATCATCACTATTATGAATGTATGCTTCCATTCCAATGATTGGCTTTATTCCTTCATCTCTCATAGCATTATAAAAAGCAATGGCTCCAAACATGTTCCCATGGTCTGTCATGGCAACACTTGTCATTCCCATTTTTTTAACTTTTTTAGCTAGTGGTTTTATCTTATTTGCACCATCAAGTAATGAAAATTCTGTATGTAAATGTAGATGGGTAAATTGAGGTATTTGTGACATAATATAAATCTTTATAATTTTTTATTTATAGTATATCTAAAAAATGTTTTTGAGCCTCTTTAAAGCCAAGTTGGAAACACTCTTGCAACTCTTTAAAAGTAAAAAGTGAAAACTCTTTTATGTGGTGTGTTCCTATATAATGATTAGTGTTTTCTATTGTATATTTATGATTTGTGTGTAGTTGTTTAAATAAAATCTTTTTTGCATTTTTTATTGGATTAATTCTTTTTTTTACATTCTCTATATTTTTTGCAAATAAATCTAAAGTATGAATTTCATAACCTTTATTTTCAAGTGGTTTTATTGGCAAATTATCAAATAAGCCACCATCAATTAAATACATATTTTCATAAGTAACAGGTTTGAATAAAGGAATTAATGCACTTGATGCCATACATAAAATGATTGTATCTCCACTGTTAAAATAGTGAAGTTGATTTTTTTTTATATCATAAGCACAAACATAAACTGGTTTTGGAATATCTTCAAGTCTTTCAATAGGAAGAAGTTCTTTGATGATTTTATTTGAAGAGTCAATTTTTAATAGACCATTTCTAAAAAAATTAAATTTTAGAGTTTGTTTTATATCTTTTGATGAGAAGATTTTTAGTTGTTCTTTTGCTTTTATTCCACTTGCATGAGAAGCACTTATAATTGCACCAATTGAAGAACCACTGTATGCTTTTATATCAATATTATGTTGTTCACAAAAATCTAATACTCCTAGATGAAAAGCTCCACGTGCAGCTCCTCCACCTAAAACAAATGCAATATTATTTTGATTCATGTTTTTCTAACCAATCAATAATTTTAAATTCTCCCTCAAAGGTTTCAACAATTGCAGTACAAGATTCAACCCAGTCACCACAATTTAGATATTCAATTTCATCGATATATCTTATTTCAGCTTTGTGAATATGTCCACAAATAATACCATCAAAACCTTTATTTTTTGCATGGCTTGATAATACTTGCTCAAAATCATTAATAAATGAAACGGAAGATTTTACGCTATCTTTTACATATTTTGAAAGTGACCAATATTTTTTTATCCCAAATTTTTTTCTAAAGAAATTTAAGACTGAATTTAAGTGAAGAAGTAAATCATAACCATAATCACCTAATACAGCTAACCATTTTTTGGTCATTGTAATAGAGTCAAAAAAGTCTCCATGGGTTATGTAATATTTTTTTCCATTAATACTTTCATATTCAAGTTCATTTGAAATATTTATAGAATTTCCTAAAATCAAAGGAACAAAGGGTCTTAAAAATTCATCATGGTTACCTGTAATAAATGTGATTTTTGTACCTTTTCTTGCTTTTTTGAGAATTTTTTGAATAACATCTGAGTGTTCTTGTGGCCAGATTAATTTCCTTTTTATTGCCCAGCCATCTATAATATCACCTACTAAAATCAGGTGCTCGCATTCATTATGTTTAAAAAAATTTAGAAGAACTTTTGCTTTAGAGAAACGAGTTCCCAAGTGTATGTCGGAGATAAAAATGCTTTTATATTTCATAAAAGCATTTTAAATCCTTTTAATTACAATTTGATTTCTTAAACTGCTAATAAACCATTTTTTACATTTAGATATGTCTCTTCTCCACAAAGAATATTTACAATCTCTAATGCAAAACTCATAGCAGTTGCTGGACCTCTGGAAGTTATTACATTATCATCAATAACAATCGCATCATTTTTATGGTAGCCATTTATTCTTATTTTTTGTTCAAAACTTGGATAACAAGTGTAATTTTCATTTAAAACACCTGCTTCATGAAGAGCAAATGGAGCTGCACAAATTGCTCCAATATGTTTATTTTTATCTTTAAACTCTTTTAGTAATTTTTGCACATTTTTATCTTTTGCAAGAGTGTAAGCATTTGGAAGACCACCTGGTAAAACTATCATATCAAAATCATCAGAATTTATATTTTCGATTTTACAATCAGCTTCAATTTTTATATTATGTGCTCCAATAGTTTGGATATTTTCAACACCAGCTATTGTAACTTCAATATTTGCACGTCTACAAATATCAATAATTGAAATTGCTTCAATTTCTTCAAAACCATTTGAAATAGGAACTATAATTTTTGCCATTTAATTACCTCTTTTTAAATTATTGTAAATATTATATACAAAGAAATTTAAAATAGTAAAGAAATAATAATTTTAAAGCTTTTAAAAAGCTGATTATTCAAGGATATATAAGCAAACTTTAAATAAAATCTAACCAATTATAAAAAGGGGTTTTTATGTTTAAAAATGTTTCTAGAATAAGTATTTTAGCAACTTTACTAATGCTTTTTATGTCAGGTTGTTCATATAAAAAGATAGTTTCAAATACTGCGGTTAGTGATGATGTTATTAGAGAATACAGTAAAGTACAAACAGCAAAACAGCATTTAGAAGTTGCTGAAGATATGCAAAAAAATGTAACTACACAAAATTCTTTGGAAGCTACAATTGCATCTCTTTCAACTCAAATCGCTCAAAATAAAAAACTTGATACTAATAAACCAGTACTTATTACTTCATTTGTTAGATTAGATAAGTTAAAAGAAACATCAGAATTTGGTAGAATTATTGGTGAAAGTTTAATCAATGAATTATCAAATAAAGGTTTTAATATCATCGAATATAGAGGACAGATGGCTGTTTCTATAAATGAACAAGGTGAATATTTTATTTCAAGAAAACCCCACGAAATAAAAAATCAAGCACTTAGTACATATATTGTTGTAGGAACATATTCAAGACAAAATGGAAGAGTGATTTTAAATGCAAGAGTAATTGATAATATTACTGGTAAAATTATTTCAAGTGCAAGATCAACATATCATCATGGTTTAGTAAATGATTGTATGATGTTTGGTGATTGTGCACCTGCAAGAACTGTAAAAATTATTAAAGAGCGATAATATATGGCTTACAAATTATTAGGAATTTTGAAACTTTCTTTTGTTTCAATTTTCTTAACACTTTTTTTTAACTCTTGTGCTTATAAAAATCCAATAAGTGGTTCTACAAATTTTCATTCATTAATTTCTGGAATGGTTGATGATTCAGCAAATAAAATCAAAAAGAATGTCTCTGTTGGAGAAGTTGTTTTAGTTTCAGATTTTGTAAATCTTGATAAATTAAAAAATAGATCACAACTAGGCTTTTTACTTTCAAGTATGTTAAAAGATAAATTATCTTCACTAGATATTATTGTAAAAGAGATTGAATTAGGAAAAGAGTTTGAATTTGGGCCATCTGGATTTAATCTATTAACAAGAGAAAAAGAGAGAATTATAACAAATAAAGTTAAATCTAAATATGCTGTTGTTGGGACATATTCTATCTCATCTAGAAGTTTAAATGTATTTATAAGATTGATAGATATTCAAACAGGAAATATTTTATCTTCTTCGTATGGAAGAACAGATATTGATGATGAAATTTTAGGTTTGGAAGGAAGTAGTGGAGGGGTAAATCAAAAATCATCACCTCCTGCACAAAGACCTTTTTTAGTTTTATAAAATATCTTGTATTAAAAATTGAGGAGTAACTTCTCCTCTAAACTCATTTTTTGCTACTGAAACTATTAAATCAAAATTTTTAGAAAAATTAATATTTGAGTCATTAAATTTTAAAGCTTCAAAAACAACTCCATCACTATTTAGAGTTAATTTTAAATGATTTTTATCTTTTCCAATTAAATCATACTTCACTAAAGTTGTATTAGAAATTTTAAAAATAGGTCGATGATTTTCTAAACCATAAGGTTCAAATTGTTCAATTATAGATAAAAACTCTAAATCAACAGAAGCAACATCAAGTTCACCTAAAGTAATAGGTTCTATGTGTAAACTCTCTTTATAGTTCTCTAACTCTTTATTTATAATAGATTTGAACTCTTCTAAATTCTCTTCTTTTAAAGATAATCCAGCAGCATTTTTATGTCCACCATAACCTAATAATAAGTGATTGGCTTTTGTAATTAAATCATAAAGATTAACATCAGCATTTGCTCTTGCACTTCCTTTTGCAATTCCATTATGAATAGACAATATAAAAGCTGGTTTTTTATGTGAATTTGAGAGTTTAGAAGCAACAATTCCAATCACACCTTCATGCCAATTTTCTCCCCAAACTACAACTGCATTATCATCTTTATTTGTTTTAGAGTCTGCTTTTTTAGAAATCTCTTCTTGTAGGGTTTTTCTATAATTATTTAGTTCTTCAAGTAAAGATAAAGTTTCGTTTGCATTTTGTGAATTTTCTGATAATAAAAATTCTAATGCAATACTTGCATCATCCATTCTTCCTGCGCTATTTAATTTTGGTGCAATAAAAAATCCTATATCATCTGAAACCAAAGATTTTTTAGCCATTATTTCATTTAATATTTTGAATGCTTCTCTTGATGATGATTTAATTTTTTTTAAACCTTGTTTTACTATTGTATAATTTAGTGTTGTCATAGGCATAATATCAGCAATTATTGCAACACAAAGTAAATCAAGATAATCACCCATATTTACATCTAAATTCATCTCTTTTTTTATGGCTGCACATAAATACCAAGCAACTTGCGCTCCACAAATATCTTTGAATTCAAAATTACAATCTTTTTGTTTAGGATTTATAATTGCAAGTGCAAGGGGAATTTTATCTCCAACTGTATGATGGTCTGTGATAATTAAATCAATGTTTTTTTCTTTTAATTTCAAAGAGGCTTCATAAGCTGAAATTCCATTATCAACAGTTATTACTAAACCTTCATTAATCATATCAACAATTTTTGTAGATAATCCATATCCATGTTCAAATCTATTTGGAATAATATGATTAACTTTTACATTGATAGTTTTGAAAAAATCAAGCATAATAGTAGTTGAAACTACCCCATCAACATCATAATCTCCAACAATTGTGATAGTCTCTTTTTCTAGGATTGCTTTTTTTATTCTTTTGCAGGCTTTATCAATATCTTTGAAATTTGTAGGACTTGGAATATCTGCAAGTTTTGAATAAGGATTATTCAAATGCCTTGCAGAAAGTAGTTCAAGAAGTCTATTTTTTGTTATTTTAGACATTATTTTGATTTATTTGCTTGTTTTACAAACTCTAAAATAATTGGATTTGGCGTTTCTAAGTGTGAAGTAAATTCTGGGTGGAATTGAACTCCAACAAACCAAGGATGGTCTTTTAATTCAACTGCTTCAATCAATCCATTTGATTGTCCTGAAATAATCATACCAGCTTCTTCTAATTGTGCTTTATATTTTGGATTTGCTTCGTATCTATGTCTATGTCTTTCATAGTAAACTTCATCATTTCCATAAGCTTTTTGTAATTTTGAACCTTTTAGTGGTTCAAATGGATATTCACCTAATCTCATAGTTCCACCCATTGGTGATTCATGAGTTCTTAGTTGTTTATTTCCACTTTGGTCAATAAATTCATCAATTAAATAGATTAATGGATTTTTTGTTTCAGGATCAAATTCAATTGAGTTTGCATCTTCAATACCTAAAACGTTTCTAGCATACTCAATGATAGAAAGTTGCATTCCTAAACAAATTCCTAAATAAGGGATTTTATTCTCTCTTGCATATCTAATAGCTTCAAGTTTACCTTTAACACCTCTGTGTCCAAATCCACCAGCTACTAAAATACCATCAGCATTTCCAATTATGTCAAAAACACCTACATCTTCAATTCTTTCACTATCGCACCAGTGAATATTAACTTTTGTATTTAAGTGAGCTCCGGCGTGAATTAAAGCTTCAATAAGTGATTTATAAGACTCTTTTAAACCTAAATATTTTCCAACAAATGCTATTGTAACTTCATCTTGAGGAACTAAAATATTTTTTACTAAAGTATCCCATTTTTCCATATTTGGTTTAATTTTGATATTAAAATGGTCTGATAATGGAGTTAAAATTCCCTCTTTTATAAAATGAAGTGGAACTTGATAAATTGATTGTGCATCGCCAGCTTCAATAACTGCATTTCTATCAATATCACAAGATAAAGCTAATTTATCTTTTAAATTTTTTGGTAACTCTTTTTCTGTTCTGCAAACTAACATATGAGGAGTAATACCAATTCTTCTTAACTCTTGAACAGAGTGTTGAGTTGGTTTTGTTTTTAATTCACCAGCTGCTTTGATATATGGAACTAAACTTACATGAATATTCATTGTATTAGTTTTTGGTTGTTCATGTCTAATTGCTCTAATTGCTTCCATAAAAGGTAAACCTTCGATATCTCCAACTGTTCCACCAAGTTCAATGATTAAAAAATCATTTTCATCAGCTGCTGCGTAAATTCTATCTTTAATTTCATCAACAACATGAGGAATAACTTGAATAGTTTTACCTAAATATCCACCTTCTCTTTCTCTTTTAATTACGCTTTGGTAAACTTGACCTGTTGTAAAACTATTTTTTGCAGTTAAAGTTTTATCAATAAATCTTTCATAGTTTCCTAAATCAAGGTCTGTTTCAGCACCATCAGCAGTAACAAAAACTTCTCCATGCTCAAGTGGACTCATTGTTCCTGGGTCTACATTTAAGTAAGGGTCAATTTTTAGCATACTCACTTTAAAGCCTGATTGTTTTAATATTGTTGCAATAGAAGCAGAAGTTATACCTTTTCCTAGTGAACTAAGAACTCCACCCGTTACAAAAATGAATTTTGTCATAAAAATTACTCCATAAAATTGTTAATAAATATATAATCGCGATTGTATCTAAGTTTTGTTGATAAGTAAGTTAATTGGATGAGATAAGAAAAACTCTTATCTCATAGGGATTTATTTAAGTTTATCTAATCTTGGATAGATAAATACAGCTTTTCTAAATACTTTAACTTTTTCTGGGTCTTCTTTAGCGTAAGCTTTTAAAGTTATAGTAATAGGTGTATCTTTTGTATTATCACTAACTAAAACTTTGTCTGTTTCAAGAACAAGAACTTTTTTAGCAAGTTTTCCAGGACTTAATGTAAATGGTTCAAATCTTTCAATTCTAATATCTGGATTATCTACAATTTCTAATACATAAGTTAGAGGAACTG
The DNA here is from genome assembly GCF_003544915.1 of Arcobacter ellisii. Classification (NCBI taxonomy): domain Bacteria; kingdom Pseudomonadati; phylum Campylobacterota; class Epsilonproteobacteria; order Campylobacterales; family Arcobacteraceae; genus Arcobacter; species Arcobacter ellisii. The sequence goes on along the minus strand of NZ_CP032097.1, from coordinate 2,698,817 downwards.
ATTCTGTATTTTGGAAAAGTAATACAAAATTATTTGCAACAACTTTATTTTCTTTTACTTTGTATAATTCAGTAGTTTTATTAACATTTAAAAGCATGTTCTCTTTTTCACCACCCATAACAAATAAAAGACCAATAACAACTAATAATGCAACAAAATACATAACAGTTGATTTTCTAACCATTTTTGTTGGAATATTGTTTTTAATAGCATTTGTACTAGACCATTGAACAAGTGAAGGTTTACCTAATTTTCCCATAACAGTTGTACAGGCATCAACACACTCTAAACAGTTAATACATTCAAGTTGTAAACCTTTTCTAATATCAATATGTGTTGGACAAACCGTCACACAAGATTCACAAGTTGTACATTCATTTGAGGCTTGCGGTAAATCTTTTGCTTTGAAAATGATTTTTTCTTTATTTTCATTATAGATTTCTCCACCTCTGTTTGTAGAGTAAATTGCTTGATATGTATCATTATCATATAAAACAGATTGAACTCTTGAATAAGGACAAATATAAACACAAAAATCTTCTTTAAGAAAAATTACGTCATAAACTAAAAATGCAGCTATACATAAAACAAAACCAATTAAAAACATATGCTCAGTTGGATTTTGTAAATAGGCAAAAAAGTCTTCAGGAGGAACAAAATACCACATAAAATCAGATGCTGCAATTAGTGCTAAACATGTCCAAATAATAATACCAATAACTTTTTTAGTTTTATTTTCTGCTTTTGATAAATCAGGTTCTTTTTGTTTGTTTTTGATTCTTCTTAAACCTAAAAGTTTTGATTCGATTAAATCTCTGTAAATTACCCTAAAAATAGTTTGTGGACATGCCCAACCACACCATGCTCTTCCACCAAGTGAAGTAACTGCAAAAATTCCTAAGAATAATAACATCAATAAAAATGGCATTAAATAAAGTTCTTGCATATCAAATGCAATACCTAATAGATGTAATTGTTTTTTATCAAATGACAATAAAAAAATATGATTTCCATCAATTCTAATAAATGGTAATCCTAATGCAACAATAGTTGCAATCACATATCCGTAATATCTTTTAATTCTAAATGGAGTTTTTTTTAAAAACTCATTTTCCTCTTTCATCTTAAAACCTTTGTGATTTTTTTAAAATTTTATATAAATCAACCTTATAATTTGCATAATTAATTATAAGATTTGATTATATATAAATATTTAAGGTTTTTATGATTGAGTTAATTTATTAAATAATTCTACTTTTTGTTTTATTTCCAAAATAACATTATCAAGAGGAGTTATTTCAAAATTGTTAATTGTTGGATAATCTTTTATAAGATTTTCAAAGTTAGAAATTAATTCATTTATATTTGTATATTCAATTACTGGAATATTGTATTTTGATATTAGTTCCTCATTGTACTCTTTATCAATCCTTTTAAATAAAACTGGATAATTTCCACATGCTAAAGATTCAAAAGCTGTTTGTAAAGAAGCTGTTAAAAGATATTTTGAATTTTGAATAGTTGAAACATAATCTTCTTCATCAATAACTTCTGAAAAATGATTTTTAAATATTTTTTCATTTCCTAAGAAAAAGTAGTGTCCCATCAAAAGAGAGATATTATTATTTGAATCTTTTACTAAATCTAAAAGTAAGTTGTAATAATCATCATCACCAAAGAATAAGGTTTTTTCAATTGTTGGATTAGTAACTTTTGTATATAAAGTTGTATCAACAATAACTTCTTTTATATCTGTTCCAATTTCATAAAGTAATGAACAAAACTGTTTCATTTCGGATTTCATATCCTCATTTGCTTCTTTTGAATCAAAAATTAAGATGTCTTTTCTTTGCATAATATTTGTAAGATTTCTTAAAACATCAATATTTACATATTTTTTAACTTCTAAATTCTCTTTAGCAAAAGCTCCAGCTCTAAAATCACTTGTACATAAAATAGGATTAAACTCTTTTAGTGCATTTGCAATTGCTGCACATCTTTTTGTTGACTCAAGACCAACTGTATGCCCACTTTTTGCGTATAAATAAACTTGCATATTATAAACCTTTAAAAAAAATAAATTATTAAAATTAGTTTTATTTTATAAAAATAAAATAAATAAAAGCCTTAAAATTACAAAATTGTATCTAAAAGAAAAGAATAAAAATAAATTTATTAAATTTATAGATATTTTTGAGATATTAATGTTTAATTAAATAGAATTTATAAAAATAAAATAAGGAAAAATTATGAAAGTATCATTTAAAAGAGTTATTATACTTTTATTTATAAGTGTATTTTTTAATATGAGTATAAATGCTCAAGAAGGGAAAATCGTAGGTGGTTCAATGCATGAAATACCAAGTTGGTTTAAAGAGAGTTTTTTGGATATCAATGAAGATATTGAAGAGGCAAAATCTAAAAATAGACATTATATGATATTTCTTGATTTAGAAGGTTGCCCTTATTGTGCAAAAATGTTAAAAGAAAATTTTATAAAAGAGAATAAAACAAGTGAATTTATAAAAAAATATTTCGACGTAATTGAATTAAATGTAAAAGGTAGTAGAGAAGTTACTTGGATTGATGATACTACATTAACAGAAAAAGAGTTAGCAACAAAATTAGAAATCCAATATAGTCCAACTATTTTATTTTTTAATGAAAATAAGGAAATAGTTGTAAGAGTAAATGGATATAGAAGTCCAAGTGATTTTAAATATATTTTAGAATATGTTCAAGGTGAACATTATAAAAACATGAGTTTAACAGAGTATGTAAACAAAATAGAGAAACAAACTCTTTATACATTTAAAGAGAATAAAATGTTTAAAAATATTAATGATTTATCAAAAATAACTTCACCACTTGCAGTAATTTTTGAAGATGGGAGTTGTACTCAATGTGATTATTTTAATGATAAAGTTTTGAAAAATAAAGATGTAATAAATGAATTTAAAAAATTCACAGTTGTAAGATTAGATGCAAATAGTACAAAAGAGATTATTGATGTTGATGGAAATAAAACAACACCTAAAGAGTGGGCTCAAAAAATCAATTTAGATTATAGACCAGGCGTTTTACTATACGATAATAAAAAATTAATATCAACAATAGATGCACTTTTATATTCATTTCATTTTAAAGAAGTGCTTAGATATGTAAGTGGTAAATTTTATGAAAAATATCCAAAAAGCTATTTGGATTATTTAAAAGTTAGACAAGATGAACTTTTAAAACAAGGTATAAATATAGATTTGGCTGAGTGAAAATAAATAACACTTCAAAAGAAGTGTTATTTTATGCTTTTTTATTAAATATGTCATATTCATTAAAATTTGAGAATGTATTTTCATATTAAGTTTGCCTTTTATTGCGATTATATATTGTTATTGTACGATATAATAAGTTAAATTTTCTATATTAATATGTATACTAAAAAATGATAATATGATTTATCCTAAGTTAGCAGAGAATTTTATATAAAGTACAGGTAATAAAATTAGAAAATATTCATTATTAAATTAAGTATTGATAGAATTGTCTGTCTCTATTGAAATAAAGGTATTTAATAAATGCAAAAAACATCATGTGAATTAAAATTAGCTATTAGTTATATTTTAAAAATTTTAATTGAAAATATTGTTAGAAACATTAATTCATATCAACATAATAGATTTTCGGAAGAATATTTAGTGATTTCTCAGTTAGAAGAAGTATTACATCATAGATATATTTGTGAAAATAGATGTAAAGGATGCTTAGACTATCAGTTAGTTAATAAAATTATTCTTAATTTCTCTGATGAGATCATTCGTATAAATGATTTGTATAAAACATTTATTGAAGATGTTCTAAAAGAATTAAATTTGAGTGATTTAGTTCATCATATAGAAATAGCAATAAACCTAGTTTCCAATCCAGAACATGTAAAAAAGCACTTAAACAATAGTAAAATAAATGTATATAATAAATATTTTTCTGAAATAAGTAGTAGTATCACATTTTTAAAACTTGCTTTTTATAACCATAAAATCATAGAACTTCATGATGTGATTTTAAATCATTCTGAATTACCTCAAAAGCAAAAACTATCACAAAATATGGTAGTATTTGCAGAAGAATATACAACTTTTTATATAGACCAAAATTTTATAGGTGAGTATATTAAAAATAATAGTTTAAAAAAACAAATTAAAAATATTAAGGAAAAAGCTAAGTACCAATTTATTTTTAGCCCTTATCTCATTGAAGATGGAATAAAAATGAATAAAGTTTTTTTAAAAGAATATTTTGAACATATTAGTTGTCTAACAAATAATATTTTATTAGCTAAATATAAAGATAAATTAAGTTATGTATCTGAAGAAATAGATTCTATAGTTAATCGAGTACTTTTATGGCAAGAAGTAACAAGAGCTGCTGAAAGTTTAAAGCTCTATTGGTTTTTATATAATCAAAATGCATATCCAAATTTCAGGAGAAATGAAAAGAATCCATTTTATCAAAAAATAAATGCTAATTTAAAAGCCTTTTTTGAGAATATTGATATTAAATCTTTAAGTTCAAGAAATAGAAATGAAAAGACAATTGAAGAAGAATTATCTAGTTATATTAAATTTAAGAATTATTCTTTTGGCTTAGAAGAATTAATATCAGGTTATATCAAAACAAATAATGATTTTGATTGCATTGATAAAATAGATAATTTGTGTGAAATATTAGATTTTATCAATTTTGAGACGGATACTGAAGAACAAAAAATAAAAAGTAGCTATCAAGATACTGAGCATTTAAAACACGCTTGGAAATGTAAGTATTTTATTACAAATGATAAGAAATTAATCAAACGTGGAAAATTTATTTATTCTTTATTAAATATTGATACAGAATTTCTTACTATTTCTGAATTTAAAGAAATGATAATTAGTCCATATAAAAAATGAATTAATTTTATGTTGATTGTTTAAGTATTTCTACAAATAATATTTAAATTTATTTATCCTATTATAAACTTATTAGATATAAAAATACTAGTTTATAAAATTCTGGATTTTATTTTACATGAAATTAATTTTCTTTTAACTTTTCTAATAATTTATTCAATTCTTCTAACAAAAAAATTGTATTTTCACATTCTTCTTTATAGATTTCTGTCTCTGAATCATTATGTGAACTAGGGTTCATTAAAATATTTTTATAAAATTCGGTTCTTTTCAATAAGTGGTAACTTTTCTCAGTACCATCTTCTATTTTGAATGTAATTTTATTATTTTTAATAGCATTTATTTTATTTTTGATTTGGCGGATTTTTGCATCATCGGGTTGTTGAGTATTTTGAAACATATTTTCAAAATCTTTAATCAATGTTTCTAATACTTCATGTGGAGTATCATAAAAATAAGAATCGTCATTCTCTAGCGCTTCCAATACTTTTTGCAATCTTTCCACTTTTCCAATTTCTAATAGTTGTTCAAATTCATTTACAATACCTTCAAATGCTTTTCGTAATAAGTTACCTGCAATTGCTAAATCATAATTAGGAGTATTTATAAAATTTTTTGCTTCTTCAATATAATTATCATTTTTATCTTTTACTTTTGCAACAATTAAATCATCTTCTTTCATTGTAAATAAAATTTTTGTATCCCAACGTGTAGGGTTAATCATCTTTTTTAATAAATTATTAAATTGTATATTATGAGTTAAAATAATAATTTGATATTCTTCAAAATCATCAATAATAAAACGTGCAATCTTTTTTCTATTTGCCATATCTAAACTAGTAAGAAAATCATCAAGTATTAAAAGTTTTAATTCATTTTGTGTTTGGTTCTTTTTTACAAGTGCAAAATAAACTGCAATAGAAATTAGTTTTAATTTTGCCTCATTAAAATGATTTCTGAAATCTCCTCTATCATCAATATTCATAATCTTAAAATTTATAAGAGGTGAATGAAATTTTTTATTTATGTCTATATTTGATTCTTTAAAAGAATATTCAATTTTAAAGTCACATAATAAATTATTCTCTAAAATACTATTAATTAAAGTAAAAGGAATTAATTCGTTTAATTTAGTCTTACAAAGCTCATCTGCTTCTTGTCTTTGTTTTATAATTTCTTCATTAATTTGCTCGGCATCTTTTAATAAACTTAAAGACTTATTTACATCTTTATAGCAAGAGATAACTTTAGATAATTCTGGAAAATGTATTATCAATTCATTTTCAATAATATTGAAAAAATTGTCATCAGTTATATTTCGTAATACTTTTTCATTTGCAAAATAAACATTTGCTTTACCTTGTTCAGGATTACTTTCTGGTTCCAATAAAAGAGTGTCATTACTTAAAGTTTCATCTGTTCTATTAAAATTAATTGAATTATTAAATAAAATGTTTACTTTAAAATTTCCTGATGGAAAATCTCTATGTAAAAAAGTATCTCTAATCTTAATTATTCCATTAGCTATTTTTTTATTTTTGTAATAATAGAAATTTGAGTATAATGCTTCATAAATTGAACTTTTACCAGAACCATTTTCACCATAGATTAAGCAATTGTTATTGTTTCTAATTTCAAATTCTAAATGATGATGAAATTTAAAATTTTCTATTATTATTTTTTTAATTTTCATTTTGATTCTTTAAAAAATTCAATAAATCTATTTTTTAATATTTCTTGACGTTCTATGTGATTATTAATATTCCAATCATTAAAATTATGTCTTAACTCATTAATATCTTCAAATTTAGATGTTTTATCACTATCTAGTATTTCTTTAGGTGTTAAATCTGTTGCTATAATATTACCTATAGTGTCAAAATTCCAATAATCTTCATTCCAAAAATTAACAATATCTCTCATCCTTTTTAAATTATATGGATAAACAGATTTCTGGTTAGGATTTAAATATGACCCCAATAGACCAAATCCTTTATATAACCTACCCAAATATTTATAACTTCTATCATTTAAATTACTAGGATAATATTCTTCCCATTCATTATGAATAACTTTTATAGTTAAATCATAAATATATTGTTTAATATTTGTAGTTGCTCCTTGAAAGTAACAATACCTTACAAGACTTTTAGAAAAACGTATAGTATCATTAACAAAATTATCTGTATTTATTTTATGTGCAAGATAAACAATCATTAAATCTTTTGGATAGTTATTTGTATAAATATCAATTAATTGGAACCATTTTGGCAGTTCATTTAATCCTTCAGTTCTTTTAGTTGTATTGAAAAATTCGACTGCTTTAACTATACTAAATAAGTCATCCATAATTTCATTATATTTTTTATATTTAAATGGGGTATATTCAGTTTTTTTAAAAAAATCTCTTAATCCTATTTCTGAACTTTTTATTCCTCGTTGACCTCTTATTTGATATGAATAGATTTTAAAAATTCTCTCTACATCATAACCAATATTATCACAATCACTATCAAGTCTTTTCCATCTATTAATAAATTCATCTTGCTCTAAATTATTTAATGCCATAGCGTATAAATTCGCTTTAAATATATCTGAATTTGAAAGATCTTTACCTCTATTATTAATTGTTTCAAAGATTTTCAATGCTTTTTCTCTAGCATTATCTTGATTAGTGTCTTCTGATTCTATTGGTAATAGGGATACATTATCTAATAAGAAATCTGAAAAATCTTCTATATTGTTTGCTTTTGAAAATTTTGTAATTTCTGAATAAAAATATAATATATTTTTTTTAAAATTATTGTCCTTTGTATCATCAAATTCATAGATTTTATCTAATGGAGTTTCTATAACATTTTTAAGAAATAAAGAATCTTTTTCCTCAAATACATTTGTTTTTAATCTTGTTTCTGGAATATCATTTGATTTTTTACCAGATATGTAAATTGCTTCTTTTAAATAGGTGCTATCAGGATTAAAATGAAGTAATACTTTTATAAGTAAGGTAATAGAAATTAATCTTTGTTGACCATCTATAACTTCTAATCTATTTTTTTCTTCTCTACTTTTTGCGATTACTATATTCCCTAAAAAATAACCTTCATCTTTATTCGTTAAATAGGCATTTTTTAAATCTTCCCATAAAGCTTCACATTGCTCTTCTTCCCATGAATATGCTCTTTGATAAGGTGGAATAACATATTGTTCTTTACCGCTTAATATTTTTGTAATTTCTTTTTGTTCTGCATTTAATGAAAGTGCCATATCTCTCCATTTATGTAGTAAATTATTATTGGTTAATTTTAACCAAAAAATTCAATCTTTTAGCTTTATTTAATATAAATCAAGAATACGAAGAAATATTTTAATATTTATATAAAAGACTATTTATACTATAATTTATCAAAATTACTTTGGATACAAAAAATGTATGATGATGCAATAACTTTTGGACAAAGACAAATTAAAAAAAGCTATCGTTCCGTAACAGGACATTTCCCAAGTGTTAAAAATAATAGATCTATTGGGTTTGACTCTTCACTTGAAAAGACACTTTTTCTTTATTTAGAATTTGATGATACTGTAGAAACTTACCAAGAACAACCTAGAATAATGATAATTAAAAATGCTAAACCACAAAAGTATGATGTAGATTGCTTCGTTAGAAGATATAAAAAATCAAATCTAAAAGATGCACTTATCGAAGTTAAATACCTAAGTGAATTTGAAAAATTTAAAGATACATATGAAAAGAAATTTAATGCTGCAAAAATAAGATGTGATGAAATAGGTGTAGATTTTAAATTTTTAACTGAACTTGATTTTAATGAAATTTATATATCAAATATTGATTTTCTATATAGATTTATTCTTCATCCATCTGAAGATAAGTATGATGATATTATATTAGATGTCTTAAAAGATAAAAAAATATCAGCACTTGAACTTGCAAATTTAATTATGAAATCTCAAAGTGAGTATCAAAGAGTTTCGAATAATATCTGGAAACTTGTGGCTCAAAATATTTTAAAAACTGATTTAGAAAATGAGAAAGTCACAATGAAATCTTTTGTGGAGATAAATAATGGGAGTAATTAAATTTAATATAAACTCAAAAATATTTTATGAAGATAATGAATATATTATAAAAAGTTATCCTTCTGCTGATAAAGTTTTATTAAAACAGACTATTAGTCCCTATGAAGAAATAATTGTAAAAGTAAATGATTTAATAAAAAATTCTAAAAATTCAAATGAACCTGAAAAATCACAAGTAGAATATGGAGATAAAGCTCTAGATAAAGCAAAAGAAAAGTACGAAATAATTAAACCTTTACTTGAAATGGAGAATAGAACAGCTAAAGATGTAGAAAAACGAGCTAAAAAATTTAAAAAAAGTATGGCAACTCTTTATAGATGGATTGAAACTTTTGAGAAATATGGAACAGTTAGTTCCCTAGCTGGAAATAGAGAAAATTGTGGAGGTAAAGGAAAATCTAGATTTCCTCAAGAAACAGAGGAAATTATAAATACAATAATTAATGAAGTATATTTAGATGAGCAGCAATTACCATTTTCAAATATTTACAATGTCATTGTTAATGAATGTAAAAAATTTAATGTTCAAATTCCTAAAAAAGGAGCTATAAGAAATCGGCTTAATAACATTAATCCTAAATTAATTGCAAAACATAGAAAAAATCTTAGTGTAAGAGAAACCAGAGGAATGCCTGGAAAATTCCCTGAAGTAAAATTGCCTTTAGATATTATACAAATAGATCATACTAAAGTTGATGTAATTTTAGTTGATGAAGAAACAAGAGAAGAAATAGGAAGACCATTTATTACTGTTGCTATTGATATGTATAGTAGAATGATTTATGGATTTTACATTTCGTTAAATGCTCCAAGCTATTTTAGTGTAGGTCAATGTTTTTTAAATGCAGTATTACCAAAGGATGATTTCTTGAATCAACATGGTGTAAAAGGAGAATGGCCAGTTTATGGGCTTCCACGTAAAATCCATATGGATAATGGAAAAGACTTTAGGTCGATAAGTTTACATAGCTTTTGTAGTGAATTTGCTATTGAGGATATCTATCGTCCAGTTGCAAGGCCTGAATTTGGTGGTGCAGTCGAGCGTGTTATCGGTACTTTTATGAAAAAAACACATCAATTACCAGGAAGTACTTTTTCAAATATATTTGAAAGAGGGAAATATAAGTCTGGTAAAAAAGCAGCTGTAACAGTTTCTGAATTAGAGAAGTGGTATGTTGATTTTATAGTAAATGTATATCATAAAACCGTACATAGTTCTTTGGGAATGACACCTGAAGAAAAATTTTATCAAGGTTTACTTGGAGTTGGAGATGAAAAAGAAATACCATTTTTACCAATAGTACCTGCTGATACTATAAAATTTAGAATGTCATTACTACCAAAAATAAAAAGAAGTGTTCAAAAAAATGGGATAACTATTGATTACATTACTTATTTTTCCGAAACTCTTAGAAAATATATAATTCCAACTCAATATAAAAAATTAAAACCTGATTTAATAAATGAAGTAGAGTGTAGAAGAGATCCAAGAGATATTAGTAAAATCTATGTTTATGATGAAGATATTAAAGATTATATAATAGTACCATATGCAGATATAAGAAGACCAGCTATGGATTTAACAGAACTAAGAAGATCTATAAGTGAAGCAAAAAAAGCTATTACAGGAAGGGAACTTGAACCTCATGATATTTTTGAAGCACATGAAAGATTAAATCAATATATTTTAGATGCTAAAAAAGAAACTAAGTCTGTTAGAAGACAAAAAAGTACAAAAAAACATCAAGAGAAAACAATGGAATATGAATCAAAAGTATTAGATGTCACTCCTAAATCTGAATCTAAATTAAATTTAGAAAAACAATTTAATGAAGACGATGATAGTGATTATGAAATCTATCCAATAGGCTAATTTATGAATGAAAGAAATTTAATACCTGAAGCTTTTGAATATTTAAGTAAAAGTGATGAAGAAAGAATTATATATTGTAAAAAAGACCATTGGATTGGATATGGTTCAGCTGCAAAATTAGTAGAGATTTTAGAAGATAAATTTTTAGACCCACCTCAAATGAGACATGAAGGGCTACTTATTTATGGAGATTCAAATAATGGAAAAACAGCTATTCTAAAAAGAATGTATGAGCTACATAAAACAAAACTTGATTATGTCACAAAAGATGGTGAAGCAATTTATGAAATACCTATAATATATTTTCAAGCACCAACTATTCCAGATGAAAGTAGATTGTATAGTCTTATTTTAGATGAGTTATGTGTACCTCAAAATAGAATAGAAAAAGTTGCTATTAAAGCAAATCTTGCAAAACATTTTTTGAATAAACTTGGTACGAGAATGATTTTAATTGATGAAATACATAGTTCATTAAGAGGAAATCTAAATAAACAAAGAACTTTTATAGATGATTTAAAACAGTTAAGCAATAGTTTATCTCTAACAATTGTTTTAGCAGGTACAAGAGAAGCATATTCTGCTTTATCAATAGGAAATGAAACAAGTACAAGATTTCCAGCACTTGAACTTCCTAGATGGAATAATGATAGAAAATTTAGGTCATTTGTGGCAACTTATGAAAAATGTTTACCTCTCAAAAAAGCTTCAAACATGGCTGATAATACTGAATTATTAAATGCTTTATTTTATCAATCTGAAGGGCTGATTGGTAAGACTGTAAATTTATTAAAAAAAGCAGCTATAAAAGCAATTAAATCTAAAAGAGAATATATCACAGTTGATGATATAGAGTATTTACCAAAGTTGTAACATGGCAAAGAAAAAAAGAAATAATGCTTGGGTTCAAGACTATTTCTTTTTAATAATTCCACAACCTTTAGAAGATGAACTTTTAAGTTCTTGGCTTACTAGAGTTGCTATTGAACACAGAAGACAGCTTCCAATTTTTTTAACTCTTTTTGTAAAAAAAGAAGGAAATCAAGTTTCAAGAAGGGATTTAGATTTTATATTTGATGAAAAGTTTTTAGAAAATTTAGCCAGTAAAAGTAATCTAAAAATAGAAGATATTTTTAAAATGTCTTTACGAAGTGAAGAGGGATACTTATTCTCTTGTAATGAGTGTTTGTATCCACCCTTGCAAATTAGAAAATTAACTGATAAAAGAACACATAATGGTTTGATGTATTGTCCAAAATGTTTATCTGAAGATAAAATTCCATATTTTAGAAAAAAATGGAGATATGAATTTTATAATGCCTGTCCTAAACATAAAGTTTTTTTGACTGATAGATGTTGGAGATGTTATGAAAAAATCAATTTTGCAAAAATAAAACATTTTAAAGAAATATGTATATGTCATAAGTGTGAGAAAGATTTTAGAGAAAATCTTGTTATAAAAATAAATTCAAATTTTGAATATGGATTAAAAGCAATTAGTTGGTTTGAAAAAGGTCTGAATGATGGATATTTTATTATTGATGATGAAAAAATAAATTCACTTTATGTGTTTGAAAGTTTCACAGCTTTGAGAAGTATAGTTGATAAAAAAAATGAATTAAATTTAGTAGACTTTCCTTTAATTGAAGAGTACAAAATTATTTGTGAAAAACTTGAAAAATATAATTCAAAAAAAGCCTTATCTATTCAGAAAGAGTTCTTATTAACTTCTTTAGTTTTTTATCTTTTTGAAGAATTCCCAAATAATTTATTGAAATTTGTTAGTAACAATAAATTAACACATAGAGATTTTATTCATGGATTTAAAGATATAACTTTTTGGTATAAAGAAATCATTGATAAGCATATTCCAATGGAAAATAAAATAGGTAGAGAAATAAATGAAAGTGAAGTTTTAGGAGCTATAAAATATTTAGAAAGTATAGGTGTACGAGTAAATATTATAAATGTTGCTGAAATTGTTGGTTGTCATGCGAGTATTCATAAGGGATTTATACATATTTATAAAAGAATTATTAATAGTTAAATATATTCACTTTTTTTCAATGCTTTTATACATAATTGGGATAAAGACAACCCTTCTTTTTCTGAAATTATTTGTAAATTTAATTTTTGTTTTTCAGTTAAATTTACAAATACTTTTGCGCTCTTTTTTTTATCTTTTGAGCTTGTAGGTCGACCAATTTTATTATTTCCCATTTTAGATCCATTTAATTTTTTACAGTATTTAATTGTATTATAATGTATTTTATAGTAAAATATTATAAAATACCCTTAGGATTTATAATGGATATTATTGAAATTATTGAAAATAATAGAATACAAGCTACAAAAGATGTAGAAATTTCTAAGCAAAAGTTATATGAACAGTATTTCACACCTAGTGACATAGCAAATTATATGAGTAACTTATTTTCTAATTTCGAGAAAGAAAATATATCAATTTTAGATGCGGGTGCGGGTGTTGGTAATTTAGGTGCTATCTGTTCATTAAAATATTTAAATTCAGGGAAAAATTCTTTTGTAAGTTTAACTTCTATTGAATGGGATAAAAATCTTCTTGAATATTTAAAAGGAAATATTCAAGAAATTCAAAATAAATATATAAATTTTCACGCTTCAATTTATAATGAAGATTTTTACTTCATAGCTCAAAAATTATTAACAGAAGGGATTTCTTTTGATAGAATTATCATTAATCCTCCATATAGTCTTATTTCAAAAACGAATAATGAACAATTAGAAATACTAAAAAAATTAGATGTTTCTACTCCTAATACATATAGTAATTTTATTGAATTATGTTATAGACTACTTTCTGATAAAGGTGAGTTAGTAGCTATTGTTCCAAGAAGTTTTTGTAATGGAACAAGATTTACTAAATTTAGAAAAAAGATGTTGAAAAATGTAAAAATTGAGTTTATTCATTTGTTTGAATCTAGAAAAGAAGTTTTTAAAGAATATGGAGTTTTTCAAGAAGTAGTCATAATTAAATTAACTAAGAAAAAAATAAAAAAAACAAAAATATGTATATCTGATAAATTAAATGATAATTGCTGCGAAAAATTTAATTTTGATCAGATTACTTTTAAAAATGATCCATATAGTTTTATTCATATACCATCAAAAACTGATGATTTAGAAATAGTAAATAAGATTTCAAAGTTATCATCTAGTTTAAATGAATTAGGGCTTTCAATTTCAACAGGAAAGGTTGTAGAGTATAGAGAAGAATATTTAACTGAAGAAGATTACATTGAAAATGCAAGAATTCTTTATCAACGACATGTAAGAAGTGATGAAATTGATTTAAGTGTATATAATCCAAGTAAACCCTTTTTAAAACAAAATGAGATAACAAAGAAAAAAATGATTCCTAAAGGAAATTATATAATTATCAAACGTATGAGTTATAAAGAAAATAAAAAGAGAATAAATACTGGTATTCTAAAGAAAGAACACTTTGATAGAACTCATATGACAGTAGAAAACCATTTAAATTATATACATAAGGATAGTTGTGGATTGGATGAGAATTTAATTTATGGACTCAATGCTTACTTAAATTTAGAAATTGTTGATAAATATGTTCGTAGATTTAGTGGACATACACAAATTAATGCTTCTGATATTTGTAGCTTGCCAATGCCAAATATTGAAGTATTAAAAAAAGTTGGAGAAAAAATAATGAATAAAAAAAATAATGATTATTCTATAGAAGAATTATTTTTTAATAAATAAAACAGTAGAATTTGTTATAAAATAATTAGGAATTTATATTATGCCTTCATTATCTTTTACTGTTTCTGCTAGAACAGCAAAGCTTATTGGTCAAGAAAACTTTGCAAATGCTCAAGGTGCTATAATAGAACTCGTTAAAAACTCTTATGATGCTGATGCTACTTTTTGTATTATTATATTTGATAATGATATACTTTATATGATTGATAATGGTTCTGGAATGACACTTGATGTTATAAAAAATGAATGGATGACTATTGGAACAAATTTAAAGCAAAAAGACCATACTAGCACTGAAGGAAGAGTCAAAACAGGAGCAAAGGGCATAGGGCGTTTTGCTTTGGATAGATTAGGTACAAATAGTACAGTATATACTTATTCAAAAAAAACAAATAAACCATTAATTTGGAAAGTTCAATGGAATAACTTTAATAAAGAAAATATTGTAATTAATGATGTAAAAGCACGAATACGTGAAATTGGCTCAGATAATACTTTAAAGGTAACAGTCAATAGAATGTTTCATAATAAACCTGAGTTAATTAGCTTTTTTAATAATATTAATGATGAAGAATTAGTTAATGGAACAATATTAAAAATTGAGAATCTAAAAGATATATGGGATTTTAATGAATTAGAAAATCTTTATAAAAGTTTAGAAGTACTCATGCCTCCTCAAGAATTATCAACAGAATTTGATATAAATTTATTTTCTACAAAATTTTTACAAGATTTTGGTAATGTTAAGAATCCAAATATTGAGGGATATGATTACAAATTAAAGGTTGAATATTCTCCTACTCAAGGAGATAGTTTAAGAGTTACATTAATTAGAAATGAATTAAATAAAGAAAAGGTATTAACAGACTATTCTGAGATTTTTAATGATGAAGTTATGAAAAGAGCTGGCATAACAAAAGAAAAATTCATACAAGAAGAAGATATATATTCAATAAATTTTAGTGAATTAAAAACTTTTAAAAATGTTGAAAAAAGATTAGCTAAAGAAATTGGTGAGTTTTCATTTGTATTTTACTTTTTTAAGATAACACAAGGGGAAGAAAATGAATCCTCTCTAGTTAAATATCCTTATAAAGATTTTATATCAGCTGAAAGAAAAGAATTTTTAAAGAAGTTTGGCGGTATAAAAATTTTTAGAGATAATTTTCGTGTTAGACCATATGGTGAGAATGGTGATGATTGGTTAAATTTAGGGCATAGACAAGCAAGTAATACTTGGGGGGTTGGACAAAAATTAGGTGGATATAAAGTCAAACCAACACAGGTTTTAGGAGTAATTAATATTTCAAGATTAACTAATATTAAATTTGAAGATAAATCGGGCCGAGAAGGAATACAAGAAAACAATACATTTGAATTATTTAAGAATTCTATCATCGATATTATAAGTATTTTTGAAACAGATAGAAATATAATTATGCACAGTTTATATAACTTAGATAAATCACGTAAATCAGATATAAATGCAATGGCTTCGGCAACAAATGCTGCTAAAAGAGTATTAAGAAATAAAACTTCTACTATTACAGAAAAAGAATATAATCATATTGATATTCAAGACAAAGAAACATTAGCAAAAGCTGCTTTAGCATATGAATTAAAAGTAAAAGAACAAGATAGTGAAATACGTATGTTAAGAAACTTAGCAAGTGTAGGTTTAATTATATCTTCTTTTGCTCACGAAGTACATAATTTGAGAATGAGAATAGTCCCTAGACATAGACATTTAAAAAGGTCATTACATAACTTAATTTCAGATGATGTTATAAGTAAATTAAATAAATATGATAATCCTTTTTTTATGATAGATAGTTATGAACAAGATGATATTAAACTTAAACATTGGCTTGATTATTCATTGAATACTCTTCAAAAAGATAAAAGGAAGAGAACAAATATTAATCTTGTTAACTATTTTAACTCTTTTATTTCAAATTGGTCAAGAGCATTAACTCAAAGAGGTATAACTATAAAATTAACTAAAGAAGAAACTTTATCTTTTGAATTAAAGTCATTTGAGGTAGATTTAGATGTTATATTTAATAATTTACTTTCAAACTCTATTAATGCATTAAAACAAATAAAAACTAAAAATAAAGAAATAAATATAGAATTAATAAAAGAGGATAGTGATATTATTATAATATTTAGAGATAATGGTATTGGATTAGGGAAAGAGTATTCTAATAATCCTGATAAAATTTTTAATGCTTTGGAAACCTCAAGAACTGATAAAAATGGTAATTTAATTGGTACAGGATTAGGACTTTACCTAGTGAAAATAACTGTAAGTGAATATAAAGGCTCAGCTGTAAAAATATTGGAAACTAAAGATAGTGGTTTTGCATTATTTTTTAAATTCAAATGTTTTAATTAGTGAGAGAGGAGAAGTATAATGAAATTAGGGTTTGTAGATGATGAAACGAGTTCAATTATTAATTTTAGAGGTTGGTTTGTTGACGATTATATCTTAGAAATATTTGAAGTTGATGATTCTATTTCTGCTGAAGAAATAGCTCAAAAAGTATTATTATCTAATTTAGATATGCTTATTATTGATTTTAAATTGGATGAAAATGGAAACACTTCAATTGATGGCAATAAGGTTGCTACAGAAGTAAGAAAGTTATTACCAAAATTGCCATTAACTATTTTAACTTCTCATGAAAGAGATGCTGTATCTCATGTAGATGATGGTATGTTATTGCGAAGTAAAGATGAATTATCTGAGGAATATATAGATATTTTTAAAATGAAAGTTTTTAATACAATTAACAATTACCAATCAGCAGTTAGAAAAAATAAGGATATTGTAAAGGAGTTATCTGAAAAAAAATTAGAAATATCACTAAATGAAAAAGAAGAAGAAGATTTATTCAATGCTTATCAATTTTTAAATGAGATTTATCCAAATGATCCAACTTTAAAAGGATATTTAACAAGACCTGGAGAATTACATACTTTAGTAGATTTACTTGAAGAATCAAGAAAAATGATTGAGAGTTTAAAAAAATGATTCCTTTTAGAAAAAAGAAACCATTAAGAAGAGATAATGTTCCCATAGTTTCGACATATAAGCAGCATATTTCATTTTTAATGGAAGATTTTAATAATAAATGTGGATATTGTGATGATTCCTATACTTGGCGAACAATGTGGTATGAAATAGACCATTTTATTCCTCAAAAAAAATTCCCACATAGAGATCCAACGGAATATAAAAATTTAGTTTTTGCTTGTCGTTCTTGTAATAATTCAAAAAGAGCTAAATGGCCAACCTTAAATGAAAGTTTATCCCATGATGGAATTCAAGGTTTTATTGATCCTTGTGATGAAGAATATGATAAACAATTTGAGCGAAAAAAAGATGGTTCTATTAAATTTAAAACAAATTTAGGGAAATGGATGTTTCATAATTTAAAATTACATAGGCCTCAACATCAAATCATTTGGCTTATTGAACAATTAGATCAAAATATAAGTGAATTAGAATCTTTGTCAGTTAGTATTTCCGATGAACAAGTAAGAGCTAAAATTCAAGATAATTTAAATAAACTTTTATTGTCATATAGAAAGTATACAAAAAGACTTGGAGAGATATAAAATTATCTAATGCAATTAGAAAGTCTTAAAATCTATTTTCCAAAGAAATTTTTCATACTCATAATTTTTATTAATTTGAGTATGATATCAAATATTGGATTTTTTAATTATTATGAGTATTGTTGTTTTATTTAAAAAAGTTTAGTGATTTTCTCAGATATTTCATTTTAATGTAATAATTTATCTTATAAAGTCATAATCTAATTTTATGAAACTATTTAAATAATATTTTTCTTTTTATTGTTAATTCATTCATTTTATTAAAAAACATAAAAGATAATATTAATATTTTTCCTAATTAACTTTCCCTAACAATCCAGCATACCATTTCCCAAGCTGGATTTCATTTAAATTTTCATCTCTCTCATGATTCTTTTTAGTAAATTTAGGATTAGTTTTAGAATGTTTTTTTAATATATTATCTATTCCTATATCTTCTTTAAAATATAGATTCATAAAAAATTCAAAATGTTCAGTTTCAATTGGTTTATTAGAAATTATTACCCAAGTAGAATTTCCAGAAGAAGGATTGTTTTCTAATTCTAAAAGTCCAACATAATAATTTTCATATTTAAATGTTGCTGTTAAGTATTGTCTAGGTCTTTTTTTTATTTTACATTTTGGATTTATTTTTACTTCACCATTATTATCTTCAAGTGTATATTGTGGTAAATCTTTTTTCTCATTTAAATGAAAATCTTTTATGTCAGGACGTTCTTGTAGAAAGTTTATATATTGATTGAAAACTACAAAATTATCTATTTCAGTTAAAGGTTTAGATGAAGATTCTTTTACAAACTCACTTGAAATAACAACTTTTCTAATAGTACTATTTCCTTTAGAAGATGATTCTGTTAAGCTTTGATCAGTTATATCATCTGTTTGCTGTTCATTGAAAATTTTTAGTAAATCATTTATAATATCTCTAGTTGAAGATTTTTCATCTACTGGAATATCATTTAAACTACCACAACTTTTTTTTCTATCTTTTTGATGATATATTTGAGTATTTCTTTTACTTGCATGTGTTATTTTTAATACTTCAGATGTTTCATTTGGAATGTCTTTTTCTACTTTTGGAAGATTGTCTATATCTCCCAAATTTAAAATAAGTTTATTTTTTTCTATAATTTTTGTTAGTTTTTCAAAACCTATATCTGAATAATCGTTTGTGATTTCATGAATAAAGTAATATTTTTCATTTGTTTTTTTATTTGTAACAAGTGAACTTCTAGTGTCAATTTGAAATTCTTCTTTTGTTGGGAAATTAAATTTTAAATGCATTTTATATAAATCTCTATCATAATTCTTTTCTTGCATATATTTTAGATAATTGTGTATATATCTAACTACATTATCAAACTCTTTAATTGCACTCTTTTGACAAGCATATCTATGTATAAAAGCAGCATCTTCATCTGTTCTATACGTAGGTAAAACTATCTTTGCATTAGTTCTATCATCATCACAAATAATATATAATTCATTTAAAGTAGAATCTAAAACAGCTTCTCTTAATTGTGAAAATCTAAAGTAATAATATATTCCTATAGCAAAGTGAGGGATGATTATTTTAATATCATCTTGCTCAACTAAATAACAATTAATATTTTTGACATCTTTAAGAAATTTATAGCTCCATCCTGATAAAGTTCCAATGCTTTCTTTATCTAGAATATCTTTTAGTTTTTTTTCATTATTTTTATTAATAAATTTTGTATTTATTTTAAAGCTTTTATCTACAATATCTTTATTTAAATATTTTTCAGTTTTTTCTCCATTTTTAAATGATTTACAAAGAGGATAGTGAGTAAATAAAAGTTCGGGAGATACTCTGTAAGTAAATATTTGATTTTTAGACATATTTTTAACAACAACTTCGTAGTGGCTATTACCAAATTTATCTTCATCAAGTACAATTTTTAGGGGAAATAGAAATTGAAAAGTATCATCTGGATTATTAACCATAAATTCAGGAATGATACTTTTCTTCTTTGCCATGTTAGATTAAACTCCCATTATCAAATTTTAATGTACATATTCTCAATTTTTAATGTCCATTCTCATTTTTTAGTGTTTGTGACAAAATAAATTTAAGTTTAAGTGAATAATATCTAAAGCAGCTGGTGTAATTCCAGAAATTAGACTTGCATTAAAAAGTGTAGGTGGTCTGTGCTTTTCTAGCTTTTCAATTACTTCATTTGAAAGACCTGGTAATCCTTTATAACTAAATTCATTTGGAATTGTAGTTTTTAACATTTTTTTCATTTTTTCAATTTGTTTTTGTTGTTTTTGAATATATCTATAATATTTTGCTTCAATGATTATTTGCTCTTTTAAATAATCATCAAGTGATGATAAAGAAGGAACTAATTTATCAAGTTTCGCAATATCAATACTATTTCTTCCAATTAAATCTACAAGTAAAACTTTATCATTGATTTTTTCTTCGCCAATAGATTCAAGTAGTTCTAAAGTCTCTTTTTTTGAAGTAACCCACTCATTTGCCATAAATTCAATTGCATCAGCTAAAACTTTTCTTTTATTTTCAACTTTTGCCATTGTATCATCATCTATTAAACCAAATTCATGACCATATTGGCTTAATCTTAAATCAGCATTTTCTTCTCTTAAAAGAAGTCTATATTCAGCACGTGAAGTAAACATTCTATATGGTTCATTAGTTCCTTTTGTAACTAAATCATCTATTAAAACACCTAAATATGCTTCGTCTCGTCTTAAAATAAATGGTTCTTTTTCATCAATTGCAAGTGCTGCATTAATTCCTGCCATTAGACCTTGGCTTGCTGCTTCTTCATATCCTGTTGTAGCATTGATTTGTCCAGCATGGTATAGATTTTTTACTTTTTTAGTTTCTAAAGTATGTTTTAATTCAGTTGGGTCAACATAATCATACTCAATTGCGTAACCATATCTGATGATTTTTGCATTTTCTAAACCTTTGATAGAATGAATCATCTCTTTTTGTACATCTATAGGTAAAGAAGTAGATAAACCATTTATATAATATTCTGTACACATTTCTGTTTGAGGTTCTAAAAATAGTTGATGTCTATCTCGCTCACTAAATCTATTTACTTTGTCTTCAATACTTGGGCAGTATCTAGGTCCTAATCCTTCAATTTGACCAGTAAATAAAGGTGCTCTATAGAAATTTGATGAAATAGTTTCATGTGTTTTTAGATTTGTATATGTTATGTAACAAGGATATTGAGTTGGTGAAAATTTTGATTTGTCAGTTCTAAATGAAAATGGTGATGGATTTACATCTCCACCATGCATGTCCATAACTGAAAAATCAATTGAATTTGCATCAATTCTTGATGGTGTTCCTGTTTTTAATCTTCCAACTCTTAATCCTAACTCTTTTAATTGTAAAGATAGAGTAGTTGAAGGTAACTCCCATGCTCGACCAGCTTCATATTTATTTTCACCAATATGAACTAACCCTCTCATAAATGTACCAGTTGTTAAAATAACTTTTTTAGCTGTAAATTGTTCTGTTAGTTTTGTTTTTACACCATAAACTTCATTTTCATTTTTTACTAAAAGAGCAGTTACTTCATCTTGATAAACTTCTAGATTTGGAGTATTATGACAAACTTTTCTCATATAAGTTCTGTATTTATCCATATCAATTTGAGCTCGACTTCCTTGAACGGCTGCACCTTTGCTAGCATTTAATATTCTAAATTGAATACCTGCATAATCAGTACAAAGACCCATCTCTCCACCAATAGCATCAAGCTCTCTTACTAAATGCCCTTTTGCTAAACCTCCAACTGCAGGGTTACAACTAGCAGCTCCTATTTGTTCTACTAACATAGTAATTAGTAGAGTTTTTTTACCCATTCTTGCACTTGCTAGTGAGGCTTCAATTCCAGCATGCCCTCCACCAACAACGATTACATCATAATCCATATTATTCCTTATATATCTTTTTCGTGATTTTTATATTTGGGAAATTTCTTAGATAAATGTTTTCTTCCACTTATCTAAGAAATTTACTTAAAGTAGTTAAAATTAGCTTCTTAACAAATTTTAGATATTATACCTAAATTTTAACAAAAGGTTTTTTAAGTGTTTACAGGACTTATAAGAGAAATGGCAAAAGTTGTTAGTTTTAAAAACAATTTTTTAACTTTAAAAGCAAAATATCATCCAAAAATCGGAGATTCAATTGCAATAAATGGAGCTTGTTTAACTGTTGTAAAAGTTACAAGTGATACATTTACTGTTGAATTATCTCCAGAATCTCAATCTATTTTAGCAATGGAAAATTATAAAGATGAGGTACATATGGAACCAGCAATGATGATGGGAGATAGATTTGAAGGTCACATTGTTCAAGGTCATGTTGATTGCTTAGGAATAGTTAAATCAATAAAACAAAATGGAAATTCAACAGACTTTTTTATTAGTTTACCTAGTGAATATTTAAAATACATTATTCCAAAAGGAAGTGTAACAATAGATGGGGTTTCTCTTACTGTTAACGAAGTTTTAAAAGATAGCTTTAGACTTACAATTATTCCTCATACAATTGAAAATACACTGTTTAAAAGATACAAAGTTGGAACAAAAGTAAATCTTGAAACAGATATGTTTGCTAGATATATTTATAATATGTTTAAAGGAAATAAAGAGAAAAAAGATGAATTATCGTGGGGAGATGTAGATAAAATAATGGCTAATTATTAGTTAGCTTTTTCTTTTTCAGATTTTTCTTCGATAGTTTTTTCTTCAAACTTTGAGTTATTTATGTTTTTATATGAGTAAAAGTATTTCTTTTTTAGTACATTTATATAAGGTTTTACGGTTGCTATTTTCATATCTGGAAGATTTGTAATCTCAACAATTTTTCCAACTTTTAAACCTTCAAAAAAGATATTATCCATTCCTGAAGTTATTACTTCATCACCTTTATTTATTTCAGACCAAATAGGGATAAATTTGATTAGTAATTCATCCGGATTATTTCCAGCTGTTATAATTCCAGGATTTTTACCTTCACCAATAAACACAGCATATGAACAATCTTTATTTCCATTTAATAAACCAACACTTCTACCATTTTTATTTACTAAAATTCCAGCAGCATTATTTTCTGTGATTAATCCTAAGATTTTTTCATCTTGAGGAACTTTATCTAACCAAACTTTTGTAAAGTCATTGAAGTTTATATATGAAAGAACTTTAACAAGTTCTATTTCTGGTTTTATTTCATTTACATCAACATGAACTAAAAACTCTTTTATTGCATCAAGTTGTTTTTGTGTTGTATTGTATAAAATTTTATACTCTTTAAGTTCGTTATTTTCAGCTCTTAGATTGTCAATTGTAGATGCTTGATTAAAATGCTTTTCAATACTTGTAGAGATATTTATCACTTTATTTATATATGCAATTTTTAAATCATTAAAAAAAGTAAATTTTTTAACTAATAGTTCATCTACCTCAAAAAGGTAAGATAAACTAGCAATTACAAATAGAAAAATAAAGAGAAATTTACGCATTAGTTATTTGTAATAAGTCTTAATAATTCCGGCTCATCAAGAACTTGGCTTGTTCCATATGCTACTGATAATAAAGGCTCATTAGCTATTTTTACAGGAAGTTTAATTATGTCTGATAGATAAGTATCTAATCCTCTAATTAATGCTCCACCACCTGTTATTATTACACCATTATCAACAATATCACTTGCTAAATCTGGTGGCATATTTTCAAGAACACTTTTAATAGCTGAAACTATTTCTTTTAATGGTTCTTTAAGAGCAGTTCTTACACCTTCACTTCCAAGTTCAATAGTAGAAAGTAATCCTGAATTATCTCTTCCTTTTACTTTCATTTTTAATTCAGTATCAAGTTTGATTGCTGTTCCAATTTCTATTTTGATATTTTCAGCTGTTCTTTCACCAATAAATAAATTATAGTTTTGTCTAACATACTCAACAATTGATCTATCAAATTTATCTCCAGCAACTTTAATCGATTTACATAAAACTAAACCACCTAAAGATGTAACTCCAATTTCTGTTGTTCCACCACCAATATCAACAACAACATAACCAGATGGGTCAGAAACAGGAATTCCTGCACCAATTGCTGCTGCCATTGGCTCTTCAACTAAGAATACTTCTCTTGCTCCTGCACTCATTGCAGATTCTTCAACAGCTTTTTTCTCAACTTGAGTTATTCCATAAGGGATACAAATGATGATTCTAGGTCTAACAAATGATTTTCTTGAATGTGCTTTTTCAATAAAATATCTAATCATTCTTTCTGTCATTTCAAAGTCTGCTATAACTCCATCTTGCATAGGACGAACAGCTTGAATATTTAAAGGAGTTTTTCCTATCATTTGTTTTGCTTCTTGACCAACAGCTAAAATTTTATCTTTACCTTGTCTGTCACTTTGTACTGCAACTACTGATGGTTCGTTGATTATAATTCCTTTACCTCTAACAGAAACGATTGTATTTGCAGTTCCTAAATCAATCGCCATATCATTTGAAAAGAGACCTATTAATTTATCTAAAAACACTTTTATATCCTTTTTATGCTACTTTTGGTTCTTCAGTTTTTTGAACAACTTCTTTTGTGATGGTTACCGTTTTATTTTTATATTTTGGAAGATCAAACATTATGTCAAGCATAATATCTTCTAAAATTGATCTTAATCCCCTTGCTCCTGTTTTTCTAACAATTGCAAGTTTTGCTAACTCTTTTAATGCATCTTTTTCAAATTTAAGAGTTACATTATCCATTTGGAAAAGTTTAATATATTGTTTAATTAAAGCATTTTTTGGTTCTGTTAAAATATGAACCATATCATCTTCTGTTATTTCATTTAATGTTGCAATCATATGTAATCTTCCAATTAATTCTGGAATTAATCCATATTTTACTAAATCATCAGTTTCAACTTTTGAAATAATTTTATCTTGCTCATTTTTTGTTTTTTTATCTTGATTAAATCCAAGTACATTTGCACCTTGTTTTTTCTTGATAATATCTTCTAAACCATCAAAAGCCCCACCACAAATAAATAAAATATTTGTCGTATCAACTTGAAGTGCATCTTGTCCTGGATGTTTTCTTCCACCTTTTGGTGGAACATTTACCACACTTCCTTCAACAATTTTTAATAAAGCTTGTTGAACTCCTTCTCCTGAAACGTCTCTTGTTATACTTCTATTTTCACTCATACGTGCAACTTTATCAACTTCGTCAATAAAAATAATTCCACGCTCAGCTTTTTTGATATCTCCATCTGCTGCTTGAACAAGTCTTGTTACAACATTTTCAACATCATCACCAACATAACCAGCTTCTGTTAAACTTGTAGCATCAGCAATTGCTAAAGGAACATCAAGATATTTTGAAATAGTTTGTGCTAAAAGAGTTTTTCCTGAACCTGTTGGTCCAATTAATAAAACATTTGATTTATTTAATTCAGTATCATCATCAATTTCATTATGTCTAAATATTCTTTTGTAGTGGTTATAAACAGCAACTGATAAAACTTTTTTTGCTCTTTCTTGACCAATAACATATTCATCTAATATTTTTTTTAACTCAGCTGGAGTTTTTATTTTTATCTCTTTTTCTTGAGCAGGATTTTTAGTTTTATCTTCTTCTACTGGAAGGTTACCACTCATTATTTCATGGGCTGCATTTACACAAGCTTTACAAATACAAGCATTATCACCAGCAATTACTGGATTATCTCTTGTATCTGTTGCTCCACAAAAATCACATATTATTTTACTCATTTTTCACTCATTTTATTTTCTATTAAAAGGAATACCTCTTTTTGTATTTAATACAAAACTAGCTAATTCTTTTACATATTTATTATTATCATTTTCAAACAATTCACGAGCTACATCTTGTAGAGGTTTACCTGATTCAAATAGTTCTTTATAAGCATGTTTAATTGCATCTATATCTTCTCTATTATCAAACCTTCTTCTAAGCCCCGTTAAGTTTAATCCCCTTAAAACTGCTTTATTTCCTTCTGCTAAACAAAAAGGAGGAATATCTTGAGCAACAGCACTTGCTCCTCCAATCATAACTTGAGTTCCAATTTTACAAAATTGATGAATTGGAGTTAATCCACCAACTACTACAAAATCATCACACTCAACATGCCCAGCAAGAGTTGCTCCATTTGCAAAAATACAATTATCACCAATGATACAATCGTGTGCAACGTGAACATAACCCATAAACAAATTGTTACTTCCAATTCTTGTTACACTTCCTCCACCGATAGTTCCTGGATTAAATAGAGTATATTCTCTAATTTTATTATTATCTCCAATGATTAGTTCAACATCTTCACCATTGAATTTTAAATCTTGAGGAATAGTACCTATACTTGCATGTGAAAAAATATGGTTGTTTTTACCAATAGTAGTTTTTCCATCAATTAAAGTGTGAGAATCAATAATTGTTCCATCACCAATTTTTACATCTTTTCCAATAATTGTAAATGCACCAATAGTTATATTGTCGCCTAAAATTGCACCATCTTCAATTATTGCTGTTTTGTGAATGTTATTCATTTATTTGCCTATTTATCAACTATCATAGCTTTTAATTCTGCTTCAGCTGTTAGTTTCCCATCAACATAAGCTTTTCCTACTAGAGTCATTAAAGAACTTTTCATTCTAACAACTTCTAGTTCGTAATCTAATCTATCACCTGGTCTTACAGGATTTCTAAATTTTGCTTTATCAATACTCATAAAATAGATTACTTTTTGTTTCATCTCTTCATCTGTCATATCAGAACTTTTTAGCGCTAAAACACCACCACATTGAGCCATACCTTCTAAAATAAGTACACCTGGATAAATTGGATGACCTGGGAAATGTCCTTGAAACGCAGGTTCTGAAATAGAGATGTTTTTAAAACCTTTAATAGATTTTTTTAATTCCATATCTGTAATTCTGTCCACAAGTAATAATGGGTATCTATGAGGAAGAATCTCTTGAATTTGCATAATGTCTAACATATAATATCCTGATTTTTTTATTAAGTGGCAATTATTATATCTAAAATATAATTAGTTTTGAATTATCCGAGCTACATTTTGTGAACTTCCATTTTTTAGATACTCTCTTAAAAATTTTGAATTTTCAAAAAATAATTTTTTATCTAGATTTTTATAATCATTTAAAAGATTTTCCACATTTACATCTTCTTGTAAAAATTCACTATGAAGTGGTTTTTTACCCATTTTTTCAAAGAAAATATTTGCAAGTCCAACAAAATTTAGTTTTACAAACATTTTCCCTATAAAAAAATCAAACTTTTTTGCAATATATGAAAGTGTAAATGGAGTTCCAATTAGAGCTGCTTCAAGTGTAGCTGTTCCAGAACAAATAAAAGCATATTCTGCTTCTTTTAAAGTTTCATGGGTGTTTCTTGAAATAGAAAATTCACTTATATCTCCATAAATCTTTTTTATGTAAGAGTCATCAAATTTTGCAGGAATAATCAAAATATACTCTTTATTTGGTATCTTTTTTACTAATTCTTTAAAAATTGGCATAAGATTTGTAATTTCTGTTTTTCTACTTCCTGGCATAAAAGCAATTTTATTTGTCTCTAAAAATTGTGTTTTAAACTCTCTTATTTCATCTAAAAGAGGATGTCCAACATAAGTGATTTTATTTTTATCATTATAGATTTCACTCTCAAAAGGAATAATTGAACAAAGTTTTGAACAATAAGTTTCAAGTTTTTTAACTCTTCCTTTTTTCCAAGCCCAAGCTTGAGGTAAAATATAATAAATAATCTCTTTATTTGGATAAGTAACTCTTAGTTTTTTAGCAAGTGGAAGATTAAATCCTGAACTATCCATTAGTAAAACTTTGTCACAATCTTTTGCTAATGATACTAGTTCATCACGAAGTTGGAAAAAGAATCTTAATTTTTTTAAAGCATCAACAAATCCCATGATAGCTAATGAAGTTAAATCATAAAGTGGATTTCCAAGCTCTTTATCAAAAACTCCAACAAGTTCAATATCCTCATTTAAATATTTTTTTAACTCTTTTAAATGAACATTTGATGAAGCTTCCATGGCACAAACTAATAGTTTCATATTATCTCTTCTTTTATATCTTCATAAGTTATGGCATTTATTTCTATCTCATATTTTTCATCAATGATTTCATTAAGAACAATTAATGCACTCAAATCATAAGGATTTTTTATAATAAGATTTCTAATTTCTAACTCTTTATAAAAATCAAGTGGTTTGTACATTAACTCTTTTACATCTTTATATGAAGTTCCTGCAAACAGATTAAAAGTTTGTATATCTATAATTTTTACTTCATCACGATTAAGATAATTTATACCATCTTTACTATATTCAATTCTTCCATTTGTGTTGTTTCTATTGATAGTTGAATAACACATAATATATGAAGGAACGATTTTTTTTGCAACACTTACTTTTCCACCCAAAAGTCTATAGTTTAAAAATCTCTGTTTTATAAGTTTATACTTTTCTCCTGCATCTTCTAAATCATTTCTTCTTTGATAAAGTTCAAGTCTCTCTTCTATTGATTCAGGCATTATTTGATTTGAAATTGGATTAAACATCTCATCCATAATCTTTTTTTGAATCTCTCTTTGTGCACTTAATCCAAACAGACAACCACAATAATTTTGTCTATATAAAGAGTTTTCTTTTACACGTTCTCCTTGAACAGCTCCACCATTTCCACTTCTATAATCTCTAAATATAAAATTTACACCAGTTTCTTGTGTCAATTTTTCTCCAATTTTTTCTAATTTTTCTTGAGATTTTTTTGGAGAAATTAAAAGCGAAGTTGTAAATTTATCATGTCCTAATTCTATTGCTTTTTGAACAGAAATATCTAATCTATCATCATAACAAACTGTACATCTATCACCTTTTTCAGGTAAATGTTCCATTCCTTTTACTTTTTTTAACCACTCTTCAAGGTTATAAGGTCCTTCTAAAAGTGGAATTCCTAATTTTTTACACGAGTATTCAACATCTAAATATCTAAGTCTATATTCACTATATGGATGAATATTAGGGTCATAAAAGTAACCAACTAATTTTTCATCGGGAAATTCTTCTTGTATTTTTTCTAAAAAATAGTGACTATCAACTGCACAACAAATATGTACTAACAAAAAATTCCTTTAATTATATAATTTGATATAATTATAGTAAAACTTTTCAAAACAAAGGATTAGCCATAAAAAATTTATTTATTATAATTTTTTCCATATTTATTTTTACAGGATGTTCTAGTAAAAATGAACCACAGCTTAGCTCAAATAGTGCAACAATTTTATTAAAAACACCACAAATGAAGTTTTATGACAAAGGATTTATTTTTAAGTATAAAGAGTACACTCAAGTACAAATTTTTAATGCAGGAACTGCAATTTTAGATATGAAAATTTATGAAGATAAAGTTTGTAGAAGCACTTTTAAATGTCAAGATTTAAAAACATTTAATAAAGAAAA
This sequence comes from Arcobacter ellisii, assembly GCF_003544915.1. NCBI lineage: Bacteria > Pseudomonadati > Campylobacterota > Epsilonproteobacteria > Campylobacterales > Arcobacteraceae > Arcobacter > Arcobacter ellisii. The sequence goes on along the minus strand of NZ_CP032097.1, from coordinate 2,668,960 downwards.
CTTAGCTTCGTCTTATCCTGATAATTTTTTAAAAGAGTTATTTGATAGAAATGAAAAGGAAGTCTCTTTTAAAGATAAAGAGAATGGAGTTTTTATAAAAATAATAAGAGATTAGAAAATCTAATCTCTTATTTAAAATTTGATAATTCCTATTTCGTTTAACATCAAAACAAAAATAGCAATTGGTGCAACTATTTTCATAGTAAATAACCAAATTTTGTAGTAAGTTTCTCCCATAAAAGGAATAAGTGCTTTTCTTGAAACTTCTTTATCTAACACATAACCAACAAATAGGGCAATTAAAATTCCACCAATAGGCATTAATATTGCTGAACTTATAAAATCAAACCAATCAAAAAGATTTTTACTACCAAATGTTAAAGCAGTTGAAAAAGATTCTGTATTTGATAATAGTGCTAAAAGTCCTAATACATAAGCAAGTAATGCCACACTATATGTTGCATTTTTTCTTGACATATTTTTTCTTTCAACTAGATACATTACAGTTGGTTCTAAGATTGAAATAGCTGAAGTAATTGCTGCAAAGGCAAGGGCAATAAAAAATAGAAGTGCTAAATAAATACCAATAGTTCCCATCTCATTAAAAATTGCAGGAAGTGTAATAAATACTAAACCAGCACCTTTTCCTGGTTCTTGTGCAGCTGTAAAAACAATAGAGAATATTATAAGACCAGCAACAATTGCAATTAAAGTATCCATAATTACAACTGTAATTGATGCTCTTACAATATCTACATTTTTATCTAAAGATGCAGCATAAGTTAAAATAGTAGCCATACCAATAGATAGAGTAAAAAATGCATGTCCTACTGCAACAATTATTGAACTTGAATGGAATTTTTCAAAGTTGGGATAAAACATAAATTCAACTGCTTTGTAAAATCCATCAAGTTGAATAGAATAAATAAGTAAAAAAGTTAAAATGAATATTAATGAAGGCATTAAAATATTATTCATTTTTTCAATCCCTTTTTTTACACCTTTTGAAATTGTATAAGCTATAAGAACACAAGCAAGTGTGTAATAAAAGATTTGAGACAAAATATCATTTTTCAAAAAAGACATAAAAAGATTTTCTGATTCTTTAAAATTTGAAGGAAGTGAACTAACTGAAACAACCATATAATTAAAAATCCAACCAATTACAACGGGATAAAAAGTTAAAATAAAAATACCAGTTAAAAAGGTAAAACCTGTATATTTCCAATATTTCTTTTGTGGTGGGGATAAAGTTTCAATAGTAGTAACTGCATTTTTATTTGTAAGACTTCCTAATAAAACTTCAGCTATAAATATTGACATTCCTATGAAAAATACAGTTGCTAGATAAACTAGAACAAAGATTCCTCCTCCATTTTCTCCTGTAATATAAGGAAATTTCCAAATATTTCCAAGTCCAACTGCACTTCCTGCAGCTGCAAGAATAAATCCAATTCTAGAAAATCTGTTTTTATGCATAAATACCTCTTTTTTTGAAACTATAATAAGTTAGATTTTATCACTAATCTTTTTAATTTCTGTAATAAAATGTGTAATTTTTATATAATTTATTGAATTTTTTGAAGGATTGGGAAAAAAGACTAATTTAAAGGTGCAAGAATTATCAATTTTTATTGATAATTAACTTTGCCTTTATACTAAAAATTTACATTCTTTTTAGTTTTGCATAACCTTTTTTGATTAATTTAATTAATGGTTTTCTATATGAACTAAATACATATTTCTTAATTTCATAAGCAAGTCTTCCTTTTACAGTTAGTAATCCATAAATATCACCTGCTGCGTATTGTCCACCAAGAGCAATTAAAATACCATCAAGTTTTGGGTCACATTTTTGTAAAGATTTTCCAGAAATTAGATTTAATACATTTTTACCTGCATTTGTTCCACTAATTCTTGCAACAGTTACATTTGGAGGCATTATTTCACCTTGAAGATTTCTAATTTCAGCGATATCTCCAATAGCAAAAATATTTTCATATTTATCTGTTTGCATAAATTCATTTACAATTAGTTGTCCTCTTCCATTTTTTGCAACATCATCAAGTTCTGAAGTGATAGTTGAAGATTCAACCCCTCCTGTGAATACAACAAATGAGTGATTGATTTTTGTTCCATTTGATAAATAACAGTAACCATCTTCAACTTTTTGAAGTTTTGTGTTTGTAATAATATTTATTCCTAAAGCTTTTAATCTTTGTTGAGAAATATTTATAAGGTCTTGTTTTAATCCAGGAAGAATAGATGCTGAACTACTTATTAGTGAAATTTTTAAATTATCACAAGAGAAATTTCCCCTTTCAAAAAATTTATTTGAATAGTAAGCCATTTCAGCTGCAATTTCAACTCCCGAAAGTCCAGCTCCAACTACAACAATATGTGTATCTGCACATTGTTTAGCTTCATCTCTGATTTTTTCAAAAAGTTGTCTTTCAAAACTTTGTTTAAATGTGATAGCTCTATGAAGTTTTTTAATATCATCTGCATTATTAAGACCAGGAATACTTGAAGGGAAAAATGTTCTTGTTCCTGCTGCCATGATTAAATAATCAAATTCTACTATTTCTTGTTCTTCTGTATAAATTTTTCTTGTATGTTGGTCGATTTTTCTTACTTTTAAGTTTTTGAATTCTAAATGGTTATGATTAAATCCTCTACATAAAGTTGTTAAATCGATTGTAACATCTGCAAAAGTTGATTTATTTGCAATTAAATCATAAACTTCAGGTTGTAAGTTATGATATGTATGTTTATCAATCAACGTAATTTTTATATTTTTATTTTTTACTAACTCTCTTAATGCATAAATTCCAGCATAACCACCACCAATAATAACAACTTTCTTCATATAAGATTCACCTTTTAACAATTTTATTTAATTTTACTGCAAAATAATCTATTTTGCATATTTTATTCCCAATAATAACATTTTAAGTATATTCTGTTTGAAATTTTACAAAAAATTTATAGCCTACATATAGCATATAATAAATTAGCATTATTCTATACTTAGCCTTTTTAGGATAATATAAAAATTGAGAAAAGTTGAAAAATTTATTTGCTAATGTTTATAAATGTTACTTTTAAATATAATCACAAAAACTTATGAATATATATTCATCAAAAAATATTAAAAAATCATCAAAAAAAATAGGAAAAATTATGAAATTTGTTGGAGCTCATGTAAGTGCTAGTGGTGGAGTTTATAATGCTCCAATTAATGCAACTCAAATTGGAGCAAAAGCTTTTGCTCTTTTTACAAAAAATCAAAGACAATGGACAGCTAAAGAGTTAGATAGTAAAACAATAGATAAATGGTTTAAAGAGTTAGAAAAATCAAAAATTCAACCAAAACATATCTTACCTCATGATAGTTATCTAATAAATTTAGGACATCCTGAAACTGATGCAAGGGCAAAATCTTTGGATAGTTTTATTCATGAATTAGAAAGATGTGAGATTTTAGGTTTAGATAGATTAAATTTTCATCCAGGTTCACACTTAAGAAAAATATCTGAAGATGAGTGTTTAAATAATATTGCAGATTCAATGAACAGAGCAATTGAAGCTACAAAAGGTGTAAAATTAGTGATTGAAAACACAGCAGGACAAGGAAGTAATCTTGGATATAAATTTGAACATTTAGCTTATATCATAGATAAAATTGAAGATAAAAGTAGGGTTGGTGTTTGTATTGATACTTGTCATATGTTTACAGCTGGTTATGATATAAGAACAAGAGAAGCTTACGATAAAACTTGGACTTTATTTGACGAAATTGTAGGTAGAAATTATTTAATGGGAATGCACATAAATGATTCAAAACCAGAACTTGGTAGTCGTGTAGATAGACATGATAGTTTAGGTGTTGGAAAAATTGGTTGGGATGCTTTTAAATTTATAATGAATGATGAAAGAATGGATGATATTCCTCTTGTTTTAGAAACAATAAACGAAGAGATTTGGGCTGATGAAATTAAAGCTTTATATGATTTAGTGGAAAAATAAATTTAGGGAATAAGAAATGTATAGGCTATTAAAAAACTAAGGTAAAAAATGAAAACAAAAGTTCCTTTTAATCCAAATGATTTTGATAGTTTTATTACAGTTAAAGAACTAACAGAAAAATTTCCACAGCTTTTAACACAAGATTATAAAAAAATAAGTCTTGCGAATGAGATAATATCTTTAAATTATGAAATAATCTCAAAGGATTATGTTGATTTCTTTTCTAGCAACATAAATGACTATTTCCATTTTGAAGTAGATGCTGTAATATAAAAGTAAATTTACTTTTATATTATATTTTTTGAGTAGTATATTGCTTCATCTAAATTGTTTAAATTTGTCAAATATTTTTCATTAAATAAAAAATTTGCTTTTTCTAATTTTCTATAAATTCTATTATTTAAACCACAAAAAATCAGTCTTTTCTTTTGATTTTTAAAATTATCAACAATAGATTTTAAAGCTACAATAGCTGTCATATCAATCATTGTTACATTTTGCATATTTAAAATTACAATATCAATATCTTCATTTGTATTTAAAAGAGTTTTCAAAGCATTTTGAGCAGCTCCAAAAAACATTGGACCATTAATATCATAGATGGAAATATTTTCTGGGATTTCAGGATGGATGTTTAAATTTTTTGTATTAACTAATTCTATAGAATATAAATCAATAGTTCTTTTTATAAATAAAATTGAGGCAAGTCCAATACCAACTGCAACAGCAATTTGCATATCAATCAAAACTGTTAAAATAAAACAAGTTAATAATACATAAACATCATTTTTTGGAGCAACTTTTATAATATTTATGAAGTGTTTAACCTCAGACATATTCCAAGCAACCATTAATAAAAGTGCTGAAAGTGAAGCCATTGGTAAATATGAAAGATATGTTGAAATAAAAGTTATTGATACTAAAATAAATAAAGAGTGAACAATAGATGATTCTTTTGAAGTTGCTCCTGATTTTATATTTACAACTGTTCTTGCAATTGCTGCAGTTGCTGGAATTCCTCCAAAAAAAGGAACTACAATATTTGTTATTCCTTGACCAATTAACTCTTTATTTGGATTTGTTTTATTTCCTGTCATTCCATCACTAATAACAGCACATAATAAAGATTCTAAAGCTCCTAATATTGCAATTGCAATTGCATGGGGAAGAAGTTTATAAATTAAATCAAGATTTATCTCTTCAGGTTTTAAAAAAGACCAAGGAAGAGAAAATTGAAGCGGAATTGGAGGAATTCCATTTCCTTCAAGTTCTCCAATTTTATAATGAAAAGTTGATGAGATAGTTGCAATATCAATATTTGGAATATAAATATTTAAAAAAGTCACAATTAGTGTTGAAAACAAAAGAGCGATTAGTGCTGCTGGAATTTTACTTTTTGTTTTTTGCCATAAAATTAGTAAAAAAAGTGTTAAAGCTCCTGTAAAAAATTCAGCAAATTCTATTGTGTGAAAAGAGTTAAAAATCAAATAGATTTTATCTAAATAGTGACCATCAAAGTTTTCAATTTTTAGACCAAAAAAATCTTTTATTTGAAAAGTTGCAATTACAACAGCAATTCCTGAAGTGAATCCAACCGTTACAGGATAAGGAATAAGCTCTATTAAAGTTCCAAGTTTTAAGACTCCAATAAAAACTAAAATTATTCCAGATAATAATCCACATAATAAAAGACCACTTATTCCAAACTCTTGAACAATTGGTATTAAAATAACTACAAAAGCTGCAGTTGGTCCTGAAATATTTATTTTACTACTTCCAAAAACAGCAGCAACTATTCCTGCAACTATTGCTGTATAAAGTCCAAGTTGAGGAGGAACTCCTGTTGCAATTGCTAAAGCCATTGATAAAGGAAGAGCAATAATTCCTACTGTTAATCCAGATAAGATATTATTTTTCATTTTTTTCTTACTTTCGATTTTCTTGTAGTATTTATCTTATATTTACTATTTTTTAGTTTATCTATCATAGAAGAAGAGATTTTATACATTTTAGAAATATTATCTTTTAAATGGGGATTTTGTTCGTTGTTTCTAGCCATTTCATAAAAACTAAGTAGTCTTAAATAATCAAAGTTTTTTAAAAAAGGATAAAAATCAATACATTTCTCTTCTTCTAAAATCCATTCACTAAGTAGGGATAAAATTATTTGTTCAGGAATCCAAAGAGCACCTTCAATTAGGTGGCTTTCAATTTGTTTTACAAGGGCATTATAATAAAAAACTAAAGCTTCATCATTTGGTAAAAGTTTGTTGTTTTTATTTTTAAATTGTTGATACGAAATAAAAGCTTTTAGTTCATACGCATTGATAATTGTTAAACTCAATTCATTGTTTAGATTTCTTATATTTTCTTCTATCTCTTTATTAAAATCTTCATATCCTAAATCTATTTTATAATCATTTTTTTTTATGTTTTCAAGAAGTTCTTCAACAACTGTTTTAATATAGATTAAAAGAGCATCAGTTTTTATATCTCTTAGAAGTTTTATTTTTATTTGTGGATTTAAGTTCATTATAATCCTAGGTTTTTAAAGTGAAATGGATTTTAAATCAATTATCCTTAATAATGAATTAAGTTCAATTAATTAATTATTGTTCATTTCTTAATTTAATAATAAATAAATTATAATCTCAAAAAAAATATGGATATAAATGAAAAATAAAATAAATGACGAATTAAACAAAGTTAAAAAAGATTTATATTTAAAAGCTGCAGCTGATTATTTTGATAAAAGTGGTTACAAAAATTTTAAGATATCACATTTGGCAAAAGAGTTAGAAACATCGGTTGGAACTATCTATAATCTTTTTAATTCTAAAGATGATTTATATTTAGAGTATTTGATTTTAAAACTACAAAATTTTTTAGAGAAATTAAAAGAGAAAGAGACCTCTAATCCAAAAGAGAATTTAGAAATTTATCTTGAAAGTAAATATGAAATTTTTATTCAGATTGATAAAAATAGAGATGAAACCTTGACAAATGACCCATATTTTTTCCATAAATTAGATATTTCAAATCATAAAATTGTTGATGAGATTTATGATTATTTAATTAGACAATTTAAAAAATTATATCCTAATGAAAATATGAATTATAAACATATAGCAACACTATTTAAAAAGTTATCAGATGGATTTATTGAGAGTTATTTAATTGAAAAATATGATACAAAAAATATAGTAAGTGATACAATAGAGCTTTTTTTCCATGGTTTGGAAAAAAAGTAACTCTAGTTTTTAGAATCTGTAGATTTTGTAGTTAGTATCTTCTACATTTTCTTTGATTTTTTTCTGCCAAAATTCAACTTTTACTTGGTCTTTTACTTGTCCAAATAATCCAGTTTTATAAGTATTTACAAGAATCTCTTGTGCTGGAAGAACATTTTTTGAAGCTGCAAAATTTAGTAATTCAATACCTTTTTCATTATCAATTTTTGTGTTAATACCTTGAAGATAAAATCTTGATAATTGATAAGCTGCAATTGGGTCAATATCACTTGATTCTTTTAATAATTCAAAAGATTTATCTAAATTTTTTGTAACACCTTCACCTTTATAGTATAAAAATGCAATAGGAAGATTTGCATAGATATTTTTATTCTCTTTTGCTTGATTTAGATATTTTAGAGCATCTTTATACTCTTTTTTATTTGCATAATAAGTTCCTAATCTAATTTGAGCAAAACTATTTTTATTTTCAATATTTTTGTAACAGCTTAATTTTGTAGCTTCATTTTCAATTTCTTGACAACTATTTGCTTCTTTTAAAATCAAAGCATACTCATCTGAATCTGAAAAAGAAAACCAATCAAAACTTGGCATTTTAAATGAACAAGCTGTAAATAAAAAAACAGCACTGATTGAAAGGATAATTTGTTTTAACATTTATTATATTCCATATATTTTATTTATAAAATTTTCAGTTCCCTCTTCATGTTGAGTATTCCAATAAGAACTTTTTTCTAAATCTGGTTCAATATATTGACCATTTGAGTAAAGAATAGCTAATTGATTTTGAGCATCTTTTACACCATTTTCAGCTGCATAAGTAAGTAATTCTAAAGCATCTTTAACTTTATCTTTTGATAGATAATAAAATGATAGTTTAAATGCTGCAACTGGGTCAACATTTTTAACATCTTCTAATAAATCAATCATTTTATCTTCATCTTTATTTACACCAAAGCCGTTGTTATATAAATCAGCAATTAGTGAATTAGCATAAAAGTTACCTTTTTCTTTTGCAACATTATATCTTTGTAATGCTTCTTGGAAATTACCTTTATATTGAGCATATAACCCAAGTCTTAATTGGGCAAAGCTATTTTTATAAGAAATTAAATCATAACAATCCATTTCAAATTGTTTATTTGGATTTCTACAATCATCTGCAATAGATAATTCATTTGGCAAAACTTTCATTGCTTCATTATGATTTGAACAACCATTTAGTAAAAAAAGTAGTAGAGAAAATTTTGCTAAATAAGTAATTTGCTTAAACATAACATTCCTTTTCATTAATTTGGATACATTTTAGCATTTTTTTATTCATTTGTAGTTAAGAGATGTTGCTGTATGATATTAAATTTAAAGGAAGTTTAAATGATTTTTATCGGATTGTTTTTAATAATAGCAATTGTTGTCATCTCTTTAAATATTCACAATCACTCAAATTTAGACAAAATTGAAGAATATCTAAATAGTACAAATTGTAAAGAGTATATCTATTCTCGTGGTTCATATAAAGCTTTATGTGAAGATAGTTTAGTTGAAATAGAGAATAGTTTTGTAGTTGATGTGAATAAAAATTTGAAAACTATAAAGTATAAAGATATTAAAAATATAGATACAAAAGAGACAAAACTTATGGTTGATGATTTTGTTTTTGAGTTTAAAGATAAAAATGATTTGAATCTCTTTTTAGAAAAATTAAAAGGGAAATTATAGGAGAAGAATGAAAGAAGTAATTAATTTTATAAAAGCAGCTGATGTCGAAAAAACAAACTTTTTTGCACAATTAAAATGCTCAGTTGAAGAGGCAAAAATTCTACAATTTATGTCAAAAGAGTATGTAAATGGTAGAGATACTTTAGGTGTAATTGATATTTTGGCTGAGTTTTATGATATAAAAAATTATAAACATTTAGAAAAATTGGATTTAATCAAATCTCTTTTAGAGTTTGGATGGTTAGTTCAAGTATCGTTTGACCAAGTAAAACTTAGTGAAGTTTCAAAACTAGAACTTATAAATTCAAGTGTATCACTTTCTAGTGCTTATTTAAAAATGTTAGAAAATGGAAGTAATGATTTTGTTCTTCCTGAAATAAAAAATTATAGTGACCACTTAGAGTATTTACAAGACCAATTTTTTAGAATTGATTTAGCTCAACAATTAAATGTAGTTAGAAAAAATTTTGATGTAAATAGCCCAAGTTCAAATAGATTAAAATCAAAATTAATTTTATTGGAAAATAGAATTAAAGAGAGAATTAAAGTTACAAGTAACTCAATTATGCTTGAAGATTTTTTCAAAGATAATGGTTTAAATGAACAAGAACAAACTCTATTTTTAGCCTTATTAAAAGAGGAATATTCAGGTGGAGATGGTAGTTTAAGAGATATGAACTCTTTGATTGAGTTAATCTCAAGTGATGATTATGAAAAAATAAAATATAGAAGTTTACTTGAAGAGAGTTCAACTTTAGTTTCAAAATCTTTGATTGATTATGATGAGGTTTTAACTCCATTTGGTGGAATAAATAGAAATTTTTATATTCCTGATGAGGTTTTATATAAAATCTCTCATCCAACTAAAAAAAGTGCAAGTGTAGGAAAAATCAAACTTGATACAGTAATAAAAGAACAAGATATGTTTGAATTAATTTCAACAAATAAATCTTTAGATGATGTAATTTTAAATGAAAAAACAAAAGAGACTTTAGATGCACTTTTAAAACAAGTTGATAAAAATGTAATCAATAGATTAAAACATTGGGGAATTAAAGATAAGAAAAAAGGAATTGAAGCAAAAATAATTTTTTATGGTGTTGCTGGAACTGGAAAAACTCTAACTGCTTTAGCTTTAGCAAAATCACTTAAAAAAGAGGTTATTAGTTTTGACTGTTCAAAAATTTTATCTATGTATATTGGTGAAAGTGAAAAAAATGTTAGAAATATTTTTGATAAATATTATGAACTTAGAACTCAAACAAAATCAGAGCCTGTATTGTTACTAAATGAAGCAGACCAATTTTTAAGCTCACGTGCACAAGGTGGAATGAGTAGTAGTGATAAAATGCATAACCAAATGCAAAATATTTTTTTAGAACAAATTGAAAGATTTGATGGAATATTAATTGCAACAACAAATTTATTAGAAAATTTAGATAAAGCATTTTCAAGAAGATTTAACTATAAAATAGAATTTGTAAAACCAAATAAAGCCCAAAGAATTGAACTTTGGAAAAAATTATTACCTTCAAATCTTCCAATTGAAAAAGATTTTAATATTGAAGAGTTGGCTAAATATGAATTAACTGGTGGGCAAATTGAATTAGTTATCAAAAATACTGCTTATAAAATTGCAATTAGTGATGAACCTCTATTTAGATTAGAAGATTTTAAAGAACAAATTACTAAAGAACAAAAAGGTCAATTTGACAGCGAAACAAAAGTTGGATTCTTCTAACTTTTGTTAAAAATATACTCTCTCTATTTTTTATTTTGATTTTATCTTTAAAAGATATAATTACATTTATTTTTTAAATAAATTCTAAGAAAACAAAATCATAAGATATTTCATCTATAAAATTTAAGTTTAGATTTAGTGTTTCTTTTTGTACCAATTTATATTGAATACTTAGAGAAACATTAAGCTTAAAGCTAATTTTTTATTAGGTTTAAATATTATCTATTACATTTTTATGACTATTTTTCTTGTGAAATTATTAATTTTTACAAAAAAACAAAACACTTTTTAGCTTTAAAAGGATAGATTAAATGACACATATGGAATTTGCCCATCCCTATTTTGGTGCATTTGTAATGTTTATTGTGACATTTGGTGCATTTGGTGCAACAGTATGGCTTTCAAGATACATTAGTAGAAAAATTGCAAGACTAGATACTGAGAAATTAAAAACAACTCTTTATGAGTGTGGACCAGAAGTTACAAAACAACCAAATAGAATTTCGGCTCAGTTTTATCTAACTGCTCTTCTATTTATTTTATTTGATGTTGAAATAATTTTTATGTTTCCATGGGCTGTTAATTTTAAGATACTTGGATGGTTTGGTTTTATTGAAATGATTTTATTTATCATTTTATTAGCAATTGGATTTTTATACGCATGGAAAAAAGGAGCGCTTGAATGGCACAGCATAAAATAAATTATTTGCAAGATAATGGTGCTGCTGTTAAATTAACTACAATTGATAAGTTAGTTAACTTTGGTAGGTCTAACTCTTTATGGCCAATGACTTATGGATTAGCCTGTTGTGCTATTGAAATGATGGCAACTGGAGCTTCAAGATATGACTTCGATAGATTTGGAACTATTTTTAGAGCAAGTCCAAGACAATCTGATGTATTAATAATCGCTGGAACTTTAACAAAAAAACATGCTGAGTTTATGAGAAGATTATATGACCAAATGCCTGATCCAAAATGGGTAATTTCAATGGGAAGTTGCGCAAACACAGGTGGAATGTTTAATACTTACGCAACTGTCCAAGGTGCTGATAGAATTATTCCTGTTGATATTTATCTTCCTGGATGTGCTCCAAGACCTGAAACTTTACAATATGCCCTTATGACACTTCAACAAAAAATCAGAAAAGAATCAATTTTTAGAGCACATAAGAAAAAGAGGTTAGTATAATGAGAAAATATACACCAAAAGATAATGTTCAAAGACAAGCTTATTTCTCAGATAGATTTTTTGTTTCTCCTCCAGTTCCAAGATATGAAATAAACGAAGATGAGATTTTTTCAAAAGATTTAGAAAAAATTTCTAAAGAAGTAGAAATTAAAGAAGCGTATATTGAACACACACATTTAGTTTTAATTATTAACAAAGATGAAAATCTAAAAACATTAACTTTTTTAAAAGAAGAGCTAAATTATGAAATGTTGATGGAATTATCAGCAGTTGATTATATAGCTTCAAAAGATGGTTATGAAGTTTTTTATGAGATGTTATCTTTAAGTAAACATAAAAGATTAAGAGTTAAATGTTTTGTGCAAAGAGATGAAGCTATTGAATCAGTTACGTCAATATATAAATCAGCAAATTGGTCTGAAAGAGAAATGTATGATATGTTAGGTGTAAAAGTAGCAAATCATCCTAACTTAAAAAGACTTATTATGCCAGATGATTGGTATGACCATCCACTTAAAAAAACTTATCCATTACAAGGTGATGAAGTTGCATCTTGGTATGAAGTTGATAAGATTTTTGGAAAAAGTGCGAGGGATATAATAGGACCTGAACAAAGAGATCCAGCTGCAATTGATAGATATGATACTACAAGATTTGCAAGACTTGGACATGAAGTTCCATTCGGGATGGATATTTCACAATTTGAACCAGAAACTCCAATTTCTTATGAAGAAGAGGGTGGAAATACTTTAGTTAAAAAATTAAAACCTGAAGAATCAGTTGTTTTAAAAAGAAGAAGGTAAGAAAATATGCAACAACCAAATAGATTAAAACCTTTTTTTGAAAATATTCACTTTGAGCGTGAAGATAATACTATGATGGTAAACTTTGGTCCTCAACATCCATCAGCTCACGGACAATTAAGACTTGTATTGGAACTTCAAGGGGAAGAAGTAGTTAAATCAAGACCAATGATTGGATACCTTCATAGAGGTATGGAAAAAATGGCAGAAAATATGATTTATAATGAATTCTTACCTACAACAGATAGAATGGATTATATTGCTGCAACTTCAAATAACTATGGATATGCTTTAGCAATCGAGCAATTACTTGGAATTGAAGCTCCAAGACGAGCTGAGATTATTAGAACGATGTTACTTGAATTAAATAGAATTATTTCTCATCTATTTTGGCTTGCAACTCACGCTCTTGATGTTGGTGCTATGTCAATGTTTTTATACTGTTTTAGAGAAAGAGAATACGCAATAGATTTAATTGAAGATTATTGTGGTGCTAGGCTTACTCATAGTGCAGTTAGAATTGGTGGAGTGCCTTTAGATTTACCAGCAAATTGGATTGATGATTGTAAATCATTTTTAGAAATTTTAGATAAAGAGTTAAAAACTTATGAAGGTCTTTTAACTGAAAATAGAATTTGGAAACTAAGACTTGAAAATGTTGGAGTAATAACTCCTCAAATGGCACAAGATTGGGCATGTTCAGGTGTAGCTTTAAGAGGAAGTGGTATTAAATGGGATTTAAGAAAAGAGATGCCTTATGGATTATATCCTGAATTAGATTTTGATGTACCAGTTTCAGATACTTGTGATTCATATGGAAGATATAAAATTTGTATTGCTGAGATTAAAGAGTCTGCAAAAATTTTAGAGCAACTTTTCCCAATGTATTATGAATCAGATTCTCAATTAATGGCTCATGCTCCAAATTATATTTCAGCTCCAAAAGAGCAAATAATGACACAAAATTACTCTTTAATGCAACACTTTGTACTTGTAACTCAAGGTATGAGACCTCCTGTTGGTGAAGTTTATGTGGCAACTGAATCTCCAAAAGGAGAACTTGGTTATTTTGTGGTTAGTGATGGAACTCCTTATGCTTATAGATTAAAATTAAGAACTCCAAGTTTCCAACATACGGCAATTTTAGAAGAGTTATTAGTTGGATGTCAATTGGCTGACGTTGTTACAATAATTGGTAACTTAAATATAGTTTTTGGTGAGATTGACAGATGAAAAGATTTGATTTAAGATTTTTAAAAAATGATTTTTACGACAGAATGTTGGAACTTTTGGATAAACAAATTGCTCCTGAAGAGACAGCAATTATTATGTTTGAAATTGGTGATTTTTCAAATATTCAAAAAAGTGCAGATGTGATTTATGAAGCTGGATATACTTTGATGAACTCTATTAAATTCAATGAAGTTGATTGGACTTTAGTGGTTAAAAAAGTAAAACCTGAACCAAGAGTTGTTGAGGAAGTTGCTGAAAGTGGAACAAATGAATAAAATAGAGACTATTTTAAAAAGTGATTTTATATTATCTTTTGGAACTTATTTTGAAGATAATCAAGAGTTAAAAAGTTCAATTTTAAATAATAAATCAAAATTTGTTTATATGTTTCCAATTGATAATCCTAATTTAAAATCAACTTATTCACAATTTATAAAATATGAAGTTGGTAGTGAAGAGGGAATTTGTGCCTTGTTATTAGCAACTTTTGCAAAAAATTGTGATGAAGCAACAAAAGAGTTTATTGAAAATTTAGACTTAGGATATATTTCTGCTGAAAGTAGTGCAGGGGAAGAGGAGTTTGAGGAAGCAAAAGAGGCTTCTTTATCTTCACAATCTAAAGTTTTAATTGTTGGAAATGATATAAAAAATCACGAAAGAGTTGAAAATATCACAAAAATTTTGGCTTTAATCAAAAAATATACAGATTTTAATTTAGTAGTTTTAGATGAAGATTTAGAACAAAAGATAAATTCTCATAAAGATTTAGAACTTGATGAGATTGAAGATTTAAAATCATTTAATGGAACTTTGGTTTATAAATTAGTTGGAAAAAAATGTGAGGAATTAATTGCTAGTAAAACTTTTGCAAATATAGCAAAAGTTTCAAACAATGATGAGATTTACATAAATTCTAAAGATGAAAAAATAAAAAGAGTTTTAAAAGTTGATGAGTCATTAACAGGAACAATTGCGATTTTAGAAGTTTTAAATGAAGATGATATTTTTAGTGGTTATAAATATAAACAAGTGAAAATTGAAAAGGTAGAAGCATAATGAGTGATATGATTACACTAACAATTGATGGAAAAGTTGTTGAAGCAAAAGATGGTGAGTCTATATTAAATGTAGCACGTGCAAATAATGTTTTTGTTCCTGCTGTTTGTTATTTGACAAGATGTTCTCCAACACTTGCCTGTAGATTATGTTTAGTTGAAGCTGATGGAAAACAAGTTTATGGCTGTAATACTAAAGTAAAAGCAGATATGAATATTTCAACTTTAACTCCAAATATTGCACTTGAACGAAGAGCAATTATGGAAGTTTATGATGTAAATCACCCTTTACAATGTGGTGTTTGTGACCAAAGTGGAGAGTGTGAATTACAAAATTACTCTTTATATATGAAAGTTGATTCTCAATCTTACAGTATAAAAGATATTCATAGACCAACTCAACATTGGGGAGTTATGAATTATGACCCAGCTTTATGTATTGTTTGTGAAAGATGTGTAACTGTTTGTGAAGATATGGTTGGTTCAAACGCTTTAGATACTGTAAAAAGAGATTCAGACAATATTGATAAAGTATTTAAAGATGAGATGCCAAAAGATGCATATGCAATGTGGAATAAACTAAATAAATCACTTATTGGTTATGATGCTGATGCCTGTACAAACTGTGGAGAGTGTATTAGTGCTTGTCCGGTTGGAGCATTAGTTTCACATGATTTCCAATATACTTCAAATGCTTGGGAACTTAAAAAAATACCTGCAGCTAATCCTCATTCAAGTGATTGTGCTTTTATGTATTATGAAATCAAACATGATTCAATTGATAACCACAAAACAAAAAGAATTTATAGAGTAACAAATGAACCACACTATTCAACTTTAAATGGTGCTGGAAGATTTGCTTATGACTTTGAAAATAAAGTTCAATCAAAAGATAAAACTAAATTTGAAAAAGCAGTAGAAGCTTTTAAAAATGCAAAAAATATAAAATTTAATTCATTTATTACAAATGAAGAGGCTTTAATTTTACAAAAAATTTCAGAATTTACAGGTGCAAAACTTGTAAATGAAGATGCAAGAAGATACCAAGAGTTCTTAAAAAATTACTCAAAAACTTCTGGGCAAACTTTATACTCTTCAAAATTAGCAGATGTACATAATTCAAACTTTGTAATTTCTGTTGGAGCTTATTTAAAATCAGATTTACCAAATGCAAGATATGCCTTTAATAATTCTGTTGTTATGAATAAAGGTGCGGGATTATATTTTCATCCAGTAGCTGACCCAGTTATGGAAAAAATTGGAAAAATTGGAAAAACAACAGATTTTATTTATCATGCTCCAATGGCTGAAGAGTCAATTTTATATTTCATTTTATATAAATTTGGAAAAAACTTACCAGCAGAAGTTCAAGCATATATAGATTCTAAAAAAGAGACTAAAACAAAAACTGTAACAGAAGTTGTAAAAGAGAATGTTGTTGAGATGGTTGTTGATGAAGCAACAGGAGAAGAAAAAGAGGTTAAAAAAGTAGTTTCTAAAAATGTATCAACAGAAGTTTCATATGAGATGGTTTCATTTGTTGAAGATTTTGGAAGAGATGAAAAGTTCCTTGATTTAGTTGATGAAATGTTAGCTAAAAAAGATGCCTTCTCTTTAATGGTTGGAGAAGATTTAATCACTCATCCAAACGCTGAAAATCTAGCAAAACTGTGTGGATTAATTGATGCTTATACAGATTTTAATGTAGTTATTATTCCATCTCAAACAAATACTTTAGGTGTTGCACAAATTTGTACACTTTCAAGTGAAGTTGATGGCTTTAGTGTTGGATATAACATGAAAGCTGATTTTGAACTTTCTGCTTTAGGTGATGGTGATTTAGATATTCCTGCACTTAATCAACAAGAAGGAACTTTTACAAATATTGATAAAAAAGTAATTCCTACAAATGCTGCTTTAGAGTTTAAAGGTTATACTTTAAATGAAGTTGCAAATGAAGTTTTAGCTTGTGATGTAGAATATACTATTGATTACACAGTTAAACTTCCAATTGATAAAGGTTATAAAACTGTTAAGTTTGATGATTTACCAAATCATTTTGGAAATGACCAAGTTGAATATAGAGGTTATGAAATAAACTCTTTTGAAGTATTAAAAGAAGAGAGTGTAAAAGAAGCAAGTGCTGAAAGATTAGTTTTAGAAGAAAATGAAATTGTAATTTATAAAGCAAATCCAATTAATCAATTTAATGAATTTACTTCTGTTTCACATGAATTTAAAGAAAAACTTCAAGATGGAATATTCTTTTCAAAAGAGTCTTTTGAAAAATTAGCTTTAGTTGAAGGTGATAAAGTAAAAGTAGTAACAAATAATCAAGAGTTAGAGTTAAATGCTTATGTTGATATTCAAATAAAAGGAAATATTGCTTATGTTTCAACTTTTATGAAAAATAGCCCATCAAATGCACTATTTAATACTTACAGATTTAATAAAGCAAAAGTAGCAAAGGTATAAAATGGAAACAAGTATCATAATAGAAACTATTGTAAAAGTAGTAGTTGTACTTGCAGTTTTTTCAGCACTTGCTGGATTTACAACTTATATAGAGAGAAAAATTTTAGCTTTTATGCAAAGAAGATTAGGTCCAACTAATGTTGGTCCTTATGGATTATTACAAATTGCAGCAGATGGAATTAAACTATTTTGTAAAGAGGATATTATTCCTGCAAATGTAAATAAACCAATATTTATGGTTGCACCAATTATAACAGCAGCAACTGCTTTTATAGCAATGAGTGCAGTTCCATTTTTCCCTGAATTTGAAATGTTTGGATATACAGTTCGACCAATTATTTCAGATATTAATGTGGGTGTTTTATTTGTAATGTCAGTTGGAGCAGTTGGACTTTATGGACCACTTTTAGGTGGTATGAGTTCTGCAAACAAATGGGCATTACTTGGAGGTGCAAGAACTGCAATTCAACTTTTATCTTATGAGGTTGTATCAGGACTTTCACTTTTAGCTCCACTTATGATGGTAGGAAGTCTATCTTTAATTGATATTAATAACTATCAAGCAGGTGGAATTTCAAACTGGATTATTTGGTCTCAACCTTTAGCCTTTATTCTATTTTTAATTGCAGGTTTTGCAGAAACAAATAGAACTCCATTTGACTTACTTGAACATGAAGCTGAGTTAGTTGCAGGATATGCAACAGAGTATTCAGGTATGAGATGGGGGATGTTTTTTATTGGGGAGTATGCGAACTTATTTACAATTTCATTTTTAGTTTCACTTATTTTCTTAGGTGGATTTGAGCCTTTATGGTTTATTCCTGGTGGTTTAGCAATTGTTTTAAAAGTTATGTTCTTGATTTTCATTTTCTTATGGACAAGAGCTTCTTGGCCACATGTTAGACCTGACCAATTGATGTGGTTATGTTGGAAAATATTAATGCCACTTGCAGTACTAAATATTTTAGTTACTGGTTTTGTGATGATGGTTTAGGAGTTAGTTATGGAACTAAAAGAGTTTAAAAATAGAAATATTAGTGAAGATTATGTTGTAGTTCAAGAGGATAATTACCCTAAAACTAACTGGGATGCTTTTAAGCAAGTTTTAGCAAGATCTATAAAAGGTGAACTGTTTGTTGGAATGAAAATCACTTTTGGAATAATGTATAGAAGTTTATTCAAAGGTGAAATGGCAACAGTTCAATACCCAAAAGAGAAATTACCAATTGGTCCAAGATATAGAGCAGTACATAAACTTTTAAGACTTTTAGAGTCAGGTGAAGAGAGATGTATTGGTTGTGGACTTTGCGAAAAAATCTGTATATCAAATTGTATTAGAATGGAAACTAGAATTGATGAAAATTCTAGAAAAGAAGTTATGCAATATACAATTAATATGGGAAGATGTATTTTCTGTGGATATTGTGCTGAGGTTTGTCCAGAACTTGCAATTGTTCATGGTGGAAGATATGAAAATGCAAGTGAACAAAGAGCACACTTCTCTTTAAAAGAGGATATCTTAACAAGTGCAGATGGATTAGGAATGCAATTAGAATTCGATGGTTATGGTTCAGTATCTCCTGATGCCGATAAAAAAATTAAAAAAACACCATTATCATACTAAGGAGATTGAATGTTTGAAATTATAGCTTTTATAATATTTTCTATTTTAACTATTGGTATGTTTAGTATTGTAGTTTTAACGAATAATTCACTTTATGCCTTAAGTGCATTGGCATCTGGAATGATTTTTATTTCAGGATTTTTCTTTTTATTAAATGCTGATTTTTTAGGTGCTGTTCAAATTGTAGTTTATACAGGTGCAGTTATGGCTTTATACGCTTTTGGTATGATGTTTTTCGACTCTTTATCTGAGGTAAAAGAGAAAATCAATAATCCAAGATTGGTATTTTTATTATCTGGAATGATTGCAGTTATAGTTGTTATTGTTTTAGTTGCCCCAATTATTGGTCAAAATGTAGAAGCAGAGTTTCCTATTCATCCTGAATATGGAAATACTGTTGATGTTGGAGTTGTTTTATTTACAAAATATTTACTTCCATTTGAACTTGCAGCTTTAATGCTTTTAGTTGCTTTAGTTGGTGGAGTTGTGTTAGCAGGGAAAAAAATGAATATATCATTTTCAGAAATGAAAGAAGACGAGATAGATGAGTTGATGAAAAAAGAAGAATCATCTACAAAGGATATTTAATGACACTAAATGCTTATTTAATACTTTCAACAGTTCTATTTTGTATAGGTTTAATTGGTGTAATTAGAAGAAAAAATGTATTAATGCTTTTTTTCTCAACAGAAATAATGTTAAATGCAGTAAATGTTGGACTTGCAGCGATTTCTAAATTCCATGGGGATTTAACAGGACAAATGTTTGCATTTTTTATTATTGCAGTTGCTGCAAGTGAAGTTGCAATTGGTCTTGGACTTTTAATTCTTTGGTATAAAAGAACAGGGTCTATTAATTTAGATGATATTGCAGGAATGAAGGGATAAAAATGGAAAAATTTATATATATTGCACTTTTTGCCCCTTTAGTTGGTTCTTTAATTGCAGCACTATTTTCAACGCAATCAAAAATGGCATTTACAGGTTGGTTTACTTCGTTTATGTTAGCTGTTTCAATGTATGCTTCTTTAAACTTATTATATTTTGTTTATACAGAAGATGTAACTTTACATGTAAATCTATTTGATTGGATAGTTATAGGAAATTTAGATATTCCTTTTGGATTTGTTGTTGACCATGTAAGTGTTGTAATGATGAGTGTTGTTACAATAGTTTCAACAATGGTTCATATTCATTCAATTGGATATATGGAACATGATGATGGATTTAATAGATATTTTTCATATCTATCTGCTTTCGTTTTTTCAATGTTAGTTTTAGTAATGAGTGATAACTTTGCTGTTTTATTTATAGGATGGGAAGGAGTTGGAGTTTGTTCTTGGCTATTAATTGGATTTTGGTATAAAAAAGAGTCTGCAACTTGGGCAGCAAATGAAGCCTTTATAATGAATAGAGTTGGAGATTTAGGATTATTACTTGGAATGTTTTTGATTTACTGGAATATTGGAAGTTTACAATATGATATAGTATTTGCACAATTTTCAACACTTGAAAATTCAACACTTATTTGGATTGGAGCTTTATTATTCTTAGGAGCTATGGGTAAATCAGCACAATTTCCATTACACACTTGGCTTGCAGATGCAATGGAAGGACCAACTCCTGTTTCAGCTTTAATTCATGCTGCAACAATGGTAACAGCTGGAGTTTATTTAGTAGTTCGTTCAAATGAATTATATACATTAATTCCAGAAGTAGGTTATGCAATTGCTTGTTTAGGAGCATTTGTTGCAATTTTTGCTGCAACTATGGCATTAGTAAATAATGATATGAAAAGAATCATTGCGTATTCAACTCTATCTCAATTAGGATATATGTTTGTTGCTGCTGGTCTGGGAGCTTATTGGGTTGCACTATTTCATCTAGCAACTCATGCTTTCTTTAAATCAGTATTATTCCTTGGAGCTGGAAATGTTATGCATGCAATGCATGATGAACTTGATATTAGAAAAATGGGTGGACTTCATAAAGAGATGAAAGCAACTTCATATATTATGATTATTGCTTCTTTAGCATTAGCAGGAATTTTCCCACTTGCAGGATTCTTCTCAAAAGATAAAATTTTAGAAGCAGCATTTAATGCAGATGCAACAATTTTATGGGCAATTTTATGGATAACAGCAGGTTTAACAGCATTTTATTCATTTAGACTTGTGATGAAAATTTTCTTTGGGGAAGCAAATTACAATAAAAATTCACATCCGCATGAAGCAAAAAGTTTTGTTATTGCAGCAATGATTCCACTTGCTGTTTTAGCTGTAATTGCTGGTTGGTTTGAACACTCATTTATAGAGTTTGTAACTCAAATTTTACCAACTTGGGAAGCATCTAATCTAAATCATTCAACAGCTTGGATTTTAATTTTAATCACAAGTGGCGTTGCGATTTTTGGTATTTTATTTGCAGTTTATAAATATAAAAATGGTGGATTTAGTAAATCATGGGAAGATACATTTGTTTATAAATTATTAAGTAATCAATACTATATTCCAAAATTTTATGAAGTTTGTATTTCAAAACCATATTATGCAATTTCAGTATGGGTATGGAAAGTAATTGAAATCAAATTAATTGATGCTTCAATTGATGGTTTAGCTCATTTTATAAATAAATTGAGTGTAAAAGCAAGACCAATTCAATCTGGAAATTTATCATCATCTTTAAGACTAATGAGTTTAGGACTAATTTTAGGATTAGTTTTTGCCTTAGTTTTATCGGTACTTTAAGGGGTTATGTAAATGGAAAATATTTTAGCGATGTTGATATTTTTCCCTGCTGCAGCTGCGGTTGTTGGATTTTTAATTCATAAAGATTCAATGAGACAATTCGGGGTTGTGGTAACGGTTGTTGAATTTGTGTTATCACTTTTAATGTGGTATCACTTTGATACAAATGTAGCAGGAATGCAGTTTAGTCAGAACTTTCCACTTATTAGTGCCTATGGAATTAATTATATAGTTGGAATTGATGGTATTTCATTGTTTTTGGTTGTTATGATTACATTTATGACAATGATTGCAGTAATTGGACTTACTGAGAAAAAAGATATAAAAAATCTAATTATTACTATGTTGTTCCTAGAAATGACAATGGTAGGTGTTTTCGTCTCATTAGATGTGATTATGTTCTATGTTTTCTGGGAATTAACTCTTATTCCAATGTTTTATGTTATTGGATTTTGGGGAGCAGAAAAAAGATTTTATGCTGCAATTAAATTCTTCTTATATACATTTACAGGTTCTTTAATCATGTTAATTGGTATCTTGTATTTTGGATATGTATATTTTCAAACAACAGGTGTTTGGAGCTTTAGTTTGATGGATTGGAATTCAATAGTTTTACCATTTGATTTACAATTATGGTTATTTATTGCATTCTTTATGGCATTTGCTGTAAAAGTTCCAATGTTCCCATTCCATACTTGGTTACCACTAGCTCATGGACAAGCACCAACAATTGGTTCTATTATGCTTGCAGCTGTGTTATTAAAAATGGAAACATATGGATTTATAAGATTCTCTTTACCATTATTCCCTGATGCTTCTGTTTATTTTGTACCATTTATGGCAGCACTTGGATTAATTGCAATTATTTATACAGCAATGGTAGCTTATGCACAAGAAGATATGAAGCAGATGATTGCATATTCATCAGTTTCTCACATGGGTGTAATTATTCTTGGAGTATTTGCTTTAAATATTGAGGGAATTTCAGGTGGAGTTTTCCTAATGATTGGACATGGCTTAGTTTCAGGTGCATTATTTATGTGTGTTGGAGTTTTATATGATAGAAGACATACAAAAATGATAAAAGAGTTTGGTGGATTAGCTCATAATATGCCAGTTTTTGCTGTTGTTTATGCAGTTGTTTTAATGGCATCTATTGGTTTACCTTTAACAATTGGATTTATTGGGGAGTTTTTATCACTTTTAGGATTCTTTAAATTCTCTCCTGTATTGACATTTATTGCAACTTTAACAATTGTTTTAAGTGCAGTTTATATGTTATCAATGTATAAAAGAACATTTTATGGAAAATTAGTAAAACCTGAAAATAAAACAATTAAAGATATCTTTGGAAGAGAGTTAGTTGCTCTTGGTTCATTGGTTGTTTTAATTATAGCTTTAGGAATTTATCCAAAATTGATTTTAGAACCATTAAATGGGTCAGTAACACAAGTAATAAATGTTATGGAAATAAAAGCTGTTAATGATGATACAAAAGAGAAATTAAAAGCTTTAAATTCTATAGGGGAGGTTAAATAATGCTTGAACCTATTAATATAAGTTTAGAATCTCTAAACCTAGGAACAATCGCACCAATGTCAATCGCAATTATTGGTGCATTAGGTATTTTATTAACAGATATTTTTAATAAAAATAAACACAAATCTCTTTATGTGATATTAGTTGTATTATTTTTAATTTTTGACTTATTTACTCTTTTAGCATTCAATGGTGATGAAAGAGGAATGTTTGATGTAATGTTAGTAGATGGAATTGCTATTTTATCTCAATGTATCATAATAGTTGGTTCAATAATGTTCGTTTTATTGGGCTTATCAAAACTAAGATTCCAAGAGTTTAGATATGCAGAATATTTTGCTTTATACTTACTTGTAGTTGCAAGTTTACAGTTTATGGTAAGTTCTGATTCTTTAATTTTGATTTTTGTTGGACTTGAAACATCATCTTTATCTTTGTACACAATGATTGCAATGCATAATAGAATGGTTTCTATTGAAGCTGCTGTGAAGTATTTTACAATGGGAGCGTTAGCTGCTGCATTTTTTGTATTTGGAGCAATGATTTTTTATGCAACAACAGGAACATTAGAATTAGCACAAATGGCTCAAGTATTATCACAAGAGGGATATTTAACTACATTAAATTATTCTAATTATGTTTTAATCTTAGTTGGATTTGTATTTATGTTTGCTGCAATTGGATTTAAACTTTCTTTATTCCCATATAATATTTGGGTTCCTGATGTTTATCAAGGTTCAACTTCAGCAATGGCAGGATTTTTATCGGTTATTCCAAAAATGGCAGGATTTGTTGTAGCTTTAAGATTTTTTGAGATTTTTATTCATCTAAATGACCCAATAATTCAAACTTTACTTTATGTTACTGTAATTTTAACTATGACTATTCCAAATTTAATTGCTTTACAACAAAAAGATATAAAAAGAATGTTGGCTTATTCATCAATATCAAATGCTGGTGTAGCAATGGCTGCAATTGTAATTGGAACACATCAAGCAACAGAAGCTCTGTTTTTATATTGGATTTTATTTACAATAACAAACTTTGGAGCATTTGGAATGCTTTGGTTAAATAGAGGAAAAGAGTATGCAGATTATAACTCTCCATATACTTTCAAAAAATTCTCTGGATTGGCTCAAATTTCACCATTTACAGCTTCAATTTTAGGATTATTCTTTTTTGCATTAACAGGTCTTCCTCCATTTGCACTATTTTGGGGAAAAATGTACATAATTGGAAGTGCTGTAAATGCAGGTCATATTGCTTTGGCTGTAATTATTGCATTAAACTCAGTAATCTCTGCGTACTATTATTTAAGACCAGTTTCATATATGTTCTTAAGAAACCCAGAAGAGGGAATGAATACTAAATTTATGCAAAATGCAACAACTCCAATGAAATCAATGATTGGATTAGCTGTATTTTTAACAATTATTTCTATTTTATTAATCGAGCCTTTATTAAATATAATAAATATGTATGTATCTAATTCTGGTTTTTAAACTAAAAAGTTCTAATCATTTTGAAAAATGATTAGAATTTTAGTAAACTTCTTTTATGAAAAAAATTCTACTTCTAATTTTATGTATTTATAATCTTGCTTTTTCAAACTCATTAGGATTAACAAATACAGATTTAATCATATTAAAAAAGATTAAATCTCTAACTGATGATAAAATGATGAAATATACTTTAATGGCAATTGCCATAAAAGAGTCTTCAGTTGGGAAAAAACAAATAAATTTTGAAAGTAATGATTATGGACTTTTTCAATCAAATATAAAAAGTGTGTTAAGAAGACAATATGTGGAAGATAACTATTATAATAGAAGATATTTTGCTTATAAACTTTTAAATGATGTTGCTTTTTCAACGGCAAATGCAATTGTTGAAATAGATTATTGGCGAGAAATTCATAAAGAGAATTGGGTAAAGGTTTGGGCTAGTTATAACGCTGGCTGGCGATATAATAGTAATGTTGGAGTTTTATATGCAAACTCAATATTTGATATTATAAAAAAACTAAGATTTGAATATAACTTATAAATTTAAAGTTTATCTCGCTAAAATCCCCAAAGAATTAATAAAGGAATTATTTTGAAAAATATTAGTGTAGGACATTCACCTGATGCAGATGATATATTTATGTATTATGCAATTAAATTTGGTTGGGTGACTCCAGATGATGCAAAATTTGATAATATAGCTTTAGATATAGAGACATTAAATCAAGCTACATTAAAAGGTGAATATGATATTTGCGCAATCTCTTTTGCTTTGTATCCTTTTGTTAAAGATGATTACGCACTTTTAAAAACAGCAGTATCTTTTGGTGAAGGTTATGGACCAAAACTTATAAAGAAAAAAGGAACAGTTCTTAAAAAGAATTTTAAAGTAGCTCTTAGTGGAGAGTTTACAACAAATGCACTTTTGTTTAAAATCGCTTATCCAAATGCAAGAATCACATATATGAATTTTTTAGATATTGAAAATGCTGTTCTTGATGGAACAGTAGATGCAGGTGTATTAATTCATGAATCAATATTAACTTATGACAATGAGTTAGAAGTTGAACGTGAAATGTGGGATGTTTGGTTAGAACTTAGTGGTGGAGGTTTACCATTACCACTTGGTGGAATGTGCTTACGTCGTTCAATTCCTCTTCATAGTGCAATAAATTATGAAAATACACTAATAAAAGCTGTTGAAGTTGCAAATAAAAATAGAAAAGTTTTAGCTCCAATGCTTTTAGAAAAAGGTTTAATTAGAGTTGATGCGCCAACACTTGATAAATATTTAGATTTATATGCAAATGATAATTCAGTAAAAATGAGTGAAATACAATATAAAGCGCTTGATAAACTATTTGAACTTGGATATAAAAATGGTTTTTATCAAAATTTGATTAAAGCAGAAGATTTTTTAATCCCTAGTGAATATGAAGAGTTAAGAGCAAGATAATAGATGCAAAATAGTATTAGAACAATAGATTTTACAAGATATTCATCAATAAGAATTGGACCAGTATTAGATGTTTTAGTAATTAATGAAATAGGTGATTATAGTGATTATCAAATTATAGGTCGAGCAAATAATTTATTAGTTTCACAAAATACAAATAAAAAATTTGCAATTTTGGGTGAAGAGTTTGACTATATAAAACAAGAAGGTAATAAACTTTATGTTGGTTGTGCAACAACATCAGGAAAACTTTTAACATATACTAGAAAAAATGATATAAAAAATTTAGAATTTTTAGCAAAACTTCCAGGAAATTTAGGTGGTTTGGTAAAAATGAATGCAGGATTAAAATCTTGGGAAGTGTTTAATTATATTGATAGTATAAAAACAAAAGATGGTTATATCAAAAAAGAGGATATAGATTTCTCATATAGAGAAACAAAAATTGATACTATAGTTTATGAAGTGGTTTTTAACATTGAGTATGGGTTTTCAAATGAAATGTTAAAAGAGTTTACTAAAATGAGAGATAATCAACCAAGTGTTGCAAGTGCAGGAAGTTGTTTTAAAAATCCAAAGGGTGATTTTGCAGGAAGATTAATAGAAGCTGTTGGTTTAAAAGGAATCAAAAAAGGTGATATGAGTTTTTCTGAACTTCATGCAAACTTTTTAGTAAATTACGGTAATGGAACTTTTGATGATGCAATTTATTTAATAGATTTAGCAAAACAAAAAATAAAAGATGAGTTTAATATAGATATAGAAGAAGAGATTATAATTTACAAGTAAAATTAATTTATTTATGTTAGAATGCAAACTCAAAAAAATGTTAAGGTACTTTTAGTGAAAAATTTAGTTATAGTGGAGTCCCCAGCAAAAGCAAAAACAATATCAAAATTTTTGGGTAATGATTTTACCGTTATGGCTTCGATGGGACATGTAAGAGATTTACCAAAATCTAGTTTAGGGTTTGACCCAGATGATAATTTTAAACCAAAATATATGGTTACTGCTGATAAGAAAAAAGTTATAAGTGATTTAAAAAAACATATTACTAAAGATACCACAATTTACCTAGCAGCCGATGAGGATAGAGAGGGAGAAGCCATAGCTTGGCACTTAATTCCCGCACTAAAAATAGAAAAAAATCCTATAAAAAGAATTGTTTTTCATGAAATTACAAAAGATGCAATTTTAAAAGCCTTAGAAAATCCAAGAGATGTTGACCAACATTTAGTTGATGCTCAACAAGCAAGACGTATTTTAGATAGAGCAGTTGGTTATGAACTTTCTCCTTTATTATGGAAAAAAGTAAGATATGGTTTAAGTGCAGGAAGAGTTCAATCTGTTGCTGTTAGAATTATAGTTGATAGAGAAAATGAAATAAGAGCATTTATTCCTGAAGAGTATTGGAAAATAAAAGCTGATTTTATAAATCCAGAATTAAAATCTGAACTTGTAAAAGAAAATGGAAAAACTGCAAAAATTGAAAATGAAGAACAAGCTTTAAAAATTGAAGCTTCTTTAAAACAAGGTATTTATAAACTTGTTGATATTGAAGAAAAAGAGAGCACTAGAAATCCAGCAGCTCCATTTACAACTTCTACTTTACAACAAGAGGCTTCAAGAAAACTTGGGCTTTCAGTAAAACAAACAATGGTTATTGCTCAACAACTTTATGAAGGAAATGTGGGAAATATTCCAAATCATACAGGTGGTTTAATCACTTATATGAGAACAGATTCTTTAAATCTTTCAACAGTTGCTACAACAGCTGCAAAAGCTGTAATTGAGGAAGAGTATGGAAAAGAGTATTCTTTGAGTAAACCAAGAGTTTACAAGTCAACTGCCAAAGGTGCACAAGAAGCTCACGAAGCAATAAGACCAGTTAATTTAGCATTAAAACCAAGTATGATTAAAGAGTTTGTTGAACCAGCTCAATATAGACTTTATAGTCTTATTTGGAAAAGAACACTTGCAACTCAAATGGCACAAGCAAAAATCGCAAATACAACATATAAAATTGAAGCTGGACGTAATAAAGAGTTTGAATTTCAAACTAAAGGTCAAAGAATTATTTTTGCTGGGTTTATGAAAGCTTATACAGAAGGTAGTGATAATCCAGAAGCTGCACTTGATAGCACTGAAAAAATCTTACCAAATATTAAAGTTGGAACGGTTTTAGAGTTAGAAAAATTAGAAAGTGAACAAAAATTTACACAACCACCTGCAAGATATACAGAAGCTTCTTTAGTTAAAAAATTAGAGAGTGAAGGAATCGGAAGACCTTCAACTTACGCTCCAACTATTTCAACTATTCAAGCAAGAGAGTATGTAACAAAAACAGAGGATAAAAAACTAATTCCTACTCAAACAGGTGAAATTGTAAATAGCTTTTTAGTTGACCATTTTTCTGATATTGTAGATTTAGGTTTTACAGCTAAAATTGAAGAAGAGTTTGATGAAATTGCCCTTGGAAAAATAGCTTGGGAACAAGTAATGAAAGATTTCTATGGGAATTTCAAAAAAACAATTGATGAAAAAGAAAGTAGTGTCCAAAAAGAGGATTATTTACAAGTAAGAGAAATCGGAATTGACCCAAAAAGCGGAAAACCAGTTAGTGCAAGAGTTGGAAGATTTGGTCCTTTTGTTCAAATTGGAACAAAAGATGATGAAGAAAAACCAAAATTTGTAGCAATTCCAGACCATCTTAATATGGATACAATTACTTTAGATGAAGCTTTGTTTTTATTTACACTTCCAAGGGTTGTAGGCGTTGATAAAAATGGAGATGAAATTAAAGCAAATATTGGAAGATTTGGACCATATTTACAAGTTAAATCAAAATATTACTCTTTAAAAACAGATGACCCATATACAGTTGATTTAGCTAGAGCAGAAGAGATTATAAAAGAGCTTGATGAAGCTAAAGAAAAATCAACAATTAAAACTTTTGATAAAGAAAAAATCCAAATTTTAGTTGGTCAATATGGACCATATATAAAACAAGGTAGAAAAAAC
Source organism: Arcobacter ellisii (assembly GCF_003544915.1). Lineage (NCBI taxonomy): Bacteria > Pseudomonadati > Campylobacterota > Epsilonproteobacteria > Campylobacterales > Arcobacteraceae > Arcobacter > Arcobacter ellisii. Next base: position 2,639,571 of record NZ_CP032097.1, on the reverse strand, counting down.
TTTAAAATACCAAAGGGAATTGAAGCAAATGATTTAACACTTGAACAATGCCTTGAAATTATTGAAAAAGATTCAAAAGGTACAACAAAAAGAACTACTGTTAAAAAAGCTTCAACAGAGAAAAAAACAACAGCTAAAAAAACTACTAAAAAGAGCACTGAGAAAAAGTGATTAAAATTGGTATTTTGTCGGATAGTCATTTAAAAAGTGACTATACGAAAGAAGTTATTGATTTTTTAAAAGCACAAAAGTGTGAATATTTAATTCATGCAGGTGATTTATGTATAGAAAAGAATCTTCAACTTTTAGAAGAATCAGAACTTAAATATATAGCAGTTTTTGGAAATAATGATAGAGCTTTACTCTCTTTATCCTCAAAATATAATATAAAAGCTGAGCCATATTACTTTAAAATTCAAGATTTAAAATTTAAACTTATGCATTTACCTTATCATTTAACTCCTGATAGTGATATTGTGATTTTTGGGCATACTCACGAATTTGAATGTGATTATAAAAACAAAACGTTATTCCTAAATCCAGGTGAAGTTTGTGCACGAGAAAAGCCACTAATTGAATGTGCGAAACTAGAGATTAATGAAAATGAGTATATAATCACACGCTATTATAAAAATAAAAATGAAGAAAATTTTAAAAAAGAAGAGATAATTTATGAAAAATAATGATGAGATTTTTTTATGTGCTATTTGTAATATTGAAAGTGGTACATGTAATGAAGACTGTAAATTCTGTACACAAAGTGTAAAGTATAAAGCAGATATCCAAAGATATAAACAAAAAGAGATAGCTCAAATTGTTGAAGAAGCAAAAAGAGCAAGAGCAAATAATGCAAATGGTTTTTGTTTAGTAACAGCTGGAAAAGGATTAACTCCAAAAAGATTAGAGTATGTTTGTGAAGCAGCAAAGGCAATCAAAAAAGAGAATTTAGGTTTAATTTTAATTGCATGTAATGGTATTGCAACAGTTGAAGACCTTCAAACTTTAAAAGACGCTGGAGTTGATGCTTATAATCATAACTTAGAAACAGCAAGAGATTTTTATGATGAAATCTGTACAACTCACCCTTGGGATGATAGATATCAAACTTGTTTAAATGTAAAACAAGTTGGTTTAAGACTTGTATGTGGTGGAATTTTTGGAATGGGGGAGACTCAAGAGCAAAGAATTTCAATGCTTGAATCAATTGCTTCTTTAGAGCCTATGAATGTTCCTTTAAACTTTTTCCATCCAAATGAAGCTTTACCAATTGTAAAAAATACAATTACAAGAGAAGAGGCTTTTGAGCTTATAACACTTGCAAGAAAGATGATTCCAAATGCAATGAAAATTATGGTTGCAGGTGGACGAGAAGTTATGTTTGGTGATGAACAATATAAAATCTTTGAAAAAGGTGCAAATGCCTTTGTTATTGGTGATTATTTAACAACACAAGGAAAAACACCTGCTGATGATATTGCTGAACTTGAAAAACATGGATATAAAATAAAAAGAGAAAGAGATTAATAAGGTAGATTATGAGTGAAGAAATATTAATAATTATCTCAATATCTTTAATAATATTTACTTCACCATTACTCTCAAAATTTTTAAAACTTCCTACAATTCCTGTAGAAATTATGCTTGGAGCAATTGCTGCATACTTTGCTTTTATTGTAGAACATCCAATTTTTCACCTTGTTGCTGAACTTGGATTTTTATATTTGATGTTTTTAGCAGGTCTTGAAATAGATTTGAAAAAACTTTTTTCTATTTCTCCTACAATGCTTAAAAAATCACTTTTATACAATGTTGTGCTTTTTTCAACTTCATTTTTTGTTACTTTATATTTTGATTTATCAAAAATATTTATTGTGATTTTCCCTCTTATATCTATTGGTGTATTAGCTGCACTTAAAAAAGAGTATGGTGATACAGAGTGGATAAAAATGGCATTTATTGTAGGATTAATTGGAGAAATAGTTTCAATTTTTGCTTTAACAACAGTTTCTGCAGTTTTGGAATATGGACTAGGATTTGATTTTTATAAGATTATGGTTCTGTTTTTATTATTTATAGTTACAATGATAATAATTTACAAACTTTTTCATAATCTTATTTGGTGGTTTCCAGAAATTAAAAACTATTTAATGCCAGAAGTTGACCATCAAGAACAAGATATAAGAATTTCAATGGCAATATTTTTCTTAATGATTACAGTTATGATGTATTTACATTTAGAGATTGCTTTTGGAGCTTTTATAGCTGGAATTTTTATTACAACTTTCTTTGAAGAACATAATAAACAACTACCACATAAACTAGAACATTTTGGTTTTGGTTGGTTAGTTCCTATATTTTTTATTTCAGTTGGAGCATCACTTGAAATCGATGCTTTATTGGATTTAGATTTGATTATAAAAGCCTTACTAATTACATTTGTTATGATAATTATTAGATTATTGGCATCTTTATTATTTGTAAATGAAATGGGATGGAATAGATTTTTTATGTTAGGTTTATCTCATGCAATGCCATTAACACTTTTAATTGCAGTTACAACTATTGGATACAATAATCATTCAATTTCACAAGAGTATTATTATGCGCTGATTTTAGCAGCGATATTAGAAGTATTACTTGTTATGGTAATAATTAGAGTAATTACTACTCTAATTAAGTTTAGAAATAGTAATTAAATTATCTTTATAAGTTACATTATAATTTGTAGGTTTTGTAGTAACTTCAATTGCAACTCTAAAGAAACCTTCACTTTTATGATTTCCTACAGCAATTTTTTTGAAGTTTTTAGAATCAATATTCTCATTTTTAGTATTAAAATTTAGTTTTGCTTTATAATCAATTACGATTTTATTCTCTTTTATAATATTAAATTTTTTAGAAACACTATTATCTGTGTGAATAATCAATTTATTATCACTATACTCTATTTTTAAAAATGGAAGAATCTCTTTTGCAACTAATGCATCTTCTTCACTAATATCAGCTCTTGGTTTTACATATACAATTTGTTCAGGTTCTGCAACTTTTGTATTTGCTAACTCTTTTTTTACTATCTCTTTAGTTTTTTGTTCAGTTTGTTTTTTTGTTTTTTGGATTAATGAATCAACTTCTTGTTTTGAATAAGTTTTTGTTACAGGCTTTGTTTCTTTTGGAGTAGTTGTATCAACACTATTTCTATTTGCATTTGACATTTTTTGTTGCATTTCTCTTATATATTGAGCTTCTTGCAACTCTTCAGGTGTTGTTGGTCTTTCATTTGGTTCAATCATTCTTCCTGTTTCTTCTTCAAAAACATCTGTCATAGAAAAAGGATTTTCTCTAGCACTAAGATTTAATGCTAAAACAACTGATAATGTAAATAAAAATAAAGTTTTCATTCTTCTGGCTCCAAATTTTTTAATTCAAAATACTCTTTTTGTAAATAAGCATTTTCCCTTTGCAGTCTCGATATTTCATTTTCAAGATACTCTTTTTTATATTTTAATGAATTATAAACTTGTAAAGAGTTATCTCCAAAAAGAACAATAACTGCATGATAAGATAAAAATATAGTAGCAATCAAAGATATGATTACTACTAATATGAATTTCTTATATGCGTTTAGGTGTTTCATTTATTACTTATTTTTTAGAAAAAGGTTGTTTCCCTAAATATTCAGCATAACCGATTTCAGCTCCAATTTCAAGAAGTCTGTTATATTTTGCAATTCTATCGCTTCTTGCTGTTGAACCTGTTTTAATTTGACCACAATTTAATGCTACAGCAAAATCTGCAATAAATGCATCTTCACTTTCACCTGATCTGTGAGACATAATACAATTGTAGTTGTTTCTTTGTGCAAGTCTAATTGTTTGCATTGTTTCAGAAACTGAACCAATTTGATTTGGTTTAATTAATACTGCATTTGCAATACCTTTTTTAATACCTTCAGCAACAATTGATGCGTTTGTAACAAATAAATCATCTCCAACTAATTGAACAGTTGAACCTAATCTATCAGTTAAAATTTTCCATCCATCCCAATCATCTTCACTTAATCCATCTTCAATAGAAACGATTGGATATTTTGAACATAAATCAGCATAATATTCAACTAATTCAGCTGAAGTTAATTCTCTATTTTCTGAATGTAATTCATATAAACCTTTTTCATTTATTAATTCAGAAGCAGCAACGTCTAAAGCAATAGAGATTTGTTCACCTGCTTTATATCCAGCTTTTTCAATAGCTGTCATAATAACTTGAATTGGTTCTTCATTTGATTTTAAGTTTGGAGCAAATCCACCCTCATCACCAACTGCTGTACTTTCACCCATTGCATCAATAACTTTTTTTAAGTTTTGATAGATTTCTGCAACAGCTCTTAATCCATCATTGAAGTTTTCAAATCCAGTTGGCATAATCATATATTCTTGGAAATCAACAGAGTTATTTGCGTGCTCTCCACCATTAATGATATTAAACATAGGTACAGGCATAGTCATAGCATTTGCTCCACCTAAATATCTATATAATGGAATTTGTAAAGAGTTAGCAGCAGCTCTTGCTACAGCCATAGATACCCCTAAAACAGCATTTGCACCAAGATTTGAATAGTTATGAGTTCCATCAATATCTTTCATTGTTGCATCAACTTCAGCTTGATTAAATGGACTTAATCCAATTAATTCATTTGCAATAGTTGTATTTACATTTTCTACAGCTTTTAAAACGCCTTTTCCTAAAAATCTATTATCACCATCTCTTAATTCTAAGGCTTCTCTTTTTCCTGTACTTGCACCACTTGGTACAATTGCACTTCCTTTTGTACCATCACTTAATATTACAGTTGCTCTTACAGTTGGATTTCCTCTTGAGTCTAATACTTCATCAGCGTAAACATTATCAATAAATACCACTTAGGTCTCCTATTTTCATAATTTGTAAGATTATAGCTAAAAAAGATTTGTTATTTGCTTTTGTGTTTTTTGTTGAAGGAAATTTTGTAGTATTTGTAATCAAAGGAAAAGTTTCCTTTGATTTTTTATGTTATTAATCGTCTAATTCTGTCATATCATCCATATCATCAGCACCACCACTAATGATTGAATCATTTATTCCCATAGATTCAAGAATTTTATTTTCTATTTCACGTGCTATTTCTGGATTATCTTTTAAGAATACTTTTGCATTTTCTCTTCCTTGACCAATTTTTTGGTCACCATAACTAAACCAAGCTCCAGCTTTATCAACAATATCAAGTTTTACACCATAATCAACAAGTTCTCCAGTTTTAGAGATACCTTCTCCAAACATAATGTCAAATTCAGCTTGTTTAAATGGTGCAGCAACTTTATTTTTTACAACTTTTACTTTTACTCTGTTTCCAATTGAATTTTCACCTTGTTTTAGTGTTGCAATTCTTCTAATATCAAGTCTTACAGATGAGTAGAATTTAAGTGCATTTCCACCTGTAGTTGTTTCTGGACTTCCATAACCTGTCATTCCAATTTTCATTCTTATTTGGTTAATAAAAATTACTGTACAGTTCATTTTATTTAATAAACCAGTAATTTTTCTAAGAGCTTTAGACATAAGTCTTGCTTGAACACCCACTTGTTGGTCATCCATATCACCATCAATTTCAACTTTTGGAGTAAGAGCAGCAACTGAATCCACAACGATTAAATCAACAGCACCACTTCTAATAACAGTTTCTAAAATCTCTAAAGCTTGCTCTCCAAAATCTGGTTGAGAAACTAATAAGTTATCAGTATCTACTCCAATATCTTTTGCATATTTTACATCTAAAGCATGTTCTGCATCTATAAATGCACAAACTCCACCAGCTTTTTGTGCTTCAGCAATTGCATGAAGTGTTAAAGTAGTTTTTCCTGAACTTTCAGGTCCATAAATTTCAATAACTCTTCCTTTTGGAAGTCCTCCAACACCAAGTGCTAAATCAAGTCCTAAAGAACCTGTGCTAATTGTTTCTGTTGGAATAACAACTTTATCTCCTAATCTAATAAGAGTTCCTTTCCCAAAAGTTTTGTCAATTTGTTTTATAGCTAATTCAAGTGATTTTTTTTGATTCTCATCCATATTATTTCCTATGTTGATTTGTTTTGTTATATTTTATGTTGGGATTTTAGCAGATATTTTTTAAAGTTCTAATTTTTATTACAATTTGTAATATTTTTTATTTTAAAATATCATCAATCCCATCTTTTTCTATCTTTTCGATAGTTTCAATTGTTTTTATGTGAGCATTTACTCTTTTTTTCATTGTATGTGATTTGATATGTTTTGCAAGTATTTTTGTATATTTTTTATAATTTCTTGAATCTTTCTCAAAAGAAGCAAGTTTTTTTTGTATTTTGATTATGTCTTCTGGAATTGTACTATTTTGCATTTTTTACCTTTAATAAATGAAATAATTTTAACAGAAAATATTTAAAATGATATTATTTAAATATTATCTTTGGTAATATAAAAATAAATTTTTATGGATATCGTATGATGAATACATTAGCACTAATAGGAAGAACAAATGAGTTATTTGTGGAGGATATAAATAATTATGAGAAAGAACTTTCTAAAATAGTATCAAATTCTACATTTTTAGTTATAGGTGGGGCTGGTTCTATTGGTCAAGCTGTAACAAAAGAGATATTCAAAAGAAATCCTAAAAAACTTCATGTTGTTGATATATCAGAAAATAATATGGTTGAATTAGTTCGAGATATTAGAAGTAGTTTTGGTTATATTGATGGAGATTTTGCTACATTCGCACTTGATATAGGAAGCTTTGAATATGATGCTTTTATAAAAGCTGATGGTAAATATGATTATGTTTTAAATCTATCAGCTTTAAAACATGTAAGAAGTGAAAAAGACCCATTTACACTTATGAGAATGATTGAAACTAATGTTTTTAATACAGATAAAACTCTTCAACAATCAATAAAAAATGGAACTAAAAAATACTTTTGTGTAAGTACAGATAAGGCTGCAAATCCTGTAAATATGATGGGTGCAAGTAAAAGAATTATGGAAATGTTTGTAATGCGAAAATCAAAACAAATAAATGTTTCAATGGCAAGATTTGCGAATGTTGCTTTTAGTGATGGAAGTTTATTACATGGCTTTAATCAAAGAATTCAAAAAAATCAACCAATAGTTGCTCCAAATGATATAAAAAGATATTTTGTAACTCCTCAAGAAAGTGGTGAACTTTGCCTTATGTCATGTATTTTCGGTGAAAATAGAGATATCTTTTTCCCAAAATTAAGTGAAAATTTACATCTTATCACTTTTGCAGATATTGCAGTTAAATATTTAAAAAATTTAGGATATGAACCATATTTATGTAAAGATGAAGATGAAGCAAGAGAATTGGTAAAAACTTTACCATTAGAGAGTAAATGGCCTTGTTTATTCACACCTAGTGATACAACAGGTGAAAAAGATTTTGAAGAGTTTTTTACTGATAAAGAAGTTTTAGATATGGCTAAATTTGAAAATCTTGGAATTATTAAAAATGAAGCTTTATTTGATGAAGATAAATTAAATCATTTTGAAAAAACTATTAAAAATTTTAAATCAAATTTATCTTGGACAAAAGAAGATATTGTTAAAGAATTTTTTACGATGATTCCAGATTTTGGGCATAAAGAGACAGGTAAATATCTTGATGGGAAAATGTAATATGCAAAAAACAGTTGATTTTATAAAAGAAACATTTAAAACAAATGAGTTTATACCCTTACATGAACCAAGATTTATTGGTAATGAAAAGAAATATTTAAATGATTGTATAGATTCAACATTTGTATCAAGTGTTGGAAAATATGTAGATACTTTTGAAAAAGAATTTGCCAAAATAGTGGGAAGTAAATTTGCAATAGCAACTGTAAATGGTACCGCTGCTCTTCATATTTCTTTATTATTAGCAGGTGTAAAAAGAGATGATGAAGTTATCACTCAACCACTTACTTTTATAGCAACTTCAAATGCAATAAGTTACCTTGGTGCTAAACCTATATTCATAGATGTTGATTTAGATACGATGGGTTTAAGTCCAAAATCACTTAAAAACTTTTTAGAAACAAATTGTGAAGTAAAAGAGAATATTTGTATAAATAAGACTACAGGAAAAACTATAAAAGCTTGTGTTCCAATGCATACTTTTGGGCATCCATGTAAAATTGAAGAGATAAAAAAGATTTGTGATATTTGGAATATTATTCTAGTAGAAGATGCAGCTGAAAGTTTAGGTTCATTTTATAAAAACAAACATACTGGAACTTTTGGAAAAATCGGTGCATTTTCTTTTAATGGGAATAAAATCATAACTTCTGGTGGCGGTGGTGTTATCGTAACCGATGATGAAGTATTAGCAAAAAGAGCAAAACATATCACTACAACAGCAAAAATTCCCCATCCATATGAATATGTACATGATGAGATAGCATACAACTATAGACTTCCAAATATAAATGCAGCACTTTTAGTTGCACAGTTAGAGCAGTTGGAAAGATTTTTAGTTTCAAAAAGAGAATTAGCAACAAAATATAAAGAGTTTTTTTCAAATTTAGATATAAATTTTATAGAAGAGCCAAAAGATTCAAAATCAAACTATTGGCTTCAAGCTATTTTGTTGAATGATATAAACCAAAGAAATGAATTTTTAGAGTTTTCAAATAAAAATGGTGTTATGACAAGACCTATTTGGAGACTTATGAATGAACTTGAAATGTTTAAAAATTGCCAAAAAGATGATTTAAAAAATGCAAAATATCTTGAAGAAAGAGTTGTAAATATTCCAAGTTCGGTGATTTTATAATGAAAGAAAAAATAGTTCTTATTGGTGGTGGTGGACATTGCCATAGTGTTATTGATGTGATAGAGCAAGAAAATAAATATGAGATTATTGGTATAGTTGATACTAAAGAGAATATTGGTAAAAAAGTTTTAGATTATGAAATTATTGCTTGTGATGATGATTTAGAAACTATTTTCCAAACTTGTAAAAATGCACTCATAACAGTAGGGCAAATTGAATCAAATAAAATAAGAGTTAAAATCTATAATAATTTAAAACAAATAGGTTTTAATTTACCTACAATAATTTCACCTTTAGCATATGTGTCAAAGCATTCATTTATAGATGAAGGCACAATTATAATGCATCAAGCATTTGTAAATACGAATGTAAAAATAGGAAAAAATTGTATAATAAATACAAAAGCTCTTATTGAACATGATTGTGTAATAGGAGATAATTGTCATATTTCAACAGCTAGTGTAATAAACGGTGGTGTTACTGTAAAAGAAAATAGTTTTTTTGGAAGTAATGCGACTTCTAAACAAAGTATAGAAATAGATGGATTTATAAAAGCTGGGAGTCTAGTAAAGTGAAAAATAAATTTGAAAAAGTATTTATAATAGCAGAAGCGGGCGTAAATCATAATGGTTCAATTGAGCTTGCTAAAAAATTGATTGACGTAGCAAGTGAGAGTGGAGCTGATGCCGTTAAATTTCAAACATTTAAGGCTGAAAAATTAGTTTCAAAAAATGCACAAAAAGCAGATTATCAAAAACAAACTACAGATATAAAAGAATCTCAATTTGATATGATAAAAAAACTCGAACTTGATATGGATACCCATAAAGAACTTATGGCTTATTGTAAAACAAAAAATATTATGTTTTTATCAACTCCTTTTGACCATGATAGTATAGAACTTTTAAATGATTTAGGACTTGAAATATTTAAGATACCAAGTGGGGAAATCACAAATTTACCATATCTTAGGCATATTGGAAAACTAAATAAAAAAGTGATTTTATCAACTGGAATGGCTGATATTGGCGAAATTGAAGATGCTTTGGATATTTTGATAAATGCTGGAACAAAAAAAGAAAATATCACAGTTTTACACGCAAATACTATGTACCCAACTCCTATGGAAGATGTAAACTTAAAAGCAATGGTGACTATTGGGAATACTTTTGACATAGCTTTTGGATATAGTGACCACACTTTAGGAATAGAAGTTGATATTGCAGCAGTTGCCTTGGGTGCTTGTTGTATTGAAAAACATTTTACACTTGATTGTACGATGGAAGGACCAGATCATAAGGCAAGTTTAGAACCAGATGAACTAAAAGCTATGGTAAAAGCTATACGAAATATAGAATTAGCTCTAGGAAGTAGTATCAAAAAACCTTCAAAAAGTGAAATGCCAAATATGCAAATAGCTAGAAAATCTATAGTTGCTAAAATGGATATAAAAAAAGGGGATGCTTTTAATGAAAATAATCTTACAATAAAAAGACCAGGAAATGGAATAAACCCTATGCGATGGGATGAAATAGTTGGAAGTGTTGCTACAAAAGATTATAAAGAGGATGAATTAATATGAGTAAATCTTTAGTTTTTAATAAAATACCACTTGAAGAAATCGAAATTGGAATGAGTGTAAGCTATTCTCAAACTATTACAGATTCAGATATAAAATCTTTTGCAGGATTATCAGGAGATAGAAACCCTGTACATTTAGATGAAAATTATGCAAAGAATTCAAGATTTAAAAATAGAATTGCTCATGGTATGATGACTGCTTCTTATTTTTCAGCTTTATTTGGTACTAAAATACCTGGTGAAGGGTGTGTTTATACACATCAATCATTAAATTTTAAAAGACCTGTTTACATTAACGATACAGTAGAAGCTATAGTTACAGTAACAGAAGTCGATATTGAAAAAAGAAAAGTGAGGTTTAAAACTGTATGTAAAGTTGATAACAAAATAGTAACAGATGGAGAAGCAGAACTTTATGTTCCTATTGAATTTAAGAAAATCATGATTAACGATAAAAATGAGTTGCTAAAGTATAAAACTCAAATTTTAGAGTTATTTGAGCATAGTTTTGGTACTCAAATGGATGAAAAACTTTGGAATTGGGCATATATCGATAATCCTAATGGAAATCCAATAATTTCACTTTATTTTGATGATGAAAGATTAGTTGGGCACTATGCTGTAATTCCCATAAAGTTTATACACAACCAACAAAATTTAAATGCTGTTCTTTCAATGACAACTATGGTTGATTCTACTTATAGAAAATATGGTGTTTTTATTGAACAAGCAAATGAAGTTTATCATAAAGCAAGTGAATTAGGTTATAAATTTGTATGTGGTTTTCCAAATAAAAAATCAGCTCCAGGATTTAAAAAACGATTAGATTGGATACTTGAAGAAGATTTGTATGTAGCTAACTTTTCTTATGATGAACTGCAACAAATAGAAAAAAAGAGTTATCTAAATGCAATATCTTTTAATACAGAGGATAAAGAAAATTTAAAATGGAGACTCGGTAAACCAAATCAAAATTACTTTAAGAAGAGTAACCATATTCTTAAAGAGTTTGAAGGGAATTTTGACATAGTTTTTAGTGGAATTGATTTTACAAATCTAGAAAGAGATAAAAAATATAACTTATTGTTAGACCATAGTTTAGTTGAATATTTAGATAAAAAAGAGTTTGATTATATATTTGGTTATAGGTTGTTTGATGCTTCTTTAGATGGTATTGAGTTTAAAAAAGATTTGATTATGTCGGATGTATTTTAATGAAAAAGATATTAGCTTTTAGTTCCATTCGGTCTGATTACGATTTAATGTCACCTCTTTATAGATTACTTCATGAAGATAAGGATATAGATTTTAAAATCATAGTTAGTGGAACTCATTTATCTCATAGCTTTGGTTATAGTGTGGAGCAAATTAGAAAAGATGGTTTTGATATTATACTTGAAATAGAAACTCTTTTAAGCTCAGATACTGGATTATCGAGAGTAAAGAGTGCTAGTTTTTTACTTCAAAATAGTTTAGAAACTATTGCAAAGTTTAATCCAGATTTGATGATATTTGCAGGTGATAGAGAAGATGTACTTATGTATGCGATGATTGGAGGATATTTAAATATTCCAACTATTCATGTATTTGCAGGGGATCATGTGGAAGATGGATATATTGATAATCCTATTCGACATGCAACTTCAAAGCTCTCATCAGTTCATTTTGTAACACTAGAAGAACATAAAAAAAGATTAATTCGGATGGGAGAAGATAAAAAAAGAGTTTTTGTGACGGGAAATATTTCTTTGGATAAATTTGTTCAGTTTCAACCATTAACAAAAAGTGAACTTAAAAATCATTTTAACTTACAAGATATATTTGAAGAGTTTGCTTTGATGATTTTTCACCCTGTTACAGAAGAGATGCCTAATGTTGATACATATTTTGAGAATATTTTGAAAAATTTAGAACAACGAAATATTAATACTTTTGTAAGTTATCCAAATGTAGATCCTGGAAATCAAAAGCTTTTAAAAGTAATAGATAAGTATAAAGAAAATAAAAATTTTATTTTTTATAAAAATCTTGATAGAGATATCTTTATGTCAATTTACAAACATTCAAAATTTATTATTGGTAACTCATCATCTGGAATATGTGAAGCTGCAAGTTTAAAAATACCCGCTATAAATGTTGGGCTTAGACAAACAGGAAGATATGCAGATAAAAATGTAATCTTTTGTGATACAAGTTATCAAGATATAAGTGATGGTATAGATAGAGCTTTATCAAGAGAGTTTTCGAAGAATTTGAAAGATTTAAAAAATTCTTATGGAGATGGAAATAGTGCAAAAAAAGCTTATGAGATAATAAAATTAACTGATTTTAAATCTATGATTGCAAAAGTTGAAGACCCATTAAAGGTAGAATTAATATGAAAAATAAAGTCTTAATAGTTGCAGTTCATCCAGATGATGAAACTTTAGGATGTGGCGGAACTTTATTAAAGCATAAAGCAAATGGTGATGAAATTCATTGGCTTATTTGCACAACTATTGATAAATCAAATAATTATTATGAAATAAGAGAAAAAGAGATAGAAGAAGTATCAAACCTATATAATTTTGATAGTGTAAATAATTTAAGATTAAAAACTATGCAAGTAGATGAATATACTATGAGTGAGCTTGTAGGAAGAATATCAAAAGTGATAAATGAGGTTCAACCAAATATTATCTATCTTCCTTTTAAAGGAGATGTACATAGTGACCATAGAAAAATATTTGAAGCAAGTTATAGTTGTACAAAATCATTTCGATACTCATTTATAAAAAAAATATATATGATAGAAACACTAAGCGAAACAGAGTTTGCTCCAAGTACTAAAGAAGATAGTTTTATTCCAAATGTATTTGTAGATATTGGTGAATATTTTGATAAAAAAATAGAGATTATGAAAATTTTTCAAAGTGAAATAGCAGAGCATCCATTTCCCCGAAGTGAAAGAAATATAAAAGCACTAGCAACTTTTAGAGGAGCTATAAGTGGATGTGAATATGCTGAAAGTTTCATGTTATTAAAGGAAATTTTATGAATATAAATACATTATTGATTACTGAAAATACAAAAATAAAAGAAGCTTTAAAAGTAATTGATAAAGGAGCTATTAGAATAGCTTTAGTTGTAGATGAAAATAATAAACTTTTAGGGACATTAAGTGATGGAGATATTAGAAGAGGGCTTTTAAAAAATTACACATTAGATGATTCTATAAAAGATTTATATTTTAAAAATCCTACAGTTGCATCAAATAGTGAGTCGAAAGAAAAGATAATTCAAAAAGCTATAAAAAATCAAGTCTATCAAATCCCAATAGTTGATGAGAATAATTGTTTAGTAGATATTGTAAATTTAGCAACTTTATTAAATGTGAGTAAAAAGAGAAATAGGGTGATTTTGATGGCAGGAGGACTTGGAACAAGACTTAGACCTCTTACAGAAGATCTACCAAAACCTATGTTAAAAGTTGGGAATAAACCAATTTTGGAAACTATCATCAAAAACTTTGCCTCTCATGGTTTTGTAAATATTACAATAAGTTTAAACTATAAAGCAGAAATCATAAGAGAATATTTTAAAGATGGTAGTGATTTTGGAGTTAATATTGATTATGTAGAAGAAAATACAAGACTTGGAACAGCAGGAGCATTAAGTCTTTTAAAAGAGCAACCAAATGAGCCATTTTTTGTGATGAATGCTGATTTATTGACAGATGTAAATTTTTCAAATTTATTAGATTTTCATTGTTTTGGAAATGCAAATGCAACTATGTGTGTTAGAGAGTATGAATATCAAGTTCCTTATGGAGTTATTGAAATAGAAAATAGTAGCATAGTTTCAATCGTTGAAAAACCTATTAAAAAGTTTTTTGTAAATGCAGGAATTTATGTTTTATCTCCAAATATTTTTGAATTTATTCCAAAAAATGAGTTTTTTGATATGCCAACACTATTTAATATTTTAATAGAAAAACAGAAAAAAGTTTTATCGTTTCCTATTCATGAGTATTGGCTTGACATTGGAAGAATGAGTGATTTTGAACAGGCTCAAAGTGAATATTTTAGGATATTTAATGAATAAAACTTTTTTAGCAATAATTCCTGCTCGTGGTGGAAGTAAAAGATTGCCTCGAAAAAATATTTTAGATTTATGTGGCAAACCACTTATTTCCTATAGTATTGAAGCAGGACTAAAAAGTAAATATATATCTAAAGTAGTAGTTACAAGTGATGATAATGAGATTTTAACTATATCGAAAGAATATGGTGCTGTAACTATTAATAGACCTGAATATTTAGCAAATGATACGGCAACAACTTTTGATGCCCTTGAACATACTATAAATAGTTTAGAAAAATATGACTATATTGTTCTTCTTCAACCAACAAGTCCATTGAGAAATGAAAAGCATATTGATGAAGCAATAGCGTTATTAAATGAAAAAGATGCCAATGCTGTTATAAGTGTTTGTGAAACTGAACACTCACCATTATGGTGTAATACATTGGATGAAGAGTTAAATATGTCAAATTTTTTATCAAAAGAAATTTTAAACAAAAGAAGTCAAGATTTACCCAAATATTATAGAATTAATGGCGCTATTTATATATGTAAAACAGAGGAATTATTGAAAAATAAAGGTTTCTTTTTAAAAGATAAAGTTTTTGCATATATTATGGATAAAAAAGATTCAGTTGATATTGATGAAGAAATAGATTTTATTATAACTGAAAAACTAATGTATATGGATGAGATCAATTAATCATATCTTTATGGCTTTGATAAATTTTGATTAATTGATCAGAAACAAATTCTTGATTTGAACCAATATATGGGTGTCCTATTACAGAAGAACAAACTAAATAAAAAAAAGATTCCATTAATAATTTGGGTTCCATATTATTTCGTGTATAATTATTTATATTTGCTTCAAAAATTAAAAAAAAGTATTTAAGAGTTAATCTAAAAAATAAACTTATGAATAAGCTTATTTTTTCTCCATCAGTTTTTAAGTTTGTAAATTCAACAGCTTGTTGAATAGCATCTCTAAAAGATAAGAATTGATTTACTCTTTCTCCGTAACCATATAACCCAATATGTGCAGATGCAACTTTTGAACTTCCATTTTCAATTAATGTTTGTTCTGCATGACGCTCTAAAACGGATACTTTTGAAGTTGTTATAGCATCAAATTTTGCAGATACTAATAAATCAAAATAAACATGAGGATATGCTTTATGTGAAACAATATTTTCACCTAAAATAGTTAATAAATTACTTTTTTTAATAAGATCTAAATTGTAAATTACACCTGAGATATAATTTCCGATAAATGAAAAACCATTTAAGGCAGAACCTCCAGCTAAAAAATAATTATTTGGATAAATTACACTATTACCTGGATTTTTTAAATCTTTATGAGGTGCAATTGATGGTCTACATACACCAACATTTTTATAATTATTTAAATCAATTAATATAGATTCTAATCCATCAAAATTAACAAAATCCTCATCACTTAAAATCATAATATATTGTGATTTTGCGTAATAAAAACAAGATTTAAAATTACCATGAACTTGAAGATTAGTTTCGTGTTTTATATAGAATAATTGATCATTAGTTTTTGATAAAAGTTCAATTTCCTTATAATCTTCTGTTCCAATAGTTGAGCCATTATCTAAAACTAATACGCACCAATTATGTCTAATGTTTTCTAAAATATTTTTAACATTTTCTAGCGCTCTGTTACCTCTATTGTATGTGATTATACATATTGAAATTTTAAAATTCATAAAAAACCTTTCACAAATATTTACACTTATAGTTAAATATATTATAATTGAAATATTATAAAATGAAAGTTAAAGGTTAATCAATGAAGGTGCTTATTTTAGCAGGAGGATTAGGAACGAGATTATCTGAGGAAACAGAATTAAGACCAAAACCAATGGTTGAAATCGGGGGTAAGCCTATTATTTGGCATATTATGAAAATTTATTCGAAATATAATTTCAATGAATTTGTTATATTACTTGGGTATAAAGGTTATTATATAAAAGAATATTTTATGAATTATTTTCTTCATCAAAGCAATATAACTCTTGATATTCAAACAGGAAAAATGGAAATTTTGGATAGTTCAAGTGAACCATGGAAAATTACACTTCTTGATACTGGAATTAATACTATGACTGGTGCTAGAATAAAAAAAGCTGAAAAGTTTATTGGAAATGAATCTTTTATGTTAACTTATGGTGATGGCGTAGGTGATATAAATATTGAAGAGTTAGTAAAATTTCATAAATCACATGCTAAAACTATTACTATGACTTCTGCTCAACCTGAATCAAGATTTGGAGCGTTAAATATTGGTAAAGAAAACAATGTAACAAGTTTTCAAGAAAAACCAAGAGGAGAAGGAGGTTGGGTGAATGCTGGATTTTTTGTATGCGAACCGAAAATCTTTAATTATCTAACAGAAGATGATAATTTAATATTTGAGCAAGAACCACTGCAGGATTTAGCAAAAGATGGTGAACTTTTTACATATAAGCATCATGGTTTTTGGAAACCTATGGATACTTTAAGAGATAAACATTCGCTTCAAAATATGTGGGAACAAAATAATGCTCCTTGGAAAGTATGGTAATGGATAATCTTTTTTCTGGTATTTATAAAAATAAAACAGTCCTTCTAACTGGACATACTGGTTTTAAAGGTTCATGGCTTAGTTATTGGTTAATACAAATGGGAGCAAAAGTAGTTGGATATTCGCTTGAAGCTCCAACTTATCCAAATCATATAGAACTTTTAAATCTTGATATGATTTCTATTACTGGGGATATAAGAGATTTAGAAAAGTTAAAGCAAACATTTAAAATTTATAAACCAGATATAGTGTTTCATTTAGCTGCACAAGCACTGGTGAGAATGTCTTATGAAAATCCTATTGAGACATATGAAACAAATATAATAGGAACTTTAAAAGTATTTGAAGCTTGTAAAATTGCTAATGTAAAGGCAGTAGTAAATATTACAAGCGATAAAGCTTATGAAAATAAAGAATGGATTTGGGGTTATAGGGAAAACGATCCATTGGGTGGGTATGATCCTTACAGTTCTTCAAAAGGTTGTGCGGATTTGCTTGCAAATTCTTATAGAAATACATTTTTTAATTTAAAAGAATATAAAAAATCACATAATACACTACTTGCAACCTGTAGAGCTGGAAATGTAATTGGTGGAGGTGATTGGGCAAAAGATAGGCTTATATCTGATATTATGCTTTCAGTTTCTAAAGGTAAAAAAGTAAGTATTAGAAATCCAAAAGCGACAAGACCTTGGCAACATGTACTTGAACCATTAAGTGGTTATTTACAAATTGGACAAAAACTTCTTGAAGAAAAAGTTGAATTTGCAGAAGCTTGGAATTTTGGTCCAGCAGATGAGGGTAGTATTACAGTAGAAGAAGTGGTAAAAAATGTCAAAAAACATTGGAATAAAATAGATTATGAGATTGATAGTGACCCAAATCAATTACATGAAGCAAATCTTCTTAAACTTGATTGTTCAAAAGCACATATTCTTTTAAAATGGAAAGATGTTTGGGATAGTGAAACTACATTTGAAAAAACTGTAAAATGGTATAAATCTTATTATGAAGAAGATAAAAATATTTTAACTAAACAAGATTTAGAAAGTTATATTAAAGATGCAAAAATTAGAAATATAGTATGGACAAAATGAATATATTAATCGTTGGTACAAGTTCTATATTTGCAAAGAGACTTATTTCCGCGTTAGAATCAAAAAAGAATTATAATACTTTTTTAAAAAAACATAATATAGAAGATATTTTTGATAAAAGTGGTAAATATTATTCAATTAATTCGATAGATATTGATATCTTAATAAATATAAGCACTTTGAAAAAAGGACTTGATAGTGAAATTTATTATTCTAATATAATATATCCATTAAGAATAATAGAAAAACTAAATTCTAATTTATTAATCATAAATATTGATACAACAGCTTATGAATATAGATATAATTCTTATTCCCATTCAAAAAAAGTTTTTAAGGATTTATTAAAAATTAAGAAATGTAAGTCAATAAATTTAAGAATTGAGCATATTTATGGCTATTATCCTTCAGAAAATATAACATCTTACTTAATAAAAAAAATGATAAAGAATCAAGATATTGACTTATCTTCTGGTGAACAAATTAGAAATTTTATTTATATTGATGATGCGGTTTCGGCAATTATTAGATGTATAGAAAATATTAATCAATTAAATTATAATTCAACTATTGACATTGCTTCGGATGATTATATATCAATAAAAAAATTGGCTAATTTAATAAAAAAATTAATAGCCTCTAAAAGTACTTTGAATTTTGATAGAATTATTATTGATAAAAATGAATTTAAACCAATTACTTTTAATAATACAATATTAAAAAGATTAGAATGGGAACAAAAAATTGGTTTAGTTGATGGTATAAAAAAAGAAATAGATGAGGTTAGAAATGAAATATTCAAAAGATAGATATATATTAAATATAAATGATTTAATAAAATTAAAAGAAATATATATCTATGGTACAGGAGTCAGCTCTAGAAAGTTGAAAGATTTAATTGAAAAAAACAATATTGATTTAAAAATACTAGGATTTGTAGATTCATATAAAGAAACAAGTATATCTGATGATATAAAAATTTACAATATTAAAGATTTTAAAGATTTTAATAAAACAATTGTAATTTGTACTTATTATGAGGAATGGATTGATGAGATAGTTAATTTATTGAAGAATATGAATTTTAATAATTATTTTATAAATATGATTATATTAGATTCTATGTATTACTTAAATCAAGAAAATTATATATTATTTAAAGATAAAATAAAATTTATAAATGAACATTTACAAGATGAAATAGATCGTGAGATTTGGAATTCAACAATTAACGCACTTAAAAATAATATGGATAATCTTCTTCTTTTTGAAAATTATTATTTGTATGGAAATGAACAATATTTAGATTGTATTAAAATTAATAAAAGTGATATTGTTATAGAAGGTGGTGTTTTTGATGGTATTACATCTTTAAAAATAGCTGATTATTTAGGTAGTGATGGAAAATTATATGCATTTGATCCATTAATAAGCAATGAAAAGAATGAGTTATTTTGTAATGATAGAATAGAAATAATAAAAGAAGCACTTTGGAGTGAAAATAAAGATTTATATTTTATAAATAATGGTGCTGGTTCATATGTATCTGAGAATTATAGTGAAAATTTATCTTTTGAAGATTGTATTTTAGTAAAATCTTTAACTGTAGATTATTTTATTAAAAGAAATAATTTAGATAAATTTGATTTCTTAAAGTTAGATGTGGAAGGAGCTGAATTAAATGTATTGCTTGGAGCAATAGATTCTATTAAAAAATATAGACCTAATCTTGCAATATCAATTTATCACTCATTGGAAGATTTTTTTAATATTCCATTTTATTTAATGAGTGAGCTTGATGATTATGATTTTAATATTAGATTGTATTCTGGAGCATTAAAGGATACAGTTTTATATGCTATTCCAAAAAAATATAAGGAAAAATTATGACAGAAGCACAAATAGAGTTACAAAATGCACTTACAACAACTTTCTTAGCAAATCTTGTCTTTTTAAGTGAATATGATAAAGAGCTTTATCTTAAAGTAAATGAACTATCAAAAATGATAGAAAATGGTACCTATAAAGAGAAATATGCATTAGAGTTTATTATGAAAAGTGGAGATTTTGATATATATGATATTGTAAATGATAAATATTTATATAATAAAAAACCAAAGAAAGTAAATGATGATTTAGTAAGAAAAGTACAATTTGATGAAAAGTATTCTATTTTTGATTTACCTGAATATTTTCTTTTTAGAGAACAAACAAAATTAGATTTAGATAAATTTAATCATGAAAAGGGAAGTGATTCTATTTTGACAACTAAAAATAAGATGTGGGAATATTCAAATGTATTAAATGATTTTCTTGATAAAAAGAAAAGAAAGTTAAAGAAAATAAAAAAATTTGTATTCCTTGGTACTTTGTTGGGGAGACATATACCTAGAATAGCAGAAAAAATTGATGCAGAGATGTACTTAGTATTAGAAAGAAATCTTGAAATATTTAGATTGTCTTTATTTACTGTAGATTATACAATACTTGCAAATAAAGGAGTGATTTTTTCTATTATGGATAATTCTTTGATAGAGGAAAATAAGATACTAAAATTTATTAATCTAGAGAATTTAGAAAATTATTTAATTAAAATTTCATCTACAGGATTTAATATTGATCGTTATATAGATATTTTATTGAGTTCTTTGCATTCAGTTAGACCTACGGCATATGATTATATAAGAATGCTATATATTCATGTTAATAGAACAACAAAGATTTTAAGTAATGATTATAAAATATTACATTTAAATAAAATAAATAAAAATAAAGAAATATTTAAAGATATCCCAATTTTATATCTTGCAGCAGGTCCATCGTTAGATGAAAATCTTGATTGGATTAAAAGAAATCAAGATAAATTTTTTATAGTAACAATAGGTGCAGCATATAAAAAATTGTTATCAAATGATATAAAGATTGATTTAATTTCTACTATTGATGAGAGTGATATTTTAGAGAAATTACAATTTGATGATGAAAGTGTTTCTAAAATAAACAAAAAAACAATAATTCTTGCTTCAGTAATGACTAATGAAAAAATATTAAAGAAATTTAATCAGGAAAAATTATTTTTATTTGAAATATTTACACCATTTGAGATTAATAACATTGTTTATGATGGATATAGTGTAGGTGAAATTACTTTAGCAATTTTGATGAATATGAATCCTAAAAAGATATATTTAATAGGATTAGATTTAGCTTTGAATCAAATTACTGGTGAGTCTCATTCTAAAGCATCAAATTCTATTATACAAGTAATTGATTTGAATAAAGAAGAGAGTAGAGAAACATTTAGTCTTGATGAAAGTTTGATTAAAGTAAAAGGTAATATGAAAGAGGAAGTTTTTACTACGTCTTTATTTTATAGTTCAATTAAGAGTACTGAAATTAAGATTGCAAAAAAAGAGGATAATTTAGAAATTTATAATTTATCTTCTCATGGTTCATATTTTGAAGGAACAATACCAAAAAAAATAAATGACTTAAATATTAAGGAATTTACTAAATTAAAGTTAAAAAGAGATGAGTATATTTCTTTTTTGACAGAAAATTCATTTAAAGAATTATCTTTAGAATCAAAAGAGTATTTTAGTAAACAAATAGATTTTTTAAGAAATGATATTAAAAGTATTTTGATGGAATTAAAGAACGATAAAATTGAATTTTATGAAGAATTTTATGAAAAAGTATTTCTAATACCATCTAAAATTTCCCAAAATAATGCACCAATTTTATTTCAAATATTTGCAAATTATTATCAAATGGTAATACCATTTTTATCTTATCATTTTAATAATCTAAGAGTTAAAAATGAAAAGAATAAAGTGAAAAAGATAAAAGAAATTTTTACAAAACAAATTGAAGAAATAATTGACGATTATATAAAATGTCTACAAAGAGTTATATAAAGAGGGTCTAATCCCTCTTTATATTCTTCAACGTTATTGTAATAATCTCAATACATTTTGCTGTACAGCATTTGCTTGGCTGATTGCATAAGAACCAGCTTGAGAAATAATGTTTTGTTTGTTGAAGTTTGCAGATTCTTGTGCATAATCAACATCTCTAATAATAGACTCTGCCGCCTTTACGTTAGTAGACTGAGTCATCAAGTTTCTAACAGCAGATTCAACTTGATTTTGGGTAGAACCAATATCTCCTCTATAACCATTTAATTTTGAGATGGCATCATCAACTGATTTTTGTGTAGCTGAGATAATAGTTTTTCCAAAATTAGTTTTAATCGCCCCTGCAGTTGTAGCGGCTGCAGCACTAACCTTTGTTTTAAGTGTAGTTAATTTAAGACCTGTTGTATTAGCTTGAATAGTTTTAGTTTTAATTAAATCTTGTCTATCTTCACCAACTTGGAAAGATAATCCTTTTTGCCCTTGAGCACTTCCCCTACCTGCTTGTAGCAAACTTGTTCCATTATAATTTGTTTGTTTAGCAATATTATTTAACTGATCTAAAAGTTTATTAACATCCTTTGCAATAGATAATTTACCATCATTAGAAGTAGTATCTGTATTTGCTTGAATTAATTTAGCCTTTATTGTATCTAAAATGTTTGATTGTTCAGCCATTGATTTATCAGCGATTTGTAATAAAGAAACAACAGA
Source organism: Arcobacter ellisii (assembly GCF_003544915.1). Classification (NCBI taxonomy): domain Bacteria; kingdom Pseudomonadati; phylum Campylobacterota; class Epsilonproteobacteria; order Campylobacterales; family Arcobacteraceae; genus Arcobacter; species Arcobacter ellisii. The sequence continues at coordinate 2,616,765 of NZ_CP032097.1, read as the reverse complement.
GTTACCATTTGCAATACCTTGATTAATTGATGTTGCCTGAGTTCTTAATTTATCTGCAATTGCAAGACCAGAAGCATCATCAGAAGCTTTGTTTATTCTAAGACCAGTAGAAAGTTTTTCCAACGAATTAGTTAAAGTTTTAGTTGTATTTTGTGCAGCTTCTTGAGCTGTTAAAGATGAAACGTTTGTATTAATTCTCATAATAAATCCTTTTTAATTATGACACATTGTGACCTAATGAAATTAAATCACAGCCTACAACATTCTTGTATCACCAAGCATAGAGAGGAAAGTTTTTCATCTCTTCGGAATCCATTGATCCCTAATCTTTATATTGAAATTATGACACTGCATTTCTTAAAATTAGATTAAATTATCTAATCTTTTTCAAAATTACACCACTTTCAATATGATTTGTAAAAGCAAATTGATCAAATAGTGCAAATCTTACGATTTCATGGGTTTTTGTTAACTCTTCTAAGTCTCTATGTAAAGTTTCTGGATTACATGAAATATAGATAATGTTAGGAAAATCTTTTGCTAAAGCTCTTGTTGTATCATCAAGACCTGAACGTGGTGGGTCCATAAAAATAGTGTCAAATTCATAATCATCTAAATTTATATCTTTTAATCTATTAAAAGCTCTTACTTTATTTAATCCTTGAACAAACTCTTCAGCACTCATTCGAATGAAGCTAATAGTTGAAATATCATTTAACTTACAGTTTCTTAAAGCTGATTTTATAGAAGTTTTTGAAATTTCTGTAGCTAAAACTTTTCTAAATTTTGTAGATAAAGGAATTGTAAAATTTCCACCACCACAATATAACTCACATAAATCTTTTGATGAAGCTTGAGTGTTATTTAAAACCCATTGAATCATTTGAATATTTACTTTTGTATTTGGTTGAGTAAAACCATTTTCTTCATAAGCAAAAAAGAAATCTTGATTAGCAATATTTAAAGTTTCATTTATATAATCATTTGTTAAAACAATTTTTTGTTTTCTACTTCTTCCTATGATTTTTATGTTTAATTTTTGTTCAATTTCTTTTGCTTTTGTTAGCCAACTCTCTTCAAGTTTTTTATGATAAATCAAAGTTACCAACATATCATTTGTTGAACTTCCCAAAAATTCAACGGCAAAAAGTTTATAAGAGAGTTCTAAATCACTTTCTAACTTAGTTATAAGTTTTGGCATAAGCTCTTTTATATGAGGGCTTACCATTTCACATGAATCAATTTTTAAGATATTTTTTTTGAAGTCATTCATAGCATAAGATAAAATCTCATTTCCATCTGCATCTTTTTCCCACCAAATTCTAAACTCTGCACGATTTCTAAAATTTGACTCACTACTTTTGATAATATCAAATTCCATTGTTGTAAAGTTAGAAAATCTCTCTTTTTCCCTTTGAATTTTGTAGTTTAGTTGTTCTTCATAAGTTTTATCAAAAAGTGTACAAGATGCACAAATGCCAAAATATTTACAATTCATTAATGTCCTTCAGTTATTTAAACTTGTATTATATTCTATTGTATATAATACGCCTATGAAAGAAAATTGGCAAGAACAACTACAAACCTTATTAAACTGTGATTTAAAAACTTTATATCCATTAGCAAGAAGTCTAAATCGAAAACTAGAGTTTTATGTAGGACCTACAAATAGTGGGAAAACATATAATGCAATGCAAAAATTAAAAGAGGCAAATTCTGGACTTTATTTAGCACCTTTGCGACTTTTGGCACTTGAGGGATATGAGGATTTAAAAGAATCAAATATCAATGCTTCATTAATTACTGGTGAAGAACAAATGCTAAATGAAGAAGCAGCACATGTTTGTTCAACTATTGAAATGTTAGATTTTGATTTAGATGTGGATGTTGCTGTTATTGATGAAGTTCAAATGTTAGAAGATGCTGATAGGGGTTGGGCGTGGGTAAATGCGATTATTGGAGTTCCTGCTAAAAAAGTGATTATGACAGGAAGTGTAAACGCCCTTGATGCAATAAAAAGAATTGCAACTTATTTGGGTGAAGAGTTAGAAATCATAAAACATCAAAGAAAAAATGAGTTAAAAGTTTTACCCAAATGGACTCCTTTAGAAAAACTTGAAGATGGAACAGCCTTGATTGCATTTTCAAGAAGTGATGTTTTAAAATTAAAACAAAAACTGCAAAAGAAATACTCTGTTTCTGTTATTTATGGAAATTTATCTCCTGAAGTAAGACGAGATGAAGCAAAAAGATTTAGAGAGAAAAAAAGTCAAATCTTAATAGCAACAGATGCAATTGCTATGGGATTAAATCTTCCAATTAAAACTATTTTATTTACAACAGATGAAAAATTTGATGGAAAAAGTAGAAGAAAGATAACAGTTAATGAAATAGTTCAAATAGCAGGTCGAGCAGGAAGATATGGACATTTTGAAGCTGGTTATTTAGGTGCAACAAGAAGAGATGTTTTAGCTTATATTTCTCAAGAGTTTGAAGCCCCTATTAGAACTATAAAACCACCATTTAAAGTAAAAATAAATAATAATCAACTAGAAGCTTTAGCAAGTCACATAAAAACAAACTCTTTAACAAAAGTATTAAAATTTTTTGCTGATAATATGTATTTTTCAGGACCTTTTAGAGCTGCGAATATTTCATCTATGCTTGAAGCAGCAAAGATAGTTGATACACGATTTAATCTAAAACTTGAAGATAAATATCTTCTTGCACAAGCTCCAATTACTACAAAATCAACAATTATTTTACAAGCATATGAATCATATATTGCAAGTGTAATTAAAAAAAGAGTTTGTCATTATAAACCATCTATTACTTTGCCTAAAAAAGCAATCACTCAAAAAGATTTACTTTTGGTAGAAGATGAAGTTAAAAAAATCTCTTTGTATCTTTGGCTTTCATATAAAATGCCTGAACTTTTCCCTGACCACGATAAAGCTTATATTTTAAGAAATTCTTTTAATAGTTTTATTGAAAAATCTTTAAAAGGGAATTTGGTAGAGGAGGATAACTCTGAAAAAACTTTTAGAAAAAGAAAACCTTTTGGAGAAAAAAAAGAAACAGAAAGTAAAAAAAATTTCAAACCAAGAAGGCGAAAAACAATTTAATCAAAAATTAGCTAAAATGTATAGTTTAACAAAAGTCATAATATATAAAGGAATGTTTTAGTGTTTAATCTTTTTAAGGTAAATGAAGACCTTTTTTATAAAGAGTTATTCTCTGAAAATTTAGATGTAAATAAAATCCAAAGATATATAAATAGAGGTATTGATTTAAACAAAAAAGATGAAAAGGGAAGAACAGTCCTTTTTTCTTTATCTGCAAAAAAGAAATTAGACGCAATTAGAATCTTATTAAAGAATGGTGCTAATTTTTATATTGAAGACAACTATGGAAAAACTGTTTTAGATGATGCTTGTGAAAGAACTGATGGGATTATGGTTAGATTTTTCCTTGAAAATGGTTTTGACATAAATAGAAAAAATAGTTCAGGAAGAACTATTTTACAAGATATAGCTTTGCTTGCTAACTTAAGAATGTTCCAAATTCTAATGACATATAATCCAGATTTTAATATAAAAGATGGTTATGGAAAAACTGTTTTATTTGATGCTGTTGAAGGCGAAAATTTAACTATTTTAAAAGATGTTGTTAATAATTTAGATACTTTAAATACTTTAGATGAAAATTATCAAACAGCACTTTTCAGAGCAGTTTTAAAAGAAGATATAAATATTGCTCTAACTCTTATTTTAAATGGAGCAAATGTAAATTTTTTAGATAAAAATGGACAAAATATTCTTTTTAATGCTATTTTACAAGGTTCTAAAGCTATTCCATTAATAGAGCTTTTACTCAAAAAAAATATAAATATAAATCTTGTTGATAATTTTAATAAAAATATAATTGATGAACTTTTACATATAGTGGATTTACAAAAAAATGAACAAAAAGAGTTAGAGGGGAAATATAAACTTATCACTTCTGATAAGGATTATTTGCCTTTAGCACTTTTATTTATTGATAATGGTTTAGAAATAGATAAAATTCATGAAGATGGTAAAACTACATTACAAAGAGAAATAGAAAATAAAAATTTCTCAAATGCAGAATTTTTGATAAACTGTGGTGCAAATCTAAATTTTAGTGATGAAGATAATAAAAATATCATTTATAAAGAGATTTTAAAAGGTTATTCAAACTATAAAATGATAGATTTTTTAGTCTCTAAAGGTGCAAATCTTGACGCAAGAGATTTAGATGAAAGAAGTGTTGTTGATGATATAGTTGAGATAATTGCGATTAATAAAGGATTTAAAAAAGCAAATCCAAGATTGACTCTTTTGATAAAAGAGGATGAAAAATATGATGTTTTATTAAAAAAAATATTGAGTTATAGACCAAATATTGAAACTCAAAGATTAGATGGAAAAAATATTTTATTTGATATTGTTTTATACAATGATTTTGAGACATTAAGAACAATTATAAATTATGGTGTAAATCTGAATATAACTGATAAAAATGGTTGTACACCTTTGATGTATATGGTTGAAGAGGGTTTGAAATTAAAAGAAAAAAGAGAAAGAGAAGCTTTTATTGAAAGATTGGTTAATTTTTTAAAATATAGAGTAAATATTGATATCCAAGATAATGACGGAAGAACAGTAATTCATAAAGCTGTAATTGCAGATGATTTGGTTGTTGTTGAAAAACTTTTGACAAAAAAAGCTGATTTAACAATAAAAGATATTCATGGAAGAACAGCTCTTCATCATACTCAATGGCATGGAAATTATAAAATAGCAAGATGGCTTATCTCTGCTGGTGCTGATATGAATCAACCTGATAATTCAGGATTTACTTTATTAAATTATGCAGCAATTTTTGGTCATGCAAGATTGGTAATTGCTTTAGTTGCATCTGGAGTTTTAATGTATAATAGAAATCCAAAAAATAGAAAAGTTGCACAATTTTTCAAAGATAGAGAAAAAAATTTGGATAAATTATTAAGTGCAAATGTAAATGATAGTAAGATGAAAAATGCCTTGGAAGAGGTTGTTGAAAATTTAAAAAAAGAAGTAAATGAAGTATTAATTTAGAAGGAAAAAAATGTTTAATAAATCAATAATTATACTTGCAGCTGGGCAAGGAACTAGAATGAAATCAGATACTCCAAAGGTATTACATAAGATTTCTGGAAAACCAATGTTATATTATTCAATAAAAGAGGCTTTAAAATTAAGCGATGATATTACAGTGGTTTTATTTCATCAATTTGAAAAGGTAAAAGCTGAAATAGAAAAATATTTCACAAATATAAATTTTGTAATTCAAGACCATAAAAACTATCCAGGAACTGGTGGGGCTGTTATGGGAATTACTCCAAAATATGAAAAAGTTTTAGTTTTAAATGGAGATATGCCTTTAATTCAAGCAAGTGAGTTGGAAAAATTTGAAATTGATGCGACAATTGTTATGTCAGTTTTAGAATTAGATAGTGCTGATGGTTATGGAAGAGTAATTATTGAAAATGGTAATGTTAAAAAAATAGTTGAACAAAAAGATGCAACACCTGAAGAGTTAGCAATAACAACTGCAAATGCAGGGATTTATCAATTTGAAACAAAATTTTTACTTGAAAATCTTCCAAAATTAGACAATAACAATGCACAAAAAGAGTACTACATCACAGATTTAGTTGAAATGGCAATAAATCAAGGATTAGTTTTAAAACCTCTTGTTGTAAATGAAGAGAATTTCAAAGGTGTAAATTCAAAAGTAGAACTAGCTGATGCTGAAGTAATTCACCAAAATAGAATTAAAAAAGAGTTTATGAAAGCTGGTGTAATCATGAGATTGCCTGATACTATTTATATAGAAGAAGGCGTTGAAATTGAAGGTGAATCTATCATTGAAAATGGTGTTAGTTTACTTGGAAATTCAAAAATTATAAACTCTCATATCAAAACAAACTCTGTTGTTGAAGACTCAATCGTAAAAGATAGTGATGTTGGACCAATGGGAAGAATTAGACCAGGAAGTGAATTAAATAAAACTCACATAGGAAACTTTGTTGAGACAAAAAAAGCTATTTTAAATGGAGTAAAAGCAGGTCATTTATCATATCTTGGTGATTGTTCAATAGATGAGGGAACAAATATTGGATGTGGAACAATTACTTGTAATTATGATGGAGTGAATAAACATCAAACAATAATTGGAAAAAATGTTTTTGTTGGAAGTGATACACAGTTTGTTGCTCCAGTTAATATTGAAGATGATGTTCTAATAGGAGCTGGTTCAACAGTTACTGGAAATGTTAAAAAAGGTGAGTTATATCTTACACGTGCAAAAGCAAAAACTATTGATGGTTATTTTTATAAACATTTTTCAAGTAAAAAGAAGTAAATAATGCTTTTAAAAAATAAAAAAATATTGGTTGGGGTTACAGGTTCAATTGCTATTTATAAAACTTTGGAACTAATTAGACTTTATGTAAAAGCAGGTGCACAAGTTAGAGTTATTATGACAGATGGTGCAAAAAAGTTTATAAATCCAATTACCTTTGAAGCAATTTCACAAAATAGAGTTTTAGATGAAAGTAGTGAAAATTGGGACAAAACTCAAGATTATAATCACATAGATATTGGAAAATGGTCTGATATTTTTGTGATTGCACCAGCGAGCGCTAATACAATAAATGCTTTAGCAAATGGTTTAGGAAATAATTTACTTTTACAAACTGCGCTTGCATATCCAAGAATCAAATTAATCTCTCCAGCAGCTAATACAAATATGCTAAAAAATCCTATAACTCAAGCAAGTCTTAAAATGCTAAAACTTTGTAATTATGAGATTATCTCTTCACAAACAAAAGAGTTAGTTTGTAAAGATGTTGGTGATGGTGCAATGGCCGACCCTGTTGATATTTTTGATGCTACTTGTAAAGAGTTACTAAAAGATGAGTATTGGATAAATAGAAGAGTTGTTTTAAGTGGTGGTGGAACAGTCGAGAAAATTGATGATGTTAGATATCTTTCAAATTTTTCTTCTGGAAAAATGGCTTCAAATTTGGCAAAGGCTTTATATTATAAAGGTGCAGATGTTTGTTTGATAAGCACTAGAGGTTATGAAAATTTACCAAAAGATATTCATCTAATAAAAGTTCAAAGTTCAAATGAAATGTATGAATATTTGGTTGATTCTCTTAGAGTTGCTAAAAAAGGAGTTCTTACAAAACCAACTTTGATGGATAATTCAACTCCAACTTTGATATTAAAAAAACCATTTTTATTTATGGTAGCAGCAGTTAGTGATTATGTTCCAGCCTTTCCCCAAGAAGGAAAATTAAAAAAAGAGTTGATTGGAACTTCTTGGAGTTTAGAGTTAAAACAAAATATGGATATTTTAAAATCACTTGATAAAGAGGGGATTGTATCGATTGGTTTTAAAGCTGAAATGGATGAAACAACAGCAATGAACAGTGCCTCAAGAATGTTAGAAAATAAAAATCTTGATGGAGTTTGTCTGAATATTTTAAATGAAGAAAATAGTTTTGGAAGTGAAAATAACAATATAGAACTGATTTTAAAAAATAGTTCTTATGAGTTTAAAGGAACAAAGTTAGAAGTTTCATTAAATATTTTAGAAAAATTACAAGATGAGTTTAATCAATATGAGTGATATAAATATTCCTTCACATATTGCTATTATTATGGATGGAAATGGAAGATGGGCAAAAGAGAGAGGTTTAAATCGAACAGCAGGACATGAAGAGGGTGCTAAAACGGTTCGAAAAATTACTTCATATTGTGCAGATATAAAAGTTAAATATCTGACTTTATATGCATTTTCAACAGAAAATTGGCAAAGACCAAAACTTGAAGTTGAGTTTTTGATGAAATTACTTGATAAATATTTAAAAAATGAGTTAAATGTTTATTTAGAAAATAATATTAGATTTAAAGCTATAGGTGATTTAAGTAGATTTTCAAAAGCTTTACAAAAAACTATAAAAGAGACAGAAGAAAAGACTTCAAAATGTAGTGGTTTAACTCAAGTTTTAGCTTTAAACTATGGTTCAAAAGATGAAATAATACGAGCCATAAAAAAGTTAAATACTTTAAATCTTGAAGTTACGGAAGAAAATTTAGAATCTTGTCTTGATACAGCAGGAATGCCAGATGTTGATATTTTAATTCGTACAAGTGGAGAGGTGCGACTCTCTAACTACTTATTATGGCAAAATGCTTATGCAGAGATGTTTTTTACAAAAACTTATTGGCCTGATTTTAATGAAGCTGAACTAGATGATATTTTAAGTGATTTTACAAAAAGAGAGAGAAGATTTGGAGGTATTTAGTTTTATTTTTGGTGCTTTTATTGGCTCATTTTTAAATGTTTTGATATTAAAACTTCCTTTAAATGAACCGATATTTACAAAAAATAGAAGTAAATGCCCCTCTTGTAATCATACAATTTTTTGGTATCACAATATTCCACTTCTTTCATATCTTTTTTTAAAAGCACATTGTGCTTATTGTGGAGTTAAAATTTCTAGTTTATATTTTATTGTAGAGTTAATTAGCGCAATTTTAACACTTTTTATTTTTTTAAAACTTGGATTTTCAAAAGAGTTTTTTTTGATGAGTTTATTGGTTTATGTGTTAATAGTTTTATCTTTTATAGATTTTAAATATAAAGCTGTACCTGATTATTTACTTTTGATAGTTTTGGTTTTATCATTTTTTGTAACAAATTTTTCTATTGCAGAAGCTTTGAAAAATGCTTTTTTATTTAGTGGAGCAGTTGTTTTATTAAATTTTATAGTTACATTTTATATTCAAAATATAAAATCAAAACTTTTAAAAGATGAAAGTTTAAAAACTCAAGTGGCTTTAGGTGAGGGAGATATTCCTATTATTGCAATGATTGGAGTAGTCTTAGGATCAACAGGTGGAATATTAGCTATATTTTTAGGTGCTTTTTTTGCTATAATACCTTCAATCTATTCAAATTTAGTAAAAAAAGATATTCAAACTCCATTTATTCCTTATTTAGTTTTAGGTTTTTTAACTGAATATTTTTTTAAATTAGAAACATTTATAAAGGTCCTTTATTGAAATTAAACCAATACTTATATTCTCAATTAGCAGTTACATTTTTTCCTATATTTTTAGGACTATTTTTTATTACTTCAATCGTTTTTTTAGTAAAAATCGCTTCTTTAACATCTGTAATTACAATGGATTTTTTTGAATTATTTAAACTTTATGCTTATGTAATTCCTCAAATTATATTTTATACTATGCCAATATCTTTTTTTATCTCATTGGTTATTACTTTAGCAAAACTTGCAAGTGAGTATGAATTAACAGTTATTACATCATTTGGACTAAATCCTGTAAAAATTTTAAAAGTTTTTTTACCTATAACTTTTTTATTATCGATTTTACTTTTGATTATTTCAGTAGGATTAATTCCAAAAACGAAGTTCTTAACAAAACAATTTTTAGATGTAAAAACAAAAGAAGCAAATTTCAATATAAAAGCTAGTGAATTTGGACAAAAGTTTGGAGATTGGCTTATATATATTAGTGGAAAAGATGATAAAGTTTATGAAGATGTAAAACTATTTAAAACTGATAAAAAAAACGACCAATTTATAGTTAGTGATACAGCGATTTTAAACAATGATAACGGAAGTCTTAGTTTTAAATTATTAAATGGAAAAGCTTTTATTATTGATGAAAAAGAGTTTAATCAAATCGATTATGAATCAATGTATATAAACGATTCAATAGCTGATAGTAAAATAGGAATTTTTACAAATACATATGAATATTGGAAAAATAATATCAAAAAGAATATTGATATTGATGATTTAACATTTTTTATTTTAACTTCACTTTTTCCACTAATTTCACTATTTTTAGTGATTACTTTTGGATATTTTAATCCAAGATATGAAAAAAATAGAGCAGTTCTTTTCTCTTTAGTAGCGGTTGTTTTATATTATGTTTTAATAAAAGCAATTGGAGATAAAATACTTTTACATGCTTTATATGTAATTCCAACTATTTGGCTAATTGGAACTTATATTTTATACTCTAAAACAATCAAAAAAGAGTATTAAATTTTATGAATCTAAAATTTACTGTTGCTTATGATGGAAGCCTTTATTTAGGAAGTCAAAAGCAACCAAATAAAAATACAATTGAAGATGAACTTCTAAAAGCTTTTAAAACTCTAAACATAGAAACTTCTATTGTTTTAAGTGGAAGAACTGATAAAGAAGTTCACGCAACAGGGCAAGTTTTTAACTGTATAATTCCAGATTTTTGGACAGATTTTTTTAAACTACAAGAGATTTTAAATAAAAGATTACCTAGTTCTATACAAATTAGACATATAGTAAAAGTAGATGAAAATTTTCACTCAAGATTTCATGCAAAAAAGAGAGTTTATAGATATTTAATCACCACAAAACCAACAACTCCATTTAATGATAAATTTATTACTTATGTAAAAAGTGTAGATGAAAAACTTTTAAAAGAAGCAATAAAAGAGTTTATCGGTGTTTATGATTTTAAATATTTTCATAAAACAGGAAGTGATAAAGATATAACAATAAGAGAAATATTTGAAACAGCTTTTTATAAACATAAAGATATTTATGTTTTTAAATTTGTTGCAAACTCTTATTTACGTTCGCAAATTAGATTGATGGTTGGATTTTTATTGGCAATTAATGATAAAAAGTTAACTATTGAAGATTTAAAAAAACAGTTAAGATGTGAGAAAAATATATTTAAAATACCTATTAAAGCAAATGGATTGTATTTAGCTAAAATTAAATATTAAGGGTAAAAATGTTTTTTAAAAAAAAGAAGTTTTATACACTTTTAGATATAAAAAATAAGATAATTTATACCCCTTTAATATTTGTTTTAATACTTTCTATTATCTCATTTATCTCTATTTTTTTATTTTTAGAATATGAGAAAAAGAATAGAATAAATACGCTTATTCAAAATGAAAATTTTTATAAAAACGATGTTTTAAAAACTTATATTTCAAGTATTAAATACAATACAAGTGTAAATTTTGATGATATAGAAAATGATTTAAGTAACTCAATTTATGAGATTATTGGATTTATAAAAGCAAATCTAAAAGCTGGAAACTCTTTTAATATGAGTTTTTTAGAGCCATATTTAAAACAAATAGAAAAAGAGAAAAATATAAATTTTTTACTTTTTGATAATATAAATTACAAATTATTACATGGTGAAAAACTTCTAAATAGTCTAACTGAACTTACAAATTCTGAAAATAGAACTGCAAAATTCAAATATTATATGCTAAGAAATATTGAATATATTGGCGATAATAATCTAATGTATAGTATTGATAATCAAAAAAGAAGTATTCAATTAAGTTACATAAAATATATTGATTTCTTAAATATTTATATTGGGGCATATTCAAAAATTGATGATATGAAAGTTCTTACAAAAAAAGCAATTCTTGATTCCATAATTGCAAAAAGTAAAACTTTGAACAATTCACATTTTTATTTTTATGATGTTCATGAAAATAGTGTATTCAATTATAAAATGAGTGGAAAAATCCAAAACATAGAAGAAATAGATGATTTTAAAGAGAAAAGTTCAAATGATTTTTCATATACATTTCCTAAATATCAATACAAAATTTTTATAAGAACAAATGAAAATAATCAAGAGAAGAAAAAAATTGAAGAGGAGTATGAAACAAAACTTATAGGTTTTTATCTTTTAGTTACTTTTATTGCTTTATTACTTATTACCTCTTTTAATATTTTTGGAAAATTTATAAACACAATTTTTAATAGATATAACAAAAGATTAGAGAGAAAGAATTTTTTATTTAAAAAGTGGAAAGAGAGATATGAACTTGCCATTATTGCTTCAAATGATGGTTTGTGGGATATGGATTTAGAGACAAAAAAAATCTTTTTTTCAAATAAATGGCTTGAAATGTTTGGATACAAAAGAAATGATATTCAAACTTTTGATGAATGGTTAAGTTTAATCCATGAAGATGATAAACAACGAGTTTTAGATGAGTTTGAAAGACATATAAATAAACAAAGTGAACATTTTATTTGTGAATATAGATTAAAAGATAAATGGAATAATTTTAAATGGATTTTGGTTAGAGGAAAAGAGTTTAATTCAAATAGAATTTTGATGATGTCAATGAATATTGATGAAAGGATTAAATTAACAAAAGAGTTAAGAGATGTTGAATTATTAACTGAATATGGAAGAATAGTTGTTTTTAGATGGGAAAATGATGAAAACCTAACTGTAAAATTTGTTTCAAAAAGTATTAATGGTTATGGGTATGAAGTAAATGATTTTGAAAATAAAAAGAACTTTTTTAATTTTGTTTATAAAGATGATGTAAAACCATTAAAAGAGATTATCAAAAAAGCTATACAAGATGATAAAGACTCTTTTAACTATATTTATAGAGTTTTAGATAAAAAGAATAATATAAAATGGGTTTATACAAGAGCTATTTTAATTAAAGATGATTATTCAAATGTAATAGGTTTTTATGGTTACTTAAATGATGTTACAAAACTTAAAATGAATGAAGAGGAACTAAAACAAAAAGTTCAACAACAACTTGAAAAAAATCTTGAAAAAGATAGATTATTAGTTCAACAAAATAAACTAGCTTCAATGGGAGAAATGCTTGGAAATATTGCCCATCAATGGAGACAACCACTAAATAATATAAATCTTTTAATCTATTATATCCGTGATTCTTATGGATTAATCTCAAAAGAAGAGTTAAATGAAACAATAAAAAATGCAAAATTACAAATAGATTTTATGTCTCAAACTATTGATGATTTTAGGAATTTTTATAAACCTTCAAAAGAGAAAAAACTATTTAATATAAAAGATTCAATTATTCAAAGTTCAAAAATTGTCAAATCCTCTTTGGAAAGAAATTCAATTGAGTTGAAAATTGAAGCAATAGAGATTGAAATAGAAAATTATGAAAATGAGTTTGAACAAGTAATAGTTAATATTTTAAATAATGCAATTGATGCAAAAATTATAAAAGATAAAACTACAAAATTTAAAGCAAAAATAGAGATAAAAATTTATAAAGAAAATGAAAATATATTTATCTCTATTTTTAATAATTGTGGAAATATAGATGAAACAATAATTGAAAGAATTTTTGAACCATATTTTACAACTAAATTTGAAAATCAAGGAACAGGAATAGGACTTTATATGACAAAAGTAATCATAGAAAAGAATATGAAAGGTAAAATCGAAGCAACAAATAAAGATGATGGAGTAGAGTTTCTAATAAAATTAAATGCTTAAAATCATTTTAGATATAATCAAATAGAATAATATATTTAAAAGAGAAGAAATGCAGAATTTTAAAACAAAAGTTTTATTAGTAGAAGATGAAGAATTAGCAAGAAAAACGTTGGCTTTTTATCTAAATACAATTTTTGATGAAGTTGTTGTTGCTTGTGATGGTGCTGATGCACTTGAAATTATTAAAAAAAGTTTTGATAAAAAAGAGAATTTTGATTTGATAATCACTGATTTGAATATGCCAAATGTAAATGGTATGCAGATGATAGATGAGATTTTAAAACTAATTCCTAATCAAAGATTTATAATTGTAAGTGCCCATAAAAACGAGGAAGATTTACTTAAACTAATTAATTTAAGAGTTAGTGGATATTTTGTAAAACCTTTAAATATTGATAATATGATGGAGATGCTTCAAAAAGCAAAAGAGGAAGTTCTTTTAGATAAACAACCAAAAATTCAAGAAAAAACAAATAAACTTTTAAAATTAAATAATAGTTATACTTTTGATTTAGAGACTAATAAATTGTATAACAAAGGAATAATAGTAAAACTTTCAAAAAAAGAGTCGGAAGTTTTAGAAATACTTATAGAAAATCTTGGTGTATTAATTTCAGTTGATAAATTTAAAGAATTGATTTGGAATGATATAACAATAAATGATTCTTCTTTTAGAACAGTTATGAAAAGATTAAAAGATAAAATAAAAGATGATGATTTTATAATTTCCCATAAAGGTTATGGATACATAATCGAAAAAGTCTTAGAAAAATAAAAGAGAAAATTCTCTTTTATTTTTTATATTAAAGCCTCTTTTTTTGCTCTTAGTTTTTGAATAAAATATAATCCACCAAGTATAGCAATACCAATTAAATATGAAATATAGTGATTTGTAACAAAAGGTAAATTTGCTTCAATTACTTTTGGTAAGAACATAAATGGAATTGGAACTAAGAACAGTAATCTTTCAATAATTGTTGTTTTAGTTACGCAATAACCAATCATTGCACAAGAAAATGCTATCATACCTATAAATGCTGTTGTGAAAATTACTGCAATTTCAAATGGATTTGTAATCCAAACCCAACCATGAGGATCACTTGGATTTAAAGGGTCAACTGCTGAAATCAATAATAACTCTGGATTAAAGAAGAACATAAATGGTAAAATTGCTGTTCTAATATTGTACATAAATCCAATTATTCCCGTTTTTATAGGGTCTGCTTTTGCAATACCAGCTGCTGCATAAGCTGCAAGTCCAACAGGTGGTGTAACATCAGCTAAGATACCAAAGTAGAAAACAAATAAATGGGCTGCAATTGCAGGAATTAAATAACCATTATCAGCAGCAAGTGTTAAAATAACAGGTGCCGTTAATGAAGCCATAACAATATAATTTGCAGTTGTTGGAAGTCCCATTCCTAAAATCAATGAAATTAAAGCTGCTAAAATTAGAATTGCAAAAATATTACCATTTGATAATGTTTCAACAACATCAAGTAAAACTTGTCCTAATCCTGTAAGTGTAATTGAACCAACAACAATCCCAGCTAATGCAGTTGCAATTGCAATTGGAATCATATTTTTAGCACCACTTATCATTCCAGCTAAAATATCAACAAATCCTGAAAGCCAAATCTCTTTTGTAATTTTTTCTTTTGCTAAAAAAGCTCTAAATGGATGTTGAACAACCATTAAAATCATTAAAAGCATAATTGCATTAAACGCAGCACTTGCAGCACTCTCTCTTAATACAACTAATGTATATAATAAGAAGAAAATAGGAATTAAATAGTGAATACCTTGTAAAAAAGTTTTTAATTTTTCAGGTAAATCCTCTTTTTTTAGACCTTTTAAACCTAATTTTAAAGCTTCAAGATGAACTATATAAAATAGAGCAAAATAAGAAACAAATGCAGGAATAAAGGCACTAATTACAACATCTGTATATGCCATACCTAAAAATTCTGCCATAATAAAAGCAGCAGCTCCCATAATTGGTGGCATTAATTGTCCAATAGTTGAACCAGCAACTTCAACAGCACCTGCTTGTTCAGGTTTAAATCCCGTTCTTTTCATAAGTGGAATTGTAAATGTTCCTGTTGTTACAGTATTTGCAATAGAACTTCCACTCATAATTCCCGTAAATCCAGAAGCAACAATAGCAGCTTTAGCTGGTCCTCCTCTATATTTCCCAAGCATAGAAAAAGCTAAATTAATAAAATATTCTCCAGCTCCTGCTTTATCTAAAAGTGAACCAAAAAGTACAAATAAAAATACAAATCCAGCAGATACTCCAAGAGGAACACCAAATATCCCTTCAGTTG
Organism: Arcobacter ellisii; assembly: GCF_003544915.1. Taxonomy (NCBI): domain Bacteria; kingdom Pseudomonadati; phylum Campylobacterota; class Epsilonproteobacteria; order Campylobacterales; family Arcobacteraceae; genus Arcobacter; species Arcobacter ellisii. The sequence continues at coordinate 2,601,020 of NZ_CP032097.1, read as the reverse complement.
TTAGATACATATGACCTGCAAGTTTATTTAAACTAGCACCTTTATGAACAATTAGTTCAGGCATATAAGGTCCAAGTAAATCATAAGCTAAAAAGAAAATTGCAATAACACTAAGTGCAAGTCCTAAAACTCTTCGACCTGCTTCAAGTAAAATAAATACAGCAATAATAGCCATTACAATATCTAAAGTTGTATAATCACCAGGTCTTAAAGCTAACTCTTCGTAAAAAAATGCAATATAACCAGCTGTTACTAAACCAACTGTTGCAAAGGTATAACCAAACCATCTAATTTTTAATAAAAAGTATGGTTTTTTTATCATAGGATAGATTAAAAATGCTAATACCATCGCAAAAGATAAGTGAATCGATCTTGATATTGTTGAGTTTGTCGGTTCAATAACAATATAAAGTTGATATAATGACCAAGCAAGAGCAATAATAGAGATAATCCAAAATTCATAATGTTCTCTTCCAAAAACTCTTTGTCCTTCCATCTCATTTAAAACAACTTCAGTCTCTTTTGCTTGTTCGACTTCTAGTTGGGAAATGTTATGGGGTTTTTCTTCGTAAATCGCCATAGATGTAAATCCTTTGTAGTTATAAAAATAGTTGTTCTCATACTTCATTCAAATAACTTTAAATGAAGTATAAAAAGATTTACTAAGGAGAAATTCCTTAGTAAAGTTATTTAATTAAACCAATTTCTTGGTAATATTTTTTTGCACCTTCATGTAAAGGAGCAGATAATCCTTCTAATAAAGACTCTTTTGTAATATTGCTATATGCTGGGTGTAATTGTTTAAATTCATCAAAGTTTTCTAAAATTGCTTTAACAACTGCATAAACTGCATTTGAACTTACATCATCACTTGTAACAAGAACAGCTTTTACACCAAATGTTGGAGTATCAACATCATTTCCTTTGTACATTCCACCAGGAACATTTGATTTTGCAAAATATGGATATTTTTTGATTAAAGAATCAACATTTGCACCTTCAATTGGAGTGATTTTTACATCAACAGAGTTTGAAGCATCTTTGATATTTGCAGTTGGGTGTCCAACCATATAAAAATATCCATCAATTTTATTATCTCTTAATGCATCTGGCATTTCAGAAGCTTTTAATGCACCTGCAAATTTTAAATCAGTTTTTTTGATTCCACTTTCATCAAATAAAGCTAAAGCTGTTGCTTCATTTCCACTTCCTGGATTTCCAAGGTTAATTCTTTTCCCTTTTACATCTACTAAAGAGTTGATATTTGCATCTTTTCTAGTAACTAAAGTAAGTAATTCAGGATAAATAGCCATAACAGATTTTAATTTAGGAATAGCAGCACCTTCAAAAGCACCTTCACCTTTACTTGCTTGATAAACAATATCAGATTGAACAATACCAAAATCTAATTCACCATTTTTAATAGTATTAACATTATAAACCGAACCACCAGTTGATTCAACAGAACATCTAAGTTTTGTCTCTTTTTTATATTGGTTTACTAATCTACAAATAGCTCCACCAGTTGGGTAATAAGTTCCTGTTACTCCACCTGTTCCAATAGTTACGAATTCAGCTCCAAAAGCTGGAATAGATAACATTCCAATTAAAGTAGCAGTAGCTATTTTTTTGCCATTAAATTTCATAATTTACTCTCCTTAATTTATTTTTTTTGTAAGTAAATGATTATATCAACAAAATATAACATTTGGTTTACAAATAATGTATAAATTATATATAAATTACATAAAAATTGCAAATATTTTATTTTAAAGATTAAAAATTTTCTAATTGATTGGGAAGATTTTATTTTTTTCTATAAATTTTTAATAATTCATAAAAAATACTTGACAAAAAAAGACTCAATAGGTTATAATTCTTTAGCAGTTTAAGATATAGAGTGCTAAAATTTAAAAGTGGTTGTTTTTATGATTGATAAAAAAGAGTTTTTATTACAATCTATTATTAAAGCTTACATAGAACATTTAGAGCCAATTGGTTCTACACAATTAAAATCTATGTACGATATTACTTATTCACCTGCAACTATTAGAGGTTACTTTAAAAAGCTAGGTGAAGAAGGGTATCTTGCACAAGAACATATAAGTAGTGGAAGAACACCAACAACTGAAGCTTTAAAACAGTATTGGCAATCAAAGCTGAGTTTTAAACTAAAGGGTATAAATTTAAGAGCTTTAGAATATTTTGCCTCAAATATTGGACTGTCTGTTTTTATAAAAAAAGAGAAAGCTGATAAATTAAGAAATATTTTAAATGTTGAAAATAGATATATGATATTAGAATTTTCTTCATTTGCTATAAATGTTAGATATTCAGATGCATTGTATAGATTTTTGAAAGATATGATAGATTTGGATTTAAAAGATATCATAAAAATCTCAAAAGATGTTGGTGCATATGAAGTTTATGAATCTATAAATCAGAGTTTACAAAATTCAGATTTTCAGATTTTTAATTATAAAGAGTTTTTAACATTAGCTTTAAATTACAATTTTGATGAATATACAATAAATAGCTTCTTAAAGGGTCATATTTTAGATGATTTAAAAGAAGGTTTATATTTTGAAAAATTATTACCAAATAATTATATAGGTATCTGTAATTATTGTAAAATAAACAATGAAGATGTAAAGATGTTAGTTGTTGGTGAATTACCAAAAGATTATGAATTTTTTTATGAAAAAATTACAACTTTTTAGGAGATAAATGTGAGTGAACAAACAAAAGAAGAATTAGTAGAACAAGAAACAGCTCAAGAAGAGACAACAACTGAAACAACAGAAGAAACAGTTTCAAAAGAAGAGAGTTTAGAAGAAAAAATTGCTAGACTTGAAGAAGAGTTAAAACAAAGTGAAGAGAAATATTTAAGAGTTCATGCGGACTTTGAAAATATTAAAAAAAGATTGGAGAGAGAAAAATATCAAGCAATTGATTATGCAAGTGAAAAATTTGCAAAAGATTTATTAACTCCAATTGATACACTTGAAATGGCTTTAGCTTCTGCAAATGCAGATATTGATGCTAGTGAATTATTAAGAAAATTAAAAGAAGGAATTGAACTTACTATTAAAAATTTCAATACTACTTTTGAAAAACATAATATTACAAAAGTTGAAACTGATGGAGAATTTGATCCAAATGTTCACAATGCAGTTATGCAAGTTGATAGTGAAAACCACGAATCTGGACAAATTGTTCAAGAGTTACAAAAGGGTTATAAATTAAAAGATAGACTTTTAAGACCTTCTATGGTTAGTATAGCTAACTAGTCTTAGTAATTTTCTGACCGTGATGTCATAAAACTAGATAGATTTGAAAAATTATAAATAAAATTAAAACAAAACTTTGATAAAGGATTAAAAATGAGTAAAGTAATAGGAATAGATTTAGGAACAACAAACTCTTGTATAGCAGTTTATGAAAATGGGGAAGCAAAAATTATCCCAAATAAAGAGGGAAAAAACACAACTCCTTCAATTGTTGCATTTACAGACAAAGGTGAAGTTTTAGTTGGAGATCCAGCAAAAAGACAAGCAATCACAAATCCAGAAAAAACTATTTATTCTATTAAAAGAATTATGGGTCTAATGATGGATGAGCCAAATGCAAAAGCTGCTCAATCTAAAGTTGGATATAAAATTGTTGACAGAAGTGGAGCAGCAGCAGTTGAAATCGCTGGAAAAGTATATACTCCACAAGAAATTTCAGCAAAAATTTTATCAAAATTAAAAGCTGATGCAGAAGAATATTTAGGACAAACTGTAACTGATGCAGTTATTACAGTACCTGCATATTTCAATGATGCGCAAAGAAAAGCTACTCAAGAAGCTGGAACAATTGCAGGATTAAACGTACTAAGAATTATCAATGAGCCAACAGCTGCTTCTTTAGCTTATGGTTTAGATAAAAAAGGTGAAGAAAAAGTTCTAGTTTACGATTTAGGTGGAGGAACTTTTGACGTTACTGTTTTAGAAATTGGTGATGGTACATTTGAAGTTCTTTCAACTGATGGAAATGCATTCTTAGGTGGAGATGACTTCGATAACGCGATTATTGATTGGTTAGCAAAAGAGTTCAAAGATGAAAATGGTTTTGATATTAAAAACGACAAAATGGCGTTACAAAGATTAAAAGATGCAGCTGAAAATGCTAAAAAAGAGTTATCATCTGCTGAATCAACAGAGATTAACTTACCATTTATCTCTATGGGAAATGCAGGACCAATTCACTTAGTTAAATCTTTAACAAGAGCAAAATTTGAGTCTATGACTGAACATTTAATAAATGAAACTTTAGACCACATCAAAATTGCATTAAAAGATGCTGGATTAAGTAAAGATGAAATTCAAGAAATTATTATGGTTGGTGGATCTACAAGATTACCAAAAGCTAATAAAGTTGTAAGAGATTTCTTTGGAAAAGACTTAAATAAAGGTGTAAATCCTGATGAAGTAGTTGCAGCTGGTGCCGCTGTTCAAGCTGGAGTTTTAAAAGGTGATGTTAAAGATGTATTATTATTAGACGTTACTCCATTATCTTTAGGAATTGAGACTTTAGGTGGAGTTATGACTAAATTAATTGAAAAAGGTACAACAATCCCTGTTAAAAAATCTCAAGTATTTAGTACAGCTGATGATAATCAACCTGCTGTTTCTATTCACGTATGTCAAGGTGAGAGAGAATTTGCTAAAGATAACAAATCTTTAGGTATGTTTGAATTATCAGATATTCCAGCAGCTCCAAGAGGTGTTCCTCAAATTGAAGTAACATTTGATATTGATGCAAATGGTGTTTTAAATGTATCTGCTAAAGATAAAGGAACTGGAAAAGAGAACAAAATTACTATTTCTGGTTCATCTGGATTAAGTGATGCAGAAATTGAAAAAATGGTTCAAGAAGCAGAAGCAAACAAAGAAGCAGATGCTAAGAAAAAAGCTGTAATTGAAGTAAGAAATCAAGCAGATGCATTATTACACTCTACAAGAAAAACTTTAGAAGAAAATGAAAATGCAATTTCTGAAGATGAGAAAAAAGCAATTATTGATGCAGCAGCTGATTTAGAAGAGACTTTAAAAGATGAAAATGCTACAAAAGAGCAAATTGAAGAAAAATTAAAAACTTTAACTGAAAAATCTCACAAATTAGCAGAAGCTATGTATAAAAAAGAGGGTGGAGACCAAGCTGGTGCTCAACCAAACCAAAAAGCAAAAAAAGATGACGATGATGTTATCGATGCTGAAGTAGAGTAAAACTCTGCTTCATGCAAACTATAATTTTCCTGCTTATAGCCTTTCTTATTTCAATATTTTCTGTCCTTTTATATTTTAATACCAAAAAAAATAGATTAAGTTTACTTCTTAGTGGAGAGTGTCCAACTTGTAAACAAAAAACAAAAACTTTTTTTGATAAAAACAGCAATACAACTTTTACCCATGAAATAATTAGCAGCCGAGTTTTAAAAGACCATGGTTGTTCAGGTGTTAAAGAAGTTGAATTTTCTTGTTCTAATTGTGGTTTAAAAGAGATTCATCCTATAAATTCATCTTCATATTGTAATTAATGAAAAATATATTATTTATTCTTTTTGTTTTATTTTTTGTAACAGCTTGTTCAAGTAAAAAAGAGTTAATTGAAAAAAGTGAAATTAAAAAAGAGACAGCAATAGAAGAAAAAGAACAAATAAATAGAATGGAATTAGTCTCTTTTCCTCAGATTGAGGGATTTTTTGAAGATGATTTAGATTATGCTTTAGAAGTATTTAAAAAAGATTGCAAAAGATCAAAAAGATATGAGTTATTTGAAGAAGTTTGTAAAAAAGCTGAATCTGAAAAAGATGGAAGAAAATTTTTTATAACAAACTTTCAACCATATAAATTAATTGATAGTAAATCAAGTGATGAAGGTACTATCACAGGTTATTATGAACCACTTTTATATGGAAGTTTGAAAAAAACAAAAAAGTATAAATATCCAGTTTATAAAATTCCGAAAAATCTAATTTTTTCAGATGATGAAAATGTGAAAAATCATAAGTCAAGAGGAAAAATGGTTGGAAATAAGATTGTTCCTTATGACACAAGAAAAGAGATAGAAGAAAATCCTAAAAATCCAAATTTAGAAGTAATTGCTTATGTTGATGATAAATATGATCTATTTTTTCTTCATATTCAAGGTTCAGGGAAAATTCAATTAGATAATGGAAAATTGATAAATGTAGGTTATGCTGAACAAAATGGCTGGCCATATACAGGAATTGGAAATTATATGCTTGAAAAAGGGTATTTAACAAAAAATGATTTATCTATTCAAGGTATGAAAGAGTTTTTTATAAAAAATCCTTCAAAAATTGATGAAGTTTTGAATATAAATGCGAGTTACATATTTTTTAAAGTTTCAAAAGAGGGAGCAAAAGGAAGTCTTGGTAGTGTATTAACAGCAAAAAGAAATTTAGCAGTTGATAGAAGTTATATTCCTCTTGGAATGCCAATATTTTTAAGTACAAAAAATCCAATTACAAAAAAACCGATGAATCAATTAATGGTTGCTGCTGATGTTGGTGGGGCTATAAAAGGTGAAATTAGAGCTGATTTTTTCTGGGGATTTGGTTCTACTGCTTTTGAATATGCTGGAAGAATGAAAGAAAAAGGGAAAATGTATATTTTAGTTCCTAAAAAATAGTTGTTGCTTACATGCAACAACCATTTCCACAGCAATTATCTCTTGCTTCTGTATAAAATGAAATCACAAAATTATTAAACATCTCTTGAAGTTCAAAAGTGTGTTTTTTACAAAATTCTGTATTCATAATATTTCTCATTTCTATTGCTTTTGTTAATGCTTCATCTTTTGATTCAAAAGTTAAATTATTTTGTAAATTAGAATTTTTGAAACATCCACATTGATTTGCTACAACTATTTTGTACATTAAAAATATCCTTATAAAAATTGTTAAAATTAAAATGAAAGACTAGCTAAATTTCTATTAAAGCAATTTAAGAAGAAAAAAAGGATAAAATAATATCTTAACTGATTAAAAAAAGGAAAATAATGCATATTACAAATCTAATTTCTCAATATTTTGGAAAGTTCGCTAAAAAAGAGTTCCCAACATTTATTCAAAAAATTATAAATGCAAGTTATGTAAAACTGATGGGACTTAACATGAGTGAATTTAAAAATGCAAGATATTATAAATCTTTAAATGATTTATTCACTAGAGAACTAATAATTAAAAGAGAAATAGATACAGATATAAATACGATTATTTCTCCAACTGATAGTTTAATCACAGAGTGTGGAATTTTAAAAGATGATATTGCATTACAAATAAAAGGTATGGAATACAGCGTAGAAGAGTTATTAACATTCTACTGTACGGATAATTTTGAGAGATTAAAAGATGGTTCATTTATGAATTTTTATCTATCACCAAAAGATTATCATAGATATCACGCACCATGTAATTTTAAATTAAAAAAATTAATTCATGTTCCGGGAAAACTTTATCCTGTAAATTTAAAATATCTAAATAAAGAGTTTGAACTTTTTGTTCAAAATGAAAGAGTAATTTTAGAGTGCGAAAACAATGGAAAACTTTTTTATATGGTTTTTGTTGGAGCATTAAATGTAGGACAAATGGTATTTGAATTTGAAAATAGAGTTGAAACAAATACAGATACAAAAGAGATAAAAGTTTATACTTATGACAATATTGAAATAACAAAAGGTGATTGTTTAGGTTACTTTAAAATGGGTTCAACTGTTGTTATGATTTGGGAAAAAGATTCTGTACAAATAGAGGATTTATTAAATCAAAATGTTAGATTTGGTCAAAAAATAGCAAAAATATAATTTTAAAGAAGTAACATATGAATACTAGAATTTTTCTAAAGATTGCTTGGTTGTTTATTTTAGGACTTTTGTCTTATTTGTTTTTTGTTGTTTTCTTTTTATCGCCAAAAATTAATTATTTTTTAACAAATACAGAAATAAACAATTCTAAAACTCAATTTGATAGAATGGTTTGGGTAATAAATGAAAAATCTAGAAGTATTGAAAATAAAGAAAATTTTGAAAAAGAGATTCAATTATTACTTTCAGGAGTAATTTTAGGAAAATCAGGATATGCCTTTATCTTTGATAGTAAAGGAAAGATTATTTTTGACCCAAGTGGAGAATTTACATCAAAAGAGTTTGACAAATCTTTAATTCCTGGAGTTGAAAAAAAATATTTATTTGAAGAATTGAAAAAAGCTTATAATGAAAAAAGAGTTTTTGAATATAACTGGAATAGAGTTTATGACCCACATAATTATTCTTATGAAAAACTATCTTGGATTGATTATAATGAAAAATTAGATTGGTATATAGTTTCAAATATTTATAAAGATGATTTTACAAGTTTTGTTGCTGGAACTAACTCTTTAATTTTAAATATTTCAATGGTTTTATTTGGTGTATTATCAATTATTGCAATTATAATTAGTGTTAAAGTTATTGCACCTATAAATAAAATGTTTAAAGAAGTTCAAAAAGCAAATGTAACAACTGAGTTTGAAAATGGCGTTAAAGAAAAAGATGAAATAGGATTTTTAGCAACACAATTTAATACTTTACTCGACCAAGTTGAAAATAATAGAAAGAATTTTGAAGAACAAGTTCAAGTTAAAACAAAAGAGATTCAAGATAGGTTATATTATGATGATTTAACAAATCTAAAAAATAGAACAGCTTTAGAAGATGATATAAAAGATAATGATTTTGTATCAATTGCTTTAATTGATGTTGATGCTTTTGGTGATATAAACGAACTTTATGGTTTTTCAACTGGAAATTTAGTATTAATAGAAGTTGCAAAAATATTAAATGAATTTGCAACAAAATTTAGTGTTACTCCATATAGAATTTATGGAAATGTATTTTGTTTAGCAGATAAAAAAATGATGGGTTTTACAAAATATGACGAGTTTATAAGTGAACTTTGTACAATATTTAAAAATAGACCAATTCGTATAGAAGAGTTAGATATTGATGTTTTTATAAATGTTACTTTAGGTATTTCAATTGCTCAAGATGAACCAATAAAAGCAGCAACAATTGCACTTAAAAAAGCAAAAAAAGCAAATATGAAGTTTTTTGTTTACAATAATGAAATTGACACAAAAGAGATTATAAAAAAATCAATGTATTGGAGAGAAAAATTAAAAACAGCAATTGAAGAAGATGCTGTTGTACCTTTTTATCAACCAATTTTTAATAGAAATAATGAGATTGTTAAGTATGAAACATTGATGAGAATAAAAGATGTTAATGAAAAGGGTGAAACTGTTTATTTAAGTCCATTCTTATTTTTAGATATTTCAGTTAAAACAAAACAATATTTACAATTATCAAATCAAATTATTTCAAAAGCTTTTCTTGATTTATCAAAAACAAAAAGACAAATAACTTTTAATTTAAGTTTTAAAGATATTTTAGATACGGATTTTATAATCTCTTTAGATAAAAATATTGATAAATTAGAAAATGAAAATAAACAAAGAGTTGTATTTGAAATTTTAGAAAGTGATTATATTAGTGATTATACTTTGTTAGAAGATTTTATTTTAAAGTATAGAAAACAAGGTATAAAAATAGCAATTGATGATTTTGGAACAGGATATTCAAATTTTGCTCATATTCTAAAAATAAGACCAAACTATATAAAAATTGATGGTTCTTTAATAAAAAATATTAATAATGACAAAAACTCTTATGAAATGGTAAAATCAATAGTTGATTTTTCAAAAGCTTTAAATATAAAAGTTGTTGCAGAATTTGTACATTCAAAAGAAGTATATGAAAATCTTTTAGATTTAGGTGTTGATGAATTTCAAGGTTTTTATTTGGGTGAACCTTCTTTAAAGATTGAGTAATTTTAATTAAACAAAGGTTTATTTTTGTACAATAAAATTAAAATAATAAAGGATTAATATGTCTACAATTACTGAATTAGGAACAATAGCACTTTCTGGTACTAAAAAAGGAAAAATTTCTATCTCTAATGTAACTGAGCCTTATGGAAAAGATACAGCAGATATCGTAAGTATTGGTATTTCATTAAATGGACAAGATATCCAATGGAAATCTCATATCCCTTATGAAAACTTAGAAGAAGTTATCTCAATTTTACAAAAAGCATTAGAGGCTAAAAAGTAAATTTTGTAATTTTTCTGGAATAGTTTTGTGATATAATTAGCTTTTTAAGAGGTAAATTATGTCACAAAAAAAGATTATAGGAAGAAGAGAAATAGTTGATATTTTAGATTTAGAACTATATGGTTTAGATGCTAAAATTGATACAGGAGCTGATTCAAACTCATTACATTGCGATGATATTTTTATTGATAATGAAAATAAAATTGTAACTTTTAAATTATTGGATGAAGTTCATCCAGCTTACCATGGAAAAAAAATAGTAATGCCCCTTTACAAATTAAAAAAAGTAAAAAGTTCAAATGGAACAGTTCAATTAAGAGCGACAATTCAAGTAACAGTCTCTTTTTTTGGAAAAAAATATAAGACAGATATATCATTAACAGATAGGTCAGATATGAAGTATCCTATGTTAATTGGTAGAAAGTTTTTAGTTAATAGATTCCTAGTTGATGTTTCAAAAGAATATCTAACAAAAGTTATATAAAAGAAGGTTCCTATGAGGATTTATATATTATCAAGAAATAAAGATTTGTATTCAACAAAAAGATTAGTTGAAGAGGCAAATAACAAAGGCTGGGAAGTAAGAGTAATAGATTATTTAAAATGTACTATAGAAATTATGAAAGGTGAGTTAGTTGTAAATTATGAAGGTAAAGTTTTACCTCCACCTGATGCTATTATTCCTAGAATTGGAGCAAGTAGAACATTTTATGGGACAGCGATGGTGCGACACTTTGAGATGTTAGATGTATTTAGTACAACAGGAAATTTAGCACTAACAAGAAGTAGAGATAAATTAAGAAGTTTACAAGTTTTATCAAGAAATGGTGTTGATATGCCAAGAACAGTTTTTGCTTCAAATAAATCAAATGCAAAAGATGTGATAGCTTTAAGTGGTGGAGCACCTTTAGTTTTAAAGATTTTAGAGGGAACACAAGGTGTTGGAGTAGTTTTAGTTGATAGTGAAAAAGCTGCTAAATCAGTTCTTGATGCCTTTTATGGAATGGATGTAAATTTACTTGTTCAAGAGTATATTGAAGAAGCGGGTGGAGCTGATATTAGAGCTTTTGTTGTAAATAATGAAGTTGTTGGAGCTATGAAAAGACAAGGTGCAGAGGGAGATTTTAGGTCAAACTTACATCAAGGTGGAAGTGCAACAGCTTACAAACTAAATAGAAAAGAAAAAGCAACAGCAATAGCAGCAGCAAAAGCTATGGGGCTTGGAGTTTGTGGAGTTGATATGATACCATCAAGTAGAGGACCACTTGTAATGGAAGTAAATTCAAGTCCAGGTTTAGAAGGAATTGAAAAATCTACAAATATAAATATTGCAGCAAAAATAATGGATTATATTGAAAAAAGTGTAAAACCAAGATGTGCAATTAATCCTCAAAAAAGAAAAATCAAAAAAGATAATATTGGGGCTTAGGAGTTTTTTAAACTCCTAATTTTTAAAAAGTTTATAAGGAACAGTTTCTCTTTGTTCTTGTTGCCATAAAGCCATTCCTCCAAATAGATGAGCACAATTTTTATAACCTTGTTCGATTAAAAAATTTCCTATATTTCTAGTTCTATTTGCATGGGCACAAATTAAAACAAAAGTTTGTTCTTTTGATGTTACAAGTTTTTCAAATTCAGCCATCCATTTTTCAATATCATAATCACCAAATTCATCAAAAAAAGTAATCAAATGAGCATTTTTTATTACGCCAGTTCTAACCCACTCATCAGGTCGTCTTACATCAATCATCACAATATTATCATTTATCATTTTTTCAACAATTCTTGGTTGTAAATCAACTAATTTATTCATAAAAATATCCTTTATAAAATGTGATGTTAACATAAAATATATAATAAATTCTTATATATAAAAATAAATTTAAAATTATAAATTTGTATAAACAAACTCTTTACAAAGATTAAATATAATAAAAAAAATTTAAAAAGGTAAAGAATGAATAAAGTAATTTTTACACTTCTATTTAGTGTAATTTCTGTTTTTGCATATGAAAATCTAAATATAGATAATTTTGAGTCAAAAATAAAAGGTAAAAATGTTATCGTAGATTTTTATGCTTCTTGGTGTCCTCCATGCAAAATTTTGGCAAATAACTTAGAAGATTTCGATGTTATAAAACCTGAAAATGTTGAAATTTTTAAAGTTGATATTGATGAACAATATGTTTTGGCTAAAAAATATGGAGTTTCAAAACTTCCAACTCTTGTATATTTTAAAGATGGAAAACCAATTAAAGAGTATGTTGGTATTTTAAGTAAAGAAGAGTTACTTTTAACTTCTCAAGAAAATTTTAAATAAAAGATAAAAAATGAAAAAAATTTTACTATTTTTACTTACTTTTGTATATTCATTTTCATTAGAATTAAATCCAAAAGTTTTAGAACCTGAAGAGGCATTTAAAACAACTTTTACGAAAAATCAAGATGATTTGAATATAAAATTGGAGTTAGGCAAAGATATATATTTATATGATGATAAAATCAAGATTCTTGTATCAAAACCTCAAAAAATTGATATTACAGAAGAGCTTAATGTTCCTGAACCTGTAACTTATGATGAGTTTATAGTTCATTTTAATAATTTAGATTTAACTATTCCTTTTAGTTTATTAAAATCAAAAATTGATTCAAATGAATATGAAATAGAGTTTCATTTCCAAGGTTGTTCAAAACTTGGGCTTTGTTATGCGCCAATTAATGAAAAATATCTATTAACTTTGGCTGAAGTTGCACCAAAAGTTGAAACAAAAAAAGATATAGAGCAAAAGATAGAAACAAATGAAAATCTTAGTGAAACAGATAGTATTGCAAATAGTTTAAAAGAGAAAAATCTACTTTTAGTTTTAGTTACATTTTTTGGATTTGGATTACTTTTATCTTTAACTCCTTGTGTTTTTCCAATGATTCCAATTTTATCTTCGATAATTGTTGGTGCTTCAAAAAATGAAACTATGACAGCTAGTCGAGGTTTCTTTTTATCTTTAGTTTATGTTTTATCAATGAGTGTTGCATATACAATAGCTGGAGTGATTGCAGGAATTTTTGGAGCAAATTTACAAGTTGCTTTACAAAATCCTTATGTTTTAGTTGTTTTTGCTTTAGTTTTTGTTGCACTTGCATTTTCAATGTTTGGCTATTTTGAAATAAAACTTCCACAATCTATTCAAACAAAATTAAATAAAACTACTGATGGAAAAGAGAAACAAGGAATCGCTGGAATTGCTATTATGGGATTCTTATCAGCACTTATTGTTGGTCCTTGTGTTGCTCCACCACTTGCAGGAGCATTAGTTTATATTGGACAAACTGGTGATGCTCTTCTTGGTGGATTAGCTTTATTTGTTATGAGTTTAGGAATGGGAGTTCCATTACTTCTAATTGGTTTAGGTGCAGGAAAATTTATGCCAAAACCTGGTGGTTGGATGGAAAGTATTACAAGAATTTTTGGAATAGTAATGTTAGGTGTTGCAATTTGGCTTTTAGATAGAGTTTTAGATGCAACTATAATTATCTATTTATGGGCATTATTACTTTTAGGAAGTGCAATTTATCTAAAGATTTATCAACATATTTTAACTCAGTTGATTACAGTTGTACTTTTCATTTTAGGTGTTGTTTTATTTGTAGGGGCAATTAGTGGTGCAACTAATCCTTTAAATCCTTTGGAAAAATTCACTTCATCAAAAGCAGTACAAAGTTTAGATGAAAAACTTGTATTTACAAAAATAAAAAATATTCAAGAGCTTGAACTTGCAATTAAAAACTCAGATAAACCTGTGATGTTGGATTTTTGGGCTTCTTGGTGTATTGCTTGTAAAGAGTTTGAAGAGATAACATTTAAAGATGAAGAGGTTATTAAAAAACTTCAAGGTTTTACACTTTTAAAAGCTGATGTTACAGCAAATAATGATGATGACAAAGCTTTACAAAAAATGTTTGGAATAGTTGGACCTCCAGGAATTATTTTCTGGGATAAAGATAAAAAAGAGATTACCTCTTCAAAAATTGTTGGATATAAAAATCCAAAAGAGTTTTTGGAAATCTTAAATAAAAATTTCTAAACTTAAATCAAATTTATCTATAATAAATCTTTTTTAGGATTTATTATGGATTTTACCACTGACTTTTTAATTATCTTTTCTATTATCCTTTTAGTCTCTTCTTTAGTTCATGGAACTATTGGTTTTGGTTTTCCTATGATTGCAACTCCACTTTTAGCTATGGTAACAGATGTTAAAACAGCAATTTTATATATTGCAATTCCTACTCTTTTTATAAATCTTATATCTATTTACAGTGAAGGAAACTTTATACAAGCAGTAAAAAGATTTTATCCAATAGCAATTTTAGCTATGATAGGAAGTGCAATAGGAACACAAATATTGATTTTTAGTAGTTCAGATTTTTTTAAATTATTACTTGCACTTTCAATATTTTTATATCTATTTATTCAAAAATTTAGAATTGAAATGAAATGGATAAGGGAAAAGAAAAGATTATCTATGGTTGTATTTGGATTAATTGCTGGAATTATTGGTGGTTTAACAAATGTAATGGCATCTATTTTAATAATATATTCACTTGAATCGAAACATACAAAAAAAGAGATAATTCAATCAACAAATTTATGTTTTTTATTTGGAAAAGTTATTCAAATAGTTCTTTTTACAATTCATGGTTCATTTACTGAAGAGTTGATAATAACTTCATTTAGCAGTTTGATTATTGTATTTATTTCCATGTTTATTGGACTTAAAATTAAAGATAAAATTCCTCAAGAGAGTTATAAAAAAGTTATAAAAATAGTTTTATTTATGATAGCTTGTTTTTTAACATATCAAACGATTATTTAAAAGAGAGAAACTCTCTTTTAAATATTTTAGATAAATATAAATGCTCCAACAACAATAACGGCAAGATAAAGTGCTCCAAAAATTGCACCTAATGCCCACCATCTTGCTTGAGAGATATATCCAGCACCATACCAAATAGGAGAAGGTCCAGTTCCATATGGAGTGATAATTCCCATAACCCCTAAACTTCCAGCTAAAATAACTGTAAATGGAATTATTTGTTCTGGTGGTAACAGTGTTGCTGCAATAGTCATAAATACAGGAATTAAAGCTGTAACATGAGCAGTAACACTTGCAAAGAAATAGTGTAATAAAAAGAATAATATTACTAATGCTATTATCAGAGTTGTTGAATTCATTCCTGACAACATAGTTTGAGTATTTGCTCCAATCCAGTCTAAAATACCTACTTTTTTAAGTCCAGCTGCCATTGCAACTAAAGTTGAGAACCAAATAAGTACATTAAATGCAGCTTTATTTGAAAGTAAGTCATCCCATGTAATAACATTTGCTAAAACCATAATTGCAACAATAGAGATGGCAACAGTTGTAGAATCAACACCAAACTCTTTTCCAAAAATCCATAAAACAAGAGCAATTGTTGCTAAAGATGCCATTAAATACTCTTTAAAAGTAACAGGTCCTAGTTTTTTTAACTCTTCACTAGCCCAAGCTGGAGCTTCTGGAGATTTTTTTTGTGTTGGTGGATAGATTACATAAGTTAACCAAGGAGTTAATAAAAATAATGGAATCATTAATGGTAACATTACTCCTGCCCATTCTCCCCAACTAATAACATGACCTGTACTTTTTCCAATTAAATCAACTGCTAATAGATTTGGAGCAAGAGCTGTTAGGAACATAGAACTTGTAACACAAGTAGTTGCAATTGCAACCCAAGAGATATATGCACCTAATTTTCTTGGATCCTTGTCAGGATATGAGTCGAAAATATGTGGAATATTAATAGCAACAGGATAAACAGAACCACCACTTCTTGCAGTGTTTGATGGCATAAATGGTGCTAAAATTAAGTCAGAAAATGCAACAGCATATCCAAGACCTAATGAGCTTTTCCCCATAAATTTAACCATGATTAAAGAAACTCTTTTCCCAAGTCCTGTTTTTTCGTAACCTCTCGCAAACATAAATGCTGCAAAGATTAACCAAATAACACTATTTGAAAATCCTGAAAGTGCCCAAGTGATACTCTCTTTAGGATTTCCAACTAATCCTATTAGTGCAACAAATGAAATACCTGTAAAACCTACAAGCGCAGCAGGAACAGGCTCAAGAATAAGCCCTACAACAACAGCAAAAAATACTGCTAAAAAATGCCATGCGTTAGCTGACAAACCTTCTGGTGCAGGAATGAACCAGAAAATGACTAAGACTGCAAGTGGTGCAATCATTTTTAACATTTGATTTGACATAAATCCTCCTTATTGAAATTATGAAAACATTATATAATAATTTAGTTACAAAATAAATATAAGCTAATATTAAAAAATACGTATTTATCTAATATTTGTTATACTTCTAAAAAATTATTTATAAGGTTTTTAATGAATTTTGAAACAATTTTAGGAAAAGTAGATTTTTTAGAATTTTTGAGGGGTAAAAAAGCAACTTTTTTACTTAGTTGCAGTGTTACAAAAACATGTGAAATTCCAAACATTTCACAAGCTGGAATCCCTGGAAAACTTTATCTTACACCAACTCTTGATGCTGAGTTTTTATGCACAAAAGAAGTACGTTCACTTCCTGATATTGCACAAACTCCAAAGGGTGTTCCAACACCTGCACTTATAACAAGAGCAATCCATGAGTTAAATCCATATTCAAATATAGAGATTTTAAATTTAGGATTGGAGGTAATTCCTCAAATTAATTATTTTAAAATTCATAATTTTGATATAAAACCAAGTGAATCAATTACAGCTGGTGCAAAAATAGAAGCTATGGAAATATTTCAAAAAGGTTTAGAGTTTGGACAAAATTATCAAACAAAAGATGAATATGTGATTTTAGCTGAAACAATTCCAGCAGGAACTACAACAGCAAATGCAACTGCAAAAGCTCTTGGTTATGAATGTGATGGATATTTTTCAAGTTCATTTAAAAATAATCCAAGTGATATAAAAAATGAAACTATAAAAAAAGCACTTGATACTATAGATAAAAATGATGATATTTTTGAAAAATTATCAAAAGTTAGTGATAATATGATTATTTTTAATGCGGGATTTATACTTGGAAGTAGGGTAAATGAGTTAAAAGTTATTCTTGCTGGTGGAACTCAAATGGCATCAGTTTTACTTGTGGTAAATTCTATTTTAAAAAGTATGGATGGAGAGATAGATTCTTCAAATCTTGCCCTTTGTACAACTAAATGGATAAGTAAAGATGAAAATTCAAATATTAAAGCAATTTTAGAACAACTTGATTTTCCTATTAATACATATGCAAGTGAGTTTGATTTTTCTTTATCAAATCATCCTGCACTTAAACTTTATGATGAAGGTGAAGCAAAAGAGGGAGTTGGTTGTGGAGCAGCTTTATGTTATGCCACTATAAATGGTTTAACAAAAGAGCAAATTACAAATAAAATAGAGAGTTTTTTAGGATAAAAGATGAAAAAGATTTTGATATTGTTTTTTGGAAGTATGATTATGTTACAAGCTTGGCAAATACAAGATGACCCATATTATAAACATAGAAAGAGCCAATTTGAGATGTTGAAAAATAGTGATAAATATGAAACTATGATGTTAGGTGATTCAATAACAGACGAAGGTTTATGGGATGAACTTTTAGAAAATAACAAAGTTCAAAATAGAGGAATTAGTGGAGATACTACAAGTGGAGTATTGGATAGATTAGATAGTATAAATAAAAGTATAAAACAAGTTTTTATAATGATTGGTGTAAATGATATTATGCGAGGAAAAGAAGTTGATGAAATTTATAACAATTATATGAAAATAATTAAAACTTTTAAAGATAAAAATATAAAAGTTTATATTCAATCAACACTTTTTATTGGTGAAAAAAGAATGGAAAATTTTAACCCAAAAGTTGAAGAGTTAAATAAAAGATTAGAAAAATATGCAAATGAAAATCAAATCACATTTATAAATCTAAATCCAATTTTTGCACCACAAAAAGTATTAAAAAAAGAGTTTACATCAGATGATTTACATCTAAATGGAAGTGCCTATAAACTTTGGGCAAATGAGATTAAAAAATATTTTTAATCTTTATATAATTTAGGATTTTTATGGATTTATTTATTTCAACATTTTTAAAAATGTTTTTTATTATGGCACCTTTTTTTGCTTTGACAGTATTTTTAACTGTAACTCAAGAAGCAAGTGCAAAACAAAAAAAGGCTTTGGCTATTAAGGTTACCATTTCGGTAATCATTACAAGTATGATATTGTTATTTTTTGGAAAACATATATTTACAATCTTTGGAATTACCCTTGATGCCTTTAGAATAGGAGCAGGAGCTTTACTATTTTTAACAGCTATTGAGTTGGTAAAAGGAAGTAAAGATAGTGCAAAAGTTGGAGATAAAGATGTCCTTCAATTAGCTGTTGTACCTTTATCAATTCCTGTTATTGTAGGACCTGGAACAATAGGTATTTTACTTGTTATGGGTGCCACTTTTGAAGATACTTCTTCTATGTTAACTGGAAGTTTAGCTTTGATTAGTGCTGTTTTAGTAATAGGTTTTATGCTTTATAGTTCAAGTATATTTGAAAGAATGATGGGAAAACAAGGACTTTTAGTTATTTCAAAAATCACAGGTTTGATTTTGGCTGCTTTATCTGCTCAGATTGTATTTACTGGTATTAAAAACTTTTTGGAACTTTGATGAAAATATTTTATTTTGGTGGGCAAAAATCAGGAAAAACAAAAGCTGGAATTAAAAAAGCTTTAGAATTATCAACAAATGAAAAACCATATTATGTGGCAACTTATGATAACTCTTTTGGGGATGATTCTATGCAAAATAGAATAGATAAACATATTTTAGAGAGAAAAGAAGATTTTATCACTATTGAAGAGCCAAAAGATTTAACGAAAATTGTTGAAGTTAATAAAACATATTTGATAGATTGTGTTTCTATGTGGCTTTTTAACAATCTTGAAGAGAAAGAAGAGACTCTAAAAACACAGCTTCAAAAGATTTGCCAAATAGAAACAAATATCATTTTTATTTTAAATGATGTCTCTTGTGGAATAATTCCATTTGATAAAGAGTCACGAAGATTTGTAGATTTTTCAGGTCTAATTGGACAAGAGTTAGCAAAACTTTGTGATGAGGTTTATGAGGTGAAATATGGAATTGAAAGAAGATTAAAATGAAACAAATATCAAACGCTTTTTTCTTTGCACTTTCTTATTTTACTATAATTCCAGTATTTGTTAAAAACATGGAAATAAACAATGAAACTTACAAATATACTTTAGTTTTATTGCCACTTGTTGGAGCTATTTTATCTTCACTTGTAATTGGATTAAATTTTGGTTTAAATGAATTTTTTAATCCTTTATATTCTGCTTTTGTTTGCGCAGTTGTATATCTAGCACTTTATGGATTTATTCATACAGAAGCAATAATAGATGTGGTTGATGCTTGGTTTGCTTCATATAGTGGAAAAGATGCTTATAAAATCATGAAAGAATCAACTATTGGAGCAATTGGTGCTTTATATGGTGTGGCTTTTGTTTTATTAAAAGTAGGAATACTCACTTATGTTTTATATGAAAAACAATATGTTTTATTTTTGATTGTTTGCATTCTTTCAAGACTAAATTTGATTTATTTGCTTGGATATTTTAAATTTAGTAAAGATAGTTTTTTATCTTTGGCTTTTGCAAACTCTGGGATTTTTCAACTAAAAATTTTTGCTTTCATTTATGTGATTTTTGCATTTTTTATTGGCTCAAATGTTTTGGTTTTATTTGTTTTAAGTTTAGCTAGTTTTTATATTATTCTAAAAATCTTAAACAATAAATTCGGTTTTGTAAATGGTGATTGTTTAGGTTTTACCCTTGAACACACAGAATTAATACTTTTAAATATAGGACTAGCGATAATATTATGAAAACATTTGAACATGGTGGACAAATAGAAAAATTTGCCTTTGATTTAGGTTGTAGTGTGACTGAAATAATTGATTTATCTTCAAATATAAATTTTGTAAAACCTCAAATTAATATTGATTTTAACACTTTAGATATTTCATCATATCCAACTTATGATAAGTTATATGAAAAAATAGCTTTTAATTATGGAGTTGAAACTTCTCAGATAGAACTTTTTAATGGTGGAAGTTCTGCTATTTTTACTCTATTTAAACATCTAAATCTAAACTCTTGCACTATTTATTCACCTGCATATTTAGAGTATAAAAAAGCTGCTTTAAATTTTGAATATGAACTTCATACAATAGATAGATTTGAAAATATAAAAGAAGATGTAAAAGAGAACTCTTTAGTGATTTTTGTAAATCCTTCAACACCTGATGGAAAATATTATGATTTAGAAGAGTTGATGGAATTTTGGATAAAAAAATCTTGTACGATTTTGATAGATGAGAGTTTTTTAGATTTTTGTGATAAACCAAGTGCTATAAAATACCTAGAAACTTACGATAAATTGTATATTCTAAAATCAATGACAAAGTTTTATTCAAGTGCTGGAATACGAGTTGGAACAATAGTTTCTACAAAAGAGAACATAAAAAAACTAAAAGAGTTTGAACCTATGTGGAAATTATCACAGTTTGATTCAAATTATTTACAAGCAGCACTTGAAGATAAACTTTTTAAATCAATTTCAAAAGCTATAAATATTAAAAATAAAATAGAGTTAGAAAATATTTTAAAAAACTCAACTTTAGTGGAAGAGATTTTTGAAAGTAGTGCAAACTATGTTTTAGTAAAACTAAAAAATCTAAGTGCAAAAAAGTTTCAAGAGTTATTAAAACCATATAAAATTATGGTTAGGGATTGTTCAAATTTTGATTATTTAAACTCTTCACATGTAAGAATTGCAGTGAAAAGTTCAAATGCAAATGAAACTTTACAAAAGGCATTAAACGAGATATGTTAATAGAAAATAGATTTTTAAAATATCTTTCTTTTTTAATCTCTTTTGTTTTTATAACTTATGTGATTTATATAATCATCTCTTCATTTTTTATAGTTAAAAATCAGTTTATAGATATTGGGGATTCAACTTATGTAAACCAAGTTAGAACTGATGATTACACTATAAAATTAGCAGACTTTTTAACAAAAAATTGTAATAAAAATAAAATCTGCGAAGTTCAAGCAATGCTTGATTTTACGACAGCTATTCCATATAAAATAAATGAAAGTATCGCAAGAAGTGCAAAACAAGTGGTTGAACAAAACTTTGGAGATTGTGATGACAAATCAAATCTTTTGATTTCAATGTTAAAAGTGCGTGGATATGAAGCCTATTTTGTACTTGTTCCTGAACATATTTTTGTTATTGTGGATTTAGAAAAACTACCAAATAAAAAAGCACTTTATGTAAATGATAAACGGTTTTATATTTTAGAAAGTACAGCAACAAATTCTAAAATAGGATTTCCTTTAAAATATAAATTAGACGAAATAAATGCAATAATTGACCCTTTTGTAAATAAAAAACTTGTAGTAAATAAATTAGAATATAAGTAGGTAAAATGAAAAACATTATAATAACTGGTGCATCACATGGTATTGGACGAGCAATAGCAAAAAGTTTAAGAAAAAAATATCATGTTATAAATATAGATATTGTTGAAAACAAAATGGAAAAAGTTGATTTTTATAAATGTGATTTATCTGATAAAAGTCAGCTTTTAAAAACAATTGAAAAAATAAAAACAAATATTGATTCACTTGATGTACTTATTAATAATGCAGCGATTTTCTCTTCAAAAATTTTAGAAAAACAGACTTTTGAAGAGTGGGAAAATATAATAAATACAAACCTAACTGCTCCATATATTCTCTCTAAAGAGTTTGCAAGTTTTTTAAAAACTTCAAAAGGTCATATTATAAATATCTCTTCAACAAGAGCTTTGATGAGTGAAGTTGGAACGGAAGCTTATAGTGCTTCAAAAGGTGGAATTAGCTCTTTAACTCACGCTCTTTCTATGTCATTAAGTCCTGAAGTAAAAGTAAACTCAATAACTCCTGGTTGGATAAATACAAATGAAGAGTATATTCCAACAAAAAATGACAATCTTCAACATCCAAGTGGAAGAGTTGGAACTCCTGATGATGTGGTTGATGTTGTTAAATTTTTACTAAAAAATAAAGGTTTTATAACAGGAAGTGATTTTGTAGTTGATGGTGGAATGACTAAAAAAATGATTTATGTTTAGGAATTTATTATGGAAAAATCAAATCAACAAAGATTAGAAGAGTATTTAGTTGGAACTAATGGTTATTTGAAAAAAGATATTTCAAACGGTAAAGTTATTATGTTTTCTGGAAAATGGGGAAGTGGTAAAACTTTTTTTTGGAAAGAATTAAGTAACAATGAAATAATACAATATCAAGAAGAAAATCAAAAAGCTTATGTTTATTGTAGTTTATATGGAAATACATCAATTGAAAAAATCGAAGATAATATTTATGCACAAGCTTATTTGTGTTCTGTTGGTGGAGAAAATATTGTTTTGAAAGGATACAAAAAAGCTAAAGATTTTGGAAAAAGATTTGGTAGTTTTTGTTCACTTTTTGATGTATCAAAATTAGTTGATGGCATAGATGAAATTCAACAAAATAATATCAAAAAAAGTGCTTTATTATATCTTTCAAATGGTGGATTAATCTGTTTTGATGATTTCGAAAGAAAATCAAAAGATATAGATTTAAATGACTTATTTGGTTTAATTTCACATTTTGCAATAGATTTAGATTGTAAAGTAGTGATTATTTTAAATGATGATGTTTTTGAAGGTGAAGAAAAAAAGATTTTTTCAAATGTAAAAGAAAAATCTGTATCTAAGTTTTTGAAATATGAACCAACTATAAAAGAACTTTTTGAAACTATTTTTAGTATTGGAAAATATAGAGTTTTAGATAACTATAAAGATATTATTTTAAAAACTATTAAAGAAACAGAAGAGTTAAATGCAAGAATTTATATTCAAGTTTTAGATAATTTAGTTGAGTGGATTGATAAAAAACAAGAAACAGATGAAGATATTTTAAGATGTTTGATTTTGGTGAATATTAATTTTATTTTATATCACACAACTTTATGTAGAGAAAAACCTAAAGATGAGAAAAAGAATTTTTATATACATTATATTGGAAAATTAAAAGATTGGGAATTTGACTATTTTATGATTAATTGGTTTGGAATGGCAGGAGTTGATTTCGATTATACTGTTGACACAATGGAAAATGCTCATGTAAAACATCCAGAAAATTTTGAAAAATATGTAATTAGATTAAAAAATAAGAAAATATATAAAAAAGATATCTCCGAAGAAAAAGCTAACGAAATAAAAAAATTCATAGAGGATAATTTAATACTATTCAAAAGTGATTATTTCGCAAATAGCCTAGATATTTCAAAAAATGTAAATGATAAAACTTTCCAAAAAATCAACAACTTTATAGAAACAGGAATATTAATCTAAAACACAAACTATTTCAAAGGCAATTTGATAATAAATTTTGCACCAAATTGCCCATTTTTTGCTTCTACTGTTCCTTTAAAATATTTTTTGATTATATGGTAAGTGATATATAATCCAAGACCAGTTCCTTGACTTTGGTGTTTTGTTGTAAAGTATATATCAAAAACTTTTTTTAGATTTTCTTGTTTTATTCCACCTGCATTATCTTCAATCTCTATAAAAATAAAAGAGTTTTCCACATAAGTTTTTATATAAATCTCTTTATTTTCAATTTGATTAGTGATTAGAAAATCCCTTGAATTATTAAAAATACTTAGTAGTGCTTGGGATAATTTTGTGCTATTTCCTACTATAAAAATTTCATCTTTATAAAAATCTTTGTTTATATTGATATTGTAGGTTTTTAAACTCGAATCTAAAACAAAAAGAGTTTTTTCGATTATTTGATGTAATTTTATATTTTCCAAAATTTCATCAATTTTTATAAACTC
The DNA here is from genome assembly GCF_003544915.1 of Arcobacter ellisii. Lineage (NCBI taxonomy): Bacteria > Pseudomonadati > Campylobacterota > Epsilonproteobacteria > Campylobacterales > Arcobacteraceae > Arcobacter > Arcobacter ellisii. The sequence continues at coordinate 2,576,753 of NZ_CP032097.1, read as the reverse complement.
ATTAAAATTATTTATGGTATTTGATAGATAATCCACTTTTGACATAATAATATCGATTTTATCTGTTAGTTCTTCATTTGAGATTTTTATACTACTTGCAATAGTTGATATTACTGATAAAGGTTGTCGCCATTGATGGGAAACATTTACGATTACTTCTTCCATTTGTGAAAAATGAAATTGTTGTTGGATTATTTTCTCTTTTTCTAAATTTTCTTCTATAGCTTCATCTATTCTTGTTTTTAAAGAAGCATTTAGTTCATTTAACTCTTTTTCTTTTTGAGCACTAATTCTAATAGAAGGTATAACGATAAACAAGGCTTCAAGCAAAATTGTTAAAATAGTTCCAAATAGAATAAATTTTTCTCTTTTTAACAACTCTGCTGTTTTTTCATCACTCTCTTTTTGAAAAACATAAACAGCTTTATCTAAAAGAGGTAATAACTCAAAAGAGTCTTTTTCAATCTCTTTTAAAAGATTAAAATCATTTGATTTATAAAATTGTTCTACCAACTCAAAATAGTTTTTTACCTTTTTATCTAAATTATCATTTTGGGAAAAATAGATATTCCAAACTTCCTTTGAAGTTAGATTGTTTGAGATATGAAAGTAATCCTCTTTCATTAAGTTGATTAACTCTTTTAGATGAGTTTTTAGATTTTCATCTTTTGATTCAAAATATCTTTTTGCTATAAGTGTAGTTTTTTGGGAAAGCATTCTTTGTTTTCCACTAAGATTTATTATTTTGGCATAAATTTCTTGATTGCGAATTTGAGTATTCATTGTAAAATAGGCAAAAAATGCCCAAGCAATAAGACTCGAAAATACTATGAAGTAAATATATTTAAGGTTGAAAACATTTACAAATTTTTTCATTTTTTATTCTTTATTTTAAGAATTAATACATATACTTAGCTTTCATATTATATCTGTATTCTTAAAAAATTAATAAATAAACTGTATATAAAATAACTATAAAAAATATTAAAAAATCGGAAAAAATGATGAATAAAAAACTTCATAATATCTCAATCTTCGGCACAAGTAGTGATGCTGGAAAATCCACAATAACTTTTGTAATAGCAAAAATACTTCAAGATTTAGGTGTCAGCGTTGCACCATTTAAAGCTCAAAATGTATCAAATAACTCTCATGTTTGTGATGATGGAAGTGAGATTGCTATTGCTCAATATTTTCAAGCTGAGGTTTTAGGTGTAAAAACTTCATATCATCTAAATCCAGTTTTATTAAAATCTGGTCGTGGAAGTTCTGCTTCACTTATAGTTGAAGGAAAAGTTGTAACCAATAAAGATGTTAGGGAATATTATAGGGATTTAGATTTACTAAAGCCAGCTGTAAAGCGATGTTTTGATTATTTGGATGCAAAATATGATTGTGTTGTTTGTGAGGGTGCTGGAAGTCCCGTAGAGTTAAATCTTATGGATAAGGATTTATCTAATATTTTTATAGCTACAGAATATAACACAAAAATCATTTTAGTGGCAGACATAGAAAAAGGTGGAGTTTTTGCTTCTATTTGGGGAGTTTATAATCTTTTACCAGAAAAGTTACGAAAAAATGTAATAGGTGTAATTGTAAATAAATTTAGAGGTGATTTAACACTTTTTGATGAAGGAATAAGAATAATAGAAGAGGAGTTTAAAATTCCAGTTTTAGGAGTGTTGCCATATTTACCTTTTAATCTTGGATTTGAAGATAGTGCATCTTTAAAAAACTTTGTTCAACAACCACGAAATAAAAAACTTGATATTGCAGTGATTGCTTATCCATATATGAGTAATTACAACGATTTTGAGCCTTTGATTGCAGATGATGAGGTTTTTGTAGAGTTTGTTAGTTCAAATATTTCACTTGAAAAGTTTGATTTAGTGATTTTGCCAGGAAGTAAACTTGTAATCAAAGATTTAAAGTGGCTAAAAGAGAGTGGACTTTTTGAACAAATAAAAAACTACGAAAAAGATATTTGTGCCATTTGTGGTGGATATGAAATGATGTTTGAAAATCTTGAAGATAAATACTCTTTGGAAAATGAAGAAGCCATCAAAGAAGAGGGTTTTGCTTTAATTGATGATGTGATAACTTTTGAAAAAGAGAAAATCTTAGAGAAAAAAACTTATGACTTATTTGGTGAAAAAATAGAAGGTTTTGAAATACACCACGGAATGTGCCAAAATTATCCTTTATCTTTTGAAAAACAAAATTTCAAAGGAACTTTTGTACATCAAATTTTTGATAATAATGAGTTTAGAACAAAATATTTTAAATCAATAAAAGCTGATTATATAGGTTTTGACTTTCAAGAGTACAAAAAACAAACGGTAGACAATTTCATCTCTACTTTAAAAGCAAAGTTAGATGTAGAACACTTAATAAAAAGCATAAGCTAAAGAGCTTTTGCCTTTTTGATTATACTTTTTATCATATTGTTAAATACAAAATAGTGTAGGGGAACTAACGCATACCAGTATAATCTTCCCAAAACACCTTTTGGATAAAAATATGCTGATTGGATTAGTTTATTATCTTTGATTTTAAACTCAAGCCAAGCTTCCCCAGGAACTTTCATTTGAGCATAAAGTAAAAGCCTTTCATCTTTTTTTAAATCCACAACTTTCCAAAAATCTAAACAATCACTAATTCTTAAATCACATTGGCTTCTTCTTCCTCGTTTTAGTCCAACTCCACCAATCAATTTATCAATAATTCCTCTTAATTCCCATAAAAAATCAAAGTCAAACCAACCATTTTCACCACCAATTCCTATAAATGATTGATAAACTTTTGAAGCTTCTAAATTTGAAATATCTACTTCTTTTCTATCGATAAATACAGCTTTTGAGATTTCATTTTGAGCATTTTTCTCCCAAACACCATCTCCTTTGTCATTCCATCTGCTGATTACTTGATTCTCTTCTATCTCTTTTATAGCGTTTTTTACAGCTTCTTCATAAGAGATTGGTGTTATGTTTGGAAAATATTTTTTTGCGTGATCATTTTGAATTATTACCTCTGATTTAAGTCCTTCGATTAAAGCTTTTGCAACGGTAAAAGGAACAGGAGTAAAAAGATTTAACCAATATGAAGAGAGATTTATACTCATAAAAGGCAAGGTAATCAAATATCTTTTTAATCCCAAAACTTTTGCAGTTTTTAACATCATATTTTTATAACTTAGTTGTTCACTTCCAATATCAACAATCAAATTTTCTTTTTCATTCAAATACAAACCATTGTGTAGGTAGGATAAAACATCACTTACAGCGATTGGTTGAGCTTTTGTATTTACCCATTTTGGAGTTGTCATAATAGGAAGTTTTTCTGTTAAGTTTCTAATAATCTCAAAACTTGCACTTCCAGAACCTATTATTACACCAGCTCTAAACCAAATAGTTTGTACATTTTTATTTGAACTTAAAATTTCGCCAGTTTCTATACGGCTTAATAAATGTTCACTTGTATTTTCATTTTTAACACCAAGTCCACCAAGATAAATGATTCTTTTTACCCCACATAAAGCAGCCACATCCAAAAAGTTTTGAGCTGAAATTTTATCTAGGTCTTTATAGTTTTCATTACTTAAAGAGTGAATCAAATAATAAGCAACTTCCACATTTTTTAGGGCTTCTTTTAAAGATTCTTTATTAAATGTATCCCCTTCAATAATCTCTATTTTTTTATCTATAGATGAAACACTTTTTTTATTTCTAACAAGAAGTTTTAACTCTATATTTTCATCATTTAAAAGTATCTGTTTTAATCTTCTTCCAATATATCCAGTTGAGCCTGTTAGTAGTACTTTCATTTTGGACTCCTTTTAATAAAGTAATGATACTATTGCAACTTATAAATTATATCATTAAAAAAGAATTTAAAAATAGGGAATTTGTCATTTCGATGTTTTATGAAGTAGCTTTAATCGCATATATTATTGATAGAGTTTTTGGTGAGTTTGAAGATTTGAAATTTTTCAAACATCCTATTATTTTAATGGGAAACTATATCTCTTGGTTTCAAAATAAATTTTATAAAGACTCTATTTTTAGAGGAATTTTACTTACAAGCTCACTTTTAGTTATAGTTTTTTTTATCTCATATATTTTATCTTTGTTTGATAATGTTTTAGTTCAAGGTTTTTTAGCATCATTTACAATATCATCAAAAATGCTTTATGATAGTGTGAAAGAGGTGATTTCAAGTGAAAATTTAGAGATAAAAAGAGAAAAGATTTCTATGTTAGTTAGTAGGGATACTTCAAATCTAACTAATAGTGAAGTAAATAAAGCAGCCGTTGAAACTTATGGAGAAAACCTAAGTGATGGAGTTATTGCACCACTTTTTTATCTTTTATGTTTTGGAATAGTTGGAGCTTTTGTTTATAAAGCTATAAATACCCTTGATTCTATGGTTGGATATAGAAATGAAAAATATGAAAAATTTGGTAAATTTTCTGCAAGACTTGATGATGTGGCAAACTTTATTCCATCAAGAATAACTGCAATTTTAATTTCAATTCTATTTTTTAGCCTAAAAGCACTTTTAAAATTTAGAGAATTTGGGGAAAAACATGAAAGTATCAATGCTGGATTTCCAATATCAGCAATGGCACTAGCTATAAATGTTAAACTTGGTGGACCAACTTCATATTTTGGAAAAATAAAAAATAAACCATTTTTTGGAGATGGCAAAGAAAATATTGAAAATGAAGATGTTTTAAAGGCTTTAAGTCTTAGAAATCGTTTAGATATATTTATAATAATTGTATTAATTTTAGGAGTTTATATATGACTTATGAAGAGTGGTTTTTAAAACAAGGAGAACTACACGCAAATGTAATGAAAAAATTAACAGATAAATCAGTTGATGAAATAATAGAGTATTTTAGATTTGAAAATATGGTAAAAAATGAACCAGATTTTTGTCCACTTTATAAAGATAATAAAAAATGCCACGATATGGAAGATTTAAACTGTTATTTATGTGCCTGTCCAAACTTTAGATTTAAAGATGAGGGATTTGAAAAAGTTGAAGATAAAACTTTGTACTCAAAATGTAATATAAATTCAAGGGATGGAAGTCAATATGTGGGTGAAAATTATATTCATCAAAACTGTTCAGGCTGTATTGTTCCACATAGAGAAAAATATATCAAAAAGAATTTTAGTAGAAATTGGTTTGAAGTTATGAAAGATGTAAGAAGTTAAGAAATAACTACTTTGTCATATTTATGATAAAGTAGTTTTTCCCGTCTTCATATTTATATTCAAGTTTAAATCCATGTAAACTTACTATTGTTTTTACAATATAAAGTCCTAATCCAAAACCATCACTTCTTTTTTCCTCTTGTGAAAAAGCTTCTGTATAGTATGAAAGTTCATTTTTCAAAGGCTCACCTAAAGAGATAATTTCAATATGTTTTTTATTTGCATTGATTATTGCTTTTTTATTTGTTGAAAATTTTATTGCGTTATCAATTAAGTTTTTTAATGCAATTGACATCATATAAATATCAACATTGAATTTAAAATCTCTTATTTTAGCTGTTATATTTTCAGGATTTATCATCATAATTTCTAAAGTTTTTGAATAAATATTGAAAAAATTTGTTTCCTCTTTATAAATCATTGTATTTTTAGAAGTTAATTTCTCAACAGTTGCTAACTCTTTGATAATATCATCCATTCTTTTAAATGCTCTTTGAAGGTTTTCTCTTGTTTTGTCATCTTCTAAAGTTTCAGCAATAAACATAGCTTTTGTAATTGGAGTTTTTAATTCATGCATCATATTTCGCATAAACAAATCTTTTGATTTAGATTGATTATTTATAATATTTATTGCTTCATTAAAATTTCTAGCAATTGTTCCAATTTCATCATTACTTGTATAATTTAGTTTTATATCTTTTTTACCAGCTGAAAATTCTATAATTTGTTTATTTAGTGTATTTAAAGGTCTTAATTTTCTTTTTAAAATTTCATATAAAAATAAGAATGTAAATAAAGATATAGCAAATCCAACGATTATAAAAGCCATACTATAATTGTGATTTGCAGAATCTTTTAACATCAAGTTATATCCATATTGTTGAACATAAATATAGTATGTATCATTATATTTGTAAACTCTATAAGTTCCAAGATAATTTTGAGTGATTGTTAATTCTTGAGCATTTTTGATAATCTCTAATTTTTTGTCCCTATCTTCAACAGGCATAACTTGAAACTTTTTATATAAAGCTATTAAAGATTCAATTGTTGGCTGATTTTGGAATGAACTTAAAAAATTTTCTGCAATTAGTTCATATCTATTTTGAAGTGAAAGTTCATGTTTTTGTTTATCATAATTGATAAACATAGCAAAAGTTATAAAAATAGAGATAAATGCTAATGTAAATATGATATTTACAAAAGTAGAAATAGAGATATTTTTTATCATATTAACTGATATCCAATACCTCTTACTGATTTAATATGAGTTTCACTATCATCTATTTTAGATAGTTTTGTTCTAATTCTTGAAATAATTACATCGATATTTTTAAGTGAAGAATCATCTTCTATATTATCACTTGCATAAATAAAATCTTCCCTTGCTACTACTCCGTGATTTCTTTGAATTAGTAGTTTTAAAATATCATATTCTGCTAATGTAAGAGTTAATGCAACACCTTTAAAAAATATTTGCATATCACTCTCTTTCACTTCAAATAAAGAGTTTTGCTCTGTTTTTTTAGATTCATCTTTTGATTCAACTCTTTTTAGAATAGTTTTTATTCTAGCTTGTAGTTCTCTTGGATTGTAAGGTTTTGGAAGATAATCATCTGCACCTCTTTCTAATCCCATAACTTTATCTAAAATATCATCTCGCGCTGAACTAATGATAATTGGAATATCAGATTTTTCTCTTATTTTTGGAATTAACTCTAAACCATCAATTTCAGGAAGAGTTAAATCAAGAATAATAAGTTGATAATCTTTATGTACATTAAGCATTGATAGTCCATTGTAAGGACTATCTGTGTTAATAACTTCTATGTCAAATGATTTTAAATAATCAGTGATGATTTGAGCTAATTCTAAATCATCCTCTATCATAAGTACTTTTATTATGGCTTATCCTTTTATTGAATTACAAACATAATTGTTTGTCCATATCTATTTACATAAACTCTTTTATATTTGTTATTATATCTTTTTAATGCCGTTTCGATATTTGTAAAATTTTTAATTTCTACATCTTCTATTTGAATTATCACATCTCCTGCTTGGAAACCAACTTTTTCTGCTTTAGATTTTGGTTCCACATCAGAAATTAAAATTCCTGTTGTATCACTTGATAATCTAAATTGTTTTTGTGTTTCTGCATCAATTTGACTAAGTTTTAAACCACCTAAGAAAGTATTATTGTCTGATTGAATTTGTACTAAACTTGTTCTATCTCCTAGAACAATATTAAGTGACATATCTTTCCCGTCTCTTTCTAAATCTATTTTGATTTTTTCATCAGGTTTAAATGATGCAATTGTGTTTTGTAAAGAGCTTCTATCTTTTATTTCTTTTCCATTTATTGCATAAATTAAGTCACCTCTTTTTAGTCCATATTTAGCAGCAGGAGTTTCAGAAGATATATCTAAAATTAGCGCACCTTCTTTTCTTTTATAAACTTTTGATAATTCACTATCCATATCAGCAATAGCAACACCTAAATATCCTCTTGTTACTTTTCCATCTGCAACAAGTTTTTCAACAACATCTTTTACCATTGCTACTGGAATTGCAAATCCAATACCATTATTTCCACCACTTTTTGAAATAATAGCTGTGTTTATACCTATTAATGCACCTCTACTATCAACCAATGCCCCACCAGAATTTCCAGGATTTATAGAAGCATCAGTTTGAATATAGTTTTCATATCTATTTATCCCAACTTTATTTTTATTTAGTGCTGAGATAATACCTTGTGTAACTGTACTTCCTATTCCAAATGGATTTCCAATTGCAAAAATAACATCACCAACTAATAAACTATTTGAATCTCCTAATTTTATAGGATTAAGTGATACATTTGATTCAATTTTTATAACAGCAATATCACTATCAGCATCACGACCAATAAGTTTTGCGTTATATTCAGTAGTATCATCACCAATTGTTACAGTGATCTCTTCAGCATTTTCAATAACATGATTATTTGTAACGATGTAACCATCTTTTGAAACAATCACCCCTGAACCTAAAGATCTTTGAACTCTATTTTGTTTTAATTGGTTACCAAATTGGTCTCCAAAAAATCTTTTGAAAAATGGATCATTAAACATTTGAAGAGGTAAAGTTTCTAAACTTGTATCAACATGTCTTTTAGCAGAAATATTAACAATTGAATTTACAGAATTTTTAATACTACTATTAAATGACAAAATTTCATTTGTTGAATTTGGAGCAACTCTTACAGGATTTTTATCCATCATCTCAAAATCTATTGTTTTTGCAAATAGTTGAGTCGCAAGTATTGTAGAAATTATTAAAAGTTTTTTCTTCACTTTTATATCCTTTTTAGATTTTATTATTTTGACATTTTAAAGTATAAGAGTAAACTATTTTCCAATAAATAGTTAATAAAGAGTTAATTAAAATAGAGCAAAAGCCCTATTTTAATTATAAATCAGTTTTTAGAACAGCTCCGCTACTTGCATTTGTAACAAGTGCTCTATATTGTCCTAACCAAGAAGAGTTAAGAGGTTTTTTAAGTGGAACAAACTCATCTCTTCTTTGTGCAATTTCTTCAAATGTAAGATTTACACTTAAGATATATTGGTCAACATCGATATGAATTTCATCGCCATCTCTTAATAATCCAATCATTCCACCCTCAGCAGCTTCTGGTGAAACGTGACCGATACTTGCCCCTCTTGTAGCTCCAGAGAATCTTCCATCAGTAATAAGTGCAACTTTATCTCCAAGTCCCATTCCCATGATAAGTGAAGTTGGTGCCAACATCTCTTGCATTCCAGGACCACCTTTTGGACCTTCATATCTGATAACAACAACATCACCAGCTTTTACTTTACCACTTACAATTCCTTTGATAGCTTCAGGTTGTCCATCAAAACATACAGCTTTTCCTGTGAAAACTCTTGAACCAGTAATTCCAGCAGTTTTAATAACAGCACCTTGTTCTGCTAAGTTACCATAAAGAATCGCTAATCCACCAACTTGTGAATAAGGATTATCAATAGTATGAATAATATTTGTATCTTTAATATATGCATCTTTGATTTTTTCTAATACAGTTTCACCAGAGATTGTAAGGTTATCTAATAAAATATCATCACCTCTTTTTGTCATCTCTTTCATAACTGCATTTACACCACCAGCTTTGTTAATATCTTCCATATGAACAGTTGATAAAGATGGAGAAATTTTTGCAATATGAGAAACTCTTTTAGAAATTTTATTAATATCTTCAAGATTAAAGTTTACATTTGCTTCTTTTGCAATTGCTAACATATGTAAAACTGTATTTGAACTTCCACCCATTGCCATATCTACAGCAAAAGCATTTTTAACTGCATTTTCATTTAAAATATTTTTTAATTTATATTGTTCTCTAGCTTGTGCATCAAGTGCAATTTCACAAATTCTTCTAGCTGCTTTTCTATATAACTCTTCTCTTTCAGGAGTTAAAGCTAAAATAGTTCCATTTCCAGGAAGTGCAATTCCCATTGCTTCCATAAGTGTATTCATAGAGTTAGCTGTAAACATTCCTGAACAAGAACCACCACTTGGACATGCATTACATTCGATATCTTTTAACTCTTCATCACTCATTTGTCCAGCTTCATGTTTTCCAACAGCTTCAAATGCAGTAGCTAAGTCAATAGGAGTTCCATCTTTTGTGTAACCTTTTTCCATTGGACCACCACTTACAAAAATTGTTGGAACATTTACTCTTAAAGCACCCATAATCATACCTGGTACGATTTTATCACAGTTTGGAATAGCAATCATTGCATCAAGTTTATGTGCATTCATAACTGTTTCAATAGAGTTTGCAATTAATTCTCTTGAAGGAAGAGAAAATAACATCCCATCATGTCCCATTGCAATTCCATCATCTACTCCAATAGTATTAAACTCAAAAGGTACACAACCATTTGCTTTAATCTCTGCTTTTATAATATCTGATACTTTATCTAGGAAAAAATGTCCTGGAATTAATTCAATAAAAGAGTTTGCAACTCCAATAAATGGTTTATCAAAGTCTTCGTCTTTAAGTCCTGTTGCTCTTAATAATGATCTATGAGGTGTTCTATCAAATCCTTTTTTTACTTCATCACTTCTCAATGTATTATCCTTTAAATATGCGTAATTTATATGGCTAGATTATACATTTATTGCTGTTCATTTTTTATTAAATAGAATAAATATTTAGAAATTTACAATTTTTCTCAAAAAACTCTTGACAAAAAGAAAAAAAGCTATTATAATTCCAGTCCAATTTGAGTGAAAGACTTAAATTGTCTTACCTATAAAAGCGAGTGTGGCGGAACAGGTAGACGCGTTGGACTTAAAATCCAATTCCCGTTTGGGAGTATCGGTTCGATTCCGATCATTCGCACCATTATTAATGAGTAGAGAGTTGACAGAGTTGGTCGATTGTACCGGTTTTGAAAACCGGCGAGGTTCACGCCTCCGAGGGTTCGAATCCCTTGCTCTCTGCCATTTTTTAAACTTAAATCATTTAACTTTTTATCATTATTTGATTTAAATTATCCAATATTTTGTTGGAGGTATAGCAAAGCTGGTAATGCCTCGGATTGCAAATCCGACATGCGTTGGTTCGAGTCCGACTACCTCCTCCACTTTTCAATCTAAACTAACCCCAGAAAATAAATACTTTTAAAGCTTTTACTATAACTACACATTATTTATTTTTTACATTAAAATTCTTTTTCTCAATAATAAATTTTATATGTATATTGTTATTTATCTTTTATAAATAATGATTTGTTCGCTATAATCATATTCTACGAAAAAGGGAACAAATGGTATTTGAAAATGAAAAAAAGCTATTAAGAATTATAAAATATACTCCTACAATTTTTGTTCTTACAATTACAATTTTTGTTTTAACTGCATCTTTTTGGGATAATAAAAAGAAATTTGAAAAAGATAAAGAAAAAATTCGTTTAGAATATATTCAAAAAAATGAAGAACTTATTAAACAAAGGGTTTATGAAGTTTATGATTATATTAAAAGAGAACAAGAATATACAGAATTAGAATTAAGAAAAACTTTAAAAGAAGCAATTGATACAGCTTATAATATATCAAATACAATTTACCAAAATAATTTAGATAAAAGTAAAGATGAAATCAAAAAATTAGTTATTGATGCTTTAAGAAATGTAAGATTTAATAGTGGTAGAGGTTACTATTTTATATATGAAAACAGCGGAAAAAATATTTTATTACCACATAATAGAGAGCTAGAAGGAAAAAGTTTTTGGAATCATCAAGATGCAAAAGGTTCATATATAATAAGAGATATGACAAATCTTTTATCTAAAAATGACGAAGCATTTTACGAATGGTATTGGTACAATCCAACAAAGCCAGATGTGCAAAGAAAAAAAATTGGATTAGTTAAAAATCTTCCTCAATTTGATTGGTTTATTGGTACAGGTGAATATTTAGAAGATTTTGAAAAAGAAGTTCAAGAGAGAGTTTTAAGAAATATAAGAGAAATAAGATTTGGAAATAATGGATATATATTTATTATTAATTATGATTCAATATATTTAAGTCACATAAGAAAAGAGTTTATAGGACAAAATGCAATAAAAAATAATGATACTGTTGAAATAAAAAAAGTTATTGAAGATTTAATTGAAATATCTAAGAAAGGTGAAGGATCTTATACATATATTCAAAATAAAAAGCCAGATAATGAACAATCTATTAAAAAAATAAGTTTTGTAAAAGGTCTGAATAATTGGTCTTGGATGATTGGAACAGGATTTTATGAAGATGATATGCAAAGAGCTATTAATGATAAAAAAGAAGAATTAAATCAAGAATTTAGAGATTATCTTTTTAAAACGATAATATTTACATGTTTTTTAATCTTATTTTTACTGATAATATCTATTTATTTTTCAAAAATTTTACAAGAAAAATTTAAAAAATATCAAAATGAAAGAACTAAACAACAAAATATTATAGCTCAACAAGCAAAAATGGCTGCAATGGGTGAAATGATTGGAAATATTGCTCATCAATGGAGACAACCTTTATCTTCTATATCCACATCAGCAACAGGAATGAAGTTACAAAAAGAGTTAAATATTTTAGAAGATAAGTTTTTAATTGAAGGATTAGAACAAATAAACAACTCAGTACAATATTTATCAACAACAATTGATGATTTTAGAAACTTTTATAAACCAGATAAAAATAAAAAAGAGTTTAGAATTTTAGAAACAATAAATAAAGTTATAAATTTAGTTGATTTACAATTTAGGTCTAACGGAATAACAATAATAAAAAATGGTCAAGATGTAAAAATAAACTCTTTTGAAAATGAGTTAATTCAAGTATTGATTAATATTTTAAATAACGCAAGAGATGAACTTATCAAAAAAGATAAAGATTATGAAAAATTAATTTTTATTGATGTTTTAAAAAAACAAAAAAATCTTTTAATACAGATTAAAGATAATGCAGGAGGAATTTCTAAAAATATTATTACTAGAATATTTGAACCTTATTTTACAACAAAAAATCAATCTCAAGGTACTGGAATAGGTCTTTATATGAGTAGAGAAATAATTAATAAAAGTATGAATGGCGAAATAAATACTAAAAATGTAACTTTTGAGTATGAAGGAAAAAGTTATGAAGGTGCTTTATTTGAAATAATAATTCCAATTGATTAATAAAAGCTATTTCACACAATTCTTCCACAATAGTTTTGATATTATTCCACATTGTTTTTGAGGAAACAAAAAATTCAAAAAAGGACGCAATCCATGAAAAAAATTTTATTAGGAACAGTTGTAGCAGTAGCTTTATTAACAGGTTGTACAGAAGAGAAAAAAGCACCTGAAACTAAAACAGAAGTAACTACAACAGAAACTAAAACTGAAGCAACAACTCCTGCGCAAGAAACTCAAAAAGAAGAGACAGCACCAGCTGCTCAAACTGAAAATAAATAATTTATATTTTTTAAATCTGTGCTTTTTTAGCACAGATTTTTATAAAAAAACTCCATTAACTAAATAATATCTAATCACATAAAAAGAACATAAAAATACAAAAAGAGTATTAAATATCAAAGAGTATTTATATGTATAAGCTAAATCTTTATTAATAAAATTTTTTAAAATAAAACTAGAAACACCAAAAAAAGTTCCTAAAAATAGTGTTCCCCAAATAAAATATCCAATAAAATAATACTCCCTTTGAAGCATACAAAAAGGGCATTGATGAGTTGGAAGTTGATAAATGTAAGTTGAGAAAAAGTAAGTTACAGCATAATAACCAATATATAAAAACATAAAATTTATTATTAGATTTAGGAAAGATGATTTTTGTAAACTTAAAATAGTTGTTAAAATATATAAGAGATAAAAAACAATCAAAAGATTAGAAATTGATAAATCAAAAGGAATTTTACTTCCAGTATTATTAACTCCAAATATTACAGAACAACACATAACAGGCTCTTTTGTAGAAATATTCTCTAAAAATGAGAAATCTAAAAAAAGTTCAATAATAGATAAAATAAAAATAAAAATATATAAAAAGTATTTTTTCTTTGTAAATGGATATGTTTTTTCTTTTAAATCTAAAGAGTTTATTATCAACCAAACACCAATAAAAAACAATATCAAAATTTTTAAAGTTAGATTTATTTGACCAAATTCATTTGCTCCAACAATTCCAGCTGCACACATAGCACCTGGAACAATATTTGATAAATTATCTAAAGTATATGCAAAATAAGGAAATAAAACTATTTTTACAATTAGTGTAAAACTAATGATTAAAATTACTAAATAAGAGGTTTTTTCGAGTTTATATTGTTTGTTTGTAGTTTTGTTAAAATCCCAATTTTTTATAATAGAGAGTGAAAAATAAAAAGCAATACTTAATAAAATAAAAAGAATAATTTGAACAAATAAAAATATAATGATTTCATTTGATAATAAAATACTACTCACAAATCATTCCATTTTTTATGTTTATAACTTTATCAACAAAATCAAGATTATCAAAAATTGGGTCATGAGTTGCAACAATTATCGTTTTATTTAGTTTTTTTAACTCTTTTAGATTTTCAATAAATTTGATTGAATTATCAAAATCAAGATTTGCAGTTGGTTCATCACAAAGAATAATATCAGGATTATTTACAATTGCTCTTGCAATTGCACATCTTTGTTTTTCTCCACCTGAAAGATTTGATACTAATTCATCTTTTTTATGTGAAATATTTGCTATTTCTAAAGCTTTTAAAACTTTTTCATCTATCTCTTTTTGAGAAAATCCAAGAGGAATCAAAGGAATTGAAACATTGTCTTTTACACTTAATTCATTGAATAGATTATATGATTGGAAAATAAATCCTAGTTTTTTTGCTCTAAAATTAGAGCTATGTAAATCTGGAAGTTTTGCAACACTTTCATCATCAATAATAATTTCACCACTTGTTGGTTTTTCCATAGTTGCAATAAGTGATAAAAGAGTTGATTTTCCACTTCCACTAATACCTTTTAAAATTACGCAAGTTGAAGTTTCTATTTTTAAATTTATATCTTTTAGCGCATAAAACTCTTTTTTACTATTTTCGTAAAATATTTTATTTAGATTTTTTATTTCTATCATTTCATACTCTTTGTTGAATCAATAATTGCAACTTTCCAAACAGGAATTAAAATAGCACTTAAAAAAGGAATCATAAAAAATAAAAATAGGGTGATTAAACTACTTATTTCAATATTTGAAGATATTATAAAATCATTTTGAATATTTGAAAAACCTATAAAAATATTTTTTAGAATAGGAGCATTTAAAATGAATATAAAAATATAAGCCAAAATAACTCCAATAATAAATGCCATAAAACCAACTATAAAATTTTCCATAATTTTAAGTTTGATAATATCTTTTATACTCCAACCAACAGCTTTTAAAATACCAATTTCTCTTTTATCAGTTGAACTTATCATTGAGTATCTTTGGTATAAAATCAAAATAAAAGTAAATAAAACAACAATAAATAAAATTAAAAATATTCCGCCTTTATAGTTGAACATATTTTCATACATCTTTTTTAATTCATCTTTTTGTAAAACTCTTATATTTGAATGCTTTAATAATATTTGTTCTTTTACATTTTGTCTTTCTAAATTATTTGGAACGTTTAAAATAATATCTGTGGCTTCATCTTCATTTATGTTTAATATTTTTTTTGCAAGATTTATATCCATAATTATCAAATCATTTGCAACTATGTTTGCCTCTTTTGGCAAATCTTTGAAGATTTTTATAGTCTCTAAATTATTGTTTTGAAGTTTAAAATCATAAAAATCAAAATAGTGATATTTATCAAAGATTTTTTTTACTCCATTTCCTATAATCATCGAGTTTGTCTCTAAAAATTCAGAGATATTTAAAATATTTAGAAGTTCTTTTATATTTTTATTTATGTTTTCTTCAAACAAATCAACACCAACAATTGTAAAATAGATATTTTCTGGCATAAAATAATAGTATCCATAAACTCTTTGTTGAATCTGTTTTACACCATTAATTGAAGAAAAATCATCAATCCATAAAGTAGGAATATTTTCAATTTTTCCACTATTTATTTTTTGTATTATAAAATCACTTTGATTTTCTAAAGTAGAATTTACCTCTTTTTGTAAAGAGTTTTTTAAAAATAAAATTGATGATGTTAAAAAAACTATTAATATAGAAATTATAAAAATTGCTAAATGTTTTGATTTATGTTTACTTAAAAGTAAAAATAAGAAATTAAAAAAAACACTATTTTTCATATACAAAATCCAAATAATTTATTTGTATAGAAAGTGGATAAAGATTTGTTGAATAATCTTTATACTCTTTTATTCTAGCTTCAAAAATATTATTTGAATAAGCAAGATTAGGAAGTTTTGTAATATTTGTAATTTTTGATGAATAATCAACTCTTTTATTTAAACTTGGATGAATAAAAACAAAAAATAAAAATATTGATATAAACATTGATATAAAAGAAATATAAATTTTTGATAAAGTAGTGATAATAAACTCCTTTTGTTAAAAAATATTGTAGCAATTTTAAGTTAATTAACTGTTAAAGATAAATCAATAAAATTTATAAAATATATATTTTTTTGTGATTTTTAATATTATTTAATTTATTTAAAACTCCTTGAAATAGGGGCTTAAGCCTTATTTAATAAATTATATATAATAAAAAGTATATAATTGCGCGAATATTTAAGGAGAGAGTATGCCAAATAAAAATCAAATCGATGAGTTAAAAGAGATATTACTTGGAAGAAAAGAGAATATTTTAACGAACATTCAAAATAGTAGATCAAATATTGATCAACTTAAAGAACAAGATATTAATGATGAGTTAGATTATGCTGAACTTGTTAGTGATTCTTTCACTGAAGGAATGATTGCAAATCATCAATTAGATGAATTAAATCAAATTGAAGAAGCACTTAAAAAAATATCTGCTGGAACTTATGGTATTTGTGATATGTGTGGAGTTACTATTCCTTTAGGAAGATTAAAAGCGAAACCATTTGCAAAGTTTTGTACAGAGTGTAGAACTGTTTACGAACAAGAAGCTGGGAAAAGAGCAAAAAATTGATAAAAAGATTTTATCCTTTAAACGATAAAACTTTAGATTTTAAATTTATCCAAAATGAAGAAGATTTTATAGTTGAAGAACAACCTATAAAATTTTCTTTAAGTGGTAGTTTTCTAGTTTTAAAAATAAAAAAAACAAATTGTGATACATGGGAACTAATCGATAGATTAGCAAAATTCCTTGGTATTTACTCAAATGAGATAGGTTATGCTGGTTTAAAAGATAAAAGGGCAACAACTACTCAATATATTTCAATTCCTAAAAAATATTCAAAAGAGATAAAACTTTTTAAAAATAAAAAAATAGAAATACTTGAAACATATTTACATAATCAAAAGCTAAATATAGGCGATTTAGAAGGTAATAGATTTAAAATCAATCTACATAATGTAGAAGTTCCTGATATAAATCACATTCAAAAGATTATAAAAGTTATTACTAAAAATGGAATGCCAAACTATTTTGGTTATCAAAGATTTGGTAAAGATGTTATGGAAAATCTTGATAAAGCAAAATCAGTAATTTATGGTGAAGAGATTATAAAAGATAGAAAATTAGCAAAAATGTTAATCTCTGCTTATCAAAGTAGTTTTTTTAATGCTTGGTTAGTAGAAAGACTTAAATTAGATGAAAATGAATTTAAGTTACTTGATGGAGATATTTTTATGGATTTAGAAAAAGATAAATTATTTACTCCAAAAGTTATAACAGAAAAAATAACAAAAGATTTTAAAGATTCTAAAATTGTTCCAACTGGTTTACTTCCAGGAAGAAAAGTTTTTAAATCAATTGGTGAAGCTTTAAAAATAGAAGAAAAATATGATGATTTATATATCCAAGAAAAGGGTTATAGAAGAGAAGCTATAGTTTTTCCTAAAGATATCTCTTGTAAATATGATGCTTCAAAAAAAGTATGTAGTTTAGATTTTATTTTACCAAAAGGTTCATACGCAACTGTATTAGTGGAATTTTTAGCTAATAGAAATTTTTCTTAATAAAGATTATGGAAGTTTGAATCTAATCAAACTTCCATAAAAGATTTTTTTATGGAAGAGTTATATATTTTGAGTTGTAGTATATTCTATTGCCAATTGCAATCATTCTTTCTTCATTATCAAAACTGAAATCATAAACTGCATCTTGTTTAAAATCACTACTTACATTGATTAAAAACCCTTGAGATTCAACTGCATATAAAGAGTCTGTAAAAGCTAAAGCATGAATTTTTGCATATTTATATTTTTTCTTTGCAACTTCTTCTAGATTTGCTGTTAATTTAATTAATTGACCATCGATAGTTGCAATATAAACATTTTCTTTATTCACAATAATATCTCTTAAATCATACTCTTTTGATAAAACTTCTTTTGGAGAAATAGAAACAATTTTATTTGGAGTTGCAACAATTAATGTTTGACTACTTTCTATTACATTTAAAGAAATAATATTATTAAATTCATTATCTGGGTCAACAGCTATGTTTTTAACTGATTCATTATTAAGTGCAGAAACAATAATAACTTTTCCATTTAGTGTTGGAAATAAAATAAGATTACCCATAAAATATGGATTTGCAATTCTTGTATCATTTGCTAATGATATTGGTAAATACTCTTTAAATAGAGTTTTATCGTTATTCATATCAATTAATTCAATTGTATTATTTGAGTAAACAACAGCCAATTTACCATTTTTTATAGTTGCAGCAACAACTACATCTTTAACTTTTTTCTCTTGATTTCCAATTAATAATTTATCTATGTAATTAGTTGCAATTATTTTTCCATCATCAGTTAGATTTATAAAATCAAAACCTTCTGGTAACTCAAACTCCGATATACCATTTTTTGTGATAATTCTATTATCTTCTAGTGTAGCACCAATTTTATTCATAGATTTGATTGATGAAGACATTGACTCTTTGTTTAATTCTATATTGCTACTTACATCTTCTGGTTCATAATATTTTTTACTAGAACAAGCTGTAAATAAAAGTAGCGCTGATAATGAAATCAATAAATGTTTCATGTTTTTTCCTTATTTTGTAAGTAAATAGTGATTTAATAAATTTGCTAATTCATATGCTTTTGAAGTTTGTGGAATTTTGTTTAATGAAGTTTTTGCTTCTTCATATTTTCCTTCATTAACTAAAATTAATGCTTTATTAAATATTGCAAATTCTTTTATCAAAAAATCATTTTGTAGCGATAAATTATCTAATTTTTCAATATTGTTACTATGTGTTGCAAGTTGAAATTCTAATAACTCTTTTAACATTGGAATATCAATTTGTGCTGATTTATTCTCTTTTTTTGCATCTAAAAATAAAGCAATTTCATAAAGTTTTTGATTATTGTTTTTTAATATTTCTAAAGCATTTTTATCACCATTATTAAAATAATTGTTAAGAGCAACATTTGCTTCAAATTTATTTGCATTATCAATATTTTTTTTGATAATGATACCAATTGACCCAACAATAATTATAACTATAAATGCAAAGATTAATGTTTTATATTTTTTAAAAAATCTTTCACCTTTCACGAAATTTTCGAGAAATTTCTCTTCGTTACTTAGTTCATTTTTTACATAATTAACATCTTCTTTTATACTCATTTTAATGACCTTTTTCTAAAGTAGTTGATATGGTACAAGATTTTTAATAAAATCTTACTTTTATAAACTTTTTTGTATAATTTTTTTCTATAAATTTTAAAGGTTATTAAAAAAATGAATAGAATAATATTAGCTTCCACAATTGCATTAATCTTATCACAATCTCTTTTCTCAAAAGAGGAAGTTGTTCAAACTGAACAAAGTAGGTTTGAGTCTTTATCTAAATTAACAAAAGTTATAGGAACTGTTGAAAAATATTACGTTGATGATATTAAACTTCAAGAAATAGTTGACAAAGCATTAAAAGGTTTAATGCAAGAGTTAGACGCACATTCAAGTTATCTTGACAAAAAAGCCTCAAAAGAGATGAGTATTCAAACAAAAGGTGAGTTTGGTGGTTTAGGAATCACTGTTGGTATGAGAGATGGTGCTTTAACTGTTATCTCTCCAATTGATGATACTCCAGCATTTAAAGCAGGAATCAAATCAGGTGATATTATTTTAAAAATTAATGATACATCAACGATTGGTATGACTTTAGATGAAGCTGTAAATATAATGAGAGGTGAGCCTAAAACAGATATTGTTGTAACTGTTGTTAGAAAAGGTGAATTAAAACCACTTGAAATAAAAATGAAAAGAGATATTATAAAAATACAATCAGTTTTCGCTAAGAAAATAGAAAAAGAAGATGTGATGTATTTAAGAGTTTCAAGTTTTGATACAAAAGTTACAGAAGATTTAGAAAAAATAATAGCTGAAAACAAAAATGTTAAAGGGTTTATTTTAGATTTAAGAAATAATCCAGGTGGTTTATTAAATCAAGCAATTGGTGTTGTTGATCTATTTGTTGATAAAGGTGTTATTGTTTCTCAAAAAGGAAGAAGTGCTGAAGATGAAGAAAAATTTGAAGCATCAAGTTTTAACACAAAAACAAAATTACCTTTAGTTGTAATTGTAAATGAAGGTTCAGCATCTGCTTCTGAAATCGTAAGTGGTTCTTTACAAGATCATAAACGAGCAGTAGTTGTTGGAGAAAAAACATTTGGAAAAGGTTCAGTTCAAGCAGTACTTCCAATAGATAATGAAAGAAGTGAAAATATTAAATTAACAATTGCAAAATATTATTTACCAAGTGGAAGAACTATTCAAGCAACAGGTGTAACTCCTGATATTATAGTAGCAGCTGGAAAAGTAACTCAAAGTGATGATAATGCACTAAAAATAAAAGAAGCAGATTTGAAAAAACATCTTGAAGGAGAACTTGAAAAAGTAGATGATGTAAAAAAAGAAGAAAAAATCATAAATGATGAAACTAAAAAAACAATTACAGGTGAAGATTTACTAGAAGATAATCAATTGAATACTTCATTGGCAATCTTGAAAAGTTTAATAATAATGAATAAATAATAGGAAATTGAATGAAAATTAGTGATATTGTAGCACTTGGTCTTTGGCCAGAATCAAAAAAAACTACATCTTTAAAAGGTATTGCCGAACTTGAAGATTTAGGCTATAACTTATTTTATATTGGTAAAAATGCTGATCTTTATACTTGTCCAGGTGAAGATGCAAAAGTTTTATTAGTAAGAAGTGATAGATGTTCAGTATTTGATATTCCATTAAATCTTGAAATTGAAGGAAAAGGTGTTTCTCAAACTGCAATTTCAAATAATGGTGCAAAATTTGCTAAACAATCAGGTATTAGAACAGCTATTTTAGATGAAACAATTGACCAAAGTTTAAGTATCGCTCCTAGATGTCAATTAATGGAATTATGTAAACCATTAGAAGCAGAGATTGATGGAGAAGTAGTTCAATTTGAATTAATTTTTAGAAATTATTTAACAGGCTCTTTATTTGAAGCAACTAAAAAAGGTGAAGACCCTTATGGATTAAATCTTTCTTCAGATTTAAAAGAGTGGTCAAAATTTGAAACACCATTATTTACTCCTACAACAAAAGGTGTAAAAGATATTCCTTTAAATTCACAAAAAGTAAGAGAAATTTTCCCTGAAATTATCTCTAGTTTAGAAAAACTATTTAAAGAATTTACTGAATTTGCGCAAGAGAATGGAATTATTGTAGTTGATACAAAACTTGAAGTTTTTGTTAATTCAAAAGGTGAATGGATTTTAGGAGACGAAATTTTAACTCCTGAAAGTTCAAGATTTATCTCTAAAGAAGATTTTGATGCAGGTAATTATATCTCTATGGATAAACAAATTTTAAGAGATTTTGGTAAAGCTCAAAACTGGAAAGAACAAGCAAAAGAGTTAAAACCTGGTCAAAAATTAGAAGTAAATGTTCCACAAGAGATTAAAGATAAAATTTTAAGTGGATATACAACTATTCTTAATAGATTAAGTAAATAGGTAAAATCAAGCTAAATTGCTATAAGGCAGTTTTAGATATAATCGCAAAAAATATAAATTGAAGGTGACAAATGAAAGCAATTGTAAATGTAGGATTAAAACAAGGTGTTCTTGATGATCAAGGTAAAGCAACTCATCATGCTTTAGATACATTAGGTTTTAAAGAGATTGTTAAAGATGTAAGAATTGGAAAACAAATTATTATTGAATTAAATTCTTCAAACAAAGAAGATGCTGAAGTTGAAGTTAAAAAAATGTGTGAAAAACTTTTAGCAAATACAGTTATTGAAGATTATAATATAGAAATAGTAGGTTAATATGAAAATATCAGTATTACAATTTCCTGGAACAAACTGCGAATATGATACAAAATATGCTTTTGAGCAACTTGGTTGTGAAGTAGAAATTATATGGCACAAAGAGAATAAAATCCCATCGGACACTGATTTAGTTGTAATTCCAGGAGGATTCTCTTATGGTGATTATTTAAGAAGTGGAGCAATTGCAAGATTTGCAAATGTTATGGAATCTGTAAAAGAGTATGCTTCAAAAGGTGGAAAAGTTTTAGGAATTTGTAATGGATTTCAAATTTTATTAGAAGCTGGATTATTACCTGGGGCTATGAAAAGAAATGATTCTTTACATTTTATCTCTAAATATCACACTTTAAAAGTAATTAATAATGATAATACATTTTTATCTTTAACAAAAAAAGGTGAAGTATTAAATATTCCAGTTGCACACCACGATGGAAATTATTATATTGATGCACAAGGTTTAAAAGAGTTAGAAGAAAATAATCAAATCCTTTTAAAATATTGTGACAAAGATGGAAACTTAGTAAATATGAATGGTTCAGTTTCTAATATTGCTGGAATTTGTAATAAAGAGAAAAATGTATTCGGACTTATGCCACACCCTGAAAGAGCTATTGAAGAAATTTTAGGTTCAGTTGATGGTGTTAATATGTTAAAGGGTTTTTTACAATAAAGAGATGATAAATCTCTTTATGTAAAAAAATAAAATGAGAAAAACATTTTTATTAATAACTTTACTTTTCACTTTCTTTTCAATTGAGCTTTTTGCTGCAAAAAATTTATATTTATCTTATAAAAAAATTCCAAGTAATGTATATAAAAATCAAAAATTTGAAGTTGTTGTTAAAGCTTTAGTTACAACAAATAACTTTACAAATCTAACAAGTTCTTTTTCTGAATCATCAAATATAACTTTATTAAATCCAAACTCTTCATGGAAAAAAATATCAAACGATACTTATGAAAATAGTTATTATTTTAAAGTAAAATCAGGAAATTTTAGATTACCTGATATAGAAGTAAAACTATGGAGTGGTGATTCATTAATTGATATTAGCCAATTATCAAGTACACCAATTAGATATTCAGATATTGGAAATGGTGATGATAGATTTTCAAATATAATTGCAGATAATATTTTACTAAAAGCATATAAAACTAAACAATATAATAATAAAGAAGCATTGACAATCATAGATATAGATGCACAAAATTCAAATTTAGAAGATTTTAAATTAAAAAATATAGAAGAACAAGGTATTTCAAATATAAAAGAGTGGGAAGGAACACAGAATTTAGTTTATTATTTTGTAACACCTATTTATCAAAAAAATTTGATATTTACCTATTATAATTCAATGACTAAAAGTTTTAAAGATGTTAAAATTCCTTTAATTTTACAAAATGAATTAGTAAGTACTCAAACAGACTTAAACCCAAATGATTCTACTTTTGAAAAATATAAAAAAGTTGCAGCAATAATTGTT
Organism: Arcobacter ellisii; assembly: GCF_003544915.1. Lineage (NCBI taxonomy): Bacteria > Pseudomonadati > Campylobacterota > Epsilonproteobacteria > Campylobacterales > Arcobacteraceae > Arcobacter > Arcobacter ellisii. The sequence goes on along the minus strand of NZ_CP032097.1, from coordinate 2,553,044 downwards.
TTTATTTTATTTTTATTACTATTTATTTGGAAAAGAAAAAAATGGTTATTATTACTTGTTGTAATTACTTTTGTAGTTGCAGTTCTTTATAATTTACCAAATCAAAAAGGTATAGTAAAACAAGACTCTTTTGTTTATATTTTACCTACAAAAAATTCAACAATATTTTTCAAAGTTGATAAAGAAGAAAAAGTTGAAATTTTACAAAGAAAAAATGGTTTTATAAAAATTTTAGGTGTTGATAATGGTTTTATTGGCTGGATAAAGGAAGAGAGTTTTGGCACGAATTAGAGGAATCATACTTTTTATACAATTTTCAATAACTGTTGCAATTACAGTATTATGTATGTACATTTTTAGAAATCATACACATAAAGTAATAAAGGTTTGGATGAATTTTCAAATGTTTGTTCTTGGAATAAAACTAGAAATTGAAGGTAAACTTGATGAATCATGTGATATGTTAATTATGAATCATCAATCGTTACTTGATATTATTGTTATTGAATACATTCATTCAAGAGATTTAGCTTGGGTTGCAAAAAAAGAGATTACTGACTTGTTTTTCTTTGGTCATATTATAAAAGCTCCAAGAATGATAAGTGTTGATAGAGAAAATAAAGCAGGAATCATTCATTTATTAAAAGAAGCAAAAGATAGACTTGATAAAAAAAGACCAATTGCAATGTTCCCAGAAGGAACTAGAAGTGATGGAACTAAAATGGGAAGTTTTAAACCAGGTGCTAAAATGGTTGCAAATAAATATAATTTAAAAGTGCAACCAATTATTTTATTTAATACAAGAAATATTGTAGATTCAAAAAGTCTAAAAGCAGCCCCTGGTGTTGTAAAAGTTGTTTTTTTAGAACCAGTTCAAGCTTCAAAAGATTCAACTTGGTTTGAAGATACAGAAATAAAAATGAAAGAAGTGTTTAATAAAGAGTACAAAAAGTATGTTTCTTAGTTGGCAAACAATTTTAGCTATTGGTTTTGGAGGATTTCTAGGAGCAATAGCAAGAGCATATGCAGTTCATTTTACAAATAAACATATTCCTTTAGAATTTCCACTAGGAATATTATTAGTAAATTTAATAGGTTCTTTCATTATAGGTGTATTATTTGCCTATTTCTCTCATTATACAGTTTCAATGAATTTAAAAGCTTTTTTAACAACAGGTTTTTTAGGAGCTTTAACTACTTATTCTACTTTTGCAATTGAAACTTATTTACTATTTGGTACTTCAATTTATCTTGCAATTTTAAATATTTCATTAAATTTAATAGGAACAATTTTATTCGCTGGTAGTGGGTATAAGTTAGTTCAATTTTTTCTAAAGTAAGTATCACAAATTTTTTTAAGCATTATGTAGTTATAATATTTTCCAAAATCTATAGAATAAGGATAAGTCATGAGTATGCCAGGTGGTATGGAGTGGTTATTAATAGCATTAGTTGTATTATTATTGTTTGGTGGTAAAAAAATACCTGAGCTAGCAAAAGGATTAGGTTCTGGAATCAAAAACTTTAAAAAAGCTGTAAAAGATGATGATGAAGAAGTTGCAGATGCAAAAAAAGTTGATGAAATTGAAAAAAAATCAGAAGTAAATACAACTGATAAAAATGAAACAAAACAATCATAAGAGAAAGTATTGCAAAATTTAGTAAAAGAATTTATTGAAAAAACATTAGAGACAAATGTAGTCCTAGAAAAACCAAAAGATATAACTTTTGGTCATTATGCGACGCCAGTTGCATTCTCTTTAGCAAAAGAGTTAAAAAAATCACCAATGGCTATTGCTGATGAATTAGTTTCAAAATTTGATAACTGTGAAATGTTTGAAAAAGTTGAAGCTGTTAAAGGATTTATAAATTTTAAACTCTCTTCATCTTTTTTATTATCATTAGTAAATGATGCATTATTAAATAAAGATAATTTTGCAAAACAAGAAAAAAAAGATGAAAAAATTCTATTAGAGTATGTTTCTGCAAATCCAACTGGACCATTACACATAGGTCATGCAAGAGGTGCAATCGCTGGAGATTCATTAGCTAGAGTGGGAAGACATTTAGGTTTTGATATTACAACTGAATATTATATAAATGATGCTGGTGCTCAAATGGATATGTTAGGATTATCTATTTCTTTAGCAGCAAGGGATTTTTTATTAAATGAAGATGTTGAATATCCTGAAACTTACTATAGAGGTGAATATTTAATAGATATTGCAAAACAGATTCAAGCAACTCATGGAAATGAAATATTTTATGATGAATCAAGATTTAAAGAGATGGCTAGATTTGGTAAAGATGAAGTGATGAAAATCATCATTAAAGATTTAAAAGATTTAGGTATTGAGTTTGAAAATTTTGTTTCAGAACAGTCTTTATATTATGCTTGGGATGAAACAAAAAAAGTTCTTGAAAAAAATGGTTCATTATATGAAAAAAATGAAAAAATCTATTTAAAATCAACTCAATATGGTGATGATTCAGATAGAGTTGTTGTAAGAGATAATGGAATACCAACTTATTTAGCTGGAGATATCATTTATCACAAAGATAAATATGATAGAAATTATGACAGATATATAAATATTTGGGGTGCAGATCACCATGGATATATTCCAAGAGTAAAAGCTGCAATTGAATTTTTAGGAAATGATTCTTCAAAACTTGAAGTTATTTTATCTCAAATGGTTCAATTACTTAAAGGTGGAGAACCTTATAAAATGAGTAAAAGAGCTGGAAATGTTATTTTAATGTCAGATATAACTGAAGAAATTGGTGCTGATGCATTAAGATTTATTTTCTTAACAAGAAAAAGTGATACTCATTTAGAGTTTGATATTGATATGTTAAAAAATCAAGATTCATCAAACCCAATTTTTTATATAAACTATGCACATGCAAGAATTAATCAAGTTTTTGTAAAAGCTGGAATAACACAAGATGAGATAAAAGATATAAATTTTGAGAATTTAAACCAAGATGGTTTAAATTTAGTTTATGAATCACTACTTCTTGAATCAATATTAAATGAAGCATTTGCAAAAAGAGATATGCAAAAGATTACTGAGTATTTATATTCACTTGCATCATCAGTTCATAAATTTTACAATGAACACAAAGTTATTGGTAGTGATGAACAAAATTTATATTTAAAAGTATTAGCAATGGCAGCATTAAGTATTAATGTTGGATTATCTTTATTAGGGATTAAGGCTAAGGATATAATGTAATGAAATGGGTAATTGGGATTCTGATTATTATAGTTTGTTATGCGATTTATACAGGTAATATGGGTGGGGCAAGAGATGCAGCATCTAATTACAATAAGCTTTTAAGGGGAGGGGGAGAATAATAATTCTTCCCTTTTTTTATATCTCTTTATTACCTAAAGTAGATAAAAACTCTTCAAGTGAATATTTTGTTCTATATTTTTCACTCATTAAATGAATAAAAACATCACCTAAATCAATAATTGTCCACTCATCATCTTCATCAACTCTTAAAAACTCTTCACCTTGTGGTTTTAAATCTGTTTTTAAGTAGTTTAAAAGAGCAAAACCATGTTTTGGATTTAATGTTGTAGCAATTACAACATAATCAACAATATAGTCTTTTGATGTTAAATCAATAACTTCAATATTTTCTGCTTTTTTATCATCTAATATTTTTTTTATGTTTTCTAATCTTGTATTCAAAAACTTTTACCTTTTGTTAGATTTAATATATCATTTTTAATTTCAGATGGAATATATTTTATATCAATTTGTTCTCTTAATGAACTTGAACTAATATTTATATTTACATCCAAAATTTTAAATTTCTTAGCTTCATTTGATTCAAAACCTTTTCTAGTTACAACTACAAATTCTGTAATCTTTTTTAAATCTTCAATCTTATACCATTTATTTAAACTTTCTAGGTTATCTTCTCCTAAAATAAAATATATTTTAGAAGTTTGATATAAGTTTTTCAAATAAGATACAGTATCAAAGCTATAACAAACTTTTTCTTGATTTATTTCATAATCAGAAATTTCAACTTTTTTAAATTTATGAAAAACTTTTTTTAATAGTTCAAATCTAGTTTTAGGTTCAAAATAAAAGCTATTTTTAAAGGGATTCAAATATGTGGGAACAATTATTAATTTATCAATATCAAGTTGTTTTAATGCAGTTTCAACAATAGCAACATGAGCTATATGAATTGGGTCAAAACTACCACCAAATATTGCAATTCGCACCTATTTAAAACCTTTCTAATATACTTAAATATTATTATAGCAATTTTTCGATAAAATATCTACCATTTAGATTTATATTAAAGGGAACAAATGGCTGTTAAAGTTGCAATAAATGGTTTAGGAAGAATCGGAAGATGCGTAGCAAGAATAATTGCAAGTCGAGACGATGTTGAGTTAGTGGCTGCAAATGCTAGTGGTAGTGAAGAAATGATTCAATATAATTTAAAATATGACACAGTTCACGGACCAAGACTTGATGTAAAAGTTGAAGATGGATATATTTATATTGGTAAAGATAAAGCTAAATTGTTAAGTGAAAGAGACCCTTCTAAAATCGATTTTGCTTCATATGGTGCTGATGTTGTTTTAGAGTGTACTGGTGCATTTCTAACACAAGAGTCTTGCCAAGCTTATATTGATAATGGTGTAAAAAAAGTTGTTATTTCTGCACCTGCAAAAGATGATACTCCTACATTTGTAATGGGTGCAAATGAAGATACATATGCAGGACAACCAATTGTATCAAATGCTTCTTGTACAACAAATGGTTTAGCACCTGTGGCACGTGTATTAGATGATGCATTTGGAATTGAAAAAGGTTTAATGACAACAATTCACTCATATACTTCATCTCAACCAATTTTAGATGCAAAAGATAAAAAAGATCCAAGAAAAGGAAGAGCTGGAGCTACAAACTTAACTCCTTCAAGTACAGGTGCAGCTAAAGCAATTGGATTAGTAATACCTCACTTAAAAGGTAAATTAAATGGTCAAGCAATTAGAGTACCAACTCCTAATGTTTCTTTAGTAGATTTAACAGTAACTCTTAAAAAAGATGTAACTAAAGAAGAAGTAATTGCAGCATTTAAAACTTCAGCTGAAGGTAATTTAAAAGGTATCTTAGGTGTTGATGAAGAGTACAGAGTAAGTTCAGATTTTAATGGTGAAACTTTATCAACAGTTGTTCCACTTGATACAATTCAAGTTATTGAAGGAAACATGGTAAAAATTTTATCTTGGTATGACAATGAGTGGGGATATTCAACAAGATTAGTGGACATGGGTGTTCACGTAGCAACAAAATAATTTTTTCAAGGATAAAAATTGAAATTACAAGAAATCAAAAATATTGACATCACAGGAAAAAAAGTTTTTATTAGATGTGATTTTAACGTTCCAATGGATGAAGACAATAATATTACTGATGATAGAAGAATTAGAAGTGCATTAAATACAATTAGATATTGTATTGATAATGATTGTTCTGTTATTTTAGCATCACATTTTGGAAGACCAAAAGGTGGATTTGAAGAAAAATACTCTTTACTTCCAATTGCAAAAAGATTACATATTTTATTAAAACAAGATATTAAAATGGCACCAGGTGTTGTTTGTGACGAAACACTTAAAATGGCAAATGAATTAAAAGCTGGTGAAATTTTACTTCTTGAAAATATGAGATTTGAACTTGGTGAAACAAAAAATGATGAAGAGTTAAGTAAAAAACTAGCTTCAATGGCTGATGTTTATATCAATGATGCTTTTGGAGTTTCTCACAGAGCTCATGCTTCTGTTGAAGGTATTGCAAAATATTTTGATATGAATCATAAAGCTGCTGGATTCTTAATGGCAAAAGAGATTAAATTTTTCCATCATATAGTTCATAATCCAAAAAGACCATTTGTATCAATAGTAGGTGGTTCAAAAGTTTCTGGAAAATTAGAAGCACTTTATAACTTAGTTCCAAAAGTTGACAAAATCTTAATTGGTGGAGGAATGGCATTTACATTCTTAAAAGCATTAGGATATGAAATTGGAAACTCTTTAGTTGAAGATGATTTAATCCCTGAAGCACTAAAAATTATGGATGAAGCTAAAAAATTAGGTGTAAAATTATACTTACCTGTTGATGTTGTTGCAGCAGAAGCATTTAGTGCTGAAGCAATTGCTAAAATAGTTCCAGTTCAAGAGATACCAAAAGGTTGGATGGGATTAGATATTGGACCAGCAACAGCTTTATTATTTGATGAAGCTTTAGAAGATGCAAATACTATTTTATGGAATGGACCAATGGGTGTATATGAAATGGATAAATTTGCAAAAGGAAGTACAAAAATTTCTCACGCTGTAGCTAGTTCATTTGCAACAACTGTAGTTGGTGGAGGAGATACGGCAGACTTAGTAAGAATTACTGGTGATGAAGATGATATGACATTTATTTCTACTGGTGGAGGAGCTTCATTAGAATTAATTGAAGGAAAAATTTTACCAGGAGTTAAGGCTTTAGTTCTTGAGGAAGATAATTAATGTCTATAATTGCAAGTAATTTTAAAACAAATCATACAAGAAAATCAACAGCTTTATTTATAAATGAAGTGAATGAATATTTAAAAAAAGAGAATATTTTAAGTGAAGTTTATGTGTTCCCTACGGCAACTTCTCTTGATTTCTTTGAAACTGAAGCAAATTTTATTGTAGGAACTCAAAATGCTTATGCAACGGCAAGTGGTTCATTTACTGGTGAAATTGGTACAGTTCAACTTGATGAGTTTGAAATTAAAACAATTTTAATAGGACATAGTGAAAGAAGACATATTTTAGGTGAAACTCAAGATTTAATAGCTCAAAAATATGAATTTTATAAAAATTTAGGATATAAAATAATATATTGTATAGGTGAACCTTTAGAAGTTAAAAATCAAGGTATTGAAAAAACTTTAGAATATATTTATGAACAATTTGTTGGAATTGATACAAATTATGAAAATCTTATTCTTGCATATGAACCTGTTTGGGCCATTGGAACAGGAGTTACTGCAACAAATGATGATATAAAAAATGTACATAATGCAATAAAAGAGAAAATTAATAAACCACTTTTATATGGTGGAAGTGTAAAAGTTGAAAATGTAAGAGAAATTTGTCAAATACCAAATGTTGATGGTGCTTTAATTGGAACAGCTTCTTGGAAAGTTGAAGACTTTATACAAATAATAGAAAATACAAAGGATTTATAAGATGTTTATGAAAGGTAAAAAAGGTGTAATTTTAGGTGTTGCAAATGATAAATCAATTGCTTATGGAATTGCAAAAGCATGTGCAGCTCAAGGTGCACAAATAGCATTTACTTACTTAAATGATGCTCTTAAAAAAAGAGTTGAACCAATCGCAGCTGAGTTTGGAAGCGAAAATTTAGTTTATCCTTGTGATGTTTCAAAACCTGAGGAAATTAAAGCTTTAAAAGAGTCTTTAGAAAAAGATTTAGGACAAATTGATTTTATTGTTCACTCTATTGCTTTTGCTCCAAAAGAGGGATTATCAGGAAGATTTTATGATATTTCTAAAGAGGCATTTGATATTGCTATGGATATTTCTGTTTACTCTTTAATTGAAGTTGTAAGAGAATTAAAACCTTTATTATCTGAAAATTCATCTGTTTTAACTCTTTCATATTATGGTGGAGTAAAATATATTCCAAACTATAATTTAATGGGTGTAGCAAAAGCTGCACTTGAAATGACAACAAAATATTTAGCTGAAGATTTAGGAAAAGATGGAATTAGAGTAAATGCTATTTCTGCAGGACCTATTAAAACTTTAGCAGCAGCTGGAATTGGTGATTTTAGATTTATGCTAAAATGGAATGAAGCTCACTCTCCACTTAAAAAGAATGTTTCAATTGATGAAGTTGGAAATTCAGGAATGTATCTATTATCAGATTTAAGTAGTGCGGTAACTGGTGAAATTCATTATGTTGATAGTGGATTTAACATTATGGGAATGCCAGCAGTTGAGTTTGAAGATGGAAAACCAAGAATTGCTTGGAATGGTGAAAAGTAGTCAAAAGCTTTTGCTTTTGACTATAAAATAAAATTTTACTTTTAAATTTATAAAAATTTTAAATTAAGATTTTAAAGATAGGATAATTATAAAAGATGAGTATTAATTTTAAAGAGTTAGCAAATAAATATCAAACACCATATTATGTATATGATTTTGACCACATTACAAAACAATATGAAGAATTAAAAGGTGCATTTAGAGCAAGAAAATCTCTAATTGCATATGCAGTTAAAGCAAATTCAAACTTAAGTGTAATTAAACATTTGGCAAATCTTGGAGCTGGAGCTGATTGTGTTTCTATTGGTGAAGTAAAACGAGCTTTAAAGGTTGGAATTCCAGCATATAAAATCATATTTTCAGGTGTTGGGAAAATCGATGATGAAATAAGACAAGCTTTAGAACTTGATATTTTAATGATAAATGTTGAAAGTGATGCTGAATTGCAAAGAGTTGAAATTATTGCAAAAGAGTTAGGAAAAGTTGCAAGAATTTCTATTAGAGTTAATCCAAATATAGACCCAAAAACACATCCATATATTTCTACTGGATTACATGAAAATAAATTTGGAGTTGATATTGATACAGCAAAAAGAATGTATATTCAATGTAAAAATTCTGAAAATTTAGACCCAGTTGGAATTCACTGTCATATAGGTTCTCAATTAACTCAATTACAACCAATTAAAGAATCAGTAAAAATTATTGCAGATTTAGTAAGAAATTTAAAAGCAATAAAAATCGAACTTTCATTTATGGATATCGGTGGAGGACTTGGAATTGTTTATAAAGATGAAAAACTAATTGATACAAATGAATATGCACAATCTGTATTAGAGACGATGTTTGGTTTAGATATAACAGTTATTTGTGAACCAGGGAGATTTATGGTTGGAAATGCTGGAACATTTGTAACAAAAGTTTTATATGAAAAAGTAAATGGAAATAAAAGATTTGTTATTGTTGATGGAGCTATGAATGATTTAATTAGACCAGCTTTATATAATGCTTATCATAAAATTGAAGTGTTAAATGATAATCAAGAGTTCTCTGATTGTAATTTAGTTGGTCCTGTTTGTGAAAGTGGAGATTTTTTTGCAAAAAATATTGAATTACCAAAAACACAACATAATGATTTAGTTGCTATTTATAGTGCTGGAGCTTATGGATTTACGATGTCAAGCAACTATAATACAAGAGGAAAAGTTGCTGAAATTGCTATTGAAAATGGACAAGATAGATTAATTAGAAGAAGAGAAACTTTTGAAGATTTAATTGCTTTAGAAGAAGAGTTTATAAAATAGAAAGGTCATTATGAGTGATGAAAATGGATTATTGGAACTAAGAAACCAATTAGATACAATTGATAATAAACTTTTAGATTTAATTAATGAAAGAATGCAAATTGTTCATAAAGTTGGAGCCTTAAAAGCCAAAAGTGGTGGAGCAATTTATAGACCTGAAAGAGAAAAAGCAATTATTGAAAGACTTGAAAAAATAAATCAAGAAAAAAAAGGTTTATTAAATAAAAGTGCAATTGAAGCACTTTTTTTAGAGATTTTTGCAATTTCAAGAAATTTAGAATTACCTGAAAATATTGGTTATTTAGGACCTGAAGGAAGTTTTACACACCAAGCAGCAGAAGCTAGATTTGGTGCGATGAGTTCTTATATTCCAATTAGTTCAATCAAAGGTGTATTTAAAGAGGTTGATACAAAAAAAGTTAAATTTGGAGTTGTTCCTATAGAAAACTCTTCAAATGGAATTGTAAATGATACAATCAATGGGTTTAGTAAATATAATTTAAAAATTATTGCAGAAGTTGTACTTGATATTCATCACACTTTAGCTTCAACTTGCGATAAAATAACTGATATTAAAAAAATTTATTCAAAAGATATTGCATTTGACCAATGTAGAAGATTTTTAACAAATTTTGGTTTAGATGAAGCGGAATTAATTCCAATAGAATCAACAACAAAAGCAGCAAAAATAGCTGCAAGTGAACCAAATAGTGCAGCAATTTGTCCTCATGTTGGTGCAAAACTATACAATCTTCCAATATTATTTGAAAATATTGAAGATAAAGATAACAATAAAACAAGATTTTTTATAATTAGTGATTTTGAAAATGCTCCAAGTGGAAATGACAAAACATCAATTTTAGTAAAATTTCCAAATGAACAAGGTGCACTTGTTAGATTTTTAAATGATTTTAATGATGCAAAAATAAATTTAACAAAAATAAAATCACATATTGTTGAAGGAAATTCAATCTTTTTTATAGATTTTGATGGTCATAAAGATGATGAAAATGTGAAAAAAGTTTTAGAAAAACACAAAAATAGTGTAAAAATCTTAGGTTCTTACGTAAAAGAAGTAAACGATATATAAAATAGGAAATATTATGGAATTTAATAAAGTATTAGAAAATGTTTCAACATATGAAGCAGGAAAACCAATCGAATTAGTTGTAAGAGAGTATGGGGTTAAACCTGAAAATGTAATCAAATTAGCTTCAAATGAAAATCCTTATGGAACATCTCCAAAAGTTGTAGCAAAGATTCAAGAATTAGCAAAAAATATGTTTGTTTATCCAGATGATTCAATGTATGAATTAAAAGAAGCTTTAGCAAATAAATTTGAAGTTGATAGTAAAAATGTAATCATAGGTTCTGGAAGTGACCAAATTTTAGAGTTCTGTGTTCATGCAAAATGTGAAAAAGGTTCAAAAATTTTAATGGCAAAAACAACTTTTGCTATGTATGAAATTTATGGAAAACAAACTGGTGCAACTATTATTAAAACAGATTCTGAACAACACAATCTTGAAGAGTTCTCAAAACTATATAAAGAACATGGTGCTGATGTAATCTTCTTATGTATTCCAAATAATCCTTTAGGTGAATGTGTAGATAAAGATGATGTTTATGCATTTTTGCAAACGGTTAGTCCTGAAACTTTAGTAGTTGTTGATGGAGCTTATCAAGAGTATGCTTCTTTTAAAGATGAGAAAAAAAGAATTGTAGCAAAAGATTTAATTACAAAGTTCCCAAATGCAATCTATTTAGGAACTTTTTCTAAAGCTTATGCACTTGGTGGAATGAGAGTTGGTTATGGTATCGCGCAAGCTGATATTATTCAAACTTTATATAAATTAAGAGCTCCATTTAATATTACAACTTTGACTTTAGCGGCAGCTATTGAAGCATTAAAAGATGAAGAGTTTGTAAATGAGTGTATTGCTAAAAACTTTGAAGAGATGAAAAGATATGAAGAGTATGCAACAAATAAAGGATTTGAATATATTCCTTCGTATACAAATTTTATAACAATTAGATTTGCAGATAAATTTGTATCAAAAGTTGTAGCACAAAAACTTCTTGAACGTGGAGTAATTGTAAGAGATTTAACTGGTTATGGTCAAAATGCAATTAGAATTACAATAGGAAGAACTGAACAAAATACAAAAGTATTTGAACAATTAGACGAAGTATTAGAAAATTTAAAATAAAGTTTGTTTGAAATGGAAATAAAAGATAAATCACTAGAAGAGTTAAAAGAACTTTCTTGCGAAATAAGAGAAAGAATCATTGATGTTGTATCAAGAAAGGGTGGACACTTTTCATCTACACTTGGTGCAGTTGAGTTAACTCTTGGTATGCATTATGTGTTTGATGCATATAGTGACCCTTTTATTTTTGATGTATCCCATCAATGTTATCCACATAAATTATTAACTGGACGTTGGGAAGAGTTTGAAACTATAAGACAATTTGGTGGCTTAAGTGGTTTTACAAAACCAAATGAATCTGTCGCAGATTATTTTGTAGCAGGGCATAGTTCGACATCAATTTCACTTGCAGTTGGTGCAGCAAAATCAATAAAATTAAAAAATGAAAATAGAATTCCAGTTGTTATGATTGGTGATGGTTCTATGACAGCAGGAATGGTTTATGAAGCTTTAAATGAGCTTGGTGATTTAAAACTTCCTGTTGTGATTATTTTAAATGATAATGAAATGAGTATTGCAAAACCAATTGGTGCAATTTCAAAATATCTTTCAAAACTTCTTGCTGGAAAATATTATCAAGGTTTTAAATCAAAAGTTGATAAATTTATAAGAAATAATATGCCTGAAGGTACTACATATATAGCTAAACGTATGGAAGAGGCTATGAAACTTATTACTCCTGGAATTTTATTTGAAGAGATGGGACTTGATTATATAGGTCCTATTGATGGACATGATTTAGAAGAGGTAATTGAAACTTTAGAAATTGCAAAAGCTATGCAAAAACCTGTTATTGTTCATGCTCATACAATAAAAGGAAAAGGTTATAAAATAGCAGAAGGTCAACACGAAGAGTGGCATGGAGTAGGACCATTTAACATTGAAGATGGTGAATTTGTAAAAAAAATAGCTCCAAAATCAGCAACAGCTGTTTTTGCTGATGCTTTAGTTGAACTTGCAACAAAATATGAAAATGTTGTGGGTGTAACTGCTGCGATGCCAAGTGGTACAGGAATAAATAAACTTATGGATAAGTTTCCTGAAAGATTTTGGGATGTTGCAATTGCAGAACAACATGCAATTACTTCAATGGCAGCAATGGCAAAAGAGGGATTTAAACCATATATTACAATTTATTCAACATTTTTACAAAGAGGATTTGACCAAATAATCCATGATGTTTGTTTGATGAATTTACCAGTTGTTTTTGCAATGGATAGAGCTGGAATTGTTGGAAATGATGGAGAAACACATCAAGGTGCATTTGATATTTCATATTTAAGATTTATTCCTAATATGGTTTTATTTGCTCCAAGAGATAATAAAACTTTAGAATTAGGTCTAGAATTTGCTTATGGTTTACAAAGTCCTTGTGCAATCAGGTATCCAAGAGGAAATTTTAAAGAGTTAAGTAATTTATCTACACAATTTGAATTAGGTAAAGCTGAAATCTTAAAAGAGGGAAAATCAAATAAACTTTTTATTGGTTATGGGGCAGGAGTAAGTCGTGCTATTGAAACAGAAGCTTTACATGAAGAAGATATATCAATTTTAGATTTAAGATTTGTAAAACCAATAGATAAAAATAGTTTGATTGAACTTTCAAAAAAATATGATGATTGGTATGTATTTAGTGATTCACAAAAACAAGGTGGAGTATCAAGTGCTATTTTAGAAGTTCTAAATGATGAAAAAATTCATAACGTACAACTAACATCTTTTGAATATGAAGATAGTTTTATCGAACATGGTGACACAAAACAAGTTGAAGAGAGTCTAGGTTTATTACCTTCTCAATTAGTAAAAAAAATAAAATGATAAAAGATAATTTCACAAACTTATTAAATAATTCATCTTTAGAAGAGTTATCAACTCTTTTAGAAAAAGAGATTATCCAAAGTAATGAAGCAGATTTTTGGAGAGAAAAAACAATACCTTTTTTTGAAGCAGTTTTATCTGTTTTGTTGCCTTTAAAAGAACAAAATTTACTTTTTAATCCTGAAGGGAAAATTGTAGAAAAGTTAGATAGTACTCTATTTTTTAGATGGAGTGATTTAGTTTGTTTAAGAATTTTATATTTTATAATCAAACAAAGTAATGAAAAACAACAACTGTTAAGAACAGGGTATCAAAATAAAACCTACCAAATAATCAATATAGAAAAATTAGAAAACTATCTTTACTCAAATAGAATAAATATTTCAGATGAAGATATTTTAGACTTCCCAATATCTATTTATAATCTTCATATTGGTATAAATTCTATAATAAAAAATCTACTTAAATAAAAAATATTTATATCTTTATAAGTTCAATCAAGATAAAAAATATCCTAAATTAATCTAATAAATCCCATTAAATAGGATATTTTTTATCTTAAATTATAAGAAAAAATTATAAAAAAAATAGTATAAAATTAATTTTCATTTAATAATAATTATCCTATAGTTAAAATTATTAATTTAAAGGAGTGTTTATGAAAATTGTAACATCATTAGCAATTTGTTTATTGGGAGCAAGTTCATTATTTGGAACAACTTTAGTTGAAAAAGCTAAAAATAGTGGTTTAGAAGCAATACCAGCTGATAAAACAAAATTAATGAAGATGATTGATGATAAAAATGATCCAATTACAAAAGAAAAAGTTGAACTTGGTAAAAAATTGTATTTTGATCCAAGACTTTCAAGAAGTGGATTAATTTCATGTAATACTTGTCATAATTTAGCTTTAGGTGGAGCAGATGGAGTTCCTGCTGCAATTGGACATGGATGGACAGCAAATCCTCATCATCTAAATTCACCAACAGTTTATAACTCTGTATTTTTTAAAGCACAATTTTGGGATGGAAGAAGTCCTCACTTAGCAGATCAAGCTCAAGGACCAGTTCAAGCAGGACCTGAAATGGCTGCACCTCCTGCACTTGTTGAGCAAAGAATAAATTCTATTCCAGAATATGTGAATGAATTTAAAACAGCATATGGAAAAGATGTAAAAGTTGATTTTGCAAAAATTACAGCAACAATTGCAACTTTTGAAAAAACTTTAGTAACTCCATCAAGATTTGATAAGTTTTTAAGTGGTGATGAAAAAGCTTTAACAAAAGAGGAAAAAGAGGGATTAAATACATTTATTGACAAAGGTTGTACGGCTTGTCATAGTGGAATAGCTCTTGGTGGAACAATGCAACCATTCCAAGTGGCTTCACAATATAAATTTACAAATGTAGGTGATTTTAAAGGTGATGCAAATGGTATGGTTAAAACACCAACATTAAGAAATATTACAGAAACAGCACCATATTTCCATAATGGACAAATTTGGTCTTTAAATGAAGCTGTAAAAGAGATGGGTTCAGTTCAATTAGGAATTAATATTTCTGATGAAGATTCAGCAAAAATTGTAACTTTCTTAAAATCATTAAAAGGTGACAAACCACAAATTATCTACCCACAACTTCCAGAATCTACAATGGAAACTGAAAAACCAACATTTAACTAAAAATTTAAGAGGAAATATCCTCTTAAATTAAAAAAACATTTTTAATTTTTCAACACACAATCCCATTGCACAACTTTCATATCCAACAACGTTTTTAATATAAGGTTTACAAAAACCTTCTACCATTATTGCTCCTGCTTTTCCAAAACAAACTCCAGAATCTAAATAATTTTTTACATCTTTTTCATCAAATTTTTCAAACTCATAAGAGGTAATAGAAATATCTATAAGTTCAATTTTTTTTGATTTATAAATCATACAAGTAATAACAGAAGTTTTATTTCCACTTTGAAGTTCAAGCATAGCTTTAGCGTCATTATAATCTTTTGCTTTTCTTAAAAGTTTTCCTTCACAAGTTACTACAGAATCAGCGACAAGTAAAGGCATATCTTCGATTCCATATTTTTTATAAAGTTCTTGAAATTTTCCAAGTGTTGCTTCATAACAAAAAGATTTTGGATTTGTTGTTTTTATTGAATCTTCATCAAAATTTCCACCATTTTGAATAAAATCTATTCCAAAATTTTTTAATAATAGTGCTCTTGTTGGTGAATTTGAACCAAGTCTTATCAAAATTGTCCTTTTTTATTTGGATTATACTCAATTTGAATATAATAAATTTTTAAAAATAAGATTTGAAAGTTAATTATGAAGTATTATGTTTTTTTAGTGTTGACTGTACTTTTTTGGTCAGGAAACTTTATTTTTGGACGTTTAGTATCTACAAGTATTGAACCTATGCAATTATCATTTTTTAGATGGTTTTTTGTACTTATAATATTATTACCTTATATTGTAATTCATTATAAAAATATATTTAGTGTGTTTAGAAAAAAGTATATTTCACTTTTGATTTTAGGAACTTTAGGAATCTCAGGTTTTAATACCTTTTTATATTATGGTTTACAAACAACAACAGCAACAAATGCTTTATTGATTAATTCGAGTATCCCAATATTTATAATAATTTTATCAGCATTAATTTTTAAAACAACTATTACAAAAATACAATTTATTGGAGTTCTTTTTTCAACTTTAGGAGTTATTTATTTGATTTTAAAAGGGGAAATAAATCATATCTTTGAACTAAAATTTACTATTGGAGATTTATGGATAATTGGTGCTTGCATTGATTGGGCTTTATATACTGTTCTTTTAAGATATAAACCAAAAGAGTTAGAACCTATGGAGTTTTTTTCTATAACAACACTTCTTGGAACAACAATTTTATATCTAGTTTTTATTTTCCAAGGTTACAGTATAGAATTTAGTTTTTTAGAAAAAAATGAAGTTTTATATTCTTTGATTTATATTGTGATTTTTCCTTCAATTTTATCTTTTTATTTTTGGAATAGGGCAATTCTTGAAATTGGAGCAAATAAAGCTGGTCAGTTTACTCATCTAATGCCAATATTTGGTGCAGTTTTAGCATATTTCTTTTTAGGAGAAGTCTTACAAACTTACCATATTGTAGGAATAATTTTAATTGCCTTTGGAATTTATTTATCAATTTTTCTAAAAAAAGATGAAAAATAAAATGTTGTTTTTGTCTAAAATCTCTGGAATTTTGATATTTTTGTCATTTATAACAACTTTGTATTCATATTTTTTTCAAGCAAATATTTTAATAATTTCTGGAATTTTGGCTTGGATGGCTTTTTTTATTCTTTTTCCTACACTAAAAAATAAACGTATAATTATTATATTATTGAGTTTGAGTATTCTTGCATTTTTTATTTGTTATATAAATAGTTATCAAATAAATTTGATAAAAGTATTTACAGTAAATCAATATTTATTAACTTTATTAATAGGTGTTGGTTTTTTAAGATTAATAGCAATTCCAAGAAAAGATAAAAATATAGATTTACCAAAAGGAAAACAATCTTTTATAAAAACATATTTGAGTGTACACCTTTTTGGTTCAGTTATAAATATCTCTTCACTTATTTTAGTTGCAGATAAAATGTACAAAAAAGCACCTTTGACAAATGCTCAAATAGTTTTATTAACAAGAGCTTTTGCAAGTGATGCATATTGGTCACCTTTTTTCGTAGCTTTTGCAGCTGCAATTACTTATGCGCCAAAATTAGAAACTTCAACTATTGTATTAAATGGAATCGTTTTAGCAGTTTTAACTTTTTTAATTACTTATTATGATGTGATAAAAAATAAAGAGTTTAACATAAAAGAGTTTTATGGTTATCCTTTATCTTTAGATTCACTTTTTTTACCAATTTTACTTGCCTTATTAGTTTTAATAACTAATCATTTTTATCCTGAAATAAAAGTGATAATTTTGATTTCTTTATTTTCTATATTAATGACAATTGTTATTTTACCAATGAAAAAAAGTATATTAGAATCTTTAAAAATTTTAAAATTTCATATTACTGATGAATTACCAAATATGAAATCAGAAATATCACTTTTTTTAGTTGCAGGAATGTTTGGTATCTCAATTAGTTCTATTTTAATTGGATTAAATTTATCTTTGCCTTTTGAAGTTTTTGATTGGCAAATAGCATCAATCTTACTTTTGATATTTGTTTTTTTAGCATTTATAGGAATTCATCCAATTATTACAATAGCAATTATTGGAGATTTTTTAAGTGGAGTGAATCATACTTTATTAGCAATGACTTTTTTGATGGCTTGGTCAACTACAGTTTCAACTTCTCCATTTTCAGGATTAAATCTCACAATTGTATCAAGATATAATTGTAGTGCAAAAGAGATATTTAAACTAAATATAGTATATGCGATTAAAATGTATTTTATTTGTACATTTTGTCTATTTTTATTATCAAAATATTTGCATATGTAATAAAATCATACAATTATCATATGATTTTATTAAAATTCTTTTCATAAAGGTAAATGTATAAGCATTCATTTGTATCCTTTCTGCTTCCTGTGTTGAAAATTATATGTTTACCTTATTTTTATTATAATTAGTTACAATTAGTCTAAATTATATTAAGAAGCTTTTATGAATTTATTTTTTATTTTGTTAGGAAAAATCTCTCCATTATATTTGAATATAGCAATAGGTTATATTTTATCACGTTATTTTAAAGTAAAAAGAGATTTGATAGCTTCACTTCTTATTTATATTTTAGGTCCAATTGTAATTTTTTTTGCTACTTTATCTATTAATATAAATCTTCAACTAATATTCTTACCATTATTTGTTTTTTTCTTTGGTTCTGCAATAGCTTTTTATATCCTTAAAAGATATAAGAAAGAGTGGAATGATGCAAGTATTAATACTTTAGCTTTTACTTGTGGTACAGGAAATACAGGATACTTTGGTATTCCACTTGCTATGATATTATTAAGTCCTGAATCAGCAAATATTTTTATCTTTGCAACTTTAGCATCTTTACTTTATGAAAATACAACAGGTTTTTATGTAACAGCAAAAGGAACTTTTACCGCTCGTCAATCAATTATGAAAGTAATTAAACTTCCATTACTTTATGCCTTTATTGCTGGGGTTTCTTTAAATATCTTAGGATTTAGAACACCTGAATTTTTAATTCCACATTTTGAGAATTTAAAATGGGCTTATGGAATTTTAGGAATGATGATGCTTGGTATGGGAATGAAAGGCTTTAATTTAAAAGAAGATTTGGATAAAAAATATCTAAAAGTTGCATATTTTTATAAATTTATCTTTTGGCCAGGAGTAATTTTATCAATAATAATTATAGATAGAAATTTTATTGGATTTTTAAATGAAGAGATTTATAAAGTATTGTTTTTATTCTCAGTAGTTCCACTTGCTGGAAATACAGTAACTTTAGCTGTATTATTAAAAGCAAGACCAGAAAAAGCCTCTTTTACAGTATTACTAAGTACCTTGATTTCAGTTGTTTATATACCAGTTGCTTTGATAATTTATGGAGGGTTTTAAAAGAGGAAGAATTAATTTATAATTCTTCTTGAAGTCCAATAATTTTTTTTGTAAAAAGGTTTATCAAGACTTGTATATTGGATTCCTTTAATTGATGCGTGCATAAAATTTCCATTTCCTACATAAACACCAACATGTTTATCTGTTTTACTTGTTTTAAAGAAAACTAAATCACCAGGAATTAGTTCAGCTTTTTTTACTTCTACACCCATATTAACTTGAGTAACAGTTGTTCTTGGTAATTCTATCCCAAATTTATCTTTATATACTCTTTGTGTGAATGCAGAACAATCAATACCTTTTTTAGATTCTCCACCAAGTTTATATCTAACATTTTTCCATTCATTATAGAATTCATTAAAAGCTTGTTTACGTTTAGGAATTTCTGAAGTTATAATATCTTTTGCATTTGATAACTCAAGATTTTTATTATAATTAGAGCTTTTATACTCTTTTGGATTAAATAATGTTTCATAATTTGCTAAAACACTTGGTTTTTGTGTTTTATTTTTAGTGTCATACAATTTTGCATAATCATCATAAGATAGAGTCGTTTTATTTTGATTGTTATTTAGATTTGAAGATTTATCTAAAGTTTGAATATTATTACTACAAGCAGTGAATAATAAGATTGTAGGTACTGTAATTAAATACTTTTTTATCATTGTTCTCCTTCTTATAATTGATATCAATCAATTATTCTTTGGGCTTTCCAATAATTTTTATTAAAATAATCATTGTCTAAATCTGAAATGGTAACACCGATTTTAGTTGAAGCATGCATAAATTTACCATTATCTATATAAATACCAACGTGCTTGGTTTTTCCTGTTTTAAAGAATACTAAATCACCAATTTCAAGCTCATTTTTCTTAATCTCTTTTCCAACATTAGCTTGCATAAGAGTAGTTCTTGGCATTTCTAAATCAAATTTCTCTTTAAATGCTTTTTGAATAAAAGCAGAACAATCGATACCTTTTTTAGATTCTCCACCAAGTTTATATCTTACACCTTCCCATTTACTGTAAAAATCGAATAATTCATTATTTAGTGCTGTTTTTTTAGTTACATAGTTTGTATTTGTAAATTCATCAAATATGCTACTTTTAGAATGGTTTTTAGAAAGTTGTTGTTGTTTATAATTTTTGTATTTTTGGTAATCACTTTCTTGAAATGAAGCATTTGAGTGAATAGAGTTTTTATTTTTGTAGTATGTAGACATATCTACACTTTCTTCGCTAGTTTTATAAGAACAACCTGTCAGAAATAAGGAAATATAAACAGACATAATCAATAAATTTTTTATATTCATATTTTATTTTCCCCCTGATAAAGCCATTTTCTATTAAAGATTTTATTTATGATATAAAAAAATGATTAATATGTCAAGTCTAAATTGATTAGGAGTATAATAAACTATTATTCTAAGGGGGAAAATTTGAAAAAATATTTTTTATTTTTAGGACTCATTTTTGTGTTAAATTCTTGTGTTTCGTCTCAAAACTTAAATTTAGATGAAAAAATAAAATTAATTAATGAAAAAAAAACTCTTACATTTGACAACTGTACAAATTTTTCATACATTTCAAATTCAGATGATAATTTATATGGAAAGATTTTTAGTGAATATATTAGATTAGATAGCTCTTGTAAATGGAATGGATTACAAAGAGGATTTTTTGTAGATTTATTTAAAGATACTATTAAAGCTAAATCATTAAAATTAGTTGAAAGGATTGAAAATAAAAATCTTGAAATATCAACTTATTTAGTAGATAATATATATTATGTAAACATAATAAATAGATATACAGTTTTTGAAGATTTATTGATTATAGATTATAAAGGTATATATTCAACTAATTTGATAAAAGAGTTTAATAAAGAGTATAAAAATATCTATTTAGATAAACTAAGACTTATGTCTAATTATTCTAATAGTTTAGTAAGAATGAATTTTATAAAAGGTTATTTTTCTAGAGAAAGTGAAAGGTTTGATAATTAAGAGGAATTAGTATCCTCTTAATGTAATTCCTAAAATAATTGCAATTAAACCTAAAACTATATTTGTAGGAATAAGATACTTAGCTAAAGGAACTAAGTGATTTTTTGCTGTTGCAAAATCACCATTATCAAAAGCTTTTTGAGCTTTGTTTCTTTTCATATATATAATGATAAAAATAATAGTCATTACAGTCCAAATAAGCTCTTTAGCAATTGCATATTTATAAAGTTCACTCTCTTTTAATTGTAAAGCTAAAATCATAATAATAGCTGTAATTAAAAGAAGAATAATAGAAGGAATAACCATAGAAAAAAATCTTTTTAGATTTTCTAAAGTTCTTCCTAATTTTATTTTTGGGTCTTCAATATTTTGCATAGAGTAATGAACTGCAAATCTAATTACAATCATTCCTCCAATCCAAATTATTGCAGATATAAGATGTAAAAAAATAATTAAAGTTGAGAAATTGTTAAATAATTCACTCAATTTCTAATCCTTATAAATTTTCTTTCGCATAATTTAAAGCAGCAATTTTTGCTTCTTCAACTTTTGTTACATCTTTTCCACCAGCTTGTGCGAAGTCAGGTCTTCCACCTCCACCTCCACCAACTATTGGAGCAATGTTCTTAATCCAATCACCAGCTTTGATGTTTGTATTTTTACTTCCTGCAACAATTAAAACTTTGTCATCTTTTGCTTGTAAAAGTAAAATTGCAAGTTTCTCATTTGCATTTTTCATATCATCAACAATTTTCTTTAAATCACCATTTTCAACAACAGCAACTACAACTTTTGTATCACCAATTAACTCTTCATTTATTGGCGTTGAAGTTTGGCTTTGAGCCACTTCAACTTCTTTTTTTAAGTCTTTAATTTGTTCTTTTAATTTTTTGATTCCAGAAATTACATCGCTATTTTTAACTTCAGCTTGAATTTCATTCATTTTTGAAATGATATCTTTAGTATATTTAATTGCTGAAGCTCCACAAACAGCTTCAATTCTTCTAACACCAGCGCTTACACCTGATTCTTTTACAATATAAAAACTTCCAATATCAGCTGTATTTCTTACGTGTGTTCCACCGCAAAATTCAACTGAAACATCTGAGAAACTAACAACTCTTACAACATCACCATATTTTTCACCAAACATAGCAATTGCACCTTTGTTTTTAGCTTCATCAATAGGTAATTCTTCAATATTTCCAGAAATTCCTCTTGCAATCATAGAGTTTACTAAATCTTCAACTTCTTCAATTTGTTCAGTTGTCATTGCTTTTGGATATGTAAAGTCAAATCTTAATCTATTTGCATCATTTAAAGAACCTGCTTGTGAAACACTTTCTCCTAAAACCATTTTTAATGCACTTTGTAAAAGGTGAGTAGCACTATGATGTTTTGCAATTTCATATCTATTTACAACAACTGCATCAACACTTTCACCTTGAGTTAAAGTAGAATTTTCTACTTTTACTTTAGATAGATTTAATCCATGGAATTTTGAAGTCTCTTCAATAATAGCAACATGTTTATTATCTTCTAAAGCTCCAATATCTCCCATTTGTCCACCACTTGTTGCATAAAATGGTGTTTTATCTAACATTACCCAACCAGTAGTGCCTTTTTCTAAAGTTTTTACTTCTTTAAAATGTTCATCTAATAATGCAACAATTTTTGATTTATAAGTGATATTTTCATAACCAACAAATTCGTTTATCCCATATTTTTCAATTAATTGTTTGAAATCACCATCATTTGAAGCGTCACCACTTCCTTTCCATGCAGCTTTTGCCATTGCTTTTTGTGCATTCATTAATTCATCAAATTTAGCTAAATCAACTTTTAAATTTCTATCTCTTAACATATCTTCCGTTAAATCTAAAGGGAATCCATATGTATCATAAAGTTTAAATGCAATTTCTCCAGAGAAAATCTCTTTTGTATTTGCTAACTCTTCATTAAATAATGACATACCTAAATCAATAGTTTTAAAGAATCTATCTTCTTCTAAAGTCAATTGTTCTTTTATGAAGTTTTTATTTTCAACAAGTTCTGTATAGTGTCCACCCATAATTTTGATAAGTGTATCAAGAAGTTGTGCCATAAATGGTTTTCTAAATCCAATTAAATAACCATGTCTTACAGCTCTTCTTAAAATTCTTCTTAAAACGTAAGGTCTTCCTTCATTTCCAAATAAAATACCTTGAGATAACATAAATGAAGTTGCTCTTAAATGGTCTGCAATTACTCTATATGAACCAATATTTTCAGAAGTTGCTTTTTTATTTGCAAGTTCTTCGATTTTTTCAATAATAGGTTTGAAGTTTGAAGAATCGAAGTTATTAAATACGCCTTCTTTAATTGCAATTACTCTTTCAAGTCCCATTCCTGTATCAATAGATGGTTTTG
Organism: Arcobacter ellisii; assembly: GCF_003544915.1. Classification (NCBI taxonomy): domain Bacteria; kingdom Pseudomonadati; phylum Campylobacterota; class Epsilonproteobacteria; order Campylobacterales; family Arcobacteraceae; genus Arcobacter; species Arcobacter ellisii. The sequence continues at coordinate 2,529,609 of NZ_CP032097.1, read as the reverse complement.
GAAGTGGATTTAATTTTCCATCAGCTGTTCTTTCATATTGCATGAATACTAAATTCCAGATTTCTAAAAATCTATCTCCATCTCCACCCATATAATCTTCAGAACTATTAAAATGTTCTTCACCTTGGTCATAGAAAATTTCACTACATGGACCACAAGCCCCTGTATCTCCCATAGACCAGAAATTATCTTTATCTCCAAATCTCATAATTCTTGATGGATCAATGTGTTTTGACCAAATTTCAAAAGCTTCATCATCATCATTATGAACTGTAACCCATAATTTATCTGTTGGGAAGGCTAAATTTACTGTAACAAATTCCCATGCATAAGCAATTGCATCTTTTTTAAAATAATCTCCAAAAGAGAAATTTCCTAACATCTCAAATAAAGTATGATGACGAGCTGTGTAACCTACATTTTCTAGGTCATTATGTTTTCCCCCAGCTCTTACACATAATTGGCAAGAAGTAGCTCTTGGGTTTTGTGGAGTTGGAATTGCACCAGTAAATATATCCTTAAACTGTACCATTCCTGCATTTGTAAACATAAGTGTAGGGTCGTCAGGAACTAAAGGCATTGATGATATTACTTCATGACCTTTACTTCTAAAAAATTCTAAATATTCTTTTCTGATATCCATAAATTATCCATTTTAAATTAAATTCTCTTATTTTATCTAAAAAAATATTTAGGCTTTATTAGTAAAAAGTTAAATAATTGTAAAACTAAATTTAAGTTTTCACAAGTTATAATCAAACATTATATTTTTATATAAGTTATATTGACAAAATCAAGAAATAGAAAATTAATAATAAGGAAATAAAATGGGAAAATATATTGAAGTAACAGCAGCTAATTTTGAAGAAACAACAAAAGAAGGTGTTTCAATGGTAGACTTTTGGGCTCCATGGTGTGGACCTTGTAGAATGATTGCTCCAGTTATTGAAGAATTAGCAGCAGATTTTGAAGGTAAAGCTAAAATTTGTAAAGTTAATACTGATGAAGAACAAGATTTAGCAGTTAAATATGGAATTAGATCAATTCCTACAATTTTATTTATGAAAAATGGTGAAGTAGTTGATCAAATGGTTGGAGCTTCATCAAAACAAGCATTTACTGATAAAATTAATTCATTATTATAATAATTAAAATAATAATTTATTTAAGGGAGAAGTTTTACTTCTCCCTTTTTTTATTTTAAATTAGTTTTTAAGATAGATATAAATTATTAAATGATAAAATTTTTCCTTAGTATTTTAAGATATAATTTAACCTATAACTTACAAATATTTTAGTATCATACGATTTTAAAAATCTTATGAACTATAAACTTAATTATATATAAGGACTTGATATGTTAGATTTAGCAATTATTGGTGGAGGACCAGCTGGATTAACAGCTGGATTATATGCGACAAGAGGTGGATTAAAAAATGTAGTTATGTTTGAAATGGGTATGCCAGGAGGACAAATTACAAGTTCATCAGAAATTGAAAATTATCCAGGACAAATAGAAGTTGTATCTGGAATGGATTTAATGATGAAATGGCCAGAACAATGTCAAAGATTTGGATTAAAACATGAAATGGCACAAATTGAGAATGTTACAAAAGTAGGTGATATTTTTAAATTAACAACATCAGATAAAAAAGAGTATGAAGCAAAAACTGTTTTAATTGCAACAGGTTCAGTTCCTAGACGTGCTGGATTTAAAGGTGAAAATGAATTTTTTGGAAAAGGTGTATCTACTTGTGCAACTTGTGATGGATTTTTCTACAGAGGAAAAGAAGTTACTGTAGTTGGTGGTGGAGATTCTGCTATTGAAGAAGCTATCTATTTATCAAAAATGTGTTCAAAAGTTTATTTAGTTCATAGAAGAGACACATATAGAGCAGCTCCAAGTACAATTGAACATATGAAACATGCTCAAAATATTGAAGAAGTTACTAATGTTACTGTTGAAGAAGTGTATGGTGACATGAGTGGTGTTCAAGGAATAAAAGTTAAACATAAAGAGACAGGTGAGATAAGAGATTTACCAACTCCTGGGGTATTTATATTTGTAGGAAGAGATGTTTTAAATGCTCCTTTAAAACAAGAAGATGGTTCATTTTTATGTGATGTTAATGAAGCAGGAGAAGTGATTGTTGATTTAAGAATGAGAACTTCTGTACCTGGACTTTATGCAGCAGGGGATATTAGAATTGATGCTCCAAAACAAGTTGTTTGTGCCGCAGGTGATGGTGCAACTGCAGCTGTTAATATTATTGAATATTTAGGATAAGGAATAATTTATAAATGATTAAAATAGGTATTTTAGGAAGCTCTGGAAGAGTTGGAACTCTATTGATTGATGATTTAGCAAATGACAAAGAAGCTAAATTATCTGCAGTTTATGTTTCTAAAAAGATTGAAAAAATTTTACCATCTGATACAGTTGTAACAAATGATATGAAAGTTTTATTTGATTCATCTGATGTAATTATTGATTTTTCTGCTCCAGTTGCAACTGAAGCACTTTTAACTGAAGTTGTAGAAAAAGGTGCTAATAAACCACTTGTTATTGCAACAACTGGCTTAAATAAACACCAACAAAATTTGTTATTAGAAGCTAGTAAAATTGTACCTATTTTATATGCTACAAATATGAGTTTAGGAGTTGCTGTATTAAACAAATTAGTAGCATTAGCTTCAAAAACTTTAAGAGATTTTGACATAGAGATTGTTGAACAACATCATAGACATAAAGTTGATTCTCCATCTGGAACGGCTTTAACATTAGCTGAACATGCAGCAAATGCAAGAGATTTAGACTTAGATGAAGTAAGAATTTCAGGTCGAGATGGGCAAATTGGTGCTAGAACTAAAGATGAAATAGCAGTAATGGCTTTAAGAGGTGGAGATATAGTTGGTCGTCATACAGTTGGATTATATAATGATGGTGAGTTCTTAGAATTAAATCATACTGCAACTGCAAGAAATACTTTTTCAAGAGGTGCAATTAAAGTTGCAAAATGGATAGTTGGTAAAGAAGCCAAATTATACTCAATCAATGACGCTTTAGGTCTATAAGGAATAATAAATATGTGCGCAATAGTTGGAATTTATGGGAATGATAATGCAGCAAGATTGGCTTCGATTGCTCTGTTTGCAATGCAACACAGAGGTCAAGAAGCAACAGGTATTTCTTCTTCATGCGATGGGAAAATCTATACAAAAAAAGATAGAGGTTTAGTTTCTGAAGTTTTTACAGATGAAGCATTACAATATTTAAAAGGTAATATGGCAATTGGACATAATAGATATTCAACTGCTGGAGGAGATTCTATTTTAGATGCTCAACCTGTTTATGCTAAATATAAATTAGGTGAAATTTCTATTGTACATAATGGAAATTTAATCAATAAAGATGAAGTAAGACAAGACTTGATTGACAAAGGTGCAATTTTCCAAACAGGAATGGATACAGAAAATTTAATTCATCTAATTGCAAAAAATACAAAAGATAGATTAAGAGATAGAATTAAAGAAGCTTTAAATAGAACTATTGGTGCATACTGTTTTATTGTTCAAAGTAGAAGTAAACAATTTGTTATTAGAGATAGATATGGTATTAGACCTTTATCTTTAGGTAAACTAAAAAGTGGTGGTTATATTGTTGCTAGTGAAACTTGTGCTTTTGATTTAGTTGGTGCAGAGTTTATTAGAGATGTAATACCTGGTGAAATGTTAATTTTTGATGAAGATAAAGCTGAACCAGAATCTATTCAACTATTTGAGCCTGAATTTAGACCTTGTGCATTTGAGTATGTTTATTTTGCTAGACCTGATTCAGTAATTGATGGTAAAAATGTTTATGTTACTAGAGAAAATATGGGTAAAGCACTTGCTTTAAATGATAAAGATAAAAATATTAAAGTTGATATGGTTATTCCAGTTCCAGATTCAGGAGTTCCAGCAGCTCTTGGATATGCAGCACAAAGTGGAATTCCTTTTGAGTATGGAATTATTAGAAATCACTATGTTGGAAGAACTTTTATTGAACCAACACAAGAGATGAGAGATTTAAAAGTAAGAATGAAATTAAGTCCAATGAAATCTTTAATTGAAGGTAAATCTTTACTTGTAATTGATGATTCAATTGTAAGAGGAACTACTTCAAAAAGAATTGTTAAAATCTTAAAAGAGGCTGGTGCTAAAGAAGTTCATTTTAGGGTTGCAAGTCCTGAGATTAAATTCCCTTGTTATTATGGAATTGATACACCACATAAAGAAGAGTTAATTTCAAATAATATGAGTAAAGATGAAGTTTGTAAGTATATTGAAGCTGATTCTTTAGAGTATTTAAGTGTTGAAGATTTAGTAAATGCAATTGGAAATGATAGAAATTACGCATTAGAGAGTTTTAACGGGGATTATTTCGTAAAAGCATAATGAGTGAATTAAAAAATGTATTAACTATTGGAAGATATTTAAAAAATAAATTTGGCGAAAAGATTTATAAAGTTCCTATCTCAATATCTGGGTTTACATGCCCAAATATTGATGGTACTGTTGCAAGAGGTGGATGTTCATTTTGTGAAAATGATTCTTTTAGCCCTAACTTACAAGAAAAAAAAACTAAATTCAAATTAAATCCTAATGTAAAAGAAAATCCTTATTTAGATAATCAATTAAAACAATTAGAATTACAATTTTTAGCTACTAAAAAAAGATTAGAAAATAAATTTGGTGCTAAAAAATTTATAGTATATTTTCAATCATTTACAAATACATACGCACCTTTTCCTACTTTAAAAGCCTTATATGAAAAAGCTTTGAGTTTTGATAATGTTATTGGACTTAGTATTGGAACAAGAACAGATTGTGTGACTGAGGAAATTTTAGATTTTTTAGTAGAAAAATCTAAAACTAAAGAGATTTGGGTTGAATATGGTATTCAATCATTTTTTGATGAAACACTTGTAAGAATAAACAGAGGAGACAATGTTTCAAATATGAAATATTGGATTAAAAGAACAAAAGAAAAAGGCTTAAATGTTTGTGGACATTTGATTTATGGACTGCCTAATGAAACTCAAGAGATGATGCTTGAAACCTTTAAACAAACAATTGAATTAAATGTTGATTCAATAAAATTCCACCCTTTATATGTGGTTAAAAATACTCTTTTAACTAACGAATACAAAAAAGGAAAATTTACTCCAATTTCAGAAGAATTATATATTGATACAGTGGTAAAATCGATAATTAATTTACCTTCAAATATCTCTGTTCAAAGAATCACAGCAGGAATTGATGATGATACACTATTATCACCTGAATGGTGTAGAGATAAACATACTCAAATGAAAAATATCAGATTAGCTTTAGAAAAAGAGGGATTTAATTATTAGAAATAAATACTAGATTTTCTAGTATTTATTTGATTTTTAGAAGATAATCAACAACATTTTCGATAAATGCATCGTGTTTTCTATCTTTTCTATATGCAATATATAACTTTCTTATCATTTTTTGATTACCAATTCTTGATTCATATAAAGCACCTGCTTTTAATAATGATTCAATTGCATTTCTTGAAACAATAGAAACAGTTGGAGTTGAATTTTTATCTGAATGTAAAACAGTTTGAACTATAGTTGTTGCACTTGTAACTTCACTTGTTACATTAAAAGTATCACAATCAGGATAATTAGCTTTTTCAAGATTTTCTTTAAATAATAATCTAGTATTTGATTCAGGATTTCTACAAACCCATTTATATGATAATAAATCTTCTGCTTTTGCTTTTAAAGGTAATTTTTGATTTGAAAAAATTACAATTTCATCTTCCATCCATTCTCTATATATTATATCTTCGTTTGGAACATAATTTTCAACTAAAGCAATATCAATTTTTTTATCTAATAAATCTTCAATAGCTTCATGAGAAACAGAAACATTTATTGATACATCATTGTGAATATTTTCTTTTAAATTATTTAAAAATCTAGGCAGAATATAATTTCCGATTATAAATGAAGCACCAAATACAAAAGTTACATTTTTATTCATAATTTTTAATAATTCTTTTTCTGCATTTGTAATACATTTTTCAATTTTTAAAGCAATACCATGAAGTATTTGACCTTCTTTAGTCAATTTTATACCGTTTTTCTTTCTATCAACAATTTGCACATCTAAATAATCTTCAATAAATTTCATTTGTTGTGTAACTGCTGGTTGAGAAATACCAAGTTTTGCAGATGCTTTTGAAAAAGATTTTTCTCTAACAACAGTTAGAAAAGTTTCCAATTTGGCAAAATCTGTGAGCATTATAATCTCCGTAAAATAAATTATGAAAATGATAACATTTATTTATATATAGAATAATTAAGAGAAATAATGAATTTATATAATATATGATATAATAAATAATAATTGGAGAAAAAATGTCTGAAAATTTATTAACATCATTAAATGAATCACAGAGAATTGCTGCTCAACATATAGATGGACCACTATTGATTTTAGCTGGGGCTGGTTCTGGTAAAACAAAAACAATTACTACAAGACTTGCTTATTTAATATCAATTGGTATTGATCCACGTTCTATATTAACACTTACATTTACAAATAAAGCTGCAAGTGAAATGCGTGAGAGAGCATTTAATATGTTAGATTCTTCAATGATAAATACTCCACCTTTATTATGTACATTTCATAAATTTGGTTTACTATTTTTAAAATTTCACATAAGTGAATTAGGAAGAAAAAACAATTTTATTATAATTGATACTGATGATAAAAAAAGAGTTTTAAAATCATTAGACAAAGATATTACAACTTCATTATTAGTTTCTGAAATATCAAAATATAAAAACTCTTTAATGACACCTTCTGAAGCTAAAAGTGCTGCTCAATTAAAACTTTATCAACAAATTGCAGAAATTTATGAACAATATGAAGAGTATTTAGAAAAAAACAATTTAGTAGATTTTGATGACTTATTATTATTACCTTATAAGATTTTAAAAAATAATGAGAATTTAGCAAAAGAGATTAGCCAAAAATATCAATATATAATGGTAGATGAGTATCAAGATACAAATGAATTACAATATAGATTATTAAGATTATTATGTTCAGACCACAATAATCTTTGTGTAGTTGGTGATGATGACCAATCTATTTATGGATGGCGTGGGGCAACTATTAAAAATATTTTGAATTTTTCTGAACATTTTGAAAATACTATAGTTGTAAAATTAGAAGAAAACTATAGATCAACTGATACAATTTTAAATCATGCAAACCAATTAATAGAACACAATCGAGATAGATTAGGTAAAAAATTAATAGGAACAAGAGTTAAAGGTGATTCTATAAAAGTGTATGAATCACAAGATGAAAATGAAGAAACTAGAAAAATAGTTGAAGATATTAGAAAATTGATTGATAGTGGAGAAAATCCAAAAAATATAGCTATTTTATTTAGAGTAAATGCTTTGTCTCGTTCTTTAGAAGAAGGTTTTAATAAAGCTGGACTTCATTATAAACTTGTTGGTGGTATGAAGTTTTACGAAAGAAGTGAAATCAAAGATTTAATTGCATATTTTAGAATTTTGACAAATTCTAATGATAATTTTTCTGTAAAAAGAATTATCAATAAACCAAAACGTGGAATTGGAAAAACAACTATTGATAAACTTGAAGCAAAATCAATAGAAACAGGAAAATCAATTTTTGATTTAATCCAAAATTTAGATTCAGATGAAATAAGTGCAATAGTTGGTAAAAAAAATTCAAGAACTTTAAAAGTATTTGAAGCTTCTATTTTAGATTTAAAAGAGTTATTATCAGAATCAAAAATGAAATTTTTAGATAGTTTTGAAGAAACCTTTGATTATAGAGCTTCATATGATAATTTACCTGATGGATTTGAAAGACAAGCAAATATTGATGAGTTTTATGGATATATCAGGGATTATTTTATTCAAAATCCACACTTAGATTTAAAAGACTTTTTAAATGAAATTGCACTTGAAAGTGAAAATGATGATTATAGTGGTGAAGCTGTTTCAATGATGAGTATCCATGCTTCAAAAGGTTTGGAATTTAAAAAACTTTTTATTATTGGATTTGAAGAAGGATTTTTCCCTATTACTGGTGATGGTTGTGATTTAGAAGAGGAAAGAAGATTAGGTTATGTTGCACTTACAAGAGCAATGGATAATCTTACATTATCTTTTGTACACTCAAGATTTTATAAAGGTAAAAGAACAAGTTTAGTTAAAAGTAGATTTTTAAGTGAATGTGGACTTATCAAAGGAAGTTTAACTATAGAAAAACAATCAGGTTTTAAAAAAGGTGATTTAGTTCAACATAAAATTTTTGGAATGGGTAGAGTTGAAAAAGCTACAAATGCAGGTAAAGATTACAAACTTACAATAAATTTTGGTGGAACAAAAAGAGATATTTTATCTTCGTTTGTAGAAAAAGCTTAATAGGATAAGTTCTTGCAAGTTAGATTTTACGAAAAAGAACAGATTAATAAATTATTGGTTGTAAATAAACCAATTTTTATAAGCTCAAATTCTTATTTAAACAGAATAAAAAGAAAATTTAAAAATAAAAAAGCTGGGTTTAGCGGGACATTAGACCCTTTTGCAAAAGGTTGTTTAATAGTTGCATTTGGACAATATGCAAAACTTTTTAAATATATTTCAAAAACACCCAAAACATATAAAGCTGTAATTTGGTTGGGAATTCAATCTGAATCATTTGATATAGAACAAATTATTGATATTAGTTTAGTTGATAATGTAGATGAAAAAAAAATAATTCATGAGTTGAATTCGTTAAATGGAAGAATTGAATATACACCACCAAAATTTTCAGCAAAAAAAGTTGATGGGAAAAGAGCTTATGAACTTGCTAGAAATGGTGAAGAAGTTGAATTATCAAAAACAACGATGAATGTATATAATACGAAATTTATTTCATATAGACATCCTTTTATTACTTTTGAAGTAACTGTTAGTGAAGGAACATATGTTAGGTCATTTGCACAAATTTTATTAGAAAAACTAAACAGAGTGGGAACTTTATCTTATCTTGAGAGATTAAATGAAGGTAAATTCTTTTTTGAAAATGAAAAAGAGTTAGATCCTTTAGATTACATTGATTTGCCTATAAATAAATATTTTGGAACACAAGAGTGGTTGGTTCAAGGTAAAAAAATAGGTATAGATTATGTTGAAAAAAAAGAGAATGGAAAATATCTTATAATTACTGAAAACTATTTTTCAATAATTGAAATAATTGATGGTGAAATAAAATATTTAGTAAATAGGGTACCAAAATATGAAAAATGAGATGATTGAAAAGTCGTATGCTAAAGTAAATATTTTTCTAAAAATTGCTGATAAAAGAGAAAATTATCATGAACTCGTATCAAGATTTGTACGAGTTCATAATTTGTATGACATTATATCATTTGTTAAATCTAGTAGGAAAGCAATTACAATTATAGGTGATTTTGGTTGTGAAATTAACTCAAATACTGTATATAAAGCATACAATTTAATAAAACATTTTTATGGTGTTGAAGAATTTTTTTTAAATCACGAAATAAAAATTGAAAAAAATATTCCAGAGTTTGCAGGACTTGGTGGTGGAAGTTCAAATGCCGCAACTTTTTTGATTATGGCAAATAAATATTGTAAATTAAATTTATCAAAAGATGAATTAAGTAAAATTGGTTCACAAGTTGGTGCTGATGTTCCATTTTTTATATATGAATATGATAGTGCAAATGTAACAGGAATTGGTGAAATTGTAGAAAAATTTGATGAAGAGATATTAGATATAAAAACTATAACACCAAAAATAAAATGTAATACAGGTGAAATTTTTAAAATATTTAGAGAAAAATTTTATAAACAAATATCTAAAGATGAAGCAAAAAAATTGCTTGATATGAAATCAACTGATATTTTAAAAGAATTAGATATAAAACAAGCAAATGATTTGTATGAAAGTGCACTTAGTCTTTACCCACAACTAAGTGATTATGAAAAAAAAGATTGGTTTTTTAGTGGAAGTGGAAGTTCATTTTTTAGGATAAATTATGGCAAATAAAAAAGATACAAAAAAAAATTTAGTTTTTAAAAATAAAAAAGCATTTCATGATTTTACGATTTTAGATTCATTGGAAGCTGGAATTATGTTAGAAGGAAGTGAAGTTAAAGCAATAAGAGAAGGAAGAGTGAATTTGAAAGACTCTTTTGTAAGAATTATAAAAGGTGAAGTTTTTTTATTAAATGCACATATTTCTCATTTAAGTACAACTCATACAACATATAGACCAGATGAAAGAAGAGCAAGAAAATTATTACTTCATTCTAAACAAATTGATAAATTATATTCAAAAGTGACAAAAGATGGAATCACTTTAGTTGCTTTAAAACTTTATTTTAATGATAAAAATATGATTAAAGTTGAAGTTGCAACTGCACAAGGTAAAAAATTACACGATAAAAGAGAAGATTTAAAAGTAAAAACCCTAAAAAGGGAGACTGAGCAGGTATTAAAATCTTATAAATAAGATATTTTCTATCTTATTTATAAGTAAAAATTATAATAAAAATAGTGTTTTATTTGTTAATTTTTCGTTAATTTTTTTGTTGATTTTAAGTTTTGCTTAGCTATGATTACCGCAATGAGTGACATTTTTGTGACTTGTATATAAAATTAGTAGGAGGAGATTGATGCAAAACGGTGCACAAATTGAGTACGATTACTCAGTTGCAAAAGCCTTTACATTTGCAACAATTTTGTTTGGTATCATTGGTATGACAATTGGTGTTGTACTTGCGTTTCAATTGGCATTCCCACAGTTAAACTATTTAGCTGGGGAGTATGGTACATTTAGTAGATTAAGACCTTTACACACAAATGGTGTTGCATATGGTTTCGCACTAAGTGGTATTTTTGCTGGATGGTATTATATTTCGCAAAGAGTTTTAAAAGTATCATTAAAAGAGTCACCTTTTTTAATGGCTATTGCTAAGTTACACTTTGTTTTATATTTTATTACAATCCTATTAGCTGTTGTAACTTTATTTATGGGTATTACAACATCAAAAGAGTATGCAGAGTTAGAGTGGCCAATCGACATTTTAGTTGTTGTATGGTGGGTATTATGGGGTATTTCAATCTTTGGAATAATCGGTATTAGAAGAGAAAGAACTCTTTATATTTCATTATGGTATTTTATTGCTACATTTATCGCAGTTGCAATGTTATACTTATTTAATAATATGGAAGTTCCAACAGCTTTAGTATCTGGATATGGTTCATGGATTCACTCTGTTTCTATGTATGCAGGAACTAATGATGCATTAGTTCAATGGTGGTTTGGTCATAATGCTGTTGCATTCGTTTTCACAACTCCAATTATTGCATTAATTTATTATTTCTTACCAAAAGAATCAGGACAAAATGTTTATTCTTATAAACTATCTATCTTAGCATTCTGGGGATTATTATTTGTTTATTTATGGGCTGGTGGACACCACCTTATTTATTCAACTGTTCCAGATTGGATGCAAACAATGGGTTCTGTTATGTCAGTTGTTTTAATTTTACCATCATGGGGATCAGCTATTAATATGCTTTTAACAATGAAGGGTGAATGGCAACAATTACAAACAAATACATTAATTAAATTCATGGTATTAGCTTCAACATTCTATATGTTATCAACAATCGAAGGACCAATTCAAGCTATCAAATCTGTAAATGCTATTGCACACTTTACAGACTGGATTCCAGGTCACGTACATGATGGTGTTTTAGGATGGGTTGTATTTATGATTATGGCTGCATTATTCCATATGGTTCCAAGAATGTTTAAAAGAGAAATTTATTCTAAATCATTAATGGATACACAATTCTGGTTACAAACTACAGGTATCGTATTATACTTTACTTCTATGTGGATTGCAGGTATTACACAAGGTATGATGTGGAGAGCTTATGATGAATATGGTTCATTAGTTTACTCATTTATTGATACAGTTACTGTATTACATCCATACTATACAATTAGAGCAGTTGGTGGTTTATTATACCTAATTGGATTCTTCTTATTTGCTTACAACATTTACAAAACAGTTAGATGTGGTAGAGTACTTGACAAAGAACCAGTAAATGCTACACCAGTAGCTGCGTAAGAAAAGGAGAAATTATGTTTCATTGGTTTGAACAAAGACCGTTTTTCTTTGCGGTATTAGTGTTTGTATTTGTTGCATTTGCAGGTATTGTTGAAGTTATTCCAGATTTTGCAAAACAAAGTAGACCAACTGTTGGTACAAAACCATACAGTGTTTTAGAGTTAGCTGGTAGACAAGTATATATAAAAGATTCTTGTAATGCTTGTCACTCTCAATTAATTAGACCATTTAAGTCAGAAACTGATAGATATGGTATGTATTCTTTATCTGGTGAGTATGCTTATGATAGACCATTCTTATGGGGATCAAAAAGAACAGGTCCAGATTTAATGAGAGTTGGAAATTATAGAACTACAGATTGGCATGAAAACCATATGTGGGAACCATCTGCTGTTGTACCTGGAAGTATTATGCCAGCTTATAAACATCATTTTAGTAATATAGCTGATATTGAAACAGCTTATGCAGAAGCATATACTGTTAAAAATGTATTTAATACACCTTATGATCAAGAAGGAATGCCTAAACTTGGATCATGGGAAGAAGCAAAAGCTTCTGCTTTAGAAGAGGCAAAAGTAATTGCTGCTGATATGAAAAATGAGTCAGTTAAACAAGCTGTTGCAAATGGTCAAGTTCCTGAAATAGTTGCATTAATTGCATATTTGAATTCTTTAAAATAAGGCTTATCGATGGATTATGAAACACTTTTAACAGTGCAAGGTTATGCTAAATTCTTTTTGATTTTAGCAGTTTTTATAATTTTCTATTCTTATGCTTATTCTATTTATAAAAGACAGAAGACAGGGGAAAGAGATTTTGAGAAGTATTCTAAACTTGTACATGATGATTCAAGTGTTTCTATGCCTTTAGAAGAAAGAAAAAAAGATAAAGATATAGATAATAAGGAGAAATAAGATGAAATCTATGGTTATAGGTGGAATAATTCTTATCATCGCTTTATTAGCAGGAACTTACTTTGCAGCAGGTGATGCTTTTAACAGTGATGATTATATTAATAGCCTAACAATGTTAGGTGCTGTTGCAATTATTACAATTACTGTATTTGTTGCGTTAAAATATGTTAATCAAATGAAAAATGATACAGCAAGTGGTGAACTAGCTGAAGAAAAATGGGATGGTATCGGTGAATACAAAAATCCAATTCCTACAGGTTGGGGATTAGCATTTATTGGTGCTATTATTTGGATGTTTTGGTATTTTACAGTTGGTTATCCAATTAATGGTTTCTCTCAAATTGGTCAATGGAATGAAGAGACTTTAGAGTACAATGCAAAATTTGAGAAAAAATGGGAAAACCCATCTGAAGAGACTTTAAAAGCTATGGGTCAATCAATTTTCTTAGTACAATGTGCACCTTGTCATGGTGTTGATGGAGAAGGAATTGAAGGTAAAGCTCAAAATCTTACTCATAGAATGTCAAAAGAACAAGTTGTTCATGTAATTAAAAATGGTGCTAATAATTTAAAAACTGCTTATCCAGCAGGAATGCCTCCAATGATGTTAACAGAAGATGCTGATATTAATGAAGTAGCTTCTTATGTTGCTGGTGGATTCAAAGGTGAACAACCTGCAAGTTTCGCAGTTTGTGCTGGTTGTCATGGTGCAGATGGAAATGGTATGGAGATGGTTGCTCCAAATATCAGAGCTTATGATGATGCTTTAGTTATGGCTGTATTAAAAGATGGTAAAAAAGGTATTATAGGTGCTATGCCAAGCTTTGATGGAAGACTTAACGAAACTCAAGAAAAAGCTTTAGCTTCATATTTAAGAAGTTTAGGAGAGTAAGATGGCTGGAAATACACAAATGAATGAAAATGAAAGAGGTATTTTTAAACTTAATGGTATTACAGGTATGTTAATTGCAGTTGTTCTGTTATTATCTATTCTTGCTGTATTAACGATTAATGGTATAAAAGTACAACAAAATGAAGCTAGTAATTTCTATAAAATCAATCAAGATTTGAATGGTTTAAAAATGAATAGTTCTGATAATCATACACATTACCAACTTGTTGGTAATGGTAAATAAGGGGTAAAATATGGAAAAAATTATTGGTATTTTACTTTTAGTGTCAGCTGTAATGACTGTATATTATGGTTTCTTTGATGCTACAAAAGTGTTTGTTGGTTAAATGAAAAAAAGTATTTTTTTTAGAGTAGGGGTGATTTTATCACTTCTACTTTTTTTCTGTCAAAATTTATCAGCTCAAAATTTTATATTAAATGATGATAGTTTAATAGACCAAAGAGCAAAAGATAAAATCAATCAAATAGGTGATGAGGCTAAATCTAAATTAGGTGTTAATATTTATGTATATGCAAAATCTACTTTAGGATTAGATGAAAATATCAAAACAAAAGAAAAAATTGAAGCAATTAAAAACTTTGAAAATCAAATACTTATTAATGTTGAAAAACCATATGTTTTATTGACTATTGCAGTTGAAGAGACACATGTTAATTTACTTTTTAGTGATGATTTAAAAAATCAAATTAATAAAAATGAGATTTTAGATGGATATGTTGTTCCATTGCTTGCTTCAAAAGATAAAAATACACTATTTGCAAAGGTAAGTGCTGCAACTTTAAATGGTTATGCTGCAATTGCTGATACATTAGCTGAGTCAAAAAATATTAAACTTGAAAGTAGTATAGGTAATTCAGGAAAAGTTTCTAGTACTATTTGGAGAGTTGTAATGTATACTTTAATAGTTTTAGGATTATTAGCATATACTTATGCAATTTTAAAAAAAAGAAAGTAAATTTATGAAAAGAAATTATTGGCCACTGTTTTTTATAGGAATTTTTAGTTTTGTATTTTCAATGATTATTTGGACTATTATGAGTGCTTCAAAAGTACCAGTTATAGAAGACCATAGTTTTATGAAAAAATATCAAGATGTTGATGATAATTATAATAATATGATGGAATCAAATATTGCATTTTTATCTAAATACAATTTTGAGTTTTATCTAAATGATAAAAAGTTTGATTTAACAACAGAAGATATAAAATTATCTCAAAGAGCAATTGAAAAATATTCTTTACATAGAAATTTATTAAAAGTTGGACAAAATAACTTAAAAGTTGTAGTTTTTGATAAAAATACAAATGAAAAAAAAGATATAAATATTGAATTGGTAGTTTCAAAAACAATTTCAGATGATAGTGATATTGTTTTAAAAGATGAAAATTTTACAAATAGTGAAAAATCATATAATGCTACTTTTGAATTAAAAGAGGCAAATAACTGGATTATTACAGGTAGTTTCAAAGTTGATGAAACTATAGGATATATTTTTATTAAAACAAATGCTATTTAAAAAAAAACTATTAGTTTTTCCTACTTCAAGGGTTATTAGAAATTTTATTTCTAATCAAAAGAGTGAAAATACTCTTTTGCCTTTTATCCTTACAATCGACGAATTTTTTAAAAAATCAATAACACTTAATAAACTAAAATATTGCGAAGAAGAACAACGAGTTCTTTTTTTAAATGAAGCAATAAAAAATGTAGATATAAAAAAGCTTGGTATTTCTGATAATTTTACAAAATTTCTAAAACAAAGTGATTATATTTATAGATTCTTTTTAGAACTTGCAAGTGAAAAAGTTGAAATATCTCAAATTCAAAATGTTGATACTTATGATTTTTATTTAGAGCATTTACAAATATTAGAAGTAATAAAAAACAATTATATAAATATTTTAGAGAAAAATCACTATGTAGATAGAATAAATATAAATAATCATTATAAAATAAATGAAAATTTTTTGAATAAATTTGACTCAATAGAGTTACATTTTGAAGGATACTTTACAAAAGTAGAATTTGATATGATTGAAAAAATATCAAAATACATAAATATTACAATTCTATTTTATTCAAATATTTACAATCAGAAATCATTGGAAGTTTTTAAAAATCTTGGTTTAGAAATTAAACTTGATTATAAATATAAATATGATTTATCAAAAAATGAACTTATTGAAATTGAACCTATAAATAGCAAATTAGAGTTTTTTGAAACAAAAGGTTTTAGTTCTAGGTTAAATCAAATAGCTTATATAAAATCTTGTATTGAAAAATCAGTAAAAAATGGTATTAATCCATCAAATATTGCTTTAGTTTTACCTGATGAAAATTTTGCTTCTTATATTCAACTTTTTGATGATGAAAAATATTTCAACTATGCAATGGGGAAAAGTATAAAAAATACAAATCTTTATCAAATAGCAAATGCAATATATTTATATTTGAATGAAGATGAAATTAAAAATATAGAAAATCTAAAATTTTTAGAAATTGATAAATCATTTGTAGATAAAAATCTAAAATTTTTATGGAATAAAAATGTTACAAAAGATATTTTTCTTTTTATTACAGATTTTATAAAATCAAAAGAGAGTAATGTAGAATTAATTGAAAAATATGATGAATTACTTTATAAACTAAATATTATTCTATTTTCTAAAGAAAATAATATTTTACTAAAAGATGTATTTAAAATATTTTTACAGAAACTTGCAAAAATTACTCTTGACGATGTTAATTCTGGAAAAATTACTGTTTTAGGATTACTAGAAACAAGAGCTTTGGAGTTTGATGTAGTAATTATATGTGATTTTAATGAATCGTTTATTCCAAAAATATCTTTAAAAGATAAATTTTTATCAACAAAATTAAAACAATTGGCAAATCTCCCAACTCAATTTGATAGAGAATCTTTACAAAAGTATTATTATAAAAGATTAATAACTTCAACAAAAAATGTTTTCATCTCTTATGTAAATTCAGACACAAATCAAATTTCAAGATTTGCAAATGAGCTGTTTAATAAACATATTAAAACAGATACAAATGATAATTTTTATAAACATATACTTTATGATAATCATAAAATATCACACTTTGAAGAAGAGATTATTGCTAAAATTGATTTAACAAAATTTACATGGTCGGCAACTTCATTTAAAGCTTTTTTACAATGCAAAAGAAAATTTTATTTACAAAATATCTTAAAAATAAAAGAACACTCAATTTCATTAAAACCTAAACCTTATGAATTAGGAGATATTATTCACTCTATTTTAGAGGATTATTACACTCTTGATGAAAATTCAAATGAATTGAGTTTTGAAAAGATTGAGAATTTATTTAGTAAGTATAAAAGTTCAAATCCATTTTTGATATTGGATTTGGAAATCTGGAAGAAAAAACTTTATGAATTTTATTTACATGATAAAGAGCGATTAAAAAATAGAAAAATTATTGCTTTAGAAAAGAATTTTGAGTGTGAATTTAATGGAATAAAAATAAAAGGAATAATTGATAGAATAGATAGTTTTGAAGATGAATATGAATTGATTGATTATAAAACTTCTTCAAGTTTAAGTGTTGATACTCTTAAAAACTATGAAAAAAGTGATGATTTCCAACTTGAATTTTATTATATAGCAATGAATCAGTATTTTAAAACAAATAAAATACAGGCATATTATTATGACTTACATAATACAGAACTAATTCCTGAAATAGCACTTGAAAGTAAATTAGAACTTTTAAATCAAAAGTTTGAAGAGTTAAAAGAGATTTCAAAACAAGAAATCTCTTTTTCTAAATGTGAAGATAAATCAATATGTAATTATTGTATCTATAACATAATTTGTGATAGAGAATAGACTATTTAGAAGTAGAAGTTGCTATTAATACATCTTCAATAATTTTAGTGATATCTCCATCTAAAATAGCATCAACATTTGAATAACCAATATTACTTCTACTATCTTTTACTTGTTGGTATGGTTGTAAAACGTAAGATCTAATTTGATGTCCCCATCCATTATCACTTTTTTCAACACCATCTTTTGTTGCTTGTTGTTTTTCAAGTTCAAATTCATATAGTCTTGATTTTAGCATTTTAAAAGCACTATCTTTATTTTTATGCTGAGATCTGTCATTTTGACATTGAACAACAATTCCTGTTGGAATATGAGTGATTCTAATAGCTGATTCTGTTTTATTAACATGTTGTCCACCAGCACCACTTGCTCTATAAGTATCAATTCTAATATCTTTATCTTCTATTACAATATTGATATTATCATCAATCTCTGGACTTACCATAACAGATGAAAAAGATGTATGTCTTTTTGCATTTGAGTCAAATGGAGAGATTCTAACAAGTCTATGAATACCATTTTCAGCTTTCATATAACCATATGCATTTTCACCTTTGATGATAAAAGAAACATCTTTGATACCAGCTTCATCACCATTTTGATAATCAAGAAGTTCAACTTTAAAATCATTTCTTTCTGCCCATCTAAGATACATTCTATATAAAATACTTGCCCAATCTTGTGATTCAGTACCACCAGCTCCTGGATGAATAGAAACAATAGCATTTGAAGCATCATCAGGGTTTGAAAGCATAACTGAAATCTCTGTTGATTTGATTAGTTTTTCAAGTTCGGTTGCTTCATCATAAAGCATTTCTAAAGTCTCTTCATCTTTTTCTTCAGTTGCCATTTCATAAAGCTCATTTGTTCCTTTTAATGAATCATTTGCTTTATTAAATTTATTTAGCTTTCCTAAAATTCTATTTTTTTCAATCCCAATTTTAGTTGCATTTTCAACATCATTCCAAAAATCTTGAGATGATTCTAATTCTTGTATCTCTTCTAATCTTTTGTTTAAATCATCAGGTTTTAAAATACCTTTTATGTTGTTAAGTTTTGTGTTTAGAAGTTTTAATAGTTCTGAATATTCGTATGCGTCCATATTAGCTTTAATCCTTTAAAAAAGGAAATTATACTTAAAGTTTGTATAAAGAGTGATTAGAGTAAAAAAGAAGAGAAAAAGGAATAAAATCCTTTTTCTTTATTTGTTGATACTTTGTAAATAAGCGTGGATACCTTTGATCTCTTTATAATCAACAAAGTTTGCATAAGGTGCCATAATATTTGCATTCATAGAATCAACTTTTCCAACTTTATAGTTTTTGATTGATTCTTGCATATCTTCAACTGATAAATCTTTTAGAGGTCTTGCTGTGTTATAAGCGCTTTTTTCACCATTTGCTCCATGGCAAGTTTGACATTTGTTTGTATAAAGCTCTTTTGCTATAACAGCTGCATCTTTTAACTCTTTTTCAACTTTTGCTTTTTCTTCAGCCTCTTTTTTTGCTTCAAGTTTTGCTAAAATATTTGCTTCCATTTGAGCTTGATTTCCAACAAATTGAGATGATTGTGTAGGAGCTGATACAGTTACACCATTTTTTAGAATATAAATAAAATTCATACCAGTTGAACTTTGAGAGATTTTTATATCTTCTACACTCCAACCTTTGGCTTTCATATCATTTACAGATAATTTTCCATTACAAATACCTCCATCAAGTGGAGTTTTTTCAATAGTACTCATAGAAGCATTTTCTTTAAAACACATTGTTGTTTCAGCGAATATTGATGTAGTTCCAAGAAGTAGTATAGATGAAAGAATAACTTTTTTCAAGATTTAATCCTTTTTTTAAATTTGTAGATTTTATCATAATAAGATTAAATAATCATAATAAAAAAAGGGTTGGAGTAAACCCCAACCCTTCGAAAGAGAAGTTAAACAATTCTAAAAATATTAGAATGTATATTCAACTTGTAATCTTCCTCTTGTATCGTCATTATCTTTAACAGTTGCAGCACCAGCAGCTGTTGTTTCTTTAGTATATGTTCCGTATCTTACATAAGTAGAGAAGTTTTTACTCATTTTATATAATAATTGAGCATACACCTCTTCTTCTTCTATATCAGTCGTAGAATTTGCTGCAGCGATATATTGTAAGTTACCATAGTTAGCTGATAAGTTTAAGTTTGATAAAATATCAAATCCTAATACTGCTTGCCAATAATCAGCATCAGTTTTACCATTAAGTGCTAAATTCCAACCTAATAATGTAGTTACCGCATCATTATCTAAAGCAGTTAAACCACCATCTTTACCAGTCATACCATAAGCAATTTTTCCATCAACTAAACCTGCGTCAGCTGTTAGAACAAGTTTTGCCATAGTGTTTGTATCCACTACACTACTAGTACCGCTTGTAGCATTATTAACAACATCTAATGCTGTTGCAACATCTTTATCTAAAGATAATGATGCCCATCTTGCATCTGCACCAAATTTGATTCCAGATAAATCTAAAGCAGCTTTTGCACCAAGTGTGTAAGAATCAGCAAGATCATTTATATCAATATACCACGCATCAACTGTAACTGGTTCAAATGTACCAATTGCACCTAATGTTACTACATCTAATGAACCATCTACTGCATCATCACCAATAACAGTCGCAACAGTTGCATTAGAATGACCTAAATTACTTCCATTTCCTGTTGCTCCAGCTCTATTATTTTTATATAATGCTACACCATTCATTGCAGAATCTGAAGAAACATTAAGATTTGTTTGATTGAAATATGCACCAGCTAAAGTTACTGGTCCAACTGTTGAAAGAGCTAAAACTCCTGTTCCAGTTTGCTCATTTCCATCAGAATCTAAAGCAACAGTCCATGGAGTTGTTAAACCTTGTTTACCAACGTTAACAGTTGTATTAGCAAGACCTGTATATCCGAAATAAGCATTAGTTAACTCTACACCAACATTTTGGTCAGCATTATCACTTGAATTTAAAGTTGCAAAACCAGCATCACCAGTACCAGTGTTAGATGGTTGACCAACAACAAATCTTGAATTAAATTTAACATCTTCATTTACTTTTGAAGAAAGATTTAATCCAACTTTATAGTTATTTGTGTTTGTAGCTGTTGGATTTGCTGTATTAGCCACATCATTTTTATAATCATTATATCTATAAACTACAGATCCAGATACGTCTACATTTTTGATTGCTTCTTCTAATGGTTGAGCGTTAGCTGAAGTTAATCCTGCAACTGCTACAGCAGCTACTAAACTTAATTTTGCGATTTTTTTCATTTGTTCTCCTAAAATTTCGAAATCTATTATCAGTCTACCGGAGCGCGCGAACTCATCTAAAACATAGGTTTTAAACCTTTTCCGACATACCGTTGCGACCATTCTACACCACTAAATTTTAAAGTTTTCTTAAAATCATTAATTCTGTGTTAATTAACTGTTAATTTAAGTTATTTTTTAATTAACAGCAAAATAATGCTGTGTTAATGCTATTTTAGGACTTTTTTACTCTTATATCTTTTTTGTAGATTTTTTGAAAAGTTATTTATTTGAAAGACTAACTATACAGTTTGTTAAAATATTTGGTTTTGAGATTTTGATATATAAGTTTGATATATTATATGTAGAGTTGAGAAGATTTTCTATATGTAATATTGCATCTTCAAGTAAAAGAAATTTTTCTTTTTTCATTGTTGTTTTTAGAAGTTTTGAAACCTCTGCATAGTTTATGAATTTATCTTTTGAAAACTCATATTCAAAAGATAAATCTATTACTACTTTTTGTTTTTTAATTCGTTCGAAGTCAAGTATTCCAATAATACATTTGAAGTTTAAATCATTTATATGTATTTTCATATAACTTTTTTCTCTTCACCTTTGATGATTCTTATGATATTTGGAATATGTTTATAAATGATTATAAAAGCAATTAAATACATAGGAACATTTGAACCTACATTTAATCCATTATTTATAAAAGTTGCACTAACAACAACAGCAACCAAACCTAAAAGTGATGATAAAGATGAGATTTTTAAAACTTTTGCACAAACTATCCAAACAAGTGCACCAATTAAAGTTGCATATGGAATTAATACAATATAAACACCAAGTCCCGTTGCAACTCCTTTTCCACCTTCAAGTCCTAAATAAATAGAGTAACAATGTCCTAAAACAGAAAGAATAGCAATTGCCCATAAAGTTGAATCACTAACACCATAATACATAGCAAATAGTAAAACAACAGTTCCTTTTAGTGCGTCTAATAAAACTGTTGCAATTCCTAATTTTTTTGCTAATTTTGGGTTAGTCTCTTTTACAACTCTTAATACGTTTGTTGCTCCGATTGATTTACTTCCTGCTGTTGTAATATCAACACCTGCAAATGTTTTTGCTAAAATTGAACCAAAAGGAATAGAACCTATTAAGTATGCTGCTATAAAAAATAGAATATTTGTATTTGTGAAAAAATCCATTTATTACCTTTGTTTAAAGTCTATAATTAAATGAGATTATAACTAAACTTTTGTTATATTCACATTTAATAAAAATTTGAAGGTTTATTTTGGATTTAAAAGAAGAAATTATAAAACTAAAAAAAGAGTTAGATGTGACTTTAGTGGCACATTTTTACCAAAGAGATGAAGTTTTTGAGTTGGCTGACATAACAGGAGATTCATTAGAACTTGCAAAAAAAGTAATGCTTACTGATTCTAAATTTGTAGTTTTCTGTGGTGTTGGTTTTATGGGTGAAAGTGTAAAAGTAATGAGTCCCAAAAAAAGAGTTTTAATGCCAAAAATTGCTTGTTGTGCAATGGCTAGAATGATTGATGAGGGTTACTTTGAACAAAATCTAAAAAAGATAAATGAAGCAGGTATTCCAAACGAAAATATTTTACCAATAACATATATAAACTCAAGTGCAGCAGTTAAAGCAAAAGTTGGACAAATGGGTGGAATGGTTTGTACTTCTTCAAATGCTTATAAGATTATTGAAAAAGGTTTAGAGTCTGGTAAAAAAATATTTTTTGTTCCAGATAGATGTTTAGGGCAGAACTTTGCTAAATCACTAAATCTAAAATCTGCAGTTGTTGGTGATGGAAGTGATTTAAAAGAGGCTGATATTATTTGTTATAATGGTTTTTGTTCAGTTCATCAACAATTCACTGCTGATGATATAGATTTTTATAGAGAAAGATTTCCAGATATTTTGATTGCTGTTCATCCTGAATGTGACCCAAGTGTTTGTGATAAAGCTGATTTTGTTGGTTCAACTTCTCAACTTATTACATATATAAAAGGATTAGATGAAAATCAAAAAGTAGCTGTTGGAACTGAGTTTAATATGGTAAATAGATTAAGAACAAAAAATACATATATTTTAAGTTCAACAAAACCTGAGTGTCCAACTATGAATGAAACAACTTTAGAAGATGTTTATAAAACTTTAAAATCTATTAAAGATGATAATATTTCAAAAGAGAATGAAATATTTGTAAGTGATGAAACTGCTAAGTGGGCTAAAGTAGCATTAGAAAGGATGTTTGAAGTATGATTAATATCAAAAAATTTGTAAAAAATGCCATTATTGAAGATAATGGAAGAGGAGATTTATTCTTCGATGTTGCTCCAAAAGGAAGATTTACGGCACGTGCTATTTGTAAATCAGATGGAATACTTGCAGGTGTTCAATATGCAAAAGTTTTAGCAAGAACTGAAAAATTTGATTGTAAATTTTTAAAAAATGATGGTGATGAGATAAAAGTTGGTGATGTAATTGCTGAACTTGAAGGAAAAGCTTCTGTTTTATTGTCATCAGAACGAACTTTTTTAAATATGCTTCAACATGCATCTGGAATTGCAACAATGGCAAATAAATATGCAAAATTGATTGAAGGAACAGGTGTTGTTTTACTTGATACTAGAAAAACAAGACCACAATTAAGAGATTTTGAAAAATATGCAAGTAGAGTTGGTGGAGCAATTAATCATAGACTTGGACTTGATGATTGTTTGATGTTAAAAGATACACACTTAAGAACAATAGATAATTTAGAAGAATTTATAAAAAAAGCAAGAAAAAGAATATCTTGGGTTACAAAAATAGAAATTGAGTGTGAAACATTTGACCAAGTAAAAGAGGCTATGCATGCAGGTGGTGATATAATAATGTGTGATAATATGAATATTGAACAAATAAAAGAGGTTGTAGAATTCAGAAATGCAAATTATCCACATATTTTACTTGAAGCTAGTGGAAATATAAATTTAAAAACAATAAAAGAGTATGCAACAACAGGAGTTGATGCAATTAGTAGTGGAAGTATTATTCATCAATCAACTTGGCTTGATTTTTCAATGAAGTTTGATTAAAAAATATTTGATTAACTTTTTGTTAGTAAGTTTTAGTTAAATTAAAAAATATAAGAAAGGAGAAGGATGAAAAAGGATTTTATAACAAGTAATAAAGTTGATATGTCAGAATATACAAAAGCATTGGAACTTATTGAAAAAAGTAGATATATTTTAATTATTACTCATGTAAATCCTGATCCTGATTCAATAGGTTCTGCATTGGCTTTATCAAATCTATTTCATGAAAATAAGATAAAACATAAAGTTTATAATGTAAGTTCTGATTTACCTCAAAATCTTGATTTTATTCCAAGATTTGAGAAAATAACAGATCAATTACCAGCATTTTTTGATTTAGCTATTAGTGTTGATTGTGGAACTTATAAAAGATTAGGATTTGAATTAGACCCATCAATTCCTCTTATAAATTTTGACCATCATAAATCAAATAATAAATTTGGAACTGTAAATATTGTTGATCCAATGAAAAGTTCAACAGCTGAATTAGTATATGAATTTTTTAAACATAACGGTTTGTATATTACAAAAAATTCAGCAACTGCACTTTATGTTGGAATTTATGATGATACATTAGCTTTTTCATTAGCTAGATGTGATGAAATTACATTTGAAAAAATTAACTTTTTAGTTGAATGTGGAGCAAGTCCTTCTGATATTGCAAATAAACTTCTAAGAAGAGATTCTTTAGCAAAATATAGAATTATCCCAAAAGTTTTAGAGAGTCTTGAACTTTTTAAAGAGGGTGAAGTAGCTTCTATAATAGCAAAAGAGGAGTGGTTTAAACAAACAGGTGCTCACAATAGAGATTGTGAAGATGCCTTAGATATGGTGATGAGCATAGCAATAGTAAAAATTGCTTTTTTTGTAAGAGTTGTAAATGGAGTATCAAGGGTATCTTTACGTTCAAAAGGTAAAATTGATGTTTCATCTATTGCTGGTCATTTTGGTGGTGGCGGTCATTTTAATGCCGCTGGTTGTACATTAGATATGCTTGATGTTGAAAAAGCAAAAAATATAGTTTTAAAGGAAATTCTTGAAGTTTACAAATAATAAAAATAGTATTAAGGGATTATGGATTTATGTAGTTCTATTTATATTAATTGGAATAGTTGGTTTTTTATTTTTATCTCCTACTTTTGAGAGAAATGCACCTAAAATTACAGTTGAAGAACAAATATATTGGAATTTTCAAAAGCCAATTAAAATAAATATTTCAGATGATGAAGATATTAAATCTTATGAAATTTTATTTGTTGATGGGGAAAAACAAGTAAGATTAGATACAAAAGTTTTAAAAAATGAAAATGGCTCTTTAGATTTAGAGATAGTTCCACCTGTATTTGATGAATTTTATAAACCAACAAATGGTGTATTACAAATTCATGTATTTGATACAAGTAAATGGAATTTCTTTAGAGGAAATGAAGCAACTAAAAAATCAAATATAATTATTGATAAAAGAAGTCCAATTGCTAATGTTGTAACTAACTCATATTTATTAAGACAAGGTGGAAGTGGAGTTATTGTTGTTGAAATTGCTGACGAAAATTTAAAAGATTATTACATAACATTTAATGATGAAGAGATATTTGAGTTATTTCCTTTTTATAAAAAAGGATACTATATTTCTATTATAACTTGGCCTGTTGATATTAAAGAGTTTAAAAGAGTAAATTTAGTTGCAATTGATATGGCAAATAATAAAACTGTAACAAAAGTTCCATTTTATATAAAACCATTTAAAGAAAAAATTGACCAAATTAAAGTATCTGATGAATTTGTAAATAGTGTAAGTAAACATGTTTTAGAAAATAGTAATATGAATGTTCCTTCTGATACTATTGAAGCATTTGTAAAAACAAATAGAGAATTAAGAGAAAAGAATGTTAAAACTATAAAAGAGGTTGTAAGAAAAAATTTAGCTAATAGTGGAAAAATTCCATTTGATGTTAAAACATTTACAAGAATGTCAAATGCAGCAACTTTTGCACAATTTGGTGAAAGAAGACATTACTTTTATAATGAACAAGAAATTGACCAAGCTTGGCATTTAGGAATGGATTGGGCAAGTACAAAAAGAGCAGATGTAATAGTTACAAATCCTGGAAAAGTTATTTTTAAAGATTATTTAGGAATTTATGGAGATTCAATTATTGTTGACCATGGTTTAGGATTAGCTTCATTATATGCACACACAAGTAGCCAAAATGTTGAAGTTAATGATGAAGTAAAAACAGGTGATAAAATAGCAAATACTGGTTCAACTGGTGCAGTTTTTGGTGATCACTTACATTTTGGAATTTTAATTCAAGGAATTGAAGCAAATCCAAATGAATGGCTAGATTATGATTGGATAAAAGTAAATCTTACTAAAACAATAAATGATTCGATTAAAATTATAGATGGAACAAAAAAATGAAACAAAGAACAATCGCAAAAAGTGTTGAAATAGTTGGTATTGGACTTCATAAAGGTGTTCCAGTTAAAATGAAACTAGAACCCCTTGATAGTGATATGGGGATAGTTTTTTATAGAGTTGATGCTGGAGTTACAATTCCATTAAAAAAAGAGTTTGTTGTTGATACAAAAATGGCAACAGTTATTGGAAAAGATGGAGTAGTTATTTCTACAATAGAACATCTATTATCTGCTGTTTATGCATATGGAATTGATAATTTAAGAATTATTATAGATAATGATGAAGTTCCTGTTCTTGATGGAAGTTCTGCTGGTTATTGTATGTTAATAGAAGAAGCTGGAATTAAAGAATTAGATAAATCAAAAAAAGCTATAAAAATCAAAAAAATGGTTGAAGTTACAACTCTTGATGGAAAAAAAGTTTGTTTAAAGCCATCAAATAGAATTGTATATGATTTTGAAATAAATTTTGAACATCCTGCAATTGGAAAACAAAATTTCCACTTTGATTATTCAATTTCAGAATATAAAGAAAATATAAGTCGAGCTAGAACTTTTGGATTTTTACATGAAGTTCAATATCTAAGAAGTATTGGACTTGCCCAAGGTGGAAGTATGGAAAATGCAATTGTACTTGACCAAACAAAAGTTTTAAATCCAGAAGGTTTAAGATTTGATGATGAATTTGTAAGACATAAAATTTTAGATGCGATTGGTGATATGGCACTTTTAGAATATACTTTAGTAGGTGAATATGATGCAATTGCTGGAAGTCATCATCTAAATCATTTATTAACAAAAAAACTTTATGAAGATGAATCAAATTATGAAATAATAGATTTAGAAGAAGCAAGTAGTGAAGCTAGCGTATTTGAAATGGCTTATGCGAAAGTTGAAAGTTAAAAATTGATTGAAGTTTTAGTTATAACTATTTCAAATCCTTTATTAGTAGGAATTTATGAAAATAAGAAATTGATAAAAGAGTATAAACTTGATGGTAAAACATCTGATTTATTGCCAAGTTTATTTGAAAATCTTTTATTAGAATTTGATATAAAAAAAATAATTTATGTAAATTCCCCAGGTTCATTTATGGCTATTAAAGTTGCTTATATATTTTTAAAAACAATTTGTATAACAAAAAATATAGAATTTAATGCAATAGATGGTTTTTATTTTAATAAAAATTCTCCAATTAAGGCTTTGGGTAAAAAGTATTTTATTAAAGAAGAAAATAAAATTAAAGTAGATTTTTTAGAAAAAGATTGTATAATCCACGACTTTGAATTACCGACGGGTATAGAAAAATATAATTTTAATGAAGAAACACTGCCAATATATAATTTACCGGCAGTTTAAGAAGGAAATGGATGAAAGTAAGCGTTCCAGCTACTAGTGCAAATTTAGGACCAGGTTTTGATTGTCTTGGTCTTGCAATCTCAATGAAAAATCAAGTAATTATCAGACCCTCAAAATTTCATAGTGTATCTTTAAAAGGTGAAGGGGCAAATAATCCTGCTTTAAAAGATAACAATATGTTTATCTCTATTTTTAATGATTTTTATCATAATTTATCAAATAAAAAAAGACATTTTAGATTTGAATTTCAAAATGAAATCCCACTATCACGTGGTTTAGGAAGTTCTTCTGCTGTTATTGTTTCAGCAATTGCAAGTGCTTATGCAATTGAGGGAATCAAACTTGAAAAAGATAAATTATTAAATTTAGCTCTTGCATATGAAAGTCATCCTGATAATATTACGCCAGCTGTAATGGGTGGATTTAATGTTGCTTGTGTTCAAGAAAATGAAGTTAAATATATTAATAAATCAATTCCAAAGAGTTTAAAAGCAGTAATAGTTGTGCCAAATAGAGCAATATCAACTCAATTATCAAGAAAAACTTTACCTTTTAAATATTCTAAAGAGGATACAGTATTTAATATTTCTCATTCATCATTATTAACAGCTGCATTTATGGCAGAAAATTGGGAAATGTTAAAATATGCATCAAATGATCAAATTCATCAAAAATATAGAATGAAACAGATGCCAGAGCTATTTGATGTACAAAAAACAGCATTAAAAGAGGGTGCTTTAATGAGTACATTATCAGGTTCAGGGTCAACGTTATTCTCAATAGCATATACTGATGATAGTAAAAATTTAGAAAAAGTATTAAAACTTAAATTCCCTCATTTTAGAGTTTTTATAACAGATTTTGATAATACTGGTGTGAGAATAGAAATTTGATAATTTTTGATATTAAGTATATTTTGGGTATAATGTTTGCCTAGTTTAAAAAAAATCTTAAGAACTTGCATTATTTGTAAGAACAAATTAGAACAAAAAGAGTTAATAAGATTAAAATGTGAAGATAAAAAATTGTCTTTTTATGATAATTTTGGAAGAAGTTTTTATATCTGTAATGAGTGTAGTTCAAAATTACATTTAGATATAAATGGAAAAGATTATAAAAAAATTGAAAAATCACTTTGTAAAGAGTGTAAAAATAAAGATAAGTATGTTACACAACTTAAGGAGATGCTAACAAATGTCAGATAAAGTAAGAGTTTATGAAATTGCAGAAGAAGCGGGAGCAAGTAGCCAAGACGTTATAACGAAAGCTAAAGATTTAGGAATAGAACTAAAATCACCGCAAAGTGCAGTATCATTTGAAGATGCTGAAGAGATTGCAAACTATATTATGACAGGAAAAAGTTCAAAAATTTCTGATAAATCACCTTCGAAGATAAAGAAAACAATCAAAAAAGAAGATACTAAAGAAAACGAAAAAGTTGAAGTTTTAGTTGAGAAAAAAGAAAAAGAAGAAATAATTGAAAAAAAAGATAATGAACAAATAAGAAAACCTGAATTAAAAAAAGTAGCAATTTCTAAACCTATTTCAAAAGCTCCTTCAAAAACTCAAGAAGAATTTGACAAACCTGAATTAAATGCTGATAACTCAAATAAAATTGTTCCTAAGAGAAGAGGATTAGTTATTATTAAGAAGAAAAAAGCAAAAGATGATTTAGATGTTAGAAGTAATAATAATATTGATTCAGAAATTCAACCAAAAAAACAGATGAAATCTTTAAGTGAGATTTTAGGTGGGAATGAAGAAGAAGAAAAATCAAATAATAACAATTATTCTGTAAATACAAGTGAAGAAGCTAAAAAAGCTAAAATCAAAAAAGAGAAAAAGAAAACGATTGTTAAAGCACAAGACCATGGTAAAAAACTTGAAGTTGCAAGAGAATATTCAGATGATTTTGTAAGTTCAGATGACTCTTTATTAGGTGAAGAAGTAGTTTTACTTGATATGGATTTAGGTGATACATTTAAAATATTTGATGAACCAAAACCACAAAATCCAGCAAAACAATCAAGAAGTTCAAGACCAGCTGCATTTGGAAATGCTCCTCAAGGTTTAAAAAGAGGAAAAAGAAAGAAAAGAATAGCAAGAACTAATGAAGTAGTTGAAATTAAAGAAGTTACAATTCCTGAAGATATTAGAGTATATGAGTTCGCTGAAGCTTGTGGAAAATCACCTGCTGAAGTTATAACGGTATTATTTAGTTTAGGTATGATGGTTACAAAAAATGACTTCTTAAAACAAGATGAGTTAGAAATTCTTGGTGAAGAGTTTGGTATTGAAGTTACAGTTAAAGATGCATTAGAAGATGTTAATTATATTGAAGATTATCATGGAGAAGATGTTGATGAATCATCATTTGTAACCAGACCTCCAGTTGTTACAATTATGGGACACGTTGACCATGGTAAAACATCTTTATTAGACAAAATTAGAAGTTCAAAAATTGCAGCTGGTGAGGCTGGTGGAATTACACAACATATTTCATCATATACTGTAGAAAAAAATGGACAAAAAATCACTTTTGTTGATACTCCAGGTCACGCTGCTTTCTCTGCTATGAGAGCAAGAGGTGCAAATGTAACAGATATTATTATTATTGTTGTTGCTGCTGATGATGGTGTTAAAGCTCAAACTGAAGAAGTTATTTCTCATGCAAAAGCAAGTGGTTGTCCAATTATTGTTGCGATGAACAAAATGGATAAAGAGAGTGCAAATCCAGATATGGTTAAAGCACAAATGGCAGAAAGAGAATTAACTCCTATTGATTGGGGTGGAAATACAGAATTTATTGGCGTATCTGCAAAAACAGGTGAAGGAATAGATGAATTATTAGAAAATATTTTAATTCAAGCAGAATTATTAGAATTAACTGCTGATCCATCTGCAAAAGCTAAAGCTACAGTTATTGAATCTTCATTAGAAAAAGGAAGAGGACCAGTTGCAAATATTATTGTTCAAAATGGTACACTAAGAATTGGTGATAATATTGTTTGTGATACAACTTTTGGTAGAGTAAAAGCAATTACTGATGATAATGGAAGACCAGTTAAAGAGTTAGGACTTTCAGAAACAGGTACAGTTTTAGGATTAAATGAAGTTCCAACAACTGGTTCAATCATGGTAGTTATGGATTCTGATAAAGAAGCAAGAGATATCGCAACAACAAGAGCTGAACACGCACGTGCTAAAGAGTTATCTAAATCTACAAAAGTTTCATTAGAAGAGATGAGTGGATTGATTGCAGAAGGTAAAATTAAACAATTACCAGTAATTATTAAAGCTGATGTTGGTGGTTCTTTAGAAGCTATTAAAGGTTCGTTAGAAAAAATTGCAAATGATGAAGTAAAAGTAAAAGTTATTCATGCCGCAGTTGGTGGAATTACTGAATCAGATTTAGTTCTAGCAGGTGCAAGTGATGGTTGTATAATCTTAGGATTTAATGTAAGACCTACAGGATCAATTAAAGCAAAAGCAAAAGCTGATGGTATAACTATTAATACTTATTCAATCATCTATGATTTAATAGATGACATTAAAGATGCATTATCTGGAATGATGAGTGCAGTAATTAGAGAAGAGAATACTGGACAAGCTGAAGTTAGAGATACATTCGTTGTTCCAAAAGTTGGAACAGTTGCTGGATGTTTAGTAACTGATGGTAAAGTTATCAGAGGTGGACATGCAAGAATTATTAGAGATGGTGTTGTAACTTATACAGGTAAAATCTCATCACTAAAAAGATTTAAAGATGATGTTAAAGAAGTTGCAAATGGATATGAGTGTGGTATTATGTTTGAAAAATTCAATGATATAAAAGTTGGAGATTTTATCGAAACATTTATCCAAATTGAAGAAAAAGTATCTGTAGATAATTAATGAAAAGTATAAATTTACAAAGAACAGAATCATTACTTATGGAGTTAATTCCTGAAGCATTATCAAATTTAAGTGATGCAAAAATCAACTCTTTACCAATTACAGGTGTTAACTGTAAAAATGGTAAATATGATGCAATAGTATATTTTGATGGTTCTGACTATGATAAAAATGAAATTAAAGAGATTATTTCATCTTTGAATAAGGCTAATGGAAGATTAAAAACTCATATATTAGCAAGTACTGGTTGGTATAAATGTCCAAATTTTACATTTGTAAATGATACTTCATTAGAAAAATCAAAACATATTGAAGATCTATTTGCACAAATTAGAAAAACAAAGAGTAGTGAAGAATGAATTTAGAAGAATCAATTAAGTTAGCAGTTGAAAGCTTAGGTGCAAAACTTTATGATATATCTACTGTAAAAGAGCATGATAAAAATATTTTTAGAGTTTCTGTTACAGCAGAAGGTGGAGTAAGTTTAGATAAATGTGCAGAAATCTCAAGAATGATTTCTCCAATATTAGATGTTAATGAACCAATGAGTGGAGAATATGTTTTAGAAGTTAGTTCTCCAGGAATTGAAAGAAAATTAAAAAAGAAAGAACATTTTATAGCTTCAGTTGGTGAAAAAGTAAGAGTTAAAGATTTTTCAACAGAAGTTTATAAAGGACAATTAATTTATGCAGATGATGAAAAAATAGTAATCAAAACCGAATTTGGTGAAGATGAATTATCATATGATTCAATTTTAGCTGCATCTACATATTTTGAATGGTAAAATTAGAAGAGATTTTCTCTTTTAATTTTTAACTACTAATTAAAACTACTTAATATATACTACTTTCCTAAAATTTATTAAAAAAGCGATTTATAAAATGAAAATAGATGATAATTTTTATATGAAATTAGCAATTGATGAAGCATGGAAATATCAACTTTTAACTTATCCAAATCCTGCTGTTGGTTGCGTAATTGTTAAAGATGGAAAATTACTTGCAATTGAAGCTCATAAAGAGGCTGGAATGCCACATGCAGAGATTAATGCACTAAAAGCTGCATATTTGAAAGTAAATCCAAATTCTGTAGTTAAAACAAAAAGTAGTTCAAGTGATATTCATGAATTTTTTTTAAAGAATCATAACGATTTTTTTAATGATTGTGATATATATGTAACATTAGAACCATGTAATCACATAGGTAAGACTCCATCTTGTGCTAATCTTCTAAAAGAGTTAAAACCAAAAAGAGTAATAATTAGTGTCAAAGATCCAAATAAAACTGCAGCAGGAGGCTTAGAAACATTAAAAAATGCAAATATTGATGTATCAGTTGGAATATTAGAAGAAGAAGGTTTAAACCTTCTTTTACCTTTTATTTCCTGGCAAAATAAAAGTTGTATTTTTTTCAAAATGGCACAAACTTTAAATGGAAGTATTGATGGTAAAATATCTGGGAATAGGGCATTGGCTTATGTTCATACTTTAAGAGATAAAATTGATTTACTTGTTATTGGTGGAAATAGTGTAAGAGTTGATAAACCAACCCTTGATGCAAGATATATTGCTGGCCGAGCTCCTGATGTTTTTATCTATAGCAAAAACAAAATATTTGATAATAATATCCCTTTATTTAGAATTCCTAATAGAAATGTAATTATTTCAGATGATTTGTTTAAATTACTTGATTATAAATTTGTTATGATAGAAGGTGTTTACACACTATTAGATAAATTAAAAGAGAGAATAGATTTTTTAATATTGATTGTAAATTCGAAGATAAAAAATGGTCAAAATGCTCTAAATGATATTGATATAAACTTTGAAATATTACATGAGAATTATATTGGAGAAGATAAGATTATGTTTCTAAAAAGAAAATAGTAGCAAAGCTACTATTTTACTTTTTCTAAGTATTCACCAGTTCTAGTGTCTACTTTGATAATATCACCTTCTAAGATATGGAAAGGAATTTGAACAACTGCACCTGATTCTAAAGTTGCAGGTTTTCTTCCACCTTGAGAATCACCTTTGAAGTTAGGTGGAGTTTCAACAATTTTTAATTCAACTACCATTGGTGGTTCAACTGTGATTGCTTTTCCATTAAAATACATCATATCACAAGTCATACCATCGATAATCCAATCAAATGCATCACCAACTTGCTCGTAAGTTAAACCTTCTTGCTCATAAGTTGTGTTATCCATAAATTGTAATAATTCACCATCATCATATAAAAATTGCATTTGTTTTTGTTGTAAATTTGGAACTTCACATTTATCACCAGCGTGGAAAGTTTTTTCAATAACTTTTCCATTTAAAAATGATTTGATTTTACATCTAACAAATGCAGCACCTTTTCCAGGTTTTACATGTTGATATTCTGTAATTTTGTAAGGAATTCCATCAACTTCGATTTTTAATCCTTTTTTTAATTCACTCATACCAATTGCCATATTCTCTCCTTATATTTCAGCGTAAGCAACTGCAATTGCAGCTTCTAAATTATCAAGTTTTTTAATTACTTCTGAACTTGGTTTTTCATCAAGAAGAATAACTGCTAATGCACCCTCTTTACCTCTTGATAATCTAAAGTCAGCAATATTTATTTTGTTATCACCTAAGATTTTTCCAACTTCACCAATAACACCAGGTACATCGTTGTTTCTCATGATAATCATTTTACCTTTTGGTTCAATGTCTAATTGGAAACCACTTAGTTCAACAATTCTTTGTACATCGTCATTAAATACAGTTCCAGAAATAGTTTTAACACCCGTTGGAGTTGTTATTTTGATTGTAACTTTATTTTGGTATCCACTTAAGTTAGATAATTCAGACATTGTTAATTCAATACCTTTTTCTTTTGCGATGAAGTTTGCATTAACGTAATTAACTTCACTTCCAGAACTTACAGCTAAAACACCAACTGTTGCAAAAGTTTGTAAAGAGTCTAAATATTCAGAGATTTTACCTTCTGCTGAGATATTGATAGATCTAATTTCACTTTTACTAATTTGAGCCAATAAAAATGCCATTTTTTGAGTTAATTCAATATATGGTTTTACAAATGAAGGAATTTTACTTTCATCAATTGGTAAATTTAAGGCATTTGGATATGCAATTCCTCTTGCTGATTCAATAGCATTATTTGCTGCTTGAATAGAAATCTCTTTTTGAGACTCTTTTGTATTTGCACCTAAGTGTGCAGTTACAGTTATATTTGGTAAATCTAGTAAAGGATTATTTGTTGCAGGTTCTTTTTTGAATACATCGATTCCAGCCATTGCAATTTTTCCAGATTTTAGGTTTTCATATAATGCATCTTCATTATATAATCCACCTCTAGCACAATTTATTAAAATTACACCATCTTTCATTTTTGCAATTTCATCAAAAGAAATCATATCAATAGTTTCTTTATTTTTTGGTGTGTGAATTGTAATAATATCACAAGCTAAAATGTCTTCGAAATTTGTTGTGTATTTGATACCTAAATCAGTTGCTTTAGTTGAAGGAATATATGGATCGTATGTAACTACATCCATTTCAAATGATTTAGCTCTTAATGCAACTCTATGTCCAATGTTACCAAAACCGATAACACCTAATTTTTTACCATAAAGTTCATTTCCATACCAATCTTCTCTTTTCCATACTCTATCATTTTTTAATTGATTGTGAGCATATGGGAATTTTCTCATACAAGATAACATATGTGTCATTGTTAATTCAACTGCTGCTATTGTGTTTGCAGTTGGAACATTCATTGCGATTATTCCTCTTTTACTACATCCATCAATATCAACATTATCGTATCCAACACCAGCTCTAATAAGTGCTTTTAAATTTGTTGCAGCATTTAAAAATTTTTCATCAACATCAGTTGAAGATCTAGTAATTGCCACATGAGCATCTTTAATAATATCTAATAGCTCTGTTTTATTTACGTCTGCTGCATATACGTAGTTTACATCTTCTGTATTTTGAAGAATTTGTAAACCAGCTTCATGTATATGATCACAAACTACAATTGTATGTTTACTCATTAAATAATTCCTATTATTTTATTTGATCTTTTAAAATATCACCTAAAGTCATAGATGAATCATCATTAACAGATTTTAAAACTTCTCTCTCTTGTTGTTGCTCTAATCTTTTTACTGATAATCTAACTCTATTTTTTTTAGTATCAATATTTACAATTACAGCTTCAATTTCATCACCATTTTTGATCTCTTCAGGTTTTAATGGTCCAAAATCTTCATTTCTGATTAATCCATCAAGATTATTTTCTAATTTAATGAACACACCGAAATCTTTAGTATCTTTTACTGTTCCTTTTACAATATCACCAAGTTTATATGTATCTTGGAATCTTTTTGCAGGAGAATCAGCTATTTCTTTGATTGATAATGAAATATTTTCTTTTTCTTTATCAATTTTGATGATTTTTACTTCAACATCATCACCTTTTTTAAACAGTGTTTTACATTTTGCGTTTGGTTCCCAAGAAGCTTCTTCATTGTGTAATAAACCATCAACTTCACCAATTGATACAAATGCACCAAAATCAGTTAAAGTAGCAATTCTACCTTTTATAACATCACCAACTTTGTGCTCATTAGTAAATTTAGTGAAAGGTTTTTCTTGTAAATTTTTTAAAGATACTCTTAATCTTTTTTGCTCAACATTTAATTCAATAACTTCAACATTGATTTCTTCACCGATTGTTAAAAGTTCTTTTGGATTTTTTAAGTTTTTATTCCATGAAATTTCAGAAATATGTAATAAACCTTCAATGTCATTTCCTAAATCAACGAATGCCCCATAAGATTCAAAATTAGAAACAGTAACAGTAATTGTATCACCAACTTCTAATTCATCTTTAATCTCTTCCCAAGGATTTGATAAAGCAGCTTTGATTGATAATGATAAGTGTTGTTTTGCTTTGTCATAAGATAAAACTACAACAGAAACTTCATCACCTTCGTTGTAATAATTTGCAGGATTTACAGGACCTTTGTAAGAGATTTCATTGTAGTTTACTAAACCATCAATTCCACCTAAATCTACAAACATTCCATAAGAAGTAATTTTTTTGATAATACCATTGATTGGTTCTTTATTATCTAAAATTTCAGTAACTTTGTTATCTTTTACAGCTTTTGATTCTTCAATTAATTTTTTTCTTGAAACAATAATTGAATTTTGAGCTTTATTAACTTTGATAACTTTAGCTTTTACAGTTTTTCCAATTGCACCTTGTGCTTTTAGGTAAGATTGTGCCATAGGCATGAAATATTCACAACCATCAGCATCTTCGATAATAAAACCACCTCTTTGTTTAACAGAAACGATTTTACCTTCAATAGTTACATCTTCAAAGTTTTCACCATGAGCTTTTACAAAAGCATCAAATTTTTCTTTTTGTAAAACTTTTTTGTGAGAAATACTTGGTCTTTCTCCTCTATTACCCATTAACATAACAGGGATTACATCACCAACTTTGTATTTTACTTCACCACCGATTGTAATTTCTGAAACAGATAATTGACCTTCAATTTTTTGACCAACATCAACTAAAACTCTTTCATTAGTAATTTCAACAATTACACCATCAACCACAGAATTATTTTCCGAATTCTCAAAAGACTCATTAAGCATTTGCTCAAAATCAAAGTCTTCACCTAAATCAATATCTTCGATACCCATTTTATTCCTTCATATTTACCAGTTTTATTAAATGGAACGATTATACAGAAAAAAGGCTTAAAAACTCTTAGTTAAATGATTTTATTTTGTTTACTACTTGTTGAATTATCCAGTCAGGCGTGCTTGCACCAGCAGTTATTCCACACAATTTTTTGTTTAAAAACCAATTTATATCTAGTTCATTTTCATTTTCTATTAGATATGAATCGGGACAATTTTCAATACAAATTGAGTGTAATTGTTTTGTATTTGATGAATTTTTACCACCAATTACAATCATAATATCAACTTCTTTTGATAGTTCTCTTGCTGCATCTTGATTCTCAAATGTAGCATCACAAATTGTGTTAAATACTCTAACTTCTTTATTTTTTAAAATTAAGGCATTTACAATTTCAAGATACTTTTCTTTCTTTTTTGTAGTTTGTGCAACGGTTGCAATTTTATTATTTTTAAAAGTGATTTTTTCTAAATCAGATGGTTCTAAAATAATATGTACATCATCTTGGTCTTCTCCATATGATTGTACACCTTTTACTTCAGGATGATCAGCATCTCCAAAAATAAGAATAGAGTACCCTTCACTTGACATTTTTTTAACTATTTGTTGAGGAGTAGTAACAAAAGGACAAGTTGCATTTATGACTTTTGCATTTAATTTTCTTAAATTTTTTAAATCATTTTTAGGAATACCATGTGTTCTGATGATTACTGTATCATTCTCTTTCACATCACTTAAATTTGTATATAAACCTACATTAAAATCATTTTTTAATCTATTTATTTCATCTTGATTATGAATTAGTGGTCCCATTGTTGC
This sequence comes from Arcobacter ellisii, assembly GCF_003544915.1. NCBI lineage: Bacteria > Pseudomonadati > Campylobacterota > Epsilonproteobacteria > Campylobacterales > Arcobacteraceae > Arcobacter > Arcobacter ellisii. Next base: position 2,491,067 of record NZ_CP032097.1, on the reverse strand, counting down.
CGAATTCTTATAGTCTTCAGCAATTTTAATAGCTCTTTTTACACCAAAACAAAATCCATAATTTGATGCTAATTTAATTTCCATTATTTACCTTATTTATATAACGAGTCAACAATCTCTTTAAAATTTGGAAATGAAGTTTCTATACATTGAGTATCTTCAATATCCATATCACAATTTAATCCAGCAATTGAAAAGCTCATTGCAATTCTATGGTCTCCATGTGAATTTATTATAGCTTTTTTCATCGTTCCACCAACTATTTCGTAACCATCTTCAAACTCTGTATATTCAACACCACAAAGTTTAAGATTATTTACAACACTTGAGATTCTATCACTCTCTTTAACTCTTAATTCTTTTGCATTTGAAACTTTTGATTTTCCTTTTGCTAAACTCATAGCAATTGAAAGAGCAGGTAATTCATCAATTAACCAAGAGATATTTTCACTAACTTCTACACCATTTAATTCATTGTAAATTACTTCAATATCTCCAATTGGTTCATAAACATTCTCTTTTTCAATAAAGTTTACAATTACACCCATTCTTTTTAAAACTTCATAAGCTTCAACTCTTGTTGGATTTAATGTTACATTTTTTATTAGAACTCTTGAATCTGGAGTAATTGCAGCTGCAACAGCAAAGAAAAATGCTGAACTTGGATCGGTTGGGACTGTAATATTTAGAGGTTTTAAATGTCCAGTTAAAGGATGAATATTTATATATCCTTCACTATCATTTTCTAAAGTTGCACCCATACCTTTTAACATTCTTTCAGTATGATCACGTGTAAGTTCATTTTCTTTATATTTTGAAATTCCATTTGCTCTAAGAGCTGCAAGAATCATAGCTGATTTTACTTGTGCAGAATCAACAGGTGAATGATAAGTAAATGGTTGAAGTTCTTTTACTCCTCTAATAAATAAAGGAGCTTTATTTCCATTTTCTCTTCCATCAATTAAAGCACCAATACTTCTTAAAGGATCTGCAACTCTTTTCATAGGTCTATTTCTTAAGTATTTATCACCTGTTAGTGTAAATGCTCCATCAACACTTGCAAGTAAACCACAAAATAGTCTCATCGCAGTTCCAGAGTTTCCACAATCTAAAACATTAGATGGTTCAGTTAAAGTTTGTGTTGGAGTTATTTCAACATAACTTCCATCTCTTTTTATAATTGCTCCAAGTTGTTCAACAATACTCAAAGTATTTAAAGTATCTTCAGCCGTTAAATAATTTTTTATATATGAAGTTTGAGACGAAAAAAGTGAAAACATAGCACATCTGTGTGATATTGATTTATCACTTGCAATTGAATCTATTTCAATATTAAATGGTTTTACTAATTTTTTTATACTAAATTTTTCCACTTTTTCCCTTTTTTATTATCTTAAGCCAATTGATAATTTTTGATTTAATACATCAAGAATTGAATTCATTGTTGTTGTAATATCTTCTTCTTCCATTGTTTTTTCATCATTTTGTAAAACAAATCTAATTGTTAAACTTTCATTTTCACCTAATTTTTCATCATTATAAACATCAATTAAGTTGAATTGTTTAATATTTTTATTGTTTAATGAATCAATTGCTTTTTTAATCTCTTTGTATTCTAAAGATTTTGGAGCAATAATACTTAAATCTTTTTTTGATGATTGGAATTTCGAATATGATGTTGTTTTAATAATATCATTTTTAATTGCTTCAAAATCTATTTCAGCAATAAATGTATCACTTAAATCATAATCTTCACAAACACTTGGATGCAATTTTGAAATAAATCCAACAACTTTTCCATCAATTAAAACATTTGCATTTTGATATGGATGAATAAATTGATTATCAATTGTAGTCATCGCTTCTAAATCAAATTTACCAACTGTATTTAAAATCTTTTTAGCAAAAGAGAAAAAATCTATATTTTTTGGTTTTCCAGCATTTTGTATCTCTTCAAGTTCAAAAAAACCTGTTTGAATAAAAGATATTTTTTTACTCTCTTTTCTATTTTCATCAAAAATTGTACCAATTTCAAAAAATGCAGTTGATCTTGCCCCAATTTTGAAGTTATTTGCACATGCTTCAACTAAATTTAAAAGCATAGTTGTTCTATATGTATTTAACTCTTTTACAATAGGATTTATAAGTTCAAGTTCATCTTTTACAGTTTTAAATCCATATTTTTCAAGATTTTCTTTTGAAGCAAATACATAAGTTAATGTTTCAAAAAAACCGTTTTCAATTGCTTTAAATCTTAATTTATTTTTTTTGATTAAATCAATTGAAGTTTTATTTACTCTATTTACTTCATCTATTTCTAAAGGTTTTGAAATAATATTATCAATACCAATAATTCTTACTATCTCTTCTGTTACATCGGCAACATTTTTTATGTCATGTCTGTAGTATGGAATTTTTATTGCTAAAACATTATCAACAGTATCTTTTACTTCAAATCCTAATGAAATAAGAATTCTTTCAATCTCAATTTTAGGAATTTCTTGACCAATTATCGAATTGATTTTTTTTGTACTAACATCTAAAGTTAATTTTTCTTTATCTTCTATAAATGTTTCACTTCCTCTATAAACTAAAGCACCAGATTTTGAAACTAAATTTGCTAGATAATCCATACCAAATTCTATATTTGGTTCACTTCCTCTTGAAGCTTTATAATACACATCTCCAGTTTTGATTTTTTTGTCAAAAACTTTTTTTGATATTAATTCAGGATTGATATAAGAAGCTTCAATTATAAAATCATTACCAATTAATTCAATATCTTTTTGCTCAACACAAATTTTACTTAATTGTTCCATTCCATAGATGTTGTCAAATCCATCTTCATCTTTTTTTACGTGTAAAATACTTAAATTGTTGTTTTTTAAAGTTTTCTCTTTTGAATAAGCATTTAAAATTACACCTGTTGAATGTGTAACATAAGTTAAAATATTTTTAATATCGTTATTGTCTTGATATTTTCCAATTATTGCTGTTCTATATTTTGTTAATACATTCAATTTGAAATTTTCAAAATTTACAGCTTTGAAAGATAAAGAAGCATCAACACAACTTTCACAATCTATTTCAAACACTTGACCAATTCCAAATTCATTATAATTAATTTGTTTATCAAGTTCTAATAATGGTAGAGAATAAAATGCACTTAATTCTCTTACTATTCCATAAATACTTAAACAATCACCTCTGTTTGCAGTTAATCCAATTTCAATTACTGAGTCATTTAATTTTGGGTACTCTTTTAACTCTTTACCTAAAACTAATTCACCAATAGAGTTATCTAAAACTAAAATTCCATCATTAAGTTTTGGAAGACCAAGTTCAGTTGATGAACAAATCATTCCGTTTGATTCAACACCTCTTAATTTTGCTTCTTTAATAATAAAATCATTTCCTAAATCACAACCAACAGTTGCAATTGGTACATATTGGTTTACATCAACATTTTTTGCACCACAAACAATTTGAACAACTTTATCACCTAAATCAACTTGACAAATGTTTAGTTTATCAGCTTCAGGGTGTTTAACTTTTTCTAATACTTTTCCAACAACAACTTTTGAAGGTACACAAAGATTTTCTACACTATCAACTTCAAGACCAATAGAGTTTAATGTTTTACAAATCTCTTCAACAGATATTTTTGAAATATCGATAAAATCTTCTAACCAATTTTTTGTAATAATCATTTGAATTGTCCTAATAGTCTTGTATCACTTTCAAACAGTGATCTTAAATCTCCAATATTATGAATTAGCATTGCAAATCTTTCAACACCTAATCCAAAAGCATATCCAGATTTATTTTCATATCCAACTGCTTTAAATACATTTTCATCAACAACACCACAACCTAGAACTTCAAGCCATCCTGTTTGTGAACAAACTCTACATCCATCACCTTTACAGAATACACATGAAATATCAACTTCAGCCGATGGTTCCGTAAATGGGAAAAATGAAGGTCTAAATCTAACTTCTACATCTCCAAACATATGTTGTAAAAATTCAACTAAAACATGTTTTAAGTTTGCAAACGAAACTTTATCAGCTTCATCAACAACCAAGGCTTCAATTTGATGAAACATTGGAGTATGTGTAATATCAAAATCTCTTCTAAATACAGTTCCTGGTGCAATCATTCTAATAGGAGTTTTTTGACTTAACATAGTTCTAATTTGAACAGGAGAAGTATGAGTTCTCAATAGAGTGTAATCTTTGTTATAAAATGTATCTTGCATATCTCTTGCTGGGTGATATTTAGGAAGATTTAATGCTTCAAAGTTATGAAAATCATCTTCTACTAATGGACCTTCTTCAACAGCAAAATTTAAGTTTTGGAAATATCTAATTATTCTATCCATTGTTTCAACAACTGGATGAGTTGCGCCACATGATAATTCATTATTAAATCTTGTTACATCAATTTTTTCATTTTCTAATTTTTCATTTAATGCAATTTTTTCTAAAACAATTTTTTTTGATTCTAAAGCTTCTGTTATTAAAGTTTTTTGTTTGTTTAAGTTTTCAGCAAAAGCTTTCTTTTCTTCATTTGGTACACTTTTCATTTTAGCAAATTCTAAAGTAAGTACACCTTTTTTCCCTAAAGTGTCAATTCTTAAATTTTCTAACTCTTCAAGTGATTCTGCATTGGTTATTTTTTCAATCCACTGTGTCACTTTTTCTCCCTATTTTTTTGAATAATTATCTGTATAAATAAACTATATAATTCTATGAAATTGCGATTATACATAAAGATTTATTAGAGTTTGGTTATAATAATTTACTAATTAAATTCAAGGAAAAATAATGTGTATATTCTGTAAGATTGTAAAAGGTGAAATACCAAATCAAACTATTTTAGAAGATGAAAATTTTTTAGCTTTTAATGATATAAATCCAACAAGAAAAATTCATGTTTTAATTATTCCAAAAGAACATTATGATTCATTTGATGTAATTCCTCCAAAAATTATGTCAGGAATGACTGAATTTATTCAAAAAGTTGCTTCAAAATTAAACGTAAGAGAAAGTGGTTATAGATTGATTACAAATATAGGAAATGATGGTGGACAAGAGGTCCATCATTTACATTTTCATTTAATAGGTGGGGAACCTGTTGGAAGATTGGTAAGAGATAGACAAGATATGTAATCTTGTCTATTATTTATCTTCGAAAGATCCTAAAGCCATAATTTTTTCATATTTCTTTTGAGCTCTTTGTGCTGGAGTTAATTTTTTTAACTCTTCTAAAGAAGTTAAAAAATACTCTTTTAATGCAAAAATAGCTTCTTCTTTTTGTCTATGTGCTCCAATTAAAGGCTCATTAATTACATCATCAATTAAATTTAATTCTTTTAAATTTTCAGCTGTAATTTTTAGTGCATTTGCAGCCGTTTCAACTTTTGATGGGTCGTTCCATAAAATTGCACTACATCCTTCAGGCGAAATAACAGCATAAACAGAGTATCTCATCATTGCAAGTTTATCAGCAACTGAGATAGCTAATGCTCCACCTGAACCACCTTCTCCAATTACAACAGAAATAGTAGGAGTTGTTAAATCAGCAAATTCGTATAGATTTTTCGCAATAGCTTCACTTTGATTTCTCTCTTCTGCTCCAATTCCTGGATATGCACCCGGAGTGTCAACTAACATTAAAATTGGTATTTGAAATTTATCTGCCATTTTAGCAGCTCTTAAAGCTTTTCTATATCCTTCAGGACTAGGCATTCCAAAATTTCTGTAAAGTTTATCTTTTGTCCCTCTACCTTTTTGTTCACCAATTACTAATACTTTTTGTGTTCCAATATAACCCAAATAACATACAATAGCATGATCATCTACATAATGTCTATCACCATGTATTTCATAAGAATTAGTTAATAATCCTGAAATATAATCAAGTGCATAAGGTCTATCTGGATGACGTGCAAGTTGAAGTTTTTGATAGTCACTTAAATTTTTAAAAGTTTTTTCTACTTCTTTTTCTAATTTTTTTTCTAAAATTTCTACTGCATGTTCATCAGCTTTTGTTTTAGCTATTATAATATCTTCTTCAATCTTTTTGATTTTATCTTCAAATTCTAGGTAAGCTGCCAAAGTTTTTCCTTAAAAAAAAAAGAGCTAATTTTTAATTAGCTCTTTAATAGTTAGGTTAGTTTTAAATTATTTTATATACTTTCTGAAAATAACTGAACCGTTTGTTCCACCAAAACCAAAATTATTACTCATTACAGTTGTTAATTCTACTTTTCTTGCAACATTTGGAACTATATCTAAATCACAATCAGGATCTTGATTTTCTACGTTAATTGTTGGAGGAATAATTCCTTCTTCTAATGCTTTAATAGCCATAATAGCTTCAATTGCACCAGCTGCTCCTAAGCAGTGACCAATTTGTCCTTTAGTTGAAGAAACAGGAGGACAATTTTCTTTTCCACCAAATGCCTCTTTAATTGCAGCAGTTTCATTTTTATCTCCAACAGGAGTAGAAGTACCATGAGTATTGATATAATCGATTTTTGGATATTCACCAGTTATATTCTTAGCCATTTCAAAAGCTGCTTTCATAGCTCTTAATGGACCATCAGTAACCGGAGACGTAATGTGATTTGCATCTCCAGATTCTCCAAAACCAATAATTTCACAATAGATTTTAGCACCTCTTGCTAAAGCTATTTCTAAATCTTCAACTACAAGTGCACCGGCACCTTCTCCCATTACAAAACCATCTCTATCCATATCAAATGGTCTAGAAGATTTTTTTGGATCATCATTTCTTGTTGATAGTGCTTTCATTGCTGCAAATCCACCAACTCCAGCTCCACAAATAGCTGATTCAGCTCCTACTACAAGAATTCTATCTGCACCATTTAACATAATTGTTTTTACAGCATCATTTAAAGCATGAGTTGAAGCAGCACAAGCTGTTACATGAGATAAAGATGGACCTTTTAAATTATGTTCAATTGAAATAAATCCACTTAGCATATTTGCTAAAGATGAAGGAATAAAAAATGGTGAAATTTTTCTTGAACCTTTTGTTTCACAAACTACTGAATTCTTTTCAATAGTCGATAATCCACCAATTCCAGAACCTGAAATAATTCCAAATCTATCAGCAATTGATGCATCAACTTTTTTACTTTCTTCTGTAATATATCCCGAATCTACCATTGCTTCAAGAGCTGCTTTAATACCTAATTGAATAAATCTATCCGCTTTTTTTACTTCTTTTTTATCCATAACTGTTGTTGGATCAAAATCTTTTACTTCTCCAGCAATTTGTACTGAAAAATCACTTGCATCAAATAGTGTTATAGTATCAATACCACAAACACCGTTCACAACAGCTTCAAAAGAATCTTTTACGTTATGTCCTGTAGAATTTATAGTACCTATACCTGTTACAACAACTCTTCTCATTAAATATGCTCCATGTTAATTATTTGAATTATTCAATTTTTTTACAAAAAACTCAATAGTTTAAATATATAAATAGAAGATTTTCTCTTCTATTTACAGCGTATAAATTACGCGTTATTTTCGATGTATTTTATAGCATCAGCAACAGTTAAGATTTTTTCAGCATCTTCATCTGGGATTTCAATGTCAAATTTCTCTTCTAAAGCCATTACAAGTTCAACTACATCTAGTGAATCAGCACCTAAATCTTCAATGAATTTTGAATCTTCTTTTACTTCTGCTGGATCACAATCTAATTGCTCAACAACTACTGCTTTTACATCATCTAATAATGCCATATTTATTTCCTTTTATAAAATTATCTTTGTATTATACCAAAAAAGTTTTTAAAAACTCTTTTAAATTATATATTTAAACTTTTTAAGACTATATTAAACGTATAATCCACCATTAACTTTTAATATTTCACCTGTAATATATGAAGCATGATCACTCAATAAAAATGCTACTGCATCAGCGATTTCACTAGGTTTACCAAATCTTGAAAGAGGAATGTTTTTTTCATATTCTGCTTTAACTTCTTCTTTTAATTCATGAGTCATATCAGTTTGAATAAATCCAGGAGTTACGGCATTGTATCTAATTCCTCTTGATGCTGCTTCTTTTGCAAAAGATTTAGTCATTGCATTTAACCCACCTTTTGAAGCTGAATAATTAGTTTGACCAGGATTTCCCATTTCTCCTACAATTGAAGAAATATTAACAACTGAACCAAATCTTTTTTTACCCATAACTTTTAAAGATTCTCTACATCCAATAAATGCAGAAGTTAAATTTGCATTAATTACATCATTAAAATCAGCAACACTCATTCTTAATGCTAATTTATCTTTTGTAATCCCCGCATTATTAACTAAATAAGATAATTCTCCATCAGCATCTACAATTGTTTTAATTGCATTTGAAAATTCTTCTTCATTTGTTACGTCAGCTTTGATGATAGCAGCTTTTCCACCAGCTTTTTCAATTTCTTCTTTGATAGCTTCAGCTGCTTCAGCTCCACTTCTATAATTTATCCAAACTTTTAGTCCAAAATTTGCAAGTGTTTTTGCAATTTCTGCACCAATTCCTCTACTTGCACCTGTAACTAATACATTAGAACCTGAAAATTTCATTTTTTTCCTTTTTAATTTACATTAATTGTATATTATAGCAACACTTTTATAAATAATGTATTTGACTATATTTAAACGCCTCTTTTGTTGTTCCAAACTCTTATATGTAATCTATCACAATATTTAAAACCATTTTTTATTGCCATATTAATTACATCTTCACAATTTTTATTGATTTCATCTGCTGTATCTCCAAGAGGCATAAGATAAACTTCAGATTTTGGGATATCTTTTAAAATTTCATTTATTTCTTCATTTGCATTTTCTAAGAAATCTTTTCCTATTACAAATTTTAAATAAGACTCTTTTGTATTTGTCAAAATTTTTGTTAGTGTTTCTTTATTTATTCTCTTTTTTGATGGTTCCAAAGAATTGCTTAGTTTTACACTCATTGAAAATAAAATATTTTTTTGATAATCAAATTCAAAATTTAGATTTAAAGAAGCATTAGTTTCAATAGTTACCTTATGCCCATCATTAATATAATGTTCTAATAGTTTTTGGAATTCAATTTTATTCCAATACAATAAAGGTTCACCACCAGTTATTACTATATCAATCTTATAATTATTTGGATAGCTTGATAATAAATCATCTACTTCTTTTACTATTTCATCATAAGATTTATATTTTGTCCATGTATCTTTGAATTCAGTATCAACAGCAAAATATGAATCACAAGCACATTTTTTAATCCCACTTGGTGTTTCATATTCAACTTGAAAACCTTCACATTTAAAATTACATTTTCCAAATCGAATAAAAATTGAGGGAGTTCCTACAAGTTTTCCTTCCCCTTGGATTGTAGGTCCAAATATTTCATTTATTTCAAGCATAAAAAGTACTTTTACTTTTGGGAGTTTCTAAAAATTCAACATGTGAAACTTTTATATTTAATTTATCCATCTTTTTTTGAACAATTTTTAAAAACCAAGCTGATAAATTTTCACTTGTTGGTACAAAATCTACTAAAACATAACCTTCGTATAATTCTTTTATATGAACTTCATCATCTTTGAATTTTGTTAAGTCTACTAAATAATAGTTCTCTTCAAATTTTATTAGTTCATCTTTATTAATATGAGGAAGTAAGGTGTTAAATAATGGGTCGTTTAAATCTAAAATAAATTTATGGTCAAGTACATCATCAATAAATTGTTTAAACCAATTTAGATGTTTGAAATCTGTAACCATTCCATCTTTTAGTTCACTTGCTTCTAAATAAACTAAAATTTTTCCTTGATGACCATGTAAATGTCTGCATTTTAAACAACCATCAAGGGAAAATTCTGTGTTTAAAGTTTGTGACCAAACTCTATGTCCATAACAAAATTCAAACTCTTTTGATATTTTCCAATGCATTATGAAGCCTTATAAGAAATTGGGTCTTTAAGACCTGCAATTTTAAAACCATTTAATCTTAATCTACAAGAATCACAAACTCCACAAGCTTCATTTTCTTCTTTATAACATGACCATGTATGTTCAAGTGGTACATTTAATTTTATTGCTTCTTGTACGATTTGTGCTTTTGTTAGATGAACTAAAGGCGTGATTATATCAATATGAGTATCTTCTTTTGTTCCTTGATTTATAGCTTTTTTCATTTTATCTATAAACTCATCTGTACAATCAGGATAACCTGAACTATCTTCTTGAACAACTCCAATGTACATAGCACTTGCTCCTTCTTTTTCAGCAATAGCAGCTGTAATTGAAAGAAAAATTCCATTTCTAAATGGAACATAAGTTATAGGAACTCCAGCTTCAATTCCACCTGTTGGGACATCTATTGTTTTATCTGTTAATGCACTTGCACCAATTTGTGTAAAAAAAGGAATATCAATTTCATATTTTTCTAAAATCTTTAAATCTTCACAAATGTCTCTAAATGCTTTTAATTCTCTATCTTGTGTTCTTTGTCCATAATTAAAATGAACAGCAATTATTTCATATCCATCATTTTTTGCTATATATGAAGCTAATGTTGAGTCCATTCCTCCACTTAGAATACATATTGCTTTTTTTGTTGAATTATTCATGTGTAAAAAAATCCTTATTTGTATTGCTAAAAAATTTCCAGTTTATTGGTAGAATTTTTATAAAATTATCTTTTTTTATATTTTCAACTTTATCTGTAATTACAATCATAGAGTTGCATGAAGCTAGTGTTGATACCATACCTGGAGATCTTTTTTGTGATATATCAAAATATTCCCCATCAAAATAACCTGGAATAATTGTATCTCTTCCTTTTTTTGTTTTAAAATCATCTTTCATTTTTCCATAAATAAAATTATGAAATATATCTTTTGAACCTATAAGTTTTTGAATTAAAACTCTTCCAAAAAGTTCAAATATTAAGGCTGATGCAAGAGGATTTCCTGGAAGATTTAAGATATAAGAGTCTTTAATTTTCCCAAAAATAGTTGGTTTACCTGGTTTTATTTGAATACCTTCAAAAATAGTTTCAAAATTTAATTCTTTAAAAGCATCTTTTGTAAAATCAGCATCTCCAACAGAAACTCCACCTGAAGTAATTATTAAATCCGCATCAAGTGAATTTAAAATTAGCTCTTTTATAGCTTCAATTGTATCTTTTGCTTGTCCAATAAAAGTAACCTCACAACCTAACTCTTTTGCTCTTGCTAGAAAAGTAGGAGTGTTTGAATTATAAATTTGATAATCTTCTATTTTTTCATAATGAAGTTTTAACTCTTCTCCACTTGCAAAAACTACAATTTTAGGTCTTTTATAAACTTTAATATGTGAAATTCCTTGACTAGCAAGCAGAGTTATTTTAGAAAAATTAATTTCTTCACCTATTTTGACTAAAACTTCATCTTTTTTTATATCTTCACCAATATATCTGATATGTTGAAATTTATTAACTTTTTGTATAATTTTTATTTTATTGTCATTTAGTTCTTCTGTATCTTCTTTTGGAATAATAGCAGTTGCATTTTGAGGGATTCTAGCACCAGTCATAATTTTTATACAACTATTTTTTTCTAAAAGTTTTGTATTATTATCTCCTGCAAAAATTGTATCAATAATTTTTAATTCTTCATCTTTGTCTTCAAATATAATTGCATAACCATCCATAGCAGAATTGTCAAATTTAGGTAAATAACTATTTGCAACAATCTCTTTAGCACAAATTCTATTTAGACAATTTTCAATGGGTAGAATTTCATATTTTAAATTTGTTTTTATATTTGTAATTATATCTAATGCAGTATTAACTGAAATAGCCATATTATCCCTTCTTTAGTTAAAATAAAAACTTATGACAAGTTAGATATAATACCAAAATTTTTTAAAAGTGAGATAAACAAGTATGGAATTAATGCAAAGTGCAATTCAAACACACGTATATACAATATATTTTTTCTTAGCAATTATGTTATTTAATTTATATTCAGTTACAAAAGAAAAAAATTTTATTGTTTTAGCAAAACGATTAAAATTTATGACACCTTTATATCATTTAACAAATGCAATTGTTATTTATACAGGAACAATAGTTGCTTTTTATGCACAAACATTTAGTTTAACAATTGCTTTAATGATTCCTGCTTCAATTTTTTTATTAGTAATTGAAATAAAAAGATATAAAAAAATGAGAGTTATTAAACATGATCAAATTGAACTACAAAATGAATTTTTTATTTATGCAAAAAAGATTTATACAATTGAAATTTCTGTAATTGTAGTTGTTTATATTATTAGTAAGGTGTTTTAATGCAATTTACTTATGATGAATTTTGTGGTAGTGATATTTTAGAAATTAAAGATGAAGTTTATAATTATCTAATAAAAGCAAGACGTCATAAAATAGATGATGAAATATATTTTAGAAATTTAAAAGATGAAAATATCTATTTATATAAACTTTCGTTTATTGATAAAAAAAAGGCACTTTTAAATTTATTATCAAAAGAAGAAAAGATTTTAGTGAATGAAAAAAAATTACACATCGGTTGGTGTGTAATTGATCCAAAAACTGTTGAAAAATATATAACTTCTTTAAATGAAATGGGAGTTGATAAAATTACTTTTATTTACAGTGATTTTTCACAAAAAAATTTTAAAATAAATATTGATAAATTACAAAAGATTTTGATTAATTCTTCATGTCAATGTGGAAGAAGTGATATTATAAAACTTGAAATTTCAAAAAATTTAGAACAATTCGTAAAAGAGAATGAGAATGTTTATTTTTTAGATTTTTCAAATACTTCAATTACAGATAAAAAAGATGAGATAAAAACTTTAGTTATTGGTTGTGAAGGTGGTTTTTCACAAAAAGAGAGAGAAAAATTTAATAAAGATTTTGTTGTTGGATTTGATTCTAATTTGATTCTTCGTTCAGAAACAGCTGTAATATCAGCTTGTTCAAAAATCATTTTATAAAAGAAGATAAATTTAATTTATCTTCTTTAAAATTATTACCAGTTTCTAACTATTGAGTGACAGCTAGAACATGCATTTAACATATCAGAGTAAGCATTAGCTGCATTTACATACGATTTAGTATCTAAATTAAGTTCTAATACGTTGATATCTAATGCAATTCTTTTTGAAGCATTTTCAGCAACATTTGCCATATGTTTTTTATTTTCTGGTAAATATTGAGAGATAACTTTTTTATCAGAGAAAAGGCTATTTCCCTCTTTTACAAGTTCAGTACCTTGTTTTATTAATTCAAGATTGTTATTTAAAAAACCTTGTTGAATTTGAGTCATACCTTTTTCCATGATTGACATAGATTTTTGCATAACATCATTTGCATTTGCAGCAGCAACAAATAAAGATGCAGCTACTAGAATTTTTACTAATTTCATTTAATTTCTCCTATTATAAAAAGAGATGTTCTTAATGAACATCTCTCCATTTACTTGCTTTCCATAAGAATGCAAAGATTGCAAAAATCACTAGATAGATTAAGAATTTAGGTCCTAATTCTTCTCTTTGAGCTTTTTTAGAATCACCAATTTCTTCTAAATATGCAACAACTTGAGCTTGAGATTCTTCAGATAATCCAACTCTAGGCATTGCAGTTCCTTCAAGTTGTTTTTGAGGATTATTAACAAAAGTTTCTAAATACTCGTGACCTCTTGATCTAATATATTGAGATAAATCAGGAGGTAATTTACCCATATATTTTTTAATTTCAGCATCTGGTGTAAATGCTGCCATTGTTCCTTTTTGCATATCTGCATATTTAATACCATGACATCTTTGACAAGCATCAATAAATACTTCTTTATTAGTCATTTCTTTAGGAGCAATTGATTTTAAGAAAGCAACCATATCAGCAATTTCTTGTGGTTGCATCCAGTCATAACCTGGCATTGGATGAACTCTACCATCAACAAATTTATGTTCAACCTTAGCTGCTTTTGCTGGATTTTTAATAAATGCAGCTAAATAATCTTCATTATAAAGTTTTCCAGCACTACTTAAATCAGGAGGTGTAACCCCATAAGCAGCAGCTGAACTCGCATTATCCATAACTTGTGGGAAACCTTTAGCTTCAATTGAGTGACAAGCTGTACAATTTGAAGTAACTAAAGTTTCACCATTTGCAGCATCACCTTTTAGTGCTTTAATATCTTTTACGTCTTCTTGCACATCAGAAAATTTGAAATCTGCAGGTGCAACGTGAGGATGCATTTGTGAGTGAGCAAAAGGCTCAACTCCCCAGTAAGTAATAAGTGTTAATACTATTACTACTGCTAAAATTTTTAATTCTCTCATAGTGATCCCCTTCTTTTCGCATCAATTTTTGTAATAATTGGAAGTACAATGAATAATAAAATAAATGCAACAGCTGCAAAGAATCCTACCCATGCATTTGTACCTGTTGGAGGTAATTTTCCATAAACTGTTAATACAATTAAGTCAATCATTAATATCCAGAACCATACAAAGAATCCAGGTCTTTTGTGTGCTGGTAAAATTTTTGGATCTCTATCTAACCATGGTAATACTAAGAAAATAACGTTTGCAAATGCAAATGCTATAAGACCAATATCAAATGCTTTAAATCCAGCAATATCAAAGAAGAAACCTCTTAATACTTCATATGACCATAAGAAATACCATTCAGGATAGATGTGTGCTGGTGTAACCATCGCATCTGCTGGGTCAAAGTTAACTGGATCCATTGCAAAGTTATAATGGAAGAATACTAAATAGAAGTAGAAAATTAAGAATACACCTAATACAGCTAAATCTTTAGAAATAAACACTGGCCAGAAAGGAATAACTTTTGACTCTTTTTTATTTCCACTTAAATATTTTTCAGCTTCAGCATCAAAATCAAATTCATCAGAAGATTGGTTGTTAACGTGAGGAATTCTTAATGTATAGAAGTGTAAACCAATAATTCCCATAATAGTAATTGGTAATAAGAATACGTGTAACATAAAGAATCTTGTTAATGTAGCATCAGCAACGTTAAAATCCCCTCTAATCCAAACTACAAGTGCATCTCCAATAACAGGAACTCCACCAAATAAGTTTGTAATAACCATTGCAGCCCAGTAAGACATTTGTCCCCATGGTAACATATATCCAGAGAATCCAGCAGCAGAGAATGTCATGAATAATAACATACCTGAAATCCAAATCATTTCTCTTCCTTGTTTATAAGAACCATAATAAATTCCTGTAAACATATGAATATAAATAATTAAGAAAACAACAGAAGCTGCAACACCGTGCATATGTCTAAATAACCAACCAAATGCAACTTCTTGCATGATTGTATAGTTAACAGAATCAAACGCTAAATTTACATCAGGTTTGTAATACATCATTAAGAATAAACCAGAGATTACTAGAATACCAAAAGTAGTAGCTAATAATACACCCATTGCCCATAAGAAGTTAATATCTTTTGGAATCCAATATTCAGTCATCATAACTTTGTTGAATGTAGTTAGATTTAATCTTTGGTCTAACCATTCACCAACAGAGTTAGCTTTTTCAAATTTTGCCATTCATAACTCCTTAAGCTTTTAATGTTGCAGCGATAGCTTTGTATTCAGGACCTTCTTCACCTAATACGATAGAAGTTCCTTTTACACTAAATGGAGGTAAATCAAGTGGTCTTGGAGGTGGTCCAAAAACTTGTTTTCCACTTGGATTGAATTCTCCACCATGACATGCACATTTCCATTTGTCTTTTTTCCAAGCTGGAATACAACCAAGGTGTGTACAAAGTCCTATAGCAACAGTAAATCTATCAGATCCTATTACTAAATCCCTTTCACTATTTTCCATTTCCGCAGTTTTTTTCAAGATAAAGATTGGTTTTCCTCTCCAAGTAAAAGTTTCTGGTTCACCAGCTTTTACAGTAGATAGGTCAATTTCTGTAAATCCACCAGCAAGAACGCTTGGAAGTGGATCCCATACTTGCTTCATACCAACAAGCGACGCGGCACCACCAACTGCAGCAACTGCAGCAAATGAGTAACCAATAAAATCTCGTCTATTTGTTTCTTTAGACATATTTGGCTTCCTTTTTTTAAGTTTAGAATTTGGGTATTATATTACGCAATTACTTAAAATGTATTGATTTAAGTCATGGAAGCTAGTTTTTATAGTGTTTTTTGTGAAAAATTTACACACTGTAAGATAAGTGTTTTTTGAGATTATTATTAGAAAATCTTATGATTTTCTAATAAAATTTACTATTTCAGATTCAATATCTTCTTTATTAATAACTAAAGAATGATTTATTTTTGCAGAGAATAAATCTTTAATACTTTGAGGTAAATTAGCATTGTATTTTGTTGAGATTTCTTCTAAAGCCTCTTTATCAGCATATTTTGTTGAGTTTTCATTTAAAGCATTTAATACTGTTGGAGAAAATTTTGTCCATTCAGCAGTTGAATAAATAACTGTTTTTAAAGGTTTCTCTTTTAACTCTTTATAGGCTTTTATACAAGTTGCAGTGTGTGGATCCATTAAATATCCTGAGTCTAAAAACTCTTTAATTGTGCTTGTACCAAAAGTATCATCAGAATAAATGGCTGAAAAGTATTTTTTCAGTTCATTTGTTTCATTTTCACTCATTTTGAAGATTTTTTTCTCATTTAAATCTTCCATTAACTCTTTAGTTCTTTTTGCACCAAATAAAGAGTAGATAACTCTTTCAATATTTGAAGATTTTAAAATATCCATTGCAGGAGATTTTGTAAGCTTCAATTCTTTATCTCTAATATCGTAAACGCCTGTATTTATCCACTCTGTTAAGATATTATTTTCATTTGAAGCAACTAAAAGTTTTTCTATTGGAACACCCATATTTAGTGCATAAAATGCTCCAAGAACATTTCCAAAGTTTCCACTTGGAACAACTAAATAGATTTTTTCACCAAATTTAATTTCATTTTGTTTTAAAAGTTGGATATATGACCAGAAATGATAAATTATTTGAAAAATAATTCTTCCAAAGTTTACTGAATTTGCAGCACTAAGTTTTATATTATCTTTTTCTAACTCTTCTTTAAATGTTTTAGAAGCAAGTAGATTTTTAAGTGCATTTTGTGCATCATCAAAATTTCCTTTAATTCCTAAAACTTTTAAATTTTTTCCATCTTCACAAACCATTTGTAATCTTTGAACATCAGAAGTTCCACCATCTGGATATAAACAAACTACTTGAATATTTTCTTTATTTTTAAAAGTATTAAGTGCAGCTGGTCCTGTGTCACCTGAAGTTGCAGCAAGAATCAAATATTTTTCATCTCTTTTTTTTGCAATTGAACTTAAAATCGAACCAAAAGGTTGTAACGCCATATCTTTAAAAGCTCGCGTTGGTCCATGGTATTGTTCATGAACAAATAAATCATCTTTTACACGTACTACTGGGCAAGGATTTGAAGTATCATCAAAATTGTCATATAAATCTAAAGCTTTTTTAATTTCACTCTCTTCAATATCAATTTCAAAAGCTTTTAAAATATCATAAGCTAATTGTTTGTAAGTTGAATTTATGTGATTTTGTAAAAAATTTTCTTCTAGTTTTGGTAATTCTTTTGGTACATATAATCCACCAAAAGAAGTACTTGGATTTAATATCGCTTCGCTAAATGGAACTTCGATAGGTTTAATTCCATCGTTTCCTCTTGTTTCTATAAAATTCATAATATTCCTTAATTCTCTAATAATTTCTCTAAGTCAATACCATTATTTGGATTGTCTTTTCTAATAAATTGTGTTCCAATTCCATCACTTGTAAATAACTCTAATAAAATTGAGTGTTCAACTCTTCCATCAATAATATGAGCTTTGTTTACACCATTTTCAATCGCATCAATACAAGAATCAACTTTTGGAATCATACCACCAGCAATTGTTCCATCTTTCTTATAATTTTCAACACTTTGTTTATCTAAAGTTTGAATTAGATTTTTTTCTTTATCTAAAACTCCAATAGTATCTGTTAAAAATAGAACTTTTTGTGCTCCAATTGCAACAGCAATTTCACAAGCTGCAATATCTGCATTTATATTAAATCCTGGATGATTTGGTTCAGCACTATCTGCAATTGGTGCAATAACTGGAATAAATCCCTCTTTGATTAGATTATTTATCATTGTTCCATTTACTTTTGTAATTTCACCTGTGTATCCAAATTTTCCACCATCTTTTGGAACGGCATTTATGATACTTGAATCTTTTCCTGAAATTCCAATAGCTTTTGCCCCATGATGATTTAATAAAGAAGTGATATTTTTATTGATTTCTCCACTTAATACCATCTCAACAACTCTCATACTATCTTCGCAAGTAACTCTATGTCCATCAACAAATGAAGAAGGAATATTTAACTTTGTTAAAAGTTCAGTAATTCTTGCTCCTCCTCCATGTACGATTACAGGTTTGATACCTAATAATGAAAGAAAAACTATGTCTTGTGCAAATTTTTCTTTTAAATCTGGACTAGTTTGTGCAGAACCACCGTATTTGATAACTATAGTTTTTCCAAAAAATTTTTTTATATATGGAATTGCATCAAGTAGTGTTTGAACTTTTTGTTCTTTTGAAAATGGATAATCAGTTTGCATATTTACAATCCTATGTAATTTTTAAAGCAAGATTATATCTAAAAGTATCTTATTAACTAAAATGAAATAGTTACTTTAGTATTATTCTTTTATGAAAAAATATTTAGCTTTAAAAGCCAGTGCAGGAAGTGGTAAAACATTTGCACTTACGGTTCGTTACATCACTTTGTTATTACTTGGTGCAAAACCAAATGAAATTTTAACTCTTACATTTACAAATAAAGCTGCAAATGAAATGAGTGAAAGAATATATAAAACACTTCTTACATTAGGTGATGATGAAGCATATCTAAATGCAATTATTGAACAATCAAATCTTTCAAAAGAAGAGATTTTAGGTAAAAAAGGTTTTTTAGTAAAATCATTTTCAAATGCAAATTTATCAATATTTACTATTGATAAATTTGTAAATAAAATTTTAAGAGAGTTTTGTGGATATATTGGAATTTCAGATGATTTTGAAATAAAAGTTGATGATATTGAAACTCTTAGTTTAAAATTTTTAGAATCACTTGATTTAAAACAGTTTGAAACACTGATAGATTTTTCCCATTATGAGAAAAAGAAATTTAATTCACTTTTTGAACTTTTTAAAATACTTTTAGAAAAAAATGAAAAAATAAATATTTTAAATATTGATGCTAAATTAATAGATTTCCAAAAAGAGAGAGTTTTAGAAAATGCTTTTAAAATAAAAGAGTTTATTTTAAATTGTAGTGTTGCAAGCCCAAGTGCAAAAAAAGCTGTTGATTTTGAAAAATTTGATGATTTATTTGGACGAACATGGCTTGAAAAAGATTGTTTAGCTGAATATTCATATTTTAAAAAATGTGCAAATGAAACAATTGAATCTTATTTTATAGAGTTAAAAAAAGAGATAACAATATATTATAAAATAAGAGCAGGGTACAGTTTAAATAAACTATTTGAACTCTATTTAATGTTTAAAGATTTTAAATTTGAGTTTAACAAAAATAAAAACTATTTAGAATTTAACGATATTTCAAATTTAGTTTATGAATTATTATCAACAAAAATTGATAAAGATTTTTTATATTTTAGACTTGATTCAACTTATTCACATATTTTGATGGATGAGTTTCAAGATACTTCACTTTTACAATATAAAATTTTAGAACCTTTAATAAAAGAGATTCTTTCAGGTGATACAACAAAATTCAAAACATTTTTTTATGTTGGGGATACAAAACAATCTATTTATAGATTTAGAGGTGGGAAAAGAGAACTTTTTGATTATGTAGCAAATACAAATAATGTTTTAGAAGTTGAAGTTTTAAATACAAATTATCGTTCATGTGAAAACATTATCTCTTATGTAAATTCACTTTTTTTAAATCTTAGTAATTATGAATATTATGAACAAGAATCTGTTGCAAAAGATGGTTATGTTGAAGTTTGTGAAGATGAAGCATTAGATGAAGAAGAAAAATTTGTAAATATTGCAAAAAAAATTGAAGAGTTGATAAGTTTGGGTGTAAATTCAAACGATATAGCAATTTTAACTTACACAAATGATGATGTTTTATCTTTATATTATTATTTAAAACAGAAATTTCCTGATATGAAAATATCAACTGAAATGACTTCAAAATTAATAAATCAACAAAATGTAAAAGCAGTTATTAATGCTATGAAATATCTTTATTTTAAAGAGGAAATTTATAAAGAGAATGTAAATGCACTTATTGGAAAAGAGATATTAAATGAATTGGATTTACAAATCCAATTGGAAGAAAAATCTGTTCAAGAAATTATAAAAGAGTTATCAAAAAAATTAAAAATAATAGATGAAAATGTTGTTAAATTAATTGAAGTAAGTTCAAGTTTTAATAATATTGTAGATTTTGTTTATGAGATAGATAAATTAGATGCAAATATGGAAAATAGTGAATCAGTTGGACTTCAAATATTAACTATTTTTAAATCAAAAGGTTTGGAGTTTCATACAGTTATTTTACTTGATAGAATTAAAAGAAAAAATGTAGATAAATCTTCACTTTTATTTGAATATGAAAATCTTGAATTAAAAAATATTTTTTACAAAATAAAAGGTTATGAAAATTTTGATAAAGATTATGAAAAAGCAATAGCAAAAGAAAAGGCACTAAGTCTTGAAGATGAAATAAATATTTTATATGTTGCAATGACAAGAGCTAAAAATAATATGATTATCTTTAAAAAAATAAAATCATCTGTTTTTGATATTTTAAATATGAAAGTTTGTAAAATTGGAAAAATAAAAGAGAGTATTAATTTATCAATAAATAAAGATGAAAAAAATATTGTTTCATATACTCCTTTAGATTTAGGAACACAAGAAAAACAAATCTCAAAAGAAAAAGAGTTAGAAGTTGACCATTTGCATGCAAAATATTTTGGATTGGCAACTCACTATTGTTTAGAGATGATGAATGAATTTGATGAAAAAAATTTAGATTATTCTATGGATTTAGTTCAAACTAGATATTCAAACTATTTAAGTGAAGATGATTTTTTTGATATAAAAAATAGATTGAGATTTTTATTGAATGATTCAACTTTTAAATCTTTATTGGAAAACTCAATGTTTATTTCAGAGCAATCTTTGATTTATAAAGAAGAGATAAAGATAATTGATTTACTTTTATTTAAAGAAGATTGTTTTTATATTATTGATTATAAAACAACAAAAGAAGAACTTGATGAACACAAAATTCAAGTTTCATATTATAAAAAAGCTATAAAAGAGATATTTAAAACTTCAAATGTAAAATCATATCTAGTTTATTTAAAACCTAGTGATTGTATTATTAAAGAAGTTTAAATAAAATATCGAATAGATGCAAAACCGTAGGCTTTTTTATTTTCTATTTTAGCGATTTGTTCTTCTGAAACTATCCCTCCAAGGGCAATAATATTTATATCTTTATATAAGTTTGTTGCCTCTTCTAACTTTTCTATTCCTTTAGGTTCACCTTTATTTGGTGTATTAAAAATAGGAGAAAAAGTAATCGCATCTGCTTTTTGTTCAATAGCTTTTTCAATCTCTAAAAAAGTGTGACAAGAGATAATTGTAAAAAGATTTTTTTCTTTTGCTTCTTTGATTTTATCAAATTGTTTTGAATTTAGATGAACACCTGTTGCTCCTAATTTTTTTGCCAACAAATAATTTGAATTTAAAAGAATCTCTTTTATATTAAATTTTTTACAAATCTCTATAAAGATTTTTGCTAATTCTTCAAAATTTTTAGATTCCTTATCTCTAAAACAAGCAATATCTATTTTATGTTTAGTTAAGGTTTTTATCAAAGTTTCTCTAAATATTTCTATATCATTAGTATAATATTGAGGGTCAGTTATAAGATATTTTTTCATTAGTCTTTCTATTTAAAGATATAAAAAAAGGGAATAAGTAAAAACTTATCCCCTTTTCAAAATTTTTTATCAAAATTTTTAGTGTTCTTCGTGTTCCATCATAATAGAACCAGCAATATAAACATAAGTTAATATACTGAAAATAAACGCTTGTAAGAAACCAAACGCAGTTAATAAGAAGAACCCAGGAAGAGGTAATAACCAAGGTACTAACATTAAAAGTACCATTAAGAACATATCATCTCCTCTGATTGAACCAAAAAGTCTGAATGATAATGAAACAATTCTTGATAAGTGAGAAATAATTTCAATTGGGAACATTAATGGAGCTAATGCAGGCATTGGTCCCATAAAGTGTTTAAAATAGTTAACAAAACCATTTTTCTTAATACCTAAATAGTTATAGTAAACAAATACTATTAAAGCTAAAGATAAAGTAAAGTTAATATTTGAAGTTGGAGCTTCGAAACCAGGGATAACTCCAATCATATTACTAACAAAAATTACTAAAGCTAAAGAACCAATTAAAGGCATATAAGTTCTAGCGTTTTTTTCACCCATAGTATCAGCACCCATTGCAACGATACCACCTACGAACGTTTCCATTACATTTTGAGATCCACTTGGAACTAATTGTAACTTTCTAGTAGCTGCTCTTGATATTAAGAAAATTATCCCAATAACTAGAACAAAGTGTGATAAGATTATCCACTCTTGCCCGTGCCCACCAATTGCACCCAAGAATGTAAACAGTCTTCCTTCCATTTTCTTCCTTTTTTTTTGTTTCTACATATACTAAATTATGCGTGCATTATAATATTTATTTTCTAAAATCTTTCTAAAGACAAAAAATTAACTTAAATTTGTTTAAATCTGTAACCATTTTGTTTCAAATTTTCTCTAATTAGTTCTTGATGTTCTTCACCTTTTGTTTCAAGTGCAATTGTTACATGAGCTTCACCAAACTCCAGTTTTATAGAGTTTCTATCATAATCTATTTGAACAATATTTGCTGAACAAGTTTTGAAAATCTCTGTTAAATGCATTAAAGCACCTGGTTTATCCATAAGTGTTACGATTAGATTCATTTTTCTAAATGATTTTACTAATCCTTTATCAA
Organism: Arcobacter ellisii; assembly: GCF_003544915.1. NCBI lineage: Bacteria > Pseudomonadati > Campylobacterota > Epsilonproteobacteria > Campylobacterales > Arcobacteraceae > Arcobacter > Arcobacter ellisii. Next base: position 2,467,864 of record NZ_CP032097.1, on the reverse strand, counting down.
TAATCAAAGATAACATTGTTACATCAATATTCCCACCACTAACTATTGCACAAACTTTTTCTTTTTCAATATGTACTTTATTGTGCATAATTGCAGCCGTTGCAACTGCACCTGCACCTTCAACCATAAGTTTATGTTTTTCAAGTAAAAATAAAATTGCATTTGCTGTTTCATTATCACTTACTTCTACGATTTCGTCCACATACTCTAAAATAATATCAAGTAATTTTGGTGTTACGTCACGAACAGCAATTCCATCAGCGATTGTTCTAACACTTGAAGAATCCATTGGAAGTCTTGCTTCAAAAGAGTCTTTCATTCCTCTTGCTCCACTTGCAACTACACCTGTGATTCTTATGTTTGGATTTATAGATTTTGCAGCTATTGCAATTCCAGAGATTAAACCTCCACCTCCAATTGGTACAATAATATGTTCAATATCTTCAATTTTTTCTAAAATTTCTAATGCAATTGTTCCTTGTCCCGCAATAACTGCATCATCTGCAAATGGATGAATAAATTCTTTATTGTTTTCTTTTGCAAATTTTGTAGCTGCTGCATATGCTTCATCAAAATTCTCACCAGTTAAAACAACATTTGCTCCATAAGATTTAACCCCCGAAACTTTTGTAAGTGGAGTTGCTTCTGGCATAAAAATTGTTGCTTCACAATTAAAGTGTTGAGCAGCAAAAGCTAAACCTTGTGCATGATTTCCTGCACTTGCAGCTACTACACCATTTTTTCTTCTAGTTTCATCAAGCATAGCAACTCTATTAAAAGCACCTCTAATTTTAAAACTTCCTGTTAATTGTAAGTTATCTTCTTTTAGAAAAATTTCTGCATTTTTTTCTTTACTTAAAATAGGAGCTTTCATAAGCGGAGTTGCGTGAACTGTGTTTGATAATCTTTTTTTTGCTTCTTTTATATCATTTAATGTAATCATGGTTTCTTTTCTCATTTTTATAATTCCCGAATATTATCTAAAAATATGTTTTATCATAATTAAGTTATGACAAAACATATTCTTACTAGAGCAAAGCTCTAGCAAGTTTTTTCTTTTACAATTTTTACTGCTTCAACCATATTTTTTAAACTCTGTTTAACTTCTGGCCATTTTCTAGTTTTTAATCCACAATCAGGATTTATCCATAATTGCTCTTTTGGTAAAACTTCGATTAAAGCTTCAATTTGTGTTACCATCTCTTCAACACTTGGAACTCTTGGGCTATGAATATCATAAATTCCAGGACCAATTTCTTGTTTATAAGCTACTTCTTTAAAAATCTTTAAAAGTCTATTTCCACTACGTGCAGTTTCAATTGAAATTACATCAGCATCCATAGCTTCAATAGTTTTAATGATGTCATTAAATTCGCTATAACACATGTGTGTATGAATTTGAGTGTCTGCTTTTGCACAACTAACACTTAATTTGAAATTATCAACTGCCCAGTTTTCATAAGCTTTTATATTTTCAGCTCTTAATGGATAACCTTCTTTAAATGCTGCTTCATCAACTTGAATCATTTTTATTCCAGCATTTTGTAAATCATTTACTTCTTTATTTATAGCAAATGCAATTTGCTTTGCAACTTCATTTCTTGATATATCATCTCTTACAAATGACCAATTTAAAATAGTAACTGGTCCTGTTAACATCCCTTTCATAACTTTTTTAGTTTTACTTTGAGCATATTTAATCCACTCAACAGTCATTGGATTAGGTCTTGAAACATCACCATAAATTAAAGGTGGTTTTACACAACGACTACCATAAGATTGAACCCAAGCATTTTGTGTAAAGGCAAAACCATCCATCAATTCACCAAAATATTCAACCATATCATTTCTTTCTGGTTCTCCGTGAACTAAAACATCAAGTCCAATTTCATCTTGAAAAGCTACACAATCATCAATATATTTTTTGATTTCATTTTCATATTGTTCTTTTGAAATAGCATTTGCTTTATATTGTTTTCTATTTTCTCTAATTTCAGGTGTTTGAGGGAATGAACCAATAGTTGTAGTTGTTAAAAAATCATATTTGAAAAATTCTCTTTGAATTTTGATTCTATCTTGGAATTTATCAACTCTTTCAAAAATTTTAAGATTTTTTATTTCATCTTGAATTTCTTTATTATGAATTTTAGAAGAGATTTTTCTTTGATTATTATCTTCAATATTTCTTTTTATAATTGATAACTCTTCTAAATTTAGTTTGAAATCAAAAAATTGTTTAGATACAAGTGATAACTCTTTTAATTTTTCATTTGCAAAAGCTAACCAAGATTTTATCTCTTTATCCAATTTCTCTTCATAATTTAAAGTAAATGGAACATGTAAAAGTGAACAAGAAGTTCCAACTATTATATTTTCTTTATTTACATTTTTTGAGATTTTTTCAAGTAATTCTACTTTATCTTTAAAATTACTTTTCCAAATATTTCTTCCATCTATTACTCCAGCAATTAAAACTTTATTTGAGTTTTTTATAAACTCTAAAGCTTCAAAGTTTTTAGCTCCATGAATAAAATCCAAACCTAAAGCCCAAATTGGAGTATTAACTAATATTTTTGTAGCTTCATTTGAATGTTCAAAATATGTTGTTATAACGATTTTAATGTTTGGTGCAACCAAAGTTAGGGCATCATAAACTGGTTTGATTAAAGATAAAACTTTTGTATCTAAATCTTTTACAAATAATGGTTCATCAAATTGAACTACAATTTCATCATCAAGTTTTGAAATCTCTTCTAATAACTCTTTATAAACTTCAATTACTTTATTTATATGTAAAAAAACATCACTATTATCAACACTTTTTGATAAACCTAAATATGTAATTGCTCCAATTAGATTTATTTTTGTTTTTATCCCTAATTCACGTGCTTCTTTATATTCTTCAATTACTTTTTTACTATTTAATCTAAATGTTGTATCTTTTGAAATTTCTGGAACAATATAATGATAGTTTGTATTAAACCATTTTGTCATTTCCATTGCTACACTTGTTTCATTTCCTCTTGCCATTGCAAAATATAACTCTTCATCTTTTAGATTTTCAAATCTTTTTGGAATGGCTCCTAATAAAATAGATGTATCTAACATATTGTCATAATATGAAAAGTCATTTGAAGAAATAAACTCAATTTTTGCCTCTTTTTGATAATTCCAATGTCTTTTTTTAAGTTGTTCAGCTACATATTTTACTTCATTAAAATCTGTTTGTTTTGACCAATATTTTTCTAAAACTTTTTTAAGTTCTCTTTTTTCTCCAATTCTTGGAAATCCTATCACATAATTTTTTTGCATAATTAATCCTGTTGTATATTTTTTTGTTTTGATTTATGTTTGAAAGATTAATTAGAAAATTGGTGGATGAACTCCCGTTCTTCTAAATGCGAAGTAGGTTGTATAGTAAGGACATCTTGGAATAAATTTAAATAAAGCAACAGCTAATGCAGTTCTTCTTTTGAAGACACAATCACAATGACAAGGTTTTTTATTTTGTATAAAAACAGATAATAAATTTTCTTGAAGATTTGGAGGTGATTCTTCCTCTTCATCATCTTCTGAAGATATTGATAATTTTTTATTTAAGTAATTTTTACTAGATGTAACAATACTATGTAATTTTGGTGCAACAGAGTGTGCTTGTATTGAAGAAAGTGTAAAATACTTTTTCCCAAAACCGTTTAGTAATTTCAAGTAATAACCTTTTGTTTAAATAAGGTGGGAAGTGTAAAGGATAAATGCTTAATTATAAATAAAAATAAATATGCTATTATTCCAATAAAAAAAAGGGTAGATTTTATTTTGAAATTTACATTTGTTACACTTTTCCCTAATCTAATAGAACCATATTTTCAAGATTCTATTTTAAAAAGAGCAGTTGAATCAAATTTTATATCTTATGAGTTTTATAATCCAAGAGATTTTACAACTAATAAACATAAAAAAGTTGATGACCAAATGGTAGGTGGAGGAGCAGGAATGCTTCTTTTTTGTCAACCATTATTTGATTGTTTAGATGAAATAAAAAAGAAAAATGAAGATGCTTATATTATTTTCCCACTAGCTGCTGCAAAACCATTTAAACAAAATGATGCAAAAAGATTAGCAAAGAAAAAAAATATTGTATTTGTAAGTGGAAGATATGAAGGAATTGATGAAAGAGTTATTGAAAAATATGCAAATGAAGTATTTAGTATTGGAGAATATATTTTAACAGGAGGAGAATTAGCTTCTACAGTAATGGCAGATGCAATTTCTAGAAATGTTGATAATGTCCTTGGAAATGCTGATTCTTTAGATGTTGAAAGCTATGAAAACAATTTACTTGAAGCACCTTCTTTTACAAAACCTGAAAATTTTCAAAATTTAAGTGTTGTTAAAGAATTTTTAAAGGGAAATCATATTAAAATTGCCGACCTAAAAACCAATCTGGCTATTTGCAAAACAAAATACTTTAGACCAGGTTTAGTTACAAACAAAAAATTTAAATAAAAGTGTGATACCCCGCAAGTTGCAAATGCGGGCACTTTCGCCAAAGGGAAATACAATGAAAAATAGATACATTGCGAGCTTCGAAGCAGCGCAAATTGCAGAAAAACAAATTCCTCAATTCAAAGCAGGAGATACTGTAAGACTTGGTGTTGAAATTAAAGAAGGTGAGAAAAAAAGAATTCAGCTTTTTGAAGGTATTGTTATTGCTAGAAGTGGAAATGGTGTAGATGCTACTTTCACAGTTAGAAAAATCGGTGCAAATTCAATTGGTGTAGAAAGAATTTTCCCATTATATTCTGAATCTTTAAAATCTTTTGAAGTTGTAAGAAAAGGAAGAGTAAGAAGAGCTAAACTTCACTTCTTAAGAGGATTAAAAGGTAAAGCTGCAAGAATTAAAGAGTTAAAAAAATAGTAAATTAAGGCTTTGCCTTAATTTTGATTTTATGTCACAAATCTTAATTCACACAACATCAATAATCGAAGCAAAACCGATTATTGATTTTTTTAATTTAAAAGAATTAAAAACTACTTGCGGAAATAATATATATTCTAATGATGATATTTTACTTATAATATCTGGAGTAAGTAAAGATTTAATAATTAATTCACTGGATTATATTTTCAAAAACTACTCAATCTCAAAAGCATTTGATTTAAGTATAGCTTCTTGTAGTGATGGAAGTATTGCTTTAGGAACACTTTTTTGTACAAACCGTTTTGTTGGTGGTTTGAACTTTGCTAATATCACAACTGTTGAAAAAAAACTTGAAACAGATGAAAATTTAGATACTTTACTTGTGGATAAACAAGCTCTGTTTTTTTCTCAAAAGTGTAAAGAGAATATCAAAGATTATTATGTATTAAAAATTGTATCTGATTATTTTGATGAAATTGAACCTACAAATGAAAAAATATTCGAACTTATAAATAACTCTATTTCAAAATGGAAAAAACTAATTTAAAGGAATCTCTTGTTAGCTAATATAATCAATTTTATAGTTGAAACTGTTGGAAGTTTAGGCTATGCAGGTATTTTTATTATGATGTTTTTAGAGAGTTCTTTTTTCCCTTTTCCTTCTGAAGTTGTAATGATACCAGCAGGTTATTTGGCATATAAGGGTGAAATGAATATGTACTTAGTTATTCTAATGGGAATCTTAGGTTCACTTGCAGGAGCTTTATTTAATTACTATTTAGCAATAAAATTAGGAAGAAAAGTTCTAATTAAATATGGAAAATATTTTTTTGTTAAAGAAGAAACTATTGTAAAAATGGAAAACTTTTTCAAAGCTCATGGGCATATTTCAACTTTTTCAGGAAGATTAATACCTGTTATTAGACAATATATCTCTTTTCCTGCTGGATTAGCAAAAATGAATCTTTTTGTATTTTGTTTATATACAAGTTTTGGTGCAGGAATTTGGGTTGTAATTTTAGCAATGCTAGGTTATTTCTTAGGTGATAACGAAGGTTTGATTAAAGAGTATTTACACTATATTATCATCATACTTCTACTTTTAGTTTCAATTTTGTGCTTCTTTTATTACAAAAGAGCAAAAAAAGCAAAAATTATATAGGATTAATTTTTAGATTTATTTCTAAAAATTGATTATCTTTTTCTACAATAAATATTTTAGCTACTTTATACACACTTCAAAATGATAAGTTTCTTTTAATACAAATACAATAAGGGGAACATGAAAATGAGAAAAATAACACATCTAGGAATTACAACAAGTTTAATGCTTTTATCTACACAAGCATTTAGTGCAGATACTCTGGCAAAGGCTTTTGAAGAGGGAAAAGTAAGTGGTGAAATAAAATCTCAATATTTTCAAAAAGAAGTAGCTGATAAAAAAGTTAGTATTTGGACAAATGGTGGAAATTTATCATATGTGACAGGTGATTTTTATGGATTTAACGCAGGAGTTACAGTTCAAGCGTCAACAGTTACTGCTGATGATTTAGATAATGCACCAACAGCTTATGATAAAGACCAAAATGTATCAGGAGCTATTTTATCACAAGCATATATTCAATATACAAAAAATAACTCATCTGTAAAAGTTGGTAGACAATATATTTCAACACCACTTTTAGAAGGTTCTGGTTCAAGAATATTTAAAGAGGCATTTGAAGGAGTTATTGTTACAAATAATGATATTTCAGATACAACAATCTTAGCAGCTTTTGTGGATAAAGAACAATATAGAACAAAAATTGCAAGTGGTGGAACTGAAGTAAAAGATGTTTCTGATTTTGAACAAATTCAAGATGGAGCTTATACTTTATATGTAAATAATAAATCAATAACTAATCTAAATCTTGATGCTCAATATCTTCAAATAGATAGTAATACAACAAACAAAGATGATACAAAAGCATTTTATGTGACAACAGCATATGATATTAAACCTTTTACAATTGCATTTCAAACTTATCAAACAGATAATGGAGAAGATACAAATTCAAGAGGTAAAGCTTATGGTATAAATCTTACTTCTAAACTAGATAAATTATCGTTAGGTGCAGCTTATACAACAATTGATGATAGTGGAGATATTGTTGCTGGAATAGGAAATGGTGCAGATTATTTATATACGGCATCTTGGATTTATGGGGGGATTTATGAGGCCGATACAGATGCCTATAAATTATCAGCTGGATATGAGATTATTGATGATTTAACATTTGAAATAATGCATTCAGCTTGGAAAACAGGAACTCAAGAAAGAGCTTCTGAAACTGATTATGTAACAACTTATGCTTTTGATAAAAATTTATCAACAACTTTTGTATTTGCAACTTATGATAAATTAGCAGATGAGAGTTATAGATCAAGAGTTTACCTATCTTATAAATTCTAATAAAAAAGGCTAATTAAGCCTTTTTTATAGACAACTTTTAATAAGTTTTATACCTTTTTCAATTTGTTCAAAAGATGAATGAGTATAGTTAAATCTAATCTCTCCATTTGGAACTTTATCTATATAAAATTGATTTCCAGGAACATAAACAACTTTCTTTTTTAAACACTCTTGAACAAGTGCAAAAGTATCAATTTCATCTTCAAAAGCTCCATATAAAAACATTCCCCCTTTTGGTTTTTCATGTTTAAACTCAGGCATAATAAGATTTAATTGCTCTGAAAAAAAGTTAGCTTTTTTAGAATAATCATCTCTTATTTCTTGAAGATGTTTTTCATATTTTTGTTCATCTTTTAAATATTCAGTCAAAATATATTGAGAAATTCCACAAGAGTGTAAATCAATACTCTCTTTAATTATCATCAATGATTTTAATAACTCTTCATCAGCTCTAATCCAACCAATTCTAAGACTTGGAACTAATGTTTTTGAAAAACTTCCCAAATGAAAAGAGTTTTTTGGAAGTTTAGAACTAATAGAAACATTTTTTTTATCAAAAAATAGTTCACCATAAGGTGAGTCTTCTATTAAAATTCCATCATATTTTTTTATGATTTTTGCTATTCCTTCTCTTTTTTCATCACTATAAGTTGTTGCACTTGGATTTTGAAAATCTGGAATTATATAAGTTAATTTTGTATCTTTGAAACTTTTTTCAAAAGCTTCTATATTAACTCCATCATTTTCAAGTTTTACTCCTTGCATATTTAAGTGATTTAATCTAAATATATTCATAGCTCCTAAATATGAAGGTTCTTCTATAGTTATGTTTTTACCTTCAAAATATTTTGCCAAAATATACATAGCTTGTTGGCTTCCTGTTGTTATTAAAATATTATCTTTTGTTGTAGGAAATCCTTCATTTGTATAACGCTGCGCTATTTGTGCTCTTAATTCATTTATACCATTACTAATTCCATATTGGTATATTTTGGGATTTTCCATAGCTTTTAAAGTTGCAGTTTTTATATCTTCACATGGAAATAGATTTTCACTTGGAAGTCCTCCTGCAAAAGAGATAGTCTCTTCGTCGATTGCTTCAAGGATTTCTCGAATAAATGATCTTTTCATTTTTATCCTTTTTTTAAATTTGTGAAAGTTTACATCAAAATATTTTTTTATTCTTTACATAAAATGCTTTAAATATTATCTATTTTTGCTATTTTTATATACATTTATTGTTATAATAAAATTATGAAAAAATCAACTTATGAAAAACGAGCAAAAATTGCAAATGATGTGATGAACTATATTTATAAATATATTGATACAAATATAAATATAGATGAGTTAAGTTTGGAATTAAATATTAGTAAATTTCATCTTCATAGAATTTTTAAAGAAGAGTTTGGAAAAAATATTTATGAGAGTATAAAAGCAATTAGACTTGAAAAAGCTGCAAATTTATTAATAACAAATAAATATTCAACTATTACAGATATTTCAAAAATGACAGGATATAGTTCCCAAACCTCTTTTTTACGAGCATTTAAAGAAAGATTTTTGATGACTCCAAAAGATTGGAAAAATGGAGGTTATAAAGAGTATTCAAATAAAATAGTTGAAAAAATCTCTACAAACAATGAAAGAATAAATTTTTCAAAAATTGAACCAAGTATAGTAAAAATGCCCGAAATAAAAGGTTATTATATAAGACACAAAGGTTATGACAGAACTATTAAAAAAACTTGGCAAAAACTTCAAACTTGGATTTATACAAATGATATAAAAGAGTACAAACAAATGGCATTACATCATGATAATCCAATTATTACTCCACTTGAAGAGTGCCAATATATTGCCATTGTTGTTTTAGAAAATGAAGAAGAACAATTAAAAGATTTATCACTTCCAACTTTGATAGTTCCAAAAGGAATTTATGCAAAATTCTCTTTAAGTGGAAAATATGGAGATGTTATAAAACTTATTCAATGGGTTTATCACACTTGGTTAATAGAAAGTGGTTATGAAACAACACCAAGTCCTTCATATACAATTTATCAAAAAAACCATTTTTTAAACAGTGAAGAAGAGTTTATCTTGGATTATTATTTACCAATTCGTTATGTTTAATTGTTTATAATTGTTTTTGTTTTAAAGGAAATAAATGAATACAAGTTTAGAAAAAATAGGGTGCTTTAATACTGTACTTGACCCTTATAATGGAATAACAATAGATAAAAAAGATTTACCAAAAACAAAAGAAGAGTTTGAATTAAATCTTGATTTTTTAGTTAGTGAAGTTGAAAATAAAAGAAATTTAATTTGGATTTATATAGATATAAAAAAATCTGATTTTATACCAATAGCTGTAAATAGAGGTTTTGTATTTCACTCATGTGATGAAGATTATTTATTGATTGTTAAAAGATTAAAAGAAAATGCCGTAATCCCAACTTGTGCCAATCACACTTTAGGAGTTGGAGCAGTTGTAATAAATGATAATAATGAAATTTTAGTAATAAAAGAAAAGATTTTAAATTTGGGTTACAAACTTCCAGGTGGTCATATTGATAATGCTGAGATGATTTCAACAGCAGTTGCAAGGGAAGTTTTTGAAGAGACAGGAGTTATTGTAGAGTTTGAATCAATTATCTCTTTGGGACATTTTTTTCCCCACCAATTTCACAAATCAAATTTATATATTATCTGCACTGCTAATCCAAAAACTTATGAAATAAATATCCAAGATACAAATGAAATTCTTGATGCAAAATGGATAGATGTAAAAAGATATTTGGAAGATGAAACTGTACTTGCTTACTCAAAAGCTGTCGTTTTTGCAGCTCTTGAATATAAAGGATTTATCAGAGCAAATCATGAAGTTTTATGTCATATCAAAAAAGATTTTGAACTATTTTTCCCAAGCGAAAGTAAGAACCTTGTATAATACAAAAATTTAATAAAGCTTACAATTAAGGATATAAAATGAAAACTATAATTTCAACACCAAATGCACCAAGTGCAATAGGCCCATACAATCAAGCAACAGCATTTGATAAACTAATTTTTACATCTGGTCAAATTGCTTTAAATCCACAAACTATGGAAATAGTAGAAGGTGGAGTTCAAGAACAAACTAAACAAGTTATGGAAAATCTAAAAGCTGTTTTAGAAGAAGCAGGAAGTTCTTTTGAAAATGTTTTAAAAACGACTTGTTATTTATCAGATATGGATAACTTCGTAGCTTTTAATGAAATCTATGGACAATATTTCAAAGGTGAAACTGCACCTGCAAGAAGTACTGTTGCTGTTAAAACTTTACCAAAAAATGTTTTAGTTGAAGTAGATACAATCGCTTTTAAAAACTAGGGAATATCTCTAGTTTTTTTGTATAATGTTAGAATAAATAATTAAATAATATAATTAAAAAATTATATGTAGGATTCTAATGGAAAAAAATAATTCTTATTTTGAAGCTGTTTTTGACACTATTTCTGAACCTATTTTTCTAATGGAGGGACAAACATTTATTGATGGTAATTCCTCAGCTCTTAGTCTATTTGATATAAATTCTAAAGATGAACTTCTTTTATTACATCCTTCACGATTATCTCCAAAATATCAACCTGATGGTGAATTATCCCTTGTAAAAGCAAATAAAATGATTGAGCTTTGTTATAAAAATGGTGAACATACTTTTGAATGGTTAGCCAAAACATTTAACAATAAGATTTTTCTTTTAGAGGTTAATTTAAAAAAGATAATTATTGATGGTAAAGAAATTATTATAAATAAGTTAAAAAGTTTTGATGAAAAAAAGAATTTAGTTATTGAACAAAAAGAAAATAGTCTGAAACAAATAAATGAGAGATTATTAATAAATAACGAAAATAATGAAAATTTATTTGAATCAATACTTTTGTTAGAAGAGTATAAAAGAGCATTAGATGCAAGTTCTGTTGTTTCTAAAACAGATTTATATGGAATTATTACTTATGTAAATGATAAATTTTGTGAGGTATCAGGTTATGAAAGAGAAGAATTAATTGGACAAAATCATAATATTATTAGACATCCTGATATTCAAAAAGAGTTTTTCAAACAATTATGGGAAACAATAAGAAATAAAAAAATATTTAAAGGAATAATAAAAAATAGAAAAAAAAATGGACAAGGATATTATGTTGATTCAACAATTATTCCTATTCTTGATAAAAATAATGAAATTCTTGAATATATAGCAATTAGAAATGATGTTACATCTTTATTTGAAAAAGATGAACTAATTTATGAACAATTTACTGATGAATTAACCTCTTTACCAAATAGACAAAAACTTTTAAAAGATTTAAAAACTTGCATTAATCCAAAACTTGCAATTATAAATATCGATAGATTTAAAGATATAAATAGTTCTTATGGTATGGAAGTTGGGGATAGAATATTAAAAGAGTTTGCTAAAAAATTACTAATATTTAAAAGTATAAATCTAAATATTTATAGAATTTCAGGTGATATATTTGCTTTTATGGCATTTGGAAATTTTAAAATTGAAGAGTTATACAAAACTTGTTCAAATCTTAATATTTTATGTGATAGAGAAGGTTTTGTTATTGATGATAATAGTTTTGATATCTCTTTTACAATTGGAATGGCTGATTGTGATGAAAAATTATTAACTCATGCAGAAATTGCACTTTATTGGGCAAAAAAGATTAATATTGATATAGGAATTTTTGATGAAGAGATGCCTATATATAAAGAATTAAAAGGAAATATAGAGTTAACAAAAGATATAAAACAAGCTTTAAAAGATGACAATATTTTGATGTATGCTCAAAAAATTATTGATAATAAATCAAGTGATGTAAAATATGAAATATTAATGAGAATGAAATTATCTGATAAAAGAGTTCTTTCGCCATTTGTATTTTTAGAACATGCAAAAAGAGCAAGACTTTATCCTTTGATGACAAAAAAAATTATAGAAAAAGCTTGTGAATATTTTGAAGATAAAGAGATGATTTTTTCTATAAATTTGATGATAGAAGATATAAAAAATGAAAAAACAGTAGATTTTTTATTTACAAAATTAATAGAAACAAATCTTGCAAATAGAGTTATTTTAGAAATAGTTGAATCAGAAGGAATTGAAAAATTTGAAGAAGTTGGAGATTTTATAAAAAAAGCAAAAGCCCTTGGTTGTAAAGTTGCGATTGATGATTTTGGAACGGGATATTCAAATTTTGAATATATAATAAAACTAAATGTAGATTTTATAAAAATTGATGGTTCGTTGATTAAAAATATTCATATAGATGACAATGTTAGATTAACAGTTTCAACAATAGTAAATTTTGCAAAAGTTCTTGGTATTCAAACTGTTGCTGAGTATGTACATTGTCAAGAAGTTCAAGATGTAGTTGAATCATTAGGAATAGATTTCTCACAAGGATATCTATTCCATGAACCTGAACATCTGCTTTGATTATTGAGTCTTTTTAGTTTCTAAATTACAAACATTAATTTTGCAAGAATTACAATAATAATTGAAAGAATTAAAGCATAAGTATGAAAATGTTTCATAAAAGAGATAGGTTCAATTTTTGTTAATTTACAAAATATAGTATATATAACTCCCAATACAATCAATAAAACTAAAAATACTTTTATTAATAATAGTATTTGAGAAGGAGTGTTGAAAAAACCAACTTCACTATTTATATATTTTGTGAACATATATCCACCACTTGTGATTAATATTATCACTATTAAAGGGTATATTTTTATTCCTCGACTAATAATTGCATTCATCATCTTGTCATAAGTTTCTTCACCATATTTCTTTTTAACAGCAGGAAATATAAATATATCTGCAAAAATAAAACCTATAAAAATTATTGCACACAATAAGTGAATAATTTGAACTAATATATATTCCATAATCAAATATCCTTTTTTTATTGAGAATTATAATCAATAAAAAAAGTCTATACCTTGATAATAATCAATTTATTTTAAACTCAACCCAACTCTTTGTTTCTCTAAATCTACATTTATTACTTTTAGGTTTTCAAGATTTTGATTTATACTTAAAACATCACTTGGATGAGAGATTCTTTTTTCACTAATTTGTGAGATATGAAGTAGGGCATCATTTTTTAGTCCAATATCCACAAAAGCACCAAAATCTGTGATATTTCTTACTATTCCACTTAAAATATAACCTTCTTTTAAATCATTTATATCCAAAATATCATTTGCAAATTTTATTTGATTAAACTCTGTTCTTACGTCATACCCTGGTTTTAAAAGTTCAGTTACGATATCTTTTAGTTTTAGTAAACTTGTATTTAATTCAAGTGCTGTTTTTTCAAAATCTTTTATCTCTTCTACTTTATAGTTTTTTTGAATTTTGGCTGTTAATTCATAATCTTCTGGGTGAATTGCAGTGTTATCTAAGATTGATTTTCCATCTTTGATTCTTAAAAATCCAACACATTGTTCATATGCTTTTTCTCCAATACCTTTTACTTTAAGCAGTTCACTTTTAGTATTAAATTTTTTGATTTTATTTCTATGTTCAACTATATTTTTTGCTAATTTTTCAGTAATTCCAGATATAAAAGACAAAAGTTTATATGAAGCAGAGTTCAAATCAACTCCAACTTTATTTACTAAGTCAATTGTTATATTTTCAAGTTTTAAAGCTAACTCTTTTTGGTTTACATCATGTTGATATTGACCAATTCCTAAAGATTTTGGATCAATTTTTACTAAAGCTGCCATTGGGTCACGAAGTCTTGAAGCTATAGAAATTGCACCTCTTATTGTAACATCAAGATTTGGATACTCTTCATTTGCTATTTTTGAAGCAGAATAAACACTAGCTCCTATTTCACTTACAATTGCGTAGTTTATTTTTAAATCATTTTGTTTGATTAGTTCATTTATAAAATTTGCAGTTTCTCTTGAAGCTGTTCCATTTCCTATTGCAATAGTTGTGATTTTATATTTTTTGATTAAATCTAAAATAGTTTTTGATGAATTTGTTATATCTTCTTTTGGTTTTGTTGGATATATAACGGCACTATCCAAATAGAGTCCATTTTCATTAATAACTGCCAATTTACAACCAGTTTTATATCCTGGGTCCATTCCTAAAATCACTTGATTAACTAGTGGAGCAGTAAGAAGCAGTTCTTTTAGATTTTTTCCAAAAAGTTCTATGGCTTCACTACTTGCTTTTTCTTTTAGAGTTGTTATTGTTTCTCTTTTTAAACTTGGAAGTAATAGTCTTTTTAAACCATCTTTGTAAGCGTCAAAAACTAACTCTTTTGAAGAGGCTGCATTTGCTGGAATTTTATATTTTTTAATATTTTCTAAAATATGATTTTCATCAATTTCAACTTTAATAGAGAGTTGTTTTTCATTTACACCTCTTAAAATTCCTAAGACTCTATGAGATTTTATATATTTTATTTTTTCATTACTATCTACAAATGAAGCATAAAGACCATTTTTATCAAGCTCTTTTGTCCCTTTTACTTCAAGTGTTCCCCAGTTTGCTATTAGATTTCTAATCACCTCTTTTGATTTAAAATCATCTGCATATCTTTGTGCGATGATATCTTTTGCACCATTTATTGCTTCATCAATATTTGAAACATTTTCATTTAAAAATTGTTTTGCTTTTTGATTTATCTCTTCAAGTGAGTATTTCATACTTTGAATTATATTTGCCAAAGGTTCTAAGCCATTTTCAATAGCAGCTGTTGTTCTTGAAGATTTTTTCTCTTTAAATGGAGCATAAATATCTTCACAAGCTTGAAGTGTTGTTGCACTTTCAAGATTTTTTAAAACTTTCTCATCTAAAAAATTTTTCTCTTTTAAAAGATTTATAATCTCTTCTTTTCGTACAAGAAGTTTTTTAGAGTATTCATAAACTTCTTCAAAGATACGAAGTTGTTCATCTGTTGCACCATCTGTAAAATCTTTTCTATATCTTGCGATAAATGGGATAGTACAACCTTCGTCTAAAAGTTTTATGATATTTGAAATTACATTATTTGATAGATTTGTTTTTTCTTTTATTAATTCTATTAAATTTTTGTTCAAGTATTACTTCCTTATTCTTTTTTCAATTGATTATTGCATTATGCCATTGAACTAAACTTATTCTTCTTCCTGAAATTACTTTTAATACTTCATGGGTAAAATATGGATTACTTAAAAATATTAACATACTTCCAGCTTTTGGTTTTATCTTTATTTCATTACCATTGATATCACATAAAAAATTAAACAAAAGTTCTCCACCTTCAAATGTTTCCTCACTTGCAATGTCATTATTTGATGTTGTAAATAATACGGTAGATATTTTTCTTTGTTTGGCTATTGGTAAAAAACCTATTAATTCATTATCTTTATAAATCATACTAGAATCATCACTATGTATGGAATAAAAAGATTCTTTTAAGTATTCAAGTACTTGGACATTTGTCGATGTTGTTAAGGCTAATTTGAAATAATCTTCAATTTTTGCTTGATAAGATAAAAATCTATTAGAATAGATTTCTAAATATTTTTCATTTAAAGAGTAGATATTTGTTTTTCTGATTTCTTCATTTGTTTTTGAAGTTATAAGAACATCTTTTATTTTTATTTGTGCTTTTTGATAATCATCATCTTCTTTTACTTTTTTATTAATTTCATTGCACTCATTTGAGTCTAAAAAATTTTCTATTATTAAATATGGATAGTCATAATAAGGATTAGGTAATAATTTAGTTTCGATGTCAAATGAAATTAAAAAATCAGCACAGTAAATATTGTTACTAATTTGTGTCAAATAGTTCCTTTCATAAACATTCGTTTATGAAAGTTGTTTAATAAGATTTTTTAAATCGCCAAGAACCCAAACATCTACAATTTTTCCATCTCTAAATTTAAAAAAAGATGCACCACTATAGGCAATTTTGTTGTTACTTGGTTCAAATTCAAATAATTTACCAGTATGTCTACCATTATACAATGCTTTAACTGCTATTGTATCGCCTTCGCAAACCATAGTTACAATACTATGGAATAAATTTGGAATACCAGTTAAAATTGTATCCATATAGGTTTTGAACTGTTCTTTCCCTTTTACATCTATATCCAAAGAACCATGGAAAGTAATATTATCATCAAATAAAATATCTATATAATCTTTATTTTGTTTATTCCATAATTCATCATAGTATAGTTTTACTAACTCTTTATTAGTCAATTTCTTCATAATTTCCCTTGTGACTTGGACTATAGTCGTCATCAAAATCATAGTTATCATATTCATCATAATCTACTGTGAATATTTTAGGATAACCTAACTTTACTAATTCTTTATCTATATTCTCTTCAGTCAATCTATTTTTTACTCTATTCATGATTAATTCAATATGCTCTTCGCTTACATCGTTTGCTCTTAATTCGTAAATAATAGCTAAATCCATAATTTCAAATTCCTCTAAATTAATATATTTTTAGTATTTTAATTAAGCATTTTTATCAATATATAAACTGCTTAATATATGTAAAATCGTTTTTACCGATTTAATTGATGCTGTTTCTTCAACTGTATGATAACCTGTTGTTGGTATTTGTAAAGTTGTACCTTGAATTGTTCCTTTAGATTCCATTACTATTCTTCCAAGTTCTGTACTTCCTAAAGTCAATAGTGGTAAACCTTTTTCTTTTCTAATTTTATTTTTTTCTTGAATAAAACTATCTTTGCAAGAAAAATTTATACCATTTTTGTGACAAAAGTTTTTAAGCTGTTTTAAAACAGGAGATTTAAACTTTGCATTTGCATCTCTATTTCTTAAAACTACTTGTTGAACATCTGCTTCCATTCTTGTATCATAAGGACTCGTATCCAAAACCAATAACTCATTAGTTGTTACATTATTTTTTCTAAACCATTCATATACATATCTCCAAGATTTACCAGCTTCTTCTTGAGCAGTAAAAAAAGCTGTTCCTTGAAAACCATTTTGATATAAATAGATTATAATTGCTGCACTAATTACATTGTCAAGTTGTGCTGATATTAAATCATCATCTCTTTTTAACTTATCACTAAATGCAATTGGAGTTCCAGGTTGTAAATGTGATAATCCTTCTATTTTAAAAATAAGATTATTTACTTCTTCACACATGTAGGCATCATTTATTCTACCAATTCCTAAATAACTTCCACTCCATGGCTCATAAGCTTGTACTTGTTGATTTATATATCTTTTTGCAATTAATTGATAAGTTTGTTCTGATAGGGAGTTTCCTCTTAAATCTGAACGATTTTTAGCAAGAAATGCTGCAAATTGAAACTCATTTGGTCCGGTACAAATTACACCATGTCTATCAATATGTGCACTTAACATTCCTTTGGTAGGATTTTTACCTTGTGCAACTAATAGACCATCATAATATTGTGTTTCTATACCAATTTCTTCTAACTCTCTTTTTAAATATAATAAAAAAGAGTGTTCAGCACCAGTTACTGATGGAACCCTTATTAATTGTTTTAATAAGTCAAGAAAAGGAATAAAATTTTTTGGCTCATTTGTAAATGAAGCACCCAATTTATTCTCCTGAAAAATTTAGATAGAATAAGATTTATAGGAAGATTTATGAACCATCTAAGATTATCTTCTTATTCTATATTGCAATTATAAACCATAAAAAAAAGAAATTTTCTGAAATAAAACTTAAAGAAAAAATTATTCCAAAAGATATCGATTTTACGGCCATTTAAGCATAAAAATAAATTTATTTAAGAAATCTTATCAGCAAGAATTATTTAAAAAATCGGTGAAAATTTGATAATTTTTATTATTAAATATTTATAAAAGAGTGAAAAAATAGAGATAAAATAAAGTATAGTTATTTAATCAAGATTAATTTAATTTATTTTTTATAAATCTAGGATATAATTTCTAAAATAAAATGATTTTGAGATATTATATAGTTTTAAAATTTTAGGAGAAAATTATGGCAAAAGAGTTATCTGCATTAGAGCAATTAAAAGCTTCAAGAAATCCTTTAAGAGTTATAGAAGACATTTATAAAGAAGCAAATGAAGGCATTTCTTTAAAAGATGAATATATTGGTTTATTAAAATGGTATGGAATGTATCCTCATGTAAATAGTGATGGAAGAGAAGATAAAAAATACTTTATGAAAAGAATAAAATTAGTTGATACTAAAATGAATTTAGCTCAACTAAAAGTTATGGCAAAAATTGGTCTTGAATATGCTCAAGGATTAGTTGATTTTACAACAAGACAGAATGTTCAATTTCACTATATCCAAATTAAAGATATGCCAGCAATTTTTGATTTATTACAAAGTGTAGGTTTAACTTCAAGAATGGCTTCAGGAGATGGACCAAGACCAATTATGACTTGTCCAGTTAGTGGAGTTGATGAGGGTGAAATTTATGATGTGAGAGAACTTGTAAAACAAGTAGATACTTATTTTGATAAAAATGATGATAGATTTTGTAATTTCCCAAGAAAATATAAAATAGGTATTAGTGGATGTAAATGCCATTGTGCAGCTCATGAAATCCAAGATGTTGCTTTTACAGCGTTTAAAGCTGATAATAGCGAAGTATTATTTGATTTAACAATTGGTGGTGGTTTATCAAAATCAAAACAAATAGCTACAAGAGCTTCAAGATATGTAAAACCTGAGCAAGTTTTAGATGTGGCAGTTGCTTGTGCTGAAATTTTTAGAGATAATGGAAATAGAGATAATAGAAATAAAGCAAGGGTTAGACACTTATTAAATGATTGGGGAATTGAAAAATTCGTTGATGAAATTGAAAAGGTAATTGGTTATAAATTACAAGAAGGTTTAGTTGAACCAAAAATTGCTTCATTTGAAAATAGAAATCATTTTGGAATTAATAAATCAAAACAAAAGGGATACTCTTATGTTGGATTTGCAACAAATTCAGGAAGAGTTCCTGGAACTGACTTTGCAAAAATGGCAGAAATTTGTGAAAAATATAATGCAGAAGGTTTAGCTTTAACTGCAACTCAAAATTTTGTTGTTTATGGTGTAAAAGATGAGGTAGTTCAAGCTTTAGCAGATGAGTTTGTTGCTTTAGGATATCCATATCAACCAACTCCTTTTAGAGCGAGATTACAATCTTGTACAGGAAAAGAATTCTGTAAATTTGGAATTACAGAAACAAAAGAGTTTGCAAAAAAAGTTGTTGTTGAAATTGAAAATAGATTCCCAGAATTTACAGAAGATGTGACTATTTCATTTTCAGGATGTGGAAATGGATGTTCTCAACCACAAATTTCTGATATTGGATTTGTTGGTGGAATGATAAGACATGAAGGTGAAAGAGTTGAAGGTTATGAAGTTTTACTTGGTGGAAATTTAGAAGGGACAAGTAAAAGTAGACTTTCAAGAAAAATTGGAGTAAAAGTTCCAGCTACAGGGGTAGTTGATTATATTGAAAAACTAATTAATGATTATAAAGCTGATAATTTAGGTCAAAAAAGATTTAAAGATTATTTAGCTGTAATTGAGCCAGTTGGAGCTGTAGAAGATTCTGAATAATAAAACATAAGCTAAGTTTTTTTACTTAGCTCTTGTTTATATAATGCTTTAGTTGTGTACATTGATTTATCTGCTTTTTTAAGTAAAGAATCAAGGGTATCACCTTTTTCATATTCACTTATACCAAAACTACAACTTATTTTTAATTCACTGTTTACATCAAAAGTCAAATCATTTATATTTTTTTCTAATGTTAAAATCATAGCTTTTGCTTGATTTTCATTTGTTTGAGGAAGTACAATTAAAAATTCATCTCCTCCCCATCTTCCAAAACTATCGCTTTCTCTTATATTGTTATTTATAGTTTGGGTAACTTTTGTTAATACTTCATCTCCAATATGATGTCCAAGTTTATCATTTATAATTTTGAAATCATTTAGGTCAAAAAATATGATAGAAAAATGAGTACCATATCTTTTGCTTCTTATTAACTCTTTTTCACAAATCTCTTCAATTTTTCTTCTATTGAAAATATTTGTTAAACTATCTTTATTGGCAAGTTTTAATAATTCGGCTTCAACTTCTTTTCTTCTATGAATCTCTTTTTTTAATTTTATATTAAAAATTACAAAGATAAGTAATAACAAAATTAGAGGTAAAATGTATTTTAAAAATTGAATATAATTGATTCTATCATGGTACAAAATTTGTTGATAGTTATTTAATATTATTTTTTCTTCATCTTTTGTAATTCTATTTATAGCACTATTTATTAAATCTACAAATTTATAATCTTTCTTTTCACTTTGTAAATACATATTTAAAGAATAATCAATAGTTGAATTGATTTTTATATTAGATAAATGATTTTTATTTATATAATGAGTTAATGAGTAAATATTATCAATAAAGCCATAAGCCTCATTATTTTTTAATTTATAAAAGCCATTTTCTACAGAATTTACTTCTATAAAGTGAATATTTGGGAAATCTTTTTCTAATAGATTTTTTATATTTAGTTTATCTAAAACAGCAATCTTTTTATTTGATAATATTGATAAATCATTTATAAAATTTTTATCATTTTTTGTAGCAATAGCAAGATTAATTTGAGAAATTGGTTTACTTAAAATATAATTGTTATTTTTATCATTTCCTTCATAACTATATATAAATTTAGCCTTTACTGTATTTGAAAATATATTAAACATTTTATTATCTATTGTTTCTTCAATATTAAATGGTTTGTTTAATTTTTCTGAAATTAGATTCCAAAAATCAATTTCTATGCCTTTAAATTGATTTGTTAGTTTAAAAGAGAAAGGAATTTTATTATCTTCAACTAAAAGAGTAAAATGATTATTTTCTAAATAATTTAATTTCTCTTTATTAAAAATAACTTCTGTTTTGTTTAAAATAATTGAATTTGTATCAAATATATTATTGTTTTTATTCAATCCTAAAAAATTATAAAATCTTTTTATTTCATCAATTTTTTCTGGATTTATTTCTCCTAAATTTCCATTATCAAATTTAGATAATTTTTTTAAAACATTTCCTTCGTAAATTAAAGCTTCAAGAGTTTTATTTTGAGTGTTATATTTTTCATAAATTAATTTTGCAGTCTCTTCAATATTTTTAAAAGCATAACTCCAACCTTTTAAAGAAGCTTCATTAAAATTTTGTACTCTAGTTGGATTTGTTAATAGCTCATTTAAAGAGGTAAATAAAATACCTTCGTAAAAATTAAAATTATAATCATTTGGATTTATTATATTGTATGGTATTTTTTTGCTCTCTAATATGTATGGCTCGTTAGATAAATAAGATGCCATAACTTCGGTTTTCCCTGATATTAAATCTTCGATTTTAAAAGTGTGCTCTTGAATTATTAAATCATCTTGACTTACTCCTTGTGAAGTAATCAAAGTTTTTAAAGCAGCAGCTTCTTTTGCATCATTTGTAATCATAATCTTGCGATTTTTTAAATCTTTAGGAGTTTTTATATTTGATTTTTCTAGGCTTATTAGAACTAAAGGAGAGTTTTGAAATACACTTGATAATAAAATAATATCATTTCCATCATATTTATCAATAATTAAAGAGGCTTTTCCAATACCATAACTATTAGGTTTTTTTATTACTTCATTTGTAATATTACTGTTTTGATTAAACTCAATAATATCTACATCTAAGCCATAATTACTATAAAAACCTTTCTCTTTTGCAATATAATAACCTGCAAATTGGAATTGATTTAACCAATCAAGATATAGAGTGATTTTCTTATTTTCAGTAGAAAATAGACTTGAAATTAACAATAATAAAATAATAAGTAATTTTTTAATAATCATAGAATGGATTCTACAATATAAAAAATAAATTTATTATTTTATGTCAATTAAAATTTTAAAATATCACCATTTAATTTATATTTTATTTTTTGACCAATTTGAAGATGGTCATCAAAACTGTGTACAAATAACTCTTTTTCTTTTGAAGAGATTTTTATTTCATAAAAACTTCCATAAAAAATAATATCTTTTATTGTAGCTTCAAATTCACCATTTTCACAAATTTCAATATGTTCAGGTCTTATATATGAATTTTTTGAAATCTCAGTCATTTTTCCTAAAAAGTTTGCACAATATAAATCATTTGGATGATGATAAATCTCTTTTGCAGTTCCAATTTGTAAAATATTTCCTTCATGCATAATTGCAATTCTATCTGAAAGATAAAAAGCATCTTCTTTATCATGTGTTATAAATAGTGCTGTAATATTAAAAGCTTTAATCATCTCTTTTAATTCAATTCTTAAATGAGTTCTTAATTCTGTATCAACATTACTTAAAGGTTCATCTAAAAGTAGAATTTTAGGTTTATTTATAATTGCACGAGCAAGTGCAACACGTTGCTGTTGTCCACCACTTAATTCATGAGGAAATTTATTTTCTTGTCCTTTTAGTTTTGTTTTTTCTAAAACTTCTTCTAAAATCTCTTTTGAAGCATCACTTCCAAAGGTAATATTTGAAGCAATTGTAAGGTGTGGTAAAAGTGCATAGTTTTGAAATACAACTGCAACTTCTCTTTGTTTTGGTTCAAGATTTGTATTTTTTGAAAAAACTAATTTATTATCAATAAATATTTCTCCATCATCAGGAGTTTCAAGTCCAGCAATCATTCTTAAAAAAGTTGTTTTACCACTTCCGCTTTTTCCTAAGATGGTAAAAATTTCACCTTCATTAATTGATAAATCAATTTTATTTGCAACACAAATATTTCCTTTACAGAAAATTTTATGTAAATTTTTTGTTTGAACTATTTCATTCATATTTTTCTTCTCACAAATTTAGAGTTTAAAAGTAATACAGCAATAGCTGTTGTTAGTACAAGTACAAGAGATGGAAAACCAACTTTATAAAGCATTTCATTACTTGCAAGTTCATATATTCTAATAGCCAAAGTATCAAAATTAAAAGGTCTTAAAATAAGTGTAGCTGGTAACTCTTTTGCTATATCAATATAAAGTATTAAAAATCCACTTATAATATAAGGTTTCATTAATGGCAAATAAACGTTGATTATATTATAAAATTCACTTTTCCCAAAAATTTTACTAGCATCATCAATAGTTGTATCAATTTTACTAAAACCATTTTCTATAGAACCAATACTTGAAGCAAAATATCTTGTTGCATATGCAAATATAAGCATAAAAAATGTTCCGCCAAGAAGTACGTAACCAAGTGTATTGTCTATTGAACTACTAATAACTAATAATCCAACACCAACAACAGCTCCTGGAATTGAGTAGCCTAAAATTGATAGTTTATGTGTAAAATTTCCAATTTTTGAAGGATAAAATCTAAGCATATAAATTACAAAAAATGATAAAAATATAATTATTATTGAAGAAATTATATTTAGAGTTAAAGTATTGTATAAATAACTAAATAGACTAAAATCTAAATTTTCAATATCAAGAATAAACCAATAGATTAAAACTAAAGTTGGAATAAATAATGAAATTGTTGAAATAAAAAAAGAGATAAAAAATGCAATAAAATTGTATTTACCTTTTAATTTGATTTTTTCAGATTTTTTTCCACTAAAAGTTGAACTAATAAATCTATATTTTTTTCTAATTAAACTTTCTGTCCATAAAATACCAAAAACAAAAACTAATAAGATTATTGCAACATTAATTGATTGCATAAAATCTCCATATCCAAACCAACTTTTAAATATTCCAACACTAAATGTATCAATACCAAAATATAAAACAGTTCCATAATCACTCAGTGTTTCCATAATTGCAAGTATACTTCCTGCAAAAATAGCAGGATATGCTAAAGGTAAATAGACTGTAAAAAAGGCTTTTATTGGATTGATTTTATGTAAAGATATAAGTTCACTAACAGTTGATGAAATTGAAGAGAAAGATACTCTTGCTAATATATAAACATAAGGAAACATTGCAATACCAAAAATAAATATTACTCCTGGCATATTCAAAATATCAACTCTTGCTTGAGTACTTCCAACAATTTCTGATAATATTCCCCTATATTCAAAAAAACCTACATAAGTGTAACCTAAAATATATGCTGGAAATGCAAGTGGAAGGACGAATAAAATAGAAAAAAGTTTATCTCCAAAATATTCAAATCTAGCACTTAAATAAGAGCTTGTTGTTCCTAATAAAACAACAAGAAAAAAAGTTCCTAAAACTAAAATAGTAGTATTATTAATGTATTGAGTTAAAACTTTACTAAATAAGAAATCAAAGTTAAAACTTCCTTCTAGTACGAAATAAACTAATAATGCTAATATAGGTAATGATATACATAGCCCAATAATTGGTGCTATGTAATATTTAAGTCTTTTTATTTCCAATCTGCCTCTGTCGCTATTTCTACAGCTTTTCTAGTATATTTTCCAACTTCGTTTAATGATATAGTATCTTCTTTAAATTTTCCCCATGAACTAACTGTTTCTGAAGATTTTGCATTTGGATTTGCTGGAAACTCTTGATTTGCTTCTGCAAAAATTTCTTGAGCTTTTACTGAACTTAAGAATTCTAATAATTTAATAGCATTCTCTTTATTTGATGCAAAATTAGTAACTCCACCACCAGAAATATTCATATGAGTTCCAGTTGTATTTTGTGCTGGGAAAAAGATTTTTAAACTTTTTGCAATTTCTGAATCTTTTTTATCTTCACTATTCAACATAACTCCAAGATAATAAGTATTTACAATAGCAATATCAGCATCACCAGCAGCAACTGCTCTAATTTGGTCTCTATCTCCACCTTTTGGGCTATATGGTAAATTAGAAACTAAACCTTTTGCAAAAGCTAAAGCTTTTTCTTCCCCATTGTTTGCAACAATTGATGCTAATAAAGATTTATTATATGCACTTGTTGAAGATCTAGTTATAACTTTGTTTTTAAATTTAGGATCTGCAAGACTTAAATAATCACTTAAATCAGCTGGATTAACAGTTTTTGGATTATAAACAAAAACTCTTGCTCTTTTTGTTAATGCAAACCAATTATTATCTGGGTCTCTTAAATTAGATGGAATATTTTCTTCTAAAGTTTTTGATTTTATAGGTTGTAATAATTTTCTAACCTTTGCATCATATAGATTTCCAATATCAGCAGTTATTAATACATCAGCAGGTGTATTAGCCCCTTCAATTGCTAATTTTGAAACAAGCTCTTCAGCTTTTGCTGTAACAACATTTACTTTGATACCTGTTTTTTCTTCAAACTCTTTAAATAAGATTTTATCAGAGTCATAATGTCTTTGTGAATAAACATTTACCTCATTTGCAGCAAACAAAGAACTTGCTAAAACCACTACACTAAGTGCTATCTTTTTAATCATATTAAATCCTCTTTTGTATATTAATAATTATTATTGAAATGATAATCTTTTAAAACTTCAAGTTTTCTTAATACTAAGAATGATTATCATAAAATAGAAAAAATTTGATTTTAAGATAAACAAATCATATTATAGTTATAATAAGCTAAATTAGAAAATTAGGAATAGATAAAATATGATTTTAATGATTGATAATTATGATTCATTTACTTACAATATAGTTCAATATTGTTTAGAATTAGGTGCAGATTTAAAAATTATTAGAAATGATGAATTAAGCATTGAAGAAATAGAAGCTTTAAATCCTGAAAAAATTATAATCTCTCCAGGTCCAGCAACACCAAATGATGCAGGTGTTTGTTTGGATGTTATAAAATATTTTGCTGGTAAAAAACCAATTTTTGGAATTTGTTTAGGTCATCAAGCAATAGGACAAGTTTTTGGAGCGAATGTTGTGCGAGCAAAAAATATGATGCATGGAAAAACTTCATTAATAAAAGTAGATAAAGATACAAAAATTTTTGATGGACTTCCAAAAGAGTTTACACAAACTAGATATCACTCTTTAATTGTTTCAAAAGAGAATCTTCCAGAAGATATAATTGTGACTTCTCATAGTGAAGATGATAATGAAATTATGTCTTTAGAAATAAAAGATAAACAAATTTATGGTGTCCAATTTCACCCTGAATCAATTATGAGTGAACATGGATATAAAATAATTGACAATTTCTTAAAATTATAAATATTATGACAGCTACTGGTAAATATAGCTACTATTTTTACACTCTTTTATTTATATTAGTAGGTGTTTTAATATTAAAAGCAGATTTATCTCTTAGTATTTCATATAAAGAAGCTTTAAATGTATTTGTAAATAATTCAATTCTAACAATTATTACAAATACATCAATCTATTTTTTTGGTCAAAATGATATTGCACTAAGATTACCTTTTATACTTTTTTATTTTTTTAGTGTAATTTTAATGTACAAAATTACTGAAAACTATTTTAAATATGAAAAAGATAGGTTTATTGGTATATTGATTTTTATGATGTTACCTGGAGTTCTTAGTGCTTCATTATTAGTTAATAGTGCAATCATAGTAACATTTTGTACATTATTATATGTATATCATTATAATAAATACAAAACTCACTCTTATATACTATTAATTATATTTTTTATAATTGATAATTCATTTGCAATTTTATATTTAGCGCTGTTTTTCTTTTCATTAAAAGAAAAGGATAAAAAACTTTTATATTTTTCATTAATACTATTTGTTCTTTCTATGTATATTTATGGTTTTTCTACTGATGGAAAACCAAAAGGATTTTTGGTAGATACTGTTGCAATTTATGCAACTATATTTTCACCTATTCTTTTTTTATATTTTATATATACAATGTATAGAGCAGGAATCCAAAAAGAGAGAAGTTTAGCTTGGTATATTTCAATAACAGCTTTATTGTTATCTGTAATTATCTCTTTTAGACAAAGGGTTTATATTGAAGATTTCGCACCTTTTGTAGTAATATCAATTCCTTTGATGTTAAAAACTTTTTTACACTCTTATAGGGTAAGATTAAAAGAGTTTAGAAAAATATATAATATATTGGCAATTTTAATCATAGGAATGTTATCTTTAAATGTAATATTCACATTTGTAAATAAACCATTATATATCTTATTACCAAATCAAACAAAACATTTCGTTTATCAATATCATTTTATAAAAGAGTTGTCAAAAGAGTTAAAAAGTAGAAATATAGATAATTTAACTGGAGATAATGAATTACTTTTAAGACTAAAATTTTATGGAATAAACCAAGGTGAAGATTACTACATATCAATGAAGGATTTTTATAATTATGACGAAAAGATAACTATAAAATATTATGAAAGAGAACTTTTTGTAGTTTATATAAAAAAATTAAAATGAAAAGATCATTTTCCCTTTTAGAAATTATTATAGTAATAACTCTAGTAGGTTTTTTATACACAATTTTTATTCCAAAAACTAACCCAAACAAACTTGACGAGATTACAAATAGAATTTCATTATATTTATCATATGTAAGATTTAAAGCAATGATAGATGATAAATATGATGAAAATGATACTTTATGGCATAAAAAAAGATGGACAATAAAATTTTTTAGATGCCGAAATAAAGAAGATGGAATCTACTTTACAATATATAGTGATAAAAATAAAACTGGACATCCAAGTATAGAAGATACTTTAAAAGATCCATTAACAAAAAAATATATATATAGTTCAAATTATTGTCAAGAAAATGAAAAAAATAGTGAATATGTATTATTAACAAAAAAATTTAACATAGAAGATATAAGTATAGATTGTAACAGTACGACATCTTTAGGACAACTCTCTTTTGGTAGTGATGGACGAATTTACTCAAAATTATCAAATTTTGAAAATGAATTTTATGAATATGAAATAGAAAAAGAGTGTAAAATAAGTATAAAATCAAAGAATGGTAAAGAAAAAGAGATAAAAATCTATCCAAATAGTGGATTTATTGAATAAAAAGATAATAAAAGAAGATATATTTAGGAGAATTTATGTCTTTTTACTAATTAAATATTGTAATTTTAAAGAAAATTAAAAAAAATAGAAAAAAGATACAAAAAGCTCTTGACAAGTAAATAAAAATCTATTATAATTCCCGTCCAATTTGACTGGAACGCTTCAAACGAAAAGCTTGAAGAGAAACGATTCAATCGAGTCTGGAATGATCTTTAAAAATGAATGAAAGTTTGTAAAGTAATCTTTATAAACCGAATATAGAACTCTTATAAAAAATCTATGTTTATTTAGATTAAAAATAAGAATAAATGTTAAAAAATATAAAAACAAGAAAATTTGGTAAAACAAATACTTGTCTATAAAATTTGAGTGATAATTTTGTAATTGAAGAGTTATAAAATTTGTCAGTTTCAAAAACTCTATAATTTATGGAGAGTTTGATCCTGGCTCAGAGTGAACGCTGGCGGCGTGCTTAACACATGCAAGTCGAACGAGAACGGATTATAGCTTGCTATAATTGTCAGCTAAGTGGCGCACGGGTGAGTAATGTATAGATAACCTGCCCTTAAGAAAGGAATAACAGTTGGAAACGACTGCTAATGCCCTATATGCCTTTAATACATAAGTATGCAAGGGAAACGCTTTAGTGCTTAAGGATGGGTCTGTATGGTATCAGCTTGTTGGTGAGGTAATGGCTCACCAAGGCTATGACGCCTAACTGGTTTGAGAGGATGATCAGTCACACTGGAACTGAGACACGGTCCAGACTCCTACGGGAGGCAGCAGTGGGGAATATTGCACAATGGACGAAAGTCTGATGCAGCAACGCCGCGTGGAGGATGACACATTTCGGTGCGTAAACTCCTTTTATATAGGAAGATAATGACGGTACTATATGAATAAGCACCGGCTAACTCCGTGCCAGCAGCCGCGGTAATACGGAGGGTGCAAGCGTTACTCGGAATCACTGGGCGTAAAGAGCGTGTAGGCGGGTATATAAGTCAGAAGTGAAATCCAATAGCTCAACTATTGAACTGCTTTTGAAACTGTATACCTAGAATGTGGGAGAGGTAGATGGAATTTCTGGTGTAGGGGTAAAATCCGTAGAGATCAGAAGGAATACCGATTGCGAAGGCGATCTACTGGAACATTATTGACGCTGAGACGCGAAAGCGTGGGGAGCAAACAGGATTAGATACCCTGGTAGTCCACGCCCTAAACGATGTACACTAGTTGTTGTGAGGCTCGACCTTGCAGTAATGCAGTTAACACATTAAGTGTACCGCCTGGGGAGTACGGTCGCAAGATTAAAACTCAAAGGAATAGACGGGGACCCGCACAAGCGGTGGAGCATGTGGTTTAATTCGACGATACACGAAGAACCTTACCTGGACTTGACATAGTAAGAACTTTCTAGAGATAGATTGGTGTCTGCTTGCAGAAACTTATATACAGGTGCTGCACGGCTGTCGTCAGCTCGTGTCGTGAGATGTTGGGTTAAGTCCCGCAACGAGCGCAACCCTCGTCCTTAGTTGCTAACAGTTCGGCTGAGAACTCTAAGGAGACTGCCTACGCAAGTAGGAGGAAGGTGAGGACGACGTCAAGTCATCATGGCCCTTACGTCCAGGGCTACACACGTGCTACAATGGGGTATACAAAGAGCAGCAATACGGTGACGTGGAGCAAATCTCAAAAATATCTCCCAGTTCGGATTGTAGTCTGCAACTCGACTACATGAAGTTGGAATCGCTAGTAATCGTAGATCAGCTATGCTACGGTGAATACGTTCCCGGGTCTTGTACTCACCGCCCGTCACACCATGGGAGTTGAACTCATTCGAAGCGGGGATGCTAAAGTAGCTACCTTCCACAGTGGATTCAGCGACTGGGGTGAAGTCGTAACAAGGTAACCGTAGGAGAACCTGCGGTTGGATCACCTCCTTTCAGAGAGAGAAGTAAGATTCGTTTCTTACTTCCAGAGATTTTATATTCGGTTTATAAAGATTATTTAAATAGGTAGTAAAGGGGCCTATAGCTCAGCTGGCTAGAGCGCTCGACTGATAATCGTGAGGTCTCAGGTTCAAGTCCTGATAGGCCCACCATTAAATAATCTAGTAAAGATTAATTTAGGTTGGGGAATTAGCTCAGCTGGGAGAGCGCCTGCTTTGCACGCAGGAGGTCAGCGGTTCGATCCCGCTATTCTCCACCACCTATAACTAATAAGTTCATCAGATTTAAGAAGTTAAATATAAGTTCAATAAGAGATTGAATTTATATTTGATTTTCAAAATCAAAACGATATTTAAAAATATAATGTTAAAGTCTTTAATTTTTTCGTAAGAATTAAATAATAGATATAAAAAGAGATTTTTATATAGATTAAATAATTTAAAACAAAAAAAATTTCATATCTAAGAAATTAGATAGAACACAACATTATTTTATTGGATATATTTTAAATAATATGTTTAATAAGATAGTAGCCAAAGAATATTATCAAAAATGCGATAGAGTTTAACTCTATTTATTAATAAGCTATTAAGGGCTAATGGTGGATGCCTAGACTGTAAGAGGCGATGAAAGACGTATTAGGCTGCGATAAGCCTCGGGGAGCTGCCAAAGAGCTTTGATCCGGGGATTTCTGAATGGGGCAACCCAGCATATAGAGATATATGTTACCCTACGGGGAGCTAACCTGGTGAAGTGAAACATCTCAGTAGCCAGAGGAAGAGAAATCAAACGAGATTCCGTCAGTAGCGGCGAGCGAAAGCGGATTAGGACAAACCCAATGCTTGCATTGGGGGTTGTAGGACCATAACGTGAGACTAAAGAGGATAGATGAAATACTTGGAAAAGTGTAGCATAGAAGGTGAAACTCCTGTAATTTAAATTCTCAATAGCTCTAATGGTATCCTGAGTAGGTCGGAACACGTGATATTTTGACTGAAACCGGGGGGACCACCCTCCAATCCTAAATACTACTTACAGATCGATAGTGAACAAGTACCGTGAGGGAAAGGTGAAAAGTACTCCAGCGAGGAGAGTGAAATAGAACCTGAAACCATTAGCTTACAATCATTCAGAGCCCTATGATTTATCAGGGTGATGGACTGCCTTTTGCATAATGAGCCTGCGAGTTGTGGTATCTGGCAAGGTTAAGTCAAGTACGAAGCCGTAGCGAAAGCGAGTCTTAATAGGGCGATTTAGTCAGATGCTGCAGACCCGAAACGAAGTGATCTATCCATGAGCAGGTTGAAGCTGGTGTAAGAGCCAGTGGAGGACCGAACCGATAGGCGTTGAAAAGTCTCCGGATGACTTGTGGATAGGGGTGAAAGGCCAATCAAACTTCGTGATAGCTGGTTCTCTCCGAAATATATTTAGGTATAGCCTTGTGTTGTAGCATATGGGGGTAGAGCACTGAATGGGCTAGGGCTGCTTACCGCGGTACCAAACCCTATCAAACTATGAATACCATATGTGGAATCACAGGAGTCAGGCGGTGGGTGATAAAATCAATCGTCGAGAGGGGAACAACCCAGACTAACAGCTAAGGTCCCTAAGTTACATCTAAGTGGAAAACGATGTGGAGTTACTGTGACAACCAGGAGGTTGGCTTAGAAGCAGCCATCCTTTAAAGAAAGCGTAACAGCTCACTGGTCTAGTGATTCTGCGCGGAAAATATAACGGGGCTAAGATGTACACCGAAGCTTTAGATTCAATTTTAATTGAGTGGTAGGAGAGCGTTCTATTCAGCGTAGAAGATGTACCGGTAAGGAGCGTTGGAGCGGATAGAAGTGAGCATGCAGGCATGAGTAGCGATAATTGAGGTGAGAATCCTCAACGCCGAAAACCCAAGGTTTCCTACGCGATGCTCGTCATCGTAGGGTTAGTCGGGTCCTAAGTCGAGTCCGAAAGGGGTAGACGATGGCAAATTGATTAATATTTCAATACCAACATATAAGCGCGATGTGGGGACGCATAGAGTTAATCGAGGTCACTGATGGAATAGTGGCTCGAAGGACGTAGGCTGTTACTTAGGCAAATCCGGGTAACGTTAGGCCGAGATCTTACAGGCTCTTGACACTCTTCGGAGGAGATGGAGAATCGATGATACTGTCGTGCCAAGAAAAGCCACTAAGTATATTATATGTTGCCCGTACCGTAAACCGACACAGGTGGGTGGGATGAGTATTCTAAGGCGCGTGGAAGAACCCTGGTTAAGGAACTCTGCAAACTAGCACCGTATCTTCGGTATAAGGTGTGCCTACTTTTGTATATGAACTTGCTTCAAAAAGCGAAAGAGGTTGCAACAAAGAGTCCCTCCCGACTGTTTACCAAAAACACAGCACTTTGCTAACACGTAAGTGGATGTATAAGGTGTGACGCCTGCCCGGTGCTCGAAGGTTAACTGATGATGTCAGCGCAAGCGAAGCATTTGATTGAAGCCCGAGTAAACGGCGGCCGTAACTATAACGGTCCTAAGGTAGCGAAATTCCTTGTCGGTTAAATACCGACCTGCATGAATGGCGTAACGAGATGGGAGCTGTCTCAACCAGGGATCCAGTGAAATTGTAGTGGAGGTGAAAATTCCTCCTACCCGCGGAAAGACGGAAAGACCCCGTGCACCTTTACTACAGCTTGACACTGTAGCTTGGATATTCATGTGCAGGATAGGTGGGAGGCTATGATGACTAGACGCAAGTAGAGTCGGAGCCATCCTTGAGATACCACCCTTGAATATTTGAGTTACTAACTGCGTACAATTATCTTGTATCAGGACAATGTCTGGTGGGTAGTTTGACTGGGGCGGTCGCCTCCTAAAAAGTAACGGAGGCTTACAAAGGTTAGTTCATGGCGGATGGAAATCGCCAGTTGAGTATAATGGCATAAACTAGCTTGACTGTGAGACATACAAGTCGAACAGAGACGAAAGTCGGTCATAGTGATCCGGTGGTTCTGTGTGGAAGGGCCATCGCTCAAAGGATAAAAGGTACGCCGGGGATAACAGGCTGATCTCCCCCAAGAGCTCACATCGACGGGGAGGTTTGGCACCTCGATGTCGGCTCATCGCATCCTGGGGCTGAAGTAGGTCCCAAGGGTATGGCTGTTCGCCATTTAAAGCGGTACGCGAGCTGGGTTCAGAACGTCGTGAGACAGTTCGGTCCCTATCTTCCGTGGGCGTAGGAAAGTTGAAGAGATTTGTCCCTAGTACGAGAGGACCGGGATGAACGTACCACTGGTGTACCAATTGTTCTGCCAAGAGCATCGTTGGGTAGCTACGTACGGATGTGATAAGAGCTGAAAGCATCTAAGCTCGAAGCCAACTCTAAGATTAACTTTCCCTGAAGTTCCCAGCAAGACTAGCTGGTTGATAGGCTGGATGTGTAAGCGTTGTAAGGCGTTTAGCTGACCAGTACTAATAGAACGTTTGGCTTATTTACAAATTCTTTGGTTTACTATCTTATTAAATGTATATCTTATATATTTGATAGACAAAAATTGTGAAAGACTTTAACATTATTTTTTCTTAACTCCTTACGAGTTGAGTATTAAGTTTATTTTTTTTAGATTTAATACTCAACTTTGCTGGTGGCTATAGAGAAGTGGAAATACCCAGTCCCATTCCGAACCTGGAAGTCAAGCACTTCATCGCCGATAATACTGCCGGGTCCCCTGGTGGAAACGTAGGCCGCTGCCAGCTCTTGAGTTTTTTACACACAAAGCTTTTTCCAATTTGAACTCCTTACTCAAGTTCTTCTTGGAAGAAGCTTTTTTTTTACACCCCCCCCCTAAACACCTAGCCTTTTCCCCATTTCATTATTTGCTTTTTCTTTTTATCACTATTTTTACTTTCTTCGGTTTTCTTTATTAATTCTTTTACATTTATTTCTTTTGCTTTTTTATTGAATAGTATTTAATATCCAATACTTTACCTTTTTAGACTTTTTTCTTATATTTACTCTATAAAGTATTTTATTCTTTTAGAATACTTATTATTGTTTTTTTCTCAGAAATTAGATTAGAGCTTTTTTATTGGACTATTAGGTATATTATTTTATATTAGTTTTTTTAACATAAAAAAAGGGGAAGAAACTTCTCGTTCCTTCCCTTTTTCCCTTTTCAAAATCAATTTATTATAATTAATCTCTTTTTTCAAAAATCTCAATAGAAATAATTTTATCATTTTGTTTAATTGAATCAAGTGTTGCAAAGCTATCTGTATCATTCTCTTCAATTCCACCAAATACTGTATGATGATTATTTAGATGAGGGCAAGGTACAAAACATATAAAGAATTGACTTCCTCCTGTATTTCTACCTGCATGAGCCATTGATAATGAACCTCTATTATGTATTTGTTTAGGTGCATCAATTTCACATTTTATAGACCAACCTGGTCCACCCATTCCTGAACCTTCAGGGCAACCACCTTGAGCCATAAATCCTGGAATTACTCTATGAAAATTTAGTCCATTATAAAAACCATCATTAGCTAATGTAGCAAAATTTGATACTGCAATTGGTGTTTCTTCATTAAAAAGTTTTACCCAAATTACACCTTTTTCAGTAGTGATTTTTGCATAATTAAATTTTGATAATTCTTCTTTTGAATAGTTGTATTCTTTTAATTCTTTTTTAAATCCAAACATATTAATCCTTATTTTTTTTCTGGAATTATACCTTCTTTAGGTGTTAAATAGTTTAACTTTACTAAGTTTTGAACGATTTCTTTAAACACAGGTACAGCTGACCAAGAAGCATAATAATAATACCAATGAGTACCTGTTGAGATTGGATTAATTACAGTTACTCCAATTGTATAGGAATTTCCTTTATCATCATTTACAAATCCAAAAAATGATGAAATATATTTTTTAAGATATTTTCCACCTCTTGCAATTTGTGCTGTTCCTGTTTTCCCACCAATTTCTAAACCATCTATTTTTGCAGATTTTCCTGTTCCATCTGTTACAGTTTTAATTAACATTTTTTTCATTGCATCTGCTGTCTCTTTTGATACAATTTTTTCTGGTTTATCCTCATATGGTTTATATTTATTTCCATCATGTGTTAAATAATTAACTATTCTTGGAGTAATCATTTGCCCATCATTATTAAAAATTGAATAAGCTTTTAATAATTGAATAAATGTTGCTGTCATACCTTGTCCAAAAGATACTGTTGCTTTAAATACATTATCTCTTTTTTCTTTGTCACCTGCTGAGAATTGCCAAACTTTTGGCATTACACCTTTTTTCTCATATGGTAAATCAATTCCAGTTTTTCTTGTAAAACCAAATCTTTTCATGCCTTCAAAAAATTCAGGACCAGTTAATCTTTGGGCAATTTGTAAAGTTCCAATATTTGAAGAATAAATAACAATATCTTCAAGTGATAAGTAACTTTTTGAAAAAGCATGGTCATCTTTTATATTAAATCTTCCAATTTTATATACACCTTTCCCACCACCTGAATTATATGCAGGGAAACTTTCATTCTTTTTTATAAGCCCTTTATCCATAGCAATTGCAATTGATAAAGGTTTCACAACAGAACCTGGTTCAAATTGATATTCAACTGCATTAACATTTAATGAACCAATATCCTCTTTTCTAATTTTTTCAGGATTAAATCTGTTTGATGAAGCCATAGTTAAGATTTTACCAGTTTTACTCTCCATTATAGATACAATAATTTCATCTGCACCCAATTTTTCTTTATATACATCAAGAGTTGTTTCATTATTTTTTTGAAGTTTTAGTGGAATATTCAAATTTAATGTTGCACCATCAATTCTTTTTCTAATAATAGAATTTTTATCAAAAGAGATATATGATAATACATCTCTATCTCCTTGTAAAACACCATCTTTTGATTGATTTAAAACCTTGTTATAATGTCTTTCTAAACCTTTTATTCCATTTACTTTTGTTTTTCCTAATTCAGATTCATATTTTGAAATATATCCTACAACAGGAGTTAATGTATCGTTATATGAAAATGTTCTTTTTTCTCCACTTTCACTTATTGTTAATCCTCTTAGAATTTTTGTTCCATTTACCATTCTACTTGTAAAAACATCTAATTGAACTAATTTGAAAGCTAATTCTTTTAAGTTTTTGGCTGATCTTGAGTCAATTCCATATGATAAAACTAAATTACCAGGATTTTTTTCTCCCTCTATTAATCTCTCTTTTAAAACTTCATACTCTGTATTACTATAAATAGAAAATAGGTTAAGAAATAACTCTTTTTTATTTGGGTCAAGATGTCTTGTATCAATTGCAGCTTTATATAGTTTTTTAGATGAAGCAATTTTAAAATTATCTTCACTTATTATATCTCCTCTAACTGCAAGTTCATTTTTTTCACCTTGTAAAGAGGGAAGATGTCTCTTTTCTGAGATAGTTCTAAACACTGAAATCATTAGAATGCAAAGAAATAAGAATATTAGTAAAAATAGTATAACTATTTTTTTTGTTTTATCGACTTTTTCAATTTTATTTGAAGACATATTTATCCATATTATTATATAATGAGAAATGAATTTTAACAAAAGTAAGATTAAAGCAATTAATAATAATATGAATAGTAGTGAAGCCGATTATACATTGTTTATATTGGTGTCATTATTGATAATAATAAGTATAATATTTTCCTATTCTCTAACAATATATACAGTGGAATTTTTTGGTTATGATGAATTTCACTTTTTCATAAGACAAGGATTAGTTGGGATAGTTTCTATATTGATTATGTGGACACTCTCTTTAGTGGATCCAGATAAAATAGTTGAAAAAGTTGGTATGAATTTATTTATAATATTTTTTCTTCTAATGATAGCAATGCCTTTTTTGCCAGGTTCATTAGTAACAGCTTCAGGAGGAGCAAATAGATGGATTAGACTTCCAGGGTTTTCTTTGTCACCTGTTGAGTTTTTCAAAATTGGATTTATCTATTTTTTATCTTGGTCTTTTCATAGAAAGGTTATTTTTCAACCTAAAAAAATCGGATTGAAAGAAGAAGTATTACTTCTTGCTCCATATTTTTTAACTTTTTTTGTTGTTGTTTTTGTTATTGCATTTTTACAAAAAGATTTAGGTCAAGTTGTTTTATTAGGATTAATTCTTGTTGCTTTATTAATATTTGCAAATAGGTCATTTAAAATATTTTTGGCTTTAGGTGCAATTGCTTTAGTTGGTTTAGTTGGATTAATTATTGCTGCACCTCATAGGATTAAAAGAATTCACTCTTGGTGGGCGATGGTTCAAGATGGGATTTTATCTGTTTTACCATCTTGGGCAGAACCATATTTAAGAATTGATGAATTACCTGAACCTTATCAAGTTTCTCACTCTTTAAATGCTATTCATAATGGTGGTTTCTTTGGTCAAGGTGTTGCCCTTGGGGATATAAAAGTAGGATTTTTATCTGAAGTTCATACAGACTTTGTACTAGCAGGAATTACAGAAGAAGTTGGTTTATTTGGTTTGATGGCAATAACATCTATTTTATTTGTAATTATTTGGAGAATTTTTAGAATAAGTAGAAGAGTAGAAAATCCAATTTATCATCTATTTACTCTTGGAATCGCCCTAATGATTATTATTGCTTTTTTAATAAATTCATATGGAATTTCAGGAATGATTCCAATTAAAGGTATTGCTGTACCATTTTTATCTTATGGAGGTTCTTCAATGCTTGCAATGGCAATTTCCATAGGTTTAGTTTTATCTATTAGCAGAGTTGTAAAAGAAGAGGAAGTTAAAAAAAAGGTGAAGATTAAATGATGGAAACAGTTGTTATAACTGGTGGTGGAACAGGTGGACATTTAAAAGTTGCAGATGCTTTTATTGAAGAATTTTTTAATAGAGGAATAAATGTAATTTTTATCGGTTCTTCAAATGGTCAAGATAAAGCTTGGTTTGAACATGATAGAAGATTAAAAAAAGCAATATTTTTAGATACTAAAGGTGTCGTAAATAAAAAAGGTTTTGGAAAGTTTCTTTCATTATTTAATATTTTTTCTAAAACAATTTACTGTTTGAGCTTATATTCAAAATATAATATTAAAACTGTTGTTAGTGTAGGTGGATTTTCAGCTGCTGCTGCAACTTTTGCTTCTATATTAAAAATGAATTGTAAATTATATATTCATGAGCAAAACTCAAAAATGGGTAAATTAAATGAAATAACTTCAAAATTTGCTACTGAAATTTTTTCTTCATTTGATGAAAATTCTTTAGTAAAAGATTATCCTGTTTCTAATGAATTTTTTAATAGTGCAAGAGTAAGAGATAAAGTTAAAACTGTTGCATTTTTTGGTGGTTCACAAGGAGCTATTTGTATAAATGATTTTGCTTTAAAAGTTGCTCCAAAACTCAATGAAATGGGAATTAATATAATTCATCAAACTGGAAAAAGTGATTTTGAAAGAGTAAAAAATGAGTATGAAAAGTTAAATATAAATGCTGATGTATTTGATTTTTCAAAAGAGATACCTTCAAAAATGTCAAAAGCTGATTTTGCAGTGAGTAGGGCAGGAGCTTCAACGCTTTGGGAATTATGTGCAAATTCTTTACCAACTTTTTTTATTCCTTTTAAACATGCAGCTGGTGATCATCAGTATTACAATGCAAAAGTTTTAAAAGATAAAGGTTTGTGTTTTTTACAAAGAGAAGAAGAGTTAAGTGAAGAGTATTTTTTTGAAGCTTTAAAATCTGATATTCATAAAATTAGCATTGAACTTATAAGTTCTATAAGTCCAAATGCTATTGCTTTGATAGTAAATATTATTTTAGAAAATAATAAGAAGTAAGATTCCAAAAATTATTCTGTAAATTCCAAAGGCAACAAAAGTAAAGTTTTCAAGGAATTTCAGAAATAGTTTTATTGCAAGAAATGCAACAATAAAAGATACAACAAATCCTGTTGCTAAATTTAAAAGATTTGCACCTACTAAAATCTCATTATGGTGCTTTAACAAATCATAAGCTGTTGTTGCACACATAACAGGAAAGGCAAGTAAAAAAGAAAATTCAGCACTTGTTTTTCTATTTAATCCAACAAGCATTGCTCCAATAATACTTGAACCAGCTCTAGAAGTTCCTGGAATCAATGCAAATATTTGTGCAAATCCAATCCAAGCTGCTTGTTTATATGTAACATCTTCAACATCTAAAGTATGAGTAGTTTTTTCATCGTAAAATTTTTCAACAATTAAAAATATTACTCCACCAATAATAAACATCCAAGCAACAATTTCTATTGAAAATAACTCTTTTACTTGTTTTGAAAAAATAAAACCAATTATTGCAATAGGTAAAAATGCAATTAAAACTTTTGTCCATAAATTTATATGTGAAAAAGTAAATTTTGAAGGATAATTCAAAATTACAGCTAAAATAGCCGCAAATTGAATGATAACTTCAAAAGCTTTGTTTATACTTGTTTGTTCAATTCCTAAAAATTCACTTGCAACAATTAAGTGTCCAGTTGAAGATATTGGTAAAAACTCTGTTATACCTTCAATTATCCCTAAAATTAGAGAATCAAATAATGTCATTTATATCCTTTTTTCTTTAGTTAATTTTAGAAAAAGTTTTAAAGCTCGTTTTTCTTTATAACCTAAATCATAATCGATTTTTTCTAAATATTTTAAAATGTTTTCTTTTGATACACCACTTCTTTTTGAATATTGTTTTAGGATGTATTGAGGTATTTTTATATATTTTTTATTGAAATTTTTTGTCAGTTTTTTTAATCTTCTTTCATGTTTGTTATAACATAAAACAGCAAATACAAAAGGAAGATTATATTTTTTTTGCCACTCTTTAGCCAAATCTAGTTTTAAAGTATTTGGATTATCGTGATAAAATTTTAAAGCTTTATCCCCAATAATTACTTCACCTTTTAAATTTAAAACATTAGCTAAGGCATTTGAAGTTTTTGATTGAAAATCCTTTGCTTCAATTCCTGGAATTAATAAAACTGATAAAACTTCATCTTTTGCAACTATTCCAAAATCTAAAAATTTTTCATTTTTTGATGCAATAGAAGAGATAAAAGCATTATCAACTTTTCTTTTTTTAAATTTGTTAGTAATGTATGAAGGATATGATTTTTTATATTCAATTATTGATTTTAATTGAGAAGATTTAATATTTTTTTTTATAAATATATGAAAAGGCAATAAATTTATAAAATCGATTTTTGAAAATATCATAGAATTTTTGTCCTTGTTATGTTAAAATGAAAGTGGATATAATAGTATAAATATAATAAGAAGGGATTAAAATGGTAAAAGTTGAATTTTTAGGTCCAATAAATAAAGAGGATTTGAGTCTAGAAATAAGTAATTTATCTCAATTAAGTGAAATTTTAAAAAATGATAGTTCTGTTTCAAATTGGTTAGAAACTTGTGCAGTTGCTGTAAATGATACACTTGTTATTTCAAAAGATGTAATTTTAAATGATGGAGATAGAATTTCATTATTACCTCCTGTTTGTGGTGGATGATATGGAAAATAGAAAAGAGTTTTTAGAACTTTTTGATGGAAGTCTACCTGTCGAACAAATTACTAATAAATGGTATGAAAAATATAAAAACTCAAATTTTGGGGCGATTATAACTTTTGTTGGAGTTGTAAGAGATGAAAACCAAATTGAGGGATTAAGTTTTGATATTTATGAACCAATTTTAAATAATTGGTTCGATAAATGGCAAGAAAAAGCAAAAGAAAAAAATGCAATTGTTTTAATGGCTCACAGTCGTGGTAATGTTTTTAATCATGAAAGTTCATATATTGCTGCTGTTTGTAGTCCAAAAAGAAGAGTTGCTTTAGAGCTTATTGATGAGTTTGTAGAAGATTTCAAAGCACAAGCACCAATTTGGAAATATGATATTATCAATGGTCAAAGAGTGTATGCAAAAGATAGAAGTACAGCTATTAAAGGTGCTGGCTTATTGTCTTGATAATTATGAAAGGTTTTAAAGATAGATGAGAATAGATTTACATAATCATACAATTTTATGTAATCATGCAACAGGTACAGTTGATGAATATATTGAAAAAGCTATTGAATTAGGTATAGATGAATATGGTTTTTCAGACCATGCTCCAATGAATTATGATCCAAAATATAGAATGGATATAAGTCAAAAAAGTCTATATGAAAAATGGATAAATGAAGCAAAAGAAAAATACAAAGATAAAATTAAAATTTTATTAGCATATGAAGTTGATTATTTAGATGGATTTTTATTAGATGAAATATTAAATGCAAAAGTTGATTATTTAATTGGTTCAGTACATTTTTTAAAAAATAAAAATGATATGTGGGGATTTGATAATCCTGAATTTATAGGTGTTTATAAATCAAAAGATATTGATACAATTTGGGTTGAATATTTTGATGCAATTAAATCAATGGTAAAAACTGGACTTTTTGATATTGTAGGTCATTTTGATTTAATAAAAGTATTTAAGTTCTTACCTAAAAAAGATATTAGGCTTATTGCAAAAGATGCATTAATAGCAATTAAAAAATCAAATATGATTTTAGAAATAAATCCAGCAGGACTTAGAAAACCAATAAATGAATCTTACCCTTCAAAACAACTACTTGAAATGGCTTATGAAATGGGAATTGATATAACATTTGGTTCTGATGCACATAATTTAGAACAAATTGGTTTTAAATATGATGAAATTACTACTTTATCAAAAGAGATAGGATTTTCAAAATGTGTAACTTTTGATAGTAGAGACAGAAAACATATTGAATTTTAATAAGGCATATTATTTTAAATATAATTGTATAAAAAATATACAGCTGTTTTATTTTATTTTTTATATTTTTGGATACAATTACTCAAATAATTTGAAGGAGTTAAACCTATGGGTAAGTTCGTTAATAGTATTGAAGAATTTTTTGAGTATAGTAAAGCAAATGAAGTTAAATTTGTAGATTTCAGATTTACAGATATGAAAGGTATGTGGCACCACGTTACATATAAATTTAGCGCAGTAAGTGCTTCTACTTTAGAAAATGGAATGCCATTTGATGGTTCTTCTATTGAAGCATGGCAACCAATTCACAAATCAGATATGCTTTTAAAACCAGATGTTGAAACAGCATTCTTAGATCCATTTACTGCTGATTCTACAATCATTGTTATTTGTGATGTTTATGACATTTATAAAAATGAAATGTACGAAAAATGTCCAAGATCAATTGCTAAAAAAGCATTAAAACACCTTGCAGAATCTGGATTAGGTGATGTTGCATATTTCGGACCTGAAAATGAGTTTTTTGTATTTGAAGATGTAAAAATTAAAGATACAATAAATGAGTCTTATTATAGAGTTGATTCAGAAGATGGTGAATGGAATGATTCTGTAGATATGGAAGGTGGAAATATGGGTCATAGACCTAGAACTAAAGGTGGATATTTCCCAGTAGCTCCAATTGATACAGGTGTTGATTTAAGAGCTGAAATGATGACAGTATTAGAGCAAGTTGGTCTTGAAGTTGTTTTAGGACACCACGAAGTTGCTCAAGGTCAACATGAAATCGGTATAGTATTTGGAGATTTAATTGAAGCTTCTGATAACGTACAAAAATTAAAATATGTAATCAAAATGGTTGCACACTTAAATGGTAAATCTGCTACATTTATGCCAAAACCACTTTATGGTGATAATGGAAATGGAATGCACGTACACCAATCAATCTGGAAAGATGGTAAAAACCTATTCTACAAACAAGGTGAATATGGTAATTTAAGTGAAACTGCTAGACATTATGTTGGTGGAGTATTTAAACACGCTAGAGCTGTTGCAGCATTCACAAATGCATCAACTAACT
This sequence comes from Arcobacter ellisii, assembly GCF_003544915.1. Lineage (NCBI taxonomy): Bacteria > Pseudomonadati > Campylobacterota > Epsilonproteobacteria > Campylobacterales > Arcobacteraceae > Arcobacter > Arcobacter ellisii. The sequence goes on along the minus strand of NZ_CP032097.1, from coordinate 2,424,605 downwards.
CTTATAAAAGATTAATTCCAGGATTTGAAGCTCCTTCAATCTTAACTTATTCATCTCAAAACAGATCTGCTTCTTGTAGAATTCCTTATGGAGCAGGTGAAAAAGCAACAAGAATTGAAATGAGATTCCCAGATTCAACTTCTTGCCCATATTTAGGATTTGCAGCAATGTTAATGGCTGGTTTAGATGGTATTAAAAATAAATATGAGCCAGTTGGACCAATGGATGACGATTTATTTGAATTATCTTTAGATGAAATTAGAGAAAGACAAATTCCTCAAATGCCTCATACATTAAGAGGAGCATTAGAAGCTTTAATTAGAGATAATGATTTCTTAAAACCAGTATTCTCTCAAGAAATGATTGATACTTATCAACACTATAAATTTGAAACTCAAGTTTGGCCTTACGAAGCAAGACCAACTGCATTCGAATTTAAAACAATGTATTCTTGCTAAGAATATATTCTTAAAACCAAAAGGGGCAAGTTCAGATGAACTTGCCCCTTTTTTTATTAGTATAATTTAAAAGTAAAACTCTAAAGAAGTTTTATTAGAATTCTAAAACTTCTTCATTTGGATTTAGTGGTTGTTGTTGAATTAAAGAATCAATTTCTGGTACAGGAGAAATATCAGTATAAAACTCTTCTTTACCATTTATTGTTGTACTATAAACATTATCAGGTTTTATAAAATTTCTTGGAATTTCTGGATGAATTTCTAAATATTTTTTAAAGAAATATGAGAAAGCAGGTCCAGCAATTTTTCCACCAGTTTCAGTTTTTCTCATTGGAGTGTTATTATCATTTCCAAACCAAACAATAGTTTGAATTGATGGAGAATAACCGCAGAACCAAGCATCAACATTATTATTTGTTGTACCAGTTTTTCCAGCTAATTCAATACCTGGAACTTGAGCAGATTTTCCTGTACCTTTATTTACTACATCAGTTAAAATTGATGTCATTAAATAATTTTGCTCAGGAGTATTAATCTCTTTTGTTTGTGGTTCAAAAGTTACTGTTTTTCCATCTTTATTTACAATTTGTTCAATAATATATGGTTTTACTTGTGTTCCATTATTTGCAAAAGCACTATATGCTTCACTAAATTCAACTAATGAAACACTCATTGAACCTAATGTTATAGATAAATTGTCAACAATATCATTAAAACCATATTTTTTTAGTGCTTCAGTTACAACTGGAACACCAACATCAGTAACAAGATTTAGTGTTGATAAATTTCTTGAAGCAACTAATGAATCTCTAAGACTAACAACTCCTTCGAAATTTCCTCCATAGTTTTTTGGTTGCCATTTTTTCTGAACACCACCAACTGTATAGTTATAAGTTCTTGAAATATCAAATAATTGTGAGGCAGGATTATATCCCTCATTTAAAGCTGTTTGATATAAAAAAGGTTTTATTGCACTTCCTGCTTGTCTTTTTGATTGATATGCTCTATTAAATACAGATTGATTATAATCTACACCACCAACAAAAGCAAGAATTCTTCCTGTTCCACTTTCTAATGAAATCATTGCACCATTTAACTCTTTAACATAAGTATCATCATTTGGATTTTTTGAATTTTTTCTAAAATCTAAATCTCTTTTTATTGCCTCATCATAAGAGGCTTTTAATGCATCTCTTGCAATTTCTTGTGCACTTAAATCAATAGTTAAATAAATTTTATATCCACCATATAATATGTCAGGAATATCATTTATTAATAAACTAATTGCATAATCAACTGCATAAGGTGCTTTATTTTTTGTTAAAGTTTGATTATAAATAACAGGTGTCTCTTTCATTGACTCTTCATATTGTTCTTTATTAATCCACCCAAGAGTATTTAATCTTGTAATTACTTGATTTGCACGAGCAAGTGAAATTTTAAGATTTTTTGTCGGGTCATAAAAACTTGGAGCTCTTGGAAGTCCAACAAGAATTGCCATCTCTTTTAAAGATAATTCATATAAGTCTTTATTAAAATATCCTTTTGCAGCTGTTTTTATTCCATAATAACCATGTCCAAAATATACATGATTCAAGTATCTTTCAAGTATTTCTTCTTTTGTAAGAACAGTTTCTAACCTAATAGCAAGTAGTGCTTCTTTTACTTTTCTCATCAATTTTTTTTCTCTACTTAAAACAAGCAATTTAATTAATTGTTGAGTTAAAGTACTTGCTCCTTCAACATATCCACCAGCTTTAATATTTTTAATCATAGCACGGCTAATTGCATCTGGATTAATTCCATAGTGTTCGAAAAATTGTGTATCTTCAATTGCAACTAAACCTTCAATAATTCTTGCAGGAATATCATCATATTTTACATATTCTCTATTTTCATCTTTGAATGTATTTGCTAATAAGTTACCATCTTTGTCAAAAAATTGAGTACTTTGTTTTGGTGAATAATTTACAACTGAATCAACATCGTGTTTAATCTCTTCATATAAATTATAAAGCCAACCAAAAACGGCCAATCCAGCAATAACTAAAAGACCAAAAATATATTTCATCATAATTAATTCCTAAAATTTTTATTTTTAAAAGTTGAGTTAATCAATCTTTTTGTGTAATCTTCTTTTGGTGAAGATAAAACAATATTTGTTAAACCATTTTCAATAACTTTTCCATTTTTAATAATAACTATCTCGTTACAAATATCTTTTATTGAATCTATATCATGGGTAACAAAAAGTATTAAAACATTTAATTGTTTTTTTAAATCATTGATAATATTAATGATATTGTTTTTGTTCTCAAAATCTAAAGCAGTTGTTGGTTCATCAAGTAAAAGTATTTTTGCATTTCTACTTAAGGCAATTGCAATTACAACTCTTTGAATTTGTCCACCACTTAGTTGAGGAGGAAATTTATTTAATATTGATTTATCTAAATCTAAAAGTTTTAATACTTCTTCTTTTTTTTCTTCACTACAAAAAAATTGATTTTTTATTTTTGTCATTGATGACAAAGAGGTAAAAGGATTTTGAGGAATAAAAGCAATTGTGTCATAATTTAATTCAAAATCAGAATCTATATCTTTATCAATTTTCATTGAACTTGGAAGAAGATTCAATAAAGCTTTTAGCGTTAAAGATTTTCCACTTCCACTTTCACCAATTAAAGCAGTTGAATTAGTAATATTAAATGATAAATTTACTAATGTTTTCTCATTTGTATAAATTTTTAAATTTTTTATATTTATATATGACACAACAAATCTTTTATATTAATGGTTCATCCATCTCTTGAGGGATTTCTAAATTCATCAATTTTAAAACTGTTGGAGCAATATTATTTAAACTACCAGTTTTAACCTCTTTAACCCCATTTGCATAAACGAAACAATAAACATCTCCAACAGTATGATTAGTTAGAATATTTCCATCTTCATCTTTCATCATTTCGCAATTTCCATGGTCAGATGTTAATACAATATTGTAATTTTGTTTTTTTGCTAGTTCAAAAATTAAACCTAATTCAAAATCAACAGCTTCAACAGCTTTTACAGCTGCATCAAATACACCTGTATGTCCAACCATATCACCATTTGCAAAGTTTACTACAATAAAATCTGTATTATTATTCATAGCAGTTCTAACAGCATCTCCAACTTGAGGTGCAGACATTTCAGGTTGTAAATCATATGTTGCAACTTGAGGTGAAGGAATTAAAACTCTTGTTTCATTTAACATAGGTTCTTCAACCCCTCCATTAAAGAAAAATGTAACGTGGGCATATTTTTCTGTTTCAGCAGTATGAAGTTGAGATAAACCAGCATTTGAAATTACTTCAGCTAAAGTATTTTTTGGAGATTCTTTAGGAAATAAAACAGGAATAGGCGTATTTTTATCATATTGTGTCATTGTTGCAAGATTTAATGAACCTTTAAATGTATCAAATTCATTAAAATTTTTATTTGCAAAAACAGAAGAAATTTCTCTCATTCTATCACTTCTAAAATTACAGAAAATTATTCCATCATTCTCTTTTATACCTTCATATCCTTCAAATGCAGTTGGAACAATAAACTCATCAAAGATTTGGTTTTCATATGAATCTTTTAAATAAGATGAAATGTCACTTGTAGTTAAAGGAGTTGCAAATGTTATTGCATCATAACCTTTTTTAACTCTATCCCATCTATTATCTCTATCCATTGTATAATATCTTCCAGCAATAGTTGCAATTTTTATATATTCATCACAAATCTCTAAAATTTGATTTATATATTTTTGTGCACAATCAGGAGCTACATCTCTACCATCAGTAATAATATGTATAAATACTTTTTTATTGAATTCTTTTGCAATTTTTGCCATTGCAATAATGTGGTCAATATGAGAGTGAACACCACCATCACTTAATAATCCTAAAAGATGAATATTGTTTGAATTATTGATTGTAGTTTTTAATACTTCATTATCTTTTAAAGTGTTTTTTTCAATAGCAATATTTATTTTTACTAAATCTTGATATAAAATTCTTCCACTTCCAATAGTCATGTGTCCTACTTCACTATTTCCCATTTGTCCATCTGGAAGACCAACAAAATTTCCATAAGTGTGAATTAAAGAGTATGGGACATTTTTAAATAAATAATCATATGTTGGAGTATTTGCACTGAAAAAAGCATTATATTCATTTGATGAGTTATATCCAATTCCATCAGTTATTATAAGTAGCGTTTTATTTGTCATTATTTAAACCTTTTAAAAAGTATTATATATTATAATCGCGCAATTATATCAAAATCAAGGTTCAAGTTTGTTTTATTGGTTTTACAGACATCTAGATATCAATATCTTTCAATACATTTCAGTTAGAGCTGGAATGAGTTTTTTTATAGCTTTTGTTTTAACAATGTATTTAATGCCAAAATTTATTCGTTGGGCAAGAGCAAAAAAAGCTTCTCAACCTATATATGAATATGCTCCCGAAACGCATCAAACAAAAGTAGGGACACCAACTATGGGTGGAGTTGTATTTATATTTGCAACAATTATTGCAACAATATTAACAGCAAAATTAAGTAACTATTATGTTGTTGGTGGATTACTTTGTTTAGCACTTTTTTCATTAATTGGTATACAAGATGATTATTCAAAAATATCAAAAGAAAAAAATTCTGCTGGTTTAAGTGCTAGAGCAAAATTGATGTTACAATTTCTTTGCGCAGCAATTATCTCATTTATAGCTTATCATTATGGACATTCAAGTGAATTATATACACCATTTTACAAATATCCAGTTTTTGATATGGGAATTTTAGCAGTTGTATTTTGGATGTTTATTATTGTTGGTACATCAAATGCTGTTAATTTAACTGATGGACTAGATGGTTTAGCAACAGTTCCATCAATACTTGCATTTTTTACATTATCAGTTTTAGCTTATGTAACAGGTCATGCAATATTTTCAACTTATTTATTATTACCAAATATTCAAACTGTAGGTGAATTAGCAATTATGGGAAGTGCAATATGTGGAGCTTTGATTGGATTCTTATGGTTTAACTCTCATCCAGCAGAGATATTTATGGGGGATTCAGGTTCTTTACCTTTAGGTGCATTTATGGGTTACATGGCAATAGTTGCAAAATCAGAAATATTATTATTAGCAATTGGATTTATATTTGTATTAGAAACAGTATCTGTAATATTACAAGTTGGTTCTTATAAATTAAGACAAAAAAGAATATTTTTAATGGCACCTATTCATCACCATTTTGAAAAAAAAGGTTGGAAAGAAAATAAAATCATTGTAAGATTTTGGATTATTGCATTTATGACAAACTTAGTAGCTTTATTAAGTTTAAAAATCAGATAAAGAAAAGTAATGAAAATAGATAATAAAAAAATAAGAATTTTAGGTAAAGGTATTACGGCATTAGCTTTAAAAGATAAATTTCCTAATGCTGTATTATATGATGATAAAGATTTTGATACTTATGATAAAAATTCTGATGAATTAACAGTTGTAAGTCCTGGAATTCCACCTTATAATCAAATGGTTTTAAATTCAAATAATGTGATTAGTGACTATGATTTATTTCAAGAAATTATGCCTTTTTCTATTTGGATATCTGGAACTAATGGAAAAACAACTACAACACAAATGTGTCAACATTTATTAAATGAGTATGATTCAGTTTGTGGTGGAAATATTGGAATACCATTAAGTCATCTAGATGAAAATAAAAAGATATGGATTTTAGAAACTTCATCTTTTACATTACACTATACTCATAAATCAAAACCTAATATTTATTTATTATTACCAATTACTGAAGATCATATTACTTGGCATGGTTCTTTTGAAGAGTATAAAAATGCAAAATTAAAACCACTTGAGTTAATGAATGAGAATGATGTAGCAATTATCCCATCTGAATTTAAAGATTTTAAAACAGATGCACATGTAATTACTTATAATAATAGTGATGAATTGTGTAATCATTTTGGTTTTGAAAAATCTAAAATAAATTTTAAAGAACCATTTCTTTTAGATGCAATATTAGCAATGGCAACTAGAAAGATTATATTTGATGAAATTAATTACGATTTAATAAACCAATTTAAAATAGATAAACATAAAGTTGAAGAATTTTTTGATAAAAAAAATAGATTATGGATTGATGATAGTAAAGCAACAAATGTTGATGCGACAATAAATGGTTTAACTCCATATAGAAAAGATAATTTACATCTTATATTGGGTGGCGATGATAAAGGTGCAAATTTAAGACCTTTATTTGAAAATATTAAAGAACTAGATTTAACTGTTTATGCTATTGGAAGTAATACAGATAAAATAGTTGATTATTGTAAAGAATATTCAATAAATGTTGAAAAATGTGATTTTTTAAATATTGCAGTTGAAAAAATAAATAACAATATGAATAAAAAAAGTATAGGAATATTGTCTCCAGCTGCCGCTTCATTGGATCAATTTAAGTCTTATGCTCATAGAGGTGATGAATTTAAAAATTTAGTAAACAGTTTAAGTTTAAATTAATAAATTAGCTAGTATAATCACACTCCAATTTCAGTGGTTCGATAGCTCAGTCGGTAGAGCAAAGGATTGAAAATCCTTGTGTCGACAGTTCGATTCTGTCTCGAACCACCATTTTTATTTTTTGGCGCTGGTGTAGCTCAGTTGGCTAGAGCAGCTGATTTGTAATCAGCAGGTCGGGGGTTCGACTCCCTTCACCAGCTCCATTTTTATGTCGTGCGTAATCTTTTAAGAACAGCGCTTGACCAGAACAATAATATTTTAATCGGTGAGGTTGGAGAGTGGTCAAATCCTGCGGACTGTAAATCCGCCGCCTACGGCTTCGAAGGTTCGAATCCTTCTCTCACCACCACGCAAATGTTGCGGGAGTAGCTCAGTTGGCTAGAGCTTCTGCCTTCCAAGCAGACTGTCGCGAGTTCGAGTCTCGTCTCCCGCTCCATTTATTTTTATTGATTACTGGGAGCTGAGTTATAAGCACAGATTTTTTATAACTCTATAATAATTTATCTCCCATTAAAGTTTTTTTTAGTATTTTTTAAATATAATACGCAACACGATTTTATTTTTAATAAAATTGATAATAAATCCCCTCTGAATAGAGAAGCCTAGTGGCTTATCTACTCAGAGGGCAATAACCAAAAATTTAGAAGGGGAATTCTATGGCAAAAGAAAAATTTTCAAGAAATAAGCCACACGTTAACATCGGTACAATTGGACACGTTGACCACGGTAAAACTACTTTAACAGCTGCTATTTCTGCTGTTCTTGCAGTTAAATATGGTGGAGAGATGAAAGATTATGATCAAATCGACAATGCTCCAGAAGAAAGAGAAAGAGGAATTACTATTGCTACTTCTCACATTGAGTATGAAACAGATAAAAGACACTATGCTCACGTTGATTGTCCAGGACACGCGGACTACGTTAAAAACATGATTACTGGTGCTGCTCAAATGGACGGAGCAATCTTAGTTATTGCTGCAACAGATGGACCAATGGCACAAACAAGAGAGCACATCTTATTATCTAAACAAGTTGGGGTTCCATATATCGTTGTATTTATGAACAAAGAAGATCAACTTGACCCTCAAGATAGAGATGAAATGTTAGAATTAGTTGAAATGGAAATTAGAGAATTATTATCTACTTACGATTTCCCAGGTGATGACACTCCAATTATTGCAGGTTCTGCATTCCAAGCATTAGAAGAAGCTAAAGCAGGTTCTGTAGGTGTATGGGGAGAAAAAGTTGTTGCTTTAATGGAAGCAGTAGATACTTATATTCCAACTCCAGAAAGAGATGTTGACCAAGATTTCTTAATGCCAGTTGAAGACGTATTCTCTATCTCAGGAAGAGGAACTGTTGTTACTGGAAGAATTGAAAAAGGAACAATCAAAGTAGGTGAAACTATTGAGATCGTTGGATTCTCTGATACTAAAACAACTACTGTAACAGGTGTTGAAATGTTCAGAAAAGAAATGGAACAAGGTCAAGCTGGTGATAACTGCGGTATTCTTTTAAGAGGTATCAAAAAAGAAGAAGTAGAAAGAGGACAAGTTTTATGTAAACCTAAAACAATTACTCCACATACTAAATTCAGATGCGAAGTGTATATCCTTTCTAAAGAGGAAGGTGGAAGACATACTCCATTCTTCTCAGGATATAGACCACAATTCTATGTAAGAACAACAGACGTTACAGGTTCTTGTACTTTACCAGAGGGTGTAGAAATGGTTATGCCTGGTGATAACGTAGAAATGACAGTTGAATTAGTTGCTCCAATTGCTCTAGACAAAGGTACAAAGTTTGCTATTAGAGAAGGTGGTAGAACTGTAGGTGCTGGAGTTGTTGCTGAAATCATTGAATAAGGATTTAGTAAATGGCAAATGCAGTAAGAATTAAAATTGGATTAAAATGTCAAGAGAGTGGAGATATTAACTACACTACTTGGAAAAACCCAAAAACTCACACTGAAAAGTTTGAAGTTAAAAAATATTGTCCAAGATTAAAAAAACATACTTTACACAAAGAAGTAAAATTAAAATCTTAATATAAAAGACTTGTAGTTTTCTACAAGTCTTTTAACCTAGTAGGTCAGTAGCTCCAATGGTAGAGCGCCGGATTCCAAATCCGATGGTTGTGGGTTCGAATCCCCCCTGGCCTGCCACTAAATTTTTTTAAAAGAAGCACTCTCTTTTTTTGAAAGAATTTAAAAGCTTAAATAGTAGTAATCAAAATTGGAGCCAGTTGTGAATAGATTTAAAAATTATTATGCTAATGCAAAAGCAGAATTACTAAAAGTAATTTTTCCTATAAAAGAACAAATTAGATCAGCATATTTATCTGTTTTTATTGTAGTAACTGTAATTACTTTGTTCTTAGCTCTAATTGATGGAATAATGTCATTAAGCTTATCTTCAATAATAAATTAAGGGAACGAAATGGCACATAAATGGTATGCAATACAAACTTATTCTGGTAGTGAATTATCTGTAAAAAAAGCTTTAGTTAAATTAGCTGAAGAAATGGCAGATGATAGAATAGCTGAAGTTTTAGTTCCAACTGAAGATTTAATTGAAATCAAAAAAGGTAAAAAAACAATAGTTGAAAGACCTTTGTATCCTGCATATGCTTTTGCTAAAATTGATTTAGATACAGGATTATGGCATAGAATTCAGTCAATGCCAAAAGTAGGAAGATTTATCGGTGAATCTAAAAAACCAACTGCACTTTCTGAAAAAGATATTAATTTAATTTTAGAAAAAGTTAAAAATAGAGCAGCAGCAAAACCAAAAGTTTCATTTGATGAAGGTGAAATGGTAAGAATTAATGAAGGACCATTTGCAAACTTTAACGGAATAGTTGAAGATTTTGATATGGTTTCGGGATTATTAAAATTAAATGTTTCTATCTTTGGAAGAAACACTCCAGTGGAAATATCTTATACTCAAGTAGAAAGAGTTATTTGATATTTCAAATATAGGCATTAGGCAAAAAAACTAGCTTCTTAAAATAGTTTTCTTGCCTAATGTCTAATCATTAAAAAATTTTTAAAGGAATAGCATGGCTAAAAAAATTCAAGGGCTAATTAAATTACAAATACCTGCGGGTGCTGCAAATCCATCACCACCAGTTGGACCAGCATTAGGTCAAAGAGGTGTTAACATTATGGAATTTTGTAAAGCTTTTAATGAAAAAACAAAAGAGAAAGCAGGGTATAGAATCCCTGTTGTTATCACTGTTTATACTGACAAAAGTTTTACATTTGAATTAAAACAACCACCAATGACAGATTTAATTAAAAAAATCTCTGGTGTTAAATCAGGTTCAAGTAATCCACTTAAACAAAAAGTTGGAAAACTTTCAAAAGAGCAAATTATGGAAATCGTTGATTTAAAAATCAAGGATTTAAATACAGATGATAGAGAAGTTGCTGCAAAAATTGTTGCAGGTTCAGCTAGATCAATTGGTATTGAAACAGAATTATAATAAACATTCTGTTTTAAATAAGTCTTACCACCGGACTCTATAATGGCGGTAGCAAAATAATAAACTTGCGGAGAAAAAAATGGCAAAAATTTCAAAAAGATATAAGGCATTAGCTGAAAAAATTGAGAATAGAAAATATTCTTTAACTGAAGCTTGTGCAGCAGTAAAAGAATTAAAATCAGCAAAATTTGACGAAAGTGTAGAAATCGCACTTAACTTAAATGTTGATCCAAGACATGCTGACCAAATGATTAGAGGTGCAGTTGTTCTTCCAAATGGTACAGGTAAAACTGTAAGAGTTGCAGTATTTGCAAAAGGTTTAAAATTGGATGAAGCAAAAGCTGCTGGTGCAGATGTTGTTGGAAACGATGATTTAGCTGAAGCAATTCAAGCTGGAAATATTAACTTCGACGTATTAATTGCAACTCCTGATTGTATGGGAATTGTAGGAAAAGTTGGAAGAATTTTAGGACCAAAAGGTTTAATGCCAAATCCTAAAACTGGAACTGTAACTATGGATGTTACTAAAGCTGTAAATGATGCTAAAGGTGGTCAAGTTACATATAGAGTTGACAAAAAAGGTAATATGCAAGCAGGAATTGGTAAAGTTTCATTCTCTGCAGAAGCAATTAGAGAAAATGCAGCAGCATTTATCGCAGCTATTAATAAAGCTAAACCTTCAACTGCAAAAGGAAGATATATTACTAATGCAGCTATATCGTTAACAATGAGTCCATCAATCATTTTAGATAACATGGAAATTATGGAAATTAGATAAGGTTTACCTTATCTAATTTTTTTTTAGCATTCAATAATGAAGATTAAATCTTTATTATTGAGTGTTATTCAAAGCACTGAAATAAAACTGAAGGCAGCTGGTAAGAAACACCTCCGTTTCTTGTAAGTCCCGCCTAAGTCGATGTTTTGAAGGGAGGAGAAAAAATGACTAGACAAGAAAAATCAGAAATTATTAATTTTTTAACAGAAGAGTTCAAATCTTCTTTAGCAGTTGTTGTTTGTGATTACAAAGGACTTACTCATAAAGAGTTAGAATCTTTAAGAAAAGAAGCTAGAGCTAATGGAACAAAAGTTCAAGTTGCTAAAAATACTTTAGTTACTGTTGCTGTTAAAAATGCAGAACTTGGTGATGTTGAATTAAGTGGTACAAATATTTTCTTATGGTCTGAAGATCAAATCTCAGCTTGTAAAGTAGCTGATAAATTTGCATCTGCTAACAAAGAAAAATTTGCTATTAAATCAGGTATCATTGAAGGTAAAATTGCTGACTTTGCTACTGTTAATGCGTTTGCTAAATTACCATCAAGAGAAGAACTTCTTGGTATGCTTGCATCTGTATGGATGGGGCCTGTTAGAAACTTTACTATTGGTCTTGATGCACTTAGAAGAAAAAAAGAAGAAGAGGCAGCTTAATTATTTAAGCTATTAATATTAAAATAAAAAAATAATAAGGAAAATGAAATGGCAATTTCTAAAGAAGACGTTTTAGAATTTATCTCTGGTTTATCTGTATTAGAATTATCAGAATTAGTTAAAGAATTTGAAGAAAAATTTGGTGTATCTGCTCAACCTGTAGCAGTTGCTGGTGGTGCTGTTGCTGCTGTTGAAGCTGCAGAAGAAAAAACTGAATTTGATGTTGTTATCTTAGATTCAGGTGACAAAAAAATCAATGTTATTAAAGAAATCAGAGCACTAACTGGTTTAGGATTAAAAGAAGCTAAAGATGCAGCTGAGCAAACTCCTTCTACAATTAAAGAAGGAATCTCTAAAGCTGACGCTGAAGCAGCTAAAGCAGCTTTAGAAGCAGCTGGTGCTAAAGTAGAAATTAAATAATTATTTATAATTATTGACTGTTATACAGGGTTTTCCCTGTATATAAGTTCAGCATCTTTGAGGGTTAAGGTTAAAATTTTGTGAAATTTTAACCTTATCCTTTATGGATGCTTTTGTGCTTTATATAAATAAAAAGCAAACTTAACCAAATTTTATAACAAGGCCGACAATGTTAAACTCTTTAAAATCTGGTAATAGACTTAGAGTTGATTTTGCAAAAAATCCACAACAAATTGAAATTCCAAACTTACTACAATTACAACAAACTTCATATGATACTTTCTTAATGATTGGTCAAGAAGATAGATCTGCTGCTGGAATTGAAAAAGTATTTAAATCTATTTTTCCAATACATGACATTCAAAACAGAATAACTCTTGATTACTTAGGTTCAGAAGTAGGTAAACCTAAATATGATGTAAGAGAATCTATGGTTAGAGGATTAACATATTCTATTCCTCTTAAAATCAATATCAGATTAACATTATGGGATTTAGACGAAAAAACTGGTGAAAAAATCGGTGTTAAAGATATGAAAGAACAATCTTTATTTATTAGAGAAATTCCTTTAATGACTGATAGAACATCATTTATTGTTAATGGTGTTGAAAGAGTAGTTGTTAATCAATTACATAGATCACCTGGTGTAATTTTTAAAGAAGAAGAATCTAATACAGCTGATAATAAACTAATCTATACTGGACAAATTATTCCAGATAGAGGTTCTTGGTTATACTTTGAATATGATGCAAAAGATGTATTATATGTAAGAATTAACAAAAGAAGAAAAGTACCTGTAACAATTTTATTTAGAGCATTAGGTTACTCTAAAGAAGATATTATTAAATTATTCTATCCAATAGTTAATATTAAAGTTAAAAATAATAAATTTTTAACTGAATTTAATCCTGACGATTTTATGGGAAGAATTGAATTTGATGTTAAAGATGATAAAGGTAATTTAGTTATTGGAGCTGGAAAAAGATTAACAGCTAGAAAAGCTAAAGCATTAATTGAAGGTGGATTAAAATTAATTGAATACCCATTAGAACAATTAATGGATAGAAGTACAGCAAACACTATTTATGACCCAGAATCTGGAGAAGTATTATTTGATGCGTTAACTAATCTTGATGAAATTAAATTAAAAAAACTTTTAGATTTAGGTTTTGATTCATTTGATATTGCAAATGATTTAGCACCAGGAATTGATAGCTCAATCATCAATGCATTTAAAGCTGATGCAGAGTCTTTAAAACTTTTAAAACAAACTGAGCAAATTGATGATGAAAATGATTTATCTGCAATCAGAATTTATAAAGTTATGAGACCAGGTGAACCTGTTACTAAAGAAGCTGCTAAAGATTTCGTTAAAAAATTATTCTTTGATCCAGAAAGATACGACTTAACAAAAGTTGGAAGAATGAAAATGAATCATAAATTAGGTGTTAATGTACCTGAGTATGTTACTACTTTAACTTATGAAGATGTTATCAAAACAGTTCAATATTTAGTAAAAGTTAAATCTGGACATGGTCATATCGATGATAGAGATCACTTAGGAAATAGAAGAATTAGAGCAATTGGTGAATTATTAGCAAATGAATTACATGCTGGTTTAATCAAAATGCAAAAAGCAATTAGAGATAAAATGACTACTTTATCTGGTACATTAGAAGATATTATGCCACATGATTTAGTTAACTCTAAAATGATTACTTCAACAATTACTGAATTCTTTACATCTGGGCAATTATCTCAATTTATGGATCAAACTAATCCATTATCTGAAGTTACTCACAAAAGAAGACTTTCTGCACTTGGAGAAGGTGGACTTGTAAAAGAGAGAGCTGGATTTGAGGTAAGGGACGTTCACCCAACTCACTATGGAAGAATTTGTCCAGTTGAAACTCCAGAGGGACAAAATATTGGACTTATCAATACTTTATCAACTTTCTCAAAAGTTAATGATTTAGGATTTATCGAAGCTCCATATAAAAAAGTTGTTGATGGTATAGTTACAAATGAAATTTCATACTATACAGCTACTCAAGAAGAAGGACTTGTAATTGCTCCTGGTTCAACAAAAGTTGATGAAAATGGAAAAATTATTGAACCTCTAATTGAAGTTAGAAAAGATGGTGAAATCTTACTAATGGAAAGAAGTAGTGTTGATTTAATTGACATCTCTTCTCAAATGGTTATGGGGGTTGCAGCTTCTTTAATTCCTTTCTTAGAACACGATGATGCCAACAGAGCACTTATGGGATCGAACATGATGAGACAAGCTGTTCCATTATTAAGACCAAATGCTCCAGTTGTTGGAACTGGTTTAGAAAAAATTGTTGCACGTGATGCTTGGGAAGCAATTAAAGCAAAAAGAGCTGGACTTGTAGAAAAAGCTGATGCAAAAAATATTTACGTAAGAGGTGAAGATGAAAACGGTGCTTTCATCGACCACTATATTGTAAATAAAAATGTAAGAACAAATAATAATACTTCATTTGGACAAAGAATTGGTGTTAAAGAGGGTGAATTTGTTCAAAAAGGTCAAGTAATTGCTGATGGTCCATCAATGGATAAAGGTGAATTAGCTGTTGGAGTTAATGCAATGGTTGCCTTCATGCCATGGAATGGATATAACTACGAGGATGCTATTATCCTAAGTGAAAGATTAATTGAAGAAGATGCATTTACATCAGTTCATATTTATGAAAAAGAAGTAGAGTGTAGAGAATTAAAACATGGTAATGAAGAGATAACTAGAGATTTACCAGGTGTTAAAGAAGAATCAATTGTTCATTTAGATAATTCAGGTATTGTAAAAATCGGTACTTATGTAAAACCAGGAATGATTTTAGTTGGAAAAGTTACACCAAAAGGTGAAATTAAACCAACTCCTGAAGAAAGATTATTAAGAGCAATCTTTGGTGAAAAAGCTGGTCACGTTATTAACAAATCTTTAGTATGTCCTACATCAATGGAAGGAACAGTTGTTGATGTTAAAGTATTTACTAAAAAAGGTTATGAAAAAGACGAAAGAGCAATAGCGGAAATTGAAGCTGAAAAATCTGAACTTGATTTAAAACACCATGATAAACTATTAATGCTTGATAGAGAAGAGATTTTAAAAATTAATGATTTATTATTAAAATCAACATTAATAAAAGACCTTGAATTAGACGAAGTTACATATAAAAAAGGTGAAACTATCCCTGTTGATGTGTTAAATAATGTTAATAGATTTGCAATGAAAAAAGTTGTTTCTTCTTATTCAAAAGAGATTGAAAAAACTTATAATGATATAAAAGAGCATTTCATTAAACAAAAAGCACAATTAAGAGATGAGCATGAAGAAAAACTTCAAATTTTAGAACATGATGATATTTTACCAAGTGGTGTTATTAAACAAGTTAAAGTTTATATTGCTACTAAGAGAAAAATCAAAGTTGGGGATAAAATGGCGGGAAGACACGGAAACAAAGGTATCGTTTCTAATATCGTTCCAAAAGTTGATATGCCTTACTTAGAAGATGGTTCTACAGTTGACGTTATTCTTAACCCACTAGGGGTTCCATCTAGGATGAATATTGGACAAATTCTTGAAGTTCACTTAGGATTAGTAGGTAAAAAATTAGGAGCTCAAATTCAAGAGATTTTTGAAGCTAAAAAAGCTGATTTTATTGCTGAATTAAGAACTAAAATGAGTGAAATAGCATCAGTTGCAAAATTAATGAATGGTAAAGCATTTATGGATTCTTTAAGTGATGAAGAATTAATCCAATATGGTCAAGATTGGGCAAAAGGTGTAAGATTTGCTACACAAATTTTTGATGGTGTAAAAGCTGAAGAATTTGCAAAATTATTTGAATTAGCAAAAATTGATACTGATGGAAAATGTGTTCTATTTGATGGTAAAACTGGTGATAAAATGAAGGAAAGAGTAAACGTAGGTTATATGTATATGCTTAAACTTCACCACTTAGTTGATGAAAAAGTTCACGCAAGAAGTACAGGACCTTACTCTTTAGTTACACAACAACCAGTTGGAGGAAAAGCTCTATTTGGTGGACAAAGATTCGGAGAGATGGAGGTTTGGGCACTTGAAGCTTATGGTGCAACAAATGTTCTAAAAGAGATGTTAACAACGAAATCTGATGACGTTGAAGGAAGAACAAAAGCTTATAGAGCGATAGCAAACGGTGAAAATGTTCCAAATTCAGGAGTACCTGAAACATTCTTCGTATTAACAAAAGAGTTAAAAGCTCTAGCTTTAGATGTAGAGATTTTTGGAGAGGTAGAAAACAATGAGCAATAATGAAAAAATGTTGTCACCAATTGAAATTAAAGAATTAGAAAGACCGCAAGATTTTGCGGCTTTCCAATTAAGATTAGCAAGTCCTGAAAAAATTTTATCTTGGTCTTGTGGTGAAGTTAAAAAACCAGAAACTATTAATTATAGAACATTAAAACCTGAAAGAGATGGTTTATTTTGTGCTAAAATTTTTGGACCAGTAAAAGATTATGAATGTCTTTGTGGTAAATACAAAAAAATGAGATACAAAGGTGTTGTTTGTGAAAAATGTGGAGTTGAAGTAACTTCATCAAAGGTACGAAGACACAGAATGGGACATATTGATTTAGTATCTCCTGTTGCTCATATTTGGATGGTTTCATCACTACCTACAAGAATTGGTACATTATTAGGTGTTAAACTTAAAGATTTAGAAAGAGTATTATATTATGAAGCATATATCGTAAGTGAAGCTGGAGAAGCTTATTATGATAATGAAAAAACTAAAAAAGTTGAAAAATATGATATTTTAAATGAAGAACAATATAGAACTATTTCTGATTTATTTGAACACACTGGTTTTGAAGCTAGTATGGGTGGACAAATTGTAAGAGATTTATTAGAAAATCTTGATTTATTTAACTTATTAACAGTTTTAAAAGAAGAGATGGAATCTACTAAATCTGAAGCAAAAAGAAAAACAATTATTAAAAGATTAAAAGTTGTTGAAAACTTCTTAAATTCAGGAAATAGACCTGAGTGGATGATGCTTACACAACTTCCAGTTCTTCCACCAGATTTAAGACCACTTGTTTCACTTGATGGTGGAAAATTTGCAGTTTCAGACGTTAATGACTTATATAGAAGAGTAATTAATAGAAATAACAGATTAAAAAGATTAACAGAACTTGATGCTCCTGAAATCATTATTAGAAATGAAAAAAGAATGCTTCAAGAGGCAGTTGATGCTTTATTTGATAATGGAAAAACTGCAAATGCAGTAAAAGGTGCAAATAAAAGACCTTTAAAATCTTTATCTGAAATCATCAAAGGTAAACAAGGACGATTCAGACAAAACTTACTTGGTAAAAGGGTTGACTTCTCAGGAAGATCTGTTATCGTTGTTGGACCTACATTAAATATGGACCAATGTGGTATTCCTAAAAAAATGGCTTTAGAGTTATTTAAACCACATTTAATGGCTAAATTAGAAGAAAAAGGTTATGCAACAACTTTAAAAGCTGCAAAAAGATTAATTGAATCAGAAGCAAATGAAGTTTGGGAATGTTTAAATGAAATCGTTGATGAGTATCCAATTTTATTAAATAGAGCTCCAACTCTTCATAAACTTTCAATTCAAGCATTCCACCCAGTTTTAATTGATGGAAAAGCTATTAGATTACACCCATTAGTTTGTGCTGCCTTCAATGCGGACTTCGATGGGGATCAAATGGCAGTTCACGTGCCTTTATCACAAGAAGCAGTTGCAGAAGCAAAAATTTTAATGATGTCTTCTATGAACATTCTTTTACCAGCATCTGGAAGAGCAATTGCTGTTCCTTCTCAAGATATGATTTTAGGTATCTATTATCTATCATTAGAAAAAGATGGTGTGCAAGGTGAACATAAATTATTCACTGATGTAAATGAAGTTAAAATTGCATTAGATATGGGTAAAATTGATTTACATGCAAAAATTAGAACAAAATTAAATGACAAAGTTATTCATACAACAGTTGGAAGATTAATTATTCATGAAATTTTACCTGATTTTGTACCAACAAATTTATGGAATAAAATTTTAAAGAAAAAAGATATTGGTTCTTTAGTTGATTATATTTATAAACATGGTGGTTATGAAGTAACTCCAAGATTTTTAGATAACTTAAAAAATCTAGGTTTTAAATATGCAACAACAGCTGGTATTTCAATTTCTATTGATGATATTAGAGTTCCTGAAACAAAAGTTGGACATATTGGTAAATCTAAAAAAGAGGTTATTGAAGTTCAAAAACAATTCTCTCAAGGTTTATTAACTGAGCAAGAGAGATATAATAAAATTATCGATATCTGGACAGAAGTTAATAATAAACTTGGTTCTGAGATGATGGAATTAGTAAAAACTGATAAAAATGGATTCAACTCTATTTATATGATGGCGGACTCAGGAGCAAGGGGATCTGCTGCGCAAATTAGACAGTTATCAGGTATGAGAGGACTTATGGCTAAGCCAGATGGTTCTATTATTGAAACTCCAATTATTTCAAACTTTAGAGAAGGTCTAAACGTTCTTGAGTACTTTATTTCTACTCACGGAGCTAGAAAAGGTCTTGCGGATACAGCGTTAAAAACAGCAAATGCTGGATATTTAACAAGAAAACTGATTGACGTTTCTCAAAATGTAAGAATTACAATTGAAGATTGTGGAACTCACGAAGGTATCGAAATTACAGATATTACATCAGGAAATGAATTAATTGAGTCTTTAGAAGAAAGAATTACAGGAAGAGTAATTGCTGAAGATATTATTGACCCAATTTCAAATGAGATTTTATTTGCTGAGGGTACATTAATAACTGAAGAAGATGCTAAAGTCGTAACTGAAGCAGAAGTTAAATCAGTTGTTATTAGAACTCCTTTAACTTGTAAAGTTGAAAATGGTTTATGTTCAAAATGTTATGGTCTAAACTTAGGTGAGCAAAGAAAAGCTAAACCAGGTGAGGCTGTTGGAGTTGTTGCTGCTCAATCAATTGGGGAGCCTGGAACTCAGCTGACACTTAGAACATTCCACGTTGGGGGAACAGCATCTGCTACTCAAACTGAAAGAGAATTAAAAGCTGATAAAGAAGGATTTATTAGATATTACAATATTAAAAAATATGTTAAATCTGATGGAAAAATCATTGTTGCAAATAGAAGAAATGCTGGATTATTATTAGTTGAGCCAAAAATTAATGCACCATTTAAAGGAAAAGTTACTGTTGAAACTTTACATGAAGAGACAATTTTAACAATTACAAATGGAACAGATACAAAAAGATATTATTTAAGAAAAAATGATGTTGCAAAAGCAAACGAGTTAGCTGGTATTTCTGGGAAAATTGAAGGTAAATTATATTTACCATACAGAGATGGTGAAGAAGTAGAGAAAAATGAATCTATCGTTGAAATGATTAAAGATGGATGGAATGTTCCAAATAGGATTCCATTTGCTTCTGAATTAAAAGTTGAAGATGGTGCTCCAATTACTTCAAAAATTATTTCTGGTTCAAAAGGTTTTGTAAAATACTATAAATTAACTGGTGATTATTTAGAAAGAAGACCTGATATTAAAGCAGGTGATGAAATCAATGAAAAAGGTGTATTTGCTGTAATCGTTGATGGTGATGATAGAGAAGCATTAAGACACTATATTGCTAGAGGTTCTTTAATTGTATTAAATGATAGTACAGAAGTTGAAAAAGATTCAATAATCTCTCAACCAGCAACAAGTGAGCAAGTTGTAATTGCAGAATGGGATCCATATGCAAATCCAACTATTGCAGAAAAATCAGGGATTATCTCATTTGAAGATATTATTCCAGGTGTAACTGTTTCTGAACAATTCGATGAATTAACAGGAACTTCTAAATTAGTTGTTAATGAATATATTCCAAGTGGATATAAACCAACAATTATTTTAGCAACAGATGACAAAGAGATTATTAGATACTCTTTAGACCCTAAAACTTCGTTAAACGTTGCAGAAGGTAAAAGAGTAGAAGTTGCAGATATTATTGGTAAAACGCCAAAAGCTACACAAAAATCAAAAGATATTACTGGAGGTCTTCCAAGAGTATCTGAGTTATTTGAAGCTAGACGTCCAAAAAATATTGCGATTCTTGCATCATTTGATGGTGTAGTATCATTTGGTAAATCTTTAAGAAATAAACAAAAAATTGTTATTTCTGATACAGCTGGAAATACAGCTGAGTATTTAGTAGAGAAATCTAAACAAATTTTAGTTCACGAAGGTGAGTTTGTTCATGCTGGTGAGGCTTTAACTGATGGTCAAATTTCTCCACATGATATTTTAAGAATTCTTGGAGAAAAAGCTTTACATTACTTCATCGTATCTGAAGTACAACAAGTTTATAGATCTCAAGGGGTAAATATTGCTGATAAACATATTGAGGTTATTACATCTCAAATGTTAAGACAAGTTTCTATCTTAGATGGTGGAGATACTAAATTTATCGTTGGAGATATGATTTCTAAAAAGAAATTCAAAATCGAAAATGAAAAAATTATAAAATTAGGTGGAAATCCTGCAATTGCTGAACCTTTATTATTAGGTATTACAAGAGCGGCTGTTACATCTGATTCTATTATTTCTGCTGCATCATTCCAAGAAACTACAAAAGTTTTAACAGAAGCTGCAATCAGTGCTAAAATGGATATGTTAGAAGATTTAAAAGAAAACGTTGTAATTGGTAGAACAATTCCAGTTGGAACAGGTTTATATAAAAACCAAAAAATTAAATTTTCTGAACAAGCATAATTTGAACAATAAGGCTTTTTAAGCCTTATTGGAATAACTACAATGGAAATTACTCTTTTACTTTTTATTTTTGTTTTGCTTGAGTTATTTGAAACTACTTGGCAAAAATCTAATACTCTACACGAATTATTACAGAACAATTTTTTTATATTTAAGAAAAATATATTTTTATACTTTATTTTTCATCCATCATTTTTTTATACAATTTTTTTATCTTTTTATTTTAATAATTTTGGATTTCTTATGAGTTCAATTTTAATTTTGAAATTTTTTGATATTAGTTTTAAATTAACACTAATGAAAAATCTTTTAAATGGAAAAGATATAAATGAGTTATTACAAATAAATGTAACTATTACTCCTTTTTTTAGATATTTGAACGTTATAATTTATCCATTAACATTTTTATTTGCAACTACTTTGTAATAATTTAATTTTGTCATTTTATTTTTATGATAGAATGCTAAAATTAAATAAAAAAGGATATATACCATGCAATATTTAGTAATTGCTTATGATAACGATAACGCTCTTGAAAGAAGACTAGCTGTAAGAGATGCACATGTTGAAGGTACTAGAAAATTAATGGCTGAAGGTAAAATTATTAATGCTGGTGCATTAATTGAAGATGAAGTAATGGTTGGTTCAACTTTATTAGTTGATTTTGCAACTGATGATGAAATTGACGAGTGGTTAGAAAATGAACCATATGTTAAAAACAATGTTTGGAATATGGACGAATTCCAGATAGTTCCTGTTAAATTGCTCCCAAAAAACTAATTATCTAATCAAATAAGCCCATAATATCGGGCTTATTTCTACTTTTGAATATCATATTACATCATACTAAATCATAATAAATTAGACTAAATCAAGTTTCTTTTAGGTAATATTTCAGGTACTATAAGAATTATTAAAAGATGAGTACCTTAAAAATGCCAAAAATATCAAAACCTCTTAGTGATACAGAGATTAAAAATACTAAATACACTACTGATGAAGAATTTGAGCTATTAAAGAAAGAATTAGAGAAATCTAATTCAAATGAAAAAGCAATAAGAAAAAATAAATTAGCAGATGGGAAAGGTTTGTATCTTATTATAAAAGCTAATGGCTCTAAAGTATGGAGATATGATTTTAGATATGGAAACAAAAATCTTAGTATGTCTTTTGGTGTTTATCCAGAAGTAACTTTAAAAGAAGCTAGAGAAAAACGAGAAGAAGCTAGGCAATTATTATCTAATCATATTAATCCCATTTCTGCGAAACGAATAAAAAAAGCTTCTGAATCTTTAACTTTACAAAATGTAGTTGATGAATGGATTGAATTAAGAAGAAAAAGTTCTAGTGAAGCAACAATTATTCAAAACACAAGAATTTTAAAAAATATCACAAATTGGTTAGGTAGTGTTGCTATTAAAGACATTAAAAGAGTTGATATTATAACTGCATTAGAAAAAATGCAAAATAAAGGAATTATTGAATCTGCTCATAGGCTTTTATCGATAATAAATAAAATATATATGTATGCAGTTACTAAAGAATATATTGAGAATAATATAATTGCAAATATAGATAAAAGTACGATTTTAGTTCCAAATAAAAAAGACACTCATCTTCCTGCATTAATAGAACCAAAAGATATAAAACAATTACTTTTTGATATAAATTCAATAGGTGAGAAATTAAGAAGTGATATAAGTACAGTATTTATATTTAAATTAATTCCTTATGTATTTGTTAGAAGTGAAAATATAAGGCTCATGTGTTGGGATGATGTGGATTTAGAAAAGGGTATTTGGGAAATACCAAAAGAAAAAATGAAAATGAAAGTTGATTTTGTTTGTCCTTTGCCTATTCAAGCAATAAAGATTTTAAAACAAATAGAACCATTTTCAAAATACAGAGGTAAATATGTATTTCCATCTCCATATAAAAATGATAGAGGAGTTTCAGGGGCTACATTATCTGATACATTAAATAAGCTAGGTTATCAAAATAAACACACTTTCCATGGTTTTAGAAGTATGTTCTCAACTATTGCACATGAACTATACAAAGAACATGGTTTCCACTCTGACATTATTGAAGCTTGTTTAGCTCATAAAGAAAAAAATAAAATTAAAGCAGCTTATAATAGAGAATCTAAATATAAACATTTTGACGAGAAAAAAGAATTAATTCAATGGTATGCTGATTGGTTAGATAAAATAATGAATAAAAGCAATAAAATTATATAATTAACCAAATATAAAAAGGATGTTAATGTTAAAAAGGATTAAAATAAAGAATTATAAATCTCTTATACTGGAGGATTATTTGGAACTTAATAATCTTACAATTATTTCTGGTATAAATAATGTAGGTAAAACAACAATTTTAAAATCAATATTAGATATTTACGATTATAGAAATAATAATAGTGATACATTATTATCTCCAACATATTTTCCTCCTTTAACAAGTTTTCAAACAAAAATAAATAATAATGATTTATCAAAAAAAATTGAATTTAATTTTAAGACATCAGAAATTAATGACCTTAATTCCGAAGTAAAAATGGAATACTATTTTGATACTGATTTAAAAGAAGGACAACTTTGTTATTTAAAAATTGAAAATTTTGTTAGAAATAAGTTAGATTCTAGTTTAGAAATTAGTAGAAAAAGCGTTAATGATAAATTTAATGTTGATGCATTTAATTTTTTGAGTCCTTATTATGTAAGAATAAAAGAGGATATGAAAGAAAAAATACCTACCCATTTTAAAGGCATTGCAGATTTTATATTTATTAAATCTCTACCTTTAGAAGGATATTTTTATTTAAATGATAATCCAAGTTTGTATGATTATTTTGAGATAGAAGAAAATGTTGATAAAGTAACTTTTGGTGTTTCTAAGAAAGTAGAAATGATAGTAAAGAGTATTTCTCAATTAAAATATTTAGAGCCTTTACGAAGTCATCCAAGAGAATATTATCATTTAATTGGTGGGCAAAATATAATGTTAAGTAATGGTGATAATGCAATTGATATTTTAGTAAAATTTCGAGATAAAAAAGTTTCTTATTTTAGGAAATTAAAAGATAAAGAATTAAAACATGAGACATTAAACGAAGGTTTAAATTATTGGTTTAAATATTTTTTTAATGAAGTAGATTTTAATATAAAACATGTTGTAGATGATGTTCTAATACAAATATTAATAAATGGTTTTTCAATAAACAATTCAGGATTTGGAATAAGTCAAATCTTACCTATTATTATTCAAGGATTGCTATTAGAAGAGAATGAGTTATTTGTTCTTGAACAACCTGAAATACATTTACATCCAGAGTTAGAAATGAAGTTAGCTACATTTTTATTGTGCTTAGCAAAAAACAATAGACAAATAATTGCAGAAACGCATAGTGAACATATTATAAATCAGATAATACTTGAAAAAATGGATATTCCTGAAATTGAAAGTCTATATAAAATTTATTTTTTACATCGTAATGAAGATAATGTAGAGTTTGAAAATATCGAAATTGATTCAGAAGGTGAAATTCTTAATTGGCCAGATGGTTTTTTTGATCAATATATGAATTTCACAAAAAAATTAATGAAAAAAAGAATTGGTATTGATTAATATTTCTATAGATCCTAATATATATATTTCAGAAATCTCAAAAATAAAAGAAAATAATTATTTAATAAGTGAGATTTTTGATAATATAAAATGTAAAACTATCAAAATTATTTATAATAAATATTTAGATCAATATAAAGAGTTAAGTGGATATAAAAATTTATTCAATATTGATTTAAATTCAAAATTAACTTTTAGTGAAATATATTTTGCTAGAAATAGCCATAAATTAAAATATATTAAAGAAGTATATTCATATCAAGATACAGATAATTGTTCTTTTATTGAAAAATTACCTAATGAAATACATGGTTTTATATCTAGTGCACTAAGAATTCAATATAATGATTATTACAATAATATAATAATTAGCAATAAAAATTCTGAAAGCGTTTGTGAAAATAAATTTGAGTTATTCAATAATATTGACATATTAAAGTGGCAAATGGATAAAAATTTAAGAATTATTAGCAATAATGAATTATGTCAAAAGATATTAGAAAAAGAATTCTTTTATTATTTAGATACTGTTAAAGTATTTTTGGGAATTAGATTAAAAGAAAAAAAGAATATTATTTTTAGTCAAAATTTTATTAATAGTGTAATTAAATGCGAGAAAGATTCAAAAAATTTTATCACTAGTTTAGTTAGAGGAATTTATTATCCAATGTATTTATTTTCTAATGGGCAATGTAATAGCCCATATATTATAGAAGCACATCCTCATAGTCCAAGATATAAAAAAGATAAAAATATTTATATTAACAAAAAACAAACGACTCTTTACGGAGTATACGTTTTAGCAATAAATGCAGTAACTAAAGCACAAGATAATAAATATAGAATTTTTTATGTATTTTTTAATGATATTTATATTATATTATCCTATACAGATGAACATGATTTTAACTATGATGATTTCAAGGTAGAAGAAAAAATCAGTTTTGAATCAATAGAGTATGTTATTAAGAGTAATTAAAGTTCTTTTTATAAAAAAAAGGTATAATTTTCATACTAAAAAGTATATATTTTAGTTAAAAAAGGTAAATTTATGAATCAATTAGACTTAGAAAGACCAACAATCATAAAAAAATAGAGTTGGATTTATATTTAAAAAGGTGTTCAGGGGTTATTCTCTGGGCACCTTTTTTTATTATTCCCTTAAATAAAAAACTTTTAAAGTACTTTATATAAAATTAACATTCTTTTTTCCAGTAATGTGATTTTGCTATTTCAACGTATTTATTTACAGATGATTCAGAATCTACACAAAGAGGATTCAAATTTACATAATATGCATCACCATCCTCAGCATGGATAATAATTTCTTCAATTTTAGTAATATCATTTCTGTGCCAAGCAGTATCATCCACTATTGCACCAATTACAGGAGAAATTTTCCAATTATATTCTTTAAAAACACAATTAGAGATAAGACCTCTTTCTTGAGAATGGCAATATATTGTTCTACGTAATATAACTTTCATTTAATTATCCTTTTTTTATTTTATATAATTGTTTATTTTATCATTATTATTATTATTTAGAATTAACAAAAATATTATACTTTTTCTCAAATTTTTTTGATTTATGTTTATAAATTGTTTACATTAGAGTAATTTCATTTTTTAATTAAATATTATAAATCAAAAAGAGATAGGTGAAAAATTAGAGATAAAGTAAAATAATCATATATTACATATTGTAATATTTTTGATCAGTTAAAAAATTATTATATATAATCTTCTTTCAAATTAAAAAAGAAGGAGAAAAAATGATTGCTAATTATTTAAAATTAAATAAAAAGCCCGGATTAAAAGAATTATTTCTTTTAATAATTTTATTGATATGTTCAATTTTAATAACATACGTATTTACTAGTATTGTTAAAACAAATTTTACATCATTTTCATTTAATATATTTGATGTTATTAGTATAGAACACTGGATAGGTGTTTTTTTATCAGGAGTATTTTTAATTGCTCTATTTAGACCGCTATTTTTGTCCTTGTTATTAAAAATCAAGGTAATTGATAATTATTATGCTTTGTTTCTTCACATAGTAAAGTATGGATTATTTGCTATGCCATTTTTTATATTGACAATTATGATTATGTTAAATAATCAAATTTTAGAAACGTATAACTTTGAGTATGAAAATAATTTAAAAGTTTTATTATGGATAACATTTTTTTCATTTTTTATAATATGGATAGCTTTTTTGGGGACTACTATAAAAAGTTCATTAATGAAAAATTATTCTTTTATTAAATCATTTGCAAAAAATTTACTTGCGTCAATATTAACTGGATTAATCTTATCAGGAATTTCTTTTCCTTATATACTTGATATCAATAAATATGAAGAACCTTTTTATAATAGTGTTTTAGCATTACATGTTAAAAAAAATAGAATTTCAACTGAGCAAAAAGAAATATTTTTAATAAAATTAAAAGAAAATAAAAAAGAAAGGATAAATTAATATAATGGAAACATCAAAACTTGAAAAATTTGCAAATATTAAATATTTACTGTTAATTGTATCATTTGTATTATTTTTAGATATTTTTTTATTAGAAAATAATTTTGAAAATATTTATTGTCTAAAATTAGATTTTTTTAAAAATAGTGTAGGATTTTTCTTAGTATTCTTATGTCTATACTCTTTTTATATTGCAATTGTATCAAAAATGATATTTGCTTTTTTTACTATGATAGTAGAATTAAAAGTTAAAAAAAAGAATAGTGCTTACTATATCGAATATTATAAATTATTGACAAAATCATTTAAAGATAATAATAGTGTAATGTTCAATTATACTCAAGAAAAATGGAAAGAACAAACTCAATTATATGAATCACTTTCTATTTATTATGGAACAGTTTGTTTATTCTTATTTGACTACTTATATTATAAAAATTCAATAATAGATTTATTTTTAAAAAAAATAACAACACATTTTTTACAATCTATAAATTTGATAGATACATTTATTTTTCTTATTATAATTGGTTCTGTTTTTTTCTTACTATTTCTTTTGCCATATTTTCTTTTAAAAGAATACCTAGAAGAGAGAGGTTTTATTCGAATTAATAATCTTATAAAAAAGGAAATTTTAGAAAAAAAATATAAATAATAGAAAATAATGTAATTTTTAATTAAGAAGTTTAGATAAAGTTGTTAATTTTTAACAACTTTATTATTTTTTTATAATTCAATATAAACAGCAATAGGATCAATAATAATTTCATTTGAAGCTTTACCAAATAAAGATAGTTCAATATTTGCTAAATGTTCAATAATATTAGATAATCCCTCTTTTAAATTCTTTCCTTCAATATTTTTAATTTCTAAAGTATTTTCTTTCAAAGTTTGTGTAATTATTCCTAAAATTACAATTTCTTTTTCTGATTGTCTCGAATACTTTTTAATTAAACTTTTCTCACTTTCTCTTAAATTCTCTCTGTTTAATGTAGAAGTAAATAAAAAATTATTAACTTTTTGTTGAATCTCAAAATCTTCAGAAAAGCCATAATTAGTAATCAATGATAAGTTTTTTAAGAAATCATCATCTCTTCTCAAATTATTTGTTTCAGCTAATTTAATTATATTTTCCTTTTTTCGTAATCTTTTAATTTCTTGGTTAAATTGATTTTGTTCTTTTTCTGATAAATTATTTTTATTTTGTAATATTTTTTCTATTTCTGATTCAATATTTAAATATGTAAGAGCTTCACCTAGTGAATTAAAATTTTCAAATAATTCATTAATTTTATTTATATCATTAAAAATAGCTCTTGCTTTTACTTTTACAAATGAAAATTTTTCAAAATCTTCATTTTCAAAAATTGTCTTTTCATCAATATTTAAAATATGCTTTCCTTTTAATAATTCATTTTCCAATAGAATAAAAGAATGATCATGTAAAAATCTTTTTTCAGTTGATTTTATAGTTGAATTAATAACATCTGCCATAATTCTACCACTAGCTAAAGGACCATTTTGTTTTGTTTCTTCACTTTCACTTGATTCATTTTCATTTAAAATATATTCCGTTATTCCTTCAAATAATTGAGAAGATAATGAATACATTTTTTGTTCATCTAAATATAAAAATTGTTTAAACATATTTACCTACTTTTCTTTTTTCTTTTATCTATAAAATCATTATAATATTTATCTCTAGTATTTTTAAAAGACCAAAAACTTATTCCTAAACCTATTATTGATATAATTACACTCATCCATATTAATATTGTTTCAAACATTACTATCCTTTAAATAAATAGCATTTACTCTATGAAAAACTGATGAACTTAAAAAAAACGAAGTTACTACTAGAATAACTGATAATTTTAAAAGAATAGACTTATCGATCATATTTGGTATTTCATCATTTAATATTCCTAAACAAAATAATACACTATAAGCTGCTATATAAACTATAGACATTCCATTTTGTATTGTTTTCCAATTTATATCATTTTTAACATGTTCTAATTCATTAATAATAGAAATATGTAATACTAAACCTAATGCAATAAAATCTGTTGCAACAAAAAAAGTTACATCTTCTTTATTAATGATTGATGTAATTAATAATCTTGATATTATAGGTATCATCCCAACTAAAACAGTATAAATAAACCATTTAATTTTTTTATTTGCCAAATTAACTCTTTGAATTAAATTATTTCAAATTATATAAAAATAATCTTAATTATTAATGTTGAATTTTCAACATTTAAAATATATAATATTTATTTATAAAATTTAAAAACTTGTTATATACCATATAGTTTTCTTTTATTTCAGAGACAGCTTTTTGATGCTGACCTAAAAAATCTTTTCCTACTATTGTGTCTTCAGAGTATTTAAATGTTTTTAAATTTCTTACACTTATCGTATGTCCAAAATCTTGGTAATTTTTATTTAAATCAAAATAATAAGGACCTACAACTTCGCAGATTGTGAAATGATAATCATCATGATGATTGTCAAATGAATGTTTTGGGATAAAAATTATATCTTTTGGTTTTGTATTTAACATTACAGATGAAAGCATTTTCATCCTACCTGCTGCTTCATGACAAGGTAAATGACTTTCATTGTATCCACTATTTGGATCTAAAGGATCTATATTCCAATATTTTTTTAATCCCAGTACATAATTCTTAATCCAACGATTTTTTTCTGTATCATCTGCATCATTATCTACTCCTATTAAATCTAATCCTTCAATTCCCCATCCTTGTCTTAGTTTTCCACATTGCCAAAGTTCACGATGTAAAAAATCAATATAATTATTTGTTTCATATGGAATTTGACCAAGGTCTGTATTCAATAATGTTTCTTTTAAAGATGTTTGATACATTTTATTAAAATTTGTAGGACAAGAATCTTCAATAATTCCTCCTTCATGACCTTTTGCAATTCTATAAACAAATAAATTCATTTTTCCCCCTAATAAAAAGTTTTAATTATTTTACTAAAAGAATTACTCATTTATGACTTTTTTTAATTTTTTATATTATTTGTCACCTTTAGTGAACAACGAGAGGTCAAATTGGGAATAAATTGCGTTAGAAATTTGTGACCACATTTGGCATACTCGCTTGGTTTCTTTTTTGATTATTTTAAATTACAAATATAAGATATTAAATTAGGTATAAATATTATTTAGAAGTTTTAATACGATATTATAAGGTAAAATGTAAGATATTTTTATTATAATACTATTTAATAAGATATTAATAGATAATTTATTAAATATAAGGCGATAATATGGATTCTTTATCATTGGCAAAAAAAAGAGCTCAAAAAGAGCAAGGCTTAGGACGAAAATCAAAATTAGATGATCATTTAAAAGCAATTGAATATTTGTTATATGAAGCAAATTTTAGTTTAAAACAAGTACAAAGTTTTTTAGAAGAAGATTGTAATTGTAAAGTTTCTTATTCTAATTTACAAGGATTTTGTAAAAGAAGATTTTCAAATAAAGATGTATCGAATAATATCAAAAAAGAAAATACTACTAATGAAGATATAGTTATTGAAAATAAAATTAATAAAGAAAAAAAAGTTCATGATATATTTGCAAATTTAAAGCAATAGTAAAAATATTATGAATAATTATTTATTTTAACTAAATCTTTGGTATTAAATATAGTGATTAAAGGATTTGAAAAATGTCTAAAACTAATGATAAATTAAAAAGAATATTAGAATCTGTTGATGATATTAATTTTATATTGAAAGAAAATGTTGAAGATAAGATTTTAAAAGCTGCACTTACGATGAATATAATTATTATTGCTGAACAATTTGTAAAATTAAAAGATGATAATGAATTTGATATATTAAAAAACTTTTCAAATGAAAATTTAAAAGCTATAGATAAGATAAAAGATTCTATTTTAAATGATTATGAAAACTCTAATATAAATGATTTTATTCAAAATATATTACCTGGTATTAAAAATTCAATAATGTATTTAAATAAATTTGGAATACAAATACTTATGAATGAAGAAAAAATCATTAATGAGAATAAATATGATTTAAATTCTATCTATAATGAAATTGATAGATTAGCAGAATTTGCAGGAATGAGAAAAATAGATAAATATAATTACACATCTAAAAATGATTCTCCTAGTGAATTGGGTTGCTTTGTATTTAGTAATTTACAAGAATGTGAATGGTTTATGCAG
The DNA here is from genome assembly GCF_003544915.1 of Arcobacter ellisii. Classification (NCBI taxonomy): domain Bacteria; kingdom Pseudomonadati; phylum Campylobacterota; class Epsilonproteobacteria; order Campylobacterales; family Arcobacteraceae; genus Arcobacter; species Arcobacter ellisii. Next base: position 2,393,057 of record NZ_CP032097.1, on the reverse strand, counting down.
AATGTTAAAAAAATAACTTGGTTTGATCCTAAAGATGGTATTCAAGATATTCTTGAATATATAAAAAGTAAGAAAAATAAAAAATGAAAATAGATATATTAAGTGATGTACACTTTGATAATTACTTTTACAATAAATATAAAAGTGATGATGTAATCAAATTTTATAGCCAAATTATTGATTTTAATAATTGTGGAGATGTTTTAGTAATTGCAGGAGATATTGGTCATAATAATTTCCAAAATATAAAAATATTAAAGATTCTAAAAGAGTATTACAAAAATATAATTTGTGTTCTTGGAAACCATGATTACTATTTATTAGGGAAAGAGAATAAATCTCAATTCAAAAACTCATTTGCAAGAGTTGAAAATATGAGAGAACTAATCAATAGCGAAGTTGGAATGTATTGTTTAGATGGTTGGATAGTTGAAATAGATGGAGTTAAATTTGGTGGTTGTGATGGTTGGTATAATGATGGATATTTCTTTAGACAATATCCAACAGAAACTTTCACTAGAAAATCAACTAATGTAATGTGGCGAAATATTATGAATGATGCAGAGTTTATTTATGGTGTTGAAAATTTTGATGATATTTTTCAAATTGAAAGACCAAAAATTGAAAAGGTTTTTCAAAAATGTGATGTAATGATTACTCATATAAATCCATCTGCTAAAAATGAACATATAAATATTAGATACCAAAATAATCCATCAAATGTGTTCTTTTGCTTTGATGGAGAAAAATATTTAAAAAATGGAAATATGAAATATTGGATATTTGGACATACTCACGAAGAACTGGAATATGAAGAATATAATGTTAAATGTATCTGTAATCCACTTGGATATTTCAATGAAAGTGGAAATGGCTCTTGGGTTAAGATTAGACAAATAGAGGTTTAAAATGACTAAAAAAGATATGATAGAACTTTTTGGAGAAGATTTAGAGTTTTTAAAAACTAATAAAAACCTAAAAAACTTACTTGATAATCTATGCCCAGACAGAGCAAAATATTTAATGCAAAAAGCTAATAAACAAACTTTTTTAAGAATATTAGAAAATGAAAAATATTTTACTTCTCAACTTGATTTTGAAAATGAACTTTATTCTCTTTTACTGGATAGAGATACTGCTATTTGGAAAAAATTAGCAAATGATAAAACTCTTTCAAACCAAGCAAGACTTAGAAGTGCATATTTATATGTTTATTTATCAAAAAATCCTCTAAAATTAAATTTTGATATTGAAAAATTTAGAAATCAATTTTCTTTTTATCATGGAAATAGATGTGAAGATGGTGATGGTTATGCAAGAATGTTTGGATTAAAAAATGGTTTAGATAATTTGAGATTTAACCAGTTTAAAAATACAGGAAGTTTTTAGTGAATAAAAATTTTATCTTCTTGACACTATGTATCTTTTAAGATACAATGACTTATGTATTTAATAAAACAAACAAATATCTTTTCAAAATGGTTGTTAAAGCTCAAAGATACTCAAGGTAAAGTTGCAGTATTACGAAGAGTTGAGAGAATGAAATTAGGAAACTTTGGAGACCATAAATCAGTTGGTAATAATATAAGTGAACTTAGAATTCCAACAGGTCCAGGATATAGAGTTTACTATACTCAAAAAGATGATGAAATTATTGTTTTATTAGTTGGTGGTGATAAATCATCACAAAGTGATGATATTAAAAAAGCAAATGAGATTTTAAAGGAGCTTGAAAATGAGTAATGTAGAACTTACAAACTTTGATATAGCACAATATCTTGATAATAAAGAAGTAATAGCAGAATACCTATCTCAAATCTTAGCAGATGGTGATATGGATGAATTACTAGAAGCTCTTGGAAATATTGCAAAAGCAAAAGGTATGAGCCAAATTGCAAGTGAAACAGGATTAGGTAGAGAAAGTTTATATAAAACTTTTCATAAAGGCACAAAACCTAAATTTGACACTATTATGAAAATACTTGGTTCACTTGGAGTTAAAGTTCAAGTTACTGCTTAAATTTTAAAGAGTATTGATTATTCTTCTTGTCAATTCTTGATATTATTTTATCAGATTGACAAGGTTCTAAAACTTACTAATTCTTTTAATTAACACTCACAAACTTTACATAAAACTTTTGTTTCAGTAAATGTTTTAAAACCTTTTTTTTGAGTAGTTTCACATTTTTTACAAATAAAACTTACCATTGGTTTACCCATATATTTATCTGCATGTTTTATCTCTTTAAAAGTTGAAATATCAATATTATTTTTCTTACATAATATTTCTATATCATTAAGTTCTTCATTTTGAATAGTAATGACCTTTTCATTTTCTAAATCATTTTTAGAGTTTGAAATAGGATATTTTTTTTCATAATCAATATTTACTGGTTTATGTTCTTTAATTAAAATATTACCAATATTTTCAATTTCTCTTGTTGTAAGCATTGTGTTTGTAATAAGTTTAGAAATTGCTCCTAAAATTTTCATAGGACTTCTTTGAAAATTAGTAACTATTGAATCATAAAATGAATCAGCTCTATAAAAATATTTTGGCAACTCTTTATTTGTTATAACAACATCAGGAAGAAATACTACATAAGATTCAATATGCATTTTCATATTATATTTTTCTAAAATCTCATGTAAAATTTGTTCATGTCTTTTTGATTGTTCTAGTGGATTAGCTTGATTGAATGATTTTCCATTACCATAATCATAAAGCATTGTTCCATCATCATTTATTGTAACTTTTGCTTTTGTATGTTTTGTTTCAACTAAGATGATACCAATTGCTTTATTTATTAATAAATGATCTATTTGAGCTGAAAATTTTTCAGTTTCAAATCTTAAATCATGAAGTACTACATAGTTATCACTATCATTCAATTTAAAATCTATAAAATAAGCTGTATCTTTTTCTCCCTTTAAACCAGTTTCTAGTTTTGAAAGTTCTTTTTTTATTAAAATTTTTTGATTTTCATTTTGAGAGAGATTTAATAAATTCTTTAAAATAGTTATTTGTTTTTCTTTATGTTCATCAATATTCTTTAATGTCATTCAATATACCTTTTATTCAAAAAAATTTATTATGTATTAATTATAGTTATAAATAAATAATACAATGATTATTTTTATAGAAATAATTTAATTTTTAAAATACCTAATCATAAAATGCTTATAATCTTCTATTGTTAAATCTAATTTAGTATTTCCATTTATATACCCAGTAAAATTTAATTCATGAAATTGAAATTCTATAATTGTGTATATTTTGGCTATTTCTTTTATTTTTGAAATTCTTGTTTTAAAATATAAATTCTTTTTATATTGTTCATACTCTTTTGGTAAATATTCATTTAAAAATTTCATATATGTAGTATCTGATACACTAAAATTGCTTTTATTGTTTTGGCTAATATAAGCTAATTGTTTAGGAATAGTATATAAATTTATTAAAAGAGTTTTTATTACTTCAATATTTGAAAGTAAGATATCATTTTTTGTTTTTCTTTTTGTACTCAATTTGTACTCCTTTTTTTATTTCAATATGTAATATTTTAAAATTAAACAAAAATAACATTGTATAATTTTAAAAAATTAAAGGCTTTATCATGTATGAAGAATTAGAACCTAATTATGAAATCCAAGTTTTTGAAAAAAATAATCATCATTTTATAGATAATTATTACACTTATAGTGATGATAAATCTGCTGCATTATCTCAAGGTATCAAACATTTTGAAAATCAATATCCAACTAATAATTATGATTTTGTAGTTGAATATTTAGGTGAATTTCAAAGTGATAGAGGTTTTGAAATGTCATTAGATTCTGAACAATTTAAAAATGATGATCTTGAAAAATATAAACTTGATATTCAAAGAATTTCAAGTATGTTAAAAGAATTTGCTTTCTTTTCATCTGTTGAAGATGATTTAAAATTTGTAAATGAAAAAATAGCTGAAGTTGAAAACTCAAATTTATCAACTACAGATAAAGCTCTTCAAATTAAAGTTTTAAGAGATACTATTGAAACTCTAAGAGAGATTCAATAATCTCTCTTATGTGAAATTTATTTTAAAAATTCTTTCTTTTTTGCTTCATACTCTTCTTGAGTAATAGCACCTTTTTCTTTTAACTCAAACCAATAGTTTAAATCTTTTGTTTCTTCAAAGCCATATATATTTTTAATATGTTGATTTGCTTCATATTCCATTTGAGCATTTTTATTAGCTTCCATTTGTAAAAGTTCTAATGAAATGTTTTTATAAATTGGTAAATTGTTTTTTCTTCTAAATCTTCTAATTGACCATTCTTTTAGTGATAATAATAGTAATGCAGGTAAAGATGCAATTAGAAATAGAAAGAAGTAACCAATAGATCTATTATTAAATAAAGAAAAATGATATATGATTGATGTTGCCTTACTATCTAATGATAGTAGAACAATAAAAGATATAAAACTAAATATAAAAAAATAAATAAATAATCTTATAAAAATACCTCCAGAGAAAAGAACTCCACCTATTACTGCACCCTGTTTTACGTTATTTGAAAAACTCATTTAATTTCCTTTTTTAATTTTAAATAATTATAATATAAGAAAGTAATATTTTTTCATATTACTTTCTTTGATTTATATTCTACTTCCCCAACCAGTTGCTTCATTTTTCATTGATTCAATTGCATTATCAAGTTCTTTACTTCCTTGAACTTCAATTACTTCAAATAAAGTACTATGCAGAGAAACAATTATTTTATAAATAATCACAATACTAAACACAGCAATTGCAATTTCTATAAATCCATCAAAAACATAAATCTTTAGTTTACTTGTCCATTCCCAATGATTGGTGTTAGATGCTTGGTGTTGCAAAGAGTTGTTTTCTAACATTCCGATAATGATTTTCTTACCAAAAATATCACCAATTGAATGTATTAAAGAACTTGCAGTCATTGCCAACCAAACAGCTAAAACAAATATTGGAAGTTCTAACATAGTTGCAAATATTTTCATCGTAAATCTTGATATTGCTTCTATATTTTGTCTTGCAAACATAATAGGCATCATAAATAAACTAGCAAAATGAAAACTAAAAATCTTTATCATAATAACTATAAATCTAAGTAATCCAATTACAACTAATCCAACTATTGGAGTAAGTTCTAGTACTGTTTTTGCTGTTTCATAAGCAAAATACATACCTAATATTCCTCCTCCTAGAGTACCAACTGCTGCTCCTGCAATAGTACCAACTGTTCCACTTAACCAACTTAATATTCCACCACCTGCAGCTGCACCTCCTGCACCTCCAATAGCACCTCCAATTTTTCCAGAGTTTTCAGTAACAACATTAAATATTGTTCCTGCTCCTGGAACAAACATATATGGAATTGAACTCATAATCATATGAGTTCCCCAAGAATCTTCTTTTACTTCATCATTTAGTTTTTCTAAAACTTCACTTCTTTTTGTTTTATATAATCCGCCAATATACTCCGTTTGAAGTTTTGTAACGGGTAATCCAAGAACAGCTAAATATCCAAAGTCTCTATATAACTCATATTGAAATTTTATGAGTCCTTGTAGCATTGGAATTTTATTAGAAGAGTTAGATAATAACTCCATTGATTCATTATTGCTTTTTAGTTTTGAGAGGTTTTCTTGATCTGCATAATAGTTTTTACCACATAGACTTAAACTATATTCAGGATAATAGTTGTCTAAAGGATTATTTCCATTTACTTTATTTAAAACATTTTGATTATAAGCACCACTACTTTTTACTTCTCCATCAACAACTGAATAGTATAAGTTTGAAGTATTACTTCTAATTTTGCTATTTGCATATGCCCATTTTTCACTTGTAGGATATGCAACATTTGGATCTATTGAATATTGATGTCTTCCTTCACTATCAATTAATCCATCATAGTTATAGATATTATTTTCACAAATTTCTGTCACTATTCTTGTAAAGTTTTTTAATTCTTCTGCTTGAGTTTTACTTGCACTTGTTTGAATAATTTGTTCTTTTGTCCCAACTCCACTTTTTTTAATGATTGCGTTTATTTCTGCATCAATAATTACTTTAGCAGCTGCATCAGCCCAATCACTAAATAAGTAATATCCACTTTTTTCAAAATCCTGGTATTTTGTTTTCATGATGTCATACTCTGCAACTACTTGGCCATTGTTTGAAACTTGCTCTTTAAATCCAGTTGGAAAGAATAGTAAGATACCTAATACAATACCTGTAACATATGGAGATACTTTTTCATGATTTTGTTTTTCTTCAACTTTTGAAGAAAGATGAGATAAAGTTTTACTTCCTAATCCCCAGATTCCAAAAAATGCTATTAACAAAATAAGATATATCATACCTACATCACTTAGACCTGTATAAACACTAAAAATTGTTTCTGCATCTGTTAAAATATACTCTTTATTGTCAACAAATTCATTAGAACCTGAATCAAAGTAACTTGATACAAAATTATCTTTTAGTTGTAGTTTACCTGCTGTTTTAGTTGCATCAACATCAACAATATCAGTATCACTCAAAATTGCAGCAGTTAATAGTCTAGGAATAGTTAAATAATTTCCAGTTTGATTTAAAATTGAGCTTTGAATAGAACTTACTGAATCTTGTAAAGGTTTAAATTGATTATCTGCATTATCAATTAAATTTTTATTTTTTTCTTCTGCTTTTTTTAAATCTAACGCAAAGGCTTCTTTTAAATTTGGATAACTTATATCAAATACTCCAATAGGATTATATAAATCTCCTTTTTTTGCAACCATACAAGTAACTATCCCACTTTGAGCATTTATTGAATAAACAGTTGCAGTCCAATCATTACCCACAAAAGAACAAGTTATACTTGATCTTATATTTGCACTATTAATTGGAGTTGCAATTTGTCTTGTTAATTGGCTTTCATTAGAGATAATTCCTCTACTTATAAGAGCTTCTTTAGAAATTGGCAATAAATCATCATTTTTATATTTTTCCATGTCTCCTTTTCTATAATCTTCCATTACATTTGATGTACTTATTTCTGTATATGCAAAAGATTTAAGAGCAAATATAAAACTAAATAGGAAGATTAAAAATGTTTTCATTGTAAGCTCCTATTTTTTCTTACGAAATAGTCTAAAACCAAAGTGAAGATGAAATATATACCTGTAAAACATTTGATAACAAAATCATAATCGTAGAGAAATTTAATATAAATCTCTTTTGATGGATTAGGATAAACGTTAAAAAATGCACTAACCAAAATATCTTCCAAGAGAAGATATAGAAAGCAGTAAATTCCAATATATAATAAAATCCTAATAAATCCATGTATATTTCTTAATCTGTATTTTTCAAGTTGGTTTTCTCTTATATATTGTTTCTTTTCTCTTTGTTGTTCCAGGTGTTTATCAACATCAAAATTGCTACTATATAAATTCTCATACGAAAAAATTCCCATAGTAAAAATTACACTTAGTGCTTTTATACCAAAGCCAATTAAGATTAAAAGGCTTTGGATAAATACAGGAATAGATGTATATGATCTAACATCAATAATAGCTCCTAATTTTACGATAGTAAAATATAGAGCTGTAATTAAAGATACATAAAACAAATATCGTAAATAAACTGGAAGAGTTCTCAAACTTTTAAATAAAAATTGAGACTTGTCAAAGCTACTAAGCCACCATAAACCAAGAGTTGTACCTATATTTTTCATGCACTTGCTCCTGATTTTATTTGTTGTTTTATGAAACTAATTTGTAAATATAAAAGTGGTAATTTTTCAAGGATTATCATCTTCTTTTCTACTTTTTCATTTTTATCTTTGAAAAGGTTTCTAATTTGGATAAACATAGCAAGTAATTCTTGACCATTTTTACCTGCAAGAAAAGGAATATTTATATCTTTTAATAAAGATGCCACAATTTCAATATTTTCATTTAAAGTTTTGATTTCATCAGATATAGCAAGTTGTGTAGCCATATCTGTTTTTGATTTTTGACGCATTACCATTTTTTATCCTTTATTTTAAAAAGAAATAAACAAGTGAACCGATTACAGTACCACCACCTAAAAAACTTATAATTCCTGTCAATATGTTATTTTTTAAATAAGATTTTTCCATTTTTTGATGAAAAATATCAAAATTCTTAATTGCATCTTTTACATTTTGATTTGCATTTTCAAATTTTTTTAAATCAACATCTTTTAATTTTTTTGAGATTTCTTTTTCAAGTTCACTTTTGAGAGTATTTAAATTTTCCCCTAATTGTTCCGTCCAAATTGTTGCTCTTAGTTCGAGTGTATCTTTCAAATTTTCAGCTTTCAATATTTGTTCATCAAGTATTTTTTTATAATTGACTTCGAAATTTGTGAAGTTTTTTAATATTTCTTCGCTTTTAAGACATAAGTCATCAAGTGTACTTACTGTATCAGTAAGATTTGCTATTTCATCATTGATATTTTTAAGTTCTTTTACTAATCCACCATCTTGATCATTTTTTAATGTTGATAAAACTTTCAATTGAAGAAATTTTAATGTGTCAATAAGTTCTTCAATTTGTGATTTATCAATTGCAATTAATTTGTTTTCCATAGTTATTACACTCCTAATGATTTTTTGAGTGGTTGTAGTTGTTCAACTAGTTGTAAAACTTTTTTAGCAAATCTAAACATTTTCATATTTCTCATAAATTTTTCTTCACCTTCTTGTTGCCAAGCAATATGATATGTATCTTTATTTGCAACTAAATCAGCAGCATTAATATAACTATCAAGTAATGCAATTTGATAGTGAGATTTTAAAAGTGAAAATATATTTGTATTTGGTATAAAGAATAGATTGTCAAATTCTAGTTGCTCAATTCTTGATGGAAGATCAATTTCATCATCACCGAAAAGCGAAGAAAATTGTTTTTTAATTTCTGTTTTATCCATACTAATACATCTATTAAGAATTAAATTAATAGTAGGATTAGAATCAAAGCTTTTGATTAATCTAATAGTGGTTTTTACATTATCAACTTGATCGTAATCATCATTGATTGGAATGTAGTAGTTAAGAGAATTCATATCACTTTGAGCAAGAGAATTTAAAATTGCTTTTGTGTCATTTCCTCCTCCACAATCTATGATATTTATTTTATTTAGATCTTGTGAAAAACTATCAAAATATACTTGGTCTAATACATCTTCACTTTCTCGAATTTGAATGCTTTTAAATTTAATGTGATTTGATGAAATAGAAATTTGATTATTATCATCTATCTCATATACTGAAATTTGTTTGTCCATAGAATGTAAAATAAGAGGTAAAATCATCGAACCTGTTATTGTTTTTCCAACGCCACCTTTTGTGTTACATACAACATGTGTATTAATATTTGTTTTTTGATTCTTTTTCATTTGTTTTCCTTTTAAAACGATTTTTTTAAATCTTGTATTTTTTGAACAAAATGTTCAACTTCTTGATTAAATGCTTCATTTTTTTGATTATTTGAATTTAGATAATCAAGTAGATTGCTTTTTGTTAGTGAGAATTCACTAAATATTTTAGATGTTGGAATATAGAAGATATTATCAACAGTTATTTCATCTATTCTTGATTTTATTCCTATTTTTTTATCCCCGAACAAGCCTATAAATTGTTTTTTTATCTCATTTTTATTTAATGAATTACATTTATTCAGAATCAAATATATTTTTGGATCGATACTAAATTCTTCGATTATTTCTATTGTCTTGATTGCAAGATCTACTTCAATTGCATTATCAGTTAGTGGAATATAATAATTAACTCCCATACCTAGTTCTTCTAGTAACTCAAAAGCATCTTTATTTATATCAACAATGTTTATATTTCTTGTTTTTTTGAAAAGAAAATCAATATACTCTGAACTAATTTTCTTACCAAAATTTTGTAATTGAATTGATTTTGTACCTATATGAACCAATTCGAAATTTTGTTGCTCATCATCAATAACATTGAAACTATCTGGGTGATAAATAGTTAGTGTTCTATCTTCTTTATGTAATAATGTAGCTAATATTTCAGATAAAGTTGTAGTACCAACTCCACCTTTTAAACTACACACTACAAATGTATTTGTATTTTCTTTTTGTGACATCTTTTGCCTTTCTTCTGTTGTTTTATATCGTGTTAATTTTGCTTGTCTTTGATTTTGCCGTAGGGATTAAAGGGTAGGCAAAACAAAATTAACCATTCCCTTAGCTCATAAATATTGGCTAACTATTTTCTTTGTGAACTAAATTTTGTATTTGAGCTAATTGATTAAATTTACATTTTATGTTGGCATTTAAAGCTAGATTTTTAAGTGTAAATTCTTCAAGATTTTTATTTACTACTACTTCATCAATGGTAAATAATTGATTTTGATAATTTATTGTTTGACTTTGTAAGTTTTCGATATCTTGTATCTTTATATCTTCTAAAAAGTCTTTAAAATTATCTAGTGTCATTTGATTATTGTTAAGTAAAGAACTAAATATCTTTTTTCGATGCAGTCTTTCACTTGTTTTAGGCTTCAATCCATCTGCTTTTAACCAATCATAAAATTTATCAAAGAGTTCAATTTTTTGATTTTCATCAATCATTTTCTTCTTCCTCTTCTTCTTTATGGATATTGTTATATATATTATTATATGTGTCCGGATTCCGGATTATTTAATTCATTTTCCGAACAGTTATAATTCGTTTTATGGATTCTAGTTCACTTTCCGGACAACTGTCCAATTTCAAAATTTACAAATTCATCCCACCATTTATTTGTTGTTTTTAAAAAACCACTTTCTGGGTCTTTTTCTACTAGATTTTTTTCAGTTAATTTTTTAATTGATTCATATGTAGCAGTTCTTCCAAAATTAAACATTTGACCTAATGTTTCAATTTTTCCATAATACCAACCTTTGAATTTACTATCTGGGTTATTACTAAGATGATATATTGCATTTGCAATGCAATAATCATTATTTGAAAGGTCATATTTAACACGTGGATGATGTTTTATTGTTGTATAGTCCGCTAATCCTGTTTGCTTATCTTTTTCACTCATATATTTATCCTCACATGTGTGTAATTGTAAAAAACTAAGTTACTATGTTGTAGTATTCACTTAGTTAAAGCCTTAAGCCGTTTTAACAGCTCTCTCTTAGCCACTTCGCCAAAGTCTTTTAAGAGGGAGTTACTTTTTTATATTTCTTTTTTGTTTTTGGTCATCCATCCATTTTTGTATCTCCAGGACACTATATAAGCTATGAGCAAACCCTTCAATAGGTATAGGCTCAACAAAATTACCATTCTTTATTATTTCATCAAGTTTTGTTTCTCCTATCTTTATATATTCAGTAAGTACTTCTGCTTTTTTAATAAATTTATCTTCATTCATTCTTTTACTCCCTATTTTTTTGATAAAAATTCAGCAATATCAAAAATATTAAATTGATATTTAGTGCTTTTCATACCATCTTTCCTTTTCACTTCTTCGCTTTTAAATGGTGGTAATTTACTCCATTCTTCAGCCATTATTATTCTAGAAAATGTCCTCAAACTTATTCCTATTGTTCTTGTCATTTGAGTCGCATTTAAAACCATTTTGTTTGGGTACATAGCTTTTATTTCATTTATAATCATTTTTACTTTTTCCGAATTTGTCATTATTCTTCCTTATTTTGTTTAATCCTAAATCTTTGAAATTAATCAAAGTAAATTGATATATGCCTTTGACCATATATCCCCGCATAACAGTTGACCCTTTAATTAAAAAGTAAAACAACCTTAAAAACAGTCACTATTGTTTCTAAGCACTAATATCCAGTCCGAAGTGGCTATTTATATCTATTAGCTTTGCATATTAAAGAACTTGTTATAATCAACTTGTTATAATCAAAAAGCCAAGTGACTCATTTTGGCTAATCATTGAGTGTATTATACATTCTTTTAGAATGTATGTCAAGTTCTTTTTGAACTTTTTTATTAAATGATATTATTTGATAAGGGTAAAAGATATGGATGTTAAAATTACAACTGAAAAAATGAAAATTGCAATGGATGTTACTTCATATTCAGAGTTAGCAAGTCAACTTAATATAACTCTTTCTACAATAGATAGTTGGAAAAAAAGGAATGCCATACCAAATAAGTATTTACTTAAAGTTGCAGAAGAGACAGGTGTTTCTCTTGATTGGCTTTCAAGTGAAGATAAACCAACTTTTCATATTTCAGGTGGAACAAAAAATATATCTCAAGTAAATGGTGGAACAATTAATCAAGGTTCTGAAAATGAAGATGAACTTGAACTTTTTGAAGAATTTAAGAAAATTGAAAATTTAGCAAAAATGACAAAAAAAATGAATTTTTTAAAAGAAGAATTGGAAAAAATAAAAAAAGAATTGATAAATTATCTGTAGATGCTTCAAACTTTAAAAATAAATTACAATTAGCAATTCTTATAATAAAATGTAACGTAAATCAAATTATGTTGATAATTAAAATATAAGGGATTAATATTTAAAAATTATATTATATTCTATGAAATTAAAAAAGATAAAATACTTATATTTAAATATTTCTAAATGGATGTATAAATAATGGAAGAGTTACTAAAAAAAATCAATGGAAATCTAATTGAAATTAAAAGTAAATTAGATAAAGATACTTTTAATATAAGTGGTGGGAATGGTAATATTGGACAAAATAATAATAACTACTATCTAGCTCAAAGTATTTTAACTAACCATTTTTTTAAAGAGTACTTTAAAATTAGAACTAGAAAATCTGTAAATGAAAAATCTAATAAAGAATATAATTTAACAATAGTAAAACTATTTAGATATATAGTTTGTTTTTTAGGATTTTTATTTTTTGCTTTTGCTATTTTTTTATTATTTTCAGATTTTAATAATTTCATTGGAATAGATCGTAAAGCTGAATCTATATTAAATTTGTTAGCTTCTTCTTTGATTATATTTTTAATTACATTTTTTCATTATATGATAGATAAAGCGTTTACAAACGACAAAAATATAATTGAGCTAAATCTAGAACCATATGATAAGGGAAAATTTTATTTTAAGATAGATTTGATTTTTCTTGCAATAATATTCTGTGTAGTTGTTTTTATTTAAGAGTATAAATAAAAAAAGATAAAGGTACTTTTTCAGGTATCAAAAAAGTAATTCAATCTTGAAAAGCCATAAATTGGCTAGTTTTATTAATAAATTTAGTTCCAGATAGTTCCTATAAAATTACTCCCAAAAAACTAATTATCTAATCAAATAAGCTTTTAAAGCTTATTTGATTTATATATTATATATATAAATATATATTTATATAGAAAAAATTATCTACTTACGTATCTAGCAACAATATCACCCATAGCAGTTGTATTTAACACCTCTTTTGCATCAAATGCTGCTAAATCTTTTGTTCTATATCCATCTTTTAATACTGCTTTTATTGCTTCTTCTATCATATCTGCTGCTTTTACTTCATTTAAAGAGTATCTTAGCATCATTGCTGCACTTACGATTGTTGCTATTGGATTTGCTATTCCCATTCCTGCTATATCTGGTGCTGAGCCATGTATTGGTTCATATATTGCTGTTTTATCTCCTGTTGAAGCACTTGGAAGTAATCCAATTGAACCAACTACCATTGAAGCTGTATCTGAAAGAATATCACCAAAGATATTTCCTGTTACGATAACATCAAATTGTTTTGGGTTTCTTACAAGTTGCATTGCTGCGTTATCTACATACATATGAGTTAATTCAACATCTGGGTAATCTTTTGCTAATTCATTCATAGTATCTCTCCAAAGTTGAGAAACTTCTAAAACATTTGCTTTATCAACAGAACAAACTCTTTTACTTCTTTTTCTTGTAAGTTCAAATGCTGTTTTACCAATTCTTACAATTTCTGGTTTTGTATAAACCATTGTATTAAATGCTTTAAATCCATCATTTTCTCTTGGTTTTCCAAAATAGATTCCACCAAATTCTCTTACAATCATAATATCAACACCTTGAATTACTTCAGGTTTTAAAGTTGATGCATTTACTAATTCGTCATAAATAATTGCAGGTCTTAAGTTTGCGTATACACCCATTTCTTCTCTGAATTTTAATAATCCAGTTTCTGGTCTTAATTCTCTAGGAAGTGTATCCCATTTTTCTCCACCAATTGCACCAAACAAACAAGCATCAGAGTTTAAAACTCCATCAACTGTCTCTTGTGGAAGTGGAACACCAGTAGTATCAATAGCATACCACCCATTAAATACTCTTTATAATTTAATTCAAAATCACATTTTTTTGCAGCTGCGTTTAATACTTTTATTGCTTCATCAACGATTTCTGGACCTATCCCATCACCTTTGATTATTGATATATTATAGTTTTTCATTTTTTATTTCCTTTTTATAATTAGAATGCAGATTGAATTACTCCACCATCTGCTCTTAAAATAGCACCATTTGTTGCACTTGATAAAGCACTTGCTATATATACAATCATATTTGCATCTTCTTCAACTTGGGCAAATCTTTGAATAAGTGATGTTGGTCTTACATTTTTGAAAAAATCTTTTTCAACTTCTTCAAATGTTAAATTATTTTGTTGTGCAAACTCTTCAATAAATTGTACAACACCTTCAGATTTTGAAGGTCCTAATAAAATGGCATTTGAAGTAACATTTGTTCCACGTGTAAGTTCAGCAATTCCTCTTGATACAGAGATTTGAGCTGTTTTTGTCATACCATAATGAATCATCTCTTTTGGAATTTGAATAGCTGATTCGCTTGAAATAAATATAATTCTTCCCCAATTTTCATTTATCATTGAAGAAAGATAGTGTTGAGCTAGTCTTACTCCACTCATTACATTTACATTGAACATATGTAGCCACTCTTGTTCAGTAATATCTTTAAAATTTTTTGGTTCAAAAATACCTAGATTATTTATTAAAATATCAATATGAGGAATTTTAGATATTAATTTATTGCAACCAATATTATCTTTTAAATCAGCAGTTATTCCTATTATTCTTCCTTTAGGAAATTCATTTTTTAGTTTTGAAACAGCATCATTTACTTTTTTTTCATTTCTTCCATTAATTATTACATTTACACCTTCTTGTAATAATTTTCTAGCAGTTTCAAATCCAATTCCTTGAGTTGAACCTGTAATTAAAGCAGTCTTATTTGCTATTTTTAAATCCATATAATAATCCTTTATGATTTATGAAATAAATATATATAAAAAAAATCGCATAGTAATCGCTTTTTGTAATTTCCCAATATTGCGAATTTTGTGCGATTATAATTAAATAAGATTACATTCTTGGAACAAAAACAATAAGGCAAAATGAATGAATAAAATAAATGATTTAAGTATTAATATAAAAATAATCTTTGGATTTTCTATACTTATTTTTATGATAATTTTTATAAGTAGTTATTCTATTTCTAAAATAGAAGATTTAGCATCAATTACTTCAAGATTTTATAATTATCCTTATCAAGTGAGTAATATAACAAAAGCAATAAGTTTTAGAATTACTTTAGAAATAAGTGCTGTTAAAGATATCGCTTTAACAAATTCAAAAGAAGAAAAACAATTAGCTATTGAAAAAATTAGTAAAATTGATAAAGAGATATTTGGTTTATTTAAAGAGTTAGAAAACTCTTTTTTAGGGGATAAAACAAAACTTAATGAAGCAAAAAAACAGTTTATTACTTGGATTCCTTTACGAACAGAAGTTGTAGATGCGATGATTAGTGGAAATATGCAACTTGCTGGAAAACTTATCAAAGAAAAAGCTATGCCCCATGATGTGATTTTATATAAACAAATGGATGAATTGACAAAATTGGCTGAAAAAAATGGAAAAGAGTTTTATGAAAATTCAAAAAAAATAAAAGAGAATATTTTAAATATCATACTTGCAATTTTTTTAATTAGTATAGTTTTAGCAGTTTTGATTACTTATACAATTTTTACAGATATTAAACGTTCTTTAAAAACTTTTCAAGAAGGATTACTCTCTTTTTTTAGGTACTTATCAAATGAGTCAAAAGATATTGAGTTTATGAAAGAGAGTGATACAAATGAGTTTGGAAAGATGTCAAAAATTATAAATGAGAATATATATAAGATAAAAGATGGAATACAAAAAGATAATGAAACAGTTGAAAATGTTTTAGCTGTGGTTTCTCAAATTAATAAAGGTTATTTGAATGTTAAAGTAGAAAAAGTCCCAAATAATCAACAACTTAATAGTTTATGTGAAGCTTTTAATTTGATGATAAATGAATTAAGATTAAATATAGAATCAATTTCTGTTGTTTTAAAAGAGTTTAGTAGTTATAAATTTATAAACAAAGTTGAAATAAGAAATCAAAAGGGTGAAATCGCTGAGTTTATTGAAAATATTAATTTTTTAACAGAAGAGATTTCAGAATTATTAAAACAATCTTTATTAAGAGGAATTACTTTAGATTGTGCTTCAAATAGATTAATTGAGTATATAAATACTTTAAATGATTCTACAAAAGATACAATTATCTCTTTGGATAAAACAAATGATTCTTTAAAAAATATTACAAATGTAATTGTAGAAAGTAATGGAAATATTTCTCAGTTGAGCAAATATGCACAAGAGTTAAATATTTCTGCAAAAGAGGGACAAAAATTAGCTTTAAATACTTCTAACTCTATGGATGAAATTACTAATCAAGTTAATTTAATAAATGAAGCAATAATGATAATTGACCAAATTGCTTTTCAAACAAACATATTATCACTAAATGCAGCAGTTGAAGCAGCAACTGCTGGGGAAACAGGGAAAGGGTTTGCAGTTGTAGCAGGAGAAGTTAGAAATCTTGCAAGTAGAAGTTCAGAAGCTGCACGTGAAATAAAACAATTAGTTGAAAATGCCACAAATAAAGCAAATGAAGGTAAGTCTATTTCAAGTAGTATGATAAAAGGTTATGATGAACTACTTGAAAATATAAATAAATCAACTTTGATGATAAATACAATTACTAATTTAAGTACAAACCAAGAAAAGGATATTTTAGAAGTTAATAATATTATTGATGATTTAGATTCTCAAACAAAACTTAATGGTTCAATTATGAATCAAACTTATGATATCGCAATTCAAACTGAAAAAATCGCAAAAAATATATTCAATGAAGCAAATAATAAAAATTTTATAGGGAAAGAAGAGATTATGAAAATAGATAGGTAAAAACCTATCTTAAAACTATTTTTCCCAAGATAAATTTTTAATTTCTCATATATAAAAGGTAATTATTGACTTCAATCAATAATTACCTTTTACTATTTAAGTACTATTCGAAAAAATTATTTTAGGAAAAATGAATTTGGGAAAAGAGATTAAATTGAGTCTTGAATCTTTTTTATTGTCAGAAACTGATGAAAAAGGAATTATAAGATATGCAAATGAAGAGTTTTGTGAAGTTTCCGGTTTTAAATTAGATGAATTAGTAGGAAAACCACATAATATTGTAAGACATAAAGATATGCCAAAAGCTGCATTTGAAGAGTTATGGAAAACAGTAAAAAGTGGTAAACCTTGGAAAGGTTTTGTAAAAAATGCTACAAAATCGGGGGATTATTATTGGGTTTTTGCAACAGTATTTCCTTTTACTTCGTGTGATGGTTCGAAAGGCTATATCTCTTGTAGAAGAATTGCTTCAAGAAATGAAATAGAAAAATATGAAAATATTTATAAAAATATGAAGTAGGAAAGATAATGGGAATAATAAAATTTTTAAAAACAATGTCTATTAGAAATAAAATAAAAGTTATAAGTGTTTTTCCTTTGATATTTATAATTATTTTATCTTTTTTTCTAAATTTTAACACATACAAAAAAGTAAACCAATTAGAAGATATGAAAGAGTTAGCAAATCTAAATGTTAAAATATCTTTATTATTGCATGAAACTCAAAAAGAAAGAGGAATGAGTGCAGGTTATATAGGAAGTAATGGCGTTAAATTCAAAGATAACTTAACAGAACAAAAAGAACTTACAAATAAAAATATAAATGAGTTTAAAAAAACTGTTCAAACTTTAAACTCTGAGATTTTTCCTTTAAATGCTTATACTTTAATATCAAAGATATTAAAAGAGTTAGCAACTTTAGAAGAAGTTAGAAATGATATAAATAATTTGAAAATAAAAAGTAGTACGGCTCTAGTTTATTATACAAATATAAATTCTATGCTTTTAGATTTTATTGCACTTACAACAACTAAAGTAGAAAAAGAGAAAGATACAAGAACATTAATAGCCTATTATAATTTTTTGATGGCAAAAGAGAGAGCAGGTCTTGAAAGAGGGATTGGTTCAAATATTTTTGCTTCAAAAAGTTTTGCTCTAGGAGCATATGAAAAATATGCTGGATTAGTATATGAACAACAGATTTTTATTGATGGATTTTTAAAATATTCATCAGATGAAAATAAAAAGTTTTTCCTAGATAAAATTAATCACTCTTCAATAGATGAATTAAAAGAGATAAGAAAAAATCTGTTATCTTATGTGGATAATAAAGATGTAAAATTAGATTTAGAACCAACTCTTTGGTTTAGTAAAATGACAGAAAAAATAAATATTTTAAAACAAATTGATGACTATCTTTCACAAAATTTAATAGAACAAATAGAAAAAGATTTATCAACTCAAACTAAGTTCATGTATTTTTTAGTAATCATTAGTTTAAGTATTATTTCTTTAATAATCTATTTTATAATCTTCTTTAATTCAAGTATAACTCGTGCTATTGATAAAATATACAAAGGTATTGAGCAGTTTATGAAATACCTAAATAGAGAGATAAATGAACTTGAATATATAGACTTAAATACAAGAGGTGAGTTGGGAAAACTTGCTAAAATGGTAAATTTTAATATAGATAGAATAAATGGAGATTTAGAAAAAGATTTACTTTGTGTAGGTGAAGCAACTATTACTTTAGATAAATTTCAAAAAGGTTATTATTCTTGTAGAGTGAACTCAAAAGCAGCTAATCCACAAGTTCAAACTTTAGCAAAAACAATAAATAAAATGCTTGATACTCAGCAAAAAATTAACTCTGATATTTTAAAAGTTTTAGCCCAATACTCAAACTATAACTATCTAAATAGTATAAATAATAATGATATTTATGGGGAATTAAAAGAGTTAGTAGATGGAATAAATAATTTAGGTGAAGCTATTACATCAATGTTATTAGAAAATAAACAAAATGCATTGATCCTTCAAAAAGGTTCAAATCAATTAACAAAAAATGTAAATCAATTAAATAAAGCTTCAAATGATGCAGCAGCAAGATTAGAAGAAACAGCAGCAGCTGTTGAAGAGATAACAAGTAATATAATACAAAGCACTCAAAATGTAGCAATGATGGCAAAAAATGCAAATGAATTAAGTAGTTCAGTTATAAGTGGAGAAAAATTAGCTGAACAAACTGTTAATTCTATGGAAGAGATAAATATTCAAGTAAATGCAATAACTGAATCAATCTCAATAATTGACCAAATAGCATTTCAAACAAACATTTTAAGTCTAAACGCAGCTGTTGAAGCAGCAACTGCTGGAGAAGCAGGAAAAGGATTTGCTGTTGTTGCTCAAGAGGTGCGAAACTTAGCAAATAGAAGTGCAGAAGCAGCCCATGAAATAAAAACTTTAGTTTCAAATGCAACATTAAAAGCAAATGATGGTAAACAAATAGCTGCTTCTATGATAGAGGGTTATAATCATATAAGTCAAAATATAAATAACACTATAAGTTTAATAAATGATGTATCAAATGGCGCAAATGAACAAAAAGTTGCGATGGAACAAATCAGTGATGCTATAAATAGTTTAGATAAACAAACTCAAGTAAATGCAAATATTGCAAACCAAACAAATGATATTGCAACTCAAACCTCAGTATTAGCAAATAATATTGTAACAGCTGTTAATACAAAAGAATTTAGAGGAAAATAAGAAAGGAGAAAATAGTAATTTTCTCCTTTTCTAATTTTAAAAAAGTTCTATTTTATATCCAGTGTTATTTTGATTACTAATTAAATCTTTATGAACTTTATTTCTAAGTCTAAATAATACAGATCTAAAAGCAGCATAACCTGCTGGTTCATCTTGCCAAATTGCATATTCAAGTTGTTCTTGAGATACATTATGACCTGGACTGTCACAAAGATATTTTATAATTTTTGTCTCTTTTGTAGTCAATTTAACAGGTTCATCACCATAATATAAAATCTCTTTTTCTTTATCAAATAAATAACCATATTTTAATTGAATAGTACGTGACCTTTGTTCATTGTTTAGTTCTAGTTGATGAAGTAAAGTTTTATTTACATTTTCAACAGCTTCAAGTTTTTTTATTTTGGCATTATCTTCTGCAGATTTTTTCAGAGCAATTTCTATTGCAGCGTGTAGATTTGATTTTTTGTAGGGTTTTAAGATATACCCATAAGCAAAAGTTTCAGAAGCTTTTTTTATAGTTGCTACTTCTGAATTTGCTGTTAAAAAAACAACAGGTGTAGTAGGAATTATATTTTTTAATTCTTTAGCAAGTTCAATTCCTGTTGTAGGTCCTTTTAAATAATTAATGACAAAGCTGCAATTAGACTTCTCTTTGTAAATTTTTTCATACCATACCTCTCTTGTTAAATTATGAAAGGTAAGATTATTCAAATCCAATCGCAAATTTATCGCAAATTAAATATCTTCAATCTCTTTTTTATAAGAGCCTAAAACTTTTATATTATTACTATGCTTATTTAAAATCTTTTTTACATTAGAATCATCTTTATGACCATCAAATTCAATAAAAAATGTAGATATTCCTTTTACAATATGTGATTTTATTTTATTTAGATTTATTTTATTCTCTTTAAAGTCATTTAAAAAATCAATCAAACAACCATATTTATTAGGCAATTGAACTATAATTGAAGTTTTATCATTTTTGGTTTTTTTTGTTGATTCTTTACTAATGATAAAAAATCTAGTTTTATTATTTTTATTATCTTCAATATCATTAAATAAAATTGGTATATGATTTGTTTTAGCAGCAAGTTTAGAACAAATTGCCGCACTATTTGGTATTTGTGAAGCCAATTTAGCTGCTTTTGTTGTTGAATCAACATATTCATATTTAGTCTCATTTAGATGATAATTTTCTAAAAAGATTGAACATTGGTCAAAGGCAATATCTTTTGAATAAATTATTTTTATATCTTCAATTTTATTGCAATTACTAACAAGTGTATGATGAATATCCAAAATAGTTTCACCAATTATATTTAAGTTATAAGTATCAAAACAGTTAATTGTATCTCCAACTATTCCATTAGAACTATTTTCAATTGGTACAACTCCATATTTTGCTCTATCTTCATTTACTTCATAAAAAATATTTTTTATAGAATTAACTGAATAATATGTTTTACCTATACCAAATTTATTTATGGCAGCCTCTTGAGTATAACTTCCTTCAGGACCTAAATAAACAATCTTTTCATCGATTTTTTCATGTTCTAACTCTAAAAACATTTCATTTTTAATATTTTCAATAAAGTTATTATTGTATGAAAAGAAATTGGTATCTTTAAAATCTTTTAAGAGTTTATTTCTTTTAGACAAAAGTTTTAATATTTTTTTATCAATTTCTTGAAGTTCTTCTTCTTTTTTAGTTGATTTATTACTCAAAGTTAATTCCTTTTTTATATAGTTATTAACAATAATATAAAAAAAGAATCGTAAAAAAATCGCTTTTTTAATATATCTGTTTTAACCCTTTCTTTATGGATATTGCTCTATATTATCACTTTTTTATATGTTTGATTGGAAAGAGATGAGATGAAAAGATTTGATTTATTTATTATTGTTTATTGTATTATCATAGTTTTATCTGTGATGTATGCAACGCAACCACTACAACCACTGCTTGCACGTGAATTTAATGTTTCTATAACAAAAGCTTCGCAGTTTACAGCAATTATCATGCTATTTTTAGCAATTTCACCAATAATTTATGGATATTTATTAGAAAAAGTAAATGCTAAAAAAATGTTAATAAACTCTTCAATAGTTTTATTTGTTACAAATATTTTTTTAGGATTATCTACAAATTACGAGTGGTTTTTACTTTTTAGAACAATTGAAGCCTTAGTTGTTCCTGCAATTCTTACTTCACTTATGAGTATTTTGGCAAGTATTGATAAAGAAAATGTCAAATTTAATATGTCAATTTATGTTGCAGCTACGGTTTTTGGTGGTTTAGTTGGAAGAATTTTTTCAGGATTTATAGCAACTAATTTTTCTTATCAATATGTATTTTACTCTTTATCTCTTGCTATTTTAATATCAATTTATTTTGTAAATAAATTATCTTATGAGGGTGAAGCAACGATTGTAAAACCTAAAATAAGTGATGTATTATCAATATTAAAAGATAAAAGATTTTCAACTATATATTTATTGATGTTTTGTGTATTTTTTGTTTTTGCAGGAGTTTTAAATGTATTACCTTTTAGGGTAAAAGATATCTCTTCTCAAACATCTGAATTTCAAATATCTTTACTTTATTTAGGATATGGAATGGGAATTTTAGTCTCTTTAAATTCAAAAAAGATTATCAAATATTTTAGAAATGAAATAAACACTATTTTAATTGGTTTGATATTCTTTTTATTTATAACTATATTTTTAACTGTTCCAAATATTATTACAATGTTTATGTTGTTATTTTTATTTTGTTTAGGAATGTTTACGGTTCATACTGTAAGTACAGGTTTAGCAAACTCAATGAAATCTTCACAAAAATCTTTAACTTCAGGAATGTATCTTACTTTTTATTATTTAGGTGGAGCAATGGGTTCTTATATTCCTTCAATTATTTATGAAAAATTTGGATGGAATGTTGTTATATATATGTTTTGTGCCATTTTATTTATGATTATGCTTTTAATTGTAAAAAGAAGAAGAATATTTTAAAAGGAAATAATATGTTCAAAATAACAAATATTGACCATTTGGTTTTGACAGTAAAAGATATAAATAAAACTGTTGAATTTTATGAAATATTAGGAATGAAAAAAGAGATTTTTGGTGAAAATAGAGTTGCTTTAAAATTTGGAAATCAAAAAATAAATTTACATAAATTAGGAAATGAATTTGAACCAAAAGCCTTTAATGTAAAAGAGGGGAGTGCTGATTTGTGTTTTATTATTGATTCAAAACTTAGTGAAGTAAAAAAATATTTAGAATCAATTGGTCTAAAAATAGAAGAGGGGATCGTTAATAGAACAGGTGCAAATGGAAAAATTGAATCTATTTATCTACGTGACCCTGATATGAACCTAATTGAACTATCAAATTATATTGAAGTTTAATTCTCTGGCATATCTTTTAATAGAGTCATTCTCATCCAAGCAGAAGTAGTGATTTTAACTCCTACTTCTTTTGACATTTTTAAAGCTTGTTCTTCTATCCAATCTTTCTCTTTTTGATTAAGTGCAACAGGAATAGCTGTATTTCTAACCTCTTCAATAGCTTTTTTAGGGCGACCTGATATTTTCTTTTTTGAACTCTCTTCTAAAACTTTTTCATCAGTTTTGATTTTTGATGAATTTAGTTTTAATTTATCTGCATATCCCATTTTAAGCCTTTAAAACTTTTTTTAGATTAATCATATCTTCTATTGCATTTCTATAAATATGTCTTTTAAATCTATTATTTCCTGCTTTATTTTCTACATATTCACAATCAAATAAAGAGTCTTCTAATATAGATGATTCTCTTACAAATATGATTGGAATTTCAACTTTTCCATAAAGTTTTTTTAATTCTTCTTCTAAATACTCTTTTAGTTCAGTGGCTTTATTATTGTTTTTTGTTCTATTTACTACAATGATGATATTTTTATTTATTTCCATAACATCTTTAAGTGTAGCAAGGGTTGCTTGAACATCAACGATTGAGGTTAATGTAGGAATGATTACTTTATTAACTTGTTTTATTACTTCATTTATTCTTTTATCTTTAAATCCACCAAAATCATAAACTACATTTTCATCAAAAGGAATCTCTTCATACTCTTCACTTGAAACTAAAAAACCTTTTTCTTCAGGCATTAGGTTGTGAGCTGATGAATGTGAGTCATTTGTTACATATGTAAATTCTAACATTTGAGAGATTTGAACAGATAATGTTGTTTTCCCAACACCACCTTTAATACTATAAACAACGTAAGACATGTATTTCCTTAATTATTTCTATATATAAATATATAATATTATATTTTATAGATTGAAATTATAACAAAATATATATTTATATAAAATATATAACTTATATAAAAATAATATATAGTTCTATATATAAATATATTTTGTTCTAAAAATATATAAGAATTACTGTAATTTATTTTTATGTAACTAGCATATAAATATAATCCTACTAGAATTTTAGACAAGGAAATTTAATGAAAAAAAGTTTTATGATTTTAATTATGGGAATATTTGCAAATGCACATTTTTTAACATCAATTCCTAGTAGTGATTATATTAATGAAAAAAAAGATTCAAATTTAAAAATTGATGTTATGTTTATTCATCCATTTGAACAAACTGGCATGACAATGGAAAAACCAATTGGAGTTTTTTTAGAATCAAAAGAGAATCCTTTAGTTTTAGTTGAAACTAAAAAATTTGAGCATAAAGCTTGGAGTACAAATTATCAAATTAAAAAACCTGGTATTTATAAATTTTTTACAGAACCACAACCATATTTTGAAAGAGCAGAAGAAAAATTTATTTCCCATGTTCCAAAATTGATGATTAGTGCTTTTGGAGTAGAAGATGGTTGGGATACACCTCTTGGTTTAAAATATGAAATAATACCTATGGTAAAACCTTTTGGTTTATATTCTGGAAATATTTTTCAAGGAAAAGTTTTACATGATGGAAAACCTGCTTCAAATGTAGAAGTAGAAGTTGAACTTTATAATGAATTTGGTTTAAAAGCTCCAACAGATGCACACATAACTCAAGTAGTAAAAACTGATGACAATGGAGTTTTTTCTTTTGTAATGAATCACAAAGGTTGGTGGGGATTTGCAGCTTTAATAGAAGAGGGTGAAAAAGAGTTTGAAGGTAAAAAATATCCTATTGAAAATGGTGCTTTACTTTGGATAAAAGCTTATTAGGATAATTTATGCATATTTCAGATGGAATAATTAGTGTTGAAGTGGCTATAACAACAGGTGTTGTAGCTACTTTATTTTGTGCTTATGCATTAAAAAAATTATCAAATGAAAAAATAGCTTTAGTTGCAGCTTTGAGTGCTCTATTTTTTGTAACTTCATTTATACATATACCTTTTGGTCCTACACAAATTCATTTGATGTTACTTGGATTTATAGGAATTTTTTTAGGAAATTTAGCTTTTTTATCTATCTCAATTGCTTTAATATTACAAGCTTTACTTTTAGGTTTTGGTGGGCTAACTTCACTTGGTGCAAATATAATAATTATGGCAATGCCTGCATTTATGGTATATTTAATCTTTAAATTAAATATTATGAAAAAGATAAATGAAAAAATTAGATTTTTTTTAGTTGGATTTATTGGTGTTTTTATTTCATCAATTTTTTTATTTATAATTTTAGTTTTATCAAAAGAAGAATATTTAGCAGTTGGATATTCTGTAATCGCTGTAAATATTCCAACAATGATTTTAGAAGGTATAATAACTCTTTTCTTATTACTTTATATAAAAAAAGTAATGCCTACTCTTTTAAAGGATACTAGTTTATGTTGAAATATTTAATTTTTCTTTTTTTACCAATATTTTTATTTGCACACAAAATAAATCTTTTTACGGATTTTGAAAATGAAAATTTTTTCATAAGTTCATATTTTGCAAATGCAAAACCTTGCATGAATTGTAAACTTGAAATAAGAGATATAAAAAACAATATTTTATTAAGTGATAGTTTAGATTCAAATGGTGAATATAATTTTAAAACAAATCAAAAAGAGTTAATGGTATTGGTTGATGCAGGTGCTGGTCATATTGTTACAAAAGAGATAAAAGAGATTGTCGCAGTAAAAAATGAAATTATTGAAGATAAAAGTAGTGAAAGTGAAGAACTAAAAAAACTTAAAGAAAAAAATAGAGATTTAGAAAATAAAATAAAAGTTTTAGAAGAACAGCTTGATTATTTTGAAATATTTAAAGTTCTATTTGGATTAATTATTATTGCTGTAATTTTTATGGTTCTAAAAAGAGTGAAAAATTGATAAATTTTAATCCAGCAATTTCACTTATTTGTGCATTTGTTTATAGTTTGATTCTAAGTTTTTCTACTTTTGAGTTTTATTTTTTAATTCCTTTAATTTTTTTGATTATTACAAATTTTGATAATCTTTTTAAAGTATTAAAAAAACTACTATTTTTAAACCTTTTCATATTTGCAATATTTGTATTTGTTTGGATTCAAAATAGTTTAGTTGAAGCTTTAAATATTTATGTAAGAACTAACATGATTATATTTTTTAATCTATTGCTTTTTTATAATTCAAAAGGTTTGGATATTGTAAGAGGATTTTATTTGTTAAAATTCCCAAATAGATTTGTTTCAACATTCTATTTTACATGGAAAATGATAGTTGAGTTGCAAGATGATTTTAAAAATATAAAAACTACACTAGTAACAAGAAGTTTTCATAGTAAAACAAATCTTTTTATCTATCAAACCTATGGTAATATTTTAGGTTTATTATTTGTAAAATCAATCCAAAAAGCACAAAATTTAAAAGATAGTTTTGAATTAAGAGGTTTTAATGGAGAGATTTATTTAAGTGATAGTTTTAATCTAAATAAATTTGATTTTTATTTAATAATTACAGTTTTAATAACATTTATTTTGAAGGTTTTTGCATGAGTTGTTCTATAACATTAAAAAATGTTTCATATTCAAATGGAAGTAATCTTTTATTTGAGAATATAAATCTAAGTGTAGGACATGAAGAAAAAGTAGCAATTATTGGCTCAAATGGTGTTGGTAAAAGTTCACTTCTTAGAATAATTGCAGGACTTGAAGAGTCTTATTCAGGAGAGTTATATCTTTTTCATAATTTGATTAAAAATAAAAAAGATTATAGAAATTTCCGTTTTGAAGTTGGATATCTACCTCAAGATATTAGTAGCTTTTTTTTATCTGCAACTGTTATTGAAGATGTAATGTTTAGTTTAAGAACAACAGGAACAAAAAAAGAAGAGGCTTATCAAAAAGCTTTAGAAATGCTAGAAGAATTAGAAATATCACATCTAAAAGATAGAATAATTTATGAATTAAGTGGTGGAGAACAAAAAATAGTTGCACTTGCTGGTATTTTGATAACTAAACCAAAAATTTTACTTTTAGATGAACCAACAAATGCCTTAGATGAAAGTTCTGAAAAAAGAATTATAAATATTTTAAATTCTATAAAAAAATCAATGATTATTATCTCTCATCACAAATCTTTTATAGAACAATTAACACCTACAATTTATAAACTAGAAAATAAAAAATTAGAGAAAAATTAATTATTTCTAGTTAGTAATATATTTTCTTTTTTTGCTAAAAAATTAAAAAAATAAGCTCAAAAAATGCCTTAGAATAGCAATAAAATAGCATTTTAATAAAAATTTAAGTTTATTAAAAATAATCAATAAATATTAAGATTCAATTAATTATTTTTATGCAAACATTGTTTACAAAAATTAACTAAGGAGAAGGTTATGAGTAAATTATTTAAGTTAGGAGCTTCAATATTATTATGTGCAACATTTGCAAATGCTAATACACAAGATGAAGCAAAAGCCCTTGTTATGAAAGGTGTAGACTTTTGTAAAAAAGTAGGTGTTGCTGCTTGTGTTGAAGAGTTTAATAAACCAGAAAGTGAATTTGTAAATGGTGATTTATATATTTGGGCAAATGATTTTGATGGTATCATAACAGCTCATCCAAAAAAACCTTTAAAAGGGAAAAATCTTTATAGATATAAAGATAAAGCAGGAAATCAATTATTCAAAGAGTTTATAGATAAAGTTAAAGCAGATGGTTCTGGTTGGGTTGATTATGTATGGGATCATCCAACTAAAGGAGAACAAACTCCAAAAACATCTTTCGTTATTGGAATTGGAGAAAATCAACTAATTGGTGCTGGTGTATACAAAGAGTAGAACATTATTTATTTAAAGTCTTGTTTTTCAAGACTTTAAATTTTCTAAAAGTATAGAGTAGTTTTATATTTTTAGAAAATTCTGCATAAAATCTAAATTAAGTAGGATAGATTATGTTTGGTATAAAAAATATGAAATTAGGTAAAAAAGTATTAATTGCTCCAGTTATAGCTGTTCTTTTTCTAATAGTCTTAGCAATCTTTTCTAATAACGCACTAAAATCAGATAAAGAAACATTAAAAAATATTGTTGATGTAAAATTTGAACTTTATAAATCAAGTAGTAAATTATTGAGTGATATAAATCTTTTCAATTCAATTTTATACAAGATTTTTAGTTATGCAACAGATAAATATGAACAATCATTAATTGATGAACAAATTACATTGTTAAATAATCTAAAAGCAAAAATAGAAAAAGATATGGAAATATTTTTAAAAGAAGAGTATTTAACTGCTGATGATAAAAAAAGTATAGAAGCTGTTAACAAAGAGTTAAAAGAGTATAACTTAACAGTTAGAGATGCAGTTGATATGTTAAGTGTTGATTTAGGTATGGCAACACCAATGTTATCCGTTGCTGATGAGGTTTTTTTGGTTATTAATGAAAAATTAAATGCAATAAATAAAACAGCAGATGAACAAAATAAGTTAAGTTATAAAAATGCTTTAAGTAAAATTGATTCAACTTTATACACTTTATACTCTTTGATTATTATTGTTTTGATTACAGTATTTTTTGTGACAGTTCTAATTACAAACTCGATTAAAAAACCTTTGGAAAAATTTAATGAAGGTTTATTGGAATTCTTTAAATATTTAAACCAAGAGACTAAAGAATCAAAACTTATAGAGATAAATTCAACAGATGAATTGGGAATTATGGCAAATGAAGTTAATAAAAATATTTTGGTTGCAAAAAAATCTATTGAAAAAGATAAAGAGATTGTAAATAGTGCAATAAAATGTGCAAATGAAGCAAAAAAAGGTTTATTAAATACAAGAATTGAAGGTGAAACAAACAATCCTTCTTTAAATGAGTTAAAAAATGTAATAAATCAAATGTTAAGTGCTGTTGAAAATAACATCAAAAATGTAATGAAAGTTTTATCTTTATATGCAAATTATGATTATAGAGAAAAAATAAATGTTGCAGGATTAGATGGAGATTTAAAAGCTTTATGTAATGATGTAAATAAACTTGGTTTAGCAATTACATCAATGTTGCTTGAAAATAAAGAGATGGGATTGATTTTATCTTCAAATGCAGAAAGATTATCAAGAAATGTTGAAAATTTAACAACATCGGCAAATTCTCAAGCAGCTTCTTTAGAACAAACGGCTGCTGCAATAGAAGAGATTACAGCAAATATGCAAAATAGTTCACAAAATATTGTAAAAATGACCTCTTATGCAAATGAGGTTTCTGATTCAGTTATAGTTGGACAAGAGTTAGCCTCAAAAACAGCTTTATCAATGGATGAAATAAATGCCCAAACACAAGCAATTGCTGATTCAATTACAATTATTGACCAAATTGCATTTCAAACAAATATTTTATCTTTAAATGCAGCTGTTGAAGCTGCAACTGCTGGTGAAGCTGGAAAAGGATTTGCTGTTGTTGCTCAAGAGGTGCGAAATCTTGCAAGTAGGTCTGCTGATGCTGCTAAAGAGATTAAAACTTTGGTTGAAAATGCGACTTTAAAAGCAAATGAAGGTAAAGTAATTTCAGCTGAAATGATACAAGGTTATGAGAGATTAAATACAAATATTCATAATACTTTATCTTTGATAAATGAAGTTTCAAGCTCTTCAAAAGAGCAGTTTAATGCAATGGAACAAATCAACGATACAGTAAATAACTTAGACCAAGTGACACAAAAAAATGCAACATCTGCTGATGAGGCAAATAAAGTTGCACGTGAAGTAAATGATATAGCTGAAAAAGTTGTGTTAAATACCAATCAAAAAGAGTTTGAGGGGAAATAATTTTATAGTATAATGTTTTCCATAGGAGATTACTATGGGAAATATTATGTATCACTATTGTAATGTTGATGCTTTTAAAGCAATAATTCAAAATAAAACTTTATGGCTTAGTTCAGTTTATAATCTAAACGATTATAAAGAGATTCATTGGATTAAAGAAAAAGTTTTGAAAAGAATTCAAGAATTAACTACTAAAAATAACTACGAAAAATTTAATACATTTTTAAAACTTTATGAAAAAAAACAACCAAATGTTTATATCGCTTCTTTTTCAAAAGGAGAAGATTTATTAAGTCAATGGAGAGCCTATGCAAATGATGGATATGGTGTTGCTATTGGATTTAATACAGAATATTTTAAAGAGAATAAATTAATAAAAACATCAAAAGTTTTATATGATGAAGAACAACAACAAAAAGAGATTGAAGAGATATTAGAGCCTCTTTTTAAGTTTGAAGAGAAATTTGATTTTTTATCTTTTGAATTTGAAGAGTTTTGTGAAAATATAATAAATGAGATAAATTATCTTTCAGCTAAATCAAAAAATGAACTTTTTATGGAAGAACAAGAGATAAGACTCATTCATACACCTTTGATTATAGAAGATAAAGAGACAAAAAGATTTATTTTTAAAAAGAATATTTCAACAATGTTATTTAGAGCTGTTTGTGGAAGTTTAATACCATATTTTGAACTAAAATTTGATAATTTTAATGAGGAAAATGAACCAATACTAGAGATAATTAAAGGACCTAAGAATAAGTTTATAGACCAAGAAATAAGAATATTTTTGGCTAATAATGGTTTTTATAATGTAAAAATAAAAAGTTCAAAATCATCATATAGATGATTTAAAAACTTTGTTGATATTTTTTATAAAAAATAATACACAATAAAGCACCCGTTCCTGCCATAAATGCACCAACAAGAGAAGGATAACTAAAAGATAAACCAAAAAATAAAGGTATCCCTCCAAAAAATGCTCCTAAAGAGTTTGCAACATTAAACGCAGCTTGCATAAATGCAGCAGCTAACATCTCTGAATGTTTTGCACTCTTTAACATTACCATATTTATTGGTGTTCCAATTGACATAGCTAAAGCTCCACAAATAAAAGTAAGAAGAATAGAGATGATTTTATTCTCTGAAAGAAAAAATACTAAAATAAGTGAAATTACCATAAATGATAAAAGCATTATAGTTGCAGTTGCAGGATCTTTTTTATCAGCTAAATAACCACCCATTATATTTCCTACAACCATCCCAGCCCCTGCAACAATCATTAGATAAGAAACTTGTGAAGCATCAAATTGTGAAACATGAATTAAAAGTGGAGCTATATAACTAAACCAAGCAAAAAGTCCTCCAAAACCAATAGCAACAATAGTTAAAATATGCCAAGCTTTAATTGTTTTGAAAAATTCTAACTCTTCTTTAAAGGTTACAGTTTTTAGAGGTTTTAATTTTGGCAACCAAAGATATAAAGATAAAATAGTTAATAAACCAAGTAAGGAAACTATTCCAAATGCGTATCTCCAATGAAGATTATGTCCTATAAATGTAACAAATGGAACCATAAGTAAAATAGCAACAGTAAGTCCTGTAAACATTGAAGAGATAGCTTGAGCCTCTTTCCCCTTTTGAGCTAATTTTGTAGCAACAACAGTTCCTACTCCAAAAAAAGCTCCATGGGGAAGCCCTGCAAAAAATCGTGACATTAAAAGTGTATTGTAATCTGGTGCAATAATTGAAAAAGCGTTGAATATTGTAAATAAAATCATTAATACAATCAGTATAGATTTTGGAGGAAATTTTGCACTAAGAGCAACCAATGTAGGAGCTCCAATAACAACTCCAAATGCATACGCAGAGATGAGGTGTCCAGCAACAGGAATGGAAACATCTATTGAACTTGCAACATCAGGAAGTAATCCCATAATTATAAATTCAGTTGTTCCTATTGCTAAACCACCTAAAGCTAAAGGAAATAGTTGTTTAGTCATATATTTTTTACCTTTTTATTTTTTCGAATTTTAGTAAAAAAAGATAACTTCAAACTTAATGTAAGGAATAATATAACATAAGATATTTTTAATATAATTTTAAGTATAATCCTGAACTTTTTTAGAAAACTCTACCAAGTTTCCTAGAATGGGAGTATCGTTTCAACTAAATGTTGATTTGCACGAGAAGCTTGAGTAAAGCTATAATTACTCAAACCAATTTATATAAAGGAAAGAAATGCCTACAATCAATCAGCTTGTAAGAAATGAGCGAAAAAAGGTGATTAAAAAATCTAAATCACCAGCACTTAAAGAGTGTCCACAAAGAAGAGGAGTATGTACAAGAGTATATACAACAACTCCAAAAAAACCTAACTCGGCTTTAAGAAAAGTTGCAAAAG
The DNA here is from genome assembly GCF_003544915.1 of Arcobacter ellisii. Lineage (NCBI taxonomy): Bacteria > Pseudomonadati > Campylobacterota > Epsilonproteobacteria > Campylobacterales > Arcobacteraceae > Arcobacter > Arcobacter ellisii. The sequence continues at coordinate 2,360,336 of NZ_CP032097.1, read as the reverse complement.
TTAGATTAACAACAGGTTTTGAAGTTATTTCATACATCGGTGGAGAAGGTCACAACTTACAAGAACACTCAATTGTTTTAGTAAGAGGAGGAAGGGTAAAAGATTTACCTGGGGTTAAATATCACATCGTTAGAGGTGCATTAGATACTGCTGGTGTTGCAAACAGAACTGTTGCAAGATCTAAATATGGTACTAAAAGACCTAAAGCCGGTAAAAAATAAGTAGAAGGATAAGAAAATGAGAAGAAGAAAAGCTCCAGTTAGAGAAATTATGGCTGATCCTATCTACAATAGTAAAGTGATCACAAAATTTGTTAATGCAATTATGTTAGATGGTAAAAAATCAACTGCTGAAAAAATTTTATACGGTGCAATCGCAAACTTAGATGCGAGAGGTGAAGAAAAAGGTTTTGATTTATTCGAAAGAGCAATTGAAAACGTTAAACCACTTTTAGAAGTAAGAAGTAGAAGAGTTGGTGGAGCTACATACCAAGTTCCTGTTGAAGTTAGAGCTGTAAGAAGACAAACTTTAGCATTAAGATGGTTAGTAGAATATGCTAGAAAAAGAAATGAAAGAACTATGGTTGAAAGATTAGCTAACGAATTATTCGAAGCTGCTAATGAAAGAGGTTCATCTTTCAAGAAGAAAGAAGATATGCATAGAATGGCAGAAGCTAATAAAGCATTTGCACACTACAGATGGTAGGATTATAATATGGCAAGAAAAACACCACTTAACAGAGTTAGAAATATCGGTATTGCTGCTCACATTGATGCAGGAAAAACAACAACTACTGAAAGAATTTTATTCTATACAGGTGTTTCACACAAAATTGGTGAGGTTCATGAAGGTGCTGCAACTATGGACTGGATGGAGCAAGAGCAAGAAAGAGGTATTACAATTACTTCTGCTGCTACTACTTGTAACTGGACTCACCCAAAAACTAAAGAACAATTAATGATTAACATCATTGACACTCCAGGTCACGTTGACTTTACTATTGAAGTTGAGAGATCTATGAGGGTTCTTGATGGTGCTGTAGCTGTATTTTGTTCAGTAGGTGGGGTTCAACCACAATCTGAAACAGTTTGGAGACAAGCTAATAAATATGGTGTTCCAAGAATTATTTATGTAAATAAAATGGATAGAACAGGTGCAAACTTTTTTAATGTTGAAAAACAAGTTGCAGAAAGATTAAAAGCAAATCCAGTTCCTATTCAAATTCCAATTGGATCTGAAGAAAAATTCAAAGGTGTTATTGATTTAGTACAAATGAAAGCTATCGTTTGGGATGAAGATGCTGCGATGGGTTCAAACTACCATGTTGAAGAAATTCCAGCAGATTTAATGGATCAAGCTACTGAATATAGAGAAAAAATGGTTGAAGCTGCTGCTGAATCATCTGAAGAATTAATGGAAAAATACCTTGAGGGTGTTGAATTAACTGAAGAAGAAATCGTTGCAGGACTTAAAAAAAGATGTTTAGCAATGGAAATTACTCCAATGGTATGTGGAACTTCATTTAAAAATAAAGGTGTTCAAACTTTATTAGATGCTGTTGCTATGTATTTACCAGCTCCAACTGAAGTTGCTGATATCAATGGAGAAACGCAAGATGGTGAAGCTGTAATCGTTCCTTCAACTGATAATGGTGAAGTTGCAGCATTAGCATTTAAAATTATGACTGACCCATTCGTTGGACAGTTAACATTTACAAGAGTTTATAGAGGGGTTTTAGAATCTGGAACTTATGTATATAACTCTACAAAAATGAAAAAAGAGAGAATCGGAAGATTACTTAAAATGCACGCTAACAATAGAGAAGAGATTAAAGAGCTTTATGCTGGAGAAATCGGTGCTGTTGTTGGTTTAAAATATACAATTACTGGAGATACATTAGCTTCTGAAAAAGATCCTGTTATCTTAGAAAGAATGGAATTCCCAGAACCAGTTATTTCTGTTGCAGTTGAGCCAAAAACTAAAGCTGACCAAGAAAAAATGGGTATTGCATTAGGTAAATTAGCAGAAGAAGATCCATCATTCAGAGTTAATACTGATGAAGAGACTGGACAAACTATTATTTCAGGAATGGGTGAGTTACACTTAGAAATTCTTGTAGATAGAATGAAAAGAGAATTCAAAGTAGAAGCTGAAGTTGGTGCTCCTCAAGTTGCTTATAGAGAAACAATTAGAAATGCTGTTAAACAAGAGTATAAATATGCAAAACAATCTGGTGGTAAAGGTCAATACGGTCACGTATTCTTAGAAATTAAACCATTAGTTGATAGCGAAGAAAACTTCAAATTTAACAATGACATTAAAGGTGGGGTAATTCCAAAAGAGTATATTCCTGCTGTTGAAAAAGGTTGTTTTGAAGCAATGCAAGGTGGTATTTTAGCTGGATATCCAATGGTTGATATTGAAGTTACTGTTTATGACGGTTCTTACCACGACGTTGACTCATCTGAAATGGCGTTTAAATTAGCTGCTTCTATGGGATTCAAACAAGCTTGTAGAAGTGCAGCTGCTCAAGCTGTTATTTTAGAGCCAATTATGAAAGTTGAAATTGAAACTCCTGAAGATTATATGGGAGATGTTATTGGGGATTGTAATAAAAGAAGAGGACAAGTTCAATCTATGGACGACAGAGCAGGTATCAAATTAGTTACTGCAATGATTCCATTATCTGAAATGTTCGGATACTCTACAGACTTAAGATCTATGTCTCAAGGTAGAGCTACATACTCAATGATTTTTGATAACTATTCAGAAGTTCCAAAAAATGTTTCTGAAGAAATTATTAAAAAGAGAAATGGTTAATTTTAACTTTTCTTAAAATAAAAAAGGGATGTGCATTAGCATATCCCTTTTTTTTTGAATTAAATTTATTTAAGTTATTTTATATTTAATTGGATAGAATAAATCAAATATTTTAAATGAATTTAAAAAATGGATAAAACTTGAGAATTGAAAAAAATGTTGAACTTTTACCAACTATTAAAACAGCAGGGGTTATTTTAAGACCTTCAAGTCCAGAATTAAAGAAGACTTTTGATGAAATTAAAAAGTTATTTGAATACTCAAATATAGAAATATTACTTGAAAATAACTCAGCAAATATGATAGGTTTAGAAGGTTTATCCCTAGAAGAGTTGTGTAAAAAAGTAGATTTTTTAATATCAGTTGGTGGAGATGGAACTTTACTTTCAGTAGTTAGAAAATCTTTTAAATATGATAAACCAGTTCTTGGAATAAATCTTGGAACATTAGGTTTTTTAACAGATATTTCAATGGAACAATTACCTAAATTTATTGAAGATTTAAAAAATAATATATATAAAATTGATAATAGAATGATGGTTGAAGGAAGTGTAAATTTAAACAAATTTGTTGCTTTTAATGATATTGTAATTTCAAGAAAATCTATCTCTTCTATGATAAAAATAAAAGGAAAAATAGATGGAAAATCTTTTAATACATATTATGGTGATGGGGTAATTATTTCTACACCAACTGGTTCAACAGCTTATAATTTATCCGTTGGTGGTCCAATTGTTTATCCTCTAACAGAGGCTTTTATAGTTACACCAGTTGCTCCTCATTCATTAACACAAAGACCACTTGTGATGCCAGCAGATTTTGAAATAGAGTTTAAAATTATGGATAATCAAGGTGCTGTTGTGATTGTGGATGGTCAAGATATTTATGAAATTGAACAAAATCAATCAATAAAAATAAAAATTGCAAATAAAAAAGCAAAAATGTTACATAGAATTCAAAGAAATTATTTTGAAGTTTTAAATGAAAAATTAAGATGGGGAAACTAAAAATTGATTACAAGAGTTTATTTAAAAGATTGTTTGTCATTTGATGAAATTGATTTAGAGTTTGATAAAGGATTAAATATTTTTACAGGACCAAGTGGTGCTGGAAAATCTATTTTAATGCAAGCAATTTTGTCATTATTTGCCCTGAGTGAAGTAAAAGCAAATATTGGTGAAGTTATTTTAAGTGATACAAATATTTGTGATGAAGCTTTTGATATTTCTATACAAGATGAAATTATTATAAAAAGTATTAAAAAAGATAAGGTTAGATATTTTTTAAATAATCAAACTATATCAAAAAAGAATCTTTTTGATTTTTCTACAAAACTAATTAAACACTTAAATTTGAAAGATACTTCTGAATTTGATAGTCCAAAATTGATTGATTTTTTAGATAAATTGACATCAAAAAATAAAGTTGAATTTAAAGAACTAAAAGATAGTTTTGATAGTTTATATAAAGAGCTAATCAAAACAAAAAAAGAGTTAGAAAAAATAAAAGAAGATGAAAAAAAACTTGAAGATTTAAAAGAGTTTGCAAAATTTGAAATTGATAAAATTGAACAAATAAATCCAAGTATTGATGAATATGAAGAGTTAAATTCTTTAAAAAAGAAATTAGCAAAAAAAGAGAAAGTTGAAGTTGCAATAAAAAAAGCATCACCAATATTTGAATTTAATCATAGTGTAATAAATGCTTTAGAACTAATGGAAGTTGATTCAAACTTTTTTGATGAAGCAATGAATGAACTAAATAATATTTTTGAAAAGTTTAGTGATTCTTTACATGAATTAGAAGATACAAATATCGAAAAAGTTTTAGATAGAATTGAAAAACTATCATCTTTACAAAAAAGATTTGGTTCAATTGAAGAGTGTTTAAAATATAAAGAAGAGAAAAAAATTGAGTTAGAATCTTATGAAAATATCTTTTTTCAAAAAGAAAAGTTAGAAAAAAAATATGAAGAATTAAATAATAAAATAGATAAATACTCTTTAGAAATATCAAAATATAGAAAAGAGACAGTTTTGATTTTAGAAGAGAAAATAAATGAGTATTTAAAATTTTTATATTTAAGTAATGCAAAAATAATTATAAAAGAAAAAAATTTGGATTTCACAGGAATAGATGAAGTTTTATTTGAACTAAATGGTGTAGCTTTAGAAACTATTAGTTCTGGTGAATATAATAGGTTAAGATTAGCACTTTTAACATCTATGAGTGAATTTGATATTGTTGATAATGGAATTTTATTTTTAGATGAGATTGATGCAAATTTAAGTGGAAAAGAGAGTGATGCAATATCAAAGGTACTTACAAAATTAAGTAACTCTTACCAAATATTTGCAATTTCACACCAACCACAATTAACTTCAAGTGCCAACCAACATTTTTTAGTAGATAAAAATAGTGGTATATCTACAGTAAAATTATTAAATGACCAAGAAAGAGTTAATGAGATTGCAAGGATGATAAGTGGTGAGAATGTAACTTCTGAAGCCATTGAATTTGCAAAAAACTTATTAAATTAATAATTACTTGACAAATTAACACTACAATAGATATTATACTCTCTAACAAAAATTATGGAGAGTTGAATGTTTTCTAACATGTCTATAAAAGGTAAGATTTTAATTCTTTCTTTAATTACAATAATAGTAATTTCTGTAGCTATTACTGTTGATTCGATATATTCTATCAAAAAGTTTTCAAAAGATAATATTGAAAAGTTTAAAGAAGAAGCTTATTTAAAAAAAGAAGCTGAATTAAAAAATTATGTATCACTAGCAATCAAAACAGTTGAAGCTTATTATGGAAGAACTGCAATTGATAAAATTAAAGTTGAAGTTCAAGAAGATTTAAAAACACAAACAAATTTTCTTTTTTCAATTTTAGAATCTGAGTATGAAAAATTAAAAGGTTCATTATCCGAAGAGGCATTAAAATATAGATTAAAAAATATTATTGATGCCACAAGATATGGAAAAACTGGATATTTTTGGGTTAATGATACTGATGCAGTTATAGTTACACATCCAATTAAACCTGCTTTAAATGGTAAAAATATGGTTGATTACAAAGATGAAGCTGGTAAAAGAATATTTTTTGAATTTGCAGAAGTTGCAAAGAAAAATTCAGAAGGTTTTGTTGATTATGTTTGGCCAAAACCAGGTTTTAATTCTCCTCAACCAAAAGTTTCATTTGTAAAACTTTTCAAACCGTATAATTGGGTAATTGGAACAGGTGAATATGTTGATGATGTAACAACAAAAATGCAAGAAGAAGCGTTAAAAACACTTTCTGAAATGAGATATGCAAATAATGATTATTTCTGGATTAATGATTCTTCTCCAAAAATGATAATGCATCCTGTTAGTAAACATTTAGATGGCAAAGATTTGTCTTCAAATGTTGATGCAAAAGGTAAAAAACTTTTTGTTGAAATGGCAAAAGTTTCAAATGAGAATAAAGCTGGTGGTTTAGTAAAATATTGGTGGGATAAACCAGGAAAGAAAAATGATCCAAAAGAAAAATTCTCTTATGTTCAAAAATTTGAACCTTGGGATTGGATAATTGGTACTGGTGCATATGTTGATGATATAGAAAATGAAGTTGCTTTAATGGAAAAAAATACAAACGAGCAAATTAATAATATCATTATTAGTATGACTATTTTTTCAATTATTTCAATCATTATTGTATATTTAATTTATAATTATTTTATAAAACAAACAATAATTAAACCTTTAGAAAATCTAAATGAAGCAGTTGTAAATATTTCAGAAGGAAATACAAATGCTGATCATATAGAAAAAAAATCAAATGATGAAATAGGAGAATTAGTAGATAGCTTTAATGGTTACATTGGAAAATTAAAAGCTGGATATGAAGAAGATGCAAAAGTAATAGAAAATGTTGATGAAGTTATTGAAAAAGTAATTAATGGTTTTTATGTTTACAAAATAGAAAAAACATCTTCAAATCCTCAAATTCAAAAATTAAGAGATTCAATTAATTCAATGATTGAAAGAACAAATCAAAATTTAGTTGGATTAAATAATATTTTAATTGAGTATGGAAATTCAAATTTCTCAATTGGTGATTCAAAAATTGATACAACAAAAGTTAATGGAATAATATCTTCATTAGCTGCAAGTACTCAATTAATTGGGGTTACTGTTTCTGAATTCTTATCTATGATTGTAACAAGTGGTAGAAAATTAAATGAAGATACAAGTGTTTTATCAAATGCTGCAAATAAACTTTCAGCATCAGCAAATGAACAAGCTGCATCATTAGAAGAAACAGCAGCAGCAGTTGAAGAGATTACTTCAATTGTAAAATCAAGTGTACAAAAAGTACATCAAATGTCAAATTTAGCAGCTGAATTACAACTTTCTTCAAAAGAGGGTGAAGTTTTAGCTTCTAAAACAAATAAAGCTATGGATGATATTGATGAACAAGTAAAATCAATTAACGATGCAATTACAGTAATTGATCAAATTGCTTTCCAAACAAATATTTTATCTTTAAATGCAGCTGTTGAAGCAGCAACTGCTGGTGAAGCTGGAAAAGGATTTGCTGTTGTTGCACAAGAGGTTAGAAATCTTGCAAGTAGAAGTGCTGAAGCTGCAAAAGAGATTAAAAATATTGTTCAAATTGCAACTGCAAAAGCAAATGAAGGTAAATCTATTGCAAATGAAATGATAGGTGGATATTCAACATTAAATACAAAAATTAATGAAACAATTAGTTTAATTGAAGATGTATCTCAAGGAAGTAAAGAGGAAGAAAAAGGAATAGTTCAAATTAATGATACTATAAATACTTTGGACCAAGCAACACAAGTAAATGCAAACTCAGCAACAATTATTAGTGGTTTAGCTTCTGAAGTTGCAAATTTATCTGAAAACTTATTAAAAATTGCAGATAGAGCAAAATTTAAAGAGATGAGTAAAAAAGAGATTGAAGATATTGATTTAGTATTTAAAATTTCAAAATTAAAAAATGACCATATAAAATTCAAATTAACAAATTTTGATAAAGTTGGAAGTTCAAAAGTTGCATGGAGTGTAACTAAATCAACAGAGTGTGATTTAGGTAAATGGATGTTAGAACAGGAAAATAGTGGAAAATCTTTTACAAAAACTGAAAATTGGAATGTACTAAAAACAAATCATGATTTAGTTCATAATAGTGTTCAAAATTATATAAATGAAGATTGTAAAATTAATTCTGATCAATCAGTTTTAAATGAATTATCACAAAAATTAGATAAAGCTACATTTGAAGTATTTAGATCACTTGACCAAATAAAAAAAGATAATTTTGTAGAAAACAAGGTTGAAAAACTTGAAAAAAAAGAGACTCAAATTAAAGTTGAAAATTCAAAACCTAAAGCAGTATTAGAAACAAAAAAAACTACACATATTACTTCATCAACGAATGATGATGAGTGGGAAAGCTTTTAAGCTTTCTCCTTCTTAGAAAAATCAAAACAAATCAGATAAATTAAGTCTTATATTTATATTTATTTAAAAATAGGTATAATATTATATTTTAAAAAGAAAATATTATTAGAATATTAAAAGGAATTTTATGAATAATCAAAAAGTAGAGTTACTTTCACCTGCTGGAAATTTAGAAAAATTAAAAATTGCTATTAAATATGGCGCTGATGCCGTTTATGCAGGAGTTAGTCACTTTAGCTTAAGAATTAGAGCTGGAAAAGAGTTTACGTTTGAAACTTTTAAAGAGGGAATTGATTATGCTCACGCTAGAGGGAAAAAAGTTTATGCAACAATAAATGGATTTCCATTTAATTCTCAAATAGATTTATTGAAAAAACATATTGCTACAATGGCAGCATTAAAGCCTGATGGATTTATCGTTGCAGCGCCAGGTGTTGTAAGACTTTGTCGTGAAATTGCTCCTGAAATTGATATTCATTTATCAACACAAGCAAATGTTTTAAACTATCTTGATGCTCAAGTTTATTGGGATATGGGAGTTAAAAGAATTGTTGTTGCAAGAGAAATTTCATTAAAAGATGTTATTGAAATTAAAAAACATTTACCTGATATGGAAATAGAGATTTTTGTTCATGGTTCTATGTGTTTTGCTTATAGTGGAAGATGTTTAGTAAGTGCTGTTCAAATGGGAAGAGTTCCAAATAGAGGAAGCTGTGCAAATGATTGTAGATTCCAATATACTTTATATGCTGCAAATGAAGACCATAATACGTTATTTAGATTAGAAGAAGAACCAGGTGTTGGAACTTATATTTTTAACTCAAAAGATATGAATTTAGCTTCTCATATAAAAGAGATTTTAGATAGTGGAGCTGTTGATAGTTTAAAAATTGAAGGAAGAACAAAATCTCCTTATTATGCAGCAGTAACTGCAAAAGCTTATAGAGAAGCAATTGATGATTATTATGAAGGTAAATTTGAACCAGAAAAATATCAAAAAGAGTTATATACAACAAAAAATAGAGGTTTTACTGATGCTTATTTAATTCATAGACCTTTTGAGAAAACAGATTCTCAAAATCATGATTATGCTTTAAGTAAAGGTTCTTATGAAGTAACTGGATTAGTGACAGAAGATGAAGAACACTTTTTATGTAAATACAAAGTTTATCCAAATGAAGATATTGAAATCTTTACTCCAATGGGTGAAGAGTTAGTTGAATGTGAAAATGAAATTGGTAAAATTTTCAAAAAAGATGGGATGTATTATATTAATTTCAAAAAGATTTTAACTGAAACAAATAAAGAGTTAGAATCGGTTCATAGTGGTAATGTAAATAAAATCAAATTACCTGGTAAACTTCCTTATTTAACAATGTTTAGAATTGAGAACGTTGAAGATAATATTGTAGAATAAGCTTTTAAAAGAAATGATTTTTTTTAGGGTTACTCAGAATATTAATATAAAAACAACTGATGGAACAATGGTTTATTATAATAAACTAAAAACTCCATCAGAACTTGAAAATGAGACAGTTTATATTACTACTTATGATGATTTTGTTGATATAAAAGAGATCTTTTCAAGAGTTGACAAAACTAAATATTTTGCAAAACAGCTAAATGAAAAAAACATAAGAAATATCCCTAATTTTCCTATTGAATTAGGAATTATAAATATTGATGAAGCAAAAAAAAGAGAAGAACAAAATAATATAGATTTTTTTGATTTTGTTGAAACTGATATTTTTAAACAATTAAAAAATATTCAAAAAGATGAAATAAATGTAGCATTAATTGGTGGAGTTGGTTCAACAATTAGTGAAATAATTTCATCTTGTACTGCTTTAAGAATTTTATATAAAAAATTAAAAGAAGTTTATAAAAATATAAAATTTGACATATATATCAATGCTTCAAATAATAGTTATTATACAAGAGATAAAGAAATTTATAAAACTCAAAAATATATTAATAATATTTTCCCTTTAAGTATAACATCAAAAAAACTTTGCGAATATGACTATTTTATAGATAATAGTATGAATATGAATAAACTATTAGATGAATTAAATAGTGTTGATGCTTGGTTATATAAATTCGGAATAAATTATAAAAAAATTGATGAAACTGAAAAATATAATGAATTAGATTTAATTAATTATAAACCCCAAGATACATTAATTCAAAAAATTGATGAAGCAAAAAGAAAAGGGAAATTGCTACTTTTTCATCCATACTCAGCAAATATAAATAAATCAATTCCTCAGGCAATTGCAATTGATTTATTAAAAGAATTATTGGCAAAAGCTGATGATTATCTCATAATTACTACTTTACAAATTGATTCAAAGATAAAAGAGGATAATTATATTGATTTATCAAAAGAGTCAAAAACAATAAGTGATTTTATTTATATTGTTTCAAATATGGATAAAATAATTACAACTGATACTTCAACTTATCATATAAGTGATGCTTTTATGATACCAACAGTTGTTTTTTTTACTGATAAAAATTTTGAAAAAAAGATAAAATATTATAAATATATAAAACCAATATTTGTAAAAGATAAAACAAAAAATTTATCAAAATTTATTTACGAAAATGAAAAACTAACAATTTATAAATCAGAATCTTGGCGAAAAGTAAAAGTAGATAAGATTATAAAACTATTAGATAATTTTTGATATAATCTTGAACTTTTAAAAAATAAAAAGGGAAAAACTATGAATTTTATATCAATATTAATGGGTAGTAAATCAGATTATGAAATTATGAAACATTGTGCTGATACATTTGAAAAATTTAATGTAAAGTATGAGCTAGTTGTATCTTCAGCACACAGAAGTCCAGAAAGAACTAAAATTTATATCAAAGAAGCAGAAGAAAAAGGTGCTGTTGCATTTATTGCTGCTGCTGGAATGGCTGCTCACTTAGCTGGTGCAGTTGCTGCAAGTACAACAAAACCTGTAATTGGTGTACCTATGAAAGGTGGAGCAATGGATGGTATGGATGCTATGCTTTCAACTGTTCAAATGCCTGCTGGAATGCCTGTTGGAACAGTAGCACTTGGAAGAAGTGGAGCTGTTAATGCTGCGTATTTAGCTATGCAAATTTTAGCTATTACAGATAAAGAGTTATCAACAAAATTAAAAGAAGATAGAATCGTTCAAGCTAAAAAAGTTGAAAGTGATTCTAAAGACGTTGAAGTAATTTTATAATGAAGCCAATTGCACTATTTACTTTACCAAATTGTAAATGGTGTGAGGAAGCAAAATTTTATTTCAAAAGCAAAAAACTAAAATATAACCTTATAGATTTATCTAAAAATAAACAAGCATTACAAGATTGTCAAAAACATTGTTCTGGTGCTCCCGTAATTTTAATAGGAAATAGATGGATTTGTGGTTTTGACAAAAATAAAATAAATAAAGAGTTAGGAATTAAATAGATGATTACATTTTCACAAATGCTATTAAAATTACAAGAATTTTGGGCAAATCAAGGTTGTAATATTGTTCAGCCTTATGATATTCCTGCTGGAGCTGGAACATTTCATCCAGCTACACTTTTAAGAAGTTTAGATTCAACTCCTTGGAGTACAGCATATGTAGCACCAAGTAGAAGACCAACTGATGGAAGATATGGAGAAAATCCAAATAGATTAGGTGCTTATTATCAATTTCAAGTTTTAATAAAACCAAGTCCAGATAATATTCAAGATTTATATCTACAATCTTTGGAATTTTTAGGTTTAGATGTTTCAAGACATGATATTAGATTTGTTGAAGATAACTGGGAATCACCAACACTTGGAGCTTGGGGACTTGGTTGGGAAGTATGGCTTGATGGAATGGAGGTTACACAATTTACATATTTCCAACAAGTTGGAGGTTTAGCTTGTGACCCTGTTGCTGTTGAAATTACTTATGGAACAGAAAGACTTGCCATGTATTTACAAGGTGTTGATTCTGTATTTGATATAGTTTGGAATGAAAATCAATTTGGTAAAACAACTTATGCTGATGTTCATAAAGAGGGAGAGTATGAGTTCTCAAAATATAATTTTGAAGTAGCGAATACTCAAATGTTATTTAGACATTTTGATGATGCTTTTGCTGAATGTAAATCTTGTTTAGAAGCAGGTCTTCCTCTTCCTGCCTATGACCAATGTATGATTGCAAGTCATGCTTTTAATACACTTGATGCAAGAAAAGCGATTTCTGTAACTGAAAGACAAAATTATATTCTGAAGGTTAGAGAATTAGCTCAAGGTTGTGCTGTTTTATATAAAGAACAAGAACCTGAAAGATTAAAAAGAATAGGAAGATAAGTTTGAAACTTCAAGAAATTTATGATGTTTTAAATGAAATTTCTCCTTTTGAGCTACAAGAAAAATGGGATAACTCAGGTTTACTTGTAGGTTCAAAAAATGATGAAATTGAGAATATTTATATTAGTATAGATTTAGATGAAGAGTTAGTAGCTAATATAAAAGAAAAATCTTTAGTTATTACTCATCATCCTTTAATTTTTTCTGGAATTAAAAGAGTAAATTTTGATACATATAGTACAAAAATTTTAAAAGAGTTAATAAAAAAAGATATAGCATTGATTTCAATGCATACAAATATTGATAAAACACATTTAAACAGATATGTAGTTGAAGAGATTTTAGGCTTTAAGATAAAAAATTCATTAGAGTTTATTTCATCTTGTGATGTAAATATGAATTTTGATGAGTTAGTAAAATACATATCAAAAAAATTGGGTTTAAAAACAATAAAAGCTGTAAAATGTAGTGATTTTATAAAAACAATTGCAATAGTTACAGGTTCTGGTATGTCTTTAATAGACCAAGTTCAAGCAGATTGTTTTTTAACAGGTGATATAAAATATCATGATGCTATGGAAGCAAAAGCTAGAGGATTATCACTTATTGACATAAGACACTATGAAAGTGAAAGATATTTTAGTACCTTGTTAGAGGGACTTTTAGAAGAATATTTGAAAAAAAATAAATTAAAAGCTATAATAACAGCTTCAAAAAATCCATTTGAGTTTTTTATAGAAGGAGAAACGGTTGAATAAGTATTTACAGGATTTAATCAAATTATCAAAATTTGATACAGCAATTAGTATGTTTGAGCCAAAAATTGAAAATGAAAAAGCTAAGTTAGCAACATTTGTTGAAACGGCAGCAACAATCAAAGCATCAATTAACTCAATTTATTTAGAAGTTGATGATGTAAAATCAAAAAGAACAAAAAACAACATTCATTTAGCAGAATTAAAAACTAAGTTAGAAAATATTGCTAAAAAAAATAAAGATGTTCATAATGAAAAAGAGTTAAAAGCTCTACAATTAGAAGAAGAGATAGCAAAAGAACAAATTGCATTTGCAAATGAAGAGATTGATAGATTAGATAATCTTGCAAAAAACAAAGAAGCAACTTTAAAAGAGTTACAAGAGAAATTAGCAGCTGAAGAAGAAGATATAAAAGAGATTCAAGTTGCAGTTGATAATACAATTGAAGAAATCAATAAAGAAAGAAATGTTGTATATCAAGAAAGAAGTGAATTATTAGAGAAATTTGATAATAAAATTTTAACTTTCTATGAAAAAATTAAAAGATGGGCTAAAGATTCAGCTGTTGTTCCTGTAAAAAAACAAGCTTGTTATGGTTGTTTTATGAAAATAAATGATAAAACTTATGCAGAAGTAATTAAAGCAGAAGAGATTATAAATTGTCCACACTGTGGAAGAATTCTTTATAAAGAAGCTGAAGAACTAGAGGCTTAATTTGAGCCTTTTTAGTATATTTTATTACTTAGTTTTAAGTGTTATTTATATACTTGCAATTCCTTATTTAATATTTAAGTCACAAAGTTCTAAATATAAAAAAGCAATTCCAGCAAAGTTTTTTTTAAAAAATAATTCAAGATTTAAAGAAAATGGTATTTGGTTTCACTCTTGTTCAATGGGTGAAACTAAAGCTATCAAACCTTTAATTGAAAATTATAAAGAACAAGCTAATATTTCTGTAATTACAAATACAGGATTTGAAGAAGCTAAATCAATAAATCAAAATGTAAAATATCTTCCCTTTGAAATTTTTTTACCTTTTTGGATAAATAGACAAAAAGTTTTAGTAGTTATGGAAGCTGAACTTTGGTATATGCTTTTTTTAATTGCAAAAAATAAAGGTGCAAAAACTTTTTTAATAAATGCAAGAATCTCAGATAAATCATATAATTCATATAAAAAATTTAGTTTTTTTTATAAAAAAATATTTGAAAATATTGATAAAGTTTTTGCACAAAGTGAAATTGATAAAGTTAGATTAGAAGAGTTAGGTGCAAAAAATATTGAAGTAATTGGAAATATTAAATTAGCACAATTACCACAAAAAAAGATAGATTTAAAAAAGCCAAGTGGGATTTTAATAACAGCTGCAAGTACTCATGAAAATGAAGAAGAGTTGATTATAAATTCATATAAAAAAGAGTTTGGGAAATTGGTAATTGTTCCCAGACATCCTGAACGTTTTTTAAAAGTTGATTTATTATTAAGGGAATTTACAAAAGAAAAAAATTTTTCTTATCATAAATATAGCCAAAAAGAGGATTTTGAATCTGATATAATATTAGTTGATAAAATGGGAATTTTAAATGATATTTATGCAATCTCTGATGTAGTGATTTTAGGTGGAGCATTTGAAAAAATAGGTGGGCATAATCCAATTGAACCTGCATTTTTTGGTTGTAAGTTGATTAGTGGAAAAAATATATTTAATCAAAAATCTCTTTTTGAGTGTATTAAAAACTATTATTTAATAGAAAAAGATGAAATTGGTGATTATTTAGGAAAAATTGGTGTGTTAGAAAAACCAGTTTTAACAAAAGCAGGTTCGATTGAACCTATAATAAAGGAGATAGATAAATGGCTGTAACATATGATAAAGCGTACAAATTATTAGCTCAGCAAGAAAAAATATCAAATTCTAAAGCAAAAGAGTTGATAGATAGAGGTGTTGTAAAAGTTGGAGATAAAAAAGTTTTAATTGCTCGTGGAGAAATTAGAAGTGATACAAAATTTACAATAAAAGAGATAAATAAAATCAAAGTAATTTTTGAAG
Source organism: Arcobacter ellisii (assembly GCF_003544915.1). Classification (NCBI taxonomy): domain Bacteria; kingdom Pseudomonadati; phylum Campylobacterota; class Epsilonproteobacteria; order Campylobacterales; family Arcobacteraceae; genus Arcobacter; species Arcobacter ellisii. The sequence continues at coordinate 2,344,894 of NZ_CP032097.1, read as the reverse complement.
ATAAAGATATTTTAGTTGTAGATAAACCAGCATTTTTAACAGCTGATGATGTTGCTAAAAAATATGAAGGAGCAATATTATTAAACAGACTTGATAAAGAGACAAGTGGTGTAATGATGTTTGCAAAAAATGAAGAGTTTCAAAAAAAAGCTATCAAAGAGTTCCAAGCAAATAGAGTTTATAAAGAGTATGTAGCTATTGTTGAAGGAAAAGTTGTTGATGAAATTGAAATAGATAAACCAATTCTGACAACAAAAGATAGAGGAATGGCTAAATCTAAAATAGATGCAAAAAGAGGAAAACCTGCAAAGAGTACAGTTTATCCACTTTTAGTTGAAGGAAATAAATCTAAAATTAAAATTGTAATTGAATCAGGAAGAACACATCAAATTAGAGTTCATCTTAATTCTGTTGGATTACCAATTATTGGAGATGCTATTTACGGAAGAGTAAGTTCTAATGTAAATAGAGTTTTACTACATTCAAAAGTTACAAAAATATTTGACTATACATTTGAAGCAAATGAACCAAAAGAGTTCAGAGTGTATGATTTTAATTAAAAATTAAGCTTTTCGAAATTATAAATTCCCATTTTATGGGATTTTGTAAAAACAAAAAACTAAAAAAAAACTTAAATAGCTAAGTAATTTAAACTAAGTTAAAGTAAAAACTTTGTAAAATCCCAAACTTTAAATATAAATGTGGAGATATATTTTGTTTGATTCAATAACAGGCTCAATAAGAAATGCAGTAAATAAAATAAGACATCAAGATGATGTTGCGGCTTTAACAAAAGCTACAACAGAATTAAAAAAAGCTTTATTAAAAGCTGATGTTCATCATAAAACTACAAAAGAACTTATAAATGCAATTGAATTACAAACAAAAAATGCAGGAATTGGACAAGACTCTTTTTTAAGAGCTTTAAAAAGTGAATTAACTACCCTTTTAACAACATCTGGAAATCAAGGTTTTGTTTTTTCTTCAACTCCACCAACAGTAGTTTTAATGACAGGACTTCAAGGTTCAGGTAAAACTACAACAACAGGTAAATTAGCAAACTATTTAAAAACAAGAAAGAAAAAAGTTTTAGTAGCTGCTTGTGATTTACAAAGACTTGCTGCTGTTGAGCAATTAAAACAAATAGCAGCTCAAATTGATGTTGATATATATTTTGATGATGTAGAAAAAGATCCAATTAAAATTGCATTAGCAGCAAAAGAAAAAGCTACAAAAGAACACTATGATGTGCTTTTAGTTGATACTGCTGGGCGACTTGCAATTGATGAAGAGCTAATGCTTCAATTAAAAAATATAAAAGATGCAGTTAAACCAAATGAAATCTTTTATGTTGCAGATTCTTTAACTGGACATGATGCTACAAAAACAGCAACAACTTTTAAAGAAAAAATTGGAATAGATGGAGTTATTTTATCAAAATATGATGGTGATACAAAAGGTGGAGTTGCTTTATCAATTGCTCACCAAGTTGAAGTTCCATTAAGATTTATTGGTATTGGTGAAAAAATGCCAGACCTTGAAGTTTTTATTCCTGATAGAATTGTTTCAAGACTTTTAGGACTTGGAGATATTGAAGGACTTGCTGAAAAAACTTCTGCAATTATAGATGAGAAAAAAGCAAAAGAAGTAAGTAAAAAAATTAAAAAAGGTCAATTTAATTTCAATGACTTTTTAGAACAACTTTCAATGATGAGTAAATTAGGTTCTATGAAATCTATTATTGGAATGATTCCAGGTCTTTCACAAATGGCTGGACCTTTAAAAGATATGGATTTTGAAAACTCAGCTGAAATAAAAAGAATTAAAGCTCTAATTAGCTCTATGACATTAAAAGAGAGAGAAGACCCTGAACTTATGAATGCAAGTAGAAAGAAAAGAATTGCAAAAGGTTCTGGTTTATCTGAAGTCCAAATAAATAAAATTTTGAAGCAATTTAAAAATGCTTCAAAAATGGCTAAACAACTTTCTACTAAAGGTGGGATGAAAGGTTTACAAAATATGTTGTCTCAAATGGGACCTGGTGGAATGCCAAAAATTCCAAGATAAATAAATATAAATAGTATTGAGCTGTAAACTCATTTAAAAAGAGTTTAGAATTCAATACTATAATTCAAAAAAGGAAAGAAAACATGACAGTAATTAGATTAACAAGAATGGGAAGAAATAAAAAACCATTTTACAGAATCGTTGTAACAGATTCAAGAAAAAGAAGAGATTCAGGATGGATTGAATCAATTGGTTATTTCAACCCAGTAGTTGAGCCAAAAGTTTTAAAAATTGATGAAGAAAGATATAACTATTGGTTAAGTGTTGGTGCTAAACCATCTGAAAAAGTTAAAAAATTAGCTTCAAAATAATTAGATTAGAAAAATAAAATGATTACTAAATTCATAGAAAATTATGCAAAACTAATTGTTGGAGTACCAGAAGATGTTACTGTAACTAAAGAGTTAATTGATGATAATTTTGCTGAGATAACAATAAGTGTAAACAGTGTTGATATTGGAAAACTTATTGGTAAAAATGGGAATATGATTAATGCTTTAAAAACTATGGCAAATGGTTGCAAGGCAAAAGATGGTGTTTCGTATAAAATACAAGTTGTAGTAAAATAAATCTATGAATAATAGTAATGTATATGTTGCAAAACTTGGAAAAGCAGTAGGTCTGCAAGGTCATTTAAGACTTTTTATAGACTCTGATTTTCCAGAGCAATTTAAAAAGGGCGCTGTTTTTACTACAAATCGAAATCTTCAACTAAAAGTTTTAGAGTATAACTCTTCAAGGGAACTTGTAAAATTTGAAAATTATGAAGATGTTGACACTGCAAAAAAACTTACAAATCAAGAATTATATTCAACAATTGAACAAACAAAAGAGAATTGTAAACTAGGTAAAAATGAATTTTTTTGGTTTGATTTAATCTCATGTGAAGTTTTTGAAAATGATTTAAAATTAGGTAAAGTAAAAGAGATACAAAGATATCCACTAAATGATTATTTAGAAATCACAACTTATATTGAACTTGTGAATAAAGGTTATCCAAAAGTCTTTTTAATACCTCATATTTTCGATAAATTTGTTTTAAATATTGATATTGAAAACAAAAGAATTAATGTAATTAACTCTTTTGATATTTTAGAAAACTCTTAAAATTAATAATTACATCTTCTATTGAATTCATCTTTTGTGAATTCAAGTTCATAGGCTTGGTCAAATTTATTTGATAATAACTTATCAAGAAGTTCTCTTCTTTCATTTTCATCTTTAAATGGACCATAATATATCTCTATTCTATTTTTATCATCTCTACATAAAAGTATATTAGGATTTATTGCAGTAACTTTATCTAAATATTTTTTATATAAAGGACCTTTGATTTTGGCAACATTTATAAATTTTAAAAAACCATCTTCAGATAAATTTACATTCTTTTTAGAATTTGAAATCATCTCATCTGTATCATTTTGTTTTACTTCAACATTATCATTTGAAACTTGTTCTGGTTCAACACTGTTCTCATTTTGAGTTTGTTTGTTAAGTAGTTCTTCTTTGATTTTTAAAGCTTCTTCTCTTAGTGCTTCAAGTTCTGCTTTTTCTCTTTCTAAAGCACTCTTTTTTTCTTCTAATGCAATTCTTTCTTTTTCTAAGGTATCTTCATGAGCTTTTAATGCTTCTTCTTCTTTTCTTTTTTCTTCTTCTAAAATTCTTTTTTCATTAGCTAATCTTTCAGCTTCTTCATTCTTTTCTTGGTTAAGATTTTTATTTGTTAAAAAAGATAATTCTTCATTTAGTTTTTTTGAATTAATATCTTTTATATCAAATTTATATTCTTCTTTTGGTGTTTCTTGCACTATTTTTTCTTGAGGTATTTCTTGAATAACTTCTTTTTCTTCAGGTTTAAAAAAGCCTAAAAAGTAAAGAATAGCTCCTACAATAATAAATAAAAGAAGTAAAAAAACAACTCCAATTAAAATTTTTTGTAAAGGACTTTTTTTTGGTTTTTTTACAAACTCTTCTTGAATTTCTTTAATATCTGAACGATCATCTTCTTGTAAAGGAATATTTATTTGTCCAGAATCATCTTTTTTTAAAGATCCATTTTCTACTATTATTGAACCTTCACTATCTATTGCTTTTGTATCTTCTGCCATTTTTACTCTTCTTCAAGTTTATTAAGTTGTTTCTCTTTTAGCTTTTTATAATACTCTTTTCTATAAGCCTTAAGCTCTTCTTTTTTCTTTTCTCTGTACTCTTTGTTATATTCTAATCTTTTCTCTTTATTTTGCTCATAATACTCTTTTTTAGTATTTCTATAATCATTTATTTTTGTTACTATTGCTTCTTTTCTATTATCAATATACATTTTTTGTTCATGTGCAATAGCTTTTATTTTAGAAAAAAAGTTTTCATTATTTAGTTCAGCTTCATAATCAAACTCTTTTTTGGTTAATTTACTTTTTAGATAATACTCTTTTTTTTTCTTTTTATGAGCTAAAAAATTTCTTTTTCTGATTTGTTTTAATTCGTCTAAATTCATTTTAGTAAAATCAACTAGTTAAATTAATTTTTTAATCTATTCACCGTGTCAAGCATACTATCAGCAGTTGTAATTGCTTTTGAATTTGCTTCATATGCCCTTTGAGCTGTAATTAAATCAACCATTTCATTAACTAATTTTACATTAGAAAGTTCTATCATCCCTTGTTGAACACTTCCAAATTGTTCCTCTCCTGGATTTCCTTCTAAAACATCTCCTGAAGCATCACTTTGCATATATAAAGATTCACCAAGAGGAATTAATCCAGCTGGATTTATAAAATCAGCAAGGGTAATTTCTCCCAAGTCAACTGTATCACCAGTTTGAGCATCTGTTGCTGTTACAGTTCCATCTTTACCTATAGTTACATCAGTTACATTATCAGGAACAGTTATTTCAGGAGATAATAAATAACCATTTCCGTTTACAATTGAACCATCAGCATTTAATTTAAAATTACCATTTCTTGTATAAGCAGTTTCACCACTAGGTAGTGTAATTTGAAAGAATCCTTTTCCTTCTATTGCTAAGTCAAAAGTATTTGATGTTGTTTTTAAATCACCTTCTGTGAAGTTTTTTTGGATATTTGAGATTCTTACCCCTAATCCAACATCAATACCTGTAGGATTTAGTGTTGTTTGAGTTGTTCTTCCAGCTGTATAATTTAATGTTTCATACATTAAATCTTGAAATTCGGCTCTATCTTGTTTAAAAGCAGTTGTATTAACGTTTGCGATATTATTTGAAGTAACATCAATTTGATGTTGCATAGAATTCATCCCAGTTGCAGCAGTGTAAAGTCCTCTAATCATAGAAAATCCTTTATTTTTACATATTATTAATTATATTTTAAGAATAATTAAAATTTGATAAATTACTTAAATTATTTTTTATAAATATTAAGTATAAATTTAAAACAAATAATATATAATGCATATTTACTGAAAATATTTAATTAAATTACAAGGGATAGTTAATGAAAATTCTAATAGTTGATGATAGCTCAACAATGAGAAGAATTATTGGAAATGTTGTTATGCAATTAGGCTTTTCGAAAGAAAATTTTGATGAAGCTGAAGATGGGGTTAAAGCTTGGAAACTTCTTAGTGAAGCTCATTATGATGTTATCTTAACTGATTGGAATATGCCAAACATGAATGGTTTAGAACTTGTTAAAAAAGTTAGGTCAGAAGGAACTCATCAGAAAACTCCAATTATTATGATTACAACAGAAGGTGGAAAAGGTGAAGTTATTACTGCATTAAAAGCAGGAGTTAATAATTATATAGTTAAACCGTTTAATGCAGAAGTTTTGAAAGAAAAACTTGATGGGGTATTAAAAAAATAATATAAGGTCTTATCATGAGTATGAGTCAAGAAGAGATTGAAGCTTTAATGAATGGTTTGGATATTGCTGATGATGAAAGTGAAGCAGAAGAAGTATCTCAACCAGTAAAAGTAAATACAAAAGAAATAGAAGAATTATTGTCTCAAACTGAAGATATAAAAGATGAGATTGATGATAAGTCAGAAGATATAATAGATGATACTGTTGTATCTATTAATGAAATTAAGAATAATTCTGAAAATGATGCATTTATAAAAAATAGTGAAATAGAAGATTTACTTAAAGATATTGAATCTTCATCAGAACCAATAGTTGAAGAAGTTGCTGAAAAAACTCCTGAAGTAAAAATTGAAGAGATAAAAACAGAAAGCAATGAAAAAAATATAAGTCGAAGTGAAGACGATATAGTAAAAGATTGGACTTCAAATAAAATAAATGAAGGTGTATTTCCACTACCTGCTGAAAAAGATACAAAAGTTGTTAATCAGTTAACTCAAGTAGCAAATGATTCAGAGGAAAAAGTTTCTCAGATATTTGATGTTTTAAGTTTTACTTTAGACAATAATAATGAGATAAGAAAAGTTTTTAAAGATTATGATAACTTTATTAATTCTCAAGTAAATTTATTAAATTCATTGTCTACTAAATTCCCTAACATTAAAGTTTTTGATGGATATTTGAATAGTGCAAAAAATACGAAAGAGACATTAAAAAGCATAAATAATTTGTTAAATGAAGAAGATAATCAAATTTTTCAAGCAATGGAATTAATGCAATTTAATGATATCAATAGACAAAAGATAGAAAGAGTTATGGCTGTTATTAGAAAACTTTCTTTATATCTAAATAATTTATTTGAAGATGATGGGAATTCTAAAGAAATAGCAGTAGCAAAACATATTCCTGGTGATGATTCTGATGATTTAATTGGTGATGATTTAGATAAATTAATAGCAGAATTTTCAAATAACAAATAATTTAAGGGAGTAGTAATGAATCAAGGTGTTTATCCTCTTGCCGCATCAATGGTTAATCAAATTAATCGATTAGATCAAATAAGTAATAATTTAGCAAATGTTAATACTTTTGGATTTAAACAAGAAGGTACAACTGAAACTACATTTAATTATTATTTAGAAAGAATGCAGTCTGAAAATAAAGCACCAACTGTAAATAATATTGTCACAAATAATATTCCAAAAATTGATTCAAAATATATTAATCCTGAAGCTGGTCCAATTGTAATGACTGGAAATAATTTGGATTTTGCAATGAATGCACCGGATACTTTTTTTAAAGTTCAAAATCAAAATGGAGATATTGTATATACAAGGGATGGAGCTTTTAAAAATTTAGATAACTTTTTAGTGGATTCAAATGGAAATAATGTATTAAATGCAGATAATGAGCCAATTGTTATTGAAAATGGTTTTGAAGCACAAGTCGGTGTAGTAAAAATTCCTTATACAAATCTTGAAAAAATTGGTGATAATACTTATAGTGTAAAAAATCAAAATGAGATGGAAATATTTGAGAATAATGATAACATGATAGTTCAAGGTGCTGTTGAAAAATCTAATGTAAATTCAGTTACTGCAATGGTAGAATTAATTGATGCACATAGAAGATTTGACCAATCACAAAAAGCAATAAAATCTATTGATGAATTAAATGCAGGTTTAATTGAAAAAATTGGGAGTAATACTAAATAATGGAAGCAAGTAGCGTATCTAGTACACTTTTTCAACAGTTGAATTTTAGAGGCGAAAGACAAAAAGTTATTTCGAGTAATATTGCAAATATAAATACACCAAATTATAAAACTCAAGACTTAGTTTTTGAAGATGAATTGAAAAATTCAAGTTTTAATAATACTTTACAATTAAAACAAACTGATTCAAAACATATTTCAAGTATAAATTCTTTATCAAATTTCTCAAATCCAAAATTAGTTCAAGTGCAAGGTTTAGAAGAACAAAATGATGGAAATAATGTAAATTTAGATAGTCAAATGGGTGAACAATCAAAAAATAAAATTATTTTCGATGCAATACAATCATCTATAAAAAGAGATTCTAAACTATTTAGATCAGTAATTGAATCTTCGTCAAAAAATTAATTAGGATAACTATTTTATGGATCAACTTTTAAAGTTTATAAATAATTTAAACACAGCACAAAGAGCTGTTATAATAGGAGGATTTTCTTTACTATTTATATTATTAGTTGGTTTATTAATTTATTCAAGTATTAAAGCAGAAGATAAAAAATTAAACTACACTATAGCTTCAAATTTAACTAAATCACAAGTGATGTTAGCAAGCGATGAATTAGAAGCTTCAGGTATTCAGTTTGCTGTTATTGGTTCTGGAAATAATCTTACTTTAAAAACATCAAAAGAGTTTATTAATATCGCAAAAATCAAATTAGTAACAAGTGAAGCTGCAACAAGTAAACATGTTGGTTGGGAAATTTTTGAAAAATCTTCATTAGGTACAACAAATTTTGAAAATAATGTTAAGTATTTAAGAGCATTAGAAGGTGAACTTTCACGTTCTTTAGAATCATTAACAGGAGTTTTAAGAGCAAGTGTAAAAGTTGCAATTCCAAAAGATACGATTTTTACTGAGAAAAAAGCTGATACAACTGCTTCTGCAATGATATCTTTAAAACCAGGTGTATTTTTAACACAAAAACAAATTGATGGAATTAAGAATTTTATAGCTTCTGCAGTTCCTAATTTAAAAGAAGAGAATATCCAACTAATTGACCAAGATGGAAGTTTATTAGAGATGTCAGCTGATGATCTTAATAATCAAAAATCTACTACTCAAAACAAATATAAATCAGATTTAGAAGAAGAGTATTCTAAAAAAGTTGTAGCACTTTTAGAACCATTTGTTGGTGTTGGTAGAGTTGTAGCAAAAGTTACAATGTCATTGGATTTTATAAAAAAAGATATAGAAGAAGAGATTTATAATCCAGAAGGAAGTATTCGTTCTCAACAAGTTATTGAAAATACATCAAATTCTCAAGGAATGCCATCAAATAATGGTGGTGTTGCTGGTGTTGATAATAATATTCAAACACCAACAACTGGAACAGGAAATTCAAATATAGCTTCAAATAGTGAAGGTACAAATACTGTTACAAATTATGAAATTTCAAAGAAAGTTATTAGTCAAAAAGATAATAACTATATGAATATAAAAAGAATAACAGCAGCTGTAACTTTTGACTCTTCTGTTTTAAAAGATGTTCCCAATAAAGATGAGTTTATAAGTTCTTTAGAATCAATAGTACAAGATACAATTGGGTATGATAAAGCAAGGGGAGATAAGGTTACAGTTAAAGATTTCAAATTTATTGGTGTTAAACCTTTAGATCAGATAGCTCAAACTGTTGATGCAAATGGAAATGCAGTTGTAATTTCAGAGGATTCTGTTGATACAGTTACAATGGTAAGATCTCTTCTAAAAGATTTTAGTGAATATATTCAATATATTATTGCAGCAATATTGCTTTTTGTGTTTTATAAGAAATTCATTGCATCTAATGAAATTGTTATATTAGGTGATGGTACAAGACAAAAAGTTGATGGTAATGATGAAAATCTAGTTAGTGATATGTTAACTGATTATGAAAATGAATTTGATTCAAGTACAGCACAAGGAAGACTTAAATCAAAAGTTAAAAGTCAAATACTAAATAATATTGAAGGTTTAGATGAAGAATCTGCAGCAAAATATGAAGTATTTATTGAAGAATTAGACAAAGATATAAATAATAATCCAGCTGAAATTGCAAGAATGATTGAATTATTATTAAATGAAGGTAATAGTAATTTTAAATAAAGGCTAATAAATGGCAGAGAGTATAAAAGAACATGACATTCTAAAAGGAATGTCAATGTTAGAAAAAGTAGCTAGATTTTTCGTTTTAATTGGAGAAGATTCTACTGTTAAAATTTTTCAACATTTAGAAAAAGATATGGTGGAAAATATTTCTACTGCAATTACCCAGATTTCATCTATAAATAAAGAAGTATCATTAGCTATACTAGAAGAATTTCATTTATATGTGAGAACAAAAGGTTTTATTAGTTCAGGTGGATATGATTTTGCAAGAGATATTTTATATAAATCTCTTGGAAAAGCAGAAGCTGATGAAGTTTTAGCAAAACTTTCAAAAATGAAATTAGCTTCTCAAGCATTTTCTTATTTAGATGGTATTAATCCAAAACAGTTAAGTGATTTCATTAAAGATGAATCACCACACACAATCGCTGTTATTTTATCTCATATGGACCCATCAAAATCAGCAGAAGTATTAATGCAATTAGATGAAGAAATAAGAGTAAAAGTAACAATTCAAATAGCAACAATAAAAGATGTTTCACCTGATGTTGTAAGAACAATATCATTAGTTCTTGAAAAGAAACTAGAATCTTTATTATCATCTATTGTTGATGTTGGTGGTGTAAAAGTTGTTGCTGATATGTTGAATAAATTAGGACCAAAAGCACAGGATATTTTGAAAAATATCAATGGTATTGATACATCATTAGCAACAAAAATAAAAGAGAATATGTTTGTATTTGAAGATTTATTAAATTTAGAAACAGAACATATTATGAAAATTCTACAAAATGTTGAAACAAATGATGTCGTAATTGCGATGAAAAATGCAACAGAAGAGGATATGGAAAAAGTGACAAATTCTATGTCTCAAAGAGCAAGAGATAGATTTAAAGAAGAGTTTGAAATGTCAACTAAAGTTAAAATTAAAGATATCGAAGCAGCACAAAGAAAAATGCTTGATGTTGCACAAAAACTTATTGAAGATGGTTTAATTGATAGAGAGAATAACTAATGGCAGATAATGTATATTCAAGCGCAAAAATTATAGGTAAAAATGAAGAAGTTCAAAAATATGAACTAGGAAATTTTATTAATAATCAAGTAGAAACAAATAATGTAGTTAATTCAAAAGCAATTTTAGATGATAGAGAGATAAATGGTAAAGTTGATCCATTATTAATTGAAGTAAGAAATTTATCTTTAAAGTTAAATGAGATTTCAGAAAAAGTAACAAATATAGAAAATGACGGAATAAAAGGGAAAGATGTAGATGCCCAAGTAGTTCAGGCAATAAAAGATTTGAAACATTATGCAGCTTTTTTTGAACAAGCTACTTTTCAAATGGAAACAAAATTATTAAAAACCTCAATTGCAATTGCACAAAAAATAATTAATATTGAAGTTGGAGAAAATTCTGCAAAAATTGCAAAACAGACAATTTCACATTTACTTGAAAAAATAAAAACAGCATCAAAAGTACAAATCCACTTAAATCCTAAAGATTATGCCATTTTAAAATCACAACTGAATTTAGAAGCTTTTATTGAGTTGCATCAAGATCCAAATGTTGTAGCAGGTGGTGTTGTAATTGCTAGTGATTTAGGTAATTTTGATGGAAATATAGAAGCAAAAGTTGCTTCAATGTTGGAATCACTAGATTTAGTTATATAGCTAAAAGATATTATAAGGTATAAATATTTGAACTTTATGATATAATTTAGTAAAATAATTTGACAAAGTATTAATATGGAAATTAGTGAAAGAGAATATGATTTATTAGTAGATACCGAAATAGTTGTTGATGTAATGTTAGGTAATACAAATATTAGTATTTCCGAATTTCTAAGATTGGGAGATGGAGATATAATTTCTTTACATAAACCAGCAGGTTCAGGTGGTGAAATTTATGTTAACTCAAGAATTATTGGTACGGGAGATATTATCGTAATAGATGATAAGTTGGCTGTAAGAGTTCAAGATTCAATGGATTCTGATAATGTAGTTAGGTACTTCTTTGAAGAACATATGATTTAGGAGAATAAAATGGCAGAAATTTCAGTAAACTCAAATGTTGGAGTAGATGGTAATTCATATACAACTTCTATTAGTAATGATCAGTTAACAAGTAATGATTTTTTAAAATTAATGATTCAAGAACTTAAATTACAAGACCCAACAAAACCTATGGATTCTGCACAAATGTTATCTACACAGATGCAAATGTCAACAATCAATACAAATCAAGAGATGATTAAAGCTATGCAAGCAATGCAAACTGCTTATTCTCAAACAGCATTATCAAATGCTACAGGTGTTATTGGGAAAAATATAGAAGATGGAAATGTTGGAGAAGATGGTATAACAAAAGCTTATACTGTTAGATCTATAGAAAATGTTGATGGCGAAATTCAAGTAAAAGCACAACAAATATTATATCTTGAGGATAGAGTTATATTAGAAGATCCTACAGATGCAACTAAAAATCAAATAGTTAATTATAATGTAAATGGTGAAATACTTGATGAAGATGGAAATAAGACAGGTAAAAAAATAGTTTTAACTGCTCCAGGATCGCCTTTAGTAAGTGATGGTAAATTAACATTACTTGATGAAAATAATGAAATAGTTGCTGATCATAAATATACTTTAGCTGGAGTTTCAGTACCTGTTTATTCTGATAAATTAACAACTTTACCATTTTCATCAATAACAAAAATATTTTAAGGAAATAAAATGATTGGAGCATTATGGAACGGAATGACAGGTATATATACCTTTGATAAAGCAATTTCTGTTGAATCAAATAATGCTTCTAATTCAAATACTGTTGGACATAAACTTGATGATATTACTTTTGAAGATTTAATGTATAAATCAAGATATGGAAAAGGTGTAGGTACTCAAAGTATAGACAAACAATTTACACAAGGTTATATAAAACCAACAAATGTAAATTTAGATGTTGCAATAGAAGGTGATGGTTTTTTTGTTCTTAATGATAGAAAAACAGGAGAGACATTTTACACAAGAGCAGGTAATTTTCAACAAGCAGAAGATGGAATACTTGAATCACAAAATAATTTGAAAGTATTAGGATTAACTCCACAAAATAGAACTATAGTATCATCAAATGCAAATGATAGTAGTTTTTCAAATGAATTTTCAAGACAAATCACTTCTTTGGATATTAGTAATGATACAACTGTTTATAATGTAAATGCAAGAGCAACAGATTTTTATTCATCAGCAGTAAATGATTTGAATACTCAAAAAGGAAATAATTATAAAACAGCAAGTTCAAAAATAAATGATGTTGAGTTATTAAAAAGTGATTATACTGAAAAATTAAAACTTTTTCAATCAAATCCAGATGCTGCTTCTGTTCCTTCTTTAAGTCAAGTTTCTCAAGTGAATTTTTCTTCATTATTGTCACAATTAAATGATGAAAATGATTATATTTCAGTGAAAATCAATAATAGTATTATTAGAGAAAATTTTGATACAGATGTTGAAACTACTTTAAAAAATTTAGCAGATAGAATTTCTAATAGTCAAGGATTTAAGTCTAGTGTTGATACAAATACAGGTATATTAACTATTGAAGGATTAGTCGCAGGAAAAGAGTTTACTCTTATTGATGCAAATGTAAATAGTGATTTTGCACCTGTATCTAAGTTGCAAAATGCAACTTTAGGGTCAGGTTTAGCTATGGTTCAAACATCAAGGGATGCATTAAAAAATGCTATTGAAAATGCAGATGGGAAATTTTTAGAAATAACTAATGTATTAGCTTATGGCAATAATGCAGTAATTGGTACAAGTGAAATAAACTTAAGATTAAATGCTTTAGGATTAGTTCCCGATGCTAAGGGAGAAGTTTCTATTTCAAATGATGGGTTTGTTTATGTATCAAATGGTGATAACGATTTTTTAGTAGGAAAAATATCAACAGCAAACTTTAAAAATGTACAAGGTTTAGATGCTGAAGGTGGAAATTATTTTAGAGCCACAAGAGAGTCAGGAGCTGCTTATAATGCAGATAAAATGAATACCATGGTTTCAAATTCTTTAGAAAATGCAAATATTAATTTTGGAAATACACTAAGTACATTATTAATATATCAAAAAGCATTTGAAGCAAACTCAAAATCAATTACAACTTCAGATGAATTTATAAAAGCTGCTATTGAAATGAAAAGATAGTGTTTTTATATTAGTACTTTATTAAGTATTAATATATGAACATAAAAGTTCATTAAACCTTAATATAAAGGATATATCATGATAGGTGCACTTTGGACAGGAATCTCAGGATTATCAGCACAACAAAAAGCATTAGATAATGAGTCTAATAATATTGCAAACGTAAATACAATTGGATATAAAGCATCAAGAATTTCGTTTGCCGATCAAATGTATCAAGACAGAATAGGAAAAGGGTCATTAGTACTTGATTCTGAAAAGTTATATACTCAGGGTGGTACAAAATTAACTGGTGTAAATTATGATATGGCTTTAGATGGAGATGGATTTTTTACTGTAATAAATAAAAATACAATTGGAACAGCTGAAACTTTTTATACAAGAGCAGGAAATTTTAGAATGGGAGATAATGGTACCCTTCAAAATGCTGGTGGGAATGAAGTTCAAGGTTGGATGATGAGTCCAATTGATAGCCAAAATGATGTAACAAGTACAAATCCAAATACAAGTGTATTTACTTCTGATTATACAAAGCTTTTGAGTTCTAAAATAATTAGACATGGTACATATGTAGAAACTATAACAGCAAAATCAACAGATTATAGTTTAACAGCAAAATCAGATTCTACAAGTGTATTTAGTGGAGATGGAGGAAAAACAAAATCAGCTAAAGTATCAGATATAGAAGAAGCTATAAAAGATTATACAGGTTGGTTACAAAAAATAAAAGATGAACCAGATGCTTTATCTGCTACATCTATTTCTCAAATATCACAAATTAATTTTAAATCTGGTGCTGATTCTATAATAGGAAGTGATGGACATCAAATTTATGTGTATATTGATGGAAATAAATATTCACAAAATTTTTTAGTAACTTCATCAAGTCAATCATTTAGAGATGATTTATATGCTTCACTAACCCCAGCTGAACAAGCAGTATATGGAGATCCAAGTGGTGTATTAACTGATGCTCAAATGGCTATGTATGATAAAGATGCTGGAAAAATAGCTACATATAAAGCTTTAGCAGATCAAATTTCTCAAATACCTGGACTTGTTGCAACAATGGCAATAGATTCAGGAGGAGCAGATGTATTTAACACTACAGAAACTTATACATCTTCAACAAATAATATTGATATGTTAAAAGGTATTATTCAAATAAAATCATTAATACCTGGAAAAGAGTTTAAAATATCTGAAGTTGGAGAAGTTGCAAGTGGTGTAACTGTTCAGGGAAATTATCAAACAACTACAACTGCTGAAAAAGGTTCTGGAATTGCTGCACTAGAGACTTCAAGAGATGCTTTATCTAAATTAATTACAGGTAAACAACAAGATGTTTATACACCTACTCAAATATTAGATGGAACACAAAGAGACTTTACTTATGCTATTAGTATCTTTGATAAAGAATTAGGACAAAATATTCCTGTTCCAAATAATGGTGCCAACCCACCTCAAGTAGTTGATATGGTAATTGATAATGCAGATTCAATTGATGATTTTGTAGCTCAGATAAATGCTAATCCAGATTTATCAAAATATGTGGAAGCAAGAAATGTAAATGGTAATTTAGTAATACAAACTTTAGATTCTAATTATGATGTTGAATTTACAGGTTCATTGAAAGTTTCAGACGATAACACTGGTACAGCTGCAGGGATTGTTGGTAACTTAACACCAATTGATGTAAATGCAAATTATTCAGGAAGAAAAGGTGCAGGAGCTGAGTTTATAGAAATTGTAAATAAAGTTGATCAAACTTCATCAAAAGGAAGTTTACAATTAAGACTTGATACACTAGGAATTTCTGATTCAGCATTTGGAGAATTTTCTGTTGATAGTACAGGTTTAATTACAATGAAACAAGATGGGGCAGATTTTGCAATTGGACAAATTGCAATTGCAGTATTTAATAATAATAGAGGTTTAAACCCAGTAGGAAATAACTTATTAGCTAAAACTAATGAGTCAGGTGATCCTGTTTATAATCTAAATAATAATAAAACAGCACAAGTAATGGGTAAAACATTAGAATTAAGTACAGCAGATTTAAGTGAAAGTTTAGTTAATCTTATGGTATTCCAAAGAGCTTTTGAAGCAAATGCTAAGTCAATAACGACTTCAGATG
This sequence comes from Arcobacter ellisii, assembly GCF_003544915.1. Classification (NCBI taxonomy): domain Bacteria; kingdom Pseudomonadati; phylum Campylobacterota; class Epsilonproteobacteria; order Campylobacterales; family Arcobacteraceae; genus Arcobacter; species Arcobacter ellisii. The sequence goes on along the minus strand of NZ_CP032097.1, from coordinate 2,328,785 downwards.
ATTTATTAAATACTTTAATAAACTTAAAAAGATAATTTTATAAATAGAGTAAAATTTTTACTCTATTTTATATTTTGGTAGGATAATTTTGGAAAATTTTTTATTAATTGCAGTACTTGGCGTATTATTGTTATATTTTTTCTCTAGTGCTAATGTATATAAATCATTATATAGAAAATTAAATGAAGAAAAAAATATCATAGAAGAAGATATGGCCAAATTAGAAAGTTTAATTGAAAGATATGAAAAACAAGTTAAAATAAGTGCAAATACATTAAAAAATAATCAAGGTAATCTTCAAGTTGCAAGGGATGACTTACAAGAATTAAGATTAGAAAATATGAATCTAAAAAATAGAGTTGATGATTTAGAAAAAAGAAATGAAGAATTATATGCTCAAGTTAATGCTATGGTATAGGCAGATATTTTGATAAAATTTATATACAAAATTTTTCTAGGTTTATACTTTTTTAATTCTATTTTATATGCAGATGATTTGATTGAATCTCAACCTGAAATAATTTTTCAATTTGAAAAATTAGAAAAATCACAAGAAAATTTAGCATTACAAGTTGATTTTAATAAGGCAGTTTTACATTTAAGTAAAAATGAGTATGAAGAGGCTATAGAATTATTCAAAAAAACATCTAAAATCCTTCAAATACCCTCTTTTTTAAATATGGGTATTGCCTATTATAAATTAGGCTCAATTGATAATGCTATTGTATATCTAAATAAAATATATGAAAATGAGAATAATGTTAAAGCTGATACTTTTTCTTATATGTCAGCTTGTTATTATTTATACCAAATTTCAAAAGATAATAAATATCTTGATACTATTGTTAAAGTTTCTAAAAAATACAAAAATCTTTCTGAACATACTAAAAGAATGTTAGCTGATACTTATATAATTTTAAAAGAATATGAAAATGCACTAGAAGTTTTAAATTCAATGGATTATACAATGGATTTAAAAAAGGCACTTATTTACATAAAATTAAAAGATTATGAAAAGGCTTCACTTTTATTAGGAAAAGCAAAAGAACAAAATGTTAATCCTAATACATTAGATAAAATTTTATGGATTTTAAGTTTTACGGATTTGAAATTAAATAAATTAGATAAATTAAAAGAGACATTAGATTTAATAAATGAGAGAAGAAGTACTTTTAAAGCAAATATTGAATTACCTTTAGAAATTTATTTTAATCAAAATAAATTCACTTCTAAACAATATTTAGATTCTGTTCTAAAATTTGATGAAAATAGAAAGATAGATTTTGTTTTTTATTTCGCACCTTTTATTTTCTCAGATTCTCAAGAAATTATTTATGATACTGTAAAAGGTTTTATATATAGTCAAAAAGAGAGTATTTTAAATTTAGAAGAGATGGTTGATTATAATTCAAAATTTTTAAAAATAGTTAAAGAAGATCCTATTATTAGAGTATCTGAGTTAAAAAAGATGTTAACAAAAGATACTAAATCATATATTTATTATAATTTAGCGCTTTCATGTGCTCAAATAAATGATTTTCATAATGCTTTTAAATATTTTGAAAAAGCTTATAAACTAAATCCTGGAAATAAACTCTATTCTACAATGTTTTTAATTTCTGCAAATAGAATAAATGTAAAAATAAAAGATAAAGAATATATTGAAACGACTATTAAGACAAGTAATGGTTTATACAACTATTTTGGAAAAGAGATATATAAACTATTTCTAAATCCACAGTTTACTTTTGCTGATCAACCATTAAATTATGAAAATACAATTTTTTACAAATCATTAGAGTTTTTAAAAGCTATGAATGAAAATCAACCTTTATTAAACCAGCCTTTATTGGATGAATATATAAAGGATCCTTTAACATTTTTAATTAGATTAGTTCAAAGAAGAGAAAAAGAGAGTGATTATACTTATCACTCAAGATTACAAGACTCTATACCATTAACTTTAAATAACAATTTCTTGGAAGGTCCATTAATAATCACAAGATATTATATCGATATTTTAAAAGCATTAGGAATTTTTTCAAAAGCCGATTTAAGAATAACTGGTAAAAATACACCTTCTTATCTTAGAACAAAAGCATTGAGAGATTTACATTTTGGTTTACCTGATGAAACAATAAAAACATTAGAGTATTTACAAAGTGAATATAAATTAGAAGATAAATATACAATGTATTTAATTGTTGCTGCTCTTTTAGAAGCAGGAAGATACAATGATGCTTCAATTCAAATTTCATTAATAAAAGCAATTTTAAATGATCCTGATGCAGATTTTTTAACTGCAATTCAGTTAATTCAAGAATTAAAAATTCCAAGTGCAAAACAATTTTTAACTCAACCTTATTTAGATTCTTTAATAGATTTTAAACTTGTTGGTTTTGATGAGTACCTAGAATCTCTATAGTTTAACCAAGAAATCTTAAATAATTTAATTTTTTTCTGCTATAATAATCTATATTTGTTATTTTTTAGGAGAACATCATGGAAATTGGAAGAGTTGCTGAAATTGACAATGCAAAATTAAATAACAGTGAAAAAGTTAAAAAAGTTAGTGAAGTTAATGATAAAAATAAAGTAATTCAGGATGATGAATATAAGAAATCTGTAGGAAATCAAGATTCAAGTGAAAAAAACGAAGTAATTCTTGATAATATAAGATTTGGTTATAACAAAAATTCAAGAGATTTTTTTGTAAAAGTAACAAGAGGAGATGCTGAATATAAATATCCAACTGAGGATATGATGAAAGTAAAAGCATTTATCCTACAAGAATTAGAACAAAATAGTAAAGAATAAGGTAATTAATTGGCATCAGATTTATCAAACATCTTTAAAGATGAACTTTCAAATACATTAGAGCAGTTATTATCAAAAAACTCTCAAGTAGATTCTGTTTCAAAACTTGTAAGTGAGAACTTTGACTCTACACAATTAGTTGAGTGTAATGTAAAATTTGATTTAAAAGGAATATCTTCTTCTGTATTATTTTATATACCTACTTTAACAGCAACAAAATTTGAGTATTTGATGCTAGGTGGTATGGGAGATTTAAAAGAGCATATTGATGATGAAATAACAGATGCAGTTAATGAAATAATTTCTAATATTTGTGGAAGTTTTTGTACTTCTGTAAATGCACAAGGACTTCCTGATATAGGAGCTTTGAAATCAGAAGTGAAAAATGCATCAATTGTTGAGGGATCAATTTTAACTTCTAAAAATAATGCTTTTGAATTTATAATTTCATTAGAAAATGAAAAATTACCAATTATAATCGCTTTTGATGAATTTATATTGCCGTTTTTTTCTTCAATTACTGGTGTAGTTAGTTCAACTGATACAGAAACAAAAGCACCTCAAGTTTTACCTTCAAATCCTGTTCATAGTAGTTCTTCTGTATCTTCATCTGTGCAAGTTCCAAAAAATCTTGAACTTTTATATAATGTAAAATTAAAATTAAGCGTTAGATTAGGAACAAAAGTTGTTTTATTAAAAGATATCCTAAGATGGGATGTTGGAGAGATTATAGAGTTAGAACAAATGGTAAATGAGCCTTTAGAAATTTTAGTAAATGGTGTAAAAATAGGTGAAGGTGAAGCTGTAATTGTTGAGGGAAAATTTGGCTTAAAAATTAAAAAAATTGGAAATGAAGAATTAAGATTAAATCAAATAGGATTGTAATTTATGGATAAAAGTACAGTTGGAGGTTTAGGAGCAGGTTGGGCTTTAATTGCACTTGCAATTGTTTTAGGTGGAGTTGGTTTTGGTCCATATATAGATATTCCATCTGTTGTAATTGTTTTCGGTGGAACTATTGCTGTAACAGCAGGACAATTTGAAGGTAAAGATTTAAAAAGAATTGTACCTGCAATGAAAGTTGCAATGAATGAAGTAAAAGTTGAACCTTTACCTGAATTAGTTGAAAAAATAGTATTTTATGCAACAGAGATAAAAAAGCATGGTGTTATGCAAATAGAACAAAAAGTATTACAAGAAACTAATCCATTTTTTAAAGAAGCATTCCAGTTATTAGTAGATGGAACAAAACCAGATGTTTTACAACCATTGATGGAATTAAAATTAGAACATATGGAAAAAAGACATTCTGTTATGATAGGAATATTTGGTAATATTGGTGGAACAGCAGGTGCTATGGGAATGATTGGAACACTTGTTGGACTTGTTGCAATGCTTGCGAATTTATCTGACCCAGCTTCTGTAGGACCTGCAATGGCCGTTGCCTTACTTACAACAATGTATGGAGCTTTATTAGGTACATTATTTGCAGGAATTATGGAAAGTAAACTTTCTCAAAAACATAATGTAGAAGTAACTGCATGTGAAGTTATTATTCATGGTGCAGCAATGATTGCTGCTGAAGAGTCAATTGGTAATATTAAAATGCAATTAAATGCAATATTAACTGAAGTTGTAGAATAAAGTATTATTATGGCTAAAAATAAATGTCCTGAATGCCCAAAATGTTTACCTGGTTGGTTAGTTCAATTTGGGGATCTAATGTCTTTGTTACTAACATTTTTTATTCTTTTACTTTCAATGGCTGTTATGGATAAAAAGAAAGTTGAAGAGTATTTTGATATTATGAAAAAGGCAATGGGATTTATTGATGCTTCAACAGATGTTGAAACACAAAGTGATGCTTATTCAACAAAAGATAGTAGTAGTTCAGATTCACAAGAGAGTAGTGAATCAAGTGAGAGTTCTTTTGAAAATAGTGTTCAAGAAGTTTCTCAAATGGTTGAGGAATTGAATTCAAATCAAAATATTGAGTCTCAAGAAATTAGTATAGAAAAAGGGAAAAATGAGTTTACTCTGGATATTCCTTCTACAATTATGTTTGAAGATGGGCAATATGAACTAACAAATCAGAGTGCAAAAATTTTTATTTCAAAAATTGCAAGGGTTATTAGAACGATGCCCCAAACATTTAATATAGAAATTATTGGACATACTGATACAAATAGAGTTATAAGTGATAAAATACCAAGAGATGCTTGGGATATTTCAGCATTAAGATCAATTTCTGTTGTAAAAGAATTAATTAAAAATAAAATTGATCCAGCAACTCTAAAAGTTTCGGCCTATGGTTCGTATCATCCAAAAAGTGATGTTGCAGCTGATAATAGAAGAGTTGAAATGCGATTCTTTTCTCAAGATAATCAACAAGATATATTAAATGAAGAAAATTTCTTTGATAGGTTGGAATAATGGAAATAAATAGCAATAATCTAATTAATAGTGATGTTTTACAAACAAAAAAGTTTGATAACATTAAGTCAGAAGATATTAAAGATGAAGAAACGTTAAGAAAAGTGAGTAATGATTTTGAATCATTTTTTTTAAATCAGATATTAGATGTTTCATTACGTTCTACAAATATAGCAGGTGAAGCAGCAGGGTCAGATATTATTAAAAGTATGTATGTACAATCTATTGCTGATAGTTCAAGTGGAACTTTGGGAATAAGTGATATGTTATTTGATTTTTTAAGTAAAAATAATAAATAAAAGGCTCTTAAATGGTTGAAAATATAGTAGAAAAAATGACTTCATTAGTAAATGAATTAAAAGAGTCTATAAATCAAGATATAATTGATATAAAAGCAGCTAAACATGAAGAACTTTTAAAAAGAAATGATAGAAAACATATATTAATTGAGGAAATTACAAATTTAAAAGTTCAACTAAACCAAGAATTAGTGAAAAAGATTCAAGAGGGTGTTGATGTAAATATTTATAGAGCTAATGTTGATTTTCTTGAGATTCAATTAAAAGAACTTTATGAATTAAATAAAAAATTAGCTTCAATAGTTTTGCCTGTTCAACAAATGTATAAAGAGTTGGTTTCAGAAATTACTGCTGCTAATGGAGGACGAATTTTTGATATTAAAGCTTAGTTTTCTATCTTTTTTATTAAGTGCTAATTTATTTGCAATAAGTGTATTGGTTTCAAAAGAAGCCATTAATTATGAAGAGAAATTAGATAGTAGTAAAGTTAAATTACAAAACGTATCAGAAATAAATAAATATTGTGTACCATTAAAATTGTCAGAGTTACAAAATGCAGAGTATGTTACGACACACTATATAAATCAAAATACAATAATTTGTACAAAAGATGTTAAAAAATATGAAAATGAAACTGTAATATTTAATTTTGGTGGAGTTAAAATAGAAAAAAGAGGCAAAATTATTTACGAAAATAATGAATTTATTCGTATAAAAAATATTGATGGAACAATTGAACAAATTTATAAAGATGGAAGATTAAAATGAATATGCTCTCTTTTTTAGGAGAAACACCTACTATTGCATTAAGATTAGCTCAAGAAGAGTGCGGAGAAGATGCAATTGTAATTTCAACAAAAAAAATAGCAAATGCAAAAGGTACTTCAAAAGATATGTATGAAGTTGTTGTTGCTATTGAAGATGAAGATAAAAAAAAGAATTTAATCTATACAAAATCAGCAATTAGTAAAGCATCTGAAAATTCTCAACCAATTAAAACACAAGTATATGATTTCAAAGAAGAAATTTTAAAAATGCAAAGTGTTTTAGAACAAGTTCAAAAATCAATTTGGAATCCAAAAAGTCAACTTTATGATTTAACTATTCCTCCTGAATTTGCTTCAATGTATAATATTTTTGAGCAAAATGAGTTTGATCAAGAGATGACTTATACAATTATGAAAAAAACAATAAAGCAACTTCCAATAGCTTTAAAGTCAAATCCAAAAAAGGTAAATGATTTTTTTAAATTGATTTTACGAAGAGTAATTCCAATAAAACATGAAGTTCCATTAAGAAAACATCAAAGAAAAATCATAATGATGGTAGGACCAACAGGTGTTGGAAAAACTACAACTATTTCAAAACTTGCTGCGAGATATGCTTATAAATTGGGACAAAATTATAAAGTAGGGATTGTAACTTTAGACTCTTTTAGAGTTGGAGCAATTGAGCAGTTGCAAGCATATACAAATATTATGAGATTACCTTTAGAAATAGTAAAAAAACCCGAAGGTTTATCAGAAGCACTTTTAAGATTAAAAGATTGTAATTATATTTTTATAGATACAGCAGGTTCAAGTCAATATGATATTGATAAAATTGAATTAATAAATGAGTATCAAAAAAGAGTAGAAGAGTTGCCAATAGAAAAAATATTAGTTCTTCCTGCAAATGTTAAACATAGTGATTTACTTGAGATTTATAAAAATTATTCACGATTATCAATAGATTATTTAACATTCACGAAATTAGATGAGACAAAAAGTTTTGGGAATTTAATATCTTTTGCACATAAAACAAAAAAATCTATAACATATTTTTCAATAGGCCAAAATGTTCCTGATGATTTAATTGTTTCAGACTCTTCTTTTTTAATTGATTGTTTTATGAATAATCAATGTGTTAGGAGATAATAGTGTTTGATACTATTTCTTCTCAAGCTAGTAAATTAGTAAAACTTACAAGCGGAGTAAAAAAAAACTACTCTAAAACAAAACTTCTAACAATTACTTCAGGAAAAGGTGGAGTTGGTAAGTCAACTATTACAGCAAATATGGCTTTTTTACTTGCTCGTAGAGGATTTAATGTTGCCGTGTTAGATGCAGATATAGGTCTAGCAAATATGCAAGTACTGTTTGATTTAAAACCTCAAAATACACTTTTTGAATATATAAATGGAATTAAAACATTAGATGAAGTAATTACAAAAACAGTTTATGAAAATGTATCATTAATTGCTGGGAAAAGTGGTTATCAATACACTTCTAATAAAAATAGTTTTTTATTTTCAAGAATAGTAAAAGATTTGATTGCACTAAATAGATATGATATATTATTGGTTGATACAGGTGCTGGATTAAATGATTATGTTAGAGAATTTTTAGCAGTTTCTGATAATATCTTAGCAATTACAACAACAGATCCTAGTGCTTTAACAGATGTTTATTCTTTAATGAAAATGTTATCTTTGGATAAAAATAAATTAATGTTGTGTTTTAACCATACAAGAACTCATCAAATCGGAGAAACAATTGCTAATTCTTTAGTAAATTTAGGAAAAAAAAATAGTTTAAGAGAAGATTTTATGGTAGAATATATAGGAAACGTTTCAACTTCTGCAAATATTTCAACGACAGGACGCTTGAGAAAATTGTTTGTTAATGAGTTTTCAACAGATGAAATAACTAAGCAGTTGCAGATTATTATTGATAAAATATTACTAAATATCCATTAAAGGTTTGTTCTAAGTGCTAAATTTAGCTTCAATTATTTTTATTTTTATTGTTAAAGATATTATATGATAATAGAACGATTCTCACAAACAGTAATAAATAGTGGCATCTTTAGACTTTATATTGCTACAGGTTTTTTTGCTACTTTAATATTTTTTACAATTAATGCAGAGTTATTTACTCCAACTGAGATGTTATTAGGTATAATTTTAGTAACGATAGTCTTAAAAGGCATAAGTAATATGATGCTCTCTTTAATTATAAGTTTATTTAGTCTTGATAACAAAAGAAATGAATTTGATTTTAAATATAATAAAGAAAAAATACAAGTTATGTTAGATGAATTGTCTGTAAAAGATATTATAGATACAAATGAAAAAAATTTGAAAAAAGCGAAATAAGGAGTAGATTTTGAATATATCATCGATTGCTAATTCTTTAAATGTGTTAGGAATAAATAGTAGTAGTAATGTAGATAATAGTGATGATAAGTCATTCCAAAATATGCTAAATGATGCAATTTCTGAAGTAAATGACCAACAAATTAAAGGTTATGATGCAATGGAAGGAATAGCAACAGGTAAAGTAACAAATTTACAAGAAGCTGTTCAAAGAATTGAAGAAGCTGAATTATCTATGAAATTAGCATTAGAAGTTAAGAATAAAGGTTTAAGTGCTTATAAAGAAATTATGAGAATGCAAATTTAATAAGGAGAAGTTATGGGTTTTTTTGATGGTTATAACGTAGCATCATCTGGAATGAGTGCACAAAGAACAAGAATCAATGTTGTAAGTGCAAATATTGCAAATGCAAAAACAACTCATACTGCAGAGGGTGGACCATATAAAAAGCAACAAGTTGTTTTTGAAGATATTTTAGTTGCAAACTCAAATAAAAAAACAAACTCAAATGATGTAGAAACAACAAATAATGTAAATTCAGATATTTCTTTAAGGGGAGTTGGTGTTAAATCAATAATACAATCTGATGCAAATCCTGTAATGAAATATGAACCAAGTCATCCTGATGCTAATGAACAAGGTTATGTAGCTTATCCAGATATAAATCCTGTTATAGAAATGGTAGATTTGATAGAGGCAATGAGATCTTATGAAGCAAATGTTTCTTCATTTAATACTCACAAAAATATAGATTCTAAAACTTTAGATATATTAAATGCGTAAAAAATAATGGCAAATGTTACAGATATTTTAATAAAAACTAAAACTACAACTCCTGAAGTTTCATCAACATCAGAAAAAGAGAGTGTAAAAGAACAACCATCATTATTTGATTCTTTATTAAAAGAGAGTTTTAGTAAAGAAGAGACTCTTCAAGAAAAAGTTGAACCAAATAAACTTGAATTGAATAAAGAAAAAAAATCAGTAACACAATCAGAACTAAAAGTTGATACAAAAGAAGCAGATATTGAATTAAAAACAACTTCAAATACATCATTATTAGATAGATTGATTATTGAAGCTAAAAATGAAGTAATCGAAGATGGAGCTAAAATAGTTATAGAAGATGCTTTAGCAAAAAGTTCTACAGAAGAAACTTTAAATTTAGAAAATAATGATGAAGTAAAAAATAAAGATATTAAAATTCAATCTGATTCTACAGTTGAAATTCCTCTTGAAATAATAGATAGTGAAAATCAAGAAGTTCCAGAAAATCTAGAAAATAAAAATGATACTACAACAAAAACAGATAATCTTGAAAATCCTAAAACAGAGATAAAAAATCCTTCACTTCCTATTTTAGAAAATGATACTACAAATTTAGAATCAAATGGTGAAATTAAAAAAGATTTAGAAGTTATTTTAAAAGATAATTTAGTAACTCCTGAGTCAGAAATTGATATAAAAAAAGATATAGAAATAGTTTTAGATAAAGTTTTAACTAAAGAAAATGAATTAGAAAATAGTCAAAACATAGATAAAGAAATAAAAGTATCTGATAATAAGATAGAAATAAATAATTTAGAAAACAAAATACAAGATGGAAAAGTTATTGATACTATATTAACTGAGACATTAGAAATAAAAATTGATGATAATAAAGTAGAAAAAAAAGAATCTTTAAATGGGATTGATACTAAAAATATTGATACTTTAGTTGAAAATAGTTTACCATTAGTTGGAAATGAAGTTGAGACAATTGATATAAATGAGAATATTACAGCTATTGATAACGTTTTAGAAAATGAAAATAGTACAAATCAAGTAGTATCAAAAGATATAATAAATCCACTTAATAAACCTGAAGAGAAAAAAAGTTTGATGGACATATTAATTCAAAAAAATATGGAAAAAGCAAACATTAAAGTTTTAGATGAAACAGGAACTGAGTTATTAAAAAATGAGATAAATAACAAAGAGGTTATTTCAAATATCTATTTAAGCGAACAAAAAAATTTATTAAATAATCAAGTTTTATTTAATAAAGGTGAAGCAATAAGTTTATTAAAAGATGGTACATCTGTAAAAGATATTGAAAAGAGTGCAAATATTTTAGATTTAGGTTTAGAAAATTTAGATGTTGAACAAAATGTTGAAATAGAAAATCTTGCAGTTAAAAAACAAGATGTTAATACTTTAGATAAAAAAAATATTTTAGATAGTTTACTAAATGAAAAAAATATAAGAAGTGAAGATATTAGAAATCTTATTACTAAATCAGTAGATGCAAGTGCAGCATTACTTGAAAATACTTTAAATGTTTCTGATGATACTTTAATTAATGTTAATTCTCCTTTATCATATAATATACAGTCAAAAATCATAGGTGCTAAACAACAAATGGCAACAATGATGTCAGATATAGCAAGACAGATGTATGAAAATTATAAGCCACCTGTTACAGTTTTTAGAATTAACTTAAATCCTGTAGATTTAGGAAATATTGCAATATTAATGAAAAATGATAAAAATAATGGTTTATCAATTAGTATGAATATTTCAAATCCTACAACATTAGATGCTTTAATAGATAATCAAAATGTTTTAAGAAATTCATTAAATAAAACATTTGATGAGAATACAAAATTTAATCTTGATTTTAGTTCTTCAAACCAAAATGACAACCAATCTTCAAATAGTCAATCTAATCAAAATCAAGGTAGAAGATTTGAAAGACAAATGGATACACAATCTGTATTACAATTAAAAGAAGAGAATAAAAATAGAGAAGAAAATATAGATTATATGTAATGGAAGCATTTTTATCATTATTAAATGAAGATATTTTATATCAATTCCTTCTTTTATTTGCAAGAATTCTTACTTTTGTTGCTTTTATGCCAGTTTTTGGTCATGCTGCGATTAGTCCAACTATTAGAATTGCATTTGCTTTTTATATAAGCATATTTATTTTCCCTTTAATAGATGTAGCAACAAATGTCACACAAGAAAATTTTATAATAAGTTTAATTTCTGAAATGACTTTAGGTTTAGTTGCTTCCATGTTTATAAATATAATATTTTCAGCAGTTAAAATTGTTGGTGAATTTGTGGAATATTCAACTGCTTTATCAATGGCTGCAATGTTTGACCCAACAACAGGGTCTCAAGAAGGTTTGATAGCAAAGCTACTTTTTTGGATTGCATTAATGCTTTTTTTTCAAACAGGAATGTACGAAATGACTTTAGTAATTTTAGTGAAAAGTTTTACTATGATACATTTAGGAAGTTTTGATATCTTTTCTTATAATGGAATACAATTAGCAATTGATGAAATAAAAAGAATGTTTGCATTTGCATTTGCATTTGCATTACCGCTATTTTTTATTGGACTAATAATGGATGTTTATTATGGATATGGAACAAGGTCTATGCCATCTTTTTCTCCATTTGTTATAACATTTCAATTAAAATTTGCATTTATTTTTATATTTTTAATTCTTGGAATGGAAATCTTTGCAGAAGCATTTACTCAATACTTTATAGATAAGTTACAGTAATTTAAGGAATATTATATGGCTGATGAAGAAGAAAAAACCGAAGAACCCACATCCAAAAAACTTGAAGATGCCAAGAATGAAGGTAATGTAAATAAATCTATGGAAGTAACAGGTGCAACGATTCTGTTTTTCGGATCATTGTATTTACTGTTTTTTTCATCTTTTTCATTAATTGAAATAAAAAAACTTATGATGTTTTCTTATGGTTTTATAGGTCAAGAATTAGATAGTACTATTTTTTTCACAATAACTTATACTGTAACACTTACTTTATTAAAAGCATTAGCTCCTTTATTTATTTTAGTTATTATTTTAGCAATGGCAACAAATTGGATGCAATTTGGTTTTGTAACTGTTCCTTTAAAATTTGATTTACAAAAACTTGACCCAATAAAAGGGATACAAAATATTTTTGGATTTAAAAAACTTATTGAAGCATTAAAATTGACTTTAAAATTAACAATAATTATGGTTGTTATGTTTATACTTTTTATATTAACAAATAAAGAGTTTTTGATGATGATGAATCAAGAAACAACAGCAACTATAAATACTATGTTGCAATTGTCAATATATTTTATTTTAGCAATTCTATTTATTCTTATTATTTTTGCTATAATTGATTTTTATTTTTCTAGGCACTACTATATGAAATCTTTAAGAATGAGTAAACAAGAGATTAAAGATGAGTTCAAAAATATGGAGGGAGATCCTCAAGTAAAAGGTAGAATTAGAAGAATTCAAATGCAAATGGCACAAAAAAGAATGATGAGTAATGTTCCAAATGCAGATGTTGTAATAACAAATCCAACCCATTATGCAGTTGCTTTAAAATATGATAATAAAGTTAATTCAGCTCCAGTAGTTGCTGCAAAAGGAATAGATTTTCTTGCTTTAAAAATAAAAGATATAGCAAGAGAAAATAGGATACCAATAATAGAAAATCCAGCACTTGCACGGTCTTTGTATGAACAAATAGAAGTTGATAAAGAGATACCAAGTAGTTTTTATAAAGCAATGGCAGAAATTTTCTCTTATATTTATGAGTTAAAAAGAAAAAGGTAAAAATTGAGATTCGTATTAACACTTTTTTTAATAGTAAATGTTTTAAATGCAAAAAAAGATTTTTACTATAGTTTCATTGATTCATCAGGAGCACAAATTTCAGAAGAGAGAAAACAATCTATAACTGATGGTTTTGATATTTTACAAAATGCAAGATTGCTAGCTAGAGATGATAAAATAGATGATGCTTACTCTCAAATAAAAGATTTCAAAGAAAAAAATAAAATAAAAGTTTTAACTTCTGATATTATGATTTTGTATGCAGAATTAGCTTTAAAAAAACAGTCTAAAAGATTGATTTTAGAGGCATCAACTGAACTTGAAAGTGCAATAAACTCTTCATATATTAACCAAAATGATTTATCAAAAGCTTATATGTTATTAGTTGAGTTAAAACTTGAAGTAAATAAAATGGATGATGCAAAATATTTTGCACAGGTAATAATTGATAATTTTGACGATGAATTAACAAAAACTTATGGGAAAATTTCCCTTGCAAAAGTTTATAAATATCAAAAGGATTATACAAAAGCAATAAAATATCTTTATGAAATTTTAACTGTTACAAACAATAAAGAGGTTGCAACATTGGTTGCTGATGAGTTATTTGATGTATATATTTTAGATGAAAAATATGATAAAGCAAATGAATTAATTACTCAAGTTTTAAAGAATAATATAGAGTTTTACGCAAATGATTCTTATCTTGCAAATAAAAAAGTTAATCGTTTGATAAAAGCTGGAATGCCAGAACATGCAGCTGAAATTTTAACTGAATTATTAAAAAGAACTACAAAAGATGATGCTATTGAAGATTTTAAATATAAATTAGCAAATACTTATATGCTAATGTATGATAAAACAAATTACTATTTAGAAAAAGCAAAAGATTTGTATAAAGATGTAATAAATGATTATCCTCAAGGTATTCATGCAAAAAATTCAAAAATGTTTATTGATGAAATATTAATGAGACAAGGATTTTTAACTCCAAGTGCAGTTGCAACAAAATACCAAGATGTTGAAGCTATGCAACAAAAAGCACTTTTACAAGAATTAATGAATGATAAAAATGATAGAAAATTTGAACAAGTTTTAAAAACAGAAAAAGTATATAGAAAAGTTTCAAATGAGATAGTTAAAAGATTTGGATATAACAGTATTGATGAGATATTTGATGAAGTTAATATGGATTTAATTAAAGATTATTTATCTCAAGGTAAATGTTCAGAATTAAATGATATTTTAAAAACTTCAAGAAATGAAACTTTGGAAAAATTGATAGAAGATGAAAGTGTAAAATATAATTTTTTTGAATGTTTAGTTGAAGCTCCATATGAGAGAGCTTATCATCAAATAAAAGAGACATTCAATAAAACAAGAGATGCAAATATCTATTTATACCTCGAAAAAATGGCATTTTCTTTAGGTTTAATTGATGAAGCATTTGATTTTTCTTCTAAAGTTGAAATGGTTGATGATAAAAATGTTTTAGCAAAAGAGTTTATTTATAGATATCAAATAAATAAGATTAAAGATAATCCAAATTTTATGGAGAAGTTTTTTATTTATGCATCTTTATATCCAAATTTTATAAAGTTAAATGAATCAAATCCCGTAATTATTGATTTTTATCACGATTATTATTTGTATTTATTAAAAAATGAAGATAAAAAAGAAGCAAATGAAATAATAAAAAAACTTTACGATAAACAGAAAGATTTTAAAGCTTTTATATATTCGCCTTTTGTTGAAAATGAGTTGTCAAGAATTGAAAAAGATAATAATAATTATCAAAAATCAGTTGATTATTTACTTCAAGCATTGGAAAATACAAGAAAAATTAAACCTAATGATGAGGTGAAAATTTATTATGATATATTAAATTTATATGATAATTTAGGAAATAAAGATAAAAAAGATGAGTATATTTTAAAGTGTAAAGAAGTAAAAGATACAACAGATAGTCTTTATAAAAAAATGTGTGATGAGATGTGATGAATATAGATGATATATTAAATAAAATTGATCCTACAAATTTATCAATTGCTTTTGGAAGAATTACAAATATCTCTACTACAACTTTAACAGCAACTGGACTTGAAGTTGCAGTTGGAGATATAGTTAAAATAGAATCAGTTCAACATCTATACACGGTTTTAGGAATGGTAGCTTCGATTAATGATACAAATTTTACTATTGTTCCTTTTTCTTTTATAGAAGGTTTTAGAATACATGATAAGGTTTATTTACAAAAAGATGGACTTAGTGTTAAATGTGGCTATGGTTTATTAGGAAGAGTTGTAAATGCTTTAGGTGAACCTATTGATAATAAAGGAAAAATAAGAAATCTAGAAGAAAATGCTGCTATAAATAAACTTTCAATGCCAGCTCTTGAAAGAGGAATTATAGATAAAAGATTTGGAACAGGAGTAAAAGCAATTGATTCGATGTTAACTTGTGGAAAAGGTCAAAAAATTGGTATTTTTGCAGGTTCAGGAGTTGGAAAATCTACTTTAATGGGAATGATTGTAAAAGGTTGTGAAGCTCAAATAAAAGTTGTAGCTTTAATTGGGGAAAGAGGACGTGAAATTCCTGAATTTATCCATTATAATCTAAATAATAATTTAGAAAATACTGTTATTATTACTGCAACTTCTGATGAATCAGCTTTGATGAGAAAATATGGTGCTTTTACAGCTATGAGTATTGCAGAGTTTTTTAGAGATAAAGGACATGATGTTTTACTTATGATGGATTCTGTTACAAGATTTGCAATGGCACAAAGAGAGATAGGTTTAAGTACGGGTGAACCACCAGTTAGTCGTGGTTATCCACCTTCTGTATTTTCTTTATTGCCACAATTAATGGAACGAGCAGGAAATAATCAAAAAGGTTCAATAACTGCATTTTTTACGGTTTTAGTTGATGGTGATGATATGAATGATCCAATTGCAGACCAAAGTAGGTCTATTTTGGATGGGCATATAGTTTTAACAAGAGAATTAACTGAACAAGGTTTTTATCCACCTATAAATCTTCTTAAATCTGCTTCAAGGGTAATGGATAAGGTAGTTACTAAAGAGCATTATAATGATTTTTTAAAGTTAAAAAGAGTATTATCATTAATAAAAGAGAATGAAGTTTTAGTAAGAGTTGGTGCATACAAGTCAGGTATGGACCCAGAACTTGACAAT
This sequence comes from Arcobacter ellisii, assembly GCF_003544915.1. Classification (NCBI taxonomy): domain Bacteria; kingdom Pseudomonadati; phylum Campylobacterota; class Epsilonproteobacteria; order Campylobacterales; family Arcobacteraceae; genus Arcobacter; species Arcobacter ellisii. Next base: position 2,312,277 of record NZ_CP032097.1, on the reverse strand, counting down.
GCAATGGCAAAAAAAGAAAGAATTAGAGAGTTCTTAACACAAGATAGTCAACAAACTGTCGCTTTTGATGATACCGTTGCTAATTTTAGAAAGGTTTTACAATGATTAATCAAACAGAACAAATGATGTATAGATTAAATAATCTAGATACCTTGCAGCGAAAACTTAACTTCCAATATGGTGGAAAGCAACTTGAAAATGGTAGTGATGATTCTATTTTATATTCAAGAATTGTATCAGTTGATGATAAGATTAGAACTTATGAAGGAATAGAGACTCAAATAGAAAGAACAGTTGTACAAAATAACACAGCGGATTCAAGTATAAAAGAAATTAAAAAAATTTTAGAATACATAAATGCAGAGTTAATAAAAGCTAATACAGATACTACAGGTGAAGATGGACTTAAAGCAATTGCTATTAATATTGCAGGGATGAAAGAAAATCTTTATGATTTAGCAAACACACATGTTGAAGGAGAGTATGTATTTACTGGTTCAGATTCTTCAATTAAACCATTTGAAATGGATGCAAATGGTAAAGTAACTTATGTTGGTGATAATAAATTAAGAAGTGTAGCAGTAGAAGAGGGTTCTTATCGAGAAAGAGGTGTTAATGGTTTTGATATGATGATGTATTCTTCATCAACAGCTTATAAAGACCAATCTTTAACTTTTAGTGCAACTGATAGGATTATTGACCAAGATGGGAATGAATGGAAATTAAACAGTCCAACTAATGATACTTTAACTAAGTATGATCCAGATGGTAATGTGACTACTGATACAATGGCTGTAACTTTTGATGTTGTAACAAATACTTATTCAACACCTGTTCTTACAGCAGTTGGAACAAAGTTTGAAGCAAAAACAAATATTTTTGATTTAATTGATAATGTAGTAAATAGTTTAAACAAAGTTGATTCTGCTGGTAATCCTATCTCAGATACTCAAGCTAGAACTCTAATAGGAAAAGGTTTAGAAGAGTTAACAAAAGCTTATGATGGGGTTAATATTGCCCATGCTGAATTAGGAAGTCGAAATAAAATATTTGAAACATCTTTAGAGGGTATTGGTTCAAAATTGACTCAGTATAAAAAATTGTCACAGGATTTAAGTTCTTCTAACTTAACTGAAGTTGCACTTCAAGCAAAAGCATTAGAATTAACTTATACAGCACTTTATTCAACAATAAGTAAAACAAATCAACTGTCATTAGTTAATTTTATGAATTAACTAATAAAAATTAATATATGAACATAAAAAAGATATTTTCAAAAGACTTAATTGTCGTTGCACTTTTTGTCTCTATACTTGCAATTATAATTGTGCCTTTACCAAAAGGAATCTTGGATTTCTTTTTGGTAATATCTTTATCTTTGTCTTTATTGATTTTATTAATATCTTTATATATTCAAAAACCATCAGATTTAACAACATTTCCAACACTTATTTTAATTCTTGCTCTGTTTAGGTTATCTTTAAATATTGCAACAACTAGGTCTATTTTAAGTGAAGGGCATAATGGTCCAGATGCAGTAAGTTCTATTATTGCAGCTTTTGGTGAATTTGTTGTTGGTGGAAATATGGTTATTGGAATAATCGTATTTATTATTTTAGTGTTAATAAATTTTATGGTTGTAACAAAAGGTGCTACAAGGGTTGCTGAAGTAACAGCAAGATTTACACTTGATTCTATGCCTGGTAAACAAATGGCCATAGATGCTGATTTGAATGCTGGATTTATTGATGACAAAGAGGCTCAAGAAAGAAGAAAGATGCTTATTTCAGAGGCAAATTTTTATGGAGCAATGGATGGGTCTTCAAAGTTTGTAAAAGGTGATGCTGTTGCTGGTATTATTATTACAATGGTTAATCTAGTTGGTGGAATTTTAATAGGGCTTTTCCAACATGATATGACTGTAGCTCAATCTGGAGAAATCTATACAATTTTAACTATTGGTGATGGATTAGTTGCACAAATCCCAGCTTTAATTTTATCAACAGCAACAGCAATCATAATTACTCGTTCTAATATGGATGAAGATAAATTTGCAAGTCAATCAGTTAATCAACTTATTAAAGATAGTAAATCTTTAATTCTTGTTGGTATTGGTATGATTTTATTTGGTTTTGTACCAGGATTCCCAGCAGGAATTTTAATGGTAATGGGTTTAATGATGGTATTTATTGGATATGTAATTACTATGATTGAAGATAAACAAGATAATGCAATCACTAGATTATTTAAACCTCAAGCTGTTAAATCAAAAATTGATGAAAATGTCTCTTCTTTAAAAGAGAAGAAAAAAAGTGCTGCTGTTCCTGATGAAAATCAAACTATTGAAAATATAATGAAACTAGAAGTTTTAGAGTTAAAACTTGGAATTAGATTATTACAATTGGTTCAAGGAAATTCTGAATTATTAGATAAAATAAAAGCTATTAGAAAAACAATAGCAAGTGAATTAGGATTTATTATTCCACAAATTAGAATTTCAGATGATGCAAATTTAGGAGCAAATGAGTATCAACTCTATTTAAAAAGAATTCCATTAGCAAAAGGAAGAATAGAAGTCGATAAATTCCTTGCAATGGGTGGTTTAGGAAATGAAAAATTAGCAGGTTTAAAAGTAAAAGAGCCTGTATTTAATCTTGATGCAACTTGGATTGGTCCTGAATTAAAAGAAGAAGCTTTAATGAAAGGTTTTACAGTTGTTGATGCACCAACAATTATTTCAACACATATTTCAGAAATTATAAAAAGACATGCAGAAGATATTATTACAAGACAAGATATTGTTGATATTGTTGATAGATTGAAAAAAGATTTCCCAATAGTTATAGATGAAGCAATGAAAGTTACTTCTTATGGTGCTTTATTAAAAGTATGTAAAGATTTATTACATGAAAAAATACCTATTGTTGATATGTTAACAATAATTGAAGCAGTTGCTGATATTGCAGAATTTACAAAAGCTCCTGAAATTTTACTTGAACATGTACGTGCTAAACTTTATAGATTGATTACGCAAAAGTTTAAAGATACGGATAATGTTTTACATATTATTACAATAAAACCAGAGCTTGAGCAACAATTTATTGGAAAACTTCAAGAACATCATGGAGTTTCTCAATTAATGCTTTCAATTGCTGAGATTAATAATCTTGTAACTAAAACAAAACAACTTTTAGATACTGTTGAAGCAAAAGGTTTTTCAAAAGTTTGTATGGTTGTTGACCCAGTTCTTAGAAAAAGAATTTCTGAAATTTATGAGAAATTTGGTTTACAAGTTTCTGTATTATCACATGCAGAACTTGATTCAAAAGCAAATTTTGCAATAGAGGGAACTTTAGAGTTTTAATTATGAAACTAATTAAAATATTTTTTTTATTTCAATTTTTCATTTTGTCACTTTTGGCAAATGTAAATTTGTATCTAAATGAAAAAGTCATTTTAGGTGAACCTTTAGTTTTTACTATTGAAATTTCTGGTGAAAAAGTAAAATTCCCTGATTTATCATTAATAGATGGAAATGTTGTTCAAGAGATTTCTAGTTCAATTTCTACAAATATAATAAATGGAACAGTTTCAAAAGTTATAAAAAAAAGTTATTCTTTAATCCCTAGAAAAGATTTTATATTTCCCTCTTTAGAATTTGAGATTGATGGAGAAAAGTTTAAAACTAAAGAAAAAAATATAGTTGTAGAAAAAGTTTCAAAAACAAAATCTGATATTTTTGATTTGAGTATTAATGTAGATAAAAATGAGTTTTATGTAGGTGAAAATTTTATTTTAAAAATTTTATTTAAACATAAAAAAGATGCAAAAATAGTTGGATTGTCTTTAAATAAACCAACTTTTGATGGATTTTGGTATAAACAAATTGATGATACAAAAAAATATGAAGAAAATGACTTTAATGTTATAGAATTAAAATTTTTATTAACTCCATTAAAAGATGGAATTTTAACTATTAATCCCATTTTACTTCAAGCTCAAATAATAGATGAGAGTTTTAAATCATATTTTTCTACAACAAAAGATATAAATATTTATTCAAATGAACTAAATCTTAAAATAAAAAAGCTACCACAAGATATAAAACTTGTTGGTGATTTTGAGATTGAATCAACAATTGATAAAGAAAAAATCAAAGCAGGGGAAGCAGTTTCTTATAAATTAAAAATAACAGGAACTGGGAATTTTGATGATATTTTAGATATTAAACTTCCTTTATCTGATGTAACAATTTATGAAAATAAACCTGAAATAAAAACATATATTTCAAATGATAAATATGAAGGAACTTATGAAAAAGTATTTTCAATAGTTTCTAATAAATCTTTTATTCTTCCAAGTATAACTTTTGAATATTTTGATAAAAATGAAGAAAAAGTTGTAACTAAGACAACTAAAACTTATGAGATTAAAGTTGAAGAAAAAGAAGTAAAAGAGAGTTTTTTAGAAAAAGCGGATAAAAATGTTGAAACTAAAGAAGTTGTAAAAATAGTTGAAAAGAGTTCCCTTGAAGATAAAATATTATATTTTGTTTTAGGTATAGTTTTTTCATTATTAATAGTAAGTTTATATTTTTATGTTATAACTTCAAAAAGAAAAAATAAAGATGAAATTTATCCTTTATTAAAAAGAGTAAAAGAGTCTAAAAGTAAAAAAGAGCTAATAAAAATTCTAGCAATATATCTAAAAATTGATTCTAGATTAGATGAATTGATTTTTAGATTGGAAAAAGAAGAAGATTTTAAACTATTAAAAAAAGAGATTATTAATATTTTAAAAGAATTAAAATTATAAGGAAAAATATGAAGATTTTTTTATTATCTGTAATTATGATTACATCGATTTTTGCAAATGAATATTATGCAAAATTAGAACCAATAGAGAGTTATCAAGTAAAAGCAGCGGTTGCTGGAAAAGTTATCTTTTCAAATTCCCAAATAGAAGGTTTAAAAGCAAATAATACAACTATTGTTGAGTTGGATTCAAGTGTTGATAGAGTTGAATTGGAACAATCAAAAAATAAATTAAAATTTATTGATGAGATGTTAAAAATTGAACAAAATAATTATGATAGATTAAATCAAGTGAGTTCAAAATCAGCTTTTGAAAAAGATACACAAAAGTTAAAAGTGATAAATTTAGAGAGTTCAAAAGCTGATATGTTAATAAAAATAGAGAATCTAAAAGATACTATTTCAAATAAAAAATTGGTTGAAAAATCAAATTATGTTTTTAACATAGCTGTTAAAGAGAAAGATTATGTAACTCCTGGAACTTTACTTTATGAAGCAAAAGATTTATCAAAAGGTAAATTAGAAATTTTTGTTCCTATTGCACAAATTGAAGAGATAAAAAATAAAGAGATATATTTAGATGGAATTAAAAGTGATATAAAAATATCAAAAATTTATGATGTAGCAGATAGTACAAATATTTCAGCATATAAAGTTGAATTGATTGTAACAAATGCTCAACAATTTTCAAGGTTGGTAAAAATTGAATTCAAATAATAAAGTAGCATGTCCACTTGATTGTTACGATGCTTGTCAAGGACAAATGATTGAAAATAATATAAAAGGCTCAAAAGAACATAAAACTACAAATGGAAAATTATGTGTTAATTTTGCAAATTTGTTAAAAGAAAAAAATTTAGAAAAAGCTATTTATGAAGGTAAAGAGATTTCATTGGATGAATCTTTAAATATTTTAGTAGATAAATTAAAACAAACAACACCAATAAAAACACTATTTTATAAAGGAAGTGGAAATATTGGAGTTATGCAAAGTGTAACTAAAAACTTTTTTACTTTATATGGTTCAACTTTAACACGTGGAAGTTTATGTGATGGCGGAGGCGGAGCTGGAATTGAAGCTGGTCGTACAAATGTAATAAATCCTCCACTTGAAAAACTTCTTAATGCTGATGTAATAGTCGTTTGGGGAAGAAATTTTAGTGTTACTTCTTCTCATATGTATAATTTGGTTAAAGATAAAACTTTTGTAACTATTGACCCAGTTTGCACGGATATTGCAAAAAAATCAAAAATTCATATGCAAATAAATCCAAAAACAGATTATGAATTGGCTTTATTACTTACAAGATTTGCTCATATGCAAGATTTGGAAGATAAAGAGTTTATTGAAGAGTTTGGAAATAATGCAGATGATTTTTTTGATATTTCAAGGGGAAGACCAGTTGTTTCTTATGAAGCAACAACTGGAATTCCTCTTTCTTTAGTAAATGATTTTTTTGATTTAATAGAGAATAAAAACGTTGCAATTATGGTTGGTCTTGGAGTTCAGAAATATTTTGAAGGTTCACAAATTATGAGATGTATTGACTCCTTTGCTGCTTTTATGGGTTATCATAAAAAAGAAGCAGGTGGAGTTTGGTATTTAAGTAATTCGGCTTTTGGATATAAAAAACCTTTTGAAATAAAAGGAAACAATAAAAAAGTTTCAATTCCTAAAGTTGATTTTGGCTCTTATGATTTAGTATTTATTCAAGGTGCAAATCCTGTTGTTTCACATCCAAATACAAAAAAAGTGATAGAGGGTTTAAAAAATAGTTTTGTAGTATATTTTGGGACAACTTTAAATGAAACTTGTGAATATGCAAATTTGATTATTCCCTCAACTTCATTTTTAAGTAAAAAAGATGTTAGATTGTCTTATGGACATGAATTAAAATCTATTTCTCAAATTGTAAAAGAGAAAACTCAAGAGAGTTTGAGTGAATATGAATTAACAAACTTTTTATTGGAAAAATTTGGATTTGAAAAATTAAAAGATGAAGATGAGATAATCTCTTATTTTGAAAATCATAAACCAGAATTAGAAGAGTTTGAAACATTTGAATTTTTAGATGAACTTGATATTGAACCACTTTATAAACAAAAAACGCAAGACAATTTTTATTTTATAACTGCAAAAAATAAAAATTCATTAAATTCTCAATTCTCAAAAGATGATTTTGTTTACTTAAATTCTAAAACAAATTTTAAAGATGGCGATATTGTAAATATCTCTTCAAAATATGGAAACGCAAAATTTGAAGTAAAAATAGATGATGATATAAAAGAAAATTGTGCATTCTTTTTTGCTGGAAATAAAAATGCAAACTATTTAACACCTGCTCTTGAAGATGAAGACTCATTTTCAGCGATGTATCAAGAGGTTTTAGTTCAAATTGAATTATCGTAAATTATTCCGTGAACATAAGATAATAAGAGATTTATCTTTAGTTCAATTTATAGCATACTTTGGTGCTTGGTTTTCAAACGTAGCAATTTATACTATGCTTGTTGATTTTGGTTCAACTGAAATGGCAATTTCAGTAGTAACAGCAATGCATTTTATTCCTGCGATATTAATTGCTCCACTTTCAGGGGCAATTATAGATAGGGTAAAAATCAAACCTTTAATGATTTTTTTACTTTCAACTGAACTTTTGATGACAATTTTATTTTTAACCATTGATAATAAAGAACAAATTTGGTTTTTGATGATTTTGATATTTATTAGAATGAGTGCAGCTTCTATGTTTTTTTCAACTGAGATGTCACTTTTAGCAAAACTTTTAAATGGGAAACCACTTCAAATGGCAAATGAGATACACTCAATTATTTGGTCATTTACATATGCTGTTGGCATGGCAGTTAGTGGATTTGTTGTTAACTCTTTTGGACATAAAACAGCTTTTATTATAGATGCAATAATTTTTGCAGTTGCTTTAATTGTTTTTATTAGAATAGATTTTGTTGTAAAAGCTAGCCAAACAACAGATAAAATATTTCAATTAATAAAAGATGGATTTATTTATATAAAAAACAATAAATTAATACTTCATCTTATATTCTTACACTCAAGTGTTGGACTTACATCTTTTGATGCACTTATAACTATTTTGGCAAAAAATGAGTATAAATATATTATTTCTGTTCCACTTGCAATTGGACTTTCAAATGCAGTAAGAGCAGTTGCACTTATGTTTGGACCAATGTTTATCTCAAAATATGTTACCAAAGAGAACTTGCACTATTTATTAGCTTTTCAAGGATTAGCGATAATTTTATGGAGTTTAACTCAAAGTAATTTTTATATTTCATTAATCTCTTTATTTATTGTTGGACTAAGTACTACGACTTTATGGTCATTTACTTATGCTTTATTACAAAATAATTGTGATGAAAAATATATAGGACGTGTGATTTCATACAATGATATGTTTTTTATGCTTGCTTGTGTCGTTACAACTTTATTTATTGGATTAATGGCAAGTTTAATTTCAACTGATATAATTACTATACTTTTAGGAATTGGTTTTTTAGCCTTTGCTTTTTATTATACAAGGATTTTAAAATGGATATAAATGAAAAAATTTTACTACTAGCAATTTTAAAAAAAGAGTCAAATGAGTCTTTAAATGAGGTGGTTTTAAAATTAGAAAATACAGGATTATTCACTTTAAAAGAGGGTAAAAAATTATTGAAAAAACTAAAAAGTGAAGAGTTTGTTAGTGATTCATTTTTAACTTTAAAAGGTGAATTAATAGCAAAAAACGTAGAACAAGAATTTAAAATATAAAAGGGAAAAGATGATTTTAGATTATAAAGATATTGATGACTTAAATAGATATAAGATAATGTCAGGAACTGTAATTCCAAGACCTATTGCTTGGATTGTTACAGAAGATGAAGGTGTATTAAATGCAGCGCCATTTTCATATTTTATTCCTATTTCTTCAAATCCTGCACTTTTGATTGTGGCAATTGGGAAAAAAGATGATGGAAGTCCAAAAGATAGTTTAGCAAATATTTTGAAAACAAAAAGAGCAACTATTTGTTTTGCAAATAAAGAGAATGTTGAATATGTACAAAAATGTGCTACACCTCTTGGAAAAGAAGTTAGTGAAATTGAGAAATTTGAAATTGAAGTAAAAAATGTAATGGAAGGTTTCCCTCCAATGATTGCATCTTCTCAAAGTGCATTATTTTGTGAATATTATGATACGTATAAAATTCCAGGAGATACAACACCTGTTGTTTTAGAGTTAAAATATCAGTTTATTGAAGATGACAGAATTAATGAAAGAAATCATATAAATCTTGAAAACATCGGAAGATGTGGAGTAACATTTAAAGCTTTAGTTGATTTATAATTAAAAGGCTTTTGCCTTTTAATTTCTAGTTTTTATACGGCTGTATTACCGCAGTGTCCACATTTTTTTGCTGCAACAGGAATTCCCATTGCACAATCACTACAAACTTTTGTTGTAGGTGCTGGTTTTATTTCCTCTTTTTTTAATTTATTATAAGATTTTATAAACATAAACATCACAAAACCTAAAATAATAAATGAAATTGTATCATTTAAAAATACTCCAATTTTAATTGCAGGTGCTCCAACTTTTTCTAAATCGGCAAGTGTTGCATATGAGATACCATCTAAAGAGATGAATAGTTGTGAAAAATCTACTCTTCCAAGTAATAATCCAATTGGAGGCATAATGATATTTGTAACAAGTGATTTTATAAGTGTTGCAAAAGCTGCTCCAAAAATAAATCCAACAGCCATATCTACAACATTTCCTTTTATAAGAAAATCTCTAAATTCTTTTAGCATTTTTAATCCTTTATAATTTTTTAGAATTATAATTAAAAGAACTTTATTGATAATAAAATAATAGAGTTTATAATTAAAAAAGAAAAAATAATTAAAAAATAATTCGTAAATTACAGCTTGGTTACAAGCTTTATACACATAACCTTTTATTCAAATAATAAAGAATATATTTCCAAGAAGATAATCTTTTGGAGAAAAAATGAATAATCTAAAACTAAAAAATAAGATATTATTAATATTGCTTTTACCTTTAATTACAATATTTATTCTATCTTCTATTCTAATCTCAACAAAAATTGAGAAAGAGAGAAATATGGCTAGAACTTCCAGTTATATTGAATTTACTGTTAAAATTTCTACTTTATTAACCAGTTTTCAAAAAGAGAGAGAACTATCAATATTGTATTTGAACAGTTATGGAAAAAATAAAAAAGATGAACTATTAACTCAAATTAAAAATAGTGATGAAAATCTACAATTACTAAATACTTTTATAGAGAGTTTTAAACTGATAAAAGATGATAAAAATCTATTAGAAAAAATAAATTTGTATAAAAAAGATTTAGAAGCCTTAGCAGAAAATAGAAAAAAAGTTATTGATTTAAAAATCAGTATAAGTGATTTAGTTAGTTATTATGATAAAAATTGTTTAAATTTAATCTCATTTTTTGATGATTTATTAATTTATTCAAATAGCAAAGAGTTATCTAAATCTTCACAAGCTTATGTATCTTTAGTAAATGTAATTGAAAAATCTTATAGTGAAAAAAATATTGTAAAAAATATTTTTGAACATAGTTCTATTACAAATAGCAATTATAATGATTTTATATCTTATGTGGCATCTCAAAATGCTTATATTGAAGTATTAATAAAAAATCTAACTCTAAAAGAACTTGAGTTATTAAAAAATGAAGCTCAAACAGAGAGTTTTAAAGAAGTTGATAAGTTTAGAGGAGTGTTGGTATCAAAAGTTGAAAAAGATGTTTTATTATCTTCAATAAAAGAAGCATTAGGATTTGGTGGATTAATTCATTTTTATAAAGACTTTGTGATAAATCAAGATGAAAATCTTTTAAATAAAATTCAAAAAAGTCATACAAAAATTTCAAGAGCAGTAAAAGAGTATAAAAGATTAGAAGGTGTTTCAAAAGAAGAGATTGAATTATTAAATATAATTGAATCAACAATAGATAATTATATGGCAAAAGCATATGATAATAATGAATTAAATGAAACAAAAGAGATGGATTTAAAGACTTTAAGAGCAATAGAAACTTTATCAAAAAATATCTATGGTTCAAATGGTTCTAAATGGGAAGAAGTATCTTCTAAAAGAATAGATTCTTTAGAAAAAATAAAGACTCAAATTGTTGATGATATGATAATGGATATTAAATCAAATGTTTCAACTTTAGATAATCAAGTGATAATGTTCTTATTAATATTATTAGCGATGATTGTAATTTTATTTATTGTAATTACTTTAATGACAAATAAAATCTCAAGTTCTATAAAAAAATTCCAAGATAATTTAGATGAATTTTTCTCTTATTCGATGAGAGAAAAAGATGAAATTAGATTAAATCAAATGGAAGGAAAAGATGAGTTTGCTTTAATGACTCAAAATATGAATATTCAAGTTGAAAAAATTGAAAAAATAATGGAAAATGACAAAAAAGTAGTTATTGAAATTACTGATATTATAGAAAAAGTAAATAATGGTTTCTTTGAATATTCTATAAAAACAAAAGCTTCATCAAAAGAGTTAGCTTCTTTAGTTGAAATCATAAATAAAATGATAAATAGAACTAAATTAAAAATTGATAGTTTAAATATCTTGTTAAATAATTATTCTCAAGGAAATTATAAATATAGATTAGATGAAGTTCATACAAGGGGAATGTATGGAGATTTTGGAACACTTTGTTCTTCAACAGTTCTTTTAGGACAATCTTCTTCTGAATTAATTGCAATGATTACAAATGCTGGAAATGATTTAGAAAAAAATACAAAAGTTTTAGCAAACTCTTCAAATGAATTGGCTATTTCATCAACAGAACAAGCAAGTTCTCTTGAACAAAGTTCAGCTGCACTTGAACAAATTACTGCAAATATTAAAAATAATAATGCAAATATGAATCAAATGTTACAAATTGCTGATGAGTTAAATGATGCTTCAACACATGGAAGTAAGGCAGCTAAAAAGACTTCTTTATCAATGGATGAGATAAATGAAAAAGTAAAAGCTATAAATGAAGCAATCACAGTAATTGACCAAATAGCTTTCCAAACAAATATTTTATCTTTAAACGCAGCAGTTGAAGCAGCAACTGCTGGAGAAGCTGGAAAAGGATTTGCAGTTGTTGCAGCAGAAGTTAGAAATTTAGCAAGTAGAAGTGCAGATGCCGCAAGAGAGATTAAAACTTTAGTTGAAAGTGCAAGTTTAAAATCTAACGAAGGAAAAGTTATCGCTGATGATATGATAAAAGGTTATGAAAATCTTACATCAAAAATCTCTCAAACAAAAGAGATTATAGATAGTGTAACTCAATTTAGTAAAGAGCAAGAGAGTGGAATTATTCAAATAAATGACACTATTTCAAGATTAGATAGTGCAACTCAAAAAAATGCAATGACGGCTTCAAATATTGATATTTTATCAAGTGAAGTTTCAAAACTCTCTAGTAGATTGTTAGAGATAACATCTTTGTCAAAAATTGATGAAAAATATTATGAAATGGTTGAAAATATCAATTTGATGAAAGAGATTTCAAAATATAAAAATGACCATATAAATTTTAAAAAGAGTTATTTTAAAACTTTAGATAGTTTTGAAAATTGTACAGTTGTTGATTGTAAATCTTGTAATTTAGGAAAATGGATTAGTTCTTGTGAAGCTAAAAATGAAGAGTTTACAAAAGTTAAAGAGTGGAATAATTTAAAACAAAACCATGAAAATGTACATAAAAAAGTTCAAGAATATATGACTAAAAATGCAACTAAAGCAGAGAATCAACATTTACGAAAAACAGCAAGTGAAATTGAAGAAGGAACTATAAAAGTATTTGATAGTTTAAATGATATTTTATATATTGAAGCAAAATCTAATAAAAGATAGAAAATCTATCTTTTATTGAACTATTTGATGAAGTTTTGAACACTGACCTAAATAAGTATCCATTCCACACATATCATTCATAATATCATTAAAACTATGTGCGTGAGCATTATAAACATAAACAAAAATCTCATCACCTTTTTTTAGAAAGTTATGTTTTCCAAACTCCGTATATGCTGTTGCACCTGCAGCTATTAAAATACCTTTTGCATCTTTAGCTGCAACTTTTAAGAATTGAGTTAACTCTTCAAGTGGTCCACAATCTTCTTGAGTATTTAATTTTTCAATCATCCAATCTTTTAATTGATTAAAGAAATAACTATATGATTTTACGGCACTTGTAGTTCCATAATCATAAACAATACCATCTCTTTTTATAAATGAAGAGATATGATATTTACTCAAAATACCTTTTTCTGTGAAATTATCAATTTCTATAAGGTCTTGAGAAATTCCTTTTGTATTTGTTCCCCAGTTTTTTTTCGTACTAAGTTTGTTTCCATCTTGAATTCTAATTGAACAGTCATTAAATGCCGAAAAATATTTTGGTACTATATCAATAACTTTATCATTTTCATAAATAAAATCGCAGATTAATGCAACTTCAGCTTCAACTTGTAAATTATCTTTTTCTCTACCATGAGTTAAAATAATTTCATCACAAATTGGATATGTTCCTAAAAAACTATTATGTCCTTTTATATAAAAAGGGAACATCCCTTTTGGTGCATCTTTTTCTTTTGTTTTTATTACAGAAAATTCATCGGCTTCTCCAGCTTCACCTAAGTGATTTGCAAAGTTTCCTGCAACTGCAAAGCCTAAATAGTCTTTTAAATCTTCTAATAAATTCATATTATTTCCTATAATATTTTCTTTGGACGGAACAATAGCATAAAGTTGGTCTTGAAAAAGTCAAAAAAGAAATATAGTTTGTTAGCCTAAGGATTATTTTAGGAAAGTGTTACAAAGGGTAGCCCCTTTGTAAATTAGATTAGATTGTTCTCCATTTAGCTGGACCTGTTGTATGAATAGAATTTCCTTCTGTATCAACAGCAACAGTAACTGGCATATCTTCAACTTCAAATTCGTAAATTGCTTCCATACCTAGTTCTTCAAATGCTAAAGTTTTTGCACCTTTGATTGATTGAGAAATTAAGTAAGCTGCTCCACCAGTTGCAATTAAATAAATAGATTTGTACTCTTTAATTAAATCAATTGTTGGTTGTTTTCTTTCAGCTTTACCAATCATACCCATGATACCGATTTCCATCATATCTTTAGTAAATTTATCCATTCTTGTAGATGTTGTTGGTCCTGCTGGTCCTACTACTTCATCTCTAACTGGATCAACTGGTCCAACGTAGTAGATAAATTTATCTTTTAAGTCAACACCATTTGGAAGTGGTTTTCCAGCATTTTTGTACTCAACGATTTTTTTATGAGCAGCATCTCTTGCTGTTAAAATTTTTCCTGATAATAATAAAGTATCTCCTGATTTGAATTGAGATAAGTTCTCTTTTGTTAAATCAGCAATGTTTACTCTTTTAATAGTATCCATTGGAAGTTTGATATCTGGCCATAAATCTAAAGATGGTTTTTTAAATACAGCTGGTCCATCACCTTTTAATTTAAAGTGAATGTGTCTTGTTGCTGCACAGTTTGGAATCATAGCAACTGGTAATGAAGCTGCGTGACAAGGATAATCTAAGATTTTAACATCTAAAACAGTTGTTAACCCTCCTAAACCTTGTGCACCAATTCCAACTTTATTGATATCTTCATAAAGTTTTAATCTTAATTCTTCTAAAGCATTTTGAGGACCTCTTGCTTGTAGCTCATGAATATCAACATGACCCATTAAAGACTCTTTTGCTAAAAGCATTGCTTTTTCTGGATTTCCACCAATTCCGATTCCTAAAATTCCTGGAGGACACCATCCAGCTCCCATTTCTCTTACATTAGCCATAACCCAGTCATAAATTGAATCAGAAGGATTTAATACAGCAAATTTAGATTTATTTTCACTTCCTCCACCTTTAGCTGCAACTGTGATATCTAATTCATCAGAATTATCAACTGTAACATGGATAACTGCTGGAGTATTGTTTTTTGTGTTTGTTCTTTTCCCTGCTGGATCAGCAACAACTGAATATCTTAAAGTATTATCAGGGTCTGTATAACCTTTAGCTACACCTTCATTTAATAAATCTTCTAAATTTTTTGTAATATCTAAGTTAGCTTTTAATCCAACTCTTACAAAAATATTAACACTTCCTGTATCTTGACAAAGTGGTCTGTGTCCCATTGCACACATTTTAGAGTTAATTAAAATTTGTCCAATTGCATTTTTAGCTGATTCAGATTGTTCTTTTTCATACGCCTCAACCATTCCTTTTACGAAATCTTCAGGATGGTAAAACGAAATATATTGACATGCTGAAGCAACTGAGTCTATAATATCTTGTTCTGTAATTTTTTTGCTCATTTTTTTCCTTTTTGCTTAGAAATTCAACAATTATACCAATGCACTTATGAAAATAGACTTTTTTAAACTAATAAAAAAGTGAATATTTATAAAAAGTGTTTAGTTTTGATATACTTGAAAATTTATGTAGAAATTGTTTGTTTAAAAAAGAAACAAAAGCCCCATAAGGGCTAATGTTTAAAATATTAAGCGAAGAATCTTTTTTCAGTCTCTTCCATTAATTTAGCACCAGAGAATTTAGCTCTTTGAACTAATTCCCAGAAATATCTATAAGTTGCTCTATCGTGTAACTCACCATCATATTGGATTGGTCCCCACTCAGCATCTTGAGCTTTGATTAAGATGTGTTGAGCAGCTTCTAATTCTGTAAAATCTGGTTTCATTGCATCAACGATTGCTTGTACTTGTGTTGGGTAAATAGACCACATTCTCATGAATCCGAACTCATTTCTAGCTCTTTCAGCATCTTTATAAGTTTGGTATGGGTTTTTTAAATCTAAAGTTACGTTGTGTGCAGGAATAACTTTATTTTGGATAGCTGCTTGTGCAACTCTAGCTTTTGCAGCTCCAATTAATCTGTGATCAAATTGACCTGGACTTCTCATGTTAATTGCTGGAATTGCTCCTTGGTATCCAGAAACGAAATCCATTAATCCGAAATCTAAAACTTGTAACCATGGTAATGTAGCAATTTTTTCTACATCTTGTAATGCACCATGAGTTTCAATTAATACGTGAATTGGGATTTCTCTTGAAATTCCAGCTTCTTTTGCCACTTTTTGAATGTACTCAATTTGAGTTTTTGCATCTTCATAACAAGTTGATTTTGGTAATGTGATATATGCTAATTTTTCTCCAGCACCTGGAACTAAAATATCAACATCTTGTCTCCAATCTGGGTGTGAATGGTCATGAATTCTAGTTCCAGCCATTGCATAAGGATTTTCATCAGAATTAACAACTCTTACGATCATTTGAGCATGTTCAACTTCTTTACCAGTTTCAGCACCATCTTCACAATCACAAGTAATATCAAAAACAGGTCCAAGTTTTTTTTGCATTTCAAAACCTTTTAGGATTAGCTTTTCGCTTCCTGCAAAGTGTTCACAAGTTGGGATAATTGGTAAAGATTTACCATTTTCAAATAAAGCTTCGCTTGGGTGTGTCATATTTTTTCCTTTTTGTTAAAATTAAATTTGTTTTATTTCTTTTCAGTAACTTTTTTTGGAATTACAATAGTGTAATCTAAATCAAGTACAACATTTGGTAAATATTTACCATCTTCACTTTTTGGAGTTGGAGTTTCTTTAGGAGTTTGATTTTTTAAACCAATAGTTCTAACTCTTAATAATCCAATATCATCTCTATTTACTTCAATTTTTTCTAAAATTTCAGTATAAGCATAAATAGTATCACCTGCATATGTAGGGTTTGCATGAGCTCCACTATTTATAGCACATACCCATTGAGCATTTTGTAAACCATTAAATGAAATAGCTCTTGCCATTGAAATAATGATTCCACCATACATCAATCTTTGACCCATTGGTGTACTTTTCATCATATGGTCATTAAAATGTACTTTTGCATTGTTTTGATATAACTTAGTAGCTAATGTATGGTCACTATTATCAACTGTAATTCCCTCTGGATGGTCTAATCTTTCACCTTCAACATAATCTTCAAAGAAATATTTTCCACCAGTTGAATCTGTATCAACACATTTAATAGTTGGAATATTAATTTGTGAAATAGGTGTTGTTTTTGCAAAAGTTGGAACTTCATTAACACCACTTAAATTAGAGTGGTCTTTTTTATGAACCATTACCCATCTTTTGAAATCAAGTACAACAGCACCATTTTGATTTACACCAACAGAGTGAACATAAACAACTCCACTTTTACCATTTGAATTCTCTTTTAATCCAATAACAGTTGAAGTCATACTTACTGTATCGCCAACATATACAGGATTTGGGAAAGCCATTTCTGCATATCCTAAATTTGCAATTGCATTTAAAGAGATATCTTGTACAGATTTTCCAAATGTTAAATGGAACATTAAAATATCATCAATTGGTCTTTTATCATATCCCATCTCAATTGCAACTACATCAGAAGAGTGTAGGGCAAATCTAGAACCAGTGAAAGCGATGTATAAAGATACATCTCCTTCGCTTATTGTTCTAGGAAGTGGATGAACTATTTTTTGACCGATTGAAAAATCTTCAAAAAAATTACCCATATTTATCTTAGACAAATTAAACTCCTTATTTACCAAATAAATTTTGACCTAATGATTTGTATGTTTCATACAATGTAATCATTTTTCTTGCCCATTTAATTTTAGAAGAGTCAACTAATCTATTATTATGTAAAATAACTTCTTTCCCTTCTTTTGCAGCTTCTTCATATTTTGCAATCATATTTTCATAATCTTCAACTTCAGATTGTTTTGGAGTGAAAATATCATTGATATATTCAATTTGAATTGGATGAATTAATGATTTACCATCAAATCCTAAATTAAATGCATCTTTTGTTGAATCTTCACAAGCAAATTCATCATGAACATCAAAGTGTGGTCCATCAATTACAGTTTTTCCATATGCTTTAGATGCAAGTGCAATTTGCGATAAGTAATTAAACATCGCTTTTGAACCTTTTTTGATATCAATTTGAAGTCTATTTGCAAGTTTGTTTGAACCAACAACTACAACTTCAACTTTAGGACTAGCTGCACAAATCTCATGAATATTTAAAACTGATAATGGAGTTTCAATCATAATCATTAAAGTTAGATTAGGATTAATCTCTTCAATTAGTTTAACTGCTTCTAAAACATCCTCTTTTGTTTGGATTTTAGAGAATAATAAACCATCAATTTCAATTTCACGAGCAAGTTCTAAATCTTTTTTAAGATCTTCAGTTCCAAGATTATTAATTCTTAAAACTCTTTCACTTTCCCCAAATTTAGAACCACTATCTTTATAAACTTCTTTAATAGTTTGTCTTCCAACTTCTCTTTGTTCTTGTAAAATTGCTTCTAAGTCAAAAATAACACTATCTGCTAAAACAGTTTTTGCTTTTTCAACATTATGTTTGTTATATGGTGGAACAAATAACATAGAACGTCTAGCTTTATATTCAACAATTTTTGTTCCTGTTTCAATTGCATGATATTTTTCATGTAATTGTTTTACAAGTTGTTTTCTTAAAACTTTTCCATTTTTTGTTCTTGGGTAATCAAGCATTGCAAAAATCTCTTTTGGAGCTTTATATTTTGCAAGATTTGCTTGAGCAAATGCTAAAATTTCCGCTTGTTTTTCTTCACTTAACTCTTCATGTCCAATAACTGCAATTGCAACTATTGTTTTATCTTTACCAATATCTAAACCAAAAGCAACACAATCAGCAACTGCATCATGAGTTTTTACAACTCTTTCGATTTCATGTGGAGATACTCTAAATCCAAATGTATTGATAATATCATCTTTTCTTCCAATAAACCAAATATATCCATCTTTATCACGTCTAGCATAATCTCCTGTGAAGAAGTATCCATCATGTCTTGATTTTGCAGTTTCTTCTTCTAATTGCCAATACTCTAAGAATAATCCTGGGTCATCTTCTCCAATACAAATCATACCTTCTTCTTCAACACCAACTTCTTCTAAAGTTTCAGGGTCTAAAAGTTTTACGATATGTCCTGGTTGTGGGAATCCCGCACTTCCTGGTCTAATTGGATTATATTTAGAGTGAGAAATATAATAAGAACACTCAGACATTCCAATTGCTTCATAAATATCTTGTTTAAATCTTTCTCTCCATAATCCTAACATTTCATCTGATAAATGCTCTCCTGCACTCATACAATATCTTAATGATGGACAATCATCAAGTGTGAAATCTGTTTTTTGGATGATTTGTCTATAAATTGTTGGAACTCCAATGAAAATTGTACATTGGTGTTTTTTAATTAAATCAATCCAAGTTGAGGCATCATTTGCTCCTTCATATGCAATAACTGTATGACCATTAAATAATGGGTCCATTAAAGCTGAACCTAAAACGTAAGTCCAGTTAAATTTACCAGAGTGCATGATTCTATCATTCTCTTTAAAATCAAACCAATAATCAGTTGCTGGTTTTCTTCCAATTAGTGATCTATGTGAATGTAAAACACCTTTTGGATAACCAGTTGTTCCTGATGTATAAACTAAATACGCAGGCTCACCTGATTTTGAATTATAATGATTTGGTGTTGTATCAGTATTTGCAAAGATTTCATTTAATGAATAAACATTAATATCTTTTGGTTTTTTTAACTCTTCAACACTATCAATTCCAGCAACAACAATAGTCTTTAAATTATCACAATTTTCTAAGTAAGGAACTAAGTTTTCATACATAGTAGCACTTAATACAATTGCTCTTGCTTGTGAATCTTCTGCAAGATATTTAACTTCACTACCACTTAAAAGTGTTGAAGTAGGAACTGCAATAATTCCAGCTTTCATAGTTCCAAAAAACGAAATAGGGTAAGCTAAAGAGTTTTTTAAACAAACTAATACTCTATCTCTTGGCTCTAGTCCAATTCCTGTAAAGAAATTACAAACTTGGTCAGATTTTTTTGCTAACTCTTTATAAGTTATTTCATCTGTTCCTAGTTTATCATCTTCAATAACCATCGCAATATTGTTCTCTTTTGCTGTTCCAACATGTGATGATGTACAAGCTACCCCAATATTTAAAAATTCAGGTACTTCTATTTTAATTGTTTCACTCATAATAAATCTCCTTACGAAATTACAGTTGACCGTATGGCCAGTTTTCTTTAAACGTATGAATTGGCATTCTATTTAATACAGATAATGCAAATAGTTCATCTTCTTTTTCTAAACTTCTTAAAGCATAAGCTCTTAAGATATTTTGTAGAGATTTACCGAACATTGGTGGATCTAACATTTCACCTTCGTATCTAATTGCTCCACTTAATAAAGCATCTGCTTCAATAGCAGCTTTTAAGATTGATACATCTTTTGCAATTTCATTTGGACTTGGTGTAAATGCAACTTTACAAACATTAATATGATTTGGAGTAATAACTTGTTTTCCAGTTAATCCCATTGCATTTTCTCTAATTGCATGAGCGTAAACATGTCTACTAGCTTCGTCACCGTGTAAATCTAACCATCTTCTAATGTCTTTTTTCTCAACACAAGAATCTGGTAATGAGTGAGGTGTTAACATAACTTCAACTCCTCCAATAACTCCTTTTCCTTTAATTCTTGCTTCCATTGTAAGCATATTAAAGAAAGTTTCTAATTCATCTATCCATCCTTTTGGAGTGATTTTATAAGCCATTGCTTTTGAAAAATCGTGAATACCAAATACGATGTGTTTAACAGTTGAATGTTCCATTAATCTATCAGCAATTTGTAAAGATTTTGGGTGCTCTACGATTGGCTGAATTGTTAATTTACTTCCAATAGATACTAACCAAGAAGATAAATCTCTGATTTCAGCTGAACCATAAACTTCTCCAGCTTTTGCTAAAACGATAACATCTATATATTGGTGAATTTGTTTTAACATTTTTAAATCTTCTTCATACTCATCAGTTCTGAATGGATTTATTCTTACAGCTATTTGAAAATTTCTTTCAGGAAATTTTGGTAACTCTTGAATTAAAAGTTCTCTTGACATAGCTTTTTGTCTACATCCATCTTCTAAGTCAAATAATACAGTATGAGCTTTTGTTTTATAAGCGTGTTTTTGTAATCTTAGTTTTGCTTGTTCCATACTCTCATATGTTCCATCTAATGGATTGAATTTAATTGGTGGGTAATAAATTTGGATACCAGGCCAATATCCACCTAAAATTGGTGTTAAATCATCATTTGCTGTTAATTTAGATAAATCTATTGCAGAAGTCATTTTTTATCTACCTTTCATAATTTGATTTTAATGCTATTTGTTCCATGTTTAGTAAACGTAATATTATACATGAAAACTAATAGAGAATTTATACACAATTTAAAATGAATTGTTTTTATGTCTTTTGAAATAGTAAATAAATTTAAGTTTAGAATTAAAAAAGTTCTTTTAAAGCCTATAATAAGGGAAACAAAACTTAAAGTTATGTCAAAAAAATGTAAAAAAGTAGTAAAAAGCTAGTGAAAATTAAGAGTAAAAAAATCGTAATTTAAAAAAAAACTGGAAAATTTTTCCAATTTTTCTATTTTTTACAAATCTTGTAAGAAATTTAACTCACCAAAATAGTCAATTAAAAATGGTTTTGAAACTTCATCAAATGTATCAATATCTTGAAATAAGTTTATAAAAAACTCAAAATCTATATTTTTATTTTTTAAAGCTTCACATGAGAGTAGGGTGTCATTTATACAACCTAGTTTTGAAGGAGTGATTAAAAAAGCAGAACTATCAAATATATTTATTAAATCTATCATAAACAAATCTTTTTTAACAGGAACCATAAGTCCACCAGCACCTTCAATAATCAAAATATCACAAAAAGATTGAAGATACTTTTTTTTCTCTTTTAAAAATTCTATATCTATAATAGTATCTTTTGATGCAACATAAGGAGCAGCAGGAAGTCTAAATTGATATGGAACAACATCATTTAAAGTTACATTTTCGAAATGTTTATTTAACTCTTTTGTTAGTTCAAACATTTTTGAACCATCTAGTGGTTTATCAATAACTCCTGTTTCACAAGGTTTAAAATAACCGACTTTAAGTCCAGCTTTTGCAAAATATTTTAAAAATTTTTCACAAGCGTAAGTTTTACCTACATCAGTGTTTGTTGCAGTTACAAATATTGATTTGTTTATATAATAATTAGCATCTTTTTTCATAATTATCTCTTTTTTGTTATAATTGGTTGTTTTTTATTAACAAATGAGATTTTATCAAAACAAAGGTTTGAAGTGAGTAATGAAATAGAAATAGAATTAAATGATGATTTAGATTTACAAGAGCCAAAGAAATATAATGTTTTTCTTTTAAATGATGATTTTTCAACTATGGATTTTGTGATTGATGTATTAGTAAGAGTATTTAGAAAATCTGTTGATGAAGCTTCAGTTATAATGTTAAACATTCATAATAATGGAAAAGAGTTATGTGGAACTTATACGTATGAAATTGCTTCAACAAAAGTTGCACAAGTAAAAACTATGGCTCGAGAAAAAGGCTTTCCTTTAAAAGCTGTAATGGAAGAAGAATAAAAATGATAAGTAAAGAATTAAGAAATATTTTTGCACAAGCTGTTGGTTATGCAAAAAGTAGTAAACATGAGTATTTAACAGTAGAACATATTTTTTTAATGTTAATACATGACCAAACAATAGAAAATCTTTTTATAGATTTGGGAGTTGATACAAATAAACTATTTGAAGAATTAAAAAAATATATTGATGAAAATACTCCAAAATTCCCAGCAGATCAAAATATAAATGAAGAACCAATGGAAACTTTATCTTTAGCTTCAACTATTGAATATATGGTTTCCCATACACAAACAAGTGGAAAAACAAATGCAAATGTTGAAGATATGTTTGTTGCTATTTTAAAAGATGAAAATTCATATGCTACATATTTATTGAAAAAATTAGGGATTCAAAGAGTTGATATACTTGAAGAGATTTCACATAAAGAGTTAGATGATGAAGATGAAACTTTAGAAAATAGCGCAGATAATGATAATAAAGTTTTAGATAAAAATTCTACTGAACTTGTTGCTCTTGCAAAAAAAGGTGAAATTGACCCTGTTATTGGAAGAGAAAAAGAGGTTTCAAGAGTAATTGAGATTTTAAGTAGAAGAAAAAAGAATAATCCGATACTTGTTGGTGAACCAGGAGTTGGGAAAACAGCAATTGCAGAAGGATTAGCTTTAAAAATTGCACAAGAACAAGTTCCAGAATTTTTATTAAAATCAAAAGTTTTTTCTTTAGATATGGGTTCTATGTTAGCTGGAACTAAATATAGAGGAGATTTTGAGAAAAAATTAAAAACTCTTTTAAAAGAAGTATCAAAAATAAAAAATGCAATTTTATTTATAGATGAAATTCACACTATTGTTGGCGCTGGAAGTGTTGGTGGAAGTGCTATGGATGCTTCAAATATTTTAAAACCAATGCTTGCAAATGGAAAATTAAGATGTATTGGTGCAACAACTTTTAGTGAATTTAGAAATGATTTTGCAAAAGATAAGGCTTTAAGTAGAAGATTTGCAAAAGTAGATGTTGAAGAACCAAGTATTGAAGATTCAATTTTAATTTTAGAGGGTTTAAAATCAAAATATGAAGAGTATCATGGCGTAAAATATTCAAAAAGTGCAATTTCTAGTGCAGTTGAACTTAGTAAAAAATATATCACTGATAGATTTTTACCTGATTGTGCTATTGATGTTATTGATGAGGTTGGGGCTTCTAAAAAAATTAGTTTATCAACATCTTTAAAAACAAAATCTGAATCAAATATAACAATTACTTCTAAAGATGTTGAATCAACTATTGCAAAAATGGCACATATTCCTGAAAGAAGTGCAACAAAATCAGATTTAACTCTTTTAAAATCATTAGAAAAAAATATGCAAAAAAGAGTATTTGGACAAGATAAAGCAATAACAACTATTGTTCAATCAATAAAAAGAAATAAAGCTGGACTTGGACTTGATAAAAAACCAATAGGAAGTTTCTTATTTAGTGGACCAACAGGAGTTGGTAAAACTGAAGTAGCAAAAGAGTTATCAACTCAATTAGGAATTCATTTTGAAAGATTTGATATGAGTGAATATATGGAAGCTCATACAGTTTCAAGATTAATTGGAGCACCTGCAGGGTATGTTGGATTTGAACAAGGTGGACTTTTAACAGAAGCTATTAGAAAACATCCTCATACAGTTTTATTATTAGATGAGATTGAAAAAGCTCATCCTGATTTAATGTCAATTTTACTTCAAGTTATGGATAATGCTGAATTAACTGATAATAGTGGAAATAAAGCAGATTTCCAAAATGTAGTTTTAATAATGACATCAAATCTAGGTGCAACAGAAGCAAATGTAATGGGATTTGCAAAAAATGAAAAATTAAATGAGAATAAAGCAATAAATAAATTCTTTGCTCCAGAATTTAGAAATAGACTTGATGCTGTTGTAACATTTGATTCATTAAGTATGGATATTGTTGCTAAAGTTGCAGGTAAATTTATAGAAGATTTAGAAAAACAATTAGTAGATAAAAAAATAAAAATTGAAATTAGTGCAAAAGCTAAAAAAGAGTTAGCAATACTTGGTTATGATAAAGCTATGGGTGCAAGACCACTTAATAGAGTTATTTCCGAAAGAATTAAAAATCCTTTAACAGATGAGATATTATTTGGAAAACTTAAAAAAGGTGGAATTGTAAAAATTGATTTTGATAATGACTTTGTATTTACATATAAAAGTCTTTGACACAATTTTTATACAATAGTTTAGTTATAATAAAAAATATGATTTTTAACAATTAATGAAAAAGGAAAAAGAATGAATAAAATTTTATTAAGTTCAGCTGCAATTGCAGTATTACTATTAAGTGGATGTGGTGATGATAAAAAAACAGAACAAGCAACAGCAGAGGTTACAACAAAACAAGAAACAACAAAAGAAGTTGTAAATGAAGCAGCAAAAGAAGTAGCACAAACAGTAACAACTGCTGCAACAGAAGTTTCAAAAACAGTTGAAGAAGCAACAAATAAAGTAACTGAAAATACTGTTCAAGATGTAAAAGAAGCGATTGTACCAGTTGCTCAAGAAGTTAAAGAAACAATTACAACTCAAGTATCTAATGTAGCTGAAAAAGTAAACGAAACACAAAATGATGTGAAAGAAGTAATATCAACTGCAACAAATGAAGTTCAAGAAGTAGTTAAAGTTGAAGAAGGACCTAATGGCGAACTATTATTTAAAGCATGTGCATCTTGTCATGGTCAAAAAGGTGAAAAAGAAGCTTTAGGAAAATCTCAAATTATTGCAGGTTGGGATAAAGAAAAAACTATTAATGCATTAAATGGTTATAAAGCTGGAACTTATGGTGGAGTTATGAAAAATATAATGAAAACACAAATTGATTCAAAAACTGATGCAGAAATTGATGCATTAGCTACATTTATCTCTAACTTATAATTCATCTACAATTAAAAATATAAAAGGTTTTTACCTTTTATATAATACTTATAAATTACTTTTCATAAAAAAGACAAAACAATACAATAAAAACCTAGTAAAAGAGAAAATGGGAGAGAAAAAGGCAATAAAAGAATAGTAAAAAGCATAAATTTAAAAATTTTAGCTAGATTTAAGCTGTAAGGTATTGACAAGTAAATAAAAATCTATTATAATTCCCGTCCAATTTGACTGGAACGCTTCAAACGAAAAGCTTGAAGAGAAACGATTCAATCGAGTCTGGAATGATCTTTAAAAATGAATGAAAGTTTGTAAAGTAATCTTTATAAACCGAATATAGAACTCTTATAAAAAATCTATGTTTATTTAGATTAAAAATAAGAATAAATGTTAAAAAATATAAAAACAAGAAAATTTGGTAAAACAAATACTTGTCTATAAAATTTGAGTGATAATTTTGTAATTGAAGAGTTATAAAATTTGTCAGTTTCAAAAACTCTATAATTTATGGAGAGTTTGATCCTGGCTCAGAGTGAACGCTGGCGGCGTGCTTAACACATGCAAGTCGAACGAGAACGGATTATAGCTTGCTATAATTGTCAGCTAAGTGGCGCACGGGTGAGTAATGTATAGATAACCTGCCCTTAAGAAAGGAATAACAGTTGGAAACGACTGCTAATGCCCTATATGCCTTTAATACATAAGTATGCAAGGGAAACGCTTTAGTGCTTAAGGATGGGTCTGTATGGTATCAGCTTGTTGGTGAGGTAATGGCTCACCAAGGCTATGACGCCTAACTGGTTTGAGAGGATGATCAGTCACACTGGAACTGAGACACGGTCCAGACTCCTACGGGAGGCAGCAGTGGGGAATATTGCACAATGGACGAAAGTCTGATGCAGCAACGCCGCGTGGAGGATGACACATTTCGGTGCGTAAACTCCTTTTATATAGGAAGATAATGACGGTACTATATGAATAAGCACCGGCTAACTCCGTGCCAGCAGCCGCGGTAATACGGAGGGTGCAAGCGTTACTCGGAATCACTGGGCGTAAAGAGCGTGTAGGCGGGTATATAAGTCAGAAGTGAAATCCAATAGCTCAACTATTGAACTGCTTTTGAAACTGTATACCTAGAATGTGGGAGAGGTAGATGGAATTTCTGGTGTAGGGGTAAAATCCGTAGAGATCAGAAGGAATACCGATTGCGAAGGCGATCTACTGGAACATTATTGACGCTGAGACGCGAAAGCGTGGGGAGCAAACAGGATTAGATACCCTGGTAGTCCACGCCCTAAACGATGTACACTAGTTGTTGTGAGGCTCGACCTTGCAGTAATGCAGTTAACACATTAAGTGTACCGCCTGGGGAGTACGGTCGCAAGATTAAAACTCAAAGGAATAGACGGGGACCCGCACAAGCGGTGGAGCATGTGGTTTAATTCGACGATACACGAAGAACCTTACCTGGACTTGACATAGTAAGAACTTTCTAGAGATAGATTGGTGTCTGCTTGCAGAAACTTATATACAGGTGCTGCACGGCTGTCGTCAGCTCGTGTCGTGAGATGTTGGGTTAAGTCCCGCAACGAGCGCAACCCTCGTCCTTAGTTGCTAACAGTTCGGCTGAGAACTCTAAGGAGACTGCCTACGCAAGTAGGAGGAAGGTGAGGACGACGTCAAGTCATCATGGCCCTTACGTCCAGGGCTACACACGTGCTACAATGGGGTATACAAAGAGCAGCAATACGGTGACGTGGAGCAAATCTCAAAAATATCTCCCAGTTCGGATTGTAGTCTGCAACTCGACTACATGAAGTTGGAATCGCTAGTAATCGTAGATCAGCTATGCTACGGTGAATACGTTCCCGGGTCTTGTACTCACCGCCCGTCACACCATGGGAGTTGAACTCATTCGAAGCGGGGATGCTAAAGTAGCTACCTTCCACAGTGGATTCAGCGACTGGGGTGAAGTCGTAACAAGGTAACCGTAGGAGAACCTGCGGTTGGATCACCTCCTTTCAGAGAGAGAAGTAAGATTCGTTTCTTACTTCCAGAGATTTTATATTCGGTTTATAAAGATTATTTAAATAGGTAGTAAAGGGGCCTATAGCTCAGCTGGCTAGAGCGCTCGACTGATAATCGTGAGGTCTCAGGTTCAAGTCCTGATAGGCCCACCATTAAATAATCTAGTAAAGATTAATTTAGGTTGGGGAATTAGCTCAGCTGGGAGAGCGCCTGCTTTGCACGCAGGAGGTCAGCGGTTCGATCCCGCTATTCTCCACCACCTATAACTAATAAGTTCA
Organism: Arcobacter ellisii; assembly: GCF_003544915.1. Classification (NCBI taxonomy): domain Bacteria; kingdom Pseudomonadati; phylum Campylobacterota; class Epsilonproteobacteria; order Campylobacterales; family Arcobacteraceae; genus Arcobacter; species Arcobacter ellisii. Next base: position 2,284,522 of record NZ_CP032097.1, on the reverse strand, counting down.
TCAGATTTAAGAAGTTAAATATAAGTTCAATAAGAGATTGAATTTATATTTGATTTTCAAAATCAAAACGATATTTAAAAATATAATGTTAAAGTCTTTAATTTTTTCGTAAGAATTAAATAATAGATATAAAAAGAGATTTTTATATAGATTAAATAATTTAAAACAAAAAAAATTTCATATCTAAGAAATTAGATAGAACACAACATTATTTTATTGGATATATTTTAAATAATATGTTTAATAAGATAGTAGCCAAAGAATATTATCAAAAATGCGATAGAGTTTAACTCTATTTATTAATAAGCTATTAAGGGCTAATGGTGGATGCCTAGACTGTAAGAGGCGATGAAAGACGTATTAGGCTGCGATAAGCCTCGGGGAGCTGCCAAAGAGCTTTGATCCGGGGATTTCTGAATGGGGCAACCCAGCATATAGAGATATATGTTACCCTACGGGGAGCTAACCTGGTGAAGTGAAACATCTCAGTAGCCAGAGGAAGAGAAATCAAACGAGATTCCGTCAGTAGCGGCGAGCGAAAGCGGATTAGGACAAACCCAATGCTTGCATTGGGGGTTGTAGGACCATAACGTGAGACTAAAGAGGATAGATGAAATACTTGGAAAAGTGTAGCATAGAAGGTGAAACTCCTGTAATTTAAATTCTCAATAGCTCTAATGGTATCCTGAGTAGGTCGGAACACGTGATATTTTGACTGAAACCGGGGGGACCACCCTCCAATCCTAAATACTACTTACAGATCGATAGTGAACAAGTACCGTGAGGGAAAGGTGAAAAGTACTCCAGCGAGGAGAGTGAAATAGAACCTGAAACCATTAGCTTACAATCATTCAGAGCCCTATGATTTATCAGGGTGATGGACTGCCTTTTGCATAATGAGCCTGCGAGTTGTGGTATCTGGCAAGGTTAAGTCAAGTACGAAGCCGTAGCGAAAGCGAGTCTTAATAGGGCGATTTAGTCAGATGCTGCAGACCCGAAACGAAGTGATCTATCCATGAGCAGGTTGAAGCTGGTGTAAGAGCCAGTGGAGGACCGAACCGATAGGCGTTGAAAAGTCTCCGGATGACTTGTGGATAGGGGTGAAAGGCCAATCAAACTTCGTGATAGCTGGTTCTCTCCGAAATATATTTAGGTATAGCCTTGTGTTGTAGCATATGGGGGTAGAGCACTGAATGGGCTAGGGCTGCTTACCGCGGTACCAAACCCTATCAAACTATGAATACCATATGTGGAATCACAGGAGTCAGGCGGTGGGTGATAAAATCAATCGTCGAGAGGGGAACAACCCAGACTAACAGCTAAGGTCCCTAAGTTACATCTAAGTGGAAAACGATGTGGAGTTACTGTGACAACCAGGAGGTTGGCTTAGAAGCAGCCATCCTTTAAAGAAAGCGTAACAGCTCACTGGTCTAGTGATTCTGCGCGGAAAATATAACGGGGCTAAGATGTACACCGAAGCTTTAGATTCAATTTTAATTGAGTGGTAGGAGAGCGTTCTATTCAGCGTAGAAGATGTACCGGTAAGGAGCGTTGGAGCGGATAGAAGTGAGCATGCAGGCATGAGTAGCGATAATTGAGGTGAGAATCCTCAACGCCGAAAACCCAAGGTTTCCTACGCGATGCTCGTCATCGTAGGGTTAGTCGGGTCCTAAGTCGAGTCCGAAAGGGGTAGACGATGGCAAATTGATTAATATTTCAATACCAACATATAAGCGCGATGTGGGGACGCATAGAGTTAATCGAGGTCACTGATGGAATAGTGGCTCGAAGGACGTAGGCTGTTACTTAGGCAAATCCGGGTAACGTTAGGCCGAGATCTTACAGGCTCTTGACACTCTTCGGAGGAGATGGAGAATCGATGATACTGTCGTGCCAAGAAAAGCCACTAAGTATATTATATGTTGCCCGTACCGTAAACCGACACAGGTGGGTGGGATGAGTATTCTAAGGCGCGTGGAAGAACCCTGGTTAAGGAACTCTGCAAACTAGCACCGTATCTTCGGTATAAGGTGTGCCTACTTTTGTATATGAACTTGCTTCAAAAAGCGAAAGAGGTTGCAACAAAGAGTCCCTCCCGACTGTTTACCAAAAACACAGCACTTTGCTAACACGTAAGTGGATGTATAAGGTGTGACGCCTGCCCGGTGCTCGAAGGTTAACTGATGATGTCAGCGCAAGCGAAGCATTTGATTGAAGCCCGAGTAAACGGCGGCCGTAACTATAACGGTCCTAAGGTAGCGAAATTCCTTGTCGGTTAAATACCGACCTGCATGAATGGCGTAACGAGATGGGAGCTGTCTCAACCAGGGATCCAGTGAAATTGTAGTGGAGGTGAAAATTCCTCCTACCCGCGGAAAGACGGAAAGACCCCGTGCACCTTTACTACAGCTTGACACTGTAGCTTGGATATTCATGTGCAGGATAGGTGGGAGGCTATGATGACTAGACGCAAGTAGAGTCGGAGCCATCCTTGAGATACCACCCTTGAATATTTGAGTTACTAACTGCGTACAATTATCTTGTATCAGGACAATGTCTGGTGGGTAGTTTGACTGGGGCGGTCGCCTCCTAAAAAGTAACGGAGGCTTACAAAGGTTAGTTCATGGCGGATGGAAATCGCCAGTTGAGTATAATGGCATAAACTAGCTTGACTGTGAGACATACAAGTCGAACAGAGACGAAAGTCGGTCATAGTGATCCGGTGGTTCTGTGTGGAAGGGCCATCGCTCAAAGGATAAAAGGTACGCCGGGGATAACAGGCTGATCTCCCCCAAGAGCTCACATCGACGGGGAGGTTTGGCACCTCGATGTCGGCTCATCGCATCCTGGGGCTGAAGTAGGTCCCAAGGGTATGGCTGTTCGCCATTTAAAGCGGTACGCGAGCTGGGTTCAGAACGTCGTGAGACAGTTCGGTCCCTATCTTCCGTGGGCGTAGGAAAGTTGAAGAGATTTGTCCCTAGTACGAGAGGACCGGGATGAACGTACCACTGGTGTACCAATTGTTCTGCCAAGAGCATCGTTGGGTAGCTACGTACGGATGTGATAAGAGCTGAAAGCATCTAAGCTCGAAGCCAACTCTAAGATTAACTTTCCCTGAAGTTCCCAGCAAGACTAGCTGGTTGATAGGCTGGATGTGTAAGCGTTGTAAGGCGTTTAGCTGACCAGTACTAATAGAACGTTTGGCTTATTTACAAATTCTTTGGTTTACTATCTTATTAAATGTATATCTTATATATTTGATAGACAAAAATTGTGAAAGACTTTAACATTATTTTTTCTTAACTCCTTACGAGTTGAGTATTAAGTTTATTTTTTTTAGATTTAATACTCAACTTTGCTGGTGGCTATAGAGAAGTGGAAATACCCAGTCCCATTCCGAACCTGGAAGTCAAGCACTTCATCGCCGATAATACTGCCGGGTCCCCTGGTGGAAACGTAGGCCGCTGCCAGCTCTTGAGTTTTTTACACACAAAGCTTTTTCCAATTTGAACTCCTTACTCAAGTTCTTCTTGGAAGAAGCTTTTTTTTTACACCCCCCCTAAACACCTAGCCTTTTTACTCCTTGCTTTCTTTTCGGTTTTTAGCTTTACCCCTTTTTGCACCTAAGTACAATAGACAATTTATACAAAAATGGAATATACTTGTATATGAATAAAAATATTACTAGGAGATTACAATGGCAAATATAATTGGAAAAATAGTATCAGGAAATGGATCGTTTTTTATAAAACATCCAGATGGAACTTTAGAAGTTGCCAAAGTTGGAAGTACATTATTTGAAGGTGATAAGTTAATTGGTAGTTCATCAAATAGTAATGAAGATTCAATCTTAATTTCATTAGTAAATAATCTAGGTCAAACAAAAGTAGTTGGAAGTAATGAACAACTTTTTGATATTACATTATTATCAGGGGAAATCCCAGAAGATACAGTTGTTCCAAATAGTCAAGTTGGTGACTTATTAGAACAAGCAACAAATAATCAACAAGATCCTAACCAAAATAACGAACAAGCTACTCTTACTTTAGCTCAAATCGAAAATTTAGATGTAGCAGCAGCTGGTGCTGATCAAACTACAACTGAACCAGTTGGAATTGTACCTTTAAGATTAGAAGATAGAACAGCTGGTGAAACTAATGTTGTTACAGATTTAAGAGATGCTGAAGAAACTTTAGCTGTTATTGATGACACTGTGGAAGCTGATAATACTGTTTTAGGTGAAATTTTAACAGAAGCACCAATAGATGATGAACTAGATAATTCAGATAATCCAGATAAACCAGATAAACCAGATGAACCAGAAGAACCAGTTCCCGATTTAACTGCATCTGAACCAAATTTAGATATTGTTGTAAATGAAACAATTAAATATAATAAAATAGGAACTACTACCGTTATTGATACTGATAAGAATGAAGAAGAAGGTATCTTTAGTATAGGAGATAATTACTATAAAAATATTGATATTGATGTATTGTTAAATGGAAATGATAAAATAATTCTTAATAAAGGAAGTAAAGAATCTACAGGGAATTTGACTTTAGGTGGAGATACAAACACACTATCATTAACTGTTGATTTAACAGGTAATGAAAATGGTCATGGACAAAGTCAAGCTAATGGTGAAATTATATTTTATAATGATGGAGAACCACAAGGAAGTCTTGCTTTGGTAGATGGAAAATATTCTTATGCGACGGAATATTTATTTGATACATTTGAAGTGATACATACAGGAAGTTCTGGTAATGGCTCTTCTTCAATACACATAGATGCTTATGAAGCAACTATTATGCAAGAAGTTGAACCATATACAAAAGAGATTGATAATATAGTTACCTCTTATGAGTATGATATTTCACTTGATGCTTTATCAACAGATACAGATGGTAGTGAGACTTTATCTGATGTTAGTGTTAATATTGGTGGAGAAACAATAATAATTCCATTAGATGAAAATGGTCATGGTGAATATTTATATACAAGTGACGACCAAATCCCAAAAGATAGCATAGAGGCTTCAGTAATTTCAACTGAATCAAATGGCGGTGATACATTTGAAACATTTGCTTATGTTGATTCTAATGATGGGGTTGATACTTTGAGATTGACAGGTGGAAGTGATATTGATTTTTCAACTGTCGATACTTCAAATATTAAAGATATTGAACAAATTGATTTATCAAGGGATTCTGATTCAAATTACCTAACAAAATTGTCTTTTTCAGATGTAGTTGAAATGACAGATTCAGGAGGGGATAGTATTTTAAGAATTATGGGAGATAGTTCAGATAGTGTTAGTTTGGTTAGTGATAGTGGAATATGGAGTTCAGTTGGAACACAAAATATTGACAGTATTGACTATAACGTATATTCAAATAGTGAAGATACGAGTTATAAAGTATTAATTCAAAATACTATTCAAATAGATTTACCAGCTGACTAAAAAAACTAAAAGAGTAGTTTTACTACTCTTTTAAATTTTTTTCTTTAATTCTTCTATCATATTTAATTTATGACACATTTTTATGCCATAAAGGTAAATAATCCAAGAAATATATATCCAAAAAAATGTAAATAATAAAGTTGCAAGAGAACCATAAATCGTTGCATAAGTTTTATTATAGATTACATAATAGATAAATAAATTTTTTGTAACAGTTAAAACAATAAATGTTAAAAGGGAAGAGATAATAGCAGCTTTATCATCAATCTTTTTATTAACACTAAGTTTAAATAAACTAAAAAAAATAAGCCATGCAAAAATATATGATAAAACAATAGTTAAAATTGCATTATTATATAAAGAGATTAAAATATTTGAAGCTGTGAATAATAAAGCAACAACAATTAGATATAAAGTATAAAATATAAATGAAAAATGAATAGATTTTCTTTTTGCATGATGTATTTTATTTACAATATATTCATAATCTTTGAAAAACATTATAAATACAAAAATCATATAAACTATACCTAAAAATCCCAATTGATTAGAGTTTGATATATATTTTTTTAAAGCTTCTACAATATCTGTAGAGTGTGTAGGATTAATAAGGCTAAAAATGTAGTTTATAAAAATATCTAAATAGTTGTTAAATTCAGAAAAATTTGAGATTATTGCAATAATAAGTGCAATGATAGGTAAAATAGAGAAGATAGTAAAAAAGCTTAAAGAAGCTGCATAATAAGTTGTGTCATCATTAAAAAATGAATCTAAACCTTTTATAAACTTCTTTAAAAAGCTTTTTTCTTCTCCTATATTATTCATTTATCATTAAAGTCCCATTTTAAATGGATTTAAAATATTATTTGGGTCAAATGCTTTTTTTATACTTCTAAATAGATTCATTTCAGCTTCTGTGAATGCTATATGCATAAATGGAGCTTTTGAAGTTCCAATTCCGTGTTCACCACTTAAAGTTCCACCTAAATCAACAACATATTGGAAAATCTCTTCAATAGCTTTATGTCCATCTTCCATCTCTTTTTCATTGTTTTTATCTTTTACCATAACATTTACATGAATATTTCCATCACCTGCATGGCCAAAACAAGGAACGTTGAATCCATATTTTTCACCAATTTTATAGATTCCTTCTAATGCAACTGGAAGTTTACTTCTTGGAACTGAAATATCTTCATTTAATTTTTTTGTTCCATAAATCATTGTTGCTGGACTTGCATTTCGTCTTGCAAACCAAAGTTTTTTACCTTCTTCTTCATCACGTGCTATGATAAAATCAATTGAACCATTTGCAGCAAATGACTCTTTTAAAGTTTGAAGTTGTGATTCAATTTCAGCTTCACTACTTGCATCAACATCACCAACTAAAATTCCACCAGCATGTTCAGGAAGTGAAATTTGTGGGAATTTTTGTCTTAAAGCTTTAATTACAAGTGCATCTAAGAATTCCATAGCAACTGGATTTGCACCAGCTGCAAGTGATTTAAACACAGCTGTCATTGCACTATCAACTGAAGGGAAAACTCCCATATATGTTTTTTTGTATTTTGGTTTTGGAATTAGTTTTAAAGTAATCTCTGTGATAACTGCTAAAGTTCCTTCACTTGCTATTAAAATTCCAGCTGTGTTGTAACCAGCAACATCTTTAATAGTTTTTTTACCAGCAACTATAATATCTCCATTTGGAAGAACTGCTCTTAAAGCCATTACATAATCTTTTGTAATACCATATTTAGCTGCTCTCATTCCACCTGCGTTTTCACTTACATTTCCACCAAGTGTAGAATACTCTTCACTTGCAGGATCTGGTGGATAAAATAATCCAACTTCTTCTACTGCTTTTTGAAATTGCATATTTATAAGTCCTGGTTGAACAACTCCAACCATATTTTCCATATCAATTTCAAGAAGTTTATTCATGTGTCTCTCAAGACTTAAAATAATTCCACCATTTGCAGGTAATGCACCACCAGTAAATCCTGAACCTGCACCTCTTGGCACGATTATAATTTTGTGTTCATTACAATATTTTAAAATATCACTTACATCTTGCTCATGTCTTGGAAAAACAACAGCATCTGGTTCAAATCTTGTTCTTGTTGCATCATAACAAAAAGCGATTAAGTGAGCTTTATCGCTTTTTATATTTTCCTCACCTACAATAGAAGTAAGGTAATCTAAATGTTTTTTATCAATCATTATTTTAATCCTAAAACTTTTTCATAATATTCATCATAAGTTAAATCTTCATTACTTGAGAAGAATGAGAAATCAAATATTGAACCTTCAATTTCTTCAACTCTTGTGTAAAATGGCATTTGATACTCTTTATTTTCATATGCAAAATTATATTTTGCAAGAATAGTAAAAGTTTTTGTATCAACAACATATACTTTATTATTTAATACAAAGAAAATTGTTCCTAAATTTTGCTCAATTGCAAACTTTTGTATATCTTCTTTTGTTGGGAATGGAGTATTTGTAACTTTTAATTTTGCAGCAAAAATGTCTGAGTGTATAAAGTTATTTGATTTGAAATTACTTCTTACTGCCTGAAAAGAATCAAGTGATGGAGCAATTAAAAGCGAAGAGTTATACATATAATTTAATACAACAACATCGTTTATTGAAACTTGTCTATTTGATGTTGGAAGTGCTTCTTGTAAAAGGTCATCAAATGGGAAGAATTCTATTACAGAAGAGTTTGCATTTGTACTAATAACTTTTGTATTTGAAACGATTTGTCTTTTATCATTATCATAAATATGAACAACAATTCCTGTTTGACCAACTATTAAATTTCCAATATTTATTGTACTTTTGTTATTTTCAACATTTGTGATTTTTGTACCAATTGGTTTTACTGAAAATTCACTTGTATTTGTTGTTGGTTCTTGTGAAACTGAAGTTGTTAAAAGAGTTTTTGAAGTAGGAGTATTCCCTTTATAAAAATAGTATGAATAATTAAGTTTATTTTGAGAAGTTGAAATTTTTATATCTAAAACATCCCAACCATTACTTTTCATATCATTAACAGTTAAAGTTCCTTTACAAACATCTCCATCAAGTGCAACTTCTTCTATCATTGAAGGTTTATCAACACCATTTTTGAAACAAATAGTTTCTTGTGCCAATAAAGTATTTGACATTAAAGAAACAGCACCTAATAATAAAACTTTATTAAATATCTTTCCCATTTTTATTCCTATTAATTTGATTGTAATTCTTGAAGTTTTTCTCTAACTTCATCTACATGTAAAATCTCTATTTTTTCACCTTTTACACTTTTTTTCTTTCTAACGCTAACTTTATCCCAAATTGCAGCAATTTTTCCTTCAGGATTTATGATAAAAGTGCTTCTTACTACGCCCATAAACTCTTTACCCATAAATTGTTTTAATTGCCAAACTCCATAATCTTCACACATTTTTTTATTTGTATCAGATAAAAGAGTTATTGTTAAATCATATTTATCAATAAATTTTCTGTGTTTTTCAGTATCATCAGCACTAACACCTAAAATTACTGCATCTAAATCATCAAAAAATGAGTGTTTATCTGTAAAATCACAAGCTTGTGTTGTACAACCTGGAGTTAAATCTTTTGGATAAAAGTATAGAACTATCCATTTTCCTGCTAAATCTCTTGAACAAATTTCTACGTCATCTTGATTTGGTGCGCAAAAACTAGGTGCTATATCTCCAACTTTTAACATATTAAAAATCCTTTTATCTATTTTTTTATTGCTATAAATGTTGCAAAATTTACCCATTTGAAAATTGTTTCACAATGACTAAATCCAGCATCTAAAATCATTTTTTTATTTTCTTCTTCTGTATATGGAATCAATACATTTTCTAAAGCTTCTCTTTTTTGAGATATTTCAAATTCACTATATCCTTGAGTTTTTTTAAACTCATAATATTCATCAATAGATTGTTTATTTAAAGTAGAATTTGAAGAGATTACTTTTTCACTAAAGATAAAAATACCTTTTTCTTGTAAAGAATCATATATTTTTTTTACTAATTTTTCTCTTTGTAAAGGTCTGATAAATTGTAAAGTGTAGTTTGAAAGAATTAGTTTTGCATCATCATAAGAAACATCATGTAAATCAGCATTTATAAGGTTTATATCAACTCCAAATGCTTTAGCTTTTTTACTTGCTCGATTTAACATAGCTTCTGAATTATCTATACCAATTAGTTGTAAGTTATGAATACAGTGTTTGCTTAATTCTATTAAAGTTGAAGCAGTTGAACAACCTAAATCATAAACTTTATCATTTTCATTTAAAAAATTGCAAGCAAAATTTATTGATAATCTTTGCATCTCTTTGTAAAAAGGAACTGACCTATTTAACATATCGTCAAATACTGATGCTACTTCTTCATCAAATTCAAACTGTTTGGTAATTGATTTATTAAATACTTTATCTATCATTCTAATATTTTATCTAAATGCATATTAATAAACATTAATAAAGTAATTTTTTGTTGTTTCTATATCTTTATCTATTTGATTTTTTAACTCATCAAAACTATCAAATTTTAGATTATCTCTGATTTTTTTTATAAATTTTATCTGAATTGTATATGTGTCATTTATTATATTTTCATCTAAAATATGTGTTTCAACGGCATAACTTCCATCTGTTGTAACTCTATGACCTAAAAAAGTAACTGAGTTATATTCTATTTCATTTAAAATAGTTTTAGTAATATAAACTCCCTCTTTTGGAAGTAAAAATTGTTCCACTTTTAGATTTATTGTTGGAACAAAACTTTTAGTGCCAAGTCCTTGCCCTTTGATTTGATGCCCATAAATTTTATACTCTTTGCCTAAAAGTTTATTTGCAATTTCAATTTCACCATCTTTTAAATATTCTCTAATAACTCTTGAGTGAACAGCAATATCATCTATTTTTATTTCATCAATAATTTTTACATTTCCATGAAAAAGTTCTTTTAATTTTTCAATACAATATCTTCTATTTTTACCAAAACAAAAATCATAACCAACAACTATTTTTTTTAAATTTGGGAACTCTTCATTTAATAGTTTTATAAATTGGTCACCTTCAAGATGTTTTATATTATCAAGTACATAATAATAGATTGGATAACTACTATACTCTTGTCTATAAACTTTTGGAGTAAGATTTGCAAATCCTGATTCGATTGATACAATAGCACCATTTTCATCTAGGTTTTTAAAAAGTTCTTGATGGGCAACATGCATACCATCAAATCCTCCAATAGCAATAGATGTGATTGTATTTTTATTTACTAAAGTAGAAGAGTTCTTCTTCATTTCCATCTTTTCCTTGTAATTTACTAAAACTTGTATATATTTGTTTCCACTTTAAAGTTTCTGTTTTTTCTAAAAAAGTTTCTCTTGCTTTTTTTATAGCATTTTTATCTTTTACAACACCTTTTTTATCCCTTTTAACTTTTGTTCCAACTTCAAATTGAGGTTTGAAAAGAATAATAATATCTTTTGAAGCTAATCTATTTATATCTTCAATAATATTTAAAATAGAGATAAATGAAACATCACAAGTAATAACATCAAATATTTCATTACTTTGAAAATTTCTTATATCGGTGTTTTCAAAAAATGATATTTTTTTATCATTTTTTATTTTTTCATGTAGTTGATTACTTCCAACATCCACACAAGTAACTTTTGAAACTTTATTTTCTAGTAAAATTTGTGTAAATCCACCTGTACTACTTCCAATATCTAAAGCATTTTTATTTTTTAAATCAAAATTTTTTAATTCTTCTAAAAAATATTTTAGTTTATAAGCAGCTCTTGATACGTAAAAATCTTCTTCTAAAAGTTCAATTTTATGATTTTCCTCAACATTAAAAGATGGTTTTGTTATAATCACACCATCGCATTTAACTTTATTGGATTTTATTAGTTCGCTCGCTTTATTTCGGCTTTGGACATTAAAAGTTGTAGTTAAATATAAATCTAATCTCATGGGTGGAATTATAGTTGAAGTTTGTTCAAAAAGAGTTTAGTTGTTCAATTGAAGAAAAAAAGTCAAAATTTATGGCTTTTTTAATGCCTTATGAAAAATTTGATGAAGTAATGGCTAGATTAAGAAAAGAACATCCAAAAGCAGTTCATTTTGTTTATGCTTATAGATATTTTAATGAGTTTGAACAAATAGTTGAAAATAGTAGTGATGATGGAGAACCAAAAGGAACAAGTGGAAAACCAGCACTTGCTGTTTTAGCTGGGGCTGAAATTATTAATTGTGCAGTTATTATTGTACGATATTTTGGTGGAGTAAAACTTGGAACTGGAGGATTAGTTAGAGCATATGGTGATAGTGTAAATGAAGTTATTAAAATAGCAACTTTTAAAGAGTATAAAAAACTAATAAATAAAACATTAGAGTGTGAGTATAATAAACTTTCACTTCTTGAATATCTTTTAAATCAAGAAGATATTAATATAAAATCGAAAGATTTTTCTACAAATGTGAGTTTACAAATAGAACTTACAAGCGAACAATTTGATTTACTTTTACCTTTACTTTCAAGAAATATTATTATAAAATAATTCAATTTATTATTTATATTTAAAATATAAATGGAGTTGAGTTATGAAATTTGTCTGTAATCTTTTGTTTTTATGGCTTTTTGTTTTAGAATTAAATGTTTTAAGTAGTGAAAAAATCAATATAAATTTTAAAGATTTACAGATAATGGAGTTGATAAAAATAACTTCAAAAATCATAAATAAAAATATTTTAATCAATGAAGAGATAGAAGGAAATGTTGATTTTATTTCAAATAAACCTTTAAATGAAGAGGAATTAATCAAAATTTTAGAATTTGTTCTTGAAGATAAAGGTTTCTCTTTAGTTCAAGATAGTGGAATTTTAAGAGTTGTTAAGTTAGATAACTTTATAACAAAAGATAGTGTTATAGTTGAACTTAAAAATATTGATGTAAATGAAGCAAAAAAAAATTTAGAAGCAATTGCAAAATCAAAATTTAACGACAAACTAGAAAATGAAAAAATTTCAATTGTAGAAAATAAAGAGAATAATACTTTAGTAATTATTGGAGAAAAAGAGAATATTAGTTATTTAGCAAATTATATAAAAAATGTTGATAATGACACCTCTTTAATAAAAACAGAGATAAAAATATTTTCTTTAAAAAATATAGAAGCAACAAATGTGATAAAAATTCTTGATTCAGTTATTGGTAAAAAAACATATACTGAACAAAATAAAAAACCTTTACTCTCTTTTGATGAAGAGACAAATGCAATTATTGTTATGGGACCTGCTGATGAACTTGAATATATAAATAAATTAATAGATGAATTAGATAAAGAAAAAACACAAGTTTATGTACAAGCAAGAATTATTGAAGTTAATGATGAATTAGTAAATAACATAGGAGTTCAATATGGAATTTTTGGAGGAAGTGCTGGAAGTAATGGACTTGCAACTTTTTCTTCAAATCTAAATGGTGGTTCAACATCAATTAATGATGTATTAAATGTTATTGATTTGAATATTCCTGATATAAAATCAGGACTTGCTCTTGGAGCTTCACTTAATCTTTTGAAACAAAATGGAGCTTTAGATATTGTTTCAGAACCTTCAATTTTAGCTGTTAATAACAAAGAGAGTTCTATATATGTTGGAGAAAAAATTTCTGTGCAAACTTCAAGTTCTGTAACTGATGGTGGAACTCAAAGAACAAACTATCAAAGGGAAGATGTTGGGTTAACACTAAAAGTAAAACCAAGAATATCAAGTGAATCAAAAGTTACTTTAGAAATTAACACTTTATTAGAAGGCGTAAAAACTACACAAACAAGTAGTGGAAATCCTGATACTTTAAAAAAAGAGATTAAAACAACTGCTATTTTAAATAATGGTGAGAGTGTGATTATTGGAGGATTAATAGAAAATAAAAATGAATCAAAAATCCAAAAAGTTCCAGTTCTTGGTGAAATTCCTATTTTTGGAAATTTATTTACAAATGATTTATCCACAACTAAAAAAAATAATTTAGTGGTAATTGTTACTCCTTATATGATTCCAAAATCAAAAGATATTACTTTTGTTAGAAATCAGTTAGCTCAATTAAAAGCTATTGAAGATAGATATTTAGAAGATTCTTTAATTAGATTAAAAGAAGATGCTATTAAGAAAAAACTTGAAATACAAAAAAGAGAAAAAAAGATTGAAGAGTTAAATGAACAGTTAAAAGATTTAAGTGGTGAAAATAAAATTGTAGTTGATAAAAACGAACATGAAAAAAGAGTAAAAGAGATTTTAGGACAATAGTTTAGCTTTTTATTTTGTTTTTATTAAATGTAGGAGTTTATCATTTAAAATAAGTGAATCCATAGTGTTTTTTGGATTTGTAGAATTTAAAACTTTATTACAATCTATACATAAGATAATTATATTTTCTAATGTATAACTTCCACCATCTTTTATATCTTTAACAAAAGTTGTGTAAGTTTCATTTAATGAAGGAAGATTACAACCACATCTATTACAACATTTGTTATCTCTTCTAGAAGCTAACTCTTTTCTTTGTTGCCAATCACTTGGTAATTTTGCACTAGGAATTGATTTTTCATCATAATTTACCCAAAGTTTATCTCTTGGAACTGAAGGTTGAGTTTTCTTATTATATTCAAAGTTAAAAAATTGTTCAACAACTTTTTCAATTATAAAAGTTTCTCTAAATGTTAAATTTGATTCATTTTTTGTTTTTTCAATAATTGAATAATCAATATCTATTTTAGGATGATTAGTTTTCATATGGATTTTTAAATCTTTTAAAAAAGCATCAAAATCCCCCTTTTGAGGTTTTGAAGAAGAAAAAATCTTTTTTCTATAGATATAAAGAGGTAATAAGCAAACAATTAATAAGCTTGCGTAAATTATGAACTCTATATCTAATCTCAAAATTTAGCCTTATATAATTTCAGGGTTAATTTGATGTTTTTCTAATGTCTTCTTTGCTTCTTTATAATCACCTGAAATAAGTTTTTGTAACTCATTTTTATGGATTATTGGAAGTAAAATTTCTCTTCCACAAAGCTTTTGAATCTGTTTTCTATTGTAATCAAAAATATAAAAATCTTCATTTGTATCAACTACTAAAAAATCAGCGTTATTATCAAATGCATCAAGTAAAATTGTAGAAGCAACATGATATGTAATTATTGGATTTTTATTAAAACTATTTTTTGCTAAATCTAATTTCATACTATCAAGATTTAATATATTTGCTTTTAGTTTATTTAATAATTCTATTGTTTGTTTAGAGTTATTTGATGGATAATAGGCAATATTAAAATCTTTAAAATCATGTAAAACTTCAAAATTTTCTTCAAATTCACCAAAATCAATGATTAGTGTTTTATTTATTCTGAAATTTTGTTTTTCAAGTTCTTCAAAATAACCTAATTCACTTTGAATAGTTTGAATTTTTGTTTCAATAATATCTTCAAATTTATAAATTCTATTTTTTAAACTTGTATGAAATGAAGCACCAATTTCAACATCATCTAATAGTGATAATATATAACTTTCTATTTTTGGATTTTTTTGAATTAAATCATAAGCTAAAAGCAAAATTGAATCTCCAATATAATCACTTCTATAATTTAAAGTATTTGAAGCATAAAAATATTGTTTTAGATTAAAGTAATTTTTTCTATCTTCTTCATCAATAAAATCTTTGAAAATTTCGATTTTTTCAATAAAATCTTTATCATCAATCAATAAATCATTGTAAACTCTTCTTTGAGAAATAGGTTCGATAGTTAACTCTTTTCCAAAGTTTTCAACAAGCTCTTCTAAAGTTAATGAAGCTTTTACATAGATATTATTTACAACTAAATCAAAATCTAAAGAGTTTTCAAATCCTAATTTTTCACTTTTATTTAAAGTGTTTAAAATATCTAATAAATTTTTTTCATTTTCAATTTTTAAAAAATGTTTAGTGTAATATGGTAGATAATCTGAGTTTTTATCAAACTTAAATAAAGAGATTTCTAGTTTCATTAATAGTACCTTTTTTCGTTGTTGTTCGGATTTTAGTAAATTTATACTTAAAAAAAATGATAAGTAAATGATTTTTACTTATCATTTTTTAAGATGGGTTATTCTGCAAACCTTTTTACATCTGCACCAATAAGAGATAGTTTTCCTTCAAGATTTTCATAACCTCTATCTAAGTGATAAATTCTATGGATATTTGTTTCACCACTTGCAACTAAAGCGGCTAAAACAAGGGCTGAAGAGGCTCTTAAGTCAGTTGCCATAACATCAGTTCCATTTAATGTTCCTCTTTTTCCATTGATTGTCGCAATGTTTCCATTTAAGTGAATATCAGCACCAAGTCTTAATAGTTCACTAACGTGCATAAATCTATTTTCAAATAATCTTTCATCTATTGTACTTGTTCCATTTGCTTGAGTTGCAAGTGCCATAAATTGGGCTTGCATATCTGTTGGGAAACCTGGATATTCAGTTGTGATTATATTTACTGGTTTTATTTCAGTTGTGGGCATAATAGTAACACTATTTTCATCTTGTAATACTTCAAAATTCATCTCTTCAAGTTTTGAAATAACTGCTTCTAAATGTAGAGGAATAACTTTATCTATTTTTAGTTTTTGATTCATAATAGCTGCTGCACACATATAAGTTCCAGCTTCGATTCTATCTGGAATTACATCAAATGGTTTAATATCAAGAAGTTTTTGACCTGTTCCTTCAATTATAATTTTTGAAGTTCCAATACCTTCTATTTTAACGCCACTATTTGCAAGAACTTCACAAAGTTGTACGATTTCAGGCTCTTTTGCTGCATTTATTATAGTTGTTGTTCCATAAGCTAAAGCTGCTGCCATAACTGTATTTTCAGTTCCACCAACTGTTACTTTATCAAATACAATTTTTGCACCTTTTAAACCCTCAGGTGCCGTAGCACGAATATATCCATGTAAAATCTCTATTTTTGCACCCATTTGCTCTAAAGCTTTTAAGTGTAAATCAACAGGTCTTTGACCAATTGCACAACCACCTGGAAGTGAAACTTCACAATGACCAAATCTAGCTAAAATTGGTCCTAAAACTAAAATAGAAGCTCTCATAGTTTTTACAATATCATAAGTAGCTTTAGTGTTGTTGATTGTTGAAGTACTTATTTTTACAGAATTTTTATCTTTTACAAAATCTCCACCAAGGTTTTTTATAAGTTTTAAAAAAGTGTTAATATCTACAACATTTGGTAGATTTCCAATAGTTATTTCATTTTTTCCTAAGATAGTACAAGCAATTAAAGGTAAAGCTGCATTTTTTGCTCCAGATATTTCAACACTACCTGAAATATCTTTACCTCCAATAATTTTTAAGTATTCCATATTTCCCCTACAAAATTAGTGATATAAAGCAATTATATTATCTAAAACAAGCTTTAAGATATGAATGTAATAATCTTTTTTTAATTGGATTATAACTACAATCTTTCTTTTATTATAAGGAATTTGATGGAAGAACAGGTTAATAAAGGCATAAAATATATGCTTTTTGCTTCATTTTTATTCGCACTTATGGGAGCTGTTGCTAAAGAGTTAAGTGATAGTATGAGTTCAGTTGAAGTAGTTTTTTTTAGAAATGTTTTTGGTGTATTTTTTATTTTAATTTCAATTTATAATTCTCCTTTGAAGCAAATTGGTGGAAAATTTTGGTTATTGGTTTTTAGAGGAGTCGCTGGTTTTGTAGCACTTTTATTTTTCTTTTATAATATTTCAGAGATTTCACTTGGAGAAGCTATGACTTTTTCAAAAACTTCAACAATTTTTACAGCAATATTTGCATATATATTTTTAAAAGAAAAACTTGGATTTAAAGGTTGGCTTGGAGTTTTTGTAGGATTTATAGGAATTGTTTTTATAACAGAATTTGATGGAAGTAATTTAGAAAAAACTGATTATTTAGGGATACTTTCAGGTGTTGGTGCAGCTCTTGCTTATACATCAGTTAGAGAACTTAGAACATATTATGATTCAAGAGCAATTGTTTTATCTTTTATGACAATAGGAACAATAGGACCTATGATTTTATTAATAATTGGAAGTTTTTATTCAAATCCCCATTTGGATTTTATGTTAGGAACTTTTACTATGCCTAAAAATGAAGATTGGATATTTATTATTTTATTAGGAATATTTGCAACCCTTGCACAAATATATATGACAAAAGCATACTCTTTTGCAAAAGCTGGAATTATTGGAACAATTTCTTATAGTAATATAGTTTTTTCGATAATTTTAGGACTTATTTTAGGAGATTCTTTCCCTTCATTTTTAATTGTTTTAGGTATACTATTGATTATTTTTAGTGGGTTTTTAGTATCAGGGAAAAAGGAATAAAATGGATTTAACATTTTGGGAAGATTTTTGGATTGTTTTTGTTGTAATTATGATTGCGTGGTTTATTCATGATAAATATGTACAAAGAAAACATCAACTTTTAGTTAATTATCCAATAATTGGAAGATTAAGATATTTGTTTGAAGAAGCAAGGGAACCTTTTAGACAATATTTTGGTGATGAAAAGTTTTATGAATCAAAAGATAAGTTAGATTGGGTTTATAAAGCAGCACGTGATTTACCAAATTACGCCTCTTTTTCTCCCTCTCAACCTTTACCAAAACCAAAATTTATGATTAGACATTCAAATATTGTTTTAAACGATAATGAAGTAGATGAAAAATTTGAAGTTGTTTTTGGTGAAAATAGAAAAAAACCTTTTAAAGCAAAAAGTATCATTGCAAGGTCTGCTATGAGTGATGGTTCTATTTCTCCTGAGGGTACACGGGCATTTGTTCAAGGTGCATATTTAGGAGGGTTTCCTATAAATTCAGGTGAGGGTGGAGTAACATCAAATTTTTTTACTACCTATGAAAGTTATGATTCTTCATTTATGACAGTTGTTGATAGTTCATCATTAAATAAAACCTTTAAAAAAGTTGCAAAATTCTTTTTTAATGGAGCTTTAGCAGCTGATGTTTATAGAAAATTAGTTTTTAAAAATGACCCTGAAGCTGAAACATATATTTTAGATTTAAAGAAAAAACAGTTTTTTAGACCAAATTGGGATGCCCCTTTGGAAAATTTTCCAAAAGATGTACCTTCTGATATGCCTGATATTGTGTTTCAAATAAGTTCAGGATTATATGGAGCTAGGGATAAAGCTGGAAATTTTGACCCAAATAGATATCAAAAAGTTATGAGATTTTGTCGAATGACAGAAATCAAAATAGCTCAAGGTGCAAAACAAACAGGTGGAAAACTAGCAGGTCATAAAGTAACTCCTGCAATTGCTTATTATAGAAATGTAGAAGCTTATAAAGATGTTTTTTCTCCAAATAGATTTCCTTATGGAAACTCAATAGAAGAGTTGTTTGATTTTATTGGTGAATTACAAAAGTTATCAGAAAAACCTGTTGGTATGAAAATCGTAATTTCAGATTTAGAAAATATTGAACCATATGCAAAAGAGATAAAAAGAAGAATAGATTCGCAAAATGATGCTTATCCTGATTTTATAACTATTGATGGTGGAAGTGGTGGAAGTGCAACAGCACCATTAGAGATGATGGAAAGAGTTGGTCTTGAAATAAGAGATTCTATTTATTTAGTAGATAAAGTGTTAAGTGATTATGGAATAAGAGATAAAATTAAACTTGTTGCAAGTGGTAAAATATTAACTCCTGATGATATTGTTATAATTATGAGTTTAGGTGCAGATTTTGTTCAAATTGCTCGTGGATTTATGATGAGTGCAGGATGTATTAGAGCAAGATATTGTTCTGGAACAACAGGACGAGAGTGTCCAGTTGGACTTGCTACTCAAAATAAGAGTAAAAGAAGAAAATATTTTGTATTTAAACATGCAAATTATGTGGCAAATTATCATAAAAATCTTTTAAAAAATGTAAAAGGTTTGTTAGCAATAATGGGACTTAAAAGTATAAGTCAACTAAATAAACATAGATTGATTTTTGTGGATAAAAACTCAAGAGTATTTGATAATATGGATGAGGTATTTAAAAGAAAATTAAAAATTGGAAAAGATATGGAGGATGAATATCATGAACTTAGATAAGGTTATTTCAGGATTTTTTATAATTTTAGCAATGACGCTAAATTTTGGTTTTTTTTATGGAGACATTCACTCAGTTGAGAGTCATAGTAAATATGAATTATTTGCAGCAATAGTTATAAATTTAATAGCAACAATTTTAAAACTTGGAGATAAAACACAATTAGGTTCAGTTTTACTTGCAACTTCTTTAGTGGCAGATATTCAATTAATCGCTGCTGCTGTTGTATGGACTGTGGCTGTTTATAGTACAGGAGGATTAAATCCTGAAATCATGGCGGTAATTGTTTCGTTATCAGGTGGTGCATTGTTAGCAAATCTTACTTCAGTTGCACTTTATGTTGGTGATACTTTAAAATCAAAAAGATAAAGATTTAATTTTGAGAAATAATTCATTATTTATCATTTTACAAAAAATGAGGAAACCTTTTTTAGTAATTTTAATTAGTTATACGATTTCAATAATAGGTTTCCTCTTAATTGAGGGAAAAGATTCATCAGGAAATGTTTATCATATGACAATTTTTGATGCTTTCTATTTTGTATCTTATACCGCAACAACAATTGGTTTTGGGGAATTACCTTATACCTTTACTTATCCTCAAAGAATTTGGGTTACTTTTTCTACATATTTAAGTGTTTTAGGATGGTTATATAGTATTGGTTCTTTAATATCTTTATTTCAAGATAAACAATTTTTGCAAGAGATAGAAAAAGCAAAATTTTTAAGACAGATAAAAAATCTAAATGAAAAATTTATTGTTGTTTTAGGATATAACCAAATTACAAGAAAAATAATAATGAAAGCTATGGACCAAGGGCTTAGAACAGTTGTAATAGAAAAAGATAAAACAAAAATTCATAATTTAATATTGGAAAATTTTACTCCAACAGTTCCTGTTTTATATAGTGAAAGTTATTCTGTAAAAGTTTTAGAAATAGCTGGATTAAAAAAAAGAAATTGTAAAGCAATAGTTTCATTATTTGAAGATGATGCTTTAAATTTAAAAATAACACTTATTGCAAAAGCATTAAATAAAAATATAAAAGTAGCAGTTAAATCAACTACAACTAATCATACAGAAAATCTTAAAGATTTAGATGCTGAAATAGTTGTAAATCCATTTTCAATAATTTCTTCTGAAATAAATCTAGCTCTTTGGTCTCCAAATCTATTTAAACTTGAAAAATGGCTTTATGGAATAGATAATCTAAACGCATCTTTACCAATATTTCCAAAAGGACTTTACATAGTTTGTGGTTATGGAAGAATGGGAAGAAAGATTTTTGAAAAGTTAAATGAAAATGATATTGGAGTTAAATTAATTGAAATTGACAAAAATAAAAATGTTGAATATTCAAAAGATGAAATTTCAAATATAGTTTATGGAAATGCTGATGATAAAGAGTTATTATTAAATATAGGTATTAAAGAAGCTGTTGCAATTGCTGCTGTTACAGATGATGATACTACAAATTTATCAATTTTAGCAACTGCAAAAAAATTAAATCCAAATATTGTAACTATAGTTAGAGAAAATGAGATGATAGATGATTTTTTATTTAGAAATGCAAATATAAATCATATATTTACTCCATCTAAAATTTTAGTAAATAAAATCACAAATGCTTTAGTAATGCCTTTAAGTGATAAGTTTTTAAGATTAATAATCAAAAAAGATAATGAATGGGCTTCAAAATTAGTAAGTAGATTAGTAAGAGAAATTGATGAAAAACCACTTTTGATAGAATTTGAAATTTCAGAGCTTTATGCTCCTGAGGTTTACAACTATTTATTGAAAAATCAATCACTTTTTTTAAGTCTGTTTGGTACTTCATTACATAATAAAGAGTTAAGAAATAATGTTGTGCCTTTGTTACTTCAACGAGAAAATGATATAATGCTTCTCCCTGAATGGGAAACAGAGATAAAAATAGGCGATAAAATCTTACTTGCTTGTGATGAACACGCAAAAAATGATATTGAATATATCTGTAAAAATATTTATGAATTTTATTATGCATTAACAGGTAAAGAAAAACAAACAATTTTAAAAGGAATTTTATGAAAATTTTAACAGGACCTTGTGTACTTGAAGATAGAGATACAGTAATGAGAATTGCTGAAAAATTAAAACCATTAAGTGAAGATAAAAGAGTTGAATTTTATTTTAAAGCTTCATTTGATAAAGCAAACAGAACAAGTTTAAGTTCTTTTAGAGGACCTGGACTTGATGAAGGATTAAAAATATTCCAAGAGATAAAAGAGCAATTTGGATATAAAGTTGTAACAGATATTCACGAATCATATCAAGCAGCTCCTGCTGGAGAAATAATTGATATTTTACAAATTCCTGCCTTTTTATGTAGACAAACGGATTTATTAGTTGCAGCTGCAAAAACACCTGCAAAAGTAAATATCAAAAAAGGACAATTCTTAGCAGCAGATGCTATGAAACATCCAGTTGAAAAGATTTTAAATACAAGAGGAATTACAGAAGTAAACTATGAAAACTCAGATAAAGCTGGTGTTTGGCTTTGTGAAAGAGGAAATACTTTTGGATATGGTGCTTTAGTAGTTGATATGAGAAATTTAGTTTTAATGAGAAACTATGCTCCTGTAATTTTTGATGCAACACACTCTGTGCAAATTCCAAGCACTGGTGGAACAACAGGAGGAAACTCGGCTTTTGTTCCAACTATGGCAAAAGCAGCAGCAGCGGTTGGGGTTGATGGTTTCTTCTTTGAAACACATATTAACCCATCAGTAGCACTTAGTGATGGACCAAATATGCTTAAAGTGGATGATATGTATAAGCTTGTTGGTGACATTTTTGCAATACAAGACGCTTTAGGGTATAATTAATAACTATTTAGAAAAATTTGGAGAATTAGATGAGAGTAATTGAAGGTGTTTTAAGACTAAAAGGGACAGAAAAAGTTGCAATTATTAATGGTAGATTTAACCATATAATTACTGATAGATTAGTAGAAGGTGCGCAAGATGCTTTCAAAAGACATGGTGGAAATGTAGATAATTTAGATTTAATTTTAGTTCCTGGTGCTTTTGAAATACCATTTGCTTTAGAAAAAGCATTATCAAGTGGAAAATATGATGCAGTTTGTTGTGTTGGTGCAGTTATCCGTGGAGCAACACCTCATTTTGATTATATTTCAGCAGAAGCTACAAAAGGTATAGCAACAGTTGGTTTAAAATATGGAAAACCTGTTTCTAATGGAGTTTTAACAACTGATACAATTGAGCAAGCAATTGAAAGAGCTGGTTCAAAAGTTGGAAATAAAGGTGCAGAAGCAATGGTTACAATCATTGAGATGTTAGACTTATATAGTGAAATGGGGAAATAGATTTGGCAACTAGAACACAAGCAAGAGAGTCTGTAATTGGTTTATTATACGCTTATGATTTAGGAAATGAAGGAATTGCAAAATTTCTTGATGAAATTTTAGAAGAGAAAAAGATAAGAAATAACCAAAAAGATTTTGCTTTAAAATTATTTAATGGAACAATAGAAAATTTAGAAAGAATCAATGCAGAAATAGTTAGCCACTTAAACCAAGGAACTTTAGAAGATATAGGTTCTGTAGAAAAATCAATTTTAAGATTAGCAATTTTTGAAATTTTATTTGAAGATTTACCAAAAGCTGTTGTTATAAACGAAGCAATTGAACTATCAAAAAAATTAGCAAGTGATGGTGCTCCAAAGTTTGTAAATGGATTACTTGACAAAGTTGTAAAGGCTTAAGTTATGAGTAGTTCTATGAAATTGTGTGTCTCTTTAGATTTATCAACTACTGAAGAAAATCTTGAATTAGTAAAACAAATAAAAGATTTTGATGTTTGGCTAAAAGTTGGTTTTAGAAGTTATATAAGAGATGGGAAAAAGTTTTTAGAAGATTTAAAAGCAATTAATCCAAATTTTAAAATATTTTTAGATTTAAAACTTTACGATATTCCAAATACAATGGCAGATGCAGCAGAAGAAATAGCTAACTTTGGACTTGTTGATATGTTTAATGTTCATGCAAGTTCTGGAGTTGAAGCTATGAAAACAGTGATGAATAGAATCAAAGATATTCCAAATAAACCTTTAGTTTTAGCTGTAACTGCTCTTACATCTTTTGATAATGACAGTTTTAAAGCAATCTACAACGAAGATATAAGCACAAAAGCAACACAATTCGCAATTGATACCTTTGAATCAGGAATTGATGGAGTTGTTTGTTCTGCATTTGAAAGTTTAGATATTAAAAATAATACTTCAAAAGAGTTTATTACTTTATGTCCTGGAATACGTCCTTTTGGTGAAGATAGTGGAGATCAAAAAAGAGTTGCTGATATTCCATTTGCTAAAGAAAATTTAGTTGATTTTATAGTAGTTGGAAGACCAATTTACAAATCAGAAAATCCAAAAAAAGTTGTTGAAGAGATATTAAAAAATATTTAATTTCTCTTCTTATAATTTTAAGTATGTTTTAAGTGACATACTATTATAATCACCGTCCTGATTTTATGATAAATCAGACAGCTGAACATGGACAGTTGGGTGAGCTGGCTGAAACCACCTCCCTGCTAAGGAGACGTACTGGCAACGGTACCGAGGGTTCAAATCCCTCACTGTCCGCCATCGTGGGTCATTAGCTCAGCTGGTTAGAGCACTCGGCTCATAACCGAGTGGTCGAAGGTTCGAGTCCTTCATGACCCACCATTTACTCATTTACTTATGTTTATAAACGTTCAAAAACCCCTAAAAATCGAAATCCATTACTTTTAACTGTTCATCTCAATACATCAAAATTCAGCAAGATAAAACCATAATTGCAGTACGATTTGCAGTACGACCAATAAAAATTACATAACGTACTGCAATAAATGATAGAGCTACCTGTAAATAGGCTTTGTAGTACAATCAAAAAAATTAAAAGTGGTACTGCAATAAATAAATTTGCCGTACTGCTAAAAAATAAATGAGGTACTGTAATAAATGGCAAAAATTATTAAACCTTTGAGTGATGTTGAAATAAAAAAAGCAAAAGCTAAAGAGAAAGATTACTATTTATTTGATGGTGAAGGATTATGTCTATTAATTAAAAAAAATGGCTCAAAACTTTGGAGATGTAATTTTACTTTTAATAGCAAAAGAAATACAGTTAGTTTTGGTTCTTATCCTGAAATTAGTTTAAAAGAAGCTAGAGAAAAAAAAGATGAACTAAAACTTAAAGTATCAAAAGGAATTAATCCTGCTGTATCTAAAAATGATGAAGATGATCAAACTATGACTTTCCAGATTATTGCTGATAAATGGCTTCATCTTATGAAAGATGATTGGAGTACTTCTAATTATGAAAAAATAAAAGGTAATTTAGTAAAGAATGCTTATCCTTTTATTGCCAATAAAGCAATGAGTGAAATCACAAAAAAAGATATTTTTACAATAATTGAGAAAATGGAGCATAGAAATGCTGTTGAGTATTCAAATAGATTGTTAAATAATATAGAAAGAATATATAGATATGCAATAGCCAAAGAGTATATCAATCATAATGTTATTGCTGATATTGATAAGAAAAATTCATTAAAGAAAAGAAAAAAGGGTAGTATTCCAGCAATTACAGATAAAAAAGAATTAAAAGAACTTCATAATACAATTAAACATTACAATGATGATTTTAAAACAGATGTTATCATATCATATGCTTTAAAATTAGCTCCTTATCTTGCTCTTAGACCATACAATTTAAGATTCTTGGAATGGGAAGAGATAGATTTTGAAAATAAGTATATAAATATATCAGCAGATAAAATGAAAATGTCTGTAGATTTTGTAATGCCATTATCAAAACAGGCTTTGAAAATAATAAAGGATGTTGAAGTTTTTAGAACTTCAAGTAAATATGTTTTTTATAGTCCTAATACAAGTCTTAGATGTATAAGTGAAAATACATTAAATCATGCACTTCACAGATTAGGATATAAGGGTAAACATACAGTACATGGATTTAGAAGCAGTTTTTCTACAAATGCTCATGAAAATGTTCCTTTACATGGTAAAAACAGTGATATCATAGAATCTTGTTTGGCTCACGCTGAGTTAAATACCGTTAAAAAAGCTTATAATAGGGAATCAAAGTTCAAATATTTAGATGAAAAAAGAGAACTTATGCAATGGTGGGCTGATTGGCTTGATGATCTATAAAAGAAAAAAGTTATATTTTTATTCTTAAACTTATGAGCTAAGTTTTAAATTTAGAAAATCTTATTTGTTTAATTTTATCTTTATTATTAGTTATTACTTTTTATTAACTGATAAAAAATAATACTGAAAAATATATGCTGGAATTACAAAAGAATACTCAAAAAGTTGCTAATTTTTACACTTCATTTGACAATTAAATGATTCTTTATTTCTATAATAAAACTCTATATATTGACAAAAAGATACTATATTTAGTATGATATTTCATATTTAATTAAGGATGTAAAATGCAACCAATTTTAGCAAATTATAGTGCAAGTATAACAGAACTTAAAAAATCTCCTACACAATTATTAAATGAAGCTGATAATGAAGTTATAGCAATATTAAATCATAATATCCCTTGTGCCTATTTAGTCCCAAGTAAATTGTATGAAAAAATGATGGATATTATAGATGATTATCATTTGTCATTAGAAGTTGCAAAAGCTTTAAATGATGGTGAAAAACCAGTTAAAGTAAGTTTAGATGACTTATAATCTTGAATTTAAACCTCAAGCTTTAAAAGAATGGAGTAAATTAGCTTCAACAATAAAAGAGCAATTTAAAAAGAAATTAGAAGAAAGATTACAAAATCCAAAAGTAGAAAAAGATAAACTAAGTGGATATGAAAATGTTTATAAAATAAAATTAAAAACTTTGGGATATAGACTTGCTTATCAAGTTAAAGATGAAGAGATTGTTGTTTTAGTATTAAGTGTTGGAAAAAGAGAAAAAGATAAAATTTACAAGAATACAAAAGATAGATTCTAAATTTATTCTTTTTCTTAATGTATAATCCTAAAATTTATGAAGAACTATATCCCAAAAGCACAAGAGAGAGAAGAGATTTAAATTTATCCTAATGGTATTTTTAAATTTTTTATCTCAAAAATTTTAGATATATTTCCTCTGCTTTTTTTCTTACTTAACTGATTTATCATTATGTGTAAGTGAATGCAAATAAAATTTTATATTATTAGAAATATTTCATATTAAAAATATGTAAATTATAGTATTATAATCCATAAATTTAAAGGATTATATATGTATATTCAAAGATTAATTTTAGAAGATATAAAAGAGTATCAAAATTTTTTTCCAGTTTTACTTATTAGTGGTGCTAGGCAAGTTGGAAAATCAACTTTAGCATTACACTTAAATATTGATAATTATATAACTTTAGATGATATAAATATGTATGAAATGGCTAAAAATAATCCTAAAGGGTTTATTGAATCGCTAGATAAGCCAGTTGTTATTGATGAAATTCAAAGATTACCACAACTTCTTATATCTATAAAAGAGTATGTGGATAAAGACAGAATTAATGGAGAATTCATTTTAACTGGTTCAGCCTCACTTCAAGGATTTAAAGAAATATCAGATTCACTTGCTGGAAGAATTGGAATAGTTGAACTTTATCCATTTTCACTAAAAGAGAAAAATCAAAGCAGTGATAATATAATAGATATTTTTTCAAAAGATTTAGATAAATACCTTTTAACTAAATATGAAAATATAAGTGTAGAAAAAGATATTATAGATGGTGGATATCCTGAGATTAATAAAATTGATAGCCAAAAAGGTAAATATCTTTGGTTTAGCTCTTATATCAGAACATATATAGAATCAGATGCTAAAGAATTGGCAAATATTAGAAATATGGATAAGTTTATAAATATGTACAAACACTGTATGTTTAGAAGTGGAAGTATTTTTAATAAAAATGATATTCAAATACAAGTTGGACTTGATGGAAAAACATTTGATAGTTACTTTAGTGTTCTAGAACATACTTACCAAATACAAAAACTTCAACCATATTTTAATAATCAATTAAAAAGATTAGCAAAAACTCCTAAAATCTTTTCCATTGACACAGGAGTACTTTGTCATCTTTTACAAATTAATACAGAAGATGAGTTTAATAAATCACCACTAAAAGGTGAAATCCTTGAAACATTTATTTTTAGTGAATTACTAAAAGCAAACTCTTATGCTCAAAGTAGAGCTAATCTGTATTATTACAGAACAACTGATAAAAAAGAAATAGATTTTATTTTAGAGTATTCAAATAAAATTATAGCTCTTGAAATAAAAGCTTCTAAAACAGTTAAAAAAGATGATTTTAAACATATATATAAATTAAAAGAAGAGATAAACAAAGAATTTAATAAAGGGATTGTGCTTTATATGGGAGATACATTTTTGCAAATTGATGAAAATATGTATGCTGTACCTGTTGGGTTTTTGAAATAAATTTAATAAGATTATTTTATAAAGAGTAAATAATGAGCTATAAACCACCATTCAAAATTACAACTAAAATTATTGACTTAATTAGTAAAATTAGTTTAAACATTGAGAGATTGAAGAATATCCCCAAATACCATCAAGATAAGAAAGTGAATTTTTTGATTGAAAATTCACATTTCAAAAGAGAATAGAAAAATACAAGCAAAATTCAAATGTGAAGTTTACAAAACAGAACTTGCTATTGATTAGAATGATAGTTTAAATATTCACAATGCGGTAGGAACTACCGTTAAAGCCTTTTGATATTTTATAATTTAGATAACTTTAGGGCAGAGTGTCACGTATAGGTAAGTTCACATTAAGCTTTATAATATTGATAAAATACGCAGTAATATGTATATTTTAAATATTTTATGTAATAATACGCAGATAATAGCATATGTGGAGCAGCAATGGTAATTGTAAAAGCATGGGATAAAGAAGTAGCACAGCTTGTTGATAATAAAAAAGGTTCTATTTTATTTAAATATTCAGATGAGAATATTTTAGAATTTTCTCCTATTAAAATGCGAATAGGAAATAGAAGCGTACAAAATTTCAGTCATATTAAATATCAATATGGTCTACCTGGTCTTATAAGTGATAATTTACCAGGTAGATATGGTATGGAATACATGGATAGATTTTTATTTGAACATTTAAAAAGAAAGCCTACTATACTTGAAAGACTAAAATTTTTAGGAACTCACACTATTGGTGCTTTAGAGTTTCATCCTTCAGAATATGATACAGATGAGTATAAAAACATTCTAAGCATTTCTAATTTATATAAAGAATCTAAAAATTTATTAGATAAAGAGAATAAAGAACTTAACAATGCTCAAGCAGCTTTAAAAACATTAATTGCCATTTCAAATTCTGCAGGTGGTGGAGCTAGAGCAAAAGCAACTGTTGGTTTTAATAAAAAAGATAACACTATTAGTCTATTACGAAAACAAGATGAATTTCCAGAGGGATATTTACCTGTAATAATAAAATATGATGATAAAGATATTTCTATGTATCCTATGTTAGATAATAAATATAAAGATGCGTCTATACCAACGAAACTAGAATATATATACTACTTATTTACTAAACAATTAGATATAACAATGAGTGAGTGCCAACTACTAGAATGTGAAGGACATATTCACTTCTTAACTTATAGATTTGATAGAATAAAAAATCAAAGATTTCATATGCACTCATTTGCTGGTCTAATGCATATTGATCCAGCAGATACAACAAATGATTATATTGATCTTTTAAGATGTGCCAATAAATTAAACATATCAAGTTCACAAATAGAACAAATTGTAAAACTAATGCTATTTAATGCAATATTTGGAAATAAGGATGACCATGCAGCTAATTTCTCATTTCTTATGAATCATATTGGAAAATGGGCTTTTGCTCCTGCCTATGATTTAACATATGCAAGTAATGGCTATCATCAGATGTATGTAGGTGTTAATGTTCTAAATAGAATATCATACAATAAACTATACGAAGTCCTTAAACCTTTTAATATTACTGAGTCTTTTTTAAAAGAGAACATTAAAAAAATGATAGATTTAAAGCATAGTCAATTAGTTAAAATATTTTCAGAATATAATATGCCAGAAAGTTTTGCAAAACATATACTCGAAGATACAAAAGCTGTAGATGAGCTTTTAACTAAAGGAGTTTAAAATGGCAGAACTAGATTTCAGCCTAGCAACAACAGAAGAGATATTAAAAGAGTTGGGCAAAAGAGCAAAAGAAAAAAGAAAAAGAGAAATAGAATATTTTGGTAGTCAAAAAGATTTTGCAAAACATATAGGAATGACTAGTAGGAGATATCAAGAATTTGAAATAAGTGGAAAGATAACTTTAGAAAAATTCATTGATGTTTTAAGAGGACTAGAAGTATTAGAAGATATACAAAAACTATTAAATAAAAAAGATGAAGATTTTTTTCATAAAAAAAGAGATGTAAAGAAAACGACACTGGAAAAGAAAGATACAAAATCTAGTAACGATAAACAAAAAAATGATACGGATGTCTATATTCCAAATGTGTTTGAATAATAATATTTTCAATGCGTTCGTTAGGTTAAGAGTTTAAATATTCTTAGCTGAATGGGCTTAAATTCATTTAATGATTTATCAACTTTTCAAACTTTTTAAATCTTGCACTTGAACAAATAAACAAAAACTTATTTAATTTATATACTAAATACTAAGACACTTTATAAATTTCATAATAATTAGACTATATTTAGTATATAAACTAAATGTAAAGTAAATATTAATTTTAATACTTATATAATTAGTCATATTTAACTTATATACTAAATAAATGTATTAATAAAAGAGTAAAAATGGAACCAACGGTTAATAAGATAGGAAAAATCATAAAAAAAAGAAGAAAAGAGTTAAATCTTGAGTTAAAAGATTTACAAGATTATTCAGGTATAAATTATGCTTCTATTTCAGATATTGAAAATGGAAAAGCAAATCCAACAATTAAAACTCTTGAAAAGCTTTTAGATGTACTTGGAATGGAAATAAATATTGAAGTTGTGAGTAAATAATGCAAAGAGCTAAAGTTTTTAGAAACAATATATTTGCTGGATTACTTAGCAAGTTTAGTGAAAGTGAATATAGTTTTGTTTATGATAAAGAGTATTTAAAGCTACCAAATATAAAATCTATTAGTTTAACACTACCATTACAAGAGGATGAATTTAAATCAAATCATCTATTTCCTTTTTTTTATAATTTATTAGCTGAAGGTAAATTGAAAGATATCCAATGTCATGAACTTAGGATTGATAAAAATGATGATTTTTCAAGATTAATTCTTACTACAAAAGAGAATACTATTGGTTCAATTACAATAGAAAAAGATGAGATATAAATATGCAAAATGATACTTGTTTAGGTTGTTTAGCAACTAATAAAAAATTAACTAATAACTATTGTTCTAAATGTATAAAAGAACTTTTTGATGGAATTACTCCAAATCCACTAAATTTTGATAGGGTTGAATTTACTAAAAAAAGAGCTGAATTATCTTCTAGAATGTCAATTTCTGGAGTTCAAGATAAAATCTCCTTAATTTTTGAAAAAAAAGATTTAGTTCCAACTGTAACTAATGGAAAATATATTTTAAAACCAATAACAAGTGGAGATGGACATATCCAAAATGAAAAAGATATTGTTGCAAATGAACATATCTCTATGCTTATTTCAAAAAATATTTTTAATATTCCAACAGCAACTTGTGGATTAATTCAGTTTAGTGATAAAGAACT
Source organism: Arcobacter ellisii (assembly GCF_003544915.1). Lineage (NCBI taxonomy): Bacteria > Pseudomonadati > Campylobacterota > Epsilonproteobacteria > Campylobacterales > Arcobacteraceae > Arcobacter > Arcobacter ellisii. The sequence continues at coordinate 2,253,004 of NZ_CP032097.1, read as the reverse complement.
TGCATATATTACTAAAAGATTTGATTATGATGAAACAGGAATAAAATATGATCAAGAAGATTTTGCAGGAGTTTTAGAAGTATCTGCTTTTACCCATGGTGAGAATTATAAATATGATGCTTGTAGTTATCTTGATTGTGCAAGAATGATAAAAAAATATATTGCAACAAGTATGGTTTCAATTGAAGACTTTTTTAAAAGAATAATTTTAAATTATCTAATTTGTAATGGTGATGCTCATCTAAAAAACTTCTCACTATATAGTAAACCAAATTCAAATGAATATTTTCTAACTCCAAATTATGATTTACTAAATACAAGATTTCATGTAAATGAAAAATATGGTGACATGGCACTAGATTTATTGGATGATTATACACCTACTTATGAAAAATATGGATATTACACATATGATGATTTTAAAACCTTTGCAAAATATATAGATTTACCAGAAATTAGATTTAATAAAATTATGAGATTTATAGAAGATTCTTATCCAAAAGTTGAAGAACTAATCAATAAATCATTTTTAAGCCAAGAAGCAAAAGAGTTTTATATAGAAAGCTATAAAGATAGAATGAAAAGATTAGGAATAAATAAATAGATTTTTTTGTTGACAGTTACAGCTAAATTTTTGACATTTTTTTATTATACAAAATAAAAGCATTAAAAAAAGAGAAAAAAATTGAATTAACAGTTAATAGGTAAAATTGTAAATAATAGAAGAAAAATCACTTCAGTTTTATTTTAAAATCTATTTAAACTAAGTGAAAAAACAATAAAATAATAAAAAATTAATTGTGAGTAATTATAAAATGCCAAAAATTTCTATGCCTCTCAGTGATGTAAAAATTAGAACAGCTAAATATAAAGAAAAGGATTATAAATTAAGTGATGGTCGAGGATTGTATATAGTCATAAAATCCTGTAGAACAAAAATGTGGAGATTTGATTTTACTTTTTTAGGTAAAAGAAAGAGTATGAGTTTTGGAATTTATGATGAAGTCAGTTTAAAAGAAGCAAGACAAAAGAGAGAAAAGGCAAGAAAAAATATTGAAAGAGGAATAAATCCAATTGACTCAAAATCATCAAATTTTGAAGTTACTGTAAATTTTAAACAAATAAGTGAAAAATGGTTAGCTTTAATGAAAGATAGTTGGAGTAAATCAAATTATGAAAAAATAAGAGGAAATTTAGAAAAAAACGCCTATCCTTTTATAGGTCAGAGGGATATTAAAGATATTAATAGAAAAGATATTTTAGCTTTAGTTGAAAGTATGGAGAATCGTGATGCAATAGAATATGCATCAAGACTTTTAAATAATATTCAAAGAATCTATAAGTATGCAATTACAAATGAATATGTAGAACGAAATATAATATCTGACATTGATAAGCAAAACTCACTAAAAAAGCGCAAAACAAAAAATCTTCCTGCTCTTACAAAAAAAGAAGATATAAAAAAGTTGCTTGAAGATATAAATAGTTATAGTGATGAATTTAAAAGTGACATATGCACTATATATGCTTTAAAACTCGCTCCTTATCTTGCTTTAAGACCATTTAATCTTACTTCTTTAGAATGGAGTGAAATTAATTTTGAATCAAAAACAATCGAAATTTCAAAAGATAAAATGAAAATGTCTATAGATTTTGTTTTACCTTTATCTAATCAAGCTTTTGAATTATTAAAAGAAATCGAAAAATTTAAATCCTCAAAATTTGTTTTTCCATCTCCTACAACAAATACCAAAAGTATTAGTGGAAATACAATAAATGATGCTCTTCATAAAATGGGATATAAGAACAAACATACAAATCATGGATTTAGAGCTATGTTTTCAACAAATGCATATGAAAATGTAGCTAAACATCATTTACATAGTGATATCATAGAATCTTGTCTCGCTCATTCAGAGCCAAACAGGGTAAAAGCAGCTTATAATAGAGAATCAAAATATAAATATATAGAAGAAAAAAGAAAACTTATGCAATGGTGGGCAGATTGGTTGAATAATTTAGTGTAAGCTTAAGTCAATAAGAATAAATATACATTATCGTATATTTATTCTTGAAAATAATCAAGCTACATTTTTATATTTAATATAATCTAAAATTTTTTGAGCATATCCAGTTTTTATATGGGAAATGAATTGTTGAATTTGATTATATGACCAGATCGATGTTCTTCCGAATTTTTTTTGTTTTACGAGGACATATAGAGTTAGAATTTCTTGTTTTTTAGCTTCATTTTGTTCCCTTTCGGCTCCTTTTTTTAGTTCTTTAATTGTTTCGTAAAAATTTGTTTTTTTTATCCCTATTTCTTTTAACACTTCATCTAATCTTATTAATCTATCATTACTAGTTGGATTTTGCATATTATTTCCTTTAAAAAAATTATTAAATGTTAGTTGTCCAGGTTGTCCAAACAACACCAAAAAAATTGTTCTCTAGTAAAGCCCATAAAATGGACTTCCCCAGTTGTCTAAGTTATCTAACTTACTTTACGTACTTCATTTTCAAAAACAATTTTGATTGGTTTATTGAAATCTTTATTTTGATCTATTAATAAAAATATAGTTTTATTAAATTGCTTCAATTTTTTTGATTCCCAAAATTTGTCTTTACCATTTTTTAGTACATCAGTACTTTTCATTTTTGGATATCCATTATTCATCAAGTGATTTAGAATTTCACTATAATTAGGCTCTTCTTTTGAATTTGAAATAAAATCAATGATTTCATTTCTTATTTCTAGTTCTTCATTTGTCTCTTTTGCTATATCTAAATCAATTTGATTTAGAGTATGTGAATATTCACAATATGTAAATGCCATCTCTTTTAAATCTCCAGATCTCATTTTTATTGGTATAAAGATAAATGCTTTTTTATCTTTATTATTCTTTAGAATAAAAGCATTTGTGGAATCTTCTTCCCAAGCACTAGATCCCGCATACATCAATTCATCAATATCTTTTGATGGTTTATTAGAATGGTGTAGAAAAATAACAGTCGCACCATTGTTTCTAAGTGTTTTTAAAATTTCCATAACCTTAGAAACATCTCTGTTTTTGTCTCTATCTCCACCTTGCATGAAATTTTTAATTGAATCAAAAACTATTAATATATCATCTAAATTTGATTTTAATAAATTTTTAATCACTATATTAAATTCTGAAGCTTTTAATCCTTGTAAATAAATAAGTTTATCACCATGATTTTCTTTTACAATATGAACTTTTCTCTCTTTTATAGTAGTAAGCCCATTATCTCCATCAAGATATATTATTTTGGAAACTTTACTATTTAAAAGAATCATATTAACAAAAGCAAACGTTGTTAAACTTTTTCCAATTGCAGGACGTGCCACTATCATAGTAATTTCATTTTTTACAAGTAAATTATCAATTAAATACTCAAATTTAACATTCTCAACTTCTAAATAATTTAAATCATATTTTTGAAATAAAGAACTTATTTCATCTATGTTTTTTAATTCTTTAATAAATTTTAAATTTTCTAGTTCATTTTTCAATTCTGAAATTTTATCAATGATTTTAATATCAAATTGATGTTGTAATTTAGAACTTAAATGTTGTATTTGTCTTGTTAAACTATCTTTTTTTATTTCTTTTGCGTAAGCAATAGAATTTGTTATAGGATTAGCAGATAAAATATCAATTAACACATCATTTAATTTTGAATTATTCAATCTTTTTGAAATAAAATCTTCAACAATAGGCATTTCTTCATCATAAAGTTTTTGCATTACTTCAAAAATCTTTTGATGAGCAGACGAAAAAAAATCATCTGCTTTTAGAATCTCATTTATTTTCTCAAACTCTTCGGGATTGAATAAAATTGAGCTTAATACAGCTTTCTCGATATTAATTGCTATACTCATTATGCCACCATTAATTCTTCATTGAAATGTAGATATAACTGACTATTAGCTGCTTTTTTTAAATTTCTGAATTCTAAAGATAAATTTAATTCAGGGATAGCAGAAAAATCCATATTTAATTTTTCACCAAGTTCATCAATCTCACTTAATGTAATTTCAAAACTATTTGCTAGTTTGATTATATTGTCAATTATTATTTGAGGATTTGTATTAACTAATTTTCTTAAATCCCATAGAGTAGTATCTACTTCATAACTTTCATAAATATTATCCATTATCAATAAATCAATATTTAGAACGTTAATTTTTCTTTTTTTATCAAATAGATTTCTGATATTTGAGAGCAATCTCTCTTTTATCTTCTTGTAAATCAATGAATTATCATTATTTTCTATTTCAAAAAAACATTTTTTATTTTTTCTGATACTTTTTTTAACTTGTTTTATTGTAGCCTCAACAGCTAATTGATAACATGATTCAAAATCTAAATAAGTTAAATAACCACCTGTATTGTAAAAAAACTCTTCAACTTCTTCTTTAATCAAGAAGTATAAATTTGAATCAACATTTGTTAATTCTTCTATCCAATCATTTCTAGTGAATGAATTAAATAGAAATGAAAATTGATTTTTATTTTTATTTTGGTTATAATTTTTACCAAGTAAAGTAATTTTAAATAGCATAATTGCTCCTTTAAATTTATTTTGATTAAATTCTTCTTTATATAACTTTCCTAGGGTCAATTATAAGGAAGAATCACCTATATCATTAAAACCATCATATTTATATTTTAATAACCTCCTTGTTTTTAAGTTAGTTGTATAAACTAATTTAAAAAATTTCTATGAATTAGTTTGATTTTTTTATTTATTTCATTAATCTCTTCATTTAGCCTGTTTTCTAATTCAAAATTTTCTATTAATTTAAATTCTTGTTCTTTTGATAAAATAGGAATATTCAATTGTTTTATTTCATCAGTAGAAATTTGTGGCATTACTGTTCCAAAAACTAATGAAGATAAAATTGATTGTCCTAAATCAGATTTTAAAAACATATATAATGTAATTGCTTTATTCTTTTTATTATTTGTATCTTTTATTCTAATTACTTGTATAGCTTGAGAAGCTACCATTGGTTCTTTAATTTCTCCTATAATAGCAACTCCACCTATAGTCCCTTTGGTGCTCAGTAAAACATCGTAAGGTTCTAATTTATATAATTCAAGTTTTTTGATATTTTTATCAATTTTTTTAATTTTTCCACATTCCAAAGTAAAATTACTAGAAATAAAATCTGAAGGTGAAATCTCATAAACATTTATTCCTTTTTCCTCATCTTTTAATAATTGAGATCTTCTAACATCGGCAATTTTTTCTAAAGCAATTAGCTCAAATCCTTCTAATTTATTTTGAATATTTTCAAAAATAGGATCTTGTATATATCTATCAATTGCTAATGAGTAATTATTATTAATTATTTGTTCTTTTTCTACAATAGTTGAAATGTTTGATATCTCTTTTCTATTATTGTAAACATCACAAATTTCATTTATATCTTTAAATATAGTTTTTTTACCACTTTTAATCAAAAATGAGTCATTATTTAGATTAAGAAAATATATTTTATTATCAAGTTTATTCTTATTGATTATAAAAAATGTCATTTCAGTTTGTGTACCTAATAATATATTTCTAGGTAAAATAATAATTGTTTCTAATAGATTCTCTTCAATTAATTTTTTTCTAAAGTTTTCTTCATTGTTACTTCGATACGTAAATCCAACAGGTAATGAAATTAATGCTTTATTTTTTGTTTGTGCAATAACATGTTCAAAGTGAGCAATATCTAAAACTTTACTCTTTGGAAAATGAAATCTATCAAAAATATCTTTTGAAATATCAAGTTCTTCAATAACTCTAATTGGAGGAAATGATAATACACAATCGAATTTTCTTAAAAGATGTGAAGCATTTTTATCTATAAATGTTGGTTCTTTTAAAGCATTTGTCATATGAAACTCAATATCTTTATTTTCAAGTATATTTATAAGTTCAGCAATAATTGCTGCTTTAGTCATATAAAAATCAGCATAAATCTTTTTATTTGTAAAATTTGCATATGAAAAGCTATGTGTAAAAGGTACATATAATTCTTCAAAATTATTATCAAGTAATTTTATTCCAAGTTCGGCAATTTGGTCCGATACATAAGATCCGTCAGTTTTTGAATTATAAAAAATCTCATTTACATTTGGAAGAGTTTCTTTTTTAACTATATTTAACATTTCAATTAAATCTTTTTTATTGTAAATTTCTGGATTAAATTTATAAATATTAAAAAGTTTAACTGTTTTTGATAAGTTATTAAATATATTTAATAAATTTTCTACATTGATCTCTTGATTATAAAAATTTTCGAAAGAATATTTTTTATCTATTTTTTTCTCATCTGATAATTTTTTCCATGCTTTCAAAACATAAATAGTTTCAAGTGAATGATTTTCTAAATTTTCCAATAATTTTAAAATTTCCATATTTAATCTCCTAATGTAAATTTATAAGAGAATAATATCAGTTTTCTATTTTTAAGTCAATAGTTTTTAATAAACTACTATTTAAAAATAGATTAATTATCTAAAATATATAAAATATTGTAGATTAAATAGAAAAATAAAAATTAGAATTGTAATTTTAAATTTCCCCAAAATAGGAATATAAAAGTGAAAAACTAGAAATATTGTGTGAAATTTCTAAATTATTTTATATTTCATCTTTTTTTGTAAGTATAGATAATTTTTATATTTGATAAGTAAGTATTTGTTGAAATTGTAGGGATAAGATTATATTTTATGCTTATAAAAAAGAAGTGTTAGAAATTCTGTATCAAGTCACCTAAAGTAACAAATATCCATTTGCTACAACTTTAAATAATTATCTAATCTCTATTTGAAAATATCGCCAGTTGTGAAAGAGTTAATCTCCCATTCCACAATGGCATTGTTTATTTTTTTTCTACATTTTTTTACCTATAAACAGCAATTTTAACAGGCTATGACTATTTGGAAATACACCTTTTTAGCCTAAATTCTCTCTTTATAGTATTATATTCCACTATTGTATATAGCTATTATTTGTTTTTTAGTATATATCTTTATAAGCTCTTTTTTTGTACCTATGCCTTCAATCATCCAGCTTGTATAGACTGTTTGTTTTATTTTTATTTCTATTTTTTGTTTTAGAGCAATTGATCCATAACATAATATAATAGCGTCATATTTTTTCATTATTCCACCTCCGCATCAATAATAGGTGGATATCCTAAAATAGGTGGATATTCAAATTTCTTGTCATTTAACTTTTCTTCAAGTTCATTTATTCTTTTTATATATTCGTATTCATTTCTTTGAAATAAATAAATGTTTTTTAACATTTCAATTTTCATTTTAAAATGTGACGATTTCATATCAAAAATAAAATAATCAAATTGCTTTATTGTTTCTTCTAATTTATCACTTGCTTTTTTCCAGTCTAGGTTTTCCATTTTCCATCCTTTTTTTAATTTGTATTTACTCTATTCACAATTTCACTAATTTTTACTTTTTTTGAATTTTTGTGAATACCTATATGAGATTAAAAAATCTTTAAAAAAATTCCAGGAGAAGTAGGATGGTATAAATGGAAGAATTACTTTTTAAACGTAAAAAAGAGTTAGAAACTCTTTTTGGTAAAGAATTAAAAGAGATAAAAAAATCAACTAAATTTTTAAAGCTCATTAGAAATGAGTTAGTTTATTTAGATGATTTTCTCACAAAAGTAGAAATATTGGAGCTTATAAATTCTGTCTTTGAAACAAAAGTAAAATACAGCAATTTTTATAAGTGGTATGTAAAAAATATTGAAAGTAATGAAATAAAGATTTCAAAAATCAATACTAAAAAAGAAGATATTACTTCAAAAAATCAAATAGATAAAAGTGAAGTAAGAAATGATATTTCAAATAGTCAAGTTCAATTGGCACAGGTTAAAGAGTTGAAAGATGATGGTGAGCTAAAAAGAGCTGATAAATCAGATTTCAAATAATTATAAAAATAAAGTAAAAAGGATGAATAAAATGGCAAAAAATATACTTGCTTTAAATTTTAAAGGCGGAAGTGGGAAAACAACTCTAGCTTCAACAACTGCATCATATTTACATAATTCTATGTTAATTGAGATGGATACAATCAATCAAAGTGATAAAAGAATTAATTCAAAAAATTATTATGAATCAATACAGATGGATTTTTTAACAGAACTTGATGATGAGTTTTTTAAATTTGAAAGAATTTTAAGAAAATCTGATAAAAATATCATTATTGATGTTGGTGCCAATAAGCTATCAACTTTTCATAAATCTATGGTAACTAATGATTTATACCAATTTGTAGACTTATTTTTAATTCCTTGCATGGATGGAAGTGATGATTTCAACGTTGCTATGGATTTTTTAGAGTCTATCAAAGATCATGTTGACTTGGAAAATAAAGTAATATTTGTTTTTAATAGATTTAATGAGTATGAATATTCAAGTGTTCAGAATCAATTTGATCAATTTTTTGATAATGCAAAAATTATTCAAAAAAAATATAAAGTTGATCTAACTAATGAATCTAACTACTTTGCAATTAAAGATTCACTTCCTATAAAATATGCAAGAAGAAATGCAATTACAATTAAAGAGTTATGTGATACTAATCTTGATGCAATTAATCAAAAGATTGATGAAATTACAAATGAACAAGATGATGAATTAATGCAACTAATTAAAAAAAGAAATATTGTTAAAAGTGCTTTACTTTTGCAAAAGAATTATATTCTTCCTGGTATTGAAAAAATTATTAATAAATTAAAGTAAAAAAATGACACAAGATCAACTAGATATTATAAGTAAGGACTTAGTTAATACAATTAAACTTTTAAAAGGTAATCCACATGAGAGTGGATTACTTTTTGAATTAGATTTAATTAAAAATGAAATGCAAATATATAACTCTAATAAAACTAAAAATAACCTTGTTAAATTAATTTTATCTGGTGTTATATCTTTTTTTATAGGTTGGATTAGTTGTTCAATTTTTTATTTAGGTTTAACTCCACCAATTGTAAAAGAATCTAAAACTATTACACAAACAAATATTCCTGTACAAAAAGCTCAAACTTTAAATAATTCAATCAGATTTGAAAATATGGAAGAGTTTGAAAGTAAATTTGATGAATTTCAATTTATAGATAAAACTTTTATCTATAAAGGACAAATATTTAAAGAAGGTGATGTTTTAGGTAATATAAAAATTGAATATATAATTCCTGATGTTCATGTTAGAATTTGGGATATAAAAGAAGGGCATCCTTTTGTTATGGTTATTACAAATAAGTAAAATTAATTCAAATAAAAGTGAAAAACATTCCAAATTATTCAAAAAAGGTGAAAAGTTTTTCCAAAATATTCAAATAAAGTAAAATCTATGCTTTTAAAGAAAACCAAAATAGGAACGACAGCCATTGTGGGTACACTACGTTTTCCCACATGACATCGTTCTTTAAGGGAATCTTCCCTTAAAAATCCCAAATCAAATCTAATTTAATATTTTAATCCAAAAATATAGCTCTAAATTAAAAAAAAACAATTGTAAAATCTAAAAAACTTTTTGCTAAAATGCAGGTATAAAACATCTCTTGATTGTTTTTTTAATTTAAAAACAATCAGTTTCAAATAGTATTGCATCTATTTTGGGATGTTTTAGTTTATACTTTAAAAAATTAAATTTTTAACAATTTAACTCTTCTAATTTTTTCTCTAAAGCTTTTGGATCCATTTGTGAATAAAGATTATTTAAAATTTCATCAGGAACAATAAGTGTCATATTATCACATTTTATTGTCTGATAATTAAAGTTTTCACTTTCAATCTTATTTTCAATTTCACTTTCATTTTTACTATTAGTGTTATTGTCACTATCTAAAGTAAAATTATTTAAAAGTTCTACCATTCTATTTAGATCAATTTTTTCCATAAAATAATCCTTTTTAAAAAATTATAACAAAAAAACTAAATTTATCTTTTACTTTTAAAATTAAAAAATTGTGAATGTATTAAATGAAATAAATATTTGTATAAAAGGATTTTAATGCAAAATAAAATGTTTAAATTTAGATTATCACAACAACAAAAACAATTACTTAATTCCAAAGCAAAAGCTCTTAATATGAATAGTACTCAGTTTTTAATTAAATATATTGAATCTTCAAATATCAATGTAAAAACAAATAATAAAAAAGATTTAAAAGAGTTGATCTGGAATATAAATAAAATTGGTACAAACATTAATCAATTAGCTCATAGTTTAAATTATTCAATCCAAATGGAAAAACTTGATTCTTATAACTATAAAAATCTAATTAATAAACTTATCATTATTGAAAATCAATTAGATTCAATTTTAGATAAAGAGTTTTAAATGATAGTAAGAATTTCAAGAGCTAAAGAAGGATTTGCAGATTATTTAATAACAGGTACTAGAAAAGATAGTATTTATACAAGAGATCAAAAAGATAGAACCATTACACTATATGGAAATCTTCAAATTTTTAAACAAACAGAAAAATATCTAAATAAATATAAAAACTATGAAAGTAATTATATTCACATAACCCTATCATTCTCACAAGAGGAAATGGATAAATTAAATGAAATAGAAGATGAAAAAATTAGAGATGAACTTTTTAAAGAGTTAGTTCTTATATATATTAAACATCACACAAGTGGATATGATTTAAAAAATGAAGTAATAGCTTACAGTGAAGCCCATCTTCCAAAAATTCAAATAAATGAAAAAAACAGACAAAGATTCCCTCATATTCATATTGCTATTGCAAAATATAATCCACTTGATGATACTCAATTAAAAACACCATTTTTTAATAACTCTTTTTTAGATGATGTTTTACAAAGTTATGTTTGTAAAAAATATGGCTTTGAAATTCCTAGAAAAGATGAAACTGATACTAATGAAAAGATTGAAGATGAAAATAATTTAGAAGATAAAATAAAAAGTAAAATAGCAATTACAAGAGCTAATTGGATAGAACTTTTAAAAGATATAAAAACTTCAAATGAACTATTATACTTTTTACAAAATGATTTAAAATTAGAAGAAAACAGAGATTTTAAAATAGCTGGAAGTAAAACCTATAAATATATAAAAATATTAAATTTACAAGAAAGAAATAAAAAATCAAACTCTTTGAATCTAAATGGAAAAGATTTTTCAAGATTTATTTTAAAAAATGATAAAAATAGAACCTTTCCAAGACATAAATCAAAAAAAGAACTTGAAGATATTTTACTAAGCTATTATGAAACTAGAATTGAAAATATCTATAAAAGAAAATCAAATAAATCAAAAGAACTATTAAAAAATATCCATCACTTAGAAAATCAAAATATTAAAAAAAATATAAACTCCCTTACTTACCAATCATATCAACAAAAACTTTTTTATGAACACTATGATTATCTAATTAAAGACAAATTACAAGGGTATTATATAAAAAAAGTAGATAATCAAATAATCATTAACAACTTCTCAAAAAATATCAAAATTATTGATTTAGAAAATCAAATTATCTCTAACTCTAATTCAAATAACCTACAAGAAGAAGTAAGAATTATGATTGAAATAGCCCTTGCAAAAAATTGGAAATTAGAAAATATAGAACCAACAGGAAATGAGAATTTTATAAATGAAGCAAATAGACAAATTGCTGCTTTAATTTTAAAAAATAAAAAAGAACAAATTAAAAATACTGATATAGAAATTTTAAGAGCAAAATCACCAACTCAACAAGAAAAAGTAAAATTACAAAATGAAGAACTTAATTCTAAAATAAATTTACAAGAACTAAAAGAAAAACTTGATGCAAATTTAATCCTTGAATATGCAAAAAAGAATTTTAAACTTGATATTTCTAATTTTACAATAACAGATGATAATAAAATAGATAACTTAAAAAATAAACAAAAACCAAAAAATGTAATAGATTTTTTACAAAAGGAATTAAATTTGAGTACTAAAGAAGCGATTTGGGTTTGTGAAGAGATTTATGAAAACAGTGTTGTTTATTCTAGTGAAATTGAGAAAAAAAGTGAATATAGGAAAAAGCGAAATGAAAAATTGAGATGATTTTTTATATTCTCGTTTTTGTGAGATTCTATTTTTAGAACTTTTATATAGTCTTTTTCTTATGAAAAAGACTATGCTTTTGTTGGTTTTTGTGGAGTTTTATTATTTTTTACAGTTTCAGTTTCAACTTTTTTAGGTTGAGTTTCTTCAATTTTTTTTGGAAATATTAAATCATAAATAAAATCAATCGTATAAAATGTGTCATCTTTTTTTGTTGGTGTAAGTTTTGCAACTTTATCTGCAATAATATTTATTTCTCTTGGGATCCAAGATAGTTTAATTTTATGTTTTTCACATAAGTTTACAATATGACCATCTCTTACAGCTTGTTCATTATCACATAAAATAATTGTTTTTTTTAGAGCTTTTGATTTGATATATGTAATTGCATTTATTACAGCATATTTTTCAGCTATATGATTATTATCAATATTTATAAGTTTAACAATTGAAGTTAAATTTATATCTGGATCAAATAGTGCTATTTGAAACTCTTTATTTTCGTTTTGTCCTGCATCAACATATACAATTCTTCTTTTTTCTTGAGCCATAAATTTTCCTTTCTTTTAAAACTAGATTATAACTATAAAATGACTCATAAATAAGTTTTTTCGCAGATAAAATTTTTATTAATTTTATTGTTAAGAATAAAAAAAGAATCTTTTATGAGTCTTTTGTCTTGTATTATGTTGTAAAATTTAATTTAGGATGAATAAAATCTATGAAAATGGAATTTGATTTATTAGATTGGATCTTTATTGTAATTATAGTTGTTTGTTTATCTGTAATTTTATTTTTATAAACGCAACTCAAATAAAATAAATAACCATATTATCAGCATTATTTGAATATAATGATAGATATAAATTATGATAGTTACAAAATTACACAAAAAATAAGATTTAATTGAGATTTAGATCTGAATTACTTTTTTTATTAAAAAAGAGTCAAAAAAGAGTAATTTGATTTGATATAATATCCAACTAAAATTTTAATCAGGGAAAGACATTGCAGAATAAAGAACAAATAATAGAAGATGAAATAGATTTAAGAGAATTGTTTAAAACAATCTGGGAAAAAAAGATTTTTATTTTATTATTTACAAGTATTGTTACTATTATTAGCATAATGTATGTTTCTTTTAAAAATCCAATTCCTGTATACCAAGGTAAAACTTATATAGAAATAGGGCAAATTCATAGTCAGAATTTTGAACCAACTTCTTTAGACAATCCTATTGATTTATCAGAAATTTTAAAATTAGAATTAAATGTTGAAACAAAGATTCCAAAACAAACTCAGAAATTACTTGAAATTAGTTCAAATAATCAAAATAAAGAAGAGATAAAAAACAATTTAGAAAAAGCAGTAGAGTTTGTGATCAACAGACATAAAGAAAAAGCAAAATTTTATGAAAATGTAATAATGACTAAACAAATTGGAGATGTCAAAATAGATAATAATCCAATAAATAAACCTAAAAAATCACTTATTGTAGCAGTATCATTTGTAACTGGATTTATATTATCTATTTTTATAGTATTTTTTATGCAATTTATAAACTCTATTAGAAAAGAAGATACTAAATAAATGGCTATACTAATCACGGGTGGAGCTGGATATATAGGTTCTCATACTCTTGTTGCTTTAAGTGAAGCAGGTTATGATTTTGTAGTGTATGATAATTTATCAAATTCTTCAAAAGAAAGTATTAAAAGAGTAGAAGCAATCATAAATAAATATATATCTTTTGAAGAGGGTGATATTAGAGATAAAGAGGCATTAAAAAAAGTTTTTAAAAAATATGAAATTGATTCTGTTATACATTTTGCTGGATTAAAAGCTGTTGGAGAATCAGTAGAAAAACCACTTGAATATTATGATAACAATGTAGTTGGAACTCTTAGACTTCTTGAAGTTATGAAAGAATTTGATTGCAAAAAAATAGTTTTTTCAAGTTCTGCAACTGTATATGGAAATCCAAAATCAAATCCTATAAAAGAAAATTTTCCCGTTGGTGGAACAACAAATCCATATGGAACAAGTAAATATATGATAGAGCGAATTTTAGAAGATTTATATATATCAGATAACTCTTTTAAAATTGCTATTCTTAGATATTTTAATCCAGTTGGTGCACATGAAAGTGGAATGATCGGTGAAGACCCAAATGGAATACCAAATAATTTGATGCCATTTGTTTCTCAAGTAGCGGTTGGGAAAAGAGAATTTTTAAGTGTTTTTGGAACAGACTACGATACTCATGATGGAACAGGAGTAAGAGATTATATACATGTAGTTGACTTAGCCCATGGACATGTAAAAGCTATTGATTATCTAAACTCAAATATTGAAATGAAACCTTTAATTGTAAATTTAGGAACAGGTATTGGTTGTAGTGTTCTTGACATGGTAAAAGCTTTTGAAAAAGCAAGCAATAAAAAGATTTCATATAAAATAGTTAATAGAAGAGCTGGAGATATAGCAACATGTTATTCTGATCCAAGTTTTGCAAAAGAGATTTTAGGTTGGAAAGCAAAAAAAAGTATTGATGATATGTGTTTTGATAGTTGGAAATGGCAGAGTAATAATCCAGATGGGTACAAAGGGGAAAATAAATGACAAATATAATCCTATGCGGAGGAAGTGGCACAAGACTGTGGCCAATAAGTAGAACTTTACTTCCAAAACAATTTGTTAAACTTTTTTTAAATAAATCTTTATTTCAGTTAACTGTTGAAAGAAATAGTAAATTATGTAAATCTCAATTTATAGTTTCAAATGCTGAACAATATTTCCTGGCTTTAGATCAACTAGAAGAATTAGGAAAAAAGAATAATAAATATCTTCTTGAACCAATAGGAAGAAATACAGCTCCTGCTATTGCTTTAGCTTGTATGGCTTTAGAATATGATGAAATAGTTATTGTAACTCCAAGTGATCATCTAATTAAAGATGAAAAAGAGTATGAAAAAGTATTAAAAAAAGCAAAAGAATTAGCAAGTGATAATAAACTTGTAACCTTTGGAATAAAACCAACTTTTGCTGAAACAGGATTTGGATATATAGAAAGTGTAAATGAATTTGATGTAAAAGCTTTCCATGAGAAACCAAACTTTGAAACAGCAACTTCATATCTAAAAGCAGGAAATTATTACTGGAATAGTGGAATGTTTATGTTTAAAGCAGGTGTGTTCTTAGATGAATTAGAAAAATACTCTGTTGAAATTTATAATCAATCTAAAAACGCTTTTGATAATGCTTCTAAAGATGAAATAATTAGAATAAAACATGATGATATGATGTCAATACCTGAAGATAGTATTGATTACGCTGTTATGGAAAAATCTGATATTGTAAAAGTTATTCCTTCTAATATAAATTGGTCAGATGTTGGAAGCTTTGATGCTTTATTTGAAGAACTTCCAAAAGATAAAAATGGTAATACAAAAAATGATAAACATATATCAATAGACTCTAAATATAATCTAGTATATGGAAATGAAAGAGTAATTGCAACAGTAGATGTAGAAGATTTAATAATTATAGATACAGGAGATGCAATTTTAGTATCTAAAAAAGGAAGCTCTCAAAAAGTAAAAAGAGTTGTGGAAAAATTAAAAGAAACAAATTCACAACTTCATAATATTCATCTAACAGGTCATAGGCCATGGGGAACATATACTGTTTTAGAAGAATCTAATGGATATAAAATAAAAAGAATAGAAGTAAAACCAGGGAAAAGATTAAGTTTGCAAAAACATTTTCATAGAAATGAACACTGGATAGTAGTAAGTGGAACAGCTACTGTAACAGTAGGAAATGAAACAAGATATGTAAGACCAAATGAGAGTACATATATAAAAATGGGAGAAGTTCATAGACTAGAGAATGAAGGGAGAATTCCAGTAGTTCTTATAGAAGCACAAGTAGGTGAATATACAGGTGAAGATGATATTGTTAGAATTGATGATGATTTTAAAAGGGACTAAAATATGTTAAATATAGAAACTTTTAAAACAATAGTTGAAAATACCCCATTGATCTCTATAGATTTTGTGATAAGAAATAAAAAAAATAAAATACTTCTTGGAAAAAGAGTAAATAAACCAGCATGTAATTTTTTATTTACTCTTGGTGGAAGAGTTTATAAAAATGAAAAATTAGATGATGCAAAAAAAAGAATTTTAAAAGATGAAATTGGATTAAATATAGAAGAATACAATCTAAAATTTATTGGAATTTTTGAACATTTTTATGATGATAGTTTTGCAGATGATAATATAACTACACACTATGTAAATCTTGCCTATGAGATAAATGTATCTTATATACAAGACTTACCAAAAGAACAACACAATGAATATACATGGTTAAGCTTGTATGAAATAATGAACTCAAAAGTAGTTCATAAATATGTAAAAGAATATTTTAAAATAAGAGGGGAAAACGAATAATATGGCACAACAAAAAGTAGCACTAATAACAGGAATAACTGGACAAGATGGAAGTTATCTTGCTGAATTTTTACTAAAAAAAGGTTATATTGTTCATGGTATAAAAAGAAGGACTTCTTTATTTAATACAGATAGAATTGACCATTTATATGAAGATCCACATGTAGAAAATAGAAATCTTATCTTACACTATGGTGATATGACTGATAGTATGAATTTAACAAGAATAATCCAAGAAACTCAACCTGATGAAATCTATAATTTAGCTGCAATGAGCCATGTTGCTGTATCGTTTGAAACTCCTGAATATGTAGCAAATGCAGATGGTACTGGAACTTTAAGAATTCTTGAAGCTGTGAAATTACTTGGACTTACTAAAAAAACAAAAATCTATCAAGCATCAACTTCAGAGTTATATGGAAAAGTACAAGAAACTCCTCAAAAAGAAACAACTCCCTTTTATCCAAGAAGCCCATATGCAGTTGCTAAAATGTATGCTTATTGGATAACAGTAAATTATAGAGAAGCTTATGGAATGTTTGCGTGTAATGGGATACTTTTCAATCATGAATCACCAGTTAGAGGGGAAACATTTGTAACTAGAAAAATTACACGTGCAGCTTCAAAAATAGCATTAGGTTTACAAGATAAACTGTACTTAGGTAACCTTGATGCAAAAAGAGATTGGGGTCATGCAAAAGATTATGTAAGAATGATGTGGATGATTCTACAAGCTGAACAACCTGAAGATTGGGTTATTGCAACTGGACAAACAACAACAGTAAGAGATTTTGTAAAGTTTTCATTTGCATATGCTGGAATTAACTTAAGATTTGAAGGTGTTGGAGTTGATGAAGTTGGTATCGTTGATTCTTTAGATTTAGAAAAAGCAAAAGCATCAAATATAGATATTTCTCACCTTAAATTAGAACAAACAGTTGTTTGTGTAGACCCAAGATACTTTAGACCAACAGAAGTTGATTTACTTTTAGGAGATCCAACAAAAGCTGAACAAAAACTTGGATGGAATAGAGAATACAATCTACAAGATTTAGTAAATGATATGATGAAATCAGATTTAAAACTTATGACAAAAGATGTTTACCTAAAAGATGGTGGATATAAAACTATGAGTTATTTTGAGTAATTAAGATTATGAATAAAAATAGTAAAATATATGTAGCAGGACATAGGGGATTAGTTGGTTCTGCTATAGTAAAAAATTTACAACTAAAAGGTTATACAAATCTAGTTTACAGAACACATAAAGAACTGGATTTAACTAATCAAAAAGTTGTAGAAGAGTTTTTTGAAAAAGAAAAACCAGAATATGTGATACTTGCTGCTGCAAAAGTGGGTGGGATAATAGCAAACAATACTTACAGAGCAGATTTTATATATGAAAATCTTGCTATTCAAAATAATGTTATTCATCAAAGTTATGTACATGGAGTTAAAAAACTATTGTTTTTAGGTAGTACATGTATTTATCCAAAAAATGCACCACAGCCTATGAGTGAAGATTGTTTATTAACTTCTCCACTTGAATATACAAATGAACCTTATGCAATTGCAAAAATAGCTGGTATCAAAATGTGTGAAAGTTATAATATTCAATATGGTACAAATTTTATATCTGTAATGCCTACAAATTTATATGGACCTAATGATAATTTTGATTTAGAAAAATCTCATGTTTTACCTGCACTTATTAGAAAAATACATTGTGCAAAGCTTTTAAATGAGGGTAAAGTTCAAGAGGTATTAAATGATTTAAAACTTTCTACTTTAGAAGAAGTAAAAACTTATCTTTTAAAATTTGGTGTAAATGAAAATAGTGTAGAAATTTGGGGAACAGGGAAACCAAGACGAGAGTTTTTATACTCAGAAGATATGGCTGATGCCTGTGTGTTTTTATTAGAGAATAGAAATTTTACAGATACATATGCACATAATACAAAAGAAATTATAAATACTCATATAAATATTGGAACAGGAATAGATATATCTATCAAAGAATTAGCAGAATTAATACAAAAAATTATAGGATTTAATGGTGAACTTGTGTTTAATGCACAAAAACCAGATGGAACAATGGTAAAACTAACAGATCCAAGTAAACTTCATAGTTTAGGTTGGAAGCATAAAGTTGAGCTTGAAGATGGAATAAAAACTATGTATAACTGGTATTTAAAGGAAACAGAAAAATGAAAGGAATTATTCTAGCAGGTGGAAGTGGAACAAGACTTTATCCTATAACAAGAAGTATAAGTAAACAATTACTTCCAATCTATGATAAACCTATGATTTATTATCCTCTTTCTGTTTTAATGTTAGCAGGTATTAAAGAAATACTTATTATTTCAACTCCACAAGATATGAATAAGTTTGAAGAACTTTTAGGAGATGGAAGTGATTGGGGAATAAAATTAGAATATAAAATTCAACCAAATCCTGATGGTTTAGCACAAGCATTTATTTTAGGAGAAGAGTTTATTGGGAAAGATAGTGTTTGTTTAATTCTTGGGGACAATATTTTTTATGGACAAGGATTTTCTCCTATGCTTAAAAGTGCTGCTTCAATAAAAGATGGTGCAATAGTTTTTGGTTATCAAGTAAAGGATCCAGAAAGATTTGGTGTTGTTGAATTTGATAAAGATAGAAATGCAATAAGTATAGAAGAAAAACCAACTAAAGCAAAATCAAATTTTGCAGTTACTGGATTATATTTTTATGATAATGATGTGATAGAAATCGCAAAAAATGTAAAACCAAGTGAACGAGGTGAACTTGAAATAACATCTGTAAATCAAGAATATCTTAAAAAAGCAAAACTAAAAGTAGAACTTTTAGGTCGAGGATTCGCTTGGCTTGATACAGGAACTCATGATAGTTTACTTGATGCAGGACAATTTGTACAAACAATAGAACATAGACAAGGTTATAAAATGGCTTGTTTGGAAGAGATTGCTTATAACAATAAATGGATTTCTAAAGAACAAGTTTTAAAAATTGCAGAACCACTTTCAAAGAATGGTTATGGACAATACCTTTATGATTTAGTGAAAGATGATGATGTTTAGTAATTCAAATAAAAATATACTATTAACGGGAACAGCTGGATTTATAGGTTCAAACTTTGTACCTTATTTTTTAGAAAAATATCCAAATTATAATTTAATTAATCTTGACCTTTTAACATATGCTGGAAACTTAGAAAACCTAAAAGAGTGTGAAAATAATACAAGATATAAATTTATAAAGGGTGATATTTGTAATAGAGAATTAGTAGAGTTTATATTCACTGAATATGATATAACGGGTGTTATTCATTTTGCTGCTGAATCTCATGTTGATAACTCAATTAAAAATCCAGGTGTATTTGTTCAAACAAATGTAAATGGAACTTTTACTCTAATTGATGTAGCTTATAAATACTGGATGAATAAACCATTTGAATATAAAGAAAAATATCAAAACTCAAGATTTCATCATATCTCAACTGATGAAGTATATGGAACACTTTCGGAAAATCCAAATGATTTGTTTACTGAAAATACTCCATACGCACCAAACTCTCCATATTCAGCTTCTAAAGCTTCAAGTGATATGATAATTAGAGCATATAATGAAACTTATGGATTAAATACAGTAATAACAAACTGCTCGAATAATTATGGACCAAAACAACATGATGAGAAATTAATTCCAACAATTATAAGAAAAGCTCTTTCAAATCAAAATATTCCAATCTACGGAGATGGGAAAAATATTAGAGATTGGTTGTATGTACTTGACCATTGTAAAGGTATTGATATAGTTTACCATAATGGTAAAAAAGGTGAAACTTATAATATCGGTGGAAGAAATCAAAGAACAAATCTTCAAATAGTTAACACTATCTGTACGATTCTAGATAAAGAAGTTCCAAAAGCTGATAATTCTTCATATAAAGAATTAATTACATTTGTAGAAGATAGAGCAGGACATGATAGAAGATATGCAATAGATGCAACAAAGTTAGAGGATGAGCTTGGATGGAAAGCTGATGAGAACTTTGATAGTGGAATTATTAAGACTATTGAGTGGTATTTAATTAAATATGGAATCAAGAAATGATAACAAGATTAGAGGAATTTAAAGTTTTAGGAGACCATAGGGGTCAACTAGTAGCTCTTGAAGCAAATAAACAAATACCTTTTGATGTAAAAAGAGTATTTTATATCTATGGAACACAAGAGGGTATTCCAAGAGGAAATCATTCACATTATAAAACTAAACAGTTTTTAGTAGCTGTAAATGGTAGTTGTAAAGTTACTTTAGATAATGGTAAAACAAAAGAAACATTTGATTTAAATAAACCAAATTTAGGTCTTTTTCAAGATGCGCTTATTTGGGGAACTATGCATGATTTTAGCTCAGATTGTGTACTTATGGTTTTAGCAAATGAATATTATGATGCTAGTGATTATATTATTGATTATGATAAATTTTTAGAAGAAGTAAGAAATGATTCATAAATTAGCAGATGTACAAACACAAAATATTGGAGAAAATACAAATATTTGGCAATTTTGTGTAATTCTAAAAAATGCAAAAATAGGTAGTAACTGCAATATAAATGCTCAAGTATTAATTGAAAATGATGTAAGTATAGGAAATAATGTAACTGTAAAAAGTGGAGTACAAATTTGGGATGGGATTACTTTAGAAGATAATGTATTTATAGGTCCAAATGTAACTTTCACGAATGATTTTTTACCACGAAGTAAACAATATCCAAAAGAATTTTTAAAGACTACTATAAAAAAATCAGCTTCAATTGGAGCAAATAGCACAATTGTTGGAGGAATAACAATTAATGAATATGCAATGATTGGTGCAGGAAGTGTAATAACAAAAGATGTTGGAATACAAGAACTCTGGTATGGTAATCCTGCAATTTTTAAAGGCTATGTTTGTAAATGTGGGCAAAAATGTAATGAAAAATTAATTTGTGATGAATGTAAGGAAAATAAATAATGATTCCATTTCTAGATTTAAAAGGTATAAATACTCACTATAGAACAGAATTAATTGAAGCTTGTACAAGAGTAATTGATAGTGGTTGGTATATACAAGGTAATGAGTGTAAAGAATTTGAAAAAGAATTCGCACAATATTGTGGTACAAAATATGCTATAGGTGTTGCAAATGGTTTAGATGCACTTATTTTAATCTTAAGAGCTTATAAAGAATTAGGAGTTATGAAAGATGGTGATGAAGTGATTGTGCCTTCAAATACATATATAGCTTCTATCTTGGCGATTTCTCAGAATAATTTAGTTCCTGTTTTAGTTGAACCAGATAATAATACTTATCTAATAGATTCAACTAAAATAGAGGAAAAAATCACATCAAAAACAAAAGCTATTTTGCCAGTTCACCTTTATGGTCAAACTTGTGAAATGGATAAAATAAATGAAATTGCTAAAAAATATAATCTAAAAGTTATAGAAGATTCAGCTCAGTCTCATGGTGCATATTTTAAAGATAAAAGAAGTGGAAATCTAGGAGATGCTAGTGGATTTAGTTTTTATCCTGGAAAAAATTTAGGTGCTTTAGGTGATGGTGGAGCAGTTACAACGAATGATGAAGAACTTGCCAATGCTATAAAAGCACTAGGAAACTATGGAAGTCATAAAAAATATGAAAATCTTTATAAAGGTATTAATAGTAGACTTGATGAAATACAAGCTGCTATGCTTAGAGTAAAACTAAAATACCTTGATAATGAAGTGGAAAAAAGAAGAGAAATAGCAAACTATTATTTACAAAATATTAAAAATGATAAGTTGATTTTACCAACAGTAAGAGAACAAAATAACCATGTATGGCATTTGTTTGTAATAAGAATTACAAAAAGAGATAAATTACAAAAATATTTACTTGATAATAGTATTCAAACACTAATTCATTATCCAATTCCACCTCATAAACAAAATGCTTATAAAGAGTGGAATAAAGAAAGCTATCCCATAAGTGGACAAATTCATAATGAAGTTTTGAGTTTGCCTATTTTTGGTATTCAAAGCATTGGAAATACTAAAAATATTGTTCAGGTAATAAATGAATATAGATAGATTTATTTTCAAAGTAAAACAAAAAATTAAAAATTTGCTTGGATATATTGTATTTCAATATCCACGAGTTTTGAAATATAAAATTTTATCAAATTGTAAAAATGTAATAGGGAGTCCAATATATAATCAACCAACTCAATTATTAGGGGAAGGGACTATACTATTTGATAAAAATGTTAATTTAGGTGTAAAGAGAAGCCCTTTTTTTTATAATGGTTATGGATATATAGATGCTCGAAAAAGTAATTCTAAAATTATAATAAAGAATCATGTTACTATTAATAATAATTTCATGATCACAAGTGAAGGAGAGGGGATTGAAATAGGAGAAAATACACTTATTGGTTTAAACTTTGAAGTTAGTGATAGTGATTTTCATGATTTGCATCCAGATAGAAGAATCAGTGGTATTCCAAAAACAGCAAAAGTAGTTATTGGAAGAAATGTTTTTATTGGTTCTAATGTAAAAATATTAAAAGGTGTAACAATTGGAGATAATAGTGTAATAGCTAATAGTTCTGTTGTAATAAAATCTATTCCAAAAAATGTGATAGCTGGTGGTTGTCCTGCAAAAATAATTAGAAAGTTGGAAGTTTAGTATGATAATTATAAAAATTATGGGTGGATTAGCCAGTCAATTACATAAGTATGCAGTTGCAAAAAGTTTGTCATTAAAATATGATACAGAGTTAAAATTAGATTTATTTTGGTTTGATTCAATAAGAAAAATTGATACGAGTAGAGAATTAAAGTTAAGTTATTTTAATTTAGATATAGAAAATGCATCAAGAAAAGAAATAGATCGGTTAAGACCTAAAAATATTATTTGTAAAATTACTAATAAAATAAATAGATTTTTAGGGAAAGATTTAATTAGTTATAAAACTTACTCAAATAAAAGTAGTATGACTATAAATTATTTTAATAATTTAGGAAATGATCTTTATTTAGAAGGAGAGTGGATAGGTTATAAGTATTTTAACAACATAAAGAATATTTTACAAAATGATTTTACTTTAAAATCTGAATATGCTCTTAGAGTTAATACTTTTATACAAAATATTAATACAAATATATGTTATGTATCTCTTCATGTAAGAAGAGGTGATTTTGTGCATAATAAAGAAACTTCTAAATTACACTGTACTTGCGATATAGTGTATTATAAAAAAGCGATTAAGTATCTAGAAGAAACAATAGGTAATTTCCAAATATTAATTTTTTCAGATGATTTAGAATGGGTTAAGAATTCTTTTGATTTTCTAGAAGATATTAATCATAGATATATTGAGAACTTTGAAGATTATGAAGAATTTTATTTAATGACTCAATGTAAACATAATATTATAGCAAATAGTGGATTTAGTTGGTTATCTTCTTGGCTTAATAAAAATATTAATAAAATTGTAATAAGTCCATCAAAATGGGTATACGATGAAAATTTAAATAATTATATTATAGATAATATTAAAGATGAAAATATAATATTTATCGAGAATTTATGAAGCCATTAGTATCTATTCTAGTTCCATTATACAATCACGAAAGATATATTGAATTTGCAATTAAAAGTGTGATGAATCAAACATATAAAAATATAGAATTAATTGTTATAAATGATGGTTCAACTGATAATTCTGATCAAATAATACAATCTCTTTTAAAGAAATATAAATTTGAGTATTATAAACAAGAAAATAAAGGATTAATATTTACTATTGAGAAATTAAGAAATTTGGCAAAAGGTAAATATATTTCATTGTTAGCTTCAGATGATGCATTTGTCAATGATAAGATTGAAGTTTTAGTAGATTATTTAGAAAATAATCCACAATATTCTATGGTTTATTCAAATATGCATTTAATAAATATTGAAGATGAAATAATAGGAAATATTAAAGATGGTGGAAAAGAAGGATACATATTTGAAGATTTACTTTGTGGTAACTTCTTTATAAACAGTTTAACAACACTCTTAAAAAAAGAAATATATATGAAGTATGATTATGAAAAAGGTTATATTGAAGATTACCAAATGTGGTTAAAAATAGCAAAAGAAAATCAAATTGGATTTGTAGATAAACACTTATCTTTTTATAGAGTAGGTAATTCATTAAGCCTATCTTCTAATTTGCAAAAAATGCAAAATGCAGAATACGAAATAATTTCAAAATATTCAAATGAACCAATTTTTGATGAAGCGTTAAGAAAATGGAATATTAGATGGCTTGGTAGTTTTGGGAAATGTAATAAACTATATGCAATTAAGTATTTTTTATTTAAAAATATTTCATATAGAAACTTTTTTGATTTAAATTTTTATAAATCACTATTAAAACTATTGATACCATGTTTTATTTTAAAGAAAATACAATGAATATTTCTAAAGAATTTTTAATAGTTGTTATTGGACAAATAGTCGTGTTAATAGGAGGATTTATTTTTATAAAACTATTAAGTATACATTTAAGTGTAAGTGAATATGGAATATATTCTCTTTTAATCTCTGCAAGTACATTTTTTCTTCTTTTACCTTTTTCTTCTTTTGATCAAGCTGTTGCAAGAGATTTAAATAATCACAAAAATAATTTATCAAGATATTATTCTAATTCCATATGCTTATATATAATTATTTCAATAATACAAATGATAATTATTTTAATTTTATTTGAAATAATAAAGATAGATTTATTCAAAGAAATATATAAATTAAAATGGGAATTACTAGTATTTACTTTTTTTACAATTATCAGAAATTTATTGTTAACAATAGAAAATTTTAGAAGAAATAGAAATATAGTTACTATGTCAAAATTATATGAAAATATATTTAAAATATTAACTGTTATATTACTTTATAAATATTTTAATATTGATATAAAGAATATTTTAATCAGTATTAATTGTTTTCTCGGAATAAATATATTATACATATTATTTATAAATAATTCTATTTTAAAAACTAATTTAATAAGATTTAAAAATTTGTACATATTAAATAAAAAATTTATATTTTTTTCAACTCCTCTTTTAATTTGGACAGTATTTAGTTGGACTACTTTAAATGCACCAGTTTGGTTAATAAAAAATTTTTATGATTTAGAGTGGGTAGGATATTTTAATATGTTAAATAATATAGCTACAATTTTTCCTACTCAGTTAATTGGTATTTTAAGCGCTTATTTTTCTCCAATTTACTATCAAAAAGAATTAATTAATAATGAATATATTATTAAATCTACTAACAAAAATATAAAAAATTTATTTATATTATTTACTATTGGAGGATTTATTTTATTTATGTTTCATGATAAAATTATTATTTTACTAACAAGTGAAAAATATTTAGAACATTCTTGGTTAATTGTATACTTATTTATTATTTCTGCAATAACCAATATTGGAGCATTTTTAAGTATAGAAATTTTTGTTTATAAAAAAATGAAGAAGTTAATTTTACCAAATATTTTTACAGCTCTAATTACTGTATTTTGTGGATATTATGCTTTAAATATTTTTGCAATAAATGGTTTGATTTTTACGATGTTTTTATCATCATTAGTGTACACTATCACAGTTTATGTTAACGTAAAGAAATTAAGAAAAGGTTATGAATGTCAGAATTAGTGAATAAGTTAAGAAGATTTAAGTATACACTGAGTGGGTATTTCTCTAAAAAAAGTTTTTCTCAACAAGGTGAGGATTTAATAATAAGGTTTATTTTTAATCAGTTAAAAATAAAGAATCCATCATATATGGATATTGGTGCTCATGATCCCTATTATTTAAGTAATACTGCAATATTTTACAAAAATGGATCAAGAGGGATAAACATTGAACCAAATCCTAGCTTAATAAAAAGATTTAATTTTCTAAGAAGAAAAGATATAAACTTAAATATAGGAATTTCTGATACTATAGGAAATATAGATTTTTTTATTATGTCTGAACCTACAATGAGCACATTTTCTGAAAAAGAAGCACGATATCTTCAAGAAAACTCGAGAATAAAAATTAAAAAAATTACTAAAGTAGAAATACTTCCAATAAAAATAATTTTAGATAGATATTTTGATTCAAAATTCCCTGATTTTTTATCCATAGATGTAGAAGGCATAGAAGATTTAATTCTTAATTCAATAGATTTTTCAAATACATATCCAAAAGTAATTTGCCTTGAAACAATGACTTATTCTGAAAATGGTGAAGAATTAAAAAGAAATAATCTAATAGAGACACTCTTAAATAATAATTATTTTATTTATGCTGATAATTATATAAATACAATTTTTGTTCATAAAGATGTATGGAAAAATAGATTTTGCAATATTTCATAGTTTAATTATAATATGCTTCTAAAATACTATAAAACTAGTTTAATCTCTAAATATATTCTTGCTAGTATGATATTATTTTTTTTATATTTATTTGCTCCATTTTTTGTATATGAAAATAATTATTTAGATAATAATTTTTATAATGTATATTTATTTTCAACAAATCATATTTTTTTGCAAATAATAGATTTAATTATATTGTTATTGATGACATTTATATGTATTTATTTAATAAAGAAGATTAAATTTGAGTTTAAAGAGAATAAATTATTTAGAAAAGTTAATTTAATAATTGTAAATATAACAGTAACAGTATTTATAATTTCTAGATTACCATTATTGTATTATAAAATTATATATTTCGATTTAGGTAGGGATGAAGTATTAGAACATGTTGGATGGTTGTTATATAGTAATTATGTATCATATGTATTTTCCATTGCATTAATATCTTCAGTTATAGAATTGGCTTATGGTAATAAAAAATATATTTTTATTATATTTTTCGGATCATTATTAGAAATTACATTAGGTGCTAGAATTAGTTTATTCAGAATTCTTTTTCTTATGATTATTTTAATTAGATGGAATTTTAAAAATATATTAGTTCTCATAACATTATTTATTTTTATAGGTATTAGTAGAAGTTTGTTCAGTAATTATTCATTTTTTTCTCTGTATGACTTTATAATTTTATTCTTGGGAGACCCTTTAAATATTTTTTTAGGTAATTCAATACTTATAAATAATATTCCTTTAGAAAATTGTGGATATGATGGTTTACATTTCTTTAGAGCTTTTATTTTTCCTTTATTTCGATCTGAAATGGATTTTCTATTTCCTGATGTAGCTGCAATTTGTATGAATAAGTTAGGATTAATAGGATATGGCGGATCAATAACTAATGATTTGATTCTAGCTCCAATATCTGTTATTACTTCGTTTATTGCATTTTTATTTATAATTTTATTAATATTAGTATTAATTGAACTCAAGTATCTAAATCATTTGATATTAATATATTTTATATTAGCAATCGTATCATTTTATCCATATATATTAAGAAATGGATTTATAGCAACTATTAATTATCTCATTACAATGTTTATATGGTGTCTAATTTCTTTAATGATTACTGTTATATATTATTTAAGAAGAATTGAGGATAAAAATAATGAATAGACTTAAAAAAATAGGAATATTATTTATATGTACAGGAGAATATTGGAAATTTTGGGATGGTTTTTACAAAAGTTGTGAAGAAAATTTTTTAATTGAGGATGAAAAACATTATTTTATATTTACTGATAATGAAGAATTATTAAATATTAAAGATAAAAGAATACATCCTATTTTCCAGGAAAAAATGGATTGGCCATTTCCTACCTTATATAGATATAAAATATTTATGAAAAATAAAGCTAATTTTAATAATATGGATTATTTAATTTTTTGTAATGCAAATTTATTTTTTAGTGAAAAAGTTTCAAAGAGTGAGTTGTTTGCAAATAAGGATTTATTTGTAACTTTACATCCAGGATTTTTTAATAAAAAGCCTAAAAAATTTACTTATGAAACAAATGTAAAATCATTAGCTTATACTGAAAAAAGAGAAGATAGTGTTTATGTATGTGGTGGATTTAATGGAGGAACAAAAGATGAATTTCTTAATATGGCTGAAATATTAAACTATAATATAGACAAAGATTTTTCAGAAGGTATAGTGGCTATTTGGCATGATGAAAGTCACATAAATAATTATGTACAGATACATAAAGAAGAGTTTAATATTTTGACACCAAGTTTTTGCTATCCTCAGCATTATAACATAAATATTAGTAAAAAAATTATTGTACAAGATAAAGAAAAAATTATTAGTATAAAGCATAAAGGATTATTTTACAATATACGTTTTTTTATTGTTAAAATATTGAAAAAATTTTTAAGATATGGGAAATAAATTGATTTTAGTAAGATTAGCAGGTGGCTTAGGAAATCAAATATTCCAATTATCAGCCGCATTATTATTGGCAAAAAAGATAGGTGTAAATAATATATCTATTGATTTATCTGGACTTCAAAAATATGAAGCAAAACATAAAAATGAGCTTGTTTATTTTTTTGATTTTAAAAAACTTCAAATTAATTATATAAGAAATAGAATAGTTGATTTTAGAATTCCTAAAATTTTTCCTCTTAAAGTACCTTTTTATCCATTTATTAGTGATAAAAATTTTCAAGAGGCTTTAAAAAATCCAAACAAGCAATTTATGATTTTAGATGGTTATTTTCAAGATTGTTTAATTCAAGAAGATTTTGATAAAGAAATAGAAATATTAAAAGATTTTTTTTTACCCACTAAATATGAACAAGATGATCAAAGTTGTATTATTCATATTCGAGGTGGTGATTTTGTAAAACTTGGTTGGAATGTAATTTCTCCAAAAGAATATTATATTAATGCAATTAATATAATGAAAGATGAATATAAAAAGAATAAGTTTAAAGTAGTTACTGATGATAAAAAATATGCCAATACAGTTTTAGAACAATTGGATATTAATTATGAATTTATAGGAAATAGTATATACGATGATTTTTATTTAATTGGGAAATATAAATATCGTATTTTATCTTCAAGTACATTTTCAATGTGGGCGAGTGCATTAGCAAATAATGAAAATAGTATTGTAATATCGCCTGAATATTGGACACCTAATAATCTAAGAAAAATATTTATACCAAATGAAAGAAGGATAAAGTTTTGAATAAATTTTCAGTATTAATGTCAATTTATTATAAAGAAAATGCTAATTATTTTAATAGAGCGATGGTTAGTATTTGGGATGAACAAATATTAAAACCAAATGAAATAGTATTAGTTTTAGATGGTAAATTAACAGAAGAATTGATGCAGGCTATTTTCAAATGGAAAAATAAATTAAATGAAATAATGAAAATTGTACCTTTAGAAAATAATATGGGACTTGGGGATGCATTAAATGTTGGTTTAAAAGAATGTACAAATGAATTAGTAGCTAGAATGGATACAGATGATATATCTTTACCAACTAGATTCTTAGAACAAATTGAGATTTTTAACAAAAATAATATTGATTTGTGTAGTAGTTGGATTGATGAATTTGATAATGATGAAAATAAAATAATTTCTAGTAGAAAAGTTCCTGAATATAATGAAGATATAATAAAATTTTCAAAGATGAGAAATCCTATAAATCATCCAGCTGTTATGTTTAAAAAACAGAGTGTAATTGATGCTGGAAATTATAAAAAAATGTATTCATTTGAAGATTATTATTTGTGGATAAGAATGGTAATGAATAATTCAAAAGTATATAACATTCAAAAAAGTTTGGTAAAAATGAGAGCAGGGTATAATCAATTAGAAAGAAGAAGAGGATGGAAATATCTTATATATGAATTTAATTTTTGGACAAGTTTGTATAACGTTAAGTTTATAAATTTTATAGAATTGTTAAAAAATTTATCACTTAAATTACTAATAAGATTAATGCCCCGAAAAATAATAAAAGAAATATATAAAATAATAAGAGATTAGGAATACTTTAATGATTTATATAATACTTTTAATAATCTCATTTTTTTTAACATACGTTATAAAAAATTATATGATAAAAAAATCATTAGTAGCTACCGTAAATGAACGAAGTAGCCATACCATTCCTATACCTCATGGTGGAGGAATAGCAATATCAATAACTTGGTTTATTGGTTTGTTCTACTTATTTTTTATAAATCAAATTGAGCAAAATCTTTTTTTTGCTTTATTATGTGGTAGTGTTATATCAATAATTAGTTTTTTTGATGATATATATGAGTTAAGCCCAAAGTTAAGGTTAATAATCCAAGCTTTTGTAGCCGTTTTAGGATTATACTTTTTAGGTGGATTTGAAACTTTGACTTTTGGTATTTTTGATATTTCAAGTCTAATTTTGACAAATATTTTTGCATTTTTTATGATAATTTGGTTTGTAAATCTTTATAACTTTTTAGATGGAATAAATGGTTATGCAGGAAGTGAAGCTCTGTTTTTAGCACTTGCAGGATTTGTTTTATTTGGTGGAAATCATTTTTTAGTTTTAGCTGTTGCAACTATTGGATTTTTATATTGGAATTGGAATAAGGCTAAAATATTTATGGGAGATGTTGGAAGTACACTATTAGGGTATAACATTGCAATTTTTACCATATATTATGCAAATCAAGAATCAACAAATTTTTGGGTATGGATTATCTTATTTGGAGTTTATTGGTTTGATGCAACTCTGACTTTGATAAGAAGAAAATTAAATAAAGAAAAATTATCACAAGCCCATAAAAAACATGCTTATCAAAGACTTACTCAAGCTGGATGGAGTCATTATAAAGTAACAAATTATTCTATAGGATTAAATTTAATACTATTTTTAATAGTTTATTTTGTGTCAAATATTTTTGTAGCTTTTGTTTTATCGATGATTTTACTAATATTAAGTATGAAGTTTGTGGATAAAAAAAAGAAATTTGAATAAATTTATATCTATGATATAATAAAGTCAAAAAATCATCAATTATTGTGAGTATATTATGAGAGAAAGTGACACAAAACAGATTTTAGAAAAAAGATTTGAGAAGTTATCAAAACATTACGAAGCATTAAAAGATTATAAACTTTTGATAGATAAAATTTTAGTAAATAAAAATATTTATGACCAATTTATATTCAATACTTTAAAACCTGAAGAAAAAGCAATATTAGATGCTTATTTAAAAAGATTTAGTTCCATTCAAGATTTTTTAGGAGCTAAAATATTTTCTTTACTTCTTGATGTAGCTGGTATTAACAGTTCAAAAATGAGTGAAGTTTTATATTATATAGAAAAAGAAGAAATTATAGATAGCCTTGAAAGTTGGATTGAATTAAGAGAAGTTAGAAATGAATTAGAACATGATTATCCTGAAGAGTTAGAAGAGGCGTTAATAGATTTAAAGTTTTGTATAGATAGTTTTGAAAAGCTTGAAAGTTATTATTTTAATTCTTTGAAATTTGCAAATAAGTATTTAAAATGAGACTAGAAAAAATAATCATAAATAAAATAAAAGAAGCTATTTGCGATAGTTTTGGAAATGTAAATGTTTATCTTTTTGGGAGTAGAATAGATGATACAAAAAAAGGTGGAGATATTGATTTAGCCATTGATATAGATTTAGATTCATTAGAGTTTCGTAAAAAAAAGATAAAATTTTTAACTAACCTTTTTAAAAAAGATTTTCATTTAAAAATAGATGTAGTTAATTATAACACAAAAGATATACTACTAAAAAATCAAATAGAAAAAAACGCTGTATTACTATGAAATATTTAAGGCAAGGAATACCAGAAATTATAGTTTGTGAACCAATAATTCACTTTGATGATAGAGGTTTTGTATATGAAGCTTTCAAAAAAGAGTCTTTTGAAAACTTTTTAGGTTTTAATGTAGATTTTTGTCAAGATAATATTTCTTTTAGTAAACATGGAGTAATTAGAGGCTTACATACAAATACTTTGGAATTTGCCCAATCAAAACTTGTAACGGTTTTACAAGGAAAGATTTTAGATGTTGCAGTTGATTTTAGAGTTGGAAGTCCGACTTTTGGAAAGTATATTTCAATAGAATTAAGTAGTGAAAATAAAAAACAGCTATTTATTCCAAGAGGTTTTTTACACGGTTTTTCAGTTTTGAGTGAAGATGCAATTGTAAATATAAAAATAGATAGATATTTTGCACCAGATCAAAGTATAGGAGTAAAATATGATGATGAATATCTAAATATTGATTGGAAAATACCTAAAGAGTGTGTAATTCTCTCTAGTGCTGATAAAAAATTATTAAATTTTAATGATATTTCATCACCTTTTGATTATAATTCAAAACTTTATTAACTAAGGATTATTTTGTGTTAAAAGCATCTCCATTGAAAAGAATATCATTTTTTTTGTTAAGTGATATTATTATTTCACTTTTTACTTTATATTTTGCGTATAATTTAAGATTTAATTTTCAAATACCATCAAATTTTATCGATAATTTTTTCTCAATTTTTATAATACTTTTTTCGATGAAAATTTTAGTTTTTCTTTATTTTAGGCTTTATAGAACTGCTTGGAGATTTTTTTCTTTACATGAAGTAAAAAAAATATTGTTGGCACATATTATTGTTTATACAATATTTTTTATAATATTTTTGATTTTTAAAGAAAATATGCAACCACTTGCTAGAAGTATAATAATCATAGATTTTATGCTCTCTTTAGTTTTTATTACACTATTGCGTCTTTCAAAAAGAATTATTTTAGAAAGTGCTGGAAGTACAAAATATAAAAATACTTTGATTATTGGAGCAAATTCTACTGTTAAGAATTTATTTTGTGATAAAAAGAATTTTCATTATACTCCTGTTGCAATAATTGATGAAAATAAAATTTTAAAAAATACATATATTTTTGATTTAAGAGTTTATGATTTTGAGGATTTAAAAAAAGTTGTAAAAACAAAAAGTATTGAAGCAGCTATTATTTCAAAAGATTATTCTCAAAAAGAGTTAATAGCTATTTATGAAAAATTAAATGCCTTAAATATTTTAGATATAAAAATAATAAACACACTTTCTTCAAATGATAAAAAAGAGTTAAAAGATATAGGTGTTGAAGATTTACTTGCAAGGCATCCAAAAGATTTAGATAAAAATCAAATAGAAAATTTTATAAAAGATAAAGTAGTTCTAATAACTGGTGCTGGTGGAAGTATAGGAAGTGAGATAAGCAGACAATGTAAAGCTTATGGTGCAAAACAATTAATACTTTTAGACCATAGTGAGTTTAATCTTTATTCGATTATGGAAGAATTAAAAGATGAAAATGTAATTCCAGTTATGCAAACGGTTAGAAAAACAGAGTTCTTGGAAAGAACATTTGCTAAATATAAACCTCAAATCGTTATTCATGCAGCTGCTTATAAACATGTACCATTAGTTGAACATAATATTTTAGAAGGAATTTCAAACAATATAATAGGAACTAAAAACTGTATAGATTTATCTATCAAATATGAAGTTGAAAAATTTGTTTTAATATCAACTGATAAAGCAGTTCGACCAACAAATGTAATGGGAACTACAAAAAGAGTTTGTGAATTATATGCACAAAATGTAGATTCTAAAAATACAGAAATAGTTGCTGTTAGATTTGGAAATGTATTAGGAAGTAGTGGAAGTGTTATTCCAAAGTTTAAAGCTCAAATAGAAGCAGGTGGTCCAATAACTGTAACACATCCTGATATTACAAGATATTTTATGTTAATTCCTGAAGCCTGTGAACTTGTACTTCAAGCTGCAAGTATTGGAAAAGGTGGGGAGATATTTATACTTGACATGGGTGAACCTATAAAGATAGTTGATTTAGCTAAAAAAATGATTGAACTAAGTGGAAGAAATGAGATAAATATAGAGTTCTGTGGTTTAAGACCTGGAGAAAAACTATATGAAGAGTTATTGATAAATGATAGTGACCAAAAAACAAAATATGAATCTATCACAGTTGCAAGTTCTACTAATTTTGATATAAATAAACTGAATCAAAAAATTGAAGAGTTATTAGTTTGTGAAGATAAAATAGCAAAATTAAAAGAGATAGTTCCAGAATTTAATCATCAGTTGAATTTATAGATAAATATTCACTTGGATAACTAAGATAACTTGAGAAGACCATTTTATAAATAGTTTGAATAGAATATAAGATGGTTGTAAAGTGTATTTTATATCAAAATAGCTATTATTATAAAATACATTTTACAATAAGAGAAAAATATGGATTTAGCTACACTTCAAAAAATATCAATTCAAATCTTATCAAGAGAAGTTCCAACATATAAAAGATATCTTTATTCAAAAATTGATTTTAATAGTAAATTAATAGGAATAAAAGGAGCAAGAGGTGCTGGAAAAAGTACTATTCTTTTGCAATATGCAAAAAGTTTAGACTATCCAATCTCAAAAATACTTTATGTTAGTTGTGATCATCCTGCTATGAGTGGTGAATCATTGTATGATATTGCTGAAGCATTTTATGCAAGAGGTGGAAAACTTTTTATTATAGATGAAATACATAAAAATGAACATTTTTCAAAGGATTTAAAAGCAATATATGATGTTTTTGATTTACAAGTGTTATTTAGTGGATCTTCTGCTTTACAAATAGAAAACTCTCTTGCTGATTTATCAAGAAGAGCAGTTATTCATACTTTAGGAGTTTTATCTTTAAGAGAATTTTGTGAGTTACAGACTAATGAGACTTTTCAAAGTTATTCCCTAGAAGAGATTTTACAAAATCATGAAGATATAGCTTTTCAAATTTTAAAACATATAAGACCAGTTGAGCAATTTAATAATTATTTAAAATATGGCTGTTATCCTTTTTATCAAGAATCATTAAGTGATTATTCTATGAAACTTTTAGAAGTAATTAATCTTACAATTGACTCAGATTTATGTGGTATTTATAATATAGAACCTTCAAAATTAGATAAATTAAAAAAGATTATTTACATGCTTTGTAGTACAAAACCTTATGAATTAAATATTTCAAAACTAAGTTCAGCAGTTGGTACTTCTTGGCCAACTTTACAAAAATATCTAGAAAGAATGGATGCAGGAAGTTTGATAAATATTGTAAGAGGAGGTGAAGGAATGAGAGCTATTAATAAACCAGATAAACTTCTTTTAGATAATCCGAACCTTTTTGTTGTTGCTTGTGGAAATGGTGATATAGGTTCTATTAGAGAAAGTTTTTTTGTATCTCAACTTGGACTTCATAATCAAGTGCATTATCATGATAAAGGTGATTTTATAATAAATGATAACTATGTATTTGAAATAGGCGGTGCTTCAAAAAATGCAGCTCAATTAAAAGGAAATAAAAATGGCTATGTTGTTAATGATGATGTAGAAATTGGATTTGATAATAAAATACCACTTTGGCTTTTTGGTTTTTTATATTAGTATTTTAGTTAACACTTCGTTTGAGAACAGTGACCAAAAAACAAAGTATGAAATGAATCTATGACAGTTACAAGTTCTACTAATTTTGATATAAATGAATTAAATCAAAAAATTGAAGAGTTATTAGTTTGTGAAGATAAAATATTAAAATTAAAAGAGATAGTTCCAGAATTTAACCAATTAGTTAAATTTATAGATAAATATTCACTTGGATAACTAAGATAACTGGGGAAGTCTATTTTATGGGCTTTAAATTTCTTTTATGAGTAAAAAGCTGTTTGGATAACTTGTTAATCGTTTAATTTATATTTTAATAGCTATTGAATAAATATATAAAAATATTTAGTTATTGTTCTTTTTATTTTTTACAGTATAATTTACGGTAGCAAAAAAGAAAAAAGCTCTTTAAATGATGATTTTTAGGCTATCTTTGAGTCCTATTATCGGAATCATGAAAAAAGAAGAACCATTTCACGAAGTGTATGGTTTTTGCGGTACTATAACGGTACTGAGAAATTTAAAAACATCGTAAAAATGAGGATTGAACTTAAGCTTGAGTCCTTCATGAGGCCGACCTAAAAACTTTTTCAATCTGAGATATAAAACAAGAGTTTATTTTTTTAAGATTATTAAAAAATAGTGCTCATCATTAGAAATAGTGAAACAATTAAGTGTTTTTTAATAATATTTCGATTATAATTCCAGTCCTTTAACGATAAAGGTTTAAAATATGCGGGAGTAGCTCAGTTGGCTAGAGCTTCTGCCTTCCAAGCAGACTGTCGCGAGTTCGAGTCTCGTCTCCCGCTCCATTTTAAAGTTAAATAGTTCTTTTATAAATCGCGGAATAGAGCAGCTAGGTAGCTCGTCGGGCTCATAACCCGAAGGTCTCAGGTTCAAATCCTGATTCCGCAACCAATTTTGTGTCAAGGTAGCTCAGCTGGTTAGAGCGCTGGTCTCATAAGCCGGAGGTCGAGGGTTCGAGTCCCTCTCTTGACACCATATACCATAATTTTACTTAAAAACTTATTAAAAATTAATAAAATTTCAAAATATATCATCAAACTCACAAAATTTATTGGATTCCTATTTATTGCTATATATTTACACATTTTATTAAATTTATATCAATTTAAAAAACTTTATTTTACATTAATAGTTCATTCAAGTAGATCGCAGTTTATTTGAGCTTAAAATTTTAGCAGTACGGTTTGCAGTACGACAAAGAAATATTGTGAGGCGTACTGCAAAGATTATATAAGTTTTATAATTAGAAAGTTAAATCTCAAATATCATTTTATGTGTCTTAAGAAATCCAATTATAAGAAATTATTAAATCAACTAAAAAAATGTTTTTGAATATTGTCTAAAAATTCATTTTTGTTAAAAGTTTTTGCATGGTGTATCAAAATATCTGCACTTCTCGCTCGTGCTTTTGTGCCTAAAGAAAAAGCTCTTTTTAGATTACCTTTTGTTGTGATTTTATCATTTTCTCCACCAATAACTAAAATCATTCCTTTGCCATCATCATCTAAATAATCTACAACAGAATCTAGTTTATATACAAAATTTTCACCTTCAACAAATTTTTTTAATTTACACTCTATTACATGTAAATGATTATCTTTAATCATCAAAACATCAAATTCATTGAAAACATTTTCTTCAAATTCCACTTTTACATTAAACATAACTTGGTCAAAATCGAAGTTATCTTCAATCAGCCAATAAATATATTCTTCAAAAATTCCACCTTGAATAAAAGGTTTATCATCAAGTTTATCTATTTGAGAGATTAAACTTTTTAATCCATCAAAACCATTTATTTTTTCGATACTTTGATTTTGGATTTTATTTGCAAATTCATGTAATAGATCTATATTTTCACAAATTTTTAATATATGATTTTTTCTCTTAACTGCTTCAATTTTAGCTCCAGTGAAAACAATCTTATATCCTTTTAGCATTAAGTGAGTTCTTATATCTATATTTTGAGTGATTTTTCTTTTTTCCATTGAATTTTTTGTCACAAGATTAAAACCATTATCAAAAATATCATAAGCTATAACACTTGCACCATTGTCAAGAAGTTTATCTGAAAGAATTATCGAAGAAGATACCAAACCATCAGTTGCATTAAAATAGATATTTTTAAAATCATTATTTGAATAAATTTCAATTTTTTTATAACAAGAAATAATTGAATCATAAGAATCTTCATCAATTTGAATTGAAAAAGTTTGATAATTTAGAGAATAAAAATTTTTAAACTCTTCTTCTGAATTAATCACTTTTTTTATAATTGTTTTTTCATATTTTGAGTCATCATGAATAATAATGTGTTTTTTGATTTTGTCTTTAAATTCGAAAAGAATAGGGAAAATTGAAGAGTCGTGAACACCAAGAAGTGAAATTAAAATCATATTAGTCCTAAATAAATAATATCATTTTATCTTTTTTTATATTTGAATTTATTTTATTTTTCAAAAAAATAGATTAAAAAAGAGGTAATAAAAAATGAACCAAAAAATAAAACTACATTAAACAGAGTAAATGGTGAACTATTATATTTTTTAAGTAAATACTTATGTAATTTTATAGAAGAATAAATCAAAATGATAAAAATTGCAAAATTTAAAAATATTTTCATAATGTATATTTCCTTTTTTAAATAAATCTAAAATGGAAATATACATTTTTATAACGAAAATATAAGTTCGTTAAATTTTTCTTTCTTTGAAGAGAGGTTTTCATAATGTTTGCTTATGAAAAAAGATTACCTATTGTGTCTCAAAACAACTACCTCTCTTGGAGAGAGGTTTTCAACACGATCACTTATGCTGAAACTGCAAAGTTGTATTCGTCTCAAAATAACTACCTCTCTTGGAGAGAGGTTTTCAAATAAATTACCTAAATTAAGAGCAAAAGCGATTATTTGTCTCAAAATAACTACCTCTCTTGGAGAGAGGTTTTCCAACAAAAAATCAGACTTATACATAGGTTCTGCAAATGTCTCAAAATAACTACCTCTCTTGGAGAGAGGTTTTCAACTATTTGATGAATTTGTTGAAGAACATCTAATTGATCGTCTCAAAATAACTACCTCTCTTGGAGAGAGGTTTTCCCCAAACCAAGGTCAAGGTCATAACCCAAACCAGTCTCAAAATAACTACCTCTCTTGGAGAGAGGTTTTCTCATGGGATAGTCCAGTTGCTGCTGCACAAACTTGTCTCAAAATAACTACCTCTCTTGGAGAGAGGTTTTCTTAACGGAAGATGAAAAAAGAATCGCAATTGGTTGTCTCAAAATAACTACCTCTCTTGGAGAGAGGTTTTCTGTTTCTTTTCCTCTTTTGGCTGTTTCTGTAGTAATGTCTCAAAATAACTACCTCTCTTGGAGAGAGGTTTTCTCTATAAAAACAGCTAACGAAGAAGCACAAGATGTCTCAAAATAACTACCTCTCTTGGAGAGAGGTTTTCGAAGCAGAAAATAATATTGTTGCAGTGGAGATTTGTCTCAAAATAACTACCTCTCTTGGAGAGAGGTTTTCGATTTTTTAACAGAAACTATTTCTTTAATAAAAGAGTCTCAAAATAACTACCTCTCTTGGAGAGAGGTTTTCAAACTTCTTCTGTAGGAATATGGGGAGAAGCATTAATGTCTCAAAATAACTACCTCTCTTGGAGAGAGGTTTTCATATGGTGAAGATACAGTAGCCGAAAGGTTATGGTCTCAAAATAACTACCTCTCTTGGAGAGAGGTTTTCTAATTTTTATCTGGCAAATGGAAGAAAAATGCCCTAATTGTCTCAAAATAACTACCTCTCTTGGAGAGAGGTTTTCAAAAGATAAAGAACTATTGTTTCATTTTCACGGATGTCTCAAAATAACTACCTCTCTTGGAGAGAGGTTTTCCTCACAAAAATGATGGGACAATGGATGAGGAGTATATTGTCTCAAAATAACTACCTCTCTTGGAGAGAGGTTTTCTTATTAGAATTTCAAAAACAATTTGCAGGAGAAATTTGTCTCAAAATAACTACCTCTCTTGGAGAGAGGTTTTCCTAACTTTTGGAAAAGGGGAATTAAGACTGTAATAATGTCTCAAAATAACTACCTCTCTTGGAGAGAGGTTTTCAAAATAGAAAACCTATTTTCATAAAATCATTAAAAAGTCTCAAAATAACTACCTCTCTTGGAGAGAGGTTTTCTCAAAAACAATTAACTTAACTCAGCACGCTGCAAGTGTCTCAAAATAACTACCTCTCTTGGAGAGAGGTTTTCAAAATGAAAATAAAAAAAAATCAAAAAAATGCAGACCTATGTCTCAAAATAACTACCTCTCTTGGAGAGAGGTTTTCAAAAGGATTGAAATGCAAAATTTAGAATTTATGTCTCAAAATAACTACCTCTCTTGGAGAGAGGTTTTCAGCCATAAAATGGGCTATTTAAAAATTTAAAATTTAATCAAAATCTTTCAAACTCTCATTTTATCAATCTTTGTAAAAAGTTCGCAAAAGTATATCCTTTTTTAAAATACAACTTCATCATTTTGACAATAAATTTTTAAATATCTCCTATTTTAGGCATTTTAAATAAGAAAAAAGTTCGCAAACCTTTTTTTGATTTTTTGAAAAGTTGAGATTTTCTATTTTTTATAAAATTATAAGTTTATAAAGAGCACAAATATGGCTCTTTTAAACTTAATCAAAAATAAAAGTTCGCAAATCTCAAAAGATAGATTTTCATTAAACCTATTTTGCTAACTTTAATTAAGTGATTTTAACTAAAAGAGCCATAAAATGGGCTAAAAAAGTTCTCAAATCGATTTTTCTTTTTTTAAATCAAATAAAAAGCTCTTGAGATTCAAAAATATCAGCTTTATCACATATTTCAAAAGATTTTGGAATACAACTTTGGCATATATGATAAAATCTTAAACTATCTTCTTTTTTATCAATAATTTCTTCTAATTTTAGTCTTAGTCTTTTTAGTTTTGTTTTATTTAATTCACACTCAAATACTGAATAATTTACTCTAATTCCAAAAGCTTCAAGTTCATCAGAAATTTTTTTTCTTCGCTTATCATTTTGAATATCATAAGTTATTATAAAGTTCATCAATATTTTCCTATAAAAGGTTTATAATTTGCTTTGTTTTCATCAATAGATTTTGCTAGTTTGTGACACTGAGTTTGGATAATATTTTCAATTTTTATTGATTCTTTTTTCCACATTGTGTAACTTCCTAATTTTTCTTTGATGTTTTTAGATATTAGTTGTTTTGAATTTTTTGTTAATAAACCATCTTTGTCTAGTTTGATAGGCTCATTTTTGTTTAACATTGAAAATATAGTTCTATCAACTATAAATGTCCTAAACTCTTCTATCATATCATAAACTAAAGTTGGTTTTTGTTCATCTATTGCATGTAAAAATGAGATATTTAGACTAAGTCCTGCATGAACTAAACAATGTTGTACTTTTCCATATAATATTGCATAGGCATAATTTAATGAACTATTTACAATATCTTTTGCTCCAAAAGTAACTCTTGCTTCAAATGGAACTTCAAGAATTAGTTTTATACTATTCCAATATACAACAGAAATTGAGCCTTCATATCCCATAATTTCATCTATTGTAGAAGCTTTTTTGATATTTTTATGGAGTTTTTCCATATTTAAAATATTTGATTCTAATAGTTTATGATATTTGTTTAGATATTTTATATAATTGATTTGATTTTTTGCTTTGCCTTGAATAAATGCTTTTGCAAGGTGCAAATGTATTTTAGAGTTTAAAATCATAGATTGTTTTTGAATATTTTGTGTTGTTGCAGCTTTGTATGTTATCAAAGAAGCATAGGAAATGGCATTTTTATTTAAGAAATCTATTGTGATATTGTTTTCAACGGATTTTTTAATAACATCTGTTGAAAGTGAAATTCCTTCCCCTTCTAATATGATTCTTGAAATT
This sequence comes from Arcobacter ellisii, assembly GCF_003544915.1. NCBI lineage: Bacteria > Pseudomonadati > Campylobacterota > Epsilonproteobacteria > Campylobacterales > Arcobacteraceae > Arcobacter > Arcobacter ellisii. The sequence goes on along the minus strand of NZ_CP032097.1, from coordinate 2,210,929 downwards.
TTCTCAAATGGAAAAGTCATTTTTACTTTTCCATACTCTTTTACTACAAATTTATTTTTACTAATACCTAAATTTAAACCAAAACTGTTTATATGTAAAGTAGAATCGTTTGCAAATTTTTTTGCATATTCATTTTTTTTCTTATCTATTTTTGTTTTACTATCTTTATATGATTTATTTGAAAGATATTGTTCATAGGCTTTTGCAATTATTAATTCAATTTTATCTTGGATAATTTCAATATCAAAAATAGTATCTAATTTAATTTGAGATAAAATTATTTTAAACTCTTTTTTTGTTTTTATCTCTTTGTTTTGTTTACAAATATAGACTTTATATGAAATTGAATCTATTAGATGTTGTTCTAAAAGAGAGTATTGTGTAGAGTTTTTTTCAATGATTTTTAGATAATAGTTTTTTATTGCAAATAAATAAGCGTTTAAATCTTTTGTGTATTTTACCAATGATGATTTTGATTTACTCAATTTATGAAGTTTTGAAAGAGTTTTTTGGAATCTTTCATTATCAACTATTTTTTGTTTTCCTTTAAAATGAATACCTAAAAACTCAAAACCATCTTGAATAGTGCTAAAGTAGGTTTTATCATTTCCTAGTTTTAAATCTAATGTAGATAAGAATATTTCTAAATTTTCTTGTATAGTTTTTAGTTGAGTTTCATTTTTATTTAAAATTACAAAATCATCAGCATATCTTACAAACAAAATTTCATTTTTTTCTAGCCATTGGTCCATTAAATCAAGATAGATATTTGAAAGAAGTGGTGATAAAATATCCCCTTGATGAACACCATCTTCATGCTCATGGTAATCTAAGTTTTTAAATCCTCCAGTTTGTAAAAATAGAGAAATTAGTCTAGTAATACTTCTATCTGATATTTGTTTATCTAAAATCATCAATAATTTTTCATGATTTATTGTTTCAAAAAAGTTATCAATATCTGTTTTTAGAATATAAATATTTCCTTCTTGAATAAACTGACTAACTCTATTTATTGCTGTAATTGTTGATTTGTTTTTTCTATATGCATATGATTTATTTGAAAATTGTTCATCGAAATAATCATTTAAAGCTTTGTACAAAACTCTTTGAACCAATTTATCTTTTATGGAACTTAATGCAATTGGTCTTGTTTCAAAACTATCTTCTTTTTGAATTTCAATCTTTTTTAAAGGTTCGGGTGAATAAATACCTGAAAGTATAGAGTTTATTAAATCTTTTATTTGATTTGAAAAATCTTCTTTAAATTCTTGATAACTCATATTATCTATACCCGTTGCATTTGATGATATTTCATCAAATGCAAATCGGAAGTTTTGAAGTGTAAAAATATGTGATAAAGTTGATGTAAACATCTATGTTATCCTTTATTCTTGGAATTTTCCATATCCTACATTTGTTTTTGCACCTAGCCCAAAGTCTAGGATTATTTGTTTGAAGAGGTTTAACTTTTGTTCTTTTTTGATTATTCCATCTTGTAGTAAAAATTGGAATTCAAAAGTAACTTCTGGAAGAACTTTTATAAATCTTAAAGGAATAGGATTTTTAGTAGCTTCCTTATGTGGAGTTATAAAATCATCTTCTAAAATTTTGTTGTTTTTCCCTGATTTTATAATAATTGCATCAAAAAATATATCATTATTATCAAATATTTCACTTTCTAACTTTTTTATATTTAAAGTATCATCTTTATCTAAAATTTCTTTGATATATTTTTCATTATTAAATGCACTTCTTAAAATACCTTTTATACTACTTCCTGTAATTTCTGGAAGACCACTTGTATAATCAAAATGAAATCCTAAAATAGCTTGACCTTTAATATCTGGAAGTTCATGAGTATTTCCACTTCCAATTAATAATCCAGGGTAAATAATTGAGAGTTCAAATTTAGTATTACCTAAATCTTTAGATTTTTGCATTGTGAATTTTTGATTTATGATATTATTTACTTTTTTATTGATTATATCTTCATTTTTAGAATCATCTAGTTTAGAATAATTCAAATCTTTAAAATAATCTTTATAAAATAACCATCCAATATTTGCTTTTGGTTTAAACTCTTTTTGCTCTTTTTCTTTTTTTACTGATGGAGTTGGTTGTTGACTTGATTTATTATTATCAAATATCTCTTTTTTTGATTTGTTCATATTTGCAAAAGCATTTGCGAAACTCATAACAATCTCCTAAACAAGTTTAAAAGTACGAATACTTAACTTTAAAGCTACGGCAATATCCAAAATCTCTTCTTTTAATGATTCTTCTTTTTGTTTATTGGCTAAAACAAATTTTAAAAGAGAATTTCCTTGAGTATTTGGTAGAAGTTTTAAAATAAGTTTAGTTAAATAACTTTTATCTTCTTTTGTTGAAGCATTTGTATTTTCAAAAACTGCAAGTGTTGGTTTGAGACCACTTTGTATAATACTTGCTCCAAAACTTGAAATATAACCATTGTATGAAGATGCAATTTTCCCTTCTGGAAATTCTTTTGTTAGAAGTTCTATTGCTTTTGGGATATAACTTTCTATTCTTTTTTTACTCATTTTACATCTCCATTTTTTATTTGTGTTACTTTACAAAAACCATAACCAATAGATTTATTTGCACCAATTTGAATAATTTCTTCATTGTCAAATCTTCTTTCAAAACCATCTATTTTTTGAATTTTGTCTTGTGCATCTAAGTTATCAGGTTTTATAATAAAAAAGTAAAATTGTGTTTCTTTTGGAACAATTTCTTCATACCATAAATTCTTACTTTCTCCATTGTCTAGTTTATTTCTGGCTAATACAGGAAGAGCTAAATTTTTTAAATCTTCATCACTAAAAAGTGCCAAATCTTTACCTAAAAAGTTTTTAAGTTTTGAAATATCAAATTGTTGGAATTGTGCTTCTAAATCTTCTAAAATAACATCTTTTATATCTTCAAAAATAAGTGGTTTATTTGGTTTTAATTCACTTAATTTTTGAAGAGTATTTTTTAGTTCACTATCAAGTTCAATTTTAAACAGTGTACAATTTTGTAAAAATTCACTTATTATTGATGGACTTGTAGCATTAAAGAAATATTTAACATTACTTCTTACAGGTCTTGTAAGTAATTTTGCTTCAAAAAAACTATATGCACCAGTTTGATGATTATCATCACATGTTGATTCTGGACCAAATATATAATTAATCATTCCATTTGCATCAAATTGAGTGAAATGTTCTCTAAAAGCACCTTTTAAACTTGAAGAGTTAATATTAGGTAATTTTGTAATAGAGTCTCTTTGAACTTGATTATCAATGATGTCAAAATTTGCATCGCCACTTCCTACATGTAAATTTGTTAGTGTTGTGATTTTATAAAGATTAGTTTGCATTATTTATTTTCTCCTAATGTATATGTGTTGTAGCCAATTTGTTGTAAATTTGGATTGTTTATATTGTCAATTAATGATTGTTTTGCACCAATTATTACCGAACCTTTTTCATAAAGATAAACTTTTTTACTTTTTGAAAAACTATTTTTATTTGTTTTTTTATTTTTTTGAATACCTTTTATATTTGTTAAATTTTGATAACTTATTTCTGAAGTTATTGCAAAATCACAATGCTCTTCTAAAGGTAGTGAAATATAACTATCGCTTAAAAGAATTAAATGAGAAGTTTTAATATCTAAATTTTGTGTTGATGATTCTACTTCCATGATAAAACTACTTTTATCTGCTCCAAGTGTTATAATAGACCCTTTTATTTCACAATCACATTCTAAAAAGAATACAAAACTAAAACCTTTTTCAAGCATGTAAGAGGTTTTTTTATATAGTGAATTTTCACTAGCATTTTTTTGATTAAGGGTTTGATTTATCTCTTTGAAAATGTCAGTTGTTTTATAATTTTTATTTCCATCTAATGTTTCAAAATTATCAAAAATATCAAATTTCGATGTAAAATTTTTAAGAAAAAAATTATTATCATTTTTTTCTATTGGAAAACTCTTTATATTTGCTTTTTTTATGATAATTTGATTATTTTGTTCAATAAAAATTGGACTAATTTTTTTTATTTTTCCAAAATTTTGAGGAGTATTTTGGAAAATATTAAATTTTTCTAATCCAACAAATTCATGGGCTGTTGTTGTTTTATTTTTATCAACCCATTCTCCTTTGATTTTTTTTGTTAATAAACCTTGTTGAGTCATAATTTCTTTTTTAAGCATTCCTAAAATAGCTGATTGTTGAGGGAATAACCTTGATTTAGTTATATATGTACCATTTTCCTTATCCCCAATTTTTCCATAGGTGTTATCTCCACCAAATAAAAATGGTTGTAATGGTTTTAGTGTTATTTTATATTTCACTCTTTATCCCCTTTTATGAATTTGATAAATCTAAGTGTTGCATAGATATTATCTATATTTTGTTCACTCATCATATAATCAATTAGTTTTACAAAAAAATCTTTGTATTCATTGTGTTCAGCCTCATTGAAATAGTTTTTGAAGAAATTTTCAAGTTTATTATTATCTGTTATGATTGTTTCGAGAGTTTTTTTATGTAAATTTATTTTATGATGTAATGAATGTAAAAAATTATCATTCAATGATTTTTCAATACTTACAAATGATAAAAATTTTTTATAGCTATTTGAACCTTTGTATAAAATTCCACCAAATGTTTGTCCACTATGTTTGATTATTTCATAAGCAATATTGTTTTTAGGTAATTGTTTAGCTTTTGAAAATAATAAATTTCTACTATTTTCTAAGGCTTCATAAAGGGGATATTTGTAATAAGTGATACTCACACCGAATGAAAGAGTTGCTTTTGGTTTAAACTTATCATCAAATTCATTTGATATTTCATCAAGAAGTTCAAAAATAGTTTTATTTTTACTCACAATAGGAGCGAAAAATAGTAAATCATCTCCTCCTGCAAATATTGTGTACCCACCAAATGTTTTAATTAGTTCATGAGATTTTATACAAAAATCAAAGAGTTTTTTTGAAGTGTCTTGCAATTTTGAAGTATCTTTGATAATTTCACTCATATTATCACCATCTGCATGAATTATAGCAATATATTTGTGGTAAGGTTTTAGTCTTTTGTCTTCAAAGGCTTTAGCATCATCTTTTTCCCATAAATCACTAAAATCTTGTAATGCAATTTCAGGTAGAGAAGGAAAATCTTTTCTTTTTACATCAAAAGCATCTTTTATAAGAAAACTATTATTGTTTTTTAGCATTTTTGAAAGTTCATTTTCTTTGTAGTGGTTAATTCTATAAAATTGTTCTAAACTATCAAGATATGGGCTAATTTCTAAAATAGGATTTGTATCATCATTTAATTCTATTTCCAAATGATTGATTTGAAAATAAGCTTTTAAAAATTCAAAACTAAGTGATGTATTATTTGAAAGTTCTTGTAAAACTTTATCAATAATCTTTTGCACACTCTGCTTAGTATCATTTGTATTTGCTCTAAAAATAAATCTATCATGAAATAAACCAACTTCTTTACCACTTTTAAATACATTCTCATCAACATATGGTGTAACAAATTCTCTATCTTTAAATTTTTCAATTATTTTTTTCATAATATAACTAAAAATATAACTACCACCCCAGAGTTCTCTGGTTTTTTTGCTATTTTTTAAGGTTTTATAAATTGGTCCAATTGTAAGCGCGATATATTTCATTTTGAAGCCTTTATACTGTCTAAAATTCGTTTAAGTGAGTTAAATTCTGGTTCTTTGTGAAATTTGCTATCAATATGTTTTGATAAATCAATTGATTTAACATATTCAAAGAATTCATCAAAACAAAAAATTTTTGGTGTTTTTAGATTTAGTGGAGTTCCTCTTGCACTTATTTTAAAAGTTTTATCAAGAATTTTTTCCACACTTTTATCTGCCCAAAAGTAAACTGTATTATTGATAATTTTAAAAGTTAAAGGTGATTTGAATCTTTCAATCTCTTCTTGTTTTTGCTCTTTTTCATGCTCTTTTTTAATACTTGCTCGATAATTCATCCACGATTGTTCACTTGAAAGACCAAATAAGTCACGAAGTAAAAAAGTATTTTGACCATTTGCATTTACAGGAGAATTTAGATCATATTTTTTTTGTTGATCTTTTAAATCATTTGGGAAAAAGTGTTGTTTTATTGCTTTTTTATCCCATATCCAATTTTTTGTAAGTGCATATGTGAAAATTGCTGGTTTAGAATAAAATCTTGATGGTAAATCTCTACCTTTTGGATAATTTATTCCTTGTCTTAAAAATGAATATAAGAGTTTTATATCTTGTTTCCAGTTGTTACTATTGAAACTATAAACTTCATAAGGAATTAAAGTTTTATCAAATGGGTTATCTAAATAAAAACATCCATATCCTTTATTTTGTCTTGTTCCAAAATTTGTATTTGCAAGAAATGCTTCAAATTTTTCTTCTATTGCTTTTTTTATTTCAGAAGAAAAACTGAAAAATTCAATTTCTAATTCTTTTGCTTGTGCAAATTTTTTTCTAACAATATTATCTCCCATATTCCCAAAAAATAAAGGGTCAGGTATTTCTTTATCATTTTTTGGATTTATTTTTTCAATAGTTTCAATAATATTATCATGTGCAATAATTTTTATTTTGTAATCAAGTGATTTTTCTCCATTTGCGTTTTTTCTAAAAGGTAAATCTTTTACATTTTCCAATAAAAACCTATCAAATTTAGGTTTTAACTCCGTTGCTCTTAATGTTGCACCCATTTGATCACTTTGAAAGTGAATGATTGGGGTGTGTTGTTTGAGTGTAAACTTAACTTTAAAATTACTCATTTTTCTCCTTTTTCTTTAGATAAAATTACTTCTATTGGTTGATTTTTTATTTCTATTTCTTGTGGTTTTTCTAAGTCTTTTTTATCTGAATATATTCCAAATATAGTTAGTAAAATTATAAACATTAATATAGTGGGTATTATGATTTTTAGCATTTTCATTTTTTTAAATGTAAATAGGAATCCTATTATTCCACTTAAAACAATAAGTAAAAGTGATACTGATTGATTCCAAAAAGTTTCATCTAAAATTAAAACATTCATCCCAAATAGCCCTGCTAAAAGTGATGGAGGAAGTAAAATAGCTCCTATTTTACTTATAAATTCTAGTTTGTCATTTCTCTCTTTTTCTTTTCTCATATCGACATAAGTGTGTAATTGTGTTATTTCATGGTCTAAATCACTCATATATTTTTCAATATCCATAACTTTCATTGCTTGATTATAAAGCTCTATTCCTTGGTCTTGTGCAGTTATTTCCTTAAAATATAACTTATTTAAAAAACTCAAATATTTTTCATAAATTTCTTCTGTATCTTTTGATAGTTTTTCTAAGTTTTGAGTTGTTTCATTTGTAACATTTTGAATATCATCTGAAAACTTAATAATAGTTGCTCTATATGCTAAAAGTAAAGTAAATATCTGAAAATACATTGTTTGAATATGAGGCAAAAGTCTATTTTTACCAAACCAACTTCCTGTAATTGAAACAAATGAATATCTACTAATTCCAAAAAGTGTACCCCATTCAATCCATCTATCATAAGTTGATTCAGAGATTAGTTTTTTTGTCATGTGTTTACTTTGGCAAGTTTTTTCATCACCATCTATAAAAATATATTTGTACCAGGAATCATTTGTTTCATATTCATATTGATTTGAACACTCTTTATAGTTTTGAAGTTTTGTTATTAATGCATCATTCATATATAAAGAAATTATAAACATCCTATCATCAATAATTGGACGAATTGTTGTAAGATTTTCTTCATCTTTTGAAAAATTATCTTCAATCAATTCTAATATAAAAGATGGTAGCAAATTCAATTTTTTTAGTTCTTTAAAACTATCTATAGTATTAAATTTAGTAAAATCTTCATTTATGATTTTATCATCTAATTCTAATGTTATACAATTTGATAATATGGCATTTTTAGTATTACCAGTAAATTTTTCTCCTAAAAATTGAGGATATATTCTTCTTCCAAAATCATTTATTGCTAATATAGAATTTTTATCAGAATATTTAGTATTTTTAAGATTAAAAGATAAAATTCCAACATCTGTATTAAAAATTCTTAAACTTAAACCATCAAGTTCAAGTTCAAAAACTCCTTTTTTACAATTTATTGAATATTTACCTTTTTGAAATTTATATTTATAATATTTTGAAATCCATTTTTCACTATTCTTATTATTTTTATTATAAATTGCATCTTGAATATGTTTATAAAAATACACATATTCATTAAAATCTTTTTGTTCTAAAATTTCAAAAGGTTTATATTCCCAATTTTTCGTTTTTTTAAAATGGTCTTTAAATGTAAAGGGAAACATAAAAGTATGATAACTATAAAGCTCTTCTTTTTTATCAAATTTTTTAAATTCTTCTAATAAATTATTGATTTTATCTTCACTTAAAATCCTATCTTTAATTCCTACAAAACCAAAATCTCCTCCACCATAATAGTAATTTGATTCATCTATATTTTGAGATAGCAAGAACTCTAAAATATTAGATTTTTTATATCCGTAAAATAAAATTTTTTCATTATTGTAAATAACATAATTATCAAATTTATAATAAGCTAAATCACTTACTACTGTAAATTTTGAAGTTTTTGAACAAATTAAATTCGAATTATTATTACAAGCTGTTTCAAAAGACTCTTTAGCTAACTTTTCATCTTCAAAAGTTATATTTTGAGCTTCTTTATCTCTTTTCCTAATTTCATCTATTTGTTCTTTTGTAGCACAAAGGTTTTGCATACCATTTATATATCTACTGTCATTTGCAGCTATTAATTTTTGTTCTTTAGACAATTCAATATTTAATATTTTTGCAACCTGTTCCAATGAAGAGGGATTATCTTCATTTTTACCATGATGGTCTATTTCAATATAATTTTTAGGAGCTTTAATATCTTCTTCTAACTCAATGCCATAAATTGTTATATCATCAGTATTATATTTTTCAAGTTCATTTCTGTAATCACTTAATTTTGCACCCCATGATAAATCTTTATTTTCATATGTTTCATTTTTTTCTGAAAGAATTTTTTTGATTTCTAACATTTCTAAATCTTTACCACCAAGTAAAAAAACTCTTTTGTTCATTTAAACCTCTTATGTTTTTAAATTTTAATAATATAATTTGTTTACGAAAATGTAAATTCGTTTTAATAATTAGAATTGAATTTTTTCTAAATATTCTTTTAATTCATTTTTTAATTTCTCTCTAAATCTTAGTGGTTCTATTATCTCTATATGTGGTAACCAAGCTTTGATAATATTATCTATATCTTCATCATGACTTATTTCAAAATTGATTATTAAACTTCCATCTTCTAGTTTTTTTTCTATTTCTTGAGATTGTAGAAACTCTTTTTGTTCAAAGAAATGGGCAATTTCACTATAAACTTTTACTTTTACATCATAAGTATTTCCATCTTGATAATATGGCGAATGTGCTTTGTCAAGCATTTGTTCAATTGCATGTTTAGGAAAATTATATTTTTTTGAAGTTAAATTAACAGATTTTATTTTTGAAATCATAAATGTTTTGATTTTATTATCTTTTGTATCTCGTGCAAATAAGTACCATATTCCTCCATAGTTTGTCATCTTATAGGCTTCAACTATTTTAGAACTATTTTTTGTATTTACTTCAATAATATTTGAATACTCTATTGCATCTTCTATTGTTTGAACTATTTTTGAATCAATATCTAAATCTTCAATATCATCATATTTCATAAAGTATGGATTGTTTAAGTTAGGTTTTAAAAGTTTTTTTAAAAGATTGTCTGTTGTTATATCAAAATCACTTACATCTTTAAATTTTGAAAGAGCTAAAGATAAAATTATCATTTCATCATTTGTTAAATGGGATTTAGTGATAGAAGCACCTTCACTTAATCTATATTCACCTTTTTTATACATATAAATTGGAAAGTTTGGCATAAGTTTATCTTTTAAATCTTTTTGAATAGTTCTAACACTAACATTAAACTCTTGGGCTAATTCTTTTGGATTTACAATCTCATTTTGAGAAAATTTTGAAAGAATTGTAATTAATCTTGTAACAGTTTTATCATAATCATGTTTCATTAAATTATTCCATTTTAAATAAATAAGAAAATATACCTTTTTAAAATAAAAGAATAATTAAATTAATAATATTTTTTTTAATAAAACGAATTTATATCTTCGTTTAGAGTTTTTATAATTCCTTTAATTTAAAACAAGGAAAACAAAATGAAAAAAATAATCTTAGGAACATTAATATCTACAATTTTATCTTCGCAATTATTTGCAAGTTGTGAAGTATTAAACTTTGGTTCATATACACCAACTCAAAAATTGAAACTTTTTGGAAAAGATGAAAAAACATTACAAGTTGTAGATTTTCAATCAGTGTATTCAACAACAGGAAGATTTTATAGAGATAGTGATGGAAAACTTCAATTAAAAAAGTTTAATGATGCTTATGGAGAGTTTTTTAATTATCTTAAAGAAACAGCATTTGAAGAGTGTAAAACAAATAAATATCAAGGTATTGTAAATGTTGATATAAAGTTTTTTGTTGATGAAAATAGTTATTTCTTTACAGCAACTTATAATCACTTAAATTAAAAAAGAGTTTATTATGAGTTGTAGTTGTGGTGACCCATTTTGTGATGGATATAACTGTAATAATGGTAGAGATGGATTTGCAATAATTTTATTTGTATTACTTTATCCATATTTACCTTTTATGATTTTTGGTTATGAGATAATGAATCATTTAGGAAATGGAGTAAATTTTATCAAATGGTTAGGTGCAATAATTGGACTTGGGCTAGGACTGTTTTTTTATTTTAAATTTTTTAAAAGAGTAGTTTTAGAGTTTTTGGGAATTGAAAATCAAATTTTATATTGGTTTTTTTGCTATATTTTAGCAAGTTTTATGTTTGTGTTTTTAGAAGCAATTTTCCCAGATAATCAAGTTTTAAATATAGTAATAAGTTTATGGAAGAAATTTTTTGATTGGTGTTTTTTAGTTTCATAAAAATAAAAATTTTTTACCATCTATAAAATAAACGAACTTATATGTTCGTCTTATTTTTTTATAATTCAAATCAATTCAAAACAACAAGGAAATAAAATGAAAAAATTAACAAAATTGGCAATAGTAACTTCTGCTTTAGCTTTAAATTTATCTGCTCAAAATGTGACAGATTATCATATTGGGGTTTCAAGTGCAAAAGTCTTAGAAAAAGATTTTACGGAAGTAAATGTTGGATATGGAGTAAATTGGTACACACAAAGTGATATTTATGTGGGAATAGTTATTGAGTTTGCTTATGGAAATGTAGATTTAGAAGACGGTAAAAGTGCAGATGTTTTTAGTTCAAATGCAGATTTAAAACTAGGTTATTCAATGTTTGATAACAATCTTGCTTTATATGCTATTGGTTCAGGAGCTTTACAATCTGTTGATACTATGAATGGAGCAGGTTTTGGTTATGGAGCAGGGGTTGATTATAGATTTACAAAAAACTTTGCAATGAATCTTGAGTATAAAACTTATGATATGACATCAGACAAAATGCCTAATTATACATATGAAAAAATCAATACAAATTTTAAATATACATTTTAATAAAAGGGAAAATAATGAAAAATAAAATATTAATATCAACATCTTTAGTTACAACTTTACTTTTTAGTGGTTGTGGGATAAAAACAAATGAGTACAATGTTTCAGCAGACAATGTTCAAATTCTAAGAAATTATAAAGATTTAAAACTTGATGTTTCAACTTTTACAGCTTCAAACAAAGATGAAAGTAGTGTAATGTGTAGACTTGCTGAAACTGTATCAACTCCAAAAGGTGAACCATTTTCACAATATATAGAAGAAGCTTTAATTAGTGAACTAAAAATGGCAGGTGTTTATGATAAAAATTCAGATTTAAAAATATCTGGAAATCTAAATAAAATTTATGGAAGTACAATGTTTGGAAATGCTTATTGGGAAATAAATGTAACAATAACTTCATCAAATGGTAAATCAATTACAGTTAACACAAAAAGAGATTATCCTTCATCATACTTAGCATCAACCGCTTGTAATAATATGGGTACATCTTTTGCTCCTTCAATTAAACAATTAATTGGAGATATTTTAGAACATAAAGATTTTAGAGAACTTTTAAATAAGTAACAAATAACAATGCTAAATTCTTAAAAGAGTTTAGCATTGCAAAGATATATTTGAAAAATATTTGTTTATATCTTATATAAAATTATCTAGTAATTATATAGATAGAAATATATAAAATTGTATATATATTTTATACAATATTTAAGGAAAAATTTATCTAATGTTGAATATAATTTCAACCGCATTCAGTTATAACATTTTTTAGGATATGTTTAAATTGATTTTGCATGAAAAGTAGATTTTTTTAGCAGTACCAGTAGCAGTACGGGTAACTTTAAAAAAGTTAAAACTTCGTAAGATAGGGCATTCAGAAAGATAAATCGAAGTTCCTCTCTTGACACCATTTATAATAAAGAATGCTGGTGTAGCTCAGTTGGCTAGAGCAGCTGATTTGTAATCAGCAGGTCGGGGGTTCGACTCCCTTCACCAGCTCCATTCTTTAATCACCTTTTTTTGGGGTATCGCCAAGCGGTAAGGCAACGGTTTTTGGTACCGTCATTCGAAGGTTCGAATCCTTCTACCCCATCCACATTACAAAATCAAACATTAAAAATCATCATTCACAAATAATAACAATATTTTAGTTCAAAATAATTTTCTTTTTTAGGAAGATTTTAGAATCTTCCCTTTTTGTTTGTATTTATATTTTTAGCTTTAACTTCATCTTTCCCAATAAATTCTTTATCATTTGCATTACTTACAACTAATTTTGCTATTTCATCAGTTAATACTGCTACATCATGAGTTTGACTAGCTATCATTGCATTTTGTTGTGTTTGTTGGTCAAGGCTATTTACTGCATCATTGATTTGTTCTATTCCCATTAATTGTTCTTTACTTGACATTTGTATATCTTGAATTAAATTTATTGTATTTGTGATATTTTGATTTAACTCTATATAACCCTCTATCATATGACTTGCTATCTCTTTTCCATCATTTGCTTTTTTAGTTGCATTTTCTACTATAGTTTTTATCTCTTTAGCTGCTTCTGCACTTCGTGAAGCTAGATTTCTTACCTCTTGAGCAACAACGGCAAATCCTTTTCCAGCTTCTCCAGCAGTTGCTGCTTCAACTGCTGCATTTAGACTTAGAATATTTGTTTGGAATGCTATTTGGTCAATTACAGTAATTGCTTCATTTATAGAATTAACTTGTATATTTATCTCTTCCATTGCAACAGTTGTTTGATTTGCTAATTTTTCTCCATCATTTGCTGATTTTGTTACACTATTTGAATAACTTGCCATTTTTTGAATATTTTCAGTATTGTTTCTAATATTTGAAGTGATTTGTTCAAGCGCTGCTGCTGTTTCTTCAAGGCTTGCTGCTGCTTCATTTGAACTAATATTTAATTTATCAACATTTGCTAATAAAATATTTGAACTTTCATCTAATGTTAATCCATTTGTTTTATTTTCTACTAACATTTCATTTACAACATTTGCAAGATTATTTAGACCAATTGCTACTTCTCCTAAATCATTTCCACTTATTCTATGTCTAAAATCTAATTTTTGATAAGATGATAAAGCATCTGATATTTTATTTAAGTTACCATCTACTTTATTAGATACAATCTCAAATAACTCATTTACACCATTTTTAAGTTCTTCAATTCCTTGATTTTGAGTTGTTTCTTTTATAGTTTGTTTTAAAATACCTGCTTTTGCTAAATCAATTGCTTTTTTTACAGCCTCTATCACTTTTTTAGAATCAGTTATATCTTGTGCAAATTTAACAACACGAGTTACTGTTCCATTTTTATTTCTTACAGGAGTATATGAAGCTTGAATCCAAATAGAACTTCCATCTTTTCTAAATCTTTCAAACTCATCTATCAGAGATATTCCATTTGCTAAATTGTTCCAAAACTCAGAATACTCTTTTGTATTTGTATATGTTTTATTACAAAACATTCTGTGATGATTACCAACAACTTCACTTAATTTATAACCTAAAGCATTTAAAAAATTGTCATTTGCATGTAGTATTGTGCCATCTGGTTTAAATGAAATAATTGCAAAGTTTTGTTCCATTGCATTTAATCTTCCTGCTTCTTCTTCTGTTTTTGTAAAATTAAACATAATTATTCTCCTTTTTCTAATACTTAATCTTTATATCTATCTCTAATTTCTTTAAATTTATCTATATTTTCAAAGAATAAATCAATCAATTTTGGGTCAAAATGTTTAGCTTTTTCTTCTTTAAAAAGTTTAAAAATCTCTTCTTTTTCCCAAGCTTTTTTATAACATCTATTACTTCCAAGTGCATCAAATACATCAGCAATTGCAGTAATTCTTCCATAAATATGAATCTTTTCTTCTTTTAAACCTCTTGGATAACCACTTCCATCCCATTTTTCATGATGTTCCATGGCTACTATTGCAGCTGCTTTTAATATTTCTCTTTTTGAATTTTTTAATATTTTATGACCAATAACAGTGTGTTTTTTCATAATTTTCCATTCATCTTCTGTTAGTTTGCCAGGTTTATTTAAAATAGAATCAGGAACACCAACTTTCCCAATATCATGCATTGGACTTGCTGTAAATAAAATATCACACTCTTTTTCATCTAAGCCATATAAAGTTGCTAAAAGTTTTGAATAATGGGCTACTCTTTTTACGTGATTTCCAGTTTCATTACTTCTACTCTCACCAATTTCACCCATTTTATAAATAATTTCTCTTTGAGTATCTTCTATCTCTTCATGTAATTTTATAACTTCTGTTATCTCTTTTCTAATACTTAAATATTCAATTATTTTACCTTGGGTATTAATAATTGGAACAACAGTTGCTAAAAAATGATGGATTTTATTATCTTTAAAAATATTACTTATTTGTCCTTTCCAAATCTCTTTATTTTCAATAGCTTGCCACATTTTTTCCATAAAAGAATCATCATTAAAGATTACTCTATTTATAAAATCATAGTGTTTCCCCACTAATTCTTCTTTTGTAAAACCACTTATTTTATAAAATTGTTCATTTGCATAGGTAATGATTTTATTTGTATCTACCCTTAAAATAATATTACTTCTTTCAATTGCATTTTCATAAAGTTTTGAAAGATTCATTACTTCTTGGAAATTATTTTGAGAGATATCATATTGGTCTTTAAAATACTCTTTTGTTTTTTCAATTTCAGTTATATCAGTTCTTATTCCAATAAATTCTAAGATGTTTCCATTTTCATCTAAAATAGGATTTATAATTGTTTGAACCCAATAACTACTTCCATCTTTTTTTCTATTTTTTACAATTCCAGTCCAAGGAATTTTTAAATCTTTGATAGTATGCCACATCTCTTTAAACACTAAAGAATCCATATCAGGATGTCTTACAATATTATGTGGTTTTCCTAAAAGTTCTTCTTGTGTATATCCTGAAATCTTACAAAAAGCTTCATTTACATAAGTTATTATTCCCTTTTCATTTGCTTTTGAAACAATTGAACTTCTATCAACTGTATCTTTATATTGATTTAGCAACTGAGTTTTACAAATCATTTCATCTTCAATATCTTTATCATTTATAAAAATATCAGTTTTTAAAATCAGTTCTTCTATAACAAATGGTTTTCTTATAATCTCTTTTACACCTAATCTAAAAGAGTCTCTAATAAGATTTGAGGAAATATTTCCTGTAATAATTACTACTTTGATATTTAATTTCTCAAGAATTAGAGTTCTATTTTTTATTAAAAAATCATAACCATTTGATTTTTCTAGTTCTAAGTCCAATAACATTAAATCAATTTTATTAAAATTAATAATATCAACAGCCTCTTTTACATCTTTTGCTTCTAAGATTTTGTAGTTTCTATTTTCTAAAATATCTTTTAGTTGTTCTCTTACAACAAAAGAGTCTTCAACAATCAAAATTGTTTTTGATTTATTTTTTTCAAATTGTTTTATTAGATTTGGTATTTCAGAAATTTTATATAAAAAGTTTTTATCTTTATTTATAAAATCAATTACACCTTTTTGATAAGAAACCTCTTTTAATTGTAAATCAGTTTGAGTTGTTAAAACGATGATTTTAACTGAACTAGATAACTCTTTTATTATTTCGTATCCATGTCCATCAGGAAGATTTATATCTAAAATTATATAGTCAATTTTATTTTTGCTAATTATATCTTTAGCCTCTTTTATTGTAGAGCTCAAAAATGTATTAAATCCATTTTTTTGAAAAATAGTATTTATGATTTTAATCATTGAAGTAGAGTCTTCAATGATTAAGATATTGTAATCGCTAGCTATAAAATTAAATTTATTAAAACAATTTATATTATTCATTAATTTTCTTTATTCCATTTTTCATAAAGAATTTCAGCTTTTTTTATCTCTTCAGGTGTAGCTCTTTTTCTACAAGATAGATATCCTCTTGTTCCATCACAACTTTCAAATGGATAAACTGTTGCAAAAACCCAATAATATCCACCATTTTTAGTTGCATTTTTTACATAACCTGTCCATACTTCACCTTTTTGTACAGTATCCCACAAAGATTTAAAAGCTTTTTTAGGCATATCTTTATGTCTTACCATGCTATGAGGTTTTCCTAATAATTCATCCAAAGAATATTCAGCAACTTTACAAAAATCTTCATTTGCAAATCTTATAATACCTTTTAAATCAGTTTCACTTACTAAAAAAGCATTTTTATCTAAAATTGTCTCTTTTTCATTTGCCATTTTCAATTTCCTTTAGTTAAACTTTTTAGTTTTTGCATCAGCTAATAATTCATTTGCTAATTGTGATACATTTTGAGCAATTGATTTTACTTGATTTGATTCAGAAGCATTTTCTTGCGTAACTCTATCTAACATATTTACAGCATCATTTATTTGCTCAATTCCAGTCATCTGTTCTTTTGAAGATCTTGATACATCTTCTATTATATGGATTGTTTCAGAGATATTTTTATTTAATTCTTTGTAACCTTCTATCATATCTGATGAAACAGTTTTCCCATCATTCGCTTTTTGATTAGCTTCTTCTACTAGATTTTTAATCTCTTTAGCAGCTTCTGCACTTCGTGAAGCTAGATTTCTCACTTCTTGTGCAACAACAGCAAATCCTTTCCCAGCTTCTCCAGCAGTTGCAGCTTCTACTGCTGCATTTAAACTTAGAATATTTGTTTGGAAAGCAATTTGGTCAATTACTGTGATTGCTTCATTTATAGCTTTTACTTTTTCATTTATTTCATCCATAGAGATAGCAGTTTTACTTGCTAATTGTTCACCACTAAAAACAGATTTTTTTACAATTTGCCCTAAAGTTGCCATTTTTGAAGCATTTTCGGCATTATTTCTAGTAATACTTGTTATCTCTTCAAGTGCTGCTGCTGTTTGTTCTAAAGAGGCTGCTTGTTCATTTGCTTTTGAAGCTAAATTATTCATAGATGAGGTCATAAGTGAAGAGTCATGTTGTAGAGTTTGACCATTTTGGAAATTAGTTTTTGCATTAATTTCTAAGGCTTTACCTAATTTATTAACATTTTCCATCAATAATTTCATTTCATCTTTATATTTATCTACAACTTTTATGCTATCTGTAAAATCATTATTTGTATAACTATTGATTACTCTTAAAATTCTTGAATTAGAGTCATTTATACTTGAAAGCATTTTATTAAGCGTATTTTTTAAAGTAGAGATTGTTGGATTTGAACTTTCTGATTTTATTTTACAATTGTATATACCTTTTTCTACTTTGTCAGCTGTTAATACAATCTCTCCTAAAACTCTCATATCATCTTTATTTCTTTTATCAAAAACTTTTATCTCTTCATTCCAGTTTCTTAAAATATCATCAAGTTTTTTGTTTCCTGTTGATTCAATATAATCAAATTCACTTTTTTCGTAAGAGATAAATTTGATAAATTGTTTAAAATAATTATCAATAATTTCTAACTCTTTATTTGAAATTGCTCCGAACATAAAACTCCCTTTTTTAATAATAGTTAAGATAATAACTTATGAAAAAGTATTTTGGTAGCTATAAAGTGTCGGTTCATAAAATCGACTCTTTTTCATAGTTTACTTGTAAATAATTGTATAAAAAAAGTGTGTTTTTTTTGTGAGTTTTTTAAAAAATAATTTATTTTAAAATTAAATAACCAAGATTGGCAATTTAATTTTAAATATCAGCCCATCATTTAGGTTTTTAACTTTTATTTTGCCACCTAAATTTTGTTCAATAATAATTTTTGTCATATATAATCCTATACCTGTTCCATGAGATTGTAGTTTTGTTGTAAAATATGGCTCAAACATAGATTTTAAAATCTCTTCATTTTCAACTCCTCCTCCATTATCTTGTATGAGTAATTCTATTGAAGAGTTTTTTCTTTTTGCACTTATTAAAATTATTCCATTTTTAATATCTCTATTTATAATTGCTTCTTTTGCATTTACTAATATATTTATTATTGCTTGTTGTAACTGATTTTCTAAACATATAAATGAAATAGAAGGATGAATATCCACCTTGATTTGGATATTATTTATTTTAAATTCAAAATTTACTAAAGAGGCTACTTTTAAAATAACTTCTTTTAAAAATATCTTTTTAAACTCCTCTTTTGGTTTATAAAAATTTTTAAAATCATCTATGGTTTGAGACATAAAATTTACTTGTTTATTTATTTTTTCAATCCACTTATTTAAGTAATTTTTATCTAATTTAGAGTTATCAAATTTTGTAGTTAAAGCAAGACATAATAAAGAAACAGTATTAAGAGGTTGTCTCCAATTATGTGCAATCGCACCTATCATCTCTCCCATTGCAGCCATTTTTGATTGTTGAATAAGTATTTTTTCTTGTTTGTTTTGTTTTTCTACCTCTTCTTTTACCTTTTTTTCTAATTTTTCTTGAAAAAGTTTTTCTTGAGTAACAACCTCAAAAGTACAAACAAACCCATGATTGAATTTCACTGCTTTATTTCTAAACCAATCTTTTATTCCATCTCCTTCAAAATAGAATTCTAATGATTTTGACTCTCCTGTTAAAACAACTTCTTTATAAATATCAAAAAGTGTTCTTCCTCCTAAAGAATCCAAGGGTTTAAAATTTCCACTATGTATTTTTGACAAACGTTGCCCAAGGAGTTGTTCTTCACTTAAATTAACTATTCTACAAGCCTCTTTATTTGACATTGTAAATATAAAATCAATAATTTCTCCATTTTTATCATAAAAATTTTCAAATGCCATTATTCCACTAAGAGAAGAGTCTAAAATTGCTTTTAACTCATCAGTTCTTTTTAGAAGTTTTTCTTCGTTATATTTCTGAACAGTAACATCATTATGAACACCTATCATTCTTATAGGTTTTTGATTTTTATCTCTTAAAATACTTCCTCTACATCTAATCCAAACTGTATGACCGTCTTTGTGTCTATATCTTACAATTTGGTCATAAGGATGATTTAGATCTTCATAATGTTTATTAAAATTTTCAATTGTTTTTTCTAAATCTTCGGGAAATATTAATTCTTGCCATTCAGATACTAAATGTTTTTTTTCTTCTGCTTCATAACCTAAAACTTCCCAAAATCTTGGACTTAACCATTCATTTTGGGGATTTTCCATATCCCAATACCATATTCCATCTAATGAATTTTTTTCTAAAAAATTAAAGATAGTTGAATCTTTTTGAATCATCTCATATAATTCAGTTTCTAAATAGTGCTTTTGATTCATTTTTACCTTTTATTAGTTATTCTCAATTATTAATCTATATCCAATTTTTGGCACATTTTCAATTATATCATTGGCAATTTTTTTTCTTAAATTTTTTACAAGTGTACGTAAACTTGTGCTTGACATCTGTTTATTTTCATCATACCAAATGATCTCTTCAATAGTTTTATATGGAACTAATTGCCCTTTTTTTTGTAATAATAATTTTAAAAAAGCTGTCTCTTTATTTGTCAGTTTTACAATTTTGTTTTCTTTTATAATTTGAGAATTTATCAAATCAAAATTTACTGTATCATTTAGTTGAACAAGTTTATCTATAAATTCATGGTTTTGATGATAGTAGATTTTTTTTATAATTGTATTTACATTATCTGATGTCAAAGGTTTTGTAATATATCCTTGAATATTACAATTACTAGCTTGTAGTAAAACATCTGAATCTGAGTATGCTGAAATTATTATAATAGGTATTAAATAATTAATTTCTCTTATTTTAATGATTAAATCTAAACCATTTAGTTTTGGAATATTTATATCACATAAAATTGCATTTATACTATTTTGTCTAAAAACTTCAAGTGCGCTATATCCATCACTGGCACTATAAATATTAGAGAATTTTGTTTCAAAAATCTCTATCATAAGTTCAAGGGTATCTTTTTCATCTTCAATGATTAAAAGATTTTGTTTAAAAAAATCCATTATTTATTTTCCAAAATTTTATTCTTTTCTATTTCAAGGGTAATTTTAAATTCTACACCTTTATAAATACTATTTTCAAATTCATATGTAACATTTGTTGCATCAATTTTTCCTTGAGCACTTTGAGTTATTAGTTTATATGTCATATTTAATCCAAGACCTGTTCCTTGAGATTTATGTTTTGTTGTAAAATATGGGTCATAAATTTTTGAAATTATATTTTCAGGAATTCCCCCACCATTATCTTTAATACTTATTATGGCTAAACCATTCTCCTCTTTTGTTTCTATAAAAAAGAGGGGATGAGTCTGTTTTATTTCAGAAAAAGCATCTTTTGAATTGTTAAAAATATTTATAAAACATTGAATTAATTCATTTGGATAACCAAGAATAAATATACTTTTATCTAAATCTAAAATTATAGTAATATTAGAATTTTTAATTGATGAATCAACAATATGCAAAAATTGATTAATTGTATCATTTAGATTATAAAGTTGAATTTTTCTATCACCTTTTATAAAATTTTTAAAATCATCTATAGTTTCAGATAGATATTGGGCATTTTTGTTTATTAAGTCCATATTCTTTAACAGCTCTTCATCTGTTAAAATATTTAACTCTTTTTGTAGTTTTATCCCAGTTGATACTGTAGAAATAATTGATAAAGGTTGTCTCCATTGGTGAGCAATATTACTTATCATCTCTCCCATGGAAGCTAGTTTATCAGATTTGAAAAGTTTTTCTTGAATCAATTTATTTTTTTCTACTTCCTCTTTTATTTTGATTTCAAGATTTTTATTTAGATTATAAAGTTCATTTTGTTTTTGTTCTAAAACTATATTTGAATGTTCTAATTGTTGAGTTCTTTTTATAACTTCAGCTTGTAAATATTTATTTGTATGTTTTAGTAAATATTGTCTATATAAAAAGAAGATAGATAAAATTGAAATCATAATTAAAAGTACCCAAAAATAAGTGTAATCTTGAACTTTTTCATATTTTATTACAACCCATTTATTTATAATATCTTCAATCTCTTTTTTATCCATATGAAAAATTGCTTTATTTAAAATATTTACAAGGGTAAAGTTGTCTTTTATTACACCAATTCTTAAATAATTTTCATAACCTTTTGGTTGATTTACTATTTTAAGATTAAATAAATTATTTTTTTTGATTGTATATGCTGTAATAATCATTGAACGCATTGTTAAATCAGCTTTTTTATTTTCTACTAATTTGAAAGCTTCATCTTCTGAGTTTGTTGGAATAATAATTAAATTTGGAAAATCTTTTGCAAATATTTCAGACATTGCTGTACCTTTTGGTAGTGCAATTGATGCTTTTATTTTTGATAAATCTTTTATCTCTTGATTTTCAATTCTTCCTACAATAACATTTGGGTCTTCAAAAATAGGTTCAGTAAAATCTAACCACTCTTTTCTTTTTGGTGTTTCATTTAAAAAACTCAAAATATCACACTTTTTCTCTTTTGAAAAAGTTATACTTTGTTCCCAAGATTTTGTTGGGATAAGTTTTATTTTTACATTCAATTTTGAAGAGATTAGTTTGATAATATCTGCTGCTATTCCTTCGTGTTCACCTTTATCATTGATTTTTTCAAAAGGCTCCCAATCTGGGTCTACACACATAGTAATTACTCTTTTTTCTTTTAAATAATCTTTCTCTTCTTTGTTTAAATAAATAGCTGTATTTTTATCATTTTCATTTGGATTAATCCATTTTCTTTTTAATTCTAAAAGTTCTTCTTCACTTATTTGGTCTTTACCTTTTTCTAAAATATTTCTTAATATCTCATTTTGTTTATTTGTTGCAAGAAACATATCTAAATTAAATCTTTCATCATTTACAGAAAAAGCAGGTTTTAAATTTGAAAGATGATTGTTTTGTATATAATAATTCCCAACTGCAAAATTATCAATTGAACCCTCAACTTCTCCAAAAGCAACTTTTTCTAAAGCTTCTAATGAGTCTTTAACCAATATTAATTTTATATCAGGATAATATTTTTTTAAAAGTTCTTCCTCATAAAAACCTTTTATAACAGCAAGGGTTTTTCCATTAAAATCTTCTATTTTTTTTAGTTTTGTATTATCTATTTTTGTAAAAATTGTATCTATTGCTTTTGCATAATCACTTGTAAATATAAAATCTTCTTCTCTTTTTGATGTTTTTGCAATGTTTAACATCACATCAATCTCTTGATTTTTTAATTTTTCAATATATTCATTCCAAGTAAAACCAGAGATATATTCAACATCAATTTTTAATTTTGATGCTAAAAGATTCATATAATCTATTGAAAATCCAGTTGGTGTTCCTTTTATATTATAGTTAAAAGGAGGCCAACTCATTTCGTTGTGTACTTTTATTATTGGATGTGTTTCTAAATATATTTTTTCTTCTTCTGTAAAAAATATTGGGTTTTTATTTTGATTTAAAAGATAATAAGAGTTTAAAAGGGAAGTAATATTAAAATTTTCACTAACTAAACCTAGTTTTGTATATAAATCTGCGTTTAGTTTGATTAATTCAGGAGCAATAGCACCTATTTTAAAAATATTTGTTTTAAATATCTCTTCTGTTTTATTTGCTTCAAACAATAAAGATTCTTTTGTTTTTCTTTTTGTATATTTATTGTAAATTAAATCAACAATCTCTTCTTTATTTTTAAAAGCATATTCCCAACCTTTATTTGTTGCTTCAACAAATTTTTTAACCATTTTTGGATTTTTGTTTACAACACTTTCACTTGTAAAAAGTTCTACATCATAAGAATAAATCCCAAAATTTGCAGGATTTAGAATATTATAATCTACTCCTAATTTGTCCAGTTCAAAAGGTTGAGAAGTTATAAATATACTCATAGCATCAACTTCATTATTTATAAATTTATCAATTTCATAGTTATGTGATACCAAAGTATAATCATCTGACTTTATTTTAAAATCTTTTAACATAACCCCTAAACTTGTATGTTCCATCTCCCAATCTAAAGCCATAATCTTTTTATTTTTTAAATCAGCAGGAGTTTTTATATGTGGTTTGGTAACTAAGGCTAAAGCATTTTGTTTGAAATATGAAGCAACTAAAACAACAGGTTTTCCTTTTAATCTTTCTAAAATCAAAGCAGAAGAGGAAATACCAAAAGTAGATTTACCATTTATTACATCTTGACTGATATTAATTCCATCTTGAAACTCTTTTATTTCAACTTCTAAACCAACATCTTTATAATAACCCTTTTCAATAGCAGTATAAAATCCTGCAAATTCAAATTGGTGTTTCCATTCAAGTTGCAAAGTTATTTTTTCTGAATTTGCAAATAGAGTTATGTTTAAAATCAAAATAGATAAAAATAGTTGTTTTATTAAGTTTTGCATTTTTTTTCTTAGTGTTTTTATAATTTAATCATTTCAATAATTATGATAGCACATTTTATAATAATATTAAAATCTATTTTGGATACAATATATAAAATTATAAAAGGGAATCTATGAGTGATAGATTACATGAAATTATTGGACAAATAGGTGTTTTACATAATACCTTAATTGAGAATGGTAAAATTAATAATTCTAATGAAGTTTTTGAAGTTTTAGAAGATTATAATATTGATGTTCAAGAACATTATTTGAATCTTTTATTGCAATACTATTTTCAAAAAAATGATATAACAAATTTACAAGAAGTGCTTTTAGTTGGTGCTAAATTTGATATGAGATTTGAAGATGTTAAAGAAGCATTTTTAAATATAATAAGTGATGAAGATAATGTTATAGAGTTTATGCAAGAAAATGTGGTGTTTATCAAAGATAATGATATAGCAAATAATTTAGAAGCTATGTATGAGTATTATGAAAACAATCCATCTTTGAGAAAAATTTTGGATAAAAGTGTGGAATTAATAAAGAAAAATAGATATGTTTGTGCTTTTTGTTATAAAAATCCAGAAGCTAGATATTCAAAATTCTTTTTAAATGAAGATTTATTAGAATCATTAAAAAGGGATTTACCCTATTTATTAAATTAAGGAGATAGATGCCATCTTTTGAGTTAGTTGTTCCTGAAAATATTTTATTTATTTTGTCAAATTTGTCTTTTATCTCTTTTTGTTTTTTTATAAGTTTTATCTTATCAAAAATTTTAAAAAGTGTAATTGTGTTTTTTATTTTATTGCTTACGCTTTTAAGTTTTGCGTATTATGATATTTTTATAAAATATAGTATAAAAAACTTTTATGAACTAACTCAAATGGATTCAAAAATATATTCAAAACCAATTAAAAATGAGAACTTGAAAATAGATAGTTTATCAATGATTGGAGTATATATTTATCCTTTAAAATACTCAACAAATATCACTGAAGCTGAAATAAATGAGATAAAAAATCTTCATAAAGATTATGTTGAAAAGTTTATAGATATTTCAACTTATGCTTATAAATTTAATAGATATATTTATAATACACAAAGAATTTATCTAAACTCTTATACTAATGAAAATATAAAAATTGAAGAACAAAATCCAAGATATGAAGTGACAAAAACTTTAGTTGATACATATTTACCAAAAATTTATGGAAAATATCAATACAAAGTTATTGATAAACAGACAAAAAATGTAATAGCAACTGCTTTTAACATATTTTTTATAAGCAGCCACAATAAATTTAGAAATAAATATCTATTTTGGTCAAATGAAAAGGAAAGTGATTTTAATCTTATTCCTGTTCAAAACTTTGACATTATTTATAAAAAGTTATTTATTGATAATTAGATTAAATTTCCCATTTCATCACCAAGGTATTCATCAATTTTTTCGATGAATGCTTCAAATGGTTTATCTCCAATTTTATTAAAAACAACTATCTCTTCACCAAAATCATCTTCTATAAAATGTTCTTCTTTTAAAACTTTTTTGTAAAGTTTTTGTAAATCTTCTTCACTCTCTTCTTTGTTAAATAAGAACCAATTTGCCGTAGAATCTTCTATTCTAATCAATCCATATGTTTTGTTATCATCAACATAATCTTGAATAGTTCCATTTTCAAATCTAGCACCAACTACTAAATCATTTTCATTTAAAATCATTTCCATGTTTTTACCTTTATTAATAGTGAGATAGATTATAGTTAAACTCAATTTAGTAATTGATTATTTTTAATAACTATTCGGTACAATTTGGAAATTAAAATAAGGAAAAAGTTATTAAAAAATTTAAAAAAGTACATATTGAAATAACAAATATCTGTAATTTAAAGTGTACATTTTGTCCTCCAAAAACCTTACCAAATGGAATAATGAGTTTAGAACACTTTGATAGTTTAAATTCTCAATTAAAACCATATACAAAAGAGTTAGCTTATCATGTTGTTGGTGACCCACTTGTTTTATCAAATTTAAATGAATATCTAAACATTAGTTTAAAACATGGATTAAAAGTAAATATTACAACAACAGCAAATAATATAAATGAAAAACATTATGAAACACTTTTAAATCCTACAATTAAGCAAATAAATTTTTCAATAAATTCATATAATGCAAATTCTCATAAAAAGAGTTTAGATGAATATTTAGAACCAATTATAAATTTTGTAAAGTTTGCTCAAAGTAGAAAACATGAATATTTTATAAATTTTAGAATTTGGAATTTGGATGAAGAAAAAAGTGCAAAAGAGTTTAATACAAAAGTTTTTAATAAAATAAATGAAGCATTTAATACAGATATAAATATAGAAGAAGTTTATAAACAAAGACCTAAAAATATAAGAATAGATAGAAAAATATTTTTTAATTTTGATGAATATTTTAACTGGCCATCTTTAAATAATGAAATAGTTTCAACAAAAGGTTTTTGTTATGGTTTAGATTCACATTTTGGGATTTTAACAAATGGTGATGTTATTCCTTGTTGTTTAGACCAAAATGCAGTTATAAATCTAGGGAATACAAACAATACACAAATTGACGATATATTAAACTCAAAACGTGTAAAAGATATTCAAAATGGATTTAAAAAAAACATTTTAGTTGAAGAACTTTGTCAAAAGTGTGAATATCGAACAAGATTTGATAAAAAGGAAAATTAATATGAATGAAATAGAAATAATATTTAAAAGCGTAAAAGATTTTTTTACAAGTTCAATGTTAAAAATTGCATTAATACCTCTATTTATTACAATGCTAATTTTATACTCTATGTTTTTTGCAGCAGCAGATTTTGGCATAACAAATCTTCAAGAAATAGCACAAGCTTCACAAAATGGACAAGAAGTTGTTATTGATGAAAATGCTCCTTTTTATTTTGTTTGGTTTACTTATTTAATAGTTTTTTTGTTTAAATATTCAGTTACATCTTGGCTGGCTGGATTTTTACTTTATACTATTGGAACAGTTTTGATTTTACAAGCTTCAGTTATTTTATCAATTATAATTATAGGTTTTTTAACACCAATGATTTTGGGAATTTTGCATAAAAGATATTATTCACATTTGGAATTAAATGGATATGGAACACTATTTTCATCATTATGGGAACTATTTAAAAGTTTATCTATGATGGTTTTACTATTTTTGATTCTAATTCCTGTTTATTTTGTGCCAGTTTTAAATATTATTGCTTTTGCTTTACCACTTTATTATTTTTTTCATAAGCTTTTAAATTTTGATGTTAGTTCAACAATTTTAACAAAAGAACAATACAAAGAGATTTATAAAAAAGAAGCAAATAGTTTTAGACTTAGAACTTTATTTTTATATCTTATTTCTATGATTCCTTTTGCAACTTTATTTAGTGCAGTTTATTTTATAATTTATTTAGGACATTCATATTTTATACAATTGGATAAATTGGAGAAAAATCCTAATAAACAAGAGGAAAAAAATCAAGAACAAGAAGATATAAAGTTAATCTCTAACTAACTTATATCCAACTCCTTGAACATTTTTTAAAAAATCTTTAGGAAGTTTTTTTCTAAAGTTTTTTATAAAAAGTCTCATAGCATTTGAAGTCATAACAGAATCTTCATCCCAAATATTCGTTTCTAATTCTTCATAAGTGATAATTCTATTTTTACTAATAAGTAACTTTAAGAAGGTATTTTCCTTTTTTGTTAAAGTAAACTCCTCTTTTCCATTTGAAACAATGGCTTTACTGTAATCAAAAATCCAGTTAGGAATTAGATTATAAATTTTTGAGTTATCATAACTATTTACAAAAGCTTCTAATGCTTCCATTAATTTATCTTGAGTTATTGGTTTTACTATATATTTAATCAAATGAAGTTCTGTTGCTTGAAGTAAATATTCTAAATCTGTAAATGCTGAGGTAATAATAATTCTTGTTTTAGAATCTGATTTTCTGATTTTTTTAACTAAATCAATACCTGTTTCATTTCCCATTTTTATATCAGTTATAATTAAATCAGGATTAGTTTCAAGATATTTCATATATGCTTCACTAGCATTTTTTGCACTATAAACTTCCTTAAATAGATGTTGAAGAATCTCTTGAATATTATTTCTAATTCCATCTTCATCTTCTGCGTATAAAACTGTAAAGGCATTAAGTTTATTTATAAAATCATTTTGCATATTCTAAAAATCCTTATTATAATAATTATGTTATCATAGCAAAATTAGGTTAAGAAGGTTTAAAATTGGGATTAGTTACTGAAAAAAATTTATCAAAAATTATTATTTTTACATTTATTGTAATTATGTCCACAATGGTTTTTGCAATGTCATATTTTTATGTGAAAAATACTTATAGTGATTTTGATGTTGAGATGGAAAAATTCCAAGAAGAGTATTATGCAGATAAAAAAAATACCTTAAAAAAAGAGATAAATACGGTTATTGATATTTTAAATTACAATATTGTTAAGTCTGATTTAGATGATGAAGAACAAAAAATGGATGCAATTCGACTTTTTAATAACATCACTTTTGAAGAAAATACAAGTAATTATTTTTTTGTTTATGAAGTAAAAAATATGCAAGGTGGAGATGATTTTGCAAAATTAATTGTAAATCCAAATAGACTTGATTTAGTTGGAACTTATATCTCTACAAATTATACTGATTCTGATGGTAAAAAATTCAGGGAAGATTTTTTAAGAGATATACGACAAAAAGGTGAATCATTTACAAAATATTCATATAAAAAACCAGATACAAAAGAGATAAAACAAAAAATCTCATATTTTAAATATTACGAAAAATGGAACTGGATTATTGCTGTTGGTGTTTATACAGATGATATGGAAAATGAACTAGCAGCAAAAACAAAAGAGTTTAAAAAACGAGTAAAAAATCAAATAGTTCAAAATGTTGTTTTGTTTATTATGTTTTTATCTATTGCAATTTTAATCTCTATTTTTATATCTCAAAAAATCGATGAAGTTCTTAAAAACTATGAAAATAAAGTTTTATCAAATGCAAAAGAATTAGAAGAGTTAAATCAATCTTTAGAAGAAAAAGTAAAAAATGAGATAGAAAAAAATAGGGAAAAAGAACAGCTTTTGGTTCAAAAATCAAAATTTATAGCACTTGGAGAGATGATTTCAAATATTGCTCATCAATGGCGACAACCTTTAAGTGAACTCTCTTCAATATTGATGTTTATAAAGTTCAAATATAGTATTAATGCACTTGATGAAAAAACAATGGAACAAAAATCTTTGGAAGCTGATAAAGTTTTGGAATATATGTCTAGGACTATTGATGATTTTAGAAACTTTTTTATGCCAAAAAAAGAGAAAGAGGAGTTTTATTTATATAAAGTTATTGAACTTGTTATGAATATTATTTCAAGTACATTAAAAAATTATAATATAAATATAGAAATAAATGTTGATAAAAATATTGTTTTAAAAACATATCTAAATGAATATCAACAAGTTTTATTAAATATTATTAATAATGCAAAAGATGTGTTAATAGAAAAAAATATTAAAAATCCAACTATAAAAATAAGTGCTTATGAAGAGGATACTTATGTAGTTTTATATGTTGAAGATAATGGTGGTGGAGTTTTAGTTGAACCAAAAGGAAAAATTTTTGAGCCATATTTTACAACAAAATCAGAAAGTGATGGAACAGGAATAGGGCTTTATATGTCAAAAATTATTGTTGATAAAAATATGAAAGGTAAATTAAGAGTTAGAAACACAAAAGAGGGGGCAAAATTTGCTATTTTTGTCCCAAAAGATAGTTCAATAAAAGATATAAATTATGAGTTTGTTTAAAAATAAATTAATAGCTCACCGTGGTTTACATAAAAACAGAGTAGTTCCTGAAAACTCTTTATTGGCTTTTAAAAAAGCAATAGAAAAAAATTATGCAATAGAGTTTGATATTAATATTACAAAAGATAATCAAATAGTAGTTTTTCATGATGATGATTTAAAAAGATTATGTGGTAAAAAAGAGAAAATTGAAGAGCTTGAATTCTCTTTTTTGAATGAATTGAAATTATATGAAACAGAAGAAAAAATACCTTTATTTGATGATTTGTTAAATTTGATAAAAGGAGAAATACCTTTAATTATAGAGATAAAAAAACATCAAAATATTGGTTTATTGGAAAATATTTTGATGAAAAAATTAGAAAAATATGAGGGGAACTATTTTTTATGCTCCTTTGAAAAAGATATTTTAGTTTGGTTGAAAAAAAATAGTTCAAATAAAAATAGAGGTTTGATTTTTGAAAGTGTTCCTAAAAGAGTAAAAAAATATGAAACTATACTTTTTTTATATAGATATTTTAAAACTAAACCAAGTTTTGTCTCTTTGGAAGATAAATTAATAGATAGTTCGATTTTTAATTTTTGTAAAAAAAGAAATTTAGAAGTTGTAGTTTGGACAATAAAAAATGAAAAAAGTTTTAAAAAGATAGAAAATAGAGTTTCAGCAGTTATTTTTGAGAATTTTATAATTTAAAAAAGAGGAGATTAAAATCTCTCTCTTTTTTATCCATACATTAAACGTGGTAACCACAATGAAATTTCTGGGATATATGTAACTAGTAATAAACCAATCAGTAATATAGTTGTCATTGGTAAAGAAGCAACAATTACTTGTTTTAGACTAAGTCCTGTTATTCCACTAGCAACAAATAGATTAAGCCCAACTGGTGGGGTAATCATACCAATTTCCATATTTACAACCATAATAACACCAAGATGAATAGGGTCAATTCCTAAAGCCATACCAATTGGTAATAACAATGGAACTGTAATCATAACCACTGAACTTGGTTCCATAAATTGTCCCATTAATAAAAGTAAAATATTTACAATTAATAAGAACATTAAAGGTCCCATGTTTGCTTCAATAATCATCTCAGTAATATGCTGAGGAATTTGCTCATCTGTTAAGAAATGAGCAAAAAGCATAGCATTTGCAATGATAAAGAAAATCATTGAACTTGTTTGTGCTGAATCTAAAATGATTTTATATAAATCTTTAAATTTAGTATCTCTATAAATAAAGAATGAAACAAAGAAAGCATACATAACACTGAATGCACCAGCTTCTGTTGGAGTAAATATACCTCCATAAATTCCACCAATAACAATAACAATGATTAATAATGCCCAAAATGCATTTTTAAATGCTGTAAATTGTTCTTTAAATGATGCTCTTTTTCCAGCTTTGAAACCACTTCTTTTAGCTAAGAAATAAGTTGCAATCATCATCATAGCACCAATCATAAGTCCAGGAATAACCCCAGCCATAAATAGTTTTCCAATAGATTGATCAGCTGTTACCCCAAAAACGATAAAAACAATTGATGGTGGAATTAAAATACCTAATGTTCCAGATGTTGCAATTGTTCCAATTGCAAATTGTTCATTATATCCTGCTTGTTTTATTGCTCCATACATAACAGAACCAATAGCAGCAACAGTTGCAGGAGAACTTCCACTTACAGCTGCAAAAATTATTGATGCAAGAATTGCAGCAATTGGAAGTCCACCAGGAAGATGTCCTACTAAACTCTTTGCAAATTCAATTATTCTATGTGCTGATGATCCTCTTGATAATAAAGAACCAGCTAGGATAAACATTGGAATAGCCATAAGTGTATATTTATTTAAACCATCAAAAATCTTAGATGGAATTCCCATTAAATCCATATCTGTAAAGAAAAATGAAGTTAATAATGTTGTTGTTCCTAATGCAACAGCAACAGGTACTCCTAATAGCATAAGTGCAAAAAGTAAGATAAATAGTGTTGCAATAACCATATTATTTTTCTCCTTTTATTTCGTTTATTACTGCTTCATGTTCGTTAAATAGTTGAATATCATTTGAATCTGTTCTATAAATTTCAACTAATTTTTCTGCAGTTCTATATGCAGCTAGTGCAAATGCTATAGGAAGTACTAAATGTGGAATCCATAATGGAATACCTAAATCAACACTCATTTCTCCAAAATCCATTAACATAAGTATTAGTTCATATCCGAAATAAGATATTAAAGCAAGATATGCAATTGAAATAAAATTTGCAAAAATCAAAAAGAATTTTGTAATAACAGGAGGAAATTTCTCAATAACTAAAGATACAGAAATATGAGCTCCTTGTTTAAATCCATATGCTGCACCAAAAAGTGCTGACCAAATAAAAAGATAATTAGTAAGTTCTGCTGCCCATGTAATACTCATGTCAAAAGCATATCTTAATATAACGTTGATAAATGCAAGTAAAACCCCCAATGACAGTCCGAAAACTGCCATTGTTTGGTTGATAGTACCTACAATTATGTCGATAATTTCAAAAAATTTTTTCATATTCAAACTTTATTATTTTGTATCAATTGCTTTTTTGATTAAATCTTCACCTATTACATCATAGAATTGTGGATAAACAACTGACATAGCTTTTTTCCATTGTTCTTTTTGCTCAGGTGTTAATTCTACAATTTGAAGTTTACCAGTCTCTTTTGAGTATTTAGTTAACTCTTCCATGATTTTTGCATCTTCAACTGCTGACTCTTTTCTTTCTAATTCAGTTGCTTCTTTCATAGCTTGAGCAACATTTGCTTGTAAATCTTTTGGTAATTTATCCCAGAATTTGCTATTCATAACAACAAGGTAACCTAAATACCCATGGTTACTTAAAGTAAGATTAGATTGTACTTCGTGGAATTTTTTTGTATAGAAATTTGATAATGGATTTTCAGTTCCATCTACAACACCTTGTTGTAATGCTGAATAAACTTCAGAGAATGGTAAAACTTGTGGGTTTCCTCCAACAGCTTTAAATTGTGCTTCTAAAACTTTTGAACTTTGAATTCTAAATTTTAAACCTTTTGCATCTTCTGGAGTTACAATTGGTTGTTTACTACTTGAGAAGTGTTTAAATCCTGCATCCCAATAATCCATTGCCATCATTTGTTTTTTCTCATCAACGAATGATTTTAAAGTTTTACCAACTTCACCGTCCATTACATTATAAAGGTGTGCTTTATCTCTAAAAATAAAAGGTAAGTCAAATAATTGCATTTGTGGTGCAATACTTGTAAATTTTGATAAACTTGGCATAATTAATTGCACATTGTTCATAACAAGTGCTTTCATCTCTTCACCATCACCATATAATTGAGAATTTGGGAATACTTGAACATCAATTTTTCCACCTGTTAATTCTTCAACTCTTTTTTCAAAAAAGTCTGCTGCTTTTCCTTTTGGTGTACTAGCACTTACAACGTGACTTACTTTCATTGTATAGTCTGCTGCTAATCCTGAAGTTGATAACATTGCTGCCGCAATTGTTCCTAAAACTAATTTTTTCATATCTTTGCTCTCCTTAATTTTTGATATAAAAAATTATAGTTAAAAGTTATGTAACTATTATGTATAAATATGTACAAAATTGTAAATAAATTTTTTTAAAAATATTTTCTGTATATATTTTATATAGGTTGTTAACAAATTTACACTTTATTATAATGTATAATGTTAGATTGAAGAAATTCAATATTCTGTGTATTTAACTACGTTTAAACTAATTTATAGTATATTATTATCCAACTTTACTACGGAATATAAAAGATTAATATATAAAGGAAAATGATGGGGTGCAATTTAGACTTACTAACATCTTTTAAAGATAATTGTGGGTTTGGTTTAGTAGCTGATATGAAAAATCGACCAAGTCATAAAAATTTAGAAGATGCAATTACTTCACTTGAAAGAATGATGCATAGAGGTGCAGTGGCAGCTGATGGTAAAACTGGAGATGGTTCAGGTTTATTATTATCAATGCCAGATTCTTTCATGAGAAAAATAGCGACACAAAAAGGTGTTGATTTACCAGAAATCTATGCAGTAGCAATGATTTTTGCAAAAGATTTAGAAGATATTGATACATTTAAAGAGTATTGTGAAAAGAATGATTTAAAAGTTATCTTAACAAGAACTGTACCTGTTGATACAGACGCTTTAGGTCAACAAGCTTTAGAAAGCTTACCAAATATTATTCAAGTATTTGTTACACCAAATACTTTAATGTCATCAAAAAGATTTGATGCGATGCTTTACTTAACAAGAAAAGAGTGTGAGCATAAATTAATAGAGAAGAAAGATTTTTATATTCCTACATTTTCGTCAAAGGTTATCGCGTATAAAGGGCTAATTATGCCTACGCACATTAAACATTTTTATATTGATTTAAGGGATGAAGATTTTAAAATCTCTTTTTCATTATTTCATCAAAGATTTTCAACAAATACTCTTCCTTTATGGAGATTAGCACAACCTTTTAGAGCAATTGCTCATAATGGAGAGATAAATTCTGTTGAAGCAAATAGATTTAATGTTGAAGTAAAATCAGAACAATTAAAATCAGAAATTTTTTCTGAAGAAGAGATGAAAAGATTATTACCAATTTTACAAAATGTTGGTTCAGATTCTACATCTTTAGATAATATGTTTGAATTTTTATTAGCAAATGGTGTTGACTTTTTCAAAGCTGCACGTGCATTAGTACCTGCTCCTTGGCAAAATGCTCCGCACATGGACTCAAACTTAAGAGCTTTTTATGAATATACATCAACTGCAATGGAAGCTTGGGATGGACCTGCTGCTGTTTCATTAACAGATGGAAGACATATTGGTTGTTTAATTGATAGAAATGGATTAAGACCTTCTAAATATGTTATCACAAAAGATGATAAATTATATATTACATCTGAGTATGGAACATTAAAAATTGAAGATGATAATATTCTTGAAAGAGGAAGATTACAATCAGGACAAATGATTGCCCTTGACCTTAAACACGGGAAAATCTTAAAAGAAGATGATATTAACAACTATTTAAAATCATCACAACACTATTCAAAATGGTTAAATGATGATATGGATTATGTTCAAGAATATATTGAAGATACATTCTTAAATGTTAAAGACTATAAATTAGAAAATTTAGAGAAAAAACAAAAATTCTTTAATGTAACATATGAAGTATTAGACCAAGTAATTGAACCAATGGCAAAAGATGGGAAAGAACCAGTTGGTTCTATGGGAGATGATACTCCATTAGCATGTTTTTCAAATGTAAATAGAAATTTTACTGATTTCTTTAGACAAAAATTTGCACAAGTTACAAACCCACCAATTGACCCTTATAGAGAAAAAGTGGTGATGTCACTTGAAACTGGTTTTGGTAAAATTCATAATATTTTAGATGAAAAACCAGAATATGCAAGAAGATTAAAAGTAACAAGTCCAATTTTAATGAAAGAAAAATATGATGTTCTTTACTCTTTTGGAGATGAAAAATCACCAAGATATGAAGAATATTATAAAAATAGAATTTTCTCTACAACTTTTAAATCAGATTTAAAAGCATCATTAGAAACTTTAGCTTCTTATGTTGTTAAGGCTGTTAAAGAAGATGGTGTATCTGTAATTATTTTAGATGATAGATCTGTTAATGAAAATGAAAAAGTAATTCCTGCAGCTATGGCAGTTGGTTACGTAAATCAAAAATTATTAAAAGAGGGAATTAGACATAAAGCTTCTATTGTTTCAATTACTGGAGAAGTTTATGATCCACATATGGCAGCTGTTTTAATTGCATTTGGTGTTACAGCAATTTATCCATATATGATGTATGCATCAACTGTTGCATTTTTCCAAAGAGAAAAACCAACAAAATATGAAATGCAAAAATATTTAAAAAATACTCAAAAATCAGTTAATGCAGGTTTATTAAAAATTATGTCAAAAATGGGAATCTGTACAATTGCTTCGTACAGAAATTCTGGATTATTTGATATTATTGGATTAAGTGATGAGATTATTAATGACTGTTTTACAGGTGCTCATAGTGAATTAGCAGGTTTAACTTATAGTGATATAGAAGAAAGAATTAATAAAGCTCATCATAATGCATTTAAAGAAGAGAATACAGTTTTTCCTCTTGATTTAGGTGGATTCTATAAATATTCAAATGGTGGTGAATACCATGATTATGGTCCAGCTACAACAAAAGCTATGCACAATAAACATGCTTCTTCAAAAGAAGATATTACTGATTTTGAAGGATTAAGAGAGTTAGTAAAAAATAGAGATAAAAAGTTTATTAGAGACTTCTTAGAATTTAATTCAGATAGAAAACCTATAGATATTAATGAAGTTGAATCAAAAGAAGATATCTTCAAAAGATTTGCAACGGCTGCTATGTCATTAGGTTCTATCTCTCCTGAAGCTCACGAAGCAATGGCAACAGCAATGAATACAATTGGTGGTATGTCTAACTCAGGTGAGGGTGGAGAAGATTCAAAAAGATTTGGAACTATTAGAAATTCTAAAATCAAACAAGTTGCATCAGGAAGATTTGGGGTTACACCTGCATATTTAAGAAGTGCAGAAGAGCTACAAATCAAAGTAGCTCAAGGTGCAAAACCAGGTGAGGGTGGACAATTACCAGGACATAAAGTTACTGGTCTTATTGCAACATTAAGACATACAGTTCCAGGTGTTACTTTAATTTCACCACCACCACACCATGATATTTATTCAATTGAAGATTTGGCTCAATTAATTTTTGACTTAAAACAAATTAATCCATTAGCTAAAATCACAGTAAAACTTGTATCTTCAATTGGTGTTGGAACAATTGCTGCTGGGGTTGCAAAAGCTTATGCAGATAAAATCATTATCTCTGGTGGAGATGGTGGAACAGGAGCTGCTCCTTTAACATCAATTAAACATGCAGGAAATCCATGGGAAATGGGACTTTCTGAAGCACATAATGCTTTAAAAGCAAACCATTTAAGAGAGTTTGTTCACGTTCAAACAGATGGTGGATTAAAAACTGGTCTTGATGTTGTAAAAGCTGCAATGCTTGGTGCTGAATCTTATGCATTTGGAACAGCTTCATTAACATTACTTGGATGTAAAATTTTAAGAATTTGTCATACAAATAAATGTTCAGTTGGGGTTGCAACTCAAGATGAAACATTAAGAGACCACTTCACTGGAACTGTTGAAAGATTAATTTCTTACTTCACATTTATAGCTGAAGATGTAAGAAATATTCTTGCAAGTTTAGGTTATAAAACAATTGAAGAAATTGTTGGAAGATCTGATTTATTAAAAGTTATTGATGACAAATTTGCACAAAAATTTGATTTCCAAAATATCTTAAGAAGAGTTGATGGAATTGATACTTGTCAAAAAGAGACAAATGCTCCTTTTGATGATAATAAATTTGAAAAAGAGTTATTGAAAAAAGTTCACAGAACTATTGAAAATCCAAGCTCACCTGTAAAAGTAAGTGCTGAAATATCTAACTTAAATAGAAGTTTTGGTGCATTAATTTCTGGAGAAATTGCAAGATTCTATGGAGATAAAGGACTTCCTGAAAATTCTATTACAATTAATTTAAAAGGAATTGCTGGTCAATCTTTTGGTGCATTCTTATCAAAAGGTATGAATTTACATCTTGAAGGTGCAGCTAATGATTATGTTGGAAAAGGTATGAATGGTGGAAAAATCATCATTAATCCAGCACATCAAGGTCCAAGTTTCGCAGGTGCTGGTAATACTTGTTTATATGGAGCAACTGGTGGAAAACTATATGTTAGAGCAGCAGTTGGTGAGAGATTTGGAGTAAGAAACTCTGGAGCTATTACAGTTGTTGAAGGAACTGGTGATAATCCATGCGAATATATGACTGGTGGTATTGCTGTAATTTTAGGAAATACTGGTATTAATTTTGGAGCAGGTATGACAGGTGGTTTAGCATTTGTTTATGACCCAGAAAAAACTTTTGTTGATAAAATGAATCAAGAGTTAATTGAACCAGTTAGAGTTGATACAGATGATACTGAAAGAGAAAGATTATATTTAAAAAGATTATTATTAGATTATTTACACGAAACACAAAGTGAAATAGCTGAATATATATTGCAAAACTTTAGAGCAGAAATTAGAAATTTCTGGATGGTAAAACCAAAAAATATGACAGTGTTACCACTGGATCCGGACAAGGGAGATTAATAGAATGTTAAATTTTACAAAATTTGAAAGAGTAAATCCTGAAAAAAGAGATGTTCTTCAAAGATTGAAAGACTTTGATGAAGTTTATCAAGTATTTACTAAACAAAGAGCAACAGAACAAGCTGATAGATGTAT
Source organism: Arcobacter ellisii (assembly GCF_003544915.1). Lineage (NCBI taxonomy): Bacteria > Pseudomonadati > Campylobacterota > Epsilonproteobacteria > Campylobacterales > Arcobacteraceae > Arcobacter > Arcobacter ellisii. Next base: position 2,172,572 of record NZ_CP032097.1, on the reverse strand, counting down.
GCAATGTGGTGACCCATATTGTCATACTGGTTGTCCATTAGGAAATTATATTCCTGCTTGGTTAAAACAAACAGCAACAAAAAATCCAGATATGGCATTTGCTTTATCAAATGAAACATCTCCTTTCCCAGAAATTTTAGGAAGAATTTGTCCTCAAGATGTATTATGTGAAGGTGCATGTTCTTTAAATACTGGACATGGTGCAATTTCAATTGGTGCTATTGAAACATATATTTCAGAAAATGCTTTTGAAAATGGTTTAAAACCTCAGTTTACAACTAAGAAAAATGGAAAAAGAGTAGCCGTTATTGGTTCTGGACCTTCTGGAATTTCAGCTGCAACTTTTTTACTTAGACGTGGTTTTGAAGTTGAAATGTTTGAAAGAGCAGATAGAGCTGGTGGACTTTTAATGTATGGAATTCCAGGATTTAAACTTGATAAAACAACAGTTGATAGAAGAATTAACTGGTTACTTGAAGCAGGAATGAAATTACATACAAATTGCGAGATTGGAAAAGATAAATCAATTTCTGATTTAGAAAAAGATTTTGATGCAATTTATTTAGGAATTGGTGCAACAGCAAGTAACAAAGTTAAAATTGATGGTGAAAATGCATCTAATGTATATTTTGCAATTGATTTTTTAACAGGAATTCAAAAAAGAAATCTTGGAAGTAAAAATGTAGATTACATTGATGTTAAAGATAAAAGAGTTGTTGTTATTGGTGGTGGAGATACTGCAATGGACTGTGTTAGAACATCTGTTAGAGAAGGTGCGGAAACTGTAAAATGTCTTTATAGAAGAGATGAAAAAAATATGCCTGGATCTAAAAAAGAGGTTGTTAATGCTAAAGAAGAGGGTGTTGAATTTGTATTTAATGTTGCACCTAAATCTATCAAAGTAGAAAATAACTCTGCTGTTGCAGTTGAATTACTTGAAACTTCAATGAGTGAACCAGATTCTTCAGGAAGACAAAAAGTTGTAATAAATGAAGGTAGTGAATATCTTGAAGAAGCTGATGTTGTGATTTTAGCACTTGGTTTCTCTCCAGAAGTTCCAGCATTTTTAAAAGAATTAAATGTTGAAACTAACTCTTGGGGTGGAATTGTAATTGATTCTAATTTCAAAACTTCAAATAAAAAAGTTTATGCTGGTGGAGATTGTAGAAGAGGTGCTCACTTAGCTGTAACTGCTGCAGTTGATGGAAGAGAAGCTGCAAAAGCTATCATAAGAGATTTAGCATAATAAAATGAAAAATATTACAGCCTTATATAAAAATTCTTTTATAGAGGCTGTAAAGCTTGCAAATAAAGAATTATATACTTACATAAATAACAATCTATCTTTAAATGATTTCCAATATACAAATCAAATCGGTTTTGGTGGAGACAATTGTTTAAATATGGATTTAACTGCTGAAAATATCTTTATAAAACATCTTGAAAAATTTGGGAATATCTATTCTGAAGAGTCAGGATTATTATCAAATGATAAAGAGTTTACAATTGTGATTGACCCACTTGATGGAAGTAATAATTTTTATTCAAATTTACCATATTTTGGTACTTCAATTGCTTTACAAAAAAACAATGAAACAATTGCTGGATTTGTTACAAATTTAATCTCTGGAATTATTACTTATAGAGCCTTTGAAAATGATATTAAATTTTTTTCTTTAGAAAAAATGGAATACAAAAATATAATTGAAGTTCCAAAAAATAAAATATCAATTTTTGAAAGAGCTTATAATTATCCAAAAATTTGTGAAAAACTTACATCAAATCATATAAAATTTAGAACTTTAGGAGCAGTTGCACTTAGTTTAAGTAATGCCTTTAATTATGAATTTGTTTTATATGGTGGAAATTTAAGAGAATTTGATATTGCAGCTGCATTATATATTTGTAAAGATTTATATATTTATAAAACAAATGAATATTTATTTATAACAAAAAATAAAGAAAGATATAACTTACTTAAAGAAATTATTAAAGAATTTTAGGTTATAACTCCAAGACAATTAAATTACAATAGGAAGAAATTATATGTCTTTAATGATTACTGATGAATGTATTGCATGTGATGCATGTAGAGAAGAGTGCCCAAATTATGCTATTGAAGAGGGTGATCCAATTTATGTAATTGATCCAGATAGATGTACAGAGTGTGTTGGTCATTATGAAGAACCACAATGTGTTGAAGTTTGTCCTGTTGACTGTATTATTATTGATCCAGATAATGAAGAGACAATGGAAGAGTTAAAGTTCAAATATGAACAACTAATGGAAGAAGATAATTAATGTCTAAAGTGACTACAATCATCGACATTGGTTCAAACTCAATGCGAATGGTTGTCTTACAAAAGAGTAGTAGATTTGCATTTAGTCTAATAAATGAGACTAAAAGTAGGGTGAAAATATCTGAAGGTTGTTATGAAAATGATGGTAATCTTCAGGATATTCCAATGCAAAGAGCTTATGAATCTTTAAAATCTTTTTTAAATATATCAAATGCATTAAAATCAAGAAAAATTATATGTGTTGCTACATCTGCTTTAAGAGATGCTCCAAATTCAAAAGTTTTTATCAACAGAGTAAGAAATGAATTAGGTCTAAATATTAAAGTAATTGATGGAGAAAAAGAGGCATATTTTGGTGGAGTTGCAGCTTCAAATTTATTACATGATGATACATTTGTAACAGTTGATATTGGTGGTGGTTCAACGGAATTTTCATTTGTTAGAAATGGAAAAATTGAAAAATCAATTTCATTAAATATTGGAACTGTAAGAATAAAAGAGCTTTATTTTAATAAAAATAATATCGAAGGTGCAAAAAATTATATATTTGATAATTTAAAAAAGATTTTTGATTTAGATATTGAAATTCCTCAAAAAGTTGTAGGAATTGGTGGAAGTATTAGAGCATTATCAAAAATTGTAATGGTTAAAAATCAGTATCCATTAGATATTTTACATGGCTTTACTTATGATGTAAAAAATGAAATCTCTTTATTTGATAGAATTTCAAGAGCAAAAGATAATGATGATTTAAAATCTTTTGGGGTAAAAAAAGATAGATTTGATACCATAAAAGAGGGTGCATTTATCTTTAAAACAATTTTAGATGAATTAAAGATAGAAAAAGTTGTAACTTCAGGAGTTGGTGTTAGAGAAGGTGTTTATTTAACTGATTTATTGAGAAATTCAAATCATAAATTCCCTGAAAACTTCAATGTAAGTGTTAGAAGTTTACTTGATAGATTTGAAATTGATGATAAACAAAGTGCATATTTAGGTAATAATGCAAAAAAGATATTTGATGTTTTAAAACCACTTCATAATTTAGATGAAAAATCTAGAAGTTTACTTGTAATTTCTTCAAAACTTCATTCTATTGGTTCAACACTGAATTTTTATAAATCAAATGATAATGCTTTTGATTTTATTTTAAATGGTTTAAATTATGATTTTTTACATACTTCAAGAATGGTTGTTGCTCATACTATAAAATTCTCAAAAAAATCGCTTCCAACAAAAAGTGATATTTCAAAATATGAGGATTTATTACCATCATTGAGAGTTATGCAATGGATGTCATTTATGATTTCATTAAATATTGCAGTAAATCAAGATTTTTCAAGACCAAATGTTGAATATAGTTTAAAAGATAATCTTTTAGAAATAAATCTACCAAACAAATCATTTTTGATTGAATCAAATATTGATAAACTTGAAACTCCTGAGAATTTAGAAATAAAGATTTTATGATGAAAAAAGTAGTTTATAGACTTTTTTTGGTAGTTGTTTTTATTTTAAGAAAACTTCCAAAATCAATAAGAAGAGCTTTTTTTAGATTTATTGCAACTTGTGGTTACTTGTTTGCAAAAAATACAAATAAAATTATAGAAACAAATTTAATATTTGTTTTTAATAACTCTTTATCAAATGATGAAATAAAAAGTATTCAAAAATATTCATATTTTAATATGATTTTATGGGTTCAATCTTTAATAGAAAATTTAGATGTAAGTGATGAAGAGTTAAAAAAAACAGTTAAAATTGAAAATGAAGAGATTCTTTTAAATTTAAAAAAAGAGAATAAACCAATTATTTTAATTTCTGCACATTTTGGAAATATGGAGATGTTGAGTTGTTATATAAATAAATTTGTAATACCTTTACATCAAGTAGCCAGAGAATCAAATTTTAGTGAAATTGATGAGTTTATTGTAAAAGCAAGGGAAGCATCAGGAAGTAAAATTGTTTTTAGAGATGGGGCATTAAAAAAACTTGTAAAAGCAATGATGAAAAAAGAGGCTATCTCTTTGATTATTGACCAAAATATAAATGCAAGAGATGGAGAAGAGGTTGAATTTTTAGGTAAAAAAGCATATCAATCAGCTTCAAGTGCTTCACTAGCTAGAAAATTTGATGCTTATATTGTTCCTCTTGCAATTTTTAATCAAGAAAATTACACATATAAAATAAAAATTTATGAACCAATAATTCCAGTTAAAACAGATGATGAGAAAAATGATATAAAAATTATTTCTCAATTAGAAGCTAATGCAATATCTGCTATAATAAAAGAAGATAAAAAACAGTGGTTCTGGCCACATAAAAGATTTAAAAGTCATTATAGAGAGATATATGAAAAGAATTTTAATAATAAGTGATGGTAAGCCAGGACACTTAAATCAATCAATAGCTTTTTGTAAAATTAAAGATGTAAGTTATGATATTTTAGAAGTAAAGTTTAAATCTAAATTTCATAAAGCCTTATCATATCTTTTTGATAGATTTGATTTTTTTACAGATTTTTTATTTGATGATTATAAAAAGTATTATTTTGATTTTTATGATGCAGTTGTTAGTACTGGTTCAGGAACTTATTATTTTAACAAATTTATAGGTCAAAAATATAATAAAAAATCAATTGCTTTAATGCTTCCAAAATCTTATAAATTCAAAAACTTTTATTATATAATCGCTCAAGAACACGATAATCCTGTAAGATTAGATAATATTTTGACTCTTCCTTTAAATCTTTCTTATCCTAAAGAAAAAGGTTATGTAAAAAAAGTTGAAAATAAAAAATCTTTAGCTGTAATTATTGGTGGAGATAATGATGTATTTAATATGGAATATGAATTAATCAAAGATGAGTTAGATTATATATTTGAAAAATATCCTGATTATTTAAAATATGTTACGACTTCAAGAAGAACTTCTAAATTGATTGAAAATTTAGTTGATAAATATAAATTTGATTATAAACTTATTTATTCAAAAGAACCAAATATAAATCCAATTGGTGATTTTATTGCAGTTTGTGATGAGTTTTTTATTACAACAGATTCAACTTCAATGTTAAGTGAAGTAAGAGCAAATAGTGATGCAAAAATTAATATTATAGATTTAGATTCAAAAAAAGAGAATACAAAATTCCATAGATTGGTAAATATAATTGAAGATATGGATAATGAAAAAATTAATTTTGCAAAATTATTAAAAAAAGTTAAAATATAATATATGAGAGTTGTTCAATTATTACCTGAGTTAAATGAGGGTGGAGTAGAAAGAGGAGTTGTAGAACTAAATCGTGAATTTGTAAAAAAAGGAATAGACTCTTTTGTAATAAGTGCTGGTGGAAAACTAGAAAAACAAATAAATCTTGATGGTGGAACTTTTATAAAATTTGATGTTTGTAGTAAAAATATTTTTACAGTTATTTCAAGAGTGAATGGTTTAAAAAAAATATTAAAAGAGATAAAACCTGATATTATTCATGTACGTAGTCGTGTTCCTGCTTGGCTTGTTTATTTCGCAAATAAAAGCCTAAAAATAAAAGTAGTTAGTACTGTTCATGGTTTTAATAGTGTTGGATTTTATAGCTCAATCATGCAAAAAGCAGATGCTGTAATTTGTGTGAGTAATAGTATAAAAGAGTACATTCAAAAACATTATCAAACGAATGAAAATAAAATTGCAGTAATTCCAAGAGGAATTGATTTAGAACTTTTTAATCCAAAAAATATTGATGAAACTTTTATAGAAAATTTTAAAAAAGAGTTTAATTTAGAAGATAAATTTGTAGTTTCAAGTGTTGGAAGAGTTACGCAACTAAAAGATTATGAGACTTTTATAAAAGCTATAATGCTAGTAAAAAAAGAGATTCCAAATATTGTAGGTTTAATTGTTGGTGGGGTTAGAATTGATAAAGAGGATTATTTAAACTCTTTGAAAAACTTAATAAAAGAATTAAATTTAGAAGAAAATATCATTTTTACAGGAAGCCAAAATAAAATCGAGCAAATTTATGCTTTAAGTAATGTGGTAATTAGTAGTTCAAAAAAACCAGAAAGTTTTGGACGTGCAGTTGCAGAAGCCATTTGTATGAATAAACCTGTAATTGCTACAAATCATGGTGGAGTAAAAGATATAATTATAGAAAATGAAAATGGCTTTTTCTTTGAAGTGGGAGATGAAAAAGAGTTAGCAAGTGAGATTTTAAAATCAAGAAATCTAAGTTTTGATGGATATAATTATATAGCTTCTAATTTTTCTTTGGAAAACATGGTAAATAAAACTTTAAAAGTTTATTCTAAGTTTATATAAAAATTATTTATAGTTATTTATCTCAATTTTTAGATTTTCTAAAAAATTATCTATATTTGATTTTGTGAGTAAAATCCCAAAATCTTTTGGTATGTCTTCACTGTTTGTTTCGGATATCTTTTGGGCAATAAGACTAACAATATTTGGGTAAGCATGATCCGCATCTGGATAATTATTTAAATTTTTTGTAATGGAATTGATTGTCATAAAATGATTTATTTCTCCAAATACTTCCAGAGTTTCTTTTAACCATCTTTCATATTCATTAATCCTTTTTTTATCTTCTAAAATAGAAATTAATAAATCAGAAGTAATGGCTGAAGTAAAAATTATAAATTTTGTATTTGGATTCTCATTTTTTAATTCTTTTAAAATATTTATATATTCATTATTATAAATATATTTTGAATCATCAAAATTTGAAGGTTGAGATATCATGTTCATTGAAAACTTTTTTATTCTTTCATTTTCACTTACTACAGATTGATATTTTATATTATTTCTATCATAAAATAGTTTCTCATCAAATAAAGAATTTCTGATATTTTTTAAAGATTTTTTTAAAGTTGAAAAAGATAATAACATTTTATATTTATAAAATAAATTTTGAGTTTTACTTATATAATAATTAGGCTCTTTTATTTTTACTTCACTTAAAAGATTTGTTCCAAAAAAATCTAAACCTATAATAATATATTTAAAATCTTTACCTTTACATTTTTTTGCAAAATTTATATAGTCTTTATATTCATTAGGTTTCATTGCATTAAATGAATAATTATAAATTCTCATATTTTTAAAGCTGTTTTGATTAATAAATGTTGTTCTACTACTTCCTAAAAGAATTCCATCAAAATTTTTTAATCCATTATTAAAAATAAAATTACTTTTTTGCTGTCTTTCATCAAAGCCATCTTGTACATTATTAAATTTATTAGAATGAGAAAAAGTCCAAAGAGGGTCTATTATATAATTAATACTTATAGTCAATAACATTACTAAAAAGGAAAATATAATAAATAAATTAATCCATCTTTTTGTTTTCATTTTATTACCTTAAAAATTAAAATATAAAAATTCTGAAACTTGATTAAGAGACAAAATTGAACTTAAGAAATAAATAAGAGTAAGAAATAAAGATTTATTATTTATAGCAAATTCTTTTGATTTTTCTGTAGAATTTTTAAAAAACAAAATAAAAAATATTCCAAAACCAATCCAAATTAAACTTTTACTTCCATCTCCAATATTTCCTGTTACTTTATCAAAAATAATTCCATAATTATTTAAAAAAGAAAAAATTGTATTATATTTTTCAGCTAAAACAACTCCAGATAAACCAACCATTCCCTTTAAAACCTTAATAGCATCATCCCACTCTTTAGCTCTAAAAAACATCCATGCCACATTTACAAAGTTAAATGTTATAAACCAAGCTAAAATTGTATTCATTTTAAAGCCTAGGTTTGACCAAATTCTATGAATAATTAATGCCATTCCATGCAAAAATCCCCAAAATACAAATGTCCATCCAGCTCCATGCCAAAGTCCACCTATTACAAAAGTAGCTAGTAGATTTGAGTATGTTCTAAAACTTGAGATTTTATTTCCACCAAGAGGAATATAAATATAATCTCTTAAAAATCTTGAAAGTGTTATATGCCATCTTCTCCAGAAGTCTTGGATATTTGTTGCTTTATATGGAGAATTAAAGTTAATAGGAAGTTTGATATTAAACATTAATGCTATTCCTATTGCCATATCTGTATAACCTGAAAAGTCAAAATATAATTGAAAAGTATAACTTAGAGATGTTGCCCAAGCTTCAAAAAGATTTAAAGTTGTTGCCGTATCAAAGCCAGCTGTTGCCCAAACTGCAAAGGTATCAGCAATTACTACTTTTTTAAACAATCCAATTGAAAATATAAACAAACCAAGAGCTATATTTTTATAATTTTTTACCATATTCCAAGAAGATGCAAATTGAGGCATCATCTCTTTATGATGAACAATAGGACCTGCTATTAATTGTGGAAAAAAAGTAACAAACAGAGCATAATTTAAAAAGTCATACTCTTTTGTTTCACCTCTATAACTATCAACTAAATAAGCTATTTGTTGGAAGGTAAAAAATGATATAGCCAAAGGTAAAACTAAATGCAAAAAATTTACATTAGAAGAAGTTACTAAATTAAAATTTTCAATAAAAAAATCTGCATATTTATAATATGCTAATAAAGCAACATTACAAACTATTCCAAAAACTAAAATAGATTTATTTGAAAAGGTTTTTTTTAAACCTTTTCTATTTTCACCATCATTCTTTGATAAACTATTTCCAATAGTGTAATTAAACAACATAGAGATTAAAATCAAAGGTAGATAAGCAATATTCCACCAAGAATAAAAAAACAAACTAGCAAAAACTAAAAAACCTTTTGAGGCTATTGTTAATCTTTTACTATTTAGATAAAAATAAATGAAAAATGTTATTGGTAGAAATGCGAAGATAAATTCGTAGGAGTTGAAGAGCATATTATAAACCTTTTTTAATTTGGAAATTTATCTAATTTTTCCTTTGTTTCTTATATTTATTATTATTTTTTTTTAATTTAAGATTACTAAGATATAATTAAATCCTTTATAAAAAAGATGAAAAATTTGATTGGAATTAAGGTGTATGTTAAATCTCTATAATAAAATAAATCCTAGTAGTATTTTTAAATTTTTAATTTTTATTTGGATTCTTTCAATACCATTTAAAAATGCAGTTTTTCAGATTTCAATTGTTTTAATTTCCATATTTTTTCTATATCATCTTTTAAAGACAAGAAGTTTTAACATTCTATTTGATAATTTAAAAGAAACTAAGAATTTATTTATCGGATTTTCTTTTATTATTTTTGCAATGATATTGTCAAATCTACTAAATCCTGAATTTTTAGATAAAAAATCTTGGCATACAATTTTTTCATTTATTTTCAGATATGGATTGATATTAATAATACTTGCATACTTTTATAGATTAGATTTTTTTAAAAAAAAAGATATTATAGTTGTTACTTTATTTTCATTTTTCTTTTTGTTATTAACTGGAGTTTATCAAATAATTCAAGAACCAAATATTGTTATGGGAGAAGGAATAAAAGGTACTCTTAATAATAGAAATGCTTTTGGTTTAATGATGGGAATGGGGTTTGTCACAAGTTTTTATTTATTAAATTATAAAAGAAATTTTGGGTTAGTTCTTTTATTATTATTTTCATTTTTTATGATTTTCTCATTTTCTAGATCTTCTTGGGTTGCTAGTAGTTTTTCTTTTATTATACTTTTAGCATTAAATTATAAAAATATAAAAATTTCTCATATAGTATATTTTTCATTTTTTATGATTTTTTTAGCACTTTTATACTTTAGCTTTGATTCTTTTCAGCATAGATTTGAACAACTTTTAAATGGAAATTCAAGTAATAGAACAACTATTTGGTTATATACTATTGAATTTATAAAAGAAAAGATTTTTTTTGGATATGGATTAAATTCATTTAAAAATTTACCAAATGATTTTTTAAATCAATTTCCTGATCCTCATAATTCAATCTTAGAAATATTACTTTATACAGGATTATTTGGTTTAATCTCTTGTGTATTTACAATTTTTATAGTTTTAAAAAAAATTTATGATAGTAAAAATTTCATTTTATTTCCTATTGCTACTTATTTTATTGTAGTTACACAATTTGATTTTGGTGCTTATGGTTCTAAAGAATTACTTAGTTTTTTAACAATATTTGTTTTTTTTGTTTATGCTGATAGTTTTAGGAAAACTGTATGATATATGTAATTATTATCGTAGTAGCTGTTTTTATATTTTTTTCATTAAGATTTTCATGGTGGAGAAAAGATATATCTTTTTCGTATCCTAGAGTTTTTATGTACCATATGATTAGTGAGCACTTGCCAAAAAATCAATCAAAATTTAATAGACTTAGAGTTAGACCAAAAGAGTTTGAAAAACAATTAATTTGGTTAAAAGAAAATGGATTTAAGAGTTTTACTTTAAGTGAGCTAGTTCAATTAGAAAATATCCCTGAAAAATCTGTAGTATTAACTTTTGATGATGGTTATGAAGATAATTTTACAAATGCTTTTCCTCTTTTACAAAAGTATGGTTTTAAAGCAACGATTTATATTGTACTTAATAGGTTTGAAAATAATTGGGCAACAGATAAAGATTTAGATAAAGCTTCAAGTGAATTGAATAAGGAAAAGATGTTAAATAATGAACAAATTAAAACTATGCTTGAGAGTGGATTAATTGAAATTGGTTCTCATACACTTGATCATGTAAATTTACCAAAATTAAATAAAGAAGAGAAAGAGAAACAATTAATAGAATCTAAAAAACAAATAGAAGAAATTTTTGATATTAAATGTGATTCGTTTGCATATCCATTTGGTTTTTATGATAAAGATTCTGTAGCTATAGTTGAAAAAACAGGTTACACTAATGCAACTACAACTGTAAATGGAGTTTTTGATAAAAATAAATATTCTAATTTTGAAATACCAAGAATTATGGTTAGTGGTAGACAAGGATTATATGCATTTATTTTAAAAATGAAAAAAGGAAGAAATAGATGAAAATTTGTTATTTTTCATGTTCATCTATTTACGGTGGTGTAGAAAAAATTGTTGTTGATTCTCTAAATGAAATTAGTAAATATTATGAATGTGCTTTGATTGTTCCAAATGGTTGTAGATATAAAGATAAAGTCTCTTCAAATGTAAAGATTGTAGAGTATAAATCATATGATAAAAGATATAATCCATTTTTATATTTAGAAGTATTAAATGTGATTAAAAACTATGATATTGTTCATACCCATGGTGCTAAGGCTACACAAATTACTTATTTATTAAATAAAATATCTTCTTTCATACATGTAGCAACAAAACACAATACAAGAAAAGGGAAAATTTTCAATAAAGTTAAAAACGTAATTAGTGTTTCATCTGAAGTTGCAAAAACTATTACTAATCCTAGTAAAGTTTTATATTTTGGGATACAAAAAAGTGAGAATTTAATTTTTGAAAAAAATGAGATTTTTACAATTTTAGCAGTAGGAAGATTAGACCCAATAAAAGGTTTTGATAAATTAATTGAACAAGTTTCAAAGTTAGAATTTGATTTTAAATTGAATATTATTGGTGAAGGTTCTCAAAAACTAAAATTAGAAAAATTGATTATTGATAATAAATTAGAAAAGAAGGTATCACTTTTAGGTTTTAAAAATAATATTCCAGAATATTTGGCAAGTAGTCATCTTCAAGTAATTTCCTCTTTAACTGAAGGTTTGCCTTTGACTTTACTTGAAGGAATAATGAATAGTCCAGTAATTATTTCAACTCCAGTTGGAGGAATTGTTGAAGTTTTAGATAAAGACTATTTAGTAAAAATTGAAGATTTCTCAACTAAAATTAGTGAAATTTACAATAATTATGAAAATATTTGTGAAGATTTTAAATTAAAACATGAGCATTTTAAACAAAAATTTGATTTCAATGACTATTCAAAAAATTTATTAGAATATTACAAAGGTTGTATTAATGCAAAAACATTATAAAATAGTTCATTGTGGTATCTTTAACGAAAAAGATAATGGTAATTTCTTTTATGGACTTGAGAGAAAAATAAGTCATGGATTGATTCAAAATGGACACTTTGTTTATGATTTTAGTTATAGAGATGTAGAGCGAAATTCACGTTTTTTAAGAATAAAAGATAGTGGATTAAAAAAAATGAATCAAAAGCTGATTAATATTTGTAAAAATATAGATGCAGATATTTTATTTTTAGCAAAAGCTGAAAAAATAGATAAAGAGACATTAATTAAAATTAGAGAAATTTTGCCAAATATTAAAATTGTACAATGGTATGTAGATCATTTGTTAGAGAAAGATGAATTTTTTGATAAATTAGATTGTATTGATATTTTTTACTATGCAAATGCAAAAGAGTTACAAAATTTGTCAAAGAAATATCAAAATACAGTTTTTTCATTTTTTCCAAACATTTCAGATCCTGCATTTGATAAAAAATTAGAATCAGAAAAAATAAATGATGTAATATATATCGCAAGAGATTACAATGAAGATGTTAGAACAAAATTTGCAGTTTTATTAAAAGATTTTTGTGACAAAGAAAATATAAAATTGAAAGTATATGCTTCACTTGGAAATCCTGCAATTTTTGGAAATGATTTTCACAAAGCTATAGCTCAAACTAAAATAGCAATAAATTTTAATAGAGATGATAATTTAAATGAAGTTAATCAAGAAAAAATTCTTGGAGCTTCAGATAGAATGGCACAATTTTTAGGTTCAGGAATTTGTACATTTTCTCCTAGAATAAAAGGATTTGAAAAACTTTATAAAGATAAAGAAGAGATTGTCTATTTTGACACACCAAATGATTGTTTTGAAAAATTAAAATATTATTTAAAAGATAAAAATTATGAATTAATTGCTAAAAAAGGTCAAGAAAAAACTTATGAAATAGCAAATGCAAAAAGAGTAACTCAATTTATGTTGGAATTATTGTTTAAAGATGATAAATCAAATAATTATGAGTGGAGTGAATATAAATTTAAACAAGGAAATCAAATATGATAATCTTACATACATTACATTGGGTACAATTTGCTGGAACTGAGAAAGTATGTGTAGATTTGTGTAACGAATTATCAAAAGAACATACAGTTTATTTATTAACAAATGAGAAAATCAAACCTTATTTAGAAGAAAATGTAAATTTTATAGAGTTAGATTTTGAAAAGAATAGATATAACCCATTTTTTTTATATAAAGTTGCAAAAATAGTTGAAAAGATTAATCCAGATGTAATACATATTCATAATACAAAAGAACTTGAAATTATGTATAATGCAAGATTTTTTATGAAGAAAAAAGTACCAATTATTGGTAGTCGTCATAATCCTGTTGTAAAGAAAAAATTCTCTTTGGCTGATTTGGGTGTTGCAGTTTCTGAAGAGACTAGAATTTATACAAATGCAAAAAGAAACATAACAATATTAAATGGTATACCTTTTAAAGAAGTAAGAGAGTTTGAAAATAAAAATAAATTCACTATTGTTGGAGTTGGAAGATTAGCCCAAGTAAAAGGTTTTCATACATTAATTAACGCACTTTCTAAAGTTAATTTTGATTTTAAATTAAATATTGTTGGTGAAGGTGAACAAAAAGAAGAATTATTAAATCTTATCAAATCACTTAAATTAGAAAATAAAATTGAGTTAGTTGGATTTGTAAGAAACGTTCAAGATTATATATATAATAGTGATTTACAAATAATATCTTCAAGTGAAGAAGGCTTGTCTTTAGCTTTAATTGAAGGTATTTTCTATGCTAGAGTACTAGTTGCAACTGATATTGCAAACCATAAAGAGATATTAGGTGAAGAGTTGGTATTTGATAATAGAGTAGATGCTTTTGTTAATAAATTAAATGATGTTTATGAAGATTACAAAAAGTATGAAAAGTTGTTTGGAAAAGTTAAAGAAACTAAAGAAGAATATAGTATTGAAAAAATGGTTAAACAATACGTTGAAGCATATAAAAGTCTTATAAAGTGAAGTAGATGATTTATTTTTTAATATTTTTATTTATTTTAATTTTAATAATTTCTTTACGATATAACTGGTGGAGAATCCCTCAAAGTTATAAAAAAGCTAGAGTTTTAATGTATCACAGTATTCGTGAGCATGTAGGAAATGAAAAACATAATAAGTGGAGAGTGAAACCTCAAGATTTTGAAAAACAGATGAATTGGTTTTATAAAAATAATTGGAAATCATTTACTATTTCGGAACTTTCAAAATTAGATGAAATTCCAGAAAAATCATTTGTAATTACGTTTGATGATGGATATGAGGACAATTATTTAAATGCTTTCCCTATTTTAAAAAAGTATGATTTTAAGGCTACTATTTATCTTGTTCCCAATCAAAAAACAAATCACTGGGAAGAAAAAAATACTTCTGTTTTATCAAATCTTTTAAATGAAAAACAGATTTTAGAGATGCTAAATTCAGGATTAATAGAGTTTGGTTCTCACACTTTATCCCATGTAAATTTATCAACAATAAATGATGAACAACTATTAAATGAATTAAAAAAATCAAAAGAAGAAGTTGAAAAAATTACAAATAAAGAGTGTGAAGCTTTTGCTTATCCTTACGGAAAATTTGATGATAAAATTGTTCAAGCAGTTAAAAATGTTGGATACAAAAATGCCACAGTTGTAAAAAGAGGTTTATTTGAAGAAAATGATGATGTATTTACAATTAAAAGAGTTGGAATTTTAGGAACAGAGAATTTTGTGGATTTTTTATTAAAAGTATCAAGAGTTAGGAATAAATTATGATTAAAGCCTCTGTTTATATCATTTGTAAAAATGAAGAAAAACATATAAAAAGAGTTCTGGAAAGTGTTAAAGATTTTGATGAAATTGTAGTCGTTGATAGTGGAAGTACGGATAATACTTTAAATATTGCAAAAGAGTATACAAATAAGATTTTTCATCAAGATTGGCTAGGATTTGCCAAGCAAAAAGAGTATGCAAAAAGTTTATGTCAAAATGAATGGGTTTTAAATTTAGATGCTGATGAACAATTAACAGAAGAATTAAAAAAAGAGATTGAAAAAGTAATTGAAGAGAATAAAATAGATGGTTTAGATATAAAAATATCAAGTCAGTTTTTAGGAAAATTTAATAGTGAAAAATCAAAATTTAATAGAAGAATTAGATTTTTCAGAAAAAGTGTAGGACATTATCCTGATAAATTAGTTCACGAGTCAATTCTTGTAAAAGGTAAAATAAACAAAGCTAATGGATTTATTTATGATTACGGAACAATGGATTTAAAGACACATTTAAGTAAAATTAATGAATATTCAAGTTTAAGAGCTGATGAGAAATTTGCAAAAAATAAAAAAGCTTCATTTGCTAAATTACTTTTTGTTTTTCCTCTTTCATTTTTTAAATCATTTATTATTAAAAGAGGATTTTTAAACGGTATGAGAGGTTTTATTGCAGCAATGAATAATTCATTTTACGCATTTTTGAAAGAAGCAAAACTGTATGAATTAAATAATAAAAGTGAAGAAAAATAATTTATGAAAAAAACATCTATTTCTTACAAATCATCAAATTTATTAATAGAAAATCTAAAAAAACAAGAAAATATTGAAGTTCTAAAAAAAGAGAATTTTATAAGTTCTTTATTTGGCAAAAAAAAATATGCAGATGTATATTTTCATAGTGGAAATTTAGATGAAAAGTCTATTGAAAATATTAAAAATTCAAAAATCACAATTGTAAATTCTTTTGCATCTATGAACTATATTATTGCCAAAACAAAGATTTCCCATGAAAAAATAAAGGTTATTTATCCTTCAATCAATATTGAATATAAAAAAACAAAAGAGGTAAAAATTAAACTTTGTGAAGAGTTAAATATAGATCCTAAAACTAAACTTATTTTATTTACAGCAAAGAACTTTAAAACTTCGGGAGTTAAAGAGTTTTTAGATATTTGTTCTTCTATAACTTATTCAGATTTTAAAATTATAATCGCTGGTGAACAAAAACAGATAACTGCTTTGCAATTTCAACTTCCAAAATATCAAAATTTACAAGATAAAATTATATTATTAGAAAATTACAAAAATATTGATGATCTATTTTTAGCTTCAGATATTTTTTTATTACCAACTTATAATAAAACTTTTTCATCAAATATTTTAAAAGCGATGTATTGTAAATGTGTGGTTTTTTTAAGTATTGATAATGATGCAAAAGAGGTTGTAGATGTTTTTGCTTCAATGGATTCACCAACAGATCCAAGTATTGCGTTTAAAATAGATGCTGTTTTATTAGATAAAAATGAGTTAAAAAAAATAAAAAAAGAGAATAAAAAATTAGCAAAAGAGTTCGAATTAGAGGCAAATTTGAATAAAATGAATTTTATCCTAGAAAATGTTTAAATTTGCCTTAAGAAATTTAAGATACAATACGCAAATATTTTTCACTACGTAAGGAAGACAAATGTCAAGAAAATGTGCAATTTCTGGAAAAGGACCAATGGTTGGTAACAACGTAAGTCACGCAAAAAACAGAACTAGAAGAAGATTTTTACCAAATATTAGAACAGTTAGAGTTACATTAGAAGATGGAACAACAACTAAGTTAAAAATTTCTGCAAAAGAGTTAAGAACTCTTAAAAAACACTCATAAGAAGGCGCTAGAATAGTGCTTTCATGAGCATCTTTAGTAAGATCAAAAAAACTATTGGCTGGGAAATAAGAGCAGCCAAACCCCAATATGATTTAAATCCACTTATTTATGCCCAATTAAAACCTTTTAGATTACCATTAATCCTTATTCAACTTGTTATGATGATAGGAACTCTAGGGTATGTTTATATTGAAGATTATTCAATTATGCATGCAATTTTCCAATCAGCTTATACTTTTACTACTACTGGATTTGGTGCATTAAATGAAGCAAATTTTAGTAATCAAGGTATTGTTTTTACTGTAACACTTATGATTGCAGGATTTTTGATTTTAACATTTTCTGTGGGTATTGTAATTGATGTTATTGCAAATGGTTCATTATTAGAGTTATTAAAGGAAAGAAAAATGCTTTATAAAATAGCAAGGTTAAGACGTCATTTCGTAATATGTTATCACAATGAATATACAGCTCAATTAGCTAGACAATTTAGAGACAATCATATCCCTTTTGTTGTTGTTGATCCAAGTGATGATATTGAACAAATTGCAAAAGAACACAATTATCCATATTATGTAAAAGAAGAACCATATAAAGAGATTGCCTTTTTAAAATCACATTTGAGTTCAGCAAAAGGAGCAATCTCATTATCTAAAAATATTTCAGATAATATTACTTTAATTGCTTCTGTTAGACTTTATGAAAAAGAGTTAGGAAGACCACCATTTTTGATTATTTCAAATGCAGAAACACAAAATGAAAAAATAAGGCTAAAAAAGCTTGGAGCTGATAAAGTGGTTGCTACACCATCTTTAATGGCAAAAAGAGTAACTGCCATGGCAATAAGACCAGATATGGAAAATGTTCTTGAAGAGTTTTTATATAAAAAAGATACTCCAATTGATATGGAAGAAGTTTTTGTAAGAGAAAATTCATGGGTAATAAATAGAGAATTGAAAGATTTAAGATTAAGAGATATATTAAAAGTTTCTGTTATTGGTATAACTGAAGATAATGGAAAATTTATCCAAATGCCAAAAGGTACAACTTCTATAAATACTAATTGCAAGTTATTATTAGTTGGTTCTCAAAGAGGAATAGCAAGAGCTAAAAGAATTATAAATTTAACAAAACAACCAGAGGATATATAAAATGTTTACTATTTTACCAATAAAAGGTTATATTGATCAAATTGATGGATTTTATTGTGATGGAATTCATGCAGGTCTTAAACCAAATGGAAATAATGATTTAGGATTTATTTATACAAAAGAGGCTTGTACTGTTGCAGCTGTTTTTACAGAAAATAGATTTCAAGCAGCACCTTTAAAACATTTTTTACAATATGGTGAAAATTTCAAAACAAATTTTGTTTTAATAAATTCAAAAAATGCAAACGCTTTAACAGGTAAAAAAGGTATTGAATCTATTAATACTCTATTTTCTCAACTTGATTTTGGCTCTTTAGAACTTATTAATCCAGTTATGAGTAGTACAGGAGTTATTGGAAATCCCTTACCAATTGAAAAATTAGTAACAGGTGCTAAAAAATTCGATTTAACAGCTAAAAATGGTGAAAACTTATCAAAAGCAATTATGACAACGGATGCATATCCTAAAACTTGTATTTATGAAGTGAAACTTGAAAACGGAACTTCATTTAAAATTGGTGCTGTTGCAAAAGGTGCAGGAATGATAAATCCAAACTTAGCAACAATGTTATGTTTTATTTGTACAGATGCAGCTGCTCCTTATGAAGATATTAAAGAGGCTTTAAATATAAATAAAGAGACAACTTTTAATGCTATTTCTGTTGATGGAGATACTTCTACAAACGATACGGTTATGGTTTTAGCAAATGGAAAATCAAATTCTTATGATAAAGAAGCATTTAAAGAAGCCTTAAGACTTGTAATGCATGATATGGCAATGTTAATGGTTGCAGATGGAGAGGGCGCTAAAAAAGTTGCTGCATTTGAAGTTATAAATGCAAAAGATGATAAACAAGCTGAAATTGCTGCGAAAGCTTTATCAAATTCACTTTTAGTAAAAACAGCTCTTTTTGGAGAAGATCCAAATTTTGGAAGAATTGCTTCAACTATTGGAGCTTCAAGAATTGATTGTGATGATGAAAAATTAGTGATTTCATATAATGATGTTGTTGTATTCAATAAGGGAGAGATTTGTTTTGATGCTCAAACTGAAGCAAAAGCGGCTGAAGTTTTAAAAAAAGATAAATATAAAATTATTTGTGATATTGGTTTAGGTGATGGTAAATTCACTGCATATGGGTGTGATTTAGGTTACAAATATGTAGAAATTAATGCTGATTATAGAAGTTAATGTATTATTTTTTTACAAAAGATTAAGTACTTAGATTGTATAATCGCCCAATTCAAATTTAAACATATAGGATACAAGAATGTTTCACGAATATAGAGATGTAATTACAGAGTTAAAGCAAAAAGATGCACATTTTCATAAACTTTTTGAGAAGCACAATGAGTTAGATGATTTAATTGCTAAACTTGAAGAATCACATGCTGATCAATTTGAAATTGAATCTAAGAAAAAAGAAAAATTAAAATTAAAAGATGAAATTTATTCTATTATTGTAAAACACAACAACGAAAAATAATTTTTAATTTTAGTTAAAAATATAAGGGGATGAAAGTTTGACTTTTGTCCCCTTTTTTTATAATTTAATTTTATTAAAATTTATTACAAGAAGTGCTAAGCGCAATTTAGATACAATAATCCAATTTTATATTACAAAGGCCTTTTTTTATGGAAAACCTTTTCGAAAATCAAGATATTATAGACATAAATATTGAGGACTCAGTTAAAGCCTCTTATTTAGATTACTCTATGAGTGTTATTATTGGTCGGGCATTACCCGATGCAAAAGATGGTTTAAAACCTGTTCATAGAAGAATCTTATATGCTATGCATGATTTAAGTATTACTTCAAAATCAGCTTATAAAAAATCAGCAAGAATTGTTGGAGATGTTATTGGTAAATACCATCCTCATGGAGATACTTCTGTTTATGATGCACTAGTAAGAATGGCTCAAAATTTCTCAATGAGAGCCCCATTAGTTGATGGACAAGGAAACTTCGGTTCTATTGATGGTGATAGTGCAGCTGCTATGAGATATACGGAAGCTAGAATGACTAGAATTGCTGAAGAAGTATTAAGAGATTTAGACAAAGATACTGTAAATTTTGTTCCAAATTATGATGATACAATGAAAGAGCCTTCAGTTCTTCCTACAAGAGTTCCTACACTTTTATTAAATGGAAGTGAAGGAATTGCTGTTGGTATGGCTACTAAAATTCCTCCTCATAATATTAATGAGTTATTAAATGCTGTTTTATACACAATTGATAATCCAGATGCAACTGCTGATGAATTAATGCAATTTATTCAAGGTCCAGATTTCCCAACGGGTGGAACTATTTTTGGTAGACGTGGAATTATTGATGCATATAATACTGGACGAGGAAGAGTTAGAATTAGAGCTAAACATCACATTGAAACAAGAGGTAAAAAAGAGATTATAGTTCTTGATGAATTACCTTATCAAGTGAATAAAGCAAGATTAATTGAGCTTATCGCAAACCTTGCAAAAGATAAACAAATTGATGGTATTTCAGAAGTTAGAGATGAGTCTGATAGAGAAGGTATTAGAGTTGTAATTGAGCTTAAAAAAGATGCAATGAGCGAGATTGTTTTAAATAATCTTTATAAATCAACTCCAATGGAAACAACTTTTGGGATTATTTTATTAGCAGTTTATAATAAAGAGCCAAAAGTATTTAATTTACCTCAATTATTAAATATTTTCTTATCTCATAGAAAAACTGTAATTATTAGAAGAACAATTTTTGATTTAGAAAAAGCAAAAGCTAGAGCTCATATTTTAGAAGGTTTAAAAATTGCTTTAGACAATATTGATGAAGTTGTTAAAATCATCAGAGCAAGTGCAAACGATCAAGAAGCAAAAGATAGTTTACAAAATAGATTTGGTTTAAGTCCAATTCAATCTCAAGCTATTTTAGATATGAGACTTGGAAGATTAACAGGTCTTCAAAGAGATAAACTTGAAGCTGAATATGCTGAACTTATGATATTAATTGCAGAATTAGAATCAATTCTAAAATCTGAAGAGAAATTAAATGAAATTATCAAAGAAGAATTAACTGAAATCCAAGAAAAATTCTCAAGTGATAGAAGAACAGAAATTGAAGATTCATATGATGAAATTGATGTTGAAGATTTAATTCCAAATGAGCCAATGGTAGTAACAATTACTCATAATGGATATGTAAAAAGAGTTCCAATTAAATCTTATGAAAAACAAAAAAGAGGTGGTAAAGGTAAAGTTGCCGTTACTACTCATGATGATGACTTTATCGAAAAATTCTTCGTAAGTAATACTCATGATACTTTAATGTTTGTTACAAATATGGGGCAATTATATTGGTTAAAAGTTTACAAAATTCCTGAAGGAAGTAGAACTGCAAAAGGTAAAGCAGTTGTTAACTTAATCAATTTAAGACCTGATGAGAAGATTATGGAGATTATTCCAACTCCTGATTTTGATGAATCTAAATCTTTAGTATTCTTTACAAGAAATGGAATTATCAAAAGAACATCATTAAATGAATTCTCTAATATCAGAAGTAATGGAGTAAGAGCTATCGTTCTTGATGATGCAGATGAGATAGTAACAGCAAAAATTGCTGATGTACAAACTCAATATATTATGATATTTACAAGTCTTGGTCAATGTATTAGATTTGAACTTGATAAAACAAGAGACCAAGGAAGAAGCACAAGAGGAGTAAGAGGTATTAAATTTAAAATTGATACTGACTTTGTTGTTGATGCTGATGTAATTAATCATGAAGATCAAGAGATTTTAACAGTTTCTGAAAAAGGAATTGGAAAACGAACAACAGTTGAAGAGTACAGACTTACAAATAGAGCTGGTTCTGGAGTTATTGCGATGAAACTTTCTCCAAAAACTGGAAATATTGTTGGGGAAGTTTTAGTTGATGATTCACAAGATTTAATGTTATTAACTTCAATTGGAAAAATGATTAGAGTTGATATGAATACAATTAGAAAAGCTGGAAGAAACACTTCTGGTGTAATAATTGTAAATGTTGATAAAGATGATAAAGTTGTATCAATTGCAAAATGTCCAAAAGAGGATGAAGAGATAGAACTTGATGAAAATGGAAATGTGATTAGATACAATGAAGATGGAGAAATTTTAGAAACAAATACTGAAATTTCTACAAATGTAAAAAATCAAACTTTATTAGATGTTTTAGAAAATAATGATAATTTAGAAAAAGATGAGGAAGAGTAAGAGATGAGAAAGTTTAATGTTGCAGTTGTTGGAGCAACTGGTGCAGTTGGTGAAGAGTTATTTAGAGTTTTAGAAGAAGTAAATTTCCCAATAAATAAATTAATACCATTAGCTAGTGCAAGAAGTGCAGGTTCTAAAATTGAATATATGAACAAAGAAGTTACAGTTTTAGAATTAACTGAAACTGTTTTTGAAGAAAATGATGTTGAAATTGCATTTTTTAGTGCAGGTGGGAGCGTTTCTGAAAAATTTGCAAAATTTGCAGTTGAAGCAGGGGCAGTTGTAATTGATAATACAAGTCACTTTAGAATGGATCCAAAAGTTCCATTAGTAGTTCCAGAAGTTAATCCAGAAGATATTAAATTATGGAAAGATACAGGAATTATTGCAAATCCAAATTGTTCAACAATTCAAATGGTTCAAAGTTTAAAACCTTTAGATGATTTATATGGAATTAAAAGAGTTGATGTTTCAACTTATCAAGCTGTTTCAGGTGCTGGAAAAACTGGTATGGAAGAACTTGTAAAACAAATGCAAGATTTTTTTGCATTTAGATTAGATGAAACAGAAATTAAAGCTTTTCCTTATCAAATAGCTTTAAATGTAATTCCTCAAATTGATGTTGCAAAAGAGAATGGATTTACTAAAGAAGAGATGAAAATGGTAAATGAAACTCAAAAAATTATGCACAAAAATATTCAAGTTGCAGCAACTTGTGTAAGAGTTCCAGTTTTAAGATCTCATAGTGAGTCAATTACAGTTACTTTTGGTGAAAATGTAGAAGTTAATTTAGATGATGTAAGAGAAGCTTTAAATAATTTTGAAAATCTAAAAGTAATTGATGATTTACCAAATAAAAAATATCCAATGCCAATTATTTCAACTGACACTGATTATACGTATGTTGGAAGAATTAGAAAAGATGTTTATGCTTCAAACATTGTTCACTATTTTAACGTAGCTGACCAAGTAAGAGTAGGGGCTGCAACAAATGCAGTTAGAATCGCTCTTAAATGGATAGATATGGAAAACGATATTTAATATGTTAGAAAAATTTTTTGAAACTACAATGTGGCAAGCAAGACTTTTTGTTTTGCTTGCGGTAATATTTGGATTATTAGGTTCGATAATACTTTTTATTGTTGCTTCAATGGATATTTACGAAGTTATTAAATATGCAGCTGATGTATATATAAATGGATTACATCCAGAAGATTTTCATGAAGAGATTGTAAGTAAGATAATAGGTGCTGTTGATTTATATTTAATTGCAGTTGTTATGCTTATTTTTGCATTTGGTATTTATGAACTATTTATTTCTAAAATAGATGCAGCTGAATCAAGTGGTAGCAATATTCTTGCAATTCACTCTTTAGACCAACTAAAAGATAAAATTGCAAAAGTAATTGTTATGGTATTAATTGTAAGCTTTTTCCAAAAAGTTTTACATACAAAATATGATGGTGCATTAGAGATGCTTTATTTTGCAGTTTCAATAGCACTATTATCTTTAGGACTTTATTTTTTAAATAAAGTAGGAAAACATTAAATAATTTGTCCCTTAAAATAGGGACTATTTTAAGGATTAAAATGTCAAAAATTTTTGTAGATGCATGTTTTAGAAAAGAGACTCCTTATACTCCTGTTTGGATGATGAGACAAGCTGGAAGATATTTACCAGAATATATGGAAGTTAGAGCAAAAGCTGGAAACTTTTTAAATTTATGTCACAATCCAGAACTTGCAGCTGAAGTTACAATTCAACCTTTAGATATTGTTGGTGTTGATGCAGCTATTTTATTTAGTGATATTCTAGTTGTTCCAAATGAAATGGGAATGAAATTAGATTTTTTAAAAGGTGAAGGTCCAGTTTTTGATAAACCAATAAAAACAGAAGAAGACTTAGATGCTTTAATTGGTGGTGAAGAAGCTGCAAATAAATTAACTTATGTTTATGAAACTATTAAAATTTTAAAACAAAGATTGCCAGAAGATAAAGCTTTAATTGGATTTACAGGTGCTCCTTGGACACTTGCTACTTATATGATTGAAGGCCAAGGAACAAAAACATACAATCTTTGTAAAAAAATGATGTATTCGAATCCAGAATTTTTACATAAAATCCTTAGACGTGTAACTGATGTAGTTAAGTTTTATATGGAAAAACAAATTGAAGCTGGAGTTGATGTAGTTCAAATCTTTGATTCATGGGCAGCAGCAATTGAACCAGCACGTTATGATGAATTTTCATGGAAATATATGGTAGAAATTGCTGAATATTTAAAAGAGAAATATCCACATATTCCAGTTATTATGTTCCCAAAAGGAATAGCTGCATTTATTGAAAGAGGTTTAGTTTATGGAAACTTCGATGTATTTGGAGTAGATTGGGGAACACCAATGGCTCTTGCAAAAGAAAAATTAGGTGAGAAATATGTATTACAAGGAAATATGGAACCTTGTAGATTATATGATAAAGTTGCTACAACTATGTGTGTTGAAGCAATTCAAAACATAATGAAAGGTGAAGGACATATTTTCAATCTTGGTCATGGAATTTTACCTGATGTTCCTGTTGAAAATGCAATTCACTTTGTAAAAGAGTGTCAAAGAGTTTCAAAAAAAGCATAAAACAAATTTGTTTTAGAAAATTATTATAAAAGAGAAGCTATTTAGCTTCTCTTTTTTTATTTAAAAGGATTTTTATTTTGTCTTATTCAAATTCTATTATTTTTGGACCAATTCCTTCAAGAAGATTTGGAATATCATTAGGTATTGATTTATCGCCATCAAAGAAACAGTGTAATTTTGATTGTTTATATTGTGAATTAGAATCAGCTAAAACTATTGAAAAAATGGATATATTTCCAAGTGTTGAAGAAATTATAAGTGCAATAAAAGATAGTTTTAAAAAACATCCAAAAATTGATGTGATTACAATAACATGTAATGGTGAACCAACTTTATATCCCAAATTAAATGATTTAGTTGAAGAAATTAATAAAATAAAAGGTGAAACAAAAACTTTGATTTTATCAAATGGAAGTACAATTTATAAAAAAGAGATTTTTAATGTTTTATTAAAAATTGATATAGTTAAATTATCTTTAGATTGTGTAAGTGAAAAATGTTTTAAAAAACTTGATAGACAAAATAAAAGTGTAGAAATTGAAAAAATAGTTCCTTCAATGATTGAATTCTCACAAAAAACTACAAAAAATTTTGTTTTAGAAATTTTATTTGTTAAAGATGTAAATGATAAAGATGAAGAAATAGAGTTATTGTTTAATGCTGTAAAACAAATTAATCCTAAAAGAGTTGATATTGGAACTATTGATAGGCCACCTGCATATAAAGTGAATCCAGTTAGTTATGAATTTTTAGAAAAAGTTGCAAATAGATTTGAAAATATAAATGTAAATATAGTTTTTAAAAATAGACCAAAATTGATTCAAACTTATAGTGAAGATGAAGTACTTTTTATGTTAAAAAGAAGACCTCTTACAAAAGAAGATATAGAAAATATGTTTGATGATAAATCAAAAGATATTTTGTTAAAACTTTTAGAAGAAAAGAAAATATCAATTGTAAATAGTAGTGGAGTCGATTTTTACAAAAATGTATGAAAAAGTCTTGACAATAAAAACTTTTTTTACTATAATTCCACCCCATTAAAGTTAAAGTCATAAATTCCGGCATAGCTCAGCGGTAGAGTAGATGACTGTTAATCATTTGGTCCCTGGTTCGAATCCAGGTGCCGGAGCCATTACTTTGACTTTGATACTTATAATTTATAGATTCCGGCATAGCTCAGCGGTAGAGTAGATGACTGTTAATCATTTGGTCCCTGGTTCGAATCCAGGTGCCGGAGCCATTTATAAATTAAAACTTACAATAAATAAAAATCAAATTCCGGCATAGCTCAGCGGTAGAGTAGATGACTGTTAATCATTTGGTCCCTGGTTCGAATCCAGGTGCCGGAGCCATTTTATTTAATTAAAATATCTTTTAACATTTTTATACACTTCTTATATTCAATATCTGATTTTGATAGTTTTGACAATAACAATCCACCTTGAATAGTTGAAATGATTAATAGTGATGTATCATATGCAGATATATCTTTTATTTCTTTATTTTTTATAGCTTCAAGAATTACATTTTCAAATATTTTTTGCCAAGAGTTAATGCAGTTTTGTAAAGCTTTCAAAATATCATCATCAATATTAGATAGTTCCAAAATTAAATTTCCTAAAGGACATCCTTTATCAAAGTTTTCATTTCTACTTTCTAGTATATCAAGTAAAGCATTTAACTTATTACCTTCTATTTCATCTAAACTTGCATATTTTTTTAAAGAGTTTGGACAAATTCTTTCATTTATAATTGCAATAACTAAATCTTTTTTTGAATTAAAATGATGATATAAACCACCTTTTGCAACATTCGCTTTTTCTAAAATTTTATTTAATCCTGTTGCACTATATCCATTTGTATAAAACTCTTCATATGCAATGTCTAATAAATTATCTCTTAATGTTTTCATATTATATTTTTTCATATCCTTTTGTCATTATTCTATCTGTTGTAATATGAGAATTAGAACATCCAACTATACAAATAAGTGGTTTATCTGTAAGATTTATTAATTGGTGGATTTCATTTGCATTAATATTTAAACACTCACCTTCATTCATATTTTTAGGTTCATCCCATATAATAGTATCACTATCTTTTTTCCCTATCATCATAGAACCACTTCCTTGAATAATTTGATAAGTTTCATTTCCAATAGTATGATAATGAGCACCAACTCTTTTTTTAGCAGGTATTTCTAATACATATAAATTAAAAGTTTCACCTTCACAGATTCTTGCTAATTTAACACCAACTTTTTCATCAACATTTGCTGTATCTAGTATTTTGTAAATATTTTTTACTTTATTCATTTTTTACTCCATTAATTGTGCTATACCATTACCAAATGACCAATTATCTTGATTATTTTCAATAATAGTTATAAAAATATCATCTTTTTTAATTTTTGTTTTTTCACTAATAGTTTTTGCACACAATTCATATAGTTTTCTCTTTTGCTCTTTAGTTCTACCTTCTTTACAAGTTATATTAATAAATAGAATATTTGAATAACTATTTCCTAAATATTCAACTGGAAAAATTAAATCTTCTTTATCTACCTCAATAAATACTTGAAATTTATCTTTTATAGGTACATTAAAACTTTCAATCAAACTATTATGAATTGCATTTGATATCTCTTTTTTATTCTCTTTTGATATTGACTTATCAATATATATTCTAATAAATGGCATAAAAACTCCTTACAGACTAATTAGTCTGTAGTAATAGAACATAAATATTCATTTGTCAAGAGTAAAAATCGATAATAGTTGCAATAAAAACCTAGTAAAAGAGAAAATGGGAGAGAAAAAGGCAATAAAAGAATAGTAAAAAGCATAAATTTAAAAATTTTAGCTAGATTTAAGCTGTAAGGTATTGACAAGTAAATAAAAATCTATTATAATTCCCGTCCAATTTGACTGGAACGCTTCAAACGAAAAGCTTGAAGAGAAACGATTCAATCGAGTCTGGAATGATCTTTAAAAATGAATGAAAGTTTGTAAAGTAATCTTTATAAACCGAATATAGAACTCTTATAAAAAATCTATGTTTATTTAGATTAAAAATAAGAATAAATGTTAAAAAATATAAAAACAAGAAAATTTGGTAAAACAAATACTTGTCTATAAAATTTGAGTGATAATTTTGTAATTGAAGAGTTATAAAATTTGTCAGTTTCAAAAACTCTATAATTTATGGAGAGTTTGATCCTGGCTCAGAGTGAACGCTGGCGGCGTGCTTAACACATGCAAGTCGAACGAGAACGGATTATAGCTTGCTATAATTGTCAGCTAAGTGGCGCACGGGTGAGTAATGTATAGATAACCTGCCCTTAAGAAAGGAATAACAGTTGGAAACGACTGCTAATGCCCTATATGCCTTTAATACATAAGTATGCAAGGGAAACGCTTTAGTGCTTAAGGATGGGTCTGTATGGTATCAGCTTGTTGGTGAGGTAATGGCTCACCAAGGCTATGACGCCTAACTGGTTTGAGAGGATGATCAGTCACACTGGAACTGAGACACGGTCCAGACTCCTACGGGAGGCAGCAGTGGGGAATATTGCACAATGGACGAAAGTCTGATGCAGCAACGCCGCGTGGAGGATGACACATTTCGGTGCGTAAACTCCTTTTATATAGGAAGATAATGACGGTACTATATGAATAAGCACCGGCTAACTCCGTGCCAGCAGCCGCGGTAATACGGAGGGTGCAAGCGTTACTCGGAATCACTGGGCGTAAAGAGCGTGTAGGCGGGTATATAAGTCAGAAGTGAAATCCAATAGCTCAACTATTGAACTGCTTTTGAAACTGTATACCTAGAATGTGGGAGAGGTAGATGGAATTTCTGGTGTAGGGGTAAAATCCGTAGAGATCAGAAGGAATACCGATTGCGAAGGCGATCTACTGGAACATTATTGACGCTGAGACGCGAAAGCGTGGGGAGCAAACAGGATTAGATACCCTGGTAGTCCACGCCCTAAACGATGTACACTAGTTGTTGTGAGGCTCGACCTTGCAGTAATGCAGTTAACACATTAAGTGTACCGCCTGGGGAGTACGGTCGCAAGATTAAAACTCAAAGGAATAGACGGGGACCCGCACAAGCGGTGGAGCATGTGGTTTAATTCGACGATACACGAAGAACCTTACCTGGACTTGACATAGTAAGAACTTTCTAGAGATAGATTGGTGTCTGCTTGCAGAAACTTATATACAGGTGCTGCACGGCTGTCGTCAGCTCGTGTCGTGAGATGTTGGGTTAAGTCCCGCAACGAGCGCAACCCTCGTCCTTAGTTGCTAACAGTTCGGCTGAGAACTCTAAGGAGACTGCCTACGCAAGTAGGAGGAAGGTGAGGACGACGTCAAGTCATCATGGCCCTTACGTCCAGGGCTACACACGTGCTACAATGGGGTATACAAAGAGCAGCAATACGGTGACGTGGAGCAAATCTCAAAAATATCTCCCAGTTCGGATTGTAGTCTGCAACTCGACTACATGAAGTTGGAATCGCTAGTAATCGTAGATCAGCTATGCTACGGTGAATACGTTCCCGGGTCTTGTACTCACCGCCCGTCACACCATGGGAGTTGAACTCATTCGAAGCGGGGATGCTAAAGTAGCTACCTTCCACAGTGGATTCAGCGACTGGGGTGAAGTCGTAACAAGGTAACCGTAGGAGAACCTGCGGTTGGATCACCTCCTTTCAGAGAGAGAAGTAAGATTCGTTTCTTACTTCCAGAGATTTTATATTCGGTTTATAAAGATTATTTAAATAGGTAGTAAAGGGGCCTATAGCTCAGCTGGCTAGAGCGCTCGACTGATAATCGTGAGGTCTCAGGTTCAAGTCCTGATAGGCCCACCATTAAATAATCTAGTAAAGATTAATTTAGGTTGGGGAATTAGCTCAGCTGGGAGAGCGCCTGCTTTGCACGCAGGAGGTCAGCGGTTCGATCCCGCTATTCTCCACCACCTATAACTAATAAGTTCATCAGATTTAAGAAGTTAAATATAAGTTCAATAAGAGATTGAATTTATATTTGATTTTCAAAATCAAAACGATATTTAAAAATATAATGTTAAAGTCTTTAATTTTTTCGTAAGAATTAAATAATAGATATAAAAAGAGATTTTTATATAGATTAAATAATTTAAAACAAAAAAAATTTCATATCTAAGAAATTAGATAGAACACAACATTATTTTATTGGATATATTTTAAATAATATGTTTAATAAGATAGTAGCCAAAGAATATTATCAAAAATGCGATAGAGTTTAACTCTATTTATTAATAAGCTATTAAGGGCTAATGGTGGATGCCTAGACTGTAAGAGGCGATGAAAGACGTATTAGGCTGCGATAAGCCTCGGGGAGCTGCCAAAGAGCTTTGATCCGGGGATTTCTGAATGGGGCAACCCAGCATATAGAGATATATGTTACCCTACGGGGAGCTAAC
This sequence comes from Arcobacter ellisii, assembly GCF_003544915.1. NCBI lineage: Bacteria > Pseudomonadati > Campylobacterota > Epsilonproteobacteria > Campylobacterales > Arcobacteraceae > Arcobacter > Arcobacter ellisii. The sequence goes on along the minus strand of NZ_CP032097.1, from coordinate 2,142,149 downwards.
CTGGTGAAGTGAAACATCTCAGTAGCCAGAGGAAGAGAAATCAAACGAGATTCCGTCAGTAGCGGCGAGCGAAAGCGGATTAGGACAAACCCAATGCTTGCATTGGGGGTTGTAGGACCATAACGTGAGACTAAAGAGGATAGATGAAATACTTGGAAAAGTGTAGCATAGAAGGTGAAACTCCTGTAATTTAAATTCTCAATAGCTCTAATGGTATCCTGAGTAGGTCGGAACACGTGATATTTTGACTGAAACCGGGGGGACCACCCTCCAATCCTAAATACTACTTACAGATCGATAGTGAACAAGTACCGTGAGGGAAAGGTGAAAAGTACTCCAGCGAGGAGAGTGAAATAGAACCTGAAACCATTAGCTTACAATCATTCAGAGCCCTATGATTTATCAGGGTGATGGACTGCCTTTTGCATAATGAGCCTGCGAGTTGTGGTATCTGGCAAGGTTAAGTCAAGTACGAAGCCGTAGCGAAAGCGAGTCTTAATAGGGCGATTTAGTCAGATGCTGCAGACCCGAAACGAAGTGATCTATCCATGAGCAGGTTGAAGCTGGTGTAAGAGCCAGTGGAGGACCGAACCGATAGGCGTTGAAAAGTCTCCGGATGACTTGTGGATAGGGGTGAAAGGCCAATCAAACTTCGTGATAGCTGGTTCTCTCCGAAATATATTTAGGTATAGCCTTGTGTTGTAGCATATGGGGGTAGAGCACTGAATGGGCTAGGGCTGCTTACCGCGGTACCAAACCCTATCAAACTATGAATACCATATGTGGAATCACAGGAGTCAGGCGGTGGGTGATAAAATCAATCGTCGAGAGGGGAACAACCCAGACTAACAGCTAAGGTCCCTAAGTTACATCTAAGTGGAAAACGATGTGGAGTTACTGTGACAACCAGGAGGTTGGCTTAGAAGCAGCCATCCTTTAAAGAAAGCGTAACAGCTCACTGGTCTAGTGATTCTGCGCGGAAAATATAACGGGGCTAAGATGTACACCGAAGCTTTAGATTCAATTTTAATTGAGTGGTAGGAGAGCGTTCTATTCAGCGTAGAAGATGTACCGGTAAGGAGCGTTGGAGCGGATAGAAGTGAGCATGCAGGCATGAGTAGCGATAATTGAGGTGAGAATCCTCAACGCCGAAAACCCAAGGTTTCCTACGCGATGCTCGTCATCGTAGGGTTAGTCGGGTCCTAAGTCGAGTCCGAAAGGGGTAGACGATGGCAAATTGATTAATATTTCAATACCAACATATAAGCGCGATGTGGGGACGCATAGAGTTAATCGAGGTCACTGATGGAATAGTGGCTCGAAGGACGTAGGCTGTTACTTAGGCAAATCCGGGTAACGTTAGGCCGAGATCTTACAGGCTCTTGACACTCTTCGGAGGAGATGGAGAATCGATGATACTGTCGTGCCAAGAAAAGCCACTAAGTATATTATATGTTGCCCGTACCGTAAACCGACACAGGTGGGTGGGATGAGTATTCTAAGGCGCGTGGAAGAACCCTGGTTAAGGAACTCTGCAAACTAGCACCGTATCTTCGGTATAAGGTGTGCCTACTTTTGTATATGAACTTGCTTCAAAAAGCGAAAGAGGTTGCAACAAAGAGTCCCTCCCGACTGTTTACCAAAAACACAGCACTTTGCTAACACGTAAGTGGATGTATAAGGTGTGACGCCTGCCCGGTGCTCGAAGGTTAACTGATGATGTCAGCGCAAGCGAAGCATTTGATTGAAGCCCGAGTAAACGGCGGCCGTAACTATAACGGTCCTAAGGTAGCGAAATTCCTTGTCGGTTAAATACCGACCTGCATGAATGGCGTAACGAGATGGGAGCTGTCTCAACCAGGGATCCAGTGAAATTGTAGTGGAGGTGAAAATTCCTCCTACCCGCGGAAAGACGGAAAGACCCCGTGCACCTTTACTACAGCTTGACACTGTAGCTTGGATATTCATGTGCAGGATAGGTGGGAGGCTATGATGACTAGACGCAAGTAGAGTCGGAGCCATCCTTGAGATACCACCCTTGAATATTTGAGTTACTAACTGCGTACAATTATCTTGTATCAGGACAATGTCTGGTGGGTAGTTTGACTGGGGCGGTCGCCTCCTAAAAAGTAACGGAGGCTTACAAAGGTTAGTTCATGGCGGATGGAAATCGCCAGTTGAGTATAATGGCATAAACTAGCTTGACTGTGAGACATACAAGTCGAACAGAGACGAAAGTCGGTCATAGTGATCCGGTGGTTCTGTGTGGAAGGGCCATCGCTCAAAGGATAAAAGGTACGCCGGGGATAACAGGCTGATCTCCCCCAAGAGCTCACATCGACGGGGAGGTTTGGCACCTCGATGTCGGCTCATCGCATCCTGGGGCTGAAGTAGGTCCCAAGGGTATGGCTGTTCGCCATTTAAAGCGGTACGCGAGCTGGGTTCAGAACGTCGTGAGACAGTTCGGTCCCTATCTTCCGTGGGCGTAGGAAAGTTGAAGAGATTTGTCCCTAGTACGAGAGGACCGGGATGAACGTACCACTGGTGTACCAATTGTTCTGCCAAGAGCATCGTTGGGTAGCTACGTACGGATGTGATAAGAGCTGAAAGCATCTAAGCTCGAAGCCAACTCTAAGATTAACTTTCCCTGAAGTTCCCAGCAAGACTAGCTGGTTGATAGGCTGGATGTGTAAGCGTTGTAAGGCGTTTAGCTGACCAGTACTAATAGAACGTTTGGCTTATTTACAAATTCTTTGGTTTACTATCTTATTAAATGTATATCTTATATATTTGATAGACAAAAATTGTGAAAGACTTTAACATTATTTTTTCTTAACTCCTTACGAGTTGAGTATTAAGTTTATTTTTTTTAGATTTAATACTCAACTTTGCTGGTGGCTATAGAGAAGTGGAAATACCCAGTCCCATTCCGAACCTGGAAGTCAAGCACTTCATCGCCGATAATACTGCCGGGTCCCCTGGTGGAAACGTAGGCCGCTGCCAGCTCTTGAGTTTTTATTCAGGCTTTTATCTTTTCTCAGTATTTCTGGGTTATGATAAGAGCCTTTTTTTTCGCCTGCCTTTTTCTCTTCATTTCACATTACTTTGTATTACTTCTTATATGTTATAATTATCAAAAATTAGGAATAAAATTGAATAATAATCCAAATAATCCATTACATGGAATAAAATTAGAAATGATAATAAATTCTTTAGTTGACTACTATGGCTGGGATGAATTAGGTAGAAGAATTAATATTAATTGTTTCAATTATGACCCTAGCGTTAAATCTTCTTTAAAATTTCTTAGAAAAACTCCCTGGGCAAGAGAGAAAGTTGAAAAACTGTATTTATCTATGATTGATAAATGAATTTATTATATAAATATCAATTCTTGCATTGAATACAAATATTAATATAAATTATATTACTATTACAAACTTTAAAATATTAGGATAATTTATGATTAGAAAAATAGATATAAATAGTGATGAATTTCAAACAGAACTTGAATTAACAAAACAATTTACAAATAAGGTTTTAGATGAACATGGATTAGTTTATAATCCTGATGATGAAGTTAATGAATCTATTCAAATGGGATTAACTAGAAACAAGTTAATCTATGGAAAAAGATTTTGCCCATGTTTTATGGTTATTGGAAATACTCCAGCTGAACAAGAAAATAGTGATAATAGACTTTGTCCTTGTACTCCTGCATTAACAAATGAAATACCATCAAAAGGTTCATGTCACTGTGGAATTTTTTGTACAGAACAAAAAGCAAATGAAATTAAAAAACAAATTGATGTACACGATGCAATAGCAACACATTCTAGAGGTTTAACAAAAGAGGAGTGTGCTAATTTATTAACTAAAGAAGAAATAAATTCTTTAGAACTTGAATCATTACTTGAAGCAAGAGATTTAGGATTTGTTGATTTTAACTTAGTTGATACAAGAGAATGGATGGAGTGGGTTGGAACAAGAATTAAAGGAACAGATTATTTAATACCAACTACATCATTTTATCACGCTTTAGAAAGAATCAATAATCAAAAAGATATTCCTGTTATTGTTTATTGTCATAGTGGAAGTAGAAGTGCATATTGCCAAAGAATAATGCTTGATTTAGGTTTTAAATCAGTTGCTAACCTAGATTATGGGATTTCTTCTTATGGTGGAGAAAGAGAGAGTGGAGATAATTAATCTTTAAAGAAAATGTATCTTAGTCATAAGATACATTTTCTTTAAAATCATCAGAGTATTTTTTCAGTAAATGCATTATTGAAATAAAAAAAGTCACCATAGCTGGTCCTATAATCATTCCCCAAAAACCAAATGTTGAAAGTCCAGCAACAATAGAGAAGAATATTAAAAGTTCATTTACACTTGTTGGAGTTTTTACTACTTTTTTATTTATATATTTTATTATCATTGGTTTTACAAAGGTATCTGCAAATATTGAAATTACAACTATAGAATAGATTGCAATAATCAAAGCATTTGTTATTGAATTTGTTGTTGCTTCATAAATCACTATTGGAAGCCACATTATTACTCCACCAATAACTGGAATTAATGATGCAAATCCATATAAAACTCCAAATAGTAATCCATCATAATTAAAAAATGTTAAGAAAAAACCAAATAAAAAACCTTCAAATATTGCAGTAACTAAAATAGAGTATAAAACTACAGTCATTACATTTGATGATTCACTAAATAATATTACAGAATCCTCTTTTTTAATTGGTAATAACTCTTTTATAAAAGTTAAAAGAGGTGTTGAGTAAAGAGTAAAAAAGAAGAAAAATATTAAAATCATAACCATGTCAATCATAAATTTAGCAGAGTTTTTCCCTAAATAAGCACTAATTGCAAATATATCTTGTACCGTTTTTCCTACATCAATTTTTGAACTAAGATTATCTAAAATGTTATTTAGAAAAGTTAGATTTACAGATTTTTCTTGTATAAAAGTTTTTATATCATCTAGATTTTTTACTAATAATTCTTGGTCAACTTGATTAAAAAAATTGATAAATGAGAAAATACAATATAAAATAGGAATGAAAAATAGAGCAGCAAGGGCAATTGTAATAAATGATGTTGCAGCTATTCTACTTCTTGATTTTTTTTCTAAAAAATGTGTTAAAGAACTTGTTGCTACAGTTAATAGTATTGATACAAGTATTGCTTTTAGAAAGGGATTAAACAGTTCCACCATAAAAAAAATCATAACAATTGCAATTGCAATTATAAAATAGGCTGCTTTCAAAATAATTTACCTTGTTTTACATCATCATCTAATTTTAAACTTCCAGGATATGAAAGCCTAAACATTTCATAGGTTTTAACACTTGCAACTCTTCCTCGTGCTGTTCTTTCAATATAACCATTTGCAAGTAAATAAGGCTCAATTGCATCTTCAATTGTTCCTTCATCTTCACTAAGAGCTGCTGCAATAGTTGATAATCCCATTGGTTTTCCTCTATTTGAAATTAGTAATTCAAGTAGATTTATATCCATCTCATCAAATCCACTTTCATTTACACCTAATTCATCTAAAGCGTATTGACATCTTTTCATATGAATATATTTTTCATTTTCAACTTCAGAGAAATCTCTAACACGTCTTAGTAATCTTAATGCAACCCTTGGTGTTCCTCGACTTCTTTTTGAAATTTCTAAAGCAGCATCATCTTCACAACTTTTACCAAGTTTAATGGCAGCTTTTTGAATAATTTTTGCTAACTCTTCATGTGTATAAAACTGCATTCTAAAGTGCATACCAAATCTCTCTCTTAAAGGATTTGAAAGCATTCCAGCACGTGTAGTTGCTCCAATGAGAGTAAATCTTGGTAAATCTATTTTTACAGTTTGAGCAGCTGGTCCTGAACCAATTATGATATCTAATCTATAATCTTCCATCGCTGGGTATAAAATCTCTTCAACAGCTGGAGAGAGTCTATGAATTTCATCAATAAATAAAATATCTCCTTCTTCAAGATTTGTTAAAATTGCAGCTAAATCCCCACTTTTTTCTATCATAGGACCTGCTGTTACTTTTATATTTGTATTCATCTCATTTGAAATAAGATATGATAAAGTAGTTTTTCCAAGTCCAGGAGGTCCATAAAATAGAATATGGTCAAGGGCTTCTTTTCTTTTTTTTGAAGCATCAATAAAAACTCTTAAATTTTTTTTGATTTTTTCTTGTCCTATATAATCATCCCAATTTGAAGGTCTTAGACTTATTTCATTATTATCTTCTTCAAAAGATACAGATTCTACTTCAACTAATCGCTCCATTAATACTCTTCCTCTTTTGAAGGGAAAGTAGAGTCTTGTACATCACTTCTATATTGATTTACAGCTTCTTTTACAAGTTCAGCACCATTTAGATAGTGTCTTACAAATTTTGGTTTAAACTCTTCAAAAAATCCTAACATATCTGACCAAACTAAAACTTGGCCATCAGTTACATTTCCAGCACCAATTCCAATTATTGGAATATTTACAGCTTGAGTAATTTTTTCTGCAACATTACTCATAACTCCTTCTACAACAATAGCAAAAGCTCCAGCTTTTTCAACTGCAATTGCATCACGAATAAGCTGTTCTTCATCCTCTTTTGTTTTTCCTCTTACTTTGTATCCACCTTCACTTCTTACATATTGAGGCATTAGTCCAATATGACCCATAACAGCAATAGAGTTTGAAGTTAAATGTTTGATAATATCAGCTCTATCTTCTCCACCTTCTATTTTAATAGCTGCAGCATTTGTTTGTCTATAAACTTCAATAGCATTTTTTAAAGCTTCATCTTTATTTATGTAAGTTCCAAAAGGCATATCTAAAATTACAAAAGCCTTTGGCGCACCAGTACAAACAGCATTTGTATGATAAATCATCTGCTCTAAAGTTGTTGAAAGAGTGTCTAGACGACCTGCAAAACTCATATTAAGACTATCTCCTACAAGTATCATATCTGCAATTTCTTCAAACAGTTTTGCAAAAAGTGCATCATAAGCTGTAATAACTGTTAGTTTTTTTTGATTTTTTGATTTTTTGATTTTTGTGATGTTCATTTTTTCAAAATCGTTTTTAATAATGCTCATTTTTTTTCCTAAATAATTATTAATAATTTGTAATGATTATATCTAAAACAAACTTTTTTAATAAAAATTTTAATATTTCTTAATAGGAATTAAAATATAAAAAATAGAATAATCATAAGTAATTAATAGTTTGAAAGAAGATTTTTGATAGAATATTTAAAAAAATAGGATTACAGTTTTGAAAAAATTAGTAGGTTATATAACTGCATCACTTCCAAGTAATAGTTTTACAATAGATTTAGCGTTTAGTTTAAAAGAAGCTGGTGTTGATATTTTGGAATTAGGAATACCTTTTTCAGATCCAGTTGCTGATGGTCCAGTTATTGAAAAGGCAAATTTAATTGCTTTAAATAATGGTTTTAAATTAAAAGATTTATTTGAAATCTCTTCAAAAATTGGAAATGATATTGATACTTTATGGATGGGATATATGAACCCATTTTATCATTATGGAATGGAAAAATTCTTACAAAAAGCTGCTGAATATAATATTCAAGGAACAATTATTCCAGATCTTCCTTTTGAAATGGCTCAAAATTATGAGGATTTATTTACTAAATATAATAAAGCAAATATCTCTTTTGTAGCTCCAACAGATAGTGAAGAGAGAATAAAAGAGTTAGTAACAAATGCTAAAAAATTTATTTATATGGTTGCTTATGCTGGAATTACTGGAAGTGGACAAAAAGAGGATTTATCTTTAATAATAAAAAATGTAAGAAAATATTCACAAACACCACTTTATATTGGTTTTGGAGTTGATGAAAAAACTTGTAAAGAAAAAGCTAAAGATGTTGATGGGGTTATTGTTGGAAGTGCATTTGTAAAACATATAATTGATGATAGTTTATCAAATGATGAAAAAATTAAAAGAATTTTCTCTATAGCAAAAGAGATAAAAGAAAAAATAAACGAATAATCATGCAAATTTTGAATCAAGATGTTGAATTTTTAGAAGAGAATAGAACTTGTTCTTATTATAATGAAAAACTTTCAGATATAAGATATAGGTATATTTATTCTTGTGCAACTTCTGAATATCAAAAAATGTTAGAGCGTGGTTGGAGAAGATTTGGACGAATGCATTTTGTTCCTGAATGTAAAACATGTAACAAATGTGTCTCTATGAGAATAGATGTTAAAAATTATAAATTTTCAAAATCAGAAAAAAGAGTAATTGCAAAAAATAGAGATACAAAACTTTATATAAGACCACCTTCAATGACTATGGAACATCTTAATTTATATGATAAATATCATAGATTTATGAATGATAAAAAGGATTGGCCTTATACACCTATTGAACCTGATGATTATTCACGTTCTTATGTTGAGGCTACAGAAAATTATGCAAAAGAATTTTTATATGTAAGAGATGATAAATTAATAGGAGTTGCATTAGTAGATATTTTGCCTCAATCAATTTCTGCTATTTATTGTTATTATGACCATGAGTATGCTGATTTATCTATTGGTAAATTTTCTATTTTAGCTCAAATAAAAATAGCAAAAGAACTTAATATCCCTTATATTTATTTGGGATATTGGATAGAAAATCATTTTTCAATGGGCTATAAAGTTGCATATTCACCTTTTGAAACTCTAGAAAATAGAGCTACATTAAATGAAACCCCAATTTGGAAAAAATATGAACTATAATTTTTTAATTATTATAAGTATTGTAATTTGTGCTATAATTTCCTTTATTTTGAGTTACTATTTAGCTTTATTTACAGTTGGAGAAAAGAGTAGTTTTTTTAAAATTGTTCAGCTTATTGTTGCAATAGTTTCAATGACAACATTTTATGCTCCAATAAAACATGTATTAATAAAATTTACAAATCTTGAAGAAGATGAAAGAGAGAAAAATGAATAGATACTTAGTATCTTTTTTAGCCTTAACTGCTACACTTTTTGCAGAAGCTACAGTAACAAATGAAGTAAAACCACTTGAAAAAAATGTTGTACAAGAACAACCTTATAATCCAAATGTAGATTGTCTAATTTTAGAAGATGAAAAATCAATTATTTGTAAATTTGAAGTTATAAGAGATCCCCAACAAGAACAACTAATAATTATTAATTGGATAAGCCCTACAGGTGAAGTCTCAAGAACAAGAGAGATGATAATTCCAGCTGGAGATAGTTCAGCTTATGATTATAGATATCTAGATGGTAGAGAAGGTGGAAAATGGGATTTTAAAATTATTTATAGTGGAAAAGAGTATTCATCTCAATTTGAATTGAAATAAATACTTTTTTATTTACTAATAAGTTAAGAGAAGTTCTTAATTTATTAGTAATTTAGTTATATTATAAGTGATAAAAGACATAATCCAAGCAGTTGATGTTGTAAAAATAAATAGATACCATAAATATTTCCAATTTCCTGCTTCTCTCATAAATACCATTGATGCTGCTAAACAAGGTAAATAAATCATTACAAATACAATAAATGATATTGCTGAAGCAAAAGGTATATTATTTTTAATTTTTTCTACTAAACTATCTGATGTTTCATTATTGTCACTTCCTAAACCATAAAGAATAGATAAAGTAGAAACAACAATCTCTTTAGCAGCAAGTCCTGTTTCTAAAGCAACTGACATTTTCCAATCAAATCCTAAAGGTCTAAATAGAGGTTCTGAAAATTTTCCAAGATAACCTAAATAAGAGTTTTCAAGATTATATAAACTTAGTTCATTTTGTAAATTTATTTTTTCTTCTTCACTTTGTGCTAATTCTATTTTTGTATTAAAATCATTTTCAACATCAAGATGTTTTGGGTAGTTACTTGCAAACCAAATAAGTAATGACGCCGCAAGAATATATGTTCCTGCTTTTTTTAGATACATTAAAGCTTGATTTGAAACTGTATGCCAAATTAGTTTAAATGAAGGAACTCTATATTTTGGCATCTCCATAACAAAAGGTTCATCTTCACTTTTAAATACAATAACTTTTAATATTTTTGCTGCAAATAAACCTAAAATGGCACCACAAATATAGATTAAAAATAATACATTTCCAGCATTTTGATTTCCAAAAAATGCTCCAACAAAAAGTACATAAATAGGAAGTCTTGCCCCACAAGACATAAATCCAATAATAAATAGAGTTAAAAGTCTATCTCTTTCATTTTTTAAAGTACGTGCAGCCATATATGCAGGAACTGAACATCCAAAACCTGTTACAAGTGGAATAAAAGATTTACCATGAAGTCCAAATTTATGAAAGAAACCATCAAGTAAAAAAGCAACTCTACTCATATATCCAGTTGTTTCAAGTAAAGCAATACCAAAAAATAGAATCATAATATTTGGTAAAAATAAAATAACTGAACCAACTCCTGCAATAACCCCATCTCCAATAATTGAAGAGAGTTGATTATCTCCTAAAACAGTTTTAGTTTTATCAATTACACTTGCAAAAAAGGCATCAATTAAATCCATTGGAATATTCCCAATTTCAAAAGTTAATTGAAACAATCCCCACATCAAAAATAAAAATATAGGTAATCCAAAGAATTTATGAATTAATATTGAATCAAATTTTTCAGTTAAAGTTTTTTCTCTTTTTAATGATTGTTTTACAGTTTCAGTTGTTGCACCTTTTGCAAAAGCAAATTTTTCATCATTAAAAATGTCTTCCATATTTTTTGTTTGATAATGAATATATAAATGTTTAAATGCTTCAGTTAAAAGATTTTGAAGCTTTATCCATATTGGTTCTTCTTTTAATTGTCTATAAGTTTGAGTATCTTCTTTTAAAAGTTTTATTGCAATTTGTCTATATGTTTGGTTTGTTTTATAATTACACTCTTGTAAAAGTTTTGAGATAGTTTCTATCTCTTCTTCTATTACATCTGAGAAAAAAAGTTTTGTTGGAAGTTTTTCATTTTCAAATTTAAAAACAATTTCATCTAAAAGTTTTTGAATCCCTATTTTTTTTGCAGCACTTGTTTTTATACAAGGTTTTCCAAGAATTTTACTTAGTTGAACTTCGTCAATCATTATAGATTCTTTTTGGGCTTCATCACTCATATTAAGTGCAATTATCATTTTTTTATCTAAAGCTAATAGTTCAGCAGTTAAAAATAGGTTTCTTTGTAAGTTTGTTGAGTCTAAAACATTTAGAATAATGTCATAATGAGAGTTATCTAAAAACTCTTTAGTAACTTTTTCTTCTAAAGTATAATTATTTAAAGAATATGCACCAGGTAAATCAATAATTTGAATTTGATAACCTTTGTATTCTAAAAAAACCTCCTCTTTTGTAACTGTAACCCCTGAAAAATTCCCAACTTTTAATCTAGCATTTGATAAAGAGTTGATAAGCATAGATTTTCCCACATTTGGTTGACCTACAAGTGCAATAGTTATAACTTTATTTTGCATATTCAACCTCAATTTTTGAAGCTTCACTTAATCTTAATGCGATTTTTGATTGGTTGATTTTTATCTCTATTGTACTTTTTGTTAGAGTTAAACCTTCTATTGTTACAATTGCACCTTTTACAATTCCAAAAGAGTAGAGTCTATTTCTTAAAATACTATCGCAATTAATGGCGACTATTTGCCCACTTTCATGCAATTTTAATTCATCTAACGTCATATGTTTCCTTTTGTAAGATTAATAATGATTATTATAATACAATTAGTCTTGCTTATACTTGATTAGAGTCAATAAAGTGATTTGTAATTTATGGGAAGTTTTAGATATACTAAAATGTTATAATTTTTTAAGGGTGATTTTAATGTTAAATGAAAACAATAATGAAGAAATAATTGATGAATTAAAAAAAATAGTAAAGCAAAAAGGTCTTAAATATACAGAACAAAGAGAGATTGTTTTAAATATTTTATTACATGCAAAAGAACATTTAACTGCTGAAGAAATTTATAATCAAATAAAAAAAGATTATAAAGATTCTAATATAGGAATTGCAACTGTATATAGAGCTCTTAGTTTCTTAGAAGAAGTAGATTTAATCACTTCAATCACATTTGGAACAGATGGGAAAAAATATGAAAGTAATGCAAAATCTCATCACGATCATTTAATATGCACAAGTTGTGGTAAGATAATTGAGTTTATTGATGATGAAATTGAAAAGAGACAAGATAAAATTGCTAAAAAAAATAAGTTTAAAATAACAAGTCACTCTATGCAGTTGTATGGTACTTGTGATACTTGTCAAGATTCATAGTATATTAAGAAATTCTTAATATACTAACTTCTAATTTATAAAATCTCAGATTTAATATTATTTACCCAGTTTTCAATTCTTTCATCAGTTAAATCACTTTGATTATCTTCATCTAATACAAGTCCAACAAAATTATTTTCAATTTGTGCTTTTGAACCATCATGATAATAACCATCAGTTGAAGTAAAACCAACAATTTTTGCATTATTAGATTTTATTTGTTCATAAATAATACCCATTGCACTACAAAATTCATCACTATAACTCTCTTGATCTCCTAAACCAAAAAGGGCAATAGTTTTTCCTGATAAATCTAATTTACAAAAATCGCCCCACGCATCTTCCCAATCATCATTTAATTCTCCATCTCCCCAAGTTGAGCCACCAAGAATTAATTTATCATATTCATTTACTCTATCGATTTTAGTTCCAGCCAAATCAAATACTTCAATATCTCCAAGTTTTGAAGCAATTTTATTTGCTATCTCTTCAGAATTTCCAGTACTACTTGCAAAAAATATTGCTGTTGCCATTTTATGTTCTCCTAAATAATATTAATTTTTTATAATTGATCTTAAAGAGTAAGGAATAGCTTTTATTTGATACTCTTTATTTTTTAATTCATCTACATAAACAGGTATTTGTTTTGTAAATTCATTATTTTTTGGATAAGCCAAATATATTTGAAAATATTCGCCTTTTTTTATAGATTTAATTGCACTTTCTAGTTCATCTTTTATATTTGGTTTTTTTACTTCTATATCTTTCCAAGATGTATAAATTTTTAATCCTACAAACTCTTCTGATTTGATACAAATAGAGTTTCCTAAATCTATAACAGTTTTATCACTATGAAGTTTTTTTATTTTCTTTAAAACAAATTCATGGAATAGTAAATGTTTATCAATCAATAATTGATGTTTGTTATTTACATAACAAACAGAGATTAATTTTGCTAAAGGTAAAAGTTTATTATTTGAAATAAAAATAGGTTCTTTGTTGTTTGGATTAAAATAATTGTTAATAATTTTTGTTGAATTTAGACAAAATCTAAAATTTTTACTTTTAGGTTTATTTATTTTTACAAAACTTAATGGTTGCATATTTTTTATTTTATATATGAAAGCTTTTTCCAAATCATAATTAGATAAAACTCTTTGTTCATATTTTGTGAAATTGCAATAAGAATTTAAAATATTGTTACTTAGATTTAAAAATAGCTGTCTCAATCTATTTAATGAGTTAAATTCATCAAAATCTTTTGGTAAATACTCTTTATCTTGTGAAAAGCCGATTAAATTATTTTCTAACATTTTAATTCCTTATCACAATTTGCATAACACTCTTTGCAATCTTTTATTCCCATTATTTTTACATATTCATCATAAACACAGTTTATTGACCGTTTTGCACAAATAAATGGTATGTTTTTCTTTTTTGCTTCATTTTTATATTTAAGCATAGTATTATGATTTAAAAAAGATGTAAGCATTACAATACAATCTGTATCTTGTGGAACTTTTTTCTTTGGAGCAGAAGATTTTTTTCTTGCATCCCAATGATTTATTGTTTTTGCACCAAGTTCAGTAAGCATCGTTGAAATTTGTGAGATTTGATCTCCACCAATAATTAAAATACTCATCTTTTATCCTTTTTTTAACAAGTACAACCGGTTGGTTTTACAAGGTCTTTTTTATTTTCAAAATTTTCAAACATTTTTTATCCTTTATATTGATAATCATTATTGAAATACTATAAGAATAAAACTTAATTCTTGATTAATATTAAGAATGATTATCAATTAAATATAATTTGTTTATAGATTTTTTGTTTTTTGTAAGATTTATGTTGAGAGGATTAACTAGGAAATTCCTAGTTAAAAAGGTTTTAAACGTCGATTTTTCTAAGCTCTCTAATGATTGCTGCTATTTCTTGAGAATATTCTCTTGCTTCTTTACTATTATATTTCCATCCACCATTATAACTGCTCCATACTTTTGACCAGTCATTTTTGTGGATTTTTTGCCAATAAACTAATTCATCAATTGCATTTTTTGTTGCAAATTGGAAATCAGAAATCAATTTAGTAGCAAACATATTTCTATTCCAAGAAGTATCTTTTACATTTTGTCTACTAATTACTGTTTTTATATTAGCTTGATAAATTCCAAAATCTTTTGAATCCATATTTATCATAACTTTTCCTAGTCCTGATTCTTTAATAGCAATTGCCATTAATGAGTAACTAAGTCCGTGTTGTTGACCTTGTTTTTTAATTTCTTTTAGTGTTTCAATTTCTTGTTGTGTTAAGTTTTTAATATCAAAATCTGATGCAAAAACATTAGAAATGAATAGTAGAATAAGTAAAATTACTCTTAATCTCAATTTTTTCTCCTTTGTTTTTCTTTTTTTAAAGTGGGTGATTGTAGCTGAAAATTGAAATTTTGTCAAATATTACTATATTTTGCTTGTTTTTTGGGAATTGATTAATAATTTATTTAGTTTATTCAAACTATAATTCCAAAAAAATTTTATGAGAATAGTAGACATTGGAAAAGAAAGAATTTAAGAAAATAATCAAGGAAATTGGTTTTTCTTCTCAGGGTAAATTTGCAGAAGAAATAGGTGTAAAAGCATCAACTTTTACAACATATAAAGTGATACCTTCACATATTAGAAGAATAACAAAATTAGCACTTCTTGCTAAAAAAAGTGGCGTTCCTTTAGAGGAAATTAGAAATTCTTTGAAAGTAGATTAAAATCTACTTTTCATTATTTTTTATTTAATCCAATATCAATATATTTTCTAACTTTATTTATCTCATCTTTATCAAAAATTGTTTCAATTTTATTTTTAGAATCATCTTTTATTACATTTCCAAATGGACTTATGATTGCACTTCCTTTTGCCATATTATAATCAGCACTGTTACAAGCAACTACAAAACATTGATTCACTAAAGCTAAAGCTTTTGAAATAGATTCATAATGCTCTTTTCTTTTTAATCCCCACATTGCTGGATTTAAAATTATATCTGCACCTTTTATTTTTTCCCAAAGCTCTGGAAATCTTAGTTCAAAACAGATTAATGCTGCTATTTTTATACCATCTATTTCTAAAATTTTTAAATCTTTTAAATCTCCTTCACTAAAATGTTCTAGTTCATTTCCTAAAGGAAAAAGTTTAATTTTTGATTGAGTATGAATGATTTTTTTATTGTGAAATAAATATAAAGTATTAAAATATTTTTCATCTTTTTTTGTAATAAATGTTAAAGAAATAATTTTATTTTGGCTTAATTCTTTTATCTCTTCAATGGCTTTTATTGAAAAAGTAGAAGCTTCATCCATTCTATCATAAGAAAATCCACTCAAAGCTAATTCAGGAGCTAAAATTAAAGAGTTTTCTTCACACGAATTTATTAATTCTTTTAATTCATTTAGATTTGTTTGAAAATCTAACGAAGTTTTAATTTGTAGAGTTATTAATTTCATTTATTACCTCATTTAAAATATTTTCAACTGCAACTTTATAACTCATAGCTGTTGCGTAAGTGCTAGCTTCATATTTAGTAACTATTATAGAATTTGTATTTGAAGCACGAATTAATGCCCAACCATATTCAAAATTTATTCTAAGTCCATCAATTTTTATAATATCTTTTATAATAGGAAATCCTCGTTGAACTTTTTTTAATTTATTTTCAATCTCTTTTATAATTAAAAATTTATTTTTTTCACTAACTTCTATTTCAATATTAGAACTTGTATAAACTTTTGGAAGTTTATCTAACTCAAAATCTAAATTTATTCCTTTATATAAAAGTTCTAATACTCTAAAAGTTGCATAAATAGCATCATCATAACCATAATATCTATCATTAAAAAAGATATGTCCTGAAACTTCTGCTGCAAGGTCTGCATTTAATTCTTTTAGTTTTAATCGTAAGTTTGAATAACCAGTTTTATTCATTATTGTTTTAGCTTCACTATTTAATTCATCAAAAATATTTTGTGAGTAGGTAACTTCTCCAATAATTACTGGATTTTTCATAGTTTTTGAAAAAAGTAGGGCTAACATATCACCTTTGATATTATATTTTTGAGTTAAAACAGCAATTCTATCAGCATCTCCATCATAAGCAAAACCTAAATTACACTCATCTTTTAATAAAGCTTTTATATCTTCAAGATTTTTTTCATTTGTTGGGTCTGGATGATGATTTGGAAACTCTCCATCTGGAGTTAGGTGTAAACCTTTATAGTTTAGATTTAATTCATCTAAAATATCACATAAAACTGTATTTGCAACGCCATTTCCACAATCAACTACAAAAGGAGTTTTAAAATTTTTTAGATGTGAAAATTGATTAACCATAAAATCTACGTACAATTTTTTTGCATCAATTTTTATAAAATCAAAATTATTTGGAATTTCTATATTTTGATTTTTACTAATTTTTTCATATAAAGCTAAAAGCTCTTCCCCAAAAAATGGTTCATTGTTTATTGTGATTTTAAAACCATTATATTTTTTTGCATTATGACTTCCTGTAATCATAATTGACGCAGTTGGTTTTATAGTTTTATTTTCTATCAAAAACTCTTGAAAAGAGGCAAAATAGTTTACGCCAGTTGCAACTAGTCCAATATTTAAAACTTTACACTCTGATAGATTAAGTCCTGAGATTAGAGCTTCAAAAAGCATTTGAGAGTGAGTTCTTACATCATAACCAACCACAATATATGGCGTTGATGAAATTTTTTCTTTTATATGAAGACCTAAATAATAACCTATTAATTTTGAATTTTCATAGGTTAAATCATCATTTACAACACCTCTAATGTCATATTGTCTAAAAATTGTTTTATTAATCATTTTGTTCTAACTTTAATAAAAACTCTTTTTTTTCAATTCCTCCACTATAACCACCTAATGTTCTATCATTTGAAATAACTCTATGACATGGAACCAAAATATCAATCATATTTTGTGAATTTGCATTTGCAACTGCTCGATAAGCTTTTTCATTTTCAATATTTTTTGCTTGTTCTTTATAACTAAGAGTTTTACCATAAGGAATTTTTAGTAACTCTTTCCAGCATTTTACTTGAAAAGAAGTACCAATTAGTTGTAAAGGTATTTCAAAAGTTGTTCTTTGTTTATTAAAATACTCTTCTAGTTGGATTTTTAGAAGTTCAAATATTTCACAATTTCCTGGAATTACATCGGCATTTAAACTATTTTTTAAAACTTCAATTTTTGCTTCTATATGAAAAGGAACAAAATATGTAAAAATAATTATTCCTTTTTTTGAAGCAGCAGCGAACATTTCTCCTAAAGGAGTTGAAAATGTCGTTGTAACAATGATTTCTTTGTTTTCAAAATTATATTTTCTCATGGCGGAATTTTAACATAATCATATATAAGATATAATTTTAAATGTTAAAAAATAGTTATAAAAATATAAAAATTCTATATGTTGAAGATGATGAAATAGCTAGAGAAAATGGTGTTGAGTATTTGCAAAACTTTTTTGAAACTATTTATGAAGCAAGTGATGCCATAGTTGCATTACAACTTTATGAAAAATATAAACCTGATATTATAATAACTGATATTCAAATGCCAAAATTAAATGGTTTGGAATTTGTAAAAAAAATTAGACAAAAAGATAAAAAAACTCAAATCATAATTATCACAGCTTTTTGTGATAAAAATTATTTATTAAAAGCTATTGAACTTCAACTTGTGAAATATCTAATAAAACCTGTAAAAGAAAAAGAGTTTGAAGAGGCTTTATTTTTATGTGTAAACTCTTTACAAGAGGATAATTCAAATATTGTAAAACTTGAAAATGAAATATATTTTGATACTTTTAATAAAAACTTAGTAATAAAAGATGAAATTGTAAAACTAAGAGCAAAAGAGATTTTATTTTTAGAACTTCTTATAAAAAACAAAAATCGATATGTAACCTATGAAGAGATTGAAAACTATGTTTGGCGTGAGTCTGTTATGACAAAAGATGCTTTAAAAACTTTGGTTAAAAATTTAAAAACAAAAATTCCAAAAGATTTGATTTTGAATCTTACAAATAGTGGTTATAAAATAAATGTTTGATATTAATACAATTCTTTTTTATGGGATTACTTTTGGTATTTTAATAATGACGATTGTATATACCTTTATTAGATATTTGTATTCAAAAGAGATATTTTATATAAGTTATTGTTTTATGCAAATTTTTTCTTTGATTTTTATAATCTCATATAGTAAACTTTTTACAATTAGTTATTTTATTCAAGAGTTATCTTTTGTTATCGCTTCAATTTTTGCAATGATTTTTGCAATAAATTATTATGAAGGAAAATTTTTACCAAAAATTACAAATTATAAAGAACTAATAATCAATACCTTTTTATTGAATGTTGTTATTTTAACGGCATTTTATCACTATGTTTTATTTGAATATTTACCTTATACAATCATTTATGCGATTTTATTTGTCTCTTTGATTTTTAATTTAAAACAAGGTTTTAAACCAGCACTTATTTATGTTATTGGTTGGTCTGTTTTTTGTATTTTGTTATTTATTTTTGATTTTAAAAATTTTTATACACAAAGTGGATATTTTGATTTAGTTTTATTGGTTTTTGCAATTGAAGCTATGCTTTTTACAATCTCAATTGCATATAAATATAATGACTTAAAAATAAAAAATAAAAACTTTGAAAAGATGGTAATTCAACAATCAAAGTTTGTAAAATCAGGTGAAATGATTGCAAATATAACTCACCAATTTAGACAACCTTTAAATAATATCTCTTATATTTTAATGAATCTAAAAAAAAGATTTGAAAATAAAAACTTAGATGAACTCTATTTTGATAAAAAAATAAATCAAGCAAATGAACAGATTGATTTTTTATCAAAAACAATTGATGATTTTAAAGAGTTTTATAATGAAACTAAAAAAAGAGAGAATTTTAGTGTAAAAGAAGCCATAGAAAATGCCTTTACGATTTTAGATGCAGATTTAAAAAATCATAATATAGATTTAAAAATAGATTTTCAAACCTTTGAAGAGATAAAAATTTTTGGGGTAAAAAATGAACTTTCACAAGTTATATTTTCAATCGTTTCAAATTCAATTGATGTATTAAAAAATATAAAAAACCCAAAAATAAAAATAGAGGTTTCTTCTTCAAGTGCTGAGGTAAAAATAGATATCACAGATAATGGTGGAGGAATAAAAACAAAAAATCTAAAAAAGATTTTTGAACCATATTTTACAACTAAAATAGAAGGAACAGGAATAGGGCTTTATTTGGTAAAAATGATTGTTGAAGAGAGTTTTGGTGGAAAAATTTTGGTTGAAAACAAAAAAGAGGGAGCTTGTTTTTGCCTCTTTTTTGAAAAAGTAATTTAGTTTATGGATGAACAAAAGATATATTTTTAGTGATTTTATATCTATTATCTTGTGAAAATATCTCAATAGTTATATTTGAATTTTTTGTTATATTTTTATCATAATCTTTAGAAGTTTCGATTATCAATATTTTTTTTGTTTTTGCACCAGCAACTAAAGAGAACTTTTCAAATCTTTTGATTTTATAATTTTTTTCATCTTTTAATTTTATATCAAAAGTTAAAGTTTCATCTTTTGTATTATGAATAGTTAAAATATAGTTATTTGAAACAATACCCTCTTCATTTTGTTTATAAAGCTCTGTTGTTTTATTTACATTTACTAAAAAATCCTCTTTTTCAAGTGAAAAATAAAAAGCTAAAAATAGACATAAAAACAAAGATACAAAATAAGTAACATTTCTTTTTGTGAAAAGTGAAACATTTTGTTTATTTATAACTTTGTTTGTACTTCCCCAATTTATTAAAGATATTTTTCCAAGTTTTCCCATAACACTTGCACAGGCATCACTACATTCAAGACAATTTATGCACTCAACTTGTAAACCTTTTCTAATATCTATATGAGTTGGACAAACTTTTACACAAGCTTCACAAGTTGTACACTCTTCGTTATTACTCCAATCTTTAACTTTAAAAATAGATTTATTTCCATTTTCATAAACTTTTCCACCACGAGTAAAATCATAAGTTACTTGTTTTGTGTTGTTATCATATAAAACAGATTGTATTCTTGAGTATGGACAAACAAATACACAAAAATTTTCTTTCATAAAAACAATATCATAAAATAAAAATAGGGCAATACTGATTATAAATAAAATCATAAAACTATGATTTAATGGCTCTTGTATATAAACAAAAAAATCTTCAGGTGGAACAAAATATAACATAAAATTACAAGAGATGATTAATGTTATAACTGCCCATAAAATTAAAGATATATATTTTTTTATTTTATTTGAACCTTTATTATAATCTATCTCTTTTTGTTTGTTTTTGATTTTTCTTAAATCTAGAATTGTACTTTCGATTAAGTCTCTATAAATTACTCTAAAAATAGTTTGTGGACATAACCAGCCACACCAAATTCTTCCTAGCATTGAAGTAATAGCAAAAATACCAATAAATAAAAACATTAGTAAAAATGGCATTACATAAAGTTCACTAACATTAAACACAATTCCTAAAAAATGAAATTGTAATTTGTCAAAAGATAACAATAATAAGTGGTTGTCATTTATTGTTATAAAAGGTATTAGCATTATTGAAATTGTGCTAATAAAATATACTAAATATCTTTTTTTAGTATAAGACATATAAAACTCCTTTTGTTTTTTTTATCTTAAATAAAAATGGTGTTTATTTGGTGGTATGTAAAAAATATATTGCATATTTTTTTTATTAGCTGTATAATTCCGCCAATTTATAAGAGGAAAAGAAAGTGGGAAAAATAAGATATATACTTATATTTTTGTTAGTAGGTTTTGTTGATTTATTTGCAGCAAATAGATATAACATTAAATCAGGTATTGTTGAATATGAAATAATAGGAAACACAGAAGGTGGAGCTAAAGGCGACACAATAAGTGGAACTAGTAAGTTGTATTTTAAAGATTTTGGAAATCTTGAATTAACAGATGAAAGAATTATTCAAACAATAATGGGAGAAAAAGAAGAAGAAAGAACTATCTCAAAAATTGTAAATGAAAAACTTCTTACGGTTGATTTTAATGATGAGGTTATTTATTCTCAAAAATTAGTTTTAGATGAAGAAAATCCAATACAAAATATCAAAACTTATGAAGCATTTATTCAAATGGGTGCAAAAAATCTTGGAACAGAAGAGATTTTAGGTTACAAATGTGAAGTTTGGCAATTAGGAGAAGATAAAATCTGGGTTTATAATACAGTTCCTTTAAAACAAGTTAGTCAATCTTTAGGAATTGTTCAAATTCAACAAGCAAAATTTGCTGTTTTTAATATAGATATAAAAGATGATAAATTTAAACTTCCTTCATTTCCTGTAAAACCAATTGAAGAGATTATTGGTGATGGTGAAGGTGAGTTTCCAAACATTTCTCCTGAACAAGAAAAAATGATGGGTGAGATGATGAAAGCACCTAAAAAATAAAGATTGTGCAAAAGCACAATCTTCTAATTAAAATCTAATTTAAACTTTTTGTTTCATCTTTTGTAAGAAGATAAACTGCTATTAAAAATGAAATCGAACCTAAGAAAGTATTTGTAAGAATTAATGAACCTACACTAAAGAATAGGGCAATTAAAGAGTAAGATTTTTTATTTGCTATAAATGCAATTACCGTTACTAAAATAGTAATAAATCCTATATAACCAAAATAAACAGCTGCTCCCATTAAATCTTTTATTCCACAAGATAAAGATGATGAATCTAAATTACATTGTGTTGCTAAAGCTTTATTTGATACAAATCCATATTTAAAACCAATAAATATTGCTGCAAATACTAAAGTATAAATTGCTAAGCTTTTTAAATCACATAAAGAGATATTTTTGTTTGTACCTTTATTTAAAATATAAGCAAAAACTAATGCTAAAATAACCCAAATATTAGAGAAAATATTTAAAAAAGTTTCGTTGTAGATTGTAATAATTGAACCAATAACTAAAACTAAAGCTAATACTTTTTCAAATTTACCGAAATTTAATTTTTCATATTGATTTTTATATAACCAAATAAATGAAATAGCTAAAATGATAAATCCATAAATTTCAAAGTTTTCATATCTTCCATTAAATGCTAAATTCATAGTTAAAATAAAAGCAATAAACGAAGCTAAATAGAATAAGATACTTGGAATAACATCTGTTTTTTTCTCTTTTATGATATATGAAAGCATAAAATAATAAACAAAAATTTGTGTTAATAATACAATTATTGCCCAAGAAAATTCTAAATAATTTCTAGCGATAATATTATATTGTTCAACTTGTAACATATAAAGTATTGCAAAAGAAGTATTTACAACACTAAATAAGAAGATTTTTTTAGTTGAAATATCTTTGTTTCTTAATAATAAAGAAAAAGCAAGGATTAAAACTAACGAACCAAATGCTAAATATTTATAATTTGGGAAGTTTGAAACATCACCTGCAAAAACATTTTTATCAAGTCTATCTTTGTCAAATAATCCCCAAAATCCTCCAACAGCACCTTCACTAGCTCTTTTCCAAGGTTGATCATATGCTTCAATAATGTTGTAGTTCCAATTTTTTTCTTGAGCTAAAGAGACAAAATCTCTTACAAATTTTGCTTGGTTGATTTTACTCGGGAAGGCATCTTCTCTCATTCTTCCTTCACTTGGCCAACCTGTTTCTCCAATTAAAATATCAGAAGTTCCTAAAATTCCTTCAACTTCGTGTCTAACTTCAGCTAAATGTTTGATTGACTCATTTATATTCATTGGGTCATCTTCCCAATAAGGTAAAATATGAATAGTTACAAAATCAGTTACTTCTTTGATACTTGGGTGTTTAATCCAAAATTCCCAAACATCTGCATAAGTTACTTTTGTGTTTGGAAGAGCTGATTTTACCTCTTTTATATATTCATAAAGTTTTTTATCAGAGATATCTCCTCTTAATAAAACTTCATTCCCAACAATTACTGCTCTTACAACTTCAGGATTTTCATTTACTAATTTAATTAGAGTTGAAATTTCATCTTTTGTCTGTTTTTCATCAGAACTAACCCAAGCTCCCATTAGCATTTGAAGATTAAACTCACGTGCTATTTTTGGAACCATTTCTAAACCAACAGTTGAGTATGTTCTAATACAAGTAGTATATTTTGAAAGAAGTTTTAAATCATTTCTTACGTTCTCTTCTGAAATTACTAAACCTTTATCAAATAAAAAAGGTGATTCATCTTTTGCAAAAGGTGCGTAAGAAACACATTGAAGTTTAGAAAAAGAGTTTGAATCATCTTTTAATATAGCTTTAGCTCCTAAATAATACCAAAAAAGTAGAGCAACAAAAACACTACAAAGTGTTAAAAATATTTTTTTCATTTTTTTCCTAATTTCTAATTTGACCTGAACCATAAACTTTATATTTAAAAGTTGTTAAATCATTTATTCCCATTGGTCCTCTTGAATGAAGTTTATTTGTAGAAATTCCAACTTCAGCTCCAAGTCCAAATGCTCCACCATCTGTAAATCTTGTACTTGCATTTGCATAAACACAAGCTGCATCAACTTCACTTAAAAATTTATTTACAGTTGTGTAGTTTTCACTTAAAATTGATTCAGAGTGACCTGAACCGTGTCTTTGAATATGTGTGATTGCTTCATCGATATTTTTTACAATTTTAATATTTAAGATATTTGCTAAATATTCTGTATCAAAATCTTCTAAAGTTGCTGGAATTACTTTGATATATTTTAAAGTTTCTGCACAACCTTTTAAAATAGTTCCCATTTCTAAAAATGCATCTTCTAAACCATTTATGATATATGGAGCTATATCTTCGTGAATTAGTAAAGTCTCTATTGAATTACAAGCACTTGGTCTTTGACATTTTGCATTAATTACAATATCAATGATTTTAGCAGCAGCTGCATCTTTATCGATATAAATATGGCAAATTCCTTTATCATGTTTTATTACTGGAATTGATGAATTTTCACTTACAAATCTTATTAATGCTTCTCCACCACGTGGTACAATTAAATCAACATATTTATCTTGTTTTATAAGTTTTGCAACACCTTCTCTACTTGAATCAGGTAAAAGTGAAATAGCTTGTTCTGGAAGTCTATTTTTTGTTAAAACTTCTCTTAAAACCATTGCAATTGCTTTATTTGAGTGTTCAGCTTCTTTCCCACCTTTTAAAACACATACATTTCCACTTTTAAAACATAAAGCTGCTGTATCACTTGTAACATTTGGTCGGCTTTCATAAATAATCCCAATTACTCCAATTGGTATAGATACTTTTTGAATATTTAATCCATCTTTTGTAACCCAACCATCAAGTATTCTTCCAACTGGTTCTGCTTGAGATGCAATTTGTCTAATTGCATTAGCCATATCTTTTACTCTATCACCAGTTAAAAGTAATCTATCAAGTAAAGCTTCACCTAGATTATTTAATCTTGCTTCACTCATATCTTTTTCATTATGAGATATTATAAAATCACAATGATTCATTAAAGCATCTGCCATTTCGTTTAAAACTTTATTTTTTACAGCAGTACTTAGATTTGCAATAGTTCGGCTAGATTTTTTAGCCTCTTCTAAAAATGCTTGCATAGTAATTCCTACAATTAAAATTTATTTTTTGTTATTTGGTATATATTTGAAGAATAGATATAAAACTGCTAACATTACAACTACAGTTAAAACACCTACAAAAGTTAGTTCTACTTCGGGGCCAGCGCCTCTTTGATAGTTTTTAGGTACAAATAGAATCATCGAAGATAACAGCATAAAAGAACCTGTTATTACTGCTATTAAATGGGCAAAAATTTTATGAAATTTTGTGCTATAAAAATCTTTTACCATTTTCCATGTCATTGCTGAAGCTGTAATTACAATAATTAGTACAATGATTTTTTCATATTGTGCTTCCAATAATTTTCCCTTTATAATAATTTATTTATTCGCGCATAGTATACTTAAAAAAGCCTTTGTTCAGGCTTTTTTCTTTATTTACAAATACCACTATCTTTTAACATATCTTTTATTTGTTTACATTTGTTGTTGTCAATATACAAATGTAGCCAAGACTCAACCCAATAAGGAACATTTCTTCCGTTGTTTCCCCACGAATTTACACTTTGATATTTTAAGCCTAAATGCTCTGAAAATGTGCGTTTATTAAAATTTGCTTTTTTTAATAATAATTTAAAATTATCCTTATCCATCTTGCTTCCAAAAATAATATGCAAAAGTATATCATAAAATTTAAAAAAATATATAAAA
The DNA here is from genome assembly GCF_003544915.1 of Arcobacter ellisii. NCBI lineage: Bacteria > Pseudomonadati > Campylobacterota > Epsilonproteobacteria > Campylobacterales > Arcobacteraceae > Arcobacter > Arcobacter ellisii. Next base: position 2,116,417 of record NZ_CP032097.1, on the reverse strand, counting down.
ATATATATTATTTAAGTATATTATTATTTAAAATTTAATATTATTTACTTACGAAAATACTAGGATTCAAAAATGAGAATAAAAGCATTTTTAACAAGTGGAAGATTCAAAATTATCAAAGTATTCAAATTTGATGAAATGAAAGCAATAGCAGCAGCTTATCCACGTTGGGAGTATATTCTTTAAAGTTGTTTTCTAAAATTTAGAAAACTTTTTATAAATAATGGCTATTTAAAGCCATTATTTAATCTCTTTATCTTCATAAAAAATCACTTTTTAAAACTTTGTTAATTGTTAAATGCTAGAATAAAATAAATTTTAATGGAAAAAAATATGGGAATAAAAGATAAATTAAAAGAGAATTCTAATAAGTTAATAAATTTAGCAAGTGAAAATGCTACGAAAGCTTTTGATTATCCAAAAATAAAAAGCCAACAACTAAAAGATGCAATAAATTCAAAAATCAGAGAAAAAGCAGTTCTTGCAACAAAAGCTAGACTAGTTGAAAATCATAAAACTTTTGATGATTATAGTGATGAAGAATTAGAAATAATTATTGCAGATGAAGAGAGAAAAATAGTTGATGATTTAAAAACAAAATCTTTAGTGGTTGCACTTGCAGCTTTAGGTTTAAACTTTTTTGTTTAGGAATTAAAAATGTTCAAGCAAGTAAAATCTGCAGTTTTTTGGTACTATTTATTCAAATTTAGAAAAAGAGTTACTTTTGTTGCACTTCTTTTAATTATTGCTCTATTTGCAAATATAATTTATGGTGATGTTGTTGAATATTTAAAACTAAAAGATAAACTTCAATATTTAGAAATTGCTCTTATTTCAAAATGGGTGATTATTATTTTTAATTTAGTTTTTTCAATATATCTACTTTTAACAATGTTTAAAAATGAAGAAAAAATTGAAGAGAAAAAAGTAAAAAAAGAAAAAAAAGAAAAAGTATGCCAACCAATAAAAGAAGAAAAGTTTACAGAGCGAGAAAAAGAGTTTTTATATAAAAAGAAGATTCGTTCTAAGGCTGATTTATTGGTAGAAAAATAAAAATTTCTACCAATAATTTTTATTTAAAAGTTATTTTAAAGCAAGCACCTTTGTAATTTTTATTGTTGTAAATATACTCTTCATTATAAACATCAATTGATGCATTATGTCTTTCAGTTATCATTTTATAAGTCATAGAAAGACCAATCCCTGTTCCTACAGTTTTATTTTTTGTTGTAAAATAAGGCTCAAATATTCTATGAATTATATTATCAGAAATTCCACCTCCATTATCTTTTATGGTAATAATTAAAGAAGAATCCTCTTTTTTTGTATCTATAAAAATTAATTTTTCATCATTTTTTACATTTTCTTTTACAGCATCTTTTGCATTATTAATTATATTGATAAATGATTGGATTAATTCATTTTCATAACCTTCAATTTCGATATCATCTTTTAAGTCAGTTATTATTGTAATAGAGTTATTAATCATTGCTGAGTGCAAAATCGATAAAGTTTTTTCAATAGTATCTTTTAAACTTAATTTATGAACATCTTTTGTATTTCTTATAAAGTTTCTAAAATCATCAATAGTTTTTGATAAATATTGTGCTTGTTGCATTATGATATTCATATCAGATTCAATATCATAATCTTCTAATTGGTCATATTCACTACGAAGTTTGATATTACTTGAGATAGTTGTAATAACACTTAAAGGTTGTCTCCACTGATGAGCTATATTTCCTATCATCTCACCCATTGCAGCTAATTTACTTTGTTCTTCAAAAAGTTTATTTTTTGTAATATCTTTCATACTTAAAAGAATATGTTTTTTGTCAGGCATCCATGAAGCAGATAAAGTAACATTTATTCTTTTATTTTTTATTATACAAACCTTTTCAAAATTATCTATAACACCTTTTTGCATAAATTCATTCATAATAGCACTTACTCTTTCTCTATCTTGTGGGTCACTAAGAGCTAAACAAGAAGTTCCTAATAGTTCTTCTTCACTAAGTCCTGTTATTTCACAATATGCTTTATTTACTTTAACAAAATTAGTTTTCATGTCAACTATTGCCAAACCATCTTTTGTTGTGTTATAAATAGATTGTAACTCTTCTTGTTGTTCAGTTAGTTTAACTTCTTTATCTCTAAGTTCAGTTAAATCCCTACCAATACCTAAAACTCCAAGGATATTACCATTTGAATCGATAACTTTTGATTTAATAGATTGTAAATATTCTTTATGTCCATCACTTGCAAAAGTAATATCTTCGAAATTAGATAAAGGTTTTTTTGAATTCATGGCTTTTATGTCATGCTCTTTGAAAAAATCTGCAAGTTTTTTATCTACAAAATCATAATCTGTTTTGTTTATAATATCTTTTTCTTTAGCTCCAAAAAAATCCTCAAATCTTTTGTTACAAGTGATATAAACTCCATTTACATCTTTTATCCATAATAAATCAGGAATATTTTCTAAAATGGCTTTTAATTTATTATGTTCATTTTGTGCTTCTATTTTTGCTAGTGATAATTCAGTTATATCTTGAACAGTACCTCTTGATATAAGAGGATTTCCTTTTTCATCAAAAAGTGTATTACCTGACTCTTCTACGTATTTAACTCTTCCATCATTCATCAGTAATCTATGATTAATTTTAAATTTTTCTTTTGTTTTTAAAGAGTTAAGATAAGCATTTTCTAGTAGTTCTTTATCTTCTGGATGAACTATTTTAAAAAAATCTTCATAAGTTGGAATAAATGTTTTATTATCCATTTCAAAAATATTATATATTTCATTTGACCAAGTCAAAGTTTTTGTTGTTAAATCAAATTCCCAAAGACCAATATGAGCCAATTCTTGTAAAGTCTCAAGTTGGTTTTTATATTCATATTTATTCATATTTTTCTTCATTTTTTAAATGAAGGGTTTGAGTAGGGTAGGCAAATTCGCAGTTGTTTTTTTCTACAAGTTTTGCAATTTCAATTATAACTTCCTCTTTTGTTTCAAGCCACTCTTCCCAAACTGGACTTTTAGAAAAGCAGTAAATTAAAATATCAATTGATGAACTAGAGTATTCATCAATAAAAACTAATAGAGTATTTTTTATTCCTTCTAAATCCTCTTTTTTTATGGCTTCAAAAGCTTTTGTTTTTGAAATATTTATTGTTTTATTAGATGCGATTTTTGGATGATTTAATAACATATCTTGAATGTCGTGTTTTAATCTAATAATATCTTCCATTTTGCTTTCATAAGTTATTCCAATACTCATTTTTATTCTTCTTCCAATTATTCTTTTTGACCAATTCATAATGTGAGCATTTGCAATTTGTGAGTTTGGAACAGTAATCATTGCATTATCAAAGGTTCTAATTCTTGTTGTTCTCATTCTAATATCAACAACTGTTCCTTCAAAATCATCTGTTCTAATCCAATCACCTTGAGAAAAAGAGTTATCAGTCATAATATTTAATGAAGCAAAGAAGTTTGCTAAAGTATCTTTAGCAGCAAGTGCGATAGCAATACCTCCAACTCCAAGAGAAGCAGCAATAGCTTTTACATCAATTCCAAGTTGAGTAAATAAAAATAAAACAACTATCAAAATTAACATTACTTTGATTATTTTTAAAATAAAAACAATCATCTCTTTTCTTACATTTTGATATTTTTCAAGTAGATTTTGTGCATATATAGAGATACTATTATCTAAAATTGCATAAATTGCCCATGTTAATAAAGCCATATAAATTGTATTTATCCAAGGCATTAAATTGTTTATAAAAGTTTGGTCTTTTACTAAAATAAACATTGAAAGTTGAATAGAAAAAAGATATAAACTATAAATTAATGGTGTATTTATGGCATCTTTTATATGATATAAAATATTCTCTTCTAAATTCTTTTTATTGTTTTTGATAAAAAATTTTGATAAAAAGTTTGTGATTAAAACTATTAGATATCTATTAATTAATCTAAAAAATAGAATTATTAATAAAGCAATAGTTAGTTCACCAATTGAAAAATTAAAATGATAAGAAGTTAATGAAGATACAAAAGAGATACCTTTTATATTATCAATTTTGTTCATAAAATATTTAAGATTAAATTCATCAATAAAAAAGTTTGAAGCTCTAAATTTTTGTATATTTGAATATAAATATTGTAAAACAAAAAGTTGAGTATGTTTTTGATTGTAAAGTTCAATATAATTATCAACCAAATCAGAAGAGACTTTGTTTGTATTTACATTTTTTAATTCACTATCATATAAAAATTTATACTCATCTAAATTAAAAGTTTGAATAAATTTTATATTTGTATCTAAAAGTTCTTCAAAATATTTTTTATTTTTAAACTCTTGTTTTCCAATAATGATATTTTTTAAAGTTGTTTCATAAGTTGCTTTTTCTTTTAAAAATTCAAGTTTAATCTCATCTCTTTTTACAGCAAGTGAATTTCCTTGAAGATTATTTGCATTTATTCTATTTGTTAAAAAATTAATCTCATTATCATAATAATTTTTTTCAGGCAATGTAGTTAAATAAGATTCATTATTTATATTATTGATTATTTCCTCTAATAATTTAGTTTGTGAATCAATTTGTTCTTCAATACTTTGACTAACTTCTTTAGTATTAGTTTGTTCAGCTTTTAGAGTTGTTGTTTGTTGACTCTCTTTTATTAAAAGTTTAACAGGTGTAGTTGGAGTTTGAATATCTTCAGCAAATATTAAAAGGGGTAGAAATAAAATTATAAATAAATTTTTATAGAGTTTTGACATAAAATTCCTTTATAGATTTTGGAAATTATAGTATTTTTATAATTAGTTAAACTTAACTTAGTTTATTGAAAGAGGATTTAGCTAAAGACAAAAGTGTCTTTAGCTATTTTAGATTTTATAAGTATTTATTTATTTTTTCTTCTAGTGTAGCTTTATTTGTAGCACCAATTAATTGCTCAACTATTTTTCCATCTTTAAAGAAAAGAATTGTTGGAATTGAACGTACTTGATATTGTGCCGTTAACTCAGGCTCTTCTTCTGTATTTACTTTACAAATTTTTGCTTTTCCTTCGAACTCAACTGCAAGTTGGTCTATAACAGGAGCTATCATTCTACAAGGTCCACACCAAGGTGCCCAAAAATCAACTAAAGAAACTCCTTCTTTAATTGTTTCTTCCATACTATTTTGATTTAATTCTATATATTTTCCCATAATAATTATTCCTATTTTTTATAATTTATTTTCATTTTTAGCTAAGTATTCTGCAACACCAGCAGTATCTGCTTTCATACCTTCATCACCTTTTGCCCAACCAGCAGGACAAACTTCACCATGCTCATTTGTAAATAACATAGCATCTACCATTCTAATCATTTCATCTACATTTCTTCCAAGTGGTAAATCGTTGATAACTGCATGTCTAATTGTTCCATCTGCATCAATTAAGAATGAACCTCTTAATGCAACTGATTCACCAAATAAAACATCATAATCTCTTGAAATTTGTTTACTTAAATCAGCAACCATTGGGAATTTAACTCTTCCAATTCCACCATTTTCAACTGCTGTTTCTCTCCAAGCAAAGTGAGAAAATTGTGAATCAACTGAACAACCAATTACTTGAATTCCTCTTGAGTTAAACTCATCAACTCTTTTTGAGAAAGCTATGATTTCTGATGGACAAACGAAAGTAAAATCTAAAGGCCAGAAAAATAATACTGCACCTTTTTTCCCAATATTTTTATATAAATTAAAATCTTCAACTATTTGACCATCTGCAAGTACAGCTGTTGCTGTAAAATCTGGAGCTTTTTTTGTAACTAACATTTTTTAAATCCTTTTTTATTTTATAAATTTTTATATATTTTGTAGTGAAATTATATAGGAATAAACTTAAATATTAATTAATAATAGTTATTATTGGAAAATTTTTTTCCAATGAGGAAAAGTTTGTTATTTTTTTAAGTAAAAGGGAAACCCTTTTACTTATTTTAAATCGAATCTATCAAGATTCATAACTTTTGTCCAAGCTGCAACAAAATCAGTTACGAACTTCTCTTTTGCATCTTCTTGTGCATAAACTTCTGCTATTGCTCTTAATTGAGAATTTGAACCAAATACTAAGTCAACTCTACTTGCTGTAAATTTAACTTCACTCATTGTTCTTGTTTTAGCTTCAAACTCCTCTTCCTCTTCATTAACACTTTTCCAAACATTATTCATATCAAGAAGATTTACAAAAAAATCATTTGTTAATGTACCAACTCTATAAGTGAAAACACCTTTTGAAGAATTATTATAAGTTGCACCAAGAACTCTCATTCCTCCAACTAAAACTGTCATTTCAGGAGCAGTAAGAGATAAAAGTTGAGCTTTATCAATCAATAATTCTTCTGCACTAACTGCATATTTTTTCTTTTGATAGTTTCTAAATCCATCTGCAATTGGTTCTAAATGTGAAAAAGATTCAATATGTGTTTGTTCTTGAGTAGCATCTGTTCTTCCTGGATTAAATGGAACTTTTATATCAAAACCTGCATTTTTTGAAGCTTTTTCAACAGCAGCACTTCCTGCTAGAACTATTAAATCAGCAAGAGAAACTTTTTTAGAATTTGAATTATTAAACTCTTTTTGAATCTCTTCAAGTTTAGAAATAACTACACTTGTACCTTGATTTGCTTCCCAATCTTTTTGTGGAGCAAGTCTAATTCTAGCACCATTTGCTCCACCTCTTTTGTCAGAATCTCTATATGTTGAAGCAGATGCCCAAGCTGTATAAACAAGTTGAGAAATAGTTAATCCTGAAGATAAAATTGTTGTTTTTAATTTTTCTATATCATTATCATCTATTAATTCATAATCAACTTTTGGAATAATATCTTGCCAAATTAAATCTTCTTTTGGAACTTCTGGTCCTAAATATCTTGATTTTGGTCCTAAATCTCTATGTGTTAGTTTAAACCATGCACGTGCGAATGCATCAGCAAATTCTTCTGGATTTTCATGGAATCTTTTTGAAATAGGTCCATAAATTGGATCCATTCTCATAGCCATATCAGCTGTTGTCATAATAGTTTTAACTTTTTTATTTGGATTATGAGCTGATGGCGCAAGATGTTCTTCTTTTGGATTAATTGGAGTCCATTGCCAAGCACCAGCAGGAGATTTTTCAAGATTCCATTCATATCCAAATAAAATATCAAAATATTCATTATCCCATCTTGTTGGGTTTGCTGTCCAAGAACCTTCTATTCCACTTGTGATTGTATCATCACCTTTTCCACTTAGAAATTTACTTAGCCAACCAAGACCTTGTGCAATAATTCCTTCTGCTTCAGGTTCTGGTCCAACATTTGAGGCACTTCCTGCACCATGACATTTACCAAAAGTATGCCCACCTGCAACAAGAGCAACAGTCTCTTTATCTCCCATTGCCATTCTTGCAAAAGTTTCTCTTATATCTTTTCCAGAAGCTAGAATATTTGGTTCTCCATCTGGACCTTCTGGATTTACGTAAATCAATCCCATTTGAACAGCAGCAAGAGGATTTTCTAAATCTCTATCTCCTGAATATCTACTATTTTCTTTATCACTTGTAGCAAGCCACTCTTTTTCATTTCCCCAGTAAATATCTTCTTCAGGTTCCCAAACATCAACTCTTCCACCTGCAAATCCAAATGTTTTAAATCCCATTGATTCTAAAGCAACATTTCCAGCAAGTATCATTAAATCTGCCCAAGAGATTTTATTCCCATATTTTTGTTTAATTGGCCATAAAAGTCTTCTTGCTTTATCTAAGTTTGCATTATCAGGCCAGCTATTTAAAGGAGCTAATCTTTGATTTCCAGTTGCAGCTCCACCTCTACCATCACCTGTTCTATAAGTTCCTGCACTATGCCAAGCCATTCTAATAAATAGTGGTCCATAATGCCCATAATCAGCAGGCCACCAATCTTGAGAATTTGTCATTAAATCTGTTAAATCTTTTTTTAAAGCATCATAATCTAATTTTTTAAACTCTTCTGCATAATTAAAATTATCTCCTAAAGGATTAACTTTATTTGATTGTTGAGAAAGAATTTTTAAGTTTAGCTGATTTGGCCACCAATCTTTATTGTATGTACCTTTGTTACTTGTTGTTGGATTACCACCAAGCCCTGTTATTGGACATTTACCACCCATAATACACCCCTTAAAAACAAGATTTTGATTTATTAAAATCATTGATTAAGTCTTGCATAATGAAACTAAAAAATAAGTTAAATGATAATTATTATTTTTAAAGATTTTTTATTGAATAAATTTTGAGTTTTTTTGTGGTGCGGTTAGCGAGATTTGAACTCGCACACCCGTAGGGCGCTACCACCTCAAGGTAGTGTGTCTACCGTTCCACCATAACCGCAAATAGAGTTGAAATGTTACTATCATAATACTTAAATTCATATCAAGTATTATGATAAGTAGATTTAGTTATTTCTAAATTTTTTTTGATTAACTGTTTCTAATATTTTTTGTGCAATATTTGAAGTATTTATTGCAATATCATGTGTTTCATTTGCGATTGAAGCATTATTTTGAGTCTGTCTATCTAGTTTTGTAATTACATCATTTATCTGTTCTATACTTGTTCTTTGTTCTTTTGAAGAGATAGAAATATCATGAATTACTTCAGTTGTTTTAGATATGTTTTCTTTTAATTTAACATATCCTTTTATCATATCATCAGCAATTTTTTTACCACTATTTGTTTTATTTGTTGCATTTTCAACAAGCTCTTTTATCTCACGAGCAGCTTCTGCTGAACGTGAAGCTAGATTTCTAACTTCTTGTGCAACAACAGCAAATCCTCGTCCAGCTTCACCAGCAGTTGCAGCTTCAACGGCTGCATTTAAAGATAAAATATTAGTTTGAAATGCTATTTGGTCAATAATTGTAATTGCCTCTGCAATTGCCTGAGTTTGTTCATTTATTGAATCCATTGATTCAACTGTAATATTTGCAAGTTTTTGACCATCTTCAATTGAGATTGAAAGCTCTTTTGAATGGTTTGCCATTATTGAAATTCTTTCTGTATTATTTATTACTGTACTTGTAATCTCTTCTAGTGCAGCTGCTGTTTCTTCTAAAGCAACAGCTGTTTCATTAGAAGTTTTATTTAATAAATTTACATTATTTAGTAAAAGATTTGAACTTTTATCTAAAACAAGACCATTTGATTTATTTTCTTGTAACATTTGATTTATTATGTTTGATAAGTTATTTAAACCAATTGCAACATTACCTGTTGGATTTGAAATATTTTTAACAAAATCTAATTTTGAGTATTCTTCAAGTGAAACTAAAATAGTATTAATATCTTGATTTACATTTAAACTTATTGTTTTTATCATATCATTTAACATACTTTTTAATTCATTAAGTGATTCATTTGAGCTTTTTTGTTTTATTTGTAAATCTAAATTTCCCTCTTTAACTCTATTTACAATCATCTTAACTTCATTTATTAAAGCTTTGTCTTCTTCAAGATTTTTGGCAATTATTTCCATTTGTTTATCAATTTCTAAAGCCATTTTCCCTAATTCATCATTTGTATTGATATTTAGTTTTATGATATTTTTTTCTTCACCTTTTAAATATTTAAAGAAAAAGTTTAACCCCTCTTCAAAAGTTTTTAAAGGAGATAAAATTTTAACTAAAGCATAAAATAAAATTCCAAGAATAATTATCAGTAAAAAAACATATAAAAATATCTCTTTGATTAGATTTTCATTGATTTTTTTAGAAATAGCATTTTTATCAAGTTGAATCACTAATTTCCAATTTGTAATAGGAATATTACTATATGCAATTAATTGGGGATTGTTATTAAGTAAAGCCTCACCAAAATGTAAACTATTATTTGATTTTACTTGTGCATAAATTTCATTTTGTTTTTCAAGCTCTTTTTCATCTTTATGAATTATAGTTTTTCCTTCAAAATCTGTTAAATAAGCAAAACCCTCTTCATTAAGATTTATATTTAAAACTGTATTTACAACAGTATCAAGAGCAATATCAGAACCAATTACTCCAATTATTTTTCCATCTTTTTTTATAGGTGCAGATACTGAAATAACCAGTTTTTTTGTAGAATAATCAATGTAAGGTTCACTAATTCCTACTTTATTTGTCTCAACAGCTTTTTTATACCAAGGTCTTTTTCTTGAATCATAATCATGTGTTTGAGGTGTTCTAAAAGTAGCGTCATATTGTAAAAAATTTCCATTTTCTTCAATTCCAAGATATAATCCTGAAAACTTTCCTGATAAATTTCCTAGTCTTAATTTATCAATAATCTCTTTATTTTTTACATCTAAATTTAATGATGATACCTCGTGTGCAACTGCTTCAACAATATCAATTTTTGATTGTAAGTAGTTGTTGATTGATTTTGAAGTTTCTTGTGCTAAATCTAACTCTTTTTGTTTAATTAAATTATATTCGGAACTATAATTATTGTATGTATTGTAAAATCCTAATATAAGAAATGAGATAGAAACACTAAAAAGAGTCAAAACAAGAAGTTTGTTTTTGATAGTTGTGCTTTTCAATTTTTTTCCTTTTTACATTATAAAAGAAATTTTACTTTTAAAGAGTGTCAAAAAGGTGTCAAAATTTAGATAAAAAAAAAGGGTCAAGAAGAAAACTTCTTGACCCTTTAAAGTATTTATTAAATCTGTAGATTTAAAGATTACCCTAAAAATGGATTTGCATATAATGCAATCATAGCAACAACAAGTGCATAAATAACTTGAGCTTCAATCATCGCTAAAGCAATGAACATAGTAGTCATTAATTTTCCACCTAAACCTGGGTTTCTAGCAGTACCAGCAATAGTTGCAGCAGCAGTATTACCCATACCAATAGCACCACCAAGCGCAGCAAGACCTAATCCAATTCCAGCAGCAACTACAGAGTATGCTTTTAAAGTTTCATTTACAACAGCTTCATCAGCAGCGAATGCAAAACCAGCGATAGCTAGCATTAAAAGAACGATTTTTTTCATTTCTTTTCCTTATATAAGTTTTTATTTCCAAAGTCTGTTCGGCTTGCGTATCCCTACTAAACACTTTGTTGGACGAGATTATAAAAAAATAAAACTAAAAATAAGCTAAAACAATTTAAAATAGTTATTTTATAAACAATTTGTTATAATTTTCTCACTTTATCAAAAGGTTTATTCTTATGCAAAAATTATTTTTTTCTCTAACAATTTTAATTATTTTAATTATAGGTTCAATATACGGAATTTTATTCACAAAATACGGAAATAGCATTATCTCTTCATACATAGAGAGTAAAGTAAATAATGAGCAAGAAAAAGTAAAACTAAAAGTAAATAATTTTATATTGACACTAAAAACTATTGATTTTAATGCCGTTATTAATGATGATTCTTATATAAATATTTCTGGTGATTTATCTATATTTAAAAAGAGTGTAGATTTAAAATATGATATAAAAATTGAAAATTTATCAACACTAAAAAATTTAATACATCAAGATTTAAAAGGAAAATTTTATACAAATGGTATTTTTAAAGGGAATAAACAAGAAGCGATTATTCAAGGATTTTCAAATCTTGCAAGTAGCCAAACTAAATATTATATCAATCTAAATAAATTTGAAATAAATAATATACAACTTGATTTAAAAGAAGCAAAAATTGAAGAGCTGTTAAGTTTAATAAATAAACCTGAATATTTAAAAGGTACTTTAAATATAAATGCAAACATAAAAAACATAGATATAAATAATCTTGATGGTATTTTTGTGGCAAATATGACAAAAGGTATATTAAACAATGATGTTATAAATAAAGAGTTCAATCAAACTTTATCTTCACCAATAAACTTTCAAGGGGATATAAATGCTTCTTTATTAGGAAATAAGGCGGAGGTAAAATCAGAATTATTAACTTCAATCGCAGATATTTTTTTAGATAAAACTATAATAGATTTAAACAATAAGAATTTTTTTAGTGATTATAAAATTGATGTAAAAAATCTAAATAGATTAGAAGGTGTTCTTGGTAGAAAATTAAATGCAGAGTTTTCAAATATTGGTAAAGTTTCAATGGAAAACTCTCTTATTTCAATAAATGGAAATTCAAATATTTTTGAAAGTACAACTAATTATAAATTAGAGTTAAAAGATTTTGTAGCTCAAAATGTTGATTTTAAAATTGAAAATGCAAAAATTGAAAAACTTTTACATATGTTAAATGAGCCAGTTTATTTAATAGGTGATTTTAATGTAAAAGGGCAAATTAAAGATAGTTCTTTAGATAAATTAAATGGATTAATTGTTTCAAAAATATCAAATGCAAAGATTATAAATGAAGTTGTAAATGCGGTTTATAAACAAGAATTAACAGATGTTATAACTTTTGATTCTACAATTAATACTTCATTAGTTCCAAATCAAGCTATTTCAAAAGTTGAAGTTTTATCAAATATTGGAAAACTAAATTTAGAAAAAGCAATTTATAATTTGAGTGATAAATCATTTAATAGTGATTATGTATTAAATATTTTAGCTTTGGAAAAAATAAAAGGTTTAACAAAAAGTGATTTAAGAGGAGAACTTGATTTAAAAGGGGAAGTTAAATCTTTAGATAAAAATCTTTTTTTAACTGGTAATTCAAATATAGTTGGTGGAACTTTAAATTTTAATTTAAAAAATGACATTTTTAATTTGAAATTAGATAATGCAAATATGAAAGATTTATTATATAAAATGAATAAACCAGAGATATTTGATTCAAAGGCAAATTTTGACCTTCAATATGATTTAGCTATAAAAAAAGGTAAATTAAATGCAAATCTTCTAAATGGTCATTTTTTACCAAATGATTACTCAAATATTATTAGTCAATTAGCAAAATTTGACTTAACAAAAGAGATATATGAAACGGTTAAAATAGAGAGTAATATAAATGAAAAACAGTTTGTTTCAAATCTAAATATGCAAAGTAAAAATACACAAATTCAAGCTGATGATGCATTTTTGGATTTTGATAAAAATCTAATTGATGCAAAATTAAATACTAAAATTAAAGATAATAATTTTGTAATTACACTAAAAGGTGATATGAAAAAACCAAATATTGGTTTAGATACAAAAGAGTTATTAAAAAATGAAGTAGAAAAAAATAGGGATAAAATAGAAGAAAAACTAAACAAAGTTTTAGATGAAAAGATAAAAGACGAGAAGACAAAAGATATTATAAACAACTTAAAAAATATATTCTAAATATTTATGATAATAATTATCACTTTAAGAGAGGATAAAGTTTTTTTTTGATTTAATTCATTATGATAATTAATATTAAAATTAACAAAAGGAATTAGATTATGAATTTAACTAAAAAAGTGTTAGTTTCGTTTTCTGTTGTTGCTGCAATTGCTTTAACTTCAAATGCTGCAACTAATACTGAACCAAAAAAACTTGAAGTAACTCAAGTAAAATCTATCTTAGAAGCTTATTCAGATATTGCTTTAGCAAATTATAGTGATGCGTTAAAAGATGCAAAAGCTTTAAAAACTGCAATTGATACATTTAGTAAAAATCCTACACAAGCAAATCTTGATATGGCAAAAAAAGCTTGGTTAGAATCAAGAGAATCTTATGGACAAACTGAAATCTTTAGACTTGCAAATGGTCCTGTTGATGCAGAAGAAGGATGGGTTGCTGAAGCTTATGGTTCATTAGAAGGACAAATTAATGCTTGGCCATTAGATGAAAATATGATTGATTATACAGTTGATGCTGATGGAAAATTAACTAGTGGAAATATTATTGATACGGTTGGAAAATTTAATCCAGGTGGAGAAGAGTCAAAAGAAGTTGATGTAACAAAAATCACAGCTGATGCTTTAACTGAATTAAATGAAAATGGTGGTGATGCAAATGTTTCAACTGGTTATCATGCAATTGAATTTTTATTATGGGGACAAGACCAAGATTATTCTAATTTTATGACAGATGGTATAACAAAAGGTGCAATGACAGCTGGTCAAAGAGCTCTTACAGATTTTACTACAGATAAAAATGCAAAAAGAAGATTAGCTTATTTACAAGCAGTAACAACAAAATTAGTTGATGATTTAACAGTTATTACTTCTGCTTGGGAAAAAAATGTAAAAGGAAATAATGGTTTATACCAAGCTGCTTTAAAAGGTGAGCTAAAAGGTAAAGAAGCTTCAAAAAATATTGAAAGTTCTGAGGCATTAAAACAAATTATTGCAGGAATGGGTGTATTTATTAAATCTGAATTAGCAAATGAAAGAATTGCCGTTGCTGTTTTAACTCCAAGTGAAGAAGATGAACACTCTTGTTTTTCAGATAATACACACAGAGATATCGTAACAAACTATTTAGGGTTTAAAAATATTTTAACAGCAACTTATAATGGTAAAAAATATGGAAAAGCTCTTTTAGATGCAACTGATAAAGAGACAAAAGAGAGAATTGAAAAATTAATGGCATCTATTGAAGATAAAATCAATAGTATTGATGAAGTTGCAAAAACAAAAGCTCATTTTGATTATCAAATCAGACCAGATAATGAACAATCAAAAGTTATTGTAAAACTTAAAAATGAGATGAGAAAACTTGGTGATGAAATGGTAAATGTTGCAGCTGCTAATGGAATTAGTCTAACTACTGAAGATGTAACGGATGCTGAAGAAACAAAAATCTAATTTTTTATTTGTTAAAAAAACAATTTTATTAAAAAGCCTTGTAGCAATATTTGCTACAGGGCTTTTTGCAGTTAATGATGATAGTAAATTTTTATCAAGTAATAAAAATAGTTCATTGCTTTTAAAACCTATTGATGGATTAAATGATAAAGAGTATGATGAATTTATTCTTGGAAGAAGTTTTTTTTCAATTCCTTGGGTTGAAGCACCAAGTGTTACAACAGCACGTGATGGTTTAGGTCCACTTTTTAATGCAAATACTTGTGTAAATTGTCATCCAAAAAATGGAAGAGGAACTCTAATTGCAGAGCAAAATATGACTTCAAGATCATTAGTTGCAAGATTATCTATAAAATCTGATAATAGTTTTGAACATCAAGAACTTTTAAAATATAAAGGTTTTGTTCCTGAACCAAATTATGGAAATCAGTTATCAATAAATGGAATTTTCGGAGTAGATTTTGAAGGAAAAATCAAAATAGATTTTGATGAGATTGAAGTAAATTTCCCCGATGGAGAAAAACAGGTTCTTCTTAAACCAAAATATAATCTAGAAAATCTAAATTATGGAAATTTACATAAAGATGCAAATATTTCATATAGAATAGCTCCAACTTTAAATGGTATGGGCTTAATAAATCTAATTTCCCATGAAGATATTTTGGCAAATGTTGATGAAAATGATTCAAATAATGATGGAATATCTGGACGAGCAAATTTCGTTTACTCAAATATTACAAAAAAAACTGAACTAGGACTTTATACTTGGAAAGCAAGTGTTGCCTTTTTAAAAGAGCAAGTTGCTGGTGCGGCTGTAAATGATATGGGATTAACAACAACAATTTTTCCAGATGATAATTGTACAAAATTTCAAAAAGAGTGTAATGATGCCCCAAAAGCAAGAGATAAGATAGATTTACCAGATGATAGATTAGAAGCGGTTACTTCTTATTTAAAAAATATAAAAGCATATTCACCTAAAAAAACAAAAGAGTATGAAGAAGGCTTAGCTTTATTTGAAGCAATTTCTTGTTCAAAATGTCATATAAGTAGTTTTGATACAAAAAATGGTTTTAAAGTATCACCATTTTCTGATTTTTTATTACATGATATGGGAGAAGATTTAGCTGATGGAAGAGTTGAATTTATGGCATCAGGAAGTGAGTGGAGAACAGCTCCTTTATGGGGATTAACACTTCATGAAAAAATAAATAAAGAGAAACCTAGACTTTTACATGATGGAAGGGCAAGAAGTTTCCAAGAGGCAATTTTATGGCATGGTGGTGAAGCAAAAAGTAGTAAAGAAAACTATATGAATTTACCAAAAGAACAAAGAGAAAAATTGATTAAATTTTTAGAGGAATTATAATGATAAAAAAGATTTTATTTTTGATGTTTTTTTCTACATCAATGATATTTGCACAAGATAGAGGACTTTTAAATATAGTTAAAAATATATCTATCCCAAATGTAGAAACAGCGATTAAAGATGCACAAACTTTAAAAACTGAAATAAATGATAAAAATTTCACAAATTTTATTAAATCATGGAAAAAAGTTGAAGCTATATATTTCGCAGGTGAAATAGATGATGCTTATTTAGATACTCCAAGATATATGGATGTTTTTAATAATCTAAAAGAGGATTTAAACTCGCAAATGCAAAGAGTAATTGAATCAAATGATGAGCCAAAAACAGCTTTATTTAAAAACTCTTTTAAAACTGTAAATGCTTTAGAGTATGTTTTATATAATGATAAAGAGCTTACAAAAAGAGAAAAAGAGTTAGCAAAAGTTATTTTAGATTCATTGATTTCTCATTTAGAAGATATCAAAGGTGTTTATGAAGAGTATTTAACTTCTAAACCAAAAGATGAAAAACTTGAAAATGCAATAGTTATTAATACATTAATTGCAAGTTCATATAGACTAAAAGAGTGGAGAGTTGGAAATGCTGCTGGATTATCTTCAAAATATAAAAATGATGCAAAAAATGAAAGAGCAGAATATTTTTTAAGTCAAAACTCTTTTGAGGCAATAGATGCTATTTTAGATGCTCATAAAGAGATTTTAGAGAAGAAGAATTATTATGGATTTGCAGATATTTCTAAAAAAATGGATGCACAAAAAGAGTTAGAAACAGCACTTTTAAAAATAAATGAATCAAAAGTAATCTTAAGAAAATTAAAAAAAGATGATTTTTTAAATGCAAAAGAGTTATTTACAAGTTTAAGAGAGTTGCATAATGCTTATTATTTATCATTGATAGTAAAACTTGGTTTACAAGCTGATGTTTTAGATGCTGATGGAGATTAATTAAAATGGATGAACTTCTTGCACTAGATTATTTAACTAATCCTAGTAAAAGGTTGTATTGGCTTTATATTTTAAGTTCAATATTTTTAGCAATAATCTATTTTTATGTGACCAAAAAAAATAGTAGGGTAATCACCTCTTCAAAGTTGTGGTTACATCCAAGTGCAAAACTTGATTATTATTATGTTTTTTTATCATATTTTATAAATATGGTTTTATTAATTCCTTTTATTATTAGTGCAAAAAGTGTTGCTTTATTTGTAAATAAAGAGTTGTATTTATATTTTGATTATTATGAAAATGAATTTTTTTCATATAATCAAATAGTTTTGATGTACACAATTTGTGTTTTTATTGTGAGCGATTTTACAAGATATTGGTTACATAGATTTTTACATACAATTCCATTTTTATGGGAATTTCATAAGGTACATCATAGTGCAAAAGTTTTAACTCCAGTTACTTTTTATAGGGTTCATCCAGTCGAAAATTTTTTATTTGGACTTCGATACTCTTTAAGTATTGGTTTAGTTACAGGAGTTTTTATCTATCTATTTGGTGCAAAAATAGATATTTATATGGTTTTAGGTGTTAATGTTTTTTTATTTATATTTTCACTTTTTGGTTCAAATCTTAGACACTCTCATGTGCCATTTTCTTTTGGGAAATTTATAGAAAAATGGTTACTCTCTCCAAAACAGCATCAAATACATCATGATAAAAAACATTTTAATAAAAATTATGGTGGATATATTGCTATTTGGGATAGAGTTTTTGGCTCACTTTGTTTGTCAAATGAGGTCAAAATAATGAAGTTTGGATTAAGAAAAGAACAGATGAAAGATTATTTATCTTTAAAAGATTTAATTTTAAGACCATTTTATAATTTACTAAAAAAAGGGGGATTTAGTGAAAAATTCAAGTTTATTAATTTCGGTATTTTTAGCATTTTCAAGTCTAAATGCTAGTGAGGTTTTATCAAAAGAGGCTTTAGGTCAAGCTTTATATTTTGATGTAAATTTATCAAAAAACAGAACACAAAGCTGTGCAACATGTCATAATCCAAATGCTGGATTTGTTGATGATAGGGAAAATGGCATATCAAAAATGGCATCACTTGGTGATGATGGAAAATCATTGGGAGATAGACAAGCTCCAACTGCATCTTATGCAAAATTTTCACCAAATTTTCATTTTGATGAGAAAAAACAAAAATATATTGGTGGACAGTTTTGGGATGGAAGAGCTGCTACTTTAGAAGAACAAGCTGGTGGTCCTCCACTTAATCCAATCGAAATGGGAATGGAAAGTAAAAAAGAGGTAGTTGAAAGAATCAAAGAGAATAGTTTATATGTAAATTCATTTAAAAATATTTTTGGTGAAGAGATTTTCAAAGATGAAAACAAAACTTATGATGCTATGACTGTTGCTATTGCTTCTTTTGAAAGAACAGAAGAATTTTCACCATTTGATTCAAAATATGATAGATATTTAAAAGGTGAATATGATTTAACTCCACTTGAAGATTTAGGAAAATCAATATTCTTTTCAAATAATAATAACTCTTGTGCCACTTGTCACGTTTTAAAAGGGGAAGATAAAGCAGGGGAGACTTTTACAAATTATGAGTATCATAATATTGGAACACCTGCAAATAATGAATTAAGAGCTAAAAATGGTGTAAAAGAAATAGATAAAGGATTATTAGCAAATCCAAATGTTAAAGATGAAAAAGAGTTAGGAAAACATAAAGTTCCAACACTTAGAAATGTAGCTGTAACTGCTCCATATATGCATAATGGTGTATTTAAAGATTTAAAAACTGTTGTTGAGTTTTATGATAAATATAATAATAAAGATAGAACTATCAATAATGAAACAGGAAAAGTTTGGGATGAACCAGAAGTTAAAGATACAATTTCACTTAAAGAGTTAAAAGCAAATGCTTTAAACGATAGAAAAGTTGAAGCACTTGTAGCTTTTATGAAATTATTAACTGATAAAAAGTATGAGCATTTATTAGATAAATAAATTTTCACAAAGAAGTTATTTTATTAATATTTTATTATAGGAAACTATGATAGTATTCAAAAAAAGGCTTCTTTTGAAGAGTAAATTAATACCATTTTTTATTATTTTTGAGTTGTGTGCAAAAGAAAATATTGTTGAATTAGAAAAAGAAAAAGAGAATTTGATTTTTAAATATATAGAAAGAATTGAATCTGCAAAAAATGAAAATTTAGAAGATAGAATTATTTTATTGGATAAAACTTTAACTTGTATAATTAATTCAAAAACAAAAAAAGATATAACTAACTGCAAAATTGATGAAAGAAAAAGAGTGATGAGTTTAATTAACGGTTAAACTCAACTCTCTTTATTTAATAAAATAGTAACTTCAGCTCCAACATATTCTTCATTTTCATAAGAAAATTTACAATTATTTATCTCTAAAATTCCATTCATATGTTTTTCAATAATCTCTTCAGCCATATAAAGTCCAATTCCCGTTCCTGTTGATTGGTGTTTTGTTGTAAAATAAGGTTCACAAACTTTATCTAAAATTTTATTTTCAATTCCTCCACCATTATCTTTTATTTTGATAACAAAATTATTTTCATCGTCTTCAAATGTTTTTATAAAAATTAATTTATTCTCTTTTTTGTTAATCAAAGCATCTTTTGAATTATTTAAAATATTTATTAATACTTGAATAAACTCATTTTTAAATCCATAAATTTGAAAATCATCTATCTCTTTTATTATTGTTATTTCATGGTTTTTAAATTGAGAATTTGTAAGTTTTAAAACTTTTTCAAAAGTCTCTTTTATACTAAAAAAAGTCTCTTTTTTATCTGATTTAAAAAAACTTCTAAAATCATCAATTGTTTTTGATAAATATAAAGCTGAATTAGTGATATTTTCAATTGCTTCATCAAAGGTTTTATCATCAAGATTTTCAAACTCTTTTTGAAGTTTCATTCCCGTTGCAACGGTTGTGATAACTGAAAGTGGTTGTCTCCATTGATGAGCAATATTTCCAAGCATTTCTCCCATTGCTGCCATTTTTGATTGTTGGGCTAGAATGTGTTGTTGTTTTTTTAATTCCATTTTATAATCTTGAAATTTTTTTTCTAATTTTTTTGAAATATAAATTGAAATACTCAATAAAATTAGTGTTAAAATTAAAGTTATAATAAAAATATTTTTAATTTTTTTATGGAATTTTTCGTTTAGTTCAATACTCTTTTTTTCAATAATCTTATTTACATAATCATGGAAAAAACCTTTACCAATTATCCATTTCCAGTTTAATAAAGCTTTTACATAACTTGTTTTAGTAAGAGCAGTTGTTTCATCTATAATCTTGTAATTATATGTGATAAATCCACCACCATTTTTTGATAAATCCAAAATCTCATTAAATAGATTCATTTCATCATCACTACTAATTTTTTGAAAAGATTTATCAACTAAATTATCAATTTTTTGAAAAAGTGATTTTTTGTCATAATCTAATATAAAAAAATAGTCATTTTCATTTGTTTTTAGTTTAGAAATATACTCTAAAATCTCTTCTTTCATATTTTCTTCAAAATCTACAACATATTCCCCACTTCCAATAAACCAATCATAAGGTTTAAAATGAACATTAAAACCTATTTTTTTAAAATCTTTTTTTTCTAAATTTTCAGGTTTTGGATAGTGCCAGGTTAAAAATGCTTCATCATTATTTTGAAGACTTTTAACTATTTCTCTTCCTAAATATAGACCTTTTGAATCTTGAAAATCATATACACTTTTCCCTTCGTTCTCTCTATTTATTGGTAACAAAATACACTCATAATCAAAACCATAAATAAAAATATAACCTCTACCATCATTGAATCTTATATCAACTAAAGCATCTTTTATCATTTTTATAATTTCATTTTTTGTTTTTGTATCTTTATTTTCATTATAGATTCTATTAGCTATATTATTTGCTTCAAGAACCCTTTGTCTAATACTATTTTTTAGTTTTTCTTCTGTTTTTTCTTGAGTTCTAATAATAAAGTTATAAAGATTTTCAACCTCAGATTTTATTAGTTCTTGATTTTTTTCTAAATACTCTTTTTTTATAGACTCTTTTTCTATCTCAAGTTCATTTTGTTTTTGAAAATATAAAGAGATAGAAATTATTAAAGATAGAGATATAATAAATATAAAAGGTGTGTATTTTATTATATTAATAAGAGATTTTTCATTTTTATAAATCATTTATTTCCTATTTTATGGCTGATTAATTATATAACAAATTAAATTTCAATACAATGATTAAAATCAATAGTTTAACAATAAATACAAAAGGAGAATAAATGTCAAAAAAAGTATTAATCACAGGTGGAAATAAAGGAATAGGGTTAGCTGTTTCAAGAGCTATGTTAGAATTTGGTTATGAAATTGTTATAGTTGCAAGAGATTTTGACACTTGTCCTTTAGTTGGTGTTGAAAAAGTTACTTGTATAGAGTATGATTTATCAGATGTTGATGGTTTAAAAGAGTTAGCAAATACAGTGGGAAATATTGATATTTTAATTAATAATGCTGGATATATGCAACCAAAATATACTTATAACAACTATCCAAAAGAGGCACGAGAGCATATAATGAATGTTGATTTATATACTCCTGTTGAACTTATGAATATTTTTTCTGAGCATATGAAAAAACAAAAATATGGAAGAATTGTAAATACAGCTTCAATTGCTGGACAAATTGGGCATCCAGATGTTTGGTATGGTATGGCAAAAGCTGCACTTATAAATGCAACAAAAATTTATGGAAAACTTTTAGGAAGTTATGGAATAACTGTTAATTGTGTTGCTCCAAGTCCAACTGAAACAGATATGCAAAAAGATAATTCTGAAGAGAGAAAAGCTGAGTTCAAAAAAACAGTTGCAACAGGAAGATTTGCAACTCCTGAAGAGGTTGCAAAAGCTATTGTTTGGTTGGCAACTGATTGTCCTGAGTATATAAATGGAATTTGTATAGATATTAATAATTGTTCATATCCAAGATAAAAAAGAATTTTAAATGCTAAAAAAATTATGGTTTCAAGTTATTTTAGGGATGATTGCTGGATTGGTTTTAGGTTTGTTTTTATCTCCTAGTGCATTTGCAATAGTTGATGAAAAAATCTCTTTTATGTTAGCTCCTTGGATAGCACTTATTGGAAATATTTTTTTAGCATTGATTAAAATGATAGTTATTCCTTTGGTTGTAAGTTCTATTATTTTAGGAATAATGAGTGCAAAAAATGTTGAAACTTTAAAAAAATTGGGATTTTATATCTTTCCTTATTTTATTCTAACAACTTTTGTTGCTGTGATTTTAGGAATAATAAATACAACAATAATTAATCCTGGTTCTTATGTTTCAAAAGATGTAATAGCTCAAATGAATTTAGCAAATACCCAAGTTACAAAAACAATTGAAAATATTTCAATACCTGATATGATAGTTGATTTAATTCCTGTAAGTATCGCAAAAGCTGAACTTGCAGGTAATATTTTAGCTTTTGTAATTTTGGCTATTTTTATTGGAGTTGCACTTTTAAATCTAAAAGTTGAAGAATCAAAACCTTTGGTTGATTTATCAAAATCACTTCAAGCTTTTTCAATGAAAATAGTTGAATGGGCTATGAAACTAGCCCCTTATGCTGTGTTTGGACTTATATGTAATATTACTATTAAAATAGGTTTTCAAGCAATCTCTTCAATGTTTATGTATATTTTAACTGTTCTTTTTGGATTGGTTTTACTTTTAGGTTTTTATTTAATAATAGTCTATTTTTCTTCAAAAATGAAACCTTTTGAATTTTTAGGAAAAATAAAAGAGGTTCAACTAATGGCATTTTCAACTTCAAGTTCAGCTGCTGTTATGCCTTTATCAATAAAAACAGCAGAAAATAATCTTGAAATTCCTCCAACAATTTCAAAGTTTGTAATTCCTTTAGGTGCAACTATAAATATGGATGGAACAGCACTTTATCAAGTAAGTGCAGCTATATTTTTAACTCAACTTTTTGGAATAGAATTAAGTTTTTTTGAGTTAATTGTTTTAGCAATAACAACTGTTGGAGCATCTATTGGAACACCAAGTACTCCTGGAGTTGGAATAGTAATCTTAGCCACAATTTTACAAAGTATTGGAGTTCCACTTGAAGGAATAGCTCTTATTTTAGGAGTTGATAGAATTTTAGATATGTGTAGAACAACGATAAATGTGACAGGAGATTTAACAGCCTCTTTATTTATAAAAAGAGTCTTAGGAATAAAATAAAAACTCATAAAGAGTTTTTATTTTTTAAGAGTTATATTTTCTTTTACTACTTGCTAAAATTAATAAAATACCAAATACAGCAGCTATAAATGAAGCTCCAAATATTCCAAGTTTAACAGCAGCTATTATTCCCTCATCAACAAAAGCTAAATGAGTAATAAAAATTGACATTGTAAATCCAATTCCACCTAAGAATCCAACTGCAATTACTTCAAACCAAGTAATATTGTCTGGTTTTTTGATAATTTTTAGTTTTGTTAAAAGATAAGTTAATCCAAAAATACCAACTGGTTTTCCAATTAATAAACCAAAAACAACTCCTGAAACAATCATTAGATTTGCTGAAACTGTTGAGAAGTCTATTAAAACTCCTGCATTTGAAAAAGCAAATAAAGGCATAATAAAAAATGCAGATAAACCATGAAGATTATGTTCAAGTCTAACAAGTGGATTTTGAACTTTGTCATAGCCATAAGCAATACTTTCTAAAGCATCTGTTTGATGATGGTTTAAAATAGGAATTTCATCTATATTTTTTTCAAAATCATCCACTGATGCTCTTGTTTTTTCTATAAACTCTTTTTCATCTATTTTAGAACTAATTGGAATTGCAAAAGCTAATAAAACTCCAGCAATTGTTGCGTGAATTCCAATTTCGTGGATAAATATCCATAAAAAAATACCTAAAATTAGATAAGGTAAGATTTTTTTTACACCACTATAATTTAAAAACCAAATAAGCCCATATGCAATTCCAGCATGTAAAAAATATTCAGCTTTTATTTCACTTGTATAAACTGTTGCCACAACTAAAACAGCTCCTAAGTCATCAACAACAGCAAGGGCAACTAAAAATAGTTTAACCGCTGGATTTACTTTTGCTCCTAAAAGCATTAAGATACCTAAAGCAAAAGCAATATCAGTTGCCATTGGAATACCAAATCCCATAGGATTTTCTGTATTAAATGCTACATAAATAAGTGCTGGAATTGCCATTCCCCCTATTGCTGCAACTATTGGAAAAGAGGCTTTACTTACACTTGAAAGTTCACCTAAAACCATCTCTCTTTTTATTTCAAGTCCAACCATTAAGAAAAATAGAGCCATAAGACCATCATTTATCCAATAAGTTAAAGTCATAGAAATAGTTCTATCTCCTAAAGTTACACCTAAAGGCATATGCCATAAATCATAATAATCTTGACCAAAACTTGAATTCGCAACTATAACAGCTGCAACAGTTGCAATAAATAGGATAATCCCACTTAATGCTTCTTTTGAAATAAAATCTTCAATTACTAAAAACTTTTTTATCATTCTTTTCCCTCCATACAATTTTTACATACACCTTTGATAATAATATTTTCTATTTTATATCCAGGCATAACAAAATCTAATTTTTCATGAATACACTCTATTTTTGAACATAATGAGCAGATAAAATGAGCATGTTGCGTTTTTTTTATCTCAAAATATCTTTTTTTGTCATTTGATTCAAAAGAACTAATCAAATTTTCCTCTTCAAAAATAGTAATATTTCTATAAAAAGTTGCCTTATCCATAGAAATATACTCTTTCATATCTTCATATGATAAAGGTTTATTTGAATTTACCAAAAGTTCTAAAATAGATTTTCTAGCACTTGTAAGTTTGATATTTGTAATGGTTGTTAAATTATCTAATATATTCATAGTTAAGATTATAGCAATTTTTTTTTAAAATTAGTTTTACGACTAAGTTGCATTAAAGAATAATTGCATTAAAATCACAAAAAATATTGCAACCTAGTTGCAAAAATAGAAAGGAAAAATTTTGAAAAAAGTAATATTTTTATTTATAACTTTAGTTTCATTTTTATATGCAAACAAACCAGAATTAACAGTAAATATTTTACCTCAAAAATATTTTGTTCAAAAAATAGTAAAAGATAAGTATGAGATAAATGTAATGGTAAAACCTGGAAGTTCTCCACATAATTATGAACCAAAACCATCTCAAATGAAATCTTTAGTTGCTTCAAAAGTATATTTTTTAGCTGGAGATACATCAGAAAAAGTTTGGTTAGAAAAATTTAAACAAAGTGCAAAAAATACTCTATTTGTAGATACAACAATAGGTATTGAAAAAATGGAAATGGAAAAACATGAGCATCATGAAGAAGCAAAAGATGAGCATAAACATGAAGCTAAACATGAACATGAAGATGAACACGAAGAAGAAGGACATGACCATTCTGGATTAGACCCTCATGTTTGGTTAGACCCAATTTTAGTAAAAATTCAAGCAAAAAATATTTATGAAGCTATGGTAAAAGTAGATTCACAAAATAGTGATTTTTATAAAACAAATTACGAAGAGTTTTTAAAAGAGCTTGATGAGTTAGATAAAGAGATTAAAAACATTTTAGCTCCATACAAAGAAAAAGCTTTTATGGTTTTTCATCCATCTTGGGGATATTTTGCAAAAAGATATGAGTTAGAACAAATTTCTATTGAAATTGAAGGAAAAGAAGCAAAACCAAATGAGTTGGTTGAATTAATAGAAGAGGCTAAAAAACATAATATAAAAATAGTTTTTGTATCTCCACAATTTTCTCAAAAAAGTGCTCAAACCATCTCTAAAAATATTGGGGCAAAAGTTGTAGCAATTGACCCTTTATCTGAGAACTGGTCAAAAGATTTATTAAAAACGGCAAATGAAATAGCAAATAGTTATAAATGATTCGTCTTTTATTAATACTTATTTTTTTTAAAGGCATCCTTTTTGGATGCTCTTTATGTTCCATTTATAGTCCAAAAACTCATGTAACCACCCAACTAAAAGCAGATAAAGAGTATATAAAAACTTTAAAAGTAAATTGGAGTTTTGCAAAAGAGTTTCAAGAAGAGTTATTTAAAATTTATGATTTAAACTTAAATAAAAGTTTTGAAGAAAAAGAGTTAAAACTTATCGAAGAATCTTTAATTGATTATATAAAACCAAAAAATTTCCTTACAACAATCTCTTATTCTAATGAAAAAAATAAAAATTCTCTTCCTTTTGAAGTAACAAATTATAAACTAAGTTACAAAAATTCAAATCTATCTTTTGATTATACAATCGATTTAAACTATAAAATTTATGATAAAAATATTTTAACAATAAAAATTTTTGATGATTTGAGTTATTTTTTAATTGTTTTTGATGAAAAAAGACAGTTATTTAATATTCCTTATAAAATCTTTAAAAGTACAGATATAAACGAAGTTTCATATACAATAAATGCTCCAAATTTATCTATTCAAGAAAATATTGAAGAAGCTAAAAAAGAAGAGATAATAGCAGAAAAAGTTGAAGAGAAAAAAGAGCAAATTGGGGTTAAAAATGAACAAATAAAAGAAGAAAATATTTTAGATAAATTTGTAAATAATATTAAAAAATATTTAGTTGATATAGAAAATGGCGACAAATTTGCTTTAATTTTTTTACTTATGGCTTCATTTCTATATGGCTCAATTCACGCTTTAGGTCCAGGGCATGGAAAAGCTTTAGCCTTTTCATATTTTTCTTCACAAAAAAGTTCTTATTTTGAAGCTTTTGTTATCTCATTGGTTACGGCTTTTGTTCATATTATTGGAGCTTTAATTTTAGTTTTAATCTCTATTTTTGTGCTTGAAAGTGTTTTAAATAGATTTATGGAAGATTCTATTTCATATGTAACAGCATTTTGTGCAATTATTATAATGCTTTTAGCTTTATATATTTTATATAGAAAATTAAATAAAAAATCATGTAGTTGTTGTTCTTGTAGTGTTTCTTTAGAAACTACAAAATTTTCAGTAAATCCACAAAATATAAACTTTGTAAAAACAAGCCAAAATAGACCAATAACAGTTACAAAAAGAAATAAAAAACAAGATTTGATTTTTGTTTTAACAGCTGGAATAATACCTTGTCCTGGAACAGTTTTACTTTTTGTTTATGCATTTTTATTAAAAACATATTTTGCAGTAATTTTAGCAAGTATTAGTATAAGTCTTGGAATGGCAACAGTTATTTTTGCTTCATCTTTTTTAGGGGTAACTCTTCATAAAGTTTCAAATAAATCACAAAAATTTGCAAATATTTTAGAAATAGTTGCTCCAATTTTTATGTTTATTTTAGCTTTAGTTTTACTTTTAAATTCTAAAGTTTTTTAATAAAATTTCAAACCATTTTTATCATATGATGATAATTGTGGTTTGATACTTTTAGAATAGTGTTTTTTTTAAATCCTAATTTTTCATAAAGTTTTAAAGCCTTTTCATTTTCAAAATCTACTAAAAGTGAAACTTTTTTAAAACCTTTCTCTTTTGCTTTTTTTTCAACAAAAGAGAATAACTCTTTTGCTATTCCTCTTCCTTGGAAATTGGGACTAACACTTACTGTATCAATATAAAATTCATCTTCAAAACACTCTTTTTCAAATGAATCTAAATAAATATTTTTTGTTTTTAGATGTTCTAATATTGGCTTATCGAGTTTTTTTACATCATTTGAATTATAGGCAAGTATTAAGCCTACAATTTGATTTTCTATTTCATAGGTATAAATATTTTTATAACTTAATCTATTTACATCCATTTTTATATAAAAATCTAAAGTTTCAAGGATTTTTTCCTCTTTTTCTTCTCCTGTTAAAGTGTTTGCAATATTTAAAATTGCATTAAAAATAAGAGTTGAGATATTTGTAATATTATCTTTTTGAGCTTGTTTTATCATAATTGTCCAAAATAATTTTTTTGGATTTTAACAACTTTAAACTAACAGATAATTAATAGATTTGTTCTAGAATTTGTTATTAAAAATTTTGGAGAAAATTTTGAATGGTTTAAAAGTTTTAGTTTTAGAAAGTAGTGATAATTCAATTTCTCAAATTATAGAAATTCTAGAAAAATATGAGTTTTGTGTAGATATTTGTAGTAACAATAGTGATTTTTTGGAGTGTATTTATAATAATTTATATGATTTGTATTTGATAAATATAAATGAAAAATCCCTTCCACGATTTCAATTAATTCAGTTATTAAATGAGTATCACGATATGACTATGAAAATGGTAATTGCATCAATTCCAAATATAATAAAACCCTCTTTTTTATCTGGATGTGATGAGTGTATTATAAAAAATATTGATGAAGAAGAGATACTTTTAAGAATAAAAGCTCTTATTAGAAGACAATTTAAAATTTATTCTGATTCTATTCATATAAAAAAAGATATTGAATATGAAATCTTTCAGAAAAAAATATTAATTAATAAAAATGAAGTTCACTTAGGAGAAAAACCTTTATTAATTTTAGATTATCTACTTAAATTTAGAGGAATTTTTGTCTCTTCTGAAAATTTAGAAAATGGAGTTTATCCTGCAAATAGTAATAATAAAAATGGAGTAATTCGTTTTCATATACATAAACTTAGACAAATTTTAGGGAATGATGTAATTGTTTCAAATAGAGTAAATGGCTATAAAATCAATATCTAAATCTTACAAAAACACAAACGCATAATTAACACAGTAGCATTAAAATAGCATTCGCAAATAGTAAAATAATTATATAGGGAGGATTTGGGTATGTTTGATTACCCCATATTTCAAATGCCTTTTATAGGACAAAGAATGTTGATGGCTATAAATGCAATTATTCACGTTTTTGTTTCTCATGGAGGTGCTGTTGGAGGCTCTGTTGTACTTGCTGCAATGGCTTGGTGGGCAAATAAGAAAAACGATATGGCAGCATATAACTTAACTTATAAAGTTGTTATGGTTTTCTTTATTATTTCTACTTCAGTTGGAGCATTAACTGGTATTGGTATGTGGATACATGCAAATATTTTAAGTCCAAATGCAATTGGTGGATTAATTAGAGTATTTTTTTGGAAATGGTTTATAGAGTGGATAGTGTTTAACTTTGAAGTTGTACTTTTACTTTTACTGTTTATGAGTTGGAAGAAAAATCAGGTTACGCCAGAGGGAAGGGCGAAAACTGTTAGAATTGGTGTTTATTACGCTATTTCTTCTTGGCTTACAATGGTAATTATCACTGCAATTTTAGCATTTATGCTTACTCCAAATTTTGATGGACAACCTTGGGTTGACCCTGAAGTTTATCCTGGAAATGTAAACTATAATAATGCTTTATTTAATCCAACTTGGTGGCCTTCACTTGCATTTAGAACTTTTACATCTATTGCATTTGCAGCGGCTCTTGCTATTATGTGGACTTGGATAATTGGGACTTTCTCAAAAAATGAAGAGGATAAAGAAGCAAAAGCTAAACTTGTTAAGTTTTTAGCAGGAATTATGATGATTACAGTTCCTGTAAGTGCTATTTTTGGATATTGGTATTACATTGAAATTCCAGCAGCAGCTCTTGCTATGATTCCAACAGCTGTTATGACAAGAGCTTTTGAAGATAGATTTGATTTAATGTATCTTATAGCTATTGGTATTGGTGGAAGTATTATTATCACAACAATTATCGCTTATATTTCACCAAAAAGAATGCCATATTTAGCAGCTAGTTTAATGGTTGCTGGATTTTTAGTTCTTTGGGGGTATGAAGAAAGAGTAAGAGAGTTTATACGAAAACCTTTTTTAATTTATAACTATATGTATTCAAATGGAATTAGAACAACAGATGTTCCATACTTAAATAAAGTGGGAATTTTAAAACATGCTGTTTTCTTAGATGAAAACAAAAAAACAGTAAATGAAGATAAATCAAATATTTTAGAAGTTGGTAAATCAATTTATCAAATAGAGTGTCGTATCTGTCACACTGAAAATGGTATTAATGGATTAAAAGGATTAACAACTGGTTGGTCACATGATGCTATTAGAAATAGATTAAATAATCTTCCAGGTGGTGGAACTCCATATATGCCTCCATTTGTTGGAACTGAAGCTGAAAAAGATGCTCTTGCAGCTTATATTAAATCTTTAAATACTAAAGGAGTTATAAAATGAATTGGAAATTACCATTTGATATTCCATTAATTACACCAACTTTAGGGCTTCCTTTAGAGTTTTTTAGTATTTTGGGAATTATAGTTTTTGTTGTTCATATCTGTTTTATTTATATGTTAATTGGAGCTTCAACTGCTTCTGTTATTTATAATATTGTTGGAGTATTTAAAAAAGATTCAAATTATGACAAGTTTGCATATAGAATGACAAACTTTACAACAGTATCTGAAAATATGGGTACTTTATGGGGAGTTGCTCCTTTACTTGTGATTTCTGTACTTTTTACTGGATTTTTTTATACAGCAATTTTAAAAGTTAGTCCACATATTTTGCATATCATTTATGGAAATATTATTGCCTTTTTACTTTCGTATGCTTATAAATTTTCTTGGCATGCTTTACAAAACCATAAAGGTTTTCATATAACAATTGGAATATCTGCTGTATTAGCATTTTTTACACTTCCTTTTGTGTTTATGTCAATGACAAATTTATATATGCAACCAGAACTTTTTGCAACTATTCAAAATATTTGGGACATTATGTTTACTCCTGTTACTGGATTTAGACTTTTAAATTTCTTTTTATCTGCATTTATGGCAACTGGAGTTGTTTTAATATTTATTGGTGCTAGATGGGTAAAAAAAGGTGATGTTGAAATTGGAAAAATTGCAATTAGCCAAGGTAAAAAATGGTTTTTACTTGCAACTCCTTTAAATATTGTTGTAATGCCTTTATTGCCATTTGTATTTACAGCTAGAATTAGTGAAGCTTTAATGCATACAGCATTTATTTATTTACCATTTATTGCTTCAATACTTTTAATTATTGCAGTTTTATTTATATTAAATAAATTTAATGATGAGGTTATAACTCCTCAATCAGCTATTAGAGTAGTTGCCCTTGTATTATTATCAATTTTTTTAATGGCAACAACGAGAGAGGGTGTGAGAGTTGTTTCTTTTGCTGAACCACTTGCACTTCAAGCACAAGCTACAGAAGAGTTTATGAATGCTTCACTTGCTGAATATAAAAAATATAAAGAAGAACTTGCTAATAAACCAGCACTTGACTTAAATGACCCAGCTGTATTAGCTGAATCGAAAGGTTGTTTATCTTGTCATAGTATTGATGTAAAACTTGTAGGTCCATCATATAAAGAAGTAGCACTTAAAAATTCTGATGAAACTACTTTAATAAAAAGTATGATGGAAGGAAGTGAAAACAAATATGATGTTGTTCCTATGCCAGCACAAGATGTGAGTGAAGCTGAAGCTAAAAAATTAGCTTTATGGATTTTAAAAATGAAAGAGACTAAATGATAAAAGTTTTTAGGCTTTTATTTTTATTAGTAGTTTTAAAAGGAGTGGCAAGTGCTGCTCCTTTTTTAATTGAGAATTTGAATAAAAATAGAATAAATATCGTTACTTTTGTAACTTCTTGGTGTTCATCTTGTCAAAAAACGAATGAATATCTGCTTTCTTTGAGTGAAAAAAATAGTGATGTTTTTGTCACTTTACTTTTTGTAGATGAAGAAATTCCTTCAACAATTTCTAAAAATAAAAATTTAGAGTTAATATCAATTAGTTTAAATGATGCAAAAAAGTTTGGAGTAAGCAAAAGTGTTCCATATATTTTGGTTTTAGATAAAGAGTTAAAAGTTGTAAAAAAATATAGCACTTTTAATGAAGATTTACTCTTTAGATTAATCAATAATTTAAAAAATGGTTTATATGAAAATGGTACTTTACCACCTGAACAAAGGATAGATTTATGGCAAAAAAACAGATTTTAGCGCCAACTTTATTTATAACACTTTTTTTATATGTTTTATTTCCTTGGCTGAGTTTTAATAATATTCATTTTTTGATGTTTAATTTTGAATTTCATAGATTTGAGTTTTTATTTATGGCTTTTGAGGTTTCAACACATCAACTGATTTATATTGTGCTTACTTTATTTATTGGTTTAATAGTGGGATTAAATCTTACAATTTCAAGGTTTTATTGTGGATATTTTTGTCCATCATCAATTGCTTCATTTATCTCTTTGAGATTTAAAAATCCATTTTTGATTTTTGTAAGTGTATTAACTTTGGCTTTTATTTTGTCATTTTCTACGATTTCATATTTTACTTCAGCTGTTGATTTGTTTTTAAATTTTACAAAATTTGACACAGCCTCTATTTTTGTGGGAGTATTAACAACAGCATTTACAAGTATTTTTTTAGTTTTTAGAGGATGGTATTGCTCAATTTTATGTCCATATTTTTTTGTAAGCGCAGTTTTACCACAAGAAGAGAAACAAACTTTTGAGTTTTTTGATAAAAATAGTTGCATAGATTGTGATAAATGTGTAAAAGTTTGTCCTATTGATGAACTTGATATAAAAGCTGGTTTTGATATAAGATGTGTTCAATGTGGACTTTGTGAAACGGCTTGTGATAGTGTAATGATAAAATTTAATAAATCTTCATTAATAACGAAAAAATATAAAGATAGAAATATTTTCAAAAGTTTTTCAAAAAATGGATATATTTGGGGAATTATTGTTTTTACAATTATGATTTTTACAATAATTTATATTTTAGATAGTTTAAATTTGGATAACTGCTATTTTATAAATAAAAATTTGTATTAAACAAAATGGTCACTTCTTATTAAATTTAGAGATTACATTCAGAAAATTAGTAGGAAAAGACTGTTTGTACATAAAATTTATTTTGTATAGTTGATAAATTATTTTATGACCATTTTTGAAATTTTAGAAAAAAATTGTTAATTTAAAGTTTGGAAAATTTTATAATTTTATTTTCTTCAAATAAGTTGCAATCATAGGAATATAATCTTTTCTACAAACTAAATGGGTTTCTAACTCATTTGGCAATTTTGTAAGTTTCAATTCATTTGTATAAAAGTATTTGTCTATAATCATTTTTGAAACATAGGCTTTCCCCATTCCTGCTTTTACACAACCTAACATCACTTCATAATTTTCTATAAATATTGTTTTAAAATCTAAATTTCCTCTTTCTTTTTCATGAGAAGCTAAAAATTTATAGTGGGTACTATCTTGTTTATATGCAATAAGTGTGTTGTTATACTCTAAATTTTTTGGTTCAACCATATATAAATCATCATAAAACTTGTTTAAAACTATCAAATCTTTATGGTTTGGCTCACCTGTTATAAAAGCAATATCAAGTTTATAATCAAGAAGTTTTTCTAAAATTTGTGGGTTTGCATTTGCATAAAATTCTAATTGCATATTTGGATATTTTTTATTTAATTTATCTATAAAAGAGAGTAATCTCAAAGCTACATTTGCTTGTCCAGAGCCAATTCTAAGGGTTTCTTGATGGGTTAAATTTTTCATTTTAAGTTCAGCAATTTCAACTTTTTTTACAATTTCACTTGCAAGGGGATAGAGTTTTTCTCCCTCTTTTGTCAAAATCACACCACTTGGTACTCTATGAAAAAGTAGATATCCTAAATTTTTTTCTAATTGTTTTATTCTTAGAGTTACATTTGATTGAGTAAAGTTGAGTTCAAGTGCTGCTAAAGAGATAGATTTTTTATTTGCAACACTTACAAACACTTTTAATAGAGTTGATTCCATATTACTATCCATTATGTAGTATATTATTTTGTATTATTTGACATTATATTATAAATTGTTTATAGTTCCAAAAATTTATAAAGGATTTTAGTTGATAGAACTTTTGTTTAATAAACTTATGCCAATTGTAATACTAATAATTATTGGTTACTATTGGAAGAAAAAAGAGTTACCTTTTGATAAAGATATGATTAGTTCTTTAATTATGAATTTAGGAACACCAGCTCTTTTAATAGCTTCAATAAATAATAAAGATTTAACTAGTGAAAATATAATAACAATTCTAATTTATGGAACAATAATTATTGCTATTTGTACTATTCTAACAATAGCTTATTTGAAATTAGAAAATAAACCAATAAGACCATTTTTACAAAGTTTTATTTTCCCAAACACTGGTGGTTTAGGAATTCCTATTGTTTATGTATTATTGGGACAAACTGCGTTTGTTTATGCAATTACCTTTTCAGTTTTAATAAATATTTACCATTTTACTATTGGATTATGGCTTTCAAATAGTTCTTTAAATCTAAAAAAAGCTTTACAAACACCAGTTTTATACGCTTTGGTTGTTGCGTTAGTTTTTAAAGGAACGAATACAGAACTTCCTTTTATAATAGAAGATGTGTGTAAAATGTTAGGAGGAATAGTAATTCCTTTATTACTTATAGCTTTTGGTTCATCACTTGTTGGTATAAAAATAGGGCAGAATATAAAAGCAGTTAGAATGGGAGTAGTTCGTGTAATTTTAGGATTTTTAGTTGTTTATACTATTTTTTATTTTGGAAATTTTGAAGCAGTTTTAATTTATACTTTATTGATTCAATACTCTATGCCAATTGCAACTACAAGTTATCTTTTTGCTTTAAGATTTAATGGACCTTTTGAAGAAATTGCAGTTATGACAGCTTCAAGTACAATAGCAATTTTATTTTTACTACCTCTAATAATCTATGTAATAAATTAAATTACATAGATTATTTATTCCTCTTCTTTTAAACTTTTATATAGTTTTTCATAAACTTCAATCTCTTCTTTTGAGGCTTTTTTTCTACAACTTAAATAACCTTTTTCTCCATCACAACTCTCAAAAGGATAAACCGTTGCAAAAACCCAATAATAGTTATCATCTTTTGTTCTATTTTTTACATAACCAGTCCAAATCTCACCTTTTTTTACAGTTTCCCATAAATCTTTAAAGGCAGTTTTTGGCATATCTTCGTGTCTTACAATATTATGTGGTTTTCCTATTAATTCATCCAATGTAAAACCTGCAATTTCACAAAAATCATTATTTGCAAAAGTTATAATACCTTTTTCATTAGTTTCACTTACTAAAAAAGCATATTCACTTAATTGAGTTTCATTGCTACTCATAATCAACTCCTTAAATTAGAATTTTTTATTTCTTGCTTCAGATACAAGTTCTTCAGCCATTTTTTGTGTTGTAGTTGTAATTTTTGCAACATTTTTTGCTTGATTAACATTTTCTAAAGATAATTGATTTAATACATTTATCATTCTATTTATCTCTTCAATTCCTTCTAATTGTTTGTTGCTAGAACTACTTACATCTTGGATAATCTCTATTGTTTGGGCAATATCATTATTTAATTTTTCATAACCTTCAATCATCATATCACTAATTTTTTTCCCTTCATTTGCTTTTGTTGTGGCATTTTCAACTATGTTTTTAATTTCACGTGCTGCATCGGCACTTCTATTTGCTAAATTTCGCACTTCCGCTGCAACAACTGCAAATCCACGTCCAGCTTCTCCAGCCGTTGCAGCTTCAACAGCTGCATTTAAAGATAAAATATTTGTTTGAAATGCTATTTGGTCGATAATAGAGATAGCTTCGTTTATAAAGGTAATTTCTTTATTTATCTCATCCATAGAATTAGCTGTTTTAGAGGCTAAATCTTGACCATTTGTAACGGCAACTTTTACAACTTTTCCCAATTCATACATCTTTTGTGCATTTTGTGTATTGTTTTTTGTTGTATCAGTTATTTGAGAGAGGGTATTTGTTGTTTTTTCTAAAGATGAGGTTTGTTCATTTGCTTTTTGTCCAAAGAAATTTACACTTTCTATCATATTTTTTGAATTATTTTCTAAAATTAGACCATTGTCTAGATTTTTTTTGGCGTTTAAATTTAGAGTTTCTCCTAAAAAATTTATGCTAGTTAGAACTTTTAACATCTCTCCTTTTACTTTTTTATCAATAGTAATCTGTTTTGTAAAATCATCTTTTGAATAAGATTCTAAAATATTTACAAGATTATTCATATCTTTACTAACTTCATCTAACATTTTATTTATAGTGTTTCTTAGTGTCATAATCATTGGATTTGTAGTTTCAGAGGTAATTCTTGAACTATATATTCCTTGTTCAACTCTGTCCATTGTTATTACAATTTCTCCCAAAACTCTCATATCGTATTTCATTCTTTTATCAATTTCAACAGAGATTTCATTTAGTTTTTTTGATAGTTGAGCAATTCCACTATTTCCTTCTATTTCTAAAGGAATAAATTTATTTGTTTTTGAGTTTATAAAAGTTGAGAAATTTTCAAATGCTTTATTAAAGTTTTTAAAATCTTCTGTAATAGAACGAAAAAACGAAAAACAAATCAATCCTAAAAAGATAGAAAAAAGAGTGGTAAAGATTATAGTTAAATCTGTTCCTAAATTTATTGCTGTTAAGGGGATAATAATAAATCCTATTTGTGCAACAAAAAATAGGAAAAGTAGTTTATATTTTATTTTCATTTTTATTATTTCTTTCAAAATTACAATTTAGTAAATATCTTGCAATAAGTATTCCATCGTAATTTATAGCGAAAAAATAAATAATAAAAATATTGAAAAATTATTATTTATTTAAAAAGATTATAGATTTTTAATTTTTTCAAACTCTTTTTTTATCTCTTCTATATTTTCAGTTCCAACTGAAATTCTAAGAAGATTTATAGGAAGTCCAATTTGTTTTAAAAACTCTTGTCCTTTTTTTGAAGTAATTAAATCATAATGGGCAAGGTAAGTATATGGCATCAAAAGTGTAAACTCAGTTCCAAGACTTGGACCTTTTGCAAAAGCTAAAGAGTCATAAACTTTAGCAAACTCTTTTTTAAATGTAACAGAAACTATTCCTGTATATGAATCTTCATCTATCATTAGTTTTTTATAATTTGTAGCATATTTATCTTGTAAACAATAAAAAATTTCATCTATAAAAGGGGCTGTTTTAAAATATTTTACCAACTCTTTTGTATTTTTTCCAATCTGTTTTACTCTTTTTTCATAACCTTTTATTTGATAAGCCATTCTTTGAATATCTTTGATATATGGCTCATCGGCATGTTTGAAAAACTCATAAGAAATATGAGAGATTTTTGAATTTTTATTTAAAATTATTGCACCCATTAAAACATCGGCATTTCCACAAGCAAATTTTGTTAAAGACTCCACATAAATATCTGCATAAGGGTTTAAATCCAAATTATAAGGAGTTGCAAAAGTTGAATCAATAACTAAAGGAATATTATAAGTATCACAAAGAGTTTTTAATTTTTCCAAATCGACTGTTTGAACAAGTGGATTTGTTGGAATTTCTGTAACTATTGTTGAAACTTTTAAACCATCTTTTTTTAAAAACTCTTCAAGTAAATCTAAATTTGTAACATCATAAAAGATTTTACTCTCTTCAAAATAGTGATTTACTATATTCATAGTATCAAGATAAAGCCATCCAAGTTGTACTAAAATAGGTCTTCCATTTCTTGCTTGAATATTTTTAATTCCCTTTAAAACGCAATACATTGCATTCATTCCAGATGGATTTAAACAAATATTTTCAAGTGGCTGTTTATAAGCATTTGCTAAACTTGAAACTAAAATCTCTTTTGCTTTTGATTTATCTTCAAGTTTTTCCTCGTGAAGTTTGTTTATCAAACCAACTTTATATAAATAATCTTCTGCTAATCTTGAAGATAAGTTGTATCCCACATGTTGAATAAATTTTAAAACTTTTTGAAGCTGAGTTGTTCCATTTTGAACTAAAATTACTCCAAAAGGCTCATTTATTTCTATCTTATTATGGATAAAATATACTGAACTAACTACTTCAACAGCCTTTTGAGAACTTAAAAGTACAACTTCATAACTATCACTAATTTTGTATTTTTCTTTTATATATTTAGCTAAAGTTTTTAGATATGGATGCATTACAAATCTAGGATATGCAATAGTGATTTTTTCTAAAATCTCTGGTGTTTGTTCTTCATAATCAATCACATCTTGTAAAGAGGGCATACTAACAGAAACTGCGTGAATATTATTTAAAGGTAACGTTTGACCGCAAGGAATATGACTAAAAATTTCTTGATTCATCTATTTTACTGCTTGTTCTATATCTTTTATTAAATCTTCTACACTTTCTAAACCAATAGAAAATCTAACTGTACTATCACTTATTCCAATAGCTTTTAACTCTTCTTTAGAAAAACTTGCGTGGGAAATTTTTGCAGGAATTTCAACTCTACTATCAGGGCTTCCAAATGAACATTTTTCACCAAAGATTTTTGTATTTTCAATAAATTTTTCAGCTAATTCCACGCTTGTAAAATCTACACAAAAAACTCCAGGAATATATTTCATCTGTTTTTTTGCCAACTCATATTGTGGATGAGATGGAAGTGCAGGGTGAGTTACTTTTTTTATGTAACTTTGTTTTTCTAAATATTTGGCAATAGTAATTGAATTTTTTTCATGTTCAATCATTCTGATTTTTAAAGTTGGAATTCCAAGGCTAATTAAAAAAACATCCATTGGATTTTGACTTCTTCCGTGGGCATTTGCATAATAGTGAATTTGCTGTGATAACTCTTTTGTTTTAGCAACAATTGCACCTGCAACTACACTTCCATGACCACTTATATATTTTGTAGTTGAAAAAAGTGAAAAATCAGCTCCAAACTCTAAAGGTCTTTGAGAGATAAAAGTTGCAAGTGAATTATCAACTGCAAATAAAGCATCATATTTATGTGATAAATTTGCGATAAGTTCTAAATCAATGATTTTAAGTCCAGGATTTGTTGGGCTTTCACATAAAACTAAATCAATAGGATTTGTTTTTAAAATATGTTCTATCATCTCAACATCACAAAAATTTGCAAAATGAACTTGAATATTATATTTTTCTTTGAAGATTTTTAAAAGTCTAAATGTTCCACCATAACAATCAGCTTCTACTAAAACTTGTGAGTTTGCTTTTAAAACAGTCTCAAATAGAAGTGAAACACAAGCAATTCCTGTATGTGTACAAACGCATCCTGCTCCACCTTCAACATGAGTAAAAAGGTTTTCTAAAACTTCCCTTGTTGGATTATCACTTCTTGTATAATCATAGATTTTATCGCCAGTTTGTTTTTTTAAATCAAAAGTTCCAGTGTTGTAAATTGGAAAATGTGAAGCACCACTAACATCATCAAATGGTGCAAATTTTGCAATATGGCATAAAGAAGTTTCTAATTGTTCACTCATAATAATCCTAAAATTTTTTGGCAATTGTATCTAAAAACTAATTAATGAAATGCCCAAAATGCTTAATTTTCTTTAATAATAAAAAATGGTATAACTATAAATATAATTTTATTTTCAAGGAGAGTTAAGTAATGATAAAATTTATATTATTAACAATTCTTATAGTTGTTTTTCAAGGATGTGCAACTTGGACAGGAATAAAACAAGATAGTAACAGAGCTTGGGAAGCTACAAAAGATACTTCAAGTGATGTTTATCACTCTGTAAAAAAATCAATTCACGAGGCA
Source organism: Arcobacter ellisii (assembly GCF_003544915.1). Classification (NCBI taxonomy): domain Bacteria; kingdom Pseudomonadati; phylum Campylobacterota; class Epsilonproteobacteria; order Campylobacterales; family Arcobacteraceae; genus Arcobacter; species Arcobacter ellisii. The sequence continues at coordinate 2,076,584 of NZ_CP032097.1, read as the reverse complement.
ACTGAGTGATAAAAAAGATTTTTTTATCTTTAATCATTTTTTCTTTTAGTTTATATGCAAATAATGAAAAAGATTCTATTTTAGAAACAAAAGAGTTCTTAGAAAAATCTTCAAATTATCTAAAAGAGCAAGTAATTATAAAGAAAAACTCTTTCAATGAAGAGAAATTTTTTGAAGATTTTTCAACTATTGGAACAAAAATTTTTGATAAATACACTCCAAAACTTTCAACTTTTAAAAAAGTAGATAATCTATTATCAGAAATGGGAGCTTATGATAGTTTGATTATTGAGGTTGATTCTTCAAAAAATTTGATGAAAGTAATTGGTAAATATGATAATAAAACTAAAAATCTAAAAACATACAAAGTTTCAACTGCAAAAAAAGATATAAAAAAACCTTTGGGTGTTGGACAAGTAACTTCAATAACTTTAAATCCAGTTTGGTATCCAACTGTTGATACAATTGAAAGTTTTAAAAAAAGAGGAATAGAGTTACCAAAAGTTGTAAAAGCAGGTGATAAATTAAACTATATGGGAAGTGCGAAAATAAATCTAAGTCATAAAGTTGATGGAAAAGAGACTTTTAGAATTCATGGAACAATCAATGAAAAAACTATTGGAAGTTATGAATCAAGTGGTTGTATAAGAATGAAAAATAGTGAAGTAGTGCAACTAGTAGCTTTATTAAATGAGTTTATAGATTTTAAAAGTATGGACGATATAAAAGTTGTTTTAAAATAAATTATTGGTGTTGTATAATTCCAAGAAAAAAAAGGATTAGATTTTGAATAAAATTGTAATAAAACCAAAAGGTATGGGAACATTTAGTTTAAATTGCCCTTTTACTAATGAAAAACTTGATAATGATAATAACTCTTTTGAAATTTATGAAGGTGCAGGAAATTATCTTTTTTCTATGTGTGATGATTGTATGTTTTTTGATGCAGGGAATAATAATGAAATAGAAAAATATTGGAAAAATTCTGCAATTGAAGCAATAGAAAAATTTGTATCAAATCATAAAGAAGAAAATATTTTAATAATAGAAGTTCAAAAGGGCGATGATACTTATTATTATGGTTTTTTAAATGAAGAAAATCTTCAATTAAGTCCTGAAGAGATAGAAAAAAGATTTATAAAAGAAGTGTAAAAAATTTTATAAATTTACACTTTTTTTGCACCTAGGTACAATAGACAAGTTTAATCAAAAGTTATATACTCAACTATATAAAATCAATTAAGGAGTTGAGTTATGGCTAAAACAATTGGAAAAATTACATTTGAAAATGGTTCGTTTTTTATAAAACATCCAGATGGAACTTTAGAAGTTGCTAAAGTGGGCGCTATGCTAAGTGAAGGTGATGTAATAATTGGAAGTTCATCAAATAGTAATTCTAATTTAATTAGAGTTTCTTTAATTGATAATTCATCAGAAATCCAAGTAGTTGGAAGTAATGAACAACTTTTTGATATTACATTATTATCAGGGGAAATTCCAGAAGATACAGTTGTTCCAAATAGTCAAGTTGGTGACTTATTAGAACAAGCAACAAATAATCAACAAGATCCTAACCAAAATAACGAACAAGCTACTCTTACTTTAGCTCAAATCGAAAATTTAGATGCAGCAGCAGCTGGAGCTGGTCAAACTACAACTGAACCAGTTGGAATTGTACCTTTAAGATTAGAAGATAGAACAGCTGGTGAAACTAATGTTGTTACAGATTTAAGAGATGCTGAAGAAACTTTAGCTGTTATTGATGACACTGTGGAAGCTGATAATAGAATTGATGATGTTCCAACAACAGGTGTAAATCCAACTATTTCACTAGATGATGATACTTTAAGTATTGATAGTATTGGAAATCCATTAGCTGTAGATTTTGGACAAAATGGAGCAGGAAGCGTTGCCTTAACAGATATTACAGCTGATACTTCTTTGGGATTAACATCAAGTGTAGCTGGAAATGTAATGACTATTTCTCAAAATGGTGTAGCTGTTATGACTATTACATTAAATAGTGCAGGTGGAACATATACATATGATGTTAACCAAATAGCTGCAATAAGTCACCCAGATGCTACAACAGAAGATAATATAGATTTTACAGTTAATTATGTTGTAACAGATATTGATGGTGATACCGCAACTGGTACATTTGGTATCGTTGTGAATGATTCTGTGCCAGCACTTGACATAGAGTTAACAGAGACAACAATCCCAACATTAACAACACAAGATGCCCAAACAGAAGGTGTAAATGTATCAGATACAGCAAGTGGATCGTTTGCAACATTGTTTACATTAACACAAGATATGGGAGCAGATGTTGATGGGACACCAGCAACATTAAGTTATGCATTATCACTAGCAACAGGAACAACAACAAGCTTAACAAGTGCAGGAGAAGCTATTACATTATCAATGAATAATGGAGTTGTAGAAGGTAAAGTAGCAGGTGTAGATGAGCCAATCTTTACAGTAGCAGTTGATGCAAGTACAGGAACAGTAACTCTGACTCAAAATGGACCAATCGATCACTTAACAGAGAGTGATACGGATACAAATGGATTAACAGATGATAATTCAGTAACAAATGTAGGATTATCATTAACAGGAGCAATTAACTTAACAGCAAGTGCAACAATTACAGATGAAGATGGAGATCAAAGAACAGATTCAGAAACAATAGATATTTCAAGTGCAATAAGCTTTGATGATGATGTACCAACAATTACAGTAAGTGGAGGAACAACGATAGCAGAAGATGCAGTTGATAATGTAGCTACTACAGATGTTAATGAGTCTATTGTAACAGGAACATGGGATAATGCAAACGCAGGAGCAGATGAAGCAGCAAGTACAGTAGTTGTAATAGGAACAACAGAGTATGCATTAGGAACAGCAATTGATACAGGAAAAGGAACATTAACTGTTAATACAAATGGAACATGGACATTCGATCCAGTTACAGGGCTAGATCAAGATACTGTTCAAAGTGTAACATTCAGTGTAAAAGTTACTGATAATGATGGTGACGTTGCAAGTGATGATCATACAATTACAATTACAGATGGAACAGGACCTTCAATTGACCCAACAGCTAATTCAATTACACTAACTACTGATGAAGCAGATATGGCAACTGATGATACAGAAACATTAACATTTACATTAGGTTCAGATGCTCTTGAAAGTATTGCATTTGGAACAGATTTAACAGCTTTAGTGTCAGATACTAATGAGGTGGTAGGTACTGATGTTGTTTGGACAAGAACAAGTGATACTGTTATTACAGGAACTATTGGTGGACAAACTGCTATTACATTAACATTAACACCTAATTTAACAGCAGGAACAGCATCAGTAAAAGCAGATATTGCAGATAACTTTGATTCAGTGCTTGGAAATAATGGAACAAATACATTGTCTTTAGGAAGTGTAAGTGTAGTAGCAACAGATATCGATGGAGATATAGCAACAGGAACAGTAAATGTAGAAGTTATCGATGATGTACCAACAGTAAACTTCACAGATGCAATAAACAATACAACAACTCCAACAGTTGCAACAGGAACTTGGTCAGAGACTATAGGTGCAGATAATAATTCAATGACATTAGGTGCAGATGTTGAGTTAAATTGGGTTAAAGTTAATAATGTTTTAATTCCAACAACAACTTTTACTTTTGATAATAGCTCAAATACGGGAAGTGGAACTTTTGTGTATGATGGAACAACATATAATTTTGATTTAACATTAAATAATAATGGTACTTATGAAGTTGTTGCAGCTTCTTTACCTCAAACTATAGAGATTAATTATAATGAATTCTCAAGTAGTATCAAAGCATCGGGTCCAACTGATACTTATATTGTTGAATATCAAGATGCAGATACAAAAGATATATATAGTGCAAAAATTTATGCAGAAGTTGAAGGTAATAGTTTATCATTGGTTAATTATGTTAATTCAACAACAACTAATATTATTCCATCAACAACAGTTGGTAGTACAATAAACGTTTCAGCAACAGGTATTGGACTAGGAAACAATGTCTTAGAGAGTTATTACAAAAATGGAGTATATACAAGCGAGTCTTTATATTTTAATCCTGATAATGAAACAAACTTAATAACATTAAATTTCACAGGAACAGGAGCAAATGCTTTTGGTAGTGGAGATGTTATTTATATAGAGTTAACAGGAGTTGATGGAACAGTGCAAACTGTATTACTAGATAGTGTTCATGGTGATTTTATCGTAAATAGTGATAATAGCCTGACTCCTATTTCAAATACTTATACAGGTGGAAATTTGTCATCTTATTCTGTTTCTTTATCAAATGGAGAATCAATTGATTATGTTAAAGTAACAACTGGATTTAGTGGAACAACTGAAACAAATGTAAAACTAGCTTTTAGTTATTCTGTAAGTGAAACTGTAACATTTAATGAAGATTTATCAATGAATTTTACAGCTACAATAACTGATGCAGATAATGATCAAGATAGTATAGATTTTGATGTGCAGTTTAATAAAGTTGATTTAATTCCTGAAAGTACAGATAAAGTATTTGATATGACTTTAGGTGATACTAAAGAGACAGTAAATGTTGTAATAACATTAGATCTTTCAGGTAGTATGGATGATGATATTAATGATACAACAAGATTAGCTTTAGCAAAAGATGCAATTGAAAATATGTTAAATGCATATGCTGATAATTATATTGTTAATGTAAAACTTGTAACATTTAGTGATAGTGGAACTTCATATGATTGGATTCTAAATGATGTAGATACTGCAATAGCTACTGTAAATAGTTTAAATACTGGAGTTTATACAAATTATGAGGCAGGTGTTTCTGCAACATATAGTAATTATACAGAGCCTACAGCAGATAAAACTGTTGCATATTTTATTTCTGATGGTGCGCCAACATCTGAAAATAATGAAGGAAGTGATGTATGGTTTAATGTTGGTACAGATTCTGAATCTGGTTGGTTAGATACAAGTTATAAAACAGCATGGAATACTTTTGTTGATACATATGTAGATGAATTAAATGTAATTGCAGTAAATAGTGGAACATTTAGTACTACTTATTTAGATGCTCTTGCTTCTGCTGAACAAGGAAATAATACAATAGTAATTACTGATGAATATCAATTAAGTAATATTTTAGTTAACCTTGCAAGTGAACAAATAAGTGGAAATGCATATAGTACTATTAGTGGAGGAAATGGTGTAATTTCTATTGATGCGATAGAAGTAAATGGTACAACATATAATGCAAGTGATTATACTTCATCAAATAATACAGTAACATTAAATAATTGGAATGGAACTTTGACATTTAATTTCTCAAATGGTGCATATACATATGTAACAAGTGCAGATAAATTTACACAAGATTTAGAAAAATCTTTCAAAATTTTTGCTTCTGATGAAGATGGAGATACAACAAGTTTTGATGTAAAAATAAATGTTGATATTGATGATACAGCATCAACTCCAACGCTTGATATGAATATATCAGATAGTACAACAGTTATTTCTGACTTAACTTATCCAGATAGAACTATATCAAATGGAGCAACTTATAGTCAAACTATTTCTCTTGGTAGTGCTTATGCAAATAAAACAGTTACTGTAAGTTTTGATGCACAAACGGGTGGTAACTGGAATAAATCTGATACATTTAAAGTTTATAATGGAACAATATCTTCTGCTAATGAAGTTTATTCTAATAAAAATGATTTTACAGTTAATAATAAAACTTTTACAGTGACATTATGGAATGACCCCAAAAATATAGACATAAAATAATTCAGTTAATTAATATAACAATTTAGAGAAAATTGTAAATAATTGAAGGAATTAAAAATGGGAAGAAGAGAATATAGTGAAGAGTTTAGAAGGGATGCTGTAAAACAAGTTGTTGAGAATGGATATGGGATTGTTGAAACAGCTGAGAGATTAGGTGTACATCATGATTCTTTGAGAAATTGGATAAGAAAGTACCAATCACCTGAAGCAGAAGTAGAAACAAAAAAGTTTCAAGATACACAAGCTGAAATAAAAAGATTACAAAAAGAGCTAAAAAGAGTTACAGAAGAACGAGATATATTAAAAAAGGCCGCAGCGTACTTTGCAAGCAACCCAAATTAAAGTACGCATTTATTAAAGTGCATGAAATACAGTACACAATAAGAAGAATGTGTACTGTGTTAAAAGTTCATCCAAGTGGGTATTATAAATGGTTAAAACAACCTATTTCAAATCTTGAAAAAGAGAATCAAGAACTTCTTATTGAAATAAAAAAAGCATATAAAGAATCAAATGGAATTTATGGTTATAGAAATATTCATAAGGATTTGAAAGCTTCAAATATTCATGTAAATAAAAAAAGAGTTGCAAGATTAATGAAAGAAGCAAAACTTTGTGGAATAGGAAATTATAAAAGAAGACCTAAGTATAAAGCAGGTTCAATTCATAAAGCTCATCCAAATCATTTAAAACAATGTTTTATATCACAAACTCCAAATGAATCATGGGTAAGTGATATAACTTATATAAGAACTCATGAAGGATGGATATATCTTGCAATTATCTTAGATTTATTTTCAAGGAAAATTATAGGATGGGCAACAAGTCATAGAATTACAACAGATTTAATAATTCAAGCATTAAAAAATACTAAATATAGAATTCCAAAAGATGGAGTAATTTTACATTCAGATCAAGGGAGTCAATATAGCTCATATGAATATAAAACTTTTTTAAAACATCATAACATCACACCAAGTATGAGTAGAAGAGGAAATTGTTATGATAATGCAGTTGCAGAAAGTTTTTTTAAAACATTAAAAAAAGAGTTAGTAAGAAAAACCATTTTTAGAACAAGAGAAGAAGCAAGAGATAAAATATTTGAATATATTGAGATGTTTTATAATTCAAAAAGAAGACATAGTTATTTAGGTTTTATAAGTCCAAATGAATTTGAGAAAAGGTACAATGAAAATGTTACTCAACCTGAGGTGTTAACTGATTAAAAAAGTGTCTACTACTTCGGGGTCATTCCAAATTAAAGATTTAATTCCTGTTTGTGCTAATTGTCATTCGGTGATTCATAGAAGAAAAAATGAAACTAAATCATTAGAAGAAATAAAAGAAATGATTAAATTAAATAAATTAATAAATTAGATCATTTAAATAATTAGAATACCAATTAATTAATTTTCTCATTCCTTGTTTATAAGTAGCTCTATTATAAGCTTCTTTAACTTTATTAGTCTCTTTATGGGCTAATAAAGCTTCAATAACTTCTCCACTACATTGATGTTCATTCATATTTTCATAGGCTATTGTTGAAAACATTGCTCTAAAACTATGTGGAACAAATTCTTCTTTTGTATAACCCATTCTTCTTAATGCAGAAATCAAAGTATTATCACTCATAGGACGATTTTTATCTTTAAAACTGGGGAATACATATTTACTATTACTAGTATACTTTTTTACTTCTTCTAGTAATTTTATTACATAATTTGAGAGTGGAAGTATAAATTCTGATTTTGTTTTCATTTTAGAAGCAGGAATTATCCATTCTTTTGTTTCAAAATTAATTTCATTCCATTCACAATGACGAATATTAAAACTTCTTACAAATACAAAAGGCAACATTTTTAAAGCCATTTTTGTAGTGTAATCTCCTGAGTATTCATCAATAGCAAGTAATAATCCTTTTATGTCTTCTTTTTTTGTAAAAGTAGGGTAGTGATTTTTTTCTCTTTTCCCTAGAATATTTCTTTGCTCAATATCTGCAATTATATTATGTGGAACATATTCTAATGTAACAGCATATTTATAGATTTTATTGAGTAGCATATAAACTCTACTAGCTGTATCAATTAATCCTTTGTTTTTTAATCCTTGAAGAATTTCTATAATATCAAGTCTTGTAATTTCTTCAATAGGTTTATTTTTTATGTATGGATATATGTAATTTTCTAATGCTCTATCTAATTTTATATGATAATTTTCTGATACTTCAGTTTTATAATTTTGATGCCATTCTTGAGAAACTTTTAAAAAAGTATTTTCTTTTTTCTTTTCTTCAAATTTTATTTTTTCTAATTTAGATTTTTTTTCTTCAACTGGATTTATACCTTTTGCAATCATAGATTTGTAATTATCTCTGATTTCTCTTGCATCTTTTAAAGATAGACTTGGATAAGTACCTAAAGCAATAATATTTTCTTTATTATTGAATCTGAATTTTAATCTCCATCTTTTTCCGCCAGTTGTAGCAACTAATAAAAAAAGACCACCACCATCAAAGAGTTTATAATCTTTTTCTTTTGTTTTTGCATTTTTTATTTCTGTATTAGTTAGGGGTAGGGTACTTTTTGCCATGATTAAAAATCCTTAGGGGTATATTTTAATACTTAATGAATAATTTTATCAATATATCCCTAAAGATATCCCTAAAAGTTTTAGATTTGTTAATTTTTGATTAGACTATATTGTACGAATAATTTGAAAAAAAGTCCTTTTTATAGGTATTTGTTGGACTTTGTAAGTTTTGTTTGGATTGTGTATTGGTGGAGATGTGCGGGATTTGAAGCTATTTTTTATAATATCTCTATATAATCCTTACTTGAGCCACTTTAAGGTTTGTTTTTTGAAGGCTTTAGTAACCTATTAGTAACCTAAGTAAAAAAAGACTATTTTTTAAATTGAATCTATGTAATAGGATGTTTCATTATATCGTAATATATTTGTATTTTAAAAGCTTTTTATTTGTATTTCAGGACTGCGGTTTGATCCCACTAAACACCATATTATATTAATTAAAGACTTGTAACAATGTATTGTCTATTTGTTTATTACATTTAAATAATAAAATTTAGTAGTGTTGAAGCCATAATATTTGAAACCTAAACATTATTTAGTCTTTTGTTATTATTAAAAGAATCATATATATTATGACTATTATCTTTCATAGTTATCATTCTTAAAAAGTTCTCTAAAAACTTATTATCACTATGATTTTCAATAATTACCTCTAAAGGTACAAATAAAATATTGTGTAATGATTCTTTTAAATCAAATTTTTTACTCAACTTTCGCACATAGATTCCAATAAATTCATGAACTAAAGTTGATAAATAAAGTCCATAAGTAGGCACTTTTTAGTATAATTACGTTACCACTAACATCATTATAAAGGTCTATCTTATGGAACTTGCAAATTATATAGAAACTGCTATGAAGAGCATATTAAAAAATCCAATTTACGAAGTGTTATCAGAAATAAAAATCACAAAAATACTTAAACAAAGTAACTTTGTTAAGAGAGAAGTTGGATATCCACCATTTCAAATAATTTTACACTTTCTTTATATGCTTATTATGCAAAAAAGACAATCAACTTTTATAAAAAATAGTGATAAGGCTTATGGTAAAGATGTATATTATAGATTTATCAAAGAAAAACGCTATAACTGGCGTAAACTTTTATTGTTAAGTGCTACAGAAATTTTAAAAAAGATAAAGCCATTGCATAAAAATGGTGAGTATCGCCTACTAATTATCGATGATACAGTAGAACCAAAAAGAGGTAAATTTATTGAAGGTACTTGTAAATATATCTGGAGTAATAAAGAGCATAGAAGTATTAATGCACTAAATATAGTGTCTCTAAATTATGCAGATTCACACTCAACATTTCAATTGGATTTTTCTATAAAAATGAATGATAGTAAAAGAAAATCTACATCAGAGTTCACAGCAAAATTGCATCATAGAAGTAACGCATATCAGCGTAAGAGTGAAATTATTAAAGGTAAGAATATACTAGCTCTTGAGATGTTAGAAAGAGCATTAGATAATGGAATTGATGCTGATTATCTACTTGTTGATAGCTGGTACGCTAAACCAAATTTTATAAAAGAAGCAAATACTTTAGGAATGCCTGTAATTGCAAGACTTCCAAATAATAAGCTCATTTGGAACTTTAAAGGTAAATATAAAACTCTAAATGCAATATATGATAGTTTAAAAAATATTCGTCATAAATATAGCGGTAAACATGGAAAGATATCTTATAAGTATTTCGATTCAGTTTTAGAACATGCTGTTTTAGGAAAAGTTAAATTGGTATTTTTACACACTGGAAAAGATTTATTAGTTTTTATATCAACAGATATAAGTATTTCAGGTAAAGAGATTTTAGAAACTTATAAAAAGAGATGGAATATTGAGCAAGGCTATAAAGATCTAAGACTCTTGTTTGGCTTAGGAAAAGAAGAAAATCGTATCTATGAAGCTCTTATTGGAAAAATCACTCTTTCTATGTTTACTTACAACATTGTAAGTTATATAAACCGCATAAAACATGAGCCACAAACACTAGGAGAACTTTTTAGAGATTTAGAGTGTGAACTTGAAACCCTTGCAATTTCAATGCAACTTTTTATTCAAATACTTACAAAAATCTCTGAAATCCAAAATGTTGTCAAGGATAATAAAGATTTACTTCAAATTATTGCAGTTATAAGTGCTTTCACTCAAAAAGAGTTAGGTTTTATGTGCGAAAGTTGAGTAAATATTATACTAAGGGATATAAAATAATAACGGTAAAATTAACGGTAATTTATATTTACATTGAATAAAATCATCATAATATAAGGAATGAAGTATTTAATTGAGATTCAGATAGTTCCTGTTAAATTACTTCCAAAACAATCTTAATCAATATTAAAAATATGAGATGAAAACTATCTCATATTTTTTAAATTAAATTACTCTTTTGTTATCATATCTTTTAACAAAGTCATTCTCATCCATGCTGAAGTTGTAATTTTAACTCCAATTTCTTTTGACATTTTAGAGGCTTGATTTTCTATCCATTCTTTTTCTAATTGGTTTAATGCAACGGGAATTGCCGTATTCCTTACTTCATTTTGAGCTTTTGCTGGTCTTCCCATTATCTTTTTTTTTGCAACTTTTTCTTCTAAAACTTTTTCATCGGTTTGAATTTTTGAAGAATTTTGTTTTAATTTATCCGCATAACCCATTTTAATTCTCCAAAGTTTTTCTTAAATCTATCATATCTTCTATGGCATTTCTATATATATGTCGTTTAAATCTATTGTTTCCAGCTTTAATTTCCACATATTCACAATCAAATAATGAGTCTTCAAGAACAGAAGAATCTCTTACAAAAATTATAGGAATATTTACTTTTCCATATAGTTTTTCTATTTCTTCTAATAAATACTCTTTTAATTCTGTTGATTTATTGTTATTTTTTGTTCTATTTACAACAATTATGATATTTTTATTAACTTCTATTACATCTTTTAGTGTAGCTAATGTTGCTTGTACATCAACAATTGAAGTTAGAGTTGGGATTATTACTTTATTTGATTTTTTGATAATATCATTTATTCTTGTGTCTTTAAATCCACCAAAATCATAAACAACTCTATCATCATAAGGAATTTCTTCATACTCTTCACTCGATACTAAAAATCCTTTTTCTTCTGGCATTAAGTTATGTGCCGAAGAGTGAGAATCGTTTGTAACATAAGTATAATCTAACATTTGAGAGATTTGAACTGATAAAGTGGTTTTCCCTACTCCACCTTTGATACTATAAACAACTATTGACATGAGCTATCCTAATTTTTTCTATATATTTCTATATAATAATATATTTTATAGAAGAGTATTATATCAAATTATTTATTTATATAAAATATATAGTAATATTATATGGTTGTATATAAGAATATAAGAAAAGTATTATCAGAAAAGAAAATAAAGGAGTATAAAAACTACTCCTTTATTTATAAAAAGTTAATGTTGGATTTTGCCTTTTTCATACCATTTTCTAAGCCATGCATCAAGTGGATACATAAATTTATAAATAGCAGGAACAACAAGTAAAGTTAAAATTGTTGAACTCATAAGTCCTCCAATAATTGCTAAAGCCATTGGTGCGTTACTTTCGTGTCCCGCTCCACTTCCAAAAGCAAGGGGAATCATAGCTCCTATCATGGCAAAAGTTGTCATTAAAATAGGTCTTAGTCTTTTTTCACCAGCTTCTAAAAGTGCATCATCAATACTTTTCCCATCTTTAATAGCTCGATTTGCAAAATCAACTACTAAAATTGCATTTTTACCAACCATTCCTAAAAGAAGAATTATCCCAATCATTACAAATAAACTAAATGAGTTACCACTTAAATATAAAGCTACCATAACTCCTGTAAAAGATAATGGCATAGAAATCATAATAATAAATGGTTGTATGATTGATTCATACAATGCAGCTAAAATAAGATAAATCAAAATAACAGCTAAAAGAACAGCTGCTCCAAAAGCTTTATTTGTATCTTCCATATCTTCAACATCACCTGTGAAACGATAGTTGTATCCTTTTGGAAGAATTTCAGGCATTTTTTCATTAATTACTGCCACAATTTTATCAAGGGAAGTGTTAAAAATATTTGCAGTTACTAAAACTTTTCTTTCCCTATCAAATCTATTAATTGAAGCATTTCCTAAACTCTCTTTGATTTCTATTAGTCCTTCAAGGGCAACAAATTGACCATTTGAATTTCTAACTTGTAATTTTTTTAAATCATCTAAAGAAGACCTAAAATCATCTTTTAATCGTACAGTTATGTCAAATTGTCTTCCATTATCTTCATAATAAGAAACAGCACTTTCACTTGAATAGGCTGAGCCTAAAATTGAAGCAATTTGTTCAACACTAACTCCAACTCTTTGGGCATTTTCTCTTAGAATACCAATTTTTATTTCAGGTTTTCCATTTTCAAAATCCCTATCAACATCAACAATTCCAGAAGTCTCTTTTAATATTGCCATTAATTTTGCAGATGCCTTATCAAGTTCTTCAAGTTTATCTCCTGTGATTACTACTTGAACGGGTGCTGTTGTTGCTCCTGTATCAAAATCATCAACTTTTTCAACAGATATAATCATGCCTTGAATTGATGAGAGTTTATCTCTATAATGTTGGATAATTGCCTCTTGTGTTTTTACCCTTTCACCTAAAGTTTTAAGTTTTACATAAATTCTTCCTTTATGTAACTCATTTGCAGAGTTATAACCAATTGATGAAATAGAATATAAAATATCTTTATCCTCTTTTAACATATCATCTAAAGGAGTTATAACTTTTTTCATAGATTCTAAGTTAATTCCAACTGGTGCTTTAATAGTTATTTGAAACTCTGCATTATCTTGCATTGGTAAAAATGACATACCAACTTTTAGAGTAGTAGAAGCCACTAAAAGACCAACAGTAACAATAATCGTTAAAGTTTTATATTTAATTAAAGGTTTTAATAACCAAACATAACCTTTATCAATAGCTTTTAAAATAGGTTCTGTTTTATGGTAAAAAGCACTCTCTTTTGAGCTTAAAACCCGTGCAGCGATACTTGGAATAAACATAATAGCAACAAGGAATGAAATAACAATACCAGCAGCAACAGTCATTGCAAATGAGTTAAAAAACATTCCAACAATTCCATCCATAAAAGCAACGGGAACAAAAACAGCCAATAATACAGAAGAAATTGCTAAAACAGAAAAAGCAACTTCTTTTGCACCTTCAAAAGAAGCACGAAATGGCTCCATTCCATTTTCCATTTTTTTCATTATATTTTCAATAACAACAATAGCATCATCGATAAATATACCAATAGCAAGGGTAAGTCCAATAAGTGTTAAACGATTTAAGTCATATCCTAAATAATTGATAATCGCAAAAGTTCCAATAACAGAAGTTGGAATTGCTAAAGCTGAAACAAAAGTAGCTGTAACATTTCGTAAAAATAAAAATACAATAATAACTGCAAGAAATGCTCCAAAAATAAGGTCAAATCTTACATTATTGATATTAACCATAATTTTTTCAGATTGGTCTTGTAGGATTTTGATTTCAGTTTTGTCACCTGCAAGTATTTGAAGTTTTGGAAGTGTTTTTTTAACTTCATTAATAATATTCAAAACATTTTCACCAGCTATTTTTTTTACTTCTAAAGTAACACCTTGTTGTCCATTAAAAGAAGAAAAACTTTTTGCATCACTTAATCCATCTTGAACCGTTGCAATATCTTTTAATCTAACACCTGGTTTTACTAATAAATTACCAACTTCTTCAATATTTTGAGCATCACCTTGAGCTTTTATAATAATTTCTTGGTTTTGATTAACAAGTTTTCCAACACCTTGTTTGATATTTTGTTTTTGAATAATTCCACTTACATCAGCGGGTGTAAGATTGTATTTATTTAATAAAAAAGGGTCTATAAAAATACGAATTTCTCTATCTTGGTATCCTAAAATATTAACTTCACCAACACCTTTAATTCTTTGTAGCTGAGGTTTTAGTTTTTCATCGGCAAGTCTCATTAAAGCACTTGTATCATTTCCCTCAGATGCAATAAAAAGAGAGATAACAGCTCCTGCACCTCCAAGTTTTTTTACCACTGGTTTTTCAACTTCAGCTGGTAAATTTAATGCACCAATTTTATCTCTTACGTCATTTGTTGCTTCATCCAAATCTTTTGTAAGTTCAAACTGAATAGTTACAACACTGAAGCCTTCATAACTTGTCGACATAAGTTTATCAATACCATCAACACCTGAAACAGCCTCTTCAATTTTATCTGTTACTTTTGTTTCAACTGTTGATGGGTCTGCTCCATTGTAAGTTGTTTGTACAGTAACAACTGGAAAATCAACATTTGGAAAAAGATTTGTAGGCATTGAGTTATAAGACATTAATCCAAAAACAATAAATGTTAAAACTCCCATTAAAGTCGTAATGGGACGATTAATAGCTAATTTATACATAACTTACTCAGCTTTAATTGAGCCATTACCAAAAAGGCCTGGCATTAAATCTTTTGTTTTAACTTCCGCTTGCATTTCTCTTGTTTCAGTTAAAATAGTTGGGTAGATTTTTGTGATTTTAGCTTCATAAGTTTTATCACTTCCATCAACTTTATAGTTAAAAATTTGACCAACTTTTACTTTTTGCCAATATTTTTCATCAAATTTTAATACTAGTTTTACATCATCTAAAGCAATAACATCAAGAAGTTTTGTTTGAGAAGCCATTACAATAGAACCTAAATCAATATTTTTTTTAGTAACTATTAAATCATACGGTGCTCTTAATTCAGTTTTTCTCAAAATAATCTCTTTATTTTGGGCATTTAATGAAGTAATTTCTTTGTCATAAAGGTAGTTTTCCATTTTTTCTTTATCTATAACTTCAGATATTTTTGCGTATCTCTCGTAAATTTTTGCAGAGTGTTCAGCGTTTTTTCTTGCAGTTTCATATTCGTTTTTTTCTTGGGTATTATTTAAAGAAAGGAGTAAATCTCCTTTTTTTATTTTATCCCCAACATTTACATTTAGTGTTGTAACAATTCCTGATGCTGATAAACCTAGCTCAGATTTTTTTTCACTAACAACATCAAATGTTGCGTAAATATCTTCTGCAAATAGACCTTGAAACATAAATAATACAATTATAAAAATCTTTTTCATTGAATAGCTCCTTTAATATTTTCACCCATTTCATAAAGCAATACAGCTTTTTGGTATTCAACTTCATTTAGGGCAGTTTGTAGTTGAGAATTTGAATTAAATTTATCACTTAAAGCATCAAGATAACTAACATTATTTACAATTCCTTGTTGGAATTTCTTTTTAATTAATTCATAAGTCATCTCAGAAGCTTGAAGTTTTGCCTTTGCTGCTTCAATTTTTGCCAAAGAAGTTTTATAGCTATTTTGAGCATTCTTAAAACTAGCTTTTGCTTTATATTTTGCATAAGATAATTCACTATTTTTTGATAAATAGTTTAAATAAGCAGCTTGTGCATTTGAAGATGTAGAAGCAAAATCAAAAATTTTCCATTGCATTGAAAGTTGAACACTATTTTGTTCTTTTAAATTTTCTGTTGCAATTGGATAATCAAAATCATGTTTTGAATAGGTATTTTGTAGTGCTATTGTAGGTAGATTTGGTGCTTTTGCCATTTGTATTTCTGATTTATTACTTTGAACACTCTCTTCAAGTGCTAATATATCTAATCGTTTATTTTCTTCATTATTTGTATTCTCTTTGTAAACAATAGTAGAGCCTTTTTCTACACTTACTTGTTCACCAGTTAAATACTCCAAAGTATTAGAAATATTATTTAGTGTGTTATCCAATGTTAATAAATCAACTTTTGTTTGCTCAATTGAAGAGACAATTTTTTGTAACTCGTCAGCTGTAATAGCACCAACTGATAAAAATTTCTCTAAACGATTACGTTCAGCTTCAAGTTGTTCCATCTTTTTTAAAGTTGATTCTTTGTTTGCTAAAGTGCTTAAATAGTTGTAATAATAATAAATAACATCCAATGAAATATTATTTTGAACAGAAGCTAAAGAAAAAGTTGCAGATTTTACAAGGGCTTGTTGTTGTTCAAAAGAAGCTTCTCTTTTTCCACCATCATAAATAGTAAATGCAAGTGTTGCTGTTCCTGTTATATCTTTTTCAGCAGCAAACATATTACTTTCTTGATTAAAAGTTTGAGTAGCTCCCAAAGTTAGATTTGGCATATATGTACTTTTTGTTGCGTACTCTTTCTCTTTTGAAGCTTCTAAACTATATCGTGATGCTTCTACTTGTTTGTTTTGTTCTGCAAGATTTAAAAGTTCATTTAAATTTCCAGAAAATGCAAAAAGAGGGAAAAGAGATAAAAATAGAAATTTTTTCATAATACTTTCCTTGTACATTGGTTTAATAAATAAGTTATATGTTTAGTTAGCATTTGTTGGGCTTCATCAAAACCCATATTTGAAGCTTTTGCTTTAATTAATGCACCTTTTAGAAGCATAATAATGCTATTTGTTAATAGGTCAATATCATCAATAACAAATTCATCTTTTTCTATACCCTCATACAAATATTTAGTAATAAAGTCATAATCTTTTTGGAAAAAACTCTCAAAATAAGCTGTGTAAAGGGAAGTTTTGTCAATAAGCATTGAACTTACAAAGTGTTGAAAAAGAATAAGTGTTTGTTCTTTATCAAAGCCTTCTTGACATTCACTAAAATTGTAATATTCTAAAATTTTTTCTTTTGCACTCATATTTGGATTAATTCGTGTATAAAAAACTTCTTCATGTTGTTGGGTTAAAATATCCCAAATAGTAAAAACTATCTCTTCTTTATTTTTAAAATAAAGATAAATAGTTCCTTTTGCAACACCTGCACTTTTTGCTATTTGATCAATACTTGTTTGTTGAATTCCTTTTTCACAAAAAAGGGCAATGGCTGATAGTGCTATATCGCATCGTTTTTCTTCTTTGTCTATAATTCTTGCCATAAAATACCTTATTTTAATAATGAATGACCGTCAGTCATTATTAAAATAATATAACTTTAAAAAAGAAAAGTCAAGAACTAAGAATAGTATTCTCAACTTTCGCACATAGATTCCACTAAATTCATGAACTAAAGTTGATAAATAAAGTCCATAAGTAGGCACTTTTTAGTATAATTACGTTACCACTAACATCATTATAAAGGTCTATCTTATGGAACTTGCAAATTATATAGAAACTGCTATGAAGAGCATATTAAAAAATCCAATTTACGAAGTGTTATCAGAAATAAAAATCACAAAAATACTTAAACAAAGTAACTTTGTTAAGAGAGAAGTTGGATATCCACCATTTCAAATAATTTTACACTTTCTTTATATGCTTATTATGCAAAAAAGACAATCAACTTTTATAAAAAATAGTGATAAGGCTTATGGTAAAGATGTATATTATAGATTTATCAAAGAAAAACGCTATAACTGGCGTAAACTTTTATTGTTAAGTGCTACAGAAATTTTAAAAAAGATAAAGCCATTGCATAAAAATGGTGAGTATCGCCTACTAATTATCGATGATACAGTAGAACCAAAAAGAGGTAAATTTATTGAAGGTACTTGTAAATATATCTGGAGTAATAAAGAGCATAGAAGTATTAATGCACTAAATATAGTGTCTCTAAATTATGCAGATTCACACTCAACATTTCAATTGGATTTTTCTATAAAAATGAATGATAGTAAAAGAAAATCTACATCAGAGTTCACAGCAAAATTGCATCATAGAAGTAACGCATATCAGCGTAAGAGTGAAATTATTAAAGGTAAGAATATGCTAGCTCTTGAGATGTTAGAAAGAGCATTAGATAATGGAATTGATGCTGATTATCTACTTGTTGATAGCTGGTATGCTAAACCAAATTTTATAAAAGAAGCAAATACTTTAGGAATGCCTGTAATTGCAAGACTTCCAAATAATAAGCTCATTTGGAACTTTAAAGGTAAATATAAAACTCTAAATGCAATATATGATAGTTTAAAAAATATTCGTCATAAATATAGCGGTAAACATGGAAAGATATCTTATAAGTATTTCGATTCAGTTTTAGAACATGCTGTTTTAGGAAAAGTTAAATTGGTATTTTTACACACTGGAAAAGATTTATTAGTTTTTATATCAACAGATATAAGTATTTCAGGTAAAGAGATTTTAGAAACTTATAAAAAGAGATGGAATATTGAGCAAGGCTATAAAGATCTAAGACTCTTGTTTGGCTTAGGAAAAGAAGAAAATCGTATCTATGAAGCTCTTATTGGAAAAATCACTCTTTCTATGTTTACTTACAACATTGTAAGTTATATAAACCGCATAAAACATGAGCCACAAACACTAGGAGAACTTTTTAGAGATTTAGAGTGTGAACTTGAAACCCTTGCAATTTCAATGCAACTTTTTATTCAAATACTTACAAAAATCTCTGAAATCCAAAATGTTGTCAAGGATAATAAAGATTTACTTCAAATTATTGCAGTTATAAGTGCTTTCACTCAAAAAGAGTTAGGTTTTATGTGCGAAAGTTGAGTTTTTTATCTATTTCTTCAATCATATTTGTTAATTTTTCTAAATCTTTGTTGGTAGCTTCAAATTCTTTAATTTCTTCAGCTTTAGCATATTCTTTAAAAGCAAACCTTATTTGCATTAATGCCAGTAAAATATTTGGGTTTATATTACTCATAATACTATACCAATTATTTGGGGACAAAGATATTTTAATTATTCTCTCATCATTATAATTTAATACTTTTCCATCTAAAAACTTTATTTGACTATTTTCTTTTAAATATTTTTCGTGTCTAAATAGTTGAAATTGTGATGTTGCAAATGAACGAATAAAATCTTGTAAAATATGAACTGATGAGCCTGCAAAAGAATCTTTTGTTAAATATTTATTTTTATTTTCTATAAATATGATTTTATCATCAGTTTTAATTACTAAATCACATTCAGGTATCATATTCTTTGAAATTTTATATTTACCTGTAAATATTTGTATCGAATCTCTTTTACTAAATATTGATTCAACATAATCATCAATTCTATTACCTATTACACCATTAATATTTTTATTAATATTCAGTCTTGTCTTTTCAACTAAAGTATTATAAAAATACATTTTAAAGAATTTAAAACCAACAATATAGTAATCATTTTTATATTTTATAATAGGATTATGAATAAATAAATTTTTAGTATCAGATGTATTTAATGGTAAAGAATAATTTATATTAATTTCTTTTGCATCAATAGAAAAAAAGTTTAATATATGTTGTAATTCATTAACTTGAATTTTATCAATTTTTATTAAAGTATAATCATTAGTTTTCTCAAGATTTAATAAAAAAGTTATTAGTTCTTCTTTTGTGAATTTAAACTTGTTATAAAAGTCATTATTAGAAAAAATATCTTTTGCAAGATTGTTTACATAGCTAATTAAAGTATGTGTATGCAGTGGATAACTTAATACATATAAGCTTGAATGTTGTATTTGCTTTTTTAATTTCTCTTCTATATTTTTTGCATCTATAAAAACATAATCCCATTGACTAACTTGCCTAAGTTGATATAGGTTTATAAAGTGTATAAAAACTTCCAAAGTTTTTGAAAAAGTTTTATCATCAGTTTTTTTAAAATTTGATTGATAGATATTTTTTAAAGATAAATTGATTATGTAGTTAAATGGGATTTTTTTATCTAATCTGCTTTTATGTAAAACATAACTAAGAAATTCAAAAATATCAATCTGCCTTAATTTTTTTTCAATAACAGATACAATCTTTTCCTCTTGTTTTTTATTAAAAACTATTTTATAATCTATAGAGTATATATCTAAGTTACAATGATTTTTGAAAAACTTTATAGATTCAACAAATTCAGGAATACTTTTATCCATATGATACATACCTTCAAAGTCATCTATAAAACCTGTTGTACTCATATAATTTAATAGATACAATTTTTTTAACAGTTGTAGCCAAAAATTTTTATTTTTAAATGACACTATTTTTTCATCTCTATATATGCCATAATCTCTTAATGTATTAGCTAATGCATAATATAGTTTTGCATCTTTTTCAGATATATTTTCTAATAAATATTCTACTTGTACTTGCTTAGAAATGTTAAAAAGTGTATCTACATTTATATCAAAAATATCACTACTATCTAATATAAATTGTTTGATATGATTTTTAAATAATTCGTTATCATTAAATTCATAGCTTTCGATACTAATATTGTAATCATTAAGTATTATTTTTCTTAATTCAGGAAAACTTTTTTTTGTTTCTTTAATAGTTTTAATTTTCTGAAAATATTCTTGTTCACTTGCCAATAGCTCATTTACAAGGTCTATAAAAATATGTGTATAGTTAATATTCATTAGATAACCTAAATTAGAAGTAGTATGTATTTTATCAAAATGTTGTGTTTTGTCAATATTAAAAATATGCAAATGCTAATATTTAAGATTACACATTTTATTATTTTTTATGCAATATAAAAAATGTGCTTTCTATAATGAAATAGCACATTAATAGGTAATCGAACTTTAATTTAATTTTGAAAATATTTTTTCCATTCTTCTACTAAAAATTGATTATCTTCTATAATTTCAACATAATCATTTTTATCTAATCCAAATTCTAAAGCTTTTTTCTCGATTTTTGAATTATAAGAAAAATCAAGAATTTCATCTTGAAGAAAAGCATTTTTTAATTCACTCTGAAATAAATCAATTTCAAGTTTTAATCCATGTAAATGATTTATATGCTCACCAATTTCAATATCCCAATCTAATTTATGATTTAAAGAAGAGATAATATTTTCTCTAGAGTATTTTATTTCAATGGCATCTTCAAATTTTTCATTTATATCTTCTATCAAAGTTTTAATATTAACTTCTTCTAATTCTCTTAATATAAAATATAAATCAAAGAGATCTTTTATCGTATCAGGTCTATCACACAAAGCCTTTAATTTGTATAACAGAAGATTATATAAGTTTTCAGTTCTAAAAATATCACTATTTATAAATAAAAAATCTTTCAATCTACAACAAGTAAAATTTAAAAGTTCAATTTTTATAATCTCATCATTTTCTTTAAAGCTATAAAACATTCTATAAGCTTTTTCATCTTTTATCCATTTTATATTTTCAAGTTTTGCATCAGGAATTTTTGACATTAATTCTAAGATTTTATTTTTTATGCTATCTATTTCTTCTTTAGTTTTTAAATTTGTAAAAAAGAAATCTAAATCTTCTGAATGTCTATAAGCTTGAGGTAGTACAAATCTTTGTAAACCAGTACCACCTGCAAGAAACATTTCATTTTCAAGAGGTTTTAATTGTTTTAGTATTCTATCTTGATTTTCAAATACATCGTCCCAATTATCCCTATGCATAATTTAATTTACCTAAGATTTGTTTTTGTAAATTTGAAGGTAGATTTTCTTCAATCTTTTTTAAAATCTTTTGATTTTTCTCTCTTATTCCTTTCAAAATATCATAAGTTGTAAAATTAGTTCCCCAAAATACAGATTTTAATTTGTTCTCTTCTATTTTAGTTAAATTATGATTCTGATTTGTTATTGGTTGTATATTTCTTTTAAATAATTGTTCTGTTTGTTCATCAAGTTTTTTTCTATAAATCATATCTTTTAATATAACCATAGCATATGCTGGAACAGAATTTTTTTTCTTCCAGCCAACAACAGTATTATAAGGAATTTTTGAATATTCAGCAAATTCTTTTTTCTTGAAATTGTTCTTTATTAATAGGGTTTCAAATATTGTATTAGTAATTTCCATGTGAACTCCTTTGTTATTTGAAAGTTTAACATTTTTATATAAATATGTCAAAATGACAACTATGAATAATTACTTATTATGCTTTAAAGTTTGTAAAATTTATGCAACCCATAATTTGTTTTTATATTCTCCTTGTAAAAATTCTTTCTCAAACTTCTAAATAAGATTATATTACAGTTCGATTTAGAAATAAAATTCGTGTTTTATTTGTTAGAATAAAGTTTAAATAGGATAAATAAATGTACAATTTTATTTAATAAATTTGAAATTAGGGCTGCTAATGGAAACTTTTACAGATGTAATGAAAGTAGTTGAAAAAAGTTTTTCTGAAAAACCAACAGAAGAATATATAACTCGAAAAACAGATATTAAGTATCAGCCAACAATTACTTATGTTTATCAAAGAAATGTCACAGCTGATGCAAAAAAACAAAATAAAGACCTTATTGAAAATCTTGTAATGAATTTACCAAATAGAAGTTATCAAAAATATATAGATATTGAAGAAGTAGAAGATTATGATTTTTCTAATAATTTGGTTTTAGAGATGTTATCTAGAAATAAAATATTTAAAAAGTTTTCACGACCATTTCTTAGATACAATGGGCTTACTAATAAAAATGAATTGACTAAAGTAGAAAAATCTATAGAAAAAAAATATTCTAAGTTAAAAAAAATGTATAGCCAATATTTGGGTTTTAACATGGACTATTATGATGTTCTTAAATATACATTTAGAGGATTTCATACAAATAATTTTTCAAATAATAAATATAAAGTAGATGCATTTCCTCGTATTTGTGATATTAAAAATGGATTAGAAAGAGCTATTCAATTTTATTATGAAAAAGATTTAATATGTAATTTAGCACTTCAAAATGATAATATTTTGTTAAATGATGTAATAGAATATTATTCTGATTATATGTTTATAACTGAAAAAAGTAATATAATAGAAATTCACAAAGAATTACCTATAAGTATTTTAGATAATGATTTTATATCAACGCTTTCAGAAAGTGATTTAATAAACAGAATTGAGAAAATTAAAATAGGTTCTATGTTTAGTGATTTAGAATTTATTGGATCAAAAATAGTTAATATTGATTTAAATATGAATCTACCACTAGAAGAACTGATAGCTTATGTTAAAAAAATAAAGGAAGAATATTCAAAAAGCAAAAGTCCTTTTGAAATATTAAAAAATAAAATTGAAAAAATAGATAATCCAAAGAGTTTAGGACTTATACCTAAAGATAATCAAAAAAGAAAAAAAACATATGCAGATGCCTTTTATATTTATGATTTGTTTGAAAGTATTTATTTTTACTTTGAGAATATAAGAAAAGATATAAAAGATAAATATAAAAAAGAAAAAAATGAATTAAAAAAAATTAAAGTTACTGATACAAGAAAAAGTAAAATTGCAAATTTAACTGAAGATTATGAATGTGAAATTGAAAATTATAATAAAGAAGCACTTTATAATACAATACATCATGTATCAGGAATTGAAATTAATAAAATAAAAAAACTTCATAAACTACTAAAAGAGTATATTGAAGAGCTAAAATATAAAAACATTATATTTAATAAAGAATAATCCGCAAAAATCTTACCATAAAAACTACATTCAAATTTGGCTAAAAAAACATGCATTTTTTAGCCAAGCATCAAATTAATTAAACTTCTACAATTCTCTTCTAATTTAATCAAGGAGAAAAAAATGTCAACAAACGTTGAAAAACTTTATCAAAAATATAAGAAATCATTGCTGAAAAAAAAAGAAGCAGCAGAAGAATTAAATATTTCAGTAGCAACATTGGACAGATTGAGAAATCAAGGTTTAATCAAATCAAAAAAAATAAGAGGTGGAGTTTTTTTTACAATAACTGAAATTGCTTCATTTATTGGAGAATAAAATGATAGGTCAAGCAGAAATTACAAAAGAAAATTTTGAAAGTTATCTTAGAATCATTATGAAAGATTTAGAACTAGATGTAGCAGAAGATGGTAGTATTGAATATCAAAATAATAGTTTCAAGAAAAAGTTAATGTTTAAAAATAAATCTTTTGTTTCACCATATAGACGAACTATTTATAGTAGAACAGATACTATACCATTGATTCTAAATAGCCATTATAATGGGTTGAGCTTTCATGTTTTAAAAAAACATATTTCAAATTTGTTTTTATCTAAAATTTTAAAAATATTTTTTTTACTACTTGAATATTGGAAAAATAATTATGCCAATTGTAGTAATAATCAGCATTTAAATCAACTAATATTTAAATTAAATGAAATTTATGACAATAATATTGATGATATTATCGAAGAGAATATATCTAAAAAATTACGTGAAATTGAGAATATTAGTAATGAATATGATTTTGAAATTTTTGTTAAGTTTGAGGGAAAAGTTATTCATGAAGAAATTCAAGATAGAAATAGTATCGAAAATATTTTCAATACAAAACATGAAGATTTTATAAATTATGTATATAGAAAAGTACTTATTGAAGTTCAGTATCCTTTATATGAATTAATTAATAAATCTGAAGATAATAGGTTTTTAGGAATTATATTTGAAAAAAGAGAATTAGAAATTTTAAAAACAATATTTTCACATATTTTTAAAGATATTGATAAAAAGTATGAATATGAGAATCATACTAAAGCAATTAAATTTATACATAACGATGTGTCTTTGGAAAAAGAGGGATTACAATTATTAAAAAGATTCTTAACTTTAGCAAATAATATCAATGACTTTTTTAGTGAAGTTTTAAACATTGATGAATTAAATATTAAAAAAGAAATGTTTAGTATAAATTTTACTGAAAAAAATCTTTCTCTTTTTGAGAGTGATATTTATTCAGAAGTTATTGGTGTTGATGGAAGAAGTGAAGTTTTTATGGATAAGTTGTCTAAAATAACTAAGATTAAAACATTAAATAAAAAACTAAATGAAAAAAGTGTAATAGATAATACTATTTCAAAAAAAACAAACTATAAAGAAAGAAAGCCAAAAAACTTTAATTATCCATATCATCGAAATTCAGCTAATAGTATTCCATCTTTTTCTAATGTTTTTATGAAACCAGATAGTTCCAATTTAATATCAAAACCTATTTTATTGGATGAAACACTAGAAAGTTTTAATACTTATATACCTTTAAAAGAAAGGTTAAGACATTCATATCTTTTAGCAGGACCAGGTGGAGGTAAAACATCTTTACTTGAATATTTATATTATCAGGATATTCAAAACAAACAATGCAGTAAAATCTTTTTTGATATTATGGGGAAAAGTACAAAAAAGATTATGCAATTTGTGGATAAAAAAGATCTATTACTACTAGATTTTACATTAAAAGAAGGGTTTACTTTTATAATAAATCCCTTTAATTTAAAGAGTAAAAAAAATAAAAAAATTAGTAAAAAAGATATAGCATTTAGAACAAAAGTTATAATAAATGCACTTGAAAAAGTTTTAGGAATAGAATGGTCATCTAATATGAAAGTAGTTCTTGGTCCTTGTATAGCAACATTATTAAGAAAAGGAAATTCAAATATATTTGAATTACAAAGATTAATACAAGGTGAAAAAGAGTTAGTTGATTTAGGTAAAAAAAGTCCTAATAAATGGCATAGGGATTTTTTTGAAACTCAATTTGATGATGAAAAATTAGATGTTACAAAAGATGCAATAAGTACAAAAATTCAAGCTTTACTAAATGAAGATGAAACATTTCTAAATATGGTTATGGGTGAGGATACTATTGACCTTGAAGAGGCAATTAATACAAAAGGTAAAACAATTATTATTAAGCTTCCAAAAGAAGCAAATTTATTAGCAAGATTAATTGTAGAAATGATTCAAGAAATTGTTAAAAAAAGAGTAGTAGATTATCCAGAAGATGAAATAATTGACACACATGTTTATTTTGATGAATTCCAAAACTATATAACTGAAACTCTTGAAGAAATATTAGCTGAATCAAGAAATTATAAATTGTATGTAACTTTTGCACACCAAACATTAAAACAAATGCCTAATAAATTAGAAGATATGGTTTTATCTTGTACTAATATTAAAATTGTTGGTCAAAATTCACATAAAAATTTAATGGAAATGTCTAAAGAGATACAAGTTCATATTAAACAATTAGAAGCATTAAAAGAAGGTGAATTCTTTTTAAAAGCTGGTGCAAATAAAGCTATTAAAATAAAAACTACTGATAAATTTATAAATATGGAAATTGATGAGGAAAAATATCAAGAACATATAGTATATCAACTTGAGCATTACTACGTAAAAATTGAAGATGAGAATATCATTGAAGCCACAGTAGATGATTCAAAACCTTTAGCTCCTACAAAATCATTTTAAGGAGCTAGAATGATGTATTTAAAACAAAAAGAGAGTGATACATTAGTTTCTTTAGCAAAATATAAATTTTTATGTTCTTCTCAATTTACTCGATTAGGATTATATAAAAATAAAGGCGATGTAACTAATTTACTTAAACCTATGACTGAGCAAAAAAAGCCTTTAATTGGTGTAATTAAATTTCCAACAGACCCAACAATTGGAAAGTTAGAATACATCTACTATTTAACAAAATTTGGTGAAAAAGTACTTCTTGAGGATTTAGATTATCCTCAAGAAAAAATAAAAAAAGTAAAAAGTAAACCTATTTCTACAAAAGACTATTTTCACAGAAGAGCTACAATTGATTTACATATTGGATTAAATCAATGGTTACAAAACAATAATGGTGAAATTAAATTTTTAAATTACTATTTTGATAAGGTAGGAACTATTAAAAATAAAGATAATAAATCAGTTATTGAAATTAATAGATTTTACTTAGAAAATGGGAAGTCATTTATTCCTGACATTAGTACAAAATTTAGAGTTAATAATGAGAATTACATTTTTTTATTTGAACAGCATAATGGTAAAGATAGTAAAAGATTAATAGATCAACTTCACATACATTTATTAGCTATTTCTCAAGATGTTGTATCAAAAAAATTCAAGTTTAATAAGTCAAATCGAGTTGCTATTGTTTGTGAAGAAAAAAGTGTTAAAGATGCAGTAATTCAAAGACTTCAAAAAACAGATGTTTTTAATACATTTCATAATTTTTTCATTTTTAAAACCAATGATGAATTAAAAGAAGATTTTTTTAATAACTGGACTTTAATCAATGGTGAACAAGTAAGTTTTATTCAAAAAAGTAATAGTAATTTGTCAAATAATGAAGTTATTTAATGTCATATTTTATAAATTATTATGGATACTACTTAAATAGTTTAAGAGAAAGCCTAAATAACTGTATTTGAGATGAGATTTAGTATTCGAATATATGTAATTTCTTATTAAATTTAGATTTCTTTATTTTAGAATTTTAAAACCAAACTTTTTCAACAATATATCATAAATACAACCAAACCTATGGAACAACTCAAAATGATGAGTTGTTCTATATTTTTGTATCCCAAAAATCAAAAAAGGATGAGAATATGAGTAAAGAATCTAAATGTTTTGATTTTCCAAAACAAAAGAAGCATTATGAAAAATGGAAAAAGCTTATTAAAAATCTAAGTAGTAATAAGCCAAATGAAACAAAAATAGAACCAAAAAGCAAAGAAAAAGAGAAAAAAACCTTTGAGAACTATTTCCCAGTTAGCACAATAACAAAGTGTTATGTTAATAGATTAGATTATGAGCCTATTTTAAGGGCATAACAATGATACCACCCACAATCTTACTCGCAATAGTAATAGCTGCAGCAACCATTGTCAAAGAGTACTTAGATTTAAAAGATGATGAATAATCTTTTTATATAAAACTCTTTAAACCCCAAATAAATCAAAAATATAAAAACACAAAAACAAAAAGGATAAAACCATGTCAAAAACAATTAAACCCCTAACTAATGAACAATTAAGGGCAAAAGCACCCAGTCTATTTCAAAACCAACCATATCATGAAGTTAGCTCAAAGTACCATTTTATAGGTACTATTGATATTATTGAACAACTAAGAAATGAATCTTGGTTTCCTGTGAGTGTAAGTGAAGCTGGAGTAAAAAATCTTGATAAAGATGGCTTCCAACAACACTATGTTAGGTTTCAACATTTCTCTGATTTAATTAATCCAAATGCAAATGTAGTTGAACTTCTTTTATTTAATTCCCATGATAGAAGTAAAGCTTTTACAATAAGTGCTGGTATTTATCGATATATATGCAGCAACGGTTTGATCATCGCTGATAGCGTATTTGATAGCTATAAAATCAAACATTTAGGAGATAAAGAGAATGATGTAATAGATGCTGTAAATAAAATTACTCAAATAAAACCAAAACTACTTGATAAAATTTCAAAATTTGAATCTATAACTCTAAATCAAAATGAAAAAGAGACTTTTTTACAAAGTGCCTTGCCTTTAAGATTTGAAGAACACCTTGAACTTGATAATCCAACTGAACTTTTAACTCCACTTAGAATTGAAGATGAAAAGGATGACTTATATACAGTTTTAAATATCTTGCAAGAAAATTTCCTCTCTTCAAAAGTATCAGGATATAACAAAGAAACTAAACGAAGATTTACTTCAAAACAAATTACTTCTATTTCTAAAGATGTAGAAATCAATAAAGGTCTTTGGGATATAGCTGAAAGAATAGCAAATATTAAAGATGGTTCTTATGAATCACCACTAATTGCTGCATAAGGAGTAAAGAATGAAATTAGTAAATTACCAATTACAAAATCAAATAGAATATCTTTCAGATGATAAACCAAACAACTTTTTTAAAGAGTATCTCCAATCTATATTGGAAGATACCTCAAAACCATATTATCAAAGAGCCGATTATATAGGACTTTCTCTAAATGAGATTAAAAATAAAATTGATTGTTTAACTTCTGATATATCAGATTTACAAGCACTAAAAAAGAAACTTACTATTGCTTTAGATATTGCCAAAATACAAGTAGCTGATATTTTTATAGCAAATGGAATTGACAGAATTGATGGAAATATCATTAGTTCTCTAACTCTAACAAATGCAACATCAAAAACAAAAGATGAAATCATCATTAAAAATGAAGAAGCACTTATCAATCTTGGATATGTAAAGTTCTCAGTTGATATTGAAGCAGTAGAGAAAGCTTTACAAACTAAAGAAGGTAAAAAAGAGTTAAAGAAATTTGTAGATGTTATTCCTATTACAATAACAACACCAGCAAAAATAAAAGTGAATACAAAAAGAACATCAGCAAATAATACTCAAACTGTAGAAACAGATGAAATCTTGCTCATTGAAGAACAAATTGAAGATTATCAATCTGAAAAATTAGTAGCATAGAAAGGAGAAATAAATCTATGTTTAATGCAAATCAACTAAAAGTTCTAAATTCAGAACTTGATTCTAGTAGAATAAAAACAAGAGAAAAAGGAAATGTATCTTTATCTTATATAGAAGGATTTGATGTTATTGATACTGCAAATTTAATATTTGGATATGGAAATTGGTCTTATCTTATTTCAAAACTTGAACAAGTAAGCCAAGAACAAAACCATAATCAAAACTTTGTAGTGTGTTATAAAGCAGTTGTAAAACTAATAGTAAAAGATGAAAATCATACTAAGTCAATTTCAAGACAAGATGTAGGATTTGGAAGTGGTGTTGCAAAAGCTTTAAATGATGCCTATGAAAATGCAGGTAAAGAAGCTGTTACAGATGGACTCAAAAGAGCCATGAGAAGTTTTGGGAATCAATTTGGTAATTCACTATATGATAAAAGTAGAAATCAGCAAAATCAAGATAGTTCTTATCAAGCTAATCAGAATCAAAACTATAATCAAAGAGCACCACAAAATAACCAACAACAGCAACATGCTTATCAAAATGAGAATGTAAATAGTAGAGCTACTAATCCAAACTTTAAAAATGTTGGTAATCAGCAACAAGCTAGACAAAATCAGACTCAAAATCAAACTATGCAACAGCAAGTGCAAAATCCAAATAATAGAAATGTACACCAAAATTCAAACCATCAGCAAAATAATCCACAACAAAACTCTTTCCAAAATAACCAATCATTTGACCAATATGAGTATCAAGGACTCTACAATTTAGGACTTGATGTTATAGAGCAAAATGGATTTTTAATAGTAATTGGAGAAAATCAGTATGCTTATAAAGACTCAATTAAAGCCTGTGGTTTTAGGTTTGATAGTAAGTCTAAGACTTGGTATAAACCAATTGAACAAGGAGTTGCATAATGAATAAGCTAATCCCAAATGAATTATTAAAAAATATTCCAGAACTCTATGAGACAGAAGAACAAAATGACCCAATAGCCTATGTAAAGCTATTTTTAGACGGTTGGACTTGGTATATAACTGAAATAATATCAATGGATAAGAATATTTGCTTTGGATATGTAGAATCTCCATTTTGTAGTGGAGAATTAGGATATTTTTCATTAGAAGAAATTAAATCTATAAAAGGAACTCTTGGAATTGGTGTCGAAAGAGATTTATCTTTTAAACCTACTAAATTATCAGTAATTAAAAAGGCTTTATGATGTTAAAAAATGAATATATTTATCAAGAATCCAAAAATAATTTCAAAGGTTGGACAAAAGAGGGATTGGAGTTTCTTCTATCCCTTACTAGTAAGGATAAAAGACTTAGATATAAAATAAAAAAGCAGCTTGAAAAGTTAAGAAGAGATTCAAAATTATAGTCTAAGCCATAAAGGTTTAGGCTATAAAATTGGTTATTTTTTTTGCTTGAATATCATCAAAAATTTGTCCTAACTTTGTATATGGCACTTAAATTAGAAATGTTAAGAAATCCTATATATTCAAGATTTGTATACAAAAGTTTGTCTAGGAAAACTTAACTATTTTAATTTTATTAATTTAGGTTATTAATATTATTAATAATATTTATATTTATTATATTAATAGATATAAATATTAGATAGTAAAGATAATGGCAAGTAGTAAGTGTAAGTAATAGTTTAAAAATAATACTTATACATGAATTATATTTTGTATACAAAACTTATACACATATATGATTAAAAAAATAAATACGAGGATAAAAATATGGAAAAGAAAAAAAGAAATAGAAAACAGTTAATTAGTACAGAGGGTTACATAAATAGACTGTTTCTTGAAAATTCAAAGTTAAATGTAGCAAGATTTGATTTAGGATATAAAAAGCCATTTAGTAATGAAATAACACTTGAAGATGCAAATAAAGACATTAACAAAATGTTAAATAACATGAGAAGTAAACCTTCAATCTTCGAGCATAAAAAAGGTTATATCATAAAAAGAGAATATACTGAAGATAAGGGAATACACATGCATTGTGTATTTTTTTTCGACGGAAATAAAATATTGAAAGATGAACATAAGGTCAATCAAATCGGCGAATACTGGAATAATGAAATTACAAATGGTAAAGGAAGCTTTCACAATTGCAATAGGAACAGTTACAAATTCGATGGAACAGGCATGATAGATTATAAGGATACTGAAAAAAGAAAAATATTATTAGAGAATGTAACAAGTTATTTATGTAAAGATGAACAATCTATAGAGTCTGAAAATGATGATAAAACAAATAGAGCATTTACAAGAGGAACTCTACCAAAAGAAAAAAGTACAAGGGGTAGACCTAGAAATCAATAAAAATTTTAATAAAAATAAAAAAAGAGTCACAAAAGAGGCATTTGATATGTATAATTTTCAAATGTTAATTATTTTGAGAAAAAACCATTAAATAATTTACTAGTAAAAGATAAAACGACATCACCTGTCAATCTTATATATCATACTTCTATAAATAAACATTAGGAGTGAGCAATGTTAAAATATGTACTTGGTGGTGTTGCATTAGCAGCAACTGGATATGGATTAAAAAAATATTTCGATTGTGAAAAAAGTATTTTTGATATATATCCTTTTTCAGAGGATAAAAATAATTCTTTTGATGATGCAAAGAATGAAATTTTATCAGAGTTAAAAGAACCTATCAAAGAGTTTGAAAAAAGTTTAAGTAATTTGTATAGTGGTGTTTTAAGAGAACTTAGAACGGCAGTTAATGAAATAGATAATTTACCTAAAGATGATTTTTGTGTAGATTTTGAATCAACAGAAAAAAAGTATAACTTTACATCAATAGGTAATGAAATATTTCAAAGTTTTCATAAGTATATTGAAACTCTAAAAGAAGTTGAAAAATATATTTGTAAACAGCTTAATATTTTAGATGAAATAATCATAAATTCAAATGATTTCTCAATTTATTCAAAAGAGAATAAAGAATTAATCCAAGAGCTAATTTATTTATATAAAACTGTTGATAATATAAATCAATTAGAAATGACTTTGGATGGAATCACTATCTCAAGAGAAATAAAAAGAGCATTTGGAAAATTAGAAAGTATTATTGCTTAATCATCTTGTTTAAAAAAATTACATAATTCTATATCTAGAATTTGGGATATTTTTAAAAGTTGTTCTAAGTTGAAATGTTTGTTGCTATAACAAATTTCAGCACCTGAAACAACTGAAACAGATTTATATCCCATTTGTAATGATAAATCAAGTTGAGATAAGCCTTTAGCTTTTCTGTGTTTTGCAACATTTTTACCAATTATTTGGTAAAGCTGTTCAGGAGTAATGTCATGCATAATGATACAACCTACTATTAGTGATAAAAATAATTTTGTAAGTTTATCTTGTGTAGAATTTTGCATCAATCTCTTAAAATACAATGTATTATAAGAGATATAATAAAAAGAAGGAACATTGTATGAACTATGGAAAAATATTAGGATTAGCAGCTTTAGGAGTAGGAGCTGTAGCAGCTGCACCATTTACTGGTGGTGGATCAATCCTTGGTGCAGCAACATTAGCAGGTTCTTTAGCTGGAGCAAGTACTATTGCTGCTGCAGTAGGTGCAGGAGCAGCAGGTGCAGCAGCAGGATATGCAATGTCTAGAAAAGAAGAGGAACAAGAAAATAGTAGAAGGAATAGTGAAAAATCTAATAAAGATGAAGTTGCTGAATTAAAAAAAGAACTAGAAAAAATTAAAAAAATGTTAGAAGTTTTTAAATCTGACAATGAATATTTTAGTTTTATTATTGCAGCTACAGCGGTAGGTTTAGCAGCAGCTAATGCAGATGGAAATATTTCAGAAGTCGAATCAACGGATATAAAAGAGTTTATAGGTGGTATAGGAAATACTCATTATCCTCAGCATGTAAAAGATTTGTTACAAGATTTAGAAAAAAATATTCCTAGTATTGACACATTAACAGAATATCTTGAAATAATTCCTCCAGAAAGTCTAAAATCATTAGAAGAACTAGTTGAAACAGTTATTTGGTCTGATGGAATAGAACATGAATCAGAAATAAAATTTAGAATTGCATTTCAAGAAGTAGTAAAAAATATTATTTATAAAAAAGATGAAAATGAAAATAATGAAAGTACATTTTTACAAGAAGCAAAGGATAATATTGAATATATGCTTAATCTTCCAGAAGTTGCATAGGATTTCTTATGGAAAGGGTTGACCGATTTAATAAAAGAAAACAGATACTTAAAGAATCAAAGAATCTGATTTTGTCATCAGAAGTGAGAAATGAAAATATTGTTGAACATACTTTAGTAAAAAAAACTTTGAATAGATTAGAAGAAACTTATAATACTGATTTTAGTATTTCTTCAACTGAAGTAAAAGAATTTTTAGAAGACTTTCAAAAAAAGTTTCATGAGGAAAAATTTAATAAACTGATTATAGATTGTAAAAATGAAGTAATAAAATCTATTGTAACTCCTTTTGGTCTTGGAAAAATTATTGCTGTCTATGATAAAGTAGGTGGAAATGTAGATACTATCAATAACGCAAGAAATGGTATTTATTCTACAGAAGAAGAACAAAACAAATATGCTAATAGAGGGGATTATAATAGTGATGAATATCATAAAGATACAGATTTTATAAATATCAATAGAAAATATTCACAAGATAGAAAAGATGGTAATGCTACTGATTATATGACGGGAAGTAAGCTAGATCCAAATCAAAGTCATGATTTAGATCATATAAAATCTGCTAAAGAAATACATGATGATGCAGGAAGAGTATTAGCAGAAATTGATGGAAGTACCTTAGCAAATACAGAGACAAATCTTAAACCAACAACAGCTACAAATAATCGCTCAAAAAAAGCTGATGATATGGAAACTTTTCTTAATAAAAAGAATGAAAGGCTTGAAAAAATTGATGAATTAAAACAAAAAGATTCACTAAATATACAAGAACAAAATGAATTGAGAAAACTTGAAGAATTATCAAAAATTGATGATAAAAAAGCTATGGAATCTGATGAAAAAGCTAGAAAAGAAATAGATAAGGAAATTAATACAGCTTATTATACAAGTGAAAAATTTGTCAAAAATGCTGCAATTACTGGAGCTAGTGAAGGTTTTAAAATGGGAATTCAACAAGCATTAGGTTTAGTTATTACTGAATTTTTTACTG
The DNA here is from genome assembly GCF_003544915.1 of Arcobacter ellisii. Taxonomy (NCBI): domain Bacteria; kingdom Pseudomonadati; phylum Campylobacterota; class Epsilonproteobacteria; order Campylobacterales; family Arcobacteraceae; genus Arcobacter; species Arcobacter ellisii. Next base: position 2,041,686 of record NZ_CP032097.1, on the reverse strand, counting down.
CTTTATTTGATGAAATTATTGATATTTATAAAAATGGATTCTCAAATGGTTTTGAGGATGAAAAATTTTTTACAATATTAAAAGAAAGATTAATAAGAATTGGAAATAAGATAAAAGAAAAATGGAAAGAAGCAGCTATTGCATTTAAAGATGGATTTATATCAGGATTTATTTCTAATTTAGTTACAGTTGCTATTAATATGTTTGTAACGACGAGCAAAAAAGTTGCAAGAATTATAAGAGAAGGTATTTTTTCTCTATTTCGTGCTGTAAAAATGCTAGTTTTCCCACCAGAAAACATGACTTATGAAGATGCAATGCATGAAGCTAAAAAACTTTTAGCTACAGGTGTTCTAATCAGTTTAGGTGTTTTAGCAGAGGAATCAGTTGAGAAATTAATTTCTACTGTTCCTATTTTATTACCATATTCAAGTACTTTATCAACTGTTTTTATTGGTACATTAACTGGTCTTTCTGTAACTATGACAGTTTATTATATTGATAAAAAAAGAGATGATGAAGAATTGTTTAAAAATTTGGTTGAATCTGTTAAAGAAGATATGGATGAAATTAATAGAACATTAGAACTAAATGAATTAAAAATATTCAAAGCTTAAACAATTATGGGAATACTTATATAGTAAATGAAAAAATCACATGATACCCTAGCTCTTAGACTTTCACTTATTTTAACAAAACTAAATAGTGGTGAAAGTTTTACAGCTAAAGAATTAGCCGAAGAGTTCAATGTAAATATCAGAACAATTCAAAGGGATATAAAAGAAAGACTTTTTTATATTCCTATTGATAAAAAAGGTGATTACTACAGTATGAAAAGTTATGCTTTGGGTAAACTTAGCTTTCAAGATATTAAAAACTTCGCCACATTAAGTGGTATAAAAGAGCTTTACCCAGAACTTAGTAATGATTTTATTTCAGATATTTTAAATGTAAAGCTAAATAAAGCCTATCTTATCAAAAATCAAGGCTTTGAAAATATTACTTCTAAAAAAGATTGCTTTGAACAACTAAGTGCTGCTATTATAAAAAATAGTCCAGTAAATTTCATATATTCAAATAAACCTAGAGTTGTAAATCCATATAAGCTAATCAACAATAATAGTATCTGGTATCTATTGGCTGATGAAAACAATAAACTAAAAAACTTCACATTTTCAAAAATAGAAAAGTTTAATTGGGAAGATGAATCAAAAAAATTTACTTCTAAAAAAGAGTTTTTAGAACAAATTGAAAGAAATGATACTAACTGGTTTTCAAATGAAAATATTGAAGTAACACTAAAAATTGATAATAGTGCAAAAGAGTATTTTTTAAGAAAAGAAATTTTGCCAAATAAAAAACTACTTAAACAAAATGACGAGTATTTTATAATTTCTACTATAGTTTCTTATGATGATGAGATATTAAGAGTTGTGAAATATTGGTTACCACATATTAAAATTGTTTCACCTCAATACTTGCAAACAAAGTTAAATAATATGCTGAGTGAATATATAAATCAATAATTTTTATAAAAAATAAAAAAAGAGTCACAAAAGAGGCATTTGATAGGTATAATGTTTTCTTAAAATAACTATAAGGTATATTTTATTAATGAAACAACTCTAAAATAACAAATAAGAGTTAAAGAAATTTATTAAGAGCAGGAATAAATAATGTTTCAAGTAAATATTTTGAAAGCAGGTAGTGGAGATTCAATTTTAATAAGATATAAAAGTGGCAATAGTGAAAAATATATTTTAATAGATGGTGGTGTAGGTGAAATTTATACAAAAGAAATCAAACATATAATAGCGGGTTTAAACCAATTAGACTTAATAATTGTAACCCATATAGATAGAGATCATATAGGAGGAATTAATAAACTTCTTAGTAGTAAAAATTCTATAAAACTAAAAGAAGTCATTTTTAATTCAGCAAATTTAATTAAAAAGAATAATTCGAATTTAATTTCTATTTCAGATGGAATAAACTTAGTAGAACACTTAAAAAAACAAAATATAAAAGTAAATGATGTACCAGTAATTATTGGTTCTAAACGGATAGATAATGATTTTACAGTTGAATTTTTATCTCCTAGTATAGAATCTTTAATTCAGTTAGAAAAAAATTGGTCAGAAATTGAAAAAGAACAAAAAAGTACACTAATGACATCCTCTAAAAAAATTGACAATAGAAATTTAGATGAAATAGCAAATGATAAATTTGAAGAAGTAAACTATAAAAATGATATTGCAAATTGGAGTAGCTTAGCTTTTGAAGTTAAATATAAAGATATTTGTATTTTATTTTTAGGAGATGCAAAAAATAGTGTTATTGTAAATACATTAAAAAATAATGGTTATTCTTCAAATAAAAAATTTAAAATAGATTATATTAAATTATCACATCATGGAAGTAAATATAATACAAGTATAGAGTTTTTGGAATTGGTTAACTGTAATCATTTTATATTTTCAACAAATGGAACAGATCAAAACCCACACATACAAACAATTGCTCGAATATTATGCAATAAAGGAAGAGATGTAAATCAAAAGATATATTTATATTTTAACTATCCAAGAGAGCAATATGAATCAAAGAAAGTAAGATTATTAACAAAAGAGGAAGAAGAAAAATATAACTGTGAATGTGTATTTGATAAAAATATTTTTGAGCTAGAGGAATAAATATGCCTAATAATAAACATGTTATTGATAAAGTTGAAATGCTTACTGTTAAAATTACATTAAAAATTGATAATTCAAGTGAGGTTGGAACAGGTGTAATTTTACAAAGTAATAATGAATTTTATGTAATTACAGTACATCATACGATTTTTGGTAAGAATGCAGATTACAAAACAAAAATAGAAAATTTAATTGTTGAAGATTTCACTGGAACTAATATTTCTATATTAAATATTGAAAGCTTAAATACATTAGCTTTATTAAAAATTGATAATCTAAATTTTGAATTACCTAAATTAGTAGTTTTAGATAAAGCACATTATGATAAAAAATATTATTTAAGAGGTTTCCCTGAAGCAATTAATGGTGGAAATAATTCTCATCCATTTAATGATGTAACTTGTGATCAAAGAACTACTACATCAATTACTTTAAAGATAAATAATATGAATGATGATAGTTCAGCAGATGACGCAATAGATAATATTAATGGCTTGTCTGGAAGTGGTGTTTTTTTCGAACAATATAATAAGTTATATATTGTTGGATGTATAAATGAACTTTTAAATTCATCGGGTGTTTTTAATGGTGCTAAAGCAAATACTCTAATTGATTTATATAAATCTAACTTATTTAATATTGAATTTGATGAATTTAAAACCATTGAAGATATTACAGAACAAATGAAAAAAGATAAAATTAAAATCACACAAGATGAATTGAATAATTTTAAAGAAAAAGAAAATATAAATTTTAATCATTTAAATAGAAAACATGAAACAATTTTTCCTCAAATTGATGTATTTAAAAAAAATAAACTTCGTATTGAGCAATACTTAAATGGTGAAATAGTTATTGATGAACTTACAGTTATTCATACTAAATTTAAAGATAGTTGGTTACATCTTTTAGAAAATATGTTGGAATATATAGAGTCAAATTATAGTGATTCAATAGAAACAAAATATATAGGTCAAACAAGAATTATTGAACTTTTATCTTACATAAAAGAATCTATAAATAATGAATTTGAGTTTATAACAAATAGCTTATTAGATAAATTATCAGGATATGTTATGTCAAAATGGTTATTAGATTGCAATATTAATTTTGTTGTTGAGGACATATAATGAGATTTGAAGTAACAAAAAAACCTATTGACATAGAAACAAATTCAAGAATAATATACATAGAAGTAATGATTTTGCTAATTATGAATTATACTGGAGCAGGTTCTGACAAAAAAATTTCACTATTAAAAATACATCTTTTATTATGGTGTTTTAAAGATAAATCTAGACAAGCAAATTTATTAAATAGTATTAGTAATGATTGTGAAGAATCAATAGGATTATGGACTATCGATATTAAAAATAATTCTGTCTTGACTTTTATGATAAATGATAAGTTATGTAGTTTTGATGGAAAAAAATATTTACTCACTGATGTTGGTTCAAAATTCGTAAAGAATATAATTAAGTTAGATATTTTTAATGTAGAACAAGAGTTTTTAAAAAATATTGGGAAAAAATTAACTGATAAAAATGTAGATAAGTTAAAAAGTTTGTGGAGTTAAAATGTTAAGAATCAAAAAGTTAAATATTGAAATTGAAACAGCCGATAAAAAATTTGGTAGAGAAATTGAATTTTCTATAGAAGGATTAAATATCATAAAGGGTGATAACCATTCTGGTAAAAGTACAATTGCATCTGCAATATTTTATGCATTAGGAATGGAAGAACTATTAGGTGGTAAAAATACTGTTGCAATTGATTCAATATTAAAAAATCAAGTACCCTACAATAAAGGTATAGATTTAGATATTAAAACATCTTCTGTAACATTGGAAGTATTGAACTTATCAGGAAAAAGCATATTATTAAAAAGATTTGTTAAGCATTATGATATAGAACCTAGAATTATTCAAGTTACAGATGGTGAAAATATTGAACCTTATTTCTTACATGACCCAAATTCTGCTCAACATAAAAAGGGTTTTTTTACATATTTTGAGAGTTTTTTAGGTTTAAATTTACCGATTGTACCAAAGAATGATGGTGGGGAATGTAAATTATATTTGCAGACAATTTTTACATCTTGTTTTATTGAACAGATAACTGGATGGACAGATTTTTTTGCAACAATTCCATATTTTGGTATTAAAGATGCAAAAAAAAGAAATGTTGAATATATTTTAAATTTGAGTACATTTGAATATGAAAAAGCAAAAAATAAATATGAAGATAAAAAGAAAGAAATTAGTTTAAATTGGGATAAAAAAGTTAATATTATAAAAGATAAAGTTAATTTAATTTCTGGTGTTTTTGATAGATTTCCTGATGAAGTTAGAGGTTTAGAATCATTAGCCCAAAGTAAATATACAATATATTTTAAAGTTAATGAAGAAAGTGTTACTTTAGAAAACTATAAAAAATTATTAGAAGAAGAAAAAAAGAAAATTGAGTCTAATATTGATACTCCAAAGAGTGATATAGAAGCAAAAATTATAAAATTGAATACTAAATTAAAAAAATCATTAGATAGTTTATTAAACTTTGAAGGTGTAATTAAAGTCAAAAAAAATGAATTAGATAGTTTAAAAAAAGAAAAGAATAAGTTATCAAATGAGATGGATGAATTAACTGATCTATTGAAAATTAGAAATTACACAAAGGGTGCAGATAATACAATAAAAGCTTTTGAAGGAATTTGTCCAACTTGTGAAAATCCAATTTCTCCTACACTTTATAAACATATCCAAGTTATGGGATTACAAGAAAATAAAGACTACTTAAAGTCACAAGATGAAATTCTAAAAACATATATTAGTGTTTTAGAAAAAGAAATAGATAATGAAGAAAAATATTACAATCAATTAAAAGAAGAATACGAAGTAGATAAAGAGATTATTAGTTATCTTGAAAAAGATTTTGTAAGTGATAAAAATCTACCTTCTTTAGCTACTATGAAAGAGCTTGTAAACATTGAAAATAAGATTACTAGATTAAATTCAATAAACAAAGAGTTAATTGAATTATATATTGAATTAAAAGAAATTGCTGAAAAATGGGATGCAAATGAAAAAACTAAAGAACCTTATGAAATGTCTTTAGAGGATAATAAGAAATTGAAAATGTTAGAGGATAATTTTAAACTATTATTAAAAGAGTTTATTTATGGTAGTAAAAGAGAAGACCAAATATGGATTGCGAAAAAAGATCCTTCAAAATATTTTCCAATGGTTAAAATTGGAGATGATGCTCCTCAACCGATAAAATATAATTCTTCTGCAAGTGATTTTGTAAGATCACTATGGGCATATTTAATTTCTTTATATGAGGTTTCATCTGTAAAAAATGGAAATCATTTAGGATTGTTTTTATTTGATGAACCTGCACAACATGCTATGACAGAATCAAGTCAAACAGCATTATTTAAAAAACTTAGTAAATTGAATTGTCAAAGTTTAGTTTTTGCATCTTTTGAAGATGTTGCAGATAATCAAAGAGATAAATTTGATGAGATACTAAAAGGCTTTAAAGAAGATATTAAAATTATTGAAATAGGTAAAAGAGCAATAGTAGAAATAAAAGATATAAAAGAAGGAAAGTAAATGAGAGAAAATGCTTTATATTATCCATATATTAATATACCAGAATCAGATTGGTTAATGAAAAGATTATTATATTGGGATAAAATGTATTCTATTGTTCCTTATCAAGTTAAGCATTGTGAAACTGATTTAAGTCCTTTAATGATGGAATTAAAAGAAGATAAAGAGTTATTTGAATTTATTATGCCACTAGATTATACTACTGAACTTGAAAGCTTCAGAGAATCATTCTTAGATATTGCAAAGTATTTTGTTAAAGAAGGTAAAATTAATAAAAATAATACTACAAAGATACATATAGAAAAGATTGGTAATTTGAGCAGTGAGTTGTTAAATTTAGGAGTAATTAAAAATTTAACTTATCCATGGTATGAAATGGATAGTGTATTAGCAAATATTTTTATGAAAAACTTGGCAATAGATTTATGTACTAAAACTAATCTACAAGCTACTCCTCTTACAAATGATATAGAGTTTGATTCTTTACTTAATGATAGTGTAATAAAAGATGAAATTTTAAACTTTACAATGCCTTTACCTAGTGGAATAGTTGATTTAAAGAAAATTAGAGAGTTTAGAGATAGAAATAAGGATACTGTTAAAGAATATAGAAGAAAAATAGAAAAAATTACTCTAACAGTTTTAAATGGTAAAACTTTAGAAGAAAGAAAAGACTTATTGAGTAGTGCAAAAAGAGATTTTGAAGAAGATTTAGCAAAACTAAATCATGAAATTAGTAGGCTTTGGATGAATCAATCTAAGCATATTGTTGTACCATTAGTAGGATTTGTTGGTGGAGCATTAACAGGTGGGACTCTAGGTGCAGTAGTAGGATTAAGTACAGCTGTTATAAGTAATGTATATGATGTTACGAAAAAAGAAAAAAATGTTTTAACTTATGCAACAAATTTACAGCGAATTTAATATAGATTTAGTTATTTATATAAGATTTATGGGGATAAAACTTGGATATTAATTTATTAGATAAAAAAAAGTTAGATGATTGGCTAAAACAATTTGATAGTAGTAGTTTAAAAAGTGCTCGTAAGCTTATTGAAGATATTAATTTTATCGATCAAGTTGATTATGATTTCTATACTAATAATTTAGTTTCAAGAATTGAAAAGGAAATAAAGGGATATAAAGATGTTTATATAGTTCCTATTAACTCCTTAAATTTAAAAAAGGTAGAACCTAAAAGTGATTCTGCATTTGTATTCAATATAAAAAAAAAGTTTAATAGAAAGGGCAATTTATTTTGGTCCTTAGATAGAAAAATAGAAAGAAATAGCATAATTTTTTTTGTTGATGAGTTTGTAGGAAGTGGCGGAACAATGGTTGATAATATTTCTTTAATTGATGAAGTCATTTTAAAAAGAATTAGATCATTAACCTCTTTAAAAAAAATTAAGGTTTGCATACTTTCCATAGTATTATATTTAGATGCTGAAAAATATATAAAGAGTAAGTTTAGTTTTATTAATGATTACATATATGAAGTTAAAGGAACATCTTTTGATAAAGATTTTATATGTAATAGTTTTTCAAAATATTTAAAAAAGGAACAATGCATAAATGCTAGATTTGGATATGGAAATATATGTAGTAATATTGTTTTTTATAACAACTGTCCTAATAATACACCTTCAATTTTATGGTGTAAACAAGCATCAGAAAAATCACCACTTTTTGTTGATAAAAAAGTTAAATTAAATTATAAAACAGCATATTTTAATTTAAAGAATGAATATATAAGACTTTTAAAGTATATGGAAGAAGATATGGAATTTCAAGGGGAAATTTTAATAATGAAAAAAATTTCAAGAAATAATGGTATGGGTTTACTAATAGATACTATTTTATTTTTATTTTTGAGAAAGAAATTCAAAATAAAAGAGAAATTTTTATATTTTTCAAAAATTAATGATATTCAATTCAAAAAAATACTAAATTGTTGTAGTGAATATGGTTTAATTTCTTGTGCCAAGAGTAATTCAAGGTTAACAGCATTAGGTAAAAAAATTATAACTAAATTTGAATCTTTGCATGAAAATATTTATCAGAAGAATAGTGATCTAAAAGATAATAAAGTAATAGATAATAAAGTAAAAATAGTGTATTATCCTACTCAGATTAAAGGTATAAAAATAGATGTGTAGGGATTGTTTGTTTATCAAACGGTTTATAGTAGTTGCTATAAAACAATTAAGGATAATTTTACTTCGTAACTTAAATAGAATTGTAAGTATATGCTCAACTACATACTTACAATCTATTTAAGCTCCAAAGGAGCTGAAATGGGTACATATTTAATAGAAAATACCTTTAATCCTTTTGATACAAAAAGAATTTCTGATAAATATTTGTTAGAATGTAGAAAAATATGGGAAGAAACAACTAAAAATAATGTTGAACCTATTTTTACTTTAAAAAATCTTGCAATATTAACAAATCAAGATTATAAAACATTACTTTATTATACTCAACGTAGAGTAAAACCTTATCAAAAAAAAGTTATCAAAAAAAACAATAAACTTAGAGAATTATATATCCCTAGAAAAAATCTTGCTGTTGTTCAGAGATGGATTAAGAATAATATACTTGACAGGTTAAAATCAAGTGTTTACTCTACTGCATATGAAAAAAATTCTTCAATTAAAAAAAATGCTGAAGCTCATATTTCTGATAACTGGTTAATTAAATTAGATATTAAAGATTTTTTTAGTTCAATAAAAGAAGATTCTGTCTATCAAATATTTTTTGAATTAGGTTATCCCAAATTACTCTCGTTAGAATTATCAAGATTATGTACTATAGCTGAACCCAATGATTTTAAAGATAAAATAAAACCTTATTTTAAGTCCAAATGAGTTTTAGCCCAAGGAGCTTGTACTAGTCCTAAAATATCAAATCTCTATGCAAGCAAATTTGATGAAGAGATTGCATTATTATTGGAAAAATACTCAAGTAGTTCTTATACAAGATATTCTGATGATATGTCAATTTCTGGAGATTTTGAAACTTATGATACTTGTCAAAAAATTGTATCTGATATAAGAGAAATATTAAAGAAATACTCTTTAAAATTAAATAATTCTAAAATTAGAATAGTGTCTCCTAAGATGATTAAAAAAGTTACAGGAGTTAATATCATTAATGGAGAACTTAAACCTTCTAAAAAAATAGTTAATTATATAAATAATACAATGTACTACATTGATAAGTATGGACTTGAGAGTCATTTAAAAAAAACTTCAAAGACAGCTTTTTCTTCAGAAGAATCATTTAAAGAACATTTATTGGGAAAAATTTACTTTGTTAAATCAATAAATCATAGGATAGGAAGTATATTATTAGAAAAATACTATGTAGTATTTAAACAATAAACTATTAAATTTATTATTAGATAAATTTAATTTTTGGTACATTTTTTATTAAGCCTTATTTTTTATAAAAGTTCTATATTATAGGTTTTTAAATAAAGATATAGAAGTTGAATCAGATGATGATAAAAAAGATGAATTTAAATATTTATGAAATTAAGATAAAACATAATGTCTAACAATTCAAAAAACAAGTTATCGTACTTAAAATGTAAGAGATTATATATTAAAATAAGTTAATCTTCTACGCAAAATAATACTATCTATAAAGATTAAGTACATTTTTTTTCCCTGAATCAGGAGCAAGTTTTGCATATCTCATAGTTTGTTCAATATCAGAGTGATTCATTAGTTCTTTTATTGTAAAAATTGGAGTTCCATTAATAGCTAGATGAGATGCAAAAGTGTGTCTTAGTGTATGAATTACAGTTCTATTTTTAGAATCATTTTTTTCTAAACCTTGATTAAAAAGTTCATTCATTATAGGTTGTAAACGATTTTGAATTTGTCTTGATGTAGATTTTTTACCTTTTTCAAAATGTACAACATAATCATTCACATTCAATTTCTCACAAATTTCTTTTAATTTATTTGATAGTTCATCTTGGATAAAACCTGTGTATGTGTCATTTGTTTTTAGATTTTTTAGTTGAATTGAACCTTCTTGAAAATTTATATGTTTTTTCTGAATATGTAAGATAGTTTCTAATCTTCCACCAGTTTGTAATGAAAGTTCAACAAACAATAAAAGAGTAGGGTTGTTTGATATTTCAGAGAGTAATAATTTAATCTCATTTAGGTCAAGATACTTTTCTCTTGTATTATCTATTTTATATTGTTTATCCCACTTTATTCCAATTGCAGGATTAAATGTTTTTAGTGATTTTTCTTGAATATTATAATTATAAATAGTAGAAATTAATTGGATAATTCCTTTTGCTGTTTGTAAAGATTTTCCTTTTTCTAGTATTTGGTTTCTAAAGTTTAAAATATCTTCTCTTTTGATGCTATTAACATTTGAATTTCCAAAAACTGGCTTGATATGAATATCATATTTTGATTTTCTTTTTTCAGCTGATTTTTTATCTGTAAAATATATTTCTGCAATGCTATTAAGCGTTGTAGAATCTTTCTTTTTTTGTTTGATTGGAATATCTTCTCCCAATCTAATTTTATTTAAAATCTCATTTCTTTTTCTATTGCAATAAGGTTCTGTTATACCTTGTGATTTATCACCAACTTTAATTCTTTTTAATTTGTTAAATTCATCTTTGTAAGTTATATAATAACTAATGTCACCATTTTCTTTTTTATAATGTTGAACAGTTGAACCAAATTTTTTTGAATTTATATATGCCATTTTAGTAACCTATTAGTAACCTGATTTGACAATTATTGATTAAAATTGATAATTGTTGAAAAAGTATTATACCTTTAGAAAGCCCGATTGTAAAGAGGTTTGATGAAGTTTGATTAGAATTTAAGAAAGTTGAAAAAGTTAATGGTGGAGATGTGCGGGATCGAACCGCAGTCTTAAAACAGCTTATATAAGCGTCTACATGTTTAGCAGAGTTGAAAAATTTCACTTAATGACAACTCAACTCCCGAAGCAATCATAAAGCTAAGATTTGGAATTTCTTTTTGAAGTTCAATCAATCCCTCAAAAATAATCTATCTAGGTTGAACCAGCAATTATCTACATAGATAGAATCTGTAGTGCCAGTCTCCAAAGACTCAAGCCGTTAGGCGAGTCAGTAAGTTGTTAAACTTACGCAGCTTTTGCGTAAGCTGGAGCGTAATTTGTATTGTTTGCGTCTAAAAAAAATGAACCGCGTAACGGCATGTTCAGGCCGACATGCAACTTATACTCACTGCTCTAATCGATACCAAGTCATCCCCATAACTTAAAAACGAAGTTTACATAAGCAATTATTAAAAGCACGTTAATTGTAATCAAATTGTTATCAAATAATAAATTTAATTCTGTTTCATTCTTTCTTATACTTTAAAATTGTATAATGGTTACATAAAAATATATCGGAGTAAATAAATGAGCAAAAAAGGTATTTTAATTATTGGGGCAGGTGGTGTAAGTAGAGTAGCCACTGTTAAATGTGCAATGAATATTGACACATTTGAACATATTACATTAGCTTCTAGAACAGTTTCTAAATGTGAAGCAATTGCTGCTGATATTTTAAAAAATCAAGGTGTAAAAATTGATGTAGCCAGTGTTAATGCTGACAGTGTTGATGAATTAATAAAATTAATTGAAAAAGTAAATCCAAAATTAGTATTAAATGTAGCATTACCATATCAAGATTTAACAATTATGGATGCTTGTACAAAATGTAAAGTAGATTATGTAGATACTGCAAATTATGAACATCCAGATGAAGCAAAATTTGAATATAAACTTCAATGGGAAAGAGATGGACAGTTTAAAGAAGCTGGAATTATGGGATTATTAGGTTCAGGTTTTGACCCAGGTGTTACAGGAGTATTTTGTGCATATGCTCAACAAAATTTATTTGATGAGATTCACTATATAGATATTATGGATTGTAATGCTGGTGACCATGGGTATAAATTTGCAACAAATTTCAATCCAGAAATTAACTTAAGAGAAGTATCTGCAAATGGTAGATATTGGGAAAATGGTCAATGGATTGAAACAACTCCTTTAGAAATTAGAGTTGACCATGATTATCCAGAAGTTGGTGTAAAACCATCTTATTTACTATATCATGAAGAGTTAGAATCTTTATCAAAAAATATTAAAGGTTTAAAAAGAATTAGATTTTTTATGACTTTTGGTGATGCTTATATTCAACATATGAATTGTTTACAAAATGTTGGAATGTTAGGTATTGAGCCAGTTGAACATAAAGGTATGATGATTACTCCAATTGAATTTTTAACTACATTATTACCAGATCCAGCAAGCCTTGGACCAAGAACTGTAGGTAAAACAAATATTGGTTGTATCATTGAAGGTATTAAAGATGGAAAACCAAGAAAAGTTTATATTTATAACGTTTGTGACCACCAAGAGTGTTATAAAGAGACAGGAGCACAAGCTGTAAGTTATACTACAGGAGTTCCTGCAATGATTGGTTCTAAATTATTATATAAAGGTATTTGGAAAAATACAGGAGTATTTAATATTGAAGAGTTTGATGCAAAACCATTTATGGATGAGTTAATGACTCAAGGTTTACCTTGGAAAATTTTAGAGTTATAATAAATCTTAAATAAAGGAGTTTATTATGCAAAAATATATTTGTACAGCTTGTGACTATATATATGACCCAGCTGTTGGTGATCCTGATAGTGGGATTGAGGCAGGAACTGCATTTGAAGATTTACCCCAAGATTGGTCTTGTCCAGATTGTGGAGTAGGGAAAGAAGATTTTATAGCATATGAAGAATAATTATACAACAGTAGATAGTTTTGACAAGCTTCCAAGTCCAGCTTTTGTTTGTGAAGAAGTTTTACTTGAAAAAAATTTAAAACTTTTAAAAAGAGTTCAAGATGAAGCAGATATCAATATTCTTCTTGCTCTTAAAGGTTTTGCAATGCATTCAACTTTTGATTTATGTAAAAAATATCTTAAAGGTTGTTGTGCATCAGGACTTCATGAAGCAATACTTGCAAAAGAAGAGTTTGGTGGAGAAGTTCATACATATAGTCCTGCTTTTAAAGATGAAGAAATAGATGAAATTATATCTATCTCAAATCATCTAGTTTTTAACTCTTTTAGTCAATTAAAAAGATTTAAAGATAAAGCTTTTGGAAAAGTATCTTTAGGTATTAGATTAAATCCTGAATACTCATCAGTTGAAGTAGATTTATATAATCCTTGCGCACCATTTTCAAGAATGGGAACAACAAAAGCAAATTTTGATGAATCTTTACTAGAATTTTTAGATGGTTTTCATTTTCATGCTCTTTGTGAACAAAATGTTGATGCACTTGAAGGTGCACTTGCAGCTTTTGAAAAAAACTTTAGCCAATATTTTGACAGATTAAAATGGGTAAATTTTGGTGGTGGTCATCATATTACAAGAGCTGATTATGATGTTGAAGGATTAATCAAACTTTTAAAAGATTTTAAATCAAGATATCCTCATTTAAAAGTTTATATGGAGCCAGGTGAAGCAATAGGTTGGCAAACGGGTTATTTAGTGGCAACTGTTTTAGATGTAATTCACAATGGTATGGATTTAGCAATTTTAGATACAAGTGCTGAAGCTCATATGCCAGATACTCTTGCAATGCCATATAGAGCAATGATTAGAAATAGTGGTGTTGCTGGTGAGAAAAAATATACTTATAGATTAGGTGGAAATACTTGTTTATCTGGTGATATTATTGGTGATTACTCTTTTGATGAGCCATTAAAAGTGGGAGATAAAATTATTTTAGAAGATATGATTCACTATACGATGGTAAAAACAACAACTTTTAATGGTATAAAATTACCATCAATTGTTATAAAACATAATGAAAGTAATTATCAAATTATAAAAAACTTTGGGTATAATGACTATAAAGTAAGACTTTCATAGGAGAAAATAATGTCGGGGCATGAAAGAAATATAATAAATAACGAATTTTCAGATATGGAAGTTATTGATACAAAAGAGTCATTAAAACATGATTATAAAGATAAAAGTAGAAAAAGAAATAAACTAAAAGAAAAAGATGATGATGGTGTAGAAAAAGTACAAATTTGGGTTAGAAAAGAGACTTTAGAGTATGAACGAGAGTTAACTAAACTTCAAATTGAACTTTTAAAACTTCAAAATCATGTGAAAGAAAAAGGTTTAAAAATTTTAATGATTTTTGAAGGAAGAGATGCTGCTGGAAAAGGTGGAACTATAAAAAGAATTACAGAACATCTTAATCCAAGGGGTGCAAGGGTTGTTGCTTTAGAAAAACCAAGTGATATAGAAAAAACACAATGGTATTTTCAAAGATATACTCAACATCTTCCAAGTGCAGGTGAGATTGTATTTTTTGATAGATCTTGGTACAACAGAGCAGGTGTTGAGCCTGTTATGGGATTTTGTACAACTGAAGAACATCATGAATTTTTAAGAGAAGTTCCAGAATTTGAAAAGATGTTAGTTAAATCAGGAATAATTTTGATGAAATTTTATTTTTCTGTTTCAAAAAAAGAACAACTAAAAAGATTTAAAAAAAGAGAAGTTGACCCTTTAAAACAATATAAATTATCTCCTGTTGACAAAGAGTCTCAAAATTTATGGGAAAAGTATACAATTGCTAAATTTTCTATGTTAATGGCTTCAAATACAGATATTGCCCCGTGGATTGTAATTAGAAGTGATGACAAGAAAAAAGCTAGACTAAATTGTATTAGACATATTTTATCTAACATAGATTATGAGAAAAAAACCAATGATGATATTTTTAATATTGATAGAGATATTTTAATAAGTGGTTCTGAAGAGATAGAAAATATGGAACAAGACAATAAATTTGCGAGGTTACCATAATGAATTTGAATGAATTTGAAAGAACAAATTATAGCGGTTTATATATTTCTAAAGAGACTCATCCTGAGTTTGGAAGAAAATATATAGTTAGATTTCAGCATGATAAAAAAAGATATGTGAAAGTTTTAGGTTATACAAAAAAAGATAATCTAACAAGAAAAGATGCCATAGAATTGATGCAATCATTTAAGGATTCTATAATATCAAAAACAGAAGAAAAAACTACTTTAGAGGAAGAAAAATTGGTAACTAAAGATAATGAAGTTTTAAAAAAATTGAAAGAAGAAAATGATTTTTTAAAATCAATTTTAGGTAATTATGAAAAACTGAACCCACATGTTTTATCAGAAGGAATTCAAAAGATTTATGATTTGGAAGCTTTAAAAAAATATCAAATTGAGTTGATTAAACTTCAAAATTGGTTAGAAAAAGAGAATAAAAGAATGATTATTATCTTTGAAGGAAGAGATGCTTCTGGAAAAGGTGGAGCAATTAGAAGAATTACTAGATATATGAATAATAAACATTATAGAGTAGTTGCTCTTGGAAAACCAACTGAAACGCAAAAAAACCAATGGTTTTTACAAAGATATATCACTCATTTTCCAACAGGTGGAGAGATAGTATTATTTGATAGAAGTTGGTACAATAGAGCAATGGTTGAGCCAATTTTTGGATTTTGTACTCCTGAAGAACATGAAATTTTTATGGAAGATATTGTTAATTTCGAACAAGATTTAGTAAGACAGGGAATGATTTTAATTAAACTTTATTTTTCTGTTTCAAAAGAGGAACAAAAAAGAAGATTTGATAGAAGAATACATGATCCATTAAGACAATGGAAATTTTCAGAAGTTGATATGCAAGCACAAGATTTATGGGATGAATTTTCTGAAAAAAAATATGAAATGCTTAGACGTACAACTTCAAGAAGTGCACCTTGGCATATTGTAAGAAGTGATAATAAACATCTGGCACGTTTAGAGGCTATGAAGATTATTTTAAATTCTGTTGATTATGATGGTAGAAACTATTCTTTAGATTTTGAAGCTAATGAAGATGTTAATATCTCTGTTCAAAAAGAACTTTTACAAATGAGAAAAACAAAAGATTATTAATCTTTTGTTTTACCAAGGATTAGAGATGGAATCTTCTTTTGAAGATTCCATTTTTTTAAGCATTGAATTTGTCTTTTGATTTTCAAGCTCTTTTAACCATTTTTCTTCTTCAAAATTAGAGATTTCTTCTTTTTGTTCTAACTGTTCATTTTTTAAATTTTTTTGATTTTGCTTTTTTGTTTTATTTTCATCTTTTGGAGATGAATCTTCTTTATTTTCTTCTTGTTTTTGATTCTCTTTGTTATTTTTTTGTTCATCTTGTTTGTTTTGATTTTTATTATCATCTTTTTTATTATCTAAAAGTTTTTTCACTAATTGTAGATTTTCTTTTGTTGTTGAATCATTTTTTAATTTTAAAGCTTTTTCATAACTATCAACTGCATTTTGAAAATCACTATTTTTTGCATAGGCGTTTCCTAGATTATGAAGTTTTTTAAACTCTAAATCATTTGATGAAGTTTTTATATTTTTATAGATATCAATCGCCTCTTTGAATTTATTCTCTTTATACAAACTATTTGCCAAGTTATAGTCTCTAAATTCATTTGAATCAAGTTTTTCAAACTCTTTTAATGCTTTGTTATAATCTTGATTTTCATAAGCTTTATTGGCTTCTTTTATAGTTTTAAAATCAAAAATAGAAGAAGCAATTAGTTGTGAATTTGTAAAATTGAAACTAAAAAATAGAATAAAAATAGGAAGTTTTGTTCTTTTTAAAGTGGGCATTGATGAAAAAGCAATTAAAAGTAAAAAAATTGCAATAGTTAATGGATAATAAAAAAGTTCAGTGTATGTTTTATATTTTCTTTCTTCAAATTTTTCTTTATTAGATTTAGAATTTATATCATCTAAAATTTGTTCAATATCTTTATTATCTAAAGAGTATTCAATATATCCACCATCTGTTTTTAAACTTAAATCTTTTATTTTTGAGTTTAGTTTTACATTAACAATTTTCCCATCTTTTGTTGTTAAATAATTTCCATTTTCTTCTTTTATCGCTGAACCATTTGATGTAGCAAGTGCTAAAGTATAAATTTTGATGTCATTTTTATTTGCAAAATTTATCTCTTCGTCAAAATTTTCTTTATCTCCACCATCTGTTAATAAAAGAAGATTTTTATTTGAATAATTTTTCAATAATTTATTTGTTGTTTCAAGAGTCGAATAGATGTTTGTTCCATTATCAAAATTTATTCCTGTATCCAAATTTTTTATCAAAATTTTTAAAGAGTTGAAATCTTCAGTTACAGGTGAAAGTAAAAAAGAGGATTTTGCAAATAAAATAACTCCAATAGCTTCTGTTTTAGAATTATCCAAAATATTTAAAAGTTTTTGTTTTGCAAATTCTAATCTATTTGGAAATAAATCAACTGCTTTCATTGATTTTGATACATCAATTGCAATTATTATTGGAGTTAATGAAGTCTCAGAATTATTTATTTTTTCATTAGTAACAGGACGAGCTAATGCAATAATCATAAAAATGAGCGATAAAAAAAGAATAATATTTCTTGTTTTGTTTGAAAAGTATTGATTTGAAATACTAAGTTTATTTAGAGCAGTTTTGGAAAAATAGTTTTCCAATTTATTTTGTTTTGTAAGTATAAAATACATTAAGATAAAGCTAGGTATCAACATCAAAAATAGTACTTTATAGTAGACAAAATTCAACTAAAACTCCTTTGAAAAAGGTATTTTAGTAAAGCCTTAGTAATTTTTAGATAAAATCTGCGTTAAAATTATAACAATCGGAGTAAATTTAATGGAATTTAACGCAAATAGAGTTGATGAAGCAAATGCAGTTATAACTGCAACAGTTGCAAAAGAGATGATAGAAGCAAACTTAGATAAAGTTGCAAAACAAGCTTCTAAAACTATGAATATTCAGGGATTTAGAAAAGGTAAAGTTCCTGTTGCTGTTGTAAAACAAAGATTTGCAGAAAAATTAAAAGAAGATGCAGAAGCTGATGCAGTTAGAAAAGTTTTAAAAGATGGTTTAAAACTATTAAACATTAAAAATGAAGATTTAATTGGTGAGCCAACTGTTACTAAATTTGATAAAAAAGAAGATGGATCAATTGAAATTGAATTATCAGTAGCTTGTAAACCAAATATTGATTTAGGTGATTATAAATCATTAATTCCTGAAGTAAAAGATATTGATGTAGATATTAAAGAGATTGATGCAAGATTAACTGAAATCGCTTCATCTTCTGCTCCATTAGAAAAAATTGCAAGAAAAAGAGCTGTAAAAGATGGTGATTTCGCTTTAATTGATTTTGAAGGTTTTGTTGATGGTGTAGCATTTGAAGGTGGAAAAGCTGAAAAATACCCATTACAAATAGGTTCAGGTTCATTTATCCCAGGATTTGAAGAACAAATTATCGGTATGAAATATGATGAGCAAAAAGATATTACTGTAACTTTCCCAGAATCTTACCAAGCTAAAAATTTAGCTGGAAAAGAAGCTGTATTTAAAGTAACTTTACATGAAATTCAAGAAAAAGTTGCTCCTGAATTAAATGATGAATTTGCACAAAAAATGTTACCAGGTCAAGAAAATGTAACTATTGATACATTAAGAGATAGAGTAAAAGAGCAAATGAAAGCTGAAGAAAAATCTAAATACTATAGAGAAGAATTAAAACCTGCATATTTAGAAACTTTAGTTGAGAGAATAGAATTTGCATTACCAAATTCTGTAGTTGATCAAGAAATCAATTTTGCTCTAAACAATAAAATTAGAACAATGAGTGAAGAAGAGATTAACGCATTAAAAGAAGATGCTTCAAAAGTAGAAGAAATCAGAAATGAATTAAAACAAGATGCGGTAAATTCAGTAAAAGCTACATTTATTATTGATGCTTTAGCAAAAGCTGAAAATGTTCAAGTAAATGACCAAGAAGTTATGCAAGTTCTTTATTATGAAGCAATGCAAATGGGACAAAATCCACAAGAAGTTGTAAAACAATACCAAGAAGCTGGATATTTACCTGCAATTAAAATGTCTATGATTGAAGAGAAAGTTATATCTAAATTATTAGATGAAAAATTAGGAAAATAAAAATAGGATTAATTATGAGTTATATACCTTATGTAGTTGAAAAAACTGGACGTGGTGAAAGAAGTTATGATATTTATTCAAGACTTCTAAAAGATAGAATTATTATGTTAAGTGGAGAAATAAATGATGCAGTAGCTTCAACAGTTGTTGCACAGTTACTTTTCTTAGAAGCTGAAGACCCAGATAAAGATATCTATTTATATATCAACTCTCCAGGTGGAGTAATTACAAGTGGTATGTCAATTTATGATACTATGAATTATATAAAACCTGATGTTTGTACTATTTGTATAGGACAAGCTGCATCAATGGGTGCATTTTTATTAAGTTCTGGAACAAAAGGTAAAAGATACTCTTTACCAAATTCAAGAATTATGATTCACCAACCATTAGGTGGAGCTCAAGGTCAAGCAACAGATATTCAAATTCAAGCAAAAGAGATTCAAAGAATGAAAGATTCTTTAAACTCTATTATTGCTGAACAAACAGGACAACCATTAGAAATTATCGAAAAAGATACAGATAGAGATAATTTTATGAGTGCAGAACAAGCTTGTGCTTATGGTTTAATTGATGAAGTTATAGCAAAGCATAAATAAGAAAGTTATTGATGATTAGAGAAGTTATAACTTATCCAAATAAATTACTTCGATTAAAATCTAAAGATGTAGAGCAGTTCGATAGTGAACTGCATACTCTTTTAGATGATATGTATGAAACAATGATATCTCAAAATGGAGTAGGGCTTGCTGCTATTCAAGTTGCAATTCCATTAAATGTTTTAATTATAAATCTTCCAAATGAAGATGATATTCAAAATAGAGATGATTTGATTGAAGCAATAAATCCAATTATTACACATAAAGATGGAACTCAAGTTTTCACTGAAGGGTGTTTAAGTGTTCCTGGATTTAGTGAAGATGTGACAAGAGCACAACATATTATTGTTGAATATTGTAATAGATTTGGTGAAAAACAAACTATGGAATGTGAAGGTTTCTTAGCTGTTGCTTGGCAACATGAAATGGAACATTTATCAGGACATCTGTTTATTGAAAATTTATCTATTCTTAAAAGAAAAAAATTCGAAAAAGAGTGGAAAAAAAAGATGAAAGATAAAAGATAAATATCTTTTATCCCTTCATAGTCTTAATTAAAATATTAACTATCAAAGAAAATATTAAACTGTTTGCTAAAACCCAAATTAACCAAAAAAATATTTTTTCAAACTTCGTTAAAAAAATCTCTTTAAATGAAATAGGGCAAGATTTTATTGCTAAATAAAAGAATATTGCAATACCAATAAACATTGTATATTTATTTAATTGAGCAAATATAATAGTAATAAAAGAGATAAAAGGTGTAAAAACTGTTAATGCAAAGAATTTTGCATATTTTTTTCTTTTTATATCTCCATTAAAATATCCAACAGTATAACCACAATTTGGGCAAATAGTTCCCATTCTTGTTAAAATTTCATGGTTACATTCAGGACAATTCATAGTTGATGACATATAATAATTCCTAGTTTTTTTGCGTATTATAGCAAGTGAAGATAAAAATTTTATTTACTCTTTAATTATTGCAATGAAATATTTTTTCTAATTGAATTAGATTATAAAAATTAATCAATTATTTAATATAATTAAAAAAGTTATTAAATAGAAAGAATATGAATATGAAAATAATTAAATCAGCCTCTTTAGACACAATTGATGCAATTTCAATTGATGTTGAATCAACGTTTACTAAAGGATTACCGACTTTTACGATTGTGGGAATGATAAGTACAAGTATTAGTGAATCAAAGGAGAGAGTAAAATCTGCTTTATTGATTAATGGTTTTAAATTTCCTCCTTTAAAAATTATTGTAAATCTCTCTCCTTCTGAAATATCAAAAAAAGGAACTCATTTTGATTTAGCAATTGCTTTACAAATAGCATTTTATGATAATAAAAAAATTAACTTTGATGACTTTTTTTTCTTTGGTGAATTGGCTCTTGATGGGAATATTAAAGATACAACTTTGATTTTTCCTATGGTTTTATCTCTTGTGAAAAAGGGTGAAGTAAAAAAAGTTGTTGTTTGTGAAGAGAGTGCAAAAAAATTAGTAAATATTCCAAATTTACAAATTTATAAAGTGAAAGAGTTAAACGAAGCAATAGAGTTTATCAAGAGTGAAAAAAAAGAAGAATTCTTATATGAAAAAAAAGAGATTAAACATAAGATTTTAGAAATAAATAGTGAAAAATATTTTTATGAAACAAATTATCCTGAAGATTTCAGTGATGTTATTGGGCAAGATATGGCTAAATATGCTGCTATGATTTGCGCAGCTGGAAATCACCACCTAATATATACTGAACTTTAACCATGAATTAAAAAATGTTCTTATTTAAAGGTGTTATTTTTAATTCATTATATTGAAAGTATATAGAATCTACAAATTTATACTTGAAATGTTACAAAATTATACTGAATAATATATTTTTATTTAGATTAATAAATAAATCATTGTATTAATTATTATATAATCACTTGTAACTAATAGTTAGTTACTTTAAAACTTAAAGAGGAATTCATTTGTGTATTATAAAAATGATAATAAGTTATACCCCAAAAGAGTAAAACAACATATTTGTGAAACTAGTTCATATAATTATTTCAATACTTTATGATAGATAAACAACAACAATAATATATAGGGAATAAAAAACAATGGAAGAAATAAATAACTTAAATTTTGGGGCCGATTTTGTAAGAGCTGATTTACATATACATTCTTATGGAAAAGATGGTTCATTTGATGTGACAGATTCTAGTATGACGCCACAAAATATTGTTGATATAGCAATTGAGAATAATCTTTCTATAATTAGTATTACAGATCATAATGAGATTCAGAACTCTAAGAAAGCAATTGATTATGCTAATAATAAAAATATTCTTGTTATTCCCGGTATTGAAATTAGTACTACGCAAGGTCATTTATTAGTTTATTTTGAAACATATGAACAATTAAGAAAGTTTTTTGGTAAGCTCACTATTTCAGACGATAAGGAACGATGTGAGCAAGGCATAGTTCAATGTTTGAGATTCGCAAGTGAATTTAATGGGTTTGGAGTTCTTGCTCATATTGAATTAGACTCAGGTTTTGAAAAAGTTATAGGACGATTCAACAAAGTTATAGAGGATATTTTTATTCATCCAAGCTTGTTAGCATTAGAAATTAGTTCAAAAAATAGTATTGATTATTATACAGATGTAGATACTAATGATGATAGAAAAAAGCTTTTAAATGAACGAAGAACAAAATTAGAACAGCGTTTTGATTTGATTTTACCAAAAATTATGTCTTCTGATGCCCATAAATTGGATAAATTAGGGACTAATGCAGATGGAGATAAAAGATTAACACGTTTTAAAGTTGATTCATTAAGTTTTCATGCTCTTAAAATAGCTTTAATCAGCTATGAATCTAGGGTTAGACTTGAAAATATGATTCCAGAAAAAATTCCCCATTTTATTGGCTTAAAATTTAAAGGTGGATTATTAGATGAACAGAAAATAAGATTTAGTAAAAATCTTACATGCATAATTGGAGGAAGAGGGACTGGAAAGTCAACAATGCTAGAGTCATTACGAGAAGTTTCAGGAAATGTTTCAACATCTAAAGTTAAAGACACGGATATATGGTCTGATGAAATAAGTATGTTTTATGAGGATGAAACAGGTAGACAAATAGAGTTTAAACGAGAAAAGAATTCATCTAGCATTAACATAACAGACATGACAGATGGAATTATACGTATTCCTATTGAGAGTTATGGACAAGGAGAAACTGCATCGACGATTCAACATAGTGATGATAACCCAAAAGTATTGCTTGATTTTTTAGATAGCTTTATTGAGATAGAGCCATTAATTAAAGAAGATCAAGAATTATGTGAATTACTTTTAGAAAATCAAAGCTCTTTAACTAAAGCACGTATTGAGGTAAAGGGTATTCCTGATACAAGAAAACAAATTACTAATATATCAGAGAAAGTTAAAAAATTAGAACAAGATAAAGTTGGAGATTTAGTTAAGTATCAAATGTCATTAGCTAATGAAAAAAAGATTCGTGATGAATTGATATCTAAACTCAAAAAATTAATTGATAATTATAGAGATGTTTTAAATGATGAAGAAGCATTTAAATCATTTTCAGGAATGACTGATGATGAAATAATTATTGGAAAAGAAGAATTTTTAAAAGTTAAAATAATAGTTGAAGAATTTTCAAATGTAGTTAAAAAAACTTCTGTAAAATTAAATGAGGAACTTGTTCCCAAAGTTGGAGAACTTAAAATTCAATTGGATTTATGGAAAGATAAAGAAAAAAATATTTTAACAAAAATAGATGAGAAAAAAAGTGAATTAGAAAAGCAAGGAATACCTTTTGATTTAGGAAAAATTAATCAAATAATTAAAGATTTAGCATATTATCAAGATAGGTTAAAAAAGCAAGAAGAAATTTTAAATGAACTTAAAGAGTTAGAAAAAAATAGAAAAGATTTAATAAAAAGAAGAAAAGAAGTAAAGAAAGAAATTTATAAACAACGATTTTTGTTTTCAAATGTAATTAATAATAATCTAAAGGATGCAGTAGATGAATTTTTTATAAAAGCAGAATATAAAGAAAGTACATATTCTCCAGAATTTGAGAACTCAATAAAAGATCTAATGGGATGGCGAACATCACAAGTTTCTAAAGCAAAAATAATAGCTAATGAATTATCTGTCATGGACTTTTGTGAAGGGGTTAAGAAAAAAAATTTATCATCTCTCGCACAAATTAAAGAAGATGGAAAAAGAGTTTTTCAAGATGAAGAAATTAATAATATTATTGAAAGAGCAATAGATAATTATAAATATGAGGATTTTGAAGCTTTTAAATATGATGATAAACCTAGTTTATCAGTAACAAAAATAATAGATGATAACGGAGCTAAGAAATATTTAAGTCGCTCAATTTCTCAATTATCTTTAGGTCAACAACAATCGATTCTTCTTGCAATTCTTATTCAATCAAAGAGTAGAGTTCCTTTATTAATTGATCAACCTGAAGATAATTTAGATAGTGAATTTATTTACAAAACGATAGTAAGTAATCTTAGAAGAATTAAAGAAAAAAGACAAGTCATTGTTGTAACTCATAATCCAAATATTGCAGTTTTAGGAGATGCAGAATTAGTTATTCCTCTAAAAAGTACAAGTATTAAATCATTTATCATAGATTCTGGTTCAATAGATAATGATGCAACCCGTGAATTATGTTGTTCAATATTAGAAGGTGGGAAACAAGCTTTTATTCGTAGACAAGAAATATATGGATTGAAAGTTTTATAAAATAAATAGAGTATAAAGGAAAAAAATGGATTTATTTACACCCAGAGTAAAGGATGAACAATTACACCCTTATTTTAAGAAAATAATTAAGGATGAAAAATACAAAAATGTTTTGACTATATTAGAAAATTGGTCTAAAGGTTTAGATGCAAGAAAGAAAGAAGAAGATAAATTTGTTAAAGAATTACAAATATCATTTAATTCATCTTTATGGGAACTTTATCTTAATAAAGCTTTTCAAGATTTGGGCTTCAAAATTGATTATTCGAAAGAAAGTCCAGATTTTAATTTAATTCATTCATCTGGAAGAACAGTAAATGTTGAAGCAGTTACAAGTAACAATAAATCATCAAATGATGAGGGTTACTATTCTGAAAAAGCATTTAATGAAACTATAAATACAAAAAAAAATGATGGTTCTAAAGATTCAATACTAAAACTATTAGGAAAAATAAAAGATAAAAAAGATTTATTTGTTGGTATAAATAATAAGAAAAATCCTTATTCTGAATTAGAACATGTTAGAGATAAACCATTTGTAATTGCATTAGCTCCTTTTGATAATCATCTTTCCCATACACAAAATAATACTTTAATTAATCAAGTTTTATTTGGAGTGCTTCCACCAACAATGAGAGATATAAATAACAGTTCATCAAAAAAAATAAATCATATTGTAAATAATAATGGGAAAGAAATAAATTTGGGTATTTTTACTAATGATTCTTATAAAGAAATAAGTGCTATTATTTTTTCAACTACTGGAACTTTTGGAAAAGCCATTTCACAAAGTCAAATGTCAAATACTACGATTAAATCTACTCGTTTTAGAATTGAAGATTTTAACAAACATATTAACACTTATGGTATTGAAAGTTTAGGTTATAAAGAAATAAAATTATCTCAAACACATACTGTAATATCAATGAGAATACCAATGGATGATATTGTTTTTGGTTCTGATGTACATTTTTGTAATTTATCAGAACATTATGAATCTCACCTAGATGGATTACATATATATTATAATCCTTATGCAAATATTCCTTTGGATGATGATTTGTTTAGTGCCTATGAAATTACACAAAATTATTTTGATAAATCTACAAGAGAAATTATCCCAATACATAATGATAATTCCTTGGTTTCACGACAGGTATATATTCATTGATAAAGTTATTTAATAGTACTAATATACAACTAAAAAATTGTAATTTAGTAATTAAACTTTCATATGAAGTTTGAAGCGACTTTTTTCTGTTTCCTGAGGAAACTTTTTTAAACTCTAAATATAAGTATTTTGAAAAATATTTGTAGTTAAATAAGAATAAATAGTATTAATTGTAAAAACTGCAAATATTAATCTATTAAATATTTTAATACATTAAGCATATGAATTTTATTTCGAAAAATATTTGAAATAAAATTCTTCTAATTCTAACATGAGCATTTTTCTCTTTCAAAATTATTAGCTATTGTTTTATCATGCTCAGATATTTCAATATTTGAAAATATATTTTTCTTATTTTCTCTAATCTTTTTTCTTTCTTCTTTTGAAAGAGCTATTGAAATTTTAAATTTATTATTACCGATTTTATAATCAAATCTTTGAAAACCATAAGCTGTAATCAAGAGTAAAGAATTTTCATTTTTTTCAATTATTGCAATTGCACCTTTATATCCTATTTTATATGCATTATCATCTCTTTTTGAAATAAAATATTTGTCATCAATTTGTTTTACTAATTGAATTAAAATATCTTTATTGATAGGTAAATAATGTTTTCTTCTTTTTATAGCATGTTTTGAAATTATAATTTTCATTTTAGAATTTTTTACAAAAAAAGTTAAATTTCATAATCCATTACCATTTCCATTTGAGTAATTTAAGGGAATGTAGATACATTTAATACTATATTCCTGGTGGTATTTCATTACTTCTAATAATTTTTTAGAATTAAATATACAAGAAAAATGATCAATAAATTTGTTTGAAATATCATTTTTAAAGTTAATTTTCTTATTTTCTTTTGAATTTAACATTTTTATTTTCTATTGAAAAGTTGTATGTGTTTAAGTTTCCTGAGGAAACAAATTTCTTTTAAAAAATTAATTTTTCAAAATTATCTTTTATTATTTTATAAACTTTACTTTTATTTTCATCATCATCTGAAATTTTTATATGTGGCATCCATTGTTGAATGAGCTTTACTACTTCAATTTCTAAACTATTGTAATACATTTTTGCAATTAAAGTATTTTCATTAATATCAATAATTTCATAAGTAGAATTTTGAAAAATATTTGATTTTCTAAAAAAATCTGTGCTCATTCTATCAAATTCTAAAACAATATATTTATTTTTTTCATATGGACCAAAAGCATTACCATTTTGTTCTATTTTGAATATTTCATCAGATAAAAATTCTAAACTTTCAACGTTACCTATTCGATTAAATTCAAATGTTCTTATAGAACCAACATCCTTTTCATTTCGTTTTTCATAACTTGCATAACAATAATATGTAAAACCATTACATATTATTGTATGAGGTTTTATAACTTTAGTTTCTTTTTGGTCACCATTTTTTGTATATTCAATTTTTAAGATATTATTATCATTTATAGCAATTGTGAACATTATAATTTTTTTTGCAAAATCTGATAAATCAGAAGTACTAATCATAACAATACCATCATTTTCTTGCATGAATAGATTTTTTATTTTAAGAAAATCTTTTTTTATAGTGCTATTTGCAATACTTTCACTAAATATTTCATAAAAAACCTCATAAGGGATAAAATCTGGTAAAAGTTTAGTAAACCTATATCTTTTTAATTGCTTATCATAAATTATAACTTTGGAATAAGGCTTTAAAGTATTCTCTATGGTTTTTTCAGTAACTTTAAAATAGTCTTTTAATTTATTTTTTGTACAAGAGTAACCTTCCCTATATAATTTTAAATAAATTTCTTTCACTCTTTCTATCATACTTATTTGTCCTATTTATAATTAATAAAAAGTATTTTATCATTAATTATGATAAAAAATCAAGTAAATTTTTAATATATTGTAATATTTAGTACATATATATTCTTTAATTTTAGAAAAAAAATTGATATTTATTTCTTTTGATTCTTTTATTTTAGAACTATATTTGACTTTTGTTTCTTTTTTTAGTATCATTCTAATACTAGTTTCTATATACTAGTACATATTAACACAAGGAGTTCAATTTGAACGATAAAAAAAATGGATATTATGTTTTATATAAACATGATGGTATAGAACAACCTTATCATTGGGTTTTAAAGGCTGCGAATCACCAAGTGATTTTAAAATCAGAGAATTATGTTAACAGACATGATGCATTAACTGGTATTGAATCAGTAAGAAAAAACTGTGAAGATGATGAAAATTATCAAAGATTAGTAGCAAAAGATGAAAGTCCGTATTTTAATTTATGTGCAAAAAACCATAAAATAATTGGTACAAGTGAAATGTATTCTACAACAGAAGCAAGAAACAATGGAATTGAATCTGTAAAAAAACATGGAATAAGTTTGGTACTTGTAGATGAAACTTCATCTTCGAATACAGGAACAGCAGCAACAGTGACTGTTAAACCAGAAAGAAGTGCAGAAAAAAGATATGCCTAATAATTTAACTTCAAATCAACTTTTGGCGAAGGGATATTTGGAGGAATTAAATTTTATAGACACATCTAAATCAGATAGTAAAGATTTGTTATTAATGAGTAAATTTTTCATTATTAATAAATCTTCTGTGGAGATTATAACTGAAATCAGTCATAATTTCCCATTAAAGTATCCAAAATTCTATACAACTAATAAAAGCATGTTTCTAAGATACCCACATATTGAGCAATTTAATGATAGAATTAATGCTTATGGAATATGTTTAAATGCGGAAGAAGATAAGTTATATTATGAAAATCCTTACGATTTACTATGTGATTCATATAATCGACTTGAAGAATTTTTAAGTAAAATTGAAAATAATGAATTTGATAAAAATGAAATTTTTGATGAATTCGACAGTTATTGGTGTAGTGCAAGAGGAAAAATTCATTATAATAAAGATCTTATTACTAAATATAAGTCTTTTAAACTACTTGATGCATATATTGTTAAAACAAAAATTCAAGAATTACTTTTTATAGAAGAAGAAAAATTCATAAAACAATTTTGTAAAAGTGCAAATTATGAATATAGTAAAAATAAAATTCTATATATAAATTTTGAAAAAGAGTTAGAAAACAACATACCTAAAACTTATGATGACTTAAAAAACCTTATTATAAAGCTTGGATATTTAAGTAATCTTCAAAAAATTAAAAAGATAAAAAACGTAGTTCACGCTATTTTATTTTCTTTCAATATACCAAATACAAAAGAAATTCATTATGCAGGCATTTATTTTAATGAAAAGAAATCAACTCATGTAATGAATTTTATTAATCCTTTTCTTAATAAAGAAAATGCAAACAAAGAAATTTATGGAATATTAGCAATGGATATTTCTAATAGTAGGTTATATAAAAGAGGTGGAACTTTAATGAATGTTAATGTAAATAAAAAAGGGAAAAAGATTGCCATAGTAGGTTGCGGTTCAGTTGGGTCTTCATTAGCACACAAATTAATTAAAATTGGTTGTACCAATATTGTATTAATTGATCCAGAGACATTAAGTTCAAATAATATAGCAAGACATTTACTTGGTATGGAGTATCTTGAACAAAATAAAGCTTTAGCACTTAAAACTTATTTAGAAAAACAGTTTTTAGATATTAATATAAATGCAATTGATGATTATGTTGAGAATCAATTTGAAAAATTAACGGAATGTGACTTAATTATAACTGCCTTAGGAAGCGATGCAAATCATATTGAAGAAAAAATCATTAGAGATGCGATTAATGGGAATGTTAAGGCTGTTATATCTTGTTGGTTTGAAGCTACTGCATCAATAGGACATTCATTATTATTTGATGATTCAATTAATAGTGAAGAATTTAATATGAATAGCTTATTTAAAGAAATCACATTTTTAGATGGAAAAGCTACATTAGAATTTGTAAAAAGTGATGTTGGGTGTAATTCCAATTATATGCCATATACATATTTAAACGCAAATTTGCATTTAAATCATTTTGCAAATATGATTGTAAAATATTTATTAGATGAAAAAATTGAAACACATTGGACTTCAATTGGTGAAATTGAAAATTTAAATAAATATCTAAAAGATGGATATTCTATAAATGAAAATACTTTAATTAAAAGAAATTTTTAGAAATATGAATAAAATCAAATTCCAAAATAAAAATTTAAAAGTTTATATCAGTAATCAATTGAAACAAGAACTTTTAACTTTACGTCAGTTTGAATTTAATAGAGAAAAAGGTGGTGTTATTTTAGGAAAATTATATCCTCAAAACAACACTATTGAAATCACTCATTTTTTTGAAGATAATCCTTTAAACTCAAGTGAATATGGCTTAGAACTGAATGTAAACTATTTACAAGAGAATATTGAACGAATATGGGAACAAAGTAATGGACAAATCACTTACTTAGGTGATTGGCATACTCATCCTCAATGGAAGGCAGAGCCGTCCTTGAGAGATTATAAAACATTTTTTGTTAATTATTATCAAAGTAAAGTTCAACAGAACTTATTACTTTATTTAATTTTGGGAAGAAAAGAAAACTGGTTTAAATCATTTAACGGTTTAAAATTTTATGATATAAAATATTTTAAGGAATAAATAAATGAATATTGGAACTGATGAAAAAATAATAAAAAGGTATCAAACAAAAGAACAAGCTGAAGAAAAAATAGGATTAAAATTTAGACCTATTAATTTTTCAGTTGAAAAAGAAGAAAAAGATTTCATGAATAGTCTAAAAGGTAATTATAAAGATTTATCAAAATTAAAAAAACTGTATACATATGCAGATTTAGTTAATACTAGTATTGATGAAATTACTGTATGTCAAAAAGGTTGTTCACATTGTTGTAAGATACCAGTTGACGTTTCAGAGTTAGAAATTAAATATATAGAAAGAAATACTGAATATAAAAGACAAAATATTGAGAAAATTAATACAAATGACTATTGCCCTTTTTTAAATCAAGATAAAGGTATTTGTAGTATTTATCAATTTAGACCTCTTGTTTGTAGAACTTTTTTTACTTTTGATAATCCAAAATATTGTGAAAATAAAGATGAAAAGCATGTTGTAATTACATTAGAAGGAAATCAAAAACTTTCGGGAATGTATAATCTTCTTTTACTAAATACAAATAATATGTCAAAAAAAGACATTAGATATTATTTTAAGTAATAAAGTTTAATGGTGAAGGAATATAAATAGATATTTTCATTAGTGAATATTATTCAATATTACTTAGAATTAAGTTAAATATTTTTTATTAAATTTAATTTCTTTTTGAGGTATAAACCACTCTATTACTTTTGTTGGTTCATCAATATATTGAATTATTTCATTAATGTTATTATTCATACAATATTTTATGATTTTTGAAGATAATCTATAAATTGTATCTTCAATATCAGGATTATAAAGATTTAACATTTTTGCTTCTTCATAAATTTTTATGAGACCATCAATTTCAGATACATTTTCATAATAAACTAGTTGTAGGTCTCTTTCTTTTGATTTTATAATTTTATTTCCTAATTCTTTGTCTTTAATATCTTCTTTTATTTTTTTTTCAATTAAACTAATAATTTCATACCAACCTGCAAGCTCTTCTATATCAGATGATTGTTGTTTATGAAAAGATTTATTTTTTTCATATTGTCCAAGTTTCCTATTCTCTGCAATTATATTACTTTGTACTAAAATTCTTTTTTGAATTTGTTGAGTTTTTATTATTACTCCCTGTAAAAATAAGGGACCTGTAGCTAAGTAAGGACATAAAGAACATCTATTTTCTGCTCCAATTGGACATACATCAGGTTTTCCACAAATACCAAAACTATAACTTTGCCAATGAGTCCAATGTATTTCTGACATAACTTCTAATCCATTATCTATCTCAATTCTAGTATTTGTTGTTTTTCTAACATCAGTAACTATTCTTTTTAATGTAAAAAGATGATTTTTTTTAAGTTCCATTAAGATTTTTTCAGGTGTTTTGTTTTTTATCGGGGAAACTATTGATGAAGGGATATATCTTAGTGAGTTGTTTAATCCTTTAGGGGTAGAAGTGTTAATATTATCACTAATTTTAAAATAAGATTCAATTAATTCTTTATGAGGAATTTTAAGATAAATATTAATTAATGTATTTACACCTTTATGTCCTGTAAATAATCTAATTATTTGTGGTGGAAACCCCATCCTTAATAATCTTGTTGCTCCAGTAACTCTCAATGAGTGTAGTCCAAATGATAATTTAACTTTTGTTTGAATAGTACGTGCACTTAAATTTTCAATTTCATTAATTGATTTTGGAAAATAAGTTGAATTTTCAAACCATGCAATTAAGATATCTTTATTCTTATTATAAATCTCAAATTGGGCCATTAGAACAACTATTTTGAAATAATGTTCATAAATTGTTCTTGACATCACATTATCTCCATCAAAGTTTGGAAATAAAGGATAAAATTCCTCCCAAGGTGAATTTATATCATTTTTATATTTCACTTTTTTAAGATTTGGAAACATTTTTTTATTTAATTTTATCAGCTCCTTATATATATTTAGTTCATTTTTATATATATTAGGGATTATATGTAAATCTTTTTTAGATGTGTTCTTATCTGTATTTATATAAAATCCTTTTATAGAGTCATCTGGATTTAGTAATAAAAAGTTATCTCTATCTAAATTAAGTATGTGAGCAGATCTTAGTGGTAGATGTAAGTGTAATAATAGAGATAGTGGCAAAAAAGGAATTACTTTATGTGGCCACCAATTGGACCAATCACATTGTACAGAACCCCACTTTTTTAAGTTTTTTATATAAGGTGGACGATTTAGTAAAATATCTATTATTAAATTATAAACTTCTTCATCTAGTGATTCTCTAAATAAAGTTGCACCTTTATATGAATTAAATCTAACTCTAGTATTTTCTTTAAAAATTCCATAGTAAAGATTTGTACTATTTAAGAAATCAATTACAATGCCTTGAGATCTGATTAGTTCTTCACTAGTTACTCCTTTTTTTTCTTTTTCTTTTAGATATTTTTGATAAGTATTCTCATTAATTGGGTAATCAAGATAGCTTTGCATTTTTTCTTTTGTAATGTATGTGTGGTTAAAAGTTTCAACAAGTTCTTTTAAAAAATCAAGTAGTATTCTAATTTTTTGTCTAATTGTATCTATTGTTAATCTATCAACAAGATAAAGTTGTTTGAAAAAAGAAAATACCATTTCTTTGAATTGAGGATTTGTATTAAATCTTTTTTGTTCTAAAATTTTTTTTGAATAGTCGAAATAATCATCAATGGTTTTGTTTTTAGCTTTTTTCTGTGATATCGTGTTTACGTTTGCACCAAGCTTGATAAATATAAGAGGGAGCTTTTCTAATTGAGAATTAGTATATGAGAAAATATCATTTTTTTTATTAACATTGTCTTTCTTTTCATACTTTGTTAAATTTAAGTTATTATCTTTATAATATTTTTGAAGATTTTCTATATTTTTATCAGTTATATTCTTATAATTTATATTTGAACTTAAAAGTATTATACTGTTGATAAATGTTTTATTTACAGTAGATTTAAAGTAAAAATTTAGTGAATTATTTAATTCTTGATAAATTTGATTTGTTTTAAAATATTTCTCAAAAAAATTTAATACAAAAGGACTATTAGAGAAATATAATGAAGTAGAATATAAAGGTGTTTTAAGTATTCCTTTACTTGCTAAAATTATTATAAATTCAGCAATAAGATTGAATGGTGCAGGACCATAATGAGTTCTTTTTTTTATATCTGTAGTTTTAAAAATTGGATAAGATGATTTACTATCAATATGGATAAAATAATCATTCCAGTCTCTAAAATCTTTAAAATGTATTTTATCTTCTGTAATAATTGATTCTCTGATTCGTGGATAATATTTTAACTCTTGCCAATTTCCATTGCTCAATAATTCAATCATTTTATGGCTAGTTTTTAATTTTAATGTTTTTATATTGAGTAAGTGTGGTAAATAAACTTTTAGTATATCATTGTAAAAAATATGGAAATCATTTTTATATTTTTTTAATATTAGATATTTATTAGTATAGTTTATTTCAGGAAATTCATCTACATATTTTACGTATTCCATTTATGCTTCCTTTTTTATATTAAATAATTCTAATATTTGATTGG
Source organism: Arcobacter ellisii (assembly GCF_003544915.1). NCBI lineage: Bacteria > Pseudomonadati > Campylobacterota > Epsilonproteobacteria > Campylobacterales > Arcobacteraceae > Arcobacter > Arcobacter ellisii. The sequence goes on along the minus strand of NZ_CP032097.1, from coordinate 2,007,514 downwards.
AAATAAATATTTTTCCATCAGTTTCTCTGATTAAACCATTTCTATCAATATAGAAGTCACCTAATTTAATTAGTTCATTAATTAGTATATTTATAATTTCTATTGATACCTTATCAATTCTTGTATTGATAGAATATTCACTAAATGTATTTTCTGGGATATTTGATTTTTGAATTCGTTCTCTGAGTATTTTATTTTCTCTGGTAAGTTGTGAAATCAGAATCTTTTTTTTATGAAGTTCATTTGAAAGTTCAATTCTTGAAGTATTTTCAATTTTTCGTTTTTTTTCAGGAATATCGTCAATATTTAGAATATCATTACATATAGATCTATATATATTTGTTTGTGAAATAGTCTGTGCACTTAATGTAATATTCTTTTCATATAATAATTTCATAGTTTTAGCTATATGTGAAAAGGTAATAGGTTCTTGTAATTTGAGAATCTTTTGACAAGTTACTTTTAATGCTAATTTTCTTTCTTCTACTTTAGTATTATTCCATTCTCTAGAATTGTCATTATATTTTCTTTTATCAATTTTCATTTTTTAAACCTTGTGTAAAAATTTGAGGAGGAAGATGTTTATATTGGTTAATCAGTGAAGATAGTTCATAAGTAATATCTTTGAAATCTTTATTAAAATTTATATTAAAGTATAACTTAGTTGAATCTTCATTTGAATGTCCCATACCTTCTTTTGCATAAATTTTAATTTTTTCAGCATTTGAATAATCTTCAATATTAATTGCCAGAGAATATAGTTCTGCTAAATAATTTCCCCACATATGTCTTAAAGAATGAGGAGAAAAGGTTAATAAGTTTTTATCATTATAATAGTTGGACAAAATTTCACAATGTTTTAAAAATTTATTATAAACGGGTTTATATAAAAGTCTTTCTCCATTCTTTTTAGTAAAAAAGAAAGGATGTATTGGCATACGTTGATTTTCTGGAAAAATATTATATTCTGATAAGAATCCAAAAAATAAAAGTTTTATTTCTTCATTTAGCCAATAAAGAGGTGTATTAGGTCTTTTGGGAATAGGGTATTTAAATTGTATCAAATTATGAGGATGTTGATATTTTACATCAATATTATATTTTTCAAAAAGCCATTTTTTCCTAGTTTCTCCTAAATATCCTCGTTGATTCTCATCATCAATACTAGGATCAGATAAGTAAACATTCATATTCTCGTAATCAATGTCATATATAGTTAAATTTAGAACTTGTGATATTCGAGCACTAGTTCCTCCCATTAAAAGATATAATAATTTTTCTCTTATATCTGATATTTTAATCAATTCTATAAAGTAATCATATGGAAAAGCTTTTTCTACATTTACAATTCTTTTTTTATTTGATGGTATATTGTAGACTTTTTTTAAGATTCTTTCTCTTGAGAGTTTATTTATGTATGTACTAATATAGTCAGAGTGTTTACCATTTATTTTTCTATAATATTCTTTTTTTAGATTAATTGTATTTCTATTCATATTAAACTTATCATCAGTTTCTGACAACCAAGTAAAAAAATTCTTAATATTTGTTACTTCATTATCAATTGTTGTTTGACTATTGGATCTAATTATACTTATTGGAAATTTTACTTTTTCTTCTTTATTATAGTCATATATAATAAAACCTTTTTCTAAATCTAATCTATATCTTGCTATATAATAAGCTAGACTTTCATTATCCTCTGGAGATACCGCTAATGACCAAATCCAAAATTTATTTAAACTACTCATATTATTTTTAATAGTTATTGGAGATAAATTTTTAATTAATGTTAAATATTTACTATATGCATTAGCATGTGAGAATTCAATGCTTACATTATTTATAATGGTAGATATGTGCCATTCATTGTTAATATATATTTTCATATTTAAATATTAGCATAATAAATAATTTAAAAAATTTAGATTCATTATCTATATTAGTACATACTTATAATTTGATTATGGAGGGAAGTCCTGGTTGTGGAAAATCTATGATTTCAAAAAGAGTTCAATATATAATGCCACCTATGAGTTTAGAAGAGATTTTAGAAAAAGCTAAACTTCAAGCTTTAGATTTTAAAGAGGTTGATTTTTCACCAATAAGAGCATTTCGTTCTCCCCATCATAGTGCAACAAAATCTTCAATATTTGGAGGTGGAAGTTCAAATGCAAAGATGGGAGAAATTGCTTTAAGTAATAATGGTTTACTCTTTTTTGACGAATTACCTCACTTCTCAAAAACTGTTTTAGAAGCATTAAGAGAACCTTTGGAAGATAATAAAATTTTAATTTCACGGGTAAATAATAAAATTTTGTATGAAACGAAATTTACTTTTATTTCTGCCATGAATCCTTGTCCTTGTGGGAATTTATTATCAAGTGTAAAAGAGTGTAGATGTAATGAACTTGAAATTCAAAGATATAAGAATCGTTTGAGTGAACCATTTTTAGATAGGATTGATTTGTATCTTGTGATGAATGATAGTTTTAATGATTCAAAAAATAAAGTTACTTCTAAAGAGTTACACGAAAATGTAATCAAGGCTTTTATAAAACAAAAACAAAGAGGACAAAAAGAGTTAAATGGAAAATTAAGTGATGAAGAGATAAAAAAATATTGTATTTTAGATGAAGAGAGTCTTAATATTTTAGAAAAAGCAAGAATAAATTATCAATTATCCTTTAGAAGTATTAATAAAGTTTTAAAGGTTGCAAGAACAATTGCTGATTTAAATGACAATGAAATAATTACTAAAAATGATTTATTACAAAGTTTGAATTTTAGGAGAAGATAAGGCACAAAATTAAAGCCCTTTGGAGTAAAAATATGTTAAAATCTAGTTAATTTATAAATGAAGGTAAATAATGACAAAATGCGGATATGTTTCAGTTGTTGGGAGACCAAATGCTGGAAAAAGTTCTCTTTTAAATTGGCTTGTTGGTGAAAAAATTGCTATGGTATCACATAAAGCAAACGCAACAAGAAAAAGATCAAATATAATAGTTATGCATAATAGTGATCAAATTATATTTGTTGATACTCCAGGAATTCATGAAACAGAAAAACTTTTAAATCAATTTATGCTTGAAGAAGCTTTAAAAGCTATGGGTGATTGTGATTTAATATTATATTTAGCTCCTGTTACAGATAAAATCTCTTATTATGAAGATTTTTTATTAAAAAATAAAAAAAATGTAAAACATATTTTATTACTTACAAAAATAGATTTTGTTACAAATGAACAAATTATCGAAAAGATGAAAGAATATGAACAATTTTCTGATAAATATGAGTGTATTATTCCTGTATCTATAAAAAAACAGACTAAACAATCTGATATATTGAATAATGTAGTTAAATATTTACCTGTTCATCCATATTTATTTGACCCTGAAATTATTACAACAGAACATTTAAGAGATATTTTTAAAGAGTTTATTAGAGAATCAATTTTTGAAAATATTAGTGATGAAATTCCTTATGAAACAGATGTTATGATAAATAAAGTTGAAGAAAAAAGCAATGTAGATGTAGTAAAAGCAACAATAATTGTACAAAAAGATACTCAAAAAGGTATGATTATTGGTAAAGGTGCAACTGCAATAAAAAGAATTGGAAGAGATGCTAGAGTTAAAATAGAAAAATTAACTGGTAAAAAATGTTATCTTGAACTTTTTGTTTCAATTAAAAAAGGTTGGACAAAAAATAAAGATGGATTAAAAGAGTTAGGTTACGATATAAATTCTTAAAAAAAGTTATTAAATAATAATATAATTTATTATCATTAAGCTTAATTTTTATATACTTTATAATTCAAAAAGTTATAAAAAAAGAGCTTTAGATGATAATTTATTCTCCTTTAAATCAACAAAATTTTCTAGAAATAGAAGTTACTGAAAAAATAAAAGAAAAAAATCTAAAAAAATTTATCAATTCTTCTTTAAAAATTAATAATTTTGATATTAAAAAGAGTGATAAAATTTTTACAACTTATATTGAAGAATTAAATATTTATCAGATATTTATTTTAGAAAATGATTATAAATATTTTGAATTTCAAGTTTTTGAGCTTTTTTATAAAGATGAAATTAAAAAAAGTTTTGATTTATATTTATGTGAAGATTTCTTTTGTTTATTTAAAAATGGTTCTTTTTACTATTTTCAAAGATTTAGTTTAAATTTACCAATAGAAGAATTTATAGAGTTTTTGAATAAAAAGTTTTCTATAAAAATTGAAAATTATAGAAGATTTGATAATAATGATTTTGAAAAACTAAAAAATGAATATCTTAAAAGTGATATCAAAACTTCTTTTAAACCAATAAACAAAAAATCTAATTATGAATTTTATTTTTACATTTTTTATCTAATTATTTTAATAATTCTGTTTTATTCTTTTTATTTAGAAAAAATAACTATAAAAAATTCTGAATTTGTATCCAATGATTTTGTTTCATCTAAAGAGCTAAAAAACAAATATCAATTTTCAAGCTTTTATGAAAACTTAGATTTATTATTAAAAAAAATTGAATCTGAAAATTTAGATTTAATCTCTTATGAATTTAAAGAAAACAGCCAAAAAATAGTTTTAATTTCCGATTCAAAAGAGAATATTTATGCTTTTTTAGAAAAAAATAAAAATTATTTACTCTCTTCCTCATTTAATTTTCTTGAAAATAAAAATCTTTATGAAGTTGTTATTTATGTTAAGTTATCTAAATAATAAGTTTTTAAATAGTTCAAAGAAAATAAAAATTGAATTATATATTTTTCCTCTACTTATTTTTGCATTTTTATATTTTTTCTTTCTTGGAAATAGTATCAAAGATGAATCACAACTCTTGCCAAAAATTGATTTTTCTGAATATGACAATAAAAATTTTGATGGTTCATTTTCTGAGTTATTTTCAATACTTGAAAAATTAGCAAGTAAAAATAAGGTATTGATTCTTACAAATAATAGAGTTGAAAAACAAATTTTATTAAAAGGAAAAGCAAAAAAAGAGTCTATTTTAGAATTTATAAAAGAGATTGAAAATATAAATAATTTTACAAAAATAGATTCTTTAGTTTTTACAAAAGATGAAGTTAACGACTTTGAATTTAATTTAAAAATTGATTTGAATAATTTTTATATAAAAGATTTGAAAAATAAAAAAAATAAAAATTTTGATGAAGTAAAAAAAGAGAAAAGAATAGAGTTTAAAATAAATGCAATTATTTCAAAATATGCTTTGATAAATGAAAAATGGATAAAAGAGAATGAAAAAATAGAAAATTTTGTATTGGTAAAAATCGAAAAAAATTCTGTTTTACTTAAAAATGAATTTGAAGAGATAAAATTGGAGTTGCACAATGAAAACTATTTTGAAAAATTTAATTGACTATTCTTTATTTGAAAAATATGATAAAGAGTATTTTATAAAAAATAAAATAGTTCCTATTTTTGAGGATAATATCTATTTAAAAGTTGCAATTTGTAGAGCTTCAAATCTAAATAGTATAAAAGATGATTTTAGTAAATTGATAAGTTTTGAAGAGATAGACGAACTTGAATTACTTTTTATTTTAGCAAATCTAAATAGAAAAATATCCCTTTATTCTCTTGCAAAAAAATCTATTTTTCAAAATAGTTTTGAAAAATATGTAAATAGATTTTTAGATGAGTTATTACTCTTTTCTATTGAAGTAAGAGCTAGTGATATTCATATTGAAAAATATAAAAATTTAGTAATATTCAAATTTAGAGTTGATGGTAAGTTGAAAACTTTTTTTACATTTCAAGGTGAATTTTTTAGATTTATATCTTCTTATATAAAACTTATTTCAAATTTAGATATGACAATGATACGTCTTCCAATGGATGGTCGTTTTTCTTTAAATATTGAAAATAAAAAATATGATTTTAGAGTTTCAACTATGCCAACACTTGAAGCTGAATCCATAGTTTTAAGAATATTAGACAATAAAAATATAGATAAAAATCTACAAACTTTGGGATTATCTTTTGATTTATTAGAAATTTTAAAAAAAAGTTTGAAATTAACACAAGGGTTGATTTTAATCTCTGGACCAACAGGAAGTGGTAAAACTACAACTTTATACTCAATTTTAAAAGAGTTAAATAGTGAAGAAAAAAAGATAATCACAGTAGAAGACCCAATAGAGTATAAAATAGATTCAATTTGTCAAGTTCCTATAAATCAGAAAATTGGGCTAAGTTTTGAAGTTGTATTAAAAAATATTTTGAGACAGGATCCAGACATTATATTTATTGGAGAAATTAGAGATAAATTTTCTTTAGATATTGCCCTTCAAGCCTCGTTAACAGGTCATTTAGTAATTGCAAGTATTCACAGCAATAGTGCAATTGAAACTATTTCAAGATTGATTGATTTACAAGCAGACCCTTTTTTGATTTCAACAACTTTAAAACTTATTATGGCTCAAAGATTAGTATTGAACTATTGTAAATATTGTGGTTCAAGTGGTTGTGTAAAATGTAATTTTACTAGATTTTATGACAGGTCTTGTATTGCAGAGATTTTAGAAATTGATGAAGAGATTTCATCTTTGATTTTTAGAAAAGCTTCAATAAAAGAGTTTAAAGAGTATTTAAAGAGTGTAAATTTTAAAACTATTTTAGATGATGGAAAAAATAAAGTAAAAGAGAATTTAACCTCACTCGAAGAGGTATATAAGGTGGTTACTTATTAATGAAAAAGTATAAAATAAGATATCAAAATGATAAAGAGGTAGAGGAGTTTATTTTAGAAACTTTCAATTTATCAAATGAAAAATTACCTAAAAATATTGTTGAAATAGAAGAGTGTACAAAGAGTTTTATTTTTGAATTTAAAAGAAAAAAAAGATTAGATGAAAAAAAATTAAATCTGCTTTTTTATGAATTAAATTTGATGCTTCAATCAAATATAAATATTTCAGATGCCTTAGATATTTTGATAAAAAATAAAAAAGATAAAAATTTGATTGAATTTCTAACAACAATAAAATTTTCTTTATCAAATGGAAAACCAGTAGAAGAAAACTTAGAAAAATTTAAACTAAATCAACTAATAACATCTTTTTTAAAAATATCACAAGAAAATGGAAATATAACTTTAAATATAAAAGCTCTGAGTAAACTATTGAAAGAAAGTATCGAAATTAAAAAAAGTTTTTATAAAGCTATTTCATATCCTATTATTTTAGTAATTAGTTTTTTTATCTCTTTATTTACAATATTCAATTTTGTAATACCTAAATTTAAAGTGCTTTTTTCCCAAACACAAGCTGAGTTGCCACTAGCAACAAAAATATTATTAGAAATTCAATATTTTTTTGAAAACTACTCTTCTTATTTCCTTATTTTTTTATCTTTTATTATAATTTTTATAATATTAATTTATAAAAAAAATGATAAGTTTAGATATTTTTTGGATAAATTTCTTGTAGAAAAAATTGTTTTAATAAAAGATATTTATCTAAATATGCAACTTTATAAACTCTTTTTAGTGATTGATATAATGCTTAAATCTAATTATGAATTTCACAAAGCTTTTATTTCTTCAAAAATTTTATTAAAAAACAAATATCTATTAGATAAAATATATATAATTGATAGTTTATTACAAAATGGAAAAAGTATCAATGACTCTTTTTTAAGAACACAAATATTTGATGATATAGTTTTAAATCTAATAAATACAGGAGAGATTTCAAACTCTTTGAGTATTACAATAGATGAAATAAAAAAGATTTATAAAAATAGATTTAATGATAAAATGAATTTACTAATATCTTTAATCCAACCCACATTTTTAGTAATGATTATGGGGTTGATTCTTTGGATAGTATTGGCAATATTTATGCCTATTTGGGATATGGAAAATATGATAAACATTTAAAAAGGAGTAACCTTGATTAATTGTTATGTAAAAAAAGGAAATAGACTTACTGTAATTGAAGGAATAGAGTTTCTTGATTCTACAGAAGATAAAAATAGTGTAATTTGGATAGATATGCTTTTACCAACAATTGATGAGATAAGAGCAGTTGAAAACTTATTTGATATGAAATTTCCTACAAAACAAGAGAGTGAAGAGATTGAGCTGAGTTCGAGATATTGGGAAGAAAATAATAGAATAGAGATAAACAGTTACTTCTTGATAAATGATAATAAATCAGCTTTCAATGAAACAGTATCTTTTATTTTACAAGGTGCACTTTTAATCTCAGTTAGATATAAAAAGTTAGAGAGTTTTAATACTTTTACTAAAAAACTTTTGATATCTCCAAGAGAATTTAAAACAGGTTATTCAATTTTTTGTCAAATTATTGATATTAGAATTGATGCTGATGCGGATACAATTGAGAATTTATCTAAAGAGATTACAAAAATTAGAAAACACGTATTTACAGATTATTCAAATGATGATGAAGAGATTCTTGAAAAAATCTCTACTTTTGAAGATTTGAATATGAAAATTAGAGAAAATTTAACAGATAAACAAAGAATTTTAAACTCTTTATTAAAATCTCAAAAATTTGTTGATGATAAAAATGAATTACCAATTATGTTAAAAGATATTAAGTCGTTAATCGACCATACAAATTTTAATTTTGAGAGACTTGATTATTTACAAAATATCTTTATTGGTATATTAAGTATTGAGCAAAATAAAGTTATAAAAATCTTTACTATTGTAAATGTTATATTTCTTCCACCTACATTGATAGCAAGTATTTATGGTATGAACTTTGAGTTTATTCCTGAACTTCATTGGGAATATGGATATGTCTTCTCAATAATATTTATGATAATTGCATCAATAACTCCTATTTTAATATTTAAAAAGAAGGGTTGGATTTAGTAAATTTTATTAAAAACAAAGTTAAAGGAAAAATTTTAATGGCTAAAGAAGTTGAATTTGAAAATGCAGTAAAAACAATTCTTACGCATATTGGAGAAGATATTACTAGAGAAGGTCTAATTGATACTCCAAGTCGTGTTAGAAAAGCTTTTGAATTTATGTGTAGTGGATATAACCAAAATCCAAAAGAGATAATAGAAAAAGCACTTTTTACTTCAACAAATGATGAAATGGTAGTAGTAAAGGATATTGAATTTTACTCTTTTTGTGAACATCATATGTTACCAATAATTGGAAAAGCTCACGTTGCATATATTCCAAATGGAAAAGTTGTTGGACTTTCAAAAATACCAAGAGTTGTAGATGTTTTTGCAAGAAGATTACAAATACAAGAACAAATGACAGAACAAATTTGTGATGCATTAAATGAGTATTTAAAACCAAAAGGTGTTGCAGTTATGATTGATGCAAGACATATGTGTATGGAAATGAGAGGAGTTGAAAAAATTTGTTCAACGACTGTGACTTCTGCTCTTAGAGGACTTTTTAAATCTAATAAAAAAACTAAAGATGAGTTTTTATCAATAGTTTCTAATTCTTTACATAAATAAATCAATAGAAAATTTTCTATTGATTTACTTTAAAGCCTTAAAATCTTTTAAACATAAAAAGTCTGCTCTTGGAGTTTTTGAGGCAAAAGGTTTAACAGGAGTATTTTTTACACTATTATAAACAAAAAAAATGTTTGTTCTATCTTCAGGAGATATATTATCAGCACTTCCATGAAGAATATTTCCATCATGTAAAACTAATGTTCCTGCTTTTCCAAGGGCTGCAACTAATTTATCATTTTTTGATAACTCTTTTATTGCATTGATACTTGGAACTCCATATTCTTGTTTTTTTAAAGATTTCTTATAATTATCTTTTGGTGTGACCCCTTTACAAGAAACAAATTTTTTATGGCTTTCTTTGATTAGATATAAAGGACCATTAAATTGTGTATTATCAGTAAGCATTATCCAAGTAGATAAACATCTACAATTTGGTAATCCATCTTCACTATGCCAAGTTTCAAAATCACTATGCCAAGGGAAAGATTTTCCTCTATAAGCTCTTTTGACATTTATTCTTCCGTGATGAATATATACTTCACTACCTAATATTTGTTTTACTTTGTCCAAAATCCTTGAATCTTTTGATAATTTTTTATAGATTCTACTAAATAGATGTTGATTAAAAATGGTTCTTAATTTATTATCTTCTGGTTCAGAAATATATTCTTCTTTTTGTTTAAGTTTTTCATTTTGCTCTAAAATTTTCAACTCTTGTTTATATTTTTTTAGTTCTTTTTCATCAAAGATATTTGGCAAAATGATAAAACCATTTTTTTCATAAATTTTGAGTTCTTTTTCATCTAAAGAGTATTTTCCAACTTTAATTTCTGAATATACTGTTTTATCAATTCTTTTTATTATTTTTTCTTCATTTCCTCTTGATGGATATAAATCTTTCATATCTTTCCTTTTTAATTAACTAATGGATAAACACCATTTTCATCATGATTTTCTGTTCCCGTAAGTGGTGGATTAAAAACACAAATTAGTCTCATATCCACATTTCCTCCATATAAATAGTGTTCATCATTGTTATTTAAGGCATACATAACTCCATCATAAATATTATGAATTTCACCTGTTTTCAGATCTTCAATTTTCCCATCACCACTTACACAATAAACAGCTTCTAAATGATTTTTATAGTGAATATGAGTTTTTGTATTAGCTTTTATGATTGTTTCGTGAAAAGAAAACCCCATACCTTCATCTTTTAAAAGCATTCTTCTACTAATCCATTGATTATCTTTTGCAAATACCTCTTTTGAAGTTCCAATTACATCTTTTTTTATATCTTTTATTATCATTAAAACTCTCCTTTTAAGTTGTTTTTTCTTTCAACAATTAGTTTATCAACAGCTTTCTCAAATCTTTTTAAACCCTCTAAAAGTAACTCTTCATCTATTAATAATGGGGGTAAAAATTTTACAACTTGTCCTAAACTTCCACAAGTTTCAACTATTAGTTGTTCTTGAAAAGAGTAACTTGATAAATCACTTGCCATTGAAGAGTCATTTTTAATTTCAAATCCATAGGCTAATCCTCTTCCTCTAACTTCTATTTCATAATCATCTTTATATTTTGAAGCAATTTTTTCTAAATAATCTTTTAATATTTTTTCTTTATATTTCACTGCTTTTGAAATATTGTCATTTTGCCAATATTGTTCAAGTGATACTTTTGAAGCAACAAAAGCTAGATTATTTCCTCTAAAAGTTCCAGTGTGTTCTCCTGGTTTCCATTGGTCTAAGTGTGGTTTAAATAATAAAATTGCCATTGGAAGACCTCCTCCAATAGATTTGGAAAGAGTTACCATATCAGGATTTATTCCCGCAAATTCAAAAGAGAAAAAATCTCCACTTCTTCCATTCCCTACTTGAATATCATCAATAATTAATAAAATATCAAACTCTCTACAAATAGCTTCTAGTTCTTGTAACCACTCTTTTGAAGCAACATTTATCCCACCTTCTCCTTGAATAGTTTCAAGTATCACAGCCGCTGGTAAATCAACACCACTACTTCCATCACTTAAAAATTTTCTAAAATAGCTAAGTGTGTTCATATCTCCAAAATAGCCATCAAATGGCATAAAAGTTGCATTTGTTCTACTAATATAACTCTCATCTCTATATTCATTATTCCCTGTAACTGCTAGTGAACCTTGAGATAATCCATGATAACCATTTGTAAAAGCTATAATATTACTTCTTCCTTTTACAAGACGTGCAAGTTTAAGTGCTGTTTCAACAGCATTTGTTCCTGTTGGTCCTGTAAATTGGATTTTGTATTCAAGATTTCTTGGTTTTAAAATGTGACTTTCAAAAGTTTGTAAAAACTCTTTTTTTGCTACTGTTGCCATATCAAGACCATGAACAATTCCATCTTCTTGTAAATATTCAATCAATGCTTTGCTAATATGTTCATTATTATGTCCATAATTTAATGTCCCAGCTCCTGCAAAAAAGTCGATATAATCAACTCCTTGTTCATCTGTTAAAATAGCACCTTTTGCTTTTTTAAATATAGTTGGAAAACTTCTAATATATCCTCTTACTTCTGATTCTAAATTTTCAAATATTCTCATTTTATTCCTTTTTTTAGTTATTTATTGGTCCAATTAAATATTGAATCTCTTCTTCATGTGCATCAAAAAAATCATCTATTGAAAAAAGTGTTTTATTTTCAATTTTTGTATTAAGTTTAATGGCAATTTTTTCAAAAACTCTTTGAGATGCTTTATTACTTGGAGATACCGTAGATAAAATATATTTAATATTGTTAGATGTGTTGTTTTTATTAAATATATCTAAGATAATTTTCATAGCTAGATTTTGACCTCTAACTTCATTACTAATAGCAACTTGCCAAATAAAAAGTGTTTCTTTATCATCAGGAATGATATATCCTGAAACAAAACCAACAATTTTTTCATTGTAAATGGCAACGCTACATGTATTTTGAAAGTGAGTTGTTTGGAGTAAATAGAGGTATTGGGAGTTTAAATCAAGAGTTCCAACTGATTTTATTAGTTGAAAGATTTCTTTTGAGTCATTTTTATCTGGTTTCCTTAATAAAAAACTGGAGTTCATTACTTATCCTTTTTACTTTATTTAAGTAAATAAATTACATTATATGTGTAAAATAAATACTTTTTATATGTAAATTTATAACATATAAGACTTACTTTTGGCTTAATTTATAATGAATAAATAATAAAATATCTTGCTTAAAAGACTATGAATAGGGCTATGTAGGAAATTTTGTAATTTTATTTAGAGAAAAAATATTTTTAGGATATTTTAGAGAATTATGTAGTTAAATTTATAAATTTTTAGAAAGATTCTAAATCTTGAATTTCATTTTCTGAAACGTCTTCTAATTTAGATTCAATGATTTCTAGGAATTGATTTCTATTTTGTTCATCCATATTTTCATTGATTATTTCTAAAATGTATTTAATTCCATTTGCATTTATTTTTTTTATATTTGCTAAATAATGAACAAATGCAATAAGTTTTACATCATTTATAGAATATAATTTTTTGATTTTATTGTTTTCTTGAGGGAATAGTCCCTTCTCTTCATACATTTTAAGAGTTCTTATTTTTGCGTTTAGTAATTCAGATATACTACTTAAAGGCAAAACATTTTTATCATTATTTAATAAAGCCATATTTTTCCTTTTATAATATATTTATATCACTTCTATCACTAACTCTTTCAAATTTATTTGGAGTTGTTCTATTTTCATTTTGCATTTCAGAATCAAATTTTTGTATGATGTTTTTTGTATTAGCTAAGAAAGTTGCTTTATCTTTTCCATCAAGACCTTCGATTTTTGGTTTAGTAATAACTGTCATTGGATCAATTGCCGTTCCATTTCTATATAAACCTAAGTGTAAGTGAGGACCTGAACTAAGACCTGTACTTCCAACATAACCAATATGAGTTCCTTTTTTTACAGTTGCCCCTTGTCTAATACCTTTTGCAAAATTCTTTTGATGAGCATATAAAGTTTTATAACCATTTCCATGATTTATAATAATTACATTACCATAACCACCTTTTACACCCATAAATTCAACTCTTCCATCTGCTGCTGCATAGATATTTCTTCCTGTTGGTGCAGCGAAATCTGTTCCTAAATGAGCTCTAAATCTTTTAAGAACTGGATGCCAACGTTTGTTGGTAAAGACACTTGAAATTCTTTGATAGGTAACTGGCATTTGGAAAAAATATGATTTTGTGAAACCAACACCTTTTTCATCATAATATTTATCATCTTTTTCATTTTTAAATCTGTAAAAAGGTTTTCCTGAAATTTGAACCATTGCAGCAGTTAAATCAGGCATACCTAAAGCTTTACCTAAATAAGATTTTTGAGAATATTTTAAGGCAATAAAATCACCTTTTTGCATTTTTCTAAAGTTAACATCACTATCTTGAAAAAGTGATTTTAATACAGCAGCAAGAGTTACATCTCCTGTTGCTTTTTGAATATCGTGAGATACAGATTCTGTAATTTGAATGGCAACTGTTTGTGTTTGTTCAGTATAATTTATAGGTAAAGTTTGAAATTTATATTCGTTATTGCTATCTTTATAAACATGAAGTTGGATATCTTCTGATACAGGAATTAAAACTTGATTTAAACTTCCATCATCTTCTGTATAAAGATAATAAGTTCTATCTGCTGTAATTTCTGAACATAATTCTTTATCTTCTTTTTCTAAATCAAAATATAATTTTTGAGAGATTTTGTATTTATCTAAAAAAGTTAAAAAACTCTCTCCTCTTGGCCAATTTAACTCTTCAACTTGTGCTGAGTATAAAAAATTAAAAAAAATAATAGTTGATAAAATAATTTTTTTCATAGTTCTTCACTTTTTATTTATTGAATAATTAGGGTGGGTATTATACAATTGCGCAACTTAAAGATAGTTGGAGTACGATTTGTTGAAATTTATAATGGTTTTTATTATTGCTTTGAACTTATATGCAAATGATTTTGTAAATTTGTATAGATTTAAAGGTATTAGTGAAGTAGAAAAAGAGATTGAAAATAGTTTAAAAGATATTAACTATTGGAAAAGTTATTTGGCAGATAAAAATGTTGATTTGGGATATTATGAATATAAAAAGTATGTAATTGTTGCTCAAAAAGAGCAATCAGAATTATCTTTATATGAAAAAATTGGTTATGATTATAAATTAGTTTTAAGAAATAGTGTAATTGTAGGAGAAAGCCAAGGTGATAAGTATCTTGAAGGTGATAAAAAGACTCCTGAAGGTGCATATGAATTAATTGAAAAAAAGACAGAAGTCGACCAGTTTTATGGTCCTTTTGCCTTAGTTACTTCTTATCCTAACTCTTTTGATATGAGTTTAGATAAAAAAGGTTCAGGTATTTGGATACATGGTATGCCTTTTCAAGGAGATAGAGAAAAATTTACAAGAGGATGTATTGCTTTAGATAATCAAGAGTTAGAAAATTTAGAAAAAAATATTGACTATAAAAAAACAATTTTATTAACAAGTCAAAATGAGTTTGAGAAAGCTTCTAAAGATGATATTGCATTGATTTTAAGTTCAATATATAAATGGAAAGATGCTTGGAAATATTCTAATATTGAAGAGTATTTATCATTTTATTCTAAAGAGTTTAAAAAATCAGATAAATCAAATTTTGCACAATTTGAGGATTATAAAAAGCAAATTTTTTCAAAAAATGAAGATAAAACTATAACTTTTAAAAATATTGATATTGCACCTTATCCAAACTCTTTAAATAAAAAAATGTATAAAGTTTTGATGGATGAAGAATATTTAAGTCCATCAGTGAAATTTTATGGGAAAAAAGAACTATTTTTAGAAGTAGCTAATAATGAAGTGAAAATTCTAACAGAGGATTAAAATTTTTTTTAACTCTTTTTAGATATAATCGCCCTAAATAACAACCATATTTTAAGGCGAAAGATGCAAAAACAAGAGATGAACCTTCAAGAGATAGCACTTGCTCACTCTTTAACACTTGAAGAATTTGAAAATATAAAAGAAATTTTAGGAAGAGAACCAAACTATGTAGAAATTGGTATCTTCTCTGCTATGTGGTCTGAGCATTGCTCATATAAATCAAGTAAAAAATATTTAAGTGGTTTCCCAACAAAAGCTCCTTGGGTTATTCAAGGTCCAGGTGAAAATGCTGGTGTTATTGACATTGGTGATGGATATGCTGCTGTATTTAAAATGGAATCACACAATCACCCATCATTTATCGAGCCTTACCAAGGTGCTGCAACTGGAGTTGGAGGAATTTTAAGAGATGTATTTACAATGGGAGCAAGACCTATTGCAAATATGAATTCAATTAGATTTGCTTCAATTGAAGGAAACAGTGAAACAGCACAAAAACACAGATTTTTATTAAGAGGTGTTGTTGCTGGAATTGGTGGATATGGTAACTGTATGGGAGTTCCAACAATTGGTGGAGAAACTACATTTGAAGAGTGTTATGCAGGAAATAATCTTGTAAATGCATTTACTTTAGGTTTAGCAAAAGCTGATGAAATTTTCTATGGAAAAGCAGAAGGTATTGGAAATCCTGTAATGTACGTTGGTTCTAAAACTGGTAGAGATGGTCTTGGTGGAGCTGTAATGTCAAGTGCAGCATTTGATGAAGATTCTGAATCAAAAAGACCAACAGTTCAAGTTGGAGATCCATTTACTGAAAAACTATTACTTGAAGCTTGTTTAGAACTATTTAAAGCAGATTTAATTGTTGGTATTCAAGATATGGGAGCTGCTGGACTTACTTCATCTTCATTTGAAATGGCTGGACGAAGTGGTTCTGGAATGATTATGCATTTAGATAAAGTTCCTGCAAGGGAAGAGGGAATGACTCCTTATGACTTTATGCTTTCTGAATCTCAAGAAAGAATGCTTATTTGTGCTAAAAAAGGTTGTGAACAAGCAATTATTGATATTTTTGAAAAATGGGAATTAGATGTTGCTGTTATTGGTGAAGTAACTGCAACTGGAAATATGGAATTATTCTGGCATGGTGAAAAATGTGCGGAAGTTCCTGTTCAACCAGTTTCTGAACAAGCACCAGTTTTAGATAGACCAACAAAAAAACCAGCTTATTTAGATGGAATTGAAAATATTAAATTAGACAAAGAGATTTCTAATCAAGTTGCATTTGATGATTTATTCTGCGATATGGAAGTTGTTGATAAATCTTGGGTTTATTCTCAGTATGATTCAATGGTTCAAACAAATACAATCAAAGGTCCAGGTAAACTTGATGGTTCAAGTATAAGAATCAAAGAGACAGGAAAAGCATTAGCTATGAGTGCTGATTGTAATACAAGACTTTGTTATATTAATCCTGAATTAGGAGCAGCCGCTGCTGTTATGGAATCTGGAAGAAATGTAGCAATGACTGGTGCAGTTCCAAAAGCTATTACAGATTGTTTAAATTTTGGTAACCCTACAAATCCTGAAGTTATGTGGCAATTTGCAGCTTCTTGCGAAGGTATTAAAAAAGCTTGTAAAGAGTTAAATACTCCTGTTATTGGTGGAAATGTATCTTTATACAATGAAACAAATGGAGTAGGAGTTTTCCCAACACCTTCAATTGCAATGGTTGGAGTAAATGAAGATGCAAATAAAGTATTACCTTCTTGTGTTCAAGAAAATGGAAATATTTTATATCTTTTAGGTGAAACAAAATCAGAGTTTGGTGCTTCTTTATATATGAAAAAAATGTATGGAAAAGTTGCTGGTGCTCATCCTGAAGTAAATTTTGAAAAAGAGTTAGCTTTATGGAATACAGTTATTGAAGCAAATAAACAAGGTTTATTAAAAGCTGCAAAAGATGTAAATGTTGGTGGAATTGCAATTAGTGCTGCTAAAATGGCAGTTGTGGGTAATATTGGAATTGAAATCTCTGTTTCATTAAATGATTCAAAAGATATTTTCTCTGAATCTTTAAGTAGAGCTATCGTTGAAGTAAAACCTGAAAACTGTGAAGCATTTGAAAATGTTGCAAAATCATTTAATATCGAATATTCAAGAATTGGTAAAGTTGGTGGAGATAAAATCTCTATTAATGATATCTATAAAGATTTAGATAAAGCTAGTTATGTTTATTTCAATAGATTTAAACAAGTAATTGAACAAGATTTATAATAAATAAAATTTATTAGGAAGAATTCTCTTCCTAATAAACAAAAACTCTATTTCTTCCACTCATTTTAGCTTGATATAAAGCTTGGTCAGCCTTTTTAAACACATCTTCAAAAGTATCATTTTTAGTTTTAAATTCACTAATACCTATTGAAATAGTAATTTTTCCAACAGTTTTAAATTTTGAATTTTCAATTTCTTTTCTTAAATTATCAGAGATATTTTGAGCTTGTAATAAATCAGGAGTATCTAAAACTAAAACAAATTCTTCTCCTCCCCATCTTGCAAAAATATCCGTTGTTCTTATTTTATTTGAAATTAAAGTTGCTAAATCTTTTAGAACATAATCTCCAACATCATGACCATAAGTATCATTTATAGATTTGAATTTATCTATATCAATAATTGCAAGTGTATATTTATTGTTTATTTCAGATAATCTTTTTA
This sequence comes from Arcobacter ellisii, assembly GCF_003544915.1. Classification (NCBI taxonomy): domain Bacteria; kingdom Pseudomonadati; phylum Campylobacterota; class Epsilonproteobacteria; order Campylobacterales; family Arcobacteraceae; genus Arcobacter; species Arcobacter ellisii. The sequence goes on along the minus strand of NZ_CP032097.1, from coordinate 1,989,381 downwards.
AAAAACCATTTCTATTTAAAATTTTAGTTAAATTATCATGGTATGCTTTGACACTTAGATTTTTATTTGATTTTTTTAGTTCAGCATTTTTTTCTTTTAAAATACTAAGTAAGTAGTTAAAAAATCTTGAAACAATTCCTATTTCAGTATCTCTTTCTTCATAAATTTTTTTATCTAAATTTCCTGTTTTCATTATTTGGATAATACTTTGAATAGTATCAACCCAAGGAAGTTTTGCATTATGTTCACTTCTATTTAATCCTAAAACTTCATGTTTTTTTCTAACTCTTAAAAGATTAACTTTTTTAAGAAATAAAAATACTAATAAACCAAAAGAAAAAGAGAATATAAAAGCTACAAAAACTCCTAAAGTTTGTACATAAATAAAATGTAACCTTGTAAAGTTTTCAGGTAAATTTGCAAATATCCCAACTGCAATAGTTCCCCAAACACCAACAAATCCATGAATACTAACAACACTTAAAGGGTCATCAATTTTTAATTTTTTTGTTAAAAAAATATCTGTAAAATGCATGATAAATGAAGATATAAAACCTACAAATGCTGATTGAATTGCATTAAATTCATAACAACCTGCTGTAATTCCAACAAGTCCAGCAATTATCCCAAAACTAAAGATTTCAACACCAACTTTTTCTTTACTAAATAAAGTTATTATCCAAGCACTTAAACCACCAAATACACCTGCAAGTAAAGTATTTAATAAAATTGATGTAACTTCAGGTTTAAACTCAAGTAAACTTCCTGCGTTAAAACCAAACCAAGCAAAAAATAGAATAAATACCCCAAAAACTATAAAGTTATGATTACTTGGTGCAAAATATATGGTTTTATTTTTTCTAAATTTTCCAAGTCTTGGTCCTAAAACAATTGCACCTGCAAGTCCAATCCAAGCTCCAACAGAATGAACAACAGTAGACCCAGCAAAATCAACAAATCCTAACTCTTTTAACCAACCATTATCATTCCATGCCCAATGTCCAAAAATTGGATAAATTATTGAACTTACAATAATTGCTACAACAATATATCCATTAAATTTTATTCTTTCAGCTACTGCTCCTGAAACAATTGTTATTGCAGTTGCAGCAAACATTGCTTGAAAAAAGAAAAACCCATTTAGTTGTAAATCTTTTCCATCAATTAAAAATTTATCAATACCTATAAGTCCAAAACTATCCATTCCAAACATTAGTCCAAAACCAAATAACCAGAAAAATATAATACTAAAGACTGTATCAATAAGATTTTTCATAGCAACATTTATTGTATTTTTACTTCTAACAACACCTGTTTCAACTAATGAAAAACCCAATTGCATCATAAAAACTAAAAATGCACTAACCAATATCCATAAAAGATTTATTTCATTAAAACTTACCAATTATTGCTCCTTCTTATAATACAATGAATAAATTGTAACATAGAAAATAATTATTTAAGAGATAAAAAATATACAGTTTTTGATGAAGCAAGTCCTAATTGGTTTTTTTGTATAATCACAAAAAATTATAAGACTTGGGGAAAAAAATTGAGAGCATTAATTAGTGTAAGCGACAAAAGTGGTGTTGAGAATTTTGCTAAAGAATTAGTATCATTAGGTTATGAAATTATTTCAACAGGTGGAACATATAATAAGTTAAAAGATGCAGGAATTGCTGTAATTGAAGCAAATGAAGTTACAAAATTTCCAGAATGTTTTGAGGGAAGAGTTAAAACATTAAATCCTTATATCCACGGTGGTATTTTACATAGACGTGATAAACAATCACATTTAGACCAAGCTAAAGAACTTGGTGTTGAAGGTATCGATTTAGTATGTGTTAATTTATATCCATTTAAAGCAACTATTGAAAAAACTGATGATTTTGAAGAAATTATTGAAAATATCGATATTGGTGGACCAGCAATGGTTAGAAGTGCTGCTAAAAACTTTGATTCAGTTATTATTGTTACTGATGTTGCTGATTATGATTTAGTATTAAATAATCTTAAAAATGACACTAATACTGTTGAGTTTAGAAGAGATATGATGATTAAAGCTTATGAGCATACAGCTGCTTATGATTCAATGATTGCAAACTATATGAATAAAAGATTTAATAATGGTTTTGGAAATAAACAATTTATTGTTGGGTCTAAAGTATTTGATACAAGATATGGAGAAAACCCACATCAAAAAGGTGCTTTATATGAGTTTGATTCACAATTTACAAATAAATTTAAAACAATAAAAGGTGAAGCAAGTTTTAATAATATGGGTGATATTAGTGGAGCTGCAAGAATTGCTGCTGCATTTGGAAAAGATAAAGCTATTTGTATAGTAAAACATGGAAATCCATGTGGATTTGCAATTAAAGATACACTTTTAGAATCTTATGTTGAAGCTTTAAAATGTGACCCAGTTTCTGCTTTTGGTGGAGTAGTTGCTGTTAATGGTTGTGTTGATAAAGAATTAGCTGAAAAAATGAATGAAATTTTCTTAGAAGTTATCTTTGCAGCAAGTTTCACTCCTGAAGCAGTTGCAGTATTTGAAGCTAAAAAAAGAATCAAATTATTTGAGCAAGGAACTGAATATTTAGAACTTGCAAATGATGCAATTGACTTTAAAAGAGTTGATGGTGGATTTGTATTCCAAGATGCTGATAAAGTACAAGAAGATGAAGTTAGAAATTCTATTTTAAAATCAAAAAGAATAGCAACAGAGCAAGAAGTAAAAGATATGGAAATTGCTTATAAAATTGCAAGTTTGACAAAATCAAACTGTGTAGTTTATGTTAAAAATTCTGCAATGGTTGCTGTTGGTATGGGTATGACTTCAAGAGTTGATGCTTCTAAAGCAGCTTTAAGAAAAGCAGAAGATATGGGACTTGATGTAACTGGTGCAGTATTAGCATCTGAAGCATTTTTCCCATTTAGAGATAGCATTGATGCAGCAGCTGAGGCTGGTGTTAAATGTGTAATTGAGCCAGGTGGAAGTATCAGAGATGATGAAATTATTGCTGCTGCTGATGAATATGATATGGCTTTATATTTCTCTGGAATTAGACACTTCTTACATTAATATATTTTTATAAAATTTATACCATTAACTTTTTAGTTTTGGTATAAATTTTTTCCTTTTTCCTATTTACATTTTTAACAAAAATTAGATATACTCAAACACCATAAACTGAGGAATCTACTTGATATTTATAAAAAAATTAAAATTTTTTATTTTATTATTATTACTTATTTCAACAATCTCCCATTCAAAAGAATTAAAAAAAGTTACTTTACATTTGTCATGGCTTGATCAATTTCAATTTGCTGGTTACTATATGGCAAAAGAAAAAGGTTTTTATGAAGAGGTAGGTTTAGATGTGGAAATTATTCCATTCTCTTTTGGTGTAGATATTCCAAAAGAAGTAAGTGATGGAAAAGTTGATTTTGCAGTTGGAAGAGAAACTTTAATATTAGAGCGAACAAAAGATAGAAATATAGTTGCTTTATATGCACTTTTTCAAGCAACACCCTTAATTCTGATAAGTACAAAAGAATCAGAAATACATAATATTGAAGATTTTTCAAATAAAAAAATAATGACTACAATTGATGATGCAAGTGAAGTTTCATTAAAAGCTATGATTGTATCAAATAAAGTTAAGTTAGAAAATTTAAAATTTTTAAAACATACTCATAATATAAATGATTTAATAAATAAAAATACAGATGTAATTTCTGCATATATTTCAAAAGCACCATATGAACTTCAAAAAAAAGGTATAGAGTATAATGTATTTGATCCAAAAAAATTTGGATTTGATATGTATAGTGATATGTTATATACAAGTGAAAATTTAATTAATAATGATTTAAACACTGTATTATTATTCAAAAAAGCCTCTTTAAAAGGTTGGGAGTATGCCTACTCAAATATTGAAGAGAGTGCAAATTTGATTATTGAAAAATACAACACTCAAAATTTAAAGAAAAATGAACTTATTTATGAAGCAAAAGAGTTAAGAAAGTTATCTTATTTTAATACAGCAAATTTAGGAGAAATTAAAAAAGATAAAATTCAAAGAATTTATGATTTATATAATCTTATGGGATTGATTCAAAAACCTGTAGATTTAAACAAATTTGTTTTTGACCTAAATAACTTAAGAAATCTAACATTTTCAGATTCTGAAAAAAAATATTTAGAACAAAGGGATATTATAACTATGTGTGTTGTACCAAATGCAATGCCATATAGTGATATAAAAGATGAAAAATTTGTAGGATTTGTTGCTGATTTTATCTCTTTAATAGAAGAGAGAATAAAAAAGCCAATTAGATTAGTTCAAACATCAAGTTGGCATGAGTCTTTAGAATCAGCAAAAAGTAAAAAATGTGATATTTTATCTTCGGCTGTTTGGACAAAAGATAGGGAAGAATATTTAAGTTTTACAAAACCATATTTAAACATTCCTTTGGTTTTATTAACAAAAAGTGATACCTCTTTTATAAATAATTTAAGTTCTTTAAAAAAGAAAAAAATATCAGTTATTGAAAATTATGCAATTATTAATGAGTTAGAAAAAAAGTATAAAGATATAGAATTTATTCCTGTAAAAAATATTGATGAAGGAATAAAAAAGATTTTGGATGGGGAAACTTTTGGTCATGTTGATGCAATTTCAACTTCATGGTATAAAATTCAAACTAAGTATTTAAGTAAAATTTCTATTTCTGCAAAATTAGATGAAAGTATGGATATCGCAATTGCTGTAAACCATGATGATAATATTTTATATGGAATATTACAAAAAGCTGTTTTGAGTATTGATGATTTAGTTAAAAATGAGATGCTTAATAAATGGATTTTTACTAAACATAAAAAAGAGTTTGATTATTCTATTATTTGGAAAATTTCTTTAGGTTTGATGTTTATTTTTATAGCAATTTTATATAGACAAAAACTTTTAAAAAAATTGAATTTACAGTTACAAAAGGCTGTTGATGAAAAAACAAAAAAACTAACAGAAATAAATCTTCAACTTGAAGATAGAATAAAAAAAGAAGTAGAAGAAAATTTAAAAAAAGATAGGCTTTTATCTCAGCAACAAAAAATGGTTTCAATGGGACAGATGATAGAAAATATTGCCCATCAATGGAGACAACCTTTATCTTTAATCACAACAAATGCAAGTGGGATGAAGTTGAAAAAAGAGATGAATGATTTAGATGATGAGTTTTTTTATAAAACACTTGATTCTATACTAAATACTTCAAAATATTTATCAAATACAATTGATGATTTTAGATATTTTTTCAAACCTCAAAAAGATAAAGAAGATTTTTATTTAGAGAAATGTTGTAAAAAAACTTTAGATTTGTTAAGTGCAAATTTTATAGAAAATAGAATAAAAATCATAGATAATATTCAAAATATAAAAATTTGTGGTTATGAAACAGAACTTATTCAAGTATTAATTAATATTTTAAACAACTCAAAAGATGCTTTATTATCAATAGAAGATGAAGAAAGATTGATTTTTATTGATATAACTAAAGAGAATGGAAAAGCTGTAATTAGAGTAAAAGATAATGCAGGAGGGATAGAACCTTCAATTATAGAAAAAGTTTTTGAACCTTATTTTACGACAAAACACCAACATCAAGGAACGGGTATTGGGCTTTATATGTGTCAAGAGATAATCAATAAACATATGGATGGATACATTGATATTTCAAATACTGAATTTGAATATGAAAATAAAAAATATAAAGGAACTTTACTTTTAATTGTAATAAATAGTGTTTATTAGGAGTTTATTATTTTTGTAATTTTCTTTAGATATAATCTGACTAATTAAAATATAGGAAAACTATTTGAATTGGTTAGATATAGATAAATCTCACGTTTGGCATCCTTATAATGCCCTGCCTTCAAAAACAAAAATTCTTCCAGTAAAAAAGACAGATAAAACCACAATTTTTTTAGAAACAAATGAAGAATTAATCGATGGAATGAGTTCTTGGTGGAGTGCAATTCATGGTTATAATCATCCAAAATTAAATGAAGCCTTAAAAAAGCAAGTTGAGATTATGCCACATATTATGTTTGGTGGTTTAGCTCATGAACAAGCTTCACTTTTGAGTAAAAAATTAGTTGAATTAACTGGACTTAATTCTGTTTTTTTATGTGATAGTGGTTCTGTATCAGTTGAAGTTGCATTAAAAACATCAATACTTTATCAAAAAGCAAAGGGTTTAAAAAAATATAAGTTTTTAGCTTTGCAAAATGCTTATCATGGTGATACTTTGGGGGCTATGAGTGTATGTGATCCACAAAATTCTATGCATAGTATTTATGGTTCATATTTAAGTGAACACATTTTTACAAAAGCACCAGCTTTAGGATTTGAAAGTGATTGTTTAGAATCAATTAGAGATTTAGAAGAAAATTTTGAAAAACATCATAAAGAGATAGCTGGATTTATCCTTGAGCCAATAGTTCAAGGAGCTGGTGGAATGAGAATTTATAATCCTTTATATCTAAAAAAAGCAAGAGAACTTTGTAGTAAATACGATATTTTATTAATTGCAGATGAAATAGCTACGGGTTTTGGACATACGGGAAAAATGTTTGCTTGTGAGTGGGCAGATATAAAACCTGATATTATAACTGTTGGAAAAGGTTTAACTGGTGGTTATATGACTATGGCTGCTATGATTACATCTAAAAATGTGAGTGATACTATTTCAAATAGCGAAATTGGTGTGTTAATGCATGGACCGACATTTATGGCAAATCCTTTGGCTTGTAGTGTGGCAAATGCAAGTATAAATTTATTACTTGAAAGTAATTGGCAAAATAATGTGAAAAAAATTGAAAAGATTTTTACAAAAGAGCTAGAAAATGCAAAAAATATTGATTTAGTAAAAGATGTAAGAAATATTGGAGCAATTGGAATTATTGAGTTAAAAGATGATTGTTATGCACAACAAGTTCAAGATTATTGTGTAAAAAATGGAGTTTGGATAAGACCATTTGGAAAACTTGTTTATTCAATTGTTGCATACACCATAGAAGAAAAAGATTTGATAAAAATAATAAGAACAATGATTGATGCAATAAAATCAATAAAGAAATAAAAATGAAAAAAGATAATTTAAAAAAATTAGTATCAAATTTACCAAAACACCCAAATGTTTTAGGACGACATAGATTTTTTAATAGTGCTGTTTTAATACCGCTTGTAAAAATAAAAGGAGAATATCATCTTTTATTTCAAAAAAGAGCTGCTCATATAAGACAAGGTGGAGATATTTGTTTTCCTGGTGGTGGTTTTGAAGAAGGAGTTGATAAAGACTTTAAAGATACAGCTTTAAGAGAGACTTTTGAAGAGTTAGGAATTCCTAAAAAAGATATAAAAGTTTTAGGACAGCTTGATACTTATGTAGCTCCAATTGGTGCTGTTATTGAATCTTTTGTAGCAAGAGTTAAGAAAAAAGCTTATAAAAATATGAAAATAGACCATAATGAAGTTGAAAAAACTATAGTTATTCCTATATCTTTTTTTAAAGAACATGAACCAAAAGAGTACACTTTAGCCCATGAAATTCAACCATATAAAATAGACGAAAATGGAAATAAAGAGGTGTTTTTTCCCGTTGAAGAGTTAGGACTTCCTGATACTTATAAAAAACCTTGGGGAAATAAAAAACATAAAATTTGGGTTTATGAATATGAAGGAGAAGTAATTTGGGGAATTACTTCTGTTTTAATAAAAGATGTTATTGAAAAGTATTAAATAGTCATAACAGAATAAGTTTCATCTTTTAAAGCTTTAGTTAAAAGCTCTCCGGTGTGAGTGATTTCTATATTTAATTCATTTAATATAGAAGTTGCCTCATAATCTTCTACACAAACAATACAAGCACTCATTTTTACACCTGTATTTTGTATTTTTAAAAGTTGTTCTTGAATTTGTTTGTTTTCTTTTGCAAGTTTTATTGATGGTCCCCAAAGCATAAGATGTGCTGTTTTCCAATATCCTCTATCTAAAATTACAGAAGAATAAAGTAATGGAAATTTATTAGCAACTTCAATATCACCATTTGTCCAAACAATTAATAAATTATCTTTCATTTAAAAAGCCTTTAGTTATAATCTTCGCAAGATTATATAATAAATTTTTTAAAGGTAAAAAATGAATAAAATTTTTTTAGAAGATATTGAAATAACCCCTTCAAAAGTAGTATGTATTGGAAGAAATTATATGGACCATATAGCTGAACTTAATAATGAAGTTCCTGAAGATATGGTGTTTTTTATAAAACCAAATTCTGCAATTTCGGATAAATTAAATTTCCCACAAAATCAAAACTCTTGTCATTATGAAGCTGAAATCTCTTTTTTGATTGAAGATGATAAAATCAGTGGTGTTGGATTTGGTTTAGATTTAACATTAAGAGAAGTGCAAAGTAAATTAAAAGAAAAAGGTCTTCCTTGGGAAAGAGCAAAAGCATTTGATGGTTCAGCTGTTTTTTCAAAATTTATAAAATTTAATGATGATATTTCAAAGTTAGGAATTGAACTTTATATAAATGGAGAATTAAAACAAAAAGCTGATTACTCTTTGATGATAAATAAACCCTTGGATATTATAAAAGAGGCAAAAACATTTTTAAGTTTTGAAGATAAAGATATTCTAATGAGTGGAACTCCAAAGGGAGTAGGGGCATTTAAAAAAGGTGATATTTTTCTTGGGAAGCTACTTTTTAACGATAAAGTTATCCTAGAACAGGAGTTTAAGGTTCTTTAAGAAAAAATATTTTTTTATGTTATAATATTTTATTTTAACTTTTAAAAAAGGCTTAAAATGAAATATATAACTTTTTTACTTCTCTTTGTTTCCGTGCTTTTCTCTAATGTTGAAAAAAATAATAATTTAATATTTACAAAAGAAGAGTTAGACTGGATAAAGAACAATCCTAAAATAAAAGTTGGTATTGATGCCAATTGGCCTCCTTTTGATTACATAGATATTACAGGACAACATCAAGGTATCTCTTCTGAATATTTGAATATAGTTTCAAAATATACAGGTTTAAAATTTGATATTTATTCTGATGCATGGGTAAATGTTTTAGAAAAAATAAAAAATAAAGAGCTTGATTTATTGGCTTGTGCTGCAAAAACTACTGATAGAGAAAAATACTTAAATTTTACAAAACCATACTTAGATGTTGAAGTTGTTGTTATTGGACAAAAAGATTTAAAACTAAATAGTTTTAGTGAAATAAAAAATTATACAGTTGCTGTTCAGAAAAATAATTATATTCACGAAGATTTAGCTAGACAATTTCCTAATATAAAATTTTATTTTGTCAAATCAAATGAAGAGGCCTTTAAAGCAGTTTCTTATGGAAAAGCAGATTTTTATTTGGGTAATTTGGCTGTTGCTACATATTTTATAGAAAAAGATTTATTAACAAATTTAGAAATAAAAATGAAATCTGATTTTCAAAGTGCTAAATTATCTGTTGCAGTTTTAAAAGAAAAAGATATTTTATTTAATATTTTTGAAAAAGTTTTTGACAATATAAGTGAAGAAGAAAGAAATAAAATCAATAGAAAATGGATATTTGAAGAGAATACAAAAGAACAACTTATAAATTTTTCACAAGAAGAACTTGAGTGGATAAAACAAAATCCAGTAATTTATCTAGCTGGTGACCCAAAATGGCCACCTTTCTCTTTTTATGAAGATGGTAAATATGTGGGAATAATTCCTGATATGTTGAATTTATTAAAAGAAGTTAGTGGAATAAATTTTCAACATATAAATACAAATAGTTGGGAAGAGTCAGTTAATTTACTAAAAGATGAAAAAATAAAAATTCTTGATGCAGTAACTATTACTCCTAAAATGTCAAAAATAGTTGATTTTAGCTCAAAATATTTCTCTTCACAAATCGTAATTATCGGAAAAGATAATAATGAAAGATATATAAGTTCAATAAAAGATATTGAAAATATGGGAAAAAAAGCATTAGGTTTGATAGAGGGAAATTTTATAACCGAAATGATAAAAAGAGATAATCCTGACTTAGAAATATTTGGAACTTTTAAAGATATTCCAGAGGGTTTAAAAGCCTTATCTAGTGGAATGATTGATTATTTTGTTTTGGATATTCCTACTTTTGATTATTATAGTAAGGTATATAGTTTAAGTAATTTAAAAATTGTTGGAATTACTGGATATAACACAGAGTATAGATTTGGGATTGACAAAAATTCTCCTATATTAGTTTCAATAATGAATAAAATATTAAAACATATTCCGCAAGATAGAAAAGATGAAATATATAGAAAATGGATAAAAATCGATAATGGCAAAAATATTGATTATGAATTAATTTGGAAGATATTAGCTGTTTTTGTAGTGATTTTTGGACTTATATTTTATTGGAATAGAAAGTTACAAAGAGAGATAAATGAAAAAGAGAAGGTGCAAAAAGAGTTAGAAGAAGAAAAAACTCATATAAAAGCCTTAAATGAAGAGTTAGAAAAAGCAAAAGAAGTAGCTGAAAATATTGCAAAACAAAAAAGTGAATTTTTAGCAAATATGAGCCATGAAATAAGAACACCAATGAATTCAGTTATTGGATTTACTGAAATATTGGATAAAGAGATAACAAATCCTTTACATAAAGAGTATTTAAGTTCTATAAAAAAGGGCGGAAATTCTTTATTGAGAATTATAAATGATATTTTAGATTTATCAAAAATAGAGGCTGGAAAGCTTGAAATTAAAAATGAATCTTTAAATCCAACAAATTTATTTTTAGAAATAGAGTCGATTTTTCATTCTAAAATTATAAGTAAAAATATAACTTTTATTTTAGATATTGATAAAACAATTCCAAAATATATAATAATTGATGGAGTAAGAATAAGACAAATTTTATTTAATCTAATTGGAAATGCGATTAAATTTACAGAAAAAGGTCAAATAAAAGTAAAAGTTGAAAATGTTTATAAAGATAATATCAAAAGTAAAATAGACTTAATTTTTAGTGTTGAAGATAGTGGAATAGGAATAGATGAAAAAAATTTAGAATCAATTTTTAATGCCTTTGAACAATCTTCAAATCATGATGTGGCAAAATATGGAGGAACTGGTTTGGGACTTGCAATTTGTGCAAAACTTGTTCAGATGATGAATGGAGAAATAAGTGTTTCAAGTCAAAAAAATAGAGGTTCAGTTTTTAAAGTGATATTAAAAGATATTCCAGTTAGTTCTATGGAAGAGGAGATTGTAAGTAGTAAACTATCTCCTTCAAATATAGTTTTTGAAAAATCACAAATTTTAGTTGTGGATGATGTTGAAGAGAATAGAAAATTAGTTCAAGCAAGTTTAAAAGATTTTGATATAAATTTAATAATGGCTCAAAATGGTCAAGAGGCTTTAGAAAAATTAAAAAATGTAAATGTTGATTTAATACTTATGGATTTAAGAATGCCTGTAATGGATGGATATGAAGCTGCAACTATAATGAAAAATGATGAAAGATTAAAAAATATTCCTTTGATTGCATTAACAGCATCTGTAATGGGAAAAGATTTAGAAAAAGTAGAAAAATATGGATTTGATGGATATTTAAGAAAACCAGTTATTTTAGATGATTTGATAGAAGAATTAGGCAAACATCTAAAATATTATTTCTTAGATAAAAATATAAAAGAAAAAGATAAAAATGAAATTTTAGATTTTGAAAAACTGAAGTTTGTGATTTTAAAACTAGAAAATCAGTTAAAAGAAGAGTGGTTAAATATCAAAGATGGTGGGGATTTTTCTTTGATTGAAGAGTTTGCACAAAAATTAAATAGTTTATCAATAGAAAAAGATATTTATATATTAAAAGATTATTCAAATGAGTTATTAAAAAATATTGAGGCTTTTGATATTGAAAAAGTTGATTATTTGATGAATAGTTATGTAGAATTAATAAATAATTTAAAGGCAAAACTTGGAAATGGAAAGTAAAATATTAATAGTTGATGATATTCCAAAAAATATCCAAATGGCAATGAACATTTTAAAAAATGAAGGTTATAAAATGTTTTATGCAAAAAGTGGAGAAATGGCACTAAAGCTTGTAAATGAACATAATTTTGATTTAATTTTATTAGATATAATGATGCCTGATATGAATGGATTTGATGTTTGTGCAAAATTAAAAAATGATGAAAAAACTAAAAATATTCCAATAATTTTTTTATCTGGAAAAGATTCATCTTCTGATATAGAACAAGCTTATGAAAGTGGTGGAATTGATTATGTTGTTAAACCTTTTATTACAATTGAATTGATAACAAAAGCAAACTCTTATGTAAGATTAAAACAATTAGAAGATAAGTTTGCAAGTTTATAAAGGCTAAATCATGCAGAAAAAATATGATAACAAGATTTTATTGGTTGATGATGATTTAAAAAATCTACAAGTTGCAATGAGTATTTTAAGAGATTACAATGTAATTTATGCTCAAAGTGGAGAAAAGGCTTTAGAATTATTAGAAAAAAATCAATTTGATTTGATTTTACTTGATGTTGTAATGCCTACGATGGATGGTTATTTTGTTTGTTCTAAAATTAAATCAAATGAAAAAACAAAAAAAATACCAGTAATTTTTTTAACTGTAAAAGATGATGAAAAAGATATTGTAAAAGGTTTTGAATTAGGTGCAGTTGATTATATAACAAAACCATTTTACAGTGAAGTATTACTAAAAAGAGTAGAAGTTCATTTGAAATTGGCAGCTGTCATGAAAGAGTTGGAACTTGTAAATAAAAACCTAAATGAAAAGGTAAAAAATCAAGTTGAAGAGTTAAGAAATAAAGATAAAATAATTGTGCAACACTCAAAAATTAATGCAATGGCTTCAATTATTGATTTGATTTCTCTTCAATGGAAAGAACCAGTTGATAAAATTAGATTATATTTACAATCATTGGATTTTAAATTTTCAAATATACAAGAGTATAAATCAGATAAAACTTTTAAAAAGACTCTTGATGAAGTAAAAAAATTAGATGAAATTATGAATGATTTTCATAAGTTTTTTAATAATCAAAAAAATAAAGAGGAAGTTAATTTAAAAGTATCTTTGGATAATGCAATTTTTTTATTAAAAGATGAATTAAATGAATTAAATATAAAGTTAAATGTAAAAGGTGATAATTTAATATCTTTAAATATTGTATTTGATGAAATAAAACATATTTTTAATAAATTGATTTCTAAATCTATAGAAAATTTTAAAATAACTAATAGTTTGGTTGAAAAAAAAATAGATATCTCTTTTGAAAATAATAAAGAATCTGTTTATATAATTTATGAAGATAATGCAAATAATTATGATGAAAACCAACTTAAGAGATTTTTTGAATCGCCTAATTTATCAAAATATAATAGTTTTGATTTAGGTTTTTATTTAGTTAAAGTTTTTATAGAAAAGAATTTTGGTCTATTAAATATAGAAAAAACACAAAATGGAATAAAATATAGTATTAGATTTGATAAATAAAAGGAAAATATATAATGAAATATAATGAATTAACAGATGAAGAAAAATATGTAATAGAAAATAAAGGAACAGAATACCCTTTTACTGGAAAGTATAATGACTTTTATGAAGAAGGAATTTTTACTTGTAAAAAATGTAATGCACCTTTGTATAAATCAAGTGATAAATTCAAATCAGGTTGTGGTTGGCCAAGTTTTGATGATGAAATAAAAGGTGCAGTTAAAAGAGTTCCTGATAGTGATGGAAGAAGAGTTGAAATTGTTTGTGCAAAATGTGGTGGACATTTAGGACATGTATTTGAAGGAGAAGGATTTACAGCAAAAAATACAAGACATTGTGTAAATTCTATCTCTTTAAATTTTGAAGCTAAAAAATAAATTTCTTAAAATATTTGAAAAAAGTAAATAAAACTTGCTTTTATTTATTTTTTCAGATAAAGTACGAAACTTAAAGATAAACAATTGTAATAATTTCTCTTTGACTTGATTTTTTATTAACTATACAAAGCCTTTCAAAAATTAATATCTCAATTTTAACTTTATAAATTTTAACTTTATACTTTATAAATTTTAGAGTATAAAAAACAAGGAAAATCTATGAATGATAGATATAATGGAACTATAAAATGGTTCAACAATGAAAAAGGTTTTGGATTTATTCAATTAGAAAATAGTGATAAAGATTTATTTTTACATTACAGTGAAGTTAGAAAAACTGGTTTTGGAAGAGTTTCTTTTGAAGATGGACAAAAAGTTACATTTTTAATTGGTACTGGTCTTAAAGGTGAACAAGCTAAAGACGTAGAAGCTCTTTAATCAATTAGTTTTAAATATATAAATAACGATTAAATCGTTATTTATATCTCTCAAATATAAATTCCTCAAAAAAATTCTCAATTAAATTTTTCAATAAAATAAATATATTAGTGTTAATAGAATAGAATAAAAATAAATTAAAAATAAAATATTAAAATAGGAGCTAATAATGATAAAAAAAGCATATTTCGCAGCTGGATGTTTTTGGGGAGTTGAATATCATTTTAAAAAATTTGAAGGTGTTATAAGTGCAATTTCTGGATACATGGGTGGAAATATTCCAAATCCAACTTATGAAATGGTATGCAGTGGATTTACGGGACATTTAGAAGCGGTTGAAATAACTTATGATGAAACTCTTGTAAATTTTGAAGAGTTAGCAAAACTATTTTTTGAAATACATGATTTTACTCAAATAAATGGGCAAGGTCCTGATATTGGAAGTCAATATTTATCTGCAATATTTTATGTAGATGTTGAACAAAAAAATATAAGTGAAAAATTGATTTGTGAATTAGAAAATAAAGGATTTAAAGTGGCTACTTCTCTTTATCCTTATTGCGTTTTTTATGAAGCAGAATCATATCATCAAGACTATTATGAAAGACACCAAAAGGTGCCTTATTGTCATAAATATAAAAAGATTTTTTAGATAGTACCTAAAATATAATATATTGGTTTGTTATCTAGTTTTTGAAGTTTTACATTATATTTGTTCGCCCAATGTAAAACTTCATTATGAAACTCTTCTAAAATTTCATCAGAGTCATTTTCATCACATTTAATTTTTAAATAGTTTGATTTATTTGATAAACCAACATAAGCATTCATTTTTTTTAAATGATCATTTAATGTCAAAATATGTTTTGCAAATTTATCAAAATCTATTGTTGACTCAATCATTTTTTCTGCTTGTTTTAATGAAGCTTCACTTTTTGAATAACCTAATTGAGATAATATTACTTCTGCTGATACTTCTAGTTGCATTTCATTCCTTAATTTTTGATTTTATATTATCAAATTTAGTTTTAATTATGATTAAAAGTTAAATAGTAAAAATTATTATTTGTCTATTTATTAAAGTTTTTGTATATTTTTATCTAAGATAAATTAAAAAAAGGTTTTTTATATGTCAATATTATTAGAAATGTCAATGTTTCCCACAGATAAAAGTGAAAGTAAAAGTAAAGAGGTTTCAGAGGTTATAAAAATAATAAGAGAAAGTGGTGCTAGTTATCAACTTACAGCAATGGCAACTATTATTGAAACGAAAACCTTGAAAGAAGCTTTGAATTTAGTAGAAAAATGTTATTCAAGATTGGAAGAACTAGGTTGTAATAGAGTTTATGCAACATTAAAATTTGATATTAGAAAAGGTCATGAAAATAGATTAAAAACAAAAATTGAATCAGTTGAAAAACATATAGGAGAGGTTTCAAAATAGTCTAAAAAAGACTTTTTTGAACACCAATATTCTCTTCTCCTAAAGCTTTTAATTTAAAACTTACCCTATGAATATCACTTCTTCCAAATTTTTTTATTGCTTCAATATGAGCTTTTGTTCCATATCCTTTATGTTTTTCAAAATCATAGTTAGGATATTTTGAAGATATTTCATTCATAAATCTATCTCGACTAACTTTTGCTAAAATTGAAGCTGCACTAACTTCTTTTATTGTGGCATCTGCTTTAATTTTATGTTGTAGCGTAGAAATCCCAAAAGAGGTATTCCCATCCATCAAAAATTCTTTACAAAATTCGTTTAGATTTTCCATTATTTCTAATATTGAATTTTTTAAACAATAACTAATACCTTTTTCATCGATTAAATCTGCATTTGAAAAGACTATATGATATTTAGATTTTTCAATAATCTCTTCATATAATTTTTCTCTTTTCTTTTCACTTAGAACTTTTGAGTCATTTAATCCTTTAATATCTTCTAATAAAATAGCACCTGCAACAACCAAAGGTCCAGCAATTGGTCCTCGACCTGCTTCATCAATACCACATAACATATAATAATCCTTATAAAAATTAATTTATTATAACATTTATAAAAAAAACTATATAATGGATTAAATATTATTAGTTGGAAATAAGATGAAAAAAAGCTTTGTTTTAATCACAATTTTACTTCTTATTTTTTTTACAACATTTTATATTTTCTTTTACAAAAAAGAAGAAGTTATAAAAATAGGGTTTGTAGGAGCATTAACTGCAAAATATTCAGTTTTGGGAAATGCAATGATGAACGGGATAGTTTTAGCTTTTGAAGAAGAAAATTATAGAATAAATGGTAAAAAGATTGAACTTATTTTCAAAGATGATAAAAAAGATATTGAATTAAACAAAAAAATAGTTAATGATTTTATAGACCAAGGAATAAAAATAGTCATAGGAAATGTTACAAGTAGTATGACTAAAATTTCTATGTCTATTATAAATCAACACCCTGATATGTTTTTGATTTCAGCTGCTTCTGCAAGTAATGAATTTTCTGGCATAGATGACCAATTTTTTAGGGTTCATGTCGCAAATAATGAACAAAGATTTTCTGGTTTTGCAACTTATATAAATGATTTAGGTTTCAAAAAAATTTATGGAATTTATGATCCTCAAAATATAACTTATACAAAAGATTACTTAGAAAATTTTGAAAAAACTTTTTATAAAAAGAGTCAAGAAAAATTTATTCAATATGCAACAACTGAAGATTTAGAATTTTTAGTAGAAGATATAAAAGAAAAAAATCCTGATTTATTACTAATTTGTGCAAATTCAGTTGATGGAGCAAGAGTTGTTCAATATTTAAGAATAAATGGTATTTCAACTCAAATTGCTTCTTCTGAGTGGGCAATGACTTCAACATTTATTGAAAATAGTGGAAAATATAGTGAAGGAATTATTTTTAACATAGATTATGATGTAGATTCTAAAAATGAAAGATTTTTAAAATTTGTTGAAAATTTCCAAAATAAATATAATATTTTCCCTTCAATGTACGCTGCAAAAGGTTACGAATTAGCAAAAATAATTATTGAACTTTTAAAAATAGGAAAAGAGACTGAACTTAAGAAAAATATTTTGATAAAAAAAGAGTTTCAAGGACTTCAAAATAAAATAGTTTTTGATGAATTTGGTGATGTTGTTAGAGATTTTAATACCTTTAAAGTCGTAAATGGTAAATTTGAGAAAATAAAATGAAAAATGAAAAAAGTCTAAAAAAAGATATATTAAATATACTAATATCATTTTCAATTTTTATAACGATATTTATAAGTTGTGCCTCAATGGTAAATTTTTATTTTTCAAAATTAACAATTGTTGAGCATAATCAAAAGCAAATTTTATATCATATTGAATCAGAAGTAAACAAATATTTATCAAAAATATATGATTTATCAATTTATCTAAAAAATAATTATAAAGATACAAATACTATGCTTTTGAAAAGTATAGTTAATACAAATAAAAATATTTCTGCAATTTTAGTTTTAGATGAAAATGGGATTATAGAAGATTTTTATGCTTTAACAAATTTGAATATTTATAAAGGATTTGATTATTCAAATCAGGAGTATTATTCAAAATTGAATAAAGATAAAAATGATTATTGGTCAAATGTTTTTTTATTTACAATTGATGACGAAGCATCCCTATCATATAGTTTTAGGATTGATAATAAAGTTGTGGTCTTAATGATAAGATTAACTGAAATCGCAGAGTTTATATCAAGATTTAAAACACAAAGTAATATTCATATGACTAAAATATTTGATAAAAATGGAACATTAATATTAAATCCAAATAATCCAGATTTGGTATTACAAAGATTTAATGAAAATAGAAATGAAGTATTTTCAAAATTAATCAACAAACATTTACCTTATAATTTTGCTATATATTATTCTAATATTGTTGATGAAAATTTATATGGAACTTACACAACAATCGAAAAAACAAGTTGGAAGATTGTGGTTAGTGAAAGTTATGATTCTATTTTGAAATCTTTAAATGGAATGATTCTTTCAATGTTTTTAGGAATGATTTTATTTATTTCTTTAGCAATATTTTTGTCACTTAGAATTTCAAAAAGGGTATTTAAGTCTTTTGATGAGTTACAAAGAACAGCTATAAATATTACAAATGGGAATTATGATATTTCTGTAAATACCTCGTATTATAGTGAGTTTAATATTTTGTTAAATAGTTTTAATAAAATGAAAATTGAAATAGATAGACGAGAAGAGTCTTTAGAATCTTCATTAAATAGCTTTAAAGTTTTATTTAATTCAACAATGGAAATTATGGTAATTCATGATAGAGGAATTTGTGTTGATGCTAATAATGTAGCAATAAAATTTTTTCATTTAAAAAATAAAGAAGAGTTAATAGGCAAAAATCTTTTAGATTTTGTTGATGAAAGTTATAAAGAGTTATTGATTAAAAATTATAAAAAAGATACAACTCCTTATGAATTTGATGTGATTATAAAAAATCAAAAATTTACCTGTTTAGGACAAGGGAAATTTATTCATTTGAATGGGAAAACTCTTAAATTATCAACATTGATTGATATTACAGAAATAAAAGATAAAGATAGATTACTCGCAAATCAGTCAAAGATGGCTGCAATGGGAGAAATGATAGGAAATATTGCTCATCAATGGAGACAACCTTTGAGTTTAATAAGCACTTGTGCAAGTGGTATAAAACTTGAAAAAGAGTATGGAGAAATTAGTCAAGAAAGATTAAATGAAGCTCTTGATTTAATTGTTGAAAATACTCAATATCTTTCAAAAACAATAGATGATTTTAGAAATTATTTTAAAGCAGATAAAAAACTTGAAGATTTTTGTGTAAATGAGAGTATAGAAAAAGTTTTAAAACTTTTAAAATCAAGTTTGGATAATCATAATATAAAAATTAGTGCAAATTATGAAGATGATTTGAAAATAAATGCATATCCAAATGAGTTTTTACAAGTAATAATCAATATTTTGAATAATTCAAAAGATGCATTAATTAATACAGAAATTGATGAGAGATTTGTAAATATTAAAACATACAAAAAAAATGAAAATTGTTTTATAGAAATATCTGATAATGGAGGTGGTATTGAAGAGTCAATTATTTCAAAAGTTTTTGAACCATATTTTACAACAAAACATCAATCTCAAGGAACAGGAATAGGACTATATATGTCACATCAAATTATTGTTGAGCATATGAAAGGTAAAATTTTTATGAAAAATATAGATTTTCTAAATAATGAAAACAAATACAAAGGTTGTTTAGTTACCTTAGAAATTCCAATTAATGAAAAAGTGATATTAGATTTTCATATTTAACTTGACATAATATGACTCAAGTGCTATAATTTTATTAGCAATTAAATAATAGGAGTGCTAAATGAGTAATAATATTTTTGAAAAAATGACAAATCAAATGCATGAAACAATAGATTCAAGTGTTGCACTTGCTCTACATAATAAAAATCAAGAAGTGGAAGTTATACATCTACTTTGGGCTTTACTAACAAACACAAATTCAGTATTAAATCAATTATTAAATAAAATGAATGTTAATAAAGCAGCTATTGAACTTGAAGCTAAATCAAATGCACAAAAATTACCAAGTGTAAGTAGTGTAACAAAAGAGAATATAAAATTATCAAGAAATCTACTTGCAAGTTTACAAAAAGCAGAAGGTCAAATGGCTAGTAATGGAGATAAATTTATAGCTATTGATACTTGGCTTATATCGAATTTTGATTTACCAATTATGAAAGAAGTTTTAGGTAAATATATAGATTTAAGAGAAGCAAAAAAAGAGCTTGAAGCAATGAGAGCTGGAAAAACTATTGAAAGTAATAGTGCAGATGATAATTTAGAAGCTTTAAATAAATATGGAATAGATTTGAATAAAAGAGCTATTGATGGTGAACTTGATCCAGTTATTGGAAGAGATGAACAAATCAATAGAATGATGCAAATTTTAATTAGAAAAACAAAAAACAATCCAATTTTACTTGGAGAACCAGGAACTGGTAAAACTGCAATTGCTGAAGGACTTGCTCAAAGAATAGTAAATAAAGATGTACCTACATCTTTACTTAACAAAAGAGTAGTAAGCCTTGATATGAGTGCATTAATTGCAGGTGCAAAATATCGAGGAGAGTTTGAAGATAGATTAAAATCTGTTATTGATGAGGTTAAAAAAGCTGGAAATATAATTTTATTTATTGATGAAATTCATACAATAATTGGAGCAGGTGCTAGTGAAGGAAGTATGGATGCTGCAAATATTTTAAAACCAAGTCTTGCAAGAGGTGAATTACATACAATTGGTGCAACAACATTAAAAGAGTATAGAAAATATTTTGAAAAAGATGCAGCAATGCAAAGAAGATTTCAACCAGTTAAAGTTGATGAACCAACGGTAAATGAAGCTTTACAAATTTTAAGAGGTATAAAAGAAAAACTTGAAACTCATCATAATGTAACAATAAATGATAGTGCTTTAGTTGCAGCTGCAAAATTATCAAATAGATATATTACTGATAGATTTTTACCTGATAAAGCAATAGATTTAATAGATGAAGCAGCAGCTGAACTTAAAATGCAAATTGAGTCAGAACCAACTGCACTTTCAACTATAAAAAGAGAGATTCAAACATTAAATGTTGAAAAAGAAGCTCTTAAAATGGAAAAAAATAAAAAGAATGAAGAAAGAGTTGCACAAATAGAAAAAGAGTTAGCAAATAAAAATGAAGAAAAACAAAATTTAGAAGCTAGATTTGAAAATGAAAAACAAACATTTAATGCAACAAGTGAATTAAAAGTAAAAATTGATGAACTTAAAACAAAAGCAAATATTGCAAAACGTGAATCAAAATTTGAAGAAGCAGCAAAAATAGAGTATGGAGAAATCCCAGCACTTGAAGCAAAAATAAAAGAAAATGCTCAAAAATGGGAACAAATGCAAAAAGAGGGAACACTTTTAAGAAATAGTGTTGATGAAGAAGCAATAGCATCTATCGTTTCAAGATGGACAGGAATTCCAGTTAATAAAATGATGGATAGTGAAAAACAAAAAGTTTTAAAAGTTGAAGAGGTTTTAAAACAAGATGTTATTGGACAAGATGAGGCAATTAAAGCTATTAGTAGAGCAATAAAAAGAAATAAAGCAGGATTAAGTGAAACTTCAAGACCAATAGGAAGTTTTTTATTCCTTGGACCAACTGGAGTTGGAAAAACAGAGAGTGCAAAAACTTTAGCAAAATTTTTGTTTGATGATGCAAAATCGCTTATAAGATTTGATATGAGTGAATATATGGAAAAACACGCGGTTTCAAGACTTGTTGGAGCAGCTCCTGGTTATGTTGGATATGAAGAGGGTGGTCAATTAACAGAAGCTGTTAGAAGAAAACCATATAGTGTTATTTTATTTGATGAAGTTGAAAAAGCTCATCCTGATGTGTTTAATATTTTATTACAAGTGTTAGATGATGGAAGATTAACTGATAATAAAGGTGTTACAGTTGATTTTAAAAATACAATTATTATTCTAACTTCAAATATTGGAAGTGCAAGAATAATTGAGATTTCTGATAAAGAAGAGAGAAGAAAAGCTGTTTTAGATGAATTAAAAATGCATTTTAGACCAGAATTTCTAAATAGATTAGATGATATTGTTATTTTTGAGCAATTAAATTTAAGTGCTATTACAAATATTGTAGATATTTTATTTAATAATATTAAGAAAAAAGTTGAAGAAAAAGATATAAAAATTTCTTTAACACAAAATGCAAAAGAGTATATTGCAAAAATTGGATTTGACCCAGTTTATGGTGCAAGACCGTTAAAACGTGCAATTTATGAGATAGTTGAAGATAAACTTGCTGATTTAATTTTAGAAGATAAAATAGGTGAGGGAAGTAGTATAGAGTTTGATGTTCAAAATGATGAGGTAGTTGTTAATATTGCCTAAACAATATTTAAGTAAAATTTAACTATAATCCACAACTTATTTAGTGAATATAGAGGAAATCTAAGATGAAAAGAACGTATCAACCACATAATACTCCTAGAAAAAGAACTCACGGGTTCAGAGTAAGAATGGCTACTAAAAATGGTAGAAAAGTAATTAATGCTAGAAGAGCTAAAGGTAGAAAAAGATTAGCTGTTTAAGCAAAGACCACAGACTTAATAGTCCAAAAGACTTTAACAGACTATATAAAAGCGGCAAAAGATGGCACACTGCCAGCTTTGTCGCTTTTTTTAGTTCTAGCCCTACATTAAAAGCTGCTTTTGTTACTTCAAAAAAAGTTGGGAATGCAGTAAATAGAAATAAAGCAAGACGAAGAATGCGTGCTTTATTTGCTTCATATGAAAAACAATTATTAGTTGGTAACTATATATTTGTTGCAAAAATTACCTTACATGAAAAAAATTATTTAGAATTAAAAAAAGATTTTGACTTTGCATTAAAAAGATTAGAAGTTTTAAAATGAAATTTATTTTTAAATATTTGATAAAATTTTATCAAAAATATTTAACAGTTTTATCTTTTGGATCATGTAGATATTATCCAACTTGTTCCCAATATGCACTATGGCAGTTGGATAATAATACTTTTTTTAAGGCGTTTTATTTTACAATATTGCGCATATTAAAATGTAATCAACTTTTTGAGGGTGGATTTGATTATCCAATAGTAAAGTTGAGAGCAAATCAGAATATCAATTATAAAAAAATCAAAATAATATATTGGTATATACCATTGAAAAATGGAAAGTATTTAGTAGTAAAAAATCGGGAGTGGAAAAAGAAGAATGAACAACATGAATCAAAATAATGGTATGCAAAAACGAATGTTAATTATGACATTGGTTGTTTTTGTATTTTTTATAGCATATGAGTTTTTAGTTTTAAAACCACAGCAAGAAGCCAAAGCTGAAAAAGCAAAACAAGAGCAAGCACAAAAACAAAATGCTGCACCTGATGTAAATACAGCTGCAACTCAAATGGTTGCAACAGATGTAAATGGAAATCCAGTTGATATGTCTAAATCAGTTGAGGCATTATCTTCTAAAGCAATTGCAAACAATCAAATTGTTTCAGTTATTAAAACAGCAAAAAGTATTATTGAAATTGATACTTTAGGAAGAGTGGCACAAGTAACTCTACTTGAAGAAAAATATAAAGATGAAAATGGAAATCAAATAAAATTATTTGAATCAAATCAGTTAAGACCTTTAGAAGTTAGATTTGCTGATACAAATATAAATACAGAAGCATTTAAAGTTAGTGTAGTTGCAAGTTCATCAAATGTTGATGCATCTACAAGTGCACAAGAGTTAGTTTTAACTCAAAATTTAGGCGATACAGTATTAACTAAAAAATTTACTATCTATCCTGATGGACATTATGATTTAAGTGTAAGTACTACAAATGATAAACAATTTTTTATTACAAATGGATTTAGACCAAATGTTTTAGCTGATATGTATGCGGTTCATGGTTTTATTGCTAAATTAAATGATAGTACATTAAAAACTATTGAAGATGGTGATTTAGATAAAAATGAAACAATTGTAGGTACAAAATTTATATCAAATTTTGATAGATATTATGCAACAGTAATCTATAACTTTGAAAAATCATTAACTTTAAGTTTAATGCCTGATTCTTCTTCAAATCCTCAAGCATTTGTTCATGGTTCTAATAATATTTCATTTTCTGGATATATTGGACCAAAAAATCATAGAGATTTAGAAAGCTTAAATCCTGAATTAATTGATGTAATTGATTATGGTTGGTTTACTTTTATAGCAAAACCTATGTTTATATTATTACAATTTATTCAAGGTTATGTTGGTAACTGGGGATGGACAATTGTAATTCTTACAATTTTAATTAAATTAGTTTTATATCCTTTATCATATAAAGGTATGGTGTCTATGCAAAAATTAAAAGATTTAGCACCTAAAATGAAAGAAATTCAAACTAAATATAAGGATGATAAACAAAAACAATCAATGCATATGATGGAACTTTACAAAAAACATGGTGCAAACCCAATGGGTGGATGTTTACCATTACTTTTACAAATTCCAGTATTCTTTGCTATTTATAGGGTTTTATTAAATGCAATCGAATTAAAAGGTGCAGAATGGATATTCTGGATTCACGATTTAGCTGAAATGGATCCTTATTTTGTTTTACCAATTTTAATGGGTGTAACAATGTATTTACAACAAAAAATTACACCAAATACAATGCAAGATGAAATGCAAAAGAAAATATTCCAATTTTTACCAGTTATTTTCACATTCTTCTTCTTGTGGTTCCCAGCAGGACTTACGTTATATTGGTTTATAAATAATCTATTTACAATTGGTCAACAATACTATATTAATAGCGTATTTGAAAGAAAAAGAGCTGAAAAAGCATAGGAAAACTCATGAAAAAGTTTGAAGCAAATTGTTTAGAAAAAGTTTATGAATTAGCAACAGCAGATTTTAACTGTTCTATTACAGAATTAGAAATTGAAGTTATCCAACAACCAAGTAAGGGATTCCTTGGTTTTGGAAAAAAGAATGCGATTATTCAAGCATGTTTTAAAAATAGTTGTAAAACTTATGTACAAGAAACAAAAACTTTTAAAAATAAAGATGTAAAAATAGAAGAAATTTCTCAAAGAATAGAAAATTCAAATAAAGAAGTTCCTGCTACTCCATCTGAGAAAAAAGAGCCTTTATCTAAAGTTCCAAAAGTTGAATCAAAAGATAAAATTTTTGACAATTTTTATAATGAAGAAAATTCTCAAACAGAAATGTCAAAAATTGTAATTAAAAAAGATAAAGAAAAAATATTAGAAGAAGTAAAAGAGGGAATAAATCTTTTATTTGATAATACATGTTACAAAATTGAAGATATTAATGTTGAGTTTTATGATGAAGAGACTTTATACATAGAGTTTTTAGGTGAAGATTCAGCACTTTTAATTGGAAAAGAAGGTTATAGATATAAAGCTTTATCTTATATCTTATTTAATTGGATAAATGAAAAATATGGTCTAATGTTAAGATTAGAAGTTGCAGAATTTTTAAAAAATCAAGAAGATGCAATTCATGCTTATTTAGAGCCAATTATTGAAATAATCAAAGAAAAAGGTACTTTTAAAACTAAACCACTTGATGGTATTTTAGTTCACATTGCTTTAAAAAGATTAAGAGAAGAGTTCCCTGACAAATATGTTGCAGTAAAAACAAATGTTAGAGGTGATAAATACGTACTTGTAAATGAGTACAGAGCAAGAGAAATTTAATCTTGTTTGATGATGCTACAATTGTTGCAATAGCAACAGCAAATGGAATAGGTTCTATTTCAATTGTAAGGATTTCAGGAGCAAATGCTCTTGCAATCGCTTCTAAAATTTCAAAAAAAACAACTTTCCAACCACGATTAGCAACACTTTCATATCTTTATGATACAAATAATGAAATTATTGATGAAGCTTTAGTTTTATATTTTAAAGCACCATTTTCTTTTACTGGAGAAGATGTTGTTGAGTTTCAATGTCATGGTGGAGTTGCAATTGCAAATATGATAGTTGATGAAGTTTTAAAATCTGGTGCAAGATTAGCAAATCCTGGAGAATTTTCAAAAAGAGCTTTTTTTAATAATAAAATAGATTTAAGTAAAGCAGAAGCTATATCAAAAATTATTGAAGCAAGAAGTGCTGATGCGGTTAAATTACTTGCACGTCAATTAAAAGGTGAATTAACAAATTTCGTAAATGAAATAAGAGAAGATTTACTTTTTATGTTAGCTTATACAGAAGTTTCTATTGATTATGCAGAAGAAGATTTACCTACTGATATTTATGAACAAATAGAGAATAAACTTCAAAAAATTACTTTAAAATTATCAAATACATTAGAAGCTAGTAGAAGAAGAGAAGGAATGATTGAAGGTTTTAAAGTTGCAATTATTGGAAAACCAAATGTTGGAAAATCTTCACTTTTAAATAAACTTTTAAACTATGATAGAGCAATTATTTCTGATATTGCAGGAACAACTAGAGATACTATTGAAGAGTCTGTAAAAATTGGAACGCATATAATTAAAATAGTTGATACAGCTGGTATTAGAAATGCTAGTGATGTTATTGAAAAAATTGGAATTGAAAAATCAATAGAGACTTTAAATGAAGCAGATATTGTAATTGCACTTTTTGATAATAGTAAAAATTGTGATGATGAAGATAAAAAAATTTTAGAATTAATAAATGAAAATTCAAATAAAGAGATAATCAAAGTTTTAAATAAATCTGATTTAGACAATTTGTTTGATAAATCAATTTTAAATAATTTTATTGAACTTTCAACAAAAGAGGATATAAATCCACTTATTAAAAGAGTTGAACAGATTTTAGATTCAAATACTTTTGGTGATGAGATGACATTAATTTCAAAACGACAAGTATCTTCAGTTGAAAATACATTGTATAATATCAATTTATCAAAAGAGCCATTATCTAGTGGCGAATTAGAGTTTTTTGCCCACTTTATAACAGAAGCATTGGAAAATATTTCATCAATTACAAGACCTTATGAAAATGATGAGATGTTAGATGTTATGTTTGGTGAATTTTGTTTAGGTAAATAGAAATATTTTAGAGGTTAAAATGAAACAAATTATTGTTTTTATGATGTTTAGTTTTTCACTATTATTTGCAGACCAATGGGATGGTTTTTTTAAAGAGAGTGGATTTCCAAGAAAAGTAATTGATGATGGAAGTGTTGTTAAAGGGAAAATTTATCAAGCAAAAGTTACTTATCAAATTTCAAATAATGATGGAATTAAAGGTAATTTTGAAAATAATGATACAGCAAAAGTTACAGTTACTAATCAAAAAGGAAAAGTAATCTCAACTAATAAATTTATGAATGCAACAGAACTTAGAACTTGGGCAAGACAAAATTTTACTGAAATTTTTTCTTCAGTTTTAGGTGATGAAGAGTTAAATAAAGAAAAAATTACAGAACTAACAAAATTAGCTTCTTTAGTTCTTTTAAATAAAAATTTAGACTAAATAACAAAATCAAAAAAAGATTTTGTTATTTATAGAGGTTTTTCGTAGTTTACTAAAATAGCATTCTCTTTTGAAATTTCAATCCAACTATCACAATCAAAATTTATTTCCATAATTCCACCCATTTCAAACTTCTCTTTAAAGCCAACTAATGTTACAGCTAAAGCAGTTAATGATGGATTATGACCTACTAATAACATAGAATCAACAGTATCAAATGTATAAGAGATAGTTTCAAGTAACTCAGTTACAAATGCCATATATAAAACTTCATTTAACATGATAGTTTTTTTATAGTTTAATGCTTTTGCAAATATTTCTGCTGTATCTCTTGTTCTTTTTGCTGGACTAGCTACTATTAAATCAATTTGAGGATTTTTTTTTGCAAAATTCTCAGCAATATTTTTTGCTTCAGTTTTTCCATCTTCTGATAATTCTCTATCATAATCATCTTGATTTAAGTCTTCATCCTCTTTTTTTGTATGTCGTACAATATAAAGTTTTTTCATATACCTACTCTTGATTTAAAAATAATGTTTGATTGTAAATAATTTAAGCTTTTTTTCTTATAAAAAATCTAATATATAGATATTATAGCTACAAATTTGTATAATAAAAAAAATTAAGGATACTATTTTGGGATATGATTTAAACAAAAAATTAGTAATAGCCATTTCATCAAGAGCTTTATTTAATTTAGAAGATGAAAATAAAATATTTGAAGAAAAAGGTTTAGATGAATATTATAAATATCAAATTGAAAATGAAGATGTATTACCAAAAAAAGGAACAGGTTTTAGATTAGTTAAAAACCTATTGAGAATCAATGAAGATTTTCCTGATGATAAACAAGTAGAAGTTATTATTATGTCAAGGAATAATTCTGCAACAAGTTTAAGAATTACAAAATCTATAGAAAAATATAAACTTGATATTGCAAGGTCAGCTTGGAGTGGCGGAAGTGATATTTCAAAATATTTAAAACCATTTAAAGTTGATTTATTTCTTTCAGCAAATGAACAAGATGTTCAAGAAGCAATAAATGAAGGAATAGCAGCAGCTAGAATTTTACCTTATGAAAATGATGAAGATGAATTTTCAACTCAAGTAAAAATTGCTTTTGATGGTGATGCGGTTTTATTTTCAGAAGAATCAGAAATTATTTATAAAACACAAGGATTAAATGCATTTTTAGAATATGAAAAACAAAATGCCTCAAATCCTATGAAAAGTGGTCCTTTTGCACAATTATTAAGAGTTATTTCAAATATTCAAGCAAAATATCATGAAGAACAAACTCCAATTAGAACGGCACTTATAACAGCTAGAAATTCTCCTGCACATGAAAGGGTAATAAGAACCCTTTCTCAATGGGGAGTAAGACTTGATGAAGCTTTCTTTTTAGGAGGAGTGGACAAATATGAAGTAGTAAAAGCTTTTGGTGCAGATATCTTTTTTGATGACCAAGATGTGCATCTTGAAAATACTTCTAAAGTGACTCCAAGTGCTAAAGTACCCTATAAAAAAGAGTCAATTTTAAATAATATTTAGTTTAATTTTTATTAACTAATATTAGCTAAAATCACAAAAAATTTAGGAGAATAAAATGGAGCAAATAAAAACAGTTTTTCTACTTACATTTCTAACCGTATTATTCGTATTTATTGGTTATTCATTTGGTGGAACAAATGGAATGTTAATAGCATTTTTAATAGCTGGTGGTATGAATTTTTATGCTTATTATTATTCAGACCAACAAGTGCTAAAACATTATGATGCTACACCTTTAGAAGATGTTAGACATCCAGTTTATAGAATTACACAAAGATTAACACAAAAAGCTGGGCTTCCTATGCCAAAAGTTTATTTAATACCTGATCATACTCCAAATGCTTTTGCAACAGGAAGAAACCATGAACATGCTGCTGTTGCTGTTACTATGGGATTATATGAGATGTTAAATGAAGAAGAATTAGAAGGTGTAATTGCCCATGAATTATCACATATAAAACATTATGATATTTTAATTGGAACAATTGCAGCAGTTTTTGCAGGAGCAATTGCAATGATTGCAAATATGATGCAATTTGGTGCAATGTTTACTAATAGTAACGATAGACAAAGCTCAAATCCAATTATGATGATAGTTATGGCAATTTTACTTCCAATAGCAGCTTCAATTATTCAAATGACAGTTAGTAGAAGTAGAGAGTTTATGGCTGATGAAGGAGCTGCTAGAATGACAGGAAATCCAGCTGGTCTTCAAAGTGCTTTAGCAAAACTTGAAAATTATGCAAGAAGTGGACATCAAATACATAATGCAACTGAACAAACAG
This sequence comes from Arcobacter ellisii, assembly GCF_003544915.1. Lineage (NCBI taxonomy): Bacteria > Pseudomonadati > Campylobacterota > Epsilonproteobacteria > Campylobacterales > Arcobacteraceae > Arcobacter > Arcobacter ellisii. Next base: position 1,959,535 of record NZ_CP032097.1, on the reverse strand, counting down.
CTCATATGTTTATTATAAATCCATTTTCAGGTTTAAAATCAAATATTGGAAATTTATTTAGAACTCATCCAACAACTGAAGATAGAATTGCAAGACTTGAAGAGTTAAAATTTGAGTTAAAAAGAAGATAAATAAAAAAAGCAACCCTTGACCAAAGAGTTGCTTTTATGTTGAAATTATAATCAAAAGAAATTAAATGCTTCTTTAATTAAGAAGTTCTGGACGATATTCAAAATGCATGGTGTCATAATGATACCATCTCCCTCCCCAAATAAATCCATATTTTTCAAAAATTTCTACAATTTCCAAAGGTATTTTATTTTTATAAGTAAAATCTTTTTTGCCTTTATCCCAAAGCCAGTAATGTGAATCTTTAACATTCAAATCAATTGCAATTCCAAAACTATGAACACTTAATCTGTTTGTTTCACTAATCTTTCGCCAATTAAAAGCTCCACTTGGATATTGGGCAAAAGATTTTATATTATTTGGAAGTTGTTCTATTTCATTTGATATAGATTCTAATTTTTTATCTATGTCATTTATTTTATTAACCCATAATACTTTTTTAGAGCTTTTGGGTAACCATATAATTTTTACAAGATTTTGTTTTACTTCTTTTTGATTTGAACCATACATTTTTTTAAAAAATGGTTCATATCTTATTCTTCCAGCATCTTCATTTTTTGAAGGTATATAATCTTTATTTTCAGATAGTTTTATATATGGAATATCTAGTTGATTTTTTAATGAAGGATTATTTAGTTTTTCTTGAAAAGTTTTATTTTCAATTTTATCATCGAAAATCATTTTCTCATTATCATTCCAAATTAAGTGGTTATTTGAAACTTCTTTTATAAAATCAGGATAAGCTTGAACAAATTTATTAGCATCATTTGCTAATAAATTTGAAGAAAGAATAATAAGAAAAAGAATTTTATTTATTGTAAACTTTTTTAACATTTTCCATTTTTGATGACATATTAAGTAATACCATATCTGCAAGAACTAACGCCATCATAGATTCAGCAACAACACTTCCACGTACAGCAACACAAGGGTCATGTCTTCCTTTTAGTTTACATTCTACTTCATTATCATAAATATCAATTGTTTCTTGTTCTATAAAAATTGATGGAGTTGCTTTGAAATAAACTTTTACATTTATATCATCGCCATTTGAAATACCACCAAGAATTCCACCACTATGATTTGTTTTAAATCCAGATTTTCTTATTTGGTCATTATTATCATAACCTTTTACTCTTGAAGAAAGTGCTCCATCTCCAATTTCAACAGCTTTTACAGCATTTATTCCCATCATTGCATTTGCTATTTGAGAATCTAGTTTAAAATAAAGTGGTTCACCAAGACCAATAGGAGGATTTGTTACATTTATAAGTGCAACTCCACCAACACTATTATGTGAATTTTTAGCTTCTAAAATAGCATTTTTTTGAGCTTCTTCAACATTTTTATCTAAAGCAAATATTTCAGAATTAGAAACATTCTCAAAATCAAATGTTGAAGCTTGAATTCCATCTATTTCACAAATTCCACTTTTGATATCTATATTTAATTCTTTTAATAAAAGTTTAGCAATAGCACCAGCAGCAACTCTAGCAGCTGTTTCTCTAGCACTACTTCTTCCTCCACCTCTATAATCTCTTGTTCCATATTTATTAAAATATGTAAAATCAGCATGTCCTGGACGGAATAAATCTTTTACATTTGAATAATCACTACTTTTTTGATTTTCATTAAAAATTACCATAGAGATTGGAGTTCCAGTTGTTATTCCTTCAAAAACACCACTTAAAATTTCTACAACATCACCTTCTTTTCTAGCTGTTGCAAATTTATTTTGACCAGGTTTTCTTCTATCCATTTCGCTTTGGATAAACTCTTCATCTATTTTTATTCCAGCTGGAACTCCATCAACAATACATCCAAGAGCTTTTCCATGAGATTCACCAAAAGTTGTAAACCTAAATCTATGACCAAATGTATTCATATTGGTTATTCTCCTTTTAGTTTTTCTATAGCAATTTTTGCTGCTGCTTGTTGAGCTAGTTTTTTACTTTTCCCACTTGCATAACCATAATTTGTTCCATCAATCCAAATTGATACTTCAAACTCTTTTTTGTGGTCTGGTCCATAAGAACCTTCGATTTTATATTCTGGAATTGAAGCAAATTTAGCTTGAGTTATCTCTTGAAGAGCTGTTTTATAATCACTAAATAATACATCAAGATTAATTTTGTCATAAGATTTTTCTAATAATCTTAAAATAATAGGTTTTAAAGTATTAAGTCCTGATTCTAAATAAATTGCACCCATAATTGCTTCAAAGGCATCTGATAAAATAGAAGCTTTTGTTCTTCCTTTGTTTCTTTCTTCAGCTGTTGAAATAAAAATATAATCACCTAATCTTATTTCATTTGCAAGTCTTGTAAAACCTGTTTCATTTACTAAAGAAGCTCTAATCTTAGATAATTCACCTTCATTTGATTTTGGGAATTTTAAATATAAATATTCTCCAACAATTAGATTTAAAACAGCATCACCTAAAAACTCTAAACGTTCATTATTGTAAGGTTTTTTGTAACTTTTATGGGTAAGTGCTTCGATTATCAGATTTTTATTTTTAAACTGATAATCCAAACACTTTTCCAATTTCGAATAATCACTCATTTGTGTCCTTTGTTAAAATTTATGGAAGTATAGCACATCTTTTATTATGTTATATATTGTTATTTTTTTATTTTAAATCTTTTTTTATTGTAAAGATTGATATGGTTCATAAAAAGATTTTGTTAAATGATGTTTTACATTAAATGTTAGTATATTATGACAATGTGGACATCTTGTATCAAAAACAGGATGAGAGTGTTTACATGAACTACAAATAAATTCAAAATCTAATGTTGCATTAATTTTATGTTCATGTCTATTTATAAGCATCAAAATATCTAAATCAAAATCATGACTATGTTCTAAATTTTTTAAATGACCTTTTGCGTTATAAACTTCCAATAAAAAAGAGTTATCAAGAACTTTATTAAAATCTATATCATCAAAGTTTAAGTACCACATAATATCAATAAATTTTGAACAATCGAACTCTTTTATATGTTCCCAAAAAAATGGTTTGTTAAATTGAATTAGAAAACTTACAAATATTCTTTCAATGATTTTGTGTTCTTTAAAAATTTCATATAGAAGTTCAGTTCTTCTTTCAAATGATAAAATTGAATCATTTAAAATTATTAAAGCATCAAGATATATTTTATCGATTTTCATATCTATATCTAACTCTTCTAAACAAGAGGCAATCTCTTTTGCTTTTTTAAAGTCTTTTAGTTTTTCACTTACAAGTAATAGATATTTTAAAGCATTTTTGTTATGTGGAGAGAATTTTAGAATTCTTAAAAATATCTCTTTTGACCTTTGTAAAAAACCACCTTTAAAGTAAGTTGTTCCTAAAAGTTCTAATAACTCCTCTTTTTTTACTCTATCATTTACATGTTCAAGTAGAGTCAAATAAACAGAAATGGCTTTATTATAATCACCTTTATGTAAAAAAGATGAAGCTAAAAGTAAAATAGAGTCAAAAGGAAGATTATAAGTTTTATATAAATGTACATAATCTTCTTCTTTTAATTTTCCAAGCTCAAATCTTAAAGAGAGTTTTCTATAATCTTTTCTTGCATTTCTCTCTTTATAAATACCGTAAGAGTATGTTATAAAAGATATTATAAAAATTAGAGCAACAATAATTATTATTCCAAGTAGAGGGTCTCTATACTCTAAAACTATATTATCCACAGATAAAACCTTTATTAATTGTTTTAAAAAGTGTTGCATATTAACATAAAAGTTCATATAAACGAATAAAAGAGTATAATCCTTTTTATGATAAAAAAAGAGTCAATAGAAAATTTAAAAAATCATCTTGATGTTGTAGATGTAATTTCTCAATTTATAGAATTAAAAAAATCTGGAGCAAATTTTAAGGCTTGTTGTCCTTTTCATGGAGAAAGTACTCCATCTTTTGTAGTTAGTCCAGCAAAACAAATATATCACTGTTTTGGATGTGGGGCAGGTGGTGACTCTATAAAATTTGTAATGGAATATGAAAAAACAACATATCCAGAAACAATAGAAAAATTAGCTTCGATGTATAATTTTACATTGGATTATGAAAATACAACTGAAAAAAAACAAGATATAAGAATCTTAGAAGAAGTTAATAAATATTATCAAAAGCTTTTTGTAAATAATTCTGTAGCAAAAGAGTATATAAAAGATAGAGGAATTTCTGATTTTTCTATAGAAAAATTTGAAATAGGATATGCTCCTGTTTCTCTTGATACAATAAATTTTTTAAAATCAAATCATTTTAATTTAACAGAAGCCATAGAATTAGGTGTTATTGATACTGGAACAAATGGTTTATATTCAAGATTTATAGAAAGAATTACTTTTCCCATTTATTCAATAAATGGAAAACTAGTAGGTTTTGGTGGAAGAACAATAACTGGACATAATGCAAAATATGTAAATTCCCCTCAAACTAAACTTTTTAATAAATCAAGACTTTTATATGGTTATCATTTAGCAAAAGAGAAAATTTATAAAAATAAACAAATAATTGTTTGTGAAGGTTACTTAGATGTAATAATGCTTCATCAAGCAGGATTTAATACAGCAGTTGCAACACTTGGAACTGCCCTTACTCTTGAGCATTTACCACTTCTAAGACGAGGTGAACCAAAAGTAGTACTTGCATATGATGGTGATAAAGCTGGACTTGCAGCTGCTTTTAAAGCTTCAGTAATGCTTAGTCAAAGTGATTTTGAAGGTGGAGTTGTAATTTTTAGTGATGGACAAGACCCTGCTGATATGGTAAAAGGTAAAAAAATTGAAGAATTAAATAATATTTTTTTAAATCCAATTCCTTTTATTCCTTATGCAATTGATTATATTATTTCAAAGTACGATATAAATGAACCTAATCAAAAACAAAAAGCTTTAAATGAAGCAAATGATTATTTAAAAAGTTTAAGTTTATTAAATCAAGATGAATATAAAAGATATCTAGCTCAAAAATTAAATGTAAGAGAGAATTTAGTAAAAATTAGTTCAGATAAACAAAGAATTAATGATGTTAATTTATCAAAAATTGATATTGCAGAACTTTGTATTATAAAATCAATTCTTGAAAAACCAAAAAGGTTAGATGCTGTTTTAGATATAGTAGATGCTTCAATGTTTGAATTTCATAGAAATGAATTTGAATTAGTTTTAACAGATATAGAAAATCCATCTTTAAATTCAATTATTTTAAATGAAAAACTTGAAAATTATGATGATGAAAGACTTAATCAAGAACTTCTTACATTAGTATATAAATTTTATACAAATAAATTAACAGCAATTTCATATGATAAAAGTCTGGATTTTAAACAAAAAGCAAATTTAATTAGAAAAATTAAAGATAATATTTATCAATTAAAACAAGGAAAACTTGTAAGTTATAATCTATAAAAATTAATTTTCAAAATTTATTTTATTAGTAGTTTATTTTTTGTAGAATTCCAAAAAGTTATTTAAACTTAAGGAAAATCCAATGAAATTTATTGAAAGTGATAATTTACCTTTAGCAATAGGTCCTTATTCTCCTGCTGTTAAAGTACATGGTATGATTTATACATCTGCACAAGTTCCAGTAACTTTAGATGGTACAATGATAGAAAGAGATATTAAAATTCAAACAAGACAAGTATTGTCAAATCTTAGAACACTTTTAGAAGATGCTGATAGTGGACTAGAAAAAGTTGTTAAAGTATCAGTTTATTTAGAAAATATTGAAGATTTTGGTGTAGTTAATGTTTTATTTGCAGAAGCATTTGGGGATCATAAACCTGCTCGCACAACAATTTCAGTAAAAGGGTTACCTAAAAATGCTCTAATTATGGTTGATGCAATTGCATTAGCAAATGATTACCATTAAAATAATAGACTTAAAGAAAGTTTAAACTAAATTAAGATACTATTCCGGTTCGAAAAATAGAGTTAATATGAACGAGTATCGACTTATGCATATAGAATTGAATTAGAGGAAAAAAGATGTACGCAATTATCAAGTGTGGTGGAAAACAGTATAAAGTTTCTGAGGGAGATATCTTAGACGTAGATTATACTGGTTTAGCTGCTAAAGAAACTTTAGAAATTACTGATGTTTTAGCTGTAAACAACGGTGAGTTAAAAACTGGTGATGCAGTTGCAAACGCAAAAGTTGAAGCAGTTGTAGTATTAGATGGTACTGGTGTAAATAGAGCTAAAAAAGTAATCATTTACAAAAAAAGAAGAAGAAAAGATTCTAAATTAAAAAGAGGTTTCAGAAAAAGCTTCACAAAAATTAGAATTACTAAAATCGCTGCATAAGCATAACAAAAGTTAAGGAGAACAATTATGGCTCACAAAAAAGGTCAGGGAAGTACACAGAATAATAGAGATTCAGCTGGTAGAAGACTTGGTGTTAAAAAATTTGGTGGTGAAGTTGTAAGAGCTGGAAATATTATCATTAGACAAAGAGGTACTAAAGTACATTTAGGTCAAAATGTTGGTATGGGTAAAGATCATACAATATATTCTTTAATTGACGGTGTTGTTAAATTTGAAATTAAAGATAAAAAAAGAAAAAAAGTTTCAGTTTACGCAGCATCGTAATTCTGAATCAAATTTAGTTTCTTTAAAGGGTGTATGGCTTTTGCCTACACCCTTTTTTTATTTAAAAATCAACATAACTAATTAAAAGTTAACAGTGAAATAAGATTTTACTTTTAGTTTTTAATTATTTATTAAAAGGAAAGTTATTATGTTTATAGATAGCGCTAGATTTTCAGTTACATCTGGAAAGGGTGGACAGGGATGTGCAGCTTTTAGACGAGAAAAATTTGTTGTTAAAGGTGGACCTGATGGTGGAGATGGAGGAAGAGGTGGAGATGTTTATTTTTTAGTAGACAACAATACTGATACTTTATCAAATTACAAAGGAAGAAAATTCTTTAAAGCTGAAAATGGGAAACAAGGTTTAGGTGGAAGTATGACAGGAAAGTCAGGTGAAGCACTTGTTTTAATTGTACCTCCAGGAACTCAAGTAATTGATGATGAGACAAATGAAGTTATTTTTGATTTATTAGAAGTTGGGAAAAAAGTTCTATTTTTAGAAGGTGGAAAAGGTGGATTAGGAAATGTTCACTTTAAAAATTCAAGAAATCAAAGACCAACATATTTTCAACCAGGACTTCCAGGAACTACTAGAAAAATTAGATTAGAGTTAAAATTAATTGCAGATGTTGGACTTGTTGGTTATCCAAACGTAGGAAAATCAACTTTAATTTCAGTAACATCAAACGCAACTCCTGAAATTGCAAATTATGAGTTTACAACATTAACTCCAAAACTAGGTGTTGTTGGAGTTGGTGATTATAACTCTTTTGTGATGGCTGATATTCCAGGAATTATTGATGGAGCAAGTGAAGGAAGAGGTTTAGGTTTAGAGTTTTTAAAACATATAGAAAGAACAAAAACTCTACTTTTTGTAATTGATGTTGCAAATTATAGAACTATGATTGACCAATACAATGTTTTAAAACAAGAAGTTGCTAAGTTCTCTACTGAGTTATCAAAAAGAAATTTTGCAATAGTTTTAAGTAAAATTGATGGATATTTTGGTGAAGATTTAGAAGGTGATATTAAAAAGTTTATTAATGAAATTGGTTTAGAAGTGACTACTTCAAATGAGTTTAAATTTGAAGCTGATTATCCTTACTATATTCAAGATTTAATTTATTCAAGATTTGATGAAACTAAACCATATTTTGTTTTACCAATCTCTTCTTTAACGAAATTAAATATTAAACAATTAGGCTTTGCTTTATATAATTTATTAGAACAAGGTAAATGATGGAACATAATGTAATTTTACCTGCAAATAAAAGATTAGTAATAAAAGTTGGAACTGCTGTTTTAACTCAAGATGGTCAATTAGCTCTTGAGAGAATGAACAATTTAGTAAATTTAATCGCAAAATTAAAAAATGAAAAAAATCTTGAAGTTATTTTAGTATCTTCTGGTGCTGTTGGTGCTGGATATACTTCTTTAAAACTTGATAAAAAGATAGTTGCAAATAAACAAGCATTAGCTGCGATTGGGCAACCTTTATTACTTAAAAATTATAAAAAAAGATTTAAAGAACATAATATAACTTGTGCTCAAATGCTTTTTATTGCAGATGATTTTGATTCAAGAAAAAGATCAAAAAATGCACAAAATGTGATGGAAATTTTACTTGAAAATAATATTCTTCCAATCATAAATGAAAATGATGTAATTGCTACTGATGAGTTGGTTTTTGGAGATAATGACCAATTAGCTGCTCATGTAGCTTATTATTTTAAAGCTGATATGTTAGCAATTTTATCAGATATAGATGGATATTATAATAAAAATCCAAGAGAGTTTTCAGATGCAGTTTTACAAAAAAATGTTTATGAAATAAAAGAAGAAGAGTTAGAAATGAAACATAGTGCAAATTCTGAATTTGCAACAGGTGGAATTGTAACAAAACTTAAAGCTGCAAGTTTTTTAATGCAAAGAGGAATTCCTATGTATCTTACATCTGGATTTGATTTAAAAAATGCTTATGATTTTTTAGTTGATGGAAATCATAATAGTGGAACAATTTTCCAAACAAAAAAATAAAAAAGGATAGTTTTTGAGTAAAAGAATTCTATTTATGGGAACACCAGATTATGCTACGACAATATTTAAAGAGTTAATAAATAGCAAATATGAAGTAATAGGATTATTTACTCAACCTGATAAACCAGTTGGGCGAAAACAAGTTTTGACTCCTCCTCATATAAAACAATATTGTTTAGATGAAAATCTAAATCTTCCAATTTTTCAACCTATTAAATTAAGAGGAAATGAAGAAGCTAAAAAACAAATAGAAGATTTAAAACCTGATTTTATAATAGTTGCTGCTTATGGACAGATTTTACCAAAAGAGATTTTAGATATCGCCCCTTGTATAAACCTTCATGCCTCACTTTTACCAAAATATAGAGGTGCTAGTCCTATTCAAGAATCATTATTAAATGATGATTATTTTACAGGTGTTACATCAATGCTTATGGAAGAAGGTCTTGATAGTGGAGATATTTTAGGTTTACAATATTTAAAAATAACTTCAACTATGGAAGTATCAGAAGCTTTTGAAAAATTATCAATTATTGCAGCAACTTTAACAATAACTACGTTAGATAATTTTGAAAATATAAAACCTATAAAACAAAATGAAGCAGAAGTTAGTTTTTGCAAAAAAATTAAAAAAGAAGATGGTTTAGTAAATTTTTTAGATGCAAAAAAATTATATTTAAAATATAAAGCATACTCTTATTGGCCAGGTATTTTTTTAGAGTCAGAGCTAAAATTAAAAGATATTGAATTAGTTGAAGAAAATTCAATAAATAAAGAGGGAGAAATTTTAGAAATCTCTAAAGATTTTATTGTTATTGGATGTAAAAAAGGAAGTTTAAAAATAAAAACTTTACAAGCTCCTTCAAAAAAAGCTATTAGTTCAGTTGATTTTATAAGAGGGCAAAGACTTGAAGTAGGGAATATTTTACTATAAATCTAGCGTAAAAAATTACGCTAAATATGTAGTATACATTGTTATTGTAAATAGACTTAATAAAACACCTAATACAAGAGAATTAATTGCAATTTTCTCATCTAAACCACCTTTTATAGCTAAAACTGTTGCCATAGTCATAGGTGGCATTGCAACTTCAATTATAGTTACTTTTACCCAAGTTTGGTCTATTCCATAGAAGTATTTGAATCCAATTAATATAATTATTGGCACAACAATCATTTTTAAAATCATTGCAACTGAAACTATATGTAATCTTGCAAAAATATTCTTTAGTTCTAATTTCATACCAATAGCAATCATAGCAAGTGGCACTAAAGTTGAACCAAGTGTTTGAGTAGTCAACAATAAAAAGTTTGGTATTTCAAAATTTTTTGCAACAAGTGTAACAAAAAACATAATTGCAGGTGGGAATAAGAAAATTGATTTTGAAATAGATTTCACACTGTTTTTTTTGCCATTTCCCCACGTAATAATAAACATACCAACTGAAACTAAAAGTAGAAATGAACCAAAAATATCATAAATTAGTCCATACACAATATAATCTTGTCCATAAAATGCATCTATATATGAAAATCCTATAAATGATGTATTCCCAAATGTTGCCATAATCATAAATGTAGCAAAATATGTTCTATTTAATCTCATTAATTTACCTACAAGATATGCTAATGTTAGGTTGAATAAAATAAAACACATAAACATTAAAATTAATCCAACAATTCTTTGGTCAAGAATTAAAGGATAAATTTTTGAAAAAACAATTGAGGGAAGTGAAAAGTAGATGATAAATTCTATTAATTGTTTCGAATTATCATGCAAAAATACTTTAAATAAATATCCTATAGCTAAATATATTGCAATAGGTAAAACGGGATCTAACATAATAAACTAACACCTTTTTTTGCAAAGATTATAATTAATAAAATCTTCTATTTTAATTATGTATAATCGAAAAATGAAAATTATAAGATTAAATGAAGTTAATTCAACTCACACATATTTAAAAGAATATATTCAAACTAATGGTTATGTTGAACCATTATGTATTGTAACTGATTATCAAACAAATGGAATAGGAAGTCGTGGAAATTCTTGGACTGGGAAAAAAGGTAACCTTTTTTTCTCTTTTGTTATTTCAATAGATGAACTACCAGAGGATTTGCCTCTACAAACAATTTCCATTTATGTTTCATATATATTAAAATCTATTTTAAAAAATTTAGGTTCTAATGTATGGATTAAATGGCCAAATGATTTTTATATTAATAATAAAAAAATTGGTGGAACAATTACTAATATGTCAAAGAATTTAGTCTATTGTGGAATAGGGTTAAATTTGTTAGAAGTAGAAGAAGATTTTGGAAAACTCGATATAAAAGTAGATATAGATAATTTGTTACAAAATTATTTTTTAGAGTTAGAAAAAAAGATTTCATGGAAGCAAATATTTAGTGATTTTAAGATAGAATTTCAACTTAGCAAAAAGTTCCAAACGACCATAGATAATCAAAAAGTTTCATTAGAACACGCGATATTAAATGAAGATGGTTCAATTCAAGTAAACAATAAAAAGGTATTTAGTTTAAGATGACAGAAATTATTTCAATAGCTAATCAAAAAGGTGGAGTAGGTAAAACTACTACAGCTGTAAACTTAAGCGCAGCACTTGCCTTAGAAGGTAAAAAAGTCTTATTAATTGATGCAGATCCTCAAGCAAATGCAACTACATCTTTAGGATTTCATAGAGATACTTATGAATATAACATTTATCATGTAATGTTAGGAACAAAAGAATTAAGTGAAATTATTTTAGATTCAGAGATTGAGAATCTAAAAGTTGCACCTTCAAATATTGGACTTGTAGGTATAGAAAAAGAGTTCTATAAAAATACTAAAGAGAGAGAATTAGTATTAAAAAGAAAAATTGATCCAATAAAAAAAGATTTTGATTATATTATAATAGATTCGCCTCCAGCACTTGGACCAATCACAATAAATACTTTAAGTGCATCATCATCAGTATTAATTCCAATTCAATGTGAGTTTTTTGCACTAGAAGGTTTAGCACAGTTATTAAATACTATAAAATTAGTAAAACAAACAATAAATCAATCTTTACAAATTAGAGGTTTTTTACCTACAATGTATAGTGCACAAAATAATCTTTCAAAACAAGTATTTGCAGATTTAGCACAACATTTTGAAAATAAATTATTTAAAGTTGATGATAATTCATATGTAGTTATTCCAAGAAATGTAAAATTAGCAGAAAGTCCAAGTTTTGGTAAACCAATTATGCTTTATGATACAAATTCAAGTGGAACAAAAGCTTATACAAATTTAGCAAGAGCAATTGCAGGATAATTTTATTTTATAGGATATAGTATGGCATTAGGAAGAGGATTAGGGGAATTATTAGGTGAAGTTGAATCTGCTTATGAAAATTCAACAGGAAATAATAAATCGGGTGTAAGAAAACTAGATGTTTCGTTAATTAAAGCTAATCCTAATCAACCAAGAAAAATATTTGATGAAGAAAAATTAAGTGAATTAAGTGAATCAATTAAAGAACATGGATTATTGCAACCAATAGTTGTAGTAGAAAATGAAGATAATAGTTACACTTTAATTGCAGGAGAGAGAAGATTAAGAGCTCATAAACTTGCAAAAATTGATCAAATAAAAGCAATTATTGTTGATGCTGACGAATTAAAATTAAGAGAATTAGCTTTAATTGAAAATATTCAAAGAGATGACTTAAATATTATTGAATTAGCATACTGTTACGCACAGTTACTAAATGAACATAACATTACTCATGAAGAGCTATCAAAAAAAGTGTTTAAAAGTAGAACTTCTATTACAAATACATTAAGACTGTTACAATTAAACTCATATGTACAACAATTTTTAGCAACGGACAAAATTAGTGCAGGACATGCAAAAGTTATGCTTGGATTAAGTTCTGATGAACAAAAAATGGTTGCTGATTCAATTGTTGGTCAAAAACTTTCAGTTAGAGAAACAGAAAAATTAGTTAAAGAATTGAAAGAAAAAAATAGCGATAAACCTAAAAAAGAGAAGAGTTCTGTTGATTATAACGTAGCTCCTTTAAAAAATCTAATGACGAAATTACAAGAGAATAATCTGAAAGTTAAAGTAGAAAAAAACTATTTTAAAATTGAATTTAATTCTCAAGAAGAAATCGACAAAATATCTAGTTACTTTAATATACAATTGTAACAAAATCTAAAAATTTACAATCTAATTTTTTCATTTAATATATTTTTATACTTAGTTTTGCTAAAATATTTGAGTTTTAGTTAAACTAAACTGTAAAAAATATGGAGGAATGAATGTTAGACATAAGTCCTGTATTATTGCTTAGCTCTGGTATCATCTTTCTTTTAGTTGTTGCTAGACTAAACAGTTGTCTTTTCAAGCCATTATTAAAGCACATGGATGATAGAACAGCTTCTATAAAAAAAGATTTAGAAGATGCGAAATCAAATGGTGCTGATGTTGATGGTTTATTAGCAGAAGCAAATGAAATCATTTCTAAAGCTAAAAAAGAAGCAGCTGCAATTAGAGAACAAGCTTATAAGGAAGCAAAGGATAGTGCTGATGCAAAACTTGCAAGTGCTAAATCTAATTTAGAAGCAAAATCTGCGGAGTTTGCTAAAAACTTACAAGATGAGACTAAAGCTCTAAGAGATTCTTTAGTATCTTCAATGCCTCAATTTAATGAGAGCCTAAAAGCTAAGCTTAGCTCTATTTAATAAGGGGATTAGAGAATATGAAAAGAATTTTATTACTTGGGTTAGCTTTAGCTCCTGTTGCATTATTTGCAAGCGAAGGTGCGGTAGAAACTGATATAGTACAAAGAACCGTTAACTTTATTATATTTGCTGGAATTTTATGGTATTTACTTGCTGATAAAATTAAAGCATTTTTTGCCAATAGAACTTTATCTATTCAAGCAGAACTTGACAAAGTTCAAGAGACTTTAAAAGCTTCTCAAGATAAAGTTTCAGATGCACAAAAAAAACTTGAAGAAGCAAAAAAACTTGCTACTGAAATTATTGAAGGTGCAAAAGCTGATATTGATTCAGTTAAACAAAAAGTTGCAACTGCTGTTGATGCAGATATCGCTAATCTAAATAAAAATTTAGATGAAATGATGAAAGTAGAAACATCAAAAGCTAAAAGAAAAGTTGTTACTGAGGTTCTTGAAGAGCTATTAAGTTCTGAAAATATTCAATTAACTCAAAGTGAGTTAGCAAATATTGTTCTTAAGAAGGTAGCGTAATGAAAGATTTAGTAGCAAAAAGATATGTAAAAGCTTTAATTGATGGTAGAGATAGCCTTACTATAAATACTATTAGTGATAAGTTAAATGAAATTTCAACAGCATTTGCTGATGAAAAATTTAATTCTATTATTTCTTCACCAGAAATTTCATCAACTGTAAAAGTTAATTTAGTAACTTCGTTTGTTGATGGTATAGATAATGCTTTAAGCAATTTTATTAAAATTTTAGGTGAAAAAAGAAGATTAACTTTATTACCATATATTGCAGCAGAGTTAAGTGCTCAACTTGCAAAAAATAATAATAGTTATGTAGGTGTTGTTTATACTAATCAGGAATTATCAAGCGATTATGTATCTTCAATAGAAGAACAATTTAGTAAAAAATTTGATGTTAAATTATCATTATCGCAAAATGTTTGTGACTATGATGGTATTAAAGTAGATATTGACGGACTTGGGGTTGAAATATCTTTTTCAAAAGATAGATTAAAATCACAGTTAATTGATCATATTTTAAAAGCAGTTTAGAACTTATAAAGGAGAAATTGAATGGGTGCAAAAATTCAAGCTGATGAAATCAGTTCTATAATAAAAGAAAGAATTGATAACTTTGAATTAAGTGTAGATGTAAATGAAACAGGTAAAATTATCTCTTATGCAGATGGTATTGCTCAAGTTTACGGATTAAAAAATGTTATGGCTGGGGAACTAGTTGAGTTTGAAAATGGTGAAAGAGGTCTTGCTTCAAATTTAGAAGAGTCTTCAGTTGGTATCGTTATCCTTGGAAAAGGTGAAGGTCTAAGAGAAGGTACATCTTGTAAAAGACTTGGAAAATTATTAGAAACACCAGTTGGTGATGCTATGGTTGGAAGAGTTGTAAATGCATTAGGTGAGCCAATTGATGGTAAAGGTCCTATTGCAGCAGCTGAACATAGATTTGTTGAAGAAAAAGCTCCTGGAATTATGGCTAGAAAATCTGTACATGAGCCATTAACAACTGGTATTAAAGCAATTGATGCATTAGTTCCAATTGGAAGAGGGCAAAGAGAGCTTATCATTGGTGATAGACAAACTGGTAAAACTACAGTTGCAATCGATACAATTTTAAATCAAAAAGGTGAAAACGTTATTTGTATTTATGTTGCTATTGGACAAAAAGCATCTTCAGTTGCTGCAGTTGTAAGAACTTTAGAAGAGTCTGGTGCAATGGATTACACAATTGTTGTTAATGCTGGTGCTGCTGATTCATCTGCATTACAATTCTTAGCTCCATATACAGGTGTTACAATTGGTGAATACTTCAGAGATAATGGTAAACATGCATTAATCGTTTATGATGATTTATCAAAACATGCAGTTGCATATAGAGAAATGTCATTAATTTTAAGAAGACCTCCAGGAAGAGAAGCTTACCCAGGAGATGTATTCTATCTACACTCAAGATTATTAGAAAGAGCTGCAAAAATGTCAGATGAAAAAGGTGCTGGTTCTATGACTGCGTTACCTATCATTGAAACACAAGCTGGAGACGTTGCTGCATATATTCCAACAAACGTAATTTCTATTACTGATGGACAAATTTTCTTAGAAACTAATTTATTTAACTCAGGTATTAGACCTGCAATTAATGTTGGTTTATCTGTTTCTAGGGTTGGAGGAGCTGCTCAAATTAAAGCTACTAAACAAGTTGCAGGTACTTTAAAATTATCTTTAGCACAATATAGAGAGCTTGAAGCGTTTGCTCAATTTGCATCAGATTTAGATGAAGCAACAAGAAGAGAATTAGAACTTGGTCAAAGAATGGTTGAAGTTTTAAAACAAGGTGTTAATAAACCACTTGTTATTGAAAAACAAATCGTTATTATTTATGCAGGTACTAAAGGTTATTTAAATGATATCGCAGTTAAAGATGTTGTAAGATTTGAAAATGAATTACATGCATTCTTTGAGCAAAAATATTCAAATATTTTAGAATCAATCAAAACTAAACAAAAATTAGATGATGATAATGAAGCTGAATTAAAAGCTGCATTAGAAGAGTTCAAAACTGTATTTAATGCAAAATAAGGATTAGCAAATGGCTAATTTAAAAGAGATAAAATTAAAAATAGGTAGTGTTAAAAATACTCAGAAGACAACAAAAGCTATGAAGCTAGTTTCTTCTGCTAAACTTACTAGAACTAGACAATTGTCAGAACAAGCTAGAAGTTATGCAGCGAAAATTAATGATGTTCTTTCTGATATTGCTGCTAGAGTGAGCACTGCTCATGAAGGTGGAAACATTAGTAGAGCTTTTGTTAGCAATGATAATCCAAAAACAGTTGATATTGTTTTTGTAACTGCTGATAAAGGTCTTTGCGGTGGATTTAATATGTCAACAATTAAAACTGTAAGTAGATTAATTGCTGAATATAAATCTAAAGGAATTAATGTAAGATTGAGAGCAGCTGGTAAAAAAGGTGTTGAATATTTTACATTCCAAAAGTTTAGTTTAGAACAAAAAGTAAGTGATTTAAGTTCTGCTCCTGATTATGATAGAGCTGCAGATTTTATAAATGCTGTTGTAGAAGATTTCAGAAATGAAGTTACTGATAAAGTAGTTTTAGTTTACAATGGATTTTTAAATATGCTATCTCAAGAAATTAGAGTTAGAGAATTATTACCAATTGGTTTAGACAATATTGAAGCTAAAAAAAGTGATTCAATGTTAGAAATTGAACCAGATGATGATGAAGAAGTATTAAATGAATTAACTGATAAATATATTGATTTCAATATGTATTATGCATTAATTGACTCTTTAGCTGCTGAGCATTCTGCAAGAATGCAAGCAATGGAAGCTGCAACTAAAAATGCAAAAGAAAAAGTTAATAGTTTAACTGTTGAATATAATAAAGCTAGACAAGCTGCAATTACAACTGAGCTGATAGAAATTATCAGTGGTGTTGAAGCATTAAAATAATTTAAAGGAGCTGCCCGTATGAAAGGTAAAATTATTCAGGTAATGGGTCCTGTTGTTGACGTAGAGTTCGACGGATACTTACCAGAAATTAACGAAGCTATTGAAGTTGTATTAGCTGATGCTAATAAAGATAGATTAGTATTAGAAGTTGCTGCTCACATTGGTGATAGTAGAGTTAGAACTATTGCAATGGACATGACAGAAGGTTTAATTAGAGGTCAAGAGTGTAACGCTACTGGTGGACCAATTAAAGTTCCTGTTGGTGAAGCAGTTTTAGGAAGAATTTTCAACGTTATTGGTGATCCAATTGACGAAGGTGACGCAATTGCTGCTGATGCACCAAAATGGTCAATTCACAGATCTGCTCCTTCATTTGAAGAGCAATCAACAAAAACTGAAATGTTCGAAACAGGTATCAAAGTTGTTGACCTTTTAGCTCCTTATTCAAAAGGGGGAAAAGTTGGACTATTCGGTGGTGCTGGAGTTGGAAAAACAGTTATTATTATGGAATTAATCCACAACGTTGCATTTAAACACTCTGGATACTCTGTATTTGCTGGTGTTGGTGAAAGAACAAGAGAAGGAAATGACCTTTACCATGAGATGAAAGACTCAAACGTTCTTGATAAAGTTGCATTATGCTACGGACAAATGAGTGAACCACCAGGTGCAAGAAATAGAATTGCATTAACAGGTCTTACAATGGCTGAGTACTTTAGAGATGAAAAAGGTCTAGACGTTTTAATGTTTATCGACAACATCTTTAGATTTGCACAATCAGGATCTGAAATGTCAGCATTATTAGGAAGAATTCCTTCAGCTGTTGGATACCAACCAACACTTGCTTCAGAAATGGGTAAATTACAAGAAAGAATTACTTCAACTAATAAAGGTTCTATTACTTCTGTTCAAGCTGTTTACGTACCAGCGGATGACTTAACTGACCCAGCTCCTGCTTCAGTTTTTGCTCACTTAGATGCTACAACAGTTTTAAATAGAAAAATTGCTGAAAAAGGTATTTATCCTGCAGTTGATCCACTAGATTCAACTTCAAGAATTTTAAGTGCTGATATCATCGGTTTAGAACATTATGATGTTGCAAGAGGTGTTCAATCTGTATTACAAAAATATAAAGATTTACAAGATATTATTGCAATTCTTGGTATGGATGAGTTATCAGAAGCTGACAAACTTGTAGTTGCAAGAGCTAGAAAAATCGAAAGATTCTTATCTCAACCATTCTTCGTTGCAGAAGTATTTACAGGATCTCCAGGTAAATATGTTGAATTAAAAGATACTATTGCTGGATTCAAAGGAATCTTAGATGGTAAATATGACAACATTCCTGAAATGGCATTCTATATGGTTGGTGGAATCGACGAGGTTCTAGCTAAAGCTGAGAAAATGAAATAACAAAAAACCATAAGGCATAACATGGATACAATTAGATTATCAATCGTTACACCTAATGGAGAAATATTTAATGATGATGTGAAAACTGTAACTCTTCCTGGAAAAGAGGGAGAGTTCGGTGTTCTACCAGGACATTCATCATTAGTTTCTTCATTAACTGTTGGTGTTATCGTTATTGAAAAAGCAAACTCTACTGAAGCTGTTGCTATTAACTGGGGACATGTTAAAGTAGATGAAAAATCAGTTGATGTATTAGCAGATGGAGCTATTGCATTAACAGCTGGAAAAGATTCTGAAATTGCTAAAAATATTGAGGCTGCAAAGGTATTAGTTAACTCTGTAAAAGATTCTAATATTTCTTTAGCATCAGTTGAAGCAAAAATTAACTCATTTGCATAAAAGCGCATGATTACTACATTACTAAATTATTTGGCAAATAGTAGTGCTATAACTTATATAGTTTTAGCACTATTGTCAATATATATAATTATCACTTTTTGGGTTTTCTTTTATAGAAGAGGTATTCTTAATACACTAATTAACAACGAAAAAAAATCATTAGAAGCATTAACTTCAAGAGAAACAAGATTTTCACCATTATCCGCACTTAATAAATGCTCAAATAATATAACTTCAAAAGAGTTATTACATGCTTGTGAAATTAATATTATGAAAGATGCAAGTTCTGGTTTATCATGGTTGGCAATAATTTCTTCAACTTCTCCATTCATTGGTCTTTTTGGTACAGTTGTTGGTATATTAGAATCTTTTGCAAAATTTGCAAATCAGTCAAAAGTTGCGTTTTCAATAATTGCTCCAGCTATTAGTGAAGCGTTAGTTGCAACAGCAGCAGGTATATTAGTGGCAATTTTTGCCTATACTTTCCATCAAATTCTTACAAGAAAAGTTTATGAATTAAATGTTTTTCTTAAGGCACAATCGCAAATTTTAATTGCTAAAGGGTAATAGAGTGTATGATTTTAATCAAAAACCAGATCTGAATATTACTCCTTTAGTAGATATTATGCTAGTATTACTAGCAATACTTATGGTAACTGCTCCAGTTATCGAATTTGAAGAGCCAATAACACTTCCAACAGGAAGTAGATCTCAACAAACACAAGATGTTCAAAAAATTGATATTATTATTACAAAAGATAGAATCGTAACATTAAATAAAAATAAAGTTGAAATAGGAAATTTTGCGGATAGTTTTTTACAATTCGTAAATGGTAAAGATCAAAATACACCCGTTTATATACGTGCAGATAAAAGTTTAAAATATGATGATATTATTTTTGTTTTAAAATCAGTAAAAGAGGCTGGTTTTTTCAAAGTGGCATTAGTAACAGATGGATAATAAATGCAAAATAATTCTTCATTTATAGTTTCAGGTATAATTGCATTTTCTTTATATCTCTGTTTATGCTTTTCTGTACTTTTTTATATTATGAGTCCAGAGCAAAATATGATTAATATTACTCCAACTTCAACTTCAATTGAACTTGATATGATAGTAGAAAAAGCAGAAAAGAAAATGGTCGAAAGAAAGGTTGAAAAAATCATTGAAGAAAAAGAGGTTGTTGAAAAACAGACTTCAGCTCAACAAGAAAAAAAACCAGATTTAAAATCTTTATTTGCAAATGTTAAAGAAACTGCTAAAACAGTTACAAAAGAAGAAGTTAATAATATTCAAAAATCAATTGATCCTAAAAGATTTAAGTCTAAATTTGAGAAAGAGAAAAAATCTTCAAATATTAAGATTGATAGATTGTTAGAAGATGAAAAAACTGCTAGCAATACTAAAAGTACTAATGCAGCTAAAGGTGTTGAAACAGATGAATACTTTTCACAAATTAGTGAAATGTTATCTGCTTGGGTACCAGTTGGTTCTGGACTTAAAGCAGTTGTTTTAATTATGATTGATTTAGAAGGTAGATTTGATTATAGTTTCGTAAAAAAATCAGGTGATAGTACTTTTGATACATCACTAGAAGCTTTTTTAAATGAGCAAAAAAATATTGCTTATCCTAAGCCAACAAAGGGTAAAGCAGTGAAAATAAATGTTGATTTCAAATCAGAAGGATAAAATTATGTTTAGAATATTTTTGTTAATATCAATGATATTAAGTTCAGTTTTTGCAGAAGTTGATGCAAATTTAGAAATTATTAAAAAAGCAAATTCTGTACCTAAAATCTTAGTATCAGTTGCAACTGACACAATGGAAGTTGAAACTCTTAACAAGATAAAAAAAGGTATAGCAGATGACTTAAATGTTAGTGGTCATTTTGAAATAGCAAATGTTAATAGTCAAACAGCTTATGATAGTATACCTGATATTTTGAGTTTGTCTAATCAAGGTGTTGGATTATACTTAAATATATCAGCAAAAAAAGAAGCTTCAGGTGATTTTACACTTATGACAAAACTTTATAATGTAGGTGCAAGAGCTTTAATTTTAGAAAAAAATTTTACTACTTCTCAAGAAGATAGATATATATTTTTAGCTCATAAAGCTGCTATTTCAATAAATGATTTTTTCAAAGCACCAAGTATTGCATGGATGGATAAATTTGTTGTTTTCTCTACATATAAAGGGGCTGGTAAAGCTGATATTATGATTGGAGATTATACTCTAACTTATAAAAAAACTGTTGTTACTGGTGGTTTAAACATTTTCCCAAAATGGGCTGATAAAGAACAAAAAACAATTTATTATACTTCTTACAACTATAAAAAACCTACTTTAGTAAAGTTGAATATTTATAACAGAAGTAAAGACATAATAATGGATTCTGATGGAATGTTAGCTTGTTCAGATGTAAATGAAGATGGTACTAAACTTTTAGTTACAGCTTCTCCAACAGGGCAACCTGATATTTTCTTATATGACACAAGAACTAGACAAAAAAGTCAAGTTACAAGATATAGTGGAATTGATGTTGGTGGACAGTTTATTGAAAATGGTTCAAGAATAGTTTTCGTATCTGATAGATTAGGAAATCCAAATATTTTTGCTCAAGGGATTAACTCTACAGCTGTTGAAAGATTAGTATATCATAGTAATAATAATTCATCAGCTACGGCACATGAAAATAATATTGTTTACAGTAGTAAAGATTCAGATAATGAATTAGGTGGAAAAAGTTTCAATTTATATTTAGTTTCTACTAAAACAGATAGTTTAAAAAGATTAACTTCAAGTGGTGTTAATCAATTTCCAAAATTCTCTACTGATGGTGAAACATTATTATTTATAAAAACATATGCAGGAGAGAGTTCTGTTGGTATAATTAGATTAAATTATAACAAATCATTTCTATTCCCTTTAACAGGTGGAAGAATTCAATCTATTGATTGGTAATTTTTTAAAGTATGGTTTTACCCATACTTTAATTTAAGTTTTTCTTTAAATCTGTAATAAATTCTGTAATATCATCGTGAAGAGTTTGTAAATCTTCTTCATGTTCAACTTCATCTGCTAATATTTGACTTACAATATCATATGTAACAATATCTTTATTTCTTGTTATTTCAACAATTGTTGAATATGTATTAATTGCACATTGTTCACCTTTTATAGCATCTTTTAATATTGCAACTACATCAAAATTATTTGGTGCATCATAACCACAATTAGTATTTTTTATCCAATCATTCGGATGAAGTAAAGGAGTTCCTCCTAGTTGAAGAATTCTATCTGCTAACATATTTGCATGTCTTAATTCATCTGTAGCATGTTGTGTTAATTCAACAATTGCAGCATCTTTCATAATACCTTTAACAACTTTTGCTTCAATAAAGTACTGATAGTATGCTAACCACTCATCTGCATATGCTTTATTTAGAAGTTTAATGATTTCATTAATTTCAATACCTTTTATGATTGAATTGCCTATTCTAGCCATTTTTTCTCCTTTATTTTGATCTAAATTTAATATTACAAGGAAAATTCTTAATTTAAAATTACAATTGATAATAAGATTTTTAAAATATAAACAATAATTAAGGTTCAATTTAATATTATTTCAGGAAATTTTATTTCAAGGAAAAAATATGAAAAAGTTAGGTATTTACTCGGTTTTAGTTGCAGCATTATTATTCACTACTGGTTGTAGCGAAAAAAATGTTGATATGAATGTTGATAACGGTGCTACTGCAGATGTTGCTCCAGCTACTGATACAAATTTAGCTGATGGAAGCTTTTCTGCATTAGAAAAAGCTGGAAACGGTAACTGGTATATGATCAATGGTCAAAAAGTTTTAATTGAGCACGTTTACTTCGGATTTGATAAATACGATTTAACTGCTGAAAACAAAGAAAAAGCTACTTCAAATGCTTCTAAATTATCACCATTAACTGCTGATACAACTGTAAAAGTATTCGGTAACACAGACGAATGGGGAACTGATGAGTATAACTACGCATTAGGTTTAAAAAGAGCTAACTCAGTTAAAGACGTTTTAGTTGCAAACGGTGTTTCAGCTAACATTTCTTTAGTATCTTTAGGTGAAAGTAACCCAGTTTGTACTGAAAAAACTAAAGATTGTTGGGCAAAAAACAGAAGAGTTGAACACGAATTAAGTAAATAATTCTGATGAATAAGTATCTTCTACCTCTATTAGTAGTAACTTCATTAACCGTAGCCGAAGAGGTTTCGGTTTATGGAGCTGGTGGTTCTTCTGATAGTCCTTATGGACTAAGTTCATCAGAAAAACATATTTTAAAAAACCAGACAAATATAAGTAATTTATCTTCAAAAATTGGAGATATAAATACTTTAGTGGAGTCTATTAACAGAAGGTTAGAAGGCTTAGAATCTACATATGAAGGTGATTCTGCAAAATTAAATTCAACTTCAAGAAAAGTTGATGAATTAATGCAAAAAATCGGTGGATCTTCAGATTTAGCTTCTAACAATAACACATCTTCTACAAATCAATCATCAGATCCTCAATTAGCAGAAACTGTTAATAATCTGAAAACAGCCCTTACTAAGTTAACTACATTAGTTAATAAAATAAATTCAGAATATGTTTCTTCTACAGAACTTGAAAAAAACATGCAACAGTTTATTACAAGAGAAGAGTTTGAGGCCTTGAAAAAAGCAATGGGTGTTAAAACATCACAAGTAAATCCTACAAAAACAACTGAAAAGAAATCTGCTGATGTAGAAGGTAGTGCTGAAATAAAAAAAACTTTAACAGCTGAGGATAAGCCAAAATTATTATCTGAAGCAAAAAAAGATTTCGACGCAAAAAAATATGATAGTGCTATACCTAAATATGAAAAATTAGTTGAAGTTAATTATAAACCTGCTGAAAGTAATTATTATCTAGGTGAAATGTGGTATATAAGAAAAAAATATGATGTTGCAATAAGTCATTTTAAAAAGTCTGCAATTCTAAATGATAAAGCAGCTTATATGCCAACTTTATTATTGCATAGTGCTATTTCATTTGAAAATATAAAAGATAAAGATAATGCAAAAAGTTTTTACTCTACTTTAATAGACCTTTATCCTGATTCAAATGAAGCAAAAGTAGCCAAAAAAAATTTAGCTAAGTTATAATATATAATATAAAATAAGGAAAAATAATGTCAAATAAAGTAATAGGTATAGAATATACATTAAAAGATGCAAAAACAGGTGAACAATTAGATTCAAATGTTGGTCAAGCGCCATTAGAATTTATTTCTGGAAAAGGACAAATTATTCCTGGTTTAGAAGTTAAATTAGTAGAAATGTCTGCAAATGAAGAAGCAGATGTATTAGTTGAAGCTAAAGATGCTTATGGTGAATATAATGAAGAAGCTGTACAAACTTTACCAAAAGAGCAATTTGCTGGTATTGAATTAGTTGAAGGTATGTCATTATATGGAACAGGTGAGCATGGTGAAACTGTACAAGTTGTAGTTAAATCTTTTACTGATTCTGATGTAACAATTGATTACAATCATCCAATGGCTGGTAGAACATTAATGTTTACAGTTTCTATTTTATCTTTAAGAGATGCAACTGATGAAGAAGTTCAAACAGGTGTTGTTGGTGGAATGGCTGCTATGGGTGGTGGTTGTTGTGGTGGCGGAAGTCACTCTCATGGTGGAGGTTCTTGTGGAACTGGTCATGACCATGGACACGGACATTCTCACGGTGGTTGTGGTTGTCACTAATCTTTTTTATATAAAAAGTTTTTTTCTTTGCCCAGATGTATTTATACATTTGGGCAAAATTATTTTTTAGGGTTATGAAATTTAACTTTAAAAAATGATTTTAATAAATTTGAAACTTATATAATAAAGAGGTATTTAAAATGAAAAAAGTTGCTTTTATATTTCCAGGACAAGGTAGTCAAACAGTTGGAATGGGAAAAGATTTTTTTGAAAATAGTGAAATTGCAAAAGATATGATTTCAAAAGCAAGTGATAGATTAGGTATTGATTTTGAAAAACTTTTATTTGAAGAAAATGAAAATTTAGGAAAAACTGAATTTACTCAACCTGCAATTTTACTTGTAAGTTCTATTGCAAATGCAATTTTTAAAGAAAAATTAAATATTACACCTGAATTTGTTTTAGGTCACTCTTTAGGAGAATTTTCAGCTCTTGTTGCGGCTGGTGCTATTAATTATTTAGATGCTGTTGAATTAGTTCATAAAAGAGGTTTATTTATGACTGAGGCTTGTGCTGGTGGAAATGCTGGTATGATGGCTTTAGTTGGAATCGATGATGCAACAGTTGAAAAAGTATGTGCTGAGCAAAGAGAACTTGGTAAAAAAGTATGGCCAGCAAATTACAATATAGATGGTCAACTTGTACTTGCAGGTATTAAAGCTGATTTAGAATCTTTAGTTGATGTATTTAAATCTGCCGGTGCAAAAAGAGCAATTGTTTTAGATATGTCAGTTGCATCTCATTGTGAATTATTAAAAAGTGCAGTTGAGAATTTAAAACCTTATTTACAAGAGTTTTTAAAAGATGAATTTTTACCTGTGATTTCAAATGTAAGTACTCAAGCTTATACAACAAAAGATGAAGCAATTGAATTATTAGCTTCTCAACTTACAAGTCCAGTAAAATATAAACAATCAATTACAGCTTGCGAAGATAAAGTTGATTTATTTATTGAATTTGGAAATGGAATAGTTTTAAAAGGTTTAAATAAAAAAATCACAGAAAAACCAACTTTAAATGTTTCTGATATGAAAACATTAGAAACAGTAATAGGTGAATTAAATGACTAAATTAGCAATTATGGGAGCAATGGAAGAGGAGATAGAACCTCTTTTAGCTCATTTTGAAAATGTAAATGTTGTTGAATTTGCGAACAATAAATATTATGAAGTAAATTATAATGGTTTAGAAATTGTAATTGCCTATTCAAAAATTGGAAAAGTTTTTGCAAGTTTAACAGCTGCAACTATGATAGAAAAATTTGGTTGCGATACACTTTTATTTTCTGGAGTTGCAGGTGGAATAAATCCTGAACTTAAAATTGGTGATTTAATTGTTGCAGACAAATTATGCCAACATGATTTAGATATTACAGCATTTGGTCATCCAAATGGATATGTTCCAGGTGGAAAAGTTTTTGTTGAAACTACAAAAAGCTTAAGAGAAATTGCAATTAAAGTTGCAAATGAAAATAATCTTAAAGTGATTGAAGGAACAATTGCAACTGGAGATCAGTTTGTTCATTCAACTGAAAGAAAAGATTTTATTCAATCTACTTTTAATGCAGATGCTTTAGAAATGGAAGGTGCAAGTGTTGCTGTTGTTTGTGATGCTTTAAATGTTCCATTCTTTATATTAAGAGCTATTTCTGATACTGCTGATATGGATGCAGGATTTGATTTTGATGAATTTTTAAAATCAAGTGCTAAAAATTCTGCTGATTATTTAATTAAGATTGTAAAAGAATTAATTAAATAAAATTTTAAAAAAATAGAGTTGAAATTAAATAAATATTTCAACTTTATCTTTTTTGTCTATTTTTTCTCATTTAAAACCCTCTTTTAACACTCTTAGCAATGATAAAGTTTTCTAATATAAAAAGGAGACAAGATGTTAGCTGAAATAAATACATTTTTAAGTGATCTGATTTGGGGTTCTATATTAATTTATTTACTACCAATATTAGGATTGTTTTTTACAATTAGTTCTAGATTTGTACAATTTAGATATTTTTTTAAGATGTTTCATATTTTAAGAGAAACAGTTAGAGATAAAGAGGGACATATCTCTTCTTTTCAAGCTTTAATGCTTAGTGTTGCTGGACGTGTTGGTGGTGGAAATATTGCCGGTGTTGCAGTTGCTATAACACTAGGTGGTCCAGGTGCTGTTTTTTGGATGTGGGTTATTGCTCTTGTAGGAATGGCAACAAGTTTCTTTGAATGTTCTTTAGCTCAATTATATAAAGAAAAAGATGGTATAGATTCTTGTGTTTATAGAGGTGGACCAGCATATTATGCAACAAAAGCATTAAAACAAAGATGGTTAGGTGTTGTTATTTCTGTTTTATTAATGTTTACTTTTGGTTTTGCCTTTAATGCGACTCAATCATTTATTATTTCAACTTCTTTTGAAGCTTCATTTAATCTTCCAACTTGGATAACTGGATTAGCATTAACTTTAGTTTTTGGTGTTACTATTTTTGGTGGAGTAAGAAGAATTGCAAGAATGTCTGAGGTTATTGTTCCAATTATGGCTTTAGGATATTTACTTATTGCTTTAGTTGTTATAGTTTTAAATCTTGATAAAATCCCTTCTTTAATCGTTATGATTATAACTGAAGCATTTAATCCAAGTTCTGCAATTGGTGGAGGAATTGGTGCTGTTATTATTCAAGGTGCAAAAAGAGGAATGTTTTCAAATGAAGCAGGTCTTGGAAGTGCACCAAATGTTGCAGCAGTTGCTTATGTAGCTCATCCTGTTCAACAAGGAATAGTACAATCTTTTTCTGTATTTATTGATACAATAATTTTATGTTCTTGTACAGCATTTATTATTCTTTTATCTGGTGCTTATACTCCAGGAATTAGTGGTGTTCAAGGGGTTTTATTAACTCAAAATGCTTTAATTGAACATATTGGACCATTTGGTGGAGTTTTTGTAACTCTTGCATTATTCTTATTTGGTTTCTCATCTATGATTTATAACTATTATTTAGCTGAAAATAGTTTAAATTTCTTTAGCAAAGGAAATGTAACAGTATTTAATATTTTTAGAACATTATGTATTTTACTTGTTATTTGGGGTTCATTCCAAGATTTAAGTTCTATTTTCGCATTCTCTGACTTATCTATGGGATTATTAGCAATCATCAATATGATAGTTATTGCAATATTATATAAACCAGTACTTCAATTAATTAGAGGTTATGAAAGACAGTTAAAAGAAGGAAAAGTTCCAGTTCTTAGATACAATGATTATACAGAATTTAATTTTGACAAAGAAACATGGAAAGAGATTGTTGATAATATCAACGATAAAAAAGATTAAGAGTTAACTCTTAATCTTTTAAGCAATTTTTAGACATCATACAGACTAAAAGATATAAGCAAAGGTTTTTTATGTTTAATAAAGAAGGAATACCATTTTTTATTATAGTTATACCTTTTTTATCAATATTATTTGTATCTTTTCTTTCAATCTCATACTATTTAAAACTATCAAATGAAACTTATCAAACTGAAATAAATGAGTATAAAAGACTTCATTTAGAAAAATTAAGTGATACTCAAATTATTAATAAATTTTTAGAAATAAAGATAAAAGAGCATGAAGAAGAGGAAAAAAAATTTAAAAGATTTTTACTTACAGCAACAGCAGTAATTTTAGTTTTTATGATACTTTTCACTTTTTTGATGTTGTCAATTATAAAAGATGTTATAAAAAAATATAAGTTACAAGTTCAAAATAGAGAAAATGCCCTTGAAAGTTTGAATGAAAATTTATCTTTAAAAGTAAAACAAGGAATTGAAGAAGCAAAACAAAAAGATAGAAAAATTTTAGAACAAGCTAAGTTAGCAAGAATTGGTTCTATGATTAGTATAATTGCTCATCAATGGAGACAACCTTTAAGTCAATTATCTGGAATTTTAATGGAGTTGGAAACTACAACAAGATTTAAAAAAGTAGATAATGATTATATTTTAAATGCTATTGATAAAAGTGATAAGATGATTGAATTTATGTCAAATACAATAGATGATTTTAGAAATTTCTATAAACCAGATAAGAAAAAAGAGGATTTTTATGTTTCTGATGCTTGTAAAAAAG
The DNA here is from genome assembly GCF_003544915.1 of Arcobacter ellisii. Lineage (NCBI taxonomy): Bacteria > Pseudomonadati > Campylobacterota > Epsilonproteobacteria > Campylobacterales > Arcobacteraceae > Arcobacter > Arcobacter ellisii. Next base: position 1,930,833 of record NZ_CP032097.1, on the reverse strand, counting down.
CGATAAATATTATAGATGCAACTTTAGAAAATCTTGGAATAAATCTTATTTTGGATATAAAAGAGGATAAAAAGATTTTTGGTTATCCAACAGAATTTTCTCAAGTTATCTTAAATATTATAAGTAATGCAAAAGATGTTTTAATTGAAAAAAATATAAAAAATCCAAAGATTGAAATAAATATAGAATCAAAAGGTATTTTATCAATTATCACTATAAAAGATAATGCAGGCGGGATTGAAGAGAAAAATTTAGAACAGATTTTCGACCCATATTACAGCACTAAAGATTCATCAAAAGGAACAGGTCTTGGTCTTTATATCTCAAAACTAATAATTGAGAGAAATATGGGTGGAGAGTTAAGTGTATCAAATGACAGTGAAGGTGCTGTTTTTAAAATAGTTGTAGCAGGATAAAAAATGAAACCAGAATTAATTGAAGAGTTAAAAAATATATCCGTTTTATGTGTTGAAGATGAAGATGGAATAAGACAAACAATTGTAAATACTTTAAATTACTATTTTAAAGATGTTTATGAAGCAACAAGTGGAAATGAAGGATTTGAACTTTACGAGTATTATAAACCAAAAATTGTAATAACAGATATTCAAATGAGAGATGGAAATGGTGTTGAATTAGTTAAAAGAATTAGAGAAAATGATTTTGAAACGATGATTATTATGTTAACTGCTCACTCAAATGAAGAGTATTTGATGGATTTAATAAATCTAAATATAAATCACTATATTTTGAAACCTTTAAATCTAAAAAAATTATCACAAGCTTTAGAAAAATATCTTGTAAAATCTTCAAAACCAGTTATGTTAAGTGATGACTTACTTTTTGATTTACAAAAAAGAGAGTTGATTTATAAAGGTAGTGAAATTATACCTTTGCGAAAGAGAGAAAAGGATTTTTTATATCTTTTATATGAAAAAAAAGGTTCTATTTTAAAATATGAAGAGATAGAGTTTGAACTTTGGAATGACAAAGAGATGACAACCCATGCTTTAAAATCATTTATAAAAGAGTTAAGGAATAAATTGCCAGTAAATGTAATTAAAAATGTACCTCAAGAAGGGTATACTTTACAAAAATAATAAAAGACACTTTTTGCATACTTTTATTTTATAAGATTTTAAAAATAATTAATCATAAGGATTTTTATGGAAAAGCAATACAGAATTGAAAAAGATTTTTTAGGTGAAAAAGAGATAGAAACAAGTAAATATTATGGAATTCAGACTTTAAGAGCAAAAGAGAATTTTGATATTACAAAAACAAGTTTATCTTTATTTCCAAATTTTATAAAATCCCTAGCAAAAGTTAAAAAAGCTTGTGCTTTAACTAACTATGAACTAGGAGATTTAACTGATGTTCAAAAAGATGCAATTATTCAAGCTTGTAATGAAATAATTGATGGAAAATTTAGAGACCAATTTATAGTAGACCCTATTCAAGGTGGAGCAGGAACTTCAACAAATATGAATGTAAATGAAGTTATAGCTAATCGTGCTTTAGAAATTCTTGGAAAACCAAAAAGTTCTTATGATATCATTCATCCAAATAATCATATAAATATGAGTCAATCTACAAATGATGTTTATCCAACAGCGATTAAACTTACTTTACATGAATTAATTTTTAAATTAAAAGATAGTTTGAGATTTTTAAGAGATTGTTTTGAAGAAAAATCTATTGAATTTAAAGATATTCTAAAAATGGGAAGAACTCAGCTTCAAGATGCTGTTCCTATGACTTTAGGACAAGAGTTTAAAACTTTTGCTGTAATGATTGATGAAGATATTTTTAGATTAAGAGAGTGTCAAGCACTTTTAAAAGAGGTAAATTTGGGAGCTACTGCTATTGGTACTGGAATTAACACAAAAGCTGCATATCAAAGAAAAGTAATCTCAAATCTTAGAGAAGTTACGGGTGTTGATTATATAAGTGCTGGAGACTTAATCGAAGCAACTCAAGATACTGGAGCTTTTGTTCATATTTCTGGTGTTTTAAAAAGAGTTGCTATTAAAATTTCAAAAATTTGTAATGACTTAAGACTTTTGAGTTCAGGACCAAGAGCTGGATTAAATGAGATTAATTTACCACCATTACAACCAGGAAGTTCAATCATGCCTGGAAAAGTAAATCCTGTTATTCCAGAAGTTGTAAATCAAGTTGCTTTTGATGTGATTGGTGCAGATACTACTATTTCAATAGCTAGTGAACATGGACAATTACAATTAAATGTATTTGAGCCATTAATTGCATATAAACTATTTAACTCGATAAATATGATGAGAAGAGCATTTTACTCTTTAGGTGAAAAATGTGTAAAAGGAATAACTGCAAACGAAGAGGTTTGTATGAATAATATTTTAAATTCTGTGACACTTGTTACTTGTTTAAATCCAATTTTAGGATATGAAAAAAGCTCTGCAATAGCAAAAGAGGCTTTAAAAACAAACAAAAGAGTTTATGACATCATATTAGAACAAGAATTATTCACAAAAGAAGAGTTAGATGAACTATTACAACCTAAAAATATGGTTCACAATTATGATAAAGGGATAAAATGAAAATAACAGTTTTAAATACAGGTGGAACTTTTAATAAAAGATATAATCCACTAAAAGGAGAACTTGAAGTTCCAACAGATAATATTGCTTTAAATGAGATAATTGAAAGTTGTTTTAATATTGATTTTGAAATTAAAAATGTAATTTCAAAAGATAGTTTAGAAATAGATAACGATGATAGAGATTATCTTGTAAAAATTATAAATGAAAGTAGTGAAAATATTATCATTGTTCATGGAACAGATACTATTGATATTACTTCAAAATATATTGATGAAAGAGTAAAAAATAAAAAGATTGTTTTAACAGGAGCAATGGTTCCAATGAGTATAAAAAAAGTTGAAGCAACACTAAATTTTGCACAGGCAATTGGATTTTTAAATGCACCAATATCAAATGGAGTATATATTTCAATGCATGGTTGTGTTACAAATTATGATAAACTTTTGAAAAATAGAACTTTAGGACAATTTTTAGTTTCAAAGGAATAAAAATGAAAGAGCTTTTAGAAGTTTTGAAATCATGTGGTCATGAAGCCTTTTTTGTAAAAGATAAAAAAGAGGCTTTAGAGTTAGCAAAAACGTATATTAAACCAAATATGAGTGTTGGACTTGGTGGAAGTGAAAGCGTAAAAGAGATAGGTTTACTTGACTTTTTACTAAATAACAAAGAGATTACTTTATACAATCAATATGAAGCTGGTATTTCTATGGAAGAGAATATCAAGAGAAGAAAAATGGGTTTGATAAGTGATATTTTTGTTACAAGTACAAATGCTTTGACACATGATGGAAAACTTGTAAATGCTGATGGAAGTGGAAATAGGGTGGCTGCTTTTTGTTATGGTCCAACAAATGTTTTAGTAATTGTTGGAATTAATAAAATAGTTGAAGATGTGGAAGCTGGATTCAAAAGAGTTATGGAAGTTGCTGCTCCTAAAAATATAAATAGAATAAATAATAAAGCAATAGAGATGGGAAAAGAGCCAAGATATAACCTAGATAATATTGCAAATAAATTCTCTTGGATTAAAGGTGATGATGAAAAAGGAAGAATAATCATCATTTTAGTTGATGAAGAGTTGGGATATTAAGAGTAATTTTTTTATTTAAAAGTAACATAACTTCTTTTTAGATAAAATGCCCAAAAATAAAAAATAGGACTTTATAAAATGGCATTATATACATGTGGACATATTATTCCAGATTCTGACTCAATTTGTTCAGCAATCTCTTTAGCTTACCTTTTAAATAAAATTGGACGACCAGCAATTCCAGCAAGACAAGGTGAACCAAATCCTGAAACAAAATTTATTTTAGAAAAATTTGGATTTGAATTACCAGTTTTAAAAACTTCTTTTGCAGGTGATGAACTGTTTATCACTGATTATTCAGATGTTGCTCAAGCTCCTCAAGAACTTGACAAAACTACAATCGTTGGAATCGTTGACCACCACAAACTTGGTGACATCACAACTTCTGCTCCGTTAGAGTGTTGGATTAGACCTGTTGGTTGTACAAATACAATCGTAAAAGAGATGTATGATTTCCATAAAGTTGAAATTCCTGCAAATATTGCTGGAATTATGATGTGTGCAATTTTATCTGATACAGTTATTTTTAAATCACCAACTTGTACTGAAACAGATATTAAAGCTGTTAGAGAATTAGCAGCTATTTGTGGAATTGAAGATTTTGGAGCTTTAGGTATGGAAATGTTTAGAGTAAAATCAGCAGTTGCTGGAACACCAGTTAGAGAACTTGTAATGAGAGATTACAAAAACTTTGATATGCACGGAAAAAAAGTAGGTGTTGGACAACTTGAAGTTGTTGATGGAAGTGTTTTTGATGCAATCAAAGATGAATTAATGGCTGATATCAAAAAAGTAAAAGAAGAGCAAGGATTACATACAGTTGCTTTACTTTTAACTGATATTATGAAAGAAGGAAGTGAAGTATTAGTTACTTCTGATGATGCAACAATCTTTGAAAAAGCATTTAACTGTAAACTTGAAGATGGAAAAGTTTGGTTAGATGGTTGTTTATCAAGAAAAAAACAAATTATTCCTTTCTTAGAACCTGCATTCGCTTAAAAATTAAAAGATAGCTTTTAGGCTATCTTTTTAACGAAACTTCAATTGCACCTATAAAAAATAGGAGCAAAAATGAACCAAATAATCAATCAACAAAATATAAAATTAGATAACAAACTTTTAGCATCTAGTTTAAATCATATAATAAACGAATTTTTTGAGGAGTCTTATACTTCAAAACTGAAAGAGAAAATATTAATAAAACTATAAAAGTAAGAGCTAATTTTCTGTGGTGTTGATATTTTTACCTTTGAAAATGAGTTATAACTAAAATCTACAAATAAGCCTAAAATGGATAAAATCCCATTTCAAAATTTATCAAGTGAATTTTTTATTCATGGGAAATAGGTGAAAATCCTATACTGCCCCCGCAACGGTAATCGCATATATAATAAAATTTTTATTATGCCAATTTTTTTAAACCACTGTCATTTTGATGGGAAGGTAAAAATTGGTTTGAAAAAGTATGCTAAGTCCGGAGACCGACTTGATAGATAAAATGCAAATCAGGCGGGGTGACCTGAAAAAAGCCATAAATTTATTATTAGTTTATTCTTCAAACCCTAAATGATTCTTGTATTAATTTTTATTAATAGGGAGTTTCATGCTTTTATTTCGACATTTTTTAGTGTTGTTTTTTATGTTTTTATTTAGTACAAATTTAATTGCAAAAGAAAATAAAACAATCTTTTCAATAGTTTCAGATAGGTCAGCAACAACCTTAAATAGTGGTGCAAATACATATCTAAAAAATTCAAATGATAAAATAATCATAAGAACAGTAAGTCAAGTATCTTTGATGAAAGATGATGAGTTGGATAACTATTTGAAAAATTCAGATGTAGTTCTTTTATGTGCTGTATTTGGTGATGTTGTTGATAGATTATTATCAAAAAAATATCTAGCTTCACAACTTAGAATTTCAATTCAAGGAGATAGAAGACTTCTTAGTTTAAATAATGATTTTTTAGGAAATTCTTATGATAATAACATAGATACTATTCTTGAAAAAGATAAAGAAAATCTAGGTTATATAAATTTTTTAGAGAAAAAACAAAAAGAGTTTTCTTCTTATGCTTTTTATCTACAAGCAAGAGCTTATTGGGATAATAGAGGAAATGAAAATATCTCAAATCTTTTCTCTTTTTTATCAAATCCAAATTTACAAAAAAACTCATGGCCAAAAGTTGTTGAATTAAAATCTGTAAGATATTTTTTAGATGCAGATGATTCAAAAACATATTTTGGTGCAGATGAAGTAATCAAAAAAATAGATTCTTCAAAAGATATTTTATTTGTTTTAGATAATGATAGAGCAGATAGTTTAAATGAGTGGAAAATACATCAAGAGTTAGTAAAAAAATCAAACTTTCAAGTAATATCTATCTTATCTTCTTGGGGAAAATCAAGTTTTGAAGCAGTAAAAAGTGTTGAAGATATTGTTTTAAAATTAGATAAAAATCAAGCTTATTCAATAATCTCATTACATGATTTTGTAATTGGAAGTGGTTTAGGTAAAGATGAAGTAAGTAGTGTATTAGAAAGATTAAATGTACCAGTTTTAAAAGCTCTTAGAGTTTTAGATTTATCATATTTAAACTACTCTTTATCAAGTGAAGGTTTACAAAAAAATTCCGTTCATTATAGAGTTTCAATGCCAGAACTTCAAGGAATAGGGCAAGTTCATATTCTCTCTTTAAATGAGGATTATATAACTGATGAAAAAACAGGAGTAACTCTTTTTTCTGTGAAAATTTTAGATGATGAGATAAAAAATATTATTGAAAAAGCAAATAATTGGATAAAACTAAAAAAGAAAAATAATAAAGATAAAAAAATTGCTATCATTTACTATAACCATCCTCCAGGACGACATAATATTGGAGCTGATAATCTAAATGTGCCAAAATCACTTTTTAATATTTTAACTTCTTTAAAAGCTCAAGGTTATGATGTTGGAACTTTACCTGCTAATGATGAAGAGTTATTAAAAATTCTTCAAGAAAAAGCTGTAAATTTGCCCAATGATAAAAAAGCATTAAAACAAATGAGCCCAAATATAAACAAAGTTGATGGAACTGAGTATAAAAATTGGTTTAAAACTTTGCCAAATTATATTCAAGAAGAGATGCAAGATGGACCATTGGCTTTACTTCATGTTGAGATTAGAAATTTTTTAACAGATGAAATTAAAACAATATCTCCAACAAACAAAGCTTTAGCTTATGGTTCAATGAAAGATTATATGCATAAAACTATGGATAATCTTCACCATGCAATGGATGGAGTAAGAAGTGAAAGTAGACAAAGAGCTGTAAATCTATTAGCACAATTAAAAGAAGAATATGAAAATATTTTAACTCTATCTCAAGAAGAAAAAGAGTTTTCATTTGAGACTATGGAATCTTTAAAAAAAGCTGTTATTGATTTAGGAATTGAAGGGATAAAAGGTTGGGGTGAAGCACCTGGAAATGTGATGGTTTATGAAGATAAACTTTTACTTCCAAGTGTGGAGTTTGGAAATATTCTTTTAGCTCCACAACCACCTCGTGGTTGGGAATTAAATGAAGAGTTACTTCATGCAAACTTATCATTTCCTCCAACTCATCAATATTTAGCTTTTTATCATTTTATAAAAGATAGTTTTAAAGCTGATGCTGTTGTTCACGTGGGAAGACACTCAACCTATGAGTTTTTACCAAGAAAAAGTGTAGGGCTTACTTCAAAAGATTATCCATATTTGATGATTGGAAATATGCCAAGTATTTATCCATATATTGTTGATGGAGTTGGTGAAGGAATTCAAGCAAAAAGAAGAGGTCAGGCTATTATGATTGACCATTTAACACCACCTTTATCAATTACAAAACTTTATGATGATTTATTACAAATTAGACAGTTAATTGAGAGTGCTGAATCTGCAACAGATGAAATAGTTAGAAAAAACTCTATTAAAAAGATAAAAGAATCAATAGATAAAGCAAACCTAAAAGATGAACTTATTAAAAGTATGGATGAAGAGTTAAAAATTCGTGGTATTGGATTTGATGAGGTTGATGATGAGTTTTTACTTCATGAAGTTGGGCATTATTTAACTCATTTACAAGAAGAGTTTATGCCTTTAGGACTTCATACTTTTGGGCAAGATTGGAATAATGAAGCAGTAAATATCATGCTTAAATCAATGGGTGAAGAGAACAATGAAGAAGTAAAAGCAAATCTTATAAAATCTCCAAAAAATGAGATGACTTCTTTACTAAATGCGTTAAATGGTGGATATATAATTGCAGGAAAAGGAAATGACCCAATTAGAACTAAAGAGGCACTTCCAACTGGAAAAAACTTTTATGCCCTTGATGGAAGTTTGATACCAAGTAGTATTGGATATGAGATTGGTGTTAAGTTAGCTCAAAAGGTTCGTGAAAATAAAAATTATGATATTAGGAAAAAAGAAGCGATAATCTTATGGGCATCTGATACAGTAAGAGATGAAGGTGCGATGATAGCTTTTGGACTTGATTTATTAGGTTTAAAACCTGTGTGGAATAGTAGAGGAATTTTACAAGGGTTAGAACTTTTACCTTTAGATGAAAAAAGAGTAAGAAGATATGATGTAATTTTCACTGGTTCTGGATTGTTTAGGGATTTATACTCTTCACAATTGGCTTTACTAGATAAGGCAGTTTTATTGACTTTAGATGCTAGTTATAATGACATAGTTTCAAAATATCCAGCTTTAACCCTTGCATTAAATAAAGCATTAGAACCATTGGGAGATTTGAAAAAAGGTGGAAATGAAGCACTTGAGACAAATAGTGTTGCTTTAAATTGGGTAGATGAAGCAAGGGAAATTTTAAAACAAAATCCAAATATAGATGCAAATGAATTAGGAAAAATATCAAGTAAAAGAGTTTTTGCAACTGCACCTGGTGCTTATGGAGCAGGAATAAATAGATTAGCAGAGCGTTCAAGTGCATGGAATGATAGAAAAGAGTTAGCTGATGTTTTCATAAAAAGAATGGGATATTCATATTCAGAAGATGGTTATGCACAGTTATCAGTTGATAGTTTTAAAAGACAACTTCAAAAAGTTGAAAATACATATTTAGGAAGAGCTAGTAATTTATATGGATTAATGGATAATAACGATACTTTTGATTATCTTGGAGGATTGAATTTAGCTATTGAAAAAGTAACTGGAAAACAGCCAAATAGTTTTGTAATAGATAATTCAAATACAAGTAACCTAAAAATCACACCACTTGAAACTGCACTTTTAACTGAGTTAAGGGGAAGATTTTTAAATCCACAATGGATAAAACCACTTATGAATGAAGGATATAGTGGTGCAAGAACTATGGGAAGTGAGTTTGTAGAGTATTTATGGGGATGGCAAGTAACAAGTCCTGAGATTATAAAAGATTGGGTTTGGGAAGAGGTTAAAGCTGTTTATATTGATGATAAGTTAAATCTAAAACTTGATGAGTTTTTATCTTCAAACTATCAAGTTCAAGTTCAGACAAATATGTTAGCTGTGATGCTTGTAGCAATTCAAAAAGATTTTTGGAAAGCAGATGAAAAAACACAAAAAGAGCTTTCAGAAAAATTTGCAAAAAATATAATAGAACATGGAATTCCAGGAAGTGGGCATAGCCATGCAAATCATCCGATATATGATTTTGTAAAATCAAAAATATCTAAAGAAGAAGCTAATAAATTAGAAGAAGTTTTAAGTGAAAGTAGAATAGAAAAAGAGAAGAAAAATGATAATGTAACTTCTATCCAAGAGATAAAACTAGAAAATCAAAAAAATAAAAATGAAGAAAAAACAGAAGAGTTAAGTGAAAATAAAAATAGTAATAAAGATGATTCTTATATGAAATATTTATTGGGTATTGCTTTTTTAATTTTGTTTGTTGGTTTAGGTAAATCAATATTTTTTAATAAGATAAAAGGATAAAAATGTTTTCATCAATTTCAGTTGGTTTGATGCACCAAATCTCATCACTTCTTTTAGAACCAGTCTCTTGGGCTTTGATTTTTTTTGTGGTTTTTTCACTTTATGAAATAGGAATAACAATAGGTGAAAGAGTTATCGAAATCAAAAGATTGACAAATACAAAAGATAAAACTTTGGTTTTAAATGTTGCAAAAAAAAGAATAGAAAGAGCAGATTTTATCACAAGACTAGCTCCAATGCTTGGACTTATGGGAACTTTGATTCCTTTGGGTCCTGGGCTTGCTGCACTTGGTGATGGTGATGTAAAAATACTAAGCACTGCAATGAGTGTTGCTTTTGATACAACAGTTTTAGGATTACTTTGTGGAATGGTAGGTTTTGTAATAGCAAGACTAAGAAGAAGATGGTATGACAAAGCTTTAAGCATAATGGAGAGTGAAGATGAAAAATAGATTTTCAAGTGAACATTTTTCAAAAGAAGATGATGAACCACTTGGTCCTTTAGCAAATTTAGTTGATATTATTTTAGTTTTTGCTTGTGGTTTAATAGCTGCTTTAGTTGCTCTTAGTCCTAATTTACAAGAGCATTTTAAAGTGTCAACAGATACAAAAGTTATAACTCAAGGAAAAGAGTTGGTTGAAATTCCAAAAGAAATAAAAGAAAATATGGAAACAAAAGAGGGATATAAATCTTTAGGACAAGTTTATAAAGACCCAAAAACTGGGAAATTGATATTAATTTCTGAATAATTTCAAAGTTATATTAAAAAAATAACAAAATTAGATTATAATGAACTTGTTAAGATTTAAACTAATAAAGGATATAAAATGAAACATGAATTAATGACTTTACCTTATGCTTTAGATGCCTTAGAACCGCTTATGTCAAAAGAGACTTTAGAGTTTCATTATGGAAAACATCACCAAACTTATGTAAATAACTTAAATAATTTAATTGCTGGTACAAAATTTGAAGATTTATCTTTAGTAAATATAATTTTAGAATCAGATGCTGGTATTTTTAATAATGCTGCACAAGTATATAACCATGACTTTTTTTGGAATGGTTTAACTCCAACTCAAGGTGAAATTCCAGCTTCTGTAGAAGAATCTTTAACAAAAGCTTTTGGAAGTGTTGATAAATTTAAAGAGGAGTTTACAGCAAAAGCTGTTGGACATTTTGGTTCTGGTTGGGCTTGGTTAGTTCAAGACGAAAATCAAGATTTAAAAATCGTAACAACAATAAATGCACAAAATCCTCTAACAAATAATCTAAAACCTATTTTAGTATGTGACGTTTGGGAACATGCTTATTATATTGATGTAAGAAATGCAAGACCTAAGTTTTTAGAAAACTTTTGGAAACTTGTAAATTGGGATTTTGTAGCTAAAAATCTAGGATAAAAGAGTTAAAAGTAAGTTTTAAAACTTACTTTTAATTTTATTTGTATTCGATTTTTCCTTGACTTGCAAGTAATGCACCACATAATTGGTATAAAACTCTTGAGCCAACATTTGCATCCCAACCATCAGCACTATCACCAACTTCACAAAGGTCAAATCCTATGATATTTTTACCACTTTTTACAATCATAAAAATAAGATGTTCAAGTTCTCCATATCTTAATCCACCTGGAACTGGAGTTCCTGTATTTGGACAGTTTAATGGCTCTAATCCATCAATATCTATTGATAAATAAACATTTTGTGGAAGTTGATTTATATAAGTAGCAAAAACTTCTTCAAGTGATTTTCCACTAGCAAGCTCTGATTGCATTAACGTATCATATAAACATGCACCTTTTACCCCATAATCAATCATTCTTGTAGCTTCTTCTTTACTATAATCTCTAATACCTACTTGAACTAGATTTGAAACTTTGTCACACTCTTTCATAACGTTATAAAAAATTGAAGCGTGAGAGTAAGTAAAACCTTCATAAGCTTCTCTTAAATCATGATGAGCATCAACGTGTAAAATTCCAAAAGATTCAGTTTGAGTATCGCTTAAAGCTTTGATTAGTCCAAGTGGGCAAGAGTGGTCACCACCAACAACAGCTACGAATTTCCCTTTATTTAATTGCTCAAGAGATTTTTCATAAACTGATGAGTTTAATATAGCTGAAGCTTCATTTACATATTTTAGGGCTTTTTTATTTGTTTTTCCATCTTCAAGAGCTTCGATTACTTTTAAAGCTTTTTTTCTAGCTTTGTTGCTTAGTTTATGTAAACTTTTATCAGTTTCAAGCATAGCAATACCAGCAGTATATGGCTTGATATAGTGATAATTTTCCACATCTAATTGGTGGCTTGAAGTTCTAATCGCATCAGGAGCATTTGCAGTTCCTTGCCCAAATGAAACTGTTGCTTCCCAAGGAACTGGAACTAAAACTAAACTTGCTTCTTCAGGATTTAGTCTTCCACCAATAAAACCATCTCCCTCTTGTGGAGGAAGTCCAAGTTCTAATACTTTTATCTCTTCTTCTAAAGTTCTGTATGACATGGCTTTTCCTATTATTTTAATATATTTTTTGATTCTGAATTATAGAATAATTAAGGAAATAATAAAGTTAATTTTAATTATAAATATAAAATTGTGATAATATTAAAAGATTAAAATAGAAAGTAGAAATATGAGTAAATGTAGTTGTGAAAATTGTAATTTAGAAGTTTTTGAAAATAGTGATAAATGTATTTTACATTGTGATAAAACAAAATATCATAAAAAAGAAAACACAATTTTGGGTTTAATTGAAAAGTGTGAAGATTCAGTGTATTATAAATTTTATGAAACTTTAATTCAAAGATATAAAATTTTTAATAAAAAATTATTGCAATTAATAGATATACATTTCCCTTCAAATATTTTAGAATTTAAATTTTCTGAATTTATATCTCAGGTTATGCCAAATGAAATTTCTATAATAGGTGGAAAATTTTATGGTAGAGAAATATTTAATGTTGGTGATAAAAATTATGTAAAGTTTGATAAATTGAATTTTTTTAAAGTTGAAACAAAATACGAATTTAATATTTTTAATTCAAGTATAAAAGAAGTTAAATTATCTTGTTGTTCATTTGAATTATTTAAGATACAAAATTCATATATTGAAAATTTGAATATTTTTGGAAGTTTATCAGTAATAGATTATTGGAATACTAAAAATGTATTTTTGTTTGATTCAAATATAAATTATTTTAAAATAACTAATTTAAATATGAATGTAATGAGTATTAAATTAGGAGAAATAAAGAATGCAATTTTTAAAGATTTAATTATTAATAATGCTAACTTTGAACAAAATGTATTTTTAGATAAATTAGATTTTTTAGATATAAAAATAAAAAATAAAATAGATTTACAAAATGCAATTATTCCTGAAATTAGTACCTTCTTGGGTCTAGAATTTGAAAATGATAGTGGAGTGTCAAATAGAGAAACAGCAAGAAAGATAAAAAACTCTTTTGAACAACAAAATAATATTATCGAGGCAAATAAATTTTATGCTTTAGAGATGAAAAAAAGAGAAGAAGAACTTGAAGAGGATATTAAAAAGGGCAAAAACTTTTTTGAATGGTTAGTTTTTAAAATTCATGGAATATCTTCAAATCACTCTCAAGATTGGACTTTAGCTCTATTTTGGATTATTTCACTAACTTTTCTAACATCATTTATAAAAACAATAGATAGTAACTTTTCTCAAACTATTGAGAAAATAGGTTTATCGTTTATTTTAATTTCAATAATCTTTTTTATTAATATCAATATCTCAAATTCAAAAAAATTATATTATCTAATTTGTGGTTTAGTTTACTATTTAATATATGCAGTATTTACAAAAGATTTTTCACTTACAATTTTTTCAAATCTAATTAATCCATTTTCGATAATGACAGGAAAAGAAGAGCTAAATTTTGGAATATTACTTTATAAAATAACAATTGCATATCTAATCTATCAATTGATTATTTCAATACGTCAAAATACAAGAAGAAAATAAATGATAATAAAATCTTTCAAAATGAAATATATTTTATTTGAAAAACTATTTTATACTACAATAAAATAAATTTAAAAAGGAAAAATTATGTTCGGAGTAATATTTGAAGTTGAAATTAAAGAAGATAAAAAAAATGAATATTTACAAATTGCAGCTATTTTAAAAGAGCAGTTAATAAATGAAAAAGGTTTTATAAGTATAGAGAGGTTTCAATCATTAGTAAATGAAAATAAGCTTTTATCTTTATCTTTTTGGGAAGATGAAAAATCTATTTTAAATTGGAAGAAAAATCTTGACCATTTTGCTGCACAAAAAAAAGGTAGAGAGTCGATATTTGAAGATTATAGAATAAGAGTTGTTGAGGTAAAAAGAGATTACACTTTACAATCAAGTGATTTTGAAGATAGATAGAAAAATATGGCAGAACAATTAAAAAATTTATATTCAAAAAAGTTTATTGAAAAACTTGCAAATAAAATAGTTTTCATTTATTCAGATTTTCAAAAAAAAGATTTTATAAACTCTATTTTTGATAATACTTGGCAAGATTTAGAACTAAAAGCAAGGATGAGACATATAGCTTTTACTTTGCATAAATTTTTACCTTTTTCATACGATAAACAAATTGAAATCTTAAAAGAAGTAAAAGAGGATTTTGGTGGACTTGAGGCTATGATTTTTCAAGATTTTGTAGAAGTTTTTGGACTTGAGGATTTTAAAGAGTCATTAAAAGCTTTGGAAGTTTTTACTATAAATTCAAGTAGTGAATTTGCAATTAGACAGTTTATTTTGAAATATGAAGATGAAACTATGAAGCATATGAAAATTTGGGCAAAATCATCAAATGAACATATAAGAAGATTAGCAAGTGAAGGGTGTCGTCCAAGACTTCCTTGGGCTGTTGCTTTACCAAAATTTAAACAAAATCCAACAAAAGTGCTTGAAATAATTGAACTTTTGAAAAATGACAAATCAAAATATGTTCAAAAATCTGTAGCAAATAATCTAAATGATATTTCAAAAGATAATCCACAAATAGTGATAGATTTTGTAAAACAAAATCTAGGAAAAACAAAAGAGTTAGATTGGATTTGTAAACATGGAAGTAGAACTTTGCTTAAAAAGGCAGATAGAAATATTTTAAAACTTTTTGAGTTTGAAAAATCACATCATATAAATCTCACAAATTTTTGTTACGATGAAACTCTTAATTTGGGAGATGATTTTAATTTCTCTTTTGAATTAAATTCTGATGAAATATTGGGAAATATAAGAGTTGAATATGTTATTCATTATCTAAAATCAAATAAAAGTCATACAAAAAAAGTTTTTATGGTAAGTCAAAATGAGATAAAATCAAGTTCTAAAAAATTTATCAAAAAACATAAATTTAAAGATATGACAACAAGAAAACATTATATTGGAATTCATTATATATCTTTGATGATAAATGGTGAAGAGTTTATAAAAAAGGAGTTTTTCTTAAATGACACCAGCAATTAATTTGCTTAAAAAAAATAAGTGTGATTTCAAAATACACAAATATGACCATGACCCTGAGTGTACGAATTTTGGAGAAGAGGCTGCTTTGAAATTGGGTTTAGATGAAAATCAAGTATATAAAACTTTACTTGTAGAATTAACTCCAAAAGAGTTGGTTGTTTGTGTTTTGCCTGTTGCAAATCAGCTTTCATTAAAAGAAGTAGCATCTGCTTTTGATGTTAAAAAAGCTGTTATGGCAAACAAAGATGAAGCACAAAAAGTAACTGGTTATTTACTTGGTGGAATTTCTCCATTAGGGCAAAAAAAATTACTTCGAACAGTTTTAGATGAAAGTGTAAATAAGTTTGAAACTATATTTGTAAGTGGTGGGAAAAGAGGGCTTGATATAGAGGTTATTCCAAAAGATTTACAAAATCTATTAAAAGCAAAAATTCAAAGAATTACATCTTAAAAACATAAATAATTTACAAATTATTTTTTAACAAAAATTTAAGATATAAAAGGTAGTATCATATATAAAATCATTTTAAGGACTTATATATGGCTATACCTGATATTAATGCAATTTGTTCACAAATTCTGACATCTGATGATTTAATAGTTGAAGAAGAGCTTTTTCAACAAGTTCTAAAAGATAAAATCGTAACTAAACTTTTAGATAATAAAGGTTCAAAATATATTAAAATTTTTTCAAAAGAACAACTTTTTTTATCTCATATAACACCTCTTTTACATAATATTGGTTTTGAAATTATTGATGAAGTGACATATAATGTTATGAGTCAAAAAGAGCTTATTTATATTTCACGATTTAACTTAAATAATCCAAATTTAGAAAAAATAAATATTGCAAAAAATAATATTGAAGATATCATAACTTATACTTTACAAGATTGCTCTGTAAAACACTCAAAAGCTTTTTCTTTAGTTTATGAAGAAAATTTCAACCTAAAAAAAATAAATATTTTAAGAGCATTTATTGAATATATTGGGCAAGCTGTTTTGACAATAAATACAGGTGCGATTTTAAATACTTTAACAATTCACCACGAAATTACGGCACTTTTTGTTGATTATTTTTTGACTAAATTTAACCCAAAAATAAAAGATAGAGAAACTCAACTTGAAAAAACAGAAGAAAAAATCAAAGAGAAAATCAAACTTGTACCACAAATTTTAGATGACAGAATTTTAAATATTATGATGACATTTTTAAAATCACTGTTAAGAACAAACTATTTTTTAGATAAAGAGACAATTTCTTTTAAAATTGATACAAAAAATTTCTCAAAAGATTTAAAAGGTTTACAACCAAATATTGAAAACTTTATTTATCATAGTGATTTTTATGGAGTTCATTTAAGAATGACAAAAGTTTCAAGGGGAGGTCTTAGATGGTCTGATAGACATGATGACTATAGACAAGAGATAAAATCACTAATGATTACACAAGAGGGGAAAAACTCTATAATTATCCCTGATGGAGCAAAAGGTGGTTTTGTAATAAATAAAGATTCAAGTGAAGTTACAAAAGAGTATTTTAAAGAGATTTATTCACTTTTTATAAATGCAAATCTTGATTTAGTTGATAATATGATAGATGGAAAAGTTGTAAAAAATCCAGAAATGGTTTGTTATGATGGAGATGATGCTTATTTTGTAGTTGCTGCTGATAAAGGAACAGCTGCTATGAGTGATGTAGCAAATGAGATAGCAAAACAAAGAAATTTTTGGTTAGGAGATGCCTTTGCTAGTGGTGGAAGTAATGGTTTTGGACATAAAGATTTAGGAATTACTGCACGAGGTGCAATGGTTTCAACTCAAAGATTTTTTATTGAAGAGGGAATTGATATTCATAAACAAGAAATAACAGTTGTTGGAATTGGTTCTATGAGTGGAGATGTTTTTGGAAATGGAATGATGGAATCAGAAAAATTCAAACTTCTTGCTGCTATTTCTCAAAAAGAGATTTTTATCGACCCAAATCCAGATGTGAAAATTGCATATAAAGAGAGAAAAAGACTTTTTGAATCAAGAGATGGTGGTTGGGCAAATTATGATTTATCACTTATTTCAAAAGGTGGTGGAGTTTTTAAAAGAAGTGATAAACAAATAGAGTTAAGTAGCGAAATTCAAAAGCTAATAAAATGTAGTAGAAAAACAATTTCGGGAGAGGAATTATGTAAAAAACTTCTAACTTTAGATGTTGATTTATTGTTTA
Source organism: Arcobacter ellisii (assembly GCF_003544915.1). Taxonomy (NCBI): domain Bacteria; kingdom Pseudomonadati; phylum Campylobacterota; class Epsilonproteobacteria; order Campylobacterales; family Arcobacteraceae; genus Arcobacter; species Arcobacter ellisii. Next base: position 1,913,477 of record NZ_CP032097.1, on the reverse strand, counting down.
ATGGTGGAGTTGGAACTTATGTAAAAGCAAGTGATGAAAATAATCTTGATTTAGGTGATAAACAAAATGAAGCAGTTAGAGTTGATGCAAGTGAATTAAAAGCAAAAATTGTTTGTGAGGGTGGAAATCTTGGATTCACTCAAAAAGCAAGAATTGAATATGCTTTAAATGGTGGAAGAATAAATCAAGATGCTATAGATAATGCAGCGGGGGTTAATACTTCAGACCATGAAGTTAACTTAAAAATTTTATTAAATATCATAAAAAATCAAGGTATTTTAAATGAGAAACAAGCAAATGAAACACTTCATTCATTAAAAGAACAAGTAGTTCAACTTGTATTAAAAAGTAATTATGACCAAGCTTGTGTAATTTCAATTGATGAGCAGTTTTCAAGAAAATATCCAAATGATTATATAAAATCAATTGAAGTTTTAGAAAATAATATTGAGGCTTTTAACAGAAGAGATTTTTATATTCCAAAAAATGAAAATATAAGTGATATAGTAGATATAAATGGTTCAATTGTAAGACCTGTTTTAGGTTCACTTTTATCTTATAGTAAAATTTTTATCAAAAAAATTATACTTGATTCATCATTGGTTGATGAACAATTCTCTTTACAATATCTATTTAGATATTTCCCTCAATCATTTGTGGGAGCATATGAACAACAAATTGTAAATCATCCTTTAAAAAGAGAAATTATTGCAACAATGATGGCTGATATTGTAATAAATCATCAAGGTATAACTTTCCTTTCAGATTATGCAAAACTTGGAAATGAGAAATTTTTATTAAAAATAAAATCATATTTAGTTGCAAAACTTCTATTTGGTTCAAGAGAAATTAGAGAAAAAATTTATGCTCAAGATTCAAAAATGAGAGTAGAACAACAATATAAACTAATAAATAAATTAGAGTATATTTTATATGCAAGTACAAAATGGATGGTGAAATATCTTCAAAAAAATCAATTAGATTCAGTTCATATTTTAGACCATAAAGCAGAACTTTTTGCATTGCTTTCTGAAGTTCATAAACAAAAAGTAGAGATATTAATCGAAAATGATGATGAATTTAATAAATTTTATAGTGTAATAGATTATCTAAGATTTGCAATTGCTGCAATCATCATAAAAGAAAACACTCCTCACTCATTTAAAGATGTAATAGTTTTATTTTATTCATTAATTCACGAATTTAATATTTTAGAGATAATTGTTGAATTAAATAGAGTAACAATAATAAATTCAACTGATATGGCTTTAAGAAATCAGATATTACAGTTTATTGAATATATTGTAGTACACTATACAAAGAAGATTTTAGAGTTCCAAAGGGTAAATGAAGCCCCAGATTTAGCCTTTTCAAATTATATTGCAAATGAAAAAGATAAGTTTTATAAAATAAGAGATCATTTAGATGTATTTATGGTAAAAGAGAACAAAGATATTAAAGATATAGCTATTACAGTAAATCAGTTAATGGTCTCTTTAATATAAGTTGAAGTTATGATTTGTATATTAAATTTTTATTAGATATACTTATCAAAATATTACAAAGGAGTTTATTATGAGTAAATTAAATAATGGTGAACCAAGTTTAGATAAAATTGATGATTATAATGGAAATGAATCAAAACAAAAAAGAAATACTGTAAGGCTAGTAATAATTTTTTGTTTAGTTGTTGGAGCTTTAATAGCTTATTTCAAAGCTACGTCTGTGCCAGATGATTATGTTGGAACAAAAGAGCAGCCAGGAATTTCAACTACAAAATAATATTTAAGTTATGATTATATATACTGCTGAAATTTTTATAGAAATATAAAGGAAAAAAATAATGAAAAAAAGATATTTAGCCCTTTCTTTAGTGGCTAGTTTTGTTACTTTATTAAATGCAAATGACTTTGATACAAAAGTATCAGTTGGTGCAACTTCAGCAAAACTTGATGGTGAAACTTATACACAATATGGTTTAGGATATACAGCAAATACAGCCTTAAATAATGGAATTATTTTAGGTTTTGGAAATAGTTTATATTATGGAAATGTAGATAGTGGAAGAGAAGTTACAACACTTGATTTAGATTTAAGAGCTGGTTATGAGATTTATCAAGATTTAACAGCTTTTGGATTAGGAACAGGAGTATATCAATACTTTGATGATAACTCTGCAACAGGAGTTGGTTATGGTGCTTCTTTAGAGTATAAAATTAATCAAAATGTTGCTGTTGAAGGAACTTATAAAACAACTAACATGAGATATAAAACAGATGATTATGATTATAGTACATCAAATGTTGCAATAAAGTTCAATTACTAAGATTTAGTTTTTATCTTTATAAAATTTTTATATTTATATTTCAATATTGATAAATTATTGATTTATTTTGGTTTAGAATAGGGCAAATTAAAACAAAGGATTATTTTGCCTTATTCTACTATTACGATGTTAATAATTTTAGCGGTTTTAGTCATCATACTTATTTTAAAAATGATTGATTATAATAGTGATGAGTCATAATTATTATTTAATCAATTTTTGAACTAACATTCTTCCTGCAATTTTTTCAGGGTAAATCACTTTAAAAGCTCCAATTTTAGAAAGTATTTCTCCATGGGTAGAGGTAATTGCTTTTGCTATAATATTTTTATTATTCAAATCTTTTAGTGCCATAACAGTTAAGATACTAGCTTCAATATTTTCTCCAATACTTACTATTACTGTTTCAAGATTATAAATTCCAACTTCTTCAAGTGCTTGTTTATTTGTACTATCTATTACAAAAGCATCATCAACAAATTCACTTATTTCTTGAACTTTTTTTTCATCATTATCAACAGCAATTACTCTTGTATCAAGTCTTGATAAACTTTTTGCTATATAAAATCCAAATTTTCCTAAACCAATAACGGCGATAGTTTTCATATAATAATCCTTCCTACTGGGTATTTAAAATGTCTTGTTTTTGCTTTTCCAATAAGTATTAAACCAAATGCAAAAACTCCTAATCTTCCTGCAATCATTAATACAATGATTAAACTTTTTCCAAAATTATCAAATTGAGCTGAAAAACTTAAAATATCTCCATTTCCTGTTGAAACTCCAACTGTTCCAAATGCAGAAACCACTTCGAATAAAATTTTTATGAAAGGTAAATTTTGTGTTTCGACTAAAAGTAAAATTGCACAAAGAACAAAAAATGATGAAGAAATAATTATTGCAAGGGCTTTATTTATAACTTTTTGTTCAATTGTTCTTTTAAAAATATTTGGTTGTTGATTTGATTCTTTTAATATATAAATTACTGTAATAATCAAAATTGCAACAGTTGTTATTTTCATACCTCCTGCTGTACTTCCTTGTCCAGCTCCTGTCATCATAAACAGAGTTGAAAAGAATAAAGAAGACTCTTTTAATGAAGCAATATCTATGCTATTAAATCCACTTGTTCTAAAGTTTATTGATAAAAAAAAGGCATTTAAAAATTTTTCATAAAGATTTAATTCACCAAAAGTTTTTGGATTATTCCACTCAATTGATAAAAATAGAATCATTCCACCTACTATTAAAATAAGTGTTCCATAAAGCATAATTCTTGTATGAATTGTAAAACGTTTTGAGAACTTTCTATTTTCATAAATTTCTATTAAAACAAAATAACCAAGTCCTCCTAAAATAACTAAAAAACTAATAGTAAATAAAGATATAGAATCACTTTGATAAGACATCAAACTATCTGTAAAAAGTGAAAAACCAGCATTATTAAAAGCACTAATACTATGAAAAATTCCAAACCAAATAGCATCTAAAAAAGAGTATTTATCTAAAAATTGATAAGTTAAAATGATTGCACCTATTAACTCTATACTCAATACAAAAAATAAAATTCTTTTAGTAAAGACTCCAACATGAAGTGTTGGTAATTCAAGGGATTGTTTCATAGCTCTTTTTTCATCAATACTTAATTTTTGTCTAACAAAAAGAAAAAAGATAATTACTAAAGACATATAACCAATTCCACCTATTTGAATGAGTGTTAAAATAATAAATTCTCCCCAAAAAGTGAAATTTTCAGAAGTACTTGTAACAATCAATCCAGTTACACAAGTAGCACTAGCTGAGGTAAATAGTGCATCAATAAATTTTAATTCTTTAATATGACAAATTGGTAAAGATAAAAGTATTGCACCAATAAAAATAATTAATACATAGCCTAAAAATATAGACCTTACATATTTGTGTTGCATCTATTTTATTCCTAATTTTGATTGCAAGAGAATCTATAACCAATTCCAGATTGGGTTTTGATATATTTTGGTCGTGTAGAATTTTTTTCAATTTTTTTTCTTAAAGTATTTACATAAGTTCTTAAATATTGCATTTCTTTTTGATATCCAGTTCCCCAAACTTCTTGCAGAATCTGATTATGAGTTAGGGTTTTATTTGTATTTAACATAAAATATTTAAGTAATTCATACTCAATTGGAGTAAGTTTTAGTTTTTCATTTTTTAAAGTTATATCCCTTGAAACAATATTTAGTTCTAGTTCATCACAAATAATAGATGAAGTAATATTTTCAGGTTCTATTTTTCTTCTTAAATTTGCTCTTATTCTTGCAAGTAATTCATTTACAGAAAAGGGTTTTGTAATATAATCATCAGCTCCTGCATCTAAAGCAGCAACAATCTCTTTTTCATCATGACGTGCTGTTAAAACAATAATTGGGACTTTTGATATTTCTCTAATTTGTTTTATAAAATCTTTTCCATCTCCATCAGGAAGACCTAAATCTACTATTAATAAATCAGGATTATGACTTAAAAACATCATCATTGCATTTTTTTTGCTATCACTTGAAATAGAGTTAAATTCATACTCTTTAAAAGTTATTTCTAAAAGTTTTTTTACTGATAAATCATCTTCGATTATATGTATCAATTTTTTCATTTAATATCAATCCTTTTTATTATTGGTAGCTCAATTTCAATAGTTATTCCATCATTTTGAGCAATAGCTTTTATCTCTCCATGGTGTAATTTGACAATACTTTTACAAATAGCCAAACCAATTCCACTTCCAGAAATATCATTTGTATCTTCAAATCTATAAAATTTATCAAAGATATTTTTTAGTTTTTGTTTATCTATATATTCAGTTTCATTGAAAATTTTAATTTTTGTATAGTTGTTTAAATTATCTATTTCTAAATGAATTTTTGTATTTGGTTTTGAATATTTAAAAGCATTATCTAAAAGATTTATAATTAGTTGAGTTAAAAGTGTATTGTCTCCCCAAAATAGAGCTAATTCATCAATTTTTATATCTAACTTTTCATCATTTTGTGTTTGAGAAAATTCATTTAAAGCAACACCAACAATATCTTCAAAATCACACCATTCAAGTTTTAAATCAAGATTTCCACTTGAGAGTCTTGTACTATCTAATAGATTTGTGATTAATCTTTTCATTCTAAGTGAAGCGTAGTTTATATCTTCTAAAAGATTATTTTTATTTTTTTCATCTAAATTATTGTTTGATAAAATCAGGTTTATACTTCCATGAATTGTAGAAAGAGGTGTTCTTAAATCATGGGAAATTATATGTAATAAACTCTCTCTTAATTCGTTTTGTTTTGTTTGAGTGTTTAGATTTTTGGCTTGAATTGTAATTATCCAACCAACAATCCCAAATATTAAAAAACTCCAGATATAAAGTTCATTATGAACTGAAAAACTATAAACAGGTGGAATGTATAAAAAATTTAAAAATACAACACTAAGCAATGTTATAAATATTGTTGCTTTGATATTTCCATAAATTGCAATAATAACAACAGGTATTATATGAATTAATGATATATTTATAATATCAAGATTCTCTTTGAATAGATGACTTATTATAGTAATAATAAATAAAATAATTAAAGCTTTTAAAATGTAACTATACTCTTTGTATTTGATTAATAAATTTTTCATTTTAAGCTTTTGGTAGTTTGAATAATAGAATTAAGGTTAAAATATCTAAAATTGAAAGCATTAAAATATTGGAAATAGACATAATATTTTCCTTGTAAGTTTGTTATGTCATTATATTTCATATCTTGTAAAGAGAGAATCAAAATTTTTAAGAAAAAATCAAAATTTTATAAAAATGAATAGGAAGATTAGATGTTATATGAATTAAACCAATACCATCAAAACACAAAACACTCATACCTTTCAGTAAGAAACAATCCAAATAGAGTTGATTGGAATAATCCTCCAAATAGATTTAAAAATTATCCAGATAGTTATAAACGAATAGCTTTAGATTCTTCAAATGAAAATTACAATTTTTTATATCTAATCTCTGGAATAACAGCAAAAAAAACCTATCCAGGAATTGAATACTATTTAAGAGTAAATCCAAGTGCAGGAGCTTTGTATCCAAATGAAGTATATTTTCAAGCAAGAAATGTAGATGGTTTTGAAGATGGAATTTATCATTTGGAAGTAGCAACTTCAAGTGCTGTAAAACTTCAAAAAATTGAATCAAATCAAGGGGTGGAAACTCTTTTAGGTTTAGATTTTAGTGTTGATGGTTTTATCTTTTTTATCTCTTCTTTGTATTTTAGGTCTTCATGGAAATATAAAAATAGAGCTTTTAGATACTGTTTACTTGATGCTGGACATTTGCTTGGAAGTATGGAAGCTAGTTCATATTTGTTTGATAAAGAGTTTGAGATTTTGTATGATTTTCCAAAACAAAAATTAAATGATTTTTTTTGTTTTGATGAAAAAGAGTTTTTTACTGCTGTTTGTTTAGTTGGAACAAAAAAAGATGATAAAAAAGAGAGTTTTTCTTTAACTCTTTCTACTCTAGATGGAAGTTCATATGAAGAAGGGAAAATCTCATTTTTTGTAAAAAATGAACTAATCGAAAAAGCTTATGAAGATACGTTAGAGATAAAAAACAAAAATAATGAAACAAAAAAAGCTCTATTTAATTTTCAAAAACAAAGATTTAAAGATGTGATTTTTAAAAGAAGGTCAATAAGAGAGTTTACAAAACAAAGTATCTCAAAAGTTCAATTTGAAGCAATATTAAATGTATTAAATCAACCAATAACAAATGATTGTGATGAACAAGTTGATATTTTTTACACTATAAATAGAGTAGAAGGTTTACAAATAGGACTATATAAAAATGGAGAACTTTTAAGAAATGGAGATTTTTCATCAAAAGCTGGATATTTATGTTTAGAGCAAGAGTTAGGAAAAGATAGTGCTGTTACATTTTTTTTAACAACAAAAAGTAAAAACTATCAAGAAGCTTATCAAAAGGCTGGAATAATTGGTCATAGATTGTATTTGGCTTCAAACTATTTAGATATTGGTTGTAGTGGAATAGGGGCTTATTATGATGATGAGGTTTGTGAGTTTTTACAAGAGCAAACAATGGTTTTATATGCTTTGGCTATTGGAAACTAAGTCTCTTATTTAAAAGAGACAAAGTTTTGCGATGGTTTTCCTATGTGGTAACCTTGATAGTAATCTATTTCTAATTCATCAAGAACTTTTACAATCTCTTCATTTTCTACAAACTCTGCGATTGCTTGAACTTCTAACTCTTTAGCAAGAGTAACAATACTATTTACAAAGGCTTTATCTTTTGCGTCTTTGTTGATATTTACAATAAAATCACCATCAATTTTTACATAATCAATTGGGAATTTTTTGATATAGTGGAAAGATGAGAAACCTGCACCAAAATCATCAATTGCAAATTTATAACCTTCTGATTTTAAAATATGAACAAATTTTTCAAGTAAAGAGAAGTTTTTAACTGTTTCTCTCTCTGTTATTTCAAATACAATTTTTTCTTTTTGAATATTATATTTTTCTACAAAACCATTTATTTTATTTATAAAATCACCCATAATAAGAGATTTAGGAGAAAGATTAATAAATAAAATTCCTTCATAAGAACTCTCTTGGATTTTTCTAAATGCTTTTTCAATAACCATTAAATCCATAGTATTTATAAGTCCTCTTGCTTCTGCAATTTCGATAAATTCAAAAGCTGATACAACTTTTCCATCTTGATGAATTCTCATTAGAAGCTCATGAATTACTAAACCATTATGATTTGAAGAAGATGGTTTAATTGGTTGGAAATAGGCTTCTATTTGGTCATTTTCAATTGCTTTTATTAAAAGTGAAGATTTTTCTTGTTTTTGTTTTAAAATAGAAGAAACATCTGTTTGATTTGGAATTTTTATAGAGTTTTTCCCTTCCTCTTTTGCTTGATACATCATTGAATCAGCAATTATAAACATATCTTTTTGAGATAAACTGTGAGTTGGATAAACTGAAATTCCTATTGAAATTGTAATTCCTACTCTTGTTCCATCAGGAGCGATTAATTTTTCTTGTTCAATTCTTTTTGAAATTCTATTTGCAACAGCCATTGCCCCATTTTCATCACATTCAGGAAGAATAATTGTAAATTCATCTCCTCCATATCTTGCAACTATATCTTCAGGACGTTTTTCTTTTTCTAAAATATCTGCAACAGTTTGTAAAAATTTATCTCCAAAAGAGTGTCCAAAGTTATCGTTTATTGGTTTAAAATTATCACAATCAATAACCATAAGTGCAAAAGGATATTTATGTCTTTGAGCTCTTTTAATCTCATAAGCCATCATATCATTAAATACTCTTTGATTAAATAAATCTGTAAGTGGATCACGTGCAGCATAATATTCTAAATCTTGAGTATATTTATGAATAGCTTTAACTGAACCAACTAAGTTAGCCATAGTTGTTAAAATCGAGTCAATTACAATATATCTAACTGGGTCATTTGAAAATACTGATTGAAGACCAATTCCTACAATTCCTCCAATTTTTGGAGTATCTAAAAATAGTGATTTTGTTCTATATTCAATAGAATCTTCTTCTAATTCAGATAAACAGATATTTTTATTTGCAACGATATGTTTTATTGTAAAATCTGTCATACCTTGGAAATATTCAGCCTCTTTTACGATATTATTAATATATCTATCAAACATCTCTTTTTGATGTTGTTTAGGAAGAGCTAACCAGAAAATATCAACTTCAAATTGGTCTTCTCCAACTCTAAAAATTGTCATTAAAGTATATGTTTCCATAATTTTATTAATTTCTATCAATAAATCACAAATATACTCTTTCCAATCTTTTACAACATCTGAAGTAATTATAAATTTATCTAAAAGTTTTATTTCAAACTCTAATAACTCTTTATCAACAGCAATACCTTTTAGTTTTCCTGCCATTGAATCAACATTTTTTATAATTTGGTTAAATTCTTTAAAGTATAAATCAATATCTTTTGAGTCAAAATCTCTAAAGTCTTGAATTGAATTTATATTTTCAACTTTATTGTTAAATAAATCTAAATTATCAGTTATTTTTCTTGTTGTATTTCTTGAAGATATAAATGCAATTAGGTAAAAAATAGGAATAATTATTAGAAAAAATGCAATAAATTGATATTTTGATTCTTTAAATATTGAGTTAAGATTTTGTTTTACTTCTAAAACTCCTAAAACATCACCTTCATTTACATTTACGTGACAGGCTTTACAATCTGTTGTTGCTTTTAGGGGTAAAATATTTCTAACAATGTTATTTTCAAAACTATCTAGTTGTTCAATTTTTCCATTTAAAACATCAACTAAAGTAGCATCTTTTTGTTTTTCTTCAATTTCTCCAAAAAGTTGTTTTACTTTTTCTCCTCTATAAATATTTATCTCATAATTACTACTTTGAAAATTATCTTCTAAAGATTTTGTAAACATCATCACATCATCTCTACTCCAACCTTTACGCATAACTTGATACATTGAAGAAAAGATTTGATTTGATATAGCTTTTGAATGATTTAAAGCTTCTTCTTTTGTAAGTTTTGTGTGAATATAAGTACTAAAGATAAAACAGAGTAAAAAGATAATTGATACTAAAATAATTTGTCGAGAGAATATATAGTTTTTAAAAGTTTTTTTCATTTTTAATCCTGAGAAATTTATCTGTTATATTATCAAAAAAAAGATATATATTAGAGAAAAATAGGTACTAATTGTTATTAAATTGTCAAAAAACTTTATAAAAAGGGATAGAATAAGTTATTAATTATTAAAAGAATGGTTATTAACCACTCTTTTAGTCTTGAGGTGTATTAACCATCCAAATAGAAAAAATATCTAAATAATTCCAAAAAGATTGTTTTAAATCATCAGGCATATCAAGTTTATTTAAAATAATAATATATGATTCAAGCCAAATTTTTCTAGCATTTGGAGTTATTTTAAAAGGTTGGTGACGACCAACCATCATTGGAGCTCCTCTATTTTGATTAAAATAATCAGGTCCTCCACAAATTTGAATAAAAAAATCAGCAGAGTGTTGTTTTGCTAAAGCAAAGCCCTCATCAGTTGGAGGGAATAGTCCTTTAATATCACTTTGTCTTAATAAATCATAATGGTCAGAGATTAATTTTCTCATCCCTTCTTCACCTAAAAATTCTAGAACTTTTGGGTCTGGTTTTACAACAGGAGGTCTAATACCCATTGGTGCTTCTGTAATAGTAAATTGCATTTTTATTAACCTTTTAAAAATATATAAATAATTTAACGCTAAAAGCGTTTTATATAATACAATATATTTGATTTTAAATAGTTTTTACGATTAAAAAAAGTTAACTATGTTAGAATACGAAGATTTAAAAAATAGGATTTTGATGCATAAAAATATGAACTCTATAATCGAATGTTATAGTTGTGGATTATTTATAAAAAAAGAGGCAAAAAAAAATGCAACTTTTCGATGTCCAAGATGTAATAGTAAATTAGAAATCAATAAAAAACACTCTAACGATTCTTTATATTATGCCATTTCTTCACTTTTATTATTTGGTATTTTAAATATCTATCCAATTATAACTTTGAATATAAATGAGAGTGAATTAAAAGCAACTTTAGTTGGAACAGTCTCAATTTTACTTGAACAAAACTTCTTTTTTGTTGGTTTAGTTGTTTTTTTTACTATTATTTTTGCCCCAATTTCAAACTCTTTAATAATTATTTTTGCTTTTATTCAAAAGAAAACAAAAATTAAATTGTTTACAAAAACGCTATTACACGATAGTTTTTATTTTTTTAAGCATTGGGGATTTATCGAGGTTTTTATAATAAGTATAATAGTTACATATATAAAATTAATAGGAATGGTAAGTTCTACAAAATTTGACATAGGTTTTTATGTTTTATTGGCTTATATTTTTTGTTTTTATATGTCAAATGTGAAGTTTGAGGGTAAAAGTGTATTTGGAGAATAAATGGTTTTAATCTCTTGTAAAAATTGTCATAAAGTCTATGAAAAAGAGAATTATGAGGATTTTATTTGTACTAGATGTAAACATAAAGTAACTAGAAGAATTAAAAACTCTTTGCAAGTCTCTTTAGCTTTAGTTATTTGTGCAATTTTATTATATATTCCAGCAATGGTTTATCCTATTATGGAAGTAACAAAACTTGGAGTTCAAATAGAAAGCACTATTTTAGAAGGTGTTATCAGCTTTTTAAATATGGAGAGTTATTTTATAGCAATTGTTATTTTTACTGCTAGTGTGGCAATTCCTATGATAAAACTTGTTGGTTTACTTTTTATATTTATCTCTTTAAAAATAAATATAAAAATGGAAAATAAAACAAAAAATTTGATTTTCAAATTTATTGAAGCTATTGGAAAATGGTCTATGATAGATATTTATGTAGTTGCAATTTTAGCTTCAATAGTTCAACTTGATGAAATTTTTAATATAAAAGGGGGAATTGCTGCAACCTCTTTTGCTTTAATGGTGATTTTAACAATGATAGCAGCAAATAGATTTGATACAAGGATTATTTGGGATGAGTAAAGATTTAATAAAAGAAGATGAATTGAAAGATGTAGTTTATCAACCTAAGATTGAAGATAAAAAATCAGTATCATTTATTTGGATTTTACCTTTGATTATATTGGGAATTTTAGGTTGGATTGCCTATGAATCTTATATGAAAAAAGGTACAAAAATCACTGTTGTTTTTAAAAGTGCAGAAGGTCTAAAAGAGAATGTTACACCTTTAGAATACAAAGGTTTACAACTTGGAAAAGTTACAAAAATCTCTATGCATGAAGATTTAAAAAGTGTAAAAGTAAATATTTTAGTAGATAATGATGTAGCAAAATATGTTGCAAGTGAAAGTTCAGAGTTTTGGATAAAAAAACCTACGGTTTCTTTAACAAAAGTATCAGGTCTTAATACTTTAATAAGTGGTTACAAAATTGAACTTTCTCCTAAATTTAAAACACAAGAAGAGTACAATCAAGGGACTTTTAAAAACTATTTTGAAGGACTTGATTCCCAACCAAATGATGAACTTGATGACAATGGATATTATATTTCATTAATTGCAAATGATAAAAGTAATATCGAAGTTGGAACACCAATATTTTATAATAAATTTCAAATAGGTGAAATAACTGCCAAAGAGTTTATCTTTGAAAAAGTTTATTTTACAGCTTATATTTATGATAAATTTAATTATTTAGTAAATAAAAGTTCAAAATTTGTAATAAACGAAGCTTTAAAAGTAAAATATGGTGCAAGTGGATTAAATATTGAATTAGGCTCTTTATATTCTGCTTTAGTTGGAGGAGTAACCGTCGTAACACCTGATAAAAATGAGAAAAAGATTTCTAAAGAAGAAGTTTATGTTTTATATGGAAAAGAGGATGATTTAAAAAATAAAGAGTATTTCACTATTAATTTTGCTGATGTAAATGGAATAGAAGAAGGGACGCCAATTATTTATAAAGGTATTGAAGTTGGTGAAATTTTAGAAGTTACTTTAAATAAAAATAACTTAAATACAAAAGCTTATGTTTATGATGAGTATAAATATTTACTTACAAAAAATACAAAGTTTTTTGTTGAAGAACCAACTATCTCTTTGGATGGAGTGAAAAATTTAGGAAATATTGTAAAAGGAAATTTTATCTCTTTGGATTTTAGAAAAGGGGATTTTTCAAATAGTTTTAATGCAATTAATAAAAAAGATTTAGACAAAATAGGAAACACAATAAAAGTTGAATTATTAAGTGAAAATCTAAACTCTATTTCTGAAAAATCAAAGGTTTATTATAAAAATATTGAAATAGGAAGAGTTGATAATTATGCTTTAACTCCTGATTTAAAAAATGTAAAAATCTCTCTTTTAATTGATGATAAATATAAAGATTTAATAAATAATAATAGTCTTTTTTATGATATGAGTTCAAAACTTGTGGAGATGAAAAGTTTAAATCTAAATGTAAATTATAGTGGAATTGAGCCATTGTTAAATGGAGCAATTGGACTTGTAGCAAATAAAAAAGATGAAAAATTAATAAAAAATGAGTTTAAACTTTATAGTTCATACAAAGATGTTGAAAGATTAAAAAGATTTTACAATAGTGGATTTACTATTGAAGCAGATTTTGATAATAGTTTTGAAATAAAACAAGATATGGCTATAGTTTATAAAAATCAAGAAATAGGTTTTGTAAAAGATATAAAATTTGATGATAAAAAATCAAAGGTTAGTCTATTTATCTACTCAAATTATAAAAAATTTATAACAGATAAAAGTAGATTTTTCAAACAAGGAATTGTAAATTTCAAAGCTAGTTTAAGTGGAGTTATATTTGAAGTTGATAATTTTTCATCTTTGATTGATGGTTCTATTCATTTGGATAACTCTTCAAATGTAGATTTTGCTAATTATAAAATCTATTCAAATGAAGATGAAATGAATAACTCTACAAATAGCATTACTATTGTTTTTGATGATGTTGAAGGAGTTCAAGAAAACTTCTCTCAACTTACATATAAAGGTGTAAATGTTGGAAAAGTTAAAAAAATCTCATTAAATGAAAATCAAAAAGTTGAAGTTCAAGCTTTGATTTATGATGATTATTCTTCTTTTGCAAAAGAGGGAACAGTTTATTATTTAAAAAAACCTAGAATCTCTTTACAAGAGATTGCAAATGCAGGTTCAACTGTAATGGCTGTAAATATTGGGGTAATTAAAAGTGAAAGTCTAAATAGACAAACAAAATTTGTTGGACTAGAAAATCAACCCTCAGTTGAAAAATCACAATTTGGAACAGTATTTAAAGTGGAAGATGTAACAGCTTCGAGCGTAAATGTTGATGCTCCTGTTTATTATAAAAATGTACAAATAGGAAAAGTAAGTAAAATTGATTTAAGTGAAGATGGTTCTAAAGTTGTAGTTGATTGTTTGATTTATGATAAATATACAAAACTTATTAGAAAAAATTCAGAGTTTTATGACATAAGTGGTTTTGAGATGAAATTCTCTATTTTTAGTGGTACAAAAGTTGAATCAAATACTTTTACAAGTCTATTAAAAGGTGGTTTAGTTGTTGTTACTCCTTATGAATATGGTGAAATAGCAAATCCAAAAGATAAGTTTACTTTAGTAAAAACATTAAGAGAAGATTGGAAAAGTATAAGTCCAAGTATAAAATAAAGGACAAAATTGTTAAACAATAATTTTTTAAGAATTTTAGTTTCTGGTGGGATTGCTACTGTTTTACAAAGAAGTTTAGGATTAAATCCTATTTCTTTGGAAGGTTTTGTCTTTTTTTTATTGATTTTTTCAACAGTTAGTTATTTTTGGATATTTATTTTTCCAAAGAAAAAAAAGGAACTAAGTCAAGAGGAAAAAGAGAAACTAATAAAACAAAAAGAGTTGGATAATAAAATCTATTTTGCTTATGTTAAAAAATCTATTTTGATTGTTTGTTCTTTAATTTGTTTAAATATTATTGTAAATTTTTTATCTTTTAAAATAGGATTATTTGATGATAGTTTTAAATATAGATTTGATACAAAAAAAGCAATTGCTTTAAATTTAGATAATGAAAATCTTGTAAAAGATATTGGAGTTTATGATGAATTTTACTCTTTATATAAAAAAGATGGAAAATATTTTTTAGTTCAAAAAAATGAAGAAACAAATAAATATATTTTAACTCTTTATTCAAGTTTTTATATTTCAGATATTTTTGATAATTTAAAAGATGAAGAGAATTTTTTGGATATTTTAGAAAATATTTCTCCAACACTTTATAAAGAGATAACTTTACAAGATTTTATTTTTAAACCTCTGTGGTTTTTTAATAATTCAAAAGATATTTATTGGTTAAGTGAAGATATTGAGTTTTATAAAAATGAGTATAAAAAATATATTGAAGAAAAAAAAGCAAAAGAAAAAGAAGAAAAATATAAATCTTTGTTAAATAAAGATTTACAAAATCTAAGTGAAATCGAATTATTTAATCTTTTGAAAGATATTTATAAAATAAGTGCTTTTACGGAAGAAGAGAGTTATTTAATAGCTATTTTTAATGAACTTGATAAAAGAGATAAAAATAAAACAAAAGATTTGAATATAGATGCTTATAGATTTGCTTTACTCGCATATTTTCATTTATATAAAACAAAAGTAGAGTTAAATTATATTTTGAAAAAATATGAAAAAGGTGTTGTTTATGCCTTTGATTTTTGGGATTTAAAACCTGATGTAAATATAAAATTTTCTCACGCTAGATTTGTAAATTTAAAAAGTGATGAAGTAACGGTTTTTTATCAAGAGAATCTACAAAATATTGAGATTTTAGGAAATGAAATAATTCTATTTCAAAAAGATGGAACAAAAATCTCTTTAGGATTTTTTGAAAAAGAGGATTTAGAAACTATAAAAAACAAATTATCTATTTTAATAAGAGATATTTATTTGGTTCAAAATATTTATAATAAGTTGAAATAAGGATTTTTATATGACTTATGTAATTGGTGATGTTCATGGAGAGTTTGATTGTCTAAGAAGATTAGTAGAAAAACTTCCAAAAGAGTCTAAACTTATTTTTGTTGGTGATTTAGTTGATAGGGGAAGAAAATCAAAAGAGGTTGTGGAGTTTGTAAAAAACAATAATTTTTTATGTGTTCTTGGAAATCATGAAAAAATGATGATTGAGTATGTTGATGAGTTTGAAAAAACATATCCAAATCTTCCTTGTATGATTTATTATCACCGATGGATACACAACGGTGGAAAACAGACACTTCTTTCTTATAAAGTTATAGAAGTAGATAAAAGTGATGGAAAATTGGTTTGCCTTGAAGATAAAGAAAAATTCCAAAGACTTTTAGATGATGTGAAGTGGTTAAAAACTTTACCTCTATTTATAGAATTGGAGTTTAAAAAAAATGATAAACCAATAGTGATTTCTCACGCTTCTATGGCTGATGTTTGGTATTTAAAAGATGATGTAAAAAAACAAGAAACTATAGAAGAGTATGCTTTATGGAATAGAAAAGAACCAAAAATTGATGTTCCAATTTTTAATATTTTTGGACACACTATTCAAAAAGAGGTAGATTTAACAAAACATTTTATAGATGTAGATACTGGGTGTTGTTATGCAGATAAAGGTTATGGAAAATTAAGTGCTTACTGTATAGAAACAAATCAAATTATTTTTACTAAATAAAATAATTTTTTGTATAGATTTTATGAGGAATTCTGCTATCATTTAAGAAATAAAGCTTAAATATTAAGGTTTTTCATGCAAGAAAAAAAAAGTCATAAACAGACAATTTTAGTTGTAGATGATACCCCTGATAATCTTTTTTTAGTATCAAATTTATTAAAAGATTTATATAGTGTTAAAGTGGCAAATAGTGGTGAAAAAGCTTTAAAATATCTTTTTGAAACAAATATCCCTCCTGATTTAATCCTTCTTGATATTATGATGCCCGTGTTAAGTGGTTATGATGTTTTAAAAAAGATAAAAGAAAATCCCCAATTAAGTAGTATTCCAATTGTATTTTTAACTGCAAAAAGTTCTGTAGAAGATGAAAAAATGGGATTAGAATTAGGAGCTAGTGATTATATTACAAAACCTATTTCTCCTCCAATTTTATTGGCTCGTGTTAAAACACAACTTGAAAATAAAGCAGCAGCAGATTTTTTAAAAGACCATAATGATTTTTTAGAAAAAGAGATTCAAAAAAGAACTCAAGAGATAGTTGCAATTCAAGATGTTACTATTTTTGCAATGGCGTCGTTGGCTGAAACAAGAGATAATGAAACGGGAAATCATATTAGAAGAACAAGAAATTATGTAAAAGTTCTTGCTTTAAAACTACAAAATCATCCAAAATTCAAAGAGTATTTAACGGATGATATGATTAACACTTTATATAAATCAGCTCCTTTACATGATATTGGAAAAATTGGAATTCCTGATCATATTTTATTAAAACCTGGAAAACTAACTCCTGAAGAGTTTGAGATTATGAAAACTCACACAACTTTAGGAAAAGAGGCGATTGAACATGCTGAAAATCAACTAGGATTTGAGGTTGATTTTTTAAAAACTGCAAAAGAGATAGCTTATTCTCATCAGGAAAAGTATGATGGTTCAGGTTATCCTTTAGGACTAAAAGGTGATGAAATACCAATTAGTGCAAGACTTATGACAGTTGCTGATGTTTATGATGCCTTGATTAGTAGAAGAGTTTATAAAGAGAGTTTTGATTTAGATGTAACAATAAAAATAATGAAAGAGGGTAGAGGAACTCATTTTGACCCTGATATGATAGATGCATTTTTAGAGATAAAAGATGAGTTTGAAAATATAGCAGAAAGTTTTAACGACAAACATAACGAGGAATAAAATGAAAAAAGCTCTTTTTTTACTACTAATCTTTCCTCTTTTTTTAATTGCAAGTTTCAAAGACTCATTAACAAAAGAGGAAAAAACTTGGCTTGATAATCAAAAGGTTATAACAGTTGGCGCAATGGACAATTGGGAACCTATCAATTTTGTTGATTATAAAAATCAGCCTTCAGGAATTGGGGCTTCAATCGTAGAAATCTTAAATAAAAAATTAGATAATAAACTACAAATTGTCTCTTCACATTGGAATGAAATTTATGAAAAAACAAAAGCTGGAGAGTTAAATGCCATTTTTGATATAACTCCAAAAAAAGAGAGAGAAGAGTTTTTTTTATTTACAAAAGCCTATTTACAAATTCCCCATGTGATAGTTTCAAGGTCTCAACAACAGCCATTTTTATCTTTAGTTGATTTAAACGAAAAAGTTGTTGCTCTTGAAAAAGGTGTTGGAACAATCATTGATTTAGAAAAAAACTTTCCTAATATAAAAATAAAAACTTTTGAAAATACAACTTTTGCTTTAGATGCAGTTTCAAGGGGAATTGCAGATGCTTATATTGGAAATAGGGCAGTTGTTGATTATAAAATAAGAAATGAACTTTTAACTAATTTAAAAGTTGATAATATTGATATAACAAGAAAACCAACACTTCTTACAATTGGTATTTCAAAACAATATCCATTGTTAGCATCTATTTTACAAAAGGCTATGGATGAAGTTCCCATTGAAGAGATAAATAAAATCTATTCAAAATGGACAAAAGAAAAAATTATTGATATTGGTTTGACTAAAGAAGAAAAAAATTATTTAACACAAAAAGGAAAACTTAAATTAGTAACTTCAAATGATAGTTGGGCTCCATATCTATTTATAGATAATAACAATAATATAAATGGTTTAGAAATAGATTTTTTTAATCTTTTACAATCAAGACTTAGAATTCCAATTGAACTTGAATATAAAGTTTGGAGTGAAGCTTTAGATGATGCTAGAAAACATAAATATGATGGTATCTTCCCTGCTACTCCAACGCCTGAGCGAAAAAAAGACTTACTTTTTTCAAATTCTTATTATATTTCATCAATTGCAATAGTTACAAATAATAATTTAAAAGAGTTCAATGAAAACAATTTTTCTGGAAAAAAGATAGCACTTTTTAAAGATAGTTTTGTAAAAGAGTTTATAGAACAAAGAGTTAAAAATGCAAAAATTATTGAAATTGAAGGTGGAATAAAAGAACTTTTAAATACTTTAAAAAATGGACAAGTTGATGCAATTGCAGATTATACAGCAGCTTTAAATTTTGGTATAAAAGAGAATAATCTTGAAGATAAAATAAAAATTTCAAAAGTTTTTAATTCTGATGATTTAACAGGTTCAAATTATGGAACAACAAATAAAGAGCCTTTATTAAACTCAATTATAAATAAAGCCATAGCCTCTTTTACAAAAGAGGAAATTGAAACTATAAAAACTAGATGGGAAGGAACACTTCCTTCTATTTTAAAAAAGAGTGAAAAGCTTGTTTTTTTAACAAAAGAGGAAGAGTTATGGTTAAAGGAACATCCTGTTATAAAATATGCTGGTGATCCAAATTATATGCCTTTTGAATCTTTTGATTTTAATGGAAATTATATAGGAATAGTTGCAAATCATTTGGATTTTATAGAGGAGAATCTTGGGATAAAAATTGAGATTTTAAAAACTAACTCTTGGAGAGAGACTTTAGATTTTGCAAAAACAAATAAAGTTGATATGTTTTCAAATTATGTTGGAGTTGAAGATTTTAGTGATACTCATATTACAGTTCCAATGGATATAGAAAGTCCTGTTGTTGTAGTTGGGAAAAGGGATAAAAATCAAGATTTTATTATTTCTATTTCTCAATTAAAAGATAAAAAAATTGCTGTAATCAAAGATTATTTTTATTTAAAAGAGATTTATAAAAAATTTCCAAATATGAATTATATTGAAGTTGAAAATGCTCAAGTAGCTTTAAATGGTGTTTCTTTAGGAATCTATGATTTTGCACTTTGTTCTTTACCTGTTGCTACATATAATATAAATCAAGGCTTATCAAATATAGAGATTATTGGAAAAACTGATGACTATATGCAACTTGGTTTTTCTATTAGAAAAGATTATGAAATTCTTTCAAAGATTATAGAAAAAGTTTTAATTTATCACAATAACACAGAATTTAATGAAGTTATAAAAAATTGGGAGAAGGTTACAAAAGAGAGTGATTTAAACTGGGATTTTATTTTTAAGATTCTAATTATCATTTTATCTATGATTATAATTTTGTTGTTATGGAATTATCAACTTAAAAGACAAGTTAGTAAAAAGACCTATGAATTATCTAAATTATTGAAATTTTTTGATGAAAATGTAATTGCTTCAAGAACTGATTTAGAAGGAAATATTACTTATGTGAGTGATGCTTTTTGTAAAATTAGTGGAAATAGTAGAGAGTTTATGCTTGGGAAAAATCATAGAATTGGAAAACATCCAGATAATGATCCACAAATATATAAAGAGATGTGGCAAACAATTATAGATGGTAAAACATGGAAAGGTAGAATAAAAAATAAAACTAAAGATGGTGGTTACTATTGGGTTGATAGTATTATCGAACAAGAAAAAGATAATGATGGAAATGTAATAGGTTATTTATCTATAAGACATGATGTTACAGCTCAAGTTGAATTGGAAAAATTAAGTGCAAATCTTGAGAATATTATAAAAGAGAGAACTGCTGAATTATATGAAATGAACCAAAAACAAAAAGCTATTTTTGATACAGCAAGTATTGGGATAGTTTTATTAAAAAATAGAATAATAAATGAATTAAATGACAAAATTTGTAATATTTTTGGTTATGAATATGATGAACTTTTAAATCAATCAACTAGAATCTTTTTCTTAAATGATGAAGATTATGATAGTGTAAAAGAAGAGTATGAAATTTTAAAAGAGCATAAAGTTGTAACTTGGGAACAAAAATTTGTAAGAAGAAATGGAATTTCTTTTTGGGCAAGAATTAGTATGCAAGCAATTGATTTTATGGATTTGGACAAAGGAACAGTTGCTATTATTGATGATATTACTTTAGAGAAAAAAGCTTTAGAAGATATCAAAAAAGCAAAAGAGTTAGCAGAAGAATCAACAAAATCAAAAAGCGAATTTTTGGCAAATATGAGCCATGAAATTAGAACTCCAATGAATGCAATAATTGGAATGGCATATCTTGCATTACAAACTAATTTAGATGAACAACAAAAAAATTATATTCAAAAAATTGATAGAGCTTCTAAAAATCTTTTAGGAATTATAAATGATATTTTAGACTTTTCAAAAATTGAAGCAGGGAAAATGCATTTTGAAAAAATTGATTTTTCACTTGATGACATTTTGTCAAATATTTCAAGTCTATTTACATTTCAAACTCAAGAAAAAGGTTTAGAACTTCTATTTGATATTGATACAACTTTGCCACTTGCCTTAAAAGGAGATGCTTTAAGACTAAATCAAGTGCTAACAAATCTTTTAAGTAATGCTATTAAATTTACTTCAAAAGGTGAAGTTATATTAAGTATTAAACAACTATCAAAAAATGAAAATGAAGTTGAAATAAGATTTGATGTAAAAGATTCAGGTATTGGAATTTCTGATGAACAAAAGGCAAAATTATTTAATTCATTTTCTCAAGCTGATAACTCAACAACAAGAAAATATGGAGGAACAGGTTTAGGTCTTGCAATTTCAAAACAGATTGTTGAACTAATGGGCGGAAGTGTTGGTTTAGAGAGTACAGTTGGTGTTGGAAGTGATTTTTATTTTATTTTAAAATTTGATTTACAAGAGAAACAAAAAAATTTAGATTTAATGGAAAATGATATCAATAATCTAAAAGTTCTAATTGTAGATGATAATGCTTCTTCAAGGGAAATACTTGAAAATATTATTAAATCACTAAAATTTGAAGTAAAAGCTTTATGTTGTGGAAAAGAGTCTGTTATTGAATTAAAAGAGGCATATTCAAAAAATGAACCATATAATTTAGTTTTAATGGATTGGAAAATGCCAGATTTAGATGGGATTGAAACAATAATTAAAATCAATGAAGAGATAAAAGAGATTCCAGCTTTTATAATGGTTACAGCTTATGATAGGGATGAACTTATTGAAAAAGCAAAAGAGGTAAAAATTTTAGGTTTCCTTGAAAAACCAATTAGTCCATCAACTCTATATGATACTATCCTTAAATCTTTTGGAAAAGAGATAGTTAAAAGTTCTAAAGAGTTTAGACATGATATCAATTTTAATGAGATAAAAGCTTTAGTTAGTGGAGCAAAAATTCTTTTAGTTGAAGACAATCTTCAAAATCAAGAGATAGCAACAGAGTTTTTAAATAAAGCAAATATAAATATAGTTATTGCAAACAATGGAAAAGAAGCTGTTGATATTTTAAATGAAAATGAAGAGTTTGATGCTGTTTTAATGGATTGTCAAATGCCAATTATGGATGGTTATGAAGCTACAAAACATATAAGAGAGATAGAAAAATTCGCAAATTTACCAATTATTGCTATGACAGCAAATGCAATGCAAGGTGATAAAGAAAAATGTATTAGTGTTGGAATGAATGATTATATCTCTAAACCTTTGGATTTTAATAAGTTTTATGAAACTTTAGGAAAATGGGTTAAACTGAAAAATCCAATCCAAAAAGTTACAGAAAAAATTGAAGTTGAAGATATAAATATCGATAACTTAAAAATAGAAGGCATTGATATAAACGAAGCACTAGCACGAATGGCTGGAAATAAAAAACTCTTTTTAACTCAATTAGAAAGATTTGTTAAATCTCAAGAGGATTTTAAAACTAGAATTGTAGATGAAGATTTAGAAACAGCTATAAGAGAAGCACACACTTTAAAAGGTCTTTGTGGAAATATTGGAGCAAATAGTTTATTTACTAAGGCAAAAGAGCTTGAATACCATCTAAAAGAGAAAGGTTTTGATAATAATAGTTTCCTTTTAATTCAAATTCTAAATGAAGAGTTACAAGAGTTAATTGAAAAAATAAAAGAACAACTAAATATTTTTGGATTAGAAAAAGAAAATGAGAGTTTGGATAATTTGGAAATAGATGAAGAAAAAGTATCTAAACTAATAGATGAACTTCAATATCTTTTAGATGAACTTGATTCAGATGCAATTATAAAAGCAAATGAGTTAAAAAATGAGTTATCAAAAACTCTTCATAGTGAAAAACTTGATAGATTGATGAGTAGTATAAATAATTTTGATTTTGATAAAGCTAGTGAAATTTTACAAACTATAAAATAAGAGAAAATCTCTTATTTTATATAGTTACTTTTTTTATCAACTGTGTCTAATTCTTGTCCAATTTCTTGGTATCTTTTGAAGTAATATTTTACAAATGAGTTTATAGTTTCATCATTTGGCATAAAATATTTTTCAGTTTTTGTTGCATAGTTATTTAAAAACTGTGTTGCATCAAGTTTGTCTAAATAGTGTTTTGCTAAAGCTGTGTAGTTTGTGATATACCAAGCTTTTAAGGCTTCAAATTTTTTATCACTTATATCTATATTTAGTTTTTTATTTTCATTATCCCAAGCTAAAACACCACTTTCAAAAAGCCCACTTAAATGAATTAATCCTTCACAATAATAAGGTTGAACTTCATCAACTTCCATCCAACCAATAAGCCCAACACTTCTTTTTACAAGGTCAATTAAAACTTGTTCTTTTAGGTGTAGTTCATCTGTATCAACATCGAGTAAATATGAGATTAAACCTCCAGTTGTTGCTTTGAACTCTTCGATATTTTTGAAGTTTCCAGTTTTATTCATAACTGATTCTGTTTCATCATCACACCACAAAATATGTCCATATTCATGTCCCACAGTGCTAATATCATAAACTTGATGCCAAGAAGCTGTTTCATTAAATAAGAACATTCTATCTCGCGTAAGTAACTCTTGACCGAAGATTTCACGGCTTAGTTTTAAAAATGGTTTAGCCCTGCTTGTTTGTAAAATCTCATCAGAAAATGCAAAGATTTTTTTACCTTCTTCTAAAGATACAACTTCATCATTTGGTACAACTTGAGCTGAAAATAGTCCATTTAATTCTGCACCAAAAAATAGTGCTGGTCGTCCCACATAAAGTTGAACTTTATCAAGGGATTTAAAAGAAAAATCATAGATTTTTTTGTAGCTTTCATTTGCTTCAAAACTTGAAAATATTTTTGCAAAAGCTGATTTTATTTTATTTACTCTATGGTCATTTTGAGCAAATTTTGGATTTGTAAGTCTAATATCCCATTCAAGTGCAACAGCTTTTCTAAAATGGTCTTCATAGTATTCAAGTGGATGTCCGATTTGAATTGGAGTTTTTATTTTCATCCAAGCTCTATCTACATCTGCCCATTTTGAAACTAATTCATTTGTTCTATCTTCACTAAATGCTTTTATAAGTGCTTGAATATATAAAACATAATCCCATTTTTGGTTATAGATTTCATCTTCAAGTTCGATTAGTTTATCTGCAAACTCTTCAAGTGCATCCACAACTTCTGTTGTCTCTTTTTTGAAAGCTTTTATATATGCTAAAGATTTGTATTTGTCACCATCTTTAACTAAAGCAGAATAACATCTATCAGCAGTAATTCCTCCATGTCCTAAATCAAAAAGTTTTTCATCTTCAAGATATTTCATAATTTTTGCTTCATCACCTTCAAATTTGGCAACTAACTCTTTATTTATTCCATTTATAATATGAGCTGTCCAAGAAGTTTGCCAAGATGACATTTGAAGTCCTACGTTATAAACTCCAATAAATACTTCCCTATAAAAAGGTGTTAAAAGTTTGTTCTCAACTATAAAATCAATAAATTTTGTATGTTTGTCATGCCAATACTCTTTTACAAATTGATAAGCTTTTTCTTGTAAAGAAATGATTTCTTTCTCATTTTTTTCAAGCTTTTTTAATACTTGAACTAAACTATCATCTCTTAAATTCACAAGTCTTGTAACAAGTGCAAATCTTAAATCACTATTCATTTCAAGATTTAAAGATTTTGCAAAATCATCAATAAGAGTTAGTTTATCAAACTCTTCATTTTCTAAAAATTTTATTAATTCATTTGTTTTTGTTTTTTGGTCATTTAAAAAATCATATATTTTTTGTAAGTCATTTAAAAATTCTTCTTTTGTCATTTTTAATCCTCGTATTTTAAAAAGTTGAGTTTATCTAGTTTGAACTTTTTTTTAGTTAAATTAGCACTCAATTATAAAAAGTGCTAATTTTAATAAAAACTTTAGCTAACTTTTATAAAGTTGCGATAAAATTATCTTCTAAAATTAAATAAATTATAGGAGAAATTATAAGATGGCAAAACATCAATTTCAAACAGAAGTAGGACAATTATTACATTTAATGACACACTCTTTATACTCAAATAAAGAGATTTTTATAAGAGAACTTGTATCAAATGCAAGTGATGCTATTGATAAATTAAACTATTTAAGATTAACAGATGAAAATCTAAAAGATAAATTTGCAGATTGGAAAGGTGAGATTAATATCTCTTTTGATGAAGCTGATAAATCTTTAACAATTTCAGATAATGGTATTGGGATGAATGAAGCTGATTTAATAGCTTCAATTGGAACAATCGCAAAATCAGGAACAAAATCATTTGTTGAAAATTTAACTGGTGATGCAAAAAAAGATTCAAACTTAATCGGTCAATTTGGGGTTGGATTTTATTCAGTATTTATGGTAGCTTCAAATGTTGATGTAATTACTAAAAAAGCTGGTGAAGAACAAGCTTATAAGTGGTCATCAACTGGAACTGGAGAGTTTGATTTAACTCCTGCTATTAAAGAGTCAAATGGAACAGTTATTTATATCAAATTAAAAGATGATGAAGTAAGTGAATTTGCATCTAAATATAGAATCAAAAATATTGTTGGAAAATATTCAAATCATATTGCTTATCCAATTTTCTTAAATTATAGTGAAGAAGTAACTGAAACTTTAAGTGAAGAAGATAAAAAAGCAGGAAAAGAATCAGCAAAAACAACTGAGAGAAAACACGAAAAAATCAATGAAGCAACAGCTTTATGGATGCAACCAAAAGCAAAATTAAAAGAGCAAGATTATAATGATTTTTATAAATCAATTTCTCATGATAGTTCAGACCCAATGCTTACAATTCACACAAAAACAGAGGGTGTAAACGAATATACAACACTATTTTATATTCCAAAAACTGCACCAATGGATATGTATAGGGCAGATTTCCAAAGTGGTGTTAAACTTTATGTTAAAAGAGTATTTATCACAGATGATGAAAAAGAGTTATTACCAACTTATTTAAGATTTGTAAGAGGAATTATTGACTCTGAAGATTTACCTTTAAATGTAAGTAGAGAGATTTTACAAGAAAATAGAATTCTTGCAAATATCAAACAAGGAAGTGTTAAAAAAATCCTTGCTGAAATCAAAAAATTGTCAAAAGATGAAGAAAAATACGCTGAGTTTGTAGCTCAATATATTAGACCTTTAAAAGAGGGTGTATATCAAGACTTTACAAATAAAGAGGCTATTTTAGAGCTTTTAAGATATAAATCAACAAAAACTGAACTTGGAAAAATGACTTCGTTAGAAGCATATAAAGAAAGAGCTAATACTGAGCAAAAAGCTATTTATTATATCGTTGGAGAAAATGAAAAAGTATTAAGAAATTCTCCACTAATAGAGTCATATAAGAAAAATGACATTGAAGTTTTAATCTTAGATGATAAAGAAATCGATGAAATCATCACTCCTGCAATTGGTGCATATAAAGAGTGGGAATTTAAAGATATTACAGCTTGTGAGCCTCCAAAAGTTGAACAAACTGAAGAAGAGAAAAAAGAAGTTGAGGAAAAATTCCAAGACATTACTAAAAAAATCAAAGATAAATTAGGTGATGCAGTTAAAGATGTAAAAGTTACAAATAGACTTTCAGAGTCTCCATCGTGCGTTGTAAAAGATGCAGCTGATGCACAAATGGCAGCAATGGCTCATATGTTTAGAGCAATGGGACAAGCTATCCCAGAATCAGCTCCAATCTTAGAAATTAACCCTGACCATGAAATCGTAAAAAAATTAAACGGTTGTGCAGATGAATCAACAATCGAAGATGTTTCTTGGATTTTATTAGACCAAGCAAAATTAAGTGAAGGTATGGAAATCACAGATACTGTAGCTTTCGCTCAAAGATTATCAAGAATTACTGCTAAAGCTTTATAAAATAAAAGAACTATTTGCACGCATCTTTGGCGTTGCAAATAGTTAGCTTTCCCCTTCTATATTTTCATCAAACTAGTTTATTATTAGTTTTTATTTAGTAGTATTAACTTAGCTTAAATAAAAAATCAAAAGGACAAAAATGCCCCTAAAAATTAGAGAAGCAACACCTAAAGACTCCCAAACAATCTTCAATTTTATAATGGAACTAGCCATTTATGAAAAAGCACCAAATGAAGTAAAAACAACAGTGGAAGAGATTGAAAAATCACTTTTTTCGCTAAATGCAACAGCAAAAGCTTTGATTTGTGAAGAAGAGGGCGTAGCTATTGGTTTTGCAGTTTATTTTTACAATTACTCAACATGGTTAGGGAAAAAAGGTATTTATCTTGAAGATTTATATGTTAGAGAATCAAAAAGAAAAAGAGGTGCTGGAAAAGCTCTTTTAAAATACTTAGCCCAAAAAGCACTTCAAGAAGATTGTGGAAGATTTGAGTGGTCATGTTTAGATTGGAATACTCCATCACGTGAATTTTATGAAAGTTTTGGTGCAGTTGCAAAAACAGAATGGATTGGTTACCGATTAGAAGGAGAAAATTTAGAGAAATTTGCAAATAATTAAAATAAATATATATTTTCTTCACAATTTCTTACTACTATCCTTGAATAAAAAAAATTATTATGTTAAAGTACATTTCTTAAGATTAAATAAAAGGTAACCAAAATGGGTATGGTAAAAGATGCTTTAAAATCACTTTTCAAAACAATCACAATATTATCCCGTCCATATTTTAGTCTTGAAGAAAATGAATTAAAATTCAAAGTGGATACTGACACTTTTTTTAAATTCCCAATTACAAATGTAGAAACAAAAACAAGATATGATTCTTATATTTTTGAAGCTTATACATTGTGTGCAGATAGTATTTATGTCGAGTATATACATACTGATGCTGATGTGGCTTGGAATGGGCAAGCTTTAGGATATTTTATCTCTTTATTAAAAGATAAAATTGAAGCTAAAAACATGGAATTATTAGAAAAATTTGAGTTTAATCACTATGAGTTTTTGACATACAAAATCGATGATAGTTATATCTTAAATATCATATACATATATGAAGTGACAAAAGATATTTTTATAGTGGATAAAAAATCTGAACTTTATGAAAATTTATTAAAAAATTTTAAAAAAGATTATGAATATAAATTTGAAAAAAATGAAGATGTAACTTTAGATATCAATGTTAGTTTAGTAAAAAACAATGCTATGAATAGCTACTTTAATATTTCAAACTAAGAGAAAATCTCTTAGTCTATTTCCCAAATACCTGTTTTAAAAGTGAAGATGTTTGCTCAACTGGATTTTGTCTAATTGCTGCTTCTTTTTGTGCAATCATTGTAAATAATCCTTCAATTGCCTTATTTGTTACAAATTCATCAAGACTTTCATCTGAATTTCCAGGAAGATAAGAATCAACTCCAAAATTTTTAGCTAATCCCATAACTTGACTATTTTGAGTTAATCCTTTTGTATTTGATTTATAAAGATTATTTGCAGTGTCATAATAACTTGCTACTTGATTTTCTTTCATTGTTTCTTGAATTATTGGAGTAATTGCCTTTTTTAGTGAAGCACTTGTATTTGATTTAAAATATTCAGTTGCTGCATTGTTACCACCAGTTAAGATTTTTTGAGCATCTGTTACTGTCATTTTATCAATAGCATCTATGAAGATTTCAGCTGTTTTAGGAGCTGCTTTTGAAGCTGCACTATTCATTGAATTTATTAAATCATCAGCCATTTTATCTCCACCAACTGACCTAATTAATGTTTCTGCTTTTGCTAAATTATCTGGAAGAGGAATTTTAACTGCAGAATTATTTAGGTAACCATTTGTTGCACCTAATTGTGTAGTTGCATATTTTACACCAGTTTTTAATGCTTCTTTTAATCCACTAGAAACTGTAGAATCACTTAGATTTGAAGAAGTTTGTGTTGTTGATTTTGTTTGATTAGTTGTTGTAGCTGTATCTAAAACACCTTTTGCAATAGAACCTAAATCTAAAGCAAATACAAAAGTTGTGCTTAAAATAAGCGTTGAAGCAATGATTGATTTTTTCATGAGATATCCTAAAATTTTTGTATTTTATAGATTTCATTATATAATAGAGTTGATGTAATAATTGTGAAAAAGGATTAAAGATAGAACTTATAAATGAAATTTGTGATTTTATTCATTCTTTTAAAAATAAAATAGTAGAAGCAGATGAAATTGCAACAAAATATAATGAGAAAATTTCTTTGTTTGCAAATAGAGTAAAAGAAGAGAAATTTGATATAGAATTTGAAGAGAATTTTCTTACAATTCTTGGTTATTCATATCGATTAGAAGATATAAAACAAAGATTGTTTTTTACTTTTAGTGAAGCTGTTTATGCAATTGATTTAGATAAGTTGATGAAAAATCAAGACTCTTTAAAATTGAATTGTATAGTTTATATTTTAGTTTTAGACACCATAGTAAAAGAGTATTTGACAAAAAACATTGATGAAGATTTAAAACAAAAAGCTCTTGAAGTTTATGGAAAAATTGAAGAGAGAAAAGCAGCTGAAAATAAAAAATATCATATGTATCAATATTAAAGGCAAATTATGAAAATGAGATTAAATTGTGATATGGGTGAGAGTTTTGGTATTTGGAAAATGGGAAATGATGAGGAGATTATGCCATTTATTGATATGGCAAATTTAGCTTGTGGTTTTCATGCAAGTGATTCAGTTACTATGAACAGATCAGTACAATTGGCAAAAAAATATAATGTTACAATAGGTGCACATCCTTCATATCAAGATTTAGTAGGTTTTGGAAGAAGAAGTATGCTTTGTTCTCTTGAAGAGATAAAATCAATAATCTTATATCAATTAGGAGCTTTAAGTGCATTTTGTAGAGCTCAAGGAACGGCAGTTTCTTATGTAAAACCTCATGGCGCACTTTACAACGATATGATGAGAGATGAAAATATTTTCAAAGCAGTTTTAAATGCAATTGCATCTTTTGATAAAAATATAAAATTGATGATTTTATCTGGTCCAAAAAATGAAGCTTATGAACATATATCAAAATTATATTCTATAAATTTGATATATGAAGTATTTGCAGATAGAAACTATAATGATGATGGAAGTTTGGTTTCTAGAATGAATGAAAATGCTGTAATTCATGATGAATTAGAAGTTGTAAATAGAATAAAAAATTTAAAAGATAGAGGTTATTTATATAGTGTAAATGGACAAAAACTATTTTTAAAAACTGATTCAGTATGTGTTCATGGTGATAATGAAAAAGCTCTTGAATTTATAAAACTACTTAAAAAAGCCTTGTATTAATGGATTTTAAAATTGTAAGTGTTGATTCATTTATTATCTATTTTGGAGATTTTATAGATGAAAAAATTGCACTTGAGATAAAAAAAGCTTATTTTTGTATAAAAAAATTAAATTTAGAAGGAATTATAGAAATCATTCCTTCTTATACTTCTATTTTTATAACCTTTGATATTTTTAAATATGATTTTGAAACTTTAAAAGATTTAATCAAACAAAATATAAATTTGCAAATTGATGAAAATTTTGAAGAAAAGATTGTAGAAATAGATGTTTATTATGGAACAGAAGTTGGATTTGATTTAGAATATCTGAGTTCAAAAACAACTTTGAGTATAGAAGAGATTATCAAAATCCACACAAATAAACTTTATGATGTTTATGCAATAGGTTTTTTACCAGGTTTTGCATATTTAGCGAAAGTTGATGAAAAAATTGCATTTCCAAGACTTTCAACTCCTAGAAAAATTGTTCCAAAAGGAAGTGTTGCAATAGCAGATTTTCAAACAGCCATTTATCCACAACAAAGCCCAGGTGGTTGGAATATCATAGGAAAAACAACTTTTGAACTTTTTGATAAAAAGTTAGAAAATTTATCTCCACTAAATGTGGGAGATAAAGTAAAATTTAATCCTATTTCAAAAGAAGAGTTTTTAGTCCAAGGGGGAGTTTTATGAGTTTAGAAGTCATAAATAATCCTCTTTTTGTAACAATTCAAGATAGGGGAAGATTTGGATATTCACATATTGGAGTTACAAATTCTGGTGTGATGGATGAATATGCCTATTTTTGGGCAAATAAACTTTTGAAAAACTCTTTTGAC
This sequence comes from Arcobacter ellisii, assembly GCF_003544915.1. Taxonomy (NCBI): domain Bacteria; kingdom Pseudomonadati; phylum Campylobacterota; class Epsilonproteobacteria; order Campylobacterales; family Arcobacteraceae; genus Arcobacter; species Arcobacter ellisii. The sequence goes on along the minus strand of NZ_CP032097.1, from coordinate 1,882,111 downwards.
ACAAATATTTTAGAGATAGCTTTTTCAAATGTGATTTTCAAAGCAAATGAAAATACTCAAATCTCAATCACAGGTGCTGATTGTGAATTTTTTATAAATGATGAAAAAAAAGAGCTTTGGCAAAGTTACAATATCAAAAAAAATGACATCATAAAAATAGGAAAAATCCTAAGTGGAAATAGGATTTATTTGGCAGTTTTTGGTGGTTTTGATATAAAAAAAGAGTTTGGAAGTAATAGTGTAACTATAAAAGAAAATCTTGGTGGACTTGATGGAAATAAGCTAAAAAAAGGTGATATTTTGCCTTTTAATAGTTGTACTTTTAACTATACAATGAAATTAAAAGAAGAGTTTATTCCAAAATATGAAGATAATTTGACTTTAAGAGTTATATTTTCTTATCAAGAAAACTACTTTTTAGATGAAGAAAAAAAGAGATTTTTAACTTTAACTTATTTAGTAACAAATGATTTTAATAGAATGGCTGTAAAACTTAGTGGTGAAGCTATAAAGTGTGAAATAAATGGAATTATCTCAGAAGCAATTGCTTTTGGAAGTATTCAAATACCAAAAGATGGACAACCAATAGTTTTATTAAAAGATAGACAAACAATTGGTGGTTATCCAAAAATTGGAGTTGTTTTAGGTATTGATTGTTTTAAATTATCTCAAGCAAAAGCAAATACAAAAATTAGATTTCAAGAGATTTCTTATGAAGAGGCAGTTAAAAAAACAAAAGAGTTTTACTCTTTCGTTAGTTAAGTAATTTATCAAAAACAGATTTTGATTTGTCTTTTACTTTAAAAGGTTCAGTTTTGAATTTATAACTAGCTTTTATATATAATCCTGCATGGCTTTTAAGTGTTGTATTTAAAAGCATTTGTTCAAGATTTAATAAAAAGTTGATTATTTGGCTTTTCTCTTTTTCTAAAACAAAAATAAAAAATTTGTTATTAAAATATCTTGCAATATGGAAATTATAATGTTCATCTCTTAATTTTTGAGAAATAAAATTTATTATAAAAATTAAAAGATTTTTAGCAAGTAATTCTCCATACTCTTTTTGAATATAATCAAAATCTTCAATATCAACTAAAGTACAAATACCTTCTTCTTTAAAATTGGTATTTTCATCTAAAAATTTATGATAAATCCATTTCTTATTGTAAGTTTTTGTTAATTCATCAATAAATAATTCATCATTTAGAAGTTGTATTTCATTTTCAAGGCTAATCATTTTTTTGTGAATATCAGTTAAAGCAATACTGTCATTATTTAGTATTGCTTCTGAAGCATTTTTTGTTTCTTGCTGTAATTCATTAACACTTGAAACTATAAGACTCATATATTTTTCAATATTTTTATAATCTTCAACTAATATTTGTTCAACTTCTTTTTGGAATTGTTCATCTTCTAAATCTATTTCCATTTTTTTTGCATGATAATTAAATTTTTCAAAATATAAAGAGGGTAAAATAATCTCTTTATTTAATAACTCGTTTATAGTTAAATTTGTTATCTGCTCAAGTTCTTTTTTCATTTATAACTCCTAAAAGTTCTTCTATGTACGTAGGTTTTCCTATATGATAACCTTGTGAGAAATCTATTCCAATATTTTTTACATAACGTAAAGTTTTTAAATCACTAACAAACTCTGCAACAATTTTTATATTTTGTTGTTTTGAAAATAAAACAATACTTTTTATCAAGTTCAAATATATCGCTTCATCTATTTTTTTTATCAAAGAACCATCAATTTTTATATAATCAATATCTAAATTTAAGATATTTTCATAGTTTGAAAAACCTGTACCAAAATCGTCAATAGCTATCTTTGCACCATAAGTTCTAACTTCTTTTATAAAATCATTTACTAACTCAAAATTTGATACTTTTTCACTCTCTAAAACTTCAAAAGTTATATGAGAACCAACATTATTTACTTTTATTTTTGAGATAATGGTTTTTTTAATTTGTGGATTTAAAATATCTGTATAATCTAAATTTATACTAATATGTATTTTATATTTTTGAATGTAGATTATAATTTTATCAAAAAGTATTTCCATTAATTTTTGATAAAGTCTTGATTTTTTTGCCTTATGAATAAAAACATTTGGCATCAACATATTTCCATCTTTATCAAAAATTCTCATTAAAGCTTCATATTTTACAATTTGATTTGATTGATTATCCATAATTGCTTGAAAGTAGGGCTCAACTAAATTATTATTAATATTATGATTTAAAATTTCTAATAAATCTTTATTTATAAATTCATTTTTATATAAAAAAGAATCAAAATACATATAATGTAAATAGTTTAATTTTGCTTCATGTAAAGCTTTCTCAGCATATGATTTTATCTGCTTTTCTGAACTTTTTGAACAACCAATTGTTACATCAATATTGATTAATAAATTTTTATCTAAAAGTTTAAAATTTTTTGAGACAATATTTTCATAAATTAGATTTTTTATAGAAATAATTTCATCTACAGATAAATCATCAAATAACATAATTTCAAAAACATCTGCGTGGGTATTTTTGATTTTTATGTAAATATCTCTATTAAGAGTTTTTTTTATTAGATTTTTTGTTTTGTTGTTTAAAATTGAATTAAGTTGTTTTATTATGAAATCACCATTATCAAAGTTGTAAATGGCGTTTAAATCTTTCATATATAGAATATCAACTAAAAATAGAGTTTTAATTTTAGAAGTTCTAAAAAAAGAATTTATAATATTTCTAATTATCAATTAACGCCCCATTTTCGGTGAATAAACTGCTTCATTATATATCAACTAACTTTAAGAAATATAAAAAAAATATTTAATTTCTATACAATTTTTGTAATAATTCTGTAACTCTATATTTAATTAACTTTACGATAGAATCCAATAAATTTTATTATTGGAAAATGAAAAAATGAGAAAAATAAATATAAAAGATTTAGAACTAACTATTGATATAACTCAAATTTTAAATTTATTAGCTTCAAAATCTAAAATTATAATAGATGTTGATGGAAATATATACAAAAATAGTGATGAGACGAAAAAGAAAGCTGTAGTATTTAAAAATGAAAATCTTTCAGATATATCTACTCTTTTAGATGCAAAAGCAATTGCATCAAAACTTTTTGCTGATTATAAAGCAACAATTTTGGGTACATCTTGCAAAATAAAACCTGTTGTAAATTGGCAAAATATTATAGATATGAACAAAGAAAATATGCTTTATTTTGACCATCAAAGTGATGGAGTTGAAATTTTTGAAGATAAAACTTTAGAAAATTATGGTTGGCATGCAAGTGATTTAGAGATAAATTATAGAGAGTTAAGTGAGTTTATTGAAGAGAATTGTTCTGGAACTTTACTTTGTTATGACAATGAGATTCAATTTAGTGGTTTTGTTATAGTTGATGATATAGAAGAAGTTAGAACAAAAGTAAAAGAGTTTATTATAGAAAAAGCAAAAAAGAATATCGAAGATGAAATAATAGATATTGAAGATGATGATGTGATTGAAGCTTTAGATTTTTTTGGAATTAGGATTTAGTTAATGGAACAATTTATTCAAGATTGGGGTTATATAGCTCTATTTTTATACTCTTTTGGTGGAGGTTATGTAGGACTTATTTTTGCAGGAGTTTTATCTTATAGTGGAGATTTGAATATTTATATCTCTATTTTAGTTGCTGGTGTTTCAAATTTTTTAGGTGACCAGTTTTTGTTTTTTTTAGCTAGAAAAAATAAAAATTATGCAAAAGATATGATGAAAAAATATGGAAGAAAAATTGCACTTGCTCATATTATGATGAGAAAATATGGTTCTTTTGTTGTGTTTATTCAAAAATATATTTATGGAATAAAAACTTTAATTCCACTTGCTATGGGACTTACAAAATATTCAAGTATAAAGTTCTCTATTTTAAATGCATTTGCAACAGTTTTATGGGCTTGTATAGTTGGATATTTAAGTTTTACAGCTGGAGAATATATCCTTAGTTTAGGTGATGATTTTAAATATGTTGGATTAGCTATTGTTTTAGTTATGTTTTTATTATTATCTTATGTTTTTAAAAAAATAGAGAAGTAATATGAATAATTTTTCAAAATTAAATTTATCTAAAGAGTTTTTAAAAAATTTAGACTCTTTAGAATTTATAAAAATGACTCCAATTCAAGAAAAAAGTTTACCTTTGAGTTTGGAAAACAAAGATTTAATTGCCCAAGCGAAAACAGGTTCTGGTAAAACAGTGGCTTTTTCTATTCCAATAGTAAATAAACTAAATGTAAAAGATTTTAAAATCCAATCTTTGATTTTAGCACCAACAAGAGAGTTAGCAAATCAAATAGCTGAAAATTTAAGAAAATTATCTCGTCATATTCATAATGTAAAAGTATTGACTTTATGTGGAGGAGTTCCTTTTAAACCTCAAGTTGTATCTTTATTTCATGGAGCTCATATAATTGTTGGAACACCTGGACGTGTTTTAAAACATATAAAAGAAGAGAATATTGTTTTATCTGGAATTAATACTTTAGTTTTAGATGAAGCTGATAAAATGCTTGATATGGGATTTTATGATGATATTATGGAAATAATTGAAACTTTGCCAAAAGAGCGACAAACTCTTCTTTTTTCTGCAACTTATGAAAAAAATATTGAAGATTTAGCAACAAATATTTTAAAAAATCCTTCTTTAGTAAAAATAGAAAATGAAGAAAAAACTATAATTAATCAGACTTTTTATGAAGTTTTAGAAGAAGATAAAGCTTCAATTATTCCAGCACTTATCTCTTCTAATAAAGCAAAATCAATTTTGATTTTTTGTAATATGAAAATAACTTGCGATAAATTAGCAGATGATTTATACGATATGGGATTAGATGTTTTAACTTTACATTCGGATTTAGAGCAAAAACAACGTGATGAAACAATAGTTTTATTTTCAAACAAATCTTACCCAATTTTGATAGCAACAGATGTTGCTTCAAGAGGACTTCATATTGATGATGTGGATTTGGTTATAAACTATGATTTATCATTAGATGAAAAAATTCATACTCACAGAATTGGAAGAACAGCACGTGCTGGAAAAGGTGGACTTGCTATCTCTTTATATACAACAAATGAGTTAGATAGGGTTGAATTAATTAAAGATAATTTTGCTAATATCAAAGATGACGATATTTCAAATATAGAAGATGATTTATCTTATAAAATAGATTCAAATTTTAGAACAATTTTTATAAATGGTGGGAAAAAACATAAACTTAGAGCAGGTGATATTTTAGGTGCTTTAACTGCTGGAATTGGTTTACAAAAAGATGATATTGGAAAAATTGATATTTTAGATTTTTGTTCTTATGTTGCAATAAATAAAGAAAAAATTGATTTCGTTTTAAAAGAATTATCAAAATCAAAAATTAAAGGAAAATATTATCGTATTTATGAAAAATAGATACTTTTTGTCCTTTTTTCCCAAATAAAATAGTGTATAATTAATGTAAATAAATATATAATAATCTTAAATTAGAGAAGGAAGTTTGTTGTTTAAAAACACATTATTTTTAAAGATAATATTAATTTTTACCCTTCCTGCATTAGGAATCTTATATTTTAGTTCAATTTTAGTTTATGAAAAAGTTGAGTTAGTTAAAGAAGTTGATGATACATACAAAAATTTAACGTATTTAAAATCTGTAGAATCAGTTGTATCAAATCTTCAAAAAGAGAGAGATTTAGCTATAAAATATTATTTATTAAAAGTTGAAACTCCAGCTTTTGATGAACAACAATTAAAAACAAACGAAACTTTTGAAGCATTTAAAAAAGTTTTAGTTTCTTTAGATTTATACACAAATTTTAATCAATATAAATTAGATATAAATAAATTAGAACTATTTAGAAATAAAATTGAGAATTTATCAATTTCCCTTGATGAAATCTTTTTTACTTACAATGAATTTGACCAAATTTTATTAAATTCATTAAAATTGATGAAACCCGTAAAATTAGCAATTGATTTTAATACTGATTTATCAAATATTTCTCATTTTTTAAATTTTAAAGAAGCAAGTAGTATAGAAAACACACTTGTAAAAATTTATTTAGTTGAAAAATCACTTGATAATAAGTTATATGATATTTTCTTAAAGAACTATTCAATTCAAGATATAAATAAAAATTATTTTTTTAATAATAGTAGTTTAGATTTAATACAAAAATTTAGTGGTAAATCTAACGAAGATTATACAACCAAGATTTTTCTTTTAAGAAAAGATATTAAAGATAGAGTTTTAAATAAATCTAATTTAAAATTTGAAGAGTGGGAAACTATTTCAAATAGTAATATAGAGTATTTGAGTGAAATTTATAATAATCTAATTTCTTCAATGGAAGAGTCAGCAGTAAAATATGAAGAGGAAATACTTGTAGATAGAAATAAAAGTTTAATATTTTTATTTGTTTGTTTTTCAACTTTAATCTCTTTACTTTTTGTTTTAAGAAATATTATTTTTAATGAACAAAAAAGTTTTTACAAGGTTCAAAAACATAAAGAGATTTATGAATTATTGAACCAAGCAAATAAATTTTTATTAAAAACTTTCAACAAAGAGAGATTATATGAAAATATTTGTGAACTTTTATCTGAAAATGAAAATTTAGAATTTTGTTTTATATATGATGTTAATGATAAAAAAATTATTGCAAAAGATGGAGTTTTAAAAGATAAAATTATTACTCAAATTGATAAATATGATGATAAAACTCAAGATAATATAGTTTCAAAAACTATAAAATGGGAAACAAATATCATTATTAATAATTTTAAAGAAAAAAATATTTCTGTTTTTTATAATGATGCGGAAAAATTACATATAAATTCAATGGCAACTTTCCCAATTAAAAAATTTAATGAAATAGTTGGAACATTGATTTTATACTCAAATGAGTTAAATTTCTTTGACCAAGAAGTAGAAATTTTATTTGATAAATTAGTAAATGATGTGACACATTGTTTAGAAAAAATTAAGTATGAAGAGATAAGATTAAAACAAGAAGATGAATTAAGATTATCATCATACGCATTTGAGTCAAGTGAACCTATGATTATTACAAATAATGTGGGGGAAATCGTAAAAGTAAATCAAGCCTTTTGTACTACAATGGGTTATGCAAGAGAAGAAATTTTAGGTAAAAATCCAAGAATTTTTAAATCAGGACATCAAGATAGTAAATTTGGTGATGAGTTATGGAATAGTTTAAAAGTTCAAGGCTTCTGGAGTGGAGAAGTTTATAATAGAAAAGCAAATGATGAAATCATTCCTTTAAGAAGTACAATTACAGCTATAAAAGATAAAGAGGGGAAAATAACTCATTTCCTAGGACAATATATAGATATTGGTGAGCAAAAAGATAAAGAAAAAGTTCTTGAGTACCAAGCAACTCATGATAATCTAACAGGATTACCAAATAGATTATTATTACTTGATAGAATAGAACACGCAATAACAAAAGTTGTAAGACATAAAATTGTTGGTGGTTTGATTTTTATTGACTTAGATAATTTCAAAGAAGTAAATGATACTTTAGGGCATGATATAGGTGATGCTTTACTTATTATGGTTGCTAAAAAAATTAGAGAAGTAATTAGAGATGAAGATACAATAGCAAGAATTGGTGGAGATGAATTTATTGTATTAATAGATAATATTGGAAGTAATAAAGATATCGCAAAAACAAATATCAATACTTTAGCAGAAAAAATTAGAAATGTTTTAAATGGAATTACTCATATTGAAGGTCATATAAATGTTTCAACTCCAAGTATTGGAATTACACTATTTAGTGATTCAAGTGTTAGTGTTAAAGATATTATCAAACAAGCTGATACAGCTATGTACGTGGCAAAAAAACAAGGGAAAAATGCCATAGAATTTTTTGATTAAAATATCAAAAATTTAATTTATATTAAAAGGAGAAATTATGAAAAGTGCAACAGCTAGACATTTGTTAGTTGATAGTGAAGAATTATGTTTAGAATTAAAAGAAAGAATCGCAAAAGGTGAGAAATTTGAAGATTTAGCAAAAGAGTATTCTTCTTGTCCATCAGGAGCAAGAGGTGGAGATTTAGGTAACTTTTTCCAAGGACAAATGGTTCCTGAATTTGATAAAGTTGTATTTAATGAAGCTATAAATGTAGTTCATGGTCCAGTTAAAACTGACTTTGGTTACCATTTATTAGAGACAACTTCAAGAAGAGATTAAAAACTCTTCTTCCTCTTTTTTTGAGACTTCTTCGTCCCATAAAATAGAAACGCCATACTCTTTATCTGTTATTACATATTTAAAATATTCACCTGTTCCACGTCTTCCATGAAGTCTTACAATTATTTGTTCTTCTTCTAATAATTTTTTCATTTCATATTTAGAAAAACTTCTTTTATTCCATTTTAAAAAAACATTTGAATAGACTCTAAAAGTACATGTTGAATCAGAAGAAAATACAAATTGAGAACTCTCATCATGCTCTTTTTTTGCATTTTCACAAGTGTAAAGATTTACTTTTTTTCCAAGAGCTATGGTTTTTATAGCTATTACATTTCCCGAACAGTATGGACATTTTCCAAGTACCAATTTTAAACTCCTAATTTTTCTAAAAGAATTTTACAAAAATTTTCAAAAGAGTTTTAAAAATATGACAATTTGAAAGATTAGGGTGCAAGTCTTGAAATAGTCCAAGTGCCATTTTCTTCTAATTCATATAAAAATCTATCATGAAGTCTATCTTGTCCACCTTGCCAAAACTCTATTTTTGTGGGTTTTATAATATATCCACCCCAAAAATCAGGAAAAGGAACTTCACCTTTTACAAACTTTCTTTTGATTTCATCAAATTTTTGTTCAAGCAAACTTCTTGAGCTAATAACTTGACTTTGGTGAGAAACCCAAGCTCCAATTTGACTCCCTTTTGGGCGTGAAAGAAAATATTTTAAAGATTCAGTTGTTGAGATTTTTTCAATATTTCCTTCAATTTTTACTTGACGTTCTAAGTCAAGCCAAGGAAAAAGTGCAGCTGCTTTTGGATTTACTTCTATTTGTTTTGCTTTTTTACTTTTATAATTTGTAAAAAATACAAAACCTTTTTCATCAAATATTTTAAGTAAAACTGTTCTAATACTTGGCATCATATCAGTTCCAACAGTTGCTAGGGAAAAAGCGTTTGGTTCAGTAAGTTTTGCTTGCATTGCTTGATTGAACCAAAGCTCAAATTGTAAAAAAGGATTTGGGTTTAAATCTTTTATATCTAAACCTCTTGTTGTATATTTTGCTCTAAGAGTAGTTAAATCCAAGATTTATCCTTTAAAATGATATTTTTAATTTTATCAAAATATCTATTTATTTCATTCCTCAAAAATGTTAAATAATATAGATTTTAAATCAACTTTCATTTCAGGTGATAAAACTTTTTTAGTTGAATATAAATAAAATGGAACAGTATTTCTCATTGAGTGTTTTAATCTTTTTCTCAAAGTTGAAATTTCATCAATATTTATAAGTTCTTCTCCATCAAAAAGATAAAAATCTTTAGCAATTCCAAGTTTAAATGAAACTATTTGATATGCAAAATATAACTCTTCATTTTCATATTTTTTTATAAAATCTTCTAAAGCAACTTGAAGTTTTGTCAATCTATTTGCTGTTATAAATCCAAAACTTTCTCTAAATTTGTATCTTTCTACCGTTGTAAAATCTAAAACTTTATAAAATTCATTTAGATTTTTCCATGGACTTCTAAATCTTCGTTTTCCAAATAAAACCTCTTCAAAACAGTATAAATATTTTGTATCTTCTTTTGTTTGAATCTCTTTATCTTTTATATCAAAATATCTATTTTTAAAGAGTGAAATCAACCAGTTTTCATCAAGCATAGAGATTGTATCAAGCTCTTTTTGTCTATTTTGGTTTTTAAAATTCCAAAGCATTGAAATAGAGTTTGAAAGTTTTTCTTCTTTTTCATCTTCAAAATATTTGCTTGCTAAATATTGAACCACACTTTCAAGTAAAGTATCTGTTTTTGCAATACCATGATTGAAGATAACTTTTTTATAAAGGTTAAATCTCATCTCTAACATATGTTCAATGTCAATCAAACTCATATCATAAAAACTTAGATAAAATTTTTCATCTTTTTCTACAAGAACTGCTTGTTTTGTAATTCTTATATGGTCATTTGGACCAGTTATATAACCACTTGCTAACATATCACGATTTATGTAATCAAGTCTATCTGCATCAACTGTACTATCTATAAATTCATGTAAAACTTTAAAATCAAAACCTTCATAAAACTCTTCTTCAAGAATTAAAAGGGCAAGTCTTTTAATAAGTTTTAGATACTCTTTTTCATAAGATTTTGAGATTAATTCTTCTAATTCATAATCAAATAAAAGTTTTAAAAGATTTTCACCTATTGCTTCATGTAAAACCTCTTTTGAGTTATTTGTTATCTCTTCATAATTTTCTTTAAAAACTACCTCTTTTTCCAGTAAAACTTCTTGATTTTGCTCTTTTAATCTAATTTTGTCATAAACTTTTTTTAGGGCATATTCAACTTGATGTGAAAAAGGAAGATGTCCAACATCATGAAGTAGGGCAACGATTCTTAGGGTTTGTAAAAATATAGTATAAGTTGCTCTTTGTGATTTTGATTTTGTTGGAATTGTAAATTGATATAAAGCTTTGTTGTCAAAATAATCCATATCATCAAAAGTAAGTTTTAGATTCTCTTCGATAATTATTGAAACTATCACATTTTTTAGGTTAGATAAAAAATCAGTTTTTGTTTTTTTATCTGCATTTAAAAGTGCATTTTTAAACATAAAAGAGGCTAAATGCATAGTTCCTAAACTATGAATAAATCTTTTTGTAGTGATTGAGGGATAAGAAAAATATGCCAAAGCATTTTGTGTTATGAACTGTAATCTATTTACTATTTTTGTTTGAAGGATTTTATCTTCAAGTTTTGTATATTCTATATGATTGTAAATAGTATCATTTATTAATCTATTTTGTATGGGATATCCTTTTATTTTTATTATTATATTTTATTGTTTTAAACTTAAAAAAAATGCAAAATTACAATTTGATGATATAATAATCATTATCAAAATAAGGTTTAAAATGGAAGACATTATTATTTACATTATAGTTGGAATTGCAGCAATTTATTTTTTAAACAAATTATTTGGAAAAAATGGTAATTGTGGTTGTGGTGACAAAGGAAATTGTTCTAAAAAATAGAGAAGTTTAGTTCTCTACTTTTTTTTCAAAAATTCTTTCTGTAAATTGAGCAAATTTACCTCGAACTGCTTTTTCTAACTCAATAGCAAACATTTTAAGTTCAGGGTGAGACTCATTTGTCTGTTTTAAAAGAGTTGTTAGTCCATTGTTATATTTATTCAAATATAAGTTATCTATTTGTCTATTTGAACCAATAACAATTGCCATACAACTCTCATCAAGTCTCGAAAGTATTAGTTGAGTTGTTTTTTCACTACTATTTTGCCACTCATCCATAATAACAATAGCTCCACTTAAAGTTCGTCCTCTTGCTTCTCCTGGCCAAAGTGTTTCAATACAATATCTTGATTTTAGTTCATCAATTTTTGAATCAATAGATTCTTGATTTTCTCTATTTTCACTCTTTTTTAGATGTTTTTTTGCAATAAACTCTAAAGTATCTTGTAATGCCATATTATAAATTCTAAATTTTTCATCATTTCCTGATAGATATCCAACATCAGCGCCTTTATCTAATGATTCTATTGAGTTTCTAACATATACGATTTTATCATATAGTCCTAAATCAATTAACCTCATAGAACTAACTACTGACATCAAAGTTTTCCCACTTCCTGCTTTTGCATCAATTACAAGTAAATCGTATAGATTTGTTAAAATCGCTTTTGTAAAAAGTTTTTGTTTTATATTCACAGGTTTTACATTTAAAGCTTTAAAATCATTCTCTTTTAGAATATCAATTTTGCCATTTGTAATAATCGCATATTCGATGTTCCCATCTGTACTTTCAAAACAATAAGCAAAATTTTCCATCTCATAATCTTTGTCAATAGAAGTGATATCTTTATTCTCTAAACTATTAAATAAAGAAGAATCTAGTTCTATTGATTTTACAAAGTTAAAATTTGGAACCATTGATTTATCATCATGCAGAGTTTCTGTTTTTATTCCTTTAAATAGTGCAAAAGTTCTAGCATAAACATCAAGTGATAAAAAAATAGTTTTATATCCTCTATAATACTCTTGGGCAATAGAAGCTACTTCAATAATTCTTTTATCATTTGATTCAGAGATATGAATTTGTTCTATTTGAGTATCATAAACATCTTTTGCAATGATGTCAATATTTATTTCTTCATTAAAAAGTTTCACAACTTTAAAACCTAATTTATAATCAACCTCTTTTATTTTCATCTTAGCTAATAATCTTGCAAACTCTCTTGAGTAATACCCTAATTCATTTGGCAGTTTCTTTTTATCCTCTAATTCAAGAAGTACTGTTTCAGGTATTACAATGTGGTTAGTTTTATTATCGGAAATTTTGTAGAGATTTTGAAGATTTTGTAAGATGATATTTGTGTCTAGGACATATACTTTTTCTTTCATAATAAAATTGTAACATAAAACAATGACAATAAAGTTACAGTATAAGAATAGTTTTTAAGCAGAAATTTAACTGTAATAAATAATTAAAAACATAGTACAATAATAAAAAATAAATTTATTTAAGGACTCTTTTGAATTTTGTAACTGAAGATTATCTATTATTGTTAGCATTTGTAATCATTCTTTATTTGTTATCTATTGTAAAAAATATGAGAAAATTAAAGAGGGAAAATCATATATTAAATCAGTATAAACAGGCTGTTGAAGAGAGTAATATTGTTTCAAAAGCAGATTTAAAAGGTAATATCACTTATGTAAATGATAAATTTTGTGAGGTAACTTTATATTCAAGAGAAGAGATTCTTGGCAAACCCCATAATCTTTTAAAAGGCGAAAGTTCAAAAGAAGTTTTTAAAGATTTATGGAAAACAATAAGTAGCAAAAAAACTTGGCAAGGAGTTTTAAGAAATAGAAGAAAAGATGGTGAGTATTATTATGTAAATATCACTATTATGCCTATTTTAGATGAAGATAATGAAATAATTGAATATATAGCAATAAGACATGAAATAACAGATTTAATACATAAATCAGTTGAATTAGAGAAAAGTTTGAGAGAAGATTTTTTAACAAAAGAGGGAAATCGATTCAAATTATTAGAAGATATAAAAAAATCAAGAAAACCTGCTTTAGCTTTATTGGATATAAGTAGATTTGGTGAAATAAATGATTTTTATGGTTATGATGTTGGAGATGAGGTTTTAAAAATTATTTCAAAAGTATTTAGAAAGTTTATGGGAAATAAATACTCTTTATATAGAATCTATTCAGATGAATTTGCGATTTTAGCAGATAATGAAGAAAGAGAACATTTTACAAGATTTGTTAAATTTTTAGTAGATTCGATTTCTTCATCTCCTTTAACAATAAAAGGAAAAGAGATATATGTACAAATGAATTATAGTATCTCTTTTGAAGATAAAAATAGTTTAAAGAAAACTGCAAATATAATTAAAAGATATGCCAAAGTAAATAAAGATATTCATATTTATGATAAGAATTTAGAGATTGAAAAGATTTATGAAAAAAATATTATGTGGACTACAAAATTAAAAAAAGCATTTGAAAATGACAAAATAGTTCCATATTATCAACCAATTCTAAATATTCAAACAAATAAAATAGAAAAATATGAAGCTTTAGTAAGATTAGTAGATGAAGATGGTATTGCTATTTCTCCTTACTATTTTTTAGATATTGCAAAAAAATCAAAACAGTATTTAAAACTTACAAAAAGAGTTATTAAAAAATCATTTGAGTATTTTAAAGATAAAGATTATGAACTTTCATTAAATTTAACATTTGAAGATATAAAAAATAAAACAATATCTACTTATATTTTGGATATGTTAGTTGAATATAATATTGCCTCTAAAATTGTATTTGAAATTGTTGAATCAGAAGGAATAGAAGATTTCTCTTTAGTTAATGTTTTTATTGACAAAGTTAGAAAACTTGGTTGTAAAATTGCAATTGATGATTTTGGTTCAGGGTATTCAAACTTTGAATATTTAATTAGATTAAATGCTGATTATATAAAAATTGATGGTTCATTGATAAAAGATATTTTAATTAATAAGAATAATCAAGAAATAGTTATAACAATTGTAGATTTTGCAAAAAGACAAGGTTTTAAAACAATAGCAGAATTTGTATCAAGTAAAGAAATCTTTGAAAAAGTAAAAGAGTTGGGTATAGATTATGCTCAAGGTTATTATATAAATGAACCTAAGCTTTTAATAAAAGAAGAAAAGGCTTAAGAAAAATCTTAAGCCATTGCTAATTTTTTTAATGAGTTAATCATTGCGATTGCACTCTCTTCATTTAAAGGTTTTTCATAAGTAGTTAAAATTTCTCTAGCTATTATAGTTGAACCTAAATGTTGAAACATAATTCTCATAGCTTGAAGACCTTTTGCTCCACCTCCACCACTGTGAGTTGCAAGTCCTACAAATTTTTCATTGAAAGCATCTCTCCAATTTTTTGTAGCTCGTGAAGTCCATGCCATAGCATTGTTTAATACAGGAGGCATAACTCCGTTATATTCTGGTGCAACAATAATAAAAGCTTTTAACGCTAGAATTTTTGTTGCTAAATCAAGTGCTGATTCAGGAATTCCATTCTCTTCCTCTTCAACTGTGCTATATAATGGTAATCTTAAATCAACTAAATTTATTAAATCAACTTCACAATTTTGGCTTAATGCTAATTCTTTAAGTTTTAAACCTAATTTTTGATTGTTATTAGAACTAGCTACTAATATTCCTATTTTTGTCATAATAATCCTTATAAAATTTTTTAAAAAAAAGATTATATCAAAGGATTACTTTTATCCTAAATATAATAATCAAAGTAATTTAAAATCGCCAATTAAAATAAAAATTGTTATAATGCTCGCTTATATGATTCTATGAAAAAGTAATTAAAATATGGAAACTTCAAAAGAAAAACAATTTTTAAAAATAATAAAATTTATGCCTTCAATTTTTGTTATATTTTTTTCTATTTTTGTAATCTTATTTTTATATTTTGAAAATAAAAATACTTTTAATGAAGAGAAAAAAGATATTGAAGAAAAATATATTTTAGAAAATAAAGAAAATATAAAAGAAGAGGTTTCAAGAGTATATTCTTTTATAAAACAACTTCAAAAAAGTACAGAACAAGAACTTAAAAATAGTGTTAAAAATAGAGTTTATGAAGCTCATGGAATCGCAACTGGAATATATGAAAAATATAAAGATACAAAAACAAATGAAGAGATATTTGAGTTAATAAAAATTGCATTAGGTTCTTTATCATTTAATGATGGAAGAGGGTATATTTTTATGGATGATGTTTATGGAAATAAACTTTTACATCCAATAGATACAAGTATTGAAGGAAAAAATTTTATAGATTATACAGATGCAAGAGGTTATAAACTTTTTCAATCAATTGTAAATGTAATAAAAGAAAAAACTGAAAGATTTGATGAATATTATTGGTACAAACCAAATACAAATGGACAAGTAGCAAGAAAGATATCATTTTATAAATATTTTGAGCCTTTAAATATGGCTATTGGAACAGGTGAATATTTTGAAGATTTTGAAAAAATGATTCAGAAAAAAGCCTTAGAATATATAAATATGATTAAATTTGGTAACTCAGGTTATATATTTGTATTAAATTATGATGGTTTGTATTTAAGTCACATAAAAAAAGATTATATAGGTAAAAATTATATTGAAAACAAAGGTATTGAAAATAGCGAAAATGTAATACCTGAAATGATAGAAATAGCAAAAAAAGGTAATGGTTTTTATTCATATATACAAAATGAAAAACCTACAAATAATCTTCCAACTAAAAAAATTAGTTATATTCAAGGTTTAAACGATTGGAATTGGTTAATTGGAACAGGATTTTATGAAGATGATATAAATTCAAAAATTCTTGAGACAAAAAGAAAACTAGATGAAAAATATGATAATTATATAAAAAATATATTGATTATTGGTTCTATTTTAATTGTTATATTATTGCTAATATCAAGATATGTCTCTTTATTTTTAGAAAATAAATTTAGACAATATAAAAAAGAGTTAGATAAAAAACAGTTGATTTTACACCAACAATCAAAAATGGCAG
Source organism: Arcobacter ellisii (assembly GCF_003544915.1). Classification (NCBI taxonomy): domain Bacteria; kingdom Pseudomonadati; phylum Campylobacterota; class Epsilonproteobacteria; order Campylobacterales; family Arcobacteraceae; genus Arcobacter; species Arcobacter ellisii. The sequence goes on along the minus strand of NZ_CP032097.1, from coordinate 1,865,716 downwards.
CTATGGGAGAGATGATAGGAAATATTGCCCATCAATGGAGACAGCCATTATCAACCATTACAACAGCTTCAAGTGGAATGGTTTTACAAAAAGAGATGGGAATTTTAACTGATGAATTTTTCTTTGAAGCTTCAAAAAAGATAAATACATCAGCACAATATCTATCACAAACAATAGATGATTTTAGAAACTTCTTTAGTCCAAATAGACAAAAAACAAAGTTCTTCCTAAGAAATACTTTCTCAACAACTTTAGATTTAATTTCTGCACAATTTAATGCAAAAGAGATACATATAATTAAAAATATTGAAGATATTGAATTATTTAGTTATGAAAATGAACTAATTCAGGCATTGATTAATATTTTGAATAATTCAAGAGATGAATTATTGAAAAAAGAGAATGATAGATATATTTTTATTGATGTTTATAAAAATAATATAGATGAGGTAAATATTATAATAAAAGATAATGCAGGTGGAATTAAAGAAGAGGTTATTAATAAAATTTTTGAACCATATTTTACAACAAAACATCAATCTCAAGGTACAGGAATTGGTCTTTATATGACTGAAGAGATAGTAACTAAACATCTAAATGGAATAATCAGTGTTAAAAATAAAGAGTTTATTTTTAATGATAAAAAATATTTTGGTGCACAATTTAGAATAAAATTAAAGTTGTCAGAAGAAGAGTGATTTTTTGTTAACTTGTCAAAATTAAAATAGGTGGTACACTTTTTGTATATTAAAAAATAAACACAAAGGAATCACATGGTTTGCAAATTTCAAGAGATAAACGATTTTTTCAAAAAGTATTCACAACTTTTAGAAGGTACTGAAGAAACAGAGTTAAAAGAACTATTAGAAATATTTCCACATGCCTGTAAATTTGTAAAAACACTTGATGAAGATATTGTGAATTGTGATGATTTAGAATTAGTATCACAAAAGAGTTTAGAGTTACTAGACAACGCTTATGAGCATGAATATACAAAAGATGATATTTTAAAGTTTGCAGCTGTGACATGTAAAATATTTGATATTGTTGGCGCTCCAAAATATCATGTTCCATTTATTTTAGTTATGTTATCAAAACTTTGAAGTTGATTAGAATACTATTGGTACAATCTTAGAACAGTTTGTGATTTTTAAATTTAAGATAGTATATATTTGGGATTAAAAACACAAAGTGGTGCGAATGGTGAGAATCGAACTCACACTCCGAAACCGGAACGGGATTTTAAGTCCCGCGCGTCTACCTATTCCGCCACACTCGCACATGTGTATATAAAAATTCAAAAGTGGTGGTTCGAGACAGAATCGAACTGTCGACACAAGGATTTTCAATCCTTTGCTCTACCGACTGAGCTATCGAACCCTTGTTGCTTTTGAATAAAAAAAGTGGTGGTGAGAGAAGGATTCGAACCTTCGAAGCCGTAGGCGGCGGATTTACAGTCCGCAGGATTTGACCACTCTCCAACCTCACCATCAATAATAAAACTTAAACTAATTTGGATGGGGTAGAAGGATTCGAACCTTCGAATGACGGTACCAAAAACCGTTGCCTTACCGCTTGGCGATACCCCAATAATTTAAGTGGACGGAATTATATACTTTAAATAATTAAAGTTAGCTAAAATATTCATAGGGAATAAAAAAATTTAAAAAAAGTTATAAATAAAAATATCTTTACTAAAAAGAACTTTTTATGGTATTATTTTTTCTGATTGAAGATTTTTTTAATCATTAAAGGTGAAAATATGTTTATGGAACATTTGGCATTGACATACAAATGTCATAGCTCAATTGGTAATAGTTTAGATTTGAATTCTATGATAAAAGAGATCATTACTACATTTGTTGAAGAAACAAATGCTATAAATGGTTTTTTTTATCTTATTGATGAAAATAATGATATATATAGATATATGTCTTACAATAATTCTTTGGAGTTTAATAACGAGTTACTAAAGGAGTATATACAAGATTTAAAATATGTAAAGATATTTGATTTTGAGCAAAATAAACTATTGGTTTTGCCTTTAGATAAAGGAATATTTTACATTATTTATGAAAATAGTGATGTGAATTTTGAATATATAACTTCTATGTTTCAAGATTTAATTGTGAAATTAAATATAAGTATTGATGCTTGTTTAAATGTTCAAAGAATGAAAAATAAAAATAAAATATTGAAACATTTAACAAATGAATTAAAAGAACAACAAAAAAAATTAATAGAATCTGATAAATATAAAAGCGATTTTTTAGCAAATATGTCTCATGAATTAAAGACACCATTAAATTCTATTATTGTAATTTCATCAATTATGGCAAAAAATAAAAATAAAAAACTCGATGATGAGCAAGTTAAAAATATGAAAATCATCAATAATTGTGGAAATGATTTATTAGTTTTGATAAATGATATTTTGGATATTTCTAAAATTGAAGCAGGTGAAATAGCTATAAATTTAACAAAAATAAATATGAATCAATTGATTGATGATTTAATTACTCAAATGCAACCACTTGCAATTGAAAAGAATTTATTATTAATTTCAAATTGTTTGTTAAATGAGATTTATTTATTAACTGATTCAAATAGAATAAAACAGATTTTAAAAAATCTAATAAGTAATGCAATTAAGTTTACACAAGAGGGAAAAATAGAGGTAATTTTAGAAGAAAATGCCAATGATTTGACAATAAAAGTTATAGATGAAGGAATAGGTATTCCAAAAGAAAAATTAAATCATATTTTTGAAAGATTTAAACAAGCTGATGGAAGTACAACTAGAAAATATGGAGGAACTGGTTTAGGACTTGCTATTTCAAAAGAGTTAGCACTTTTATTGGGAGCTGATATAAAAGCTTTTAGTGAAGTTGAAAAAGGAAGCACTTTTGAACTTATTTTGCCTAAAAAAACAAATATCAAAAATATTTCAGATGATAAAGTTACCATATTTTCAAAAAATGAGAATGAAGTTATTGATGATATAGTCTTTTTTGATATGGATGAAAATGTTTTGGAAGAGACAAAATTAAAACAAGAAGAGAGAATTTTAATAATAAATAGTGACCATAGCTCTTTTTTTCCAATTGCTGTTTCGTTGAAAAAACAAGGTGTTATTATTGATTATGTTAATTCTTTTGAAGAGTCTTTATCTTTTTTAGAAAAAGATTATAAACTTATTTTAATTTATGAAGAAAATTTATCATCAAATTTAGATGAGATTTTAGAGTATTTGATAAATAAAAATCTAAACTATTTAGTAATTACAACAAAAGAAAATGATAATGAAAACTTTTTGAAAAAAGAGTTTATTAAAACAGAATTATTGAATAAAATTTTAACTTATTTGGGGAAATAGAAATGGAAAAATTTAGTATTTTAATTGTAGATGATGTTCCTGAAAATATATATTCTTTAAAGATGATGATAGAAGATAGTTTTGATGTAGAAATTTATTCAGCCCTCAATGCTCAAGAGGGAATTGAAATTTTAATGAAAGAAGATGTGGATTTAATTTTAACTGATGTACAAATGCCAGAAATAGATGGTTTTGAATTTGTTGATTATATTAAAAATATAGAAAGAACTAAAGATATTCCAGTTATTTTCATAACAGGAATTTATGATAAAGATGAATATAAAACAAAAGGTTATAATTTAGGAGCAGTTGAATATATCACAAAACCTATACATGATGTTTTATTAAATTCTAAATTAAAAGTTTATATTGATATTTTTGAAAGAAGAAAACAAGATGAATTACAAATTGCTGAAAAAGAAAAGGTTTTAATTCATCAATCAAAAATGGCAACAATGGGTGAAATGATAGGTGTAATTGCCCATCAATTAAAACAACCTTTAAATATTTTGTCTTTATATTGTAATGATGTAAAAACTTCATATGAATATAATGAAATTGATGAAAAATTTATTGAAGATTTTTCAAAAAATACAAAAGAACAGATACAATTTTTGAGTGAAACTATTGATGGTTTTAGAAACTTTTTTAATCCTGAAAAAAACAAAAGAGAGTTTTTTATCAAAAATGCAATAAATACTTCTATTAAATTACTTGGAAATCAATTTGAAGTAAATAAAATTGATTTAACTCTTGAGGTTGATGATGAGAAAGTTTATGGAAGTGAAACAGAATTAGAACAGGTTATTTTAAATATTATAAATAATTCAATTGATGCCTTTAATGAAAGAGCAATAGAAAATAGAAAGATTAATATTTCTGTATTATCTAAACAAGCATATACAATATTAATTATGGAAGATAATGCAGGTGGAGTAAATATAGAGACTTTAGAAAAACTTTTTGATCCTTATTACACAACAAAAGCAAATGGAACAGGAACAGGTTTATATATGGTAAAACTTGTGATTAAAAATAGTTTTGGTGGAGATTTAAAAATAGGTAATAGTAAAGATGGATTAAGATATATCATAGCTCTTCCTCAAAAGAGGCTATGATGATTGTTCTCTGTTAATTCTTTTACTTTTTCTTCTAAAGATTTGATTACATCTTTTAAGTCTTCTATTCTTTTGTTTTTTTGTTCATTCATCTCTGTAAGTAAAGCTAACTCTTTTTTTGTTGCTAAAATCTCTTCTTGTGAAGATTTAACTTTTTCTACTAAAGTTGCTTTTTCTTGTTTTAATAAAGCGACATTTTTTGCATACTCTTCAGCTTCTTTACTTTTTGTAGTCATATGTCCATAATATTTTTCATCAACATTATGCATTTGTAACTCATAGTGGTCAAGTTGTCTTTGTCGACTTAGGGTTTTTGCTTTTTGTTCTTCTAACTCTTCTTGTAATCTTGGAACATATGATTCTAATTGATTTAGTCTATCTGTTAATTCTTGAAATTGTTTTTTATAAAAATACTCTTTTTTATTAAACTCTTGAAGTGCTTTTATAACTTTCTTTTGAAACTCTCTTTTTTCAATATTCTCTTTTGTTGTTGAAAATCCAATAGTTATATATTCAGTTTTTGAATCTGAATCTAAACTAAAAATAGTATTTTTTAGATAAAAAGCTTCACCATCTTTTGCAAGAAATTTTGTATTTCCTGTCCAAGAATCACCTTTTTTTAGACTTTCCCAAGTTTTTTCAATATACTCTTTTGGGATATCAGGATGAATTAATCCAGAAAATCCAATCTCTTTTAACTCTTCGATTGTATATTTTGAAGTTTCTAATAAACTTTTATTGGCAAAAGAGATATTTCCATCTCCATCCATTTTATAAATTAAAGCTACATTATCAACAGCTTCAAGATATTTTTTTAGTTTATATTGTTTTTCATCTAATTGAGATTGAATATATTGTTTTTCGCAGGCATCAGATATCTTTTTTATAAGAAGAGTTGTATCAATAGGTTTTATGATATAACTACTAACGTTTAAATCAATTGCTTTGATGATATTTTCAGTTTCACTTCTTGCAGTTGTAAAAATTAGAGGAACATTTAAGTCTATCTCTCTAATTCTTTCAATCATTTCCAAACCATTCATAATTGGCATATTTATATCTGATATTATCAAATCAATTTTTTCATCTGAGTCATATGATTCTTTGAATTTTTTTAAACCTTCTTCTCCATTTATTGCAAGAATTACAGTTTTAAATAATTTACTTAAAAGTTTTGCAAGTTTTTCTCTAGCTAACTCTTCATCTTCAACAAAAAGTACAGTTTGGTTTTTTAAAAATTCTGAATCAATCATAAAAATCCCTCTTAAATTCTATTCGTAAGGTGTTGGTTTTGGTGGAAATTCTTCAAATGCTTTTTTTATTGCACTTGAAATAGAGTTTCTATATTTATAATTTTGTAAAGGATTAGAAAACTGTAGATACTCAATAGCACCTTGTTCTGTTTTCTCTTTTTTATAAACATAAGCTACTTTTTTCCCAAGTTTTAAAGCATTTTCATAGATTACTTTTGCATAATCATTTATATATGGGAACTCTTTTTCTTTGATTTTATCTCCCCAACAGAAGAATACAAATTTACCTGATGGAATAAAATTAGCTGCATCAACATACATAATATCTCTATCAAATTCTGTGTTTTGAGCTGAGTTGTATTTTTCTAAATCTTCATTAAATTTAGTTAATAAAGAAGGAACATCAATATGAGACTCTATTAGATTAAATAGATTTTTTATCTCTACAATTTTTCCTTTGCAGTGCTCTCTCATAGCTTGTTTGAAAACTGTGATATAAGTTTCAGCTTTTAATTCAATCATTTTATCAAAGTCATCAAACTCTTGCTCTAATAAGTATTTATTTGAATCAAATCCAAGAGGAGTTACAACTGGATTATATAAAAATACAGTTCCTATAATATTTTTTTTTCTATCTTTAGCTGTTTTAATTTTATCTCTTAAATCTTTAGGTGTTATCTCTTCACCTTCTTCATTAAAGTACATATAACTTTGTGTTAAAAAAATCTCTTCATATTTTGTTTCAATTACTCCGAAATATTGCATCAAACTCCCTTTATTATTTCTATTAAAATATTATCCAACATTAATAAATAGCTGGCTTAGGTTTTTTTATATCTTGTTTTTGATAAATTCTTAGATTTGCACATTCACGAATTAATTCATTGTAATAATTTGTGTCACTAAATTCATCTTTTAATTTATCAAAATATTTTCCGTAATTATTTTTGATATATTCATTATAAACTTTTTCATTTCCATAGTACCAAAATCTTTCCAAATCATATCTATAAAAATCTTTATTGTAGTAATCAGCAGTTTTAGAAGCGTAGTTTATATCATATGAAGCTAGTTCTGATTTTGCTAACATATAAGTAATTTTTGCTTTAAACTCTTTTTCTTTTGCTTCTTCAAGTGCAGTTGTAAAGTGTTTGATAGATAAATCAATTTTCTCTTTTTGTAAATCATAATCACTAAAAGAGAAAACACTTCTATAAACTGTTGTTAAAATATTTGAGTTTCCAAAATAACTAAGATTGTATAAGGCATTTGCATAAAGGTAGTTATCCATTACACTTTTTGGATTTTTTTCTAACTCATTTTGAATTACAATAACTTTTTCAAGGAACTCTTTGATACTCATAGTATCTTGTTTTCCACTTCTGTTATTTCCTCTAATTAAACCGTTAAATGGATTGAATTGCACTTTTTCATTTAAAATTGAAGCGTTTAACTCAAGAGCTTCTTTAAATTTTAGGTTATTTATTAGAAGTTTAGTTTTTGTATTTAATAGATTTTTACTTAATACAAATTTATCATTTTCTTTATTTAATAGTTTTTGTTCACTATATTTAGAAGCAAAATGTTCTTTGATTTTTGAATCTTTTGGATTTTCCATAAATATTCTAAATTTTTCTAATAAAGCTAAATCAAAAACTGCATCATCTAAATAGTTGATATGATTTGCTAAAAATGCGTTAAATTTATCATTTTGTTTTAAATATAGTTTTTCTAAAACAACAAAAGTATAGTCATGAATTGAAGTAGAATTTGTCTCATTTTTTGTTAATTTTGACATTTTTTCATAGATGTCATTTTCTGTTTTTATATCTACAGAGTTTAGTTTTTCAAGATATAAAATATATGCTAAAGTTTGAACTTCATGTGAATTTGGATAAGTTTTTAGTAGTTCATTTGTGATTTTTGTACTTTCATCAAAGTTTTTTTCATAAAGGTTAAAATATGCAAGACTTAGATTTACTAAATACATATCATCTTTTTTTATTGTATTTAAAAATTCGATATATTTTTTATAAGGGAAATTTCTTTCATATTCACTATGTTGGTTAAAAAAGTGTTGAGTATTTAAAAGTTCTCTATAAAGTGTAAAATCAAACCATTTTGAGTTTTTATCTAAAGTGTAAATATTTTGTAATTCTTCGATTACATTACTATTTTCATTTAAAGCTCTTAGCGCATAAAATTTTGTTTTTTCTTCATTTGATTTTGCTAAATTTAATAACTCATTCCATTGTTCATTTGTTTTTATATGGAAAAAATTATAGTAACTTAAATGTGAGTTGATTTTATCTTCACTAAAAAGTTTTGAAAATTCATAAACTCCTTCTACAACTTTTCCACTTTTTACTAAAGCTCCTGCATAAAGTCCTAAAATCCAATCTTTTACAATAGTTTTATCATTTGAATCTAATAAATATTTATATTTTTCATAGATTTTTAATGGTTCTTGTTTTTTATAGTGAGCTAATCTTAGTGCCAAATAAAAATATCTAAGTTTTAACCATGAAGAGTTTACTGTATCTATTTTATTTAAAGCTTCATCTAAAAGTTTTTTATAATCAACCAAAGCTCTTTTTTCTACATCACTCATATAGTAGTTGTAAGTTACGTGTTTTTCTTGTCTTTTTACAAGATTTATATAATCTAAAATATCTTTATCTTTTAGATTTTGAAGATTTTCTCTTTTATAAACAAAATCTTCTATCTCTTCTAAAGAATAAACATCTTTTAGCTCTTTTTTCCACTCTTTTAGATTTTCTTCTTTATTTTTTTCTTCATAAGCCCAAACAATCGTATTGTAAACATTTGCAGAGTTTACCTCTTCTGAAACATTTGAAAAGGGCATATTTCTATTTTCTAAAAAGATAAACTCTTTTTGATTATAATCCCACCCATCAGCACAAGCAAGAAGTGAAACTTTTATAAAAAGTGCTAAAATTAGAATTCTAAAAATCATATTTTTCCTTTTATTAAATTCTCTAAATCAAATTTATTTTTATATTTTAGTGTATAAAAAATTATTTCATCAAATCTATTTTTTGTTAAATTCATAAAATCTTCTAAAGCTATTTTTAAATCCTCTTTTTTTACATCTTCAAATCTAAAAACATCATCTTTGTAAATATATCTTCCTTTGAAATATGTACTATTTAAGACCTTATATAAATTTGGTGAAATCTCTATAAAGTTTGCGTCAAAATCATTTTTTTCAACTCCTTCAAAAATACTCAAAGCTTTATTTTCACGAAATTGAATAGCTTGTGAATAAAGAGGAAGTGCAAGTTTTAATTTTAATTTATAATTTTCAAAATTATAGTGATATTTTTTTGCAATGTCATTATCTAAAATAGAATTTTTTGTATTTATATCAGTTATATTTGACATATTGTAGTACATCAAAACTCCATAATCTACGTTTGGAACACCTGTTTTTGTGTAGTATTTTATTTGATGAAGTCTAATTGTTGCACTTAGAGTTTTATTTAGTTTTGTTTTTAAATCTTCAAGCAATTTAAAATAGTTTGATTGAGTTGAATTTGACCAATCACAATCTATTTGAAGTTCCTTAAACTCATAATTTTTTAAACCTTGAATAATTGCATTTGAAATTAAAGAAAAATCTACATTTTGCATTGTTTCATTTGTGATATAAACAACAGGTATAAAATCTTTTGGTTTTTCTTGTAAATTTGATTTTATAATTTCAAGTTTTGTAGAATAAGCGATATCTAGAACTTTTATATAGAGTTTTTCAGTTATCTCTTTTTGATTAAAACTATTTTCCCAAGAGTAAAAAGAGATAGTTAAATCTTGTGACTTTTCATTTTTTATAATAAAAAGAATTGATACAATCAGAAAAATAAAACTTAGTAAAATTAGAACTTTTTTCATATTTTTTTAACCCTATTTTTTTTCAGCCATTCTTCTTGTAACTCTTTACTTTTTTTATTATCTGCACGTTTACTTATAAATCGTGATTTTACAAAAGAGCTTGTTTCTTCATTTTCATTGTAGGTATAACTTAGGTTTAAATCTGCAAGTTGAATTACATTTTTGGCTCTTGTAGCTGCAACATAATAGATATTTAACTCTTCATTTATTCTTTGATATGAGAGTTTGTTTTTTGTGTTTGTTATCTCTTTTTTTGAGATAAAATCATCAGCCATCAAAACTTGTTCATACTCTAAACCTTTTGATTTATGAGTTGTTGTAAAAATAATATCAGCATCTTTTTTGTCACTAACAAGAAACTCTTTTATTTTTTTATTTATCTCAAAAATATTATCTCCATAAGTGTTTATAAATTTGATGATATTTAGATAATCTTGATTTTTTGTATCTTTTGCAAAAGTTTCAAGTTCATTTATAGTTTCAAAATCTTTGATTTCATCTATTGTGATTTTGTCATTCTTTTTCTGTTTTAAATAAAAAATCGAATAAACAGTTTGATTCATAAAAGAGTATGAATTGTATCCACCTTCAAAATAGATTTTCTTTTTATCGTGAATAAAATAAATCAATTGCTGAATCAGTCCAAAAGTACTTCTTGCTATCACGCAAAAAGGTTTAGAAAAATCTATAAACTCACGTCCTATTTTTGTGTTTTTTTCTATTCCTCTAATTCTTAAAATTTTACTACCATTTATCTCATACAAACTATTTAGAGTTGATTGTAAAGTTTTTGCATAATTATCCCCAAATCTAAAACTTTGTGTTAAATCATAAGAGGGCAAATCAATTTTATTTAAGGCATTTGTGGCAAATCTAAAACTATAAATTTGTTGAAATGAATCTCCCACGTAAATTCTTCTACAATTTAGATTTTCAACAATTCCAATCATCACATCACTTATATCTTGGGCTTCATCAACCAAAATCAAATCATAAGGAAGATTTGTTGATACTTTTTTATTTAGATAAAACATTTTTAGATAAAAATCGTGAGTAGCCTCTATAATTTTATTTTTCATGGCACCTAAAATTGTTTTTAGATGTTCTATTACTCTTTTTTCATTTTTATTTAGAAGTTCTAGGATTTTTGCTCCTAAATCTGATTGTTTTTTATAAGATTCAAGAAGTTTAGAATCAAGGGCGATTAAAGAGGAGTTACAATAAAAATTTACTAAATCTTTTATCAAAGCAATATATTCCAAAGTTGGATAATAGGCTTTTTGATGTTCTCTTAATTCATGGCTTGTGATAATTTTTTCAATAACATAATTTTTTAAATCAGCTGTCAAATTATAGTTATATGCTTCAATTTTATTATAAGCTAAAGAGTGAATAGTGCTTATATGCAAATATGGAAGTTTATAATCTTTTAATTTTTCTTGTAAAGATATTTGTAAAGATTTATTGTATGCAAGATATAAAATCTTTAGATGAGAGTTTTTTTTTGCATATTCAAGAAGTGTAGTTGTTTTTCCACTTCCTGCAACAGCATTGATTTTAAAAGAGAGTTCAGAACTATTGATTATCTCTTCTTGTTCTTTTGTTAATTTCATTTTGGAATTTTAGCAAGCTATGCTAAATAGTATATAAATCACTTTTCATCAAGTAATCTATCTTGTAATACTTCAATAGATTTTTTTAATATTGTTTCATCAAAATTAAACTCTTTTGCTTTTCTTAAAGCTTTAGCTATTTGAATAGTAGAAAATGGTTCTTTTGGATTACATAATATTTTTGCAATATGTAAAATTTGAGATTTTTTAAGGAATTCTTCATCACATTTATTTAATTCATCTACATATTCTATAGTTTGAATTAGATTTTCACTTAGTTTCCAATGTTTAAATATTTCAGCAGTAACTTGAGCTGTTGTTACTCCTAATAACTCTTTTTCTATTTCACTTATCTCTGCTCCAAGAGCTAATTTTTCTTGAAATTTTTCAGTTAAATTATTTGAGATAATTACTTCTGATAAGATAAATAATCCAGTTTGTTGTAAAAGAGCTGGTAAAATCAAATCATCTCTTAACTCAGCATCTTTTTTACTTATCCAAAGATTGATTAATGTTGAAGTTAATCTTGTAGATTTAACATAATCATCATGGCTTATTCCATAAGGTTTTAAATCAGTTGTTAGCATATTTTGAATAGTTTCATTAATGGCAATAAAAATCGCAAATTTCATACCTAAAAGATTAATCAATCTTCCTAAAGTTTCAACTTTTGAACGAAAACCAAACATTGCTGAGTTTGAAACTTTTAATAAAGTAGATACGATAAATGGGTCAGTTTCTAAAATAGATATTAACTCTTCTACCTCTTGAGTCTCTTTTTTTCTAAATATTTCTATTTTTGTGATAGTCTCAGGAAGAGGTGGAAGGTCGTTTATCTTTTCAATTATTTCATTTATCATTTAAAAATTATCCAGTATGAAACTAAGAAAATAGCTTTTCTTGTGGCTGGATTATATTTTAAATTTCATTAAACTACAAGAATATTCTTTTGGTTTCTACCTTTTTAATATCAGAAAAGTTGTCTAAATAATCTAAATATGTAATTAAATATTTTCTACTTAAATCAAATTTCTCTTTAAAATTAGAAAGTTCGATAAAACCTTCTTCTTTTATAATCTCTTTCATTATTTTTACCATCTTATTTAGACTTTCAAAATGTATAAAAATATTGTGTTGTAGTCTTATTATTTGTTTTTTAGAAGTAAGTGATTTTAAAATATCATCACCAACTTTTCTATCAATATCCAAATCATCATAGATATTATAAGGAGCGGTTGGAGTTATATCTTCCTCTTTTAATCTTTGTAAAATAATATTCTCTAAATCTTTAGTAAAATCTTCTTTTATGTTTGCATTTTTATATAAAGAGCCATCTTTTGTTAAAAAACCTTCATTTTCAAGTTCATCAAGAACAAGTTGAATAAATGCTGTACTTGCCCATTTTAATCTAAGATTTATAGAGGCATTTGAAAGTAGGGCATAAGAGTTTTTTGTATAAATCTCTTTTATAAAATCTTTTATCTCATCTTTTGTGCAAAGTGGATAAATAACCAACTCTTTTTCATCTACAAAAACATTTTGCATATTTTTTGCAAAACTAATTGCTTCGTCGTGAGAAAGGGCAAATCTTTGAGTTGAAGAGATAATTCCTAAACCTTTTTTATGGGCTTCAAGAAGTTCATTATATGCAGAAATAAAATCTTTTTTATCCAACGCTTCCAATAATCTTTTTTTCTGATTTTTTTTCATTGGGTCAATTACTGGATTTAAAATAACTCCACCACAAATAGTTTCATTTCCACTTCTTAAAATTACTTTTTCTCCAAAAACTGTATAAAGTGGTTCATTAGCTTTTAATGTTGCATAACCCTCTTCAAGGCTTGTTATACAATCAAAAAGCAAAACTTTTAAATCAATTTTTTTTGCTCCAACAAATAGAGTATAAGTTTGATTGTGATTTAGTTTTTTATTTTTTAAACATTTAAAAGAGATATCAATTCCATCAAATCCTCTAATATGTCCTTTTTTTGTGATTAAATCACCTTTTTGAATGGCTGTTATATTTACATTTTGTAAGTTTAAAGCTGCTCTAGAAGAGATATTTGCTTCTAAAACATTAAGATTGTGAACTTGAATATTTTTAATTCTTGTCTCTTTTTGGCTTTGGCAAATAAAAAGTTTTTCATCAATTTCACATTTTTTTCCAAGAACCGTTCCTGTTACAACTGTACCAATTCCTTTTGGAGAGAAGACTCTATCCACATAAAATCTAAAGAAATTTTCTTCTTGTTTTGTTGAGTTTTTTATACTAAATAGTAAAGTTTTTAATTTATTTATAGAGTTTTCATCATAAATTGAAACAGCAGAAATAAACTTGATTTCAAAATCAAAATTTTGTAAAAACTCTAAGATTTCTTCTTTTTTTAGTTCAAGTTCTTCTGTTGTAACTAAATCTTTTTTTGTAATAACTACAATTATCTCTTTAAGTCCAAGTAAGTTTATGATTTCTATATGCTCAATTGTTTGAGGTTTTATTCCCTCATTTGCACTAATTACAAGCATTACATAATCAAATCCAAAAGCACCTGCAATCATATTTTTTACAAGTTTTTCATGTCCTGGTACATCAATAAAAGCAATATTTTGTTGACCTAATGAGAGATTTGAAAAAGATAAATCTATTGTAATACCTCTTTGTTTCTCTTCGTTTGTTGTATCTCCTTCAAAACCATTTAATGCACGAATTAAAGCCGTTTTTCCGTGGTCAATATGACCTGCTGTTCCTATAATTATATTTGACATTAGTTACACTTTGTGAATAAATTTTTTAAAATAATTTCAATTTTTTCTATCTCATCTTCTAAAATAGTTCTAAAATCAAGTATTACTCTATCATTTTCAATTCTTGAGATTAAGTTGTTTTTTCTTAGAAGTTCTTCTAATTTGTTTGCTTTATAATTTTTGTACTCTAAACTCAAACCAATCGAAGGAATTTTTTTATTAGGAGTAGTTCCTCCTCCAATCATTGTTTGAGTTTTTATAACTTCACAATTACAAGTATCTTTTAATCTCTCTTTTAAGTTCGTTGCTCTTTCTTCTAAAGTTTCTAAAGTTGTGTGAAGCATCTTTAAAGTAGGGATATTTTCTAATTCATTTTTTAAATAAGAATTTATTGTATCTTCCAAAAGTGCTAAAGTGATTTTATCAACTCTTAGCATTCTTAAAAGTTGATTTTTTTTGATTTTGTCTATTAACTCTTTTTTCCCAATAATTATTCCAGCTTGAACACTTCCTAAAAGTTTATCTCCTGAAAAACTCAATAGACTTGGATTATATTTCATGATTTGTAAAATAGATGGTTCATTTGCATTTAGATTAAAAGGTAAATCTATCATATGCCCACTTCCCATATCATAGTAGTTTATTAGATTATTATCACTTGCTACTTTTACAATCTCTTCAAAATCAACTTCGCTTGAGAAACCTTCGATTGAGTAGTTTGATTTGTGTACTTTCATCAGCATTGAAGTTTTTTCATTTATAGCATTTTCATAATCTCTTAAATGAGTTTTATTTGTAGTTCCAATCTCTTTTAATATTGCACCACTTTGAGCCATAACTTCTGGAACTCTAAAACTTCCACCAATTTCAACCAATTCTCCACGACTAACAACTACCTCTTTATCTTTACAAAAAGTGTTTAAAATAAGAAAAACAGCACTTGCGTTATTGTTTACAACAAGAGCATCTTCACAACCTGTTAGGGCTTTTAAAGCTTTTGATATATGTTCATATCTTTCTCCTCTTTTGCCTTCTTTTAGGTTATATTCTAAATTATTGTAAGAAGTAGCGATTGAAATAGCTTTTTCTAGAGATTTTTTATCAAGTAAACTTCTGCCTAAATTTGTATGAACAATAATTCCTGTTGCATTGATAAGATTTTTTAAAGAAGGAGTTGTTAACTCTTCATATTTTTGTAAAACTTCATCTACTAAACTGTTTTCATCAATATTTTTTATTTTTTCATTTAAAATATTATTTCTTAGATTCTCTAGGACTTCTTTTGTAAGTTTTGTAATCAAAGTTTTAGATAATCCTTCAAAAGCTTTGTGTGTGATAAACTTATCAACCTTTGGAATGGATTTAAGTAAAATCATTTTTACCCTTTCAGATGTTTTTAAAATTTTTTAATGTAAGATTTCTTTTCTTTAAATGGGAGATAAGTGTACCTGGTGGGCACCACAGGCTTCAACCCTGATTGACGGTTTTTGTGTAAACGCCGTGGGAGGTTCAATTCCTTCATCTTCTCGCCATAAAAACCCCTATATATTGGGTTTTGTTTCAAAAAATTCTATCAAAATAATTATTCATAAAAACTTAAAAAGAGTAAATTATTTTTTACTTTTTTCTTACATAATAAAGAAAAATGGTATTTATAATAAATACCATTTTGGAAAAAACTCGATAATTTTTTGCTTAAAAATTACAAAAAATAAATTTTATTTATTATAAGAATTAATTTTATTTTCTAAATTTTTTAGATTTGTTGAAATTACAGTATCTCCTGATTTAACTGATAAAGGTTTTGCTTGATTATAGTAAGATTTAGCTAGTTGGATATTATTTTGTTTTAAAGCAGAAAAACCAAGATAAATTATACTATTTGCTTCTGTAGAAATATCACCAGCATTATGACAAATAGTATTTGCATCTTGTAAAATAGTATCAGCTTCTTGATAATTTTCTATTAGATATTTAAAAGCTCCAAAATTTGATTTTGCTAAGCACAAAGATAGATAATCTCCATTTTTTAGATTTAATTCTATAGCTTTATTATAAAATTCAGCAGCTTTATCATAATTTCCTAAATATCTATGTGAAAGAGCTATATTATTGTATGTAATTGCTTTATCATTTTCAGTTTTGTATTCAAGAGCTTTTGTATAATATTCTAAGGCTTTATTTTCATCATCTAAATTAGAGTAATATAAACCTAAGTTATTATAAGCAGCTCCAATATCAGAGTTATTTTTTCTTTTTAATGCTGAATTTAAGTATTTCATATTATAAGCTAATTGAAGTTCTTGATTACCTAAAACTGAATAAACCATCGATAACTTATTATAAATAAAAGCTAAATCATTTTCTCCCAATGCTAACTGCTCAGCTTTTTGTAAATATGGAAGCGCTTCTTTAGGTCTTCCTTGAATTCTTAAAGAATCACCCGCATAATAATTATTAATAAGAGAATTGTCTTTTTTAATTTGTTTAATATAACAATCACCTGATCTTTTATAGTCACCTGCATTATATAAACCAGAACATTCATCTTGTGCACTAAAAACCAAAGATGACATTAGTGTAATACTTAATAAAAATTTTTTCATATATTTCCTTTTTTTAATTATTCACAAAATGTGTGAATTTTTTTATAAATAAACTTAATTTTTCTATTTTTAAACCATTTTTTTGACCAATCATAATAATAATATTCATATTAAATATTCTCTTATAGTGCTTTTACTAGGTCTAGTTCTAATGTTTTATGAAAATTTTCTTCAACTAAAGAAAAAATTCTTAAGGGTAAAGTAAAAGCTGTTATTTCATTTTTCATATTATATTTTTTTCTAATAATACTCTAAATGGATTCCATAAATCTTTGGTATATTATCCTATTAGTTCTATTGTATTCGCAGCAAATAAAATAGAAGCGGATAAAAGAAAAGCTAGAGATATTTTTTTCATTTTCTTCCTTGTCTTTGATTTCTAACTATTATAACTTTCAAATGACTCAGAAAAGACTCTTTTTTGAATTAATAATTAGATTTAATAAAAATTGTTTATAGATTTTATAATATGGGTTTTCGAATATAAAGAATAATATTTGATAATTTAAAAGATTTGAAGAAGTTATTGATAATAAAAACACACTTTTTACCTACTTTTGGACATTAGAATTTATTGATAAATATTAGAAGGAATTTATTTTATGGAAAGATTATTTGTATATGGAACTTTGGCACCAAATAAACCAAATGAGCATATTTTAAAAGAATTAGAAGGCACTTGGGAATACTCAACTGTAAAAGGTAATCTATATAAAGAAGGTTGGGGTTCTGACATGGGCTATCCTGGAATTGTTTTAGATGATAAAGGAAATAATATTCAAGGTTTAGTTTTTTCATCAACTCAATTAAACAACAAATGGGATTTTTTAGATAACTTTGAAGGGAAAGAGTATAAAAGAGTTTTAACAAAAGCAAAACTTTTAACAGGTGAAGAGATAGAAACTTATATATATGCTTTAAATAAATAGAATTTTTTAAATAAATGGTATTATTACAAAAATAAAAACTAAAAATTATCTTTGTATAAAAAGAGGGAAATAATGAAAAAAGTAGTTTTAGGTGTTGCAATCTTGGCAATTATTGTAGGTTGTGCTGTATATTTAGATAAATCTAATGGCGAAACACCTATTGAAAAAACTCAGGTTGAAAAAACTGAACAAACACAAAATAATGAAATTAAATCAACTTTTGAAATAACAGAAGAAAAAGCTTTAAAAGGTGATGTTAAAGCTCAAAATGATTTAGGAAATATGTATGCAACTGGGTCTGAAGTTGAACAATCTTATCAAGAGGCTTTAAAACTTTTTGAATCAGCTGCAAAAAAAGGTTATGCAGAAGCACAATTTAATCTTGGAACTATGTATCAAAATGCAATTGGAGTTGAACAAGATTTTGAAAAAGCTATAAAATATTATAAACAAGCAGCTTCTCAAGGACACGCAGAAGCAAAAGAAAATCTTCAAACAATCTGCGAAGAAAATCCAGAACTTTGTAAATAAAAAAGAGTTTTTACTCTTTTTTATTTAATGAACAATTATCGGTGTTATTCCCCTTGGGATTACATGACCTATAATAGTTGCATATCCAAAACTTAACTCTTCAAGCTCTTTAATATACTCTTTAGCGTCATCTTCTTTCATAGCTATTAATAAACCACCTGAAGTTTGTGCATCACATAAAATTGCCTTACAATGGTTTGGAAGATTGTTTAAATATGTGATTTTATCTTCTGTATATTTCATATTTCTTTTTGTTCCACCAGGAATTACATCTTGATTTGCTAATTCAATTGCTTCAATCACCACTGGAACATTATTACAAGAGATACTAAAAGTAACCATTTCATTTGTACACTCTAAAGCATGTCCCATAAGCCCAAAACCTGTAATGTCTGTACAAGAACTTACTTCATATTTTCTCATAATTTTTGATGGCAAGTAGTTTAAACTTGACATTATTTTTGCGCACTCTTTTATTAGGTTAATATCAATCAAATCCCTTTTTATGGCTGTTGTTAAAATACCCATTCCAAGAGGTTTTGTTAAAACTAAAACATGCCCAATTTTTGGAGTATTATTTCTTATTACCTTATTTGGTTCTATCATTCCAGTTACTGATAATCCATAATACATCTCAGGTGATTCAATAGTATGACCACCTAAAAGAACTCCTCCACACTCTTTGATTTTTTCATTTCCACCATTTAATATAAGACCTAAAGCCTCTTTTGATATATTTTTTTTATCAAAACCTACTATATTCATGGCTGTTTTAACATCAGCTCCCATAGCAAATACATCACTAAGTGCATTTGCAGCAGCTATTTGCCCATAAATATATGGGTCATCTACAACTGGAGTAATAAAATCAAGTGTTTGAACAATAGCTTGGTTTTCATTTATTTGATAAACACTAGCATCTTCACTTGTATCAAATCCTACTAAAATTCTTTCATCATCTGGTGTTAAGTGGCAAATTGTTTGTTTGAGGTCCCCCGGACCCATCTTTGCAGCTCAACCAGCAGCTTGAACGAATTTTGTTAGTTTATATTCATTGTTCATAAAAATTTATCCTTGCATATTTGCAAAATTTAAGTAGGTATTATACATAACAATCTTTAAAAAATTAGTTAAAAATAAGTAAATTTTTTTTTACTATTTAAGTGGTGGTTTATAATTTATATATTAAAATTAGGCAAAATTTAGTTCAAGACCATAGGTTATGGTTTGACATAAAGAGAGCTTTTCCCTCACTTTATCTCTTAATAGAACAAAAAACTATTAGAGGTTATTCTATCATGAAAAGAAGAACATTTTTAAAAACAACAGCTGCATTATCAGGTGCTGTGATTTTATCTCCAAATATTGCATTTGCACAAGAAGAGACAAATCCATTTGGAATTACAAGTAAACCAAGAAAATTCTCATTAAAAAATAGTTATGTAATAGATAGTTCAGATATCACACAACTTTGGATACCTTTACCAAAAGATGAGAGTTACCATAAGGTTGTTGATTTTTCTTATAAAGGAACTTTTGATGAAGCAAAAGTTGTAAAAAATGATTATGATACAAGAGTTTTATATGTAAAATGGGACAAAGGTGATAAAAAAAGAGAACTTGAAGTATCTTTTGATGTAATTATGCAAGAAAGAACTACAAATTTTAAAAATGCAACATCAAATACAAATTATCCTGAAGATATAAAAATCTTTTTAAAAGGAACAGAACATGTTCCTGTAACATCTGGTTTAACAAAATATGCAAATGAAATTACAAAAGAGGCTAAAACTCCACTAGAAAAAGCACAAGCTATTTATGATTGGACAGTTACAACAATGTACAGAGATGAAAATGTAAAAGGTTGTGGAATTGGTGATGCTAAAAAATCAATTGAAGAAAAAATTTATGGTGGAAAATGTACAGACATTAGTTCTGTTTTTGTTTGTTTATTAAGAAATGCAGGAATTCCAGCAAGAGAAATCTTTGGACTTAGAGCAGGGCAATCAAAAATCTCAAATGCTTGTGGAAAAGCAGATGATAAAGGGTTTGCAAATGTAACTGGTGGACAACATTGTAGAGCTGAATTTTATGTAGATGGATTAGGTTGGGTTCCAGCAGATCCTGCTGATGTTACAAAAGTAAGACTTGCAGAAAAATTAACAAATGAAGATAAAAAAATCAAAGATGTTAAAAAATATTTCTTTGGTTCTTGGGAGATGAATTGGGTTGCATTTAATAGTGCAAGAGATTTTATTTTGACTCCAAAACCAACACAATATCCTTTAAATATGTTAGGTTATCCTTATGCTGAAGTTGGTGAAGATGCGTTAGATTATTATGATGCAAAAAAATTCGCTTACACATATACTTCTCAAGAAGTTTTATGAGCAAAAATAGTTTACCAATAATAGGAGCAGTTATAACTGCTCTTTTATCAACAATATGCTGTTTGCCAGCGTTTTTGTTTTTATTTTTTGGAGTGTCAAGTGGAGTTCTAAGTTATTTTACAACTTTAGAATATTCAAGAATTCCCCTTGCTATTTTAGCAATAGGATTTTTTTTATTTGCATTTAAAAATTTTAGAAAAAAAATCTCTTGTAAATGCCAAAAAAGAGAGATTTATAAACAGTATGGATTTTTTTCAATATTTTTTGTATTGCTTATAAGTTTGCTTTTTTATCCTGAATTTATACCACTTTTTATGGATTAGATTATGAAAATATTAGTTTTATTTTTTATGTTGCTTTGCTCTAGTTTTGCTTCAAAAACTTCAGTTTTTAAAGTAGAAGGAATGCATTGTCCACTTTGTACAACAGCTGTTAAAAAGGCTATAAATGAACTAAATGGGATTGAAAAAGTAAGTGCAAGACTTAATACAAAAGAAGTTACTGTTATTTATGATGAAAAAGTAAAAATCGAAGATATTTTAAAAGCCATAAAAACTACTTCTTACGAGGGTGTTGAAATCTCAACTAAACAGAGTTCTAATTAAAAAACTCTTTTAGTTTTTGGCTTACTTCTTTTGGTTTTTCTTCGGGTAAAAAATGCCCACAATCTAAAGCTTCTCCACCTACATCTAAAGCATACTCTTTCCAAACATTTAAAACATCATAAGTTCTATTTACAAAACCTTTTTCTCCCCAAAGTACAAGTAATGGAGTAGATATTTTTCTATTTCTATCTTTTTCATCATCACTCATATCTATAGATGCACCAGCTCTATAATCTTCACAAGTTGCATGAATAGAGTCTTTATCAAAACATCTTACATATTCATCAATTGCTTTTTTATCAAAAACAGAACCTTTTGCACTCCATCTTTTTAGTTTCTCTTCTAAATAGTATCTTGGATTATTGCCAATCATTGTTTCAGGTAAAAAATCAGGTTGTATTAAAAAAAACCAATGATAATAACCAGTTGCAAAAGCTTGGTTGGTATTTTTAAACATGTGATAAGTTGGCGTAATATCCATAACACAAGCTTTTAAAATATTGTTTGGATAATCTAAACACATCCTATGAGTTACCCTTGCACCTCTATCGTGACCTGCTACAAAAAATTTATCAAAGCCTAATTTTTGCATAAGAGTTATCATATCTTTTGCCATAGATTTTTTTGAGTAAATTAGGTGTTTTTCATCACCTTTAGGTTTTGAACTATCTCCATAACCTCTTAAATCAGGACAAATAATATAATACTCTTTTGATAATTTTTCTACAACTTTATGCCACATAATGTGTGTTTGAGGATAACCGTGTATTAGTAATAAAGGTTTGCCTTTTCCTCCATGAGTTACATTTATAAAAATCTTTTCTTCAACTAAAATTTTTTCATTTTTAAACTCTTTTGGAAAAAGCATAATTATCCTTTAAATATTTTCTAAAGCACTTTCGTTAAATCTATATGTTTTATGTTGAACTTTTACTAAGATGTTTTTTTCTGCTAAATCTTTAAATAGTTTGATTAGTGTCGGTTTTGAAATGGAAAACTTTTCCATAATATCTGTGTAAGAAGCAACAAATAAATTTTCATTATCTAAACTATTAATTATAAATTTTACAATTTCAACTTGTTTACTATCAGTAATAGCAGAGATTGTTTTTATAACATTGTTGTTTTTTCTTATCTCTTTCTCTTGAATAATTGGAAGTAATACTTCATGTAAAGTATTTAATAACTCTTTTAAATTTATAGGTTTTACAATATAGTTTTCAACTTTTAATTTTATAGCTTCAAGTAGATAGTTTGTATCTGTGTGGGCTGTCGTAAGAATAGTTGGAATATTGATATTTTTGTTTTTAATGTGCTTTAAAAAGTCTATTCCATTTTCATCTTTTAGTAAAATATCAGAAATAATTACATCAACTTTTTTATTTAATAATACATCAAGAGCCTCTTTAGAAGTTTTTACAGCATAAATATTATTTACAAAATCTTCTAATACATCACTTGTATGTTTTAATAAACTCTCATCATCTTCAAGATATAAAACATTGAAGTTGTGTAAAATATTCAAATCTTTATTTATCATTCTTTTTCTCACTAATTTCATTTATTGGTATTTTTATTGTAAATAGTGAGCAGTTAAAAACTTTATCATCTTTTATTTTATGTAAAATATTTTTGCAAAAAATTTCCCCATTCATATGTTTTTCAATAATTTGTTTTGACATATAAAGTCCGATTCCAGTTCCTGCACTTTTATATTTTGTTGTGTAATATGGCTCAAAAATTTTTGGTAGAACCTCTTTTGGTATTCCTCCACCATTATCAACAATATTGACTACAAGACTATTTTTAAACTTATTTACAATAATTTTGATAATTCTATCATTTTTGTCAACATTAGAAGATAAAGCATCTTTTGAATTTGAGATAATATTCAAAAAAACATGTGATAATTCATTGTAATAACTATTTATTTTTACATCTTTTCGTACTTTTAACTCTACTTTTATTCCTTCTTGATTTAAAAAATATTTTGATAATTCTATTGAGTGTTCTATACAATTTTTAATACTAAATTCACTTTTTATTTTATTTGGTGAGAAAAAATTTCTAAAATCATCTAAAGTATTTGACATATTAGAAGCTAATAGTAAAGCATCATTTACTTTTTCTTCAACAAACGAAGGAGTTAATTTTCCTAAAGACATTTTTGTTTGAAAACTTTGAATAATCATAGTAATAGAACCCAAAGGTTGACGCCATTGATGAGCTATGTTATTTAACATTTCACCTAAAGAAGCAAATCTTGCTTGTTGGAACATGATAATATCTTTTTTTCTATTTTGTGCTACCTCTTTAGAAATCTTTATTTCAAGATAGTTATTTAACTCTTGTAACTCTTTTGTTTTTTCTTTTACTTTCTCTTCCAAAGAGTTGTGAAGATGTTTAAAGTGATTGATTATGTAAAAAGACAAAATAATAGAAAATAAAAAAACTATAAAAATAGAGATAATTGAAAAAATCAAAATTATGTTAAATATTTTATCTGTATTTCTTTTTTCATTTATTGCTAAAGATAAATCATAGTTAATCAAACTTGTTAGATAAATAGATAAAGCATTTATTTCTAAATCTAAATTTGAATAAAACTCATCATTTTTTTCAAGATTTATTTTTGTAATTAGTTCTTTGATAATTTGCATTTTTTTATCTATATTTTTCAAAATAGAAGATTTTAAAGTGTTGTTTTCATAATAATTTTCCTCTTTTATTATGAATAATTTGATAAAAGTTGTAAGTAACTCTTTATTTTCAACCTTTATTTGATTTTGATATAAATCCCAATTTTTATTTATGATTTCAAGACCTAATTTTAATACTTCATTTGCTTGTTCATATGAAATCTGTTTTTTTTCTATATCATTTAAAGTCTCTTGAATATTTACAGCATAGGTATCTTTTATATTTTCAAGTTCCATCAAACTTTTTGTTCTTTTATCAAATAAAATATCAAAATCGTTTTTTATAGTAAAAATAGAAATTTGAGAAAGAATAATAATACAAATCATTCCTCCAGCAATAATAAAAATTAGAAAAGCTGTTTTATATTTAAAATTTAGATTATCAAAATAGTTAAGAAGTTTATTAAATTTATTTTTCATTTGAAATTTCTTCAAATTTATCATTTTTGTATTCAAAAAGGTAAATTTTATTTAATAATTGAGTGTTTTTAAACTCAAGAGGAATCCCATCTAAAAGGTTTTTAGGAGTTGTTTTAATCATATAAATAAATTTTTCTCTTGTAATTTCACCTTTTATTCTTGAAATTGCATTTACTAAAACTTTTGCACTTAAAAATGTCTCTAAAGATAAAAATCCTAACTCCTCTTGTGGATAATATTTTTTCATCAAAGTTTGATATTCGACAACTGATGGAATTGAATTATCCATATAATTTGGAACAACTTGAGAAAAAATAAGATTGTTTGTATTTGTATTTAATCTTTTTAGCTCATTTATCATTGAGTTTGCATCTCCAAATGAGATATTACAAAAAATTACATCTTTTAGATTTTCATTCTCTTTTGCTTTTTTTATAAATAAAGAGTTTGTTTTATATGCTCCAACCATAAAAATAACTTCTGGTTTAGCATTTTTTATCTCATTTAAAGCATGAGTTATTGATAAAGTATTTCTTTTATATGAACCTTCTGCTACTAAGTTTAGATTTTTTCTTTTTAGTGCATCTAAAACAGAGATATAACCTTCTTCTCCATAATCATCATTTTGATAAAAAACAGCGATTTTTTTTAGATTTTTTTTGTAAATAATATAATTCATCAAAGATTCTATCTCTTGGTCATAAGAGGCTCTAAAATTTATAAAATTTTCGTTGTAATTATCCCTTAAAAATGAAGCTCCTGTAAAAGCAGAAAATAGAGGAATATTCTCATCATATAAAATAGGAAGAACTCTTTTAACTGTTGGTGTTCCAACAAGACCAAAAAGAGTAAAGACTTTATCTTCAAAAATTAGTTTGTTTATATTTTCAATTGTAAGTTCAGGTTCATATTTATCATCATAAGTTAAAAACTCTATTTTTTTATTTTTGATTAGATTTTTTTCATTGGCATAATTAAAATAACTATTTGCTCCACTTGTTACAGCATTTCCCCAAGATTTGATTATTCCACTACTTGGAATAGATGAACCAATAAGTATTATTTTATTATTAAATACTTCATCTTTAATATAAACATAAAAAATAATAATCAAAAATAAAAAAATAGGTATTCTTTTTAGCATTTTGAAGTATACAAAAAAAAGATAAAAAAATTTGAATAAAAAAGTAAGAAAGAATAAAATGGTAAAAAATATTTTAACTTTTAAGGTTTATTTAACTTCTAAATATATAGAATTAAGTAAATTCAAATGTTTATTAAAAAGGGCATAGTTTATGCAAGATTTTATATATTATAGTCCAGAAGGACTTGAGTTCCCCGTTAGTGAAGAGATATTTGTTACAACAAATATTGAAGATGCAAAAGATAAAAATTTTATTATTTCAAATACAGATGAAATAGCAAGTGAATTAACTGCAAAAGAGATAGATTTTTATATTAAAAATTCACAAGATATTCTTTCAAACAAAATCAAAAATGTTTCAAAACTTTATGAAATAGCTGTTACAAAATATGATTCAGCACAAGATATTTCATATTCACAAAAAATTTCAAAAGAACTTTTATTAATTACAAATACAAAAGAAGAGTCTAATAATTTCATTTTAAAAATAAATGCAGATGATTTTGAACTTTACACTATAAATGAAACTATTTTAAAAAAAATAGAAGGTCACATAGGAAATCTTAAAGTAACTGTGGATGATAAAGGTAAAGATATAGTTTTAAATGTTTCTCAAATAGTTTGGTTTGGTGCAAAAGAAGAGGGATTAAAACAAAGTGGGACTTTTGATATAAATTCATCAAATATTGATGAAATTATTGAAACTTTAAAAGCAAATATTAATTCCTATTCATATAAAAAATTTACAACTTATGATAAAACAATTTGTCAATATGATGGAAGACGAGAAGTTGTTTGTTCTAAATGTGAAGAGGTTTGTCCAACTGTTGCGATAACAAAAGATGATAAAACAAAAACATTAACTTTTTCTCAAATAGATTGTCATGGTTGTGGTGGTTGTATTTCTGTTTGTCCAAGTGGTGCCCTTGATTATGCACCATCAAATAAAGAAGCACTTTTTGAAATGAGTAAATTTTATAAAGATACTCATCCTTTAATAATCCCTTCTAAAATGAATATACAAGATTTAGAGGTTTCTTTAAAAGAAAATATTTTACCTTTTGCAATAGAGGGTGAAAAATTTTTAGATGAAACAGCTTTTTTAACACTTCTTCAAATGTCAGGTTCTCAAGTGGTTTTTTATAGTGATTTTTTATCAAAAGGTACAAATGATGCTATTAGAATTGTAAATGATATTTATCAAAAAAAATACCAAAAAAATGCCATTTTAGTAGCAATGAATAAAGAAGAGTTAGAAAAAGCTACAAAAGAGGTATCTTTTGTAGAAAATACATATTTTAATTTCAATCAAGAAACTCTAAAAAAAAGAGAAGTATTTTCTCATAGACTTCAAAAAATAGTAGGTAATGATAATTTAGGAGAGGTAATCACAGGAGAACATATTCATTATGGAAAAGTAAAAGTTAATCAAGATTCTTGTACTTTATGTTTAGTTTGTGTTGGAGCTTGTAATGTTGGGGCATTAATTGCCGATGCAAAAGATAATACTTTAAGATTAAATCCAAGTATTTGTACTTCATGTGGTTATTGTGAAATTTCATGTCCTGAAAAAGATTGTTTAACAATCAAAAGAGATGTGATTGAACTTGAACCAAACTGGTTTAAAGAAAATATTCTAGCTCAAGATAAACTTTTTGCTTGTGTTGAGTGTGGAAAAGAGTTTGCAACAGCAAAATCAATACAAAAAATAGCTTCAATAATGGCACCAATTTTTTCAAGTGACTCAGTAAAAGAGAGAAGTTTATATTGCTGTGCTGATTGTAAACCAAAAATTATGATGCAAAATTATTTTGACAAAAAAAACAAGGATTAAATAGTGCAAGATAATCAAATAATTAACAAAGCTAGAGCTTTATATTACAATTTTTTTGCAAACTTTTTTGTGGTTAGTCCAAAAAGTGAAAACTATTTTGAATTAATTAAATTGTTAAATATTTTAAAAGAAAATCCTTTGGACGAGAGTTCAGCAGAAGCCTTAACTAATATTTCAAAACTTTTAGATTCTTCTTCAAATGTTGCTTTACTTCAAGAATTTGATGATTTATTCCATAATCCATTAAATGAAAAAATTAGACAAACAGCCTCTTTTTATGATGAAGGTGTTGAATCAGGTAAAAAAAGAGTTGAAATGATAGAGTTTATTTCAAAAACAAAACTTAGACGAGATGAAAAAAACTATTATGAATATGAAGATTCAGTTGGATTTATCTTTTCATTGATGGCTGAATTATCTGATATATTAGCAAATGGACAAAAAGAGTATGGAAATACAGTTCATTGTATTTTTGCACAGATTTTAAATGAGTTTATTGATGAGTTTGCAAAAGATATTTATGAACATGATAAATCAAATATTTATAAAGAATTAATGGTTGTTTTACATTCATTTGTTGAGTTTGAAAGATTATATCTTGAAGTTTCAAAACCACTTAAAAAAGAGAGAATTATCAAAAAGCAAGGTGATAATTGGGGAGATATTTCAGATGAAGAGAGACAAAGAAGAGAAAGAAATAGAGCTTTAAAAGCTTTAGGACCGAAAAACTAAAAAGGTTTTCCTTTTTAGGGATTTTATAAAAAAAGTTAGGCTTTTTTTATAAAGTCTCTTAAATTTAGGGGGCTTAATTTCTATAAGGAGGTCAGTCGTGCAAGAAAGCAGAAGAAATTTCGCAAAAAAAGCCGCGATTATAACTGCTGGTGCTGTAGCTACAGGTACTACTGTATTGGCTGCTACTGGTAAATCATCTGTTCAAGATGATAGCAATAATGGTGTTGTTGTTGGGAAGTCTCGAAAAAAAGAGATTCTTTATAAAAAAACTGCGGCTTGGGAAGAATTTTACAAAAACGCAAAATAAATTAAGTAGGAGAAGTATATGTCAGCAAATACATATGAAGCTTTGAATGCAAAAGTAGGACGACGGTCATTTATGAAAATGGCTGCTGTTGCAACGGCATTTGGAGTTACATCGTCTTTTGCAAGTACACCAGCAACTAGAGCAGCGACAGAAGAAGAGATTAAAAATCCTTTTCCTGGTTCAAAAATGGTTAAAACTATTTGTACAGCATGTTCAGTTGGTTGTGGTGTTATTGCTGAGGTTCAAAATGGTGTGTGGGTAAGACAAGAAGTTGCTCAAGATCATCCTGTATCACTTGGGGGACATTGTTGTAAAGGTGCCGATATGATTGATATGGTTAGATCAGAGGTAAGAGTTAAACACCCAATGGTGAAAAAAGATGGAAAATGGCAAAGAATTTCATGGGATGAAGCTTTAGATGGGATTGCTTCAAAACTTGAAAATTTAAGACAAAAAGATGGACCTGATTCAGTAATGTTTTTAGGGTCAGCAAAATTCAATAATGAGCAAGCATATTATTACAGAAAATTTGCTGCTATGTTTGGAACAAATAACATAGATCATCAAGCTAGAATTTGACATAGCTCAACAGTTGCCGGTGTGGCAAATACATGGGGTTATGGTGCTATGACAAATTCTTTAGGAGATATTCAAAACTCTAAAGCAATTATAATTTTTGGAGCAAATCCAGCGGTAAATCATCCAGTTGGTTTTCAACATTTCTTGAAAGCAAAAGAAAGAAATAATGCAAAAATTATTGTTATAGATCCAAGATTCACAAAAACTGCTGCAAAAGCAGATTTATACGCACAAATTAGACCAGGTACTGACATTGCATTTATGTATGGAATGTTAAATATCATTTTTGAAAATGGTTGGCATGACCAAGACTTTATTAATAATAGAGTTTATGGAATGGAAGAGATAATGGCTGAAGCTAAAAATTGGCCAATTGAAAGAGTTGCTGATGTAACAGGTGTTAAAGCTGATTTAATAGTTCAAATTACTAAATTATATGCTTCAGCAAAACCAGGAACTTTAGTATGGGCTATGGGTTTAACTCAACATACAGTGGGAACTTCTAATACAAGATTAGCTCCAATTTTACAACTTGCTCTTGGAAACATGGGAGTTGCAGGTGGTGGAACTAATATTTTAAGAGGTCATGATAATGTTCAAGGTGCAACAGACTTTGGTTGTTTATCAGATTCGCTTCCTGGATATTATGGTTTAGCTGAAGGTTCATGGAAATATTTTGCTTCTTCTTGGGGAGTTGATTTTGAATGGTTAAAAACAAGATTTAAATCACCTGAATGGATGGGTAAAAATGGATTTACACTTGCTCGTTGGTGGGCTGGAGTTTTAGGTGGAAATGAAGGTGAAGATGTAATTCATAATGCTGGAACAAATCTAAAAGCTTTATTTGTAATGGGTAATGGAATCACTTCTACTGCTCAAACAAAAAAAGTAAAAGAAGCACTTGATAAACTAGATTTAGCAGTATTTTGTGACCCATTTGTAAATGAGGGTGCGATTATTACTGATAAGCAAAATGATGTTTATATTTTACCAGCAGCAACTCAGTTTGAAACAGCAGGTTCAGTAACTGCAACAAACAGAAGTGGTCAATGGAGATATGAAGTTATTAAACCTATGTATGAATCAAAAGCTGACCAAGATATTATGTTTGAATTGGCAAAAAGATTAGGGTTTTATGAGCAATTAACAGCTGGTATGGGTAAAGGTAAAGATTTTATTTGGCCAGAAGATGCAACAAATGAAATATCAAGAATTATTAAAACTATTGGTTTGACTGGATGGACGGCTGATAGACTTAAAAAACATACTGATAATTGGCACATGTTTGATGAGATTTCACTTGCTGGTTATGGTGAAATGACAGGGGAATATTATGGTTTACCATGGCCTTGTTGGACAACAAAACATTCAGGAAGTCCAAATCTTTATGATATTTCAAAACCAGTTAAATTCGGTGGTATGGGATTTAGACAAAACTTTGGATTAGAGCATGAGGGAGTTTCATTATTAACACCTAAAGGTTCAGCACCAGTTGGTGGAGTTCAAGATGGTGGTTATCCTGAAATTACAAAAGAGAACATTGAAGCTGTTTTAAAAATTACTTTAAGTGAAGATGAAAAAGCAAAAATGGGTGCAAACTGGAAAGTTGATAAATCTAACTTGATTGTTGAAAAATGTATTGAGGCGGGAATCGCTCCTTATGGAAATGCAAAAGCAAGAGCAAAAGTTTGGCAATGGGCTGACCCAATTCCAAAACACAGAGAGCCATTACATTCACCAAGAACAGATTTAGTAAAAGATTATCCAAGTTTTGCAGATAAACCAAATCACTTCAGAGTTGATACAAGATATATTAGTGAACAAACTAAACAAGATTGGGCAAAAGATTTCCCAATAAATTTAGTAACTGGAAGACTTGTAAATATGAATGGTGCGGGTGTTGAAAATAGAGCTAGTAAATATTTAGCAAAATTAACTCCTGAAATGTTCTGTGATATTAACCCTGATTTAGCAGGAAGATATGGAATTAGAGATGGCTCTATGATGTGGATTCATTCACCTCAAGGAAGTAAAATTAAAGTTAAAGCTCATTATTCATATTCTGTAACTCCTGATAGAGTATTTATTCCAATTCACTTTGCAGGTGTAATGGAAGGTGTTGATTTAAGCAATAAATATCCAGATGGAACATTGCCTTATGCAACAGGAGAGAGTGCTAATACAGTTACTAACTACGGTTATGACATAGTTACACAAATCCCTGAAACAAAAGGTGGTTTATGTCAGATTTCAAGAGCTTAGGAGAAGTAACATGAGTAATAATAAATTAGATTTTGCAAGAATGAGATTCTATTGCGATGAAAATAGATGTATTCATTGTGATGGTTGTTCAGTTGCTTGTGCCGAAGCACATGAGTTACCTGTAGAAATTAGTAGAAGAAAAGTTATAACTGTAAATGAAGGTAAGCAAGGGATGGAGTTTTCTTTATCTGTTGCTTGTATGCATTGTACTGATGCACCTTGTGAACAAGTTTGTCCAGTTGATTGTTTTTATATCAGAGAAGATGGAATAGTTCTTCATGATAAAAATAAATGTATAGGTTGTTCATATTGTTTATATGCTTGTCCATTTGGAGCTCCACAGTTCCCTAAAAATGGAGCATTTGGAACTAAAGGTGTTATGGATAAATGTACAATGTGTGCTGGTGGTCCTGATGAAACAAATAGTGAACATGAAAGAGAACTTTATGGGCAAAATAGAATTGCTGAAGGTAAAGTTCCAGTTTGTGCAGCTATGTGTTCAACAAAAGCTCTATTAGTTGGAGATTCTGAGTCTGTATCAAATATTTTCAGACAAAGAGTAATGTCTTCTGGGCATGGAACACAATCGGCACCTTATGGTTGGGATAAAGCATATGGAAAATAAAAGTTTTCTAAGTGAATATAAGGCTTACTTAATAGTAGGCTTTTTATTCATCCTTTTGACTTATTGGTATTTTTGGTTAGCAACAATTGCTGATATAAATTATGTATATCAGTTTTTGATGCAAATGTTAAAGGGTAATTTTACTGGACAAGTACTTCCATTTGAGAGTTTAACACAATATCAACAAATGGAAGTAGGACTTTTTGGACCAAATTATAATGCAATTGCGCCAGAGGTTATAAGAGCATTTGAAGAGAGACAACATTTACTACCAATAGTATTTTTAGTTGAATTTTTTCTATTTTTAACTATGTTCATTGTAGCAAAAGGAAGAAAACAAGCAGAAATTACTAGAGAAAATGACAAAGTGCAAGTTTATTCGCTTTTTCAAAGAATAGTTATTTTATTAAATATTGTAATTATGATTTATCTATTTATCACTGGATTTTCAATCACATTTGGAAATTGGACTGGTGGTGGATATATTCCAAGACTTATGAGAGCAACGCATGAAATAATTGGACTAGGTTGGATGCCAATTTGGTTTATTATGACAATAATTGCTTTTAAAGATCATAAGTTTTTTGTTCGACCAAGTGCAAAAATTTGGAATAAAATTTTCCTTAGAGGGAAATATCAACACATGGATAGAATAAACTATTATATGTATGTGGCATTTGGTTCACTTTTAGTTTTTAGTGGATTTGTGATTTGGTATATGTTTCCAGATGCAGCAACTCATGCTCAAACTATACAAATAAAAAGATTTATTTTATTTATCCATTTTATGGGTAGTGCGATTATTTCATTTTTTACATTTGAAACGGTATATTCATATTTCGTTTCTGTAAAAGGTTATATTCCAGGTGTAATTACTGGAAAGTTACCAATTGAATATCTAGAACAGTTAAGACCTGATGTTTTAGAAGAAGATAAGAGTTTAAGAAAATAGAGGAAGCTTTAGGGCTTTTTCTATTTAAAAAAGATTTTAAATATGCAAAATTTGCATATTAAGGAAAGATATGGACAACGCTAAATATTTAAAAACAGTAGTAATTGACAAACTTATAGAAAATGAAGCAACTATGGTTGAAGATGTGACAATTGAAGAGTCACGATTAAACCTTTATTTAAACGGAGAAAAAGCCATATCTATGATGTGTATTCCAAAAGACCAAGACGCCCACGCTATTGGTTTTTTAATGAGTGAAAATGTAATCTCTTCTATTGCTGACATAGAAGAACTTACAATTAGCGAAGATGGATTAAGAGTAGATGTAAAAGCAAAAATAGATGAAAATTCACTACAAAATTTATATAAAGAAAAAACTTTAGTAAGTGGTTGTGGTGGCGGAGTTACTGGAAATATTGAAGGAAGTTTAGAAATCCCATTTAATCAAACTTCTTTTAAAATAAAACCAGAAACTATTTATACAGAAGTTAAGAAATTTTATCAAGAAAGCGAACTTTATAATTTAACAGGTTGTGTTCATAAAGCAATGATTTATTT
Source organism: Arcobacter ellisii (assembly GCF_003544915.1). NCBI lineage: Bacteria > Pseudomonadati > Campylobacterota > Epsilonproteobacteria > Campylobacterales > Arcobacteraceae > Arcobacter > Arcobacter ellisii. The sequence goes on along the minus strand of NZ_CP032097.1, from coordinate 1,832,529 downwards.
ACTTGATGGAACAACTGTAACGGCTGAGGATATTGGAAGACATAATGCAATTGATAAAGCAATTGGAAAATGTAAACTTCAAGGATTAGATACAACAAAATCTGTTTTATTTGTAAGTGGAAGATTAAGTTCAGAAATGGTTACAAAAGCAGTTATGCACAGAATCCCACTTGTTGTATCAAGAACTGCACCAACATATTTGGGTGTTCAAACAGCACATAAACATGGAATAACTCTAATAGGTTTTGCACGAGGTAAAAAAATGAATCTTTATACACATAGTGGAAGAATAGATGTCTAGTATTGATGATGATTTTAAAATAGAGTTAGATTCTATTCAAAAAGAGTTATTACTTACAAATTTAGATGAAGAGGGGAAACTCTCTTGTTTAAAGGCTTTTAAAGTAGCAAGACTTATTGGAAAACATCCCAAAGAGATGAGTTCAATTACTAAAAGTATGGGTATCAAAATTACAAATTGTGAATTAGGTGTTTTTGGGAAATTAAAATTTCAAGACCCAAATATAGAAGTTTATAATAGATTAAAACAAAATTATATGGGACATAAAACCCTAGAGTGCAAAGTTTTATGGGATGAAGCCCAAAATTCATCTTTAAAAACAGTAGGCTCAACTGTGAAAAATTCAGATATTGAAGTTATTCATTGTCAACTAGGGTGTTTTAGAGAAAAAAAAGGTCATAAAGATGGAAATAAAAGTTAAAGTTTGGATTGAAGATGAGAATAAAAATCTCATCTTTGGAAGTGGAAAGACTGAAATCTTAAGACAAATCGAAGAAACAGGTTCTATTAGTGAAGCCGCAAAAAAAGTTGGAATGAACTATAAAAAAGCATGGAGTCATATAAAAATACTTGAAGAGTATATAGAAGATGATTTGGTAATTACAAAAAAAGGAAGAGGTGAGGATAGTGGAACAAAACTCACTTCTAAAGCAAAAGAGTTGATGAATCTATATAAAACTCTTGATGAAGATATAAAAAATTATTCAAAACAGAGATTTAAAGAGCTTTTTTTAGACAAAGAGTTAATAAAAACAAAGGAAAATATTGATGTATAAACTTAATTTCTTACAATATAATAATATGCAAAATTTGCATATTAACTCTGAATTATCATTAAATATTCTAAGTGATAATCAAAAATATTTAGAGCTTGAAAAAGAGTTTTTATCTAAATATTCTTTTGAAAATATTAACTATTTTTCTTTTTGTAAAAATGGATTTTTAGGTCTTTTACTTGAACTTAATAAAAAAGGAAAAATTGCTATTAGCCTTGGAGAAACTCAAAGTTTAATTGATGCAGCAAATCTTTTTGAGAGTTTAGGATTTGAAATAGTTTATCTTGATTTATTAAAAGATGGAAATGTAAATATCTCAAAATTAGAAAATCAAAATATAGATTTTTTATTTTTATCTTCTTATGTTATGGATACTTTTGTGAAAACTTCTTTAGAAGAAGTAAAAAAACTTACATCTGCAAAAATAATCTCAAATGCAAGTGCTTTTTTTGATAATAATAGTGATGTTATATATTTTGATGCTTATAAATTAACAGGATTTTTTACACATAGTTTGATACTTTTTAGTAATGATTTATTTGAAGAACAAGTTATTTCATCAAAAGATGTAATAGCTTTAAAAAATATTTTAGAAGCTTTAGAAAATCAAAAATTTGAAACAACTACAAAAGAGATATTTAAAGAAAAACTTCAAAATATTTTAAAAGATGATGTCTATTTTTTTGTTGATAATAAACAAACTCTACCTTATACACTTCATTTTGCACTAAAAAACATAAAAGCAAGGGAACTTATACGAACTTTGGCTTTAGATGAAATTTATATCTCAAATGGAGAGGGATGTTCTTTGGGATTATCGAAACCATCAAGAGTTATTCAAGTTATGGGATATGATGAAACTACAAGTAGAAACGCTATAACTTTGAGTTTTAGTGAAAAATATGATGAGCAAACAATAGAAAAAGTAGTAAATAAAATAGCTAAAAAATATTTACAAATAAAAGTTTTAAATCAAGGAAATTAAAAAATGCATGGAAAATTAAACTATTTAGATTTTGAAATAGCAAGACAAAAAAGTTTAGATTTAGTGAATCAAACAACATTTAAAGAGATAATTCCAATTAGTGATGCAATAGGAAGAGTTTTAAGTAAAGATGTAATTTGTGTAAAAAATCTACCAGCTTTTAATAACTCTGCAATGGATGGTTTTGCCATAAAATTCAGTGATGCTGGAAAAACTTTGAGTATAAATAAAGTGATTTTTGCAGGGGATAAAGGTGAAAAAGTAGAGCCAACTTTAAAAGAAAATGAGTGTTATAAAATCATGACAGGAGCAAAAGTTCCTTTTGATGCTGATACGATTATTCCAATAGAAAACTGTTTTGATGTGACACAAAATAGTGTAAAAATTCCCATTGAAATAAAAAAAGGCTCAAATCTAAGACTAAAAGGTGAGGAACAAAAAGAGGGAAGTGTTATATTAAAAAAAGGTGAAAAAATAACTTCTTCATTTATTACACTATTAGCTTCTCAAGGTTTGATAAAAATTGAAGTTTATAAAAAAATTTCAATAGCCGTTTTATCAACTGGAAATGAGATAAAAGAGCCTTGGGAATATGCAGATGATGAAGAGATTTATAACTGTAATTCTTATGCATTGATTTCATTATTAAAAGAGAAAGATTTTGATGCCACATATTGTGGAGTAATTCCTGATAATTTGGAAGAATCAAAGACTTATATAAAAGATTTAAAAAATTATGATGTGATCATAAGTACAGGTGGAATTTCTATGGGAGATGCTGATTTTGTAGGTGAAGCATTTTTGCAAAATGGTTTAGAAGTAGCTTTTCATGGAGTAAATATAAAACCAGGTCGTCCTATTATGATGGGAAAAATGCAAAATACAGTGGTAATTTGTTTACCTGGAAATCCACTAACTGCAATGGTAAATATCTATTTATTTGCTTTACCAATGCTAAAAAAACTTCAAGGAGAAACTTCTATAAATCATGGTTTTATAAAAGCAATAAATCAAAAAGAGTTTAAAACCAAAGCAGGGAGGGTAAATGTAGTTTTAGGAAAAGTTCAAAATGGTGAATTTTTTGTAACGAGAGATAATAAATATGGTTCTGGAATGATTACGGTTTTATATGAAAGTAATTCAATTTTAGTAACAAATGAACAAACTTCAAATATAAATCAAAATCAAGAGATAAAACTTCTTGAATTTAATGGTAAATTTTTTGAAGAAAATATTGATATTTTAAATTAAATCTATAAAAAAGGAAGAAAAATGAAAAAAGTTTTAGCAAGTTTAGGATTAAGTGTAGTAATAGCGAGTAGTTTATTTGCAGATACATTAATGATGGCAACAACAACAAGTACAGAAGATACGGGATTGCTTGATTATTTAGCTCCACAATTTGAAAAAGAGACTGGAACTACTTTAAAATGGGTTTCAACTGGAACTGGAAAAGCTTTAAAAATGGGTGAAAATTGTGATGTTGATGTTTTATTAGTTCATGCTCCTGAAGCTGAAAAAAAGTTTGTTGATGCAGGTTTTGGTGTTGATAGAAATGAAGTTATGTATAATGATTTTGTAATTATTGGACCTGTAAGTGACCCAGCAGATATATCAGGAAAAACTACAGCAGAAGCTTTTAAAACTATAAAAGAAAAAAATGCAAAATTTATAAGTAGAGGAGACAACTCAGGAACTCACCAAAAAGAGTTGGGTATGTGGGAAAAAGTAAGCAAAATTGTGCCAGAAAAAGATACTTGGTATATTCAAACAGGTCAAGGAATGATAGCAACTATTAATATGGCATCAGAAAAAGGTGGTTATACACTAACAGATAGAGGAACTTGGATTAAATATGAGTCACAAAAAGGTGAAGCAAACAATATGAAAATAGTTGTTGAAAACGATAACGTTTTATTTAATCAATATAGTGTAATTACTGTAAATAAAGATAGATGTCCAAAAACTAAAACACAATTAGCAAAAGATTTTACAAACTGGATAGTAAAAGATGAAACACAAAAACTAATAGGTGATTTCAAACTTTTAGAAAAACCACTTTTTACACCAAACGCAAAAAAATAGATTAAAAGGTAAGAGTAAAGAATGAATTTATTTACTGATGGTTTTCAAGAAGCTATACAGCTTCTTGTCTCTGGCAATGAAAGTGTATATTCAGCAATAAGTGTAACAGTAACAGTCTCTTCTTGGTCATTGTTTATTAGTTTATTAATAGGGCTTCCTTTAGGTTTTTTATTAGGATATTATCAATTTCCTGGAAAAACTATTATTAGAACTATTGTTGATACTTTTTTAGCAATTCCAACGGTTGTTATTGGACTTGTTGTATATACCTCTTTATCTCAAGCTGGAGTATTTGGTGAATATAATTTACTCTTTACTCAAAAAGCAATAATTATTGGACAAATCTTTTTAGGTTTACCAATAATTATTGCTTTAACAGCTGCTCAAGTTGAGATGGTTGATAAAAGATTGTATTTATCACTTAAAGGTTTGGGAGCAAGTTCATATCAGATTTTAAAAGCTACTTTGGTTGAAGCTAGATTTGGACTTATGACAGCTGCTATGACTGCTTATGGAAGAATTATTACAGAAATTGGTATTTCTATGATGGTTGGAGGAAATATCAAATATCATACAAGAACTATTACAACAGCAATTTCTCTTGAAACAGGAAAAGGTGAGTTTGTAACAGGAATTGCTTTAGGATTAGTTTTATTTGCTGTTGCTTTGATGGTTAATATCTCTTTAACAATATTAAAAAGGAAATGGGTTCAATGAGTATTTTATATGAATTAAAAAATATAGAACACTATTATGATGGAAAAAAAGTTTTAAATATAGAGAATTTAATTTTACATAAAAATCAAATTATTGGATTTTTTGGACCAAATGGAAGTGGAAAATCAACACTTTTTTCATTACTCTCTTTTATTTGTAAACCAACAAAAGGTGAAATACTTTTTGATGATTCAAATAAAATTGATTCAGAAATAAAAAAAAGTATAGTAATTCTTCCTCAAAATCCATACCTTTTAAAAAGAAGTGTATTTGAAAATATTGCTTATGGTTTAAAAATAAGAGACGAAAATGAAAATTTAAAAGAAAAAGTAGATGAAGCTTTAGCTTTAGTAGGACTTGATAGTGATTTTTCAAAAAGAAAATGGAGTCAGCTTTCAGGTGGTGAAGCCCAAAGGGTTGCTCTTGCAGCAAGACTTATATTAAGACCAAAGGTTTTGATTTTAGATGAACCAACAGCGGGAGTTGATACAAACTCAGCTCAACTTATAAAAGAAGCAATTTTGCTTGCAAAACAAAAATATAACACAACAATATTTATTTCAAGTCACGATTATAATTGGTTAAATCATATAAGTGATAAAAAAATTGCTCTGTTTCAAGGAAATTTAGTGGAAAATGGAAATATAAATCTTCTTTTTTCTCCTTGGATAAAAGATGAATTGGGATATTTAGTAAAAGTATTCATAGATGGTCAAAGATTAATAATCCCAAATAGTCAAAGTAAAAAAAGAGATTCAGTTATTATGATAAATTCAAATGATATAAAAGTTTGTAAAGAGAATTGTAATGAGATAAAAAGTGAAAATACTCTTCTTGGTGTTATAACTTCAATTCATCAAGATGATAAGGAAGATAATCTTCAATTAGATTTTTCAATTGCAGGGGTAAATTTCAATACTTTAGTTACTAAAGAAGAGATGCAAAAAGAGATGTTATTTCCAGGAGATAAAATAAATATCAACATTGATTTAAGTAAAATCTGTTGGATATAAAAATTTGTAAGATTTATTACAACTATATTGAAGTAAAATAATCCAAATATAAATGTAGGAGTTTAAATATGTTTGTCAGATTAAATGAAAGAGTTTATTTGAATATGTCAAAAATCACTAGAACAAAGATTGACCATGTTGAAGATGGAATTAGAGTTAGGTTTTATGAAGGAAAAGATCAAGTTGCAAAATCAAAAAGATTTGAAACTGTAGAAGATGCTAGTAAATGGTTTGAAGAATTAATTAAACCTTTAAATAAGTAGTAAGTATATACTGATTTAGGAAAATAAATGTCTAGTATTGATTATAACGTCGTTGTAGAACTTGATAATATACAAAAAGAGTTACTACTAACAAATTTAGATGAAGAAGGAAAATTATCTTGCTTAAAAGCTTTTAAAGTGGCAAGATTAATTGGTAGAAAACCAATAGAAATGAGTGCTATTACGAAAAGCATGGGAATAAAAATTACAAATTGTGAATTAGGTGTTTTTGGAAAATTAAAATTTGAAGACCCAAGTGCCGTAATTTATAATAGACTAAAACGAAACTATATGGGACATGAAACTTTAGAGTGTAAAGTTTTATGGGATGAAGCAAAAAGAAGTAAACTAAAAACAGTTGGTGCAACAGTTAAAAATAGTGATATTCAAGTAAGTCATTGCCAACTTGGTTGTTTTAGAAATAGAAATGGAAAAAAAGAGCTTGTTTAAACTCAATGTTTTACAATACAATCCAATAAAAATAGATTTTATAGATGAAAATTATTCACTTGATAGTTTAGTGGATAATTCTCATTTTGAAGAGTTAACTAAAAAATATAAAGAGAAATTTGGCTATTCAAAACTAAAAACTTTCTCTTTTTCAAAAGAGGGATTTTTAGGTCTTTTTTTAGAGCTACGTGGAAAAATAGCTGTAAGCCTTGGTGAATGTGAAGCTTTGATAAATGGTGCAAAACTATATGAAAGTTTAGGTTTTGAAATCATTTGGATTGGTTTAAATAAAGATGGAAAAGTAAATCTATACGAACTTGAAGGTAAAAATATAGATTTTCTTTTTTTATCTTCTTATGTTATGGATACTTTTGTAATCACTTCTTTGGAAGAAGTAAAAAAATTAACAACTGCTAAAATAATCTCAAATGCAAGTGCCCAAATTTGCAACTTTAGTGATGCAATCTATTTTGATAACTATAAATTAACAGGTTATAACTTATCAGGAGTAATTTTATTTGAAGATGAAAATCTTTTTGAACTTTTAAATATTGGATTTATAGATACGCTTGCTGTTAAATATTGTTTTGAAGCTTTAGAAAATCAAGAGTTTAATTATGAGATGAAAGAGAAATTTTTAGAAAAACTAAAAGAGAAGTTTGCTGAAGATTTATACTTTTTTGTAAATCCAAAAGATACTTTACCTTACTCACTTCATTTTGCACTAAAAAGCATAAAAGCAAGAGAACTTATACGAACACTTGCCCTTAATAATATTTTTTTAACAAATGGTGAGGGTTGTTCATTAGGGTTATCAAAACCTTCAAGAATAATCCAAACTATGGGATATGATGAACTTACAAGTAGAAACTCAATCCAAATGGCATTTAATCGCTTTTTTAGTGATGAAGAGATTGAAAAAATAGTAAATACAATCTATTTAAAATATAAACAGATAAAATCTTTTTCTTAGTTTTATAAAAATAAAAAATTATTTTCTACTATGTGACATTATTTGTGACATAAAATAGGTAAAATTTTGTAACTCAAAAAAGAAGTAAAAAATGATAATAGAAGATAAAGAAAGATTACTAAAAATTCATAAAAATATTGAACCAATTATGAATGATAAAATAATGTGGGGAAATAAACTTCTAAATATGCTTATTTCAATCGCACTTGATAAATATGTACAAGAAAATATAGATAAAGTTATATCTTTTGAAAGATTACTTTTATTTGTTGGATATAACAATTTACTCAAAATTTACTTAAATATAAAACCAAAAAAATCTTTAATTATAGGAAATCATTTACGTGCTTCAACAGAAACTGAAGCTATTAATATGATTGAAAATCAATGGAATGATGATTATGAATATTTTATTGATGAACTTTATAATGCTTTTTTAGATTATTAATATAATAAAAAAAGGTATTTACAAAAGTAAATACCTTTAATGAAGATTATTTAAAAATGTCAGACATTTGGTTTTTATACCAACCAACTGCGTATTCTGCTTCTTGAGCTCTAAAACTTTCATCAGCATTTTGTGGGCTTAATCCACCTGCATCTTTTACTGCAATTATTTTATCACTGTGAGCTTCATAAACAGCAGCAATTGAAATACCATATTTTGGAGCTACTAAACTATAACAAGTATTTGCAAGTTTAGGAGGATTTATAACTGCTTGATTTTTCAAAATTCTTGAAATTTGAAGTGCTACTATTTTTGCTTGAGAATTAGCAGAAAAACCTGATTTTGGCATTGGACTTGCCATTGAAGCATCACCAATAACATGAACATTTTTTACAAGTTTTGATTCAAAAGTTTTTGTATTAACAGGACACCAATCACCCATTACAAGTTTTGAATCAAAAGCAAGTTGACCAGCTTTTTGTTCTGGAATATAATTTAAAACATCAGCTTTAACTTTTTCATCTTCTGTTGTTACTATTTTATTTATTGGGTCAACAGAGATTACTTTTCCACCAAATTCAGAACTTCTCCACTCTATCATATCACCATAAAGTTGTTCCCAACCATCTTGAAATAAAGCTTGTTTTGAAAACTTATTTTTTTGGTCAAGAATTATAATTTTTGAATTAGGTTTATTAGTTTTTAAATAGTGTGCTACAAGAGAAACTCTTTCATAAGGTCCAGGAGGACATCTAAAAGGATCTTTTGGAACAACCATTACAAAAACACCACCATCTTTCATCTCTTCTAGTTGTTTTCTTAAGATTTCAGTTTGAGTTCCTGCTTTATAAGCGTGTGGTGCATACTCTTCTGAACCTTGTACATAACCTTTTTCATATTTAAAATCAATTCCTGGAGAAACTATTGCTTTTGTGTAAGAGATAGTATTTCCATTTTCTAAAATAACACTATTTTTAATTCCATCAAGTTTTTTTACTTTTTCATGGATTACTTTTATGTTATATTTTTTTTCTAATGTTTTATAATCATGTTTGATATATTCAATTGGATTCATTCCTGCAATTACAGTATTACTAAATGGACAAGTATAATATTCTTTATTTTGTTCAATTAAAATAATTTCTGTATCAGGTGAAAATCTTCTTAGATATTTAGCAGCTGTTGCACCACCAAATCCTCCACCAATAATTACTACTCTTTGTTTGTTTTTTGAAGGTGTTGACATATCTTCAAATGTATTGCTACATGCTGTAAATGATAAAGCTGTTGCTCCTAATACTATTTTATGAAAATTTCTTCTATTTATCATGGTATTTTCCTTTTTATCTTTCTATGCTTGAAAAATAGTAAGAAATTTGTTCAAGCTCTTCATCTGTAAAACCTTTTACATGCTTTTGCATCATAGTTTCAGTTCTTTTACCATTTTTATAATCAAGTAGAGTCTGATATAAACTTGTTTTTCCCATACCTGCAATATATGGAGTTATTGCTTCAGATTTTCCATCTGTTCCATGACAAGAAGCACATGAAAGTGCTAACATTTCTCCTCTTATTGGATCATATTCTGCAGCTATTGAAAAACTATAGATACAGACAAATAAAAGTGCAATTTTTTTCATTCTCTCTCCTTAATAAATAATTAAATTATAATAAGTTATTAATCTTAAAAGGAAATAAATTATTAAGTGAAAATATTTCAAATTGTAATAGATTTTAGACTATTTTTAAAAATATTATAAAATCATTTTATGTTTTTACATTTAGATATAGATTGTTTTTTTGTTTCTGCTCACAGAACTATAGATGATAGTTTGTTTCATATTCCAGTTGCGGTTGGAGGACGAAGTAATATAAATATATTTTCATCGAAAAAAGAGATTAGAAAAATCTCATCAAATAGTGGAGCTTTTGTTAGTACCATACTTACAAATGAAGGTCATAAAAGTTTTAAAGAGTATTTTGTAGATGAAAATGGAAAAATCAGAGGAATAATAACAACAGCATCATATGAGGCACGAGCATTTGGAGTAAAAACGGCAATGAGTGTAAATGAGGCTTTAACCCTTTGCCCTAAACTTAAAATGCTTCCTCCAAATTATCCTTTGTATCATGATTTATCAACAAAACTAAAAGAGCTTTTAATAAAAGAGATTCCTTTAGTAGAACAATTTTCAATAGATGAATTTTTTGGTGATGTAACAGGTTATATAAATGAAAATGAAATAGTTGAGTTTGCTTATAGATTGAAAAAAAAGATTTATGAAGAGTTGAAATTACCAATTTCAATAGGAATTGCAAATACAAAATATCTTTCAAAACTAATAACCGAATATGCAAAACCAGATGGTATAAAATATGTTAGTGTTGATAATATAGCAAATTTTATAAGAGATATTCCTGTTGGAGAATTCCCTGGAATAGGAAAAGGTTTTCAAGAAAAACTTAAAGGTTATGGAATAAGAACTTTAGGAGATATAAGAAAAAATCAAAAACTTTTTTATTCTTGGAAAAAACCAGGAATTGATTTGTATAACAGAGTTTGTGGAATCAGAGATAATAAATTAACAATTGAAAGGGAAAAAAAATCAATTGGAATAGGGCGAACTTTTGATGTTATTTTTGATAGAGATGAATTAAAAAGAAGAGTTATGATTCTTTGTAGATATTTATGTTTTTTAGTAAAAAAAGAAGGTGTAAATCCATTAACTTATGCTATAAAAATCAGATATGAATATAAAATAAAATCAAAAAATTATATAAATGTAAATAGGATTTTTAATGAAATGGATTTTAAAAATCAAATGGTAAACCTATTTGAAAAAACAGATAATCATAAAACTCATGGGGTAATTCAACTTTATATTACAGTTTTTAATTTTGCAAAACAAAATGATTATACTTATAATCTTTTTGAATATGAAAAGGATTTAAAAAAACAATCATTGACAAATCAAATGCAAAAATTAAGAACTAAATATGGAGTTGATATTGTAAAAAGTGCATATGAAATAAGAGATTGAAAAATTATTAAATGATAAAAACTATTAGTTATTGATAATCATTATTAATATTTATTAAAGAATAAATGTTTTAAACTACCTTTTTATAAAAAGGGGAATTTAATGCAAAATACTATTAAGTTAATGCGCTTGTCATTGGGAATTATTTTTGTATGGTATGGAATGTTGAAATTTTTTCCAACACTAAGTCCAGCAGAAGATTTGGCTATAAAAACAATCGATATTATGTTTTTTAATTTGATAGATGGAAGTTTATCCATAAAACTTTTAGCTATGTTGGAAGTAGCAATTGGGATTGGTTTTTTAAGTGGTTTTTACACAAAAATTGTAACAATAATTTTTTTAGGTCATATGGTTTGTACATTTGCTCCTTTATTTTTATTACCAGAGTTCTGTTTTACTCAAGCTCCTTATGCGTTTACGCTAGTTGGTCAATATATTGTAAAAAATATTGTATTTATATTGGTAGGAATTATTATTTATCAAAATGAGTTGACTAAAGAAATAAGATAATTATTTTGTTTTGAGTATACTTTGAAAAAATATTTTTGGAGTTAAAAATGAATTATCTTTTACAAGTAGATTTTCCTCATGATGGAATTTTTGGTGAAGAGTTTTCAAAGGCTTTTGTAGATTTAGCAAAAGATATATCAAATGAAGAGGGATTACTTTGGAAAATTTGGACTGAAAATGAAGAAACAAAAGAAGCAGGTGGAATTTATCTATTTTCAAATGAAGCTGATGCAAAAAGATATTTAGATAAACATACAAAAAGACTTGAGAGTTTTGGATATAAAAATATAAGAGGAAAAATTTTTAAAGTAAGTGAAGAGTTAAGTAAAATTACAAAAGCTAGTTTTTTATAAAAAAGGGCAAAAGCCCTTTTTTAATCAACTAATAAATTTCTATAAAATTCTCTATAGTTTGTATCTTTTTCATCTCTAGCTTTCATAGCAGCTCTTGGATGTTCGTTTAATTGACCAGTTAACATATATGGAATACTATATCCCCAGTCAAGTTCTTTTTCTAGTGGTACAATATACTCTTCAATAAATTTTAATACAGGCATTAATTTATATTTTGGATTTTTCAAAAAGCCAATTAATAATTCAAGTGGACAGTTTCCAGCACCTCTTCCTAATCCAGAGATTGTAACATCAAGGAAACTAGCACCATAAATCATAGATTCTAAAGTGTTTGCATATGCTAATTGAAGATTATTATGAGCATGAATTCCAATTTGTTTTCCAGTTTCTTGTGCAACTTTTAAATATTTTTCTGTTAATTTTTTGATTTGTTCAGGATAAAATGAACCAAAACTATCAGCAATATAAATAACATCTACAGGTGTTTTTGATAGTTGTGCTAAAACTTCATCTAACTCATCATCAAAAGATTTTGAAATAGCCATAATATTTACAGTAGTTTCATAACCTTTTGCATGTGCATCTTCGATTAATTCGATTGCTGCAGGAATTTGATGAATATATGTTGCAATTCTTATCATATCAACAACACTTTCAGATTTTGGTCTTAATTCTTCTTTTAAACTTCTACCAATATCACTCATAACAGCAATTTTCATATTTGTGTTATTTTCACCAACAATTCTTCTAATATCTTCTTCTTTACAGAAATTCCAAGGACCATATTCAGCTTCACTCATAATAGTTGGAGATACGTTTTTCCCAATTTCCATATAATCAACACCAGCAGCAACGCAAGTTTCGTAATGTGCTTTTACAAATTCATCACTAAAATGATAATTGTTTACTAAACCACCATCTCTGATAGTACAATCAAAAACTTTTATATCTTCTCTAACTGTTAGAATTGAACCTTTTTTCTCAATCATTCTTGTTCCTTGATTATTTTTAATAATTATTTATATGATATCTAAAAGCCACTCAAAATTATATTAATAAGATTTTAGAGCTAAAACCTCTTCAATTTTATTATAAGAGTAAAAAGCAAAATCCTTGTTTTTAGCTTTTATTGTATAAACTGCCATTCTATCAGCAAGTTCGTTTCCTTCGATTCCTGCGTGACCTTTTACATGAATAATTTCAATTTTATTTTTTAGTTTTTCATATAAATAGTGAGCTTCTTGAACAAGTTCAAGATTTTTTATTTCTCCACCTTTTTTAGTCCAACCATTTTTTTTCCAACTATATGCCCAAGTTGTAATACAATCAATTGCATATTTTGAGTCTGAAAATATTGAGATAATATTTTCACTAGAAGTTTGTGAAGCAATAGTTAATGCTTGATGTAAAGCATTTAACTCTGCTATATTATTTGTTCCTTCTTCTTCATATGCACCATATAATAAAACGGGATTTTTTTTATTTGAATAAATTGCAAGTCCACTTCCAGCATTTCCAGGATTTCCAGAACATGCTCCATCACAATAGATTTTTATGTGTTCTTCCTCTTCATTTACTTCATTTTCTATTTTTATTTCTTCTTTTTTAGGTGAGTAAACTTTTGCTTTTATACTATTAAATTCTAAAACCATATGATAATTTTTGATTATTTGTTCTTGAGCTTTATGTGAAAAATTTCCTTTTAAAAGCATAAGTAAATTCATATCATTTTTTGATACTTCTTTTTCTAAAGCTAACTCTTTCCAATCTTCACTTTCAGGAACTAGACCTAAAATTTTAAATTGTTCTTGGTTTAAATTATTATTGTGTGATATTAAATCTAAAAAATTTTCTTCTATTTTCATTTTTCAATTTTCTTTGTTGTTTTTTAGGGGAAGTATACAAAAAAAATATATAGCACTTGCTTTTTTTAATAAAAAGAAAAATAACATTTTTTTTGGCTATAATAGGTCTAAAATGACAAAAGGAGTTCCAATGCTTTCAAAATTATCAATAAAGCAGAAACTAATTTTAATAATGTTGATTCCATTAACAGTAGTAATATTATTAGATGCGAAATTAGCTTATGATTCGTTTAGTGATTCAAGAAATCTAAAATCTTTAGATAAGGTTGTAGAACTTTCAACTAAGATTGGTGCATTAGTACATGAAACACAAAAAGAAAGAGGTATGACAGCAGGATTTTTAGGAAGTAAAGGTGAAAAGTTTAAAACGGAACTTCCAAATCAAAGAGTAGATACAGATGGAAAAATATCAGAATTGAATAATTTTTTAGCATCTTTTGATAAAAATGCATATAATCAAGATTTTTTAGAAAACCTAAATAGTGGTCTTAAAAAGCTTGAAGATTTATCAAATATTAGAAATAACGTAAATAATTTATCTATTAATGCACCTATTGCAATTGGATATTATACAGAGATGAATAAATTGTTACTAAATGTAATTGGTGTTATTACTAAGTTATCAAATAATGCAGAAATTTCTCAAAAATTAGTTTCATATATGAACTTTTTATTATCAAAAGAGCGAGCTGGTCTTGAAAGAGCAGTTGGTACAAATACTTTTGCTAAAAATGCTTTTGATTTAGAATTAAAAACAAAATTTTATACATTAGTTGCTGAACAAAATGCATATATGGATTCATTTGTAAAAGTTAGTTCAAAAGATACTGTTGATTTTTATAACACTACGATGAAAGATACTTCGGTTGAAGAAGTAGAAAAAATGAGAAAAGTTGCTTTATTTAGTGGAAAAGATTCTGATTTTAATATTGATGCAGGATATTGGTTTAAAACAATAACTGACAAAATCAATTTATTAAAAAAAGTGGAAAATTATCTTTCAGAAGGTTTAATTATAGCAATTGAAAAAGAGTTAAGTACAGCAAATAAAAATATGTTGATTTTTGGAATATTAAGTGCTTTTGGTATAGCTTTAACTATGATTTTAGCAAGAACAATTGCCTTTACGATTTTAATTGATGTTGATTCAGTTAAAAGAGGAGTTGAAAATTTCTTTGCATTTATTAATTTTGAAAAAGATGATATTGAACTAATAAAAGTAAAATCAGATGATGAATTAGGAATGATGTCAAGAATTATAAATAAAAATATTGAAGAGACAAAAGCAAATATTCAAAAAGATAGAGCTTTAATTGCTGATACAATTAGAGTTACAAATCTGATTAATAAAGGGCATTTAAACGCAAAAATTGAACTTGGTTCAAATAATCCATCGTTAAATGAGTTAAAAAATATTATTAATGAAATGTTAGAAACTTTAAATAGTAATGTTACAAATATTTTAAAAGTTTTAACTTCTTATTCAAAACTAGATTTTAGACCAAAATTAGCAGAAAATAATCTTGAAGGGATTATTAAAGAACTTGAAAAAGATGTAAATATTTTAGGTGAAGTTATTACTCAAACTCTATTAGAAAATAAAAGAATAGGAATGGTTTTAAGTAATAATGCAAATACACTAAGTAAAAATATGCAAGGAATTGCAACTGCTGCAAACTCTCAAGCAGCTTCATTAGAAGAGACAGCAGCTTCACTTGAAGAGATTACTTCAAATATTACAAATAATAATCAAACAACAATAAGAATGGCAAACTTTGGAAATAAAGTAAAAGAATCAATCACAGTAGGTCAAAGTCTTGCAAATAAAACAGTTCTTTCAATGGAAGAGATAAATGCTCAAACAACAGCAATTACAGAAGCAATTACAGTAATCGACCAAATTGCCTTCCAAACAAATATTCTTTCACTAAATGCTGCCGTTGAAGCAGCAACAGCTGGAGAAGCAGGAAAAGGATTTGCCGTTGTTGCTGGAGAAGTGCGAACACTTGCAAGTAGAAGTGCAGAAGCTGCTAAACAAATTAAAAATTTAGTTGAAAATGCTCAAAGAAAAACTCAAGAAGGTAAAGATATTGCTGCTGATATGATAGAAGGATTTAGTGACTTAAATAAAAATATTTCTACAACTTTAGAGTTAATTGATAACGTAACACTTGCTAGCAAAGAACAAGCAACAGGTATGGTTCAAATAAATGATGCTGTTAATAACCTAGACCAAATAACACAAATAAATGCACAAAGTGCTTCTGAAGCAAATAATATTGCTCAACAAACTTTAGAGATTTCTAAAAAAATTATTGAACAAGCAGATGCTAAAGAGTTTAATGGTAAAGATTCGGTTAGAGTTTAATTTAAACTCTAACCCCTTGCTTTTATTTTTTTATTCAGTTATACTGTGTCCACATAAGATGAATTCGAGTTTCATCTGTTATTTGCCTTTTATTGATTCTCACACTGTTAATATTACTCATTTAGACAACAAGCTCATATTTATCTTTTAATAACTTCATTGAATTGAAGAATAAAAAGGAAAAATAATATGTCAATTACACATATAAAAACAAACAAAAAAATCGAAGTTTTATTAAGACTTTTACAAAATAATGAAAGTTTAGAAGACGCTAGTTCAAAAGCTGGATTAAATATAGAAAAAACAAAACTTATTGTAAAAAGTATAAATTTTTAATTAAAAGAGGAAAAAACTCTTTTAAGGAATATAACTTAACTTACTCTTTATGAAAGATGTCGTGTAAAAAATTTCTCTTAGAAATAAAAATAAAGAAATAATCAAAGAACCCATAGCAAGAATAAAAAGAATTGCAATAAGAAGTGAATCTTTAAAATCAAAAATAGCACTTAAAAACATTGTAACAATTACTAAGGCGATTAATAATCCTGTTGTTGTACAAAATAAAATAGCTAAATTTGTATTTTTCATTCTCATTGTAAGAAATTTTCTTCTTTGTTCAATTTTTGAATAAATTTCTTCATTGTTTTTTAAAAGCTCAATATTCTCATTTTCGTATTTATCAAGTCTATCAACTTTATCAATAATTCTTGAAAGTCTTCCTGTAAATACATTTAAAAGTCCAGCAACACCTGCAAGTAAAAAAACAGGCGCAACAGAGAGTTGTATTAGTTGCGAAACGCTATTTATGGTACTTGCATCAATTGGACTTATCATAGTTTATTTCACTTCATCAATTAGTTCTAAAAGTTCTTCTTGTACTCTTTGTGCAAGTTCAATCAAATCAGGATTTATATCATCAACCAATTGAACTATTGAGTTTAAAGCAATAGTTGTTTCACCATCTTGTGTATAAACTGCAATTCTACAAGGCATAATTATAGATAAAGAAATATCTTCATTTAAAAATTCTTCTGCATAAGAGGGTTTGCAAATATCAATTATTTGACACTCATTTTCTAAATTTTTACCTTTAGATTTAAGAGTTTCTTGAATATTTAAAACATTTAAAACTCCAAAACTATATTTTGATGCCACTTCTTTAATAGAATTTACAACTTCTTGTACACTTTTATTTGATATTTCTATATATTGCATGATTTCCCTTTAAAAATTTTAATTGATTATAACAAATTAGTTTTTATAAAAAGCCAATTTTTTCACTTCCAATTTATCAAACATACTTAACATATTGTTATAATCTTTGTGTAGAGTTCTATTTATTAAATAACCATTTCCCTCAAGAATATCAACAGCTTTTTGGATTTTTTCTTTTCCATAAACATTATACAAAGCAGTTTCATAGTTTTCCCATTCAAGACCATCATTTTGCATTCTGATTAATTGAGCTACTAAATGACCAAATTTATTGTTTGAAAATTCTAAAATTTCTAAAGCATCATCATACTCTTCTAATAAAAGTAACATTTGAGCTTTGAAATCTCCCATTGTGAAGTTTTCTTCAAAAATAACACCAATATATAACTGCATATTTAAAGAATCATCTAAACTATCAACAGTGTCTAAAATATCATTTACATCATATTTTTCAAAGTTTAAAACCATATCTCGGATAAGTTTTCCATTGTTTTTGTTGTTATAAACCATGTCATCAAGTGGATAAACCTCTGAGAAATTTGGAACAATCATTTGACAAGAGTAAAAATCTAAATATGTATATTCTCTCATATACATTTCTCTGTTTTGAGATTTTAAAATATCAAGTAAAAATGCATATTCATCATCACTTCCGTTCCCTTCATATTTCCAAGGAGCATATTCAAAACTTTTTTTAGTGCTTAAAAATGGGAAACCTAATTTTCCATTTGAATCAATAAAGTGAGCTTCTAAGTTAAAACTATCAGCCACTAAACTCATATCAAAAGTTGGAATTTCAAAGGCATCAAGATTTGTTAAATCTCTTCCTTGCATAAGTTCTGTCATAGTTCTTTCTAAACTTACTTCTAAAATAGGGTGAGCTCCAAAAGATACAAACAGAGTATTGTTTTTAGTGTTTATTAGTGAAATTGCAGTTACAGGGAAAACTCCACCCAAACTTGCATCTAAAATTTCAATGATATAACCTAAATCTCTTAATGTTTGAACATCTTTATAAACTTTTGGAAATGATTTTACAACTTCATCTGGAAACTGTGGAAGTGCGTAACCCTCTTTGATAATAGCGATTTTTGAATATCTTTCAAAGATTTCACTAAGTGCCTGAACTTTTGCTTCATTTGCTGTATTTCCAGTTGCAAGTCCGTTGCTCACAAAAAGGTTACTTAAAATATTTATTGGAATATATGTTTTTTCTTTTGTCGATTCTTTGATAAATGGCAATGCTACGATTTTGTCCATATAATCACTGTTAAAATCCACTAAATCTTTTGGTTCTAATTCACCATTTGCATCATAGATTTTTTTTAATTCAGGGGTTAAATAATCTCCTCCAAAATCAAAAGCAACTTCATCAGGGTAATATTTTCTATTTGGTAAATGAAAATCTATAAAAAAGTTGTTAGTTTGTAATCTCTCGATATATTCTCCATAAGCACTAGCTATTGAAGCATCAGAAATTGTTCCTTTTCCATTTGAATAGATATGATTTGGAGCTTCGTTTGAAGCTAAGTTTACTGAAAAGCAGTTTTCTAAAGGGTGTTTTTCTTGTGAAAATGAGGCTTCACAACCAACATCTTTTAATACAGCTTTCATTTTTAAAATTGATTGTTCTACCGGAGAGTTTTTTGATAATAAATTCATTTGATTTTTGTTCTTTCTTTGTATTATTTTTATTTGTGAGGCTGACAGTATAGCTAAAAAAGTAGTATTAGTTTTAAAAATAACAATTATTGTAAAAAATTATGATACAATTCCCTAATTTCAGCATACATCGGTCTATGCCTGACTTCGTTTTTGTATTCAATTTACAACTCAATTAAACTCAAATTATTCAACCTAGATCGGAACTTTAGTTTATAACTTCTGTAGGTTTATAAAAAACAAGGTACTTATGTCATTTTCAAAATTAGGTTTATGTGCAGAACTTCTTCGTGCAATTAAAGAAGAGGGTTATACAACGCCAACACCAATACAGTCAAAATCAATTCCTGTGATTTTATCAAAAAAAGATGTTTTAGCAGCGGCTCAAACAGGCACTGGAAAAACAGCTGGATTTACACTTCCTCTATTACAAAGATTAAAAACTTCTTATTCAAAAGATAAAAAATCTCATGTTAGAGCATTGATTTTAACTCCAACAAGAGAATTAGCAGCGCAAGTTGCTCAAAGTGTTGAAACTTATGGGAAATATCTTCCTTTTAAATCAGCTGTTATTTTTGGTGGAGTTGGAATAAATCCTCAAATTTCACTTTTAAAAAAATGTGTTGATATTGTAATCGCAACTCCTGGAAGACTACTTGATTTAGTTTCTCAAGATTGTTTAGATTTAACAAAAATTGAATTTTTTATCTTGGATGAAGCAGATAGAATGCTTGATATGGGATTTATAAATGATATTAGAAAAGTTCTTGCAATTTTACCAAAACAAAGACAAAATTTACTTTTTTCAGCAACTTTCTCTGATGATATTAAAAAACTAGCAGATAGTTTATTGAACTCTCCTGTTTCAATAGAAGCAGCAAAGACAAACAGTACTTCACATAAAGTCGAACAAAGTGTTCATTTAGTTGATAGAGAAAGAAAAAAAGAGCTTTTATTACATCTAGTAAATAAAAACAACTGGCAACAAGTTTTGGTTTTCACAAGAACAAAACATGGTGCAAACAAACTTAGTGAAGCACTTGTAAAAGATGGAATAAGTTCAGCAGCAATTCATGGAAATAAATCACAAAGTGCAAGAACAAAAGCTTTAGATGATTTCAAGTTAGGAAATGTAAGAGTTCTTGTGGCAACAGATATAGCTGCAAGGGGAATTGACATCGATAATCTTCCCCATGTTATAAACTTTGAATTACCAAATATCGCAGAAGATTATGTTCATAGAATCGGAAGAACAGGAAGGGCTGGAAATACAGGTGAGGCTATATCTTTGGTTTGTATTGATGAACATGATTATTTATGGGGAATTGAAAAATTAATCAAACAAAAAATCAAAAAAATTGAAATAGTAGGGTTTAAAGTTGACCCAAATATCAAAGCAGAACCAATAGGAAATAGAAGCAATAGAGGTAATAGTTCAAACCAAAATAGAACAGCAAAACCAAAAGAGACAACTTCTAATTCTAAAAGAAGTTTTGGTAAAAAAAGAGTTGAAGATAATTCATCTTCAAGTGCAAAACCAAGAGGAAATAACAATAGATTTGCTTCAAAAAAAAGTGAAACATCAGCAACTTCAAAAAACAGAAGAACAAATTCTGGCTTTAAAAACAACTAATTAGTTCAAAAAATATTTAAGTAAGGTAGGATTTTATAGAATACTTTACTTAAAACTTAGGAACTACAAAATGCACAAAAAAATCAAACTCTTTTTTACAATACTTTTATTATGTAACTCTTTTTTATTTGCCAAAGATACAGAACTTGAAAATATCTTCAAAAATAAACAAGTTGAGGGAACTATTGTTATTGAATCTTTAAATACAAAAAAAATCTATATTTACAACGACAAAAGGGCTGAAATGTTTTTTAGTCCTGCTTCAACTTTTAAAATTCCAAACAGTTTAATTGCTTTAAATGAAGGTGTTGTAACAAAAGATTCTTTAATTGTTTGGGATAAAAAAATAAGAGAGTATGAATCTTGGAATAAAGACCAAACTTTATTAACTGCTTTTAAAAGTTCTTGTGTTTGGTGTTATCAAGAGTTTGCTTCAAAAATTGGAGTTGAAAAATATAAAAATTATCTAAAAGAATTGGATTATGGAAATAAAAAAATAGGTGATGAAATAACAAGATTTTGGTTAGATGAAAGTTTAAAAATAACAACATTTGAACAGATTAAATTTTTAAAACGATTCTATACAAATGATTTACCTTTTAAACTTGAAGATATGAACAGTTTAAAAGAGATAATGATAGATGAAAAAAGTGAAGATTATATAATCCGAGCCAAAACAGGTTGGGAAGGAAAATATGGCTGGTACGTGGGATATGTAGAGACAAAAGATGATGTTTGGTTTTTTGCTACAAACATAGATACAAAAACAAAAGATGATTTGCCAAAAAGAAAAGCAATTACTATTGAAGCTCTAAAAATCAAAGGGATTATTAGATGAATTACGAAATAAAAAATGAGTTTATAAAAGCAAAAATCAAGTCTTTTGGAGCTGAACTTAATAGTTTACAAAAATGTGGCAAAGATTTAGAGTATATTTGGCAAGGTGATGCTAAATATTGGGCAAGACATTCTCCTATACTTTTTCCAATAGTTGGAAGATTAAAAAAGGATAATTATTTTTATAAAAATCAAAAATACAATATGAGCCAACATGGTTTTGCAAGGGATAAAGAGTTTGAAATTATAGAACAAAAAGATGATTTTTTAGAGTTTAGACTTTGTTCTGATGAAAAGAGTTTAGAAATTTATCCTTTTGATTTTGAGTTGTATTTGTCTTATAAACTTGAAAAAAGTAGTTTGATTATCTCTTACAAAGTAAAAAATAAAAGTGATGAAAAAATGCTTTTTTCAATTGGAGCTCATCCTGCTTTTAATTGGAGTTTAGAAAAGGATTTAAAAAAAGAGGATTATTTTTTAGAGTTTGAAGTAAACAATTCAAAAAGATATTTTTTAAATGAGTTGGGTTTAGTTTATGATAGTATGGATTTAAAATTTGAAGATAAAAAACTATTTTTAAATGAAGAACTTTTTAAAAATGATGCTTTGGTTTTTAATGATTTGAATATAAAAAATCTAATTTTTAAAAATATAAAAAATGAAAACTTTATAAAACTAAATTTTGAGAACTTTCCATATTTAGGTATTTGGTCAAAACCTAGTGGCGCACCTTTTTTATGTATAGAACCTTGGTTTGGAGTTGCTGATGAAAATAGTTCTAATCAAAATTTAGAAGAGAAAAAAGGAATGATAACTTTAGATAAAGATGAGATTTTTTCTTGTTTTTATAGTATTGAAGTTTAAATTAGCAATTATTGGATTGTTATAAATTAATAATTTTCTTATACTTTTATATTCTTTAATTAATGGAGTATTTAAGATGAAAATAGCAAATGTTTTATATGTAAAAGTTGGAATAGTAACTTCTACAAAACTTGAAAATAGTAAACGAAAAGAGTTAGTTTCAGGTATCAAAAAATATCCAGTATCAAAAGCTTATCTTACAAAAACAGGTTTTATTGATGATTTTCAAGCTGATTTGGCTCATCATGGAGGAGAAAATAAAGCTTTGTTTTTATTTTCTCAATTAACTTTCCAAAAAATAAATTCTCATTTTAATAATATTTTTGATATGACAAATATGGCTTACTTTGGAGAAAATCTAATTTTATCTGATATTTGTGAAAAAGATATTTGTATTGGTGATGTTTTAAAAATAGGCGAAACAAAAGTTCAAATAACACAACCAAGGCAACCTTGTTGGAAATTAAGTGTAAATACAAACCAAAAAGAGATGACAAAATTTATTTTTGATAGTGGATTTACAGGTTTTTATGCAAAGGTTTTAAAAGAGGGCGAAATTTCACAAAATGATGAGGTTATTTTAGAAAAGAGGACAAATCCAAATTTGACAATAGAAAAACTAAATCAATTAATTGCTTTTCCAATTAGTGATGAAAGTTTGGTTTTAGAGGCTTTAAATTGCAAAGATTTGGGAAAACCATTTTTAGAATCATTGGCTAAAAAATATAAATTAAAAGAGAAAGACGAACAATTTTTGTCTTATCATGAATAGGATAAATTATGAAAGAAAATAGTTATTTATTACCTTTATACAAGCGATTAGATCTTGGATTTGTAAAAGGAAAAAAATCTGTTTTATTTGATGAAAATGAAAAAGATTATATAGATTTTGCTTCAGGAGTTGGAGTAAATAGTTTAGGTTATGCAAATAAAAAAGTGTTAAAAACCATAAATAAACAAGCAAAAAGAGTTTTACATACTTCAAATATTTATCATATAAAACCACAAGAAAAGTGTGCTAAAAGAATAGTAAATTTAAGTGGTTTTGATATGAAATGCTTTTTTTGTAATAGTGGAGCTGAAGCAAATGAGAGTGCAATTAAACTTGCTAGAAAGTATGGAAATACAGCTTTTGAAACACCAAAATATAAAATTATTACTATAAAAAACTCTTTTCATGGAAGAACAATAGCAACTTTAAAAGCAACAGCTCAAGAGGATAAACATAAATATTTTGCTCCCTTCCCTGAGGGATTTGTTTATGCAAATGATATAAAAGAGGCTATCTCTTTGATTGATGATTCTACGGTTGCTGTTATGCTTGAGTTGATTCAAGGTGAGGGTGGAATTTTTATGCAAGATGTTCTTTTAGTAAAAGAACTAGAAAAAGTTTTAAAAGAGAAAAAACTACTTTTGATAATTGATGAAGTTCAAACGGGAGTTTATAGAAGTGGAGAGTTTTTAATTTCTCAACATTTTGGAATAAAACCTGATATTGTAACTTTAGCAAAAGGTTTAGCAAGTGGAATTCCAATTGGTGTTATGATGACAAGTTTGAAAGATGTTTTTACTTTTGGTGATCATGGTTCTACTTTTGGAGGAAATTTTTTATCGACAGCTACTTGTAATAAGGTTTTAAAAATCTTAGAAAAATATTCAGATAGTGGAAAATTAAAGCAAAATATCAAATTTTTTGATGATTATTTAGCTTTTTTTATAAATAAATATCCAAATTTATTTTTACAAAAAAATGGTTTTGGATTTATGCAAGGATTAGTTTTAAAAGATGAAAAGAAGTTAAATGAAATAATAAACTCTTCACTTAAAAATGGTCTTTTAGTTTTAAAATCAGGGAAAAATATTATTAGATTTTTACCTCCAATAATTATTTCAAAAAAAGAGATGATAAAAGGTTTTAATAGATTTGAAGAGGTTTTAGAAAATCTTATTTAACTAAAAATAGTCTACTTATCGTTATTATTAACTGATTCGTAGGCTATTAAAATTTTTTTTCTTTCAATGCCCCATCTATATCCACTCATAGCTCCACTTTTTGCTATGACTCTGTGGCAAGGAATTAAATATCCAATATGATTTCTTCCAATAGCACTTGCAACTGCTCGTACAGCTTTTGGTTTATCTAAGTAGTTTGCAATATCTTGATAAGTTGCAACAATTCCATTTGGAAGATTTAATAAAGCTTTCCAAACATTTATTTGAAGATTTGTTCCTTTTACTAAAAGAGGGTATTTTTGGTTTTTTACAAAGATATTTTCTAAATATTCACATGCAAGTTTTTCATCAAAAACTAGATTTGCATTTTCCCAAAGTTCATTAAATCTTTGGAAAATATCTTTTTTATTGTCATCAATAAAACCTAAATAACAAATACCTTTATCGGTAAATCCAATTAGTGCTTCACCAAAAGGTGTTTGTCCAAAACCATAAGTGATTTGTACATCTTTTCCTTTTTCTTTCCACTCTTTTGGAGTTACTCCAATCAAATTTACAAAAAGTTCGTGAAGTCTGCTTGTGCTAGATAGTCCAATATCCAAACTACTGTCTAGTATGGATTTGGACTCTTTGATGTGTTCTTTTGCATAATTTAGGGTTACACAATGTAAAAATTGTTTTGGAGTAACACCTACATACTCTTTGAATACTCTTATAAAATGATATTTGCTCATACCTATATTTTTGGCAACTTCATCCACACTTGGGTGTTCTTTGAAGTTTTCATCTATATATTTTATAGCTTTTTCAATTTGTTTATAAGTAGTATCTAAAGTAGGCATTAATACTCCAAATTTAAAAAACCCTAAAAAGTAGATTGATTGTAAATCACAAAGTTTGAAGCAAGTTCTTCTAACTCTTTGTTGATTTTAGCATGTAAATTTGTATCTTCAATGTTATCTAATACATCACAAATTTTGTTTGCTATTATTTCAAACTCTTTTTCTTTCATACCTCTAGCTGTTAATGCTGGGCTTCCTATTCTAATTCCTGAAGTTATAAATGGACTTCTTGTTTCACCTGGAACTGTGTTTTTATTTACTGTAATCCCTGCATTTCCTAAAGCTGCATCTGCATCTTTTCCTGAAAATGGTTTATTTAAAAAACTTACTAATACTAAGTGATTATCTGTTCCACCTGAAACAATATCATATCCTCTTTTTGTAAGAACTTGGGCTAATACTTTTGCATTCGCTTTTACTTGTTTTGCATAATCTTTCCATGATGGATCTAAAATTTCTTTAAATGCTACTGCTTTTGCAGCAATTACATGAACAAGTGGTCCACCTTGTAATCCTGGGAAAATTGCACTATTAATTTTTTTAGCAATCTCTTCATCATTTGTCATAATCATACCACCTCTTGGACCTCTTAAAGTCTTATGAGTAGTAGTTGTTACAACATCAGCATAAGGGAATGGACTTGGATGTTCACCAGCAGCAACAAGACCAGCAATATGTGCAATATCAGCAAATAAAATAGCACCAACTGCATCAGCTATTTCTCTGAATTTTTTAAAGTCAATTTCTCTAGCATAAGCACTTGCACCACAAACAATAATTTTTGGTTGACAAATTTTAGCTATTTCCATAACTTTATCATAATTGATTCTTCCATCAAGTTCTACACCATAATAAAATGCAGAATAGTTTTTACCAGAAAAACTTGGTTTTGAACCATGAGTTAAATGTCCACCATGAGATAAATCCATACCTAAGATTTTATCACCAGCACTTAATAATGCAGCATAAACAGCACCATTAGCTTGGCTCCCTGAATGAGGTTGAACATTAGCATAAGAACAACCAAAGATTTTACAAGCTCTGTCAATTGCTAATTGCTCAACAGCATCAGCAAACTCACAACCACCATAATATCTTTTGTAAGGATAACCTTCTGCATATTTGTTAGTAAAAACAGAACCCATAGCTTGCATAACAGCAGGAGAAGTAAAGTTCTCAGATGCAATCATTTCAAGATGATTAGTTTGTCTTTTTAATTCATTTTCTATTATTGAAAATACTTCATTATCTGCTTGTTCTAAATTCGCGTTTGTTATATAACTCATGTTTGTCACCTCTTTATTTAACTTTTATTTTGAAATAATAACTCAATTAAGAGTATTTAACAATCCAAAAATTGCTATTTTATTTATTAGGAAAAAGAAAATTATTCAGAAATTTCTTCATCATCCTCTAACTCTTCAATCTCTTTTACTTTTTTAATGTCAGCTCTTGCAATTAGTTCTAAGTAAAAGCTGTCATAACCTTCACTTGCTGCAAAATCAATAGATTTTGTTACATCAACAAATTTAATTTCAGTAGCTTCATCGGCTGTTTTACCAAATTTACAATCAAAAGCCCAAAAATTAAAACCTTCAGGAGGTCTTTTGCTTTTTTCTCTTTTGATATATTTTCTTACTTCATTTTTGATTGAATCAACTTGTCTATCTCTATTTTTATTTGTTACATTTATTTGGAACGTTTTTTTCATATTAAATCCTTTGGCGCAATTATATCAAAAAAAATCAATTTACTAATTGTTTATATTTTAATCACTTCAATATAAAATAAACAATTTAATTGGGATATAATTTTTTTAGAAAAAGAAGAAAGAGGAAAATGGAAAATATATTATTTACGTTGTTTTTAACAATATCAATAGCAACAATTTTAAATATTATTTTAAAAAAGTTTGGGATTTCTCACATTATTGGTTATATTTTAACAGGAACACTAATAAGTTACGGTTTTAATTTTAATGGAGTTAATAATGACTCTTTGGAGTTAATTGCTGAGTTTGGAATTGTATTTTTGATGTTTACAATTGGTCTTGAGATGAGTGTTGATAAAATCAAAAAGATGAAAGAGATACTTTTATTAAATGGTTTTTTACAAGTAAGTATCAGTGCTATTTTGATTTATTTGGTGGCATTTTATATTTTTCATTTAAGTGTGGAAGTTTCACTTATTGTCTCTTTGGCTTTCTCTTTATCTTCAACGGCGATTGTTTTAACTTATTTAAAACAATCAAAAGATATTCATACTCCTTATGGAGAAAAATCAACAGCAATTTTGATATTTCAAGATTTAGCAGTAATTCCAATACTTTTGCTTATTACATTTTTGACAAATGATACTTTATCTATTAGTGAAGTTTTAACAAAAACGTTTATTTCAGCTTTTATAATAATTGTTTTTATGTTTACTATTGGAAAAAATCTTATCTCTTGGCTTTTAAAATTTGCTTCAAATAGTAGAATAGAAGAGTTATTTTTAGGAGCTGTTTTATCAATCGTTATTGGAACTTCACTTTTAGCTCATGAGTTGGGGTTTACTTACTCTTTGGGAGCTTTTATAGCTGGAATGATTATTTCTGATACAAATTTTAGTGTAAAAGTTGAATCAGATATCGCAAGTTATAAAGATTTACTTTTAGGGGCTTTTTTCTTTTCAGTTGGAACAAAAATAGATGCTTTATATTTTTTATATAATGTACATATTATTTTACTTATTTTTATTGCCGTAATGGTGATAAAAGCGTTAGTTGTTTATGTAATAATCAGAAGAAAATCAGATAAAAGTACAGCTGTAAAATCAGCACTTGCACTTTGTCAAGTAGGAGAATTTTCATTTGCAATATTTGCTCTTGCTTCAAGTAACAATATTATCTCTAATGAAACTGCAAACTTTTTGATTTTAGTTTCAGTATTATCAATGATTTTAACTCCATTTATTGTAAATAACATCTATAAATTGGCTTCATATGTAGTTGTTGAGTTTTATGAGTCAGATAAAATTACACCAATTAAAGCAAAAAATCACGTTGTAATTTGTGGTTTTTCAATTTTAGGAAGAGTAATAGCACGAGATTTAAGTGAAAGAAATATTCCTTTTGTAATTATCTCAGATGATTTAAGACATGTATTACTTGGAAGAAAATTGGGATATATGGCTTATTTTGGACACTTAGATAAACTTCCTGTTTTAGAGTCATTAAAAGTTGATGAAGCTTCAAGTGTGATTATAACGGTAAGTGATACTCATATAAAAAGATTGATTTGTGAAGCAGTTTTAAATTTTCATAAAGAAGCAAATATTTTATTGAAAATAGAATCAATAGATGAAAAAGCTCAATTAAAAGATTTAAATATTAAAAAATTTGTTCATGCTCATATTGAAGTTGGAAGATTATTGGTAGAAGAGGCTTTGAGTGTTCGAGGTGAAAACAAGTAGATTTTTAATCTTCTTGTTCTAAATTATGTCCGTGTTCATGCTCTTCTAAATTTTGTATAATGTAGTCATATATTCTTTGATATTCACTATCAGGAGTTTTGTCTTCTTCTATAACAGCTAAAATATTTTGAAGCTCAACTAAAAATGACTCCATCTCTTCCATTGCTTCTTTATCATCTTCAGTTTGAGAATTTGTTTCAAGAAGTTTGTATAAATCTTCAAGATAAGCTTCAACTTCAGGAATCATAAGATTTTCAACTATATCTTTTAGTTTCTCTTTTATAGTTTCCATGTATTTCCTTTTTATGTTAATAGCTTAATTATATTATCTTATTCATTTAATTTACAAATGAAATTTTTGATACAATCCTTCAATGAAAAATATATTAATAATAATTAGTTTTGTTCTAACTTTAAATGCAATAGAAATCAAGCAATTACCACTTGATTTTGGTGAAACAAGAGTTGAACTTACACGACAGTATATAAAAAACTCTTACGGTATAGAGGTTTTGGATATAAATATAATTCCAAAAATAATTGTAATTCATCATACAGCAATGGATGATTTAAAAGAGTCTTATGAAAGATTTAAACCTGAAATTTTAACAAGTGATAGAAAATATATAAAAAAAGCAGGAAATCTAAATGTTTCAGCCCAATTTTTAGTAGATTTTGATGGAACAATTTATTCAACTATGCCTGAAACTTATATGGCAAGACATGTAATAGGTTTAAATCTTTCAAGTATTGGAATTGAAAATATTGGGGGAAATAAAAAACCTTTAACAAAAGCTCAACTTGAATCGAATATAAAACTTGTAAGATATTTAAAAGAAAAATATAAAACAATAGAGTATTTAATTGGTCATTATGAATATACAAAATTTGAAAATCATCCTCTTTTTTTAGAAAAAGATAAAAATTACAGAACAATAAAACACGACCCAGATGAGAATTTTATGGAAAGTTTAAGAGCAAACTTTCCTGATTTAAAATCTTTTTAAAAATGGTCTTTTATATTTATAACTATTTCAAAAGTAATTAAAATTATAATAATCCACTCTAAAAAAGATGAATATCTGTGTTTTTGTTCATCTCCTAAAACGTGTAAAAGTTCTTGAATAACTTCTAGTTTTTTATTTAAAACTTCTACTCTTGATTTTATATCAAGATATTTTATTAACTTTTCATATTGATTTTCATACTCTGGATATTCCCAAAAAAATTCAGGAGTATCAAGTAAATCATAGTGTAAATTCATTTTACTTTTTACTAAAAATAGTTCACCAATTTTTTTAGAAATCTCTTTTTTTGTAAGATTGATTTTTCCTGTATGAGCCAATTGTAAAGGAATGCTAGAGTTATTTTCAATTGAAGTTAGAAGTTCTTTTTCAAATTGGTCAAGTTTTACATTTTGGGCTAAGGCTTGAGAAATAGCAATTTTAGAGATATTCGATAAATTATTTAGATAAATTGTATCAAAATTGATTTTGAATTCATTTTCTAAAGTGTAATTTAACTCTTCAATAAATGGAATATCAAAACTATTTATCTCAAAATTTTTTATAAAATCCATAAAAAATTTAATATTTTCAAATTTTACATTCCAACAAATAAATACTCCATATTTGAATAGAATTATTTGCTCATCTTCTTCTAAATTTATAATTACAGCATCTTTTATGATATTACATTTATATCGTTCTTCTAGGCTTGTAAATATGTTTTTCTCAAATTTTTCACAACTTAAATAAGAGATTAGTTTTTTTGTTTGCATGTTTATTCCATTAAAATAATTTATAATAATTATATAACAATTGTGTTACTTTTTAGAAACAATTCAAATAGATAAAAGAAAAATTTAAGAACAGATATGTTACTTTGAAAAGATGAATGAAAATATAAACACAAACTCGTATATAGATAAATTCACATTAAATCCAGTTTCATCTTTGTTTTTTGCTATAGGTTTTTTAGCAATAGGTTATGGAATGATTTTGACTTATGTGGGAGTTTATCTAAAAGATTTAGGTTTAAATGATGCAGTTATTGGTTTAATAAATGCTTCATTTTTTCTAGGCGCCATTGGCTCCTCAATATTTAGTCAAAAAATAATATCCTCCGTCGGGCATATAAGAAGTTTTGCAACTTTTGCTTCTTTGATGGTTATATCTTTTTTACTTCATGCACTCTTTTTTAATGAATACTTATGGGCATTTTTACGTTTTGTCTCTGGTTTTGCTTTTTATGCACTTTTAATAATCATCGAAAGTTGGTTAAATGAAAAAAGTAGCCAAACGCACAGAGGAAAAATACTTGCGATTTATACAATTATTTTTTATTTAGCTACTGCACTTGGACAAGTTTTTTTAAATATAAAAGGTGATACAACTTATATAATTTTTATATTAGGTTCAGTTTTAATCCTTTTTTCAGTCCTTTTTATCTCTATGACAAAAATAAAAGAACCAATTTTAAAACCTTTTGAAAAATATAGTTTTCCAAAACTTTATAGCGTAGTTCCACTAGCTCTTACAGGAAGTTTTATTGGTGGATTTTTTGTTGGTGGTTTTTTTACAATGGTGCCTATTTATTTGATGCAAAAATATTCATCAATTGAAACAGTATCTGTTTTTATGGCTTGTTCAATAATTGGAGGATTGATTTCACAATGGCCAATTGGACTTTTGTCTGATAAATATGGAAGAAGAAAAATTATAGCTTATAGTGGTTTTTATATCTTTTTTGTATCTTTATTTTTTTTATTTTCTTCTTTATTGGATAACTATATCTATTTTTTAGGAATTTTTCTTGGTTTCTCTATTTTTAGTATTTATCCTTTATCTCTTGCAAGGGCAAATGATGTAATTGATGAGAATAAAGATATAGTTGAAATAAGTAGGACATTACTTTTTGCTTATGGCTTAGGTTCTTTTATTGCTCCTATTATTTTAGGTATTGGACTTTTTTATTATTTGGAATTTATCTTTTTAATATTTGCTATTTTAGGACTATTTTTAGGTTTTTACTCTTTGTCAAAAAAACGAGTGGCAGATGATGATATGAGTATATTTGTAAATATTCCCGTAGCTTCAGGAAGTGTGGTTGTGGAGTTAGACCCACGACAAGATTTAGAAAATGAAAAGGAAAAAAATGAAAAATAATTTTAAAACAACAATTTTAAAACCAGTATTTATCCCCTCTGTTATTTTTATAATAGCATTGGTGAGTTTTGCTATTTTGTCACCTCAAATTGCAAATGAAGTTTTTACAAATGTTAGAAATTTTGTTGCAGATAAATTTGGTTGGCTTTATATGTTAGGTGTAGGTATTTTTACTTTATTTGCACTTTTTTTAGCTGTTTCTCCCTTTGGAAAATTTAGATTAGGACCAGACCAGTCAAAACCTACTTATAGTAATCTTTCATGGTTTGCTATGCTTTTTTCAGCAGGAATGGGAATAGGGCTTATGTTTTGGAGTGTAGCAGAACCAGTTATGCACTATGTTTCTCCTCCTGTTGGAACAGCTCAAAGTATTGATTCTGCAAAAATGGCAATGAATATTTTGTTTTTTCACTGGGGATTACACGCATGGGCTATTTATGCAATAGTGGGCTTAGTTTTAGCATATTTTTCTTTTAGACATGGATTACCTTTATCTATTAGGTCAGCGTTATATCCTTTAATTGGAGATAAAATTTATGGAAAAATAGGGCATAGTGTTGACACAATAGCAGTTTTAGGAACGGTTTTTGGAGTTGCTACATCTTTAGGATTTGGGGTATTACAAATAAACTCAGGATTAAACTATCTTTTTGAAATACCTGTTGGAATTACAACTCAAATTATTTTAATTGCATTAATTACGGCAATTGCAACTATTTCAGTTGTTTTAGGTTTAGATGGAGGTATTAAAAGATTATCTGAATTAAATCTTTATTTAGCAGGTTTTTTACTTTTATTTATATTTTTAGCTGGACCTACATTTTTTTTACTAAATACTTTAATACAAAATATTGGTTCATATCTATCAAATATTGTATTTATGACTTTTAATCAATACTCTTATGATACAACTTCTTCTTGGATGAGTTCTTGGACTCTATTTTATTGGGCTTGGTGGATAGCTTGGGCTCCCTTTGTTGGAATGTTTATAGCAAGAGTTTCAAGGGGAAGAACAATTAGAGAGTTTGTTATTGGAGTTTTATTTGTACCAGTTGGATTTACTTTTATTTGGATGACTGTATTTGGAAATAGTGCTTTATATTCTATTATGAATGAAGGTTTTACTCTTTTATCAACTGCTGTTTCAGCTGATGTTTCAACAGCACTTTTTAAATTTTTACAACATTTCCCTTTTTCAAGTTTTGTATCAATTATTGCAATTGTTTTAGTTGTTACGTTTTTTGTTACATCATCTGATTCAGGTTCTTTAGTTGTAGATACAATAGCTTCAGGGGGAAGAGTAAATAATCCAGTTTGGCAAAGAATATTTTGGGCTGTAAGTCAAGGGGTAGTTGCAATTGCTCTTTTACTTGCAGGAGGACTTCAAGCCTTACAATCAGCATCAATAATCATGGCTTTACCTTTTGTTTTTGTTATGTTAATTGCTTGTTGGGGAATGTATAAGGCTTTAAGTTTAGAAAGTATTAGAAATGAGAGTTTACAGCATCATATGAATGCAGGTCGTCATGGAAAAATAAGTGGAACATGGCAAGCAAGATTAAGTAGAATAATAGAGTTTCCAAAAGTTGAAGAGACAAAAAGATTTATAAATGAAGATGTTATAAGTGCAATGAATTTAGTAAAAGATGAACTTTCTAAATATTCATGGAATGTTGAAGTTTCAAATGATAAGTTAAATGCAATCTCTATTATAAGAGTTGAACATTCTGATGATTTTGATTTTATTTATGAAGTTAGAGCAAAAAATTATGATACACCAAGTTATGCTTATCCTGAATCAGTAAATCCTACAAAAGCACAAAAAAAATATGCAAGAGCCGAAGTTTTTTTACAAGATGGAAATAAAGCTTATGATATTTATGGATATGATGAAGATGTGATAGCAACGGATATAATTGACCAGTTTGAAAAACATAGACACTTTTTAAATAATACTTCTAGTTTAAATCCAGTAGTACCAATTAATTAAGATTAACAATCAGAAGTTTTATGACTTCTGATTGTTTTTGATAGAGTAAACTTCTAAGAATCTCATAATAATAGCTGAGATATAAGGAATACTTTGGATAAAAATAGTTGCAGCAAATACATAGATTTCTGTAATACCAGTTTTATTAGTAAAAATTAAAGCAAAGAAAGAAGCTAATAATAAAACTCCAAGAATTGTTTCATGTTTTATTGGATTAGCACTTTTTTTAGCTGTTTTCCCACCTTTTTGAGTTCTTTTAAATGGTAAACCATCTTTTACAAATCCATCATAAACTGCTTTGAAAATGATTAATTGTAAACTCATTGAAGCTATTGAACTTAATATAGTATTTTTAATACTTGTTTTTACTTTCATTCTATATAAAATAAATGTATGTAAAATATTTACTAAAAACGCTGTAATAATTGGAATAGTTAATGGAATTGTTGGAATTGTTACACCAACAAAAATAATAACTGGAACCCAAATAATATTCATAATAGCCATAACTGGACCCATAGCATCACTTAACCAGAAAAACCAACCTGCAACAAACTTTTTCTTTTGATTTGGAGTTAATTTTGTTGATGATGGTTTAAACTCTTTCCAGTGTTTTTTAAGAATTTGAATTGCTCCATAAGCCCATCTATGTCTTTGCGTTTTAAATGCTTCAACAGTATCAGGAAGTAATCCATAACCATATCTTCTATTTGTATAGTGTGCGATATATCCTGCTTCAAATAGTCTTAAACCTAATTCACTATCTTCAACGATAGTATCAGTTCCCCAACCACCAACTTCCATCATAGCACTTAGTCTTACCATAACCATAGTTCCGTGAACAACAATAGCATTCTCTTCATTTCTATCAATCATACCAATATCAAAGAATCCAGCATATTCAGCATTCATAGCAGCTTTAATAATTGATTCATCACCATCTCTATGGTCTTGTGGAGCTTGAACAATAGCAACTTTTGGGTCATCAAATAAAGGAACTAAATCAACTAACCATGGAGATTCAACTACATAATCTGCATCAATTACAGCAATAATTTCAGCTCTTTTATCTGTTTGTTCAAGTGCAGCATTTAAAGCACCTGCTTTAAATCCTGAACATGTGATATTCATAAATACAAATTTTTCACCTAACTCTTCACATAGTTTTTCAATTGGTTTCCAATAGAACTCTTCAGGAGTATTATTAATAATAACTAAAACTTCATAATTTGGATATTTAAGTCTACTTAATGCTCTTAAAGTCTCTTCTAAAACATGAGGTTGCTCTTTATATGCAGGAACATGAATAGATACAAATGGAGCATTTTCAGATCTTAAATCAAGTGGAACTAATCTAGTTGGAGGAGTTCCAATTGAACACTTAAATAGTTCATTTGCTTTTGCTAATGTAATAATTACTAATGGAATCATTAAAAATGTTCCCATTCCCCACATTATCCACATACCAAAGTTCATGTAGTTTGTAAATGGATAAATTACAGCCATAACAATACCAAATGCCATACCTTGTGCAGCAATTGCATAAGCAATAGCATGATTTAAGTTTAATCTTTGATTTCTTAATCCATAAAGAGTTATTAAAGCACCAATTATAATTGCAGCAATCATTTGGTATAACCAATATTGATTTAATTCAATATCACCATTTAGAGAGAATTTTAATTCTCTACCAGATGTAAAAATTCCCCAATATTGTCCAACATTACCTTCATCATAACCTTTCCATTGTTGGTCAAAAGCTTCGATTATATTATAAGTCCAACCATTTTCTTTTGCTAAATTTATGAAACCTCTAATAGCCATAGCTTGATTTTTTAAACTAGGAACTGCACCTCTATTATTATATCCATGACTTGGCCAACCAGTCTCCCCAATCGCTATTTTTTTATTTGGATGGATACTTTTTACAACATTGTACTTTTCAATTACAAATGAGTTAAATAGTTCAATTGGAATTTTTTCCCAATAAGGTAAGATGTGAATTGTTAAAAAATCAACATGATTAGCAATTTCTGGAACTCTTTCCCAAACATCCCAAGTTTCAGCTGTTGTGATTGGTTTATCTGTGTATTCTCTCATAAAATCAATATAAGCCATAAGCTCAACTTCATTTATATCAGCTCTTAAAAGTGTTTCATTTCCCACTATTACATTTGCAATATTGTCAGGATATTTTTCTAATAACTTAATAGCTCTTTCAACTTCTTTGAAGTTCTCTTTTAAGTCACCACTTAACCAAAGTCCTAAATCAATAGGCATATCAGTTTTAGAAGTTACTTCTAAAATAGCTTCTGCTTCTGATGCAGCATATGTTCTAACTTTGTTAGTAAAGTGTACTAACATATTAACATCGTTTTCGATTTGTTGATATGACAACATTTTTTTGTCATATCCCTCATATGGAGAATATGAAAGTGACTCAATTTTGTCAAATGAGTCGTCAGATAAAGATACACGATTATCTTGCGTAATCCAGAAGAATACTTGGAATAATCCTGCCATAATAAGACCTAAGATAATATATCTCAACTTAGTTTCCTTTAATAATAAATAATGGCGAATATTAACATTTTTTAGTTTATATATGTTAATAAAATGAAATTAAATTGAGATAGATGGTTTAATTTTGTTTATTTTTATTAAATCAGTCTGTTTTTTGTAACAATTATTCCATCATTATCAGCATAAATATAATCACCGCTATTAAAAGTAACTCCTTCAAAATTTAGTTCTATATCTCTATAAGAGTCTGTTTTCTCGAAATTTCTTAAAGGACAAGTTCCAATTGCAAATAATCCAACATCAATTTTTTTAGTTTCATCAGTATCTCTTACATAACCATTTAAAATAATTGCTTTCCAGTTATTGTTTTTTGCAAAAGTCATTAATTTGTCTCCAACAACTCCAAAAAATTCTTGAGAATTGTCAACAACTACAATTTTCCCTTCTCCATCTTCATCTCTTAACATTTCAAGTAATCTCCAATTACTTTTATCTAGTTTTACAGTAACTATTTCTCCACTAAATTTTTTTAA
Source organism: Arcobacter ellisii (assembly GCF_003544915.1). Taxonomy (NCBI): domain Bacteria; kingdom Pseudomonadati; phylum Campylobacterota; class Epsilonproteobacteria; order Campylobacterales; family Arcobacteraceae; genus Arcobacter; species Arcobacter ellisii. The sequence continues at coordinate 1,795,706 of NZ_CP032097.1, read as the reverse complement.
TCCACCATAATTTTTAAATTTTGAAGATAATACTTGTATGTTTTTATCTCTGTTATCATCGCATAAATCTGCTGTTTGTATATTCATTTTTTTTCCTTCTCTCCTAAGTTATAATCTAATAGTAATAAAAACAAATGTATAAAAAGTGTATAAATTAAAAAAAAATAAATTTTTATAATTAATTTAAAAAGATAAGCAAAAAAGTAACAATGTGATAATTATATGAAATATTATATAATCCCAAAAAAAATATGTGAGAGAAAATGAAAAAATTTACCCAAGAAACAATGTTTGAGATAATTTCTTATTTAGAAAAAGAGTTAAAAGAAAAAGATGAGATTTTATTTGAAGTATTAAATCCAGATATAAAAATAGATATTTATGCAGGAGAAATTTATCAGATAGAAAATGAAAAATTTATTTATAGGTCTTATAAATCTTGGTGTGATTTAGCAGAATTGTTTTTTTGTAAGATGTTAATAGAGTCTTTAAATAAAAATATTGTAGTTTTGAAGTTCCAAAAACTAAATAGATTTGACTCTTTTCATAATGATACAAATGATGAGAAAAATGAAAAATATGGAGAAGAATCAACTTTTTTTAGGATAAATAAAAATGAAGAACCAGCTTTTTTATACTCTTATATGAAAGCTTTAATAAATGTAAAAATAGAAGAGAAAAAAAATATTTTGAATTTAGGAATAAATAAAGCCGATGAATTTGAAGTTATAAAAGAACTTTTAGATGAAGAAATTTTTAAAAATATCTCATTTACAGGAATTGATTATTCCTCAAGTGCTATAGAGTTTGCGAAAAAAAGATTTCCAAGTAAAAATTTTAATTTTTATACCCATGATATAAATAAATTAGCTGAGTTAAATTTAAAAAAATCCGATTTAATTATCTCTATTGGAACTTTGCAAAGTTCAAGTTTAAATTTTAAACTTTTATTTATGGATTTAGTTCAAAATTATTTAGAAGAAAAAGGTTCGATAATTTTAGGTTTTCCAAATTGTAGATGGATAGATGGAGAGATGATTTATGGTGCAAAAGCCCCAAACTACTCTTATAGTGAACAATCAATTTTATATAAAGATGTATATTTTTGTAAAAAATATTTACAACAAAAAAAATATAGAGTTACAATAACTGGAAAAAACTATCTATTTTTAACGGCTACATCTATAAAACAATAAAAAAAGAGTTTGTATATCTATTTTTTTTTGTTACAATTAGTTATATAAATTTAAGGAGTCTATTATGCCAGCAAAACATATAGAAGTAAAAACGTTTAAGTTAGCTCATACAACTGATGATGTTGTAAAAATAGAGCATGTTGAAAAACCTTATGGTGAATATAGTAGCCCTGTTGTTAGTATTGCTGTTTATTCTCACGGTAAAACTAAAGTTTCTGAGGTTGAAATTCCTTATGAAAATATACAAGAATTTTTAAAAGCTTTAAATGAATCTATTGCTTTATGTGAATCTATACCTCACAATCCAATACATGGAGAATTAAATTCTGAAATTGGTGGAGGAGCCTAATAGATGAATGAAATTTCATCAGATATCAAAAGGTCAAACTTCTCAAGTTTGACCTTTATTTTTTTAGCATTTTTAGTATCTTTAGTTGCAACATTGGGAAGTCTCTTTTTTTCAGAGATTATGCATTTTATTCCTTGTTCTTTATGTTGGTATCAAAGAATTTTTATGTATCCATTGGTTTTATTATTTTTAGTTAATCTTTTATATCCTGATGATAAAATTTTTAAATATAGTTTTCCTTTAGTAATTATTGGATTGTTAATTTCTATTTATCAAAATTTATTGATTTATAAAGTAATCCCTGAAAATCTATCTCCTTGTGTTAGTGGAATTCCTTGTTCAGTTGATTATTTAAACTGGTTTGGGTTTATTACAATTCCTTTGTTATCTTTTTTTTCTTATACTACCATTCTTATTTTATTAATTTTATTTAAAAGGAAAAGTGTAGATGCAGAATAAAAAGTTAGTATTAGGTTCATTAGTTGCTTTGATTGTTTTATTTATAGGATTAGCAAGTTTTTACAAAAGTAATGAAGTAAAAGAAGATGAAAAAAAGGTTTTAAGTAAAAGTGATTTATTACTTAGAGAACACTCTATTAAATTTGGTGAAAATAAAAAGAATATTTCAGTTGTAGAATTTGTAGACCCAGAGTGTGAATCTTGTGCAATGTTTCATCCAATTCTTAGAAAATTATATAAAGAGTATCATGAAGATATTCAATTAGTTGTTAAATATATTCCAAATCATTTGAATTCAAAATTTGCAATAAGAATTTTAGAAGCTTCAAGAGAACAAAACAAATATGAAGAAGTTTTAAGTGTTATTTTTGAAAAACAACCTTTATGGGCACAACATAATAATGAAAAACCAGAATTATTATGGGAATTTTTATCAACAATTCCTGACCTTGATATGAATAAATTAAAAGAGGATTCAAAAAATCCTAAAATTGATAAAATCATGGAAATTGATTCTTCTGATGCAAGAGAATTAGAAGTAAGAGGAACACCAACTATTTTTGTAAATGGAAAAAGATTAGCAGTTTTATCTCAAAAAGATTTATTTGATTTAGTTGAAGCTGAGATTTATAAATAAGGATATTTAATGTCATTTTTTGAAGAAATAAAAAATAGTTTGTCTCTTTTAAAAGAGTCAAATTATGATTTTGGAGGTGTTTATTCGCAAAATCCAAATAACATAAATATATTTATTTTAATTTCAATAGTTTTATTATTAAGCATAATTATTCTTTTAATAAATGCTTTTAAAAAATCTCAATTATCAAAGGATATTTCAACTATAAAAGATAGTTCTGATTTTTTGGAATTTGATAAAAAGTTGACAAAAATATCAAAAGAGATATCAAAAAGAGGCATTGAAATTGCAAATAAATTGAATCTTTCAAAAAATGAAATATGTGAAAAAGGTTTGTATTTAATCAAAGATTTTAATATCAAAGAAAAAATTGATGCTTATAAAAAAATCTCAAATAATTTTGATTTAATATCAAAAAATACAAAAAGGTATGAAATAGGGGAATTAAACAATTTTTTTGAAGAAAAATCTATTTCATTATTGGAAAAAAATCTTTTGAAAGAGATAGAAAGTTATTATAAAAATACAAGATTTTGTGAAAATGATGTTGAATTTGTAAATAGTATTGTTTCTTATTCAAAGAATTTACCAAATCCTTTTTCTATTTTAAATCCTTTACAAGAAGAGATAAATAAATTTAGTTTAGCATTTAATTTAGATGTATATAAATTTGTTAAAAAATTAACAAAAAATTTTTCAGGAGAAATTTTTGTTAAATCTAATAAAAAATTAGAGGATTTATTTAAAAATGAAGAGGCAATTATTTCTGAAGTTATTTTAAAACATATTTTAGAAAATGAGAATAAACAAAAAGTTTATGATTATATTTCAAATCTAAAAAATAAAAGTTATTTACAAAATTTATATTATAAATTTTTTGAACAAAGTGAAGATTTAGATTTAAGTTTATCATTTATAAAAAATAAAACTGAGATAGAAAATGATTATAAAGAGTACTTAAATAGTCAAATTACTTATCATTGGAAAGATTTAGAATATGTAAAATATATTTTAAATGCACCAAGAGTTTTACAAATAATTGGACATGATGATTATAGAACTATTTTAGAAAGAATGGAAAAATTACAAAAAGAGATAGATTTTGAAAAAAGTGTATCAGAAATTTTGAATGTTGCAAAAAATGCAGAAAAAATTGCTAAAGAAGCAAAAGCAATAGCAAGAAGTAGATAAATTATGGAATACATAAATGCTTTATTATTAAGTGCTATATTTACATTTCTCTTTATATCTTTTAAGAGAAAAAATAGTAGTGTTTTAAAACCAAAAGTAGTAAAAAAAGATGAGTTAATCGAGTCTTATAAACTTGAGCTTCAAGATATTTTAAAAGAGTATGAAGATAATAAAGAGTTACAAATGCAAGAAAGAATAAAATTTCTTAAAAGAGTAAATTATGAATTATCAATGAATATCTTTTTTGATGAAAATGAAGCAAAAGAGTTACTACAAGAATTGTCAAAGTTAGGAAAATAATGAGAAAGAGTTTAGTTTTTAGTTTATTAGTTTTAGGTGTATTATTTGGTGGTTGTGATTCAAAATCAACAATAGATGGAAGTGTAATTGCAAAAACAAAAAAAGAGGAAGTTAATACAAATTTTGTTCCTCAATCTTTTACATTAATTACAACTGATGAAAAGTTTATTAGTTTTACAAGTACAACTCAAGGTTTAGATTTTGATGAATTTAAAGGTAAAAAAGCAGTTTTAATTGATGTTTTTGCAACTTGGTGTCCACCTTGTATAGAAGAGATACCAACTTTAGTTGAGTTAAAAGAGAAATATAAAGACCAATTTGAAATAGTTTCAGTTTTATTTGAAAAAGATAAAACAAAAGAAGAGATAGAAGCTTTTATAAAACAACATGGAATTAATTATCCAATTACAATGGGTGAAGAAAACTTTAGACTTGCAAAAGAGTTAGGTGATATTAAAAAAGTTCCAGAGATGTTTTTATTTTCAAAAGATGGAAGATTTATAAATAAATTTGTTGGAAAAACTTCTAAAGAGGATTTAGAACAGTATATAAAAATGGCAATTGAAAACTAATTTAAAATAGTTTTCAATTCTTTTAGAGTCTCTATAAAATAACTTGCTTTTGAAAAATCTTGTGTGAGGGTAAATTCATTTTTTACAATCACACACTCAATTCCAGCTTTATGAGCTGCTGTTAAACCTCTTGTTGAGTCTTCAACTACAATTGCCTCTTGTTTCTTTGCTTTAAAGAGTTCTAGACCTTTTAAATATGGTTCAGGATGTGGTTTTGCAAAATTGTAATCCTCTTCACAAAGAACAAAATCCATAAAATCAACTATTCCTAAATTTTTATGAATAATTTCAAAATCAACTCTTCTTGAAGTTGTAACTATTCCCATTTTGTAATCTTTTGATAACTCTTTTAGAACATCTTTTACGCCATCAATTAAAATATTTTCTGTTTTTAGAAAGTTTTGATAATACTCATTTCTTTTGTTTCTTGCAATTTCAACTTCAGCAAAGGAAAAACCTTTGTCTAAAGCTTTTTGCCAAACTGTTGTTCCTTCACTCATAATTTTCATATATTCTTCAAACTCTAATTCAACATCAAAAAACTTTTTTAAAGCTTGTATATTTGCTTTAAAATACAAAGGTTCTGTGTGAACTAAAACTCCATCATTATCAAAAAGTATATATTTTTTCATTTATTAAGATTATTCCTATTTAAAAATTTTGCTAAAAAAAAAGGAAGCTTATAAAAAGCTTCCTTTAACTTGTATATAGTAGGAGGAGTAAAGTCAAAAAAATCTTAACATCGCAAATTAAGGTTTGTCTATCAACTTATAAAGTAATTATAATAGCTATGTATTAACCTTTTTTAAATCAAAGGTTAACAAAGTGTGAATAAGATAAAAAAACTCTTAATTTTGCCATTTATCTTTTGGTGCATTATAGTTTAAAATTTTTTCAATTATCTCATCAATATCATCTGAAACAATTAACATATCAACATACTCTTTTTTTATAAAACCTTCATTTACGCAGTTTCTTAAAAAATCAAGTAATTTATCGTAATATCCATTTATATTAAAAAACGCACAAGGTTTTTTATGATAACCAATTTGTGCAGCAGTAATAACATCAAAAATCTCATCAAATGTTCCATAACCACCTGGAATTGCTATAAATGCATCAGATAACTCTTCCATTTTAGCTTTTCTTTCATCCATATTATTTACTCTATAAATTTTTGTAAGATTTTTATTTTCAAGCTCTTTATTGATTAAATCAAAAGTTATAACACCAGTTACACTGTTGTTACACTTTAAAGATTCATTTGAAACTATTCCCATAAGTCCTTGTAAAGAACCACCATAAACAATATTTAATTTTTTTAGTGCAAGTTTTTGGGCTAAAACTTTTGTTTGTTCTTCATAGATTTTATCATTTCCAAATGAAGAACCACAGTAAATAGCAACATTCATTATTTTTTCTCCTTAATTTTGTCAAAAGGTTTAAATATCAGCAATAGTTTTGGAAGTAATAACAAATCAGCTAGTAGTACAGTAAACATTGTAACAACTGTTAATAATCCAAAATAGATAGTTGGGATTAGATTTGATAATACTAAGATTGAAAAACCAATAATTATTACTAAAGATGTGTAATACATGGCATAACCAATACTTTGATGAGACCTTCTCATTGCATTTATGTAATTATGGTCAACTTTAAACTCTTCTTTAAATCTATGAATAAAGTGAATTGTATCATCAACCCCAATTCCAATTGCAATTGCTGCAATTGTAATAGTCATAATATCCAAAGGAATATTTAACCATCCCATAATACCAAATATAGCTGATATTGGAATTATGTTTGCAAGTATTGCAATTGTTGCAAGTTTTAAAGTTCTAAATAAAATTAGGAACATTATAAATAAAACAATAATTGTAAATCCTAATGTAGAGATTTGAGATTCAAATAAAGATTGAAGCATATTGTTATATAAAACCATTAGATTTGAAAGTCTAAAAGTTGTCTCTTTATTTTTAATAATATCTCTTATATCACTGTTTATTTTATTGATTAAATCATTTCTTCTTAAATCTGGATTTGAATCCATAATTCTCATAGTAATTCTAGCTTCATTTTTATCGATATTAATAAATGGAGAAAGTATTAACGTTTTATATTTTTCTGGTAATTGATTGTATAGTAAAGCCAATGTTATACCATCAAGAGGTTTTCCATTGTTAAGAGATTGACCAATTTTTAAAAGTGTAGCTAAAGATTGAACTTTTCCAACTTCTGGAATAGTTTCCAAATAGTTATGAACAGCTGTAATTGTGTCCATTTTATCTTGACTAAACCAATATTGTTTATCATCTGCTGTTTTTGCAAATTCATTTTCAAAATCATCAAATTCATCAGTTGAATTTTTATTTATTTGTGGTTTTGGTTCATCTTTAAATTTGATGATAATATCAAGAGGAGTTGTACCACCTAAATTTTCATCAATAACTTTCATACCTTTATAAATATCTGTTGATTGTTTAAAATAGCTAATAAAACTATTTTCAACAAGAAGTTTTAATGCTCCAGTTGTTGAAAAAACAATAACTAAAATTGTTGTAATAATTATTGCTTTACCATGATGTTCAACTACATCAGAAGATTTTTTTATAAAAGAAAATCTTGTGTTTTTTTGTTCATGTTCATCTTTTTTATTCATTAAAATAAGTATTGCAGGGAAAGTTATAAAGGCTAAAAATAAAGATATAGCAATACCTGTACTCATCATAAGACCAAGATTTATAACTGGTTCGATATTTGATAAAACAAGTGAACCAAAACCTATAACAGTTGTTATAATTGCAAAAAATGAAGGATTAAATTTTGATAATACAGTGTTGATTATCAGTTTATATTGGCTTGCATTTTTATATTTTACATTTAATTCTCTATATCTTACAATCAAATGTAAAACTATTGAAATAGTAATAATTAACTGTAATGCTATAAAATTTGAAGATATAACAGTAACTTCCCAACCAAATAAACCTAAAAGTCCAGCTGTTGAAACTACTGAAATTAAACATACAAATAGAGGTAAAACAATCCATCTAAGATGTCTAAAAATATACCAAAGTATAAAAATTAAAATAGCAAGTAAACCTGAACCATAGATAATTAAATCATTTTTTACATAGCCAACAATATCGCTAGCTATCATATTTACACCACCAAGAAATATTTTAGCTTCACCTTGATAGCTTTTGATAATATCTCTTATATTTTCAATCTCTTGGGCTTCTTGAATTCTTAAAATATCTCTATACTCTTTAAACTCTAAAATGGCTTTTTTTAACTCATCTTTTTCTTCTTTAGAGATAGTTTTATCTTTTTCTTTTTTTAATAATGCATTTCTTTTTTCTAAAAGTTCAAAATATTTTGTATCAGTTTTTAGATTTAAAATGATTGCAGTTGTTTTAAAATCACTACTTACAAGTGAGTTTGAATATAAAGGTGAGTGTAATAATTCATTTTTAACTAGATTTGTATCAAACTCTTTTGTTTCAAGGGAATCAACTCCTTCAACTAAATCAGAAATTGGTCTTATTGGAGATTGAAGTAAAGGTACATTTAAAATAGAAGTGATACTTTCAACATTTTGTACTTTTAAAAAATCATTAGATATATTTTTTATAGTTTCTAAACTTTTCTGAGATAATAGTTCTTCATTTTTTGGAGAAAAAGTAACTACTAAAAAATCAGAATTATCATAAGTTTTATTTACTTCTCTAAAAAATTGTAAATCTTTGTCATCTTCTAAAAGTAAAGTTTCAGCGGATGCATCTATTTCAAGCTTTGTGGCATAATATCCCAAAGTTGAAACAAATAACATCAAAAGTGTAAGAACAATTAATGGATACTTTAGGATTAAAGTATCATATATTTTTTTTAACATATTATTTTTCTAATAAAGCTAACATTTCATCAAATGTTTTTTCTTTTAATAACCCTGAAAATTGTTGTCTATAAGTTTGAATGATACTAACTCCAACTAAATCAACATCATAAATTAACCACTCTTCATTATCTTTAGATTTATTATAAAAATTATAATTTATTTTATAAATTCCATCTTTTCCTAAAAGTTCAGTTTCTAGCTGTAATCTTGTGTTATTGTGTGGTTTTAATCCAATAATTTTTACTTTTTGGTCATTATAAAGTTCAAGTTTTTCAATATATGATTTTTTTAATTTATTTTCAAAAACTTTTGTAAATTGTTTTTGTTTTTCAGGTGTTAATGTACTCCAAGTCTCTTTCCCTAAAGCAATTTTTGCCATTAATTCATAATCAAAAACATCATCAATAATTTTGATAATTTCATCACCTTTTTGTGCAAAAGTTTTGTCTTTTTTTTCTAAAATTTGTAAAACATTATCGATTCTTTTTGTCATTTCTTGTTGAATTTCATCTTGTTTTAGCGCATTTGCATGGGAAAATGTAACAAGTGTTAATAATAAAACTTTTGTAAAAAATTTTTTAATCATTTTTTATTCCTCTATTTGTCTTTTTCTTGCTTGTGAATAAATATCTCTTAAGAATGGATATAAATCTAAAGCATCTTTTTTTATTGTTTCATATTGGTCTGGATTTAATGATGTATTATTTACTACATCAAATGTTTTGATACCAAACTCTTCTAAATAGTTATTTGGAATTTTATACTCCATAGTATTTTCTCCTAATGTACTAATTGGAGAAAGAATATTATCACCAGCTAAACCAACCATATCTCTAAGATTTGATGGACCAAGAAGTGGTAAAACTACAGGAATTCCCTCTCCAACTCCATAAAATCCTAATGTTTGTCCAAAGTCTTCTTTGTGAGCTTTAATATTTAGTTCTGATGTTGCTAAATCCATAAATCCACCAAGTCCCCAAAGAGTATTTATTAAAAATCTTTCTAACTCTTCCAGTGAATTTTTAAATTTTAGTTGTAATAAATTGTTTGTAAATCTTACAGGAAACATTATATTATTGAAAAAATTATCTATTCCTGTTCTTGCTGTTTCAGGTACAACATAAGCATATCCTTTAGAAACAGGAACTACGATATTTAGAAAAACTTTATCATTAAAAGTCGTCATTAATCTATTGTATCCACTTAGTGGGTCAAATACTTCTTGTGGTTTATTTGAAAATTCTGAGTCAAAATCTTCATAAAAATCTTCGTTGGCATAACTTAAAATTGCAAATAGTAATATAAAAATAATTTTTTTCAAACTGATTCCTTTTTATAGTGAATAGGAATTATATTGAAATTTTGTGGAAATAATCTTTAAACATTATTTTCCTTTGAATAATAGTTTCTATTTTGACCATTTATTTATAAACATATTATTACAAACCTGCTATAATCTGCGAAAAATTTTGAAAAATAAATTGGGAGTGATTATGGGAAGAGCCTTTGAATATAGAAAAGCGGCTAAAATGAAAAGATGGGGAAATATGTCAAGAGTTTTCCCAAAACTAGCACGTGCTATTGAAGTAGCAGCAAAAACAGGAGTTCCAGATCCAGAAATGAACTCAGCACTTAGGACAGCAATTTTAAATGCAAAAGCTGAAAATATGCCAAAAGCAAATATTGATGCAGCTATTAAAAGAGCAAGTGGTAAAGATGCAGCAAACTTCTCTGAAGTAAATTTTGAAGGAAAAGGTCCTCACGGAGTTTTAATATTTGTTGAGACTGCAACTGATAACAATACAAGAACAGTTGCAAATATTAAAATGTATTTTAATAAAACTGGTGGACAAGTAGTTCCAACTGGTTCTTTAGAATTTTTCTTTGATAGAAAAGCAATTTTTGAATTTGCAAAACCAACAAATATGGAACTTGAAGAGTTAGAATTAGAACTTATTGATGCTGGACTTGAAGAGATTGAAGAAGAAGATGGTGTTGTTTTAGCTTATGCAAATTATACAGATTTTGGAAATATGAATAATAAGTTTGAAGAACTTGGAATTGCTTTAACTAAAGCTGAATTAAAAAGAATTCCAAATAACCCTCAAGAGTTTACAGAAGCTCAACAAGAAGATATTGGTAAATTAATTGAAAAGCTTGAAGATGATGATGATGTTCAAGCTGTTTATACAAATATCGCTTAATTAAATAGAGAAATTTCTCTATTTAATATAACTTTTCTCCTAATAAATTATTTACATTTTCTTTAGTTGGACTACTTTTTTGAAGCATAGTTGGATTATTTTTCATTTTTAAAATTAGTGCTTTAATGTCATTTATTCTTGTAGTTGAACTTGGATGAGTTGAAAAAAACTCTATGGTTTCATTTTTCCCTTGAGACATATTATCCCAAAATTTTAAAGCTTCATTAAGATCATATCCTGCTTGTGCCATTAAGTATATTCCAATTTCATCAGCTTCACTCTCTTGCATTCTTCCATAAGGAAGCATAACTCCAACTTGTGAACCAATTCCATAAGTTTGATTAAATAAGTTTTGATATTGAGGTGCTGTAACTCCTAATGCAATATTTCCAACAACTCCAATTCCTTGTTGAACCATAGAAGCACTCATTCTTTCAGCTCCATGACGAGCAAGAGCATGGGCAATTTCATGGGAAATTACAGTAGCTAATTGGTCATCATTTTTAGCAACTTTTAGAATTCCTGTATAAACAACAACTTTTCCACCAGGTAAACAAAAAGCATTTTGGCTATCATTTTCGACTAAATTAAATTCCCAGTTAAAATCATCTCTATTTGCTACTTTTGCTATTCTTTGACCAATATTGTTAATTCTATTAGCATCTTTTGTTCCAACAATAACTTTTGAAGTTGAAAGGGCATCTTTGTACGATTTTTCTCCTAAAGCTAACTCTTCTTTTTGTGATACAAATATCATTTGAGACCTATTTGTATATGGAGTTTTAGCTGTACAACCAACGATGAGTAAAGTAGTTAAACTAAATAAAAAAGTTTTTTGTAGTTTCATTTTTTATCCTTGTTTTATAAAATTTAAAATATAGGCAAATAATTCATTTCTATTTTTGTCTGTAACAATTACATGATTTTTTGCTTCAATCAAATGTAGAGTTTTATATCTTGATTGAATACTTTCGAAAATTTCATGGGCAGAACTTGGATTTACAACTGGGTCATCTTTTCCTTGAATTATCAAAATAGGTTTTTTTATTTTTGGTAAAATTTTTTTTATTTTATTCATTAATAAACTTAATTGTTCAATTGAATCAATATAGTGTTTATGGTAGTTTATATGGGGATTTTCAGGAAAATTATCAACATACTCTTTTGTATATTTATCTTCATGAAAAACCTTTACAATATCATTCCAAAATGAAATAGCAGGAAGTAAGGTTTTTATTCTCATATCATTTAGATGAAGAGCAGCATTTATACAAACTATACTTACAAACTCTTTATACTGTTTTTTTGTACTTAAAAGAGCCAGTAATCCACCTGTTGAAAAACCTATTATATAAACTTTTTTATATTGTAAAGAGGCTATTGTAATAGACCTTGAAACAGATTTATACCAATCTTGCCATGTTTTTGTTTTTAAATCTTCTGGAACTGTTCCATGACCTGCTAATCTTGGAGTTTGTACATTAAAATTGTTCTCATTTAAAAAAAGTGCTAATTCTTCCATCTCTTTTGGAGCTGAAGAAAAACCATGAATAGCAACTACACAACTAGAAGACTCTTTTTCTTCAAAATATTTACTTTTTCCAATATCTTTTGAAGCTAAATCTTTACTATTTTTAAATTTTTCGCAACTCTCTTCATATTCTTTATCCTCTTCATATTTAAGAATTTCAACAAGTTCTTTTATGTTTTCTTCTTCTTTGTTTGAAACAAGATTTTTTACAATATTGACACATTTTTCATGAACTAAAATTTCATTTAAAATTACTTTTAAAATATTTTTTATTCTGATTGTTTGATGGGTGAAATTATTTAAAAGATTTTTTTTATTGATAATATATTTATAACAATTAATATCATCAATTTGTAAAATTTTATCATTTATTGCAACTTCCAAAATATTGTAAAAAGCTTTGAATTTTTCATAAGAGATTAAATTTATTAAATCTTTATTTATATCATTATCATAAAAGATATTTTTTTCTTTTATTTTAAAAATTGTTATATAAATTAATCTTTTGAAATACTCTATTTCAATCTCTTTTTTTGGGAATAAAAAAAGAATCAAAACAAAAATATGGTCAAAATTTACAGTTAAAGATTCATAAATTTTATCCATAAAATTATGAGTAATTTCATATCTTAGTTTATTTATAATCTCTTCTTTTGGTAGATTTTTTTTGTAAAGTTTTTCTAAAATATTTTTTGTTGAAATTGGTTCTAAAATTCTAATAGTAATTTTTGAGTTTAATACGATGTTACTCTCTATTTCTATCTCTTCTTTGAAATGATTTCCCATATCTTCTAAAAGTTTATTGGTCATATCAACTAAAAAGTTTTTCCCATTTCTAATATTTGAATAACTGATATTTATTGGAACAATCATTGTTTCATTTTTATTAATATCAGTGCATTTATTTATAAAATACTCTTTGCTAAACTCTTCATAATTTTCAAGCTCTTTATCAAAATATTTTTGTCTAAAAAATTGAGAAAGTAGAGCAAAAACAGCAGCTCCTGTATGAACTCTTTGACAAGTTCCATCAATTTTTACACAAAAATTTTTGTCAATTTTTGAGATATCTTTTGATTTTACCATTATTCCTTCTGGAAAAATCATCCAATCTTTACATGAAGTTATTAAATCTCCAATAATATGTTCATTTCTATTTGGAGCACTTGTTTTTAATGCTCCAAGATTTTCTAAAAAATCTCCAAAAAAACTTTTAAACAAAGAATCAGCAGCAATAACTCCTACTTTTTTATTTGTAATATTGTATAAAGTATAAGGAACAAGCATTGCTTCTGTTCTTGTAAAATGATTTGCAACAAACATTTTTGGATTGTTTTTTGGGATATTTTCTATCCCAATTACTTCAATATTTGCATCTAAAATTTTTTGAAGTAAACTTAAAACATAACCATTTGTATTTATTAACAAATCATTTTTATCTATCATCTTAAAGCCTTATATTCCTTTGCATCAAATGAATCAACACTGATTATTTCTTGTTTTAAAGCATGAGCTTCAAGCATTTTTTCTATCTCTTCTTTCGATAAAAGATTTTTTTCTAAAAGTTCTTTTGTCATATTCTCTGGACTATCTTTTTTAATAGTTTCATTTTTAATTGCATCTTTTAAAATTTTAAATGAATTTTCACACTCTTTATTTAATTTTACAGCAAGTTGCAGTTTTGCTAATCTATCATTTTCATCTTTTGAGATAAACAAAGATGAAGTTAATTTTTGTAAATAATCTTGATTTGATAGATTTTTTACAATTTTTGCATTTAGTTTATCTTTTGCTTTAATTGAAAAAGGATTTATTTTTACTATTGGAAGTAAATAATCTAAATATCCAATATTTGTGATTATCTCTTCCCTTGCTATTTGAATTTCATTAAAACAATAGTTACAAATATAATCAACTAAAAGTTCATCTTCTTCATTTGGATTAACTTCAAATTCTCTCAAAGTCGCAGTTATCAAATAACAATTTGATAAAATATCTCCAAATCTTGCACTTATATTTTCTCTTTTTTTCAAAGATGGTCCTAAAATTCCTAAAGCAACATTTGTCAAAAGTGTAAATTCAGCACTAACCCAAGAGAGTTTTTGTTTATATCTTTGGAAATTTCCTTTTTGACAAGAGATTTGTCCTCTTGTAAGATAATATGCCAATGACTTACAAAATGCACTATATACCAAACCTACATGAGAAAAAAATACTTTATCAAAGGCTTCTACATTATTGCTATTTAAAGCCTCTATTTGTTTATAAATATATGGATGAGATTTGATTAATCCTTGACCAAATTGCATTAGATTTCTTGTTAAAATATTTGCACCTTCAACTGTTATTGAAATAGGTAAGGCAAAATAAGCGTGAGCTAAAAGGTTGTTTTCTCCTCTAATAATTGCACTTCCTCCTAAAACATCCATTGAGTCATTTATAACAGTTCTGAATTTTTCAGTTGCATGATATTTCATAATTGAGTTTATAACACCTGGTTTTACCCCATCATCAATAGCATCTAAAGTGTAGTTTCTTGAAGCATTTAACATATACGTAAAGGCTGCAATTTTTGCAATTTTTTCTTCTATCCCTTCAAAATGATTGATACTAAGTCCAAATTGTTCTCTAAGTTGAGAGTATGAAGCTACAACATTTAAAGCTAATTTACTTCCACCAAGACTAACACTTGGCAACGAAATTCCACGTCCTATAGATAAAGATTCAACAAGCATTTGCCAACCTTTTCCAATACCAGAAGTTTCACCTATGATATTTTCCATATTTATGATTACATCTTTTCCATAAAGTGGAGAGTTTACAAATGGAATTCCAAGTGGGTCATGTCTTTTTGAGTTATTTATACCTTCTAGTTTTGAATCAAAAACAGCAAAAGTAATACCTAAATCTTCATTCTCTCCAAGTAAATGTTCAGGGTCTTTCAAAACAAAAGCAAGACCAATTAAAGTTGCTACATTTCCTAAAGTTATATATCTTTTTTCAAAGTTTAATCTGATTTTTATTTCACCATTTTCATCTTTAAAAATCACACCATTTGAAGTAATAGAAGTAGCATCACTTCCGGCATTTGGTTCTGTTAAACCAAAACAAGGTACAAGTTTTCCATTTGCTAAATCTTTTAGATATTTCTCTTTTTGATTTATTGTTCCATGTTTTAGTATTAACTCAGCAGGTCCAAGTGAATTTGGCACCATAATTGTAATTGCTAAAACTTGTGACCTTGAAACTAATTTTTCTATTACTTTAGAGTGAGCAGTGGCAGAAAATCCAAGTCCTTCATACTCTTTTGGAATAATCATTCCAAAGAATTTTTTCTCTTTTATAAATTGCCAAACTTGTGGGCTTAAATCTCTATTTTGAAAAATCTCCCAATCTGTTGTCATATTACAAAGTTCATTTACTTCATTGTCCAAAAAGTTTTGTTCTTCTTGTGTTAAAGTAGTAACTTTTTGTGCATTTATAGCTTTAAAATTTACTTCTGCTTTAAAAAAATCAGCTTCAACCCAGTTTGTTCCAGCTTGAAGTGCTGCTTGTTCTGTTTGTGATATTTTTGGCAATAAACCATTTTTATTTATAAAATTTACAAGCTTTGAACTTATTAGTTTTATTCTAACTGATGGTGATAAAAAAACAAAAGCTAAAAGGGCAAAAATAACCCAAAATAGTGTTCCTACTTCAAAAAATATAACACTATAAAGTCCAACAGCTATAAAATAACTATAAAGTGGAAAGGAAAAAAATCCAAAACCTAAAACAATCAATAATAAAACTAATGCTTCCATAAACTCTCTCCTGTTTCAAAATCTTCATACTCTTCAACTAATTTAACTAAAAGATTTGAAGGTTTAAATCTCTCTCCATACTCTTTTTCAAATTTTCTTAAAGATTCTAAGATATTTTTTAGTCCAATTTCATTTGCATAACTTAATAATCCACCTTTATGTGCAGGGAAACCAGTTCCTGTAATCATTGCAAAATCGATAATTGAAGCATCAGTTACAATATTTTCTTCTAAACATCTACTAGCTTCATTTATCATAATATAAAGGCATCTTTCAAGAATCTCTTTTTCTTCAAAAATTCTACTATTGTTTTCTAGCATAGACGTAACATGAACGTTTGAATATTTATCTTTTGATTCATATTCATAAAAACCAGCTTTTGTTTTTACACCTAAAAGATTTTTTTCATACATTTTTTCTATGATTGAAGAAATAGGCATTCTACTTCCATAGGCTTCATTTAAAATTGTTGCAACTTTATATCCTATATCAATTCCAACTGTATCAGCTAAAGTAAATGGACCCATTGGCATTCCAAAATCTTTCATTATTGAATCAATTCTTTCAATTTTTGAACCCTCTTCAAGTATAAAAGCAGCTTCATTTAAGTATGGAAGTAAAATTCTATTTACTATAAATCCAGCACAATCTTTTACAACAATAGGTGTTTTCCCACAACTAATTAGCATTTCACAAACTTTGTTTATAGTCTCTTTTGAAGTATGTTTTGTAGGGATTATTTCAACAAGTGGCATTAAATTTACAGGATTAAAAAAGTGAACACCTAAGAAGTTTTCTTTATTTTTTATTTCACTTCCTAATTTTTCTATTGAAATTGACGAAGTATTTGTGGCAATAATTGTATTTTCATTTATAATTTTTTCTAGTTCTTTATAAGTCTCTTTTTTTGTTTTTTCATCTTCAATAATTGCTTCAATTATAAAATCAAAATTTCTAAATCCTACAAATTTATCAGTATAAGAGATTTTATTTAGTTTAAAATCGACTTGATTTTTTGTCATACTTCTTGATTTTATAGAGTAATCATAAATCTTTGCTACATCTTTTAAAATCTCGTGAGCTTGGCTTAAATCTCTTAGTTTGATTCTTACATCTTTTAGATATTTTGAGAATAGATAAATAATTCCTTTTCCCATAACTCCATTTCCAAAAACAACAGCATTTGAAATAGGATTTGAAGTTTTTTCATAGTTTTTATTTAGTTTCTCAAATAAGAAAAAGAGTTTTATCATATTTTTTGACTCTTTTGTAACAGCCAATTTTGAGAACTCTTTTGCTTCAATTTTTATTGAATCTTCTAACTCTTTATTTATAGTTGCTTTTATAACCTCAAGGGCAATATAAGGAGCTTTGAAATCTTGATTTACTTTCGCTTCTAAATTTTTATAAGCTTTTCTAAATATAAACTCATTAAATGGTGCATAATTTAAAAGATTAAAAGAGACTTTTTTTTCAAAAGTTCCATAAATAGCTTTTTTTACAAAATCTTCTAACATAAACTCTTTTTGTGCATCATCAAAAATTGTATCAGCAAGATTTATTTTATAAGCTTTTTTTGCATCAATTGTTTTTCCACTTAGAATTAAATCTAAAGCGTTTATTAAACCTATGATTTTAGGAGCTCTAATTGTTCCCGCAAATCCTGGGAAAATTCCTAATTTTACCTCTGGAAAGGCTATTTTTGTTTTTGGATTTGTAGTAATTATTCTATATTTACAAGCAAGGGCAAGTTCAAGTCCACCACCCATACAAGCACCATTTATATAAGCAATCGTAGGAATTTGTAAGTTTTCAAGTTTATTAAAAATTTCATGAACTTCCATCAAAGCTTCATAAACCTCTTTTTCATCTTTTAGTTTTTCAATCTCTTTTATATCAGCACCAGCTATAAAAATATCTTTTTTAGCACTATCAATTACTAAAGCTTTTATTGAAGAGTCTTCTTTTATTTGATTTAATTTTTCATCAAACTCTTTTAAGATTTCAAATGATAATTTATTTACCTTTTCATCTTTTAAATCAAAAACTAAAGTTGCAACATTTTGTTTGATTTCTAAATTTATATTACTCATTTTATATCTCCAATAAAAAAGATGCACCTTGTCCACCACCAATACATAGTGTTGCAAGTGCTAATTTATCGTCTCTTCTTCTTAATTCTTTTAACGCTGTTAAAACAATTCTAGCTCCACTCATCCCAACTGGATGTCCAAGGGCAATTGCTCCTCCATTTACATTTAAAATCTCTTCATTTATTTCTCCAAGAGCATTAGAATTGAAGGTTTTTTTACAAAAATCATTTGAAGCAAAAGCTTTTTGATTTGCTATTATTTGTGCTGCAAAGGCTTCATTCATCTCGATTAAATCTATATCTTTTAAAGAAACAGAAGTTTTATCAAATAGTTTTTTTGTAGCATAAACTGGACCTAATCCCATTCTATGTGCGTCAAGTCCTGCATAAGCATAATCTTTTATAAATCCAAGTGGTTCAAGATTTAACTCTTTTGCCTTTGATTCACTACAAACTATCAAACTACAAGCCCCATCTGAAACTTGAGAAGAGTTTCCTGCTGTTACAGTTCCACTTAATTTATCAAATATTGGGTTTAATTTTTCAAGTGCTTGGATATTTTGATTAAACCTAATTCCATCATCACTTGATAAAGAGGAGTTTTTTGTCATAATTGGATGAATTTCATCTTTAAATATTCCACTTTCAGTTGCTTTTTGAGCCTTTTGGTGAGATTTTAAAGCATATTCATCTTGGGCAGCTCTGCTTATTTTAAACTCATTTGCTAAGTTTTCAGCAGTTATTCCCATGATTTTTCCTGAAATTGGGTCTGTTAATCCTGAAAGTAAACCAATTGTAGGTTTTAAAAAACTAGGTCTAAATGAACTTAATAATTTTAATTTTTCAATAATAGATTTTGAATAGGAAAATTTTGTTATCAGATTTCTTAATTCATCGCTGTATAGTAGGGGAATATTACTCATAGATTCCATTCCACCAACTAAATATAAACTTCCTTGGTTTGAATGGATTTTTTCAATAGCACTTGAAATAGCTTGCATTCCTGAAGCACAATTTCTATGAACAGTATATGCAGGTGTATTTTGAGGAAAACCAGTTTTTATTGCCATAACTCTTGCGATATTTGCAGCATTTGCAGGTTGGGCAACATTTCCCATAATCACTTCATCAAACTCTTCATAATTAAGGTTATTTCTAAGAATTAACTCTTTTGAAATAATCGCTCCTAAATTATCAGCAGTAACATCATTTAGTTTTCCATTTGCTTTTGCTATTGGACTTCTAAGTCCATCTATTATGGCTATTCTTTCTTTCATTTTTGCTCCTAATACATACTATTTATAAGGTTTGCGTATTTTTGTTCTATCTTATTTCTTGCTATTTTTAAAGAGGGAGTTAACTCTCCTGTTTCAATAGAAATATCATTTGTAATAATTCTATAATCAACCACTCTTTCCCATTGATTCAAGCTTTTATTTAGTTTTTTTATGTAATTTGAAATATCTTCAATAATATCACTTCTTTTATAATACTCTTCTATTGTTAAGTTATTATTTACTTTTTTAGCAAGATTATATTTCTCTTTATCCACAAAAAGTAGGGCAGTTGTATATTTTCTATTTTGTGCAATAATAACTGCAAACTCTATATATCTATTTTTAGAGAGTTGATGTTCAATATCTATTGCATTTACATACTCTCCTGTTGAAGTTTTAAATATCTCTTTTACTCTACTTGTTATGTATAAATATCCCTCTTCATCCAAAAAAGCAACATCTCCTGTGTGTAACCAACCATCTTTATCAATAGTTTTTGCTGTTAATTCCTCTTGATTTAAGTAACCTTTCATAAGTGAAGGACCACTTACAAGTAACTCTTTATTTTCACCAATTTTTACTTTTGCACTTGGAATTACTTTCCCACAAGAACCAACTTTGTTTGCATTTGGGTAATTTGTTGAAATAACTGGTGAAAACTCTGTTAAACCATATCCTTGATAAACGGGAACTCCAATATTTACAAAAAATATTGCTATCTCTTTTGATAAAGGAGCCCCACCACTTACAAGTTTTTCAACCCTAGAACCAAATATTTCTCTAAATTTTGAATAAACCAATTTGTCATAAATCTTAAATAAAAAAGAACTTTTATCCAAGTTCTCTTTTAGGGCATAAGAAAATGCCAAAGAAGCGATGATTTTACTAAAAAAAGGTTTTTCTAAAATTTGAGTTTTTATTTTGTTAAATATCTTTTCAAGAAGTCTTGGAACAACTGTCATAATCGTTGGTTTTACAACTTTCATAAGATTTGCTACATTTAAAATATCATCTACAAAATAGATACTAATTCCACGACTTAGATAATAACTCATAACAGTTCGTTCAAAAATATGTGCTAAAGGAAGAAGAGAAAGTGCAACTTGACTTTGTGGTAAATCTATTAGTTTATTTATATCTTGAAGTTGTGAAACTATATTTTTATGTGTAAGCATAACTCCTTTTGGAGTTCCTGTATTTCCACTTGTATAGATAATAGAAAAGATTTCCTCTTCTTCTGCTTTGTGAGGAATAAATCCTTTTGAATCACAAATTTGTTGACCAATAACTAAAATCTCATCATAATTATAAAAATTTGGCTCTTTTATACAAAAGTTATGAGTAATAAAAGTTAGATGGGAGTTTTTTTCTTCTATATCTTTTAGTCTTTCTTGGGAGTCTATAAACATATATTTCATAGCTGAATCATTTATTTCAAAGTTAAGATTTTCAGTAGAAATATTTGCAAAAATAGGAACACTAATAGCTCCAACTTCATGAATAGCAAAATCAAAAATAAGCCAAAAAGGAGAAGATTTAGCAAAAATCCCAACCGTATCACCTTTTTGAATTCCCATATCCTTTAGTGCAAGACTTAGGCAAATAACTTTGTTTTTAAAGGTAGTTGTTGAAATGTTTTTGTAAGTTCCATTTGAAAGATAGTTTAAAAAATATTCATTATCTAAATTACAAATATGAGTGAAAAGCTCATTGTATGTTTTAAAGTTATAGTTTTCCACTGTATATCCTTTTTTCAAATATACAGTTTATTCTATAATGTTTATTATAATAATAGCTTAAAAAATAATTTTTTGAGAAGAATTATAACTCAATTGAGTTATTTTTTAACTAATAAAAACAGAAAACTTTAAAGTTTTTCTGTAATTATCTCTAAAAAGGAATAGCCGTATCTATTGCATCACCAACATCTGTAACAGAACCACCAATAGGGTCAGGTGTAACAACTTCTAACACAGCTCCTGATACTCTAAAAGGTAATGCTAAAGCATCACCAACTATACATCCATTAAATGTTAGAGCTATAATTATTCCAACAATATATTTAACCATAAACTATCCTATTCAAATTTTGTGAAATTGTAGCAAAATTATATTGTTTTAAAATAAACTTCTTCACTAATAATATCTTTATTTGTTTCAACTCTATCAATATAAACAAACCCTATTAAATGGTCATATTCGTGTTGAAAAATTCTTGCTATAAAATCTTTGAAAACAATAGTTTTTTTCTCATTTTCTAAAGTTTTGTATTTTACTTCTATTTTATTATATCTTGGAACTTTTGCTCTAATTCCTGGAATACTTAAACATCCTTCCCAATCTTTATTTTTACCTTTTGAAGTTTTTATGATTTTTGGATTTATTAAAACTAAATCTTTCATTATTGGGGCATTTGGATATCTACTATTTGGTTTTGAAGAGATAATCATAATTTGTTTAGAAATAGAAATTTGAGGAGCAGCAAGACCAACACCATTTGATTTTTTAAGGGTTTCAAGCATAAGTGAAACTATCTTTTTTGTCTCTTCACTTTTTACATCTTTTACTTTTTTAGCTTTTTTTCTTAAAACTTTTTCACCCAATTTTGCAATTTTTGTTTCAGTTATAATTGACATTTTTTTACCTTTATATTAAAAAAATAATATTTTATTAAATCTTATTTAATTAGATATATTATATATTACGCAACAATAGAAATTAGTGAAATTAAAATAATTTTCTAATATTTCAAAGGAAAAAGATGGATGAAATTGTAAATTATGAAACATTAGCTATTAAAACAGCAATTTTAGAAAAGGAAGTAAAATTTAATGACTCTTTTTTAAAAAAATTGTTTGATATTATTCCTAGCCCAATGTTTTATAAAGATAAAAATGGAGTTTATCAACACTGTAATGATGCTTTTTCAAAACTAATTCTTGGTATTTCTAAAGAAGAGATAATAGGAAAAACACTTTATGATTTAACTCATGTTATTCCCAAAGAGAATGCAGATATCTATTATGAAAAAGATAGAGAACTTTTTTTAGTACAAAAAGACCAATTTTATGAGGGAAAAGTAAAATGTGCAGATGGGAAAACAAGAGAGTATCAATTTTATAAATCATCATTTGTTCTTGATGGTGAAATAATAGGATTAGTTGGGTTAATGCTTGATGTAAGTGATTATAAAAAAGCTTTACGAGAACTTGATGAAAAAAACAGATTATTAAGTGAAATATCAATTACAGATTCTTTAACAGGTTTGTATAATAGACGATATTTTCAAGATATTTTAGAAGAAAAAGTTAATTCTTCGATTCGATATAATCATTCATTTTGTTTTGCAATAATCGATATAGATTTTTTCAAAGATTATAATGACTCTTTTGGACATTATAAAGGTGATTTAGTTTTAGAACAATTAGGAAAAGTTTTCAAAGAGAGTTTTTTAAGAACTACTGATTATGTTTTTAGAATAGGTGGAGAAGAATTTGCAATACTATTTGATGTTATTGATTTTAATGATGCAATTTTAATAATGGAAAATTTGAGAAAAAAAGTTGAAGATTTAAAAATAAAAGCTTCTTCAAATTCATCATATGAATATTTAACAATTTCTGTAGGTTTAGGAAATATAAAAGAGTTAAAAAAAGATGTAAATCCATCTATTCTTTACCATGAAGTGGACAAACTTTTATATAAATCAAAAAATGAAAATAGAAACAAAGTTACCGTAGCGGATATTATATTTTAATTACATAATATCCTATAAAATCTACACATACTTCATCATCTTCAATTATTTGTGATTTTATTTTTATTGAAGCACTTTTTTTTGTAAGAAGTTTATCTTTTAATATTTCTAATTCTTCTTTTGAAGGTTTTGTTGTAAAACAAACAATATCTTTAGTTACTGGTTTTTTATAAGAGTGTTCATTTTTTATAACAACAATATTATTACTAGTAAAACCTAATTCTTTTGAAATTAAGTAGCAAATACTCCAAGCAGAAATAATTGTCATTGTTGCTAAACTTCCTCCAAAAGCAGTTCCTTTATCATTTATATTTACATCAAGTGGGGCAGTTGTAATTAACTTATTTTCATTATAATCTAAAATTTTTAAGTTCATATATTTAGTTAATGGTATCTCTTTATGTAGCTTTTGTTCAAGTTCTTTTATCATTTTTTTATTATTTTCCTAGCTTAATCTGATGATAAAAATATACAAAAAAACAATTGAACAAATAATAAAAACAATGTACAATTTTTGTACATAAGAATAGAGGGTATAATTTAAACTTATTTTAATAAAAAAGCTTAAAAAGATGATTTTTAGAATATTTAAAATTAATTTAAAATAAATATAAAGATTTAGTGTAACTTTTGTTTACATAAATAAAAACTTGTACAATTCTTTCCAAAAATTGTACATACTTATTTTTTTCTTTGTGATATAATATATCAACTTTCTAAAATCAAGAGGAGATAATATATGAGTTTATTAGCAAACTATAAAGCACATTCACAAGAGAGACTTAATGAAGGTGGATTACCTGCATTACCTTTAACTGCTGAGCAAGTTGCTGAATTAGTAGAATTATTAAAAGCTAATCCAGTTGTTGAAGCTGAATATGCATTAGATTTATTCAAAAATAAAATCAATCCAGGTGTTGATGATGCTGCTTATGTAAAAGCTGCATTTTTAAATGATATTGTTCAAGGAAATGTTTCTTGTTCAGTTATTTCTAAAACTGATGCAATTGAAATTTTAGGAACAATGATGGGTGGATATAATGTACCACCATTAGTTGAAGCTTTAAAAATCCCAGAAGTTGCAGGTGCTGCTGCTGAGCAATTAAAAAATACTATCTTAGTTTATAATTCATTCAATGATGTAAAAGCTTTAATGGATGCTGGAAATGCAAAAGCTAAAGAAGTTATTGAGTCTTGGGCAAATGCTGAGTGGTTTACAAATAAACCAGCTTTAGAAGAAGAAATTACATTAACTGTATATAAAATTCCTGGTGAAACAAATACAGATGATTTATCTCCTGCAACTGTTGCATTTACAAGAGCAGATATTCCATTACACGCAACTGCAATGTTACAATCAAGAATGGAAAAACCATTAGAAATGATGGCTTCTTTAAAAGAAAAAGGTCACCCTTTAGCATACGTTGGTGATGTTGTTGGAACTGGTTCATCAAGAAAATCAGGAATCAACTCTGTTCAATGGCATATGGGAAGAGATATTCCAGGTGTTCCTAATAAAAGAACAGGTGGAGTTGTAATTGGTTCTATTATTGCACCAATTTTCTTCAATACAGCAGAAGATTCAGGATGTTTACCAATTCAAGCAAATGTTGATGCATTAGAAACTGGTGATGTTATCACTGTTAAACCATATGCAGGACAAATTTTAAAAGGTGGTTCAGTAGTTTCTGAATTTACTTTAGCTCCAAATACATTAACAGATGAAATGAGAGCAGGTGGAAGAATTCCTTTAATTATTGGAAAAGGTTTAACTGCAAAAGCTAGAGAAGCTTTAGGATTAGGTGCATCAACTGCATTTATTGCTGCTGAGCAACCAGCTAACAATGGTAAAGGTTATACTCAAGCACAAAAAATGGTTGGAAAAGCTTGTGGTGTTGAAGGTGTTAAACCAGGTATGTATGTTGAGCCAATCGCTACAACTGTTGGATCACAAGATACAACTGGACCAATGACTAGAGATGAGATTAAAGAACTTGCAGCATTATCTTTTGGTGCTGATATGGTTATGCAATCATTCTGTCACACAGCTGCTTATCCAAAACCAGCAGACATTAAATTAAGACACACTTTACCAGATTTCATCAACTCAAGAGGTGGAGTTACACTTAAGCCAGGTGACGGTGTTATTCACTCATGGTTAAATAGATTATGTTTACCAGATACAGTAGGAACTGGTGGAGATTCTCATACAAGATTCCCAATTGGTATTTCATTCCCAGCTGGATCAGGTCTTATCGCATTCGCAGGTGTTACAGGTATGATGCCTTTAACTATGCCAGAATCTGTATTAGTTAAATTCTCTGGAAAAATGCAACCAGGAATTACTTTAAGAGATTTAGTAAATGCAATTCCATATTATGCAATTAAACAAGGATTATTAACTGTTCCTAAGAAAAATAAAAAGAACATTTTTGCTGGAACAATTGTTGAAATTCAAGGTTTACCAGATTTAAAAGTTGAGCAAGCATTCGAATTATCAGATGCATCTGCAGAAAGATCAGCTGCTGCTTGTTCTGTTCAATTAAATAAAGAACCAATTATTGAATATTTATCTTCAAACATTGCTTTAATTGAAAAAATGATTGAAGAAGGTTACGAAGACGCTAAAACTTTACAAAGAAGAGCTGACAAAATGAAAGAGTGGATTAAAAACCCTCAATTATTAGAGCCAGATGCAGATGCTGAGTATTTAGCTACAATCGAAATTAACTTAGATGAAATTAAAGAGCCAATCTTAGCTTGTCCAAACGATCCAGATGATGTTGCTACTTTATCTGAAATCTTAGCTGATGAGTCAAGACCAAAAAATATTGATGAAGTATTCGTAGGTTCTTGTATGACTAATATCGGTCTATTCAGAGCTTTAGGAGAAGTATTAAAAGGTGAAGGTGTTGCTAAAGCAAAACTATGGGTTGCACCTCCTACAAAAATGGACGAAGCTCAATTAACTGAAGAGGGATACTATGCTGCATTTGCTGCTGCAGGGGCAAGAATTGAGATTCCAGGTTGTTCATTATGTATGGGTAACCAAGCTCAAGTAAGCGAAGGTTCAACAGTATTCTCTACATCTACAAGAAACTTCGATAACAGATTAGGTAAAAACTCTAAAGTTTATTTAGGTTCTGCTGAAGTTGCTGCTGTTGCTGCATTATTAGGAAGATTACCATCTGTTGAAGAATATATGGAAATCGTTTCTAAAAAAATTAATGAATCAAACAAAGATGGTGTTTATAAATACTTAAACTTCCACCAAGTTTCTTCAGACTATTTAACTACATTAGTATCTTCAAGATAATTTTAAAGCTTAGGAATTTTCCTAAGCTTTTTTTATCTCTTCTCTTTTTTTAATCTTTTCATTTTAATTTTCAATTTGCTATTATTACTTTTAAAATAAATAAAAAGATTTAATATGGCACTAAATGATAAAATAAAATGGGATAAAAAATATCAAGAAACGGCTTCATTAACTGAGGATAGAAATCCAAGTGAAAAATTAATCAAAATTGTTGAAAAAACCAAAGGTAAAAAAGCTTTAGATGTAGCAAGTGGAGTTGGAAGAAATTCAATATATCTTGCAAAATTAGGTTTTGATGTTCTTGCTTTAGATATTTCAAAAGTTGCTCTTGAAGTATTAAATAGTAAAGGATTTTCAAATATTAGTTGTGAACTTGTAGATTTAGATGAGTATGAAATAGCCAAAAATAGTTATGATTTAATTGTTATGACAAATTTTTTAGATAGAAACATAATTCCAAAACTTTCAAATGCACTAAAAACTGATGGAATACTTTTTATTGAAACTTATATGGAAGATGAAATAAATGAAAAACCATCATCTAATCCAGACTTTTTATTAAAAAAAGAGGAACTTAAAACTTTTTTTGATGATAGTTTTAAATTATTAGATTATGAAGAATTTTTAAATGAAGAGTGTGAAATCTACAGAATGAAAAAACAATTTATAGCAGTTCAAAAACTCTAATTGAAGCTATAAAGAAAATATTTTATAAAATTCATATTTTATTAACTAAAAATGTATTATCATAGAGAAATTTTTTTTAAGGAAAAAACATTTCAGCGTCAAAAGAAAACAAAAAAAATAATATCATAGAAAATGCTTTAAAACTTTTCTCTCAAAAAGGTTTTTATAATACTACAATTCCAGACATTGCAAAAGCAATGAAAATGAGTGTTGGAAATATGTATAATTATTTTGCTTCAAAAGAGGAATTGGCTAAATTTGCAATAAAATATTCAACAAATATTTTAGCTGATGAATTAAGAGAAGTTAATAATATGGATATTTCTTCAAAAGAGAAAATATATCTATTTGTAAAAAAATATTTAGAAAATGTTCAAAAATCTCCTGAAATCATTGAGTATTTTTTAAGAGTTTATCTATCAAACAGAGAAGTTTTTAAACAAGGTTGTGAAGGCTTTTTATGTGTTGGAGAGTTTGTAACAGAAGTTATGATTTTACTTGATGATGGTGCACAAAAAAAAGAGTTTAGAGAACAAGAATTTTTCCCTGCATTTGGTATGATTATGGGATGTTTAGGTGGATTTGCATTTTTAAGTGGAGAGAATGTACTTGATAAAGATTTATTAAGTTATTCAGATGCTGTTGCTGATAATATTTATCGAGCATTAAAGTATGATGTGTGAGTCTAAACCAACAGTTGTATGGTTTCAAGCAATAACTTGTAATGGAAATACGCACTCTTTATTGAGTGCAAATTCAAATAGGTTTGAATTATTCTTAAATAATTTCGATTTTATTTATCATCCAAGTTTAACAATTAACAAAACACTTGAAGATATTTTAGAGAATGAAGAAAAAATAGACTTTTTACTAATTGAAGGGTCAATTTCTTCAAATCAATATATATTTTCACTAACAAATAATTCTACAAAAACTTTATTAGAAAAATTAGCTTTAAAATCAAAATATATTATCTGTGTTGGTTCATGTGCCTCTTTTGGTGGAATTCATGCAAAATTTACTCAACATAATGATATCTCAAGTGTAAAAAAATCTTTAAAAAAATCAATTTTAGATAATTTAGAACATCAAATTATAAATCTTTCTGGTTGTCCTGTTCATCCTGAGTGGATATTTCAAACACTATTTATTTTAAAAAATTATGGAAAAATCTCTTTAGATGAACAAGGACGTCCAAAAGAACTTTATAGTTCTTTAACTCATCATGGTTGTACAAGAAATGAGTATTTTGAATGGAAAGTTGAAGGTGAATTTGGACAAAAAGAGGGATGCCTGTTTTATAATCAAGGATGTCGTGGTCCTATGACACATAGTTCATGTAATAAAATTCTTTGGAATGAAATTAGTTCAAAAACAAGAGTAGGAATGCCTTGTATTGGTTGTACAGAAGCTGATTTCCCAAGAACAGATTTACTTGAAACGAAAAAAAATATGGGAATACCACAAGATGTTCCTTTTGGAATTTCAAAAAGAGCTTATCTAACTATAAGTGGAGTTGCAAAAACTTTTAAAATAGATAGATTACATAAAAAATTAATGGAATAAAAGTGAAGACAGTAGATATAGTAGAAAGAATTGAAGGTGAAGCAAAACTTAACTGTTTTTGGAATAATGGAATTATTAGTGATGCAAGAATTGATTTTCTAAATTTTAGAGGATTTGAATATATTTTAGAAGGAAAATCACCTTTAGATGCATTGATTTATACTCCAAGAATTTGTGGAATTTGTGGACAAGCTCACTTAAAAGCTACCGTTGATGCTTTAGAAAATGTATATGAAAACATAAATGAAAAACTTGAAATTTCAGAAAAAGCTAAACTTTTAAGACAAATTGGTTTAAATATAGAGATTATTGATTCCCATATAAAATGGTTTTATTTATTTATTATGCCTGATATTATTAAACTTGACAAAAATGATTTAGGTATTTATGAACCTTTAAAAGGAAAAAGATGGCTTGAAGCTTGTAAAACTGCTAGTGAAACAATAAAAGCTTTAGCTGTAATTGGAGGGCAATGGCCACATAGTTCTTATATGCTTCCTGGTGGAGTTATGAGTGACCCAACTTTAATGGATTTAGTAACTATGCAAAATTATTTACAAACTGCTTTAAATTTCTTTGAAAAAGAGATTTCAGGTCTATCTTTAGAAAACTATTTGGCATTTGATAGTTTTAGTGATATAGAAAAACTTCAAAAAGATATGAGGTATTTTAAAGAGTTATCTTTTAAATATGAGCTGCATAATTTTGGAAAATCATATAATAGATTTATAACTTTAGGCGAATCAAATCTATTTAAAAATGGGAAAATAAAAATAAAATTGGTAAATAAAATTGATTTATCAAAAATAAATGAAAATGAAGAGTTTACTTTTTTATTGAATCAAGAAAATAATAGTGATAAAAAACATACTTGGAGTAAATCAGTATCTTATAATGATAATTTTTATGAAACAGGTCCTTTATCAAGAGCAATTATCTCAAATAGAAAATTTATAAAAGAGATACATAAAAATCTATCTGATAGTGTATTTACAAGAGTGATGGCAAGAATGGATGAACTTGCATTTTTAATTGATGATACAAAATCATTGATTTCAAAAGTAAATATTTCTGAAGAATCATATATTAAACCCAAAATTTCATTACTTGATATTGAAAAAGCAAATGGAAAATCTGCAATTGAAGCAACAAGAGGTTCTTTATATCATAATGTGAAGATAGAAAAAGGAAAAATAAAATCTTATGATGTAATAACTCCTACAGTTTGGAACTTAGGTCCTCAAAATAAAAAACAAAAAGGGATTGCAGAAAATGCAATAATTGGAGCACCATCAATTGATATTGCGAAAATTATTTTGAGAAGTTTTGACGTCTGTTCTGTTTGTACAACACATTAGTGAACGTTCATTCAAAAATAGTGTATATTAGTAACAGAGTTAAAAAAAACTGAATTAATATCTCACTTATGTAAAATAGGAACAGAAAAAACAAAGAAATACCATAAAATCAAAGATAATAACTTCAAATATTCTTACAAAAATCAAATTGTTATTTTAATGCTACTCTTTAGTAATCTTTATTAAGTAAGACCTAAGTTTCTTATTGTTACTTTACATTAAAGTAAATGAATATTCATTTTAAGGAGCAAAACTATGATTGATTCAACACAGATGGTAAAAAAATTTTTTACCCAAAAGTCAGGGCGAGTTGAAACAAATAAAGGTGAAGTTTATTATAACTCTTTATTTGAGAAAACTAAACAAAGATTAAAAGATTTAAGAGCTCAAGAACCTCTTAAAGATATTGATATGATGGATATAATTGAGAGTGAAGGAATAAATAGAAGAGATTTTATGAAGTGGGTTAGTGCAACAACAGCTACACTTATGCTTCCTCCTATGTTTGCTCCACTTGTTGCAGAAGCAACAGAACTTATGAATAGAGTTCCAGTTATTTGGATAGAGTTACAAGATTGTGCAGGAAACTCAGAAGCACTTTTAAGAAGTAGTGCTCCTACAGTTGATGATTTGTTATTTGATGTTTTAAGTTTAGAGTTCCACGAAACACTTCAAGCGGCAGCTGGATTTGATGCTGATAAACAACTTGAAGATGCTGTTCATCATTTCAAAGGTAAATATTTATTATTTGTTGAGGGTGCTATTCCTATGGCTATGAATGGTCAGTATGGAACTATTGGTGCTATGGGTGAAACTTTCCATGACCACCTTGTAAGAATGGCAAAAGATGCAGCAGCTGTTGTAGCTGTTGGTACTTGTGCTACATTTGGTGGAATCCCTGCTGCTGCACCTAATCCAACTGGTGCTGTTGGTGTTATGGATATAGTAAAAGGTAAACCAATTATTAATATTCCTGCATGTCCTGCAAATCCAGCTAATATGGTTGGAGTTATTTTACATTATGTATTAACTGGTCAAGTTCCTGAGCTTGATTCACTTTTAAGACCTAAATTTGCATTTGGTTATAGAATTCACGATAACTGTGAAAGAAGAGCTCATTTTGATGCTGGTGAATTTGTTGAAGAGTGGGGAGATGAAGGAGCTAAAAACAACTGGTGTTTATATAAAGTTGGTTGTAAAGGTCCTATGACATTTAATAACTGCTCAATCATTAGATATAACGAAGGTACAAACTGGCCTATTGGAGTTGGAAGAGGATGTATTGGATGTTCTGAGCCAGATTTCTGGGATAAATATGCTTATGAAAGACCAATGGCAACTGCAAAAATAAAAGCTCCAACTGGTGGAGTTGAAAAAACAGTTGATGAGTTTGGACTTGGATTATTAACAGCAACGGCTGTTGGTATTGGAGTTCATGCTGTTGCATCTGTAGTTGCTGGGAAAAAATCAAATGAAGGAGAAGAAAAATAATGGCACAAAAACATTTAGTAATTGACCCAATTACAAGGATAGAAGGACATCTTAGAATTGAAGCAATCATTGATGAAAACAATGTTGTTACAGATGCTTACTCTTCTTCAACTATGTTTAGGGGAATTGAGGAGATTTTAAAAGGAAGAGACCCAAGAGATTGTGGACTTTTAGCTATGAGAATTTGTGGAGTTTGTACAGGAACTCACTATCAAAGAAGTATTGAAGCTGTTGAACATGCTTTTAATATCACAATTCCAAAAAATGCAAGACTTGTTAGAAATCTAATCCAAGGTGCATTATATGTACATGACCATATTGTTCACTTCTATCATTTACACGCTCTTGACTGGGTTGATATAACAGAAGCTTTAAAAGCTGACCCAAAAGCAACAGTTTTAGAGGCTCAAAAATGGGCAAAAGTTTCAGGTCAAAGACCATGGAATGCAAATGAAGATGTGTATGCAGCTGTTCAAGAAAGAGTTACAAAATATGTAAAACAAGGAAGACTTGGAATTTTTGGAAATGCATATTGGGGTTCAAAAGGGTTTAAACTAACTCCTGAGCAAAACTTAATCGGACTTTCTCACTATTTAGATGCACTTGAATTACAAAGAGATTTAGCAAAAATGATGGCTATTTTTGGTGGTAAAAATCCACATCCACAATCTTTTGTTGTTGGTGGAGTAACTTGTGTTCAAGATATTAAAAATCCTGCAAGAATTGCAGAATTTAAACAAATCTTAAAAAGAGGTCAAAAGTTCACTAAAGAAGCATATTTACCAGATGTTTATATGGCTGGAACTATGTATGCGGATGAAGCTTTAGAAGGAATTGGTGGTGGTTTAGGAAACTATATGTCTTATGGTGACTTTAGATTAGATGACTTACCATTTTATGAGTCTTCAAAACTTTTCCCATCAGGAATTGTAAAAAATAGAGATTTAACAAAAGTTTTTGAAATTGACCAAACAAAAATTACAGAAGACGTAACTCATGCTTGGTATGAGGGAAATACAAATCTGCATCCATTTGATGGAGTTACAAAACCAAACTATACAGGATTTGGTAAAAAAGAGAATAATGTAGCTTATTTAGATACAACTAAAAAATACTCTTGGATTAAATCTCCACTTTATGATGATGAAAGAATGGAAGTTGGACCATTAGCAAGAATGATAGTTGGAGTTGCAAAGGGTGATGAAAGAATTTCTAAATATGTAACAACATTCTTAAAAAATGGAAATTTACCAACAAAAGTTTTATTCTCAACAGTTGGAAGAACAGCAGCGCGTGCTATTGAAACAGAACTTATGTGTGATGTTATGATGGAATGGGTTGATGAGTTAGCTTCAAATGTTGCACATGGTGATTTATCAACTTGGACAGAATTTAATTTTGATTCTGTTTCAAAAGATTGTCAAGGTTTTGGAATGGCAGAAGCTCCAAGAGGTGGGTTAGGTCACTGGATTAAAATTAAAGATGGAAAAGTAGTAAATTATCAAGCTGTTGTTCCATCAACTTGGAATGCAGCTCCAAGAGATTATAAAGGAAGAATGGGGGCTTATGAAGCATCACTTGTTGGTACAAAAGTAGCAAATCCAGACCAACCACTTGAAATCTTAAGAACTGTTCATAGTTTTGACCCTTGTATTGCTTGTGCTGTGCATATTATTGATACTAACGGTAAAGAGTTAGGAGTTTATAAAGTAGATCCAATCGGAGGAACTAGCCGTGCCTAAAATTAAAGAGGTTAAAAGAATGACAGGAACTATGAGAATCATACATTGGCTTAATGCTATATGTATGGTAGTTGCTGTTATAACCGGTTTATATATAGGTCATCCATATTATCAAACATTTATAGCTGATCCAGCAGTGGATAAGTATGTAATGGCTTGGAATAGATGGGGACATTTTATTGTTGCAATTATATTTGATGTAACTGCTATTTTAATTGGTTATTTATATTTCTTTTCAAGATTTGAAAAACCATATAAAAAATTGATTCCAACAGGAAAAAATATAAAAGAGTTTTTTGAAGTATTTTTAAATCTAATTACTTTTAATAGAAGAAAGAAATTTGATTCAAGCCATAGTGATAGTTATAATATTGTATTTTTTACAATATTCCATTTATTACTTGTATTTATGTTATTTACTGGACTTCAATTATATGTTCATGGATTAGCATCAGGACATAGTTCTATTGGAGCTTGGTGGCCAGCAATGCTTCATATTGCAACAGACTGGACATTAGATGTTTTTGGTGGAAATATGGGAGTTAGAATGGCTCATCATACATCAATGTATTTAATTTTAGTTTGGGTTATGTGTCATATTTATTACCAAATTTGGCGAACAATTTTCTGGAAAGAGGGTGATATCGCTATTGTTATTGGTGGAAGTAAATTCGTAAGAGAAAAAGAAGAGAAATAAGGCTAAGCTTCAAAGCTTAGTCTTATTAACTTTTTTATAAGTTTAATTACTAAATTTATAAAAGAGTTATAAAGGGTGTAATTTTATGAAAAAAAATATTGTTGTTGGTGTTGGAAATATGCTTTTCAAAGATGAAGGCATAGGAATTTATGCAAGTGAATATATTAAACAAAATTATGAGTTTGATGATAAAACTTTAGAGATTATTGATGGTGGAACATTAGGTTTTAAACTAATGGCATATTTTCAAGAGTATGACAATGTTATTATTTTAGATACAGTTTCTATTGAGGATACTGTTGGAGGTATTTATAGACTTCCAAGTGATGTTCTTTTAGGGCTTGGAAATTATAGAAAAACAGCTCACGAAGTTGAAATTGTAGAGATGTTAGAGATAGTTTCAGTTTTAGATTCTCATGCAAATGTGACAATTATTGGAATAATTCCAAAAGATATTGAAAGTGTTGAAATAGGTCTTACAAAAGAGATGGAAGATAAATTTGAAGAGTTTATTTTAAATGGAATTAAAGAGATAGAATCTTTAGGAATAAAAGCTACAAGAGTAAATAATATAAAAATTAGTGATGTTGTAAAAAGTATGATAGGAAGTTATAATGGAGAACATTTAACTAGAATCCCAAATGAGGAAGATTTCACACATGCAATTAATCTATAAAATAGAATTTAATACAACAAATTTATATTTTAAATATATTATAAACTCTTTAATAAAAGAGGCAAATGTAAATGCTGTTTGCAAACAATACAAAGGTTTTATATTAATTATTTTAGAAGAAACAGCTCAAAATATAGAGAGTTTTTTTGCTCTTTTAGAACAAAAACTTCCTGTTTCTATTTTTATTGGAAACTCTTATGTAGTTGAAAGTTATGATGAGAGTTTAGAAGAGTTGGAAGATTTTGAAATAAAACAAAATCTTCATTTACTTACAAATGATGAAATTAAAAAAATTATAGAAGAGAATAATATTGACTTTTTAAATGATATTGTAAAAATTTCAAAGGGAGAAATCTCAAGATTTGAAACTCATAATGGTTTAAAAGATTACTTTTTACCAAATAAAAGCATAAGAGAAGATTTTGAAAAAAGAGGTTTTGAAGTTAAACTTCTTATTACTGATGTGTCAAAATTAGATGAGCTTTTTGATTTGAATATGAAAGATTTTCAACTTTTATGTTCAATAGAACGTCCACTTGTAAAACTTAAATTTAAAGCCCTTAAAAATATAAATAAAGAGTTTAGTTCAACAAACTTTATTTATGCAAAAATTCCTGATGATAAAGAAGTAGTTTTATTTGCAAGAGCTTTAAAAGAGAATAATATAAACTATATTTTATATGTAAATGATGAAGTTTATCAAGATGGATTAAAAGTTACATATACAAAAGACCAAAATATTATAATCTCAGGAGATAAAGGTTTATTTCCAAAATATGATTTTATAGCAAGACAAAAATTCAATAGTTCAAAAGAGTATTTTGACGCAAATGGTGGAGTTTATAAAGCAATTCTAGCTCAAACTGCAAAAAGATTAATTCCAACTATTGGAGTATATTTTTCTTTAAATTCAAAAAATAGTTCTATTTCAATAAATATACCAACAAAAGGAATAAAACAGATTATTGAAATACCAAATATTCATAATAGTATTAAAAATTGTTTTGAAGAAATAGCTGATATTGATGAACATTGTGCAAGATTAATTACTAATTTTTCTAAAAAATTTCCAAAAGTATTAGAAAAAGATGTTCCTGCAAATGCTAATGGTTTTGAATCAATTATAAATTTATGTGCAATAGTTTTAGGAGTAAATGGTTCAAAAGAGTTTGAAGATACAGCTTTATATTCAAGTTTATCAAGTGGTATTCAAATAGATATGAAACTTATAAGTTTTAATGGAACAAATTATTTAGATTATAGAAAAATAGTACAATCTATTATGGCTTATAAAATGGCTGATGTAGATAATATTACTTTGATTTACTCATTTTATGAGAGTTTGAGTGAATTTATTAGTAATTATGTAAATGAAATAGCAAAAGAGATAAAAGCAAATGATGTTGTTTTATGTGGAAATATGTTTGCAAATACTATTTTACTTTCAAAAACTACAAAAGCTCTAAGTAAAACTTACAATCTTATCCTTCCAAAAGAGTATCCTTTAGATTATTAATAATAAAATTTATCTTTTAATATTCTTTTTTCATAATTATTGTAGTAATATGATAATTATGAAATAGAAAAGGAAATATTATGGATACTGCATTTGACACACAAAACTTAAAAAAAGCACTTAGACAACAACAAAATGAGATAAATGACCATACTATTTATAAAGTTTTAGCAACTTATCAAGATGATGAAAACAATAAAAAAATCTTTGAAAAAATAGCAAGAGAAGAAAAA
The DNA here is from genome assembly GCF_003544915.1 of Arcobacter ellisii. Lineage (NCBI taxonomy): Bacteria > Pseudomonadati > Campylobacterota > Epsilonproteobacteria > Campylobacterales > Arcobacteraceae > Arcobacter > Arcobacter ellisii. The sequence goes on along the minus strand of NZ_CP032097.1, from coordinate 1,759,155 downwards.
GCACATTATGATTTTTGGGTAAAAATTACAAATAAAGAGATAAAAGCTCAAAGATTTGTAGTTTTATGGTTTATTGTTTTAGTAAAAGTTTTTGGAACTTCATTTGCTTTGAAATCTTTAGAAAAAAGAGAAGCGGGAGCTGAAGAGTTTTATAAAGAGCTTTTTGAAATTTATCCTGAATCAAAAAAAATTTATAAACAAGAAACAGAACACGAGTTTGAACTTATTGATATGTTAAATGATAAAAAGCTTTTATATGCAGGAGCTATAGTTTTAGGAATGAATGATGCTTTAGTTGAATTAACTGGAACATTAAGTGGAATTGCTTTAGCTTTCGATAAAAGTTTAGTTGTTGGATTAACAGGATTAATTATGGGAATAGCTGCTTCTTTATCAATGGCTGGTTCAGCTTATCTTGAAGCAAAAGAGAATCCAAGTGAAGATATAAATCCTTTAATTTATTCTCTTTATACGGGTGTTTCTTATATTTTGACAACTGCAATTTTAGTTGTGCCATTTTTTATATTTGATTCAATGATTGAATCATTGATAATGATGTTTATTGGTGCATTTATAGCTATTCTTTCTTACAATTTTTATATTAGTGTAGCAAAAGATTTAAGTTTTACTAAAAGAGTTCTTCAAATGTCAGCAATTACCTTTGGAGTTGCAATAATTTCATTTATGATAGGTTACTTAGTAAAATACTATTTTGGACTTGAAATATAAATAAGGTTTTTATAAAACCTTATTTAACTTTTTTTATAAAATGAATCTTTATTCATTTAGTCAAGAAAATTTAACCTAAAAGATTATAGAATGCTTTTAATAAAAAAGTGAATACTTATTCATAAAAGAGAGAAGCAATGGTTAAAGAACTTCCTAATAAAAGTTCAATTTCTTTATTTGAAGAGAAAAAAATCCCCTTTTGTCAGACTTGTTTAAAAGAAGTAGAAGAAGAGGGAAATAAAGAGTATTACAATGCTTTTAAATCTTGTAAAAACTGTACAGGATTTGAAGAAGCAAAATTTATTTTTGAAAAAAAAGAGATAGCTTCAAATAAAATATTATTTGAAAAACTTGCTTTATTGATAAATGAAGATAAAAAGATAAAAATAAAAACATTAAGTGGAATATTTATCTTTTCAAAACTAAAAAATATTGAAAATAGTTCAAAACTATTAGTAACAAATCTAAAAAATATTAATACTCTAGTTATTGAAAAAAAGGCAGAAATAGAGGTTTTATCAAGCGTAGAAAAGCCATCTATTGATTTTGAAATAAATGAGAGTTATAAACAAAAAAATAGTATAAAAAAAGAGAAAATTAATATCAGATTTTCAAATGATTTAACTTTATTTTTATTGTCAAAAGAGTTAGAAAAATATGAGATAAATTTTCTAAATATTGAAGAAAATGGTGAGTTTGACTATTTTTTAGATGTAAAATGTAAAAAAGATATTTATATAGATATTCCAAAAATCAAATGTTTTGATAATAAAAAATTGATTTTGGAATCAAATTCTTATCCAAAAAAGTTAGATTTAGTATTTGAAAAATTTAAAGAGAAAAATAAAGCTCAATTTATGACTGTTTTATGGGAGAATAATCTTTTTAAAGAGTCTATACTAAACTTTTATATAAGTTGTAAAAATAGCGATGGGATAAGTTATTATTCTGAAAAAATAGATGGATTAGTTGATATTATAGAGCCATTGTATATACCAAATTCTATAAAAGAGATATTTGAAGGAATAGAAAATAAACCTAGTGGTAAAAAGCTTATTTCAAGTTATAAAGAAAAATTTCCACAAGATTATAAAATAGCTTTAAATAGTTCAATCTCTTTTTCAAATAACTCTTTTTATACATATTTTCAAATAGCAAAAGTAGTTTTAAATTTTAAAAATGAGATTTTAGAAAATGTAACAAAAAGTTCCCTTGAAAAGGGTTCAAAACTTGACTATAAACTTCTTGATTCAAAAAAGATTTTTCATAGAAAATTTGATTATTTAGCACTGTTTAAAACGGCAATAAGTTTAAAACTTAAAGGTGTTGATGAAAGAATAATATCTTTAGGATTTATGGAAAGCTTAGCAAATTTTATAGGAAAAGAGATAGAGAATATAAATAGTGTTTATGGCATAACAGGAGTTAGTTTATGTGGAGATATGTTTACTAATGATAAGTTCAATTTTTTAGTGGAAAAAAGTATAACAAAGAGTTTTAAAATCTATTACAATAAAGAGTTTGTCATTCAAAAATAGGTATAGTTTTAAAATTGTACAAAAAGTGAAGTGATGATAAATTTAAAAATAGAAGTTACAGGTATAGTTCAAGGGGTAGGTTTTCGTCCTTTTATATATAATCTAGCGATAAAACATAATATAAAAGGTTGGGTTAATAATGACGAAAAAGGTGTAAATATTTTTCTTTATGCAAAAGAAGAAGATATAGAAAATTTTATAAATGAATTAAAATTAAATCCTCCCGTTTTAGCAAAAATAGATTCAATAAAAATTGAAAAAATAATTAAAAAAGAAGAGTATAAGAACTTTGAAATAATAGAGAGTTCAAGCTCAAATAATAAAACTACAATAATCTCTCCTGATATGTCAATATGTGAAGATTGTATCAATGAAATCAACGATATGTCTAATTATAGATATAATTATTGTTTAACAAATTGTACAAATTGTGGTCCTAGATATTCTATAATAAAAACTGTACCTTATGATAGAGAAAATACCTCTATGAGAGAGTTTAAATTATGCAAAAAATGCCAAGAAGAGTATGAAAATCCTACAAATAGAAGATATCATGCACAGCCAGTTTCTTGTGAAGTTTGTGGACCAAATGCAACTTTGTATAATAAAAAAAATATGGAAATATCTAACAACATAGAAGCAATTGAAAAAACAGCAAGTTTAATAAATGAAGGTTATATAATAGCTGTTAAAGGAATGGGTGGTTTTCATTTAATATGTGATGCAACAAATGATAATATTGTTAATAAATTAAGGACTATTAAGAGTAGACCAAAAAAACCATATGCGCTACTTTTTAATAATATTAATAGTATTAAAGAATATACAAATATAAATATTAGTGAAGAAAAGATTTTAAATTCTAAAGAGAAACCAATTGTTCTTGTAAACAAAAAAGAAAATAGCTCCTTATCAAAATACATAGCACCAAATGTTAATAAATTAGGATGCTTTATAGCTTATACACCTTTACACCATTTGTTATTTAGATATATAAATAAACCACTTGTTGCAACAAGTGCGAATCTTAAAGATGAACCAATAATTAGGTCAAAAGAAGAGATTTTTGAGAAGTTAATTGATGTTGTTGATTTTATTTTAGATTTTAATAGAGAAATTATAAATGCATGTGATGATTCTATTATACAAGTTGTTAAAAAATATAATATAAAATTAAGAAATGCTAGAGGTTATGCTCCAACTGCAATAAAATTAGATAAAAATGTTGATAAAAAGATTTTATCTTTAGGTGCAAATCAAAAATCTACTATCTCTTTAGCCTTTGAAAATAATTTAATTTTATCTCCTCATATTGGAGATTTGAACTCTATAGAAGCAGTTGAATATTTTGAAAGAACAATAAATACTTTTAAAAATTTTTATGATTTTGAACCAGAAGTTGTAATTTGTGATAAACATCCAAATTATGAATCAACTAAATTTGCTTTGAAATTAAAAGAAAAAAATCCAAATATCAAATTGGTTCAAATACAACATCATTATGCTCATATTCTTTCAGTTATGGCTGAAAATAGACTTGATAAAGAGGTTTTAGGATTTGCTTTTGATGGAACAGGTTATGGAGATGATGGGAATATTTGGGGTGGAGAAGTATTAATTACATCAAGAAAAGATTATAAGAGAATAAAACATATCAAGTATTTTAGGTTACTTGGTGGTGAAATGGCTGTAAAAGAACCAAAAAGAGTTGCTCTGAGTCTTTTATTTGAGACTTTTTCTTTGGAAGAAATTTTAATTTTAGATATTCCTACTGTAAAGGCATTTAAAGAAACAGAAATAAAAATGCTTTATACAATTTGGCAAAAGGGGTTAAATGCACCTTTATGTAGCTCTATAGGGCGTTTATTTGATGCAATTTCCTCTTTTGCTGATATTTTACATACTCAAACTTATGAGGGTGAAACTGGCTTACAAATAGAGCAAAACTATGATAGTTCAATAACTTCATCATATTCTTATGAAATAAATGAAAATGAAATAGATTTAAGACTTATGATTAAAGAACTTATAAAAGAAAATGATAAAAATTTAATTTGTTCAAAATTCATAAATACTATTGTAAATCTTATTTTAGAAATTTCAAATTCTTATAAAAATTTACCTGTTGTTTTAAGTGGAGGAGTTTTTCAAAATAAAACTTTACTTGAAATTTTAATTGATAAATTTGAAGAGCAGGGTAGGGAATTTTATATTAATATTGATATTCCATCAAATGATGGTGGCATCAGTATGGGACAAATTTATCATCAATACATATAAAGTGAAAAATATCAAATTTTTTGCACTTTATATAAAAATAAATATTATACAAAATATTAATTCTTAATATTTAAAATAATATATACAAAATGTAATAAAAATATTTTAAAATACTAAAAAATAGGCTTTTATAGAAAAAATAATTTTTTTAAAAAATCTATAAAATTTTAGTTTGAAAAAATCAAAATAAAATCAAAAATATATTATACAAATAGAATAATTTTTAATATATAAAATAATATACATAAATATAAATTAGTAGATGTAAATTTATTGTATGTTAGAATAAAAATAAAAATTAGGAAACAATTTTATGATTAGAACAACCTCGTTAATCTCAGATGAAAATGGATATAAAAAATATAATCTTTTTGAAATACATGAAACTTTACAAGATATAATTGCTGATGATTATCTTGAATATTCATCAAAAAATTTTAAGAAAGATTCATATTGTGAATTGATGTATAAAAAGAATTTTTATGATAAATATGACAGAGATAAATATAAAGAAGTTTATGAAAAATATATTGATAATGAAAAATTTGTTTATAGCATCATAGATTATGATAAATATGTAAAGTTTGTTGAACTTAATGAAACAATAGAAAATCCAAATGAATTGATTATTTCATATAGCGTTGTTGATAGTGATGGAGTAAAAGTAAATTTTTATAACATTGGAATTAGAGATATAGCTTTTGTTTTTTGATTTTACATAAAGATATTTTAGATAAAATCTTGTACTTTAAATAAATCTAACGTTGGAGATTGTTAATGCATCATAGCTCTGATATAAATTCTGTTTGTACTTATTGTGGTACTGGATGTGATATTACTGCTCAGGTTGAAGATAATAAAATCATAAAAATTTATGCTCAAAACGATGGTTATGTTTCTCAAGGTAAACTTTGTATAAAGGGTGCTCAAGGTTTTGGCTTTGTTGATTCACCCCAAAGAATACGAAATTCAAGGGTAAAAAAAGCTTTTATTGAAAAAAATATGGAAGAACTTCCACGGGAATTAAAAGCTAGAGCTAAAACTCTAAAAGAGTTTGATGAGTTTTATTATGAAGCTCCTTATGAGTTTGCTACTTCATTAGCAGCTTGGAAACTAATGGATATAAAAGAAAAATATGGAAGACACGCTTTTTGTGGAATGGGAGGAGCTAGAACTTCATGTGAAAGTTCTTATATGTTCCAAAAATTTGTAAGAGAGGCTATGGATTCTCCACATGTTGATAACTGCGCTAGGGTTTGCCATTCCCCATCGTTAAAAGGTATGAGAACAACTATTGGTGAGGGAGCTGCGACTAATCCTTTTGATGATATTTTTCAAACTGAAAATATTATAGTAATGGGTTCAAATACAACAGAAGCTCACCCAATAGTGGCAAATAGAATCATCAAAGCTGTTAGGGACAAAACAGCAACTTTAACAGTTATTGATGTAAGACAAATTCAACTTTCAAAATTTGGTGAACAACTAATCATCCCTTATGAAGCAAATCTTTTAGTTTTAAATATGATGGCTTATGTGATTTTGAGTGAAAATTTATATAACAAAGAGTTCATAGATGAAAGAAGTCATGGTTTTGAAGAGTACAAAAACTCAATTTTAAATGACCCTTTTGCAAATCCACAATATATGAAAAATATAGAAGGTTATGAGTCTTTAGCTGAACAAATTCCTCTTGTTGCAAGAGCTTATGCTACAAAAAAATCGATGTTTTTTTGGGGATTAGGAATTACTGAACATCTTGATGGAAGTTACGCTGTAATGGCAATAACTCATCTTGCGATGTTAACTGGAAATATAGGAAAAACAGGAACTGGACTTATGCCTTTAAGGGGTCAAAATAATGTTCAAGGAGCATGTGATACGGGCTGTTTACCATATTTTGGACCTGATTATACAACTCCAAAAGAGATAGGTTTGATGACTCCACAGTTAATTGAAGAGATGATAGTAGGAAATGTAAAAGCTATGTATGTAATGGGTGAAGATATTGCTCATATTCATCCAAATCAAAACAAAGTTCATAAAGGTTTAGAAAATTTAGAACTAATCATTTCAAATGAACTATTTATGAATGAAATCACAAAAATGGCAGATATTATTTTTGGAGTAAAATCAGCCTATGAAAAAACAGGTGTTTATGTAAATGCCATGAGAAGACTTCATCTTTCTCAACCTCTTGTAGATTGTGATATGCCTGATGATTGGGAAGTTTTAAGGGATATTGAAAATAAAATTAATGGTGAGTTTAACTATAAAGATAGTGAAGATGTTTGGAATGAAACAAAAGAAGCTGTTGGAAGTAGATTTTCAGGGGCAACTTATCATAAGTTATCAAAAAATAGAAATAGAGGAATGCTTTGGCCTATAAAAAAAGAGGATACTCCAATTTTACATGTTGATGGATTTAGAACAAATGATGGAAAAGGAACTTTCCATTATCATCAATATCAATTAAGAGAGCAAATCAAAAAGTTAGTAAACAAAGAAGAGTTCGCTTCAAATGAGTTCTATTTAACAACTGGAAGAACTATTGTTCAATACAACAACGCAGCCCAAACAAAAAGATGTGAACCGTTAAATTCAAAATATGATAAAGATGTGGTTTTAGCTTCAATTGAAGATAAAGATAGAATTGGAAGTAATGAAATCATAATGAGAACACAATATGGTGAAACAGCAATTTTACCTGTAAAATTTGTGAAAACTATAAAACCTGGAACTTTGTTTACAACATTCCACCACGCTGCATCAAAAGTAAATTATATTTTTGGTGATGAAGCTGATGAATTGATTATGACTGCTAAGTTTAAATCAATTAGAGTTGAAATAGAACCAATTTGTAATGCATCATAATAAAAGATAAACCTTTTAGGTTAGTCTTTTAGTTTAGATATTACAAAGAGCTGTTAAATAAGCTTGTTCTTGATATTTTTTTAACTCTTTTGGAAACTCTATTTGATTTTTCTTTTCAAAAGAGCTTATTGTTTGAGCTGAAACTAAATCAACAGAACAAAATGGATTTAGTTGAATCAATCCTTCAATTTTAAAGGTAACTGCACCACCTGAAAAAGCACCTTTTTTTGCTCGTTTTTTTATAAATACTTTTTCTATTTCATTTTTTTGTAAAAAATCTAAAAATTCATTACAAAATTTTCTAATATCTTCTTGTTTTTCATCATCTTCAACTATAATTTTTTTAATTTTTGTTTCTATATAACTACCATTTTTTAATATAACTAAAATCACATTATTAGCTTTTAATTCAATTCCACAAATATTCATTTTATACCTTGAGTTTTTAATATTAAACAAATTATAGTGAAGAATTTTTTTTTGGATTAATTTTATTGCAAATTGTAATAAAAAATATTAATAACTTTTGGTTAACTATTTTATTTTAAAATATAATAATTAAATAATATAGGGGTGCATAATGAATAAAAATAGAATATTAGTCTTAAGTGATCTTAAAGACTTTACTAAAATAGTTGCTCAAAAGGCTATATTTTTAGCAAAAAAATATGAAAATGAAATGGATGTACTTCATGTAGAAGATGAATCTTTTTTAAAGTTTTTTAAAGAAAAAACAGAGTGTTCTTTAAATAACAGTAAAGAGATTTTAAAATCAATTTATAAAGATGAAGCAAAAGTTTTTTCAAAATGCGGTGATTTTATAAAAACTGTAAAAGAACATATTAAAGAAAATAATATTTCATTAGTGATTGTAGGATTTAAAAGAGAGAGAACTTTGTTTGAAGATATTTTTAATGGTTCAAATTTAAGTTCAATTATTAGAAAAGTAGAGCTACCTGTTTTAGTTGTAAAAACAGAAGATAAACCAATATATAAAAATATCTTAATACCTACAGATTTATCAAAGGCTTCAAAAAAAAATATAGAGTATTTAACAACAATGTTCCCAGAAGCAAATTTTCATATTGAACACTACTATAAAGCATTTTTTGAAGATAGAGTTAAATTATATGGTTTTAATGATGAAGAGGCTCACGATTTTGTAGATTTTTATGAACAAGAGGCACAAAAAGATTTAGGTAATTTTGTTAAGAGTTTAGAAATTCCAAAAGAGACAAAGTTATTTGTAAAAACTAAAAAATATATAGATATAAAATCAATGGTTGATGAATCTATTGAATATAAAACAATTGATTTATTAAGTCTTTCAGTTGGAACAAGTCTTAGTATTTTCTCTTTTGATTTACTTGAGCACTCAACAAAAGATGTAATTATTTATAGAATTGATGAGGATGAAATAGCATGAAATTTGTTACTTTAATAGTAATAACATCTGCACAATATGAAGATACTTTAAAAGAAGTAGCAAAAGAAGCAGGTGCAGATGGTGCAACTATAATACAAGCAAGGGGAAGTAGCTCTGGTGTAAAAAGCTTTTTTTCCCTTACTTTTGAGGGAAATCAAACTGTTATTATTTATGCTTTGGAAGAGAAGCTATCAAAAAAAGTTTTAAAAGCTTTAAATAAAGAGATTTTAAATAATAAAACGGATTGTTTGGCTTTTACAATTCCAATTGCTCATATTGTTGGACTTGATAGAGAAGTGTTAAAAAAGTTTGAAGATACAATAAAAAAAGAAGATGATTTATAAGGAAATAATATGTTAGTTGAACAACTGATGAAAAAAAATGTAACAACAATAAAACCTTATGCCACTTTAAAAGAGGCTTTACAACTTATGAAAGAGAAAAATCTGAAATCATTGGTTGTTGAAAAAAATTCACCATCAGATGCTTATGGTTTGATTACAAATACACAAATTTTAAAAGCAATAGTTGCAGAAGATGGTGATATTGAGTTATTAAATGTTTATGATTTATATAAAAAACCAGCGTTTAGTGTCTCTTCAAAAATAGATGTAAAATATGCAGCAAAGATAATGATTGAACACAATATAAAAAGAGTTGTTGTAACTGATAATAATGAACTTTTAGGAGTTTTATCAATCACTGATTTAACACACTATTTAATGACTTGGGTGGAGTAAAATGTGAATGAGTTAATAAGGCAGTTTAGACACACCTTTGTCGAATCAGCTGTAAACTTAGTTCCTATTCTTCTTATTATTATTGGTTTTCAACTTTTTGTATTTCAAAGTGTTCCTGAAAATGTAATCTCAATTTGTATTGGTTTTTTTATTGTAATTGTTGGCGTTACATTCTTTTTAATGGGTTTAGAAATAGGGATTTTCCCTTTAGGAAATAATCTTTCAAGTGAATTTTTAGAAAGAAAATCTATATTTTTATTCGCTCTTTTTGGTTTTGCATTAGGTTTTAGTGCTTCTATTGCAGAACCTGCAATTATAGCTGTTGCTTCCCAAGCAGGAGAGATAACAAATGGAACGTTAGACCCTTTGACTTTAAGATTAATAATTGCTACAAGTGTTGGATTAATTACAGCTTTTGGAATAGTTAGAACAATTTTAGGTTGGAATATAGCAATTATTATTTTAACTGGATATGTAATTGTTTTAGTAATAACATATTTTACTCCACCAGCTATTATTGGACTTGCTTATGATTCAGGTGGAGTTGCAACAAATGTTGCAACCGTTCCTTTGATTGTAGCTTTAGGTATTGGAATAGCTTCTGCTTTACAAGGAAGAAGTGTTTTAAAAGATGGTTTTGGATTTGTAGCACTTGCTGCTATTACTCCAATGATTAGTATTCAACTTTATGGAATTTTTGCTCTTGGGAGTGATTTTGGAACACAGACTTTAGAATTTGTTTCAAAGGTGGAAGATGAAGCACATTATGAAAATGGTTTCACAATAATTAAAGTAATTAGTGATTTATTTAAAACTTTTTTAAATTTAGTTCCTATTATAGGTACTATTTTGATTTTTCAATATTTAGTTATTAAAAAACCTTTGGCAAATGTTTCAGGTATTATCTTTGGATTTATATTTTTAATTATAGGTTTATATGGATTTATAGTTGGAATTAAACTAGGACTTTTCCCTATAGGAGAATCAATAGCTGTTAATTTAGTTCAAATGAATAATGTATTTTTTATCTATTTATTTGCTTTTTTAATTGGTTTTGGAACAACAATGGCAGAACCTGCTTTGGTTGCTGTTATAAAACAAGCAGATAAAATGTCAGATGTTAGATTAAATGTTACTATGATTAGATTACTTGTTGCTATTGGTGTTGGATTTGGTATTTTATTTGGAGCTTATAAAATAGTTAATGGTTATAATATTTGGTTATTAATAACAATGCTTTATAGTATAGTTGTAATTTTAACTATATTTGCACCAAAACAAATAGTTGCTTTTTCTTTTGATTTAGGTGGTGTTACAACTTCTGAAATAACTGTTCCTATTGTTACAGCTTTTGGAATATTTTTAGCCACAAATATAGAAGGAAGAAATATTTTACTAGATGGATTTGGTCTTATCGCTTTTGCATCTGTGTTTCCGATGATTACTGTTATGAGTTATAGTATAATCACTAATTTAAAAAAATAGAAAAGGATTTTATGGAAACAATTGAATTATATCTATTAGTTGCAGCTTTTTTAATGCTTTTAAGTGTAGTTGCAAGTAAATTATCAAATAAATTTGGAATTCCATCACTTTTTATATTTTTAGGACTTGGAATGCTTGCTGGTTCTGATGGAATTTTAGGAATTCATTTTGATGATGTAAAACTTGCCCAAAATATTGGAACTTTAGCTTTGATTTTTATTCTTTTTGGAGGTGGTTTGGATACTGCTTGGAAAAGTATAAAACCAGTTTTAAAAGATGGTTTAGTTCTGGCAACTTTTGGGGTCTTTTTTACTGCATTTTTTGCTGCTATTTGTGTCTATTATGTTTTAAATTTTACTTTTTTAGAATCTTTACTTGTAGGAGCAATTATCTCTTCAACTGATGCAGCTGCTGTTTTTGCTATATTAAGAGCAAAAGGAATCTCTTTAAAGAAAAAACTATCTCCACTTTTAGAACTTGAATCAGGAAGTAATGACCCAATGGCAATCTTTTTAACAGTTGCTATTTTACAAATTTTGATGTTACCAGAAAGTTCAAGTGTTGGTGAATGGATTTTTAAATTCTTTTTACAATTTTTAATTGGTGGAGTCTTAGGTTATATTTTTGGAATATTATTACCTCAAATATTAAATAGAATCCATTTGAGTTTTTATGGGCTTTATCCTGTTTTAACAATTGGTTGGGTTTTACTTCTATTTTCATCTACTTCTCTTTTAGGAGGAAATGGATTTTTAGCTGTTTATTTAGCAGGAATTGTTGCAAATACAAAAGAGTTTGTCCATAAAAAAAATCTAATCGGATTTCACGATGGTTTATCTTGGATTATGCAAATCACAGTCTTTTTAGCTTTAGGACTTCTTGTATTTCCATCTGAACTTCCTGAAATTGCACTTTCTGGATTGATTATTGCATTTTGGTTAATGTTTGTTGCAAGACCTGCTGGAATCTTTTTGAGTATGATGTTTAGTTCTTTTTCAATGAAAGAAAAGGCATTTATCTCTTGGGTTGGATTAAGAGGAGCTGTTCCAATTATTTTAGCAACATATCCATATTTACAAGGTTTTGAAAAATCAAATTTGATTTTTAATATTGTGTTTTTTATAGTTTTATTCTCTATTTTAATTCAAGGAACAACTCTGCCACTTATGGCAAAATGGTTAAATGTAGAATCAAAAAGTAAAGATTTTAAACCTGAAAATGTTATTGCTTCTCCTTTGTTTTATCATACATTAAAACAGTTTTATATTGAGGAGAATTCAAAAGTTATAGGTTTAAGTATTGTTGAGTTAAATTTACCAGCAGATTTTTTGATTCTTTTGATAAAAAGAGAAAATGATTATATAAAACCAACTGGTTCTACGATTTTAGAAGAGAATGATATGTTACTAATTCAATGTAACAGTGAAAATAGATATAAAAAAGTTTTAAAAAGATTTAATAGTTAAATATTTTAAAAAGAGTTATAATTAGCTAAAAAAAGGAAAACTATGTATCTTAATAATTCGAAAAACTTTGAATCAACTTGTATTCCAAAGACTGTAAATGCATCAATTGCAGTTTTAACACCAAAAGAGGATAAAGATTTTATAGTTAGAAAAGTAACTTTAGCAAAAGATGGTTCAATGCCAAATCATATAAATGAGATTCAACATCAACAATACGTTTTAAGAGGTGAAGCAAAAGTTGTAGTGGGAACTGAAGAGTATCATGCAAAAGAAGGAGATTTTATCTATATTCCTGCTGGTGTTGCTCATAAATATGAAGCTTGTTATGGAAGTGATTATGAGTTTTTATGTATGATTACTACAAAAGAGGATAAAATCACAATGCTTTAAAAGATAGGCTTTTGCCTATCTTGTTAGATAGTTGTACTCTTCTTTTATTTTAAGTAGTTTGTCTAACATAGTTTTATCTCCACTATATAAACAATCATTTGTAAAAAAGCTAGGATTTATGTCATAAATCATAAGTAGTATAGCTTTTTCTTCATTTTCATTTAGAAATTTTTCATCTATACTTGTTAAACCATAATTTTTTTTAGAACTTATCCACTCTTGTTTTAGGTTTAAATCATAATCAACAGATTCTATATCAAAAGTGATTTTTGTGATTAAATGGTTTGATTTGTATCTTATTTTAAAATTTCTTTGTATCCTTTGTTTGAAATTATTTGTATAGATATAGGAAAATTCAAAATTCTTCATAATACTTCTTTTTTTAGGATTTCTACTATTCTATCTAAAGCTGTATAAATTATGATGAAATAAGTTCTAATATGAACTTATTTTAGAATTCTTCCTCATCATCTGTGTCACAACAGTATATACATTTCTCATCAAAGAAAGAGTATTCATCATAACAATAAAATTTATGACAACTTTCACATTTAAAACAATCATGCTCTTTTGATAAAATTTGTTCAAGTTTATCTTCACTTATTTTATGAACTTTTGCATACTCTTCAAAAAGTTCAATTACATTTTCATTTTCATCATTTTTTAACTCTTTTGCTAAATCTTCAAGTGTATCTATATCCATTTTTTCCTCTTTAATTTAATAAATCATTTCTCATTTTTGTGATATCAACAACCAGTCTTTCTTTCATCTCTTTTGTTATTGATGGGTTTGCTTCAAAAACTTGATTTATTATCTTTTCAAATTCATCTGTTGTTAACTCTTTAGTTTCAGCAATTAGTTTAAAAAATAATAATCTAATTTTTTCATATTGGTTTTCTTGCATACTTCATTCCTTTTTAACAAACCCGTATTATCTCAAAAAATTATTAGAAAAAAATAAAAAATCATATAAACTTTCCCTTTACCACTGTTATGTTATAATTCGCGCCAATAATTAAAACAAATAAGGTCTTCAAAATATATGGATAAATCACAAATCAAAACACAAAAATTTATTATCAAATACTTCACTGAAATTATGATAAAAGGTACAACAGCAAAAAGACAGATGATAGCTCAGGTTTATAATAATCTAGTATCTTTATTATCAAAGGTTTCAAGCGATATAAAAATAAAAAAGTTTTTTGATAAGGTAGAAGTAATTTGTCCCATAGAAGTGGTTGAACAAGTGCGAACAAAACTACTTGATACTCCTGGAATTGAACAAATTTTAGAAGCTATTCAAATTGATAATATGACTACAATAGACGAAATAAAAGAAAAAGTAAATGAAGTTATGAAAGATGAAATCATCGGTAAAACTTTTGTTGTTAGAGCAAAAAGAACTGGAACTCAAGAGTTTAAATCAATGGATATTGAAAAAACTGTTGGTGGATATATGCTTGCTATGAATGAAGGAAAAACAAAAGGTGTTGCTTTAAAAAATGCAGAAGTTACAATAAATATTGAACTTGAACATACACAGTTAAATATTATCACTCAAAAACATATGGGATTAAGAGGTTTCCCTATTGGAACTCAAGGAAGTGTATTATCACTTATGTCTGGTGGATTTGATTCAACAGTTGCTTCATATTTAACAATGAAAAGAGGAATAAAAACTCACTTTATTTTCTTTAATCTAGGTGGCTTAGCTCATGAAATTGGTGTAAAACAAGTAGCTTATTATTTATGGAATAAATTTGGAAGTTCTCATAGGGTTTCATTTATTAGTGTACCTTTTGATGATGTAGTAACAGAGATTTTTAAAAGTGTAAGTCAACCTTATATGGGAGTTATGTTAAAAAGACTTATGTTAAAAGCAAGTGAAAAAATAGCTGATAGTATGGGAATAGATGCTTTAGTAACAGGAGAGAGTGTTGCACAAGTATCTAGTCAAACATTAAGAAATTTAGCATTGATTGACCAATGTACAAATAAACTTGTTTTACGACCACTTGCTATGATGAGTAAACCTGATATCATTGATATTGCTTACAAAATTGGAACAAGAAGATTTGCTGAGTCTATGCCTGAATATTGTGGAGTTATTTCAAAAAATCCAGTAACTCATGGAAGTTATGAAAGAATGGAAAAAGAGGCTAGTCATTTTGATTACTCTATTTTAGATGAAGCTGTTAAAAAATCTGTATTTGTAAATGTAGATGAAATTGACCAAGATGTAAATGAAATAGGACAAATGGAGATAGTTACTGATTTAAAGAGTGGTGATTATACGGTTATAGATATTAGACAAACTCCTGATTGTATAGAAACTTCGTGCCAGACTTTAAAAATTCCATTTTATGATTTAAAAAATCAATTTAAAAAACTTCCTCAAGATAAAACATATCTATTTTATTGTGATAAAGGAATAATGAGCCAATTACACGCACAATATTTAAGAGATAGTGAAGGGTTCTCAAATATAAAAGTTTATAGACCAGAAGAGAGTAAATAATGAAAAAGTTTTTATTAGCACTTTTTACAACATTTTGTTTAGCAACAAATTTAGTTTATGCAAATCCAATTATAGATAAAGCATTTCATAATAAACAAAGTGATGTTCAAGTTCAAGGGGTAGGAAAAGTTATAAAAGTTTTAAGTGATGATAACAAAGGAAGCAGACATCAAAGATTTTTGTTAAAACTTCCTTCAAACTTAACAATTTTAGTTGCCCATAATATTGATTTATCACCTAAAATAGAAGATTTAAAAGTTGGAGATAGTGTTGAATTTTATGGAGAATATGAGTGGAATAATAAAGGTGGAGTAATTCACTGGACACATCATGACCCAAGAAAAAAACACAAAGATGGTTGGTTGAAGCATAAAGGAAAGATTTATCAATAAAATTTGGTAGAATATTATTTTTAGTTAATCAAAAGGGGAAATATGAAAAAGCTTGTCTTAGGTGCTGTTGCTATTTTAGTAGCAGTTATTGCTGTAGTAATTGGATTTAAAATAAAATCTGATAGTTTAATAAATGCAAAAATAGAAGAGTTGAAAAATAATGGTTTTGTTGTAAAACATCAACAAAGCTCAAACTATTTAAAAACAACTGGTAGTGGTCAAATAGAAGTTGTTTATCCAGATAAAGTAACAACTTATCTTTTTAGTAAAATAAAAAATGAAGAGATTAAAAAAACTTTAGAAAAACAATATAGTCTTCTTGAAACAGTAGAAAAAGTAGAAATTTTTGAAGGAATTACTTTTGATTATGATTTTGTTATCAATAATCTAAGTTTTGATGCAAATACAAATATTTATCTATCTTCATTATCAAAAAAAGCTATGTATACTCTTACTCAAGAGTCAACAAATATTGCATCTAGTAAATGGTTATTGGATTTTTTAAAGGATAAAAAATTAAAAGTAAGCATTGATAAAAATGCAAATTATAAAATTGCTGATATTGATACAGTTATTCCTGAATTAATGTTTTTAACTATTAGAGGTTTAGAGGGAAATAGTAAAAATATGAAATTAGGTTTATTAAAATTATCAGGAACTGAAAAATCAGATAAAGATTTTTTCCAATTAAATGATTTGAATGTGGATTATAATTTTGATGATAAAAAAGAGATTTCAAATTCAACTATAAAAAATATTGAATTTCAAGATTTTGACAACTCATTTAATATAAAAAATATTTTGATAAATTCAAATACTATAAAAGATGAAGTTAATATTTCAGGTAAAAGTGAAATTGGTTTTGATGAGGTTAATGTAAAAAAATATGGTGAAGAAGTTGCAAATCTTAAAAAAACAACTTTAAATTTCACAGTTGATAAATTACCAATAAAAAAATTAGATGAAATTACAAGTTATTTAGAAGATGAAAACTATAAAGATTATGTAAAAACATTATTTCAAAGTGGTATATCAGTATCTTCAAATGGAAGTGCAACAACTTATATGATAAAAGGTCAAAAAATCTTTGATACTTTAAAATATGATTTATCTTTAGGATTAAATAAAAATGGTTCAATTGAAGATGCAAAAAATGTTAAAGATATTTTTGAAACTATCAAGTTAGTAATTAATTTAGATAATGAAACAGCACAAAATTTAAAAAATCTTTTAAATCTAAAACAACCTGATTCTCAAGTAGATTTCATAGATGGAGAAAACAATCTAAAAAAATTTGAAGCAGAGTTAAAAACTGATGGTGTTTATGTAAATGGTAAAAAAGTATTAGAGGAAAAAGAGTTAGAACTTCCAAAGAAAAAAAGTTTTGATGATTCTCAATATTTAGGACAAAACACAAATGGCAAAGGTGTATTCTATGATTATGAATTAATTGGAGATAATCTTTTAAAAGTTACATTTAGATATGTTCCTGATATGAGCACTATTACAAGTGGTGGAATTTCAGTTTCTTTCCCTGAACTAAAAGATGCAACTAGAATAAAAAAACATACAACAAATAGTTTTGAGAAAATCAATTTTTATGATGCTGGAAGTGAAATCTGGAATGGTGGATTAGAAAAAAATATAATTTCATCATATTTATTAGTTGAAGGTTGGGATGAAAACTGGACTGATGCAACTATTGAAAAAGAGTTTAGTTTAGAAATTGATGTAAAAGATTTAGATGTTTTACAAATAAATTTAAGAGGTGGTGCTTTAAATGATACAAATAATGGTGAAAAAGCATCAGAAATAGTTCCTGTTGATGGAGAATTGGACCAACAAAATTATCCTATTCAAATAGCTGACATAGAAATTTATTCATTGAAAAAATAAAAAGATATTAAGGTTTTTTAAACCTTAATATTTAAAATACAAATAGAAAAAGATAGATAAAAATTCCCATAATTGAACTTACTGTCAAAGCAATAAATATAGCTTTTCCAATCTTTTTATGTTTTTTTCCATTAAAATTATGGTTAACATAATCTTTATAAGCTGAGATAAATAAAAATAACCAACCACCAACAGCAGCAATTGCTATTAAAATATGAATTATTAAAAAAACAATCATAAAATCATAAGAGATATTGCTAGCTTTTGAATACTCTTCAAAACCACCTGTTATTCTAACTCCAATTTCAAAAATAACTATGATGAATAAAGTAGCACCAAGGATTATTGCTTGAGAAACTAGATGTTTTTCATACATCTTTTGTTTTGCAAAATAGATACTAAAAGCTAACAAAAATGGAAGTATTGCGAAATAAATAGTTGCTAAATCTAAATAAAATGGTGCCTTAGTTCCTAAAAATCCTTCTGTAAAAAACATCTATTTTAACTTTTTTGGAGGAGTTTTCATAATAATTTTATCAATTAAAAGAAATCCAAATGGAATAAGTGAATATACAAATAACTGAAAAGATAAAAACTTCCAATTGTATCTTTTTGAAGCCATAAATAAAGCTATAAAAAATAATATAAATAAAATACCGTGAGTCATTCCAGCAACTTTTACAGCAATTGGACAATCTGCCAAATATTTTAAAGGCATTGCAATAAATACTAAGATTAGATAAGAAAGTCCTTCAACAAAAGAAATTACTCTAAATCTAGTAAAGGTATCGTTTAACATAAGTCTCCTTTTTTTAAAGGTGTAGTATATTGAAGTTTGGTTTATAAAAGGTTAATATAGCGACATTATGTTACAATCGCGAATGAAAAATATTATACTTACAACATTAAACGCAAGGTACTCTCATACATCTTTAGCTTTGAGATATTTATATGCAAATTTAAAAGAATTAAAAGAAAATGCAAAAATTTTAGAGTTTGTTATAAACTCATCGAATCAAACAATAGCAGAACAAATATTAGAACATAAACCAAAAATTGTTGGAATTGCAGTTTACATTTGGAATGCAACTGATGTTGCTGAACTTGTTCAAACTATTAAAAAAGTATCACCTGAAACGATAGTTGTTCTTGGAGGTCCAGAGGTTAGTTATAAGCCTTTGAGAGTAAATTTTGATATGGCTGATTATATAATCACAGGTGAAGGGGAAGTTAGTTTTTATAATCTGTGTAAAGATATTTTAAATGGAAATTGTAAAGAACCAAGAGTTATAAATTCACCAAAAGTTGATTTAGAAAATATCATTTTACCTTATGATGATTATACAGATTTTGATATCAAAAATAGACATATTTATGTGGAAATGGCAAGAGGTTGTCCTTTTGAATGTGAGTTTTGTTTATCTTCAATCGATACAAAAATGAGATATTTGTCTATTGAAGTTTTTTTAGAACAAATAGACAAATTATGGCAAAGAGGTGCAAGAAATTTCAAATTTATTGATAGAACTTTTAATATCAAAATCTCTTATGCAAAAGCTATTTTAAACTATTTTCTAGAGAAAGAAGAGGAGTATTTTTTACACTTTGAAGTAATTCCAGATAATTTCCCTGAAGAATTAAGAGAATTAATCAAAAAATTTAAAGCTGGAAGTTTACAACTTGAAGTTGGTATTCAAACTCTAAATTTGGATGTAGCAAAAGAGATACATAGAAATCTAAGAATTGATAAAATCAAAGATAATTTGAAGTTTTTATCTCAAGAAACCCACGCTCATATGCATATAGACTTAATCATTGGGCTTCCTAGTGAAACTATTGAGAGTTTTGGGAAAAATCTTGACTTACTTTATACTCTTTCAACTGGAGAGATTCAAGTTGGGATTTTGAAAAAATTATCTGGAACAACGCTAGATAGACATGATAAAGTTTATGGTATGGTTTATTCTGATTTGCCACCTTATGATATTTTAAAAAATGATTTAATAAGTTTTGAACAAATGCAAGAGATGAAAAGATTTGCTAGATTTTGGGATATTGTTTATAACAGTGGAAATTTCCAAAAAACAACAGCCTTACTTTTTGAAAATGGAAAAGTTTTTGAAAACTTTTATGATTTGAGTAAGTGGTTATATAGAAGAAGTGAATCTACTTATAAAATCTCACTTGATAGAATGGCTGAGTTTTTATTTGAATATATGAGTGCAAAATTTGATAAAGAAAAGATTGCAAATATAATTTTGGAAGATGTTATGAAAGTAGGGGGAAGAAAAATTCCACCATTTTTGAAAAAAATCATTCCAGAAAACTATGATTTTGCTCAAAAAGATGTTTCAAAAGCAAATAAAAGACAAGAGTTAAGGAAAGAGTAGATGAAATTGATAAATAAGATTTGTATTTTATCTTTAATTACTTCTTCATCTTTTGCTTTAAGTTTTGATAAACATTTAGAGTTATCTTATGTTCAAACAAGTGGAAATAGTAATACAAGCACTTTTTCTGCAAAACTTGAAGCAACAACTAAAATAGATGAAGATAGTAATTTTAGAGCAAAAGGTAGTGTTTTATATAGCGAAAATGATGAAAATACTTCAGCAAATAAATATGATGTTGAATTAGATTATAATCATATGTTAGGTGAAAAAGTTTATTCATATATTGGAACAAATTATATAAAAGACCAATTGTCTGATTATGATTATAGGCTAAATGTTGGACCTGGTATAGGTTATAAATTTATTGATGATGAAATACAAACATTGGATATTCAAGGTGGTTTGGATTACGCTTTTGATAAATATAATGACAATAGAAAAGATGAGTATATCGCTCCTAGAACAGAGATTGATTATAGATATAAATTTGATGAAAATATTGAATTCAAACAGATGTTAAATTATTTGATTTCTATTGAAGATAGCGAAAAATATTTTATGTCAAGTGAAACATCAATGGGTGTTAGAATGACAAAAAATTTATCTTTGGGTGTTAGTTATAGAATTGATTATGTAAATAAAACTGAAAAAGAGAATACTGATAAAAAGTTTTTAACTTCTTTGATTATGGATTTTTAAACAATTTTAGTTAAGATAATCTTTATGAATTACAATAAGATTATCTTTACTTTACTAATGCTTTATATCCTAGCAGATATTATTAAGAGTTACTTTTTTTAAATAGTTTTGAAAAAATTGGAACTATTAAAACAACAATATATCCAACAATTGCACCTAAAATAATCTCACTTAAAAATCCACCAAGTGGAATAACTTTTAATGTTTCATCAAAAGAGTGTAAGATATGTGTTTCGTGAGAGATAATTCCACCACCAACAGCAAGCATTGCAATTGTTCCCAAAACACCAATAGTTTTTATAATATATGGCATTGCTTTTACAAAACTATTCCCAATAGTTTTTAAAAGAGCACTTTTTTTCTCTTGTAAATAAAATCCAATATCATCAAGTTTTATAATAAATGCAACAATTCCATATACAAAAACAGTTGTTAAAATTCCAACAAGAATTAAAACAGAAAGTTTTGTTAAAAAATCACTATTTCCCATCAGACTAAGACTAATTACAATAATTTCAAAAGATAAAATAAAATCTGTTTTAATTGCACTTTTTACTTTTTCATCTTCTAATTTTTCACTTGAAAGTTCTTTTATAGTCTCTTTTTCATCAGCAACTTCATGGTGTCCAAATTTTTCTAAGATACTTTCAACTCCTTCATAAGCCAAATAAGCTCCCCCTAAAATCAAAATAGGAGCAATCGCCCAAGGTGCTAAATAACTTAAAAGTAAAACAACAGGAATAATGATAAATTTATTTTTAAAACTTCCAAGAGCAATTTTATAAACAATAGGAAGTTCTCTTAATGCTGCTTTTCTTTTTGCTTCAAGAATTGCTAAATTTCTAATATTTTCAAGTTCTGCTAAAATCTCTTTTTGAGCCTTCTCGTCTAGTTTTTCAACATTTTCTTTAAACTCTTCAACAGACTTTGCTTTTTCTAACTCTTTTTTCAAAATATCAGAAGTTGTTTCATTTGTAAAATTTGCAATAGCAGCTAAGTCATCAACTAAAAGACCACTAGATTTTACACTTGCAAGTTTTGTGTAAGTTGCAATATCATCAAACAGTAATCCTATATCATCAAGTGATGTTGCTAAAGTTTTGGCAGTTGTTGCCATAGTTTTTCCAGCAAGTGAACCTATATCATCTGCTAAAACTGATAAATAGCCTAATATTCCAGCCAATTAAAATCCTTCAAAATAATTTAATATGTAATGATATTTAATAGTTACTTAGAAAGATTTTTTATTAAAAAATTTATTTGTATATTTTTTAAACAATAAAACTATTCAATAAAGATTAATTTTTATTTATAATTACTTTATCAAACATGTCAGAGGCAATTTCGTCTCTTGAAGAACTGCAAAGATGGCTAGGGTTCCGAACTTTTTAAGTTGACTGGTCCGAGAGCTATCGACTCTTAAATTAGAGTTACACGGAGGGATAAAAGCCCGGGAGGTGAAAACCTCTTACGTGTTTAATTTTATTTAGGAGTAATACATGAAACTTTCGATTTCAAAAATCTTTAAACTATTGTCATTGGCTGTTCTATTTTTAGGATTAACATCAACTTCGCTTTTTGCTGGAACAAAAAAAGATTTCAAAGTTGCTTGGAGTATCTATGTTGGTTGGATGCCTTGGGATGTTATAGAATCTCAAAAAATCATGGATAAATGGGCTAAAAAATATGGAATTAATGTAGAAATAGTTCAAATAAATGATTATATAGAATCAATCAATCAATATAGTTCAGGTGAATTTGATGGTTGTGTGATGGCAAATACTGATGCATTAGGAATTCCTGCTGCTGGTGGAGTTGATTCAACTGCTTTAATCATTGGAGATTATTCAAACGGAAATGATGCTGTTATTTCTAAAACTGCAAAATCAATCAAAGATTTAAAAGGAACAAATATAAATCTTGTTGAATTATCAATCTCTCACTATTTATTAGCTCGAGCTTTAGAGAAAAATGGACTAAGTGAAAAAGATTTAACTGTAGTAAATACAAGTGATGCTGATATGGTTTCTGCTTATGCAACTGCTGATGTTACAAGTGTTGTTACTTGGAAACCACAAGTGAGTGAAATTCAAAAAATGCCAAAAGCTAATACTATTTTTGATAGTTCAAAAATCCCTGGTGAGATTATAGATTTAATGGTTGCTAACACTCAAACTTTAAAAGAAAATCCAGAATTTGGAAAAGCATTAGTTGGTGCTTGGTACGAAATGATGACTTTAATGACTTCTAACTCAAAAGAATCAATTGAAGCTAAAACAATTATGGCAAAAGCTTCTGGAACTGATTTAGCTGGATTTGAAGATCAATTAAAAACTACAAATATGTATTACACACCTGCAGAAGCTGTAAAATTTAATAACAGTGATGAAATAGTAAAAACTATGGAGTTTGTTGCTAAATTCTCATTTGACCATGGTTTATATGGTGAAGGTGCAAGTGATTATGGATTTGTAGGAATTGAGTTTCCAAATGGGAAAGTTATTGGAGATAAAGGAAATATCAAACTTCGATTTGATGATACTTTCATGAAAATGGCTGCTGAGGGAAAACTTTAATTTTTAGGGAAAAAATATGAAAAGGTTAATAAATGAAATTCCATCAAAAACAACAAATATTTTTTTGGGATTATTACCTTTTCTATTAATAGTGATAGTTTATATAGGTTCTTCAAATGCTAGACTTGCTGAAAATCCAAATGATAAACTATTGCCATCAATAGAAAAATGTATTGAAAGTATTAGTAAATTGGCTTTTGAAGAGGATAAAAGAACTGGAAGTTATATCCTTTATGATGACACAGTTTCAAGTTTAAAAAGATTGGCTTTAGGTGTAGGAATTAGTGCAGTTATTGCTTTAGTTGTTGGTATTTCAATTGGAGTTATTCCTATGATTACTTCAACTTTATCGCCACTTATTTGGTTTTTTTCACTAATACCTACAATGGCAATTTTACCGATACTTTTTATAGTATTTGGTTTAGGTGAGATTTCAAAAGTAGTTTTGATTATTTTGGGAATTACACCAATTATGATAAGAGATATTTATCAAAGGGTAAGAGAGATACCAAGTGAACAAATCATAAAAGTTCAAACATTGGGAGCTAATACTTGGCAAATAATTACAAGAGTTGTAACTCCTCAAATATTTCCAAGATTGATTGATTCTATTAGATTGACTTTAGGAACTGCTTGGATATTTTTGATTTCAGCTGAAGCAATAGCTGCAACTGAAGGTTTAGGTTATAGAATATTTTTAGTACGAAGATATCTAGCTATGGATGTGATTTTACCTTACGTTGTATGGATTACACTACTAGCATTTTTAATAGATTTTGTTTTAAGACAATTTAATCAAAAACTATTTCCTTGGTTTGGAAAGGAGTGATTATGGGATTAATTAAAGCAAAAAAAATTTGGAAAAATTATGGTGATAATATAATCTTAGAAAAAGTAAATTTTTCAATGAATAGTGGCGAGTTTTGTACTTTGGTTGGACCATCAGGTTGTGGTAAAAGTACATTTTTAAGAATGTTGCTTGGGATTGAACAACCCTCACGAGGTGAGTTGTTTTTTGAAGATAAAGAGTATCCAAAAGAGCCAAGTGATGATAGAGGAATAGTATTTCAACGATATTCAACTTTAAGTCACTTAAATGTGATTGATAATGTGATTATTGGTTTAGAGTTTAAAAAGTCGCCATTTTTTGGAAAACTTTTTGGAAAAGCAAAAAAAGAGGCTTATGAAAAAGCTGATGAGATTTTAAAAGCAGTTGGTTTATACCACTCAAGAACTAAATATCCACATGAGTTAAGTGGTGGAATGAAACAAAGATTATCTATTGCTCAATCACTTGTAAAAGAGCCAAAACTTTTACTTTTAGATGAGCCATTTGGTGCGCTTGACCCTGGAATTAGTAAAGATATGCATGAATTACTTTTAGATATTCACTCAAAACTAAACTTTGGAGTTGTGATGGTAACTCATGATATTAGTGAAGCTTTTAAATTAGGAACAAGAGTTTTGGTATTTGACAAAATAAAAGTTGACGAGGATTTCCCAAATAGATATGGGTCAACAATAGTAAATGATATAGATTCGAGTAAAAGAGATACGAGTATCTCTCTTTAGGGTTTGCTACTTTAGCTGTAATTTATTACGGCGTTAAAAGTAGTTTATAAATGAGTAGGTTCCTTTTCAAAATGGAACATTTTTAAAGGATGAAAAGATGATAAAAAGTAATAAAGTTGTTTTAAACGAAATTTTCCCTTCAAGTGTAAAATGGTCAAAAATTATAAAAAGAGGGCAAACAATACAACTAAAAGCAAAAGGTGACAATGCAAGTTTAAGTGCTATGTTTTATAACGCTTCAAATGTAGCAGAGAGATTTAATAGTGCAGATACAGTAAAAATCCAATGGAATGCTTTTTTAGGAAAAGAAAAAGTTCTATTTTCAGAAATGGGTAGGGTTTTATTTGCAATTACAGAAGATTCTACTGATGGTTTATTTGATATTTTAGGTGGAATTTCAAATGAAAGAACTATCAAAGAGAACTTTGGAGGAGAGGCAACTTATCAAAGTTGTAGAAATGGTTATTATAAAAGTGATAAAGAAAACTTTTTAATTGAACTTGGAAAATATGGAATGACAAAAAAAGATTTAATTCCTGCACTGAATCTATTTAGAAAAGTTGATGTTAAAGAGGGTTCAAAACTTGTATTAAGTGATAGATGTGCTGCACAGGGTGATGTTATAGAATTAACAGCACATATGGATGTTTTACTTGTATTATCAAATACACCACATGCTATGGATAAAAGTGGAGTTTATGAGCCAAGTGATATTGAAATTACTATTTTTGATGCTGTTGCATTTGATGATGAAGATTATAAAACTTATAGTGATGAAGCAAAAAGAGGCTTCATAAATACTAACAGATATTTTGTTTAAGGATTAAAAGATGTCAAAAGATACAAAAAACGCAATTTATAATGAAAAATTACCATCAGGACTTCCATGGGCAGGTGTTATAAAAAAAGGACAAACTTTTAGAATCGTTGATTTAGAAGGATGCCAAGCTGTTGATACACTTTTTTATAATAATGACAATTTAAACGATAGATATAGTGCAAATGATACTATAAGAGAACAAGGAAGTATTTTTATTACTACTGGAACAAAACTTATTTCAACTGATGATAATGTTTTGATGGAAATAGTAGAAGACACTTGTGGAAATCACGATACTTTAGGTGGACATTGTAGTGCTGAGAGTAATAGTGTTAGATTTGGTTTAGATAAAAAATATATGCACTCTTGTAGAGATAATTACTTAACAATTGCGGCACAACTTGAAATGAGTCCAAAAGATATTACAAACAATATTAACTTTTTTATGAATGTACCAGTTGAAGAAAATGGACATTTAGCAATAGTTGATGGTATTTCAAAACCAGGTGATTATGTGGAAATGGTGGCACACATGGATACTTTAGTTTTAATATCAAATTGCCCACAATTAAACAATCCATGTAATGGATATAACCCAACTCCTATACAATTAATTATTTGGGATTAATTTTAGTTAAAAGCCCAAAAGAGCTAATCTTTTTATCTTATTAGACGACTTATAAGATATATTCATTTGGGACGGCCCAAAATTATACTTCAAGGATATAAAGTGTTTAAAAGAGTATTAATTGCAAATAGAGCTGAGATTGCAAATAGAGTAATTAGAACTTTAAAAAAGATGGGTATTGAGTCCGTTGCAATTTATAGTGAGGCAGATAAACACGCTTCATTTGTACGAAATGCAAATATTAGTGTACAACTTCATGGAACTACACTAGAAGAGACTTATCTAAACTATAAAAAAATTATTGAGATTTGTAAAGAGTATAATGTTGATGCTATTCATCCAGGATATGGGTTTTTAAGTGAAAATGTAAATTTTGTAAAAGAGTGTGAAAAAAGCGGTATTGTATTTATTGGACCAACTTCTAAACAAATAGAGGATTTTGGATTAAAACATACAGCACGTGATATTGCAAAAGCAAATAATGTACCACTACTTGAGGGAAGTGAACTTCTTACTAGTTTAGAAATGGCAAAAGAGATTGCAAATTCTATTTCATATCCAGTTATGTTAAAAAGCACAGCAGGTGGTGGTGGAATTGGAATGAAACTATGTTTTAATGAAACAGAGTTAGTTCAAGCTTATGAGAGTGTAATAAAACTAGCAACTTCAAACTTTAGTAATGGTGGAGTTTTTTTAGAAAAATATATAGAGACTGCACGTCATATTGAAGTTCAAATTTTTGGTGATGGAAATGGAAATGTAAAAACTTTAGGTGAGAGAGATTGTTCAATACAGCGAAGAAACCAAAAAGTTATAGAAGAAACTCCTGCTCCAAATATTAGTGATGAGTTAAGAACTGAATTGTTTGAAGCTTCAAGAAAATTAGCACTTGCAGTAAACTATAAAAGTGCTGGAACTGTTGAGTATATCTATGATACAAAAACAAATAAATTTTACTTTTTAGAAGTAAATACAAGATTACAAGTTGAACATGGAATTACTGAAGAGGTTTGTGGAGTTGATTTAGTTGAGTGGATGATAAAAATAGCGTATGGTGATAATAAACCACTACTTGATTATATTCACAATCCAAAAGGTCATGCAATTCAACTAAGAGTTTATGCAGAAGATACAAGTAAAAATTTCCAACCTAGTACTGGACTTATTACAAAAGTTGAGTTCCCAAAAAATCTTAGAATAGATACTTGGATTGAAGATGGATGTGAAGTTAGTCCATTTTATGACCCACTTTTAGCAAAATTGATTTCATATAGTGATACTAGAGAAGAAAATTTAACAAAACTACAAGAGGTTTTAAAAACTTCAAAAATTTATGGAATTGAATCAAATCTTTCATACTTGCAAACTATTTTAAAACAAGACTTTTTCGTAAATTCAAGTTTTTATACAAAAGTTTTAGAAAAGTTAGAATACAAACCTTTTAAAGTTGATATTTTAAAATCAGGAACAATGACTACTATTCAAGATTATCCAGCACGACAAAATTTTTGGGCAGTTGGTATTCCACCATCTGGTGCAATGGATAATCTAACACCAAGACTTTTAAATCATCTATTAAAAAATGATGAAAAAGCTGCTTTTATAGAAATGACTTTTATAGGAGCAACTTTTAAATTTAGAAATTCTACAACTATTGCATTTGGTGGAGCAAATATGCAAGTTACACTAAATGGAAATAGTGTAGAGATGTATAAAGCTATAAATATAAATGAAAATGATGTTTTAGAGTTTAAAAAAGTTGTTGGAAATGGAAATAGAACTTATCTAGCTATAAAAGGTGGCTTTGATGTGGCTTCATATCTTGGAAGTGCTTCAACATTCACTTTAGGTGAGTTTGGTGGACATGGTGGACGAGCTTTAAAAGCTGGGGATGTATTAAACTATTTTGAAACTAAAGATGAGGTTTATGAAGAGTTAGTAAACAGACTTACTTTAGTAAATGAGTGGGAAATTGGTGTTGTTTATGGGCCACATGGAAGTCCTGATTTTTTTACAAGTGTTGATATAAAAGAGTTTTTTGCTACTTCTTGGGAAGTTCACTTTAACTCAAGCCGAACAGGAGTTAGACTAATCGGACCAACTCCAAAATGGGCAAGAAATGATGGAGGAGAAGCTGGACTTCACCCTTCAAATATACATGACAATGCTTATGCTTTTGGAACAATAGATTTTACAGGAGATATGCCAGTTATTTTAGGACCTGATGGTCCAAGTCTTGGTGGATTTGTTTGTCCAGCTACGATAATTTCTTGTGAATTACATAAAATTGGTCAGCTTAAAACAGGTGATAAAATCAAGTTTAAACCAGTTAGTTTAGAAAATGCAGATTTGATGAACAAAGTTTATGAAGAAGCTATTAAAACAAATAGTCTTTTACCAAAACTAGAAGATTTTATAATAGATTTTGATGAAGAAAATGCAACACCAATTATAAAAACAATCAAATATAAAGAGTTAGATTTAGATATTGTTATTAGAAGTGCTGGAAATGAGTTTGTTTTAGTTGAAGCTGGAGAGTTAAAACTTGATATTGAACTTAGATTTTTTATCCATGCTTTAATGAGTTATATTGAAGATAAAAACTTAAATTCAATTATTGATTTAACTCCAGGTATTAGAAGTTTACAAATACATTTTAACTCTTTAAAACTAGATAGAAATGAAATTTTAGAGTTAGTGGAAAATGCAATAAACTCTTTAGGAGATATTGAAAATTTAGAGGTAAATTCAAGAACTGTTTATCTGCCTCTTTCATGGAATGACCCTTCAATTCAACTAGCAATTGATAAATATCAGCAAGGAGTACGACCAAATGCACCTTGGTGTCCTTCAAATATCGATTTTATTAGAAGAATAAATGGTTTAAAAGATGTAAATGAAGTTCAAAAAATTATCTTAGATGCTTCCTATTTAGTTATGGGATTAGGTGATGTTTATTTAGGAGCTCCAGTTGCAACTCCACTAAATCCAGCCCATAGAATGGTTACAACAAAATATAATCCAGCTAGAACTTGGACAGCTCAAAACTCTGTTGGAATTGGTGGGGCTTATATGTGTGTTTATGGTATGGAAGGACCAGGAGGTTATCAACTTTTTGGAAGAACTTTACAAATGTGGAACACATATAGAACTACAAATGAGTTTACTAAACCTTGGTTATTAAGATTTTTTGACCAAGTTAAATTTTATTTAGTTTCAAGTGATGAGTTACATGAGATTAGAGAGAAGTTTTTATATGGAAAATATCCTTTAAAAATTGAAAATGGAACATTTAAATTAAAAGAGTATAAAGAGTTTTTAGAAAACAACAAAAAAGAGCATACAACTTTCCAAGATATGAGAAAACAAGCTTTTGAAGATGAAAGATTGATGTGGAAAGAAAAAGGACTAGATAAGTTTAATGTTCAAACAGAAGTTATTGAAGTAAAAGATGAAATCATTTTAAATGAAAATGAAGAAGCAGTTGAATCAATCATGTCTGGAAATATTTGGAAAATTGAAGTAAAAGAGGGTGATAAGGTAAAAGTTGGTGAAGTTTTAGTTATCTTAGAATCAATGAAAATGGAAGTAGATATTGAGACAAATATTAGTGGAACTGTAGAAAAAATTCTTTTTAAAGAGGGTGATAATATAAATTCTGGTGATGTTCTAGTAATAATCAAAAAGGATGAAAAATGAATCTAAATATAAAAGATTTAAAAGCAAAATATTTAAGTGGTGAAACTACAGTAAAAGAGGTAGTTTCATCTATTTTTTCAAAAATAGAACAAACAAGAGATTATAATATTTGGATTTATACTTTAAATGAAGAAGAATTAAGCTTTTATTTAAAAAATCTTGAAGATAAAAATATAGAGGATTTACCACTTTATGGTATTCCTTTTGCCATAAAAGATAATATTGATTTAGTTGGTATTCCTACAACTGCTGCTTGTCCTGAATTTTCTTATATTCCAAAAAAATCAGCTTTTGTGGTTGAAAAATTAATCCAAGCTGGTGCAATTCCAATAGGAAAAACAAATCTTGACCAATTTGCAACTGGACTTGTGGGAACTAGAAGTCCTTATGGAGAGTGTAAAAACTCAATAAACAAAGAGTATATTTCAGGTGGTTCAAGCTCTGGAAGTGCTGTTTCAGTAGCTCTTGAAATGGCTAGTTTTTCACTAGGAACTGATACAGCAGGAAGTGGAAGAGTACCAGCAGCTTTTAATAATCTAATAGGATTAAAAGCTACAAAAGGAGTTCTTAGCACTTCTGGAGTTGTTCCAGCTTGTAGAAGTTTGGATTGTGTGACAGTATTTGCAAAAGAGCTAGATAGTATCAAAGAGGTATTTGAAATAGTAAATGCTTGTGATGAAGAAGATATTTATAGTAGAGTTTATGAGAAAGTAGAGTGTGAAGAAAAAGCAAAATTCTCTTTTGCAATTCCAAAAAAAGAGCAACTAAAATTCTTTGGTGATGAGGAAGCAAAAAAACTATTTGAAGAGGCTGTTAAAAAGTTTGAATCACTTGGTGGAAAGGCTTTTGAGATTGATTATGAGCCATTTAATGAAAGTGCAAATTTACTTTATAGTGGACCTTGGGTAGTTGAGAGATTTATAGCTATAAAAGATGTTATTACAAAAACTCCCCAAATTGTTGAGCCAACAGTTAGAAAAATTATAAGTGGTGGAGAAAATATAAATGCTATCAACTATTTTGAATCAGAATATATCTTGAAAAAAAATAGAAAAAAAGCTGAGAAGTTGTTTGAAGAGTTTGAATTTATGCTAACACCAACAACGGGAACGATTTATAAAATAGAAGAAGTAAACAATAATCCAATAGAACTAAATACAAATCTTGGATATTACACAAACTATATGAATCTACTTGATTTATCTGCAATTGCAGTTCCTGCTGGAAATAGAACAAATGGTTTACCTTTTGGAGTTACAGTTGTAGCAAAAAACTTTGAAGAAGAAAAACTATTAAGTTACGCTTCAAAATACTTAGGAGTTTAAGATGAATGAAAATGAGATTTTAATAGGTGTTTGTGGAGCTCATATGAGTAGTTTGCCTTTAAATTGGCAATTAACTGAGCTTGATGCAACTTTTGTAAAAAAGTGTAAAACAAAAAAAGGTTATAGACTTTTTTTACTTGAAAACAAAACTCCAATCAGACCTGGTATGATTTATGATAGTTCTGTTAAAAGCCAATTAGAGCTTGAAGTTTGGTCTATGAAAGTAGAAAACTTTGGAAAGTTTATGAAACAAATAGCAAGTCCACTTGGAATAGGAACTGTTTTTCTAGAAGATGAAAGTAGTGTTTATGGCTTTTTATGTGAAGCAGATTATGTAAAAAACTCAAAAGAGATAACAAGTTTAGGAAGCTGGAGAAACTTCTTATGTCAGCAACAACAGTAGCTTGGATTTATCTTTTTATAGCTGGACTTCTTGAAGCTTTTTGGGCAATTGGTTTGAAATATAGTGAAGGTTTTTCAAAACCAATTCCTACTATCTTGACTTTATGTTTGGTAGTTTCAAGTTTTTTCCTTCTTTCAAAAGCGATGAAAGTATTACCAGTTAGTTTTACTTATGCAATTTGGTGTGCAATAGGAATAGTTAGTTTGGTTTTAATAGAGTATTTTTATCTAAATGGTGTTTTGAATTTTCAAAAAATCATCTCTATACTTTTTATTTTGATTGGAATTGTAGGCTTAAAAATATCATAGTATTAAGAAGATGCACTTAAAGCTTTATATATAATACGAAAAAAATATAAAGAGATTAATTTGAATGATATTTATGATTGTATAGTACTTGGTGGTGGACCTGCTGGAATTTTAGCAAGTATTAGTTGTGCTAGTGAAAAGAACTCGGTTTTACTTCTTGAAAAACTTCCAAAAATTGCAGCTAAATTAAAAGCTACTGGTGGAGGGAAATGTAATCTTACAAATACTTTATCAACTGAAGAGTTTATGGCAAAGTTTGGTAAAAATGGTCGTTTTATGAGTCATGCTTTGGAAGTTTTTAATGCAACTGACTTAAGAGATTTTTTTGCTAAAATTGGAGTTGAAACAATAGCTAGGGATGGTTTTAGAGTATTTCCTGTAAATCACAGTTCAAGTATAATTTTAAGTGCTTTAGATGAAGAACTAAAAAGAGTTGGTGTAGATGTTGAATGTTCAGTTGCTATTGAAACTATAAAAAAAGAAGAAGATATTTTTATCATAACTTCAAAAGACAAAACCTATAAATCAAAAAATATCATCATAGCAACTGGAGGTTTGGGTTATCCAATTCTTGGTGCAACTGGTGATGGATATATCTATGCAAAAGATTTTGGTCACAGTATTACTTCAACTCATCCAGCTATGATGCCACTAATGACAAAAGAGAAAAACTTTGCTTCTTGTAAAGCTGATACAATCGCAAAAGCTATCTTAAAAGTTAATATTCCAAAGTATAAAAATTTAAAACTTGTAGGTGATTTGATTTTCACAAAAGAGGGTTTAAGAGGTCCAGTTATTTTGGATTTTGCTAGAGAAATTACTCCTATTTTAGAAAAATACAATGAAGTTCCACTTTTGATAAACTTTTTAAAAGGTAAAAATGAAGAAGAGATTTTTTCTCATCTAAAGAATGAAATAGCAAAAAATCCAACACATACTATCTTAGAAAATTTAGAAACTCTACTAGCAACAAGTGTAGCAACTGAAATTTTAAATATTTGTGAAATTGATACAAGTTTACGATTTAAACAAATTGAAGGGTTTAAAAGAGAAAAATTAGTTAAAACTTTGGCTTGGACACCTTTTACAATCATAGGTCATGAGGGATTTAAAAATGCTATGATTACAAGAGGTGGAGTAGAACTAAAAGAGATAGATTCAAAAACTATGCAAAGTAAAATAATAGATGGTTTGTACTTTTGTGGGGAAGTTGTAAATATAGATGGACCTTGTGGCGGATATAATCTCCAATGGTCTTTTTCTAGCGGCTTTTTAGCAGGAAAATTGGGAAAATAATAAAAAAATAACTTTATATTTACTTCTAAAACAATATAATAAATACTAATTAATGAAAAAGAGAATAAATAGTGATAAATTTCAACGATAAAATAAATCTAATATGGCAAATAGCAGAGAGTTTAAGGGGAGTTTACAAACCTGAAAAATATGGTGATGTAATCTTACCTATGTGTGTAATCAAAAGATTTGACGAGATAATCTCTGAAAAAAAAGAGGATATTTTAAAAGCTTATAATTTATATAAAAATATTCCTGAACAGTCCCAAGAAGAACTTATCAAAACAGAACTTGATGGGCTTGATTTTTACAATATTTCAGCTTTTGGTTTTGATAATTTATGTGATGACCAAGACCATTTAAAAGAGAACTTCATAGCTTATTTACAAGGTTTTTCTTCAAATATTAAAGATATTATCGCTCACTTTGATTTCAACAAAGACATAGACAAACTAGCAAAAAACAATCAACTTTATCATGTAATACAAGAGTTTAAAAACGTAGATTTGCACCCAAATAGAGTGGATAATCAAACTATGGGTTATATCTTTGAAGAGCTTATAAGAAAGTTCAAAGAAAATGCAGAAGCAGGAGACCACTACACACCAAGGGAAGTAATCGAACTTTGTATGAAAATGCTTTTTATGGGGAAAAGTGATGAGATAAAAACAAAAGGGAAAGTTATCTCAATAGCTGACTTTTGTTGTGGAACGGGAGGCATGTTATCTGTTGGGCAAAAGTATATTTTAGAGCAGAACAAAGATGCCAAAGTAGAACTATACGGACAAGAGATAAACGACGAATCTTATGCGATTTGTAAAGCTGATATGCTTATAAAAGGGCAAGATACAAACAACATAGTTTTTGGAAATACACTAACAGATGATGGACACAAAGGTAAACATTATCGGTATTTGATTTCAAATCCACCTTTTGGAGTGCAGTGGAAAAAAGAGCAAAGTTATGTAACAACTGAACACACAACTTATGGATTTGCAGGAAGATTTGGTGCAGGAGTTCCTAGAGTTAGTGATGGTTCGCTTCTTTTTTTACAAAATATGATAAGTAAAATGGTAGATGATGAAAACGGAAGTCGAATAGCTATCATCTTCAATGGTTCACCTCTTTTTACAGGTGATGCAGGTGGAGGTGAGAGTAATATCCGAAAATGGATAATCGAATCTGATATGTTAGAAGGAATCATCTCACTTCCAACTGACCTTTTTTATAATACGGGAATTTCTACTTATATTTGGGTACTTACAAATAAAAAAGAGGAAAAAAGAAGAGGAAAAATAGAGCTTGTAAATGCAAGTGATTTTTCAAAGCCTATGAGAAAATCCCTTGGAAGCAAAAGAAAGTTTATAGATAAAACACAAATAGATGAAATAGAAAAAATCTATCAAACTTTTCAAGAGTCAAAATATTCAAAAATCTTTGATAATAGTGATTTTGGATATACAAAAATCACAATTGAACGACCAAAAAATCTTGAAGAGTTAAAAGATGATGAGAAGTTTGAAAGCTTGGATAAAAAAGAGGAAATAGCAAAAGTTTTACAAAAAATAGAAGATGAAAAAATAGAGTTTAGTTCACGAAATGAATTTGTAAAATACCTAAAAATCAAACTAAAACCAACAGAACTAAACCTACTAATAGCAAAAGATACAGAGTCAATACCTCTTAAAAAAGATATAAAAGAGTATTTTAAAGAAGAGGTAAAACCTCACTTGGTTTCAGCTTGGATGGATGAAAGTACATTTGAAAATATTGGATATGAAATACCCTTTACAAGACACTTTTATGAGTACAAAAAACTTGAAAGTTTTGAAGATATTATGAAAGAAATTAGAGAACTAGAATCAAGTATAAATGATGATTTAAAAGAGTTATTAGCCTAATGAAATATCGTATTAGAGAACAAAATGAACTAAAACCAAGTGGTGTCGAGTGGTTGGGGGATATTCCAAAAGATTGGGAATATCATAAAAATAAATATATTTTTAAAAGAATTAGTAATAATGTAGGTGATAATTATGACAATTATAAAGTATTATCATTAACTTTAAATGGTGTTATAGAAAGAAATATGAATAATATGGGAAAAATGCCAAGTAGCTTTAGTATATACCAAATTGTTGAAAAAGATTCATTAATTTTATGTTTATTTGATATTGATGTAACACCTAGAATAATTGGATATGTTAATACACAAGGAATTATTTCATCTGCCTATACAAATTTGATTGTAAAAAATTTGTATTCAAAATATTATTACTATTGGTTTTTAACACTAAATAATCAGAATATTTTATTGAACTATACAAAAAGTTTGAGAAATACAATTAATAATGAAAATTTTATGAGTTTAGAAAGTTTAGTTTGTTCTTTTTTTGAACAACAAAAAATAGCAAATTTTTTAGATGAAAAAAGCAAAATCTTTGATGAAGCTATTTTAAAAAAAGAGCAACTTATCTCAAAACTAGAACTAGCAAAACAATCTTTGATAAGTGAAGTTGTAACGGGAAAACTAAAAATAGTTGAACAAAACTCAAAACTTCAAACTATCAAAAGAGAAGAAAATGAACTGAAATCAAGTGGTGTAGAGTGGTTGGGTGATATTCCTAAAGATTGGAAATTAACAAAGTTGAAGTATTTAGGAGATGCTATTATTGGACTAACTTATTCTCCTACTGATGTTGTTGATAAAAATGAAGGTATATTAGTTTTAAGGTCATCTAATGTTCAAAATAAAAGAATAACTTTTGAAGATAATGTTTATGTTAAAAGTGTAATCCCTAAAAAATTATTAACAAAAATTGATGATATCTTAATTTGTTCACGAAATGGAAGTAGAAATTTAATTGGAAAAAATGCCTTAATAACGGAAAAATCACAAGATTTGACATTTGGTGCTTTTATGACAATTTTTCGGTCAAAGTATAATAAGTATTTATTTTACATATTTAATTCTGATATATTTGAAGCACAATCAGCAAGTTTTTTATCATCTACAATTAATCAATTAACAACAGGGAATTTAAATAATTTTAAAATTGTTTTACCATCATTAGAAGAACAACAAAAAATATCAAAATACCTAGATGAAAAACTTATCCATTTTGATAATACTATTGAAAAAACAAAACAGAGTATCACAAAACTAAAAGAGGCAAAAGAGGCATTTATTAGCCAAACAGTTACAGGGAAAATCGAAGTTTTATAATAAAAAAGGAGTCAAATTTGAGTGAACTAATAGAAAATAAAAACTTAGTTGTTGAATTGAAATCTTTAATAGCATCTACAAAAGAACAAGTTGCTATTAGTGTAAATTCATCTTTGACTTTGATGTATTGGCAAATAGGTTTTAAAATCAATGAAGATATACTTAAAAACTCAAGGGCAGATTATGGAAATGAGATTGTACACTCAGTGAGTAGACAATTGGTAGCAGAGTTTGGAAGTAGTTTTTCAAAAAGAAATATTTTTCATATGATTAAATTTTATAAAGTTTTTAGTGATGAAAAGATTGTGTACTCACTGAGTACACAATTGACATGGACACATATAAGAAGTTTAATAACAATTGAAGATGAGTTAAAAAGAACATTTTATATAGAAATGGCAAAACTTGATAAGTGGAGTACAAGAACTCTAAATGATAGAATTGACTCAATGTTATATGAAAGAACAGTTTTATCAAAAAAGCCTGATGAACTTATATCTTATGAAATAGAAAAACTAAAAGAGGGAGTTGTAACTCCTAATATGGTTTTAAAAGACCCTTATGTTTTAGACTTTTTAGAACTAAATGATAGATATTTGGAAAAAGATTTAGAAGATGCGATTTTAAGAGATATTGAAAACTTTATTTTGGAGCTTGGAAATGGATTTTCTTTTATAGCACGACAAAAAAGAGTTCAAATTGGAGAAGATGACTTTTATATAGATTTACTTTTTTATAATCGAAAACTAAAAAGACTTATAGCACTTGATTTAAAGCTAGGAAAATTTAAAGCAGAGTATAAAGGGCAAATGGAGTTGTATTTGAAATACTTAGAAAAGTATGAAAAAGAAGAAGATGAAAACACACCTTTGGGAATCATACTTTGTAGTGATAAAAATCAAGAACAAATAGAACTTCTTGAACTAGAAAAAAGTGATATTCATGTGGCTAAATATCTTACGATTTTGCCACCAAAAGAGGAGTTTGAAAAACGACTTCATAAAGCAATCCAAAACGCAAAAGAAAAGTATCAAATCAAAGGTTAGAATATGGCACATATAAAAGAAAAAGATATAGAAGAAGCGATTCAAAATTCACTTATAAAAAGTGGGTTTGCCCAAAGTGTTAGTAGTGATTTTGATAGAAAAAGTTGTATAAATAAAATAGAACTTTTTAGATTCTTAGAAACAACTCAAAGTGAGCTTTTGGAAGAGTTTAAAAAATTTCGTCCTACAAACTGGGAAGAAAAACTTCTTGATATGATTGATACGAATATCAAACAAAAAGGTTTGATAAGAGTTTTAAGAGAAGGTGTTGAAGATTACTCTTTATCTTCAAATTTAAGGCTTGTTTATTTTAAACCAAACAACAATAAAAATCAAGAAACACTAAAGCTTTATAACTCAAATATCTTTTCACTAACACGCCAACTTTACTTTGAAGAGAGTGCTAAAACTTCTATCGATTTGGTAATTTTTTTAAATGGTTTTCCAATAGTTGTAATTGAATTAAAAAATAAATTTACTGGACAAAATATTGAAAATGGAAAAGAGCAATTTAAACTTGATAGAAGTTATCGAAGTAAACTAAGTGAATTTAACACAAGAACATTGATATATTTTGCAGTTGATAATGATGAAGTAAGTATGACAACTGAGCTTAAAGGAGAAGATACTTTCTTTTTACCATTTAATAAAGGTTTTGAGCAAGGTGCTGGAAATCCAATAGTTGAAGGAAAATTTAGAACTTATTACTTATGGGAAGAGATTTTGCTTCAAGATTCACTTTTAGATATTTTTAGAAATTTTTATTTTATTCAAGAAGATGAAAAAGACCCAAACAAAAAAATAGCAATATTTCCAAGATACCATCAACTTGATGTTGTAAAAAAAGTAGAAAAAAGAGTTAAAGAGGAAAAACAAGGGAAAAAATATCTAATCCAACATAGTGCAGGAAGTGGAAAAACAAACTCTATTTCGTGGTTGGCTCATAGACTTTCAAAACTTCACGATGAAAACGAAAATCTTATTTTTGATAGTGTGATAGTTATAACTGATAGAAAAGTTTTAGATAAACAGTTACAAGATGCTATTTATCAACTTGATAAAACAAAAGGAATCGTTGTAAAAATAGATAAAAATAAAAACTCAAATGATTTAGCTCTTGCGTTGCAAAAGAAAGCAAAGATTATCATAACAACTATTCAAAAATTTGCCTATGCTTATAAAAAAATAGATAGTTTAGATAAAAATAATTATGCAATTATTATAGATGAAGCACACTCTAGTACAAGTGGAGAAAATATAAATTATTTGAAATTAGCACTTAGTGGAAAAGATTTGGATGAGGCAAAAGAGTTTGATAAAAAATACGAAACAAATAGTGAAGATGATGTAAATAAAATGCTTGAAGCTATCACAGATACAAGGCATTTGAGCTTTTTTGCATTTACAGCAACTCCAAAAGATAAAACTATGCAAATTTTTGGAAGAGTTGGTGATGATGGAAAACCACATGAATTTCATCTTTATTCTATGCGACAAGCTATTGAAGAGGGATTTATACTTGACCCACTTAAAAACTATATGATAAGTGATACATATTTTAAAATAGGAAAAAAGATAAAAGATAATCCAATCTTTGAAAAAAGAGGAGCAAATAAAGCTATTGGAAGTTTTATAAATCTACATGAACATAATATCAAACAAAAAGTAGAAACTATTGTTGAAGATTTTATGACAAATAGAGTTTTTTGGCTAAAAAACAGAGCTAAAGCGATGGTAGTTACGAGTTCAAGACTTCATGCATTAAAATATAAATTGGCTTTTGATGAATATTTAGCAACACATTATCCAAGTGTTAAATCTCTTATTGCCTTTTCAGGAGAACTAGAAATTGATGAAGTTAAATACACTGAAGAGAGTCTAAATGCTATAAAAGAGAGTGAACTACCTGAGGTTTTTGATAGCGTTGATAGTATTAAGTTTTTGATTGTTGCTGATAAATACCAAACAGGTTTTGACCAGCCAAAACTTTGTGCTATGTATGTGGATAAAATGCTAAATGGTGTAACAGCAGTTCAAACTCTTTCAAGACTTAATAGAGTTACAAAAAACAAAGATAATACTTTTGTATTGGATTTTGTAAATGATGTTGATACGATAAGAGACTCTTTTAGTAGATATTATACAAGTTCAAATATTGAAGAAATGACAGACCCAAATATTGTATTTGAGTTTTATCATAAAATTGATGAGTTTCATATCTGTTATGAAGAAGAGGTTAAAGAGTATTGTAAACTTTATTTAAAAGAGCAAAGAGATTCAAATGATATAGCAAATATGGATAATCTTGTAAATGTAGCAATAGAGCGATTTAAAAAGATAAAAGAGATTGAAAAACAAGATGAATTTAAGACTTATGTTATTAAGTTTTTTAGAGCTTATAATTTTTTAATACAGATTTATCCTATTAAAAAAACAGCACTTTATGAGATGTATATTTATCTTGGTGGGCTTATTAAAAAATTTCCAAAAGATATGATAAGTAAAGTTGAACTTGATAATTTACTTAGCCTTGATTTTTATAAACTAAAAAGAATGAATGGTGATGAAACAAACGGAGAAGATATATCTTTACAAAAGGGTGATGAAAAAGATTTAAAAGGTTTTTCATCAGGTGGAAGTAGAAAAAAAGAGAAAGAAGAGGTTGATTTAAATAGTTTAATTCAAAGAATTAATGATTTATTTGGACTTGATTTAAGTGATGAGGATAGATTGGCTTTTTTTGACCAACCGCTTGAAGCACATAAACAAAATGAAGATTTAAAAGATATAGCAAAAGTAAATAGTTATGAAGAGTTTGAAGAACAGTTTAAAAAAGGGTATTTTTTGAAAATGATATTGGATAAAAGAAGTACAAATGAGGAGATTTTTAATAAGATTTTTACAGATAACTCTTTTAAATCATATTTAGTAGAAAATATGTCTAAGGAATTGTATAGACATTTTAATTCGTAGAAACACAATGAAAAGTTTGACTAAAGAAATAGTAGATGAAACAAACATCTTTTTAAAATTATCTCAATTAGCCTATTTTGATGATATAAGTAGAGTTGAAAATGAAATAAAAACAAAATATGCTTATGATGAAGTTTATTTTTTTGATAAAAAAAATCACAAAAAGATTTCAAATAATCTTTTAAAAAAGATATTTTTTAAACTTAGGTCAAAGTATGATTTAATCGATTTGCAATTTATCGTTGCCATAAAAAAATCAAAAGAAAATGAAAAAGGGCAAATTTCTATTATATTTAGGGGAAGTCAAGAAAAAGAGGATTGGCTTACAAATTTTAGTTTAAAATACTCTACTCATAATAAATTTAAAAAGTGTGTACATTCAGGATTTTATAGAAGTTTCAAAATTTTTAGAAAATCAGTTAAATCAAAAAAAGATGATAGACAAATAGATTTTTTAGCAGATATTCAATTTATAAATAATAACTATGAACTCTTTTTATGTGGGCATAGTTTAGGTGGAGCCATAGCAACTATAGTTGGATGTTATTTTTATGATGAGGGAATAAACAAAAAAAATCTCTCTATTTTTACTTTTGGAGCTCCTCCAATTGCAAAAAAAGAGTTTTGTGACTATTATGAAAATAGTTTTAAGATTTTTCGTTTTGTAAATAAAGAAGACCCAGTTCCAAATATTACAAAGTTTACAAAACTAGAACATATAGGAAAAACTATTTTATTAAATACAAAAGAGGTGAATTTTCACTCTTTGAAAGATTATGAAAAGATATTAAAAAATTTGTAAGGACAAGTTTTAAAAACTTGCCCATTCATCATCGTCAGTTGTTGTTGATTTTATCTCTTTTGTAGGTTTATTAACTACTGTTTCTTTTGTTTCTGGTTGTTTTTTCAAGTTAGGTTTTTTGATATTCAAAATTGATTGATTTACACTACTATCGTCTAAAGTTTTAGCTTTTACTTCATCTTTTCCTATAAACTCTTTTGCATTTGCATTTGAAACAATAAGTTTAGCAATAGTATCTGTTTGTGTTGCAACACTATATGTTTGTGAAGCTATTTGTGCATTTTGTTGAGTTTGTTGGTCTAAAGAGTTAATTGCATGATTTATTTGTTCAATTCCAGCAAGTTGCTCTTTACTTGATGATTCAACACCTTTTATTAAATCAATAGTTTGAACAATACTTTCATTTAATGCTTTATACCCACTTATCATATCTTCAGAGATTTTTTTACCTTGGTCAGCTTTTTTTGTAGCATTTTCAACTAATTCTTTTATCTCTTTAGCAGCTTCTGCACTTCGTGAAGCTAGATTTCTAACCTCTTGAGCAACAACAGCAAAACCTTTTCCAGCTTCACCAGCAGTTGCAGCTTCAACAGCAGCATTTAAAGATAAAATATTTGTTTGGAAAGCAATTTGGTCAATTACAGTTATGGCTTCATTTATTGCATTTACTTCTCTATCAATTTCATTCATAGCTTCAGTTGTTTGGCTTGCAAGTGTTTCACCTTTTGTTACAGAGTTTGTAACACTTGAAGCTAATCTTGACATTTGAACAATGTTATCTGTGTTATTTGAAATATTGCTAGAAATCTCTTCTACTGCAGCAGCTGTTTCTTCTAAAGCGGCCGCAGCTTCATTTGAGTTTTTGTTTAAAACATCTACATTTGTTAATAAAATTTCACTACTTTTATCTAGTGTTAAACCATTTGATTTATTTTCAACAAGCATTCCATTTATAATATCAGCTAAGTTATTTAATCCAACAGTAACACCACTATTACAACCTTTGATTCTATGTGTAAAATCAAGTTTTGCATATCTTTCTAGGGCATAAGAGATATCATTGATATTTGTACAAACTCTTAGTTGTAAACTTTGCATCATTTCATTGATATGAACTCTAAGTTTTTCCATACTTTCTGATTCAACTTTATTATCAAGTCTTTTGCTTAGATAACCATTTTTAACGACTTGAGCCATTTCATTTATTTCAGCTAAAAATTTATTATCAGAATCAATAGTTGTTTTTGTTTTTCTAATATTTTCATTTACAACTTTTGCCATATTTCCAAATTCATCAGTTGAACTATCATCTAACATTTCAACAGAAGAACTCTCTTTATTTACATAACCAAAGAAACTCAATAATCCTTTTTGGAAATTATTTAAAGAATTAATTAATTGATTTGATAAAATAAGTGAAAAAGTAACAAAAAATAGTATAGATATTATTGCAATAATAACTAAAACATTATCCATAGTTTTATCTGCTGAATTTTTTAACTCAATAGCATTTTCATTTATATGAGATAATTTTTTTTCAAGCTCTAATCCTATTTCTACCATCTCTTTTATGATAGCTTTAATCTCTTCATTTTCTTTTAAAATATCGTTATTATATTCTTTGATTTTTTTAGAATAAAACTTATCAAAACTATTTATATAACTTTTTGATAAATCTGTAATTTCATTAGCTAAATCAATATTTTCTTTTTCAGTTAATTTAGGTTTTAGAGCTTTTACATACTCATCAAATTTTTTAAACTCATCTCTTACGCTTTGTGCGCTTTGTTCAGTTGGAATTCTTAAAAATTGATAAACAGAGATACGACCCTTTAAAAGTTGTTGTACAAATAAATCAGTTTGAGAAGCAACATGAATTCTTCCATTTGAAACACCATTGAAATAACTATAAACTAATGCTGATACAATAACAATAATGATAAATGATATTGGTAAAAGTAGAAGTTTCTTTTTTGTAGAGAAATTTTTTAACACAAGAAGCCCTTTGTAGAAAAAATAAAATAATCAAGCAATCTATAGAAAAGAAACATAAATATAGCTTAAATGGTAAAGAAAAATTTATGTTTTTTATAAAAAAATATTATCCGAAAATATTCTAATTATGAAAAAATAATTTATTTAATATAATTATTTGTTCTTCTTTTGGGTAGTTAAATTTGAATTCATACTCTTTTAGATAAAAAAAGAAGTTGTTTTC
Source organism: Arcobacter ellisii (assembly GCF_003544915.1). NCBI lineage: Bacteria > Pseudomonadati > Campylobacterota > Epsilonproteobacteria > Campylobacterales > Arcobacteraceae > Arcobacter > Arcobacter ellisii. The sequence continues at coordinate 1,715,433 of NZ_CP032097.1, read as the reverse complement.
ATCTATTCCTTTGTATTTTCTCAAATTTGTTTCAAGATATTTCCAAAATAGATTTAATTTTGTTTGATGAGAATTTTTAGAGTGAATTTTATACCAATTTAGATATTGAATAAATCCATCTTCCATATCAAAAGCACGATTTCCAACCTTTGGCATTAAAAGTGTATAAACTCTTTCATTTGAGTAAAAACCTATTATATTAACTGCTTCACTTAAAGATTTTCTTTTTTTCTTTTTTTCTCTTTCTTTAATATAATAAAACTCTTCATACTCAGTATAGTCTTTTATTGAGTTATGGTATTCCTCTTCTAAAAAAATAGCTATTTTTTTCCTAAATAAATCAAATCTATCTTTTACAGTTTTATAGTTTAGTTCTAGTTCTTTTGAAGTTTCAAGGGCATTTTTATCTTCACAAAACTCTTTTATTATAGTTTTGTCTTTTTCTATTTTTTTTAGAGATAATTTTTTTGCACAAGTTTTACATTTGATATAATCATTAGCTAAGGAATAAAAAGAAATATTGTTACAGTTTGGGCAAATCATGGTTTTATTTTAGCATTTTTATATTATAAATAGATATTGATGGAGTGATAATTGCATACTTCAAATAAAAAAATAATCAAAGGTGGTAAAAATGAAAATAGCAATTCCAGTAAAAGATGAGAATTTGACATTTTTTAGTAATGCAGGACATACTCCAAAGTTTGCAATTTATGAATTAAGTGGAACGGGGATGTTTCGTTCATTTAATCTAAATTCAATAATAAAAAATCCAAGAACAGATATTGACCACGACCATGCTGAGGAAGACCATGAGTGTAATCATGGACACTATGATGAAGAACATATAAAAGAACACAATAAAATGGGTATTGCTTTAAAAGATTGTAGTTATATTGTAGTTAAAAAGGCTTGTAAAAATACAGCAAACTCTTTTACTTCTCAAGGTATAAAACTTGTAAAATACAATGGTGAAGCATTAGATGTAAATATTATATTAAAAGAGACTTCTAGTTCTTTTAAATAAGAATTGTTCTAAAAATATATAAGTGATTAAGTTTTGTCAGATATGATTTAGACTTTTTGGGTTAAACTATTTAAAATGAATAAATATTCACAAAAATAGTTTAAACAAAAAGGAAATAATATGTGTAAAGATTGCGGTTGTACAATAGCAGGACAAGAATATCATCACCATCACGATGAACATGAGCATGGAATTGTTCATGACCATGACCATCCACATGATAATATGCTTTGGAGTGCCTCACACCAAGCAGCTCACGAAACTCTACATCATAACCCACAACTAAATGATGCAAAAACAATCTCTGTAATCAAAAAAATCTTAGATAAAAATGACCATGAAGCATCTCACAATAGAGCTCATTTTGACCAACATAAAGTTTTAGGAATAAATCTTATGTCAAGTCCTGGAAGTGGGAAAACTACACTTTTAGAAAATCTAGCTGATATGGTGGATTTTAAATTTGCAGTTGTTGAGGGAGACTTAGAAACTTCAAGGGATGCAGATAGATTAAAAGCAAAAGGAATAAATGCTGTTCAAATACAAACAGGAAGTGCTTGTCACTTAGATGCATTTATGGTTCATAAAGGTTTACACGATATCTCTTTAGATGATATTGATGTTTGTTTTGTGGAAAATGTAGGAAATCTTGTATGTCCAGCATCTTATGATGTGGGAACACACTTAAATATTGTTTTAGTTTCAGTTCCTGAGGGAGAAGATAAAATAGCAAAATATCCAGTTATGTTTAGAAGTGCTGATTTAATACTTATTACAAAAACAGATTTACTTCCATATTTTGATTATGATATTGAAAAGGAGAAGATGGAAGCTAGAAAACTAAAACCAAATGTGGATATTTTAGAAGTAAATATTAAAGATAAACAATCACTTCAAAACGTAATTGATTGGATTAATTTCAAAAGAAAGATGAGATGATATTTGTAAAATCAATTTCATTCATTTAGGCTTCACGGTGGGTACCCAAAAATCAAAGATTTTTACCCTTCCGTTGCAGAATCATTCATAAAATTGTTTTACAAATAAAAGGAGAATAAAAGGATGTGTTTATCAATACCATCAAAAATAAAAAGTATAGATACAGAGATGAATACTTGTGTAGTTGATACTATGGGAGTTGAAAGAAGTGCTAGTTTAGATTTAATTGACCAAGATGTAAAAATTGGAGATTATGTTTTAATTCATATTGGTTTTGCTATGAATAAAATAGATGAAGAGGATGCTTTGGAATCACTCAAAGTTTACCAAGAAATCATAGATAAAATGGAAGAGAACGACCGCTTAGCAGCTATTGAAGAACCTGAAAACTGTCCAAATAAATAAAGTAACATAATATGGAAAAAGAACTACAACTAAAAGATTTATATGATGGTTTTAGAGATGCTAAAACCATAAAAGCATTTAAACAAATCATTGATGAAGAGCTAAAAGATTATGATGGGATTATAAATATTATGGAAGTGTGTGGTGGACATACCCACACTATTATGAAGTATGGAATCCCACAATTAATAAATAAAAAAATAAACTTCATCCATGGACCTGGCTGTCCTGTTTGTGTAATGCCAAAGGATAGAATAGATAGTGCTTATGAGTTGTGTTTACAAAAAGATGTAATACTTGTAACACTTGGAGATATGATAAAAGTTCCAGGAAGTAAGGGAAGTTTACAAAATGCAAGAAGCCAAGGTGCTGATGTAAGATTTGTTTATTCTCCAATGGATTGTTTAAAAATAGCAGATGAGAACAAAGATAAAACAGTAGTATTTTTTGCAATTGGTTTTGAAACAACAACTCCAATGACTTGTGCATTACTAGAGCAAGTAATTAAAAACGATATAAAAAACATCTTATTTCATATAAACCATATTACAGTTCCAGAAGTGATGCAAGTTTTAGTTCAAGATGAAAACTGTAAAATTGATGCTTTTTTAGGACCATCACATGTTAGTGTTATAAGTGGAAGTAAAATATATGAAGAGTTTCCAAGAGATTATAATAAACCAGTTGTTGTAAGTGGATTTGAACCAGTAGATGTGATGCAAAGTATCTCTATGATAGTAAAACAGTTCAAAGAAAAAAGAGCAAATTTAGAAGTAGAATATAAACGACTTGTTTCTTATGAGGGAAATCTAAAAGCACAAGAACTAATAAACAAATACTTTAAAAAAGTTCCTTTTAAATTCAGAGGAATTGGAGAAGTAGAAAATAGTGGTTATGAACTAAAAGATGAGTTTGATAAGTATAATGCAAAAATAGTATATAAAGAGATACTTCCAACACAAGAAGTAAAAGAGAATAAAGCTTGTAAATGTCCTGAGATTTTAAAAGGAGTTGCAAAACCAACTGACTGTAAAATCTTTGGAAATGTATGTACTCCAACAAACCCTATTGGTTCTTGTATGGTTAGTAGCGAGGGTGCTTGTAGTGCTTATTATAAGTATGGGAATTTACTATAAAGAGATAACATGGATATAGAACAAATAAAACAACGAATACAAAAATTTTCAGATGATAGAAATTGGGAGAGTTTTCACAATCCAAAAAATCTAGTTATGGCATTAAATGGAGAAGTTGGTGAATTAAATGAGATTTTCCAATGGCTAAATTTTGAAGAATGTATGAACTTACCAGAAGATGTGAAAGAACATACAAAAGAAGAGGTTGCTGATATTGCTATTTATCTTATAAGAATTTGTATGAAGTTAGATATTGACTTAGAAGATGCCATCATGAATAAAATGACAAAAAATGAAAAAAAATATCCAGTTGAAACATCACAAGGTGGAAGTAAAAAGTATAGTAAAAGTAGGGAAGATAAATAAATGACAAAAACAATAACACTAGCGCATGGAAATGGTGGAGCTGAAAACAATGAACTTATAACTAAAGTATTTTACAATGCTTTTAAAAATGAGATATTAGAAAAAAGTGAAGATGCAGCAGTTATAGAAAATGGAAAACTTGCTTTTAGTACAGATAGTTTTACAGTTAGTCCACTTTTTTTTAATGGAGCAAATATAGGAAAACTTTCCATTTGTGGAACTTGCAATGACTTAGCTATGATGGGAGCAAAGCCAAAATATCTTACTTGTTCAGTTATTATTGAAGAGGGGTTTGAAGTTGAACAACTTGAAATCATAGTAAACTCAATGAAAGAAGAGTTAGCAAAAAATGACGCGATTATTGTAAGTGGAGATACAAAGGTAGTACCACGTGGTGCAGTTGATAAAATCTTCATAAATACTACTGGTATTGGAGAGATACTTTATAGTGGAATAAGCTCAAACAATATTACACAAGATGACTTAATACTTGTAAGCAGAGATATAGGAGCTCATGGAGCTACAATATTCACTGCACGTGAGGGTATGGATATGCACTCAAATTTAAAAAGTGATTGTAACTCTTTATATCCTCAAGTAAAAGCTTTAATTGACTCAGGGATTAAAATAACAGCTCTTAGAGATGCCACAAGAGGTGGAGTTAGTGCAGTGTTAAATGAATGGGCAAAACAATCAAATATTTGTATAGAAATAGAAGAAGAGAATATTCCAGTTAGTGATGAGGTAAAAGGAATTTGTGAAATGTTAGGTTTTGAAGCTACAAATTTAGCAAATGAGGGAACATTTGTACTTGCAATTCCTAAAAATGATGCAGCACATGCAATAGAAGTTTTACATAAATTTGAAGAGGCTTCAAATGCTTGTATTATTGGAAAAGTTACTTCTCAATATCCACAAAAAGTTATTTTAAATAGTTCTTGGGGAACAAAAAGATTTTTAGATACACCAACTGGTGAACTTCTTCCAAGGATTTGTTAATTGGTTCCTTTAATAAATGGAACATTTTTAAAGGAGAAATTTTATGCATGAGTATAGTGTAGTTCAATCATTATTGGAAAGCTGTGAAGAACACGCAAGGGCAAATGAAGCAAAAAAAGTTACAAAAGTAGTTGTTAAAATTGGAGTTTTAAGTGGAGTTGAGCCTGATTTACTTCAAACTGCTTTTGATACTTTTAAAGAACAAACAGTCTGTCATGATGCACAGTTTATAATAAATCATCAAAAAATAGTTATTGAATGTTTTGATTGTAATACCCAATCAACTTTAGAAAAACATGAGTTTTGCTGTCCAAAATGTGAAAGTGTAAATATCAAAGTAATTGATGGCGAAGATATGTATCTGATGAGTTTAGAAATGGACTAGAAATTATTTTTTATTAATAATATCAAAATAGTACTATTTTCTAATAAATTTATGATATTATTTTTTTATTGTGTCTATCATAAAGGAGTCACATGAAAAAAATAACATTGGAAAGATTACTATATAGAAAATATTTAAAAACATCTTTTATATCTATCCTTTTTATTGGTTTGTTTTTAATATCTTTTTATTTTATTGTTAATAAAAATGTTGTAAATAAAAGTAAAGAACTAATTTTAAATAACCTCGAAACTTTTGTTGCTTTGATGGTAAATAATCAAACAAAAATAAAAACTGAACAATTTTTAGAGTATCTCTCTTCTAAAACTTTTCCTTATGATGGCAAAATATTAATTTTCGATGAGAAAGGGAAAATTGAATTTGTAGATGAAGAGATAAAAAAACTATTGAAAATCAATGAACAAGATAATATTTTAAAAAATAGTAATTATAAAATAAATTACTATTTTAAAGATATTATAGATGAAAAAAGAATTGATAAAATAGTTTTAGAAAACAAAAATTATTTACTTTTCCCAAAAAAAATATCAAATTCTTCTTTTTATTTAGTTTGTATAGTAGATGAAAAAAATATATTAAAAGAGATAAATACTTTAATTGAATATTGTAAAAATTTAGAGTATGTATTGATTACGGGAATATTGATTTTTTATCTATTATCTTTTTTTTATATATCTTTTAATGCTAAAAATTTTGTTTATAAAATCAATAAACCTTTGTCTAAAATAGTTGCATTTACAAAAGTTTATGGTAAAAAAGATACTCCTTTAGAGCTTGAACCATGTGGTATTTTTGAAATTGATAGTTTAAGTTCAAACTTTAAAAAAATGCTAGAAGAGTTAGATAACAGAACTAAAAAATTAATTATCGAAGAGACAAAACGAGCTTATCATGAAAGTCTTGCAAATACTGATGCTTTGACAGGTGTATATAATAGAAGATATCTTTATACTTTTTCAGAACAATATTTGAAAATAGTAAAAAGAGAGAATAAAAATCTTGCTTTACTTATATTGGATTTAGATGATTTTAAAAAAATCAATGATACTTTTGGTCATGAAATAGGGGATTTAGTAATAAAACAGTTAGTGGAAATTGCTAAAAATTCTATAAGAGAAAATGATTTGATTGTAAGATTTGGAGGAGATGAATTTATTATTTTATTACCAAATACACAAATTGAACAAGCAAAAACTGTTGCTTTAAAAATTATTGATAAAATTGATGAATATAATAAAGATAAAGAGTTTAATTTTACTATAAGTGTTGGAGTTTCAAGTTATCAAAAGGGTGATGAAACTATTGATAACTTGATATCAAGAGCAGATGATGCTTTATATCAGGCAAAAAAACTAGGAAAAAATTGTATTGTATGATTTAACAGAAAAATATTATTTATAGATTGTTAACTTATTTTTATTATAATATCAAGATATATATAATTTAGGAAATTTATAAATGTTATTAATGAAATTAGAATCAAAAGAGAAGTTTTCATTTTTGCAATTAGCTCACTATTTAGCAAGAATTGATAATAAATTTGGAGAGAGAGAAGAAGAGATTATTTCTGAATATTGCACAGAAATGGGAATTGAAAATTTGGATTCTTTTGATATGCAAACTTTTAGTTTAGATAAAATATTAAATGATTTTAAATCAGAAAAAAGTAAAAGAATAGTAATTTTAGAACTAATGATTTTAATTCATATTGACCACAGTTTTAATATAAATGAACAAATATTGATGGAAAAGATATCACAAAGTTTTGGTATAGATTTAGATGATGTAAATGACTATTCTCAATGGGGAAAATCAGTTGCTATGTTATATGAAGTTGCAAAAATATTTATAAATGAGAAAAAAAAGGTTTAATAACAATTTTTTAAACTAAAATAATAAGAAATTTTGGATAAAATCTTATTATGGAAATAATAGAAACATTAAATAGTAAAATTGATAAATTAATTCACGACTATGATAAGATAAAACTTGAAAATCAAGCATTGATTCAAGAATTAGAAAATCTAAAAAATGAAAATGATGAATTAGTGCGAAATAATCAAGATATGTTTTTAAGAATTGACAGTACATTGACATTAATAAAGGCACAAAAGGGTGAATAGAGAAGTTACTTTTCATATAAACAATATGGCTTATACTGTAAATGTTAATGATAATATATACAAAGAATTAAGTAAATATTTGGATTTAAGTAAAAACAACGATACAAAAGATTTGTTGATTGCTTATCTTCATTTATCTCAAGAATATCATCTTTTTAAAAAAGATGTTGAAGAGATTACCAATAAACTAGCAAGGTTTTAAAAATTAAAAGTTTTTCTTTATTAGAGATTATTATAGCAATAGTACTTATAGCTATAATAGGCTCTTTTGCTATTCCAAAATTTACACAAATAAATGATAAAACTTATCTTTCAACTTTAAAATCTCAATTTTCTTTAATTCAAGTAGGAATAACTAAACAAAAAAGTAAAAATGTACTTTTATCAAATTCTGATGAATTACTCTCTTTAGATGAAGCATCAATAGATAAAAAAAATGAAGAACTTTTTTCAAAAGTTATAGAATTTCCAATAATTTCAACAAATTCAAATGAAAAAAAGCTTGGAAATTGGGCAAAACTTTCATCTAAAAGTTATAGTTTTTATTTACCTTCAAGTTCTGTTTTATTTGCTCTTGAAAATGGGAATTTTGTTTGTAAAAGTGAAGAGAATATTTGTAAAGAGGTAGAATAGTGTATTTTTATGAAGTTGCAATTTTAAGGTCACCTTTAAATAATTTAACATATCAAAGTGAAAATAAAATTGAAATTGGAACAAAGGTTTTAATAAAACTAAGACAACGAAAGGTTTTAGATGAAGCTGTAATCATAAAGGAAGTTGAAGAACCAACTTTTAAATGTAGTGATATAAATGAAATCACAAATGAATTTTATGATGAAAAAATGCTTCAAATTTCATCTTTTGTTTCTCAATATTATGTTTGTTCACTTGGTGAAGCTTTAAGTGTTTATAACGCTTTTGATAAAAATATAAACAAAATTGAAATAGAAGAAAAATTTGACAGTAAAATAGTTTTATCTCCTTTACAAGAAAAAGCAAAAGAGTTTTTAAAAGAGAAAAAACAAGCACTTTTATTTGCAAATACAGGTGCAGGAAAAACAGAGATTTATATAAAAAGTATTGAAGAACATCTAAATTTAGATGAACAAGCTGTTTTATTGATGCCTGAAATTTCTTTGACTCCTCAAATGCAAAAAAGATTAGAAAAAGTTTTTGGGAAAAGTGTAGCTATTTGGCACTCAAAAATTACTAAAAAAAAGAAAGTAGAGATTTTAAAAGGTTTACAAGAAGGAAGTATAAAACTAATAGCAGGTGCTAGATCTGCACTTTTTTTACCTTATTCAAACCTTGGAGTAATTGTAGTTGATGAAGAGAATGATGACTCATATAAAAGTGATTCAAAACCAAGATTTCACACAAAAGATTTAGCAATTTATATAGCAAAAAAGTTTGAGTTACAACTTATACTTGGAAGTGCTACTGTATCAACAAGCTCTTTTCATAAAATTCCATTTTTTAGACTTGATGAGACTTATCACAAAACAAAAAAACTATATAGTTTTGAAGATAGTGATGCAAATTTATCTCCAAAAATTATAGACAAAATAGATAAAACTCTAAAAAGTAATAATCAAGTAATTGTATTTTTACCAACAAGGGCAAATTTTAAATATCAGATTTGTACAACTTGTGGAAAATCTGTTGAGTGTCCATTTTGTTCTGTTTCTATGAGTTTACATAAAAATGATTTGGCTTTAAAATGCCACTATTGTGGATATACTCAAAAAATTCCTGATTCTTGCCCCTCTTGTAATAGTGGAATTATTCATAATTTAAGAGTTGGAACTGCTCAAATTGAAGAGGAGTTAAAACTAATATTTCCTGCTAAAACTATTAAAAGATTTGATAGAGATGAGATAAAAACTGATAATCAATTAAAAACAGTTTTAAATGATTTTAATGATGGAAAAATAGATATCCTTGTTGGAACTCAAATGCTTTCAAAAGGGCATGATTATCACAATGTAAAACTTGCTGTTGTTTTAGGAATTGATTCTGTTTTAAATATGAATTCATATAAAGCAAGGGAAAAAGCTCTCTCATTACTTATTCAAATAGCAGGACGAAGTGGAAGAAGTGGAGAAGGTGAAGTTATAATTCAAACAAAAAATCAAGAATTTTTTAATCACTACTTAAATGAGTCAAATTATTTAGAGTTTTTAGAAGAAGAACTTGAATTTAGAAAAGATTTTTATCCACCATTTTTAAAACTTGCAAAAATTATATTTTCCCATTCTAATGGACTTAAAGTTAAAGATGAAATGGATTTTTATGTAAAACTTTTCAAAGAAAATAAAGATATTGAAGTCGTTGGATTTGGTCAAAGTCCTATTTTTAAAATGTCAAATAAATATAGATATGAGATACTTTTACGTTCCTCAAATATTAAAGCATTACTTCAAGCTTTACACTCAGTTCAAACAGCAAATGCCATTATTGATATGGATACAATTTATTAATTAACCTAAAATTAGTCAACTTTATTGTAAAATACGGCAAAAATTAATAGGAGAACTAATGGCTTATACAAAAGATGAATTTAAACAATTAGTAGATGATATTCAATCACAATCTTGGTACAAAAATCCAATTGGATTTGGTATTGCAAAGGTTGATAGAGGACAAATAAATAAAGATAAAATACTTCAAGCAACTTTCCCTGTAATAAATTGGAATGAAAATTTTGGAAGTGCAGCAGTATTTTTAAATGCTTTAAAAGTTGCTGGAGTTGATGTTGATACATCAAAATCAGAATTAGTATGCAAAATTTCAGATGAATTTTTAACTTCTTGTATTGAAGCTTTTAGACCATTTATTCCAGAAGCAAAAGGTGATGCACATAAAAATGTTCAAGTTGTTTCAACTTTAGCTTCACTTCCAATAGATTCAGGATTAAGTGCTGATGATTATAGAGTTGTATTTATTTTTGAAGATGTAGCACCTGAAAGTACAGAAGCTGTATATTTAAAACTTTATGCACTTTCAACTGGAAAAGCAGCATTAAGAAGTCTTAACTTAAATGGTGCATTTGGAAAATTACACAACTGCGCTTGGATTGGAAATCAACCAATTGAATTAGATTGGTTAAGAGCAAATGAGATTGTATTAAAACTTTCAGGAAAATATCCAAATATTGATTTTGTTGATAAATTCCCAAGATTCTTACAACACATAATCCCTGCTGATAATACAAGAATTTTAGAGTCTTCAAAAGTTAGAATGGGAGCACAATTAGCTGCTGGAACTACAGTTATGCCAGGTGCTGCTTATATTAACTTCAATGCTGGAACTTTAGGTTCAGTTATGGTTGAAGGAAGAATCTCTTCAAGTGCTGTTGTTGGAGCTGGTTCAGATGTTGGAGGAGGAGCTTCAATTTTAGGAGTTTTATCTGGAACTGATGGTGTACCTGTTACTATTGGAGAAAACACACTTTTAGGAGCAAACTCTTGTACAGGAACAACTATTGGTGATGGTTGTATTTTAGATGCGGGGGTTACAATTCTTCCTGGAACTAAAATCGCATTATCTGATAAAGCTGTTGAGCAATTAAAAGAGATTAACCCAGGTAAAACTATTACTAATGTTATGAAAGGTAGTGATTTTATTGGAGTAAATGGAGTTCACTTTAGAGTTAACTCAAGCACTGGTCAAACTATTGCTATGAGAAGTACAAGAGAAGTTAAGTTAAACGCTGATTTACACTAATCTTTTATTTTATATTTTTAAAAAGGCAAGGAACATTTTGTTTCTTGCCTTTTTTTATGGTCAAAAAATAAGTATAATGACCTATTAAAGAAATAAAAATTCTATCTAAAGGAAAATATTATGGGTAGGGGAAAAAAGATAAGTACAATAAATACAAAAGTTTATTTAGTAGGAAGTGGAATATCTTCTCTTGCAAGTGCAGTTTATCTTATAAAAGATGCAAATATTAAACCTAATAATATTTTTATTTTAGAACAGAGTGATATTTCAGGTGGTGCTTGTGATGGAGCAGGGGATGAAGAGAACGGTTTTGTGATTCGTGGTGGAAGAATGCATGAAGAGCATTATAATTGTTATTGGGATTTACTTTCAAATATTCCTTCGTATGATAACCCAAATATTTCAGTTAAAGATGAAACTTTTGAGTTTAATAAAAGATTTGTTTCTAATGAACAAGCAAGGTTGTTAAGAAAAGGTCAAAAAATTGATGTATCAAGTTATGGATTATCTTTAGTTGACCAAGCAGATTTATTAAAACTTCTTTTTACTCCTGAATCTATGTTGGACACTTTAAAAATCGAAGAGTGGTTTGGTGCTGATTTTTTCAAAACAAATTTTTGGTATATTTGGTCAACAACATTTGCTTTTCAAAAATATAGTAGTTTAATAGAGTGCAGAAGATATATGAAAAGATTTATTCATTTAGTTGATGGTTTAAATAGACTAGGTGGAATAATGAGAACAAAATATAATCAATACCACTCTGTTATTTTGCCAATCAAAAGATATTTAATTAATTTAGGTGTAAATTTTGAAATGAATACACAAGTTGTTGATATTGATTTTTTTATAGAAGAAGAGAAAAAAAGTGCAACAACTTTACATATATTAAGAGATAATCAAAAAGAAAAAATAGAGTTAGATGATGACTCTTTTATTTTTATAACAAATGGTTCAATAACTGATAGTTCGGACCAAGGAAGTTGGACAAAAGCACCAACTTTAAAAGATAAGTCAAGTTCAGCTTCTTGGAAACTTTGGGAAAATATAGCAAAAAAAGACTCCTCTTTTGGTAATCCTTCAGTTTTTTGTGACCATATTGATTTACAAAAATGGTATTCCTTTACAGCAACACTAAAAGATAGCACTTTTCATGATTATATGGAAAACTTTTCAGGAAATGTAGATGGAACAGGAGGTTTAGTAACTATGATTGATTCAAATTGGATGATGTCAATTGTAATTGCAAGACAACCACACTTTCCAAATCAGTCAAAAGATGTAAAAATATTTTGGGGATATGGTTTGTATCCTGATAAAGAGGGTAATTTTATTAAGAAAAAAATGTCTGATTGTAATGGAAAAGAGATTTTAGAAGAACTTTTTTATCATCTAAATATTCAAGATATTATGACTCCAATTATAAAAGAAGGAAAAATAAATTGTATTCCAGTTTCTATGCCTTTTATAGATAGTTTGTTTATGCCAAGAAGTTTAGGTGATAGACCAAAAGTTATACCTTCAAATGCAACTAATTTTGCTTTCTTAGGGCAATTTACAGAAGTTGAAGATGATTGTGTTTTTACAGTTGAATATTCAGTTAGAACTGCACAAATGGCAGTTTATGGATTATTTAAAACTAATAAAGAGGTAAAACCTGTTTATGATTCAATTCATAACCCAAAATATTTATTAAAAGCCATTAAGAGTTTTAGCTCTTAAAAATAAGAGCTATTACATAAACTCTAATCAACATATAACCACATATATCGTATAATCCCATCCTTAAAAAATATAATACAATAAAAGAAGAATTATGATAGAACTTGTAAATATATCAAAAAGTTATCCAACAAATGACCTTTACAGTAATTTAGATTTAAGATTAAATGCTGGAAATAAAGTTGGACTTGTAGGAAGAAATGGAAGTGGAAAATCAACACTTTTTAAATTGATTCTAGGTGAAGAACAACCAGATAGTGGAGAAATTGCACTTCCAAAAAACTATAAAATTGGTGCTTTAAAGCAATATTTTGATTTTACAGAAAAGACTTTGTTAGAAGAGACAGCTCTTGCTTTAGGTGAAGATGATAAATATAACATCTATAAAGCTGAAAAGATTTTATTTGGACTTGGGTTTACTGAAAGTGATTTAGAAAAAGCTCCAAAAGAATTTTCAGGTGGTTATCAAATTAGAATTAACTTAGCAAAACTTCTTTTAACAGAACCAAATATGCTTTTACTTGATGAGCCTACAAACTACTTGGATATCTTATCTATTAGATGGTTAAAAGCATTTTTAAAATCTTTTGAGGGAGAAGTAATTCTTATCACTCACGATAGAGATTTCATGGATAGTGTTTGTACACATACAATGGGAATTATTAGAAAAAGTGCTTTTATGGTTCAAGGAAGCACACATAAATTTTATGAACTTTTAGCTTCAAATGAAGAACATTATGAAAAACAAAAAATAGCTCAAGAGAAAAAAATCAAAGAGCTTGAAGAGTTTATTGCTAAAAATAAAGCAAGAGCAGCAACTGCAACTTTAGCTCAATCAAAAGTAAAAATTCTAGAAAAAATGGAAGTTATGGAAGACTTACAATATGATTCAAGTTTAGAATTTAACTTCAATTATAAAGATACAGCAGCTAAATTTTTACTTGAAGTAAAAGATGTAAGTTTTGGATATACACCTGATAATCTTTTATTTAAAAATATCTCTTTTGCATTAAGTAAAGGTGAAACTCTTGGAATCATAGGAAAAAATGGTAAAGGTAAATCAACTTTACTAAATGTAATTGCAGGAGAATTAAAAGCTTTAACTGGAACTATTGATTATCATACAAGTACAGTTTTTGGACACTTTGGGCAAACAAATATTTCACACTTAAATAAGAACAATACAATTATGGATGAAATTCACTCTACAAATGTAAAACTTCCAGAGTCAACTATTAGAGGAATTGCTGGATTGATGATGTTTAGTGGTGATAATGCTAAAAAGAAAATTTCACTTCTATCAGGGGGAGAAAAAAGTAGGGTAATGCTTGGAAAAATCATAGCAAAAGATGTAAACTTACTTTTCCTAGATGAGCCTACAAACCACCTTGATATGGATTCTATTGATGCACTTACAAATGCAATTAAAGCTTTTGAAGGTTCTTGTATTATTGTAACTCACAGTGAAGATTTATTAAGAGCTGTTTGTGATAGATTGATTGTATTTACAAATGATGGAGCTGACTATTTCAATGGAACTTATGATGAATTCTTAGAAAAAATTGGTTGGGAAGAGGATGAAACTGTTGAAAAGAAAAAAGTTGAAAAACCAAAAGTAAATAAAAAAGAGAGCAAAAAATTAAGAGCTGCGATTGTTTCTGAAAAAAGTAAAGCAACAGCACCACTTAAAAAACAGATGCAAGAGTTAGAAGAAGAGATTGCTAAACTTGAAGATGCACTTGAAGATGCAAGAGTAAAACTTTCAAGAGATATTCCTAAAATTGAAAAAGAGATTGAACAAAAATTTGAATTACTTGAAGCAACTCAATTCAAACTCGATGATATGAATAAAGAGTTTGAAAGAAGAATGAACGAGGTTTAAGCTAATAATAGCTTAAAGCTCTTTGGCGTAAATAGTCTTAAGGAATCACTTTTTAGTGATTTTAACTCATTTGAAAAGCCATTTTTACTAAAGATTACAAAAATATCTACATTTAAACCAGCACCTTTACAATCATCCATTAGTCTATTTAACTCATTTTTTTTGATTTTAGAGTTTATATATTTGCAATTACCAGCTATGATTTTTCCACTTGTTGTTTTTGCAACTAAATCAATTTCTCTTTTTTCATCCCAATATTTTCCAAACTGTTTTATATGGTCTTCACTTAATAAATCTCTGATAAATTCCATTGATAATTCTTCAAATACAAAGTTTCCAAATTCAGCTTGTTTATTTTCAAAAAGAGTGTAAAACTCTTCATAGTTTTTCTCTTTTATACCTTTATATATTGGAGAAACAAAAGCAAACCAAAATCTCAAAAAAGGTGTAGTAAATAGAAGTTTTCTTGCAACCTTATCATCACCTCTTTTATTTGCTAGATGATGTTGAGAAGATTCAATTTCAATAATTCCTCTTTCAACTAATTTTTCAACACATTTAGAACCCTCTTCAAAACTAACAAATGCTCTTTTAAAAGAAGAGTTAGTTCTTCTATCTCCTTGAGCTATTCCTGTTAAAACTGCATGGTCAACTTTATAACCACCTGTTAAATTATGAATTTCATTTCTTAATTGTAAATAGTTATTTAAAATATGTTGTTCTATTAGTTCTAGTAATGGTTTTGTTGTATCTATTTTTATATCATAGCCACCAAATACTATAAAATATTGAACAGCTTTTTCCATATCTGTGATGTTATTTTCTTTACAAAAAATTCTAAATTGATTTTTTGTTGATTGGTCTATTAAAATTATGGTAAATCCTTATTATTTGTAATTTTTTTGCAAAAAAGCATTAAATGAATTTGCAAATTGTTGGGCATCTTTTTGACTAAAAGGAGCTGGACCTTTTGTCATCTCTCCACTATCTCTTATCTCTTGCATTAAATTTCTAATTGCAAGATACTGTTTTATATTATCTGGCGTATAAGTTGCACCTCTATGGTCTATTGCATGGGCATTCTTTTGTATTGTTCTATCAGCTAGTGGAATATCTGCTGTTATTACAAGGTCATTTTCTTGCAACATTTCAACTATTTTATCATCTGCTTCATCTTGTTTTGTATCAACAATTATATATTTTATATAATTAGAAGTGCCTATATTGATTTTTTTATTTGCAATCACAATTGTATCTATTTTTTGTTTTTCAATTGCTCTTAATACTATTGGTTTTAACAAATTTGGAAAAGCATCACCATCTATAAAAAGTTTCATATTTTAAACAAATCTTTTGGATCAATATGGGATGAATCTTTTGTTACTTGGAACATTAAACTATCATCAACCCTTCCAACAACATATCCTTGTTTTATCCATTTTCCTACAACTAAAGTTGGCGAGATTTCATCTAAATGTGAATAAATAGTATGTAATCCACCTTCATGTTGAATTATTACAACATTATCAAGCATACCTGCATTCTTTTTGGCATAAACAACTTTTCCATTTAAAACAGAAACAACTTTTGATTGAGGTTCTGTACTTTTTAAAACAATTGATTCATTAAATAGTTTTATTTTATAAATTGGGTCATAATATGTTCCAAAATTTTTAACTACTTTAAATGATTTTAATGGAGCAATACTTTTTGCACCAGTATATCTTACTATTTTAATACCATCAGTTGAAGAACCAATTTTTCTTACATCAAGATTTAGATTTTTTGCATATTTTTGGTTTCTTACTTCTGATGTTTGAATTTCATTTTCATCTGTTTGTTCTTCTTGTGGTGAAGATGTTTTATTCTTATTATTTAAAAGAGCTTGTAATTTTTGTTTTTTCTCTTCCTCTTCTCTTGCAGCTATTTTTTTCTCTTCTTCTTCTTTTAAAATATTTAATTCAGAAAGTAAACTTTTTAAAGATTCTTGTTGTTTAACAACTTTATTTAACTCTTGTTGATAAGCTTTATGTTGTTCTTCAAGATTTGATAAAGAGCTTGAATGTTTTTGTTTTAAACTTGTCAATTTATCTTTTGTTTTTTGTCTATCTTGAATATAAGAAGAGATTTTTTCAATATCTTTTTGATTAGTTTTTGTATTGTTATAAACAGCATTATATGTACTATTTAATTTTGTAACTTTTTCTTTTGAATGTTCTGATAATAAAGTATAAATTTCATTATCAATTAACTCTTGTAAAGAGTTTTCAGAAGCTAATTTAAGTGCCATAGAAATTGAAAACTCTTCTATAATTGTGTCAACAATTTGTTCTTCACTTGAACTTTTTTCTTTTATTAGTTGAGTTGATTTAGATTGTAACTCTTCAAGTTTTGTTTTTGAATCTTCAAGTAATTTTTGATGTTGTTCAATATCTTCATTAACTTGTTTTATATCTTTTTCAATACTCATAATATTTGTATTTTGAGCTTCTATTTTATCAGCAAGTTCTTTTATTTTTAGATTAGTTGTCTCTTCTTTTTGTGTAGTATTGTTTAGTATCTCTTTATTTTGTTTAATTTTTTTGTCAATATTAGAAGCGGCAAGAATTAGATTGCTTGTTAAAAATAAAATAAAAAATATCTTAGTCATTTGTAATCTTATATTTTAATAATACTCCAAAAATTGTGAAAATAGAGATACAAAAAGATAATAAAAATATTTTTAGTAACTCTAATGGTAAATTTATTTGTATATCTATAATATCGTGTAACTCTAAAGGAAATAAAACTTCCATATTATTTGAAACATAATATAAAAAACATGTTGTTATTAAAAAGGCTAAAAATGAACTAAGTAGTGCATAATTTAATATTGAAGAAGCACTATATAAAATAGAAGCACCATGTAGCCTTAAAATAGATATTTTTATATGTTGTTCATGGAACCATAATTTTATCTGTTTAGCAATAATAATAATTGCAAAAAGAGTAATTATAAAAAATAAAATAAATGAAACACTATTTAATAAAAGTAGTAATAGATATACTTGATTATGGTTTTTATAAAAAACTTCAACTTTTTTAATATTTTTATTTTGTAATAAAGTTTGTTTAATCTCTTCTAATTCACTACTTGTTGGAAATATTTCTAAGTAGATTTGATAAAAATTTGGAAGTTTTTGTTTTAACAATTCAATAGAATTATCAGATAAATTAGTTTTTATATTATCAATAATTTTATCATTTGGTAAAGCTTGAATTCTTTCTACTTTTATTCCTGCAAGTTCATTTATATTATCTTTTTCAATTGGAGCAGTTGTAACAATCACTATTGAATAATCTCTTGAGATTTGAGTTTTATAATTATCAACTACATTACTTATTAACAAATAAATAGAAAATGCAATAAGCATAGATAATAATGGAATTAAAAAAGCAAATATATTTTTAAGAAACTTCATAAATAATTCCATCCTCAATAGATAGTTGTCTAAACTTAATCCCTAAATTCTTTGGAACTCTATGAGTTACAACTACAACTGTAATTCCAAGTTGCTCATTCGCACCTTTTAGTAAATTCCACACAACTTCAGCAGAATAATCATCAAGATTTCCAGTTGGTTCATCAGCAATTATAATTTTTGGATTATGAGCAAGTGCACGTGCCACAGCAACTCTTTGTTGCTCTCCACCACTTAATTCATTTGGATAATATCCTGCACGATGTGTAAGTCTTACATGGGCTAAAAGTTTGTTGGCTTGGTCTCTTGAAACTTCGTGAGAATAACCATTGATTTTAAGTGGAATCATAATATTTTCTTCAATAGTAAACTCATTTACAAGTTTATAATCTTGAAAAATAATACCAATATCTTTTCTTAAAAGTCTTAGTTTTTTACCTTTTATTCCAAAAACTTCTTGATTTTCAATTTTTAAGCTTCCATGTTTTAAAGGAATATCACCATAAAATGATTTTAATAAAGTTGATTTCCCACTACCTGAGTTTCCCCCAATAAAGATAAACTCTTTAGGTTTTATGGCAAAATTTCCTTTTTTTATAATATATTTATTATCATCATAAGTTAGGTAAATATTCTTAGCTTCTATCATTTACTTAAAATCTCTTTTAATTTTTTATGTGCATTTATATTTGAACTTGTAGGAAGGGGATCCCCTTGATAATATTTAATTTCTCCATTTTCCACAAGTAAATATTTAGTAACAGGTCTATCAAAATTTCCCATTGTAATTTTTATTAGTCCAGAATTATCTTTATTTTCAATTGTATATATCTCTTCAACATGAATAAAATATCCATTTTCAATAAGTGATTTAGTTGGAATTGTTTTTATTGTTTTATAAAAATCAATTTTAAAATCAAATGAAAAATCATAATCTAAATTTATATTTTCATCTTCATTCCAAGCTTCTAAAACTACATCATAGATATTTTTACCTTGTTTTTTCCATCTATCTTCATATTTACTAGAAACTGCTAAATCTTTATTAATATCAATAGTTATTCTTCCTTTTGGAAGATTCGTTAAAACTTGCGTACAAAAGTCAAAATATTTTCTACTATCTGTTCTAAGCTCTAAAGTTCCACCAATTTTTAAAACTCTTAATGCTTCATTTACAAACTCATTTGAGTAAATTCTTCTATGAGGTTTTTTATCCCAAGGAACAGGGAAATGTACAAAGATTTTTCCAACTTTATTTGATTCAATAAATTCCATAAATAATCTTGCATCATAATTTACAACTAAAACATTTGTAATATTTTGAAGTTCAAGTTGTTTTAGAAGTTGTTCAATTGATGGATAATGAATTTCAAGACCAATAAATTGAACATCTGGATTTGTTTTTGCTTGATGTAAAAGATGTCTTCCACTTCCAAAACCAATCTCTATTTGAATCTCTTTGTCTGTTTTAAAATCGCTAACAAAATAGTTGATATCTTTTAGATATTCATGTTTTGTCTCTTTTTTTACTTGAAGATTATTTGTATTTGAAAATAATACATTTGCTTCATTTATATTTACATAAGCATTTAAAGCATTTTTTACAAGAGTTACTGGTGATAATCTTGTAACTTTATCTGCTTTTATCATAAAGTTCTCATCTTTAGGTTTTAAAGATAATAAAAACTCTTTTCCTTGGTTTATAACAGCAACTCTATATTCTGTTTTTCTCTCTTTTTGAGTAAAGTTATATGATTTAGCAATAAACTTAAACTCAACATCATCTAAATTTGATGGTATATTAATTAACTCTTTTCTTTCAAATACTATATGTGGCATTTAATCTTTTCTTATTATTTTGAATTTGTTTTTGGAATTGTTAATGATGCTTCATTTGTTTTTTCTGATACTAATCCAAACTCATCATTTGCTTGAACTGTATATTTATATTCTACTCCACTTACAATATCTGTATCTTCAAATCTCGTATCACTAATATTATTAAATTTTACTTCTTTATATTCAAAGAAATTTTGTTTTATTTTTTTCACAACGTTATACGAAACAGCTCTATTATCTCCAGCTTTCCAATTTAAAATAGCTCTATTATTTTGAATTTGCGCAAGAGTTAATACTGGTTTTGCAGGTTTTGGTAAACTTATTCCTTTTGTAGGATTTACATCAAAAGAACTCTCTAAACCATCTTTCCCTACAGCAATAACTTTATAATAATAAACTCTTCCATCATCGTCTGTTTTATCTGTATATTCAAGAACATTTGAATTTACAGTTCCAACTTTTTTATATCCAAAAGATGTATAAACACTTCTATGAATATCGTATTTTATAATATCTTGTGTTTGTGAAGCATCCCAAGCTAAAAATATTTTTTTAGGAATATTATTTGATGCTCTTATATTAGATGGTCTAATTGGAAGAGGTTTTGTTTTAGCTACCACTGGTTTTGAAGTTGCTGATTCAACATCATTAAATGTAAATGCTTTTACTCTATATTTGTAAGCTGTATTATTTTCTAAACCTGTATCAATATATTCAACTGATAATCTTTGATTTATAGTTTTTAAATAAATCCATTCATTTAAAGTTGTATTGAATTTTTCAATTCTATAGTATTGAACTCTTGGGTCTGGATGTGGTCTCCAAATGATTTTTATTCTATTTGGTAAATCAGAAATTGCTTGAACAAACTCAACTGCAGGAAGTCTTTGTAATGTTTGTACTATATACGCATCAGTTGTAGGAGATTCACTTCCATCTGCTAATCTTGCAGATATTTGGTAAGCATATTTTGTATTTGGCTCTAAATCTTTATCAACATAGTGTGTAGCATATCTGTTATCAATTGATTTTATAAGTCTTAAAGTTTTTCCATCTTTTTGTAAATCCATTCGATAAAAGTTATATCCTACAACTTTTGGGTCGTTTGATCTTTGCCATTCAAATCCAATTGAAGTCATATCTGGAATAGATTTTATAGAATTAAAATCTACAGTTTCAACTGAGTTATTAATTTTAGGTTTTGTTGGTGTATTTAGATTATCAAGTATATTATTACAACCACTAAATAGAAAAAGTAAAACTGCTAATGATGTAATTTTCATCAATTTTATCATCAATATTCTCCTTTTGGAAATTGTTATTTAAAAAATTATTTATGTCTTCTGGTAAATTTGCTTTGAAACTCATTTGCTTATTTGTTATAGGATGAGTTAAATAAAGATAATAAGCATGCAAATAAAATCTATTTATTTTATTTAATTCGCCCTTAAAACCATATAAATTATCTCCAAGTATATGCCTATTTATCGAACTTAAGTGAACTCTAATTTGATGAGTTCTTCCTGTAAATAGTTTACATGCAATTAATTCAAATTTTTCATTATCACTTAAAGCAATTTTTGAAAAAGCTGACTTTGCAAATCTACCATTTTCTTCAATTGACATTTTTAATCTATTATTTGGATTTCTTCCAATAGGTTTTTCAATAATTGTATTTTCTTTTAATGGCATATCAATTATTGCAAGATAATATCTTCCCATAGATTTTTCTTCAAGTTGTTTTGATAATCCAACATGAGCTTCATTTGTTTTTGCAACTACCATAACACCACTTGTACCTTTATCAAGTCTATGAACAATTCCGTGTCTTTCTTCTCCACTTATTGTTGAAAGTGAAATATTTTTTAATTTTAGCCAATCAACTAAAGTTGCATCTTTTACACTTGGTGCATCATGAACTGTAAGATTGTAAGGTTTATTTATTACAAGAATATATTCATCTTCATAAATTATTTCTACCTCTTTATTTTCTAAAGAGTTTATAATAAACTCTTCATCTTTAGTTGTATTAAATTCAGCTTCTGGAAAATGAACATCAATTACTTGATTTTCTTTTAATTTTAAACCTGTTTTGCTAACTATTTTACCATCTACTTTTACGTACTCTTTTTTAATTAGTTGTTCTATTTGATTTCTTGAAGCTTCAATTTTTGAAGCTAAAAATTTATCTAGTCTATTTGTTTCAAAAACAATAAAATTTTTATCCATATTTAGATACTCTTTCACTATGCGTTTATTTGATAAAAGAATTATTTCACATTTTGATTATTTGTTAATAATATTTGTTTTACCTTTGATATTCTTATCATACCATTTAATTAGTGAAACAAACGAACTATTGGCCAATAAACAATTGGTATATTTTACAATTTCTATATTTGTATTTTTTTTAGTTTTTATGTTACCTATTAGAAAAAGATTAAGATTAGTACCAACTTTATATTGGATAGGAATAATTTTATTAATTGCAGTAGAGTTTATTGGAATCTCTAAATTAGGTGCTAAAAGATGGATATATATTCCTGGACTTGGTACAACAATTCAACCATCAGAACTAATCAAACCTGTATTTATTTTAATGTTAGGTTATTTAATACAACATAAGCCACCTCCTAAAAATGGTTATAATTTAAAAGATTTTATATATTTTTCATTTTATATTTTATTACCATTTTTTCTAATTGCAATAGAACCTGATTTAGGGACAGCATTAGTTTTACTTTTTGTTGGATATGGAATATTATTTTTAGTAGGGGTAAATTGGAAGATTTGGGCTTCAATCGTTTTAGTAATAGGTATCTCTTCACCTTTTATTTATACCTATTTAATTAAAGATTATCAGAAAAAAAGAATTACAGATTTTATTTCTGAAAAACCAAGTTACCATGTTCAACAATCAATTATAGCTATTGGTTCAGGTGGACTTACTGGAAAAGAGAGTGAAGAAGCTACACAAACTCAGTTAAAATTTTTACCAATTGCAACAAGTGATTTTATTTTTGCTTATTTTGTAGAAAGATATGGTTTTTTAGGTGCTTTAGGATTAATCTTTTTATATTTATTGATTATTTTACATCTATTATCAATGAACTATTTTTTTAAAGATGATTATGTCATTAGAGCCTTTGCTTCAGGGCTAGGGCTTTTGATATTTTTTAATATGAGTATAAATATTTTGATGGTAATTGGTTTTGCTCCAGTTGTTGGACTTCCTTTACCACTGTTTTCCTATGGGGGAAGTTCTTTTATAAATTTTATTGTGACATTTGCTATATTAGAGAATTTATTAGCATTTAGATATATGAATTTATATAATTATGAAAGAAAGTTATAAGAAGTAAATAGAGTTAAATCTCTATTTATACCCCTTGTTGTTTTAATAAACTATTTACAATATCTAAATCATAAATAGATTCTCCACAATCCTCTTTTTTAGTCTGTATATCAAGTAATTCTTCATCATTTTCATTTGTATATTTATAGGCTAAAATGTAATCTTTTTTTAATAGTGCTAAAGTTGTTTCACTTTCACAAAGAGAATCTTTAATTTGTTTTGTAAACATATTTTTTGTTTTTTCATTACTCAAATCTATCCCAAATAGAGTATATTTATAAAAAATACTTTTTTCTTTTTTATAAATATCAATTAAAACACTATTTAAGTCAACTTGAATAGGTAAATTTTGTTTAAAATCTTCAATATCTTTTTCTATATAATAATCTTCTAAAAAATAGTATTTATAAGTTTCAACAAAAAATGCAATAGAAAAAAATAGATTTAAAGTTACTATTGTTTTTGCAGAAAATGACCAAAATTTCGAACCTTGATATTTATTTGCACTTTTAAAAGTTATGAAAAATACAAATATTGAATATGATAAAATTAAAAAATATATAAAGAGTTCTAAATAGATATTTTTATTGTTAAATTGAAATCCAACTTGCATAAATGTTTCTATACAAACAGATATAAAAATAAACCATAACCAAAAAATAACAACTAATGGAACATCTCCATTTATTAATTTACTTAAATAAATTCTAATTCTTTCTAAAATCATTAATTTTCCTAAAATAGTCTATAAAATACTTTAAATCTTAATTTTGTTGTAGTTGTTGGTTTTGGATAATCTTTATATGCAATTTCAATTAATTCTAAAGTATATTCGTCAAGTACAGCGTAACTTGAAGAGTTTATAATTTTTAAATCTGTAATACTTCCATCAGGATGAAACATAAATTCAACAATATTTATTCCACCAATTTTAAGTTTGGCTGCAAGTTTTGGATAACCTAATCTATCTAAAACTCTTTGGGTAATAACTTGAAAATTATTAAGATTTTTTTCTAAATATGCTTTTTGAACTTTTGTAAAAGTTTGATACTCTTCTCCATATAATTTTTCTAGTTCTGTTAATATCTCTTTATTTACTGGCTCTTTTTGTGATAAAAAATTCTCTAAAGTTTTTTCTTGTAAAGAGTTTTCATTTTTTACAATTTGTTCTTTTAATAGATTATCTTGAAGTTTTTTTGCTTTTTCAAAATTTACTTCTTTTTTTCTTTCAACTTTTTTTTCTATATTTTTAACTAAAGGTTTAGTCTCTTTTATCTCTTTTTTTACTGCCTCATTTTTTTTAATCTCAACAGGTTTTTCAATTGGTTCAATTTTTGCTTCAGCAATTTCTTGTTTTTTAATTTTGACAAATTTTACATCAGATTTTTTTTCTACAAGTTCATTATTTGAATTATTTTTTGCTAATTCATCATTCTTGTATTTTTTCAAAAAAAGTAAATGTAAAGATATTGAAATAATAAAAGCTAGGATAATAATTTTCATAAGCGGGATTATAGTACAATTCCGCTAATAAATGATTAATTAGGAATGTGAATGTTTGAAAAATCAATAAAAGCTTATGAAGAAGCTTGTAAAGTAATACCAGGAGGGGTTGATTCACCTGTTCGTGCTTTCAAAAGTGTAGGGGGGACACCACCTTTTATTCAAAAAGGTGAAGGAGCATATTTATATGATATAGATGGAAATAAATACTTAGATTTTGTTCAAAGTTGGGGACCTTTAATATTTGGTCATTGTGATAAAGATATTGAAGAAGCTGTTATAAAAACTGTAAAAAATGGATTGTCATTTGGAGCACCAACAGAACTTGAAACACAATTAGCAAATGAAATTGTTGAAATGTACGATAAT
Source organism: Arcobacter ellisii (assembly GCF_003544915.1). Lineage (NCBI taxonomy): Bacteria > Pseudomonadati > Campylobacterota > Epsilonproteobacteria > Campylobacterales > Arcobacteraceae > Arcobacter > Arcobacter ellisii. The sequence goes on along the minus strand of NZ_CP032097.1, from coordinate 1,690,175 downwards.
ATCGACAAAGTTAGATTTGTAAGTTCTGGTACAGAAGCTACAATGTCTGCAATTAGATTAGCACGTGGTGTTACAGGTAAAAATGATATCATCAAATTTGAAGGTTGTTATCATGGACATTCGGATTCTCTTTTAGTACAAGCAGGTTCTGGAATGGCAACATTTGGAGCTCCAAGTAGTCCAGGTGTTCCAGCTGATTTAACAAAACATACTTTAGTTTGTGAATATAACAATATTGAAAACTTAAAAAAATGTTTTGAAGATAGCTCTGATATTGCTTGTATTATTATAGAACCAATTGCTGGAAATATGGGATTAGTTCCTGCAACTGAAGAGTTTTTAGCAACTTGTAGAGAATTATGTGATAAATATGGTGCACTTCTAATTTTTGATGAAGTTATGTCAGGATTTAGAGCAAGTTTAAAAGGTGCAAGTGGAATTTTAAAAACTCAAGGTGATATTATCACATTTGGAAAAGTAATAGGTGCTGGTATGCCAGTTGGTGCTTTTGCTGCAAGTAGAGAAATTATGGGACATTTGTCACCTGAAGGTAAAGTTTATCAAGCTGGAACTTTAAGTGGTAATCCAGTTGCTATGGCTGCTGGATTAGTAAGTCTTAGAAAATTAAAAGCAAATTCAGAACTAATTTATGCTGATTTAAGTGCGAAAGCTAATAAATTAGTAAATGGTTTAAAAGATATAGCAACAAAATATAATATTCCTATGCAAGTAGATACAAGAGGAAGTATGTTTGGATTTTTCTTTTGTGAAAAAGCTCCAAAAAATTTTGCTGAAGTAGGGCTTTGTGATTTTAAAAGATTTGCAACATTCCATCATGAAATGTTAAAAAAAGGTTTTTATTTCGCTTGTTCTCAATACGAAACTGGTTTTATTTGTACAACAATTACAAATGAAGATATAGATGCATGCTTAAATGCTGCAGATGAAATTATGAAAAACTTATAAGAACAACTAAAAAAAATTTAATATTAAAAAAAAGGAAAAAAAATGCCAACAATTAAAAATGTAGAATTAACAAAAAAAGCGAATATCTATTTCGATGGAAAAGTTACAAGTAGAAGTTTTGTAGATGAAAATGGAGTTAAAAAAACTTTAGGTATTATGATGCCAGGTGAATACACTTTTGGAACAAAAGATGCAGAACATATGGAAATTATTGCAGGAAAAGTGGAAGTTTTAGTTGCTTGTGGTGATAGTAATTGGGAAACTTATAGTGCAGGTGAATATTTTGAAGTTCCTGCAAATTGTTCTTTTGATATAAAAGTATTAGAAATAACTGATTATTGTTGTACATTTATTGGATAAATGATGCAAGAAGAACTAGAAGAAAAACCAAAACATCAAGATAAAATAGCTGCTTTAGATAATCTATCTTTAGGAATTTCTATTGTAGCAGCTATATTAATTGGTTTTGGTATAGGATATGGTTTAAAACAATTAACTGGATATACTTGGACTTTATGGCTTGGAATTGCATGGGGAATATTTGCTGCTGGTTTAAATGTTTATAAAGCATATAAAAGAGCTCAAAAAGTGTATGAAGGATTAGAAAATGATCCAAGATATGCTCATAGGGCAAAATATGGAGATAAATCTTTTGATGAAGATGAAAATTAATCAAGAGATTATAAAATTTGCAAAGGTTTTTATTTTTTTAAATCTTTGCATTTTTATTTATGCACTAATTTTTCAAGATAAATTATGGCTTTTAAATACTCAAGTTGCTTTTTTTTCATCTTTGTTTATTACTATTGCTTCTTTTATTTCTTACAAAAAAAATATTGAAAATAGATTATCAAATTTAGATTTATCACAAACTTCTAAAACTGAAGATAGAGATAAAATAGATGAAATTGATGATCCTTATGATTTATATAGTGAATATGAAGAAGTTCCAGAAACAGAATTAACACCTGAAAAAATTAAAGAAATAATTAATGATGAAAAATCAAAAGTAAAAAGAAATACTTTTAAAAATACATTATTTGCTACAGGTGGATTTTTATCTATTTATAGAGTTTTAGGTTATGGGTTATTGATTTTTGGTTTTTTTGCTTTAAATAATAATAAAATATTTATACCAATAGCTTTTATCGTAGGATTAGGAATTGTTCCTATTGGAGTTTTAATTTCAAAGCTAATCAAAAAATAGCTTTGAAATTATAAAATTAGAGGTAAGTCGATAGTCACTTTATTTTCATCTGCTGTTAATATAAAAGAGTGATTATCTTTTAAATTTATTTTTGAAAATTCATTATTTTCATCAGATGTGATTTCAATACTAATTAAAGAGTATTTTTTCCCATCAATTTTGATATATTCTCCAATTTTTAATAAAATTGAACATGATACGTTTTTACTTTCACTAAATGCTTCAAAAATCTGATTTAATGTTTTTATAAATGCACTTGCATCGAGTTTAAATTCTGGAATAGAAGGGTCGTAATTTTTTGTAAAATTAATATTTGTTTTAATTTTACTTGTAGAAATTGCTAAATCCACCAATGTAAAAATATTTGTTGTATTAATATTTTTAATATTTAGTTTTGATTCTTTTTTAACCATTGCACTTTTATAAAGTTTCATATGAATTTCATCTTCATTTTCATACATAACAGTTATTGCATAAAAAGTGTAATTTTTAATAGTTAAATCAATATAAGAAGTTAATGCTCCAAATGTTTTTGGAGCATAAGTTAATGCTAAATCAAATAGTTCTTTAGGTTTAATTCTATTCAATAAAAACTGTGCTTCTGAATTAGAATATAAAATTTTAGAACTAGATGAAAAAGAAAGTACAGGATTTAAGTCTAATTCAACCCATTCTTCGAAAAAACTCATATTATTAACTTTCTACGTAATTTTTAAGATTTTTACCAACTTTTGGATGCTTTAACTTTTTAATAGCACTTGATTCAATTTGTCTAACTCTCTCTCTTGTAACAGAAAGTTCTTTTCCAATCTCTTCTAATGTTCTATCACTTGCATCTTCCATAAGACCAAATCTCATTCTAATAACAGCTTGTTCTCTTTCATTTAATTGACCTAAAATTTGATCAATTTGACCTTGTAAATCTTCTTTCATGATATTATCAACTGGTGTTGGAGCTTTTTCATCAGGAACAAAATCTCCAAATTTACCATCATCATCACTTCCAATAGGAGCTTCTAAAGATACTGGCTCTTTAGTGATTTTGATAACTTGTTTAACTTTATCAACAGGAAGTCCAACTTCTTTTGCGATTTCATCCACATCAGGCTCTCTTCCATTTTCTTGAATACCTTTTCTGATGATCTTATTAATTCTATTAATAGTTTCAATCATATGAATTGGAATTCTAATAGTTCTAGCTTGGTCTGCAATTGCTCTTGAAATAGCTTGTCTAATCCACCATGTTGCATAAGTAGAGAATTTATAACCTTTTTTGTATTCAAACTTATCAACAGCTTTCATAAGACCAATGTTTCCTTCTTGAATTAAATCAAGGAAAGGTAAACCTCTATTTGTATATCTTTTTGCAATAGATACAACAAGTCTAAGATTTGATTTTGCCATTCTTGTTTTAGAAGTATCCGTAATTTGTTTACCTCTTTTAATTTGTTCAAGAACGTCTTTTAACTCTTCAGGAGTTAAATCAAATCCACCTTTTGAAGCTTCTGCTGTTTGGAACAGTTTTTTAATTTCCATATATGTAGAAACCATTGTAGCTTCTGGAACCATAGATGTAATTTGTGCTTTTGATAAATTAACAATATTATCTAAAATCTTTTTGTGATTTTTTAATAAAGTTTCATTAAATAGAGGTAACTTATACTCTAATCTTTTTAATTCACTTTCAAAACCAGTATCAGATTTAAGTGCAGTTTCCATTGCTTTTACGATTTCAGTAATTAATTTAGAAGTTGGACCTAAATCTAATAAAGCTTCTTTTAAAATTTTCTTTTTAAAAGCAACAGCTAAATTAAAAGTCATTTGATCTGTTTCATCATCAGATTTCGCAGTCTCTTTAACTTGGAATTTAAGCCAATCTTTTTTAGCTTTTTCTAAATTTTTAAATGCTTCAATAATAGTTTGAGCTCTTTTATCAAGCTTTTTCTGTTTTTTTCCGCTATTTTTTTCTTCATCAGAATCATTATCTTCTTCGTCTAAATCTTCATCTAAATCTTCATCTAATTCTTCATCTTCTTCTTCAGCTTCTGAATCTTCGTCATCATCAAAGTTTTTAAATAACTCTTTTACTTTTCTTTCTCTATTTACTAAAGGTTCTTTGTACTCTAAAATAAAATCAATCAAATAAGGTACATAACAAATAGCATCAAGAATAATATCTTCACCAGTTTCAATTTTTTTAGAGATTTCAACTTCTTCTTCTTTTGTTAAAAGAGGAATTTGCCCCATTTCTCTAAGATACATTCTAACTGGAGAATCAGATCTTGACCATTCAAGTAGTTCTTTGTTTTTTAATAAATCGTAAACGTCATCTTCGTTTTCAATTAATTTTTCTCTTAATTCTTTTCTTTTTTTAGCTTCTTCAGCATTCATTCTTTTTGCTTGTTCTTGAGAACTAATTACAGTTACATTATATAATTGTATTAATGCTAAAAGTTTTTTGATGTTTGGACCTGAAGGTGCTTTAGGAAAGATTTTAATAATTTTCTCATATGTAAGCACAGAGTCTTTATACTCTTTTACCAATTGCTCGATAGTTTTATTTATATCTTTTACGCTCATTGTGTTAGGAAATCCTCTTTATTAAGATGGTCGGATATTATACCCAAATTAGTTAAACATCTTATTAAAAAAAGTAGATTTAAACAAATATTACTAAAAAATTGGCTAAAATGCATTTTTTTCGAAAATATTTTATTTAATGAATTTGAAATTTATTGAATACAAGGACATATATTATGAGTAAAATTACTGGAAAAGTGTGGAATTTTGGAGCAAATATCGATACAGACGTTATCATAGCTGCACGTTACTTAAATAGTTCAGACCCTGAACATTTAGCAAAATATGTAATGGAAGATGCAGATCCTGAATTTCCAAAAAAATTACAAAGAGGTGACATTATTGTTGCTGGAGAGAATTTTGGATGTGGTTCAAGTAGAGAACATGCACCAATCGCATTAAAAGCTGCTGGTGTTGCTGCTGTTGTTGCACCTTCATTTGCAAGAATTTTTTATAGAAATGCATTTAACATGGGATTACCTATATTTGAATTACCTGAATCTTTAGAAATAAAAGAGGGTGAAGAGATCTCTATTGATTTAGATAAGGGTGAAATTACAAATAATACTACTAATAAAACATATAAATTTATTCCAATTCCTCCATTTATGCAAGAGTTAATTGCAAGTGGTGGATTAATAAATTATGCAATTGAAGAAATGAAAAAGGCTAATTAATGAAAAACTATAATATATCAATAATCAAAGGTGATGGGATAGGTCCAGAAATTGTTGATGAAGCAATAAAAGTATTAAACGCAGCTGCAAAAAAATGTGATTTTGAATTAAATTATAAAGAATACCTAATGGGTGGAATTGCTATTGATACTACTGGTGTTCCACTTCCAGCGGAAACTGTTGATGGAGTTTTAAACTCTGATGCTTGTTTGTTTGGTGCAATTGGTGGAGAAAAATGGGATACACTTCCTAGAGAATTAAGACCAGAAACTGGATTATTAAAATTCAGAGAAGAAATGGGTGTATACGCAAACTTAAGACCTGCAATTATTTATGACGAATTAGTAAATGCATCAACTTTAAAACCTGAAGTAATTCAAGGTGTTGATATTATGATTGTAAGAGAATTAATTGGTGGAATCTATTTTGGAAAACCAAGAGAGAATGATGGATTTAAAGCATTTAATACAATGGTTTATACAAAACCAGAAATAATTAGAATTGGTAAAACAGCATTTGAACTTGCAAGAAAAAGAGATAAAAGAGTTTGTTCTGTTGATAAAGCAAATGTTTTAGAAGTTTCTCAACTTTGGAGAGATACTATGAACGAATTAGCAAAAGATTACCCAGATGTTGAATTAACTCATATGTATGTAGATAACGCAGCAATGCAACTTGTAAGAAACCCAAAACAATTTGATGTTATCGTAACAGGAAATATCTTTGGTGATATTCTTTCAGATACAGCTTCAATGGTAGTTGGTTCAATTGGATTACTTCCAAGTGCTTCAACAGGAGATAAAACAGCAATATATGAACCAATACATGGCTCAGCACCAGATATAGCAGGAATGGGAATAGCAAATCCAATAGCAACAATCGTAAGTGCAGCAATGATGCTAAGATACTCTTTAAATGAAGTAAAAGCAGCAGATATGATAGAAGAAGCAATAAAAGCAGTATTAAAAGATGGATATAGAACAAAAGATTTAGCAGCATTTGATGCAAAAGAGGTGTTAAATACAACTGCTATGGGTGATATTATAGTTAAATATATAAATAAATAATTTTTTATGATAAAATAGAAAATTATAATTTTAGGATTTAGATATGAATGAAAAAAAATATAGATTAGTTACTAGAAGCGATATGGATGGTTTAGTTTGTGGTACTTTACTTAAATATTTGAATATTATTGATGAAATAGCTTTTGTTCATCCAAAAGATATGCAAGATGGAAAAGTTCAAATTACAAAAGATGATATTACTACAAATCTTCCATACGTTGATGGAGTATTTTTAGCTTTTGATCACCATTTTTCTGAAACATTAAGAAATGAAAAAAAAGATAATCATATAATAAATCCTAATGCACCAAGTGCAGCACAAGTTGTTTATGAATATTATGGAGGAGATGAAGTTTTCCCTGGATATTTTACAGCTATGATGAATGGTGCAAATAAAGCAGATTCAGCTGATTTTGATATTGATGATATTTTAAAACCAAGAGGATGGGCACTACTTAGTTTTTTAATGGATTCAAGAACAGGTCTTGGAAGATTTAGAGATTTTAGAATTTCAAATTATCAATTAATGATGGATTTAATAGAGTATTGTGCAAGACACAATATAGATGAAATTTTAGATTTACCAGATATTAAAGAAAGAATAGATTTATATTTTAAATATGAAGAGAATTTTAAAGAGCAATTAAAAAGATGTACAAAAGTTGTTGGAAATCTTTTAATTATTGATTATAGATATGAAGAGATAATTTATCCTGGAAATAGATTTATGGTATATGCTATGCATCCAGAACAAAATATCTCTATTCATGTTGTTTGGGGTAAAGATAAACAAAATATCGTATTTAGTACTGGAAAATCAATTATCAATAAATCTTCAAATACAAATGTTGGTGAATTAATGCTTAAATACAATGGTGGTGGACATAAAGCTGCTGGTGGATGTCAAATTGATACAGATAAAGCAGAAGTTGTATTAGAAGAGTTAATCGCTAAAATAAATCAAGATGGATAAAAAAGAAGTTTAAAACTTCTTTTTTATTATTTCATAAAAATCGTCAAAAAAGGGTAGGTTTAGATTTGCTTCTCTTTGTTTTTTTCCCCACATTGGTTCAGGGAAAAATGAATCCTCTTTAAATCTTGCCATAATATGAAAATGAACATGAGGAACATAGTTCCCAAAAGATGCAATATTTATCTTTTCTGGTTTAAAATAAGATATCATCTCTTTTTCAATTAAATCTAAATATTTCCAAATCTCTTTTTTAGTATTTTCATCACAATGTGAAAATTCTTTTATTGGTTCATTTGTAAATATTTTTAGCCATGGAATTTCAGATGGTTCAATCTCTATTTTTATTAAATCATTTTTAAAAAGTAGTGACAAAATAAATCCTTTCTTTATCATATAATATTACGTAATATTATAATAAATATGATTAAATAGTTATTCTTTTATATATTCAACTTCTTTTAAGTAAAAATTAATTATAATCCGAATCCATTTTTTCAATCATTGAGGAAGTTTTTATAAAATATACATGTTTTATTTTATAAAGAGTTGGTAAAAGCTTAAAGATAAGATATATTATTTTTTAGGGCTTTTTCCTGTTGAAAGTGGAAAAAAACACAAAGAAGAGGACAGGCTTATGAAAGTAAGAGCTTCAGTAAAAAAAATGTGTGATAAATGTAAGGTTATCAAAAGAAGAGGTGTCGTAAGAGTAATCTGCGAAAACAAAAAACATAAACAAAGACAAGGATAAGACACATGGCAAGAATCGCGGGTGTTGATTTACCAAACAAAAAGAGAATGGAATATGCTTTAACATATATTTATGGAATCGGATTACATAACTCTAGACTAATTTTAGATGCTGTTGGAATTGATTATAACAAAAGAGCATTTGAACTATCTGAAGACGAAGCAGCGACTATCAGAAAAGAAATCCAAGAAAACTACCTTGTAGAAGGGGATTTAAGAAAAAAAGTTGCTATGGATATTAAAGCTTTAATGGATTTAGGATCATATAGAGGTTTAAGACATAGAAAAGGTTTACCTTGTAGAGGGCAAAAGACTAAAACTAATGCTAGAACAAGAAAAGGTAAAAAGAAAACTGTTGGTGCAGCAACTAAATAAGGGATTGTAGATGGCAAAAAGAAAAGTTACTAGAAAAAAAATTGTAAGAAAAAATATTGCTGACGGTATCGTACATATTGCTGCAAGTTTTAACAATACAATGGTTACAGTTACGGATAATGCAGGAAACGCAATCGCATGGTCAAGTGCTGGAAACTTAGGATTCAAAGGTTCTAAAAAATCAACTCCATTCGCAGCACAAGCAGCTGTAGAAGATGCTATGAATAAAGCAATGGAACATGGTATTAAGAATGTAGGTATTAAAATTCAAGGACCAGGTTCAGGAAGAGATACAGCTGTTAAAGCAGTAGGTTCTATGGACGGAGTTAGAGTTACTTGGTTAAAAGATGTTACACCATTACCACACAATGGTTGTAGACCTCCTAAAAGAAGAAGAGTGTAAGGGGTAAATAATGGCAAGATATAGAGGACCAGTAGAAAAAATCGAAAGAAGACTTGATGCGGATCTTGGATTAAAAGGTGAGAGAAGATTATCAGGTAAAAGTGCTTTAGAAAAAAGACCATTTGCTCCAGGACAACACGGACAAAGAAGAGCTAAAATTTCTGAGTACGGATTACAATTAAGAGAAAAACAAAAAGCTAAATTTATGTATGGTGTTTCTGAAAAACAATTCAGAAAATACTTTAAAGAAGCTGCAAGAAGAGAAGGTAATACAGGAGCAAACCTAATTACTTTAATTGAGCAAAGATTAGATAACGTTGTATTTAGAATGGGATTTGCTACAACTAGAGCAAATGCAAGACAATTTACAACTCATGGACACGTTTTAGTAGATGGTAAAAAAGTTAACATTCCTTCTTACTTAGTAAAACCTGGACAAAAAATTGAGATTAAAGAAAAATCAAAAACTAATCCTCAAATTGTAAGAGCATTAGAATTAACAAATCAAACTGGAATGGTTGATTGGGTTAATGTAGATAAAGATAAAGTATTTGGAATTTTCACAAGAATACCAGCAAGAGAAGAAGTTGTTATCCCTGTTGAAGAGAGATTAATCGTAGAGTTATATTCTAAATAATAAATAAAAGGTAGCTAATGAAAAAATTTGCAGAAACTCCGTTTTTACCAACTGAAGTTGAAATAGAGGCTATCAGTGATAATGAGGCTAAAATATCAGCATATCCATTTGAGGATGGTTTTGCAATTACTTTAGCACACCCTTTGAGAAGACTTTTATTAAGTTCTTCGGTTGGTTATGCACCAATTGCAGTAAAAATTGAAGGTGCTTCTCATGAGTTTGACTCATTAAGAGGTATGCTAGAAGATATAGCTATTTTTGTTATAAATTTAAAGAATATTAAGTTTAAAATAAATGGTGATAAAGAGCAAGTTGTAGTTGAGTACTCTTTCAATGGACCAAGAGAAATTAAAGGTGAAGATTTAATTAACTCTGACGTTGAAGTTGTATCAAAAGATGCTCATTTAGCAACGATTAATAGTGATTGTAATTTAACATTCTCTGTAATTATCCAAAAAGGTATAGGATATATGCCTTCTGAAGATATTAGAGATATTGTTGGACCAGATTATATTCCAATTGATGCTTTCTTTACACCTGTTAAAAAAGTGGTTTATGATATTGAAAAAATGTTAGTTGAAGATAATCCTAACTTTGAAAAAGCTGTATTTACAGTACAAACAAATGGACAAATTTCTCCAATTGCTGCTTTTAAAGAAGCAGTATCTGTTATGTATTCACAAATGTCAGTATTTAACAAAGTATTTGATTTATCAGAAGTAACAGTAAGTGATTCTGGAGAAGAACCAGTTGAACTTAAAGAATTAGTTATCAAAATTGATGATTTAAATTTAAGTGCTAGAAGTTTCAACTCTTTAGATAGAGCTGGACTAAAGTATTTAGGTGAATTAGTACTTATGAGTGAAGTTGAAGTAAAAAATATTAAAAATCTTGGGAAAAAATCTTATGATGAGATCGCTGAAAAGTTAGAATCTTTAGGATACCCAGTTGAAAATACACTTCCAGAAAATGTTGCTTCTGCATTAAGAAGAAAATTAGAGCAACTAAAAGCATAATTAAGGGTTTAATATGAGACACAAGCATGGATATAGAAAGTTAAGTAGAACTTCTTCTCATAGAAAAGCATTGTTAAAAAACATGGCAATTGCTATTATCGAAAGAGAAAAAATCGAAACAACTGTACCTAAAGCAAAAGAGTTAAAAAGATACATTGAAAGATTAGTTACAACTGCAAGAAATGCAGATTTTAATACTCACAGATTAGTATTCGCAGAATTACAATCTAAAGAAGCAGTTAAAAAACTGATTAATGAAATCGCACCAAAATATGTAGATAGAAATGGTGGATATACTTCTATAATAAAAACTAGAATTAGAAAAGGTGATGCAACGCCTATGGCATTCATCTCATTTGTATAATAGATTTTATTTACTTTAAAAGGGATAGAACAAGTTTCTATCCCTTTTTTTTATTCTTAAAAAAGCCTTTTTCTAACCTTTTTTTAATTAACTTTTTGATATTATTTCGCGCAATACTACAACTGTAAAATCATAGGAGAACCGATTGATAACCCTAAAAGAAGCACTAACTTTAGCTAGTGATGATATAAAAAAATTAAGAGACGATCTAAATCAAAAAATAAAAGAAAACAATATAGGTGCTTATGTAGAGCAATTAACTTCAAGTGAAATTTCAAAATCTGGTTCAGGTATTCCAATAGCTATTAAAGATAATATAAATGTAAAAAATTGGGAAATTACTTGTTCTAGTAATATTTTAAAGGGTTATATCTCACCATATAATGCAACTGTAATTAATAATTTAGAAAAAGCTGGATTATCACCATATGGTAGAACAAATATGGATGAGTTTGCAATGGGAAGTTCAACTGAATCTTCTTGTTATGGAAAAACATTAAATCCAATTGATAATTCAAAAGTTCCAGGAGGAAGTTCGGGTGGTTCAGCTGCTGCTGTTGCTGCTGGAATTGCAATTGCAGCACTAGGAACAGATACAGGTGGAAGTATTAGACAACCTGCAGCTTATTGTGGTTGTGTAGGGATGAAACCAACTTATGGAAGGGTTTCAAGATATGGAATAACTGCTTATTCATCTTCACTTGATCAATGTGGACCAATTACTCAAAATGTTGAAGATGCAGCAATTTTATATGATATTATTTCAGGATATGATCCAATGGATTCAACTTCTGCAAATATTGAGTATGATGCAGTTACTCCTAAATTAAATTCAGATAGAAAATTAACAATTGCTGTTATTGATAACTTTGTATCACAAGCAAGTCCTGCAATTCAAAAAGGTTTTGAAAAGGCTGTAAAAGCTTTAGAAGAGGCTGGGCATAAAATAATTCACAAAAATATGTTAGATACACAAAAAATAGTTTCAACTTATTATATCGTTGCAACAGCAGAAGCATCTGCAAATCTTGCAAGATTTGATGGTGTTAGATTTGGAAACAGAAAAGGTGATGCTGGATTAAAAGATATGTATGTTCAAACAAAATCACAAGGTTTTGGTAGTGAAGTACAAAAAAGAATTATGTTAGGTTCTTTTGTTTTAAGTTCTGGATATTATGATGCATATTATATCAAAGCTCAAAAAGTTAGACATTTAATTAAAGATGAATATTCATCAATTTTTAGTGAAGCAGATTTAATATTATCTCCAGTTGCTCCAACAACTGCACCAGAATTTGGTTCATTTAAAACATCTTTAGAGATGTATTTAAGTGATATTTATACTATTTCTATAAATCTTGCAGGACTTCCAGCTATTTCATTACCAGTTGATAAAGATGAAAATGGAATGCCAGTTGGATTACAATTTATTGCAAAAGCATATGATGAACAAACTCTATTTGATGGTGCTTTATCTTTAGAAAAAGCTATTAACTATACAAAATAAATATTAACTAGGATTAAAAAATGAGAATTAAAAAAAGAGCATTAACATTTGATGATGTTTTATTAGTACCTGCAAAATCAGAAGTATTACCAAAAGAGGTTTGTATTAAAACTAAACTTACAAAAAAAATTGAGTTAAATATTCCTTTTGTAAGTGCTGCTATGGATACAGTAACTGAATATGAAGCTGCAATTGCAATGGCAAGACTTGGAGGAATTGGAATTATTCATAAAAATATGGATATTGATGCTCAAGTATTACAATGTAAAAAAGTAAAAAAATCTGAATCAGGAATGATTATAGACCCAATTACAATTAAACCAGATCAAACATTACAAGATGCAGAAGATATAATGGCATCTTATAAAATTTCAGGTGTTCCTGTTGTTGATGATAACAATATTTTAGTTGGAATTTTAACAAATAGAGATATGAGATTTACTAAAGATTTTTCACAAAAAGCTAAAGATAAAATGACTTCAATGCCATTAGTTACTGCAAAAGAGGGAACGACTTTAGAAGAAGCAGCTGATATTATGCATGCAAATAAAATTGAGAAATTACCAATTGTTGATTCTAATAATAAATTAATTGGTTTAATTACAATTAAAGATATAAATAAAAAAAGAGAATATCCAAATGCTAATAAAGATGAATTTGGAAGATTAAGAGTTGGAGCTGCAATTGGTGTTGGACAACTTGATAGAGCAAGAGCATTAGTTGCTGTTGGTGTTGATGTTTTAGTATTGGATTCAGCTCATGGTCATTCAAAAGGTATTTTAGATACAGTAAAAGCTATTAAAGCTGAAATGGATGTTCAAATTATTGCTGGAAATGTGGCAACAGCAGCTGCAACTGCTGATTTAATAGCTGCTGGTGCTGATGCTGTTAAAGTTGGAATTGGACCTGGATCTATTTGTACAACAAGAATTGTTGCAGGTGTTGGTGTTCCTCAAATTTCTGCAATTGATGAATGTGCAGAAGAAGGTAGAAAAACAGGAACACCAATTATCGCTGATGGTGGTATTAAATATTCTGGAGATGTTGCAAAAGCTTTAGCTGTTGGTGCTAGTTCTGTTATGATGGGAAGTGCTTTAGCTGGAACTGATGAAAGTCCAGGTGAAGTTGTACTATTCCAAGGAAGAAAATTCAAAACTTATAGAGGAATGGGTTCAATTGGAGCTATGACTAAAGGAAGTACTGATAGATATTTCCAAGAAGGAACAGCAGCTGATAAACTTGTACCAGAAGGTATTGAAGGAAGAGTTGCTTATAGAGGAAGTATAGCTGATATTATTCATCAAATGGTTGGTGGATTAAGAAGTTCTATGGGATATTTAGGTTCTAAAGATATTCCAACATTCCAAGAAAGAGCAGAATTTGTTGAAATTACAAGTGCAGGACTTAGAGAGTCTCACGTTCATGATGTAACAATCACAAACGAAGCTCCAAACTATCACATCTAAAAAAAGAGAGTTTTGACTCTCTTTTTTTTAAACTATTTTATTTATAACAATTTTAAAATCTAAATCATTTCCAGCTAAGGGATGATTATAATCAACAGTTACATCTTCTTTTGTTACATCTGAAACAGTTGCTTTAAAAACTTCTCCATTTTCACCTTCTGCTTCAAGAATCATTCCTATTTGTAAATCTATTCCTTCAAATTCTGAAATAGGTACGATTTCACATAAAGTTTCATCATAATTTCCATAAGCTTCAACAGCTGGAACTGTTATCTCTTTTGTTTCACCTTCAATCATATTTGCAATTCTTGTTTCAAGTCCTGGAACTATATCTCCACTTCCAAAAACAAATTCAATAGGATCTGCTTGAAGATTTGATTCAATTAAATTTCCATTTACTTTTAGTTCATATTGCATTGATACAACTTGATTATTTTTAATTGCCATTTTTTTCCTTATATAATAATTTCATTTTTTGCTGTTGCTCTTACAACATCTATTTTAAAGCATTCATTTGCAATATTTCGTGGAGTTGTATCTAAATATTGACTAACTATTTTATGTATAGTTTTCATTTCATCTTTTGAAAATAAAGTTTCATCAAAATCCTCTTCCATTTTAATAAAACTTAATTCTATAAAATTCTCTTTTTCAATACTTCCAATATCTAAATAATCTAATAATTCTTGCATTAAATAGATTCTTTCATCATCTTCTTCTAAATCTTCTTCATTTGCAATAATATCAAAAAGCTCACTAAGGACAACAGGTTCAGGATGTCTTGAACCTTTGATATACTCTTCATCAAAAATCTTTTTTCCACAATGTTTTTGATGGCTGTAATCCATCAAAAAAAGTAGTATAGATACTTTCTTATCATTTAGATGTTTTACTTGTTTGTGTAGCATATATAAGATTACATTTGCTACTTTTGTCATATTTATATTCACATAATTCCTTTTTTTAGCTTTGCGAAGTATATAATATAAAAAATAAATTATCTATATTACTATTTATTTTCTATAAATTTAAAAATTGCTCCCTTTTCTCCATTTGTTATAATCATATTTTTATTATTTTTCTTAGCAATCTCTTTTGACATTTTAATTCCAAGACCTTTATATTTTTCTTGATTAATCTCTTTAAAAAGTGCTTCATCTATTTTTCCACAATTATCTTCAAAAATAATACTATCTTTACTCAGTTTGATTTCTATTATAGGATTTTGAATCCCTCTTTTTATAGAAATATTTATTGAATTTATTATTAGATTTATCCAAACTTGCATCCATTCATTTCTAATACCTTTGATTTTTATATCAAAATCTCCTTTAAATTCTATATGCAAATTATTATTTTTTATTTTTGTATCAATAATACTTAAAGCACTTTTTATTGAATCATAAACTTCAAACTCTAAAACATTTATAGAAGGTTTATAATAATCTAAAAAGTTTTGCATCGTTTCTGACATAAAATCCAAACTTTTTTCAATTTCAAGTGTGCTTTTATCTAAAAAATCTCTAGGTACATCTTTGTTTTGTAAAAGCATTGCTCTTAGATTTAGATTTATATAACCAATTTTTGTGAGTGAATCTCTCCATTGATGGGATATATTTCCTATTAAATTTCCAAGTTCAGCTTTTTTGTTTTGTTGAAACATTAAATCTTGTTGTATTGAATTTTTCTCAATTTCAATTGCAATTTTTTTTCTTAGTTGATAATTCCATAATAAAATTATTATAATTATCAAACTAATGAATATTAAAACATAAATAATTAAAGAGAGATATTCTGAATTATCAGGAAGTTTTATTGATACATGATTATTTATTATTTGTTCTTGTTCTTTTTTAGATATTTCATTTATAGCTTTATTTAAAATATCTTTTAAAATAATATCCTCTTTTAAAACACCAATTCTTAAAACATTTTTGTATTTTAAAGGTTGAGCTACAATTTTGAGATTAAATAAATTCTCTTTTTTTATAGTGTAAGCTGCAATTATTAAAGACCTAACAGTCATATCAACTTTTTTATTTTCTACTAAAGAAAAAGCTTCTGCTTCTGTTTCAACTGGAACGATTTTAAGATTTGGAAAATCTTTTTCAAATAATTCATACATAGCTGTATTTGAAGGAATGGCAATAGTTCTGTTTTCTAAAAATGATAAATCTTTTGGAGTTTCAAACTCATTTCTTGTTACTATTACATTTGGGTCTTCAAATATTGGTTTTGTGAAATTTAACCACTCTTTTCTTTTTGGTGTTTCATTTAAAAAACTTAGAATATCACACTTTTTTTCTTTTGAAAAGATTATACTTTCATCCCAATTTTTTGTAGGAATTACTTCTATTTCTACTCCTAATTTAGAAGATATTAATTTAATTAAATCAGCTGCAATTCCAATATGTTTATTATTGTTATCTAGTCTTTCAAAAGGTTCCCAATCGGGATCTACACACATTGTAATAACTTTTTTATTTTTTAAATATCTTTCTTCTTCTTTTGTAAAAGGTATATTTGAAGCTGCTTTATTTTGATTTGATTTAATCCATTTTTTTTTCAAATTTAATAACTCTTCTTCTGTGATTAAATCTTTACCTTTTTCTAAAATATTTCTTAAGATTTCATTTTCTTTATTTGTTGCCATAGCTAAATCTAAATTAAACTCTTCATCTTTAACTTCAAAAGCAGGTTTTAGATTTGAAATTAAATTATTTGTAATAAAATAGTTAGCAACAGCAAAATCATCTATAAAACTATCAGCTTCACCAAATGCAACTTTTTTCAGTCCAGCCAATGAATTTTCAACACTTAATAGTTTTATATTTGGATATTTCTGTTTTAATAATTCTTCTTCGTAAAAACCTCTTATTACAGCCATTTTTTTGCCATTAAAATCACTTAATTTTTTAAAATTATTTGTGCCTTCTCTTACATAAACTATATCAACTGAGTGAATATAAGGAGATGTGAAAATAAAATGATTTTCTCTTTCATTTGTTTTTGCAATGTTTAGCATTACATCAATTTCATTATTTTTAAGTTTTTCTAAATACTCTTTCCACGTAAAACCTGAAATATATTCAACACTTATTCCTATTTTTGAAGCTATTAAATTCATATAATCTATTGAAAAACCTTTTGGAGTATTGTTTATATTGTAATTAATTGGAGCCCAATTTGCTTCATTGTGTACTTTTATTATGTGTTTATTTTCTAAATAGTTTTTTTCTTCAATTGTTAATAAATTTTTTATTTTAGTATTTGGGTCAAAGTAATACTCTTCAGATATTTTATTTATATCAAAATTTCTATCTACTAATCCTAACTTTGAGAATATTTCAGCATTAAGTTTTATTAATTCAGGAGTAATTGCTCCAATTCTAAAGATATTAGTTTTAAATAGTTGTTCTGTTTGGTTGGCTTCAAATAATAAAGCCTCTTTAGATTTTCTTTTTGAATATTTTTCATAAATTAAATCAATAATTTCTTGTTTATTTTTAAAGGCATATTCCCAACCTTTATTTGTTGCATTTACAAAGTCTCTAACTTTTTTTGGATATTTATTTATCATCTCTTCACTTGTAAAAAGTTCTACATCATAAGAATAAATCCCAAAATTTGCTGGATTTAGTACGTTATATTTTATACCTAATTTATCCAATTCAAAGAGTTGCGAAGTTATAAAAATACTCATAGCATCAATTTCACCATTTATAAATTTATCTGTTTTAAAATCATGGTTTATTAAAGTATAACTGTTTTCATCTATTCCATAATCTTTTAACATAACTCCTAAACTTGTCTGTTCCATCTCTGATTTTAAGGCCATTATCTTTTTATTTTTTAAATCAGCAGGAGTTTTGATTTCTGGTTTTGTAACTAAGGCTAAAGCATTTTGTTTGAAATATGAAGCAACTAAAACAACAGGTTTCCCTTTTAGTCTTTCTAAAATCAAAGCAGAAGAGGAAATACCAAAAGTAGATTTACCATTTATTACATCTTCAGTTATATTTATACCATCTTCAAACTCTTTTATTTCAACTTCCAAACCAACATCATTGTAATAACCTTTTTCGATTGCTGTATAAAAACCTGCAAACTCAAATTGATGTTTCCATTCTAGCTGTAAACTAACTTTTTCTAAATTTGCAAATAGAGTTTGGCTTAGAATAAAACTTAATAAAAAAATTCTTATTATCAATTTATTTTGATTTTTCATATTATCATCTTGTATCCAACATCAGGAATAGTGTGTAAAAAGTTTTTGCCAAATCTTTTTCTTATTCTTAAAACAAAATTATTTAATGCACTATCACTCATCGGTTCATATTCATATACAAATTTTATAAACATATCTTTTGTTATAACTCTTTTTTGATTTTCGCATAACATTTCAAAAAATAGAATCTCTTTTTTATTTAATTCAAAAACTTCATTCTCTTTAATAACTTTTTTTAGTTCTTTATCGTATTTAAAGCCTTCTTTTAAATCAATAATTTTTTGATTATTTAATTTAAGTTTAGCTTCACATTTTTCAAAAGCTTCAATTAAAGCTTTAAAATTTATAGGTTTTATTAAATATCCACTTAAGTTTAAAGTCATAGCTTTAAATAATAAATCTTCATCTTTATAACCTGAAAGGATAAGAATTGGGGTTTGATTGTTAGTTTGTCTAAATTTTTCTATAAAATCTAAACCACATTCATTTTTTAGATGAATATCAGAAATTATCAAATCAATTTTTTCATTTTCTAAAAGCTTAAAAGCCTCTTTTATATCTTTTGCTACAAATGTTTTTTTTACAAACATATTAAATAAAGAGATTGCATTTTCGATAAATTCATCACTATCTTCTAATAGTAAAAGATGTTTATCACTCAAAAATTCCATAAAAAACCTTCTAATTATATTTATAATAGATTTTATTATATCCAAATCTCAAATACATCTCAAAAGTAGATAAATTTATCTTAGATTTGAGATTTATATGAGATTCTTAAATGCTATTATTAATAAAAAATAGAAAATTAAAAAGGTATAAAAATGATAAGAAAAGTTTCTAAAGTAGTGGTTCTATCGGTTGTAACTTCTTTTTTGATAACTGGTTGTGCTATAAAACCAGAACCAATGCTAAAAGAGGAAGTGAAAGAACAGGTTAAAAAAGATTTATCAGTTTTAAGTGAAGTTGTTTTACCTGTAACAAAACCAATTTCTTTAGACGAAGCTATTCAAAGAGGACTTAATCATAATTTACAAAAAAGAGTAAAAGTTCTAGAAACTGCTCTTTCTCAACAACAATTAGATTTAGTATATTATGATATGTTACCTAGTTTAACTGCAAGTGCTGGATATTCTGAAAGAAACAATTATGCAGCAAGTGCAAGTACATCTTTTGTAAATGGTGAACCACAACCATTAGGGGCTAATCCTTCATATTCAATTTCTCAAGATAAAGAAAGAGTAACTTCAGATATTGGATTTAGCTGGAATATTTTAGATTTTGGATTATCTTATGTAAGAGCTCAACAACAAGCTGATAAGTTTTTAATAGCAAAAGAGAAAGAGAAAAAAGTTGAACATAATTTAACTCAAGAGATAAGAAGAGCATATTATCAAGCTGTTTCTGCTCAAGATTTATTAAAAAGAATTCAACCTATGATGGTTGAAGTAAATCAAGCTTTAAGTGATTCTAAAAAAGTTCAAAATCAAAGAGTTGGTAAAACTCCTATGGAATCATTATCTTATCAAAGGGAATTACTTGATATTTTAAGATCTCTTCATACTTTAGAAAGCAGTTTAATCTCTGCAAAAGTTGAATTAGCAGAATTAATGGGATTAAAACCTGGAATTGAGTTTGAACTTGCAGACAAAGTTGAAAAAAATTATCAAATTCCTGAATTTAATATGAACCTTGAACAAATGGAACTTTTAGCTTTAGAAAATAGACCTGAAGTTACAGAAAGTAGATATCAAGAGAGAATTTCTGAAAAAGAAATTACAGCAGCAAAATTGAAAATGCTTCCAGGAATTAATCTAAATACTTCATTATCATATGAAAATAGTGATTATTTATTAAATAATGATTGGTATTCATATGGAGCAAATGTTTCTTGGAATCTTTTAAATGTGTTTAAAGGTAGTGAGATGAATAAATTAGCTAAAACACAAGTTGAAATTGCAAAAGAGCAAAAATTAGCTTTATCAATGGCTGTTTTATCTCAAGTTCATTTATCAATAGTGAAATTTAATCAAGCTAAAAAAGAGTATTTATTAGCAAAAGATTATCTAAATGTTGCAGATGATATTTACACTTTAACACAAGTAGAAAATGACTTAAATATTAATAGTAGACTTATTTTAATTAAAGAAAAACTAAATCATATTTTAGCAACTCTTAGATACTCATCATCATATGCAAATGTTCAAAATAGTTATGGAAGAATTTTCGCTTCTATGGGAATAGATGATAAAAAAGATTCTGAAATTTCAAAACCTAATATTTCAGTAGAAACTAAAAATGAAGAAAACAATCAAGTTATAACTCTATCAACAACAGATAAAATCGATACTGAAACAGAGATAAAAAATAGTAATGAAAATGAAGAAAATAGTCCAAAAAAAGAGTTCAAAGTAGATGATGAATTTTATAATAGAAATTTTTATAATTCAAAAATAACTATTTATGAGGGGGAAATTCTTAGCATAAATGGAAATGAATATGTGGTAAAAAAATCTGATGATGTATCAAAAATCGCAAAAGATAATGGTGTATCTTTAAAATCAATTGTTATTGAAAATTTTTGGTTAGTAGAAAAAAATAGAGTTCAATTTCAATAAAAGGTAATTTAATGAAAAAATTTCTAAGTTTTGTTTTGTTGGCTTCTTCTTTGTATGCAAATAGTGATTTGACTTCAAGAGCAGTTATTGTTTCACTTGATAGAACAGTTCTTTCAAGTGAAATTGCAGGAGAGATAGTTGAACTTTCAAAATTTGAAGGAGACTCTTTTAAAAAGGGAGAATCTTTAATAAAAATAGATTGTTCTGTATATAAAGCTCAAAAAAGAAAAATTGAAGTTGAAAAAGAGATAGCAAGACTTCAACTTGAAAAAAATAAGAAGTTAGATACTTATGGTTCTATTGGTACTTTTGAAATACAAATTTCACAAGAGAATTATAATAAGCAAAAAGCAGAAGGAGATATTGCATCTATAAATGTATCAAGATGTGATATCCAAGCACCTTTTGATGGAAGAATAGCTTCAAAAAAAGTATCAAAACATCAAAGTATAAAACCACAAGATGAACTTTTAGAAATAGTTGGATTAGATAATCTTGAAGCAAGGGTTGTAGTTCCTTCTTCTTGGCTTGTTTGGCTAAAAAAAGGAATTGAATTTGATTTAAGTATTGATGAAACAAAAACTACAGTAAAAGCTCAAGTTGTACAAATTGATTCAGTTGTTGACCCAACAAGTCAATCTATTACTTTAAGAGCAAAATTATTAAAACCATTTGAAAATATAATACCAGGTATGAGTGCAACAGCAAACTTTTACCAACAAAATAATTAGTATCAAGGACATGAACTATGAAAAAAAGAAATTTAAAAAAACCAATAATTAGTGCTTTAGAGCAAAGAGTTCTTTTTGATGGAGCAGCTGTTGCAACAGCTGTTGATGTACTTGATGATAGTAGTTTTGCAACAACTTCAAATGATTCAGTTACAACAAATGATGTAACAAATAATAGTGCTGAAAATTCTGTACATGAGGCACAAGCTGTTCAAGGATTTGAAAAACCTAGAAGAGAAGTTGCCTTTGTAGATATTACAGTTAGTGATTATCAAACATTAGTTGATGGTGTGGGAGAGGGTGTTGAAGTATATCTTGTAAGTTCAATGGATGATATAAATTCTATATTAAAAAATGAAATGAACATAGATGCAATACATATTTTATCTCATGGAAATACTGGTGAAATAAGTGTTGGAAATGATGTATTAAATCAAAATACATTAAGTAATTTTGATGAAGTATTACAAAGTATGAAATCTTCTTTAAATGAAAATGGGGATATTTTACTTTATGGTTGTAATGTTGCAAGTGATGGAACTGGACAAGAGTTTATTGATTTATTATCAAGTGAAACTCAAGCTGATGTTGCTGCTTCAAATGATGTAACTGGAAATTCTAATGTAAATGGTGATTGGGATTTAGAAATCGAAACAGGAAGTATTGAAACTTCTACTATAGTGGTTGAAAATTATTCTTCAAGACTTGCAGATGTAACATATACTGAAAATGATTCTGCTACATTAGTAGCTAACAATGTAACTATTAGTTCTGGAACTAATTTTTCAGGGGGATATGTTGAGTTTAGTTTATCAGGAAGTACAAGTACAGAGACTCTATCTTTAGTAAAAGCTTCAACTGCAAGTATTGTAAATGGACAAATTAGTATAGTTGGAAACGGAGTTTATATAGGAAATGGTTCAGTTGCTGTTTTAGTTGGTTCTATTGATAATACATACAATGGTGAAAATGGACAAAAATTAAGAATTAATTTTAGTAATACTTTTATAAATGGAAACTTTACTGATACTACAGCTACTCAAACAGGTACGGTTGTTGATATTAGTGGATGGACTGTTTATCTTCAACAATTAATGTTAGGACAAAATGGAGTTGCTGGAACTTCTACTATTGATGGATGGGCAACACCTATTGATTCAACACCAACACCATCAAATCCAAATAATCCAAGTCAAGTAAGTAGAGGAGATGATTATACACCTTCAGGTGCTGTATATTCTTATGCTTTTGAAGATGGAGCATTAAGACTTTATTCATCAGGTATGACAACAGCAGCAGGTGGAGATATTGTTCATGGACCTTATGTAGTTTCTGATAGCACAGTTACTTTATCAAGTGGAGATTCTGTATCTTTTGATTGGAAAGCAAAAGGTGGAGATGATGCTTATGATATTTATGCTTATTTATTAAATGTAAATACAGGTGCTACAGTTGAGTTATTGAATCAAACAGGTATTGGAACAAGTGAAACATCTTGGACAACAAAAAATACAAATATAAATACAGCAGGAACTTATAAGTTTGTATTTGTTTCTGGAACATTTGATGAAACTTTTGGAAGAGCAGCAGGTGCAAGTTTATATATAGACAATATAGTTGTAACGCAAGCTGTTATGCCACCAGCGATTAGTGGAAGTGTTTTACAATATATTACTAGAAATTTAACTTATTATAATAGTTCAGAAACTTTAAATACATTAGGAGAAACAAAAAATATAAGTATAAATGGTATTACTTCAGGTGGAGTTACTGATGTTTCATTGAGTAGATCTATTGAAATTATAGGAGTAAATGACTTACCATATATTTCAGGAA
This sequence comes from Arcobacter ellisii, assembly GCF_003544915.1. Lineage (NCBI taxonomy): Bacteria > Pseudomonadati > Campylobacterota > Epsilonproteobacteria > Campylobacterales > Arcobacteraceae > Arcobacter > Arcobacter ellisii. The sequence continues at coordinate 1,666,777 of NZ_CP032097.1, read as the reverse complement.
AAGAAACAGTAACTGTCAATGAAGATACTTCTATTACAATCTCTGGTTTAACTGTTGGGGATAAAGATATTGGAAGTGGTAATTTAACAGTTACAATAGATGCATCTCATGGAACTTTAAGTTTAGGAAATTCGACTGGAGTAACTACTTCTTGGGATGCTGTAAATAAAACTTTTCAAATAACTGGAACTGTAACAAATCTAAATAATGCACTTGCAACACTTAGATATCAAGGTGATGCAAATTGGTTTGGTGATGATCCTTTGACAATCACTATAAATGATGGTCAAGGAAGTGGTGAACAACCATATAGAATAAATCAAACTGGAAAATTTTTCAACCCTGATAATGGACACTATTATGAGTTTGTAAGTTCTTCTGGAATTACTTGGGATCAAGCTAAAACTGATGCAGAATCTAGAACTCTTTATGGCTTAAATGGTTATCTTGTTACAATTACTTCAGATAGTGAAAATACTCTTATTACTTCTATGGCTGGGGGAAATGGTTGGATTGGTGCAAGTGATGCAGATAGTGAAGGTATTTGGAAATGGGTAACTGGACCTGAATCTGGAACTCAATTTTGGACGGGTGATACAAACGCAGGAACAAATTCTACATCAAATTATGGATCATCATATAATGGGCAGTATTCAAATTGGGCAAGTTCAGAGCCAAATAATGCTGATTCTTCAAGAGGTGGAGAAGATGTTGCACACTTTTATTATAATGGAGTAAATGCTGGAAAATGGAATGATTTTGCAGCAACAAATAATAGTGCAATAGCAGGATACATAGTTGAATATGGTGGATATGGTGGAACTTTAACTGCTGCGAATCTTACAGTTAGAGTGTTAAGTGTAAATGACTTACCAGTTAATAATAACGTTCCTTCTTCAAAAACAACAACAGAAGATACGGCAATTGTTTTTTCAACTGCAAATAATAATGCAATAAGTATTCGTGATAATGATGCTTTAAATGACCCATCAGTTATTTTAACAACAACTTTATCAATTGGAAGTGGAAAAGGAACTTTAACACTAACAGAAGGAAGTGGAGCTACTATTACAAATAATGGTTCAACAACAGTTCAAATAACAGGAACAGTATCTCAAATAAATGCAAGTTTAGAAGGATTGACTTATTCTCCAACTTTAAATGCAAATGGAACAGCTTATACAATATTAACTATTACTACAAATGATGGAGTATCAACAGATACAGATAGTATTACTATAGATATAACTCCAGTTGATGATAAACCTGTTGCAAATGCTATGGCTGCTACAGTTGGTCCAAATTCAAAACAATCTTTTGACCAATTCCAACCTAATTTTACAGATGTTGATAACAATGTAATGACAGAAGCTTATCAATTAGAAATTATCTCTTTACCAACAGTTGGTAAATTTCAAGTATATGATGGAAGTGGTGATAAAGCAGATGATTCTAACTGGATTGATATTTCAGATATTTCAACTTTAACACAAGTTTCAGGATATACATTACAAGATGGCAGATTGGTTATTTCAATGGCTGATTTGAATAATTATCGTTTTGATGCAGGTAATAATTCAGGACAAAGTACAAATGTTAACTGGCGTGTAATGACAACTGGTGATACAAATGATTCAACTGGATGGTCAAATACAGCAACGGGAGTAGTTACTATTTTAGATAGTAGTTCAAATAATGCTCCTGTTGTAAATATTTACAATGGAAATGATTTATTAAATAATGGAAGTATCACAATAACTGAAGATTCAAGTGCAAACTCTATTAAACTTATTTTTAGTGATGATGTTACACCTGAAGAGTATATAGAAGGAATAGTAAGCTCTAGTAATACAAATTTACTTGATATGAGCGGTATTTCTATGATTAGAAGCACTACTAATTCACCAGGAGATACAGTAACTTTTACTTTTACACCTAAAGCTAATATGTATGGTTCTACGGTTATTACACTTGGTGCAAGTGATGGAGATAAAACTACAACACAAAGTTTTACACTAAATGTAACATCTGTAAATGAACAAGCAATTGTAGATAATTTTACAAGAACTATAAATGAAGATACATCTTTTAGTTTTGCAACTATAAATCCAGCTGATATTTATCATGATGCAAATGATGTAAATAATAATGCAAATGTAAGTGCTGTTGATTATAATGCTCAAATGGCAATAATTCAAGATGCTATGATGAATCCATCTGATACAGATAAACAAGCAGCAAAAATAACAGCTATAGAGACTTTAGTTGAGGCAAACTATTTTCCCCAATCATTTATAATTGATACTTTACCGACAAATGGTGATTTATATTTAGATGGAATTAAAATAGAGAGCACAAACTATACTATTGCAATTGCTAATTTAGAAAAATTAGTTTATCAACCAGACTTAAACTATTTTGGAACAGATAGTTTTACTTGGCACGCTTTAGATAAAGAGGGCTTATCAACTACTATTAAAACAGCTACTTTTACAGTAGATGCTGTAAATGATGCACCAGTTATTACATCTCCTTCAACTATACAAATAGTTGATTCTTCTGGTGCTTCAATAAATGGAACTATAAATACTTCATTAGTAGCTAATGATGTTGATAATGTAAATTTAACTTATAAAATAGATTCAGGAACAGGCATTTTAGTTGAAACTATGGTTGGAACTTATGGAACATTAGTTATAAATAGTTTAACTGGAGATTATCAATTTATTCCAAATCAAACAGCAATTACAGCTTTAGATTCAAATACAACAGAGACTTTTACATTAAATGTAAGTGATGGAGAGTTAAGTGATACAACTACTTTAACAATAAATATAACAGCAGGAGCTGAAACAGCTTCTACATATGTAGAACAAGCAGATTCAACACTTATTTTAACTGATACAACTATAAATACTGAACATTTTTATGGTGGAGGATTTATAGAATTTAACCTAAATAGTTCAACTTCAAGTGAAACTTTAGGAATTCAAAAAGTAATGACACCAGATATTACAGCTGATACTGTAAGTATTGTTGGAAATTCTGTTTATTTAGGAAATGGAACAAGTGCAAGTGTTATTGGACAAATAGATGCTGTTTATAATGGTGAAAATGGACAAAAATTAAAAATAAATTTTTCAGTTGATTTTGCCAATGGAAACTTTAATTCAGCAAATAGTTCAGTTGGACTTTTAAGTTCTACAACAAATGCTATAGTAAATATTGATGGTTGGACTATTGTAAATGGTAGGGTAAATTTAGGAGTTGATACAATAGCAGGACTTGCAACACCAGAAGATACAACAAATCCATCAAGAGTAATAGCAGCAACTGATAAAGATGGAGATACTCTAAGAAGAGAAACATATTATACATACATAAATAATGATGGTGGAAATGATAATTCTATAAAAATGAATTCAAGTTTAACATCAACAAGTGGATATGCGATAGTTAGAGGACCATATATTTATTCTGATTCAGCTGTATCTTTAAAAGTTGGAGATACTGTTCAATTTGATTGGAAAGCGCAAGGTGGTGGAGATGCTTATGATGTATTTGGTTATATAGTTGATGTAAACAATCCATCTAATTATCAAATAATATTAAATCGAACAGGTGCAAATGCAAGTGCTATGACAAACTGGGCAACAGAATCTATAACTGTATCAACAGATGGAGATTATAAATTTGTGTTTGTTTCAGGTTCTTGGGATGCAACAGGTGGAAAAGCCTTAGGAGCTCAACTTTACATAGATGATGTAAAAGTTACTCAAGCTAATCCAACTGCTGGATTGACTTCAGATGTTTTAGAAAAAATTGCACAAAAAGTGACTTATCAAAATAGTTCAGATTTAAGTGCTATAAATGGAGTTTTAAATAAAACTGTAACTATTACAACTTCTTCAGGAGATTCTACACCAGTAGTTCATAGTTCAACAAAAGCACTGAATATTCAAGAGGTAAATGATAGTGTAACTTTAGTATCAAGCGTATCAAATATTTATTATACAGATACAGATGGAGTTGATAATTTTTCTAATACAACAGGAAAATTAACGGCAACTGATATTGATAGTGGAACTACATTTACATATGGAATAAATGGAGCTACTTCAAATGGTGATGGAACAGTTTCAAAAGGGGGAACTTATGGAACTTTAATTATTAATAGTTCAACAGGCGAATACACTTTTGTTCCAAATTCAAATGCTATTAATGCTTTATCTTCAAATGTAACAGAAACATTTACTTTTAATGTAAGTGATGGAAGTGGTTCAAGTGATTCAAAAGTTTTAACTATAAATATTGAATCAGTAAATGATGCCCCACTTTTAGGAGGAGTTGTTTCATCTCCTACTTTTACAGAAAATGGAGCTGCTACTTTAATTGATAAAACTATAACAATTACTGATTTAGAAGGTACAAGTTATGATAGTGGATATGTTGCTTTTAAAATTTCACAAAATGCACAAGTAGAAGATAAATTATCAATTTTAAATGTTGGTGGAATTAGTTTAAGTGGAAATAATGTAACTTATGGTGGAGTTATAATAGGAGTTGTTGATTCAACTTATAATGGACAAAATGGAAAAGAGTTAAGGGTTAATCTAAACTCAAATGCCTATTCATCACAAGTTCAAGCTTTAGCAAGAGCGATTGCATTTTCAAATCCAACAGATGATTTAAGCTCTAATGCAAGAACAATTGAGATAAAAGTAAGTGATGGTGGAAATGGTGGTGAAACAACTGCTAGATATAGTACAAAAGAGGCTGTTGTAAATATTCAAACAATAAATGATTTACCACAAATTAGTTTAGGAAATGAGAGTTTAATAGTTGAAAAATCAATAGTTTCAAATCCAAACGGTATGTTGCCTTTAGGTTCAATGATAAATTTTGCTGATTTAGATGGAGATATTTTAACTGTAAGAATTGAAACAACAAATTATGGTTCAATTAATATAAATGATTCAATTTTAAATGGAGTAAATGCCTCTTCAATTAGTGGAAATAACTCAAGAGTTGTTACGTTAACAGGAACGATAGAGCAAATAAATACTACTTTAAATGCTTCAAATGGTATTAGTTACACAGCTGGTTTTGGAAATGACTTTATAACTCCTGGTGCTGATTATTTAAAAGTAACTGCAACTGATGATTTAGGAGGAGTTAGTACTTCTCAAAAATTAGTTATGGTTTTACCTGCAATTCCAAATGCTCAAAGTGACAATATTATTGGAAAAGAAGATAATGATATTTTAATAGATATTGATTCTTTAATTTTAGATGTAAATGATACAAATATAAACTATATATTTGGAACAGGAACACCTGATATTACAGATATAAATGGAACAGTAATAACAGCTGGAACTATAACAGCTTTTGATAGTAGTAAATATATCTATGCAGATTATGATATCAATGGTGATGGAAATATAGATTCAACTGATACTTCAAAAGTTATTGGATTTGAATTAACAAATGGAAAACTTATTTTTAATAATGATAGAAATTTAGTTGATGATAGAGATTTTGCTCAATTTACATTTATTCCAAATGAAAATTGGTCAGGAGTAGAAACTTTCTTATACAAATTCTCTTCGGATCAAAAAACAAGTAATATAGCTCAAATTGCAATATTTGTTACTCCGGTAAATGACGCGCCAGTTATTTCAATAGGAAATAGTTCTATTACAATAAATGAAGATAACTCTTTTGTATTTAATAATACAAATGCAATTAATTTAGCTGATATTGATGCTATTGATTCAACTCAAATTTTAGATTTAACTTTAAGAGTTAATGAAGGAAAATTAGAATTATCACAACTAAGTGGATTAACAGTTTTAGAAGGGGCAAATAATACATCAATTATAAAAGTTCAAGGAACTTTGACAGACCTTCAAACAGCTATCAATAATCTAAAATATACGCCAAATCAAGATTATAATGGAAGTGATAGTTTAACTATTAAGTTAAATGATAAATCAAATGTAGGTGAGGGTAATATTTTAGAAGATGAAAAAACTATAAATATTACAATAAATGCTGTAAATGATGCACCTGTATTTACAAATCAATCTGAAAATACAGTTGAAGGAAATACAGTAAGTGGGGTATTACCTGCAAGTGATGTTGATAGTGCTTCAATCTCTTTTAGTATAAATGGCACAGCACCAACTGGATTTATATTAAATAATGATGGTTCATATAGTTTTGATAGTTCAAGTTATGATTATATTGGTGAAGGTGAAACAGATACTATTATTATCCCTATAAATGTAAGAGATGCTGAAGGTTTAGTTACAACTGCAACTTTTTCTATAACAATCACAGGTACAAATGATGTTCCAACAGTATCTTTTGAGAATATTGATTCTAAAATACCTTTTGGAGAAGTTTATAATAAAGATATTTCATCTTTATTTAGTGACAAAGATTTAACAGATAATTTTAGATTTGAAGCAACAAATTTACCTTTGGGTTTAACTATTAATCCAAATACTGGAATTATTTCAGGAAGAGTTGCACAGTCTGGAAATTTTGTAATTGTAATAAAAGGAATAGATTCTCAAGGAGCAAGTGTAACAAGAACATATAATATGTTAGTTATTGCACCAGCACAAATTGCAGAACCAACAAATCCTACTACTCCTACAGTTCCAACTAATGGTGATACAAATACAAACAATTCAACAGATGGGCTAAATAATTTTACAGATAATAATTCTAGTAATTTAGGTGTTTTAAATTTTAATTCAAATGATGGTTTATCAGTTGATACTGGAATTGGATTCTTAGGTACAGAAGTTCCTCAAAATAATCCAACAGATGGAACAAATGACAATACTCCTACAACAAATACGTCAAATCCAAATGATTCTAAGGGAGTTTTACAAGCAAGTGTAGACTTAAATGTATTAACAAATGGGCAAGTTGTATTTAATGAAGGAAATCAAGATTCTTTCTCTATAGTTGGAATTACGATTGAAGATATTAAAGTTGAAAATAACTTTATTGAAATAAAAGTTGTTGATACAAATCTTTCTCAAAACTTCATTGTTACGCAAACAGATGGAACTCCTTTACCTGCTGGATTATTTTTTGATCCAAAAACAGGTAATATTACAGGAACAATTCCTGAAGATTTAGAAAAAATAGATATCAGTATCAAAGCGATTAATCAAGATGGAACAACAAGAGTGTTAAATCTAAAACTTGATTTAAAAGAACTAAAAAATAAAAATCAAGCAAATCAAGCTGATGCAGATGAAAAATATATGGGATTAAAAGAGCAAATAGCAATGGAAAACCAAAAACTTGATGGTTATGGTTCATATCTTACAAGATTATTTGCTTAAAAAATAAAGGATAAAATAAAGATTGGAATCAAACATCTCAAAACTTCTACAGTTAGAGCATAACTGTAGAAATTGTGAAAGTATAAAAGAGTTATATTTTCAAATAGTAAATGAAACAAGAAATCTTGTGAATTATTCACAAGGTGTTCTTCTAACTACTGATTTAACTGGTAAATATAAAGTTGTTGCTATTTCAGATATTTCTGTGGTTGATTCTACTTCTCCTTATGTTCAATGGATTGAAGAGATAGTTATTGATTTTAACAATAACGAAAAATCAAAAGATATTTTTATTGTTGAAGCTAAAAATGATTTAAAAGAGATAAATTATAAATCTATAAATGAATTTGCACCTTCAAATATTTTATATGTACCATTAAAAAGTGCCAAAGGAAATGCTGAAATAAGTTATATTTTTCTTTTATTTAAAGAAGAAAAATGGCTTGAAAATGATGTTTTGATGTTAAAACATCTCTCTTCTTCTTTGGCTTATTTTTTATTTGCCATGAGAAGTTGTGGTATTTTTCAAACTCTAAAAAAAATATCATTTAGAAACAAATATTTTAAAATAGCAGTTGTTTTTTTGATTTTGTTGATGTTTTTACCAGTTAGACTCTCTGTTTTAGCTCCACTTGAAGTTGATGCAAAAAATCCATATGTGGTAACTTCTCCTTTAAATGCAGTTATAGAAGAGGTTAAAGTTTTCCCAAATGATAAAATCTCAAAAGAACAATTGATTGTAAAATTTGATGATGTAGATTTTAATAATAATTATTTGGTTGCAAAAAGAACATTAGATGTGGCAAATGCAGAGTTATTTTCAGCTTCTCAAAGTAGTTTTTTAGACCCAAAACAAAAAAGCCAAATCTCACAACTTGAAAATCAAGTAAAATTAAAAGAGGCAGAATTAGCTTATGCAAAAGAGCAACTTGATAAAACAAAAATTTATGCAAAAGAAGAAGGAATTGCAATCATTAATAATCCAAATGATTGGAAAGGAAAACCTGTAACTACAGGAGAAAGAATCTTTTTAATTGCCGATTCAAATAAAATAGAATTAAAAATTATGCTTCCTGTTACAGATGCTATTTTTTTAGAAGAGAATAATATTGTAAAAGCTTTTTTTGATAATGACCCAACAAATTCTTGGAAAGCAAAAGTAAAATATATCTCTTATAAACCTGAACTTACAGAACAAAATATTTTATCTTATAGAATTATTGCCGATTTTGATGATATAAAAGAGAATGGTTATATTCCTTCTATTGGACTTAGAGGAACAGCTAAAATTTATTCAAAAAAAGTAACTTTGTTTTTTTATCTATTTAGAAAACCAATCACTTCTGTTCGTCAATGGATAGGTTGGTAATGTTTCAACAACAGCAAGAAGTAATTTTACCAAAAATCAGAAATGATTTAAAACTAATAGAGACTTCAGTTGCTGAAGATGGCTCTAAAAGATGGCTTTTATTTGACCCAATTCAAAATAAATATTTTAATATTGGACTTGATGCCTTTGACTTAATTTCAAATTGGCAAAGTGATATAGAAATTGATGAATTTATAAAAATTCTAGAATCAAAAAATTATCATATTGACAAAGACTCTTTACAGCCTTTTATAGATTTTTTAGTTAATAACAATTTGATTTTATGTGAAGATTCAAAATATACAAATAGAATGATAAATAGTTATAAACAATCAAAACAAAATATCTTTAAATGGTTAATTCATAATTATTTGTTTATAAGAGTTCCTTTGTTAAAACCAGATGTTTGGTTGGAAAAAAACAAAAATAGAGTTGATTTTTTCTATTCTAATCTTTGGCAAAACATTGTCTTATTTTTAGGATTTCTTGGAATTATTTTTGTATTAAGGGATTGGGAAAACTTTATCTCTACTTTTATGTATCTATTTTCAAAAGAGGGATTCTTTTATTACTTTTTATCTTTGGTTTTTGTAAAAAGTTTTCATGAATTAGGTCACGCTTTTACCACAAAAAGATTGGGTTGTAAAGTCTCTACTATGGGAGTTGCTTTTTTAGTTTTATTTCCCGTTTTATATACAGATACAACCGATTCTTGGAGATTAAAATCTAAATATCAAAGATTACAAATAGTTCTTGCTGGAATGAAAGTTGAGTTATATTTAGCATTAATTGCTACTTTTTTATGGTCTTTTGCACCAGATGGGATTTTAAAAAGTATTTTATTTATTATTGCAACTACAAGTTGGATTAGTTCACTTTTAATAAATATTAGTCCATTTTTACGATTTGATGGATATTATGCTTTATCAGATATTACTGATAGTAAAAATCTACAACCACGGTCATTTGCCATGGCAAAGTGGTTTATAAGAAAAAATATTTTGGGTTTAGATGAGATAAAACCTGAAATTCTTTCTAAACAAAAAGAGAATTTTTTTATTACTTATGCAATTTTAACTTGGATATATAGATTCTTTTTATTTTTAGGAATAGCTTTTTTAGTCTATTATTTTGCTTTTAAAGTTCTTGGAATTATTCTATTTTTAGTTGAAATTATTTGGTTTATTTTTTTACCTGTTTACAAAGAGTTGAAAATTTGGTGGAGTAAAAGAGAAAATGTAAAATTAAATAATAGAAATAAAATATCTTTAGCTCTTTTAGTTTTATTTTTTTTATTGATGTTTGTTCCATGGAATAGTAGCATAAAAATGCCAGCAATAATAGAATCAAAGAATTATTTTGAGTTTTACCCAAGTGAAGATGGATATATTGAAAAAATATTTTTTACAAGTGGAGAAAATGTAAAAAAAGACCAAATACTAATGAAAATAAAATCTCCTCAAATAGAGTTTAAAATCTCTCAAATAGAAAAAGAGATAAAACAAATAAATCTTGAAATAAGTAAACAAGCAGGATTTAAAGAGAATCTAAACAAAAGATTTATTTTAGAAGAATCTTTACAAAAAAAACAAAATGAGTTAGAAGGTTTAGAAAAGATAACTAAAAAATTTGAAATAAAAGCAGATTTTGATGGGAAGATTTATTTTTATAATGCTTTTAAAGAGAATCAATGGATAAGTAAAAAAGAGCCTATTTTTGTTTTATATGATAATTTAAACTACAAAATAGTTGGGTTTTGTAATGAAAATGATTTTAAATTATTAAAAGAAAATAGTCAAACAAAATTTATATTTAGTTCAGGAGATATAAAAGATATTTATTCAAACATATCTAATATTTCACAAGTTTCAATTCCATATTTAGAGTTTCCTGAATTATCATCTGATTTTGGTGGTGAAATAGCTACAAGACAAGATGGAAATAAAAGAATTAAAACAGAACAAGCTTATTATAAAGTTTTAGTTGATTTAGAAAAAAGTGAATTGGATTTAAAAAGTAGAAAAACTGGTACTTTAGTTGCAAAAGGAGAAACAGAAAGTTTAATTTCAAAGATTTATAGAAAAACTATTGCTGTTCTAATAAGAGAGAGTGAATTTTAAATTCACTCCACAGTTTTCATCAAAATATCTCTATAATGATTTAACTCTTTCATTTTTTCATCATCGCCATTATTTATATCAGGATGATATTTTTTTGCTAACTCTTTATATCTTTTTTTAATCTCTTCTTTTGTTGGACTTGAAGTAAAACCAAAAAAATCTTTTGCTTTTTGTACTTCATCAAATCTAGGAGCATTTGCAAAACCTTGGAAACCTGAGTTATTGAAGTTTCTAAAATCTTTGAAATCAAAATTTTGTCCATTTTGAAATTGTGAACTATCAAATCTAAATGAAAAGTTATTTGCTCTCATTTTTTTCTTAAAATTATAAACGATAAATCCAATGATTAAGAAGAAAATACCTACAATTATCATAAAAGTACCAAAATTTGTGAAAATCAAATATAGTATAAAAAATAATATTGCAAGTCTTACTAATCTATTAAAAATATAAATAATTGTGTTGTTGTACATTAAAAACCTTTAAAATTGTTGCGTATTATATAATTCTTTATACTATAAATAAATTAATCAGAAAAAATAAAAAATTATTTTATTTATTTATACTTATATTTAATATAATTTATAACAACATTTTGTATAATCAACACTATTTTATGTAAGTTCGTATAAAAATGGAGTCTAAATGTTGTTTTTTAAAAAATTATTTTTTATATTATTTTTATCTTTAAGTCTTTGTGCAAATGAAACTATTTTTGATGAAATAAAAGCAAACAATAAATTAAAAGTTTGTGTTTGGCCTGAATATTATGGAATATCTTTTTTAGACCAAAGAACTCAGCAATTTTCGGGAATTGATAGTGATTTAGCCCAAGAATTAGCTAAAGATTTAAAAGTTGATTTAGAATTTGTTCCAAGTTCATTTGTAACTTTAATAGATGATATAAACAATAATGTTTGCCATATTGCAATGTTTGCAATAGGAAATACAACACAAAGAAGAGAAAAAATTAGATTTACAACAGCACATTTATCAAGTGATGTTTATGCAATTACAACAAAAAATAATAGAAGAATAGATAATTGGGATGATATTGATAAAAAAGGAAATATCATTGCTGTTGCAAAGGGAACTTATCATGAAACAATTATGAAAGAGAAGTTACAAAATGCAGAACTTTTAGTTTTAGACAAAATACATCAAAGAGAACTAGAAGTTCAAGCAGGAAGAGCTGATGCTTTTATGAGTGATTATCCATTTGCTAAAAGAATGTTAGCAAAAACAGATTGGGCAAAATTAATAGAACCAAAAACTACTTATCATAAAACTGATTATGCTTGGGCTATGAAATATGGTGAAGATAAATTTTATAATAGAGTTGAACAATTTATTCAAGATATAAAAAACGATGGAAGGCTTTTAAATCTTGCTAAAAAAAATGGTTTAGAACCAATAGTAAAATTAAAATAAGTAGAAAATAAAGATGAAGTTTACAGTTACAAGGATAATAATTGTTAGTTTATTTATTATTTTTCTAGTAATTTCAGGTGTATTTTTTTCTATCTCGATTTTAAAAGATGAAACAATAAAAACCCATCTTAAATTGATTCAATTATATTCAAGTATTTTTGTTGATAATTTAACAAAAACTGTAAATGGTATGGATTTATTGACAGACAATTTAGTTGTTCTTCTAAAAAATGAACAAAATGAAGAGTTTATAAATAGTAGATTATATGAGTTATTAAAAGATAATTTAGAAATTAGGTCAATAAACATTTTAGATGAAAAAAATAGAGTTATTTATAGTTCTAATGAATTAAATAAAAATCTATTGATAAATTTAGAAACTTTTTATCCACTTCCAATATATGAAAAAAATATTTTAAGAGTAGGGAATACAAAAGAGGGTAGAGATTTTTATAATGGGAAAAATATAACATATTTAAAAAACAGTTTAGATATAAACTTTTTTCCAATTTTAAGAGAAATAGATTTAGGAACTAAAAAAATAAAAGTTCTAATAGCTGTAAATGGAGATTTTTTATTAAATAGATATAACAGTTTTTTAAATATTGAACACTGTTATATAGATATTTTAAAAGTTGATGGAACTTTATTATCTTCAAATGATTTTAGAGAAAATTTCAGTATGAATAAAGAGTTATTATCTTTGATAAAAGAGAAAAACTCATATTCTGGTGTAGTTAATTTTGATAAACAAAAAACTATTTTATCTTTTAATTCAACAATAAATTATCCTTTTGTTGTGATGGTTCGATTAGATTTTAATAAAACTTTACAAACTTGGGAAGAAAAAAGCCAAACTTTTTTAATAACAATTTTTGCTTTATTAATTTTATCAATCGTATTGATTATTTTTTGGTTATATACATATAATAAAAAAATAAATAAAGAAGTTTCTTTGAATAATAAATTCAAAATTTTATTTGAACAAAGTAGTTTTTATGCAATGATTATAAACTTTAATGGAAAAATAGTTGAGATAAATAATAGCTTTTTATCAACATTTTTTAGTGAAAAAGAGCTTGATAAAAATATTTGGGATTATTCTTGTTGGTTGGAAAATGAAAAAATATGGTTAGAAAAGATTATAAAAACTTTTCCTCAAGATGAAAAAATACAAAGAGAATTAAATATCATAGGATTAGATGGAAATCAAAAGGTATTAGAGGTTGTGATTTCATCTTTTGAAATAGATGGACATCTGGAATATGTATTAATTGCTTTAGATATTACCTTAAAAAAACAAAGAGAAAAAGAGCTAAAAAATGCTCATATTGTTTTTGAAAATGCCCATGATGGAATAGTTGTAACTGATGAGAATGTAAATATTGTAAATGTAAATAAAGCATTTGAAACAAATACAGGATATAACTTTGATGAAGTTATTGGAAAAAATCCAAATATTTTAAAATCTGGATTTCAAGAAGAAGATTTTTATAAAAATATGTGGCAACAGTTGATTGAAACAGGTTATTGGGAAGGTGAACTTACAAATAAAAATAAAGAGGGTGAGTTTTATATAGAAAGAATAAAAATAAATGCTGTTTATAATGAAGAGAAAAAACTAACAAATTATATAGCAGTATTTTCAGATATTACTTTACAAAAAGAGCAAGAAAAACTTTTACAAGAGAAAGAAAAACTTCTTTTCCAACAATCAAAACTTTCAGCAATGGGAGAAATGATTGGAAATATTGCCCATCAATGGAGACAACCTTTAAGTGTAATTAGTTCTTCAACAAGTGCAATAAAACTTCACCATGAAGAGGATTTTTATTCAAAAGAGGAGATAAAAGATTTTGTTGAAGTTATTTTAAACTCAACAAAATATTTGTCAAATACAATTGATGATTTTAGAAATTTTTATAAAGAAGATTCTGAAAAAAGTGATTTTGATGTTAAAGCAGCAATTAATAATAGTTTAAATCTAATAAAAACAGAACTTGTAAAACAAAATATAGAGATTGTTTTTATTGATGAAGATTGTAGTTTTGATATAAAAGGGATTAGAAATCAATTTTTACAAGTAATGATGAATATATTAATAAATGCAAAAGATGCATTTTTTGATAAAGAGATTGAAAATAAAACAATATTTATAGACATTTATCAAAAAGATGATAAAAAAGTAATAAAGATTTACGATAATGCTGGTGGAATAAAAGAGGATGTTATAAATCATATTTTTGAGCCATATTTTACAACAAAACATAAATCAGTAGGTACAGGAATTGGTTTATATATGAGTGAAGAGATAATCACAAAACAACTAAATGGACAAATATTTGTTTCAAACAGAATATTTACATATAAAAATAAAGAGTATACAGGAGCAGAATTTAAAATAATTATAAAAAAATGTAACTAATTTGTTACCAAAATTATCATTTTTTTAAATAAATTATTGCTATTTGATTGCTATTGTTTTTTTATCATAAAAATATCATATCTCAAAACTATTCTTAGTCTAATTTTTATTAGGAGGAAAGTTTATGAGTTTAGGTTTTCAAGCATTTTTTGCTGCGTTACCAATCATATTTGCTGGTATCTTACTTGTAGGACTTAGAGTTTCTGCAAAAAAAGCAATGCCTTTAGTTTATGTAGCTACAATCGCAGTAGCTTTTATGATTTGGGAAGTTTCTTTTGAAAGAGTTTTAGCTTCTACAATTGAAGGTATGTTAATTACAGTTTCTGTTTTATGGATTATTTTTGGTGCTATTTTACTTTTGAATACACTAAAACATTCAGGTGCAATTATTGTAATTAGACAAGGATTTAACAATATTAGTCCAGATAGAAGAATTCAAGCAATTATCGTAGCTTGGTTATTTGGTTGTTTTATTGAAGGTGCTTCTGGATTTGGAACACCTGCTGCTATTGCTGCACCATTACTTGTTGCTATTGGATTCCCTGCAATGGCTGCTGTTATGCTTGGAATGATGGTTCAAAGTACACCTGTTTCTTTTGGAGCTGTTGGAACTCCTATTTTAATTGGAGTAAATAAAGGTTTAGATTCAGCTGGAATTGGTGCAACTTTAACAAATCTTGGTTCATCTTGGGATACTTATCTTCAAATCATTACTTCAGAAGTAGCTATTACTCATGCAATTACTGGAACTTTAATTCCTTTATTAATGTGTGTAATGTTAACTAGATTCTTTGGAGAAAAAAAATCTTGGACTGAAGGATTAGCTATTTTACCATTTGCAATTTTTGCAGGTCTAGCGTTTACACTTCCTTATGCTTTAACAGGAGTTTTCTTAGGTGCAGAATTCCCATCATTAATTGGTGCATTAGTTGGTCTTCCAATAGTTGTATTAGCTGCTAAAAAAGGTTTCTTAGTTCCTAAAAAAGCTTGGGATTTTGCTCCAAGAGAAAAATGGCCAGTTTCATGGGTTTCTAAATTTGAGATGAAATTTGATGCTATGACTGCAAAAGCACCAATGTCTTTAACAAAAGCTTGGATTCCTTATGTATTAGTTGCTTTAATTTTAGTATTAACAAGAGTAAGTGCCGATGTAAAAGCTTTTGTTATGTCTTTAGCATTCTCATACAAAAATATTTTAGGAGAAGGTCTAAACTTTACTATGAATCCTTTATATTTACCTGGAGGAATTTTAGTATTTGTAGTAATTATCACTTATTTCTTACATAAAATGGAATTTAAAGAGTTAAAAGCTGCTGTTGGTGAATCTTCAAAAGTAATGATAGGTGCTGGATTTGTTCTTGTGTTTACTATTCCACTTGTAAGAGTTTTAATTAATTCAGGTGTTAATGAATCAGGATTTGATTCTATGCCAATTGCAATGGCAAATTTTGTTGCTCATTCAGTTGGAGATATTTATCCTTTATTTGCACCAGTTGTTGGAGCATTAGGAGCATTTATTGCTGGAAGTAATACAGTTTCAAATATGATGTTAAGTCAATTCCAATTTGGTGTTGCTGATGCTTTAGGAATTTCTACAGCATTTATGGTTGCTCTTCAAGCAGTTGGAGCAGCAGCTGGAAATATGATAGCAATTCATAATGTGGTAGCTGCTAGTGCAACTGTTGGATTACTTGACCAAGAGGGTGAAACTTTAAGAAAAACTGTAATACCTACAATTTATTATTGTTTAGTTGTTGGAATTATTGGTCTTATTGGAATGTATTATTTAGGATTAACAGATCCACTTATGAAATAAAAAAAGAAGAAGTTTTTACTTCTTCTTTTTAAAAATAACTATTTTCTACTAAATCATTTATTTGATTTAACATACTTTCATAATCATTATATTTTATATTTATTGGATAGAGTTCTTTTTTATATTTTAAAATCAATGAAGGAAAAACTTTTACATAAAGTTGTCGTCTAAAGTTTAATTCTTCTTGTAAATCATCTTCTATTTTTTGTGATTTTAAATCCTCTTCAAATTTTTTTTCATCCATTCCTATTTGTTTTGCTAAATTTATAAGAGTTGAAGCATCACTTGGATTTAAAGCTTTTTGATAATATGCTTCTTGAATGGCATTTATCATCTCATCTTCTTTATCTTCATAACGTGCAAGCATAGTTGCTTGACAAGCAAGATAAGTTGAACGTCTTGGAATACAATTTTTCCAAAAATCGTGGTTAAATTTTGTTCCTGTTACTTCTTCTATCTCATACCAAATATTTTCTATTTTTTCTCTCATTTCCATTGGCATTGGTTCATCTGAATGTTTTGCTAAACCTCCAACTACATAAACTATTTTTATATTTGATGATAAATGTTTTTTTAATTCATCTAAAGTTGCTTTAAAAGCATAACACCACGAACACATTGGGTCATGTACATAATAAAGAGTATAAATCATAAAGACCTTTCTAAAAATTAATTAATATTTTTATTTAGATTACCTAAATTGATATTAAAACTTTTTGAGTACAATATGTATGAATTTAAAAGGATTTATATGGATTATAGTGAATTTGAAAAAGCTGTTGATATGTTTGGAATATTAACAAGAGTTTCAAGAAAAGATTTGAAAAAAAAGTATTTAAAGTTGTCAAAAAAATATCATCCTGATATGCCAGAAGGTAGTGATGAAAAGTTTATTGAGTTGAAAAAAAACTATGAGATACTTTGTGCTTATATGGATTCATATTGTTATTCATTTGATAAAGATGAGTTTAGACATCAGTTTCCAGCATTTACAAACTATAAAAATTGGGTTAAATAAAAGGAGAGTATATGAGAAAAACATTAGTAAACTTTTTTTCTGATAAATTATATATTGAGTTATCAATTACAGCTGTGTTATTTGTTATTGCATTAGCTTTAGATAAATTAATGGATTTTATTATTTATATGCTCTATTTTGTGATATTTTTAGAAATAGTAAGAGCTGTTGTAAATTATGTCCGGGAACAAAGAGTTTCTATGACACTTTTAGTTGATGCTTTTATAATTTTGGCTCTAAGAGAGTTTATTGTAAATGTAGTAAAAGTAAATAAAGAAGAGTTATCAACTTTTGAAGCAATTTTTTCAAGTTCAATAAATTTTAATCTTTTAATATTATCAGGTGTGATTTTATTTTTAATGATAATCAGATATTTATCAAT
Source organism: Arcobacter ellisii (assembly GCF_003544915.1). Lineage (NCBI taxonomy): Bacteria > Pseudomonadati > Campylobacterota > Epsilonproteobacteria > Campylobacterales > Arcobacteraceae > Arcobacter > Arcobacter ellisii. The sequence continues at coordinate 1,648,846 of NZ_CP032097.1, read as the reverse complement.
TATAACATCACAAAAACATCTTCTAAAAGATAAAATGGAAGATTAATTTTAAGTTAGGTTAGTATATGCAAAAGAGTTTTTTAGTTTTAGTAGTTTTGATTTGTTCAATTTTTAGCAATCTATTTGCAAATGAGAGTTATTCAAAAAAAGATATAGAAAAAATGATTTCAAAAATGGTCATTTTGGGATTTAATGGTGAAAATGTAAGTTCAAAAGATGAAATATATAAAAATATAAAAGCAGGGCTTGGGGGAGTTATTTTATTTGATAAAGACCCAAATGATAAAAATAAAGTTAAAAATGTAAGAAACAAAGAACAACTAAAAACTTTAACATCACAACTTCAAGCTATTTCAAATCAAAAATTACTTATTGGAATTGACCAAGAGGGTGGAATAGTTCAAAGATTAAAAAGTAGTGATGGTTTTGTAAATACTCCAAAAGCGAGTGAAGTTGCTTTAAAAGGTGAAACTTTTGCAAAACAAACCTATAAAAATCTAGCAGTTGATTTAAGTGAATCAGGAATAAATCTTGATTTTGCACCTGTTGTGGATTTAGCAATCAATAAAAACAATAAAGTAATTGTAACAAGAGGTCGTTCTTTTGGTGAAAGTTCATCTGAGGTTATAAAATACTCTTCTATTTTTATTGATGAGTTAAAAAAAGAACAAGTTATTTCTGTTTTAAAACATTTCCCAGGACATGGTTCATCTTTGGCTGATTCTCATTTAGGATTTGTTGATATTACAAAAACTTGGAGTGAAAAAGAGTTAGAGCCATATAAATATTTAATCAATAACAAAAAAGCAAATATGATTATGACAGCTCACGTTTTTAATGAGAAGTTAGATAAAAATTATCCTGCAACATTATCTTATAACATAAATACAAATTTGTTAAGAAATAAATTAGGTTTTGATGGAGTTTTAGTTAGTGATGATTTACAAATGTATGCAATTTCAAAACATTATGATTTAAAACAGACTCTGACTTTAGCTATAAATTCAGGTGTTGATATGCTTTTATTTGCAAATCAATTAGCAAAACCAATAACTTTAAAACAGATTGTTGATGTAGTTTATGCTCAAGTTTTAAGTGAACAAATCTCTCTTGAAACAATTATAAAAGCAAATAAAAGAATTGATAGTTTATTAGCTAAATAAATATCAATTCTTAAAATAGAATTTTTCAAAATCTTTACTAGAGAGTGGTTTTGAAAAATAGTATCCTTGATACTGGTCACAAGAGATAGATTTTAAATAATCTATTTGTTCTTGTGTTTCTACACCTTCAGCAATTACTTTCATTTTAAGCATTTGTCCCATTTTTACAATAGTTTCTAGGAATATTGAGCCATCAACACTATTAAAATCATCTAAAAATGCTTTATCAACTTTTAAATAATCAATAGGAAATTTTTTTAGATAAGATAAAGAAGAGTAACCTGTTCCAAAATCATCTAAAGAGATTGTAACTCCAAAATCGTGTAGTTTGTTTAGATTGTTTTTTGTCTCTTTTGATTCTTCCATAAACATATATTCTGTGATTTCTAAATCAATTTTTGATGGATTGATATTTTTATTTTCTAATGTATTTATAAATTTTGGTACAAAACTTTTATCTAAAAGCTGTTTTGCTGAAATATTTATAGATATATTTATATCAATTCCCATTTCTTTCCATTTTAAGTGTTGATTTAAAGCTTCTTCAACAATCCAATTTCCTAACTCTTTTATAAAACCATTCTCTTCAGCCAAAGGAATAAAAACATTAGGTGCAATAAAACCTTTTGTTGGACTAATCCATCTAATTAACGCTTCAACTCCAACTATTTTTGAAGTAAGCAAATCAACTTTTGGTTGATAAAATAGACAATACTCATTGTCTATTAAAGCTTGTCTCATATCTTTATCTAAATTTATAGTATTTTGAACTATTTGATTTAACTCTTCAGTAAAAAAGTGATATTGATTTCTTCCTAATTTTTTTGCTTGATACATTGCTATATCTGCATTTTTCATAAGTGAAAAGATATCATTTCCATCTTTTGGATAAAATGCAACTCCAATACTACAAGCTATATTTATAGGATGAGTTTGGATAATCCATTGGTGTCCTAATTGTTTTTGTATTCTTTTTATTATTTGTGATAACTCTAAATAAGATTTATAATCTTGAATAATTATTGCAAACTCATCTCCTCCAATTCTTGCAACAAAATCATTTGGTCTTAGAGTTTTTTTGATAATAGAGGCTATATTTTGTAATAACTCATCTCCTATATTATGTCCTAATGAATCATTTACAGTTTTAAAATGGTCAATATCTAAAAATAAAAAAGCAAACTCTTGTCCATTTCTTTTAGCTGTTGGAATCAGTCTTTCTACAAACTCATTTAAAGAGTTTCTATTTGCTAATCCACTTAAAGAATCAGTTCTTGCCATCAAATAAAGTTCTTTTTTTTCATTTTCTAATCTTGAAAATGAGTCAACCATAGAACGACGAATAGCTTCAAGTTCTTTTAGTTTAAAAGCTTTTGGAACTTTAGTATTGTAATAAGCAAATTGTCTTAAAAGTTCAAGAGGTCTTGTCACATAAATTCTTAATAATATAATTAAAAAAGCAAGTGCAACAATAGGTGATAATCCAAAATATAAAATGAAATCTAATTTATTTTTTATAAAATGAGAGTGTATCTCTTCCTCTTCTAAAATGTAAACTAAAAGAAGAGTTTTTTGGTTTTTCCCTTCATAAAATCTGATATTTTCTTCAATATATTTTTGATGAATAAGTTTTTTATATGAACTATCTAAATTGATATTTTCAATATTTTTATCCAAAGTTCTAATACTTGGTTCTGTTGTAAGAAGTAGTTTTTCATTATCATAAACCAATATGGCTTTTATAAAATCTTCATTTGAAGTTATTCTATCAAGTAATGCCCTATATGAAAAAACATCTTCTTTTTTTTCTATATTTTTTGATAGGGTATAACTGGTTTCAGTAATATTATTTTTTAGTGATTTTAATATAACATTTGCAACTTCTTCTTCTTGTTTGAAAAAGTAGTAACTAAAAATGATATAAAATAAAACTAATAAAGAAAAAAGAAAAAATAGAATAAATTTTTGAATATTGTATATCATTTTATGATGTCTCTTGTTGGTAGATTATGATTACTTAATTTTTCAATAGTTTTTTCTGGAATATCTTTATTTAACCATATAATATCATCTAAAGATTTCATAAACTCTTCATAATTTGTATTTGGTAAATAAGAGTTTATCGTTTGGTAAAACTCTTTTGGGTCGTTTTCTAAGTTTGTTATTGATTTATCAATCAATTTTTTTAATTCTATAAAAGTCTCTCTATTTTGAAGAAATTTATCTTTTTGCATAAATAAAGCATCAACAATCAACAAATCAGGATTATTTTTTGTAGAGGCTAACTCTTTAAAACCATGTTTTTCTAAAGATATATTATAAGGTACATAAGTTATTATAATCGTTGGATTTTCAAGATTTGATAATCTTGATATGAAAGCTTGGTCTTTGTTGATGTAATTAAATTGTTTATTTTGAAGATTATATTTTTTTATAAATTCTTCAAATAAAATTGAATTAATAGAGTCCATTTCTAAATATACATCAATAGGAGTATTCTTATTTTGAAACTCTTCTATGTCCAAATTTCCCATAACTACATCTCCACCATTTGACTTATCAAATAATATTACAGGAATTAAAGAGTTCGTTGTATTTGCTAAAAAATTATATTCATATTGAGTTCCAACATATGCATCAGCATTTCCAGCTTTGTATAAATACATATTTTCACTTAAAGATACAACATTTAAAAGTTTTATATTTAAAGGTTCTAGCCAACCTTTTTCTTTAGCATAAAATAGTGGTGTATATCCTATCCAAGTTGTAGCTGAAATTCTAAGTTTTTCTTTATTTTCTAAACTACAAGAAGTAAATAGAAGCACTATAACAAAAGAGAAAAGTAGCTTTTTGAACATTTTTATTCCTTATTCCTAATTTTTTTTCTAGATAAATCAGACATTAAAATACCAAGCCAATGCGTACTTGTATTTGAATCAAAGGCTATTTTTAGAGTCATTGTAATTGGAACGGCTAAAAACATTCCTACAATTCCTAAAATATAACCCCAAAAAATAAGAGAAAAGAAAATAATCAAAGGTGAAAGTCCTAACTCTTTTCCCATAAGTTTTGGTTCAAGAATATTACTTATTGAAATATTTATAATTATATAAAAAATTGAAACCCAAATGGTTGCATTTACATCCAAATTCATTAAGGCTAATAAAATTGCAGGAAAAGATGCAATAATTGAACCAACAACAGGAACAAAATTAAATAACATTGCAATAACACCCCATAAAATAGGGTAATCAACACCAAAAAACGATAACATTATAGTAATTATAAAACCTGTTAAAAAACTTGTAAATGATTTTACAACAAAATATTTTTGAATGTTAAAAGAAAAGAGGTTGAAGTGTTCTAATTTTTTTGCATTGTTTCTAAAAATAACTTTTAATTTTGTTTGAAAAGATTTTGACTCTGCTAATATAAATGCAACACCAATTACAACTAATAAAAATTTAGATAAAAAAGTACTAATACTTCCAATAATATTTGTTGTTACTCCAAAAAATGAACTAAAATTTAGGCTTTCCATAATTTTTGTTTTATCTATTTCTACACCATAACCTTGCACTAAATGAATAGAATTTAAAATTAGATTTTTCAATTTTTCTTCATAAATAGGAAGATTTGTAAGAAAATCTTTTAATGAAATATTTATTACATAAGCCAACATAAAACCTATAAAAATAACTATTACTAAAATAAAAAAATATGATAAAACTTTTGGGATATTTTGTTTTTGAAGAAGTTTAAGAAGTGATGAAAAAATTGATGAGATAAAAATTGCTAAAAATAGTATTACAACTATTTCGCTTGACATTTTTACACCAGCTAGTATTACCACAAAACTTGCAACATAAAAAAAATAGTTCTTCAGATTGATTGCATCCATTTATTACCTTTTAACTTTTTAAGTTATTAATTATAGTCAAATTAACTGTTGTTTTACAAATTCTAAATAATGTCCTTCTTTTTCTTCTAACTCTTTATGATTTCCACTTTGAACTAAAATTCCATCATCAATTACATAAATCATATCAGCATTTTTAACAGTGCTTAATCTATGAGCGATTGTAATTACAGTTTTATCTTTTAAAAACTCTTCAAGTTCGCTAAAAAGTTTTGTTTCTGTATGAACATCAAGAGCAGATGTTGATTCATCAAAGATTACAACAGCAGGATTTGCTATTATCATTCTTGCTATTGATAATCTTTGTCTTTGGCCTCCACTAAGTCTTATTCCATGTTTTCCAACAAGAGTATCAAGTTTGTTTGGCATACTTTCAACATTATCATAAAGTTGTGCAATTTTAAGAGCTTTAAAAATTTCTTCATCACTTATATTTTTGTTACCCATTGTAATGTTAAATCGTAAACTATTATTAAATAAAATAGGCATTTGTAAAACTAAAAAGATGTTTTCTCTTAAACTTTGTCTATCTAAGTCATTTATACTTATATTGTTATATAAAATATCTCCAGAAGTTTTAGAATAAAAGCCAGCAATAATATGAGCAATTGTTGTTTTTCCACTCCCACTTGCTCCAATAATAGCAATTTTTTCTCCTGATTTTATATCAAAAGAGATATCTTTTAAAGTTAATTTATCTTCTTTATATGAAAATGAAAGATTTTTTATAGAAATATCAACTTTTTTATTATTTGCTTCAAGCACTAATGTTCCATTTTTTTCAACTTCTAAATCTAAAATTTTATTAATTCTATTTATGGCAGCTTTTGCACTAGCAAGGGAATATTGAATAGTTAAAATGTCTTGAATAGGAGTCATAATAAACCAGATATATCCAAACATTGCAAACATTAAACCAATACTTAAATCACTATATGCAACTAAAACTAAGCCAGTAGCTCTAAATATTTCAAAAGCAATTAAAAAAATTGTAAATGAAAATCTTTCATAAGCTACACTTTTATAATTAAATTCATTTGAAGCTTTTTGTATATCTTTTGCTTTATTTATTGAATCATCAAAAAAATATTTTTCTTTGTTACTTGCTTTTATTTGTCCAAATAAATCTAAGGTTTCATTTATATTGTTTTGAAAAACTTCAACTGTTTTATTTTCCTCTTTTTTTAATAAACCTGTTTTATCAGCTATTTTTTTTGAAAGTAAAATAATAATAGGTTGAATTAATAAAATCATTAAACCTAAAGTTAAATCTATTTTTAAAATCACAATAGCAACAGCAATTAAAGTAAGGGTTGAAGCTATTAACTTACTTGAAACAGAAACAATAAAATTATCTAAAGTATTTACATCAGTTATTAAATTAGCACTAATACTTCCACTTCCAAGACTTTCATATTCATTCATATTCACAAGTTTTAAATGATTTAGTAGTTTTTCTCTAATCTTAAAAGTTACAAATTTTGAAATTTTAGTAAATATTTTTGTAATAACAACACTAAATATAAAATATATCAATCTTAAAAATAAAACTACAAAAGTTACGATAGCAATATAATAAAATGCACTTCCATTTCCTAAAAATTTATCTATATTATTTACAAAAAAATCAGGTTTATTAAGTAAAATTTCATCAACTAAAAGGGGTAATAATAAAGGAATAGGAACACTTATAATTATTGCAATAATAGTTATTATTTGCCCAATAATAAGAGATTTTTTATTTTTTAGTAAAAGTTTAAATATATATTTTAGTGAGATTTTTTCGTTCATTGATTTACAAATCTATTCTATAACCAATACCTGAAACATTTTTTATAAGTTCTTTGTATGTTTTTTTTCTTATTTCTTTTATAAGTGACCTAAGAGCATCTTGTGTCATAGCACCTTCCCAGATTTTTTCATTTATCTCTTCATAACTTACAGCTTTGTTATTATTTGTAAAAAGATAAGATAAAAAAAGAGTCTCTTTTTTTGTTAATGGAATTAGCATATTTTTTTTAAAAAGAGTTTTGTTATATGAATCATATACAAAATCATTTTTTAAACTATATATATTTGAGTTTTTTGAATCAATATTTTTTATAAATTCTTTTAAAGTATCAATAAATTCATTTATAGAATCTAAGTTTTGAATAAATTTGATTTGAGTTAATTCTAAACTTTCAATCAAATGAGTATCATTTAATTGGTCTAAAATAGCAATAATTTGAATCTCTTTATTTAAAACTCTTATTTGTTTTAATAGTTCAAAATTATATTTAGTAATAACCACATGAATATCTTTTGTATTTATTAAATCGATTAATTCATCATGTTCATTATAATCAAAAGAGTTATTAGAATATGATGAAAGATAATCGCTAAATTTATTATTTACAATATCACCGTGATAACAAACATTAAAATATTTTAACTCTTTCATTTTCTTTTTTTATAAAATCAATTCTCTTTTGAACTTAACATCTGTTCGCAAATTTCTAACTTCATACCTTCATTATAAGTACAGTTAAGCCCACATTTAAAAATAGCAATATTTTCTAAATTTTGATTTTTAATTTCAATTTCTGATACTTTTTTACACTCTTCAAGTGAATTAAAAGTCATTGGACTTTTTATTTTATTTTTTGTATCTTCTTTATTTGGATAGATAAAAGCAGTCCATTTTTCCTCTTTTTTTGCCCCAAAACAACCTGAAAATAAAAATATTACACAACTTGATAACAATAGATTTTTAAACATTAAACTCTCTTTTTAGTTTGATTTTAGTGAAAATTCTTTTATAAACCCCTAAATTTTATTAATTGATAATTATTTTTCTTTTAAAAATGAGATAAATATCTATAAAATGGGATAAACTTCTTCTATTTTCAACAATTATTATACAGTTAATATGTTACAATGAAATAAAAAAGAGTTTTGAAAATGGAAAAAATTGCATTAATAATTTTTTTATTATTCAGTTTTGTTTTTGCAGAAGAAAATTATTCTGAAATGAGTACACAAGAACTAATTGAAATAATCGGTTATGTTAAGGAAGAAAACCAACAATCTTTTCTAAAGGAATTAAATTCTAGAATTCCGAAAATGAGTGAATATGAAAAAGCTCAATATGAAAAAAGATTAAGTGGTGATATAACACAAGAAGAGCAAATAGAAGATGAAAAGTAAAATATTATTATTAGAAGATGATTTGAATCTTAGTGAAACAGTTTCAGATTATTTTGAAGAACAAGGTTTTGATGTAATTTGTGTTTATGATGGTGAAGAGGCAATTTCTTCAATATATGAACACAATTTTGATTTATTGTTACTTGATGTAAATGTTCCAAATAAAAATGGTTTTGAAGTTTTAAAAGAGATTAGAGCTCAAAATAAAAAAGTTCCTGCAATTTTTATAACCTCATTAAACTCTATGGATTCTTTAGAAAAAGGTTTTGAAAGTGGTTGTGATGATTATATTAGAAAACCTTTTGAGTTAAAAGAACTACTTTTAAGAGTTCAAACTATTTTAAAAAGAGAGTTTGCAAATAATAAAAATGAATTGATAAATATTACACCTGAAGTTACTTTTAACTCTATCTCAAATGAGTTAAGAGAAAATGGTGTTGAAGTGAAACTAAATTTAAAAGAGTTAAAACTTTTAAAATTCTTTTTACAACATCCAAATGAACTTTTAGTTCACGATAGAATTTATGATTATGTTTGGGATTATGATGAAGAGTATAGTGATAACTCTTTAAGAACTTATATAAAAAATCTTAGAAAAATTTTAGGAAAAGATAAAATTGTTAGTCTTAAAAAACTCGGGTATAGATTTAACCAAGAGTGAAACTAGAACTCTTCTAGCTTTCTCTTTATTATACTCTTTTCTTGTATTGGTAATTTTAAGTGTTGTTACATTTTTATATTATCAATTCCAAAAAGATTTAATGCTTCAAGAAAAGAGACAAATATTACAAAATTATTCAAATGATTTAATTTTTAGATTAAAAGATTTACATGTCAATTTTGATAAAACAAATATTTATCCAAGAGATGAAAAGTTTCAATCAGCTATTTTTGATAGTGATAAAAAAAAGATTTTTTCAACTTTAAAATCTCAAAATGTAAGTTTAGATGATGTTATATATTTAAGTGGAAATCAAATTCATTTTATAAAAGAACCAGAATCTTATTATCTTGGTTCAAAATATGTGATTATAGAAATTCCTGATGATAATATTTGGTTTGAAAATATAAAATATAAGATGATTTTAGGTTTTTTATTAGCCTTTTTATTTATGATTGTTATTGGATATTTTATTTCAAAACTTTTTTTGAGACCAATGAGAGATGCTTTACATTTACTTGATAGATTTATTAAAGATACAACCCATGAATTAAATACTCCTGTAACTGCGATTATCACAAATATTGAGATGATAGATAAAGATTTATTAGATGAAAAACTTGCGAAAAAAATAAACAGAATTGAAATTGGTGCAAAAACAATTTCAAATATTTATGAAGATTTAACTTTCATAACTTTAAATAATCAAATACTTTCAAATAATGAAGAGATTAATTTATCAAATATTTTAAAACAAAGAGTAGATTTTTTTAACAGTATTGCAACTATGAAAAAAATAGAGTTTGAAACATATATAAAAGATGATATTTTTATTTTTTGTGATACAAAAAAAATCTCTAAATTAATAGATAATTTATTATCAAATGCAATCAAATATAATAAAATTGGTGGAACTATAAAAGTAGTTTTAACAAAAAATAGTTTGAGTATCGAAGATACAGGAAAAGGTATAAGTCAAGAAAACCTTGATAATTTATTTGATAGATATACTAGATTTGATAAAAGTGTTGGTGGTTTTGGAATAGGTTTAAATATTGTTTCTCTAATTGCAAAAGAGTATGATTTTAAAATTGAAGTAAGTTCCCAAATAGATGTTGGAACAAAGGTAAAAATAAGATGGTAAGAATAATTTTTTTTATAAGTTTGATATCTATATCTTTATTTGCAGCCAAAAATGATATTTACGAAACAGATTGTGTAAAGTGTCATAATAGAATACCTGTTACAATTGATAAATATTTTTATCGATATTTACTAAAATATAGTAGTGAAAAAGAGGTAAAAAAAGCAATGTTCAATTTTCTAAAAAATCCTAAAAAAGAAGATTCTTTAATGTCTGAATCATTTATTAATAGATTTGGTGTAAAGAAAAAAACAAAACTCTCTGATAAAAAATTAAAAGAAGCGTTGGATATTTATTGGGAAAAATATAAAGTTTTTGGAAAACTAGAGTAGTTTTTTATTTTCACAATATCTTCACAATAAAGATTTATACTTATAAAAATAAAATGGATTATAAGGATAAAATATGAAAAAGTTTTTATCAATGCTTTTGATTTCAAGTTCTTTAGTTTTTGCTGATAATAATACAATTGGTTTAGATACTGTTGTAGGAGCAACATTAGGAGTTGCTATTGGTAATCAAATTGGAAAAGGAAATGGAAAAGATGTTGCAAGAGTAGCAGGTGGAATTTTAGGAGCTACAATTGCGAATAATACAAGAGATTCTAGAAACTATTCAAATTATGACAATAATTCATATAATAATGGTTACGAGAGAAGTACAACTTATGTGAGAAATGATTACTATTATGATGACTATGATAGAAGACCACCACAAGTAGTTGTTATTTATGATAATGCTCCAAGACCTTATTACCCTGGATTTTATCCTCCAGGACATTATAAACATCATAAACATCACCACCATCATGGTCATAAATATTACAGAAGATAAAAGCTCAAGTTTAAACTTGAGCTTTTTTTTATGAAAGAAGTCTTAAAACAGTTTGTTGATTTATATTATTTGATTGAACTTGTCCAAATGCTCCAATTTGAGCTAAAATATTTTGTTTAGAAAAATTCGATGACTCTTTTGCATAATCTGTATCAAATAGGGCTGCTGCACTTAAAGTGCTTGTTTGTTGAGCAAGAAGATTTCTACTTGAACTCTCTAGTTGATTTTGAACAGAGCCAAATTCACCTCTTACATCATTTAATTTATTTATTGCTTTATCAACTGTTTCTAAAAAATTTTTAGCATCACTTGAACTAAAAGTTGTGGCATCTTGATTTACTAAATCAGTTAAACCTAGACCTTCAGTATTTGATTGAACACTTGAAGTCTCAATTAATTGTTCACCTTTTAATCCAGATTGAAATTGTTGAACATCAGAAGCTGAGTTATCAGTTGAACTTTTTTGAAGTAGAGTTTGTCCATTATAATTTGTACCACTTGCAATTTTATCAAATTGTTCTAGTTGTTTTTGAATATCTTTTAAGATTGCATCTCTACCTTCTTGGCTCGTTGTATCAGTTGAAGCTTGTAGAAGTTTTTCTTTTACATTATTTAAAATATTTGATTGTTCAGTTGTTGCACCACTTGCAATTTGAGTTGCAGCGATTGCAGAATTCGCATTTTCTAATGCTTGTCCATAACCATTTGATTGGGCTAACAAACTATTTGAAATAGATAAACTAGATGCATTATCACTAGATTGATTTAGTTCTATTCCAGTTGCAATTCTATTTAATGATTGATTTGCATTCAAATAAACATTTTGATTTAAGACAGAGTTTGAATTTATTTGCATTTTCAACTCCTTTTAATTTTTTATTTTACATACTTATTCTAGTATTTGTAAGTTTAAATAATTATTAAGTTTTTGATATAATATATATAAATAGGAATTTTATATTAATGAAAAGAGAAAATAATTTTATATGATAATTTTAGACTTTGAAACAAATACTTCAAATATTGGTGATGTAATAGAGATAGCTGCTGTTAAAATAGATAGAGATTTTAAGATTTTGGATAAATTTCATAGATATTATCTTTCAAGATTTCCAGTTAATTTTTACTCTTATGCAGTTCACAGATTAACACCTGAGTTAATACTTGATTATAGAAAAGATAAATCTTATAGTTCATATTTCAGTGAAGATGAAGATTTTGAAAAGTTTTGTTATAAAAGTGAGACTTTGATTGCTCATAATATAAAGTTTGAATTAAGACATATAAATAATAGAGTTAAATTTAAAAATCACATTTGTACAATGAATGAAAATAAAAAGATTGTAAATGTATTTGGAAAAAATGGAAGAGTAAAAAATCCAAAACTTGATGAAACATGTTTATATTATGGTATTGAATTTAATGGTGACAAATATCATAGTGCAACCTATGATGTAACAAAAACCTATGAAATTTTAAAAAGAATGAAGATAAACCTATAAATTTTCCCTACCAAAAAACTCCTTTTTGTTATAAAATAAATTAAATTTAAAAAAAGGATTTTTTATGAAATTAGGAGTTTCAGCTTGTTTGATTGGAACAAAATGTCGTTATGATGGAGTTGGTGCAACTGATAAATTTATAGTTGATATTTTGCAAAAATATTTTCAAACAGTTTCTTATTGTCCTGAAACTATAATTTGGGGAAGCCCTAGAGAAGCCATAAGACAAGTTCATGATGAAAATGGTGAACTAAAAATCCTAACTTCTACAAAAAATCCAAAAGATGTGACAAAAGAGCTAGATGATATTTCAGAAGAGTGTTCAGATGAAATTAAAAATGATGATTTATGTGGTTTTATTTTAAAATCAGCATCTCCAACTTGTGGACTTGAAAGAGTAAAAATTTATAAACCTTTTAATGCTCCAAGTGTAAAACAAGGAGTTGGAGTATTTGCAAGAAAAATAAAAGAAAAATATCCATATTTGCCAGTTGAAGAAGAGGGAAGATTGATTGACCCTTGGCTTAGGGAAAATTTTTTGATGCAAATTTTTGCTTATCAACATCTACATGAGTTTTTAAAATCAAATCCAACTTTTAATGATTTAGTGATTTTTCATACTTCATATAAATATCTTATTTATTCAAAAGCTCAAAAATCATATACAACTTTAGGACGAATTGTCGCAAATAAAGAAAAAAATCAACTAAATGAAGTTTTAGAAGAGTATAAAGAGGAGTTTTTAAAAGCAATTAGTTTAAAAGGAAGTGTAAATAAAACTTATAATGTTTTACTTCATATTTTTGGATATTTTAAAAAACTTATAACAAAAGAGGAAAAAGAGGAGATTTTACAAGCTTTAGCTGAGTATAAAGAAAAAATTATTCCTTTAATTGCTGTTATGAAAATAATAAATTTATATGTAAAAAGATTTGATGTTCAATATTTAAAAGTGCAAAAATTTTTAAATCCATATCCTAGTGAATTAGCTTTAAGAAGCGATATTAAGGCTTATAAATAATGAAACAAATCTTATGGTTTAGAAGAGATTTAAGAATAAACGATAGTGCGATATTAGCAAATGCAAAAGATGAAGTATTGCCTATTTTTATTTTTGATAAAAATATCTTAGATAAATTAAATAAAGATGATAAAAGAGTTACATTTATCTATAAAAGTGTTTTAAAACTAAAAGAAGAATTAAAAAGTATTGGGCTTGATTTGTGCCTGTTTTATGGAACTCCTAAGGAGATTTTTGAAACTCTAAAAAATCAAGGTTTTGATTCTGTTTTATGTTCAGTTGATTTTGATAATTATGCAAAAAAAAGAGATGAAGAGATAGCTAAAATCATTCCTATGGAGACTTTTACCGATTCATTTATTACTCATCCAAATAATTGTCTAAAAAAAGATAATACACCTTATAAAGTTTTTACTCCATACTATAAATCTTTAGAGTTTATTTGGGAAAGTGAGAGTTTAGTTTTATTTGAAAGAAATAAAAATCTAAAAAAAATAGAGTTTGATTATGATTTTGTTCCAACTTTACAAGAGATGGGATTTAAGAAGCAAAAATTACCAGAATTTTTGGAAAAAAGTGCAGATGAACTTATAAATGAGTTTTCTTTAAAAATTTCAGATTATCAAGAAGGTCGAGATTTTTTTTATAAAAATGCAACTTCAAATTTAGCTGTTCATTTAAGATTTGGTCTTATAAGTCCAAGGGAGCTTTTTAATAAAATTAAAAAAATGAGAGCAATACAAAGTTCAAAAGATTTTTATATAAGAGAGCTTTTTTGGAGAGAGTTTTATAACTATATTTTGTTTCATTTTCCAAAAAGTGAGTTTGAAAATCTAAATGAAATAAAAGTAAATTGGAATGAAGATGAAACAGTTTTTCAAAAATGGTGTGAAGGAAATACTGGCGTTCCTTTGATTGATGCGGCTATGAGATATTTTAATTTAACTGGAACTATGCATAATCGTCTAAGAATGATAGTTTCTTCGTATTTAACAAAAAATTTGCTTATAGATTGGAAAAAAGGCGAAAGATATTTTGCTTCAAAACTTCTTGATTATGAAGCAAGTTCAAATATCGGTTCTTGGCAATGGGCAGCTAGTACGGGTGCTGATGCAGTGCCATATTTTAGAGTTTTTAATCCCTATTTACAATCAGCAAAATTTGATAAAGATGCTATTTTTATAAAGTCTGTAATTCCTGAACTAAAAGATGTAAATGCAAAACTCATTCATAGTGAAAATGGTGTTCAATCAAATATGTTTTTAGATTATCCAAAACAATTAGTTTCTATTGAATACTCAAGAAATAGGGCTATTGAAGAGTTCAAAAGAGCAAATAATGAAAAATATTGATATTGCAGTTATTGGAAGTGGAATAGGTGGAAGTCTAATTTCAGCTTTAAATAAGAACAAAGATTTAATCCTTTTTGAAAAGGATAAAAATCTTGGAGGTTGTGCTTCAACTTTTAAAAGATTGGGAACTTATTTTAACGCAGGAGCTACGACTTTTGTTGGATATGAAAATAATCATCCAATCAAAAATATCTTTGATGAAGTAGGAGTTGTTCCAAATATTCTTGAGAGTAAAATTGCAATTAGAACAATACAAAACAGAAAAATAGTTGATAGAGTTGCTAATTTTGAGGAGTTTTTAACAAATCTAAATAGTGTTTATTATCACAAAAATAATAGAGTTTTTTGGAAAACAATCAAAGAAATTGATGAGAGATTTTGGACTTTAAAAAAAGTATATTTTGCAAAATACGGCTTTCAAGCTTATGCTAAAACAGCTCTGTTTGTAGTAGAACTTTTTAAAGAGTTTGGTTTTATGCTTTTTAAAACAGCTGAGGGATATATAAATGAAGTTTTGCCAAATATTTCAAAAGAGTATAAAGCTTTTATAAATTCACAACTTTTAATAACTCTTCAAACAACTTCTAAAGATTTATCACTTTTAGCTATGAGTTTGGGTTTAGCTTATCCATTTCATAAGGTTTTTTATCCAATTGGTGGAATGGGACAAATAATTGAAGATTTATTAAAAGATGTAAATATTCAAAATAAAGAGGAAGTAATTTCTATAAAAAAAGAGCAAAATAGATATAGATTAATCTCCACAAAAGATGAATATTTGGCTTCAAAAGTTATATTGAATTCTGCAATTTTTGAAAGTTCAAAACTATTTTTAGATGAAAATATAAAAAAGTATTATGATAAATTTTCATTTAGTGACCAAAGTGCTTTTGTGGTTTATTTAAAGTTGGATTCAAAAGAGAAACTTTTACATCACTATCAAATAATTTTAAAAGAGGATATTCCAAATTGTATTTCAAACTCATTTTTTGTTTCTGTTTCTGATATAAATGATGAAAAATTATCACGTGATGGTTATAGTATAACAATTTCAACCCACTCAAAAGCGATATTTTGGGAAGGTTTAACAAAAAATGAATATGAGGCCAAAAAAGAGTTCACACAAAATTTTATAATAACAGAGTTTTTAAATAATTTTGATAATATAAAAAAAGAGAATATAAAAACCCTTTTTAGTGCCACATCAAAAACTTTTTACAGATATATAAATAGAAGTAATTGTGGCGGAAAACCAATAACTGCAAAAACAATATTTCAACTTCCAAGTTGTAACACACCTTTTGATGGTTTGTATAATGTTGGAGATACAATTTTTGCAGGTCAAGGTTGGCCAGGAGTTGCTATTGGGGTAAATGTTTTAAATAAGGAATTAAATGCAAAAAGTTGAACTAAAAATAGCACCAAAAGATTGGCTTTATATTATTATCATTGGAGCTTTTTTTGGTTTTTTTATCTCTTTGTGTTTCTATTTTGTAAGTTATGATTTACAAAATATTTCAACAATTGTTTTTAGTACAAGTACAGCTATTTTAATCTCTTTATTTGCATTTTTTTTAATAACAATTTCAAATAAATTTATTCTTCCAAAAGTAAATAAAAAATTTTGGTATTTGATTAGTTTTGTGTTCTCTTTTTTATCAGGATTTTTGGGATTTACTTTTTCATTTTTGCTTTTTTCTTTTGGTGATTTTAAGATTTTACATATTATTTCGCCATTTTGGATTTATATCTCTATTACTATTGGTTTTTTGACTTTTTTGGTTGGACTTATTTTGCATCAATTTATCTCTATGAAATATAAAAATGAAGAGATAAAAACTCAAGTTTTAGAAACAAAACTAAAAGCTTTGGAAAATGAGCTTAATCCTCATTTTTTATTTAATGCTTTAAATTCAGTTTCTGAACTTATTTATCAAGACCAAAAAAAGGCTGAAAATGCAGTTATTGAAATCTCAAAATTTTTACGAAATGCCATAAATAAAGAGAGTTTAATTACTTTAGAAACTGAACTTTCTATGGTAAAAACTTATGTAAATATAGAAAATGTGAGATTTGATGAAAAAATAGTTTTAAATATTCAAAATTTTAGTGAATTTAAAAATGTAAAAATACCAAAATTTTCTATTCAACTATTAGTAGAAAATGCAATAAAACATGGTTTTTTAGGAAAACCTCTAAATATTGATATATCTTTTTCTAAAAATAGAATAATGGTGCAAAACAATGGTAAAATAACTAACATAGTGAAATTTGGAACAGGTTTGTCAAATCTTCAAAAAAGATTGGAACTACAAAAAGTGGGAAATTTGAGTCATCAAATTTTAGATGAAAAGATGGTATTTATAATAGAGTTAAAAGGATAAAAATTGAAAGTAATGATAGTTGATGATGAAAGTCTTGCTTTAAGCAGATTAAAAAGATTATTAAATGAAAATGGAATTGAAGATATAACGGCTTTTGATAATCCAATTGATGCACTAAAAGAGATAACAAAAACAAAATTTGATGCTGTTTTTTTAGATATTTCTATGCCAAATATCACAGGACTTGAACTTGCAGATACTATTATGCAAATTGAGCCTAAAACTTTTATAATCTTTCAAACAGCATATTCTGAGTTTGCTCTTGAAGCTTTTAAAAAGGGTGGAATAGGATATTTAGTAAAACCAATTGAATCAAATGATGTAAAAGAGATTTTAGAAAAAATAAGATTATTTAAAAGCTCAACTTTGGATGAATCAAAAAAGATTTTAGGAAAAAGAGGCGATAAGTTATATTTAATAGACATAAATGATATTTATTACATCAAAGCTGATTTAGATGAAGTTATTATTAAAATAAAAGAAGCTGATGCTTATGTTAGAAGAAAAATTGGGGATTTAGAAACACTTTTAAATGGAAAAAATTTCTTTAGAATTCACAGGTCTTATATCGTAAATGTGGATAAAATAAAATCTATGAGAAGTGTAGAACAATCAAAACTTGAAATCTCTTTTGATGGTATTGCTGAAATTATTACAAGCTCAAAAGAGGGAGCTAAAGATTTTAGAGAGTATATTGAAAGAAGAAGTTTATAACAAATTTATAAACTGACAAAAACAACCTACTAAACAAGCCTTTATTTTTGTAAATTATCCTTGTATAAAATATTTGTACAAGGATACAAAAATGCAAACATTTATTAAAAGTTCATATATAAATTGTGATATTAAATCTTTATTTGATTTTCATTTAGACACAAATAATCTAACATTTATCACTCCCAAAGATACTAAAGTGGAACTCTTAACTAAAGATTTCAAACCACAACTTGGACAAATATTAAAAATCAAAAGTACTAAATATTTTATACCAATGAATTGGGAAGTGAAAATAGAAAAAATTGATGAGCCAAATTTATTGGTTGATTTCGCATTAAAATCCCCGTTTTCTTATTGGGAACATAAACATATTTTTATAAAACATGGAAATATGAGTGAAATGAAAGATGTAATTACTTTTAAAATGCCTTTTGGGATTTTTGGAAAATTGCTAGAGGGGTTTGTGAAAAAAGATTTACAAAAAATGTTTGATTATAGACATAAAGCTACAAAAGAAATTTTAGAGAATAGGAAATAATTTGAAAAGAACAATAGTTTTGATGAATATGGGTGGACCAAATAATTTAGATGAAGTAAAAGTTTTTCTAAAAAATATGTTTAATGATAAGTATATAATAGGTGCACCACAACCAATAAGGGCAATGATAGGTGCAATTATTGTTTCTAAAAGATTAGAGATTGCAAAAGAGAATTATAAAAAATTAGGTGGAATTTCTCCTATTGTTGGGCATACAAAAAGATTAGTTAGAAGATTCTCTAATATGGTTGATGCTGATGTATTTTACGAGATGAGATATACATATCCTTTTGCAAAAGATATTTTAGAAAAAGTTAAAAATTATGATGAAATCTACGCAATTCCCATGTATCCACACTATTCAAGTACAACTACAAAATCATCAATTGAAGATTTAAAGAAAGTTGCCAAAAGTTTTGGAATAGAAAATAAAATAAAAACAATTGATAGTTATTATGATAGTGACCTTTACAATAAAGCAATAGTAGAGCGAATAAAAGAGGCTTTAAAAGGTGAAAATAGTGAAGATTTTGAACTTATTTTTTCAGCCCATGGCCTAACTCAAAGAACTATAAATAAAGGTGATTTATATCAAAAACATATCTTAGCAAACGTTGAGTGTGCCAAAAAAGAGCTTCAAAAACAAAATATAAATTTTAAAAAAATCCATGTTGCTTATCAATCAAGACTAGGACCAATGGAGTGGCTACGACCTTATATGGAAGATAAATTAAAAGAGATTAAATCAAAAGTTATAGTTTATCCAATATCTTTTACGGTTGATAATTCTGAAACTTTAGGAGAGTTAGTTCTTGAGTATGGGGAACTTGCCCATGAACTTGGAATAAAAGATTATAGAGTTGCAAAGGCTCCTAATCATCATCCTTATTTTTTATTAAATTTAAAAGAGATTTATGAAGAGATGAAGAAGTTTTAGTTATTTTCTAAAACTTCTATTATCATCTCTTTTTGTTGTTTTTTTCTTTTTAGCTGGTTTTTTTGCTACATTTGTTTTTGAAAACCCACTTTTTTGAGCTACTTTTTTCGCTTCAGCTTTTTTTACGCTAAGTTGTTTTGGTCTTGCTTTAAATAGTCTTGGTTTTTTTTCAGTTGTTTCAAACCCTTCCATTTCAATTCTTGGAATATTTATAATTAACTCTTTTTCAATTTCAATCATAAATTTATAATCTTTTACACTTAAAAGTGTAATTGCAGTTCCAGCATTTCCAGCTCGTCCAGTTCTTCCGATTCTATGAGTATAATCAGCTATTGTTTCAGGTAACGCAAAATTTACAACAACAGGTAAAAGTTCTATATCAATTCCCCTTGCAGCAATATCAGTTGCAACCAAAACTCTAATATCTCCAGATTTGAATTTTCTTAAAGCCTTAGCCCTTGCAGTTTGTCTTACATCTCCGTGAATACATTCTGCTGGTAATCCATCAAGATTTAGATGAGCTACTAATTCATCAGCCTCTTTTTTCATATTTACAAAAACTAAAACTTGTGAATAGTTTTTTGAACCAATTAAATATGATAATAGTTCAGCTTTTTTTGCTTCATCTACTAAAACTATTTGTTGTTCAATGATTTTCACAGTTGAACGTTGACTTGCTACTTCAATTACAACAGGGTCTGTTAAAAACTCTTTTGCAAGTTTTTTTACATTTTGATTCATAGTTGCTGAAAACATCATAATTTGTCTATGTGGTCCAACATTTGGTAAGATTTTTTCAATATCTTCTAAAAATCCCATATCAAGCATAGTATCAACTTCATCAATTACAACTGTATTAACACTTGATAAATCAACACTTTTGTTTTTTATATGCTCCATCAATCTTCCTGATGTTGCAACTAAAATATCAATACCCTTTGCTATTTTTCTTTCTTGCTCTTTTGAAGAAACTCCACCAAAAACAGCAAGTTTTTCGATACTTAAATATTTTGCAAAATCATCAACAGCCTTTGCTATTTGAGTTGCTAGTTCACGTGTTGGAACTAATATCAAAGCTCTTAAAATTGGTAATTCATTTTTTTGTTTTTGCTCTATCAAATCTTCTAAAATAGGCAATAAAAATGCTGCTGTTTTTCCAGTACCACTTTGAGCAGCTGCTAAAATATCTCTTTTTTTAAGAGCAATTGGAATAGCTTTTTTTTGTATTTCCGTAGCTTCTTTGTACTCTAAATCTTGTAAAGCTTTTATAATTTTTTCATCTAAGTTTAATGATGTAAAAGTTTTAATAAGAAGTCCTTTTATCTTAATTTTATTAGATTATATCTAAAAGTAGATTAGTTTCAAATTTAGGCTTCTTTAACTTCTATTTAGCTAATATAAAATACTTATTAAATAAATAATTTGGATAAAAAAATGACTGTTAATATAACTTTACCCCACGATACTTCATACGATATTTTTATAGAAGAGTTAAAAGAGCTCTATTTTGATAGAAAAGTTGTGATTGTTACAAATCCAACAGTTAGTGGATTTCATTTAGAGTATTTAAAATCAAAATTAAATGCTCGTGAATTAAGTGTTTGTACAATTCCTGATGGTGAAGAGTATAAAACAATGGAAACAATTGAAGCAATTTTGGCTCACTGTTTTACACATAGATTAGATAGAAAATCTTTACTTGTTGCCTTTGGTGGTGGAGTAATTGGAGATATGACTGGATTTGCTTCTTCAATTTATCAAAGAGGAATAGATTTTGTACAAATTCCAACAACTTTACTTTCTCAAGTAGATGCAAGTGTTGGTGGAAAAACTGGAATAAACAACAAATTTGGAAAAAATTTAGTTGGAACTTTTCATCAACCAATTGCTGTTTATATAGACCCAAGTATGCTAAAAACTTTACCAAAAAGAGAGTTTGGAGCCGGAGTTGCAGAAATAGTAAAAATGGCAGTAACTTTCAATAAAGATTTTTTTGAATGGCTTGAAACTAATGATTTAAGAGATGATAAAAATATCCAAATAGCTATAAAAAAATCAGTTGAAACAAAAGCTGATGTTGTTTCAAAAGATGAAAAAGAGTTAGGAATTAGGGCTGCACTTAATTATGGTCACACTTTCGGTCATGTTATTGAAAATGAGACAAATTATAAAACTTATTTACATGGTGAAGCTGTAGGAATTGGAATGTGTATGGCAAATGCTTTAGCTGTAAAATTAGGTTTTATGAGCAAAGATGAAGAGATAAGAGTTAAAAATTTACTTGAAAGATATGATATTCCAACAACTTATAAAATCAAAGATGTAGAAGAATTTTATGAACATTTTTTCTTAGATAAAAAGTCGTTGGACAATAAAATCAAGTTTATTTTACCTGTTGGTATTGGTGGTTGTAAAATCACTAATGAAGTTACGAAAAATGATGTAATTGAAATATTAAAAGGTTTTTAAATTGATTAAAAAATTAGGAATTTTATTATTGTGTTTATGCTTTGTTGCATTTGCTGAAGAAGCAGATAATGTAATAGATAAAAAAGATAAAGCTGAAGTTAAAAAAATTGAACAAAATATTATTAAAGAAAAAGCAATAGAAGCTCAAAAACTTGAAGAAGAAAAAAGAATTCAAGAGATTCAAGAACAAAAACAAAAAGAGCTAAATATGCAAAATATGGCTCAAATAAATATTTTGCTTGATAAAATTGCAAGAATTGAGGCTGAATTAAAAGACAATATTTTATTAAAAAGATATTCTAACTATTTATCATATAGCAAGATTTCTACTGAACTTGAGAGTCTAAAAGATAGTTTAAAAAAGAAATCAAATACTACTGATGAACAAGTTTATCAGTTACACAATAAAATTCGTGTAAAAGAGAATGAATTAGAGTTAATTGCTGAATATAAAGGTTCTCCAATTGGAGCTTTAATAAATCCACCTGAAATTGAAAAATATGAAAATATTACAAATCCATTTGGAATAATTAATGCTTTATCTCAAATCAAAAAACTTGAAAACAATAAAAAACAGTTTAAAAATTTAGATTCTGAAATTGATTTATTAACAACAAAACTTGAAGAAGAGCTTGTAATTTATTTAGAGTTATTTAATCTTGATTCAAAACCTGAATATAAAGATAAAATTACTTTTTTAGATAAGCAGAAAAAAGATTTTTCAATGGTCTTAGATATTGTTTCAACTACTGAAGAGGTTTATACAAGAAAAATTGAACAAGTAATTTTAGAAATAGAAAACCAAGTTTCACAACAAGTTCAAAAATTATTTATTATATTTACTATTATAATTATTTTATCAATTATTGCATTTTTGGTAAAACTTGCCCTTAAAAAATATTTTTCACAAAATGAAAACTATTATATGATAAATAAAATAATCAATTTTACTTTAGTATTTTTGATTGTAATGGTAGTTTTATTTTCTTATATAGATAATGTTTCTTATCTTGTAACAATCCTTGGATTTGCATCTGCTGGTATTGCTATTGCTCTAAAAGATTGGTTTATGTCGATTTTTGGATGGATGGTTATTGTTACATCAGGTTCTATTCAAGTAGGAGATAGAATAAAAGTAACTAAAGGTGGAGTTGAAACGGTTGGAGATGTTTTAGATATCTCATTATTTAAAATAACAATAAGAGAAGATATTACTTTGACTTCTTATATGGTAAATAGAAGAAGTGGAAGAATTTTCTTTATCCCAAATAACTATATTTTTTCAGAGCTTATTTCAAACTATACACACTCAGGTTTAAGAACAGTTTGGGATGGAATTGATATTACAATTACTTTTGATTCAAATCATAAAAAAGCTCAAAAAATTGCAAGGGATATTTTAAAACACTATTCAAAAGGTTATACAGATATCACAAGAAAACAACTCTCTAAAATGCGAAATAAATATCAATTACGTGCAACTGGAGTTGAACCTAGAGTATTTACTTTTGTTGAACCTCAAGGAATTGTTATCTCTTCTTGGTATTTGACAAATTCTTATGCTGCTTTAGTTTTAAGAAGTACGATAAGTCCAGAGATACTTGATGCATTTATGAAAGAAGATGATATTCATATTGCATACCCAACACAACAAATCAATATTAATAGAACTGATAATGCTTATGGTCCAGCAATGAAAAACAAAAAAATTCCAAAAGATTTGGAAGATGAAATAATAAGAAGATAATTAGGAAAAAATATTTATGAATTTTTCACAAAATAAACCAAAAGTATATTTTAAAACTTTTGGTTGTAGAACAAATGTATTTGATACACAAGTTATGATGAGTAACTTAAAAGATTTTGAAGTAACACAAGAAGAAAAAGATGCTGATGTAGTTGTAATAAACTCTTGTACAGTTACAAATAGTGCTGATAGTACAGCACGTGGTTATATAAACTCTTTAAAAAAACTTCCAAAAACTCCAAGAGTTGTTTTTACAGGATGTGGAGTTTGGACAAAGGGTGAAACACTTTTTAAAGAGGATAAAGTTGACTCTTTATTTGGGCATTCTGAAAAAGAAAAAATCAATGAATTATTACTTCAAGAAGAGAGATTTTTTCAAGCAGGTGATTTAACTCATATTGATGAAACAATAGTTGAAGAGTTTGTTGGTAAAAGTAGGGCATTTATCAAAATCCAAGAAGGATGTGATTTTAGATGTTCATATTGTATTATTCCTTATGTAAGGGGAGATGCAAGAAGTTATAGTGAAGATAAAATTTTAGAGCAAGTTACAACTTTAGCAGCAAATGGTTTTGGTGAATTTATTTTAACGGGAACAAATGTTGGAAGTTATGGAAAAAAACAACATACAAGCCTTGCAAAACTTCTTAAAAAAATGGCTTTGATTAAAGGTGTTAGAAGAATTAGAATGGGAAGTATTGAACCTATTCAAATTGATGATGAGTTTAAAGAGTTGATAAATGAGCCATTTATGGCAAAACATCTTCATATTGCACTTCAACACACTTCAAAAGAGATGTTACAAATTATGAATAGAAGAAATAAAGTTTTATCTGATTTAGAACTCTTTGAGTTTTTAAGGGATAATGGTTATGCTTTAGGAACTGACTTTATCGTTGGACATCCAGGTGAAACTGAAAAAATCTGGAAAGAGGCTATGGAAAATTTACATAAATTTCCTTTAACTCATGTTCATGCTTTTACTTATTCAAAAAGAGATGGAACACCAAGTGCAACAATGAAGCCTGAAATAAAAGGTGATATTGCAAAAATCAGATATAATGAACTAACTAGCATAATTGAGCAAAAAAATTATGATTTTAGAAGAGAAAACAATAAAACTTTAGAGGTTTTAGTTGAGTCAGTAAAAAATGGTAAATATATTGGTTTAGACCAATTTTTTAATCAAATTGAAATTGATTCACCAGTTGATTTAGTTGGAGATTGGGTCTTCTTAGATGATTATAAAGTGGAGCTTGAAAAAAATGTTGCAAGATTCAAATGATAAAAATATAGATAAAAATCTAAAATTAATGGCGATATCAGCAGTTGTTTTGCTGATATTATTTGTTTATACTTTATATAAAAGTAGTTCAATAATTCAAGGAAGTTCTTATTATATAGGAATTATTTTTTTATTTGTACTTCTTTTTTTAGCACTATTTTTGAAATTTAAACAAGATAAAATAAAAGCTTTTTTAAATAGAAATAAAAAAGAAAATAGTGTTTTTGAAAATGAACTTTCAAAAAGTAAAGCTAAAATTTCTACGGATGATTTAAACTCAAATATTCAAGCTGTTACTTCAAATGTAACTTTTAAAGATATTGCTGGAATTAAAGAGATAAAAGAAGAACTTGAAGAGATAGTTGATTTTTTAAATGACCCAAAAAAATATCTTAAATATGGTGTTAAATTACCAAAAGGTGTTCTTTTAGTTGGACCTCCAGGAGTTGGAAAAACTTTGATTGCAAGGGCAGTTGCCGGAGAAGCTGATGTCCCATTTTTTTATCAAAGTGGTGCTAGTTTTGTGCATATTTATGTTGGAATGGGTGCAAAAAAAGTTCGTGAACTTTTTGCTAAAGCAAAACAAAGTGCTCCTGCAATCATATTTATAGATGAAATTGATGCTGTTGGAAAGATGAGAAGTGGAAAATCAAATGACGAAAGAGAATCAACATTAAATGAACTTTTAACTCAAATGGATGGATTTGATGGAGATAGTGGTGTTATAGTAATAGCTGCAACAAACAAAATAGAAGTTTTAGATGATGCGCTACTTAGAGCTGGAAGATTTGATAGACGAGTTCATGTTGGTTTACCAAACATTGAAGATAGAAAAAGAATTTTAGAACTATATTTAAGTGGTAAAAATCATGAAATAAATATAGAAAAATTGGTAAATGAAACAGCAGGATTTAGTTCAGCTGCACTAGCAACTCTAATAAATGAAGCGCTTTTAAATATGATTAAGTCAAATAGAAAAATTTTAGATAATGATGATATTGAAGTTGCAAAAAATAAACTTGAATTTGGTAAAAAACAGTTAAAAATACTTGATGATAAACAAAAAGAGATTTTAGCAATTTATCAAGCTAGTAAAGCATTTATTTCAAAAACAAAAGTTGCATTATTTGATGAGAGTGTTCAAAAATTAAATCCAACTTTCCCTTCATATAATGAATTATGTGAAAATATAAGAAGAGATTTATCTGGATTTATAGGTGTTGAAGTTATCAAAAAAGAGAAATTTGCTATTAATTCAGAAGATTTAGAATCTGCTGAAAAAACTGCAAATGAGATAGTAAAAAAATATAAAATGGCAAATTCAGTAGATGAACTTTTAACTAATATCAAAAATGATTTAAGAACAGAACTCTCTTCTAATATCGAAGAGATAAATAGATTAAAAGAGATAATGCTTAAAAATGAGGTAATTAGCCTTGAAAACCTCTAAGAATTATTTTTCTGGTTTTTGTTTTTATGAAGAATCAGAACTTTTTGATGAATATATTATAAGAAATGATTTTACAATTTCTGGTTTTTCTTATGGAGCTATAAAGGCTTTTGAAGAAGCTTTAAACATACAAAATAGAGTTGATAAACTTCAACTCTTTTCTCCTGCATTTTTTCAAAATTTTGATGAAAAATTTAAAAGAACACAACTTATGTATTTTAAAAAAGATGCAAACTCTTATGTTCAAACATTTTTGGATAATGTAATCTATCCATCAAATAAAGATATTTCAAAATATTTTAAACTAGGAACAATTGAAGAACTAGAAGAACTTTTAACTTATGTTTGGGATGAAGAAAAACTTCAAAAATTAGTTGATAGAGGAACTATTGTTGAAGTTTATTTAGGAGCTGATGATAAGATAATTGATTCTTTAAAAGTAAAAGAGTTTTTTCAAAAATTTGCAACAATATATTATATAAAAGAGAAAGGACATTTATTATGAATAAAGAAATAGCAAAAATTGGAATAATAACAGCAAGTGATAGAGCAAGTGCAGGAATATATGAAGATTTATCTGGAAAAGCTATTATTGATACATTAAATAGTTATTTAAAATCTTCTTGGGAACCAGTTTATAGATGTATTGCTGATGATCAAAAAACAATTGAAGATACAATGAAAGATTTAGTAGATAATGAAAAATGTTGTTTAGTAGTAACAACTGGTGGAACAGGACCTGCAGCACGTGATGTAACACCAGAAGCAACTGAAGCTGTATGTGATAGAATGATGCCTGGTTTTGGAGAACTTATGCGTGCAGAGTCTTTAAAATTTGTACCAACAGCAATTTTATCAAGACAAACAGCAGGATTAAGAGGAAGTTCTTTAATAGTAAATCTTCCAGGAAAACCAAAATCTATAAAAGAGTGTTTAGATGCAGTTTTCCCTGCAATTCCTTATTGTATTGATTTAATGGAAGGTCCATATTTAGAAGTGAATGAAGAAGTTATTAAAGCTTTTAGACCCAAAAAATAGAAGGAGAGAGTTTGAAAAATATATTTATTTCTATTTTAGTTTCACTTGGATTCTTTTTTATTGCAAGTTTCTTTTTTGTAACGCAACATGCAATTTTAATAGCATTGATAGCTTTACTTGTAATATTATGGACAAATGAAGCTTTACCTATTGGTGTTGTATCTTTATTACCAATTATTTTATTTCCTGCTTTTGAATTAATTGATGTAAAAACAGCTACAGCCAACTATTCAAATCCAACAATATTTTTATTTATGGGTGGATTTATGATAGCAATTGCTACTCAAAAAATAGATTTACATAAATATATTTCAAATAAACTTTTGACAATTTTCCCTAAAACTCCAAGAGGAATGATATTCTCTTTAGCATTTACTTCTGCACTTTTGAGTTCAGTTTTATCAAACTCAACAACTGCACTTTTACTTATTCCAATTGCAATATTTTTAACAGAAGATTTAAAATTTAAAGCTAGACTTGCTTTATCAATCGCTTATGGATGTAGTATTGGTGGAATTATAACTCCAATTGGAACTCCACCAAATCTTATATTATTAGGGTTTATGCAACAACACTCACTTGAACCAATTGCCTTTATTCAATGGATATTTTTAACAGCTCCGCTAGCTTTAGTTATGCTGATAATTATTCCATTACTTTTATCTGTAGGTTTAAGTGATGTAAAACTTGATAATAGTGTTGAACATAGTGAAGTTTTACAAAAAGACCAAAAAAGATTATTATATATTTTGTTAGGTTTAGTAGTTGTATTATTGGTAAACTCAAAAATAGAACCTTATTATTCAGGTTTAGGATTAAATGAAACGGCAATATTACTAAGTTTTGGTTTATTGATGTTTGTACCAAAAATAGGTTTTATTGAGTGGGAAGATGCTAAAAAAATTCCTTATGAAATCATTTTTTTATTTGGTGCAGGATTTACAATAGCAACAGCATTTTCAAAAACAGGATTAGCTAGTGAAATTGCAAATTATATGTTATCTTTAACAAATCTTCCAGTTATTGTACTTATTTTAATGATTGCAACACTTATTACTTTTACAACAGAAATTACATCTAATACAGCTTTAATTTCAATTGCACTACCAATTATTTACTCTTTAGGACAAGTTGCAAATATAGATATGACTTTGATTTTAATGGTTGCAACAATTTGTGCAAGTTATGCATTTATGCTTCCAATAGCAACTCCTCCAAATGCAATTGCAATGAGTAGTGGTGCTGTTAAAGTAAAAGAAATGGCTAAATTTGGTTTTGTAATAAATATATTAGCAATTTTATCTGTAACAATTATTTCATTAGTTTACTGGCAGTTTTTTATCTAAAGTTTTAAATAATATATCAAATTGGTTGTGACGTTATATGTGACACCAATTTGATAAGATACTTTTAAATATTTTATTTAAAAGAATTAATTATGGGAACGCATTTATTAGTAAATCTTCTTTATGTTTCATTTGCAGTTATTAATTCAAAAATAATTTATTTAATAGTAAAAAGTAGAAAAGTAGAAATATCTGTTTTATTAATAATAGTTTTTTTACCTTTTAGTGATGTTATATTTCAAAAAGCAATAAAAACTTATTATGAACTTTATAAAATGGAAGCAAAAGTTTTTGATTATCCACAAAAAGATATAAATGGTAAGATTGAAAGTTTAGATTTGACTTATAGTTCAGAACTTTGGCTTGTTCCTTATGTAGATAATGGTCATAAATTTAATATGAAGCAATTTTTAGAAAATAGTTCTTTTGATAAAAGAGTTAAAGATTTTTTAGAGATAAAAATTCCTGATTTAGAAACAGGAAATAGATACTTAAGAATTAGTTTTAATGAAAATCCTATAAAAGTAGAATTTATTAAAAATGGAACTGCAAGATATAAAATAAACATACAATCAAAAGAGAAATTTTTTGGTCTTTTTGAAGAGATAAATTATCAATTAATTGATAGAAAAAGAGATAATAAACTTCTTATAGAATTAAGTACTCCAATTTTCCAAAATATAAAAGATAATTTTAGAAATAAATATCTTTTATGGGGAACAAAAAAAGAAGAGATTTTTAGAAGTAATAGTATAAATAATAAAGAGATTGTAGAAAAAATTCTCAAAGCAGGGAATATCTAAGATTTTTTAAAGAAGGAATGATTATTCCTTCTTTTATTTAAAAATTTCCAAAATCATTTTAGTATCTTCTGCAACTCTAAATACTCTATCTTCTACTTGGTAAATTTCACTATTTTTCATATAAGGATAATCTCTTGAATTAAGTAATCTTCCACTTCTTAGAACTCTTTGGTCAACAATTTGACCTTTTGAAAGTTTTTTTTCCCATCCAGGAGGTAAAGTCCCATCTC
This sequence comes from Arcobacter ellisii, assembly GCF_003544915.1. Taxonomy (NCBI): domain Bacteria; kingdom Pseudomonadati; phylum Campylobacterota; class Epsilonproteobacteria; order Campylobacterales; family Arcobacteraceae; genus Arcobacter; species Arcobacter ellisii. The sequence goes on along the minus strand of NZ_CP032097.1, from coordinate 1,619,117 downwards.
TTTCAAGTTTTTTTTCTAAACCTTTTGGTAGCTCTTTTTGTTTTTCATATTTTTCTTTATAATTTTTCTCATAATCTTTTTGTTTTTCATACATCTCTTTATGAGTTTTTTCATAATTTTTATGTTTTTGATTTTCCTCTTTTTCATACTCATCTTTTTTTGCATAAGCAGAAGAAGATAACAAACATAAAGTAACTATTGATAAAAGAACTTTTCTTTTTAACATTTTGACTCCTTATTTTAGTTGTTTCATTTTAGCATTTAATTGTGGAATAATATGAAAAAATTTATTCATAAAAATATTATTCCCTTTTAGCTATAATCCCAACATGCAAAATATACTTAAAAAATTAGACTTAATGGACTATATAGAGAGTTTCTCAAAGCTTATGGCAAGGGAAAAATCTATTATTTTAGAAGGTGATATAAACCTTCATTTTAAACTTATAAATGAGTTATCAAAATTTGATTTTAAAGCTCCTTCACAAGTGGAAAATCTTGATTCTGCTTTGATGCATATACAAAAACAAGGGATTTTAAAAATCTATGAAATTTTTGAATTTATAAAAATAATTAACTATTTTAGATATTTAAAAAGATTTAATTTTGATGGGAAAATGCTTGAATGGCTAGATAAAATTGTAATTCCAAATGAAATAATAAAAATTTCTGATTATTTTGATGATAAATCAAATCTAAAAGATGGAGTTGATGAAGATTTTGACAATATCAAATATGCCATTTCAAAAAATAAAGAGATGATAAAACAAAGTCTTTATAAAATCATAAACTCTTCTAAAATTAGAACTTATTTGGTTGATTCTCAAGTTCATTATATAAATGGTGAAGAGGCTTTACTGGTTCGAGGTGGATTTAATCATGTTCTTAGTGGTTCAGTAATTGACCGTTCTAACTCTGGATTTTTTTATGTTGTTCCTCATAGTATTTCAGAATTAAAACAAAAACAGAGTGATTTAAAAAATAAACAAGAAGAGATTTTATATAAAATTTGTAAAGAAATTTCCTCTTTATTTGAAAAAAATCTTCTATTTTTAAAGTTTTTAAACAAAGAGTTTGACAGATTTGACCACTACCAAGCAAGACTGTTTTTTGCAAAAGCAGGGGACAAAAATTTTATTCTTCCTTCAAAAAGTGGAGTAAACAAACTTGTAGATTTTTGCCATCCAGCCTTACATAATCCAAAATCAATAAGCATTGATTTTACAAAATCAGTTGTAATGATAACAGGGGTAAATGCTGGGGGAAAAACGATGATGTTAAAATCTATTTTATCAGCTGTTTTTCTTTCAAAATATCTACTTCCATATAAAGCTCATCACGATACAGTTGTGAGTAATTTTAAATCAATAAATGCAGTTTTAGATGACCCACAAAGTGTAAAAAATGATATTTCTACATTTGCTGGTCGTATGGTAGAGTTTTCAAAACTTTTTGCTTCAAAAAATGCAATTGTTGGAGTTGATGAAATAGAACTTGGAACGGATTCAGATGAAGCAGCGAGTCTGTTTAAAGTAATAATTGAAGATTTAATCCAAAGGGATATAAAAGTAATTATTACAACTCACCACAAAAGACTTGCAGCTCTTATGGCTTCAAATGAGAATGTTGAATTAATTGCTGCACTTTATGATGAAGAGAATCAAAAACCAACTTATGAGTTTTTACAAGGAACAATTGGAAGGTCTTATGCTTTTGAAACAGCTTCAAGATATGGGATTCCATTAAGTGTTGTAAATAGAGCAAAAGAGGTTTATGGAGATGATAAAGATAAATTAAATGAGTTGATTGAAAGAAGTAGTTCTTTAGAGAGAGAATATAAACAAAAAATTGCAAAACTAGATGAAGAAATTGCAAATATGCAAAGAATTACAAATAATCTAAAAGAGCAAAAAGAGAAACTTGATGAGCATATCTACTCTGAAAAATCAAAACTTCACAAAGAGTATAACCAAGCTAGAGATGAAGCAAAAAAAGCTATAAAAGCAAAACTTGTTCAAGAATCACATCAACATCTAAATATCGCCCATAAAATGGCAAAAGAGATAAAAGTGGAAAAGGTTCAAGAAGTCGTAGAACTAGCTGTTGGAGATAGAGTTAAATATAGAAATACAAAAGGAACTATTGTTTCAATCAAAGGTTCAAAAGCATTTATTGAAAATGATATTGGAATGAAAGTTCAAGTAAATTTAAGTGATTTAAGTAGAAGTGGAAATCCTCCTCCAAAAATTCCAACAAAAAAAGCAACTGTAACTATTCAAAAACCAGAAACTGGAAGTATAAAACTTGATTTACATGGTCAGCGAGCTGATGAAGCTATTGAAAATCTTGATAAGTTTTTAAGTGATGCACTACTTGCAGGTTTTGAAGAGGTTTTAGTTTATCATGGAATTGGAACTGGAAAATTAGCATTTGCAGTTAAAGAGTATTTGAAAAAACATCCAAAAGTTAGAGGTTTTGAAGATGCCCATCCAAGTAGTGGTGGATTTGGAGCTAAAGTTATAAAACTTTAGCCTTCAAAATTTAATAAATATAAGTTTTTAGTGATTTAACAAACTCTTCCATTGTTTTATTTGCAGTTTCATTTGGAGCTTCTAAAAAGTTTAATATAAATGAATCGTCTGTTTCACAAACGCCAATACTTCTAGGACGTACTGCTAATACTTCTGGTGTTGGTAACTCTTTTCCAAAACAAAAAACTATATTTTTTGCAGCTTTTATTTTTGGATTTATTTCTCCACCTTCAAGGGAACTTGTATGTTTATATTGGTCAAAAATTGCAATAAATGCAATAACTGGATGGGCATCAATTTTTACTTGTAATGCAGAGATAATTTCATCTACACTTTTATAAGGTAATTCACTTTTTTTATATTCTATTTCAAAAATATGGTATTTCTCTTTAAAAATTTTTTGTTTCATTTTTTTCCTTTATTAAAATTTTAATCAATTGATAAAAATGAATTTATCACACAATCCATTCTATCTTCTAAATCTTTTGCATCTAAATCCATATAATCTATTTGAATTTTATAGACTAACTTTTTGTCATATTTAAAATCAAACATTAAATATCCTGCATATTTTTTTGCTTCACTATTTTTCTTTCCACTATCTTCTTTATCATTTTCATAAACATAATAATTTATAGAAACTTTTTTATCTTGATTTTTTTGTTCCATTGAAATTAAATATTTATTTATGATATTTTTTAGTAGTTCATCACTTTGTTCTTTTGTTAAAATATCTTTTAAATGACTTTTCATATATTTTGAGTATTCAATTGAAGAATTTATTTCATAATTTCCAGTTTTAAAAGCCTTAATAGCTTCTTTTATAGGCTCTTCTACAAATATTTTTTCAAAAGTTGTAGTTTTTGTCTGGCATTCAACTCTTTTAGTTTTTGTACTTTGAGAAGCTTTTGTAAATACAGCATAAAAAATAAAAATCAATAAACATATTAAGATTATTGGTGCTATTTTATTAAACATATTATCCCTTTTTTAAATTTGAGGGATAATAACAAATTAAGAATAATAAGTCAATATTATTCTTAAATTATAAGTAAATTTAATAATTCTTATTTTAGCTGTTCGATTTTCAAATCTATTGAAGAGTTTGAAGTTATTAATTCATCAGATAAAATAATTTGTTTTTTATTGATAGATTTTTCTTTGATTAAATACTCTTTAATATTTAAAATTCTTTCTTTTGCAATTTTTTCAAGTTCAATATCTTTTACTTTTTCTTTTGCAATTAAAGCATCAATTTGTTCTTTTTTTAGATTTCTATCATCATCTTTTCTAGCTAAATATTTTTTCTCTTTTAATGCAATAGTCTCTTTATCTTTATCATACGAAGCTATAAGTTTTATTGCAATATCTTGTTTTGCAGTTAAAATTTGAGCTATTTTATCAAGTGTCTCTTTTTGAATAGGAGTTATTTCACTCTCTAAAGAGTCAAATTTTACACTTTTTATTTCATCTTCACTAAAATTAAATACAGCACCTAAAAGAGAAAAAGGAGCAGTTACTGCTTTTGTGATTAGATTAACAAAAGCTTTCCATATTATTGAACCAATAGAAAATTGTGGGTCGTCTACATTTCCTGAAATAGGAAGATTTATATCAATAACTCCATTTTTATCTTCAAGTAAAGATATTGCAATTCCTAATGGTAAAGAGACAGCATCAGGACTTTGAACTTCATTTCCTAACTCTAATTTTGTAATAACAATATTATTTTTAGCATCAAGATTTGATTGGTCAATATTATATTTTAAGTCTAAATCCAGTTTTCCACTTTTTAGCTCTCGACCTATAAATTTCCCTGTATATGGTGTGAAATTTTCCATAGCAATATTTTGGAATTTCATATTTATATCTGTTAGAAATTTAATATTATTTGGATTTACAATTCCTGTGATTTTTGCAACACCATATTTATCAACAACACCATTTACTTCTAGATTTGTTTTACTAGATTTTGTGTTTCTGATTTCTGAGATTTTTCCATTTAATTTTGTAACTTTTGTTTTAAATGAAATTGGTAAATTTTTATCTTCAAAATCAAATGTTCCATTTTTAATATTTACTGGACCAATATTTAGTTTTGTTTTATTTGAACTTTTATTCTCTTTTGTTGGGGTATTTGTTGTTTTTATTGTTTCTTCATTTTTTTGTGTAGGTGTATTATTTTTAGGTAAAACAACAGAGATAAAAGGATTATTTAAATCAGTTTTTACTATTTTAAATATATTTTTTTTATTTGATAATTGTTGAATTTTTAAATCTAAATTTTTTGCATGAATTTTTGTATTATTTTCTAAATTTATAAAATCAAGATTTGGATTTAGAACTCTTATAGAGTTTATACTTAAATCACTTCCTTTATTTGAGAGAGTATTTAGAGTTATCTCTATATTTTTGCTTTTCACATCTATTTTATTTGCTAAATCTTTGAAATTAACTGTTGGTTTTGAAAGTTTTATTTCATTTACAGTAATTTTGTCATTATCTAACATAAAGTTATTTAGGTTTAAACCGATATTTGTACTATTAATATCTATTTTTGAATTTTTATCTTTAAAATTAAGTTTTGGTGTTTTTAAAGATGAATTTTTAATTGAAATTTTATTGCCATCAATTTTTAGGGCATTTAAAACTAAATTTAGATTTTTTGAATCAATATTTAATTTAGATTTTTTTTCATTAAAAATTAGATTCTCTTTTGATAAATTTATAGTATCAATATCTAAAATAGAGTTATTCAAAGATAAAGTATTTAGATTTATTTTTGTATTTTTTGATTGAATATCTAATTTATTTTTATTATCAATAAAACTTAGATTTGAGTTATTTATATTTAGAGAATTCAAATCAATTTTTGAATCAATTATTTGTAAATTTTTAAGATTTAAGTTTGTAGTTTTTACATTGATTAAACTGTTATTTGTTTTATCATCAAAATTAAAATTTGTTGTTGCTTCAATATTTGATAAATTTACAATCCAAGGTTTAGATTCACTATTTTGTGCAGTTTCAACTTTTTGTTCATTTTTATTTTCTTCTTTTGAAGAATTAGTTTTTATTAGATTTGCAAAGTTGATACCTGATTTATCAGAAATCATATTTGCATTTAAACTATCAATTTTAACTCCATCAAGTTTGATATTTTGACCTATTAAATCAAAATCAAATTTTTTAATATCAAGTTTTTTTAGATTTGCTATTGATTTATTGTTTTGTTTTAATTCAAGATTATTTAACTCTAGTAAATCACTATTTAGTTTTAAATCAAAATCATTTGTTGTATCAATATTATAGTTTAAAATAAGATTTATATTTGCATCATTGTTTATATCAAAGTTGAAAATATCTTTTTTGAAATCTAAAAATTCTTTTATTTTTAGATTTGAAACGTCAATTTTTCCATACATTTTAAATGGTTCAAGTTTAAATGCTCCACCAATTGATACATTTGTATCTTCATTTATTCTAAATTTAAGATTATTTGAAGATAGAGCATTATTATATGTTCCTAAATCATAAATTGTGTAATCAATATCTTTTAAATTAAGAGAAAAAGGTTTTTCCTCTTTTTCACTTGTAAAATTTATATCAGCATTTTTTAAATCAATTTTTGAAATTAGGAATTTAATATCAGTAGAACTTGTTTCTTCTTTTTCTTCTTTTTTTGGAGTATCTTTTACCAATTTTGTAAGATTTAAAGCACCATTTTTATCTTCTGTAATATTTAGATAAAGTTCATCTAAATATATATTTTGGAAACTTATATGTCTTTTTTCAATAGAACGCATAAATGCAAAATCAATAGTTAATTCTTTGAAAGAGATATCAGAATTGTTGTTTTCATCCAAAAGTTTAAAATTTTCAATTTTTATATTAAGAGTAAAAGGATTAAATTCAACTTTTTCAATAGTGGTTTTTAAAGTTAAATTTTCATCTAAATTTTTGATTAATTGGTCTTTTACAATATTTGGAACTAGCTTAAAACCAATTGTTGTATATACTAAAAGTATAAAACAGAACCAATAAAATGTTTTTTCTAATTTTCCCATGATAGAGCCTTTGGTAATTAAATAATAAAAATTAAAATTTTTTATAGTTTTTTATTATAACAAAATAAAGTTAAGTTAGCTAAAATTGCCCGTAATTAAAAGGATATTAAATGACTATTATAGAATTATTTCAAAAATTATTAAGATTCAAATCACTAACTCCAAATGATGATGGAGCATTTGATTTTATAGAAGAGTATTTAGGGACAGAGTGGACTTGTATAAAAGTTGATATGGAGGGTGTAAAAAATAGATTTTATTATAAAAAATTCAACGAAAACCCGCAACACCTTTGTTTTGCAGGTCACATTGATGTAGTTCCAACGGGAGAAGGTTGGGCGGTTGATCCATTTGCAGCTGATGTAGTTGATGGAGTAATAACTGCAAGAGGTGCGCAAGATATGAAAAGTGGAGATGCTGCTTTTTTATATGCTTGTAAAAATGCCAAAAATTTCGATGGAACATTATCAATTCTTCTGACATCAGATGAAGAGGGTGAGGGAACTTACGGAACTATCAAAATGCTTGAACACCTAAAAGAGATTAATATGATTCCAAACTACGCAGTTGTAGCAGAGCCAACTTGTGAAGTTGTGTTTGGTGATGCTATAAAAGTAGGTCGAAGAGGAAGCATAAATGGATATTTAACAATCCAAGGAAAACAAGGACACGCAGCCTATCCAGAAAAAGGAATAAATCCAGTTCATCAAATAGCTCCACTTTTGGAAAAAATTGCAGGATATGATTTGGACAATGGAGATGAATATTTTGCTCCAAGTAAATTGGTAATCACAGATATAAGAGCAGGAATGCAAGTAACAAATGTAACGCCAAATAAACTTGATTTGATGTTTAATGTAAGAAATTCAACAAACACAAAAAAAGAGGATGTAGAAGCCTATATAGAAAAAATCTTTGGGCATTTAAACTACACTTTACGAACAACTCAAGGTTCATATCCATTTGTAACAAACAAAGAATCAAAGGTTGTTAAAGCCATGGAAACTTCAATAAAAGAAGTTTTAGGAATAACAACAAAACACAGCACAGCTGGTGGAACAAGTGATGCCAGATATTTTGGAGCATTTGGAATAGAGGCTATCGAGTTTGGAGTTATAAATGATACTATTCATAGTGTTGGTGAGAGAACAACTGTTAAAGAAGTTGAGGGATTGACTGCTGTATTTGAGGATTTGATTAAAAACTTTTAATTTCTACTAAGTATAAAAAAGCTTTGGAATCTCCCAAAGCTTTCTTTCAAATTGTAATCTTTTTTATTATCACACTTTTTTCTAGATATAATAAATAAAAAAATTATAGGTTAGCTTATGTCAAATGAACATATATCACAATTTTTAGATTATTATATAAAACTTCCAAATCCACAATATGCAGTTTTATTAAAAGGAAAATGGGGAAGTGGAAAAACTCATTTTATAAATAAATATAAAGATAAATTAAAAGAGAATAAACAAAGATATATTTATGTAAGTTTATATGGTGTAAAAAATTATGATGAAATTGAAACAAAATTTTTACAATCATCTAATCCTGAGATATTTAATGAAAAAAGTATTTTTGCTGGAAAATTAGCAAATGCTTTTATAAATGAAAATATCAAAAAATCCTTAGGTCAAATAAAAAAATCTCTTTCATCTTTAAATGCAAAAGGAAATATTCTAATATTTGATGATTTAGAAAGATGTAGTATAAATATTGTTGATTTATTAGGGTATATCAATAATTTTGTAGAACATCAATCTTATAAAGTAATGTTAATTGCAAATGAAGAAGAACTTGAAAAAACAGAAAAATATACACTAATAAAAGAAAAGCTTATTGGAAAAACTTTTGAGTTTATTTCAGATGCACTTTCTGCTTATGACAGTTTTTTAACCGAATTAGAAAATACAAATAATATAAAAGAGAATATTTTAGAAAAAGAAAAATCAAATATATTAGAACTTTTTGAAAAATTAGAATCTAAAAATCTAAGAGCTTTAAGACAAACTTTACTTGATTTTGAAAGATTTTATGATGAAGTATTAGTAAATCATCAATCAAAAGAAGAATTGATAAAAGATATTTTATATTGGTTTTTTCTATTTTCATTTGAAATTAGACAAGGTAATAATCATATTTTAGATTTACCTAAATTGAGTGAAGAATATCATTCATTAACTTATAATAAAAAAGAAGATGAAGCAGAAAAAACAAAATATAAATCCTTTTTAAATAAATATAACCTTAATGATAATTCAAATGTAATTATTTCTTTTGATTTATGGAAAGAGATATTATTAAATTCAAATATTCAAAAAGATGAGATAGATTTATCTTTAAGAAATAGTAAATACTATTTTGATGAAAATACTCCATCATGGCAAAAATTAACAAATTGGTATAATTTAGGAGATGATGAGTTTGAAGAGTTACTAAAAGATGTCTATAAAAGATTTTGTGATAATGAATATAAAGACTATAAACATTTTAAATTAGTTGCTTCAATGTTATTGTTTTTTCAAGAAGAAAAGTTATTTATAATAGACTTTGAAGAACTTTTTACTTTGATTAAAAAGAATTTTAAGTCATTATTTGATGAAGGTAGTTTTGATTTTAAAAATATTTTTCTCATTAGAAAAGAATTTATGGGAAATAATTATGAGAATATACAATATTTTAAAAGTGATTCCTTTAAAGAATTTGAAAAGTATATTGATGAGTTTTTGAAAGTGCAAGAGATTTTAGATTTGAAAAATAATTCAAAGCTAATTGTTGATGCGATAAAAGAAAAAAATTCAAAAAAGTTTTTTGAGTTATTAGAAGGGAAAAATGATATAAGAATATTTGATTATAAAGATAAACCCATATTGAGTCAAATAAATATTGATGATTTATTTAATTCATTTATGAAAACGAATGGTGTAACCATGCATTGTTTTGGCGGTATTATAAAAGATAGATATAATTTTTGGATAAAAGAGTTGTTATGTGAAGAAACTTTTTTAAGAGAATTGTTGGAAAAAATTGATAATCATTTAAAAAGTAATGAAGTTAAAGTGAGTACTTACAATTTAGAAAAAGAAGTTAAATCAAATCTTATAATTGCATTAGAAAGAATTGAAAAAAATAAAGAGATAATTAAATAAACATTAAATGTATAATATATTTGACAAAATATAAATAAAATTATAAAATGTCTAATATATTAGACAAAAGTGATAAAAATGGATTTAAAAGAACTAGGCTTACAAATAAAAAAATATAGAAAAGAAAATTCTATATCTCAATCAAAGATTTGTGATGATTTAAAAATCTCACGAGCTACACTTTCTTCACTAGAAAATGGAAGAGGTGTAGATGTAGGGATAAAAAAAGTCATGCAAATACTCGATTATTTGGGTTATGAATTTTGTATCAAACAAAAAAGTTTATTTCCTACTTTGGAGGATTTGAGAAATGAGTGATTTTTTAACTGTAAAGGTTAATTCTAAAACATCTGGTGTTTTATCATTTGAAGAAAATGAGTATATTTTTTCTTATAAAACAGAAGATAAAAAGGATTTTATATCTCTTACTATGCCAGTTCGAGCTAAATCTTGGAATAGTAAAAATCTTCATCCTTTATTTGAAATGCACTTACCTGAGGGTTATTTATTATCTATCATCAAAAAACACTTTTCAAAGTTCACAAAGACTGATGATTTTGGTTTATTAAAACTTATGTCACCAAGTATAAAAGGAAGAGTCTCTTATGAACAAGATTTAAAAGTAGAGTTGAAACCTCTTGTTTTAGATGATTTACTTCATTCGTCAAATGAAAAATTATTTGATGAACTGGTATCTAGGTTTGCTTTAAATTCACCAATTTCAGGAGTTCAACCAAAGGTTTTAGCTCAAATAGAAAACAAAGCTACTTTAAAACTTGAAGATTATATTGTAAAATCTTGGGGAGAAGATTACCCAGAACTTGCACTTAATGAATACTTGTGTATGAGAGTAGTTCAAAAGGCAAATATTTGTGTTCCTGAGTTTTATTTATCACAAGATAGAAAACTTTTTATTATGAAAAGATTTGATATAAAAGAAGACAATACTTATTTAGGTTTTGAAGATATGTGCGTACTTTTTGGAAAAAATCGTAATGATAAATACGAAGGAACTTATGAGCAAATAGCCAAAACAATAAAAACTTTTGTATCGCCAAAATATAAAAAAGAGTCTTTAGAAAACTTTTTTAAAATGATAGTTATAAATTTTTTATTAAAAAATGGAGATGCCCATCTTAAAAACTTTGGATTGATTTATGATGATATTTTAAATATCAAATTAGCTCCTGCTTATGATGTGGTAACCACAACGGTGTATATTAAAAATGATATTCCAGCACTTCATCTTTTAGGAAGTAAAAAATGGTGGAAAGAAAAACAGCTTTTAAGATTTGGTATAGAATTTTGTGATTTAACAGCAAAAGAGGTTAAAGAGCTTTATACAATATGTATAAATGCAAAAGATGAGATTATTGAAGAAGCAAAAACATATAAAAAAGATGAATATTTATCAGAATTTATTGATAATTTGATTGAAAAATGGTCATAAGAGTATTAATTTTTTTAAATGATAAGTAGATTTATCATTAAAAATAAAAGAAGAGATTATAAAATCTCTTCCACAAAATATCTTCCATTTTTTTCACCAATAGATAACTTTGTATCAAAAATTTCTGATAGATTTTCATTTGTTAAAATCTCTTCTTTTTTTCCACTTTTATAGATTGTATTATTATGTATTAAAGCTATATTTTTTATCTCTTCAAAAATCTCTTCAAGATGATGAGTTACTAAAATAATCGATGAAGTAAGTGAAAGTTTTTTCAGCATTTTTATAAAATTTATTTGTGCTTTTATATCAAGTCCAACTGTTGGTTCATCTAAAATAAAAGCTTTTGGGTTGTGTATCAAAGCTCTTCCAACTATACATTTTCTTAATTGTCCTGTACTCATTTCAGCAACTTTTTTATCTTTTAAATCAACTATCTCTAAAAACTCTAAAACCTCTTTTGCTTTTATGATTTGTTCTTTTGTAAAATCTTGATGAGTAAATATCCCAACAGAGCTGTAATGTCCACTTAAAACAACTTCAAAACCATTTAGATAACCAGCTTCTCTTGCAAAATAGTTGTGTAAATCATTTGTTATAATTCCTAACTCTTTTCTTAGTTCAAAAATAGAGTAGGTTGCTTTTCCTAAAATCTCTTTTTTATATTCATTTGTTTTTCTTGGATGAATTTCTGATTGAATTAGTTTCATCAAAGTTGATTTTCCACTTCCATTTGCTCCAAGAATTGCCCAATGCTCTTTTTCTTTTATTTTTAAATTTACATCTTTTAAAATAATTTTTTCATCATATCCTACATTTATATTTTCAAAATCAATAATATTCATAATATTTCCTAAAATAGTTCTTTTTAAGATACTACTAGCAAATCTTTAATATAATCCTTAAATAATAAAAAAAGAAAGAGTAAAAATGAGAGTTACAAGAATCAAAAAATTAATGATTTCAGGAATAAGTACGATTACAAATAATGAATTAGAAATGAGTGAAAATGGCAAAATTGCTGGACTTTGGGAAGAGTATTTTCAAAAAGATATTTATAAAAAAACATTTGATAAAGCAAAAAGTGATTTTATGTATGGAGTTTATAGTAATTATGAGTTTAATGAAACTGGAAATTATAAAGTTACAGTTGGAGTTGAAGTTACAAAACCTAAAAATGCCATAATAATTGAAGATAAAAAATATTTAGTTTTTTCAAAACAAGGAGAACTTCCTATGATTGTAACTGATTTATGGGAAGAGATTTGGGAATATTTTGAAAAAAACAGCGATTATGAAAGAGCTTTTGAAATTGATTTTGAAAAGTTCACAGATGAAGATGAAATAGAGATTTATGTTTCTATAAAATAAGAAAAAGATGAATTTATAATAGGCTAAAAGAAAATTATAATACAAATTTTATTTTGGAGTATTTTAAGATATTTTTAAAAATATTGAAATAAAGCTTAAAATACCCCTAAATTATAAGAAAGTATTATTATTGTATAATGAGGCATTTAATGTTTAAAGGAAAATAATGAGTCAATTACCAAACTGCCCAAAATGTGGAAGTGAATATACTTACGAAGATGGGAATTTATATATCTGTCCTGAGTGTGCTAACGAGTGGTCTCAAGATTCATCTTTAGAAAGTAGCAATAGTGATACGTTAGTTGTAAAAGATGCAAATGGTACTATTTTACAAGATGGAGACGATGTTACTGTTATAAAAGATTTAAAAGTTAAGGGAAGTTCTTCTGGTATAAAAGTTGGTACTAAAATCAAAGGTATTAGACTTGTTGATGGAAATGATGGTCACAATATCGACTGTAAAGTTCCAGGTGTTGGAGCTATAAAATTAAAACAAGAGTTTGTTAAAAAATCTTAAAACGCTTTTTTATAAGAAGTTTTAAAATTAAAACTTCTTATAAATCTCAAGCTTCATAATCTTCAATTTTAAATGCGTTAAATAAAATATCAGTTGCTAACATTCTTGCTCCATGATTTAAAGCATCAAGAATATCTTTATCTTCCCAGTTTAGTTTTTTTAGTGCATCTATATCATTTTTATCTACTTTATGGGGATTTTTCATAGAGTTAATTACAAATTTTAAAAGGGCATTTTCTTTTTGAGTTAGTTTTTTACTCTCTAAATTTTTTTTCATAAATTCTACTTCTTCTAAATTCCATTTTGAATAATTAACCAATAAAGCAGTATTGAAATCTATACAAAAATTACATTCTTCTTTACTTGAAACACATATTCTAATACTTGCAAGTAGTGGCATAGATAAAGTAGGGTGAGTTGAGTAATATTTTATAAAATCTAATTGTTGTTTTAAAAGTTCTGGGCTTGAGCTAAAAAGTTTTGCATTGTTTCCAACACTTCCTCTTACTTTTATAATTTCATTATAAATTTCAAGTAATTCACCTGTTGCTTCTTCTGTTTCATAAGTTTTAATTAATGGCATTTTAAATCCTTTTTATAATTGACTATTTGGTCAAGTGTCATTTTAATAAAACTTGACCAATTTGTCAAGTCAAAAATGATATAATTCAAAATGGAAAAAAATACAAGAAAAAATTTAATAGATTCAACCTTTGATGAGATTTATCAAAAGGGTTATCAAGGTGCATCACTTACAACGATTTTAAAAAATGCAAAAGTGCATAAAGGTTCAATGTATCATTTTTTTGAAAATAAAAAAGAGATGGCATTAGTCTCTATAAAAGAGAAAATTTATGAACAATTTGTACAAAGATACTCTTCAATAATAGCTTTAGAAAGTGGTTATTTAGAAGCTTTTATAAAAAGTATAAAAGATACAACAAATAGGGATTTTAACAAAGGTTGTCCAATAGCAAATATTGTTCAAGAGATGTCAAATATTGATGAAGATTTTAAAGTTTTGATGGAAGAGATTTATCAAACATTTAGAAAAAATATAAAAGATATTTTAGATTTAGCAATAAAAAAAGATGAGATGAAAGAGTGTGATACGACAAAACTTGCATTGTATATTGCTTCTACAATTGAAGGTGCAATTTTATCTGCAAAAGCAAGTGGAAACATCCAAGATTACCTTGATGTTATAGATATTTTATCTTCTTATATAATCTCTTTTAAAAAGGTTTAAAATGAATATGAAAAAACTAAAGGATATGGAAGAGGAGTTTTTGACTTTTTATCCAACAGGTTTTTAAGATGCAAAATTTTTCCCAACTATGAAAAAGTTTAATCCTTCAAAACTTGAAGAGTTTACAAAAGAAAATCTAAAAAAAGAGAACTTTTCAAACCCAAATTTGATTGTAGAATCTTTTTTTCAAATTATTCAAAAATCTGTTTTAGTTTCACTGTTTGATAAACTAAAATTTCGTGATATGTTAGCAAATTTAACTTCTTATGAAAAAGATATGTTAAGTATAGAGCTTTTTGAACTAATACACGGAAATCAGAAAAATGGATTTGAGGGAATTGTAGAGTTTTTATCTCAATATAATCTTGCAAAATGGACGATAATCTCTGTTGTTTTATATTATAACGATAGACAAAAAGAGTATTTTATAAAACCTACAACCACAAAAAATGTACTTAAATATTTTGAGATAAAAGAGTTGGTTTATAAACCAACTCCTAGTTTTGAGTTTTATGATTCATATAAAAAAATCTTAAACGAAATGAAAAAAAATGTTCATAAATCTCTTCATCCTGATAATGCGGCATTTACTGGATTTTTAAGAATAGGTATGGAGTGATTAAATAATAGTTTTTACAAACTGCATCCAATAATATTGTAATGGAAATAGAAAAACTATAGTAATAACTGCAAGTATCAATAAAAACTTAATAGCTTGTGTTTGTTTGATATTTGCCAAAGCTAAACCAATTATTATTGGTGGAGATTGATATGGTAAAAATAGAGTAGAAAAAGCTGATACTTCCATCATAATCACTTCATTTAAACTAAAATTACTTATTGAACTTATATGTTCAGCCATTGGAGTAAATATTGCAGGAATTGATGGCTGAGTTATAAAAATACCTGTAAATGACATAAATGAACTAATAATTATTTGATTTAAAACTTCATAATTTGTAGGTTTATAAAGATTAATAGTTGATGTTAAAATCTCTTTTATATAATCATTTGTAGCAACAATATTTCCTAAACTAATAATAGAAGCAACCAAAAGTAAAGAAGCAAAATTTATGCTATTTACATCTTTTGTTTTTATGATATTTATTGTTGGATTTGCTAAAAATAAAACACCTACTATTGCTATCACACTTGCAGAAATTCCATGTATAAAATCCGTTGCCCAAAAGAATATCATAGCTATAATAGTAAAAATCACGATTTTTTCATCTTTTGATAAGAGAGTTTTTTCACTTTTATAAAAAGTGTATTTAGGAGTATCATTGTACATAAGATATAACAAAACTAGAAGAATTAAGTTTTTTATAAAACCTAAAACAAAAAAATTAGCAACTAAATAGTGTGAATATAAAAGCTCAAAACCATAAATTTCATATGTTAAACCACTTAATATCATATTTGGAACGTTTGCTGGTAAGATTGTAAAAGCTGGTATTACAGTTGAAAAAATGAAAGCTAACATTATTCCTGTGTAACCTTTGTCATTTTCTTTGAAACCAAAGTTTTTAGCGACAATTATTGCAACTGGAATTAAAAGAATAACTCTTCCTAAACTTGAGGGCATAACAAAACTAAATAATAAAGAAAAAATATTAATAAAAATCAAAATATTTAGATAAGTGGGATTTTTTATAAAAGAAAAGAGTGTAGAAAATCTTTCACTCAAATTTACATTTTTGATAGCACTTGCTATTAGCATACCTGCAAATACAAGCCAAAAAGCAGAAGATGAAAATCCTGAAAAGATGATATCTTTGCTGCTTAAAGAAAATATCAAACTTGTAAATAAAAATATAAGAGAAGTTTGATAATTTGGTATTATTGAAGTTGCCCAAAAAACAATTGTTGTTATAAGTAATGTTATTAAAATCAGATTTTTAGTATCAATTATAAAATTTGATGCAATAAAATAAATTATGATTGGAAAGAGAAAAAATAGAATATTTTTAATCAAAATTAACCTTTTATGAAGTTGTGATTTTTAATCCAATAATACCAAGAATTATAAAAATTATACTTACGATTCTTAATAGATTTAATGAATCATTAAAAAGAATTACTCCAGCTATTACAGTTCCAATTGTTCCTATTCCTACCCAAACAGCATAAGCAGTTCCAAGTGGAAGAGTTTTTAGTGAAATACTTAATAACCAAAAACTAATTAACATAGCAAATATTGTAAGTAAACTAGGGATTAATTTTGTAAAACCATCTGTGTATTTAAGACCAATTGCCCAGAATATTTCAAAAATTCCAGCAATAATAAGAGTGACCCAACTCATAAAATTTCCTTTAAAAAAAATTGAGGTCGTCCTCTAAAATAAGTGTAGAGGTAAGGTCGTCCTTACTTACTTGGTAAAATTTTATACAATTTTTAATAATAAGACAATAAATATACAAAATTTTTAAAAAACTAACACCATATAAATAACTTCAAAAACTTATTCCACTATGATTAGGTTTATTTTTTATATTAAAAGGATTTTTTTGACACAAACTTTAAAAGCTCATTTTATGGTATTTATAGCTACTTTTTTAGTTGCTGGTTCATTTATAGCAAGTGCAAAACTTTCAGGAGTAATTGATTCTATCTCCTTAACTTTATATAGATTTGTTTTAGCAGCTATTATTTTAGCTCCAATCATTTTAATAAAAAAAGAGTTTAGAGCAAAAATTATTTCAACATTTCCAAGAGCTATGATTATAGGATTGTTTTATTCTTTATATTTTATTGGAATGTTCAAAGCTTTAGAAACAACAACAGCCCTAAACACAGGAACTTTATATACTTTAGTTCCTTTGATGACAGGAATTTTATGTATATTCTTTTTTAAAGAAAAAATGAGTTTAAAACAACTTTTTATATATTTTATAGGAATTATTGGAACTTGTATTGTTATTTTTAAAGCAGATTTTGAACTGTTTTTAGGCTTTTCTTTAAGTGAAGGAGATATTATTTTTTTACTTGCTTCAACTTCAATGGCTTTATATTCAATATTTTTAAAACTTTTACATAGAAAAGGAGATATTCTTTTAGTTTTAGTTTTTACAACACTAATTGGTGGATGTTTTTGGATGTTTATAACAATGCAAGTTTTAAATATACCTTTTGGATGGGAAAAAATCAAAGGGGATTTATTTTATTGGATGAGTTATTTAGTGATTGGAACGACAGTTGTAACTCTATATTTATATCAAAAAAGTTCTATTATTTTAGGTCCTAAAAAATTGATGGCTTATGTCTATTTAAGTCCAGCGATGGTTGCAATTTTATCTTTTATAATAGAAAAACAGACTATTAGTTTTAATGTTTTTATAGGAATTATAATCTCAACATTTGCTACAATAGTTTTATTAAAACAAAAATAAGAGAAGATTATGAAAATACCAAATATGATTTATGGAACAGCTTGGAAAAAAGAAAATACAACTACTTTAGTTTTTGAGGCGTTAAAACAAGGATTTAAAGGTATTGATACAGCGTGTCAACCAAAACATTATAGAGAGGATTTAGTTGGTTTAGGTTTACAAAAGGCTTTTGAAAGTGGTATAAAAAGAGAAGATTTATTTATTCAAACAAAATTTACTCCAATTGATGGGCAAGACCAAAACAATATGCCATATTTAGAAAGTGATGATATAGAAATTCAAGTAGAGAAATCTTTTGAAACTTCTAAAAAAAATCTAAAAACCTCATTTATAGATGCTTATATTTTACACTCTCCTGTATATCCTGGAAGTAAACTTCAAAAAGTTTGGCAAAAAATGGAAGAGTTTTATGACAAAAAAGAAGTAGGAGCTTTAGGAATTAGTAATTGTTATGAGCTGGATGTTTTAAAATATTTATACAACAATGCAAGAATAAAACCAACTATTATTCAAAATAGATTTTATGCCCAAAGTGGTTATGATAAAGAAATAAGAGTTTTTTGTAAAGAAAATGGTATAACTTATGAGAGTTTTTGGTCACTAACAGCAAATCCTCATATTTTAAATAGTGATATATTAAAAAATTTATCAGTAAAATATGAAAAAGGTGTAGCAGAGATTTTTTATAGATTTTTAAATCATATAAATATAGTTCCACTAAATGGTACAACTTCAACAAAACATATGATAGAAGATTTAAAAATTAGTGAGTTTGAGCTTACAAATGAAGAGATTAGTTCAATTTTAAATTTATTATAAGGAGAAAAAATGAAAAAAATATTTTTAAGTTTAGGTTTATGTGCTACTTTTTTATTAGCAGATAATTTTACTTTAAGTAGTTCAGATTTAGAAGGTCAATTAACATCAAAACAAGTGTTTAATGGTTTTGGATGTACGGGAGAAAATATCTCTCCTGAACTTTCATGGAAAGATGCTCCAAAAGGTACAAAATCATTTGCAGTAACTGTTTATGACCCAGATGCACCAACAGGTTCTGGATGGTGGCATTGGTTAGTTTTTGATATTCCAAAAGATAAATTTACTCTTCCAAGAGGTTTTGGAAATAGTGAATCAAAAGATGTTATTCAAAGTATAACTGATTATGGTAAAAGTGGTTTTGGTGGAGCTTGTCCTCCTATTGGAGATAAAGCTCATAGATATGAATTTACAGTTTATGCTCTTGATATTGAAACTTTAGGTTTAGATAAAAATGCAAATCCAGCACTTGTAGGATTTTATTTAAACTCTCATTCTTTAGCAAAAGCTTCACTAATTTCATATTACGGAAGATAAAACTCTTTAAATCTATTTTTTAGAAATTCAATCAGGGTTTCAAAAAGTAGATTTTTCGTTTTTTCTTTATGATAAACCAAATAAAATTCTCTTTTTAGTTCTAAATTTTTTAGTTTTATTTGAAAGAGTTTTTTCTCTTTTAGTTCTTCTTCTACAATTATTTTTGAGATAGCTGTTACAGTATCTGGATTATTTAAAACAATTTTTTTAATCTCTTCAAAATCTTGTAATTGCATAAAAATATCTAACTCTTTAGATATTTCTCCAATACAATTTATAAAAATTTCCCTTGTTCCTGAGCCAGTTTCTCTTAAAATCCATCTTTTTTTGATAGCATCAATAAAGGCAATTTTTGGGTGGTTCTCATCACTTGTAACAACTATTAATTCATCATCACATAGTTTTTCTTTTATTAAACTTGAATTTTGTGTATCAACTTCAATTAAACCTATATCAAGTTGAGATTTTAAGATTTTATCAATAATTTTACTTGAATTTATAGTTGAAATATCAAGTTTTACATCTTTGTATTTTGTCAAAAAATCATAATAAATATTTGGCATTATATAGTTAGAAATAGTTCTACTTGAAGCTATTTTTATGTTTCCTGCTAGTTTATTTTCTTGGAAAATTGTTTGTGCATCCATAAGTGCTAAATAGTGAGGAAGAGTTTTTTCTTTGAAATATTTTCCCTTTTCATTTAGAATTAATTTTTTTCCAATTCTATCAAATAGTTGTTCATTTAAAGAGTTTTCTAGCGATTTAATTGCTAATGAAATTGCTGATTGACTAATATTTAATTCATTTGCTACTTGCGTAACTTGAGGATTTTCACTTAATTTATAAAAAAAATGTAGCTCTTTTAGTGTCATATTTTTCCTTATTAAAAATATTAATCATTATATTAAAATTAATATATTTTACAAATTAAAAAAATGGAGTTATACTTACAAAATTAAAGGAGTTATTATGAAAAATACTTTTTATGGAATTTTATTTGTTGGAATATTTTCTTTATTTGCAACACTTTTAGCAGAATTAGATTTTTTTAGAAATTTAGGAATTAGTTCACTTATTATTGGAATAGTTCTTGGAATTTTTTATGCAAATACAATAAAACACAAATTTTTAGATTTTGGAAAAAGTGGAATAATCTTCTCAACAAAATATATTTTACGATTTGGAATTATTTTATATGGATTTAGATTGACTTTACAAAATCTACAAGAAGTTGGATTTGGTGGAATTTTTATTGCTTTTTGTATAGTTCTTTTTACTTTTATTTTTGGATATTTTATTGGAGTAAAAGTTTTAAAACTTGACCGAGAAATTGCGATTTTATGTAGTGCAGGAAGTTCTATTTGTGGAGCTGCTGCTGTAATGGCAACTTCAAGTGTATTAAAAAATGAAGCTTATAAAAGTGCAATAGCTGTTTCTTTTGTGGTGATTTTTGGAACTATTGCTATGTTTTTATATCCATTTTTATATAAACTAGGAATATTTGATTTTAATCCTTCTCAAATGGGAGTTTATATAGGAGCAACTTTACATGAAGTGGCACACGTTGTAGGTTCTTCAAATAGTTTAGGAGAAATGGTAGCTAAAGATGCAATTATTGTAAAAATGATAAGAGTGATATTTTTAGTTCCTTTTTTAATTTTATTATCATTTTGGCTTATAAAAACTACATTTCATAATAAAAAAGAGAAAACAAAAATTATGGTTCCTTGGTTTGCAATTATATTTATAGTTGTTGTAGGATTTAACTCTTTTGGGTTTTTAAGTATTAAAACAATTGAAACTATAAATTTTGTAGATAATTTTGCTCTAACGATGGCAATGACAGCTTTAGGAATGGAAACAAGTTTTAATAAATTTAAAAATATTGGTATGAAACCATTTTATTTATCTTTGATTTTATTTGTTTGGCTAACTATTGTGGGATATTATTTAGTAAAATTCTTTTTTTAAATAAGTATCTTTTTAAAAGATACTTATTTTTTTACCAATTATTTTTCATTAAATCTTGTTCAAACATAGCTTGTGTTAAAACATCATAACCTTTTAATTCTTCAGTAGTTGTAACAACCCATTTATTTAAACCTTCCATTTGCATCATTTTTTTGATGATTGGTTCATTTGGGTCTTGTGAAAGCATCATATCAACAAATGTTTTTTTCACTTTTTCATCTAAACTATTCAGAGCTGTAAAGTTACAATGACAATATCCCTCACTTACATAAAAAGATTCGATTTCACCTGCAGGAAATAATCCCTCTTCAATAATTCTAATCCAAGTGCTAATACCAATTGCTCCTGCATCAATTTCATCTTCTTTTATTGCTTCGATGATATCAAATTCACTTCTTCCTGTATCTCCATGTTTTCCTAAATCTGAATTAAATTTAATGATTTCAACTTCATTGATTTTTTCTTTTAGTTCATTTTGTAGATATTTTAAAGGTAAAATTGCTGCTTGAGCTGAATCTGCACTTCCAAGACCAAACTTTTTACCTTTTAAATCTTGAATTGATTTAATACCATTTTTTGCTTTTGTGATAAACACAGATTTAAAATCAATATCTGTATCTCTCATAAGTAAAGCTTGTGCTTTTTGATTACTTAATTCATAAGTTCGCACCCAAGCAACATTTGTATTCCATGCAATATCTATTTTTCCAGATAATAAATATTCAATTTGTGCTTCATAGTTTGAAAATAGAATATAATCAAGCCTTATTCCATTATCATTAAAATAATCTCTAATAATATCCCAAATTGGTACAACTTTTGGGTCATAAGCAACTGAACCCACAACTATTGGTTTTTGCATTTTTTATCCTTATAAAATTGATTGATTTGTTAAAGCTTTTCCAAGCCAAGTCGTAAGAACATCAGTACTTGGAGCCATAACTTGTGCTGCTAAAGAATCTCTTAACAATCTTTCAATATTTATTCTTTTAGCATATGCTGTACCTCCACCAATCTTCATAGCTAGTGTACAAACTTTTACAGCCATTTCAGATGCATGAATTCTTGCAGCTAATACATTTGCTTGTGCCATTGGGTCAGCTTCAATTACACTTTTCGCAGCACTTAATGTAAAATATTTCGCACTTGCTGCATTTGTATAGATTTCAGAGATATGATTTTGAACAGTTGGAATATTACATAAAGCTGTTTCATCACTATATTTTCTATTCATTGAATACTCATTGATTGAATTACAAGCATTTAAAGCAACTCCACTATAAACTGCTGCTAATCCCATGATAAAAAATGGTCCAACACAATTAAATATTTGATCAAGTCCACTTCCACTTGCACCAATCCTTGATTTTTCATCAATTCTTACATCTTTTAAAATCATTGGACAAGAAGCATTTCCTCTCATACCAAGACCATTCCAAGCACTCTCTTCAAAAGTAATTCCAGCTAAATCTTTTGAAATAATCCAGTTATCTAAACCTTCACTTTCAACAGAGTTTGCATCAATTAAATAATAATCAGCATAAGTAGCAGATGTAACAAAACTTTTTCTACCATTCATAAATAAAGTTTCATTCTCTTTTGTAACTTTAATTTCTGGATTATAAAAGTGTGTTCCTGTTCCACTTTCACTATATGCAAGTGCTAACATAATTTCACCATTTGCAATTCTTGGTAAAAACTCTTTTTTTAGTTCATTACTTCCATAAGTTGCAATACAATTTGTTGCAACATTGTGCATCATATAACATAAAGCTGTTGTTGCACAATAATTTGCAAAAGCTAAAATAGTTTGTGTATGGTCTTGAAAATTTAGTCCCATTCCTCCAAACTCTTTTGGAACTAAAAGACCTGTTAATTTTTTTCCCTTGATAGCTTTGAAACTTTCAACTGGAAATTTTCCCTCAATATCCACATTGTTAGTATATGGTGCAATATTCTCTTTTGCAAACTCTAACATTTCATTATATAAATTTGACATTTTTCCCCTACTACATAAAATTTGGTGTATGAACTTTAGAAATATCATTTGCTAAATCTTCATCCATACCTATATCTATTAATCTTTTTATTCTGTTTGTATTCATTTTTTGTTTTAATTCTTCAACTAAATCAAATCCTCTTTTATAATCCTTTGGCTCATTACTTCCACCTGCTAGAATTGCAAGTGATTCAAGTAAAATAGAAGATTCACTACTTACTTCATCCATAAACTCTTTTCTTTTATAAGCAGTATTTTTTAAAGCATTTATTCTATTTGGATTTTGTTCAATGGCTGATTTTACATGTTCAACACCATACGCAACATGACGCATTTCATCTCTTTTTGCTAAACGAATGATTTTTTTTGTTGCATCATCAGGCATATGTTTTTCCAAAAATGAGAGTAAATCTACAAAAGTACCTTCACCCATAACATGAAGTAAAAATGAACTTTTTATATAGTCATTTTCTTTAAAAAGTGAGAAAAGTGAACGTTGAGTTACTTCACTTGAATATTGAAATCCTCCACCATTTGCATTTGCACGTTTTGTAAAAACTTCAATATGTCTTGCTTCATCATTCATAAGTGATGATAAAAAAAGAGGAACTTCCATATAGTATGGATTTATTTTACTTATAAATTTTCCAGGAATATATAAAGCTGAAAATTCATTTTCAACTAAATAAGTCATGATTTGGCATACAGCTTTTTCTAAAACTGGATTTAGATTTGGTATTTCACTCCAAGGAATATCCGTTGTTGCATTCCATTGAAGATTTTTTCCTTCTTCATACAAAACTGAAATAGGATTTGACCAAACTTGTTCTTTAAAAGATAACTCAAAATCATAAATTGGACTATTTTCTTGAGTTATAATTCCCCTTGTTAAAAGCCCATTATCAATTGGAGCTTTTGCTAAAATTTTCTCACTTAACTCTAAGTCTTTTAGTTTTGGATTTGAAGTATCAATACCTTTCATTTTTTTGCCCCAAAAAGCTTTTGAAGTAAAAGAATTTTTACTTATCTTTTGGATTTTATAAGAGTATTGATTTTTTAATGTAGTTCTACCTAAAAAAAGATGACCTTTAAGTTTTGCCCATCCTTGAAGTTCAATTTCAATATTTGCTTTTAGTGAAATAATTTCAATTATTTCATAAATATTTGCTAATAAAAAAGCATTTTCTAGTTTCAAAAATAGTGCTTTTGAAGGAGGTAAATCACCAGTAAATATAGATATACAATGATTTTGATTATTCAAAATGAATCTCCAAAATTAAAATTTAATTTTGGCCATGCAGTAAATTTGTTTAAATTAACGATGGAATCTCTACCTGAGATCTCGAGTCGTTATTTTAACAAAAAGATTTAAAAAGTAAATAAAATTTTACCAAAATAGTAAAATCAAAAATGATTTTACTATTTAACTTCTATTCCAAATTTTTCAAGTAAGTTAACCCAAATAATATTATTTCCATTTTTGTCAAATATTGTTGGTGTTCCTTGAACATTTAAAGAAATTCCTAATTGAATTTGTTCTTCTAATTGTTTTTCAAGTTTTGCAAGTTGGGCTTGTGTATATTTTGCATTTTTTACTTTATCTAAATTTTCACTTGCATCAAACATTGCATCAATTTTTGCATTTAATGTTTTTTGACTCATAATGTATAATGATAAATCTTTTGCATTTTCATGTGATTCTAAAGGAAAATAAAATACTCTTATTTTTACTTTATCTTTTATTTGTGGAAGGTATGATTCTAATTTTTTACAATATGGACACTCTGGGTCTGTAAATAAATAATACTCTTCTTTTCCATTTCCATAAACAAATGCCTCTTTTCCTTTTGCTTTTGTTAAATCAACAGGAGCTGAAATTTTCATTCCATTATTTACATCAATTACATCACCTGAAAGAATAAGTTTTTTATCTTTTGTTAAATAAATCTCATCATTATTTCCTTGTACATTAATACTTAGAATATATAAACTTCCAATATCAAAAGCTTTTACGATTTTTATTTGTGCTCTTTTAAATAACTCTAATTGTTCCATTTGAGTTATTTCATTTTTTGATACTTCTTTTATTGCAGCATTTAAACTACAAGTTGTGATAAGAAAAATAAATAACATTTTTTTAACTAAATCAAACATAAGGTTTCCTATACAAAATTTTTGCGTATTGTATCTAGTTTATGTTGATTATGAGACTAAAATTGTATCTTTTCTTTATATGAAAAAATAATAATTTTATAAAATGCTATTTTAATGCTACTATAATCAAAAAATAACGAAATTTTTTAAGCTTTTCTTTTAACTTTTTTGATGTAGAATAGTGACAAATTTTAATATAAGGCAAAATTATGGAAAATGCAAAAAAATATCTAGTTGCAGGATATATTACAACAATATTTTCAGTAGGATTTTTGTCTTATTTATCCCATATAAATAGTGAATATTTTCTTATTTCCAGTTTGATTTTTATTTGTATTATCTCATTTTTCTTTTTTTATGGAATGAATTTGTTAAAAGAGAAAAAAGAGTTAATAATTTTAGATGAAAAAAAAGATGATTTAGAAGAGGATTTTATAGAAGAATTAGTTACTCAAAGTTCTTTGATGTCGAAAAATATTTTTAAGAATAAAATAAATATAAAAACAAAAAATCAAAATTTCCAAACTATTGCAGATAATATAAATCAAACAGCAAATAATTTATCAAGTAGTTTTGATGAGATGTTACAATTTTTTGAAAAATATCAAAAAAATGATTTTACAGTTGAAATAAAAAACAATAAATCAGAAGAGTTACAAACTCTAATTGAAGCTATAAATAAACTAAATGTAAAAATTTCAAGAATGTTATTAAGTAGTTTAAAAAGTGGAAATATGTTCAAAAAAAATGCAGATTCACTAAAAAATAATATGGAATTATTAAGTGCAAATATTGTTACTCAAGCAACAATTCTTGAAGAGACATCAGCTTCAATGGAAGAGATTACAAGTAGTGTTAGAAATAATAGTTTGGATGTTGATAAAATGTTAACTTACTCAAATGAACTTTTAATCTCAGTAAAAAGTGGTTATAAAAGTGCAAAAAATAGTGCTGAATTGATGGATAGAATTAATGATAAAACAAAATCTATCGAAGAAGCAATAACTGTAATTGACCAAATTGCATTTCAAACAAATATTTTATCTTTAAATGCAGCTGTTGAGGCTGCAACTGCTGGAGAAGCTGGACGTGGATTTGCAGTTGTTGCAGCGGAAGTACGAAATTTAGCAAGTAGAAGTGCAGATGCAGCCAAAGAGATAAAATCTTTAGTTGAAAGTGCAACAAAAGAGGCAAACAATGGTAAAAATGCTTCAACTGATATGATAAAAGAGTATGATGTTTTAAATGAAAATATTCAAAAAACAAAAGAAATTATAGAAAATATCTCTTCTTCTTTAAAAGAGCAAGAAAAAGGAATAGAGCAAGTAAATGTTGCAGTTGCAGATTTGGATAGAGCAACTCAACAAAATGCCTTAAGAGCCCAAGAAACAAGAGAAATTGCAAATCAAAATGACCAAATGGCTACAACAATGGTTGTAGAAACAAATAAAACAAATTTCTTTGGAAGAGATGAGTTTAATAGAAAAAATTAGAGATTTAAAGATTTTCTTTAAATCTCTTTTTTTAAAGAAGATTAAATAAAATTCCAGTTGTTAAAAAAGAGATAATTATTCCATATCCCACAATTGCAGAACTTAGTCTTGGTGCAAGTCCTGCCATTGAAGCTATTGCACCTGCTGTTATCATAGGAGCCATTCCTGCTTCCATGATTGATACGATTGAAGCTTGATTATCCCAAGCAAAAATTTTACAAATAACAAAGGCAATTAGTGGTGCAATAATCAATTTTACTATTAAAGCTACACTAAAAGGTTTTATTTCTTCACGTGGAAGTTTTAATTGAAGTTGAAGACCAACTGCAACTAAAGCTATTGGTACAATTGTACTTGCAAATGAGCTTAAAACTTTTGAAATTATTGGATTAAATTCAACTCCAATTAAAAATAAAGCTACAACTAAAGATAAAAATGGTGGAAAAGTTAAAACTTTTAGAGTAATTATTTTAAAAGTAATTTTTGAATTATTTGAATAATAAGAAGCTATAAAAGTTCCATAAGTTGCAAGGGCAATAAAAGTTCCTAATTGGTCATAAACTAAAACATAAGGCATTGCACTTTCGCCCATATAAGCATTTATTATTGGAATTCCTAAAAAAGAACTATTTGTTAAAATTGAAACAAGCATTAAAGAACCTGTAATCTCTTTTGAAAAAGAGAAAACTTTTGATAAAAAAAGAATTAATAAAGCACTAATTCCCATTACAAGCCAAGCTACAATTATGGGAATAATCATATCAATTGAAAAACTAAGTTTTGGAATTTGAAGTAAAATCATAGCAGGAAGTGAGATATAAATAGCAAATTGATTTAAAATAGTTGGTGCATCTTTTGAATGTATATTCCAATTAATTTGATCTCTATTACAAAAACTTTTGATCAATTACAAAAAATTATAGAATTAGTTTTATATTTGATTAAATTAAATCCAAATAATATTTTTATTTAATAAATAAAAATTCTATGTTAGTGAGTATAAAAATTGAAACTGTATTTTTAAAAGAAAATAAAAAGAGTTGTTTCGTTAGAGACCGTTTAGTAAACATATAAAATATATTAAATTATAAGCTTTAAACAAAAAAGTGACTTTGTCCAGAGTTTTGTATCAGCAGCTAATAGTCATAAAAATCTAATTCATATAATTCGACAATTTAGTTTAAAACTTAAAGAAAGTTCAAAAAACTACAGGTTGTGGAACTCGTTTTTAAAACTCATCTATGTAACAAATTTTTATCCACATAGCACTTGAAAGTTTAACAGCATAGATTTTAAGAGTAGATGATTAATTTCATTTACTCTTGACTTTCTCAAATAGACACCCAATATTAGGTTTAATAAAATAGTTTATATATTTGTTCTTGTTCTGGAGATAATTCTAATAATGAAATTTCATTATCATGAACTATTCCGTACATAGATTTTATAAATCCTATTGCATTTTTTCTTTTAATTGAAATATTATTTATTTTTAATTTTCTATCAAACTCTTTATATACTGTATATGCAACGAATGAAATTAAAATATGTGAATATATTCTATGTTCTAATCTATGATATATTGGTCTAATTTTTAAATCTGTTTTAGAAATTCTGAAAGCTCTTTCTATATGCCAAAGATTTGTGTAATGTTCAATTATTTGTGTTGGATTTAATGAAAAATCATTTGTAACAAACCCTTTTAATCCGTCAAAGCTTGAATCATAATTATATTTATCTTCATCTATTGATATTGTTGTTTGAGAATCTGAAAGTACTAAATATTTATTATAACCCTTATTATTTAAATGTGCTTTTGTAAGATTACCTGATTTTATTTTTATTTTTAATTTCTCATAATTTTTTGTTCTTGTATATCTATCTTTTTTTGCTCTTTGTTGTGAATATGAAACTATCATCTTTTGATTTTTTGAAAAATATATTGTCTCATTATTTTTCTCATCATTTAAATTTAGTGATACGATTTTATTTTTTATTTCACTTGAGCTTGATTTTATTCTAGCACCTAAAATATATCTATAATTCAATTTTTCTAGTTCTAATATATTTGCTTCACTTAGTAATCCACTATCAGCTACAACTATTGGTTTTTCTATATTAAATTTCTTTTGAAACTTTTCAAGCATTGGAATAAAAGTTTTACCTTCATAGCAATTACCCTCATGTATTTCAAATCCTAAAGGATAACCTTCTAATGAAGTTAAGAGTCCTAAAATTATTTGTGGTTTTGTGAATTTTCCATCTTTACTAAATCCTACTTTTCTTAAATCATCTTCACTTGATGCTTCAAAGTACAATGTTGTTACATCATAAAAACTTACTCTAATTCCACCAGTTACCATTGATGTATATTCAAATATACATTGTTCTATTTTATCTTTTAAATTTAAACTTAATGTATCTAAAAATCTATATATCTCATTTTTATCAAGATTTTGATGTTTATAAATATACAAATAATCTATAAGATTTAATTTACTACCTGGATCAATTATTCTTGATAAAACTAGCTGTTTAAACAACTCTTTTTCTTTTAATTTTTTAAGTATTTTATCACAGCCTATATATTCCATTATATATCCAAATATAATATCTGGTCCTACAACTGAAATCTCTTTATTTTTTATACCAATAAATCTATGTTTTTTCTCATTAAATTCAACTGCATCAAATAAATTTGGATTAAGTTGTTTTAATCTTGATTCTGCTTTTGCAATATAAAACTCTAACTCTTTTTTATCTTTTACACATGCTATTGTTTCAACAACTTTATATTTACCATTACTCTTATCAATAATTTGA
The DNA here is from genome assembly GCF_003544915.1 of Arcobacter ellisii. Taxonomy (NCBI): domain Bacteria; kingdom Pseudomonadati; phylum Campylobacterota; class Epsilonproteobacteria; order Campylobacterales; family Arcobacteraceae; genus Arcobacter; species Arcobacter ellisii. Next base: position 1,589,600 of record NZ_CP032097.1, on the reverse strand, counting down.
ATACTAATACTGCCACTTGGATTTTTTCTTTTACGAATAAACATATAAAATTGTAGCTAATAAGAGATAATCAATAGGCTAGACACCCAAATTTAAAATTAAAATCCCTTAATAAAGGGGTTTGTTGAGTGTAAAATTTGATTTTTACTCTTTTTTGAGAAAGTCAAGAAGAGTTAAAAAGACAAATACAAGAAGGTAAAGAAATTTCATTAGATGGAATTTTAGAAGAATTTAAAAACCTTCTTAGAGAATCTATTCAAACAGCTAGTGAAGTTGAAATGACTTCACATCTTGGTTATGATAAACATCAAGAATCTGATAATTCAAACTATCGTAATGGAACAAATAAAAAGACTTTAAAATCTAAATATGGTGAAGTTGATGTTTCAATACCAAGAGATAGAGATGGAACATTTTAGCTGCACTTCGTTTGCTACAGCAAGCTAAGGAACCACAATTAGTTAAAAAAAGAGAAAGACTTTTAAAAGGTAGTGAAGATTTAATTCTTTCACTTTACACTAAAGGAATGAGTGTTAGAGATATACAAAATCATTTAGATGATTTGTATGGCTATCAGCTTTCAGAACAAACCATTTCAAATATTACTGAAGCAATTATGGATAAAGCCAAAGAGTGGCAAAGTCGTCCACTAGAAGCAATATATCCAATAATCTTTATGGATGCAACTGTTTTAAAAATAAGAGTTGATAGAGTAGTTAAAAATATAGCTGCATATATAATGCTAGGAATTACGATTGATGGTAAAAAAGAGATATTGGGAATTTGGATAGGAGAAAATGAGACTTCAAAATATTGGTTAACACTCTTAAATGAATTGAAGAATCGTGGAGTAGAAGATGTTCTAATATTTGCAATAGATGGTTTAAATGGATTTAATCAAGCTATTGAAGCAGTTTATCCTAAAGCTGAAATACAAAGGTGTATAGTTCATCAAATTCGTTCTTCACTTCGTTATGTATCGTGGAAAGATAGATGAAATCCTGTGTATACAGGCAAAAGCTGTTGCAAATGATTTAAAAACTGTTTATTGTGCATCAACAGAAGAAGATGCCCAAACTGCACTTTTAGAGTTTGATGAAAGTTGGGGCAAAAAATATCCTCACATCACTCAATCTTGGACAAATAACTGGAATCAATTAGCTACTTTTTTTAAATATCCAAAATCAGTACAAACATTAATTTATACAACAAATCCAATTGAATCTTTGAATTCAAGTATAAAAAGACGAACAAATTCTAAAGGTTCATTTCCAACAATAGATTCTGCATTTAAGATGCTTTACTTAGCAACACAGGAGGCTCAAGAGAAATGGAATCGTAATGGGGTTAGAAATTGGAGTGAAATTTATCCTCAACTTTGTATATTTTTCAGTGAAATTATGGAAAAATATACAAAGTGATTATATGCTAACTGGTGAACTTACACAGTTTATTTTACAGGCTCACCTTCTCTAAAAATCTATTTTTTCATATACAAATTTCATTTTTTATCGCATTGTTCTTTAGATATTATTTTATATTATTTTCAATATGTTCTATTAATTTTTTCTCATTAACTATACCAACATATTTTTCTATGAAAAATCCTTCTTTACTATATAAAAATGACTCGGGAATTTTTTTAACATCACCAAGCTCTTTTGCCATTCTAAAGTTTTCATCTTCACTAATTGTAATAGGAAATTTTATGTTATTTTCTTTTATAAAGTTTGTTATGGTATTAGCATCAATATTTTTTTCATACAGAACACCAATAATGATAAAATTATCTTTATATTTTTCATATAGTTCATTAAATACAGGTATCTCTTTTATACAAGGTGGGCACCAAGTTGCCCAAAAATTTATAAGAACCATTTTATTTTCTATTTTATCAGCTATTAATATATTATTATTTAGTGTTAATTTTATATTTTCTCCATATATAGTTTTCAAATTATAAGTTTTATTCTCTTCTTTTTTTAATTCCGTTGAGTTTTTTTCATCATTTTGTTTGATTAATTTAGCTTTATCTCCTTCACAACCAGCAAATAACAATAAAAGTAAAAGTAACAAGTATCTATTTTTCATATATTTTCCTATAAATTTATTTTTGTTTTTTTAATAATTTCTTTTTGCCAATACAAAGTAAAATCAAAATTAAACTATATGCAATAAGCGATAAAAAAGGAATAGAAATAAATCCAAACCAGTCTATATATCTTGTACTACAAGGTACACCATTAGTACAAGGTACTATGTTTTCTGGAATAATTCCCCACATTAAGAGATTATGATAAATAGAAAATCCCCATCCTATTAGCACTAAACCTATTGAGTATTTAAACACATTATCATCAGGATATAATAGTGCTATTAAAAATATGATTACTAATGGATACATAAATATTCTTTGGTACCAACACATAACACATGGAATAAAATTCATTATTTCACTAAAAAATAGACTACCTAATGTAGCTATTGAAGCTACAATAAAACTTAAAAAAATTGTTAAATCAAATTTTCCTACCAAAATACATCCTAAATTTTCTTATATGATAACTAGTTTTTTGTGTATTTTGTGTGTATACCTTAAATTTAAAATCAACAAACACTACACACAAAGTATGTTAGAATAATTAAAATCTAAATTGGAGTTTAATATTTTATGCAGAATAAAAAACTTGTATTAATGTCATTAGTATCATTATTTTTAATATTTTTAGGTTCAGCCTACATTTATAAAAATAATCAGTCTGAAAAATTTGAAAATATGTTAAAAACTCAATCTTCTATTTTTCAAAGAGAACACTCTTTTGTAATAGGAAATTCAAATGCAAAAGTGCAATTAGTAGAATTTTTTGATCCAGCTTGCGAAACTTGCGCACAATTTCATCCTTATGTTAAAGAAATAATGAAACAAAATGAAGGAAAAATTAAATTAGTTCTTCGATATGCACCATTTCATAAAAACTCAAATTATGCAGTTATGATGTTAGAAGCAGCAAGGGAACAGGGTCTATTTATGGAAGCGTTAGAACTTATGTTTGAAACTCAAGAATATTGGGTTGTACATCATGAAGTTAATCTAAAAGTGTTAAGGGAAATTTTAAAAACTATTAAAAATATTGATATGGGAAAAATAGAGCAATATATGAATAGTGAAAAAGTAAATCAGATAATTAAGCAAGATTTAGAAGATGCTAAAAAACTAGAAGCTAATAAAACACCTTCTTATTTTGTAAATGGTAAGCCACTACAAGAATTTGGCTTAGAAAATTTGAAAAGGTTAATTAACTCAGAATTATAATAAATATTTTTTAATTAAAAAATCATATTTCAAGTTTATTGATACCAAGAGACCGTTAAATATTCCGTGTCAAAGTAATTCTGATAGGAGAAATCCTATCACACCTATTTAGCTATTGCAACAGCTACAGCATTCTTCTTTAGTATCTTTACCAGAGTATAACTTGATTAAATTTTTAATATCTTTTGAGCAACACTCACCAGATGGATTTAGTTCTTTACAACTGCTTCCAGTACAAGCTTTTGTAGATTCTTTAATTTTAGAAAGAGTGTCATTTCCATTTTTTATAGCATCTACTATAGTTTTTTTATCAACTTCTATACAATAACACACTAACTCTGAATCGTTTGCTTCTGACCAATTTATCATTTAAAAATTCCTTTGCATATTTTTATCATACTATCACTTAAATTTTAAGCTCACTATCTAATCTACCCTCAAAAAATATTGCCAATTGTGAAAGTGTTAAGTTCCAGTTCCACATTGGCATATTCCATTTCTTTGTAGCATTTTGAATACCCATATAAAGTTGATCTGGCTACACTAAATAGGACATAGAAAAATACTATGTTAAAATTAGTGAAAGTGGAGAATAGAATGAGAAAAAATAATTACACCCAAGAGTTTAAAGATTCAACAATAAAATTTTGTATTGATAATAATGATAAATCTATTTCATCAATAGCAAAAGATTTAGGATTAAATAAAGGAACATTAGCATTATGGGTAAATGAATATAAAATTAAAAATAATCTTAAACCTTCTAGTGAAGTAAAAAATGAAACTTTAGAAGAAGAGAATAAACGACTTAGAAAAGAACTTGCAATTTTAAAACAAGAAAAAGAGATTTTAAAAAAGGCAGCAGCATACTTCGCGAAAGAAACTCTATAAAGTATGCTTGGATAAAAAATCATTCAAAGAGTTTTAATATACAACTGATGTGTAAACTTTTTAAAGTTAGTAGAAGTTGTTACTACAACTGGATTGAAAAAGGTTGTGTAGTAAATAGAGTTGATGTAGAGTTTAATAATCTTATCAAAAATATTTTGAGCAATCAAGAGCTACTTATGGAACAAGAAGATTAAAAGAGATTTTAAAACAAAGATATGGACTTATTGTTTCAAGAAGAAAAATCCAAAAATCTCTAAAACAATTGAATCTAAAAGTAAAAATGAAACAAAGATTTAAAGTTATAACAACAACTTCAAATCATACTCTACCAATAGCACCAAATTATGTAAATAGAGATTTTTATAGTTCTTCAACAGATAAAGTTTATGTTGGAGATATTACATATGTTCCAACCAAAGAAGGATGGTTATATCTTGCAGTTGTAATAGATATTTATTCAAGAAAAGTTGTTGGTTGGTCAATGAGATATTCTCTTCATACTTCTTTGGTAAATGATGCACTTTTAATGGCGATAAAAAGAAGAAACCCAAATAAAGGATTAATCTATCATACAGATAGAGGAAGTCAATATGCCTCTTATGAACATAAAAATTTATTAGAAAAATATGGAATTATTCAAAGTATGAGCAAAAAAGGAGATTGTTGGGATAATGCAGTTGCAGAGAGTTTTTTTCACTCTTTAAAAACTGAATTAATTCACCATGAGAATTTTTTAACAAGAAAACAAGCTAATGAAAAAATATTTGAATATATAGAAATTTTTTATAATAGACAAAGATTACATTCATCAAATGGATATATGTCACCAAGTGAGTTTGAAGAGAAAATGTTACGGTTAGAAATGGTTAGTTAAATTATAATTTTTATGTCCTATAAAGTGTTGACAGATCACTCTTTTGCTTTGCTATTAATTAAAAGTTGTAGTATTTCTCTCATTGAGTCAGGAATGAAATAAAATATTGCCAATTTTTCACGTTTATTCTCTAAAATACCTGCATCTTTTAATTTTCTTAAGTGTTGAGAGATAGGAGATTGATTCATTTCTAGAATATCACAAAAATCACATACACATAGTTCTTTATTATTTAAAAGTAAATAAACAATTCTAAATCTAACTCCACTACCTAAAAGAGCAAAAACTTTTGATTGATAATCAATATTTTTTTTATTTTTACTAATGTCTTTTTTTGCTTTTTTAACCAAAACATCATTATTTTTATCTCGGACACAGTTTATTGTATTTGTCATACTTTTCCTTTTTTATCTTACTAAAAACCTATATAGCTATCTTTTACGATTGATTATTAGTTTCTCGTAAGCCTTAATATTCTAATTGCACCATAAATTACTAGAATAAATACTATCGCTCCAACGATTAAGTCTGGTTTATTTGAATTTAACACTGACACAAGTACAGCAGAAACAATTACTCCAAAATTAATTATTATATCATTTGAAGTGAATATCATACTAGCTTGCATATGCGATTCTTCACTTTTAGATTTCATAAACAGATATAAACAAATTCCATTTGCTATAAGTGCAAAAGTTGATACAATAATCATTGTCCAAAAGTCAGGCATTTTATCATCACCAAGAAACCTTCTAACAATTTCAATAAATCCTATAATTGCAAGTAGAATTTGGAAATATCCAGCAAGTTTCGAAACATTATTTTTCCTTGCAATTGTTCCTCCTACTGCTAATAGACTAATACCATATACAAATGAATCGGCAAGCATATCTAAGCTATCTGCAACAAGTCCCATTGATTTTGAAATAATACCAGTTGACATTTCTATCAAAAAAAATGCAAAATTAATAGCTAGTACTGTCCAAAGTAACTTACGTTGTCCACTTTCTTCTTTAAACTCAACTTCTTCTGTAGTTTCACTACTTAAAAGGGTATCCCCTAGTTTTAAATCATTTATTGAACTTTCAATTTCAGAAATATTACCAATATGATAAACAGTTAATTTTCTATTTGGAATATCAAACTCAAGGTTTTTAACCTCTTCAATAACATCAAGTTTCATTCTGAGTAAGTTTTCTTCACATGGACAATCCATTTTTTTGATTTCAAATGTTGTCTTTTCCATATTTCTTCCTTTTTTTATATATTCTAAAAACAATAATCTATATTAGTATATTCTAATTTAATTGTCAATATTTTAATGTTTATTTAAATTAGAATATACTAATATACTTATCAAGAGTGTTAATATCACTCAAAATTAAAACAAGGTGTAATTACGAAAAAACTACTCGTACTTTTAAGTATTGTAATCTATAGCTTTGGAGCAAAAGATTTTGTATCGCCGGATGTTGCTATTAAACCAAGTGTAGAAATAAAACAAAATAGCATAGATATTAAACTTTCATTATATAAGGATATATATGTATATGATAAAAAATTGAAAGTATTAATCACAAAGCCTAAAAAGATTGATTTAACAAATTACATTGCTAAACCTGCAACTGAAAACTTTAAGGGTGACCAAGTAATAGTTAAAGATTTTTCATTAAATGTTCCATCTACTTTAATCAAAGAAAAAATAGGCAATGTACCATTTAATTTAGAAGTTCAATATCAAGGTTGTTCTAAGTTAGGGCTTTGTTATGCACCTACAAGTAAAACTTTTAAATTTCCTAAAATTGATAATATTAAGTAAGATAAAACTATAAACAGTTTTTTGAAAGTTCATATTAAATGTTACATAACCTCTAGGTTATGGAACATGTAGGATATTAATGTATTTTCCATGTTCCAAAAAGTGTTCAAAAAATAAAAAATGCAAAGTTCCACAAATCTTTAGAGATTATGGAATAGAAAAGTAAGCTTATAAATCTAATTAAAATATAAAGTTTGTTTTTTATCTAATTAAACACTTTTTCAAATCTTTATCTGTTGGTCTAATATATCTCATAGTGGTTTTTATATCACTATGACCAATAAACTCTTTAATGAATTTTGGATTAATTGATTTTGACATATCAGTTATTATTCCTGCTCTAAAAGAATGAGAAGAATATCTATGTCCTAGAACTTCTTGAATAAAGCAATTTACTTTTGCAATGAATGTTGAACTACTTGGAGTTTTTAAAGGATTACCTTTTGTTGTTATAATAAAATCTTCATCTTTTGAATTATCATTAAATAAAAAATGTTTTTTAATTTGTTTTATAGCTTCTTTTGAAAAAAATAGTTTTCTTTCTTTTCTAGTTTTATGAGTAACTATAATTAACTCCTCTTTTTCAAAGATTGTATTTATATCTTTTACTTTTAATTGTTTAACTTCATTAATTCTCATACCTGTAAAATACAATAGTATAAATGTTCTTCTTAGATTGTTTTTAGTGTTAGTAGTTAAATCTTCTTTTCCATTTAGGTAGGTTAATAGTTTTTGGTACTCAATTTCAGTTATATTTTCTCTAATTTTAGTGAATTTTTTCTTTTTCATAATGTTACCTCATAATTTGTCTTTTATAAGGTTATTTTAGGTGCTTTAAAATCACAAATGACTGACATAAGGACTTTAAAGCTGATGAACTACCCCAAATTATGTGCTTTAAAAATTGATTCAGCGATTGTACTACCCTAAATTATGTCTTTTATGTATCTATAAACCTTTAGGATAGATACACTTATATTTAATCATTTAGAGACTGTTCAGAGTTTTGTGCCAATAGCTGATAGTTTAATTTACATATTTTATATGTCTGAAAAGTAAAATTTTCAAATCAAGATTAATATATTATACTTGTAAATTTTAAGAATAGTACATTATTGCAAGAATTATTTACTCAAAGCAACTTTAATACCCATAGATATTAAAATCATTCCTACGGTTTTATCAAACCATTTTCCAAATTTATTGAAAAATACTCTTATATTATCTTGACTCAATACAAATGCTAAAAATATGTACCAAGATGAAACAACTAAAATACATGATAATCCATAAATACTTTGAACTATAAATGGTGTTTCAGCACTAATTGTAACTGTAAATATAGATATAATAAAAAATGCAGCTTTTGGATTTAAAACATTACATAAAAATCCAAGAAGAAATGCTTGTTTATTTCCTATTGTAATTATTTCACTACTTTTCTCTTTATCTATTTTAAATCCAGAAGATTTAAAGCTTTTATATCCCAGATAGATTAAATAGCCTGCGCCTAAAAATTTTACAATAGTAAATAATATAAGCGATTTTGAGATAATAAGTCCAATTCCTATAATCGTATAAAAAATATGAATTGAAACTGCCGAACCAATACCAAGTGCTGTATAAATAGATGTTTTTTTTCCGTAAGTTACAGCTTGTTTTAAAATAAACGCAAAATCAGGTCCTGGGCTAACTGTTGCAAAAAACATTGTGATTACGACTAATAAGAATTCATTTATATATAATGAAAAATCTAACATAATTAATTCCTAAATACTTCTTAATTCTTTAATACCAATGTAAGAGCCTAAAGCAAATAAAATTGAAGCAGAAACTCTTTCTTGTACTTGTTGTGCTTTTTTACTCTCTTTTATAAGTGAAGAAATTTTACTAGAAAATATTGCAACTAACATATCACAAGGTATTGCTGTAACTACTACAATTATCCCAAAAATTAATAATTGGAATGAAACAGAACCAATTTCAGGATTTACAAATTGAGGTAAAAATGCAATAAAAAATAATGCTATTTTTGGATTAGTTATCTCTATTAAAATACTTTCAAAAAATATTCTATGTAAAGGTTTATAACTAGTTTTCTTTACTTCTGCAACTTCATCATTTTTAAAACTTGATTTAAAATACTTAATTCCCAAATATATTAAATATGCTGCACCTAAAAGCTTCACTACAATATATAAAGTAGGAGAATGTTTAAATATAGCAGCTAATCCTATATAGAGGGCATGAAAAATCCTTTTTTTAATTTTATGTTTTAATGTTTAGATATAAACTATGAAATGTTTGTCAAAATTTATTATCTTTTTTCAAACAGCAATTTTAATCCAAGTAATACCATAATTGCACCAGAAAATAGCTCTAATTTTTCTCTTACATTTGGTCTCATAATAAATCCATTTGCAGAAACTATTGTATAAGCAAGAATTGATAACCATATAAATGAAATACAAAAATGAAAAAATGCTAAATATAAAGATTGAAATAAAACAGAACCACTATTATCGATAAACTGTGGTAAAAATGCCATATAAAAAATTACAATCTTTGGATTTAATGCATTAGATAAAAAACCTTCTTTTATAGAACGTGTAAATAAAAAATCTGAAGATTTAACATTTAATTTTTGTTCTTTTCCTTTTGATTGAAAATATGTTCTAATATTAGAAAATCCCAACCATAATAAATATATAGCACCTATTGTTTTAAGTAGCATAAATGCTGTTGAAGAATATAAAAGAATAGCAGATATTCCAATAGCAGAAAGTGTTGCATGAAACATTAATCCCATACTAATCCCAAGATTAGATACAAGACCATCTTTAATGCCACCTCTTAGAGTATTTCTAAACATAATCATTGTATCAGCACCTGGAACCATAGTTAAAATAGTTATTGTTATAAGAAATGTTGTTAATGTTGTATCCAATTGTATTACCTCAATTTTAAATTAAGAAATTTTAGCTAAAAATTTATCAATAATTATTAATAAATTAATATATAATTTTTTTGTCATTTTTCTGAGTATATTCTTTAGTATAATCCATCTTATTTTTATTAGGAAAATATATTTATAGAAAGTAAAATGTAGTATTTAATTAGCGAAATTCTCAAACCAACATTAATATAAAAAACTAAAATTTTATAAATAATCCTCTCTAATTGGAGTAAATACGTCAACTACTTCTCCAGCTTCTAATATTTCAATACTATGCTCTACATTTTTTGGAATTGAATATGAATCCCCTGATTCTAAGATTTCATCAAAGTTTCCAAATTTTAATCTATATTTTCCAGAAACTACATATCCATTTTGTTCATTTTGGTGTGAATGAGTTGGTACATTATCAGTTGTTTTATAAAGCATTTTTGTAACCATTGATTTCTCACCAATTGCTAAAACTACAAAATCTACTCCTAAAAATTGTTTGTTAGTTGCATTCTCTTTTTTTACTATCATTTATTCATACCTTATATAAGATTTTTAAAATAATACAGTTTTATAATTTTTAAGGATAGTACAAAATTGCAGTAATTACTTTGAAATATATTCAAATGCAGTAACACCATAAACTCTTTTAAAATGTCTATTTAAGTGGGATAAATCAGTAAATCCAAACTCAACTACGCAACCATATAAATCTTTTGTTATATCAAGATATTTTTTTGCATGAATAAGTTTTGTATTTAAAAAATATTGATAAGGACTAAGACCTGTATTTGATTTAAACATTCGTATAAACTGGAATTTTGAGATATTAAACTCTTTTGACATCATTTCAATATCTAAAACATCATCAAGTTCATAATAAATGATTTCTTTTGCTTTCTTTATAAACTCAGATTCATTTCTATATTCGTTTAAAAAATCTTTTGAGCTAAAATTATCAATCATGTTCAAATATAATTCACTACAAATTGCTTCATCTTTTTGGTTTAAAATTGCACTTCCTAGATTTAAAATATCATATTTAATTTTTTCATCATAAATTACTGGATTTGAAAATTTTACAATATCTTTTTTTTCTAAACCTTCTAAAAAAAGTTCAGGTTTAATATAAAGCATAACATAATCTAACCCCTCTTTATAATGACCTGCATTACCATCATGTATTTGCTCAGGATTAAATAACATTACACCATTTTTATATGAAGTTTGTAAAACACCATCTAAATTATACTCTTGGATACCTCTTAATGTTACTCCAACTGCATACTCTTCATGTGCGTGTTTTTTATATGAAAACTTACTCATACTAGCTTTTAAAGCTGTTATTCCTAAAGCATTTTTATATTCAAACTTTTCCATTTAAAAACCTAAATATATTTCACCTTTTGAAAATAAAACAGCTTTCCCACTTATTTCCAATCGTTTTTCATTTAATTTTGTATATAAATATCCACCTCTAAAAGAGTCTTGATAAGCAACTATTTCATCTTTTTTTAAAACTCTTGCCCAATAAGGAACTATATGACAATGTCCTGAACCACAAACAGGGTCTTCTAAAACATTACATTTAGGAGCAAATGACCTTGATATACAATCTACCTTATCATCTTTTGCACTAACATGAACTAATAATCCATCAAGTTGTTTAACCTTTTCAAAATTTGGTTCTATATTATGAACTTCTTCTTTTGAATCTAAAATACAAAGTAAATCTCTTCCCATATAGGCTTCAATAATATCAACTCCTAATGCATCTTTCATTTGGTTTGTTACATCAACTTTTTTTAATTCATATACTGGAAAATCCATTGTAAATAAATCATCTTTTAAAGTAATAGTTAATACTCCACTTAATGTATCAAATGCAATACTTTTTTTATCTGGAATAATATAATTTAAATATACAAATGCTGTTGCTAAAGTTGCATGACCACATAAATCTATTTCCCCATTTGGAGTAAACCATCTTAAATGATATTTATCATTTGTTTTAACTACAAATGCAGTTTCTGATAAATTATTCTCTTGTGTAATTTTTAATAAGATTTCATCACTCAACCAAGAATCTAATATACAAACAGCAGCAGGGTTTCCTTTAAATACTAAATCTGTAAAAGCATTTACAATATATTGATTTAATTTTATAATATTCATTTAAAAAACCTTTAATTATTCAAATTTTAAAATTATACTTCTTTATAAGCTTATCTCATAGTACATTATTGCATTAAATTATTTCAATTGCTTTTGTAATAATTTAATAAATAAACTCATTGCTTTTGTAATATATTTATTTTTATGATATACATATATTGCATTAATGCTTGTATCTTCGATTTCATGTTCTAATTCAATTAAATCACCATTTTTAATCTCATTTTCAACAGTAAATTCAGGAACATAAGCAATTCCTAAATTTGATAAGATACTTTGTTTAGTTGCTTCAATACTTCCTACTTCTAGGGTATTTTGTAAAATTATCTGTTTTGAATTTAAATATTTCAGAAAATATTCTTTATAAAGAGCACGTGGATGATTACTTACAATAGATAATGGTTTTACTTGATTATTCATTACAAAATTAAAATATTTTTTTGATAAATTTGGTGAGGCAACAAGTGTTAATTTAAAATTATTTAGTCTATTTGATATAAAAGTATCTATATACTTTCCTACATCATAATGAATACCCAAATCAATATTTCCTTTTAATAATTGTTGTCTAACTTCATAACAATTCATACCTTGTATTGAAAGTTCTACATTTGGTGCTTTTAATTTGAATTCTTTTAAAACTTTTTGCATTTTATAAATTAAAAGTGTTTCTGGCATTGCAATTCTTAATTTTCCAGTAATTTCATTCGAATCTTTTTTATAGTTTTTGATTTGTTCTAATGATAATAATATATCATCTATTAATGGCATAATATCTTTTGCATCTTGTGTTAAAACCATTTTACGTCCAATTTTTTCAAATAATTTCATACCTAATTCTTGTTCTAATTGTTGTATATGAAATGTTACTGTTGATTGTGTGCATCCTAATTTATAAGAAGCATTAACAAAGCCATTTTCATTGATAATAGTTTTAAAAGTTTTAATAGTTTTTAAATCCATAAAAATCCTTATATCGAAAAAATCGAATTATAAATTTTAAAATATTTATTTTACAAATGTTTTAGTTTTTGTTATTATAACCAAAAAATTAGTTTTAATAAGGAAAAGACTTGGATGTAAAACAAAAAAGAAATTTATTAATTGTATTTGGTATTCTAATTCTAATTATATCGATGGGAATAAGACAAAGTTTTGGTATGTTTGCTCCATCATTCATACAAATATATGATATTACTAGAGCAAATTTTGGATTAGCTTTAGCAATACAACATTTACTTTTTGGACTAGCTCAACCTTTTATAGGTTATTTAAGTGATAAATATGGTTATGATAAAGTTTTATTAGTTGGAAGTTTTTTATATACTCTAGGATTATTTTTAGTAACTGTTTTTTCAAATGTATTTGGATTATATATAAGTGTAGGTCTCCTAGTAGGATTAGCTCTAAGTGCCACAACATATGTAGTTGTTCTTGGAGCAATAGCAAAAATAGTAAATCCAAATAAAAGAGGAATGGTATTTGGAATTGCAACAGCTGCTGCTTCATTTGGTATGTTTATATTTATTCCTATTACAAAAAATTTACTTAATCATTTTGAGTTAAATATTGTCTTTTATATCTTTTGTTTATTTGCTTTAATTATTGGATTTTTAGGTTTTTTTATGAAAACTTCACAATTTGATAATAATTCAAATAATATAGATAATGAAGAATCTATTTCAAAAGCCTTATATTGTTCAAAAACACATAGTGGATATTGGAGATTAAATATTGGATTCTTTGTTTGTGGATTTCATGTGGCATTTATAATGACACATTTTCCAACTTATTTAAAAGATGGAAAAATTGATAGTGAAATAGCTACTTACGCCTTTGCATTAATTGGATTATTAAATATTTTTGGTTCATTTTTGTTTGGAACTTTAGCAGATAAATTTTCTAAAAGAAAACTTTTAACGGGACTTTATTTTTCAAGAGCATTTATTTTTGCGTTGTTGATTATATTTCCTCTTACAAATACAACAGCTCTTTTATTTGGTATTTTAATTGGATTTGTTTGGTTAGCAACAGTTCCTTTAACAAGTGGACTTGTAGCACAAATTTTTGGAGTAAAAGCACTTGCAACACTATATGGAATTGTTTTTTTATTTCATCAATTAGGAAGCTTTTTAGGAGCTTGGGTAGGAGGAATTGTTTATGAAAAGACAGGTTCTTATGATACTATTTGGATTGCTTGTGTATTTTTATCTATATTAGCTGCTATTATTCACATAAATATGGATGATAAAAAAATAAACTATAAAAGTTTATAAAAGGAGAAATTATGACTGTAATAGAAAGTTTAAAAAAAAGAAAATCTGTAAGAGCATTTACAAATAAAGAAGTTGAAGTAGAAAAAATTGAAACAATATTTGAAGCAGCTATTTTATGTCCTACAGGTGTTAATATGCAACCTTTTGAAGTTTGTGTAGTAAGTGGAGATAAAAAACTTGAAATTGAAAATAAGATGATTAAAGCATTTGATAATAATCAAAAAGAAAAGATGGATTATCAGTATTATCCTTCAGAGTGGGTTGAGCCTTTTAAAAGTAGAAGAAAAGAAATGGGTTTACTTTTATACAGTACTTTGGACATAAAAAAAGAGGATAAACAAAGACAAATAGAACAATGGAAAGCTAATTATAAAGCTTTTGGAGCACCTACTGTTATCTATTTCTTTATGGATTCTTCTTTAGAAAAAGGTTCTTATATTGATTATGGAATATTTTTACAATCAATTATGTTAGTAGCGACAGAACTTGGACTTGCAACTTGTCCTATGGCTTCACTTGCAGAATTCCCAACTATTGTAAAAAATGAATTAAATATTTCAAAAGATAAGATTTTAGTTTGTGGAATGGCAATTGGTTATGAAGATGAAACTGAAAAAATAAATAGTTTTAAAACACAAAGAATTAAATTAGAAGAATTCATAAAGTTTTATGAATAAAAGTATGTAGTAAGAATTTTACTACATATTTATTTTAATATAAAAACTTTTCAATTCCTGAAATCATGTAAGCACAATAAACTAAGAATAGAGATAAAACGATATTAGTGGATTTTTTATATCTTTGTAAAAAACTTTTTAATAATTTCCCAAATATAATCCAAGAAAAGAATGCAATTGCTCCAATTATAGTAATAACAAATGCAAATACTAATAATTCATAAATAGAACTATAATATGGCATTATAAAACTTGGAAAAATAGTTAAACAAAAAATCACTACTTTAGGATTAATAAATTGCATTAAAAATCCAGTTTTAAAAGAACCGACTTCTTTTTTATTTGTATTTGCTAAATCCATATTAAAAATTAAATATGCTAAATAAAGTATATAAATTGTTCCAATAATTTGCATAAAAATAAGTATATTTGGTATGTATTTAGTAAGAATTGAGTTTGAAATAACAGATAAAACTAAAATAATCCCAAAAGCTAAAGTAGCACCATAACAAAATTCAATTGCTTTTTTTACACTATCATTTTGAACAGTTGATAAAATTACAATATTTGCTGGACCAGGTGCTATTGTTATTAGCATACAATATGACAAGAAGAATAAAATATCCATATAAATTCCTAAAAAAATTTTAAGAAGTATATATTTTAAATGTTTTTTTCGATAGTACGTTATTGCATGAAAAAATTAATTAATATTTTAAACAAATTTATTAATCAGAATTTCAATTCTTTTTTCAAGTTTGACAACAATGATATAAAATTAATTACTGATGTTACAAAACTTATAATAGTTAATTATTGAAGTTTTTGTTATAATTATAAATATTAGGAGTTTAGTTATGAGTAAAACACCATTTTCTAAAGAAAAAGCATTAAAATCAGCAATTGTTTCAAATCAAATCGAGGGTTATGCTCCAGTTAAAGATAAAGTAGTATTAAAAAAAGTTAAAGAGTATTTGTCTTTAATTAAATAATGAAATATTATCCACCTTCAAATCACATTTACTATGAAAATAGTGATGTTCCTATAAATAAACTAGAAATCAAAGAACTTGAAATACTAACTGAAATTGAAAAAGAGTTATTAGTTAGAGCTTATGAAAAACTTCACAATGAATTGAATGAAAACATTAACTTCGATGAAAAATATTTATGTAAAGTTCATGAAACAATTTTTGCACCTTTATATACTTGGGCAGGAAAATATAGAACTGTAAATATTTCAAAAGAGATATTTACAAAATTAAAAAATGACAATTTTCTAAAGAACTATGAAGATACTTCAAAAAAATCTGAATTTATAGATAAACTATCTTTTTATATTTGTGAACTAAATGTTCTACATCCTTTCAATGAAGGAAATGGAAGAACTTTGAGATTATTCTTTGATATGATAGTTACATATAATGGTTATGAATATATTAATTATGAAGAAGCACTAGAAAATAATGAATACATAAATGCATCAATTGATTGTATGATTGCAGATTGTGAAAAAATTAAAAATATAATAACAAAAGGTTTACAAAAATCTACTCTCTAAAATTATAACTCTAACCGTTCATTTAAACAACTAATTCTTAATTGCCTAGATGCTCAATCTGGAATGACCCCGAAGTAGTAGACACTTTTTTAATCAGTTAACACCTCAGGTTGAGTAACATTTTCATTGTACCTTTTCTCAAATTCATTTGGACTTATAAAACCTAAATAACTATGTCTTCTTTTTGAATTATAAAACATCTCAATATATTCAAATATTTTATCTCTTGCTTCTTCTCTTGTTCTAAAAATGGTTTTTCTTACTAACTCTTTTTTTAATGTTTTAAAAAAACTTTCTGCAACTGCATTATCATAACAATTTCCTCTTCTACTCATACTTGGTGTGATGTTATGATGTTTTAAAAAAGTTTTATATTCATATGAGCTATATTGACTCCCTTGATCTGAATGTAAAATTACTCCATCTTTTGGAATTCTATATTTAGTATTTTTTAATGCTTGAATTATTAAATCTGTTGTAATTCTATGACTTGTTGCCCATCCTATAATTTTCCTTGAAAATAAATCTAAGATAATTGCAAGATATATCCATCCTTCATGAGTTCTTATATAAGTTATATCACTTACCCATGATTCATTTGGAGTTTGTGATATAAAACATTGTTTTAAATGATTTGGATGAGCTTTATGAATTGAACCTGCTTTATACTTAGGTCTTCTTTTATAATTTCCTATTCCACAAAGTTTTGCTTCTTTCATTAATCTTGCAACTCTTTTTTTATTTACATGAATATTTGAAGCTTTCAAATCCTTATGAATATTTCTATAACCATAAATTCCATTTGATTCTTTATATGCTTTTTTTATTTCAATAAGAAGTTCTTGATTCTCTTTTTCAAGATTTGAAATAGGTTGTTTTAACCATTTATAATACCCACTTGGATGAACTTTTAACACAGTACACATTCTTCTTATTGTGTACTGTATTTCATGCACTTTAATAAATGCGTACTTTAATTTGGGTTGCTTGCAAAGTACGCTGCGGCCTTTTTTAATATATCTCGTTCTTCTGTAACTCTTTTTAGCTCTTTTTGTAATCTTTTTATTTCAGCTTGTGTATCTTGAAACTTTTTTGTTTCTACTTCTGCTTCAGGTGATTGGTACTTTCTTATCCAATTTCTCAAAGAATCATGATGTACACCTAATCTCTCAGCTGTTTCAACAATCCCATATCCATTCTCAACAACTTGTTTTACAGCATCCCTTCTAAACTCTTCACTATATTCTCTTCTTCCCATTTTTAATTCCTTCAATTATTTACAATTTTCTCTAAATTGTTATATTAATTAACTGAATTATTTTATGTCTATATTTTTGGGGTCATTCCATCTTATAGAACTAGAACTTCACTTATAGTAAGGGATTCATACATACAATTAGAGAATAAATTTTACTCTGTACCATATCAATACAATCAATTAAAAGTTGAAGTTTGGCATTCAAAAGATAGTATATGGATATATCATAATGGCGAACAAATAGGTTTTTGGATTAAATCAGAAAACAAAAAGATTTTTACTAATAAGGAGCATCTACCAAAAGAGAAGCAACAATGGTTAGAAGATTTGGATATTAATAATTTAAAAGCAAGAGCGAAGATTATAGGAAACAAAACGTACCAATTTGTGGAAGAATTTTTAAAAACAAATGGAATTACACCTAAAAGCCAAATTCGGTTAAATAGTATTATTTATAAAATTGAATCTGGACAATATGAAAACTTTAATGAAAATGCAGACTACCTTATTACTCGTAAAATATTTGATAAAGCTAAGATTGAACAAATTTGTAGAAGAAATAAAAATATGGATATTAATGATGAAATGGAAACTTTTGGTGAACATAAAAATTTGAGATATTTTAATAATTTAAAGGAATAAAATGAATATGATTAAAAACTTACTTCTAACATTAAATATGAAAGGTGCTATACAAGAATATCATAGTCAAAATGAAAATCCAGAATCTTATAATTTAACTTTCGATGAACGTTTATGTTTAATGCTAGAATCAGAAATATTATATAAAGATAATAGAAGAATCCATAATGCAATGAAAAAAGCTAAATTCAAAAAGCCAATAGCTACCTTATCATCTGTAGATTTACATACAAAAAGAGGATTAGAACCAATAAGATTTAAAGAATTATCAAAATGTGAGTTTATAAAACAAAAACAAAATATTGTTATAACTGGACCAACAGGAATGGGTAAAAGTTTTTTATCTGAAGCATTAGGAAAAGAAGCAATTTATAGAGGTTATACGGTAAGATATTTTTGGATAAGTGAATTAATTGAAGAAGTTCATATTCAAAGAGATTTAGATAAATATTCTAAATATTTAGATAATTTAAAAAAAATAGATTTATTAATAATAGATGATTTTGGAGCTAGACCATTAAGCATTGATGATGAAAGTATATTATTTGAAGTAATTGGGGTTAGAGAAGATATTGCTTCAATAATTTTTGCATCACAAGTTCCAGTTGAAAATTGGGTGTCTTGTATGAAAAATAAAACGTTAGCTGATGCAATTGTTGATAGATTAACACATGGTTCAATTAAAATTGAATTATATGGTGATAGTATGAGAAAAAATAAATTAAAAAAATGATAATAAATTTTTTTTAATTTATTTTGGAATTGATCAGGCTATTTTTGGATAGAGATCAAAAAAGCTTGGAATTTACATTTGAAAAAATATTTAATCTATTTATTACATAACCAACCACTATGGCTAATAAAATTAATACAAAATTTTCCATATTTTAGTCACAAAAAGTATTTGGGCAAGGGTTATCAGATGTTATTTTCCCAAACTCTTTTACATAATCAATTCCCCATTTATGCATCTCTTCAAGAACAGGTCTTAAATTTTCTCCTGCTTTTGTTAAACTATAAACAACTTTTGGTGGAACTTCAGCATAAACTTCTCTGTGAATAATATTTTTTTCTTCTAACTCTTTTAATTTCACGGTTAAAGTTTTTTGAGTTATTTCACTAATTGTTTCATGTAACTCTTTAAATCTTTTTTCTCCATCAAGTAAGTGCCAAATAATTCCTAATTTCCATCTATCATTAAAAATATCTAGTGTTACAGCAACAGTACATCTATATTCTTTATCATTTATATAATACATATTAAATTCCTTAAATTTTCAGTTTTGATTATAACATATTATAAATTAATTTCTATTACTTACCTAAAGTAAAGTAAGAGTAAATTAAGTTTATTATATATATAATTTTCAAATCATAAAAGGAGATAATATGAAAAAAGTTCTAATTTTAAATGGTCATCAATATTATGATGTAGTAGCAAAGGGTGAATTAACTCAACACTATATAGATACTGCAAATGATTTTTTTCTTAAAAATGGTTTTGAAGTAAAACATACACATATTGAAAAAGGTTATGATGTAGAAGAAGAGTGCCAAAAATTTGAATGGGCTGATTATGTTTTATTTCAATATCCAGTTTATTGGATGGGTGTTCCTTGGATAACAAAAAAATATTTTGATGAAACATTTACTCAAGGAAGACATTACACAAGTGATGGAAGAAGTAGAAGTGATGAGAGTAAAACTTATGGAACAGGAGGATTATTAAAAGGTAAAAAATATATGTTAAGTGTAACTTATAATTGTCCAACAAGTGAATTTGATAATCCAAAAGGTTTTTTTGATGGTTTATCTTTAGACCAAGCACATATTGCAACTCACAAAACTTTCCAATTTTGTGGACTAGAGCCACTTAAAACTTATTCAGTTCATGATATTTTTAAAGGTGATTTAGATTTAAAAAAAGAGTTAGAGAAATTTGAAGCAGTTTTAACTGAAAACTTTTTATAGGAATAAATATGAAAAATATAGTAATAGTTGCAACAATAAAAGTAAAAGAAGCTTTTAAAGAGGAAGTTTATAATGAACTTTTAAAACTTCATAAAGCAACTCATGAATTTGATGAAGGTTGTATTCAGTATGATTTACATAAAGATTTAAGTGATGATTTTAGTTTTACTTTTGTAGAGACTTGGGAAAGTCAAGACTTTTTGTCTTTACATGAAGAAAAAGAGCATTTTAAAACTTTTGTATCAAAAATTGAAAACAAAATAGAGGGATTAACAATCAACAAATTAGAAAAATTAGAAATCTAAAAGGATTTTTTATGAGCCTATTATTAAAAAGTGCAAATATTGGAGTATTAGAGTTAAAAAATAGAGTTGTAATGCCACCTATGTGTATGTATAAAAGTGATGAGAGTGGAGAAATAAAAGATTTTCATAAATATCACTATGTATCAAGAGCTTTAGGTGGAGTTGGATTTATTATAGTTGAAGCAACTGCAATTGAGCCAAAAGGAAGAATTTCATCAAATGATTTAGGTCTTTGGGATGATTCTTTAATAGAAAAACATAAACAATTAAACAAAGATATACACTCTTTTGGTGCAAAAACAGCAATTCAAATTGCCCACGCAGGAAGAAAATCAATTGTAACTGATTCAACTCCAATAGCTCCAAGTTCAATTGCATTTTCAAAAGAGGCTCCATATAAACTTCCAAAAGAAGTTTCAATAGAAGAGATAAAAGATATTAAAGAACTATTTATAAAAGCAGCTTTTAGAGCAAAAGAGGCAGATTATGACGCTATTGAACTTCATGCAGCTCATGGCTATTTATTATGTGAGTTTTTATCACCAATTTCAAATAATAGAACAGATATTTATGGTGGAACTTTAGAGAATAGATGTAGATTAGTTTTAGAAATAGCCACTGAGATTAAACAAAAATTAGATTTGCCTTTGATTGTTAGAATTAGTGCAGATGAGTGGATGAGTGGAGGTTGGAATATTGAAGATTCTATTTATTTATCAAAAGAGTTAGAAAAAATTGGTGTTGATGCAATTCATGTATCAAGTGGTGGAAATTTAGAAAAACCAGATAACGCTCCAACAATTCAACCTTTATATCAATCTTCTTGGGCAAAAAAAATAAAAGAAAATGTAAACATTCCTGTTATTGCAGTTGGATTAATTACAACAGCAATTGAAGGAGAATATTTACTTGAAAATAGTACTTGTGATTTTGTTGCATACGGTAGAGAGTTACTTAGAAATCCAAATTTTGTATTTTATGCAGCAAATGAGTTTAAAGAAAAAGAGAAAATAAATAGTTCTTATCAAAGAGCTTTTGTATAATAAAAAAAGAAAAAAAATTTAATTTAAAAAGGAAAAACTTATGGAAAAAACATTTATGGAAGCTATGGATTTTAGACATGCTTGTAAGATTTTTGATGAAACAAAAAAAATCAGAGATGAAGATATGAAATTTATTTTAGAAGTAGCAAGAAAAAGTCCTAGTTCTTTTGGTCAAGAAGGTTGGAAGTTTTTAGTTATTACAAATGAAGAGTTAAAAGCAAAATTAAGACCATTTTGTTGGGATCAACCACAAGTTACAACTTGTTCTCATTTAGTTGTTATACTTGCTGCAATTGATGCTGTTAAACCAGAATCAGGAATTCCAGCAACTAGATTTGCAAGACGAGAAATGCCTCAAGAGAAAAAAGATTTTTATAATAAATTATATAAAGACCACTTAACAGTTACAAAAGTTTTAGATAGTGATGAAAATGTTTATTCTTGGACTGCAAGACAAACTTATATAGCTGCAGGAAATATGATGACAGCTGCTGCTATTAAAGGAATTGATTCTTGTCCAATCGAAGGATTTGATAAAGCAAAAGTTGAAGAAGTTTTAGGACTTGATACTAAAAAATTCCAATTAGCAATGGTTTTACCTTTTGGTTATAGAATAAATCCTCAATCAACTCAAATTAGATTACCTTTTGAAGAAGTAGTAGAATTTATAAAATAATTTATTAATAGCCTTTAAAAGGCTATTAATTGAAATAAATAAAAAAATATCAAAAAAATAACAAAATGATACTTTTGTAATACTTTTGTTTATTAAAATTCCTCTATACAAATAATTAAAAGGAATTTTTTTAATGGATACTATTTTTATAGATACACAAGATAAAAAAAACAAGTCTATATTAGTTATAAGTGATGATTTAATTTATATGGATAAATTAAAGAAAGAAGTTAGTTTAACTTTCGATTTTACTTTTTTTGAAAACAACAAATTCTATTTATTAAATAGTGTGATTAACAATTTTGATGTAATCATCTTTGATAATAGTAATAATGACTTGAAAAAATTTTTAGATGTGTTTAAACTTACAAAATCTTATAATTTTAATATACCTATAATTTTATTGGAGAAAGATGTAAAACAAGATTTATCTTTATATAAAATTATTAATGTTTATTCAATTTTACAAAAACCTGTTAGTGTAGAATTTTTATTAAATACTATTGAATTGTGCATAAACTTTTTAAATACAAATAAAAAGGTGCAGTTTGAAAATGGTTACTATTTTGATATTACAAGAGAAGAGCTATTTCATGGTAAAAAGATAATAAAACTAACAAGAACAGAAAAAAAATTGATTAACTTATTAGCTAAAAATCCAAACTCTTTAGTAACTTATGAAGATATTGCAAATGTAGTTTGGAAAGGAAAAGTTTTTTCAAAATACTCTTTACGAAACGTTATTAATCATATTAGAGAAAAAACAGATGATACATTTATTAGAAATTATTCAAATAGAGGGTATATATTAAATAGCATCTAGTTTTTTACTTTTTTCTAAAATTACAATATAATAATTTTATGATAAAAAAATTAATTTTAATACTTTTTATATTGTTTTTTTTTAATTCATGTGAGGATACTTCAATAAAGTATTCTCCCACATACCAAAAAGATAAAGTAATTATTGATAAAAAAGTATATATTTTTGGTGTTCATCCTTTATATAATCCAAAACATCTTTTTGAAATTTATCAACCTTTGGTTGACTATCTAAATAAAAATTTAAAAGATGTTAGAATTGAGTTAGAAGCTTCTAGAAATTACGACTCTTTTAATGAAAAATTATCTTTAAAACATTTTGATTTTGCTCTACCAAATCCTTATCAAACTTTAGAGTCTTTAAAATATGGATATAAAGTTTTCGCAAAAATGGCAGGAGATGAGAATTTTCGAGGAATAATTTTAGCAAGAAAAGATAGTGATATAAAAAGCTTTGAAGATGTAAAAGGAAAAAAAATAAGTTATCCTGCTTCAACTGCACTTGCAGCGACACTTTTACCTCAATATTTTTTATATGAAAATGGAATAGATGTAAATAAAGATATTGAAAATATTTATGTTGGTTCACAAGAATCAGCTTTGATGAATATCTATTTAAAAACAACCGATTTGTGTGCAACTTGGACTCAACCTTGGGAAAAATTTAAAAAGGAAAGACCTGAAATCGCAAATGAAATGAAAGTATTATGGGAGACAAAAAGTTTACCAAATAATGCTTTAGTTGCAAAAGAGGATATGCCAAAAGAGTTAGTAGAAAAGATTAGTAAATTAATTCTTGAATTAAATACAAATCCTGAAGGAGAATTGATTCTTTATAGAATAAATTTGACACATTTTGAAAAAGCAGATGAAAATACTTATAATATTGTTAAAGATTTTATAACTGATTTTGAACAAAATATTAGGGAAATAAAATGATAGAAAAAATCAAAACATTTTATTTAAAATCTATAAAAAGAAGATTGATTATTACCATTACTTTAACTCATATTATTTTAATGAGTGTTTTTGTTTATGATTTATTAAGTGAACAAAAAAATTTTTTATATACCCAAAATATAAAACAAGTTAAAAGTTTGACAAAAAGTGTTGCTCAAAATTCTGTTTTATGGATATTATCAAATGATTATATAGGTTTAGAAGAGTTGATTTCTTCAATCTCAAAATATCCAAATTTGGAATATGCAATGATTTTAAATAAAGAAGGAAAAATTATCGCTCACAATGATAAAGAGTATATAAATTTATATTTATCAGATGATTTAAGTTTAGCCTTTTTATTATCAAAAAAAATAGAACCATATATGCTTGTTCAAAATGATGAAATAATAGATTATATAATGCCTATTTTTAGGGAAAATCAACATATCGCTTGGGTAAGAATTGCTTTAAATCAAAATGAAATTTCTCAAAATTTAGAACAAATTTTTTATGAAGCGATTTTATTTATATTAATTGCAATAATTATTGGATATCTTTTTTCTTATTTTTTAGCAACAAATATTACAAAAGATTTATATACTTTAATAAAAGTTGCAACTCAAACAGCAACAGGAAATAGAAATCAAAGGGCTGATATTAAAAGAGAAGATGAGTTGGGTATTTTATCAAATGAGATAAATAAAATGCTTGATAAGATTGAAGAAAATGAAAAACAACTTGAAATTTCAAATAAAGAGTTGGAAAAAGATATTGTAAAACTTGAGTTGATGGATAGCAAATTAACCCAATTAAACAGAGATTTAGAAAAAAAAGTTGAAGAAAAAACTTATGAATTAAAAAAATTAAATGAAAATCTTAAAAAAGAGATAAAAGAGGAAGTTGAACAAAATAGACAAAAAGATAATATGCTTTTCCAACAATCAAAAATGGCTTCAATGGGAGAAATGATTGAAAATATAGCACATCAATGGAGACAGCCATTAAGTTTTATTTCAACAAGTGCTAGTGGAATAAAATTAAATAAAGAGTATGACACTTTAACTGATGAACTTTTAAATGAAGCTGTTGATAATATTATGAATAGTACAAAATTTTTATCAAATACAATTGATGATTTTAGAGATTTTTATAGAGTTGATAAAATCAAAGAAAAATTTAATATAAAAGATGTTTTAAATAAAACATTAAAATTAACAAGTTCTAGATTTACAAATAGGGCGATAAAAGTTATTGAAGATTGTGAAGATGTGACAATTCTTGGTTTTGAAAATGAATTAGTACAAGTTTTTATAAATATTTTAAATAATGCAAGAGATGTTTTAGAAGAGTTACCATATGAAGAGAGATTTATTTTTGTAACTATTAAAAAAATAGAAAATGAGGCTTATATTTCGTTAAAAGATAATGCAAATGGAATTGAACCAACTATTTTAGAAAAAATATTTGACCCATATTTTACAACTAAAGGTTCAGATAAAGGTACAGGAATTGGATTATTTATGTCAAGAGAGATAATTGAAAAACATTTTCATGGAAAAATAATAGCTCAAAATGAAACATATATTTATAATAAAAAAGAGTACAAAGGAGCTAACTTTATAATTACAATTCCTTTTTAAAAATTAGTTTTTATTGATTGTAATAATAAAAATAGTTCCATTTTCTATATTTGAAACCTCTATATCTCCAAGGTTATCTTTTTCTAAAATATTTTTACAAATATATAATCCTAAGCCTGAACCATTTTTTTTAGTTTTTGTAGAAAAATATGGATTAAATATTTTTGAAATTATATTTTCACTAATTCCACCTGCATTATCTTCTATAAAAATTTTTTGTTGATTTCTTTCCTCTTCAAAAGAGATTTTTATAATTGAGTTTGAAATGTTTTTTTCTAAAAAAGCATCTTTTGCATTGTTTAAAATATTTAAAACCACTTGGATTAATTCATTTTTTGGAAGATTGATTTTTGTTAACTCTTTATTTGTAATTTCAATTTTTATCTTTTGTGATAAAAAAGTTTTTTCCAACATTTTTGAAGCACTTAAAACAATTTCATTTAAACAAAGCAACTCTTTTTTTGAATCAATTGTAAAAAAATTCCTAAAATCATCTATTGTTGTTGACATATATTGGATATATTTATTCATATCACTTAACATATTATCTAAGAAAATTTTATCAAGTTTATTCATATCATTTTTCAGTTTTATTCTAGTTAACATACTAGAAATAGTAGATAAAGGTTGTCTCCATTGATGTGCAATCATAGAAATCATCTCTCCCATTGCAGAGAGTTTTGATTGATGAATTACCATTTTTTCTTTTTCTTTTAATTCACTCAAATCCAAAATAAAAACCATTTTATAATCTTTATTTTGATAGTTTAGATTTTTGATTTTTATGATTACGGGGATTATATTTCCATCTTTTGTGATTAAAGATATCTCTTGAAATAGTTTTTCATTATATTTGATAAATTTTTCTTTTGAAGTTGG
This sequence comes from Arcobacter ellisii, assembly GCF_003544915.1. Lineage (NCBI taxonomy): Bacteria > Pseudomonadati > Campylobacterota > Epsilonproteobacteria > Campylobacterales > Arcobacteraceae > Arcobacter > Arcobacter ellisii. Next base: position 1,562,889 of record NZ_CP032097.1, on the reverse strand, counting down.
AATTAAAATTCCAGTTGCTAATTTGTCAATCAATTCATCTTTTTTTTCATAACCTAAAATTTCCAATAAAGAGTGATTTATATTTTTTATAAAACCCTCTTCAATTATTAAAATTCCTTCGATTGTGTTGTTTATCACTTCATTTAAGTTTATAAAAATATTGTTTTTATCTTCCATGTTTACCTATGATTTTATCTTCTATTTGATTTTATCAAAATAATAAAATTTTTAAGCTTTTAAGATTGCTATTTTAAAAAATTTATGTAAAAATAGAAACAGATAAATTCTTTTTGTTTATTTTCTCATTAAAATATTATTTTTTATACAAAATTAGTAGTATAATAGTAAATAAGTCAAAAGGAAACGTTATGAGAAACTTATTTATTGTTATTATTATAAATGTTCTATTTTTAGGATGTATGAATAATCAAGAAGTAACCCAAGAAGATTGCAAAAAGCAAGGGAAAATTTTCAAAGTAGAAAAAGTGTTAAATTTTAGAACAGGAACATATGAAGATAGGGCTTCTTGTATTTAACAAATTTATAATAAAGAGAAATTAATGACAAATACAAATGTAAGTGTAGAATTAGAAAAATTGGAAAAACTTTTAAATAAAGTAGGTGATTTAGTAATCACAAATTCTATGATGGCTCAAACAATTGATAATTTACCTTCAGGAGAAGCTAAAAAAAGCCTACTTGAAAAAATCAATCTTTTACAAAGACATATAGTTGAACTTCAAGATTATGCAACAGATATAAGAATGGTTAAATTTGAAAGTATGTATGAAACATACAATAATTTTTTGAAAGAGATAATTCCCCAAAATAAAAAAATAAAGTTTATCTTAGTTGGTGGAGAGACCAAAGTTGATAAATCACTTATTGAATTATTAGATACTTTAATTAAAAAAATCATCTCAAATGCTGTTAGTTATGGAATTGAAACTGTAGAAGAGAGAGTTTTAAAAGATAAAAATGAAGAAGCAACTTTAAAATTAATTGTAAATCAATTAAATGGACAAATTAGTTTTTGTATAGAAGATGATGGTGTAGGACTTAACAAAGAAGATATTGAAGAGATGACTGGAATAAATGAGTACACAAATAAATTTAATGCAGATTTAGAAGTGGAAAGTGAAACAGATAAAGGAACAAAAGTTTCAATAATAGTACCTTTAACTCACTCTATTTTAGATGGATTAAATATAAAAATTGGAAATAATATATTTATTCTTCCTACTTCTTCTATTGTTGAATCAATTCAACCAACAACTGATATGATAAAGTTTGTAGGTGATGGAAGTAGTCAATTATTGATGTTAAGAAATGAATTTATTCCAATAATAAGATTATATGAGTATTTTAATATTGTTCCCAAATCAAAAAAATTAGAAGATGGAATTTTAATTATTGTAAAATCCCAAGAACAAAAAGCTGCTTTTTTAATAGACGAATTCTTACAACAACAGCAAGTAGTTCTAAAAGCAATAGAGACAAATTTCAGAAAAGTTGAAAGTGTTGCTGGTGCAACTGTAAGAGGTGATGGAAGTATTGGTATAATAATTGATGTAAAAACTATTTTAGAAGCTAATTAAAGGAATTAACATTGATAGATTATATCTCTTTAGAAAAATATGGTAAAAAAATCTCAGTTTTATTTGTAGAAGATGATGAAAATATAGTAAAAGAGATGGGTTTTTTACTTGGAGATATTTTTGATAAAGTTGATATTGCTATTGATGGAAAAGATGGATTAAGTAAATATAATGAATATTATAAATCAAATGAAGAGTTTTATGATTTAATAATAACTGATATTCAAATGCCAAATATGAATGGTATTGATTTGATTAAAAATATTTATAAAATAAATCCTTTACAAAAAGTTATTGTTTTATCCGCATACAACGAAAAAGATTATTTGATGGAACTTATAAATGTAGGTATTTCTCAATTTATTTTAAAACCAATTGACTATAACACTTTTTTAGATGTGATTTTTAAAATTTCAAAAGAAATTTATGAAACAAAATATAAAAAAGATTCAAAAGTTTCTTTATTTATAAAAATTGATGATGAACTAATTTGGAATAAAGAGTTAAAACAACTGACATACAAAGAAGAAATTTTAAAACTAACAAAAAAAGAGCTTTATTTAGTTGAACTTCTTTTAAAATATCCAGAAAAAACTTACTCAAATGAAGAGATAATCTCTTATTTATGGAGAGATGATTTTGAAAGTCAAGGGGATATTTCAAATCTAAAAAATATAATTTCAAGACTTAGAAAAAAAATCCCTCTTTTAAATGTTGAAAATATTTATAGTTTTGGTTATAGATTAACTATAAAAAACTAAAAACTATTTATAAGTTTAGATTTCCTAAAAATTCTGAACTTAAAAGAGATGCTTCTAAATTATTATGACTAAAATAGTCACCACAAACACCTAATTTTAACTCTTTATCAAAAAAATATGGCATATCTAAAGAGTTTTTTGCAAAGGCATATTTCCAAAGATGAGGAATTTGTGTAAATTTTTTTAACTCATTTACAACTTCTTTTTCAAAACTATTTAAAAAAATTTCATAGATTTCCTCTTTTGTTTTTTCATTTATTTCATTTGCAAACTCTTTTGATGAGTGAATTACATAAGAACTAAAATCTTTGTAAGCATATTTTTTTGAATTATTTATAATATTTTTTACATTTTGGTTTTCATATATTTTGTTTTCATCTAATTTTATATTTTCATTTGAGTATAAAATCAAAGAAAAAGTTGAGTCATATTTGATAGTTTGTAGTTTCTCTTTTAAATCATTTGGAAGTTCCATATCCAATTGTAAAATTTGTGTAGTTGGAATTGTAAGAAAAAGTAAATCAAAATCATCATAAATTTTCTGATTTGAGTCTTCTAAAACCCATTTTTTATCTTTTTTAATAATTTTTTCAATTTTTGTATTTTTTACTAAATCATTTTCATTGATTAGAAATTTACAAATATTATTTATTCCATTTTTAGGAATGAATTCATCATATTTACTTTTTAATACATCATTTTTTACTAAATCAAGACAAAAGAGTTTTAAATCATCAGTTATTGGTATTATTGAAGAAGTTCCGTGGTCAATAAATTTATCATTTATATATTTTGTACTTATTCTTCCTCCAACACCTCTTGATTTTTCAAAAATAGTTATATCTTGATATTTTTCTTTTAAATTATTATATAAATTACAGCCAGAAAAACCAGCACCAATGATTGCTATTTTCATCAAAAATCCTTTAAATATTTTTATGGGCAATGATAAAATAATTAGTTTTATAAAATACTTTAATTTTGAGATATAAATAATTAATACATAAGAGGATATAATGATAAATATTATTGAATAATAAAAGGTATATTTTGAGATTAAAAACTCTTTTTTTTCTTTTTTTAATTTTTATTTTTACATTAAATTCTTATGCAAAAAATCAAGAGAAAAAAATTAAACTTCAACTTCAATGGAAACATCAATTTGAATTTGCTGGATTTTATATGGCAAAGGAAAAAGGATTTTATAAAGATTTGGGTGTTGATGTTGAATTTATTGAATTTGATGGAAAATCAAATATCATGGATGAAGTTTTAAATGAAAATGTACAAATAGGAGTTTGGGGTTCTGGCCTTATAAATGAGTGGTTAAATGGAAAAGATATAGTTTTTTTAGCCAACTATTTTAAACGTTCGCCATTAGCACTAATTACAAGACCAGAGATTAGAACACCTGAAGATTTGATTGGAAAAAGAGTAATGATTCCTTTATTTGATGCTTCAAGTGCAAGTTTTCAACAAATGTTTAAGGTCTTTAATATTTCAAAAGATGATTTAATATTAGTTGAACCAAATTTTGATATTCCAAATTTTGAAAAAGATAAAATTGATGCAACTTCAACTTTTTTACCAAATGAGCCTTATCATTTTATAAAAAATGGTTTACCTTATAATATTTTAGACCCAAATAATTATGGTGTTGAATTTTACGAAGTAAATCTTTTTACTTCTAAAAAATTTGCAACACAAAATCCTCTTTTAGTTAAAGAATTTGTTGAGGCAACAAATAAAGGTTGGGATTATGCTTTAAATAATATAAATGAAAGTGTTAATCTAATTTTAGAAAAATATAATACACAACATAAAACAAAAGATGCATTGTTATTTGAAGCAAATGAGAGTAAAAAATTTATTTTACAAAAAAATTACTCTTTAGGAAGTATTGATATTGAAAAGGTAAGAAAAATTGCTGAATTATATATCGAATTGGGTTTTGCACCAAAAAAAGATAATCTTGAAGATATTTTATTTATAAAAAATCCTACAACTATCTCTTTAACAAAAGAGGAAGAAAATTTTTTAAAAGAACATCCAACAATCAAAATTGCAAGTGATAAGTTTTATCCACCTTTGGATTATATAAAAAATAATAAACCAACAGGTTATAGTATAGAGTTAATTGAGATATTATTAAAATCTTTGGGATTTAATGTTGAGTTTAAAATAGATGGTAATTGGGATAATCAAATTGAAAGTTTTAAAAAAGGAGAACTTGATATTTTAACATCTATTTTTGAATCAAATTTTTATAAAGAAAATTCAATACTAACAAACTCATATTTAAAAGCTCAAGATGTAATTATTGTTAGAAATGGTGAAGATTCTATTCAAAATGCTTATGATTTAAAAGGCAAAATAATCGCTTTTCCAAAAGGTTATACATATTTAGAGTTACTAAAAAATAAAGGTATAAATTTTACTCATTTGGAAGTTGAAAATATGCAAGAAGCTTTAGAAGCTGTTTCTGATTGTAAAGCAGATGCAACAATAGAATCAGATGCTGTTATGGAATATCTTATGGATAAAGATTCTTATGTGAATTTAAAAAAGGTTTATAAAATATTTGATAACAGAGTAGGGGTTTATCATGATTTTCATTTTGCAGTTAATAAAGAGTATCCAATTTTAGCTCAAATGATTAATAAAGCTTTGGAAAATCTTTCTATTACGCAAAAAAGAGATTTAAAAGGAAAATGGTTTGATAAAAAAGAGTCACAAAATATAAAAACTATTTTATTAAGTGATGAAGAGAAAAAATTTATAAAAGAAAATCCAATAATAAAAGTTAGTAATGAAACAAACTTTCCTCCTTTTGATTTTACAATTGGGAATCAACCTTATGGATTTAGTATTGATATTTTAAATCTTTTATCAAAAAAAATTGGTGTTAAATTTGAATATGAAACAAGTGATAGTTGGTCACAACTTTATAATGATTTTAAAGATAAAAAAATAGATTTATTACATACTCTAACAAAAACACCTCAAAGAGAAAATGATGGAATTTTTTCAGACCCATATATTTGGTATGAAACACATTTTGTAACAAGAAAAGAGAATCCTGAAATTAAAAATATTGAAGAGTTAAATGGGAAAATATTAGTTGTTGGGAAATCTTGGTCAAGTGAAGAGTTTATTTCAAAAAACTATCCAAAAATAAAACTTTTAGTTGTAGATAATTTTGAAGAGATGTTAGAAGCAGTTTCAAAAGGTGAAGCCTATGCAATGATTGGCGAGAATCTAATGACTAGATATTTTATAAAGAAAAAAGGTTTTACAAATATAAAGATTTCTTCGGTTTTTGCAGATTTTAATTCTACTGAAAGAACTTCATATAGATTTTTAACTTCAAAAGATAAACCTATTTTAAATCAGCTTTTAAATAAAGGATTAAATAGTTTAACTTTAAAAGAGTTAGATGAATTAGAAGAGAAATGGTTTGGGAAATATGATATTACTGATAAGATTGATGAATTAAATATTAAACTTGATGATGATGAATTATCATATTTATCAAAAAAGAAATTAATAAAAATGTGTGTTGACCCAAATTGGATGCCACTTGAAAGAATAAATGAAAATGGTTTTCACGAAGGAATGGCAGCAGATTTGATTAAAAAAATGTCACAAAAATTGAATATAAATATAGAGTTGATAAAAACATCTTCATGGGAACAAAGTTTAGAGTTTGCTAAAAATAGAGAGTGTGATATTTTATCTTTAGCTATGAAAACAGAAGAAAGAAGTAAGTATCTTGATTTTACAAGCCCTTATTTATCTTTTCCTTTTGTGATAGCAACATTACATAAAGAACTTTTTATTGAAAATATTGAGCAAATTTTAGATAAAGAGATAGCTTTAGTAAAAGGTTATGCTTATAGTGAAATTCTAAAAAAAAGATATCCAAATAAAAAGTTTATTGAAGTAACAAATATAAAAGAGGGCTTGGAATTATTATCTGAGAAAAAAGTTTTTGCTTTTATTGATACTTTGGTTTCAATTGGTTATGAAATTCAAGAGAATAATTTTTATAACATAAAAATTGCTGGAAAACTTGATGTAAAATGGGATTTATCTCTTGCAACAAGAAATGATGAACCTATTTTAAATAGAATTTTTCAAAAGGGTGTAAATTCTATTTTAGAAAATGATAAACAAAATGCCTATAATAAATGGTTTTCTATTAAGTTTGAACAATCAGTTGATTATATGATTTTATGGAAAATAATTGTTCCTATTTTTATTTTAATTTTTATTACAATTTATTGGAATAGAAAACTTTATAATGAAAAAGAAAAAACTAAAAAAGCATTAAACTCTTTAAAAAATCTTCAAGATATTTTAGAGATAAAAAATTTTGAATTAGAAAAAATGTCTAATACAGATAAATTAACAAATCTTCATAATAGACATAAACTAGATGATTCCTTAAAGTATGAATTATCAAGATTTCATAGAACAAATATTGGTTTTGGATTGATTATTTTAGATATAGATTTTTTTAAAGATGTAAATGATACCTTTGGACATAATATTGGAGATGAAGTTTTAATAGAAATTTGTTCTGTTCTTAATAAAAATGTTAGAAGTAGCGATATTTTAGGAAGATGGGGTGGTGAAGAGTTTTTAATAATTGTTCCAAATGTTACAAAAGAGGAGTTAGAAGCTTTTGCTGAAAAATTAAGAAAAGAGATTGAAGAACATCACTTTTTTAAAGTTGGTAAAAAAACTTGTAGTTTTGGTTTAACTATTAGTAAAGAGTTAGATAATGAAAACTCTATAGTAAGTAGGGCTGATAAAGCATTATATAAAGCAAAAAACAAAGGAAGAAATAGAGTGGAATTTTTATAAATTCTACTCTAAATAGTTTAAATCCTCTTTTGTATCAATATCTATTGAATACTTTTTTAAAAGTTTTATTGATATATTTTTTTCTTTTTTTAGAATCTCTTTTGCACCTTTGTTGGTATCTAATTTTAAAAGTTTGTTATAAAACTTTTTAGGAAAAATAGCAGGAACAGTTGGATTTTCATTTTCTTCATAAATTGAAGAGATTATAGATTTATTATCAATTTCTTTTTTTAAAGAGTTTAGATGTTTTATTGGTATAAATGGTTGGTCACAAAGCATTATTAAAGTGTTTTCAAAATATTTTGTATAACTAATACCAAAAGATATAGAAGTTCCCATACCATCTTTATAATTTTTGTTATAAATTAGATTTATATTTTTAAATTCCTTTAACTCATGTTCACACTTTTCTTTTTCATGTCCTAGAACAACAAAAATATTACTTGAAATTTTCAAAGCTTTTTTAACTGATATTTTTAAAAGAGATTCATTTTTATATTTTAATAACTGTTTTGGCTTGCCAAGTCTACTTGAACTTCCTGCTGCTAAAATTAAAATTGCTAAATTATTCAATTTTTCCATATCAAATCTTTTTATTTTTTCTAGCTTCTATTTGAGCACAAATTGATAAAGCAATAGCTTGATGAGTATTTCCTCCAATATCTAAACCAATTGGAGCAAAAAATCTTTTATCATTTTGTAAATTAAACTCTTGTTTTATTCTTTGCATATTTTTTTTATTTCCCATCATTCCAATATAATTCATATTTGAATTAATCAAAGCTTTTAGATAAATATCATCAGTTTTTGGACTATGACTTAAAATTACACTTGCGTCAAAAGAGTTTAAATCCATAGATAAAATATCTTCAAGTTTTTTTAATTCTATTAATGTATCTGCTTCTTTTACAAATTCATTATGAATTTCTACATCAATAACTGTTGTTTCCCAACCTAATAAGTTCGCCATTAAAATCAAAGAAGTAACATGAGCTCCAGAGCCAAAAATCAAAAGTGAAAAAAGTTTTTTTAAATTTTTATCTAAATCTTTATAATCTTTATCATAAAAAAAAGGTTCAACTTTATATTTTGAAGTTCCATGACCTGTTGATTCATCTTTAGCAATTGATTCAAAAAAATTTATCTCTTTTTTTTCTAATGAAATTTTTGATAACTCTAAAATTTTATTTTGTAAAAAAGAACTTCCTAAAATACCTGTAAATTCATTTTGTGAATTTACAAGCATCATATTTCCAACTTTTGCATATGTAGAACCAAAAGTTTCAACTACTGTTGTTATAGTTATATCTAATTTTCTATTTTTACAATTTTTTATAAAATCTAAAATTTTTTTATCTAAAAACATAAATTATCCTAGTTTTATAGGAAAACTTGTGTATCTTTTTCCAGTTACATCATAAAGTGCATTTATAATAGCAGCAAACATTGGAGGAACTCCAACTTCACCAATTCCACCTATTTTTTCACCTGAATTTATAATTTCAACATTTATACTAAGTGGCGCATCACTAATTCTATTTACTTCATAATCATAAAAATTGTTTTGGTCAACTGCTCCGTTTGTTAGGGTAATTTGAGCAGATTTAATATATCCAATTGTAAAATTAATTGCACCTTCAATTTGATTTTCAATTCCTAGTGGATTTACAGCTATTCCACAATCAACAGCTGCCCAAACATGTTCAACTTTATAATCATTGTTTTCAACTTTTACTTTTACAACGTAAGCCACGATACTACCGAAACTTTCAGCAATTGCAACTCCATAACCACTATTTTTTTCTCGTTTTTTCCAGTTTGATTGCTTTGAAACATTTTCAAGAAGTTTTATAAATCTTGGCTCTTTTAAATTTTTGATTCTAAAATCTATTGGGTCAAGATTGCTTGCTATTGCAGCTTGGTCAATTATATTTTCAACAATAGGAGCTGAAACAGTGTGCCCAACTGAACGTAACCATAAAACAGGAATAGGAGAACTTGGACAAAAGGCTTTTAAATCATGAGTTGCTATTTTATATGGATGGTCATCAAGACCTTCTCTTTGAGTTTTATCTATCCCATCTTTAAACATCATTGATTCAAACATTGTTCCTTTTGTTAAAGATTGATTTATTATATCAGCTTTAAAAGCTGTGATATTTCCTTTTTTATCAACTGCCATTTTTGCTTTGCTTAAAGTCATTGGTCTATAATAACCCATTTTTATATCATCTTCTCTTGTCCATAAAGTTTGAATTGGCCAAGCTTCATCTTTTGCAACTAAAACAGCATCAACGACAAAATCACTTGCAAGATTTGCTCTTCTTCCAAAACTACTTCCTAAATAATTATTATAATATTCAACATTTTCAGGTTCTATTCCTAAAATTTTTGCAGCTGTTCCTCTATATAAAGTTTGAAATTGTCCACCAACGCTCATAAATGCTTTAGAACCTTGATGATGAACTGTACAGTTTAGTGGTTCCATTGGAGCATGGGCTAAAAATGGGAAAGAATACTCAGCCTCTACAACTTTAAAAGCTTTATCAAATGCAGTTTTACTATCACCATCTTTTTTCATTATTGGTAAATCTTCTTTACCTAAATAACTCTTATACTCTTTTTCTAAATCAGCTGTACTAATTTTTTCAAACTCCCCATTATCCCAAATAACATTTATTGCTTCGCTTGCAAGTTTTGCTTGATACCAATGATTTGCAATTACAGCAATTTTTTCATTTGGAAGTTGTTTTATTTTTAAAACTCCTGCCATATTTTTTGCTTTAGAGTCATCATAACTTTTAATTTTTCCACCAAATACTCTTGGTTGAACAAGTGCTGCGTATTTCATATCAGGAAGTCTAACATCAATACCAAATTTAGCCTTTCCTGTTATTTTTTCTTCAACTTCTATTGGATGTCTTTTAACTCTTTTTCCTATTAAGTTATATTCACTTTTATCTTTTAATTTCACATCACTTGGAATTGGCATATTTTTTATTTCATCAATTAAACTACCATAAGATAATTTCTCTTTTGTTCTTTTATTTATTACAAATGAATCTTTTGTTTCAACATCATAAATTCTAACTTGCCATTTTTTTGATGCAGCAGTTTTTAGCATATATCTTAAAGTTGCACCAACTTGTCGTACACGTTGTTGTTGAGTTTTAATACTCATAGAACCACCCGTTAACATCATAGGCATGCCTGGAATATTATAAACATCTTTAACTGGTGCTGGTTCAAAAATAATCTCATCCCAATAAGCATCTAACTCATCAGCAATACACATGGCAATTCCTGTATATGCTCCTTGCCCCATCTCAACTTGACCAAGAATAAATGTGATTTTATTATCTTTATCAATTTTTATAAAAGCATTTGGTTCAATAACTTCTTTTTTCTTTTCTAATTGAGCTGCCATTCCTTTAATTGGAAGATTAAATCCTATAACAAAAGCTGAACTAACAAGTGCACTATTTTTAATAAATTCTCTTCTAGTTAATTTCATTTTTTATCCTTTTGCCACTGTTGTTATAGCTTTTAAAATTTTATTATATGTTCCACATCTGCAAATATTTCCTTGCATTGCCTCTTTTATTTCTGTTTCTGTTGGATTTGTTTTTGATTTTAATAATCCTGTTGCATTCATAAGTTGACCTGATTGACAATATCCACATTGTGCAACATCATATTCACGCCAAACAATTCTTAAAGCTTTTAATTGTTTATCCTCTTGATTTTCTATTGTTGTGATATTTTTTCCAAAAGCTTGTGATATTGGTGTTGAACAACTTCTTATAGATTCATTCTCAAGTAAAATTGTACAGGCTCCACATTGGGCAACTCCACAACCAAATTTTGTTCCAGTTAAATTAAGATAATCTCTTAATACCCATAATATTGGTGTATCTTCTGAAATATTTTTTAATTCATATTTTTTATTGTTTATAGTAACTTCATTCATAATTTTTCCTATTTAAAAAGATTAGTTAATTTTTTATTATATAAAAAAGTATTGATTAAAGGTAGAACAATTTTCCAGAACTATTGCCTAATCCTCTAAATTTAAAGAGATAAAAATTTAAAAAAAATAATCATTTGTCTTGACTTTTGAAATTTATTTTTTGTTTAAAGAGCAATTATAAGAAGTGGTTATTTTGTATATATTGATTATAGTATGCTATAAGAAATAAAATGATAAAATTTAGAGTAAAATTAGAAAAATAATATTTAAAAGGTAGGATATGCTTAATCTCGGAGAAATCGAAAATTGGCTAAAAGAACATTCTATTAATAATTACATGATTTCAGAAGATTTATATGTATCAGTCCAAGGAAATGTAAACTTAAATGAAAGATTAAATGGAAAAAAGATTCCTATTAAATTCGATAGAATAGAGGGATATTTTGATATAAGCAATAACAATTTAACTACATTAGAAGGTTGTCCTAAAGTTGTAGTAAAAGATTTTAATTGTTCAAAAAATAAATTAGTTTCTCTATTCGATGCTCCTACAGAAGTTGGGGATTTTGATTGTTCTTACAATCAGTTAAAAACATTATCTTATGCTCCAAAAGAGGTAAAAGGAAGTTTTAATTGTTCATTTAACGAATTAACATCAATAAAAGCAAGTCCAAGAACTATAAAAGGTCATTTTAAATGTAATGATAACAAATTGGTATCATTAGAGGGTGGTCCAAAAAATATTGATACTTATTTTGATTGTTCTCATAATTTTATAGAAAGATTAAATGGTGGTCCAGTTACAGTTAAACATGATTATATTTGTAATGGAAATAATCTAGCTGATTTAGAAGGTCTTGCTGATGAAATTGGTGGAGATTTAGTAACAGATATAAAATTAAACAATTTAACTTCAAGATTTAATGAAGAAGAAAAATATTGGAAATATAAAGGTAGTGAAGTAATATCACATATTTATAAACCAATGGTTGCTTTAAACAACAATGAAGATATTTTAAATTGGCTAAATAAATATGATATTAAAGGTTTTACAATATTATCTGATGGTTCAGTTGATGTTGCTGGAGATGTTAAATTATCAGGAAGATTAACTAATCTTTTTAAACTGCCTATAAATTTTAATAATGTTGATGGAGATTTTGACATTAGTGAAAATGAATTAGTATCTTTAGAAGGAAGTCCTAAAAAAGTTGGTGGAAGTTTTTTAGCTCATAAAAATGAACTTAACTCTTTAAGAGGTGGTCCAAAAGAGATAAAAGGAAGTTTTATTATTTTACACAATAATATCACTTCATTATTGAATTCACCAACTATGGTAAAAGGTGATTATATCTGTTCCCATAATCCTTTAAGAACACTAGAAGGAATAAACACTGTTTTAGGATATGTTTTTACTGGTGTTTATATTCCAAGATTAAAATGCCAAAAATATAACTATAAAGGTGTAACAACTTATAAATATCCAGGTGATTCTGTAATGAAATATTTGGATGAAGAGTATATTTCATTGACTGATGAAGAAAAAGCATTTGAAGCAACAAAAAAGAATTTAGAAAAAGTAATCAAAAAAATGCTAAATGCAGGAACTTTAACAAAAGAGATGATAAATGATACTTTAATTAAAAACTTAACTAAATATCAATTAGATCAATTAAAAACTAAAGTTTTATGGATTAAAAATCCACCAAATGAAGATAATAGTGATATCGTAAGTGAAGAAGATATTATGAAATTAGCTTTTGAAAAAGAGTTATAAAAAAAAGCCTTAAGTCCTAAATATATTTTTTTGGATATAATCGCAAAATCAATACAATTAAGTAAATAAAATAAATGGAGAGAATTATAATATGGTTCAAACTGTCAATCTAAAAAAAGCTTTTGGTCCAAGAGTTTTATTTCAAGATATAAATTTAAAATTAGATACAGGAAAAAGATATGGACTTATTGGTGCAAATGGTGCTGGTAAGACGACTTTTCTAAAAATATTATCAGGACAAGAAGAAGCAACAGAGGGTGAAGTACAAGTTCAAAATGGTAAAAAAGTTGGAGTATTATCACAAAATCAATTTGCTTATGAAAACTATACAATTTTTGATACAGTTTTATTAGGAAATAAAAGATTATATGATGCTGTAAAAGAAAAAGAAGAACTTTATATGAGTCCTGAATTTACTGATGAAGTAAATAATAGACTTGCTGAACTTGAAATTATTTGTTGTGAAGAAGACCCAACTTATGAATATGATATTAAAATTACAAAAATTTTAGAAGATTTAGGATTTCCAGCTGCTAGTCACCAAGATTTAATGAGTACATTAACAGGTGGGGATAAATTTAAAGTTTTATTAGCACAAGTTTTATATCCAAAACCAGATGTATTATTTTTAGATGAGCCTACAAATAACCTTGATATTGAAACAATTGGTTGGTTAGAAAACCAACTTCAACATCATGAAGGAACAATGGTAGTTATCTCTCACGATAGACACTTTTTAAATGCTGTTTGTACACACATTTTAGATGTTGATTTTAAACAAATTAGAGAGTTTGCAGGAAATTATGATGATTGGTATATTGCATCAACTTTAATTGCAAAACAAAATGAAAAAGATGTTAATAAAAAATTAAAAGAAAAAGAAGAACTTGAGAAGTTTATCGCTAGATTTAGTGCAAATGCTTCTAAAGCAAAACAAGCAACTTCAAGACAGAAACAACTTGAAAAACTTGATGTTGGTGCAATTCAAGTATCAAGCAGACGTGACCCTTCAATTATTTTTAGACAAAAAAGAGAAGTAGGAAAAGAGTTATTAACTGTTAAAAATATCTCTAAATCTTATGATGACCATGTTGTATTAAATGATGTTTCATTTACAGTTGAAAAAGGTGATAAAATAGCTTTAATTGGTACAAATGGTATTGGAAAAACAACTTTATGTGAAATTTTAGAAGGTAATTTAAAACCAGATTCTGGAGAAGTTTTATGGGGAGCAACTATTCAAAACTCATATTTTCCACAAAATGCAACTGATATTATCAAAGGTGATATGACTTTATATGATTGGTTAAGAAGTTTTGATAGAGATGCAGATATTTCTGAAATCAGAAATTGTTTGGGAAGAATGTTATTTAACGGTCAAGAACAAGAGAAAAAAGTTGATTCTTGTTCAGGGGGAGAAAAACATAGAATGATGCTTTCTAAAATCATGTTAGAGCAAGGAAATTTCTTAGTTTTAGATGAACCAACAAACCACTTAGACTTAGAAGCTATTATTGCTTTAGGTGAAGGATTAAATGATTATGCAGGTTCTGTAATTTGTGTATCTCACGATAGGGAATTATTAGATGCTTATGCAAATAGAATTATTGAAATTCAACCAGGTGGAACAATAGTTGATTTTAAAGGTACTTATGAAGAGTACATTGAGTCTAAAGAACAAGCGTAAGTTTGTTTTTTAGCTAAATAAAAAGGGGAAGATTTAAAAATCTTCCCCTTTTTTTATGGAAATAAAAGAGATTATTTTGCGTGTCTTGAAGCCATTCTAATCTCTCTTCTTTGAATAGCATCGTTATATCTTCTTTTATCATCTTCAGTTACTAATTCTAATTTAGGAACTGGTGCTGGTTTTCCGTGTTCATCAACTGCAATCATAGTAAAATAACAAACATTTGTATTTTTGATTGTATGGTCTTTAATGTCTTCTGAAATTACTTTAATACCAATTTCCATAGAAGTTCTTCCAGTATAATTAACTGAAGCATGGAAAGTAACAAGAGAACCAATTTTAATTGGGTCTTTAAATAAAACCATATCTACTGACAATGTTACTGCATACATTCCTGTATATCTTGCTGCACATGCATATGCAACATGATCTAACATTTTTAAGATTTCTCCACCATGAACATTTTTCCCAGAGAAGTTTGCTTTATCTGGAGTCATTAACATAGTCATTGTAAGAGACTTTTCTCTTTTTACTTCTTCACTCATCTTTTAACCTTGTGTTATAATTATTGATATATCTTGTATTATAAAATAAAAACGTGCCATAACCGTAGCAATTTAAAAAAATAGTCTTATAGATTGGAAAAATATATAAAAAAGTAACATTTTGATTTTAGTTCTTAATCTTTATATCTATTTCTAATTTCAATAAATAAGTTTTTATTTTCTAAAAATAAACTCACAAGAAATGGATCAAACTGTTTTCCTTTTTCATTTTCTAAAAGTTCAAAGATTTCTTCATCTTTCCAAGCTTTTTTATAACATCTATCACTTCCTAAAGCATCAAAAACATCTGCAATTGCTGTAATTCTTCCATAAATATGTATCTCTTCACCTTTTAATCCAAAAGGATATCCAGTACCATCATATCTTTCATGATGTTCTTTTGCAACAATTGCTGCTGTTTTTAAAATATCTCTATTAGAATCTTTTAAAATGTTATAACCAATTATTGAGTGTTCTTTCATAAAGTCAAATTCATCTGGAGTTAATTTTCCAGGTTTTTTTAATATAGAATCAGGAATACCAACTTTTCCAATATCGTGCATAGGAGAAGCAATTAATAAATTATTTGCTTCATTTTCACTTATCCCATAAAGAATTGCAAGAAGTTTTGAGTATTCAGCAACTCTTTTTACATGATTTCCTGTCTCTTTACTTCTTGTTTCTCCTATTTCTCCCATTTTATAAATAATCTCTTTTTGAGTTGATTGAATCTCTTCATTTAGATTAAATAGTTCAGTTAAATCATTTATAATCCACATATATTCTATTGTAAAATTGTTATCATCTTTTATTTGAACAATAGTAATATTTATCCAATAGTTATCCCCATTTTTTGATTTGTTATTTAATATTTTATTAAATATCTTTTTGTCATCAATCAATAATTCAAGATTTTCAAATAAAGAATCTTTTATATCTTTATGTTTAAAAATTTTATAATCAGAACCAATTAATTCTTCTCTTGAAAATTGAGTAAGTTCAATAAATTTATCATTTACATAAATAATTTCTCCAAAATTATTTGTTCTTAATAAAATACTACTTATATCAATGGCTTTTTCATACTCTTTTGCAAGTTTTATAGAGTGATTGAGATTATCTTCTGAACCTTTTAATTTAAGTTTGAAATACTCTTTTGCCTCTTCTTGTTCTGTTATATCATTTCTTAAAGCAATAAATTCTTCAATATTTCCATTTTTATCAATAATTGGTTTTATAAAAGCTTCAACCCAATAATATGAACCATCTTTTTTTTTGTTTTTTATTTTCCCTTTCCAAGCAATTTTTTTGTTTTTTATTGTGTTCCAAATCTCTTCAAAAACTTTTTTAGGAGT
This sequence comes from Arcobacter ellisii, assembly GCF_003544915.1. Lineage (NCBI taxonomy): Bacteria > Pseudomonadati > Campylobacterota > Epsilonproteobacteria > Campylobacterales > Arcobacteraceae > Arcobacter > Arcobacter ellisii. Next base: position 1,546,327 of record NZ_CP032097.1, on the reverse strand, counting down.
ATCAGGATGTCTTACAATATTGTGATTTTTTCCTATTAATTCCTCTTTTTTATAACCTGATAATAAACAAAACTGTTCATTTACATAAGTTATGATGCCTTTATTATTAGTTTTTGAAACTATTGAACTCTCATCTACGGCATCTTTATACTCTTGTAACAATAATGAAGAGTGATTTGACTCTTTTTGCTTTTTTCTATTATCAATCCACAAATCAATTTTGAAATATAATTCTTCTTTTAAAAATGGCTCTTTTATAACATCAACAACACCTAATTTATATGCATTTTTAATAACTGAAATCTCTTTTACTCCACAAAGTATTATAGGAATTTCTAAAGTAGATATTTTTTTTAAAAAAGAGATTTCATCATACTCTTTTGAATTAATATTTAGTATTATCAAAGCAGGTTGTTGTAGTTTAATTAATTTTATAATTTCATCAATTTTATAAAAATGTATAATGTTATTATATTTCTCTTCAATTAAACTTTTTATTTTTTGTTGCACTGAATTATCAACAATAAAAATTGTTTCAGAACTCTTTTCAATTTTCATTAAAAACTCTACTTACTCAATAAGATAAAATTATTTTATATAATTAATCTAGTTATAATTTGAAAAAATAATTACACTTTTTACTATATAAACGTCTTATTATAACTTTAGCATAAAATCATAATTTTATTATATTAATAACTGGTCGAATAATTTACAATTTTTATTCCTTTAAAAAATAAAATGATATTTTTATAATACTTTTTTTGAATATAATAAAATAATGGTATTGAAATATAATAAAAGAAAGTTTTATTAAAAAATGATAGGAATATGATGAAAAAGTTTACTATTTTGATTGTAGATGATATTGAAGAAAATATCTATTCATTAAGATTATTGATTGAAGAGAGTTTTGATGTAAATATTTTTACAGCATTAAATGCAAAAGAGGCAATTAAAGTATTAGTTGAGAATAATATTGATTTGATTTTGACTGATATTCAAATGCCAGATATTGATGGATTTGAATTTGCACAATATATAAAAGGTGTAGATTCAATTAAACATATACCTATAATTTTTATAACAGGGATTTATGATAAAGATGAATATAAAAATAAAGGTTATGAAGTTGGTGGTGTTGAGTATATAACAAAGCCAATAAATAAAAATCTTTTAACTTCAAAATTAAAAATCTATATTGATATTTACAATAAAATAAAAGAGACAACTGAAAAATTAAATACAACTCAAGATTTATTAATTCAAAATAGCAAATTAGCTTCAATGGGTGAAATGATAGGTTTAATTTCACATCAATTAAAACAACCACTAAATGTTTTGTCAATGAGTTGTGATAATATAAATATGGCTTTTGATTTTAGTGAATTAGATGAAGAGTGTATGAAACGTTTTTCTGAAAATGCAAAAAAACAAATAAATTATATGGATACAACAATAAATGGTTTTCTAAATTTTTTCAAACCAAATAAAATAAAAGAGCATTTTTTAATTAAAAATTGTATAGATAAAACAGAAGAGATACTAAAAAATAAAATCAAATTATATGATGCAGTCATAAATTTAGATATTGATGAAAAATTGGAGATTTTTGGTGTAGAAACAGAGTTATTACAAGTCTTAATAAATATTGTAAATAACTCTTTAGATGCATTTAAAGAAAGAGATATAAAAAATCCAGAGATATTTATAAAATTATATAAAGAAAAAAGTAAAATAGTTTTAATCCTAGAAGATAATGCCGGCGGTGTAGATAAAGAAAATTTAGATAGAATCCAAGAACCATATTTTACAACAAAAGAGAATGGTACGGGAATAGGTTTATATTTAGTTGAAATTATTATTGAAAATAGTTTTCAAGGTAAACTAGAAGTTTTAAATGGGGAAAAAGGATTGAAGTTTATTATTGAACTTTGAAATAAATAGATGATAAAAAATCATCTATTTATATATTATTTATTTCTTCATTTGAAAGAGGAAGTTTAAAAGATTTTTCAATTTTTTCCTCTTTTACAGAATTTAATTCATCATTTGAATAAAGAATTATCAAATTATTATCCAATTTTTCGTTTATTAGATTTTTTTCTAAATCACTTAATTTTGAAATATCAATCATAATCTTTGAGTTTTCATTTTTGTTTTTCAAATCAATCAATTTATCCAAAGAATTTGTTTGTTTTACAATATATTTTTTATTCAATATGGTAATTAAATTTAAAAAAGTGATTGGGTCATTATTTAAAATTAAAATACTCTCTTTAGTTTTTTTCTCTATTTGAGAACTATTTTCTAATTTGATATTTTCAAATGAATCTATTTTTTCTTCATTTTTGATTGAGTTTTTTATTTCATTTTTTAAATTTTTAGGAAGCAATAATTCAAAAGTTGTTCCTTTATTTAATTCACTTTTTACATCAATTTTTATATCTAATAATTTACATAATTCTTTAGAAATTGCCAAACCAAGTCCAGTTCCACCATATTTCCTAGTTGTACTACTATCTACTTGTTTAAATCTTTCAAAAATTTCATTAAGATTTTCTTGAGCAATTCCAATACCATCATCTTCTATATTTATTTTAATAAACTCATTTTCATTTTTAACTTTTAATCTAATTTGACCTTTATTTGTGAACTTAATCGCATTACTTAAAAGATTGTTTATTATCTGTTTTAATTTTTCTAAATCAGTATAAATATCTTTTATATTTTCATCTATTTCTAAAACAAATTCCAGATTTTTATTTTTTGTTTGTTCATAAAATTTATCATAGATTGTTTGAATAGATTTTTTAATATCAACTTTTTCTATAGAAAGGTTTATTTTTTTTGCGTCTAATTTTGATAAATCTAAAATATCTGTTATTAAATAAATTAAATCTTTACCACATTTATTTATAATTTGGATATTTTTTAATTGGGTTTCATCTAAAGAGTTAGATTTATTTTTAAGCATAATATCGCTAATTACATTTATTGAGTTTAATGGAGTTTTTAGTTCATGACTCATATTTGCTAAGAAATTATCTTTTGCTTTATTTGCTTCTTCTGCGAAAACTTTCGCATCATATAGTTTTTTGTTTTTCAGATTTAACTCATTAATCATTTCTGTAAAATTTTGGCTTAATTGAGAAATTTCTAAAATATTTGTATCAAGAACTTTTATATCACTATTTGTCTCTTTTATTTGTGAAGTTTGTTTTGATAAATCAATAATAGGTTGAGTAATTGAAAAAGAGAATTTATTTATTTTTTTCAATAATAAATAGAAAAATATAATATAAAACAATAATAATAAAGCAATAGCTATATAACCGATTTTATTTGATAAGTTTTTTAGATATTCAATTGATGCAAATATGTTCTTTTTATCAATTAAAATCATCAATTTCCAGTTCGTTTCATCTATATTTTGTTGTAAAGTTACATATTCATTATCGTTGATTTTTAGTGTAGATAGAGTTTTATTATTTTTTATTAAATCTTTAAAATGTTCTGCAAATGGACTTTTGTTTTTTAATAAATTAAACTCTTCAGGTTTAGAAATAGTTTTTAAGATAGCATCTGTGTATAAATGTTCTTTTAACTCTTTTAGTCCTAATAATTCTTCTATTTTTTCAGGCATTGCTAAAATCATACCATCTTTATCAACCATGAATAAATTTGCATCATAAGGAAGTTTTCTATTTAAAATATTTTTAACAAACCTATCAATTGTAATATCTAGTCCTGTAACACCCTCTAAAAAATCATTTTTGTATATTGGAACTATACAAGATAACATCCAACCATTTCCAGCTGGGTCAAGATAAGCTCCCGTCCAAACAGGTTTTTTATCTGGATTATGTTTTTTAGTGGCTAAATAATAAAAGTTATAATCTTCCATATTTATGTGTTCACCATATTGTTCATAAACTTTAGGAATAAAAGGATATAAACGATTCATATTATCCCAAGAGTTAAAATATGCTGCAACAATATCAGGATTTATATCTACAACACTTTTTAAAGAGATATCCATAGCTTCAGTAAATGTTGCTTTATCTACTTCTTTTTGTGTTATAGGTGTTTTAGAAGAGTAATATAAACTTGCTCCTATTTCATTTGTTTTATAAAAAACACCATTTGGTGCAATTGCAAATTTTGGTTCATTATTTGGTAAACCAAATCTATTTGGATTTGTAAAAATTGTTTGGTGTTCATTTTGTAAAAGAAGAGCCGTTTTTGAAACTTCATTTAATTTTTCACTAATAAAAGTAGCTTCATTTTCAAGTATTGCTTGAGAATAAGATTGAGCTTCCCCAAGCAATAAATTGATATTTTTAGAAGAGATATATGAATTTATTGAAAAGTACATAACTAATAATGCAACTTCAACAACTAAGATAGGAATTAATGAATATCTAATAAAATGTTTAGATAAAAACTTTTCAAGTCGTTGTTTTTTAATCATTTATATTCCTTTTTAAGAAATTAGTCTGTTCATCTCTTCTTCTGTTAATGTTGGAACATTTAATTCAATTGCTTTGTCGTATTTACTTCCAGCATCTTCTCCAAAAATCACATAATCTGTCTTTTTAGAGACACTAGAAGCTACTTTTGCTCCTAAAGATTCAAGTGTTTTTTTAATCTCACCTCGGCTTATACTCATCGTTCCAGTTATTACAACAGTTTTTCCTTTAAAAGGATTTTCTTCAACTTCAATTTTTTCTTCAACTTTTGGATTAATTATAGAGATTAATTTTTCAACTAACTCTTTATTTACTCTCATAAATTCAGTAAATGAATTTGCCATTTGCTCACCAATTCCATCTAAGGCTATAAGTTGTTCAAAAGTTAAATTTATAACATCTAAGCCAAACTCTAAGCAAATTTGTTTTGAAGCAACTTCCCCAATATGTTCAATTCCTAAAGCATTGATGATTCTGTGAAGTTCACTTCCTTTTGTATTTTCTATTGCATTTAAAAGATTGTTTATTTTTTTCTCTTTAAAACCCTCTAAATCTTGTAAATCTTCATATTTTAATGAGTAAATATCTAAAATATCATAGATTTTTTTCTCACGTACGAGTTGTTCAACAATTTTATTTCCTAAACCATCAATATTCATACAATTCTTACTAGCAAAATAGATAATAGAATTTACAACTCTTGAAGGACAATCAAGATTTTGGCATTTTATAAGTGCTCCTTCATCTAAAAGTTCACTAGAACAATCAGGACAAGAAGTAGGGCGAGGAATATCAATTTGAGTTCCATCTCGGCGTTCTGTAAAAACCTTTGTAATTTTTGGAATTACATCACCACTTCGTATAATTATTACTTCATCATTGATTTTTATATCTTTTCTTTCTATTTCATCAAAGTTATGTAAACTTGCACGTTCTACTATAACACCTTCAATATCTGTTGGTTCAACAACTGCAACAGGAGTGATAACTCCTGTTCTTCCTACTTGTAAAATAATATCTTTGATTTTTGTTGTTTTTTCTAAGGCTGGAAATTTGTAAGCACATGACCATCGTGGAAATTTTACAGTGTAACCAAGCTCATCTTGAGTTTCTATATCATTGATTTTTACAACCATTCCATCAAGCATCATTTCTATTTCATCTCGAACCTTTATTATTTCATGGTAAAGCTTCTCAATTCCTTCAACACTTGAAGTTAAAGTTTGCATAGGTGGTTTTACAAATCCTAAAGAGTAGATATAATCCATCATTTCAGAGTATTTTGTAAAACCAAGTGAGTTTAAACCAACACCCCAAACATTAAAAAATAGTTTTCTTTTTGCAGTTATATTTGGGTCAAGTTGTCGCAGACTTCCTGCTGCTGCATTTCTTGGATTTGCAAAAACTTGTTCGTTGTTTTTGATTCTCTCTTCATTTATTTTTTCAAAATCGGCTTTTTTGATTACTATTTCACCACGAATTTCTATTAAAGATTTTTCTTCTATTTGAAGAGGAATAGAGTAAATAGTTTTTACATTATTTGTTACATCTTCACCAACAGTTCCATCACCTCTTGTGATTGCTTGTTTTAATATTCCATTTTCATAAATTATATTTAAAGATGCTCCATCAAATTTCGGTTGGCAAAAAAACTCTAAGTTTGTATTTACTTTAGAAGCTCTTTTTATCCAATCTTCAAGTTCCTCTGTATTAAAAACATCTTCTTGTGACCACATACGAGATAGGTGAGATGCTTTTTCAAATCCATCAAGTACAAATCCACCAACTCTTTTATTTGGTGAGTTTGGGTGTGAAAGTTGTGGATTTTCTTGTTCAAAAGCTAAACAAGCACGAGAGAGTTTATCATACTCTTCATCAGTTGCTATTGGATTATCAAATACATAATAGGCTTGTGCCCAAGAGATTAATTTTTCTATACTTAAATCATATTCACTTTTAGTCATAACTTCTCATTAATAATTTTTATTTGAATTATACTTAATAGATTTAGTATAAAAGATAAATAAGTTATAATTATTTTTAAATAAAAATAAAAGAAGAGTTGATGAGTTATTTAGATATTTGTATAATTGGTTGGAATTTAAACGCCTTGATGTTTGTGATAAATTTTTTGATTGCAATAAGAGTTATTTCAAGTGGTGATAGAACTAAATTACAAGAAGAGAGTTTAGTTTTAAAAGAGTTAAAAGAGGAGTTAGATAAATATTATCCATATAGAACTTTTGCAACAATTGCTGCATATATGGTTCCTTTTACAGCATTTTTTAGAATATCTTTTAGACTTGTTGAAATGTATCTGTTTTTCCAAAAAAATCAAAATGCAAAGATGTTTGATTATATGGTATATAAATATTCTTATGATATTGAAAAGGCTAAGTATAACGATAAATAACAATCTTTAATTTATTTTAAATAAAAATCTTATAGTATAGTCATTTAGATAAAAATATTTATAATTTATGGAGGAAAAAATGAAATGTCCAGTTTGTAAAGATGTAGATTTAGTAATGAGTGAAAGACAAGGTATAGAGATTGATTATTGTCCATCTTGTCGTGGAGTATGGTTAGATAGAGGTGAATTAGATAAAATAATAGAAAGAAATTTAACATCAACATCTAATTCATATTCACAAAATTCATATAATGAGCAAAAATCTCATAAAGAACATCATAATAAATATGATAATCATGCTAATCATGGTTACCATAAAAAGAAAAAAGAGGGATTTTTATCAGAGATTTTTGATTTCGATTTTTAAGATTTCTTTTAGCTATCCTCTATATTTTAGAGGATAGTTTTATTTCATCTCTAAAGCTATTTTTTTCACAATCTTATAAACATTTTCTACTGATTTTATAGAAACTTGTTCTTTTTTTGAGTGAGGGAAATTTATAGTTGGTCCAATTGAAGCTACTTTTATATGTTGATATTTGTCTTTAAATATTGCACATTCAAGTCCTGCGTGGATAGCTTCTAGTGAAGCATTTTCATTAAACTCTTTGTATATTTCCAAAACTTTTGAGGTAAATTCATTTATATCTGGTTTCCAAGCTGGATATTTTCCATTTGTTGTTACTTCAAAGTTATAGTTTTTTAGCATTTCTATCGTTTCATTTTTTAGATTTTTTAAATCATCATTATCCATAGAACGACCACTTAATTCTATTGTTATTCCATCAATTCCTGTTTTTATGATTGCTAGATTTATTGAAGTTTGAACTACATTTAACTCTTCATTCATAGCTCTTACACCATTTTGGAAGTCGTAGATAAAATCGATTATTTTATCATCGTAGATATTTAAGTGTTCAGATTTTGTATCTATTTTATTTATTATCATATTTTCGTGAGCAGAAATAGGGTGGGTTTCACTTGCAATTATTGCTTTTACATTTACTGGAATAGAGTTGATTCTTTCACCTCCATTTATATCTAAAAGTTTTCCATTGCACTCTTTTATAGTTTTTGCTATTAACTTTATACCATTTGGAATATTTTTATCTATATCAACACCACTGTGTCCACCTTGAAGTTTTCCTATACTAATTTCATATAAATCAAGATTCTGCGTATTTTGAACTATTTTTTTATTAAAATTTGTTCCAAAAATATCAACTCCACCAGCACAGCCTATACAAATCTCACCTTCTTCTTCACTATCAAGATTTAACATATAAGAGGCATTTAGTGGTAAACTTAAATTATTTGCTCCAATTAGACCAATCTCTTCATCACTTGTAAATAAAAACTCTCCATCATATTTTTCACACATTAAAGCAATCATATATGAACATCCAATTCCATTATCACTTCCAAGTGTTGAATCAACAGCTTCTAATAAATCCCCATCTTGAATGATTTGTGGGACACAATTATCACTTAAACAAACAATATCATAGTGAGATTGAAAAGCTAGTTTTGCAGTTGAATTCTCTTTTTTACATAAAATATTGTTAAATTCATCAACTAAACACAAATATCCTAACTCTTTTGATAACTCTTTCATATAATTTATAAATGGTTCGTGAGTTCCTGAACATCTAGGAATTGCTGTAATTTCTTTGAAAATATCAATTATATTATTATTCATTTTTCTAAAAATCCTTTTAAATTTTTTGTATTATATCATTATAAACTAAGAGGCAATTTGATGGTAAAAAGTGCACCATTTTCACTATTTCTAACACTTAAATTTCCCAAACAGTGTTCATCAATAATAATTTTACTCATATAAAGACCAATTCCTGTTCCTTCTTTCTCTTTTTTTGTTGAAAAATATGGGTCAAATACTTTATCAATAATTCCAAGAGAAATTCCACCTGCATTATCATTTATTTCAATAACTGCAAAATTATCAATTTTTGATGTTTTTATAAAAATCTTTTTATTTTTTATATCTCTTTCTTCAAAGGCATCTTCTGCATTTTTTAAAATAATCAAAATTACTTGTTGAACTTCATTTATATAAGTTGTGATTTTTTCATCATATTGATATTTTATCTCTAATTCTATATTTTTTGAAATGAGTGATGTTTTAATTATATTTATAGATTTTTGGATTATCTCTTTTAAAGAAGATTCAAATTTTATTTTGTCACTTCTAAAAAAGTTTCTAAAATCATCTATTGTTAAAGAAAGATGTTGAGAATAATCATTTATTAGTTTTAGTTCCACTTCTAAATCTTTATTTTCAATCTTTTTACCTAAGATGATTTTTAATAATAAATTATTTGTTGTTGCACTAATTGCTGCTAGTGGTTGTCTCCATTGATGGGCAATCATACTAATCATTTCACCCATTTGTGCAAGTCTTGATTGTTGGATTAGTTGATTTGTTTTTTCTTTATTTTTTTTAATCTCTTCGGCGATTCTTTCTTCTAGTTTATAAGTTAGACTCTCTAACTCTTTTTCCATTTTTTTTCGTTTATTAATATCTCTAATTACTGTATGAATTAAAGGAACATCATCTATTTCAATATAAGTTAAAACGATTTCTATCCAAAGATTTTCTAAATCTTTATTTTGAAAAATCCATTCAAAACTAGAAATACCATTTGTTATGGTTTCATTGATTTTTTCTTGGGCTTTTATATTTGAACTTTCTCCATTTAATTGATATTTAGGTGAAATATCAGGTAAAAATTTATTTAAAAGTTCATCTTTTTCATATTGAAGAATCTTTAAACTTGCTTCATTACAATCAATAATTTTATTATCTTTTATAAGTAAAACTCCATCTGCTGATTTACTATATAATTTTTCAAAAAGTTCTTTTTGTTTTGCAATTAATTTTGTTTTTTCTGCAATCTCATTATTTGCTAATTTAAGAGCTTTATTATGTTTATTTAAAATAATTTGTCTATAAATTAAAACACATAAAACAATAAAAATAAAAGATAAAACTTTCCATAAAAGAGAATAATCATAAGAATTTTTCAAAAAAGAGTTTGCCCATTTGTTTGAAATATTTGTATATTCATACTCTTTTATTTGTTCAATAGTTTTATTTAGAATTTTATATAAAACATAGTTTTCATTTGAAATGGCTATTTTTGTATTTAAAGTTAAATCTGTATATCTTGAAATAAAAATATCATTAAAAGCATATTTTGATACATAATAAGCAATAACAGGAAGAGGTTCAACAGCATAATATACTTTGTTGTTATTAACTGCTTCTAAGGTTTCATAATCATTTGAAGTCTCAAAAATATCAATGTTTGGATATTTTGATTTAAAATAATCAATATTTTCAGAAGTTGATTTTTTAGCCATTGTTTTGTCTAAAATTTCATCTATACTTTCTACAACAGGCTTGTTTTTTTGGGTTATAATCGCAAGTTTATAACTTAAAATAGGATTGGTAAAAAGTGCAATATTTTTAAGTTTTGTATCTTCTTGTGTTGTAGGTAAAATATCACAAACACCAGTTTGTAAATATCTTATAGCAGTTTCATAATTATAAACTTTTATATTCTCAAATTTGATATTAAGTTTTTTCCCAATCAAATTTAATAAATCAATATTTATACCTTTAACTTCATTGTTTTCATAAAATTCAATAGGTTCTAAATCTATAATATGACACATTTTTATAACAGATTTATTATTAAGGTAAGTTTTTTCTTCATTAGTTAAAAAATTCTTTTCATTATGAATTTCAGTTGTACCAAACCATTTTCTTTTTAGATTCAACAACTCTTCATCTGTAACACTATTTTGAGCTTTTATAAATATTGAATTTAAAAGAGGTTTGTTTTTTGAGGTAGCAATACTTATATGACTAACTAACTTATTATCATCAATATAGTTTGTAGGTACAACTTCTGAAATATTTTTTGTTGAAATTATGTAATCCATTACATTTTTTTTATCAATTGTTGCATCGGCTTTTCCTAAAGAGAGCAATTTTAATGCTTCAACAGAATCAGTTACTAAGATTTGTTCTATATTTGGATAGTGTTTTTCTATATATTGTTGAGCAAAAAAACCTTTTGTCATTACAATAGTTTTACCTTCTAGTTTTTCTAATGTATCTAAGTGTTCATTTCCTTTTTTTACATAAATTGCGTTAGAAGCAGAATGATAAACATTTGAAAAATTAAAAAATTTTTCTCTTTGGGGACTGCTTGACATATTTATAATAGCGTCAATTTCATCTTTTTTTAACATTTTTACAAATTCGTCCCATGATGGACCTGAAATATATTTTACGTGGATATTTAATTTTCTTGCCAAAAGATTTACATAATCTATAACAAAACCTTTGGCAATACCATTTTCATTAAAATTATAAGGAGGCCAATATTGTTCGTTATGTAATTTTAAAGGTTGATTTTTTGAGAGAAATTCTAATTCTTCTTTTGTTAGATTTATATTATTTGTTGCATTTAAAAAAGTAGTAAAAAGAATGAAAAAAAGAAGTATGAATTTCATTCTTCTTCTTCATATTTTAGAGTATATCCAAAAGAGTAAACTGCTTCAAATAAATCACAATTTAATTTTAATTTTAGTCTTGTTATTAAATTTCTCAATCTTTTTGTATTATCTTCATAATTATTAAATAAATTGTATTCAATCTCATCATAAGTCTTTGATACACAATTTGTAAGAAGAAATAGTTCAAAAAGGTTTCTTTCATATTTTGATAGTTTTATTATTTCATTGTTTTTTAATAATTGATTAGTAGTTTTATCCCAAACAAAACCATATTTTAATTTGACTCTATTATCATATTTCTTTTTTAAGTCATATTTGTCAATCAATTTATCTAAAGTTTCTGCAATTTGTTCCAAAGTATAAGGTTTTAAAATATAACCATCAATTCCTTCATTAATAGTCTTCATAAAATATTCTTTGTCATCGTGGGCAGAAAGTACAATTATAGGAATTTTTTTATTTTTTATTCTTACTGTTTCAATAAAAGATATACCATCAACCAAAGGCATTTTTATATCTGTAATTATTAGATCAAAGCACTCTTTATTGAATAAATCAAGGGCAATTTTTCCATTATCTGCTAATTCAATTTTTTTAAAAAATGAAGATAACATTTTGTTTGTTTGAAATTGTACATCAAGATTATCTTCTATATACAAAACATTAAAGTTTTTTGTATAAGTTATAATATTCTTTAATTTATCACTATGCATTGTTTACCTAAGATTTAATTTAAAGTAGGGATTATATGAAAAAAATGATGTTAAAAAGTTAAAAACAGGGTTTTATAAGAAAAAAATAATTTATTAAGGAGTTAAATAACTTAACTCCTTAATTGTTTGTTTAGATACTCTCTTTTAAATCTCTGTTTTTAAAAGCAAGTAAAATTGTAATTATAACTATAGTTACAGTTACATATGCCCAAGTAGGAATTGGAACAGGATCACCTGTTGCATAAGAATGCATTCCCGATAAATAGAAGTTTACTCCTAAATATGTCATTAAAATTGAACTGAATGCCAATAAAGAGGCTGTTGCAAATACAAATGGAGTATTTAGAGATTTTACAAATCTTAAATGAATTACAAATGCATAAACAACGATTGATACATAAGCCCAAGTCTCTTTTGGATCCCAGCCCCAATATCTTCCCCAAGATTCATTTGCCCAAACTCCACCAAGGAAATTTCCAACAGTAATAGCTGCAAGTCCAATAATTAAAGCAATTTCATTAATTGCTGTAACGTGTTTGATTATATCATCAAGGTGTGGTCTATTTTTTCTAAAAATAAACATAATTAATGTTAAGAATCCTAAAATTGCTCCAAGTCCAAAGAATCCATAAGATGCTGTTAAAATTGAAACGTGAATTGTTAACCAGTATGATTTTAAAACTGGAACTAAGTTTGTAATTTGTGGGTCAACATCTGTTAAGTGAGCTGTAAACATGAAAATTCCAGCAATAATAACAGCAGCACTTAAAGCTAAAAGAGATTTTCTAAAGAAAATAACTCCAGCAAAAACAGCTGACCAAGAAATATAAACTAAAGTTTCATAAATATTTGACCAAGGTGCGTGTCCTGATAAAACCCATCTGTAACCCATACCAAAAGTTTGTAAAGCAAATAAAATTGCTAAAATCACAAAAAATGAAGTTGTGATTTTTTTAGGTTGAAATTCTGGTTTGAAAATAACAATAAATGCCACAACAAGCATTACAAAACCAAGAAGTACGTAAGCTAAAGTTAATTTGAAGAAGATATCAATTTTATTAAATAAAATTTCTGCATCAATTTTTGATTTTGAAAGCATTACATCTGCTCCAACTTTTTCTTGATATATTGAAATCATATTAATAAAGTTATCTGCATCTTCCCATTTATTTTCAACAATAGAGTTTACTAAACCTCTTGTTATAGTTTCAACAGCAGCTTGATTTTGTCCTGTAAAAGTTTGCATTGCTTCTAAAGGAGAATACCATTTTGAATTATCATCTTGAGCTGTTGCATCTTTAACTTTTGGGAAGATATTTAATAATGAACCATTAAATACAGAATACATAATATTTAATTTTTCATCTAATTTAATAATATCTTTTTCGTAAGTTCCTCTTTCAATAGGTTTTGTTTGAAGAGCTTTTTCTGCTTCAGCTGCTAATAAATATTCACCATTTCTAAATACTTCAGAAAAAGCAATATATTTTTCATTTACATCAACACCTAAAAATTTCTTTAATTTTGGTGTTTGGATTTTTATCATTTTAACATCTTTCCAAACATCAGGTTTAGATAACATACCTAAAACTAATTGGTCAGCACTCATTCCTAAAACAGACGCTTTTCCACTTAATTTTTGAATAATTTCTCTATTTAAAGTTGCTAATGGTTTCATTCTTCCACCATTACTTTGTACAACTAAATGACCAAATTTATCAGCAGTTTGTAAAGATTCATCTTTTAATTTATTTAAGTATTCAACAGTTTGTGCTGTATTATCAACTTCAGTTTGATTTTCAGCAGCATTAAGTGAAACTGTACTAAAAGTACAGGCAAAAATAATTGCAATTGATGCAAGATTTTTATTACTAACAAATTTTGTTAATTTCCAAAATCTTGATTTTTTATCAAAGAAATTTAAAAGTAATCCAAGTGTTAATAAAAAATATCCTAAATAAGTTGGCCATTTTCCTGGGTCATTATTTACTGATAATACAGTTCCTGTTTCATCAGGGAAATATGAACTTTGGAAAAATAAGAAATTTCCTTCACTTAAAGTTCTATTCATAAAAATTCTATAATCATAAGATTTTCCATCTTCTTTTATAACTGTAACTTCAGATGCATAAGATGAAGGTGACATACTACCTGGATATCTATCAAGTTGGAAGTCATTTAATTTTATAGAAAAAGGTAAATCAACAATTTTAGAACCATACTCTAAAGTAACAGCTATATTATCAAAAGTTAAGTCTCTAGCTATTCCTTTTTGCCCTCTAAGTCCAGGTAGTCTAATATCTTGGATTTGTCCATTATAAATAGCTTGAACACTTAAAAGTCCCATTTTTGCTTGTTCTTTTTTTGCAAACATAAAATTTTTATAATTTAGCGTTAAAGATTTATCACCAAAATTTATTTCATGTGAAAAGTTGTTTAAACTTGAAAGTAAAGAAGTAAACTCTTTTTGATATTCTTGATAGTAAACCTTATCACCATCTTTTATAGTAACTTGTAAATAAGGTTCAAGTGAAAGCATTTTATTTTCTGTTTGACCTTCTGGTATTTGCATAATACCTTCATATCCAACATATCTAGTGATACCTGCTCCAATTAGAATAATTACAAAAGATGAGTGAAATATAAATCTAGCTTTATTTTTCCACATTTTATATTTAAAAATTATTCCAATTAAATTGATTGTAGTTAATACAAGAACAGTTTCATACCAAAGGTTATTGTAAACCAAAACTCTTGCTGAAGATGTACCAAAATCATTCTCTATAAAGGTAGCAACTCCCGCTCCAATTGCTAATAAAGCAAGTAAAATCAATGTAGTCTTAAATGAAAATAAGACATTTGTAAGCTTCAAAAAATATCCTTTAAATTTTTAATTTTGACGATTATATTAACTAGAGGTTAACTCAGCGTTAATGAAATGTCAATTTTGTGTTATCTTTATTAATTTAAGATGGAATTTTATCTTAAAAATTTATAATTACGCCATGAATTTAGAAATATTACAAAATAAAAAACAAGAATGTCGTACTTGGAAAAATGTTGAACCTTGGTATTTACAGCTTCAAGAGGCTTGTAAAATAGAAAAATCTGATTTAGAAATAGATTATGGTGATTGGTTTAGTGTAGGTAAAAAAGAAGATTTAACAAATGATGAGTATGAAGTTATAGTTGAAACTGCTAAAAAGTTAATACCTTGGAGAAAAGGTCCTTTTAAAGTTTTTGGTTTAGAAATTGATAGTGAATGGCAAAGTAATATCAAATATAATTTAATTCGTCCATATTTTAATTTAAAAGATAAAGTAGTGGCAGATATTGGTTGTAACAATGGTTATTATATGTTTAGAATGCTTGAGGATAAACCAAAAAGATTAATTGGATTTGATCCCTCACCACTTACTTTACACCAATTTGAGTTTATAAATCATTTTGTAAAATCAGATATTGTTTATGAAATGTTGGGCGTTGAACATTTAGAGTTTTATAATCATAAATTTGATTTTATTTTTATGCTTGGAGTTTTATATCATAGACCTGACCCAGTTGGAACATTAAAATCACTTGCACGAGGATTAAATAGTAAAGGTGAAATTTTAATTGATACTTTTATGATTGATGGAGAGGATGAGATTTGTTTAACTCCAAATAAAAGATATTCAAAAATTCCAAATATCTATTTTATTCCAACAATTCCTGCTTTGAAAAATTGGTTAGAAAGAGCAGGGTTTGAAAATATTGAAGTATTGGCAACAACTGTAACAACAAGTGAAGAACAAAGAAAAACAGAATGGTCTTTTGACCAAAGTTTAGAAGATTTTTTAGATGAAAATGATAAAACAAAAACAGTTGAAGGTTATCCAGCTCCAAAAAGAGTTTATATAAAAGCTAGAAAAGTACTATAAAAAAGATAAGATACAATAGATTAAAATAAATCTATTGTGTCTTCAGCACTTAAATCACTAAATTTAAAAAGTTGGCTTCTACCCTTGTTTTTTGCTTCATATAGAGCAATATCAGCATTTTTTATACACTCTGTAATTGTAGTATCTGAATCTATTTTATAAATTTCAAATCCAATACAAATAGTTTTTTTCAAGATTTGTTTTGTTTCTTCATTTACAACTATATCAACTAAAGCAAAATCTGAAATGATTTTTTTAGCTAATTCACATGCTTGATATTCATTTGCATTATTTAAAATAGATACTAAAAATTCATCCCCATTTAATCTTCCAACCATATCAAATTCGTTTATATTTGAGTGAATTACACGTGCTAGTTCAATTAAAACTTTATCCGCAACATCATAATCAAACTCATCAATAACAGCTTTAAAATGGTCAATTCCTATCATTAAGAAATATATTTCATTTTGTTTATTATTTGAAATTCTAAGATGTTTAGTTAGATTATCAATAAGATAATTTCTATTATAAACATTTGTAACAGAGTCTAAAGAAGATGAATCTATAAAATTTTTCTTTAGAATTGCACTTTGAACCATAGGAGAAATCTGAAAAAATGCAGCTTCAATAATAGAATATCTCTCTTCTAAAATTTTGTGATGAACTTTTGAGGTTGCACAAAATGATACAGTAGCATTTAAACTTGTGTGAGTAGTTATAATAAAAAAATGAGATAAATCATCATCTAAAAAAAACTCTTGACCTTTTATTAAAATCTCTTCTTTTGTGTTTTTATTTATATCAAATAGCGAAAATATCATATTGTCAATGTTAAATTCTTTGTTTAACCAAGTAAAAATATCTTCTGCTAATTGTTTTATATTTGTAGCATATTGAAGTTGTTCATATAGGTTAAAAATAGTAACTAAAGATTTATAAGCATCTTCATTTGTAGCAGATAATTTAATTAGTTCAAGAATTTTGTTTTTCATATTTTTACCTAAAAGAAATCTATTTTATTTGTATCTTCTTCATTGAATAAAAAAACTTGACCTCTACCTCTATTTTTAGCTTCATATAGAGCAATGTCAGATTTTTTTATGATTTCTTCAATTGTTGTTGCATTATCTGGATAAATAGATATTCCACCACAAATTGTCTTCATTAATACTTGTTTTGTCTCTTCATTAATAACTACTTTTTCTTTGCTGAAGTTATTAATAAGTTTTTCAGTGATGAGTATAGCATTGTTTTCATTAATAATGTTCAATAAAATAACTAAAAATTCGTCATTTGAAATTTTGATAACTATATCAGATTCTCTAACACTATTTTTTAAAGTTTGAGCTAAAGCCTTTAGAACTTTATCTCCAATTTCATAATCAAATTCATCAATTACAGCTTTAAACTGATCAATTGCAATTTTAACAAATGCAATTTTCTTTTGTTCTCTATTTGATAAACTTAAAAGATTTCCTACATAATTGTTTAAATAACATCTATTATATGACCCTGTAACATGGTCAACCAATGACATCTCACTTAGAGTTTTTTCCATATATTTGTTATATAAAGATTGTGAAAATATTTGTAAAGAGAGTTTTATGAAGTTTAGATTTTCTTTAATTGATTCATATTCTTCTTGTGTTTTTGATAAAAAACTAAAGATTATTTCAGTGTCACAATTTTGTTTAAAATCTAAAGTATTTATGAAATAATCTGTTTTGATATCACAAGATGAAAATAGATTTTCTATTTTTTCATTTTTTTTAATATCAATTTTAAGAAACTCTATTTTGTGATGTAAGTTTAAATAATCAAAAATATTTAAACAACTTTTTTCTAAATCAGAAAGTTTTAATTTTTCATTCTCATTTATAATTGTTTCGCAAGATAAATTCATAAATCAAGCCTTTTTATATATGTTTTTCCCATTGTCTAAGAGAAGGAATTTCATTTCTTAATGTCGTTTTATCCCCATGCCCTGGATAAATATGAAAATCTTCTTCCCATTGTAAAATTTTATTTAAACTTCGTTTCATTAACATAGCATTTGAGTTAGGAAAATCAAATCTTCCAATAGTTCCTTTAAAAATAAAGTCTCCACTAAATAAATGTTTGTCAATTTGAATAGCACTACAACCAGGAGTGTGACCTGGAAAATGATGAAATTTTATTTTTATTCCCTCTATTTCTAACTCTTCATCTGGATTAACAAGAACATCAGCATAAGAAGGAGGCATTCCTAATCCATATGGATCTAATGTTAACATAAATTCATCATCTTTTGGAGTGTAAAGTTTTATTCCAAAATTTTCTTTTACAGCTTGATTCGACCACACATGGTCAAAATGTCCATGTGTATTTAAAACTGCTATTGGATTTTTTGCGTACATTTTTAGCCAAGAAAGTGCATTAACCCCTGGATCTATGATTATATCTTTTCCATTAATTGTTACGATATAACAATTAGTTTGATAGTCACCCATTGGTTGTACTTTTATATCCATTTTAAACCTTACTTTGATAAAATTATTTCATTATATCAAAAAAGAGGTTATTTATGGATTATTTTAAAACACTTGAAGAAATTTTATTCACAAGTGAGCCTAAAAATAAAATTGAAAAGTTTAGAGATTTTTATGAAAAATTTTTAGATGGAGATTTTTATTTTGATGATTCTTATGAGCCTTATAAATTTGATAAACCTTCATATGCTACTTTTTTAGAAATTGTAAAACCAACAGCTTTACCTCCGATAAAAAATTTTAAAACTATTGAAGGAAAAAAATATTTAGTACATACAATTTTGCATATTGAGTATTCAGCGATTGATTTAGCATTGGATGCAGCTTTAAGATATAAAAATTTACCAATACAATTTTATAAAGATTGGTTAGAAGTAGCGGATGATGAGATTAGGCATTTTTTAATGCTTGAAGAGTTATTAAGTGAACTTGGAGGAGTTTATGGAGATTTTCCTGTTCATAAAAATCTTTTTGAAGCAATGGAAGCTACTCCTGAATTTTTAAGAAGAATGGCAGCAGTTCCTAGATATCTTGAAGCAAATGGACTTGACCAAAATCCAAAAATTATGGAAAAATTAAATTCAAATAGAGATGAATTTAATATAAAGTTTATAGAAGCATTAAGAGTTATTTTAGAAGAAGAAGTAAGTCATGTTAAAAAAGGTGATATTTGGTTTAAATATGAGTGTGAAAGATTGAATTTAGAGCCTGAAAAAACATATTTAGAAATAATTGAAGAGGTTTTTCCAGGCTCAACTACAAGAAAAATGGATTTGAATTTTAATGCAAGAAAAGAGGCAGGATTTTCTTGTTCAGAATTAAAATATTTATCTAAAAAAGAGGATTGCAACTGATGATAAATTCAAATTATGATATTTTGCTTTCAACTATTCAAAAATCAGATGCTGCAATAAAACAAGAAGTTGATAGTTTTTTAAATAAATTAGTTGATGTTAGAAATGAAAATAAAACTTCAAGAACAAATGCTTTAACATATGAAAATATAAAAGGTATAAGTTTAGAAGAGATAGAAACTTTGTTTGTTAGTGAAGATGATAAAAATATGGCAAAAAATCTAAGACTTGCAACTTTGTTTTCAAGTGATGAAAATTTATCAAAAGCTTTATTTAACACAGTTTTAGGAAAACCTTTTAATTTGGGATACTCTTATTTAACTGATAGATACAATGATAAAAATATATTTTTAAATTCAAATAGTAGTAGTTTGTTTGATATGTTGGATTCTTCAATTACAAGTAAAATAAACAATTCTCAAACAAATTCAACTGATGTAATATCTCAAGATAAATTAGATGAGATATTAACAAAAGTAAACTCTTTTAATTTTTTGAGTGCTTTATCTCAAAGTTCAAAAAGAGGTTATGATAAGTATAAAGATGAAAAAAGTGATTATTCATTTTTATACAATGATTACTATTTACAATACCAAGAACTTATTTCTAAATATCAAGATTTAGAAAATTTTAATAAAAATTTAATAAAACAGTTTTAAAAAATATTTATAAATAGATGTAATTTTAAATTGTCGTTTTCATTAGTTAATTTTAATTTTGAACTAATTCTATGTCTAGCTAATTCACCTTCAATTGTTTGTAAAATATGCCAAAACTTTTCATTAAATGGTATCTCAAGTTTTTTAATTTTGTGTTGAATTATTAATTCAACAATTGTTTGAATACAATGAAAATAGAAGATTTTATTTTTTGCTCTTTGAATTTTATAGTTTTTCATTAATCTTAGATTTGAAATATATGCATATTTTTCAATATCAGATAAAGTAGTTCTATTTTCTATCTCTTTTTCTTCATTATCTAGATGTATTAAATAAGAAGAGATTTCTGTATTCATAGTATTTTCTAAATTAGGATGAAATTTTAAAAGAATATCTAAAATTTCATTTGATGATAAATTTTTATGATTTATCTGATTTGAATAAACTTTTTTCTCTTCATAGGGGTGATTTATTGAATTTAGAATATCAATAGCAAAAGTTAAATATACAAATTTATCTTCTTTACCATCTTTAAAAAAAATCCCTTTTTCATCTATAATTGGTTTTGGTCCTGCATATTCAACTTTCATTAATTTTCCTTAATTTAAAATTTTGAGTTTGGAATAGGGTAGTTATTAATAACAAAATCAATATCTTTATCACCTCTACCACTAAGACTTACTAAAATAGTTTTGTCTTTATCTAAAGTTTTTGCTAATTTCATAGCGAAACCAACTGCATGAGCTGACTCAAGAGCTGGAATAATTCCCTCTAGTTGAGATAATTTATAAAAAGCATCAACAGCTTCAATATCATTACAAAGACCAACTTTACTTCTTCCAGATTCTTTTAAATAAGCATGTTCAGGACCAACAGATGGATAATCGATTCCACTTCCAATAGAGTAAACAGGAGCTGGGTTTCCATCTTTATCTTTTAGCATAATAGAGTTAAATCCGTGCATGATTCCTTCTTCACCATAAGTTAAACTTGCACTATGTTCACCAATTTTATCACCTTTTCCCATTGGTTCAACACCATAAAGCTCAACCTCTTTATCATCTATAAATCCAGAAAAAATTCCCATTGCATTACTTCCCCCACCAACACAAGCAGCAACTGCATCAGGAAGTTTTCCTTCATGTTCTAAAAATTGCTCACGTGATTCAAATCCAATAACACTTTGGAAATCTCTAACCATCATAGGAAATGGATGAGGACCAACAACAGAACCAATACAATATATAGAGTTTTGTGTATCTGCTAAATATGCTTCAAAAGCAGAATCAACAGCTTCTTTTAAAGTTTTTAATCCGTGAGTTGCAGGTACTACTTTTGCCCCAAGAATTTTCATTCTAACTACATTTGGATGCTCTTTTGCAATATCAACTTCACCCATATGAATTTCACATTCTAATCCAAAATAAGCAGCAGCAGTTGCTAATGCAACACCATGTTGACCAGCACCTGTTTCAGCAATTACTTTTTTCTTTCCAAGATGTTTAGCTAAAATAACTTCAGCCATACAGTGATTTAATTTATGAGCACCAGTGTGGTTTAAATCTTCTCTTTTTAGATAGATTTTTGCTCCACCACAAAAATTAGTTAGATTTTTGGCAAAAGAAATAGGCGTAGGTCTTCCTTGGTAGTGTTTTCTAACATATTTTAATTCTTCTATAAATTTAGGAGAATTTTTTAACTCTTCATAAGCTTTTTTAATCTCTTCAAAAGGCTTTTCAAGAGCTGGAGGAATAAATGAACCTCCAAATTTACCAAAAAAACCATTAGTATCAGGCATACTTTCTAAATATGATTTGTTCATTTATTTTCCCTTTTAATATATCAATTTATTTTTTTATGAAAACCATTTTTTTACTTTATCAAACATTGATTCAAATATTGATTCATGAGGTTTACTCTCTATTCCAAAGCTATCTTGTAATTTTTCTAAAAGTTCTTTTTGTTCACTATTTAACTCTTTTGGATACTCAATTTTTATTTGAATAACTAAATCACCTTTTCCATAACCTTGAACAGATTTAACACCTTCACCTTTGAAAGTGAATTGTTGTTTATCTTTTGCACCTTTTGGAATTTCAAGTTCTAGTTCTCCTCTTAAACTTGGAACTTTTATTTTTCCTCCAAGAGCAACTTGTGTAAAGAAAATTGGAGCTTCAAAATAAATATCATCATCATGTCTTACAAAATGAGAATCCTCTTTTACTTTTACTTGTAAATATAAATCTCCACGTGAGCCATCAGGTGCGATATTTCCTTTATTTGAAACTCTAATTCTCATTCCATCATTTACACCTTCTGGAATATCAACTTTAAAGTTATCTTTTACTTCATCAAAACCTGTTCCACTACATGATTTACAAGAAGCAGATGCTGCTTGACCAGTTCCTCCACATCTAGGACAAGTTTGTGCAAAAGTCATAAATCCTTGTCTTGAATGAACTTGTCCATGTCCGTTACAAGTAGAACACGTAGCCATTTTCCCATCTTTTGCACCAGTTCCAGAACATGATTTACAAGCTGTTTTGTACTTATAATTTATCTCTTTTTTACATCCAAAAACAGCTTCATTGAATTCTAATTTAACTTCAATAGTAACATCTAAGTTATAGTTATATGATTTTTTTTGTCTTCTTCCTCTTGAACTTGAACCAAATCCAAACATCTCTTCAAAAACAGAACTTAAATCATCAAATCCACCAGAGAATCCACCACCTCTTTGCCCATGACCTTCAAGTCCAGCTTTACCATATTTGTCATAAATAGCTCTTTTTTCTTCATCACTTAATACTTGATAAGCTTCATTTATAGCTTTAAATCTTTCTTCTGCTTCGTTATCACCTGGATTTTTGTCAGGATGATATTTCATAGCCATTTGTCTATAGGCTTTTTTGATTGTACTTTTATCTGAACCTCTACTAACTTCTAGTAGTTCATAATAATCAATTTCAGTCAATTTCTATCTCCCTAAAAAATAATCTAATAAAAATTTATGTAAGTCGCGATTTTATCTAAAAATAGTTAAATCTTAGATATAATTCCGCCATGAATAAAGGATTAGAAAAATTTTACGAACTTGTTGAAGCTTTTGAGTCATTACCTACTATTGGTAAAAAATCAGCTTTACGTTTAGCTTATCATATTGTTATGAATGACAATTACTGTGGAATAAAGATTGCTCATAGTATTGAAAATGCTCTAAAAAATATAACAAAATGTTCAAGATGTGGCTCTATGAGTGAACATGAAATTTGTGAATTTTGTTTAGATGAATCAAGAGATAATGAAAAATTATGTATTGTTCAAAGTGCAAAAGATATTTTTGTAATTGAAGATTCAAATCAATTTGATGGTAGATATTTTGTAATTGAAGAGTTAGACCAAGATGTTATAGATTCTTTACAAAAGTTTATAATAGATAATGAGGTTAAAAATATACTTTTTGCAATTACACCATCTATTGCAAATGATGCGTTTATTCTATTTATCGAGGATAAACTAAAGAATTTTGATATTAAATTTACAAAAATTGCTCAAGGTGTACCAACTGGTGTGAGTTTAGAAAATGTAGATATTTTATCACTATCAAAAGCTATACAAAGTAAAGTGGAAATATAGAAAATGCAAAATAGAATAGTTTGTCAAAAGTGTGTTTACTATTTTGTTACATGGGAAGCAAACAGACCACATGGCTGTAAAGCTTATGGTTTTAAAACAGCTGTTTTACCTTCTATAACTGTTAAAAATTCAAGTGGTGAAGATTGTAAATTTTTCACTTTAAAAAATTTTCAAAGATAATTCATGGAAAATTTTATTGAACAAATTGAAAAAAATAAAATTGCAATTATAAGAAAATGGATCTCTTTCCCTACTGTAATAGAGCTTATAAAAAATTATGAATTAGATGAAAATCTATTCATAAGAAGGTACTCTTTTGCAGTTGTTGAACATTTTATTTCAGTTATAAAAAAAGATGAAAAGACTGAAAAAAATTCTGCTGTAATTGATTTTTTAAAATATTTAAAAAAACAAAATTTTAAAATAAATGAACTTTTTTTAATTTTTTCTGCTTTTAGAGACTCTTTAATTGATTTTCTTTTCAAAATAAAAATGGAAACAATTGAATTAATTGAAAAAATTAATTTTAATTTTGAAAGGATTTTTTCAGTTCTTTTGGATATTTATTCAAAATCTATTTCTCAAATAGAGAGTGCTTTAAACAAATCAATAGATATAGTTGATAAATATGTGATTATGTCAAGAACTGATACAAATGGAATAATTCTTAGTGTGTCAAATGCTTTTTGTAAAGTTTCAGGTTATGAATCTTTTGAATTAATAGGAAAACCTTTTGATTTTTTAAAACATTCTGATATGAAAGATGAGTTTTTTGCCACTATTAAAGAGATTATAGAATCGGGTGAAATGTGGCAAGGAGAAATAAAAAATCAAAAGAAAAATGGTGAGTTTTATTGGCTTAAAACCACTATTCATCCAAATTTTGATAATAATGGAAATATTACAAGTTATGATGCAATCAATGAAGATATTACTTCTCAAAAAGAGTTAAAAAATCAACAAAATTTACTTGTAGAACAATCTAAATCCGCTGCAATGGGTGAAATGATTAGTATGATTGCTCATCAATGGCGACAACCTTTACAAGCTGTTTCTATTTTGATTCAAAAACTTCCTTTGTTAAAAGAGATTCAAGGTGAAATTTCTGATGAGATGTTAAATGATGTTGTTTCTCAAGTTTCAATGCAACTTGATTATATGTCAAAAACAATTGATGATTTTAGGGATTATTTTAAACCAAATAAGAAAAAAGAAGAAGTTTATATAGAAAATGTTATAAACAAATCTATGGATTTTTTAACATATTTATTTAAAATAAATTCTGTTGAAATCAGATATAAAAATGAATCTACTTCAAAAATTGAATTATTTTTAAATGAAATGGTACAAGTATTTATAAATCTAGCAAAAAATTCTTGTGATGCTATGATTGAAAGAGAAATAAAAGATAGATTTATAAATATTTATAGTTATGAAAAAAATAAAAAATTATATATAGAGTTTGAAGATAATGCAGGTGGAATAAGTAAAAATTTTTTAAATAAGATTTTTGAACCTTATTTCTCAACTAAAAGCAATAAAAATGGTACAGGTTTAGGATTATATATGATAAAAACTATAATTGAACAGTATAGTTTTGGTAAAATAGATGTTTATAATACTGAAGTTGGAACAAAATTTATTATTGAATTACCACTAAAATAGGAGTTAAGTTTGTTATATAAAGATTTTAAAGAGAGTATAAAAGCATTAGGTTTTTTAACAATTGAAGATTTTATACAATATTCTGGAGTTACATCAGATGATGTTATAAATTGGGAAGAAAAAAATGAAGTTCCTTATATGGTATCACTTTTATTACATCTTTTAAAAGGTGAAAAAGAGTTATTACCAACAAATTGGGCTTTAGATACTGTAATAGAAGAGTGTTTACCTTTAGCTTCACTTTTAGAAGAGGCTTCATCATTTCCACATAAATTAGAAGAGATGTTTTTATTACAAAAAAAATTAAATGACTCTACAAATGGTAAAAATTGGGAATTAGGTTTAAATAAATTTGGAAAAGAGATTAACTGGCTTAGATGTATTCATATGGAAGTTGCTGAGTTGATTGAATCAACTCCATGGAAACACTGGAAAAATATCAATTCAGCTCCTGATATGAATAATATTCACGTTGAACTTGTTGATATTTGGCATTTTTTAATGTCTTATATTTTACAAGAAACAAATGTTCCAAAAGCAGTCTCTTTATCAAATACTCATTGTATTTATGAAGCTTCTGAAGATGTTGATGTAAAACTTATGGTTAAAGAAGCTGAAAAATTATCTTATATAGCTTTAGCAATTGATACGGGAAATATGCCTTCATTTAGTGGAATAGAAAGATTTATAGACCAATTCTTTAGATGTTGTAAAATTTCAGGTTTATCATTTACTTGGTTACAAAAACTTTATATTGGTAAAAATTGTTTAAATCAATTTAGACAAGATAATGGATATAAAGAAGGGCATTATATAAAAGTTTGGAATGGAAATGAAGATAATGTTGTAATGGTTTCTTTACTTGAAAAAATGGATGATGTAAGTTTTGATGATTTATATTCTAAATTAAAAGAAGAGTACTCTAAATGTAAATAATAGGTTTTAAACCTATTATTTTTTATCTATATTCGTTTTTATATTCTACATAATGACCAGCGTGAGCTATAAGTTTATCAACATCTTCTTGTGTTAACTCTTTTACAACTTTTGCAGGACTTCCCATAATCATACTTCTTGGTGGAAATACTTTTCCAGCAGTTACAAGTGAATTTGCTCCTACTATACTTCCTTCTCCAATTACAGCATTATCTAAAATAGTTGCACTCATACCAATCAAACAATTATTTTCAATAGTACAACCATGAAGCATAACTTTATGACCAATAGTTACATTATCTCCAATGATTGTTTTTGTGTTTGTATCAGTGTGAATACAAGATAAATCTTGAATATTTGTATTTTTACCGATTCTTACTTCATTTACATCAGACCTAATTACACATCCAAACCAAACAGATGAATCTTCACCAATTTTTATATTTCCTATTAAATCAGCACTTGGTGCAATCCAAGCACTTGGATGAATTTCTGGGTAAAACTCTTTAAATTTTAAAATCACAGCTCTCTCCTTAGCTAAATTTGAAATTATTATAGCAAAGGAAACTTATTTTGGTATATATTCTATTATTATTGGTTCACTATAATTTGGAACATTATCATAAGTAAATATTGCATAATACTTTGATATATCAGTTGCTCCAAAATCATCATAGGTGTATTCATCAACTCCTGCATAAAGTTTTTGTCCATCATGAGAAGAAAGAGGTTTTCTAAATGGATTTTTGATAACTTTTACTCCTACAAAATCTAAATCTTTTGGATTTGTCCAAGTAAGTTTTATTTTTCCATTTTCAACAACTAATGAAGCATTTGAAACTTTTTCTACAGGAAATCTTCTTTTTACAATATGTTCAATTATTAGTTTTGGAGATAAACTTATATTTTTTGTTTCCCAAGATACTTTTTTATTTTTTAGAGTTTTAAGAGCAGAAGTTGGTTTTAAAACAAAAGCGATATTTGCTTTATCTTTTAGTTTTTCATTTAAAACTATTTCAGAAAATGAATCAAAAATAAAGTATTGAGTTTGATTGTTTTTTAACTCATTTGCACTAATATCATAACCAATATTTTGAATAACCTCTCTATTTGTAATAGCTTCATAGTTTTTTTCAAAGTGTTCATCAATAAACTCAAGATGAAATCTCATATCATCTTTTATATATATTTTTGTAGAGTTTAGTTCAAAATAGGCTTTAGTAATCATTGTGTCATTGTATGGAGGAAGAGAGGAGAGGTTAAACTCAAAAATAGAGTAGATTTTATTTCCTTTTTCATCAAATCCAGCACTAATTTCATCTTTTTTCATCTCATTTTTACTAAAGGTAAAAATCTCTTTTGGATATAAAGTTGTAATAGTTGGTTCAACTGTAAAAGTTAATTCAAGTCTTGGACGATAATTTAGTCCAAAACCAAATTTTCCATATCCAATATCCCATTGCATCATCTGTTTTGTTCTTCCAATTTTTAACTCTTTTGGTCCTTCAATTCTTAAAACAATACTATCTTTTCTAATAGAATTTTTTAAAGTTATACACTCTAAACCTGATAACTCCCAACTTCTCCAAATTCCTTGGGTTAGTTGAAAAGATTGAGTTGCTCGTCCTATATATTGAGTAATTTGCATATTTTGTACATCTTCAAAATTTGTAATATCACCCATTGTGTCTTGATTTACAATTCCAACATTCCATTCACCATATTTTTCAATAGTTGTTGAAACTCTATTTATTGGGTATAAATTAAATGTTGCAGATTTTATGATGGCATTTAAAGGAAGAGATTTTACATTTATTGAAACAATTGCATAAGAAACTCCTTTATCATCATCAACACCAACAAATAAAGAGTTTATTCCAAAATGTTTTGCATTATTGTTTAGATTTTCAGCAACATAACCTGTACCTTTTGCATTTGCATAATAGGTTCTGCTAAATTCATCATATTCAACTAAAGTTCGCACTTTTATTTGTGGACAAAAGGGTGATTTTTGATTTGTTTTTTTATCTACTGCTCGAATATTGTAGTAATAATTTTTATTTGAAAAAAGATTTATATCATTAAATTCTAAGTTTTTTGTTTTTGCTATTAGATTTGAAGAGTTACAATATTGTTTATCTTTTGTACTTCTAAAAACTTCAAAATAGATATTTTCATTTAATTCATATTCCCATTTTAAAGTCACATGGTTTGAGCCAATATGTGTGATATTAAACTCTTCAACTCTTTTTATAGAACTATTTTTAGCATAATTATCAACCTCTTTTAAAGCATAAATAAGTGCTGGAATATGCTCTTTTATATTTTCACTTAAATCTTGCATATAATCACTAATATTTCTAGTTCCTACCTCAACTACAGTTGAGATAATTCCTAAAGAGTAATAAAACTCTCTTCCACTTCCACCTATTAGTTTTGCTGGTGGTTTTCCTTGGTGAATTCCATATTCATGACCTGATATTTTTCTTATCTCTTCAGCCATATTTGCACAAAGTGTATTCATATCAGTTGTATCAAAAGTATCTTCATGTCTAAAATCGTGCGCTGGGAAAAATACATTTCCTTGACTATGGTAATCAAGTGCAATAGTAATATTTGGATGAGCTAAAACAAAATCTCTTAAAGCCCTTGTTTCTGGTTCACTAAAGGGTTCAGGTCCACCATAAACATTTGAAGTTGTAATTGTGCTTTTATTAAATCCTATTGGAAAATTTCTATTTAAGTCAACTCCATAGGTTCCATCTGCATTTTGTCTTCTATTTTTTCTCCAAAAAGAGAAATGGTTTCTTGAATACTCATATCCATCAGGATTAACACAAGGAACCATATAAACTGTACTTTCATTTAGATATATTTGTAAACTAGGGTCCGTTTCTAAATTTTTTAAAATATAAATCGCAAACTCAATTGCTAACTCATGCCCAATCCACTCCCTTGCGTGAATTGTTCCTGTATAAAAAAGTGCTGGTTTAGTATGAGTTTTTTTTATATCTTTAGACAGAGTAATAAGATAAATTTCTCTTTTTTCCCACGTCTGACCAATTGATTCTATTTTAAAATTATTTGGATATTTTTCTTGTAAATCATTGAAAATATTTGTTGATTCTTTGTAGGACCTATACAATCTTTTCAAAATCTATTCTCCTACTTTTAATCTTGATTTTAATTGGGCAAATTTATTTTTTCCAATACCTTCAATATTTTTTAAATCCTCTATACTTTTAAATTGACCATTTAGTTCTTTATACTCAAAAATTATTTTGGCTAATTTATTTCCAATACCTTTGATTTTTTTCAAATCCTCTTTTGTACTATTATTTATATCAATTCTCATATCATCAATATGCTCTTCCCAACATTTAAGCATCTGTTCATCTATTGATTCAAGTTCAAGTAAATCAGAACAATCAGTTATGATGTTGTCTTGTAAATACTCTTTAATTTCAATTGCTAAATCCTCTTCCATCCCATATAAACTCATCAAATCAGTTAAACTAGCTTTATTAAAATCTATTTTTTTAGGGCAAAAATCGTTTTGTTTTGGATTTTCTTTGTCAATTTCTATTGCACAATTATCTATATTCGAAAAGGGCATATCATTTTCATTTGATTTTTCTGTTATTTCCATTTCAAAAATATCTTCTTTATCTTTTATAAATCTTTCTCCATCATAACTTTGAGTATATTTACCAAAAGTTATATGTCTTAGAGTTCTAAGTAGACTTGAATCAATTTTTCCTAACTCTTCCCAAGAGAATAGGGGAATATGAGTTTTTTTATATTTTCCTTTTGAAAAATCCCACATCAAATATTGACAAATCCAATCTCTAATATATGGGAAAGCTGCAAAAGCTGTTGCACACTCTAAAATATAAGCTTTATTTGTATTTTCATCAATTGCAATATCGCAAGCAAAATATTCAGCTTTTGAAGCTTTTGAGGCTTTAACAGCTAGTTCAAGGGCATTCATAGGAACATCTTTATAACTCATACTTCCTCCTTGTGAAGTATTTGTTATCCATTGATTTTTTCCTGAATATCTCCAAAATGCACAAACTGGTTTATGCCCAATTAACATAACTCTAATATCTCCTGAATCTTTTAGTTTGATTGCATTTTGTGTATAGATTGGATTGTATTTTTTTAATTCAAGTAACTCTTTTGCCTCTTGATAGTTATTTGCTTTATGTACATAATATCCACCATAATTTGATGGTCCATAACTTCTTTTTATTATTTGTGGATATTTAGCTTTATTTCTTAAATAGTCTAAACCTTTTTCCATATTGTAAAAGATTTTTGTTTTTGGAATTGATAAATCATATTTTTTACAAAAAAGAGTTACATTCTCTTTTGATTTATTTGGAAATTGGCTCTCTATTGAGGGAACAAACCTAACCTTTGGTAACTCTTTTGCTATTTGTACAAAAGTATCATAAGCGGTTGCAGGAATATTTCCAACTAAAATATCAATCTTTTTTCTTTTTACCTCTTTTATGAATCTCTCTTTATCATTTTTCCAATGATAAACAACCGATTCAATTTTGTTATCCCAACCTTTGAAATTTGATTTATCAAAAAATCTTAAAACATAATCCAGATATAAAAGTCCAATTTTAGGTAATTTTTTCATGTTATTTATCCTTTTTTCAGTGCTTTTCTATCTATTAAATCAACAATTAAATCAATTTTTTTATCATTGAAATTTAGACCTAGTTTTTCTTGTTCAGGAGTTGCAAATGCTGGAATTCCATTTACTTCTAAAACTATATATTCTTCTTTTTTTCTATCAAAAATAATATCAACTCCCGCAATATCAAGACCTAATACCTTTGTTGCATTTATAGCTAGATTTACTATTTCATCATTTGCTTCTCTTAAAAAAACACTTCCACCACTTGTTACATTTGTTTTCCAATGTCCAGTAGCAGCTTTTCTTCCATAACATCCAACAAATTGCCCATCTACAATATCTATTCTATAATCAGTATTATCATAATCTACATATTTCTCAACATAAAAATGTTTTAGATTTATTTGATTTAAAAAAGGAATTAACATATTTAAAGCTTCAATATTATCTATTTTTGTAACTCCAATTCCTCCCCATCCATCAACTGGCTTATAAACCATTTTTTCCCATTTTTGCATAATATTTTGAAGTCTATATGTATCATCTTTATTACAAAGTTTATAATCAGCAGTTCTAATTCCATTTTTTCTTAAAAGAAAAGAAGTGTGAAATTTATCTTCACTGATTTCAAAAGCTTCATAAGAGTTAATCATAGGAATAATTCTATTTAGAGCCTTATATAAATATACTTGATATGGAGTTTGTTCTCCTGCATTATAAGAGAAGAATAAATCTAATTTATCTAGTTTAAGATTTTTATTTTTCATCTCATAAATAATATGACCATTTTTAGCCAAGGCATCTTTTAGATTGATATTAGGTAAAACTTCGATCTCTCTTTCTTTTAACTTTTTAATCATCTTTTTTTGAATAACATCTCCACCACTATTTTGATAAAGCCACATTCCAATATTTCTTTTTGCCATAATTTCCCCTTTTATATATGTTTTTGAAAATGATTTAAGATTTTTGTCATAAGTTCTATTCTTGAAGTAAAACTACTTTTTAATGCTCTTTCATTTATTGTATGGTCTCCATCACCAAATGGACCAAAACCATCAAGAGTTGTTACTCCACAACTTGCAACTATATTTGCATCACTAACTCCACCTCTTTTTTCTTTTAAGATTTTTGTATTAGTTATGTTTTCTAACTCTTGTATAAATTTTAGTTGTTCTTTATTTTCAGCCATAACATCCCTTTGAATTCCTCCATTTAAAGTTGCTTTTGAGCCTTTTATATATGAAGTGTTTACTATTTTTTCTAATGAGTCTAAAACTCTTTGTTTCTCTTCATTTGATGTATATCTGATTTCTAAAAGTAGTTCACATTTTGGAGAGATTGTATTTGCTCCAATTCCTCCTGTGATTTTTCCAACGTTTACAGTTGTTTGAAGTTCTAAATTTGTAAGTTTTACAAGTTCTTGAAGTTTGAAACTAGCTTCCCAGTTTGCATCAACACCTTTATCATAGTGATTTCCAGCATGACTAGCAACTCCTTCAATAGTAATTGTAAAAGTTCCAACTCCTTTTCTTTGAGTTACAACTTCAAGATTAATTCCAGCTGCTTCAAAAACAAAACAATAATCGTAATCTTTGGCAATAGATGTTGTAAGTTCTTTTGAATCATCACTTCCAGTCTCTTCATCAGAAACTAAAAGCAAATCAATGTTGAAGATTTTTTTATTTTGATTAAAAATATTTCTAAGAGCTTGTAAAGCAACAATATTTCCACCTTTCATATCACAAACTCCAGGTCCATAAACCCAAAATTCATCTTCTTTGAATCCTTCAAAACTATTTGGAGGAAAAACTGTGTCATTATGTCCTAGAAGTAAAATTTTTTTGCCAGATTTTTTTTGGGAGGAAAAGAGCAGGTGATTACCAATGTTTTCCCTTGTAAAAATAGAAGTATTAAATCCAAGAGGTTCAATCCAACTTATCATTTTTTGTCCGACTAAATCAACACCTGATTTGTTTTTTGTGTAAGAGTTTATATTTACGATTGTTTCTAAATCTTTTAAGTAATCCATACTTTCCTCACTGATAAGATGGATTATTCTAATGTTGAAAAATTACAGTTGAGTGACAGTTACAAATTGGTTATGAAAAAAGAAAAAAGAAGAGGGGAAAATAGGTTTAGCTAAAGTGGAAATTCCACTTTTAGCTTATTTTCTGTTCGGATTGCTTCCAGCGATGATAAATCTTAATGCATTAAGTCTGATAAATCCTTCTGCATCTTTTTGGTTGTAAACTTCATCTTTTTCAAATGTTGAGTAAGCATCGTTATATAAAGACATTTTTGAATCTCTTCCTACAACAGTTACATTTCCTTTGTAAAGTTTGATTTTAACTGTACCTTCAACATTTTTTTGTGTTGCATCAATAGCAGCTTGAAGCATTTTTCTTTCAGGTGAGAACCAGTATCCTTGGTAAATTAACTTAGCATATCTTGGCATTAACTCATCTTTTAAGTGAGCAGCTTCTCTATCTAAACAAATAGATTCGATTGCTCTGTGAGCTTTTAACATGATAGTTCCACCTGGAGTTTCATAACAACCACGTGCTTTCATACCAACATATCTATTTTCAACAATATCAACTCTTCCAATACCGTGTTTATTACCTAATTCATTTAATTTAGCTAATAAAGTTGCTGGAGACATTTCAACACCATCAATAGCAACTGGGTCACCATTTTTATATGTTAATGTTAAATATTCAGGTGCATCTGGAGCTTTTTCTGGAGCTGTTGTCCATAACCACATTGAATCTTCTGGCTCATTATTTGGATTTTCTAAATGTAAACCTTCATAAGAGATATGTAGTAAGTTAGCATCCATAGAATAAGGACTTACTTTTGGATTTCCATTTTCATCAACGTGTTTTTGAGAAATTTCAATTCCATTTTTTCTTGCATATTCAAGTAAACTCTCTCTTGAGTTTAAATCCCACTCTCTCCAAGGAGCAATAACTTTGATATCAGGTCTTAATGCTAAAGCACCAATTTCAAATCTAACTTGGTCATTTCCTTTTCCTGTAGCTCCGTGAGAAACTGCATCTGCTCCAGTTTCATTTGCAATATCAATTAATTTTTTTGCAATTAATGGTCTAGCAATTGAAGTTCCTAATAAATATTCACCTTCATAAATTGCATTTGCTCTAAACATAGGGAAAACATAATCTTTTACAAACTCTTCTTTAATATCTAAAATATATACATTTTCAGGTTTGATACCACAAGCGATTGCTTTAACTCTTGCAGGCTCAACTTCTTCACCTTGACCTAAATCAGCTGTAAAAGTGATAACTTCAGCTTTATATTCATCTTGAAGCCATTTTAAAATAATAGAAGTATCAAGACCTCCACTATACGCTAAAACTACTTTTTTAACATCTTTTTTACTCATAAATTTATCCTATGGTTACATTATTTTAAGGGTGATATTTTAACGAAAATAAGTTGTAATTCAACTAAAGCCTAAAAACAGAAGAATGATTTGTAATGAAAGTGTAATCGAAGCAGGTTTAATTACATAAATTCAATTTTATTTCTTCCTTTTTCTTTAGCTTTATAAAGTGCATCATCTGCAAGTTTTAGTAAGTTTTCTTGATTTAGATTTTCATTAAAGGTTGAAATACCAATACTAACAGTTACACAATCTTTTATATCAAAATTTGTTTTTTCTATAAGCTCTTTTAGATTATTTGCAAGAGTTAACGCAGCTTTTAAATCACTATTTGGAGCTAAAATCAAAAACTCTTCTCCTCCCCATCTTGCACAAATATCAGTATTTCTAATATTGTTTTGCATTAAATTTGATATTTGTTTAATAACAAAATCCCCTTTATCATGTCCATATGAATCATTGATTTTTTTAAAGAAATCTATGTCAATTAGAAGTATAGAAAAAGGAATTTTGTACCTTTTATATTTTGAAATCTCTTCTTCAAGTTTATTTAACATAAATCTTCTATTGTATAAACTACTTAAAGAATCAGTTTGAGATAGATTTTTTAGAAGTCTATTTTGTCTTATTCCATTTAATCCTAGAATTACAATAATCATAAATAGCACAACTAAAGTGGCAATTATATTTTTTTGGTCAGCAATAACTACCTCTTTTAACAACAAATTGTTTTTTTGTTCCTCAATTTGAGAATTTAAAAACTCTAAAGTTTGTTTTGCATTTTCAAACTCTTGTTGTTTCTCTTGTTGTAAACTTATAAGTTCTTGAACAACATTTTCTTTATCTTTTACTTCTAAAATAGCATTTGATAATTTCTCTTTTTGAGATTCAATATTTTTATAGATTTCATTTAATTGTCTTTTTTGTTCTTCTAAAGATTTAGTTTGAATATTTAATTTATTTTCATAATCTTTGATATTTTTAGTTTGATTTGCAATCATATTTTTTTGTTCTTCGATTGCTTTAATTTTAGATGTAAGTTCTAAATTTTTTGTTTCAATCTTTTGATTTAATGAGTTTATAGTATCTTTTTGCTCTTTTAATGCATATTGTGAAGTTTTATAAAGATTAGCAACATCAATTTCAGTTCCACCTAAAAGTATAAGATTTGGTGAAATCTCCAATGAGCGATTTAAAATATTTGCTTTATTTATTTCAAAATTGATTTTAGTATCATTTTTTAATAAATTAATCATAACTTGTTTTTTATCTTCATATTCATCACTGATAAATAAAGTATTCTCTTTATCATATTCAAAAAATAGTTTTTCATATATCTCTATAAAAGATTCATCAATATAGATGGCTTGAATATTTTTATATTTTTTAGTTTCATCATAAATCAGAACTTCTAAATTTTTATCTTTTAGTTGTTTTCTTGAAGCTAACATCAAAAACATATTATTTAAAGTATCATTTTTTGAAACTATCATTAAACGATATTTATCAATTTTTTGTTCATTTTGCCAAGATATATTTTTTAAAAAATTATAAACGTAAGCAACTTTTACTTGTTCTTCTTTTATTTCATTTGAAAAAAGATTATTAACAATTAAAAATATAGTAATTATGTAAACAAATATTTTCATTTTTTCCCTAAAAATTAATGGTATATGCTAATGATACCATTCTTGTATTTTGTGGTGTAACATATTTTGATGAAGTGTTATATCTTACACCATAATAGTGTGTATCAAATAAATTATCAATTTTTAATGATAATTTCTCTTTTTTATTTAAAGAATAACTACTATAAAGATTACTAATAAAATAACTATCAACCCTTGCTAATTCACCATCTTTATAATAAGAAGCAGTAATTGGGCTTACCCATCTAATAGAAGGTGTTAAAGTAAAATCTTTTACTTTAAGAGTTGTTCCTGCTTTAAAAATATTTTGCGCTAAAAAAGGCAAATCATAATCATATTCATAGTCAATTCTTCCATCAATATAACTATAATTTAACCAATAGTTTAAATCATATCCTGAAAAATATGAGTGTCCATTATATGAAATATCACTACCATAAATTTGAGAACTAGCTGCATTATTAGCACCTCTTGGGTCTAAAATAGTAGTGTCTTCAATATAGTTACTTTGTTCCGGCATTTTTTCTTCAATTAAAATTAAATCTTTAATTGTTGAGTAATAAATAGAAAAAGAGATTAAATCATTTTTACTTAATAAAAAATCTAAATTATATTCATAACTTTTACTTTGTTCAGGTTTTAAATCTGGATTTGCAACTCTAAATGTATCAGTTTGATATTTATTTCCATCTCCTAAAGTATTTGGTTCAAGAGGTGTTCCATAAATTTTATATTTATTGTAGTTTGATGGCGCTAAAAAAGCTTGTGAATATATTAATTTTTGAGTTAAAGAATCTTGTGAATGAATTAAAGCAACTCTTGGATTAAAATTTGATTCATACGAAGAATTTACATCATAACGACCAGCAATTGATAATTGAAAGTTTTCATTTAAAGTAATTTGGTCTTGCAAATAAAAAGCAATATTATTCCAACTCTCATCATAAATAGGTGCTTCTATTTCATTATTTGAACCTTTTATATAGACATTTGATAAAGATTGAGTTGGTAAATCATAAGTCATAGGAATTGATTCAAACCATTCTATAGAAGTTCCAAAAGTAAAATTATGATTTTTGTAATTTTTATTTAATGTCTCTTCAATTGCATATCTTTGTGATTTTGAATATTTGTATCCTGGTTCATAAGAGGTATAAATATTTCTAAAATAACTATCTTTTAAAAGTTCAGTTGATTTATAACTTATAGTTGTTGTAGATTCAATTTCATTAAAAATTGTTGTTTTGTATCTTGCAAATGTGCTAAATAGTTCACTATTTAAGTTGGCATCTTTATCAAAGACATTTGAGAGTGAGTTTTTCCCATTCATTGCAGTTAAAGTTGATTCTGAAAAATATCTATAATTTATTCCTGTATCAAAACCATCTTTTGCATATTTTAGGTTTAAAGATTTTGTCTCTTGAGGTTGAAAATCAGAAGAACCACTTCCCCAATAATCATATGGATACTCTTTATCAAAATTATAATCTTGGTCTGTGTGAAAATGAGCTTTGTAAGAGAATAATCCTTCATCTAATTTCAAAGCTTGAGTTGCATAAAAATATTTATAACCTCGCTCTCCTGCCCAAATCCCTGCTTGCCCATTCTCTTTTGTTGAACTTATAAGATTTATAACTCCACTCATAGCATCAGCCCCATAAATAACAGAAGCTGCTCCATAAAGTATTTCAACTCTTTCAATACCAAAAAGCGGATATTGCATAGAAACACTCATTATCTCACCATCAGTTTGGTTGATTTCTATTCCATCTTGAAGAATTTTGAAATAGTTATTCCCCATAATTCCACGAATACCAATTTGATTCATAATTCCACTATCAGCATGATTTAATATTTGAATAGCAGGCAAATCATTTAGAAGTTCATCAATACTTCTATAACCTCTTTGTTCTATTTGCTCTTTTGTAATTACTATCATTTTGGCTGGAGTAAAGTTTAAGTTTTGTGAATATTTTGAAGCAGAGTTTACTTTTATCTGTTGAAGTTGTTCTAAATCTAAATCAAAGATATCATCCAATAAATCAAACTTATATTCATTTGCTTGAAGTATTAGGGAACTAGAAAGAAATAGAAACAAAGACTTAATTCGCATCAAACTCCAAAGATAAAAATTATTAAATAATTACATTTATTTTATCTAAAAAATATTAAAAGACTCATTTAGCTTATTTTAGTTATAATCTATCTTATGAGAATAGATAAATTTTTAAATGCAGTAAATATTACAAAACGAAGAGCAGTTGCTGAAGATATGCTTGAACATAAAGTTGTTTTTATAAATGACCAAGCTGTAAAAAAAGCAAAAGAAGTAAAAGTTGGAGATATTATAGAGATTAAATATCTTGAAAAGAGTGAGAAGTTTAAGGTATTACAAATTCCTGTTACAAAATCAACTCCTAAATCAAAAATAGAAGAATATGTGCAAAGGATAGACTAATGTTTAATACAACAAAATTAAAATTTGATGATATTTTTGAAAATAGATTAAGTCAAGAAGAAATCAGAGAATATTTATTAGAACTTTATGAAAGAGGGGAAACAGCTTCTGAAATTGCAGGTGCTGCTAGTGCTATGAGAGACCATCTGATTCCACTTCCTATACATGAAGATTTAAGAGCAAAAGCAATTGATGTTGTAGGAACAGGTGGCGATAAAAGTTATAGTTTTAATATCTCTAGTACAGTGTCTATTTTATTAGCAGCTTGTGGATGTTATGTGGCAAAACATGGAAATAGAAGTGTTACAAGTAAATCTGGAAGTGCTGATATGCTTGAAGCTTTGGGAATAAATCTAAATCTAAGTTTAGAAAACACTGCAAAAATGCTTGAAGAAACAGGTTTTGGTTTTATGTTTGCAAATAATCACCATCCAGCAATGAAATATATTACACCTGTTAGAAAAACAATTCCACATAGAACTATTATGAATATTTTAGGACCTTTATGTAATCCAGCTGGTGTTACAAAACAAGTTATTGGAGTTTTTGATAAAAGTTATATAAATAGAATTGCAACAGCTCTTGATTTACTTGATAGTAAAAGAGCAATGATTTTATCATCAAACGATGGAATGGATGAAATTTCAGTTTCAGATATTACTTATGCAACACTTTTAATAAATGGAAAAATCACAGATTTAGAGATAAATCCTGAGGATTATGGAATTCCAATGGCTTCAAAAGAGGATATTGTAGGTGAAGGTCCAGAGTTTAATGCAAAACTAACAAGAGATATTTTATCTAAAAAAATTGTTGGAGCAAAACTTGATATTGTTTTATTAAATGCTGCTGCTGCAATGATTGTTGATGAAAAAGCAAGAGATTTTAAAGAAGGAATTGAGATGGCAAGATGGGCTATTGTAAGTGGTGCTGCTCAAGAAAAATTAGAACAAATTATTAAAGTATCTCAACAATTAAGTTAAGGTTTAATTTGAAAAAAGAGTTTGAATTAGAATTAACAAATTTAGATGTTTTAGTAAAAGAGCTAAAAGATATTATTAAAAATGAAGATACTATTATAATTTTAAGAGGTGATTTAGCAAGTGGAAAAACTACACTTGTTAAAAGTTATGTAAAATCTTTGGGATTAAGTGATTTGGTTACTTCTCCTACATTTTCATTACAAGCAATATATTCAAATAATATTTTTCACTATGATGTTTACAATAAAACTTTACAAGAATTTATTTCTCTTGGTATGTTAGAAGAGTTTGAAAAAGAGGGAATTCACTTTGTAGAGTGGGGTGATGAGAAACTAGAAACAATACTAAAAGATTATGGGTATAGAGTTATTTTAGTTGAAATTGAAAAAAAAGACAATAAAAGGTTGTATAAAATAAATGCATAAATTAGAAGTAAAAGATATAACAAAAACAATCAAAAAAACACAGATTTTACATGGAATATCACTTGAAGTTAACTCAGGGGAAATAGTTGGTTTATTAGGACCAAATGGAGCTGGAAAAACAACAACTTTTTATACGGTTTGTGGATTAGTAAAACCAACAAGTGGAAATGTTTATTTTGATGATAAAGATATTACAGCACTTCCACTTCATAAAAGAGCAATTAAAGGTATTGGATATTTACCACAAGAGTCTTCTATTTTTAAAGATTTATCTGTTGAAGATAATCTAATGCTTGCAGCTGAAATTATTACAAAAGATAAAGATGAACAACATAAAAGAGTTGAAGAGTTACTTGAACTGTTTAATATTGAGCCAATTAGACAAAGAAAAGGAGTTTCTTTATCAGGAGGTGAAAGAAGAAGAACAGAAATAGCAAGAGCCTTAATCTCTCATCCAAAATTTTTACTTCTGGATGAACCTTTTGCAGGAGTTGACCCAATTGCTGTTAAAGATATTCAAGAGATTATTCACCAATTAACAAAAATAAATATTGGAGTTTTAATTACAGATCATAATGTAAGAGAAACGTTACAAATATGTGATAGAGCTTATGTTATGAAAGCAGGGGCTTTACTTGCAAGTGGAACAAGTGAAGAAATAAAAAATGATACAAGAGTTCGAGAACACTATTTAGGTGAAGATTTTAATTTTTAAATGATATAGAAATAGCTTTATTGAGCTATTACTATATTTTTCCCACTTTTTTTAGCTAAATAAAGTAGCTTATCACTTTTTGAAATCAATGAAAAATCATCATCATTTTCATCCATTTGACATACTCCAAAACTTGCAGATATTGGTAAGTTTTTTTCTGTTAAAGGTTTTTCTATAATTGTTACTCTAATCTTTTCTGCAACTGCTTTTGCACCTTCTAAATTTGTTTGAGGAAGTAAAATTAAAAACTCTTCTCCTCCCCATCTAACGCAAATATCAGGTTCTCTAACATTATTTAGAAGTATTTTTGAGATTTCAATTAAAACTTCATCTCCAATTTGATGACCATAATTATCATTTACGTTTTTAAAATCATCAATATCAAAAAGTATTATTGACAAATTATTCTCATATCTTTTTGCTCTTTTTATCTCTTTAGAATAGAGTTCATCAAATCTATTTCTATTGAACAAACCAGTTAATTTATCATGGCTTGCTTGATATTCAAGTAAGTTTGATTTCTCTTTTAGTTTAGTAATATCTGTTAAAGAAAATACATAATAATTATCTTTGTTTTCATAAAAGTCAACATTTATCGCAAAAATTTTTTCTTCGTTAGATGAATTTTTTATTTTTACAATTCTATCAATCTCATGTAAATCTTTTATATATTGAATCCAAGATTCTTGTTTATTTATTTTTTCTTTAGTAATAAATCCAAACTCTTCTTGAAAAAAATCAAAAATATTTTTTCCACTAGAAGTAAAATCATCAAAATCTTTAATTTCAAAAAAGTCAAGAAATTTTTTATTTACATTTGTGATATTTTCATTGTGTGTAACGATAATAATATTATCTTGAGCATCTAAAATAGATTTAATTTTACTAACTTCTTGTTCTATTTTGCTCTCTAATGATAAATTTAATTCAATAAGTTTTCTTTTTAATAAAATAGGCTCCATTGCTTTTATGATACTCTCTATTAATTGGTACAAATCAATAGGTTTCATGGCATATGTATTTACACCTACTTCAATAGCTTTTCTTAAAAAATTTGTATCATTGTGAGCACTTGTTATTACAAGAGGCATTTCATTGTTTATTTTTCTAATTTGCTCACACATATCTAAACCATTCATTTTTGGCATATTTATATCTGAAATTATTAAATCAATATCATTTTGATTCTCTTTATATAATTCTAATCCTTCTAAACCATTTTGAGCTACATAAACTTTTTTTAGTAATGAACCTAATAATTTTGAAGTAAATTCTCTAACATCATTTTCGTCTTCAACATATAAAACTGAGATATCTTTTAAAATTTCTTTGTTCATTTTTCTTTCTTTTCTTTAAATTCATTAATATTAGGTTCTGCAATTGGAGCTGAGAAATAATATCCTTGGGAATAATCTGCTCCAAGATTTTTTACAATATTAAAAATCTCTTCATTTTCAACATATTCAGCAATAGTTTTCAAATTTAGATTTTTTGCAAATTCAATAATTGTTTTTGTAATCTTATATGAATTTTCGTTTTTAGCAATATTTTTTATTAATGAAGCATCAATTTTTAAATAATCAACATTCATTTTTAGTAGATGCTCAAAATTTGAATATCCACTACCAAAATCATCAATTGCAACTTTACAACCTAAATTTTTTATTTCATCAATAAATGATATCAATAAATTGTAGTTTTTAATATTTTCATCTTCTAAAATTTCAAAAACGACTCTATTTTTAACATCATATTTCTTTAACATCTCTTTTATGAAATCTAAAAATGAACTATTTTCAATATCTTCATAAGAAATATTAACTGAAAACTCAAAAGGTAAATTTTCAAATTTTTTAAATGATTTTTCAATAACAATTTTTGTAAGTTTTGTATATTGGTTTGACCTTTTTGAAATATCTAAAAAGAAATATGGATTTACAACTTTTCCATCTTCATCAATAAGTCTTACTAAACATTCATATTTATCTACATTTAGAGTTTCATTATTAACTAAAGGTTGAAAATATACTTCAATATTGTCATTTATAAAAGCAGATTTTAGTTTTTTAGTCCAAAACATATTATTTTCATATTCTTGGAATTTATCAAGTTCATCATAAAAAATCAAATAATCTTTATGGTCTTTTTTTGCTGTTTGTAAAGCAATATCAGCTGTGATTAATTTATTGTTTTTATCTGAAAATGAAATTCCAGCTGTCATTCTAATATCAATTTCATAATGTTCAAAAATAAATACATTTTTATAAATTGTTTCAATTATTTCATTTATTAAATCTACAAATTCATCTCTTGATTCTTCTGTATTTACTACACAATAAGTATCAGAAGGGAATTTATAAAGTTTTAGATTTTTATGATTTTGTATTTTTTTTGAAATTAGTTTTGCAACATCAATTAAGATAGAATCTCCAACTTTATGCCCAAAAAAATCATTTACTTCTTTAAATGAATTGATATTTAACAAAGAAACAGCTTGTAAATTTAAACCATTATTTTGTAAATCTTCTATCAATTTTGCACGATTTGGGAATTTTGTTAAATTATCAGTATATAAAAGTTTATAAAGTTCATGTTTATGTTCTACTTCATGGCTTATATCATTTAAGATAATTATATTTGTATCATTGTGAGATAAGTGAATTTTTTGGATAGAAAAAAATCTTTTTTTATTTCCAGTTTTTATACATACTTTTAGTTTTTTCTCTTCTAATTTATTAGAAGAAATTTTTTCCATATCTGTAACACAACCTTCTTCTTTTTCAAAAATATCTTTAACCGTTTTATATTTTTGATTCAATTCTTGAAGTGAATAACAGTTTGTAAGTTCATAAAAATGATCATTTGCAAAGATTATATGTTCTTTATCTACAGAAAAAATAGGATTATTTATATTGTTTATTATTGAATTTGAAAAATCCTCTTCATTTTTTAACAAAATATGATTTTTGATGTTATTTGTAAAATACTCTATTTTTGAAGTTAATTTAGAAAAATCAAGTGGTTCATATAAAATATCTAATTTTCTTGAATTTGATATTTTGGCTAAATCAGAGTTATCATTTATAATAAAAATAATATAAGGGTCGTTTTTTAAATATTTTTCAATGATATTGTAA
The DNA here is from genome assembly GCF_003544915.1 of Arcobacter ellisii. Lineage (NCBI taxonomy): Bacteria > Pseudomonadati > Campylobacterota > Epsilonproteobacteria > Campylobacterales > Arcobacteraceae > Arcobacter > Arcobacter ellisii. Next base: position 1,502,550 of record NZ_CP032097.1, on the reverse strand, counting down.
TATTCAATAGAATCTATATGAACGATAAGTACATCAACAAACTCTATTTCATTAATCATATCTTCAAAATTTGGAAATAATGAAATATTTACATTTCTAATTTTTTTTGAAGAGTACTCTTTAAAATCATTAAATTTTAAAAAATTATCTATGATGAAAACATCATAATGCATAGAATCACCCTTATTTTTATTCTTTTACACAAGTTTTACATAAAAGTGCTTTAATATTACTTTACTTATAAGATTAAGTTATAAAGCACTTTTGATAATTATTTTTTAAAAATTTCAAGAGCTCTATTTAAGTCTTCTTGTGTATCAATTCCAAAAGATTTAGAAACAACTTTTACCATTGCAACTTTATAACCATTGTCAATTGCTCTTAATTGTTCTAATTTTTCTATATTTTCTAATTTTGATGAAGGTAATTTACAAAATTCATTTAATGATTTTTTTGTAAATCCATAAATTCCTAAATGTCCATTATAATTAGAAACTTCGTGATGGTCTCTATGATATGGGATTTTAGCTCTTGAAAAATATATTGCGTTTGAGTGTTCATCTAAAATTACTTTTACATGATTTGGATCATCTGCTAATTCAGAAGTTATCTCTTTAAAACAAGAAGTTATCATAATATTTTCATCATTTTCTTTTATTTTTTTTACTCTATCTATTACCGTTTGTACAACTTCTGGTTCTATAAATGGTTCATCTGCTTGAACATTAACAATAATTTCATCTTCACTTAAATTCAAAATATTAACAGCTTCATTTATTCTATCTGTTCCACTATTGTGAGAAGTTGAAGTAAGAACAGCATCAAAACCATATTGTGAAGCTAAATCCATAACTTCTTGGCTATCTGTTGCGATTACTACTTTATCTAAACTACTAACTTGACGAGCAGTTCTAATTACCATTGGTAATCCTAAAATATCAACCATTATTTTGTTTGCAAATCTACTTGAATTTAATCTTGCAGGTATAATTATCATTTATGTTCCTTTTGTAGTAAAACCTTATTTTTAGTGACATTATTATAATATAAAAAGACTAAACACAAGCAAAGAGAAGAATTTATGAAAAAAACAATCACCGTAATAGACACATTTGGATTTTTATTTAGAAGTTATTTTGCACTTCCTCCTTTAAAATCAAGAGAAGGTTTCCCAACTGGACTTCTAACAGGTTTTATTAATTTTATATCAAATATTGGAAAAGATTTTCAAACAGATTATATTGTTTTTGCACTTGATGCAAAAGGAAATACATTTAGAAATGAACTTTATGATGGATATAAAGCTCACAGACCGGATGTTCCAGAAGATTTACTAAAACAACTTCCAATTGCAATCTCTTGGATTGAACAAATGGGATTTAAAACAGCAATTAGAACAGGTTTTGAAGCAGATGATATTGTTGCATCAATTGCTTTTGATGCAAAACTAAAAGGTTTGGAAGTTCGAATTGTATCTCACGATAAAGATTTGTATCAATTAATAGATGATGATACAATTTATTTATTTGACCCAACAAAAAAAGTTATCATAAATGAAGAAAAATGTTTTGAAAAATATGGAGTTCATCCTTCACAATTTACTGATTATCAATCACTTTTAGGTGATAGTGCTGATAATATTCCAGGAGTTAAAGGAATTGGAGCAAAAACTGCTGAAGCACTTATAAAAGAGTTTGGAACTTTAGAAAATATTTATGAAAATATTGAAAATATAAGTAAAAAAAGAACAAAAGAGTTATTACTTGAAGGTAAAGAGATGGCATTTATCTCTAAAAAACTTGTAACTTTATCAAAAGATTGTCATATGATTGATAATCTTGAAGAGTTTATTTTACCCCTTGAAAATCCAATTTTAAAAATTAGTGATATTTTAGTTAAATATGATATGCACAAAATTTTAGAAAAAGTAAATAAAAATGGGATGGGATATAAAACAGAAATTCCCAAAGAGGTAGAAAAAAAAGAGGATAAAGTAGAGTACATTTTACTTGATAATGAACATAGTTTATCTTTAGTTATAAACACAATTCCAAGAGATTCTATTATCTCTTTTGACACAGAAACTACAGATATTGATGTAACAAAAGCTAAAATTGTAGGATTCTCTTTTACTTATGAAGAAAATAAAGCTTATTATGTTCCAATTGCACATTCATATTTAGGTGTTGGAAATCAAATATCAATGGAAGCAGCACGTCAAGCTATTATTCAATTAAATAGATATAAATTAGTTTTACAAAATTTTAAATATGATTATCAAATAATAAAACATAATTTTGATGTTGAATTAAAACTTTATGCAGATACGATGATTTTATCTTGGCTTTTAAACACAAATGAAAAAGTAGGGCTTGATTATCAAATTGATAAACATTTTAGACATAAAATGATTAGTTTCTCTGATGTTGTAAAAAAAGGTGAGAATTTTTCAAATGTAGAAATATCAAAAGCTTGTGAATATGCAGCAGAAGATGCTTTAATGACTCTAAAATTATTTAATAGACAATTAGAGATTTTTAAAGAAAAAAATGAAGAAGAGATTTTAAAACTTGCATTTGATGTAGAATTTGAGTTTATTTATGTTCTTGCTGAAATGGAAAATAATGGAATAAAAATTGATGTTGAACTTCTAAAAGAGTATAAAGAAAAAAGTAATAAATATATTAGTGAACTAACTTCAAAAATCCACGAAATAAGTGGAGTTGAGTTTAATATTAATTCAACAAAACAATTAGGTGTTGTTTTATTTGAAACTTTAGGTTTAACAGCATCTAAAAAAACAAAAACAGGTTACAGTACAGATGAAGCTGTTTTGAGTAGTATTGAAAATGAACATCCTGTAATTCCTTTACTTTTAAAATATAGAGAAGCTTATAAACTTCAATCAACTTATATAGAACCATTATTGGAACTTGGATTAAAAAATGAAGATAATAGAGTTCATACTTCATTTTTACATACAGGAACTGCAACAGGAAGATTAAGTTCAAAAAATCCAAATTTACAAAATATTCCAGTTGGAAGTGACTCAATATTACAAATAAGACAAGCCTTTATTCCAAAAGAGGGATATAAGTTAGTTGGAATTGATTATTCTCAAATAGAGTTAAGATTATTAGCTCATTTTAGTCAAGATGAGGCTTTAGTTGAAGCATTCAAAAATAATTTAGATATCCACTACCAAACTGCTGTAAAAATTTTTGGAGCAGAATTAGCTAAAGAGAAAAGAAATATTGCAAAATCAATAAATTTTGGATTATTATATGGAATGGGAAGCAAAAAACTTGGTGATACTTTAGGGATTCCATCTAAAGAGGCTAAAATTTATATCGATTCATATTTTGAAGCATTTAAAAGTGTAAAAGATTATTTAAAATCAATTGAAGATTTTGCTTACACAAATGGTTATGTAAAAACATTATTAAATAGAAAAAGATTATTTGACTTTGATTCTGCAAATGCTATGATGAAAGCTGCTTATTTAAGAGAAGCTGTAAACACCTTATTTCAGGGAAGTGCTGCAGATTTAATAAAATTATCAATGATAAAAATTTATAAAAAATATAAAAATAACGATAAGATGAGATTGCTTTTACAAATCCATGATGAACTTATTTTTGAGATAAAAGATGAATTTGTTGAAAGTTTTACTGAAGAAATACGTGAAATAATGGAGAGTATCTATACATTGAATGTTCCTTTAAAAGTGTCAGTTGCAATAGGAAATTCGTGGCAAGAACTAAAATGAAGATAAAAATTATCTAATTTATAATTTTATTTTGACAAATAAAGAAATTTTTGTTATTATTATATCTTAAACCAATTATTAAAGAGTTATATTATGTTAAAAACAGTAAGAAATATAAGAAAATTGTACAATGCAAAGTTACTTTTTATAAGTAGCGATTTGGCAGTTAAACAAACTATTGAAAGTGAGTTTGACGATTATTTTAAAGAGTTAAAAATTGCGACAACAATGTCTGAAGCTTTATCTTTAGCTTGTTCAAACAATTATGATATGTCAATTATTGATGCTGATATTGAAGGTGTTTCTTTTTCAGAATTATGTTCAGAGTTATCTCAACTAGCTCCAACATTACCGAAAATAGTTATTTCTAGTTCTGATGACAATGAAAATATTGTTACAGCAATTAATTCAGGTGCTTATACATTTTTATCAAAGCCTTTAAGAGCAAAAGATGTTAAGTTAGCTGTAATTATGTGTTTAAACCAAACTAAAAGAGGTGATAAAATTGAGTTTGAAAATGGTATCTATTTTGATGAATATAGAGACCAATTTTTTAAATCAGGTGGAGTTTTAATTGACTTTACTAGATTAGAAAAATCTTTCTTAAAATTATTAATTACAAAAAGAAATGAAATTACAGATTATGATACAATAAAAGATGTAGTATGGAAAGGTAAAGATATGTCAATCTATACTATGAGAAATATTGTTAATAAAATTAGACAAAAAACTTATTATGAAATTATTAAGAACCATTCAAATAAGGGTTATACGATTGATATTTTAAAAAATAATTAGACATTATGATTTGCAAAATCTAAATAAAAAAGTTATAATATGCAAGAACTGATCATACCAAAAGAAGAACTTATTGAAATGTTTGAGAATCAAAAGATTGAAGACACAGGTCGAGGTTGGCTTATGGATGGTAAAGTTATTGATATTATAGCTTTACATGATGTTGATCCAAAATTTCTTCAAGATGTTAGTAATGCAAAGTTCTACAAACTAATAATTAAAGGTAAGAAATAATGTCGCATTGCCCATTTTGCAAAAAAAAGATTGCTATGAGTAAGGCTTTTTGTTCAAGAAGCTGCAAAGAGAATTATTTTCAACTAATTGCTATCCAAGTTCCTAAACCTTTCCTAAAAAGAATTTTTGTATTTTGTACTCCTGAACAAAGAGATGCAGAAATAGAAAATTTTGCGAGTAGACATGGCTGGAGATTAGATTTATTAAAAAATAAAATTGTAGAACTAGCTATCGAATCTGGTTATAGTAAAGAAGTGAAAATAAATAGTTAAAATTAACTATTTATTATTTTTTTTCTGTTGATATAGATTGTAATACAAATCCCTAAAACTATTAAAGATTGTAAAATCCCCATTGTTAACCAATCACTATATAAAAATCCTAATTGAGTATCTGGTTGTCTGAAAAGTTCTGCAATAATTCTTGCTATTGAATATAAAGCACCATACATTAATGCTAATTGTCCATCAAATGTTTTTCTTTTTCTAAAATATACTAAAATTAAGAATACAAAAAGACCTTCAAGTATTGCTTCATAAATTTGAGAAGGGTGTCTTAGAACTCCACCAACATAAATTCCCCAAGGAACATCAGTAACTCGTCCTATTAACTCTTGATTGAAAAAGTTTCCAATTCTTCCAAATATATAAGCTGCACTAATTCCAAGAACAGCAATATCTGTTATAAACCAAAAAGATATTTTATTTTTTCTACAAAAAAAGTAAGAAGCTATAATAAATCCGAAAAAAGCTCCATGATAACTCATCCCTGAAATTCCTGCATAAACACCATTTATATATGGATTAAATATTTGCCATGGATGAGTTAAATAGTACATTGTATGTGTGTCATAGAATAATACATATCCAATTCTTGCACCTAAAATTACTCCTATTTCTGCCCACCAAATATATGAATCAAATAAGTCATTTGAAATAGGTAATTTATCATGTTTGATAAACCATTTTGCAATAAAAATTGCACTTATTAGTGCTAAAGCATACATAAGTCCATACCAATGAACAGCAACTGGTCCTAAATTAAAAGCTACTGGATTAAAATTTGAATAAATATTTTGCCAAAATTCCATATTTTAATCTTCCAATGCTTCTGCTATTAATTCAATAGGATTTTTAAATTCTACATCTACATTTGCTTGATATAAAGAGTTAGTAATTTGCATTCTACATGCACTACATTCAGCACTTACAATTTGTGCTTTAGTATCTCTAATCATAGCTGCCTTTGGAGCACCTGCTGCTTTTGCAAAATCATATTTTTCAGTTTGCATAGTAACTCCACCAAATCCACAACATCTATTTGAATCACTCATTTCTTTTAAAACATAATTTTGTTTTAAAAGATTTCTTGGCTCTTGCCAAACATTTTGCATTTTTTTAGCATGACACGGGTCATGATAAGTTACAAGTTGGTCGAATTTTTTACCAGAATTTGCTAATAAATCTTTTAAATCTGTATTATTTTCAAGCCATTTTGTTGCTAAAAAGATTTTTGAAGATAGTTTAGCAGCTCTTTCTTTCCATTCGGGTTGGTTGTGTAAATAGTGTTCCCAATCTTTATTTATCATTGCACTACAAGTTGCTTCTGGAATAATAACAGCATCAACTTCATCAATCCAAGTTTCAAAATATTTAATATTTTCTTTTACTAAATAATCAACTGTATCAAAAGCCCCTGTAAAATATGCAGGTGCTCCACAACAAAGTTGTTTTTTTGGAATCATAATATCTAAATCTAATTTTTTTAGAATTTTTACCAAAGAATCACCTGTATTTGTATATGTATAGTTACTCATACAACCAATAAAAATTGCAACTTTATTTTTTTTACCAATTTCTTCTTTTTTATTTGTTGAAGGAATATTTGCTGGATATTTATTTAAAAAACTTGTACTATCAGCAAATGGTAATGCCCTATCTTTTTTAACTATTGGAAGAGAAAACCTAGGAAGAGCTGATTGTTTTTTATGGTCAAGTTTTAAAGCACATGTTTGGAACATCCAACCCATTTTTGATAGAAAATCCATAGTTTTTCTATGTCTTAAAAGATAAAAGAAAAGTTTTTTGTACCAAGCAAGTCCATATTTTTGAGCAATATCTGATCTCACTTGTTCAATAATCATATCTGTTGGTAAATCATTCGGACAAACTTCAACGCAGTTTGTACATAAAAAACATGATTCAAATATATCTTTTGCTGTTTTATCTAATTCTAATTCATCTCTTTTATATGCACCTAATAAATCAATAAATCCTCTTGGACTTGTTGCTTCATCTTGATTTATATTGAAAATTGTACAAACAGGTTTACATTTACCACATTTAACACAATCATCAGAAATCTTTGTATAGTCAAATTTTTCAATAGCCACTTAGCGAACCTTTATAATTTTAAAATTTATAATATTTATAATAAAAATTTAATATACAAAAATATAGGTTAAAAGTTGTTAAATAGGGATTTTATCCCTATTTTATGGAAGTTGAGACTTGGCTTTGATTTTTTCTTGTAAATTAATAGTTGTTCTATTGATTCCATAATTAATTAAATCAAGATATTCTATATTTAAAGTAAGAGTTTTTGCTTGATTATAAAGTTTATTTGCAATTTCAAGTTTTCCATAAGCTTCATAAATTAAAGCTAGATTATAAATTACTTCAAAACTTTTGCCATTTAATTCTTTATCTAAAATTTCAAGATGAGTTTTTGCAATATCTAAATTTGTATCTTCAATCAAGTTTACAATATTTTCAAATCTATTCTTTTGTTCTTTTGTATAAAGGGGATTCTCATCATCTAACTCTTCAATAATATTGATATTAAAATAGACATAATGTGGAGAAATATCGTCAATTATATCACTTGCAATTTCATCAGCAATTTGAGAATTTATTCTATAATTATTGTTAGATGATAGACTCATATGAGGAATATAAGGTCTATCATAACAGATATTATCATAACTTGATTTATCGTAAGTTTTTGAAAAAATTATACTATTATTTATTGGTTTTATAATTTGTAAGTTTGTAGTAACATTATAAGTTCTATTCTCACAAGGAATATATCTAATTGCATATTCAATACAGTGTTTTGTTATGTTTTTTTCATCATATCTATAAAATCTACATCTTGAATAATCTATCTCATTTTTATAATATGTATGTACATTAACAGAAGAGTTTAAAACTTCTCCTGTAATTATTGCATCTGTTCCAAAAATATCATTTTTTAGAGTAAATACTCTTTTATTATCAACAATTTTATTTGCTATTTTGTTTTCTAAACTTATTGTTTGATTTACATCATCATTTCTAAATCTTTCTACAACTATTGTATTGATTTTTTCTTTTTCAATTTTTGAAGGGTGTAGAGTTCTTACTGTTAGTTTTTTTGAACTACAACCACTTATAAAATATGATAAAAATAGTATTAAAAAAATCTGGAATAAATTTTTCATAAAAATCCTTTTGATGATGGAAAATTATAACTTATTTGTATAATTAATGTGTAATTACTACTAAATAAGAATAATTTAATTCTAAAATGAGATAATAATATTATTTAATAAATTTTATAATTAAGGATAGTTTTATGGGATTTTTTACAGCAGATTTATGCGATGAGTTTAGTGAAAAAGTACAAATTTTAGGACCAGATTTTAAATCATATGGTGGGAATAAAAAGTTTAGAGGCGAAGTTATTACTGTAAAACTAGAAAAAAACAATAAAGATTTAGCAACATTTTTAAAAAACAATGATGGAACAGGAAAAGTTGTAGTAGTTGACGTAAATATGAGATATTTTGCTGTAGTTGGTGATAATTTAATGAGATTTGCAGCTGATAATAAATATGAAGGAATTATTGTAAATGGTTATGTAAGAGATACAATCAATACTAAAGATTTTGAAATTGGTCTTATTGCAAAAGGGACTTGTCCAAGAAAATATATTCCTGTTCAAGATGGACAAATTGGTGTTCCTTTAGTTATTGATGATGTAGAAATTTATCCAGGTGATTATATTTATGTAGATGTTGATGGTATTGTAATTAGTAAAGAAAAATTGGTTTAATCATGTATTTATTTGGTTTTGGCTCTTTAATAAATCTTTCTAGTGCTCAAAAATCTTTTAAAAGAGTTTTATCTCAAAAAGATTTACTTCCTGTAAAAATTAAAGGTTATGAAAGAGTATGGAATGCAATTGAATCTATACAATTTGAAGAGGAAAACGAATCTATAAATGGAGTTTTTTTAAATATTAAAAAAAATGAAAACTCTACTTTATATGGAGTTATGATTGAAATCTCTGATGACGAGTTAGAAATTTTAAAACTTAGAGAAAAAAATTATAGTTGTATAACTATAAAAAAAGAAGATGTTTTAAGTTTTGAAGCAAAAGATGATTTGATAGCTTTTATGACAACAAGAGAAGACAAATTAGGAAAAATTGGTGATAAAAATTGTTTTATTCCCTTTAAATATACACAAATAGTAAAAGAAGCTTTAAATAATTATGATGAAGATTTTAAAAAAGATTTTGAAAAAATATTTGAAAATTATCCTTTTGTTTTAAAAAATGGAAATTATACATTTACTGACCCAATACAAAATAAAGCTGCACGTGAAGGAACAAAAAGTTAAATGAACCAAAATAGTTGTTTTATTCATATCTCAAAACTTTGCAATTCAAAGAGAAAAACAAAAGAAGATAGTTGTGTTTCAAAAAAAAATAATAGTTTATATATAACTTATTGTGAAAATGATAGTTTAGATAAATTTGAAGCAGATATAAATTTACTTGCTGGAAATTCCTCATTTTTATATTTTTTGAAAAAAAGATTTGTTTCAATTTTTATTTCAGTTATCTCTGTTTTGGTAATTTTGATAGCTTTATTATCTGTATCTATTTATGAAGATTTTTTAAAAAAAGTTATTTTTGAAATGCCTTTTGACTGGCAATTAAATGATTATATAGCTTTTATTTTTGTTTTTGTTTTCTTTTTAGGTTTATTAATGATGCCATCAATTTTAGATGGAGAAGGGAATGAATTTAAAAATTTGATTTCATCTTGGTTTAATAAAGATGTTAGAAAACTTCGAAAATTAGAACTTGCTCTTTCAAATTTTGATAAAAAGATGGAAATTCATCTTTATAATTTTGATTTAGAAGATAGTGAACATTGGATTTGGAAAATATTTGTAAGTAGAGTAGTTCATAGATTTTCTAATATAAATTTTTATATAAGAAATGATAAATTACAAACCATATCAAAACGAATAAATAAGTTTGAGATATTAAATCTTGAAATTATAAAAGCAGAAAAAACACCTAAAAAATGTGATGTTGAGATTTTATTAAGTGCAAAAGAACAAAAACTTTACTCTTTAATGCAATTATGTTCAACAGTGATTGCAAAACAAAGGGATAAAAAAACTTTTATTTCATTGGAACTTTTTGAGTATTGTGGAAAAAATTTTATAAAAGAGGAAAATGATTCAAAAAATCAACTAATTTTTGGTTTTCAAAATTTTATAAATAGAAGTTTTGATGATTTTAAATTTTTAGTTCAAGAAAAATCTTTACAAGTTTTTTTTACACAAAATGTAATTTTTAAAGATTTAAGTGAAGAAGAAAAACGTCTTGCATATTATTTAAGAAATCATATTGAAGAGTGTGTGGAGAGATTTGAAAATCCTATTTCTCTTTTGATTTTATATTATTATGTCAAAGATATTGTTTTAGATAAAAGAAGAAATATAAAAATTTTGGAAAAATTTATTAGTTCTGTGAAAAACAAACAACAATATGAATTGATTAATTTTTATTGGTTTGAAATAGCTGGATTTATGTTTGATTTTAATGATGTAAATACTTTTGAAAGTTCAAATAACTCTTATTATAGAAAAATCTCAATTGAAGCTTTAAATGATTTGGCATTTTTATTTGAAAGAAATGGGCATTTTGAACAAGCAATACTTTTAAATCAATATTTATATGAAATAAATCCAAATAAATATGCTTTAAATATCTGTTCTTTATATGAAAGAATGGGGAAATTTGAACAAGCTTATAATAGTTTACCAAAAGAGTTAAATTTAGGAAAAAATACAAAACCAACAGATATAGAAATAAGATATTATCAAAGAAAAGCTGCTTGGGTTATTATTTCGCAAAGAAATGAAGATTTAAAAGAAGAAGGAATAGAGTCTTTAAATAAATTAGAAACTTTGCTATTTTCTCACAATGAAGATAATGTTCCTTTATGGTTATGGCATTTTTACAATATAAAAGCAAATTTAAAAGAGTGGGAAGAAAATTATGATGAAGCAATAGTTTTTTATAAAAAATGTTTATCAATCCCAACTTTAGGTGCTTTTGAGTATGGAGCAACTTTTGTAAATATGGCAATTTCATATAGATGTAAATATATAGAAGAGTCTATAAAAGATGAAAAAACAATTGATAAGTCGATAAAACTTGGACGTCTTGGAATGATTTTAAAAGAATCAGTTGGAGATAGGGATGAAATGCCAGTTGTTTTACATAATTTTGCTTTAAATATTTTATATAAAATTTCAAACTCTTTTGATATTAATTTATGTAATGAAGTATTAACAGCAACAAATGATGCTTTAGAAATTTTAGAGAGAACTAAATCTATAAAAAGATTAGGAATGGTTTTAATTGAAAATTATATTTCAAAATCTCTTTTAAAAATTGATACAAAAGATATAGTTTTAAAACTTGAAAATCATTTACCAAATTTGGGACAAAGTGAGTTGAAACAACTATTAAATATATACAAAGAGTTTGAAAAAAACAATAAAATGAAAAAATTGGAGTTTTTAGAAGGAAGAATATGAATTATATAAAAAGTAGCGTAAATTTAACTACGGGCACGATAAAAGAAAAAAGAGAAGAGATTAAAAAACAGTTTTTACAGACTTACGAATTAGATGAAAAACTCTTTGATTTATTAAAAGACAAAGAGTTTTTATATCAACAACCAAATAGACTTAGACATCCATTAATTTTTTATTATGGACATACTGCAACATTTTTTATAAATAAATTAGTTTTAGCAAATATTTTAAAAAATAGAGTAAATAAGGATTTTGAATCGATATTTGCAATTGGTGTTGATGAAATGAGTTGGGATGATTTAAACTCTAATAATTACAAATGGCCAACTTTTGAAGAGATAAAAGAGTATAGAAAAAAAGTAAAAGAGATAGTTTTAGATTTGATTGAAAATATAGAGTTTTCAATTCCTATAAACTGGGATTGTGCTATGTGGATTATTTTGATGGGAATAGAACACGAAAATATTCATATAGAAACAAGTTCAGTTTTACTTCGAGAACTTGATATTAAATATTTAATAGAAGATGAAATTTTTGAGTATTCAAATGAATTTTCAAAAGAGTATCCAAAAAATGAACTTCTTGATGTAAAAGGAGCAGATGTAATTTTACAAAAAGATAGAAATAATCCAGTTTTTTATGGTTGGGACAATGAATTTTCATATCACAAAACTTTTATAAAAGATTTTCAAGCTTCAAAATATCTTGTTTCAAATGGAGAGTTTTTAGAGTTTGTAAAAGAGGATGGTTATAATAAACCTGAATTTTTCTCAAGTGAAGGAAAAGAGTGGTTAGGTTACACAAATGCAAAACATCCAACATTTTGGATAAAAAAAGATGAGGAGTATTTTTTAAGGGAAATTAATAGAGTAGTTCCACTTCCACTTAATTATCCAGTTGATGTGAATCTTTATGAAGCTGAAGCTTTTTGTAAATATAAAAGTCAAAAGTTAGGTTTTGAAGTGAGACTTCCAAGTGAAGATGAATATTATAGACTTTATGATTTTGTAAATGCCCAAGAAAAAGAGGCAAATATTGGATTGAAGTTTTTCAATCAAACTCCAGTAGATAAATATAAATTTGATGATTTTTATGATGTTGTTGGAAATGTTTGGCAATGGAGTTTAACACCAATTTATCCTTTTGATGATTTTGTAACTCATCCAATTTATGATGATTTTACAACTCCAACTTTTGATGATAGACATGCACTTATAAAAGGTGGGTCGTTTATTAGTTTAGGAAATGAGACTTTAAGAAGCGCAAGATATGCCTTTAGAAAACATTTTTTCCAACACGCAGGATTTAGATATGTAAAATCTTCAAATGAATATAGAACAAAACTAAATGATAATGTTTATGAAACAGATGAATTAATCTCTTTATATTGTGATTTTCATTATGGAAGTGAAAATTTTGGAGTTAAAAACTTTTGTTTAAATTCAGTAGAACTTTTAAAACCATATTTAAAAGATATAAAAACTTCAAAAGCCCTTGATTTAGGTTGTTCTGTTGGAAGAGCATCTTTTGAGTTAGCTAAAATTTATGATGAAGTTTTAGGAATAGATTTTTCTGCAAACTTTATAAATGTTGGAGTTAAACTAAAACTTTATGATTCTTTGATTTATAAAGTAAAAAAAGAGGGTGAAATTTTTGATGAAAAATCAGTTTCTTTAAAAGATTTTGATTTAGAAAAAATAAAAGATAAAGTAACTTTTATGCAAGGTGATGCTTGTAATTTAAAAGATATTTATACAGGTTATGATTTAGTATTTTGTTCAAATTTAATAGATAGATTATATTATCCTCAAAAATTTTTAGAAGATGTTCCTTCTAGAGTAAATAAAGATGGTTTACTTGTAATTTTAAGTCCATATACTTGGCTTGAAGAGTACACTCCAAAAAGCAATTGGCTTGGTGGATTTATAAAAGATAATAAAGAAGTTACTACTTTGGATTCTTTAAAAGAGAATCTTTTAGGTCAATTTGAATTACTTGATATCATTGATGTTCCATTTGTAATTAAAGAGACAAATAGAAAATATCAACATACTATTTCTCAAATGAGTATTTGGAAAAAGAGATAGAATTTTTTCTATCTCTTTTGTTTTAATTGTTCCATTAATTTTATTTGGTCACTTATATTTATGCTTAAAAGTTGACTCTCTTTTAATGAAGTTCCATTTTTGTTAAAAACATCTTTTAAACCATTGATTTTTTCTTCAAAATCTTTTTGTATAGGCAAAAGTTCATTATTGTTTTCATTTGTATCTCTTACTGATCTTCCAGTTGCTTTTTCTTGAGCTTTAATTAAAGTCTCTTTTATATCTCTTAATATTTCATCAATATCTTCTGGCAATACATTACCTCCTGAAGATCTTTTCTTTTTTAAACTTTCTAATTCTTGTAAAAGTTTTTGAATATTTTTCAACTCTTCTTCTGTAAAACCAGTTTTTAATAAAGATAAAATATCTTTTACTAGGTTTTCTCTTTCTTGAATTTCATTTTTTAACTCTTCTTTTTCCTCTGTTTTATTATTTTCTATCATTGATTCAAAAGTATTGTCTAAAACCTTATCATCCTCTTTAGATAATAAGTTGTTTGGAGTGCTATTTAAGATTGATGTTGTGTTTGTAACTTGCATAAAAAAGCCTTTTAATATTTATTATTTTAAGTATAATAATCTTTATGATTATTTATAAAGAAAAAAGTAAACAAATTGTAACAATATTATTCTTATTTTTTATTTTCTTACTGAATCTTTCTATTGAATATAGTAAATATTTAGATTTGATTGAGGAAGAGATTTTTGAAACACAAGTAGAAGTTTTAAATATTTATCAAAAAGATGATTTTGATATTTTAAAATTAAAAGCTTCAAATTTTGATTTTTTTACAAGTTTTCCAAAAGATGAAAAGATAGATAAATTTCAGATTTTAAATATTGTTTTTATTTCTAAAGATATAAGTTTTTTAGAATATTTAAAAGGTTTTTATACAAAAACTGTATATTTTGATTTTTTAGAAAAAGAGGAAAAATTCAAAGATAAAATCATAAAAAAGATAAATTCAAATCATCAAGATAAAATGATAAGTGAACTTTTTCAAGCTCTTTTTTTAGCACTTCCAATTTCTAAAGAGTTAAGAGATATTTGTACAAATTATGGAATTGCTCATGTTATAGCTTTGAGTGGTTTTCATATAGTTGTACTCTCTTTTTGTATTTATTGGATTGTTTATTTTCCATATAGTTTTTTTCATCAGAAATTTTTCCCATATCGAAATAAAAGATTTGATATATTAATTTTTACTTTGATTTTTTTACTCTATTATTTGATTTTAACTGACATTGTTCCTTCGCTTTTGAGGGCTTTTGTAATGTTTTGTTTAGGTATTTATCTTCTTCGTTCTAATATAAAAATTTTTTCATATATGACACTTTTTTATACTTTTTTGATTGTAATTGCATTTTTTCCTAAATACATTTTCTCTTTAGGGTTTTGGTTTTCTATTATTGCTGTTTTTTACATATATTTATTTATGCAATATTTTAAAAATTTGAATAAATATTTTCAACTATTTTTTTTTAATCTTTGGATGTTTTTGATTTTTAATCCAATTGTCCATCTTTTTTTTCCTCAAACAACAATTGAACAATTTTTATCTATAATAATCACAATAGCTTTTACACTTTTTTATCCTTTTGAGATAGTTGCTCATACTTTTGATTTTGCAATATATTTTGATGAGTATATAAAAAATTTTTTAGAGTATAAATTTTTTGTCTATGAGGTAAAAACACCTTTATATTTTTTTATTGTTTATTTGATTTTTTCATTTTTATCAATATTTTATAAAAAGGCGTTTTATATTTTAAATTTGTTGATGATTTTATTTAATCTATTTTTATATTTAAGATTTTAAAACTTTATCTAAAGTATATTTTAAATCTTCATCAAGTTCCATACTTGTTCTCATCCAGTTTAAATAACTTGGGTCTTCTTTTGCCACAGTTTCAACATCTTTACCTTTGTATTTTCCAAACTTAAATGTTTTGATAAATACAGGAGTTTTTGTCAAATCTACAAGTTTTTCAATTGGATTATAATCAGGATAAATCTCTCTACATTTTGATACAAGTTTTGTCAAAAATAGTTTCATAACTAAAACATCACCAATTGCATCGTGAGCTTTTATAGTTATATTATGTTTTGCTGCTTCTATTTCTTCAACTTTATAAAGTTCA
The DNA here is from genome assembly GCF_003544915.1 of Arcobacter ellisii. Classification (NCBI taxonomy): domain Bacteria; kingdom Pseudomonadati; phylum Campylobacterota; class Epsilonproteobacteria; order Campylobacterales; family Arcobacteraceae; genus Arcobacter; species Arcobacter ellisii. The sequence continues at coordinate 1,486,616 of NZ_CP032097.1, read as the reverse complement.
AGGGCATATCTTATATATTGAAGTCTGTGATATGGAAGTTCAGGGAATAGATGTTTTGCGCATCTTAAAGTATCAATGATTTGATATTGATTTACAAATCCCTCTTTTTTTATCATTCCCATATCAAAAGAGATATTATGAGCGATTAAATAGTTTTCATTTGAATTTAACTCTTCTAATCTTTTATAAAAATTTGTCTCATTTGCTTTTGGTTTTCCTTCTATTAAATCAGGAGTAATATTATGAACTTCCATAGCTTCAAGTTTTATTTCAATATCACTTGAACAAAATTCATCAAAAGCTTCAACTTTACCTTTTTGATCAACAATCATTGCACCAAATTGAATAACTCTATCCTCTTCTTGGTTTCCTGTTGTTTCTGTATCAAATAGTACATAATATGGCATTTTTGTCCTTTAAATTATTAACATACCATCACCATAAGAGTAAAATCTATATTTTTCTTTTATAGCTTCTTGGTAAATTTCAAGTGTTTTTTCTAATCCTACAAAAGATGCAATAAGCATAATTAGTGTAGATTTTGGTAAATGAAAGTTTGTTAGTAAATAATCAACTTTTATTGGTTGATTTGATGGATTTAAAAACAAATCACATTCACCTTGTATTTTATTTGTTCTTGCATAGTATTCAACTGTTCTAGTTACTGTTGTACCAACTGCTAAAACTTTTTTTGCATTATCTAAAGCTTTTTTAGCTTCTATTCCTATTTCAAAATATTCACTATGCATTGGATGATTTAAAATCTCATCCACATCAACAGGTTTGAAAGTTCCAGCTCCAACATGTAATGTTAGATAATTTACATCATATTTATTATTTATTTTTTCTAATAATTCAGGTGTAAAATGAAGTGAAGCTGTAGGAGCTGCAACTGCTCCATAATTTTTAGCAAATAAAGTTTGGTAATCTTTCTCATCCTCTTTTTCATCTTCTCTATTCATATAAGGAGGAAGTGGAAGATGACCAATTTTATTTAAAATATCAACAAGTTCTAAAAAATCTAAGTTTTTTTCTTTTTTGAAAAATTTAACAACTCTTGTTCCATCTTCATTTAATTCAATTACTTCTGCAATCAAATCTTCATCAAAAAATAGTTTTGTTCCTATTTTTACTTTACCTCTTATCATTACAAGATATCTATCCATAAAAAGAGGTTTATTTAATAAAAGTTCAACTTTTCCACCAGATTCTTTTTCTCCAAAAATCCTAGCTTTTATAACTTTTGTGTCATTTAAAAAGATTGATAAATCAGGAGGTAAAACTTCCATAAGGTTTTTAAATATTGTGTGGGTGATTTTCTTTTCTTTTCTATTGTAAACCAAAAGTCTAGCACTATCTGCTGGACTTACTGGTTTTGTTGCGATTAACTCTTTTGGTAAATCGTAATCATAACTCGAAGTTTTTAATGGGTCTAGCAATTTTATTCTTCCTCTTCCTCTTCTTCTTTTGGAGCAGGATTAAATACTTTTGCTATATAAATAGAAACTCCATAAAGTAAAGTCAATGGAGCTGCCATTAATAATTGGCTAATAACATCAGGTGGAGTTAATAAAGCTGCAATAATAAATATAAATACAATTGCATATTTAAAGAAATCTTTTAGCATTTTATCATCAACGATTCCAATTTTTGCTAAAAAGAAAGTAATAACAGGTAACTCGAAAGAGATTCCAAAACCAATCAATAATTTAGTAAAGAAACCAACATAAGCACCAATACTTGGAAGAACTGTAACAACAGCAGAACCAAAAGCAATTAAAAAATTAAATCCAACAGGAACTACAACATAATAAGCAAAAGAAGCTCCCATTAAAAACATTAAAGTTGCAAAAAATACAAATGGAACTACAAGTTTTTTTTCATGGTCATAAAGTCCTGGAGCTAGAAATAACCATAATTGCCAAAATATAACAGGAAGTGAAACTATAAAACCTGCAAAAAATGCTACTTTCAAAGCTGTAAAGAATGTCTCTTGAATTTCAACTGCAACCATTTGTGAGTTTGCAGGAAGTGCTGCTTCAACAGGTACCATCATCCAAGTTAAAATTGGTTCATAAAAAGAGAAACAAACAAAAAACATTGCAATAACAGTTAAACTTGAGATTACTAATCTTTTTCTTAAGTCAGCAATATGGGGTTTTAAATCTTCAAACATTAAGCATTTTCCTCTTTTTTCTCTAATTTTTCTTTTTTGAATGAAACTTTTTCTATTTTTTCATTTGTTTCATTTTTTGATGAATCATTAGTTAAATCATCCTTTAAAATATCATTTAAACCTAAATCAATTTTTGATTCTATTGATAAAGAAGCTTTAGTCTCTTCTATTTGTGATTTAAACTTATTTGCTTCGGCTTTCATTTCTGAAACATTTAATTCATTATCTAAAGTTGATTTTGCGTCTTCAAGACCTGTTTTAAATTTTCTGATAAATTTTGCAATTTGAACCATTGCATCAGGTAATTTGTCAGGTCCTAATGCGATAATTGCGATTATTGCAATTATTAAAATTTCCATAAAGCCCATTCCAAACATTTGTAACTCCATTGTCTATTTAAAGGGAGAGATTTTACCTAAAATTTGATAAAATGAACCAAAAATTTAAACGTGAAGTTAAGGAAAAATATGGAATTAATAGTTTTAGCAGTTGTTATTGTTATTTTATTTTTTATTGGAAAAAATTATAAAACAGAAGAGTTCAAAAATATAAATTTAAAAAGAAAAGAGATTTTCCAAGGAGATTTATTACACCACGAAGCAGGACTTTTAGTAGCTTTAATGGCAAAAGTTGCAAAAGCTGATGGAAAAGTAAGTGAACTTGAAGCAGAACTTTTAAAACATACATTTAATGATATCTCAAGTCATTTTGAAAACTTTGAAGAGATAAGAAATAAATTAAAAAGTTTATATGAAACAGAAAAACAAAGTTTTGATAATTTAGTTATTTTAAGTGAAAAATTATATGGTTTAACAAGAAATGATTACAATAAACGTCTAAAAATTATGGAATATCTTATAAATTTAGCATTTATTGATAAAGAGTTTTCAAATACTGAAAAAATGATAACTGAAGATATTTCAACAGCATTAAAAATAAAAAAAGAGGATTTTGATAGATTAGTTTCAACTTTTGAAGCTTTTTATGCTCAACAAGCTTCAAATAAAGCTACAAGTTTAGAAAAAGCTTATGAAATTTTAGAATCAACACCAAATGATGATGCAGCAACTTTAAAGAAAAATTATAGAAATTTAGTAAAAAAACATCATCCTGATATTATTTCAGGGCAGGGTGCAGCACAAAATATTATTGATGAAGCAACAAAAAAACTTCAAGAGATAAATGAAGCATATGAGATAATCAAAAAAGATAGAGGTTTATAAAAATTGTTAAATTTTCCAAAAACTTATGAAGTGTGTAATTGTAAAAAAGTTACAATTGCACAAATTGAAGATGTAATAATTAATCAAAATGCTAAAACTCTTAGAGACATTCAAGACCTTACAACTGCTGGAACGGATTGTAGAAATTGTATATTTGAAGAAACTGATTTTGGAAAAGTTAAAAAAAAGATATATTGTAAAGATATCTTAAATAGTGTAAAAGAAGGATTTTAATGGCTAGAAGTTTTCCACACTCTTTTGTGGTTTGTACTTGTAAACATGTAACTTTAGGTGAGATTATTTACTCAATCAAAGAAAAAGGTGCAACAACTCTTGATGATTTAGGAAATTTAACAGATGCTGGAACTTGTTGTAAATCTTGCCAAAATTCACAAAGTGATATTGGTGTTGAAAAAATGGAACTATATTTAGAAGAGATTTTAAATAAATTTAATAAAGAATAATTATGAAACAAATATTAATAGAAGAGATAAAAGAGTTAATCAAGATAAATCCAAATGATAGTATAGAAATAAATCCTAAATACTTAGAATACTTTGATGAAGAAGAACTTTTGAATATCAAAAAAGAGTTAGAGTTAAGAAAAGAAAACATATCTAAAATAAGTAATAATTATTTAGATGAAATTTATGAAAAAACAAAAAAAGATGAGATATAATTACTTAATAAAGGATTAAGAATGATAATTTGGGAAAAAATTAAGCAAGATTTAATCTTCTTTTTAAAAGATGAAGTTGCTAAAACAGGTCTAAATAAAGTTACTGTTGGATTATCTGGTGGTTTAGATTCAGCTGTTGTTGCTATTTTATGTAAAGAGGCTTTTGGTGATAATTTGAATTGTGTTCTTATGCCATCACAATTTTCATCAAAAAGCTCAACAGAACATGCAATTGAAGTTTGTGAGAAATTTAACATCAAATATGAAATTATCTCAATAGAACCAATGGTTAGTGCTTTTATAAAAAATATGGATGAAGACAAATTAAGAATTGGGAATTTTTCGGCAAGAATGAGAATGTCAGTTTTATATGATGTATCTTCAAGAGAAAAGTCACTTGTTGTTGGAACTTCAAATAGAAGTGAAATATTATTAGGTTATGGAACAATTTTTGGAGATATTGCCTGTGCAATTAATCCAATTGGAGAAATCTATAAAAGTGATGAGTTTGAATTTGCAAAATATTTAGGTGTCCCTGAATCTATTTTAGGAAAAGCTCCAAGTGCTGATTTATGGGAAGGTCAAAGTGATGAAGAAGAACTTGGGCATACTTATAAAGAGATGGATGATTTATTAAAAGCAATGATTGATGAAAATAAATCAAAAGATGAGTTATTAAAACTTGGTTTTGAAGAAACATTTATTGATAAAATAAGTTATAGAGTAAAAGCAAATGCTTTTAAGGGAAAATTACCAACAATAGCAAAAATAAGGTGGAATTAATAAATGGGAAAAAATATTGCAATATATAAAGCAACAATTGATAATGATGAATTTAATCAAATCAAATCAGTTTTAGATTCAAAAAATGATTTATCAAAAGTTTTAGAGTTTGAAGATGGAATAAGAAAGTATATTGGTGCAAAATATGCTATTGCAACTGCTACATCAACAGCTGCAATTCATCTAGCTTTAAGTGCTATAAAACTTAAAAGAGGTGACAAAATTTTAATGTCAGTAAACTCTTTTATAAATTTACCTGAAGTTGTAAGACATTTTGATGCAGAACCTATTTTTATTGATATCAATATGGAAGATATGAATATTGATATTGATAAGTTTGAAGAGGCTCTTGCAGCTAATGATTCTAAAAAACTAAGAGGTGCAATTATTACTTTTATTGGTGGTCAAGCTCCTGATTTAGATAGAATTTATGATATAGCTCACAAATATGGAATCATTTTAATCGAAGATTGTAGAGCCTCTTTAGGAACAACTTATAAAGGTAAAAAGGTTGGAAATTTAAGAGCTGATATGACAATTTTTTCAACAAATCCTTCTCCTTCAAAATATGCAATTAGTAGATCGGGAGTTATTGTTACAAATAATGAAGAGATTGCAAATCGTGCAAAACTTTTAAGAACACATGCACTTACAACAGCTTATGATAGTTATGGAAACTTAGATTATGTTTATGATGTTGTTGATATTGGTCATAAATATGATTTATCTGAATTAGATGCTGCTTATTCATTGGCACAATTAAATAAAACAGATAAATTTATCAAAAGAAGAAAAGAGATTGCAAAACTTTATGAAAAAAGATTATCAAATGTAAAACATATTACGATTTTACCACATAAAGATGAGCATATTTTTACACAATTTATTATAAAAATTTCAAGAAATAGAGATGCTTTTGCAAGAGCTTTAAAAGAAAGAGGAGTTGCAACTGGACTTAATTACATCCCTTTACATCTTTTATCTTATTATAAAACAAAATATTCTATTAAAATTACAGCATTTCCTAATGCTTTAAATAATTATCAACAAATCTTATCACTTCCTATTTATGCTGGACTTAGTGATGAAGATGTAAATTATGTATGTGACCAAGTAATCGAAGTTGCATCACAATGGGTTTAATTTAGTTTGAAACAAAAATTTTATTTATGGATTGAAGAGTATCTCTTCTTTCCAAATAACTTTCAAAAAATAATCTCTTTTTTATTATTACCTTTAACTTTTATTTATATGCTAATTATTCTTACAAAAAGAGCAATGGCAAAACAAATTGAGTTTGGAATACCAATAATTTCAGTAGGAAATATTATTGTTGGTGGAAGTGGAAAAACTCCAGTTACAATAAATCTTGCATCAAAATATGAAGATGTTTGTATTATTTTAAGAGGTTATGGAAGAGCTTCAAAAGGTTTACAAGTAGTAAGTTTAAGAGGTAAAATATTAGTTGATGTAAAAACAAGTGGCGATGAAGCTATGCTTTTAGCAAACTCTTTACCAAAAGCAACTGTAATAGTAAGTGAAAATAGAGTAACAGCTATTTTAAAAGCAAAAGAATTAGCTTGTAAAATTATATTTTTAGATGATGGTTTTTCAAAATATCATATTTCAAAATTTAATATTTTACTTCGACCAAAAGATGAACCTACAAATATCTTTTGTTTACCAAGTGGTGGATATAGAGAACCAAAAGGTTTTTATGCTCAAGCTGATATTGAACTACTTGAAGGAAAAGATTTTAAAAGAGTAATAAGTATAAAAAAAGATGGAAAAATATCTGAACTTCCAACTAAAACTATATTGATTACAGCTATTTCAAAACCAAAAAGATTACTTGAATATCTGCCAAAAGATATAAAAATGATAAGTTTTCCAGACCATTACTCTTTTTTAAAAGAGGATATTGATAAAATCCAAAATGAGTATAAAGAGTATGTTATTTTGACAACAGGAAAAGATTTAGTAAAATTAAAAGAGTTTAATATAAAAAATCTTTATTTAATGGATTTGGAAATAGAGATTTCAAAAGATGTAGATTTTTCTTTGATGAATGAATATATAGAGAGTTTTAACAAAGGAGTTTAAAATGATGGGTATTATAATTTCATCTTTTATGATGATATTCGTATTTTTTACTTTTATTTTGTATGTCTATATCTTAATCGATATTTTAAAACATGAATTTACAGGTTATAATAAAATTATTTGGATTTTAGTATTAATATTTTTTCCAATTTTAGGAGCAATTTTATATCTGATTTTTGGAAGAGGGCAAAGAATAAAAAAGTAGTTTTAACTACTTTTTTATATAGTTTTAGAGAATCTTCTTTTTTCTTCAGGAATTTTATTTAAGTATGCATCAAATGGCATACAAATATTTCTAATAAGCATAGTTCCAGTTTGTGAAACTTCTATTTTATCTTCAAAAACTTTGATTAAATCAGCATCTTCAAACTCTTTTAAAGCTTTTAATGCATCATCAAAATACTCTTTGAAATTGATATTAAATTCTTCTTCAACTCTTTTAATATTTAAAGAGAAATTACTCATAAGTTCCATAATTACATATTGTCTTAATTGGTCATCATCACTTAATCTATAACCTTTAAATACTGGTAAATCTCCATTATCAATTGCATTTTCCCAAGGCTCTAACTCTTTGAAATTTTGTGCATAATAATCAACACCATTACCAATAGATGTTAAACCAATTCCTATTAAATCAGCCCCACCTTTTGTTGTATAGCCTTGGAAATTTCTATGTAATTCACCTTTTTCAATTGCTTTAAATAACTCATCTTCAGGTTTTGCAAAGTGATCCATTCCAACCATTTTATAACCATTTGATGTAAAGAAATCAATAGTATCTTTTAACATCTCTAGTTTTTCTTGTGGTTTAGGAAAAGTTGTTTCATCAAATTTTCTCATAGTTTTCATAAGCCAAGGAACATGCGCATAATTAAATACTGCAAATCTATCAGTATTAAGTGTAATCATTTTTTCTAAAGTTTTTTTGAAACTCTCTCTTGTCTGATATGGTAAACCATAAATTAAATCTGTATTTACTGAATGAATTCCAGCATCTCTAGCTATTTTAATTACATTTTGAGTTAATTCAAAAGGTTGAATTCTATGAATAGTTTTTTGAACCTCTTCATCTAAATCTTGAACTCCAAAACTAAGACGATTACAACCACCAGCTTTTAAAACATTCATATGTTCAACAGTAAAATATCGTGGGTCTACTTCACAAGAAACTTCTGCATCGCTAGCGAAGTTTGGAAAAATCTCTTTTACAGCAGTTATAACTTCTTCTAATTGAGAAGGAGAAAAGTATGTAGGTGTTCCTCCTCCAAAGTGCATTTGCGTTACAACTCTTTTTGTATTTAGATGATTTTTTAAAATATTTAACTCTTTTTTTAAATACTCAATATATCTAGTTTTTTTATCTTCTTTTGAAGTAAAGATTGTATTACAACCACAAAAATAACAAGCACTTCTACAAAAAGGCATATGAATATAAAGTGATAATGGTCTATTTTCACTTTGGTTTTTATAATACTCTTTTAAATCATCTTGTGTGAAAGTTTCACTAAACTCAGGAGCTGTTGGATATGAAGTATATCTAGGTCCTGGTTTTGAATATTTTACAAACTTAGCGAAATCTATCATCTATTTTTCGTCTCTTTTTCTATCAAGCCAAACCATTACACCTTTTTGTGCATGTAATCTATTTTCTGCTTCTTCAAAAATAAGACTTTGAGAACTTTCCATTACTTCATCACTAACTTCATAACCTCTATATGCAGGTAAACAATGTAAGAAAATCGCTTTTTCTTGTGCTAATTTCATCATATTTGAATCAACCATATAACCAGCAAAATCTTTTACTCTTTTCTCTTTTTGCTCTTCTTGACCCATAGAAACCCAAGTATCAGTTGTAACAACTGTTGAGCCTTTAATAGCCTCTTTAGGGTCATTTGTGATAGTGATTTTTGCACCACTTTCTTTTGCCATTTCAAGAGCTTTTTCTAAAATAGTTGAATCTACTTCATAACCTTTTGGAGTTGCAATTCTTAATTCAAAACCAAGTTTTGCAGCCATATTTAGCCATGAATGAGCCATATTATTTCCATCACCAACATAAGCAACAACTAAATCTTTATCTAGTCCTGCTTCTTGAATAGTCATATAATCAGCCATAAGTTGTACTGGATGGTATTCATTTGTTAAACCATTTATTACAGGAACTTTTGAATATTTTGCAAACTCTTCAATTTTACTTTGTTCAAAAGTTCTAATCATCACCATATCAACCATTCTAGAAATTACTCTAGATGTATCACTCATAGGCTCACCTCGACCTAGTTGAATATCATTTGATGAAAGAAATAACCCAATACCTCCTAACTGATAAATACCTGTTTCAAAAGATACTCTAGTTCTTGTTGAACTTTTTTCAAAAATCATACCTAAAGTTTTTTTAGGCATATAATCTTTAAATTCTCTTCGTTTAGTTTCATCTTTGATTTGTTTAGCTAAAGTTAATATTTCTAAGATTTCCTCTTTAGAATAATCAGCTAATGTTAAGAAATGTCTCATTTTATTTCCTCTGTAATTAATAAAAACAAACATTCTATTTAATTTAACTTTAGAACATCTTAAAATTTATAAAATTTAAGCATAAAAAATACTCAATTTAAAATTTTTTATTGCAAGAAGTACCATAAAATGACACTTTTGTGACAAAAGTGCTTATTAGTGCTTAAGAACAACTCCTCTAAAATTACAAAACTATTACAAAGGATAGGGTTATGATAGTTGATATATTAAAAAGAGATGGTACAAAACAAAAATTTGAATCATATAAAATTGAAGATGCAATAAAAAAAGCATTTAAGAGTGTAAATACAAAGTTTGATATTTCTGTATTCTTTAATGTTTTATTTGAACTAAAATGCAAAAGAGTAGTTGCTGTTGAAGATATTCAAGATATTATAGAAAAAGAGCTTTATAAAGCTAGATATTTTGAAGTTATGAAATCTTTTATACTTTATAGACATTTACATAAAATCCAAAGGGAACATGTTTTACAGTTAAATAGTGATACAACTTATATTAACTCAACACAAACCATAGAAGAGTACATAAATGGAAGTGATTGGAGAATAAAAGCAAATTCAAATACTGGATATTCTCACGCTGGACTTATAAATAATAGTGCAGGGAAGATTATTGCAAACTATTGGCTTGATAAAGTTTATACAAAAGAGCAAGGATATGCTCACAGAAATGGTGATTATCATATACATGATTTAGATTGTTTAAGTGGTTATTGTGCGGGTTGGAGTTTGAGAGTTTTACTTGATGAAGGATTTAATCAAGTAAGAGGAAGGGTTGAAAGTGATGCTCCAAACCATTTTAGAGAAGCTTTAGGTCAAATGGCAAATTTTTTAGGAATACTTCAAAGTGAATGGGCAGGAGCTCAAGCTTTTAGCTCTTTTGATACCTATCTTGCACCTTATGTTTTCAAAGATAAACTTGAATATAAAGAGATAAAAAAAGCAATTAGAAGTTTTATCTATAATCTTAATGTTCCAGCAAGGTGGGGACAAAGTCCTTTTACAAATATCACTATTGATTGGACTGTTCCAAGTGATTTGAAAGAGCAAATTCCAACAAGAAATCAAGAACATCTGTTTAAAAATTTTTATGATGAAGAGCTTTTTTTAGAGATTCAAAAAAGAGGTTTAACTTCATTTGAACAATTAACTTACAAAGATTTTCAAAAAGAGATGAATTTAATAAATAAAGCCTATTATGAAGTAATGACACAAGGTGATAAAACAGGACAACCTTTTACTTTTCCAATACCAACAGTTAATATAACTGAAGATTTTGATTGGTATGGAGAAAATACAGATTTACTTTTTGAAAATACCGCAAAAATAGGAAGTTCTTATTTTCAAAATTTCATAGGAAGTCAATATACAAAAGATGAAAAAGGAAATTTGATACAAAACGAACAAGCCTATAAACCAGGACATGTAAGAAGTATGTGTTGCAGATTACAACTTGATTTGCGAGAACTTCTAAAACGAGGTGGAGGTCTATTTGGAAGTGCAGAAATGACTGGAAGTATTGGTGTTGTAACTATTAATATGGCAAGACTTGGGTACTTATATAAAAATGATATAAATGCTTTGTTAAAAAGATTAGAAGAGTTAATGGATTTAGCAAAAGAGAGTTTAGAAACAAAACGAAAATTTATAAATAGTATGTATGAAAGAGGTCTTTATCCTTATACAAAAAGATATTTAAAAAATTTTAATAACCATTTTTCAACTATTGGAGTAAATGGTATGAATGAGATGTTAAAAAACTATTTTGGAGAAAATATTGATATTTCAACAAAAATAGGAAATCAATTTTGTATCGAAATATTAGATTTTATGAGAGATAAAATGATTAAATATCAAGAAGAGACAGGAAATTTATATAATCTTGAAGCAACACCAGCAGAAGGAACTACTTATAGATTTGCAAAAGAGGATAAAAAAAGATACAAAGATATTATTCAAGCTGGCTTTGATAAAAATATTTATTATACCAACTCTTCTCAACTTCCAGTTGATTTCACAGAAGACCCATTTGAAGCTTTGGAATTACAAGATGAATTACAATGCAAATATACAGGTGGAACAGTTCTTCATCTTTATATGAGAGAAAAAGTTTCATCAGTTGAAGCTTGTAGAAAATTTGTAAAAAATGTAATCTCAAATTTTAGATTGCCATATATCACTATAACTCCTGTATTTTCTATTTGTGAAATTCATGGATATATAGAAGGTGAACATGAGTTTTGTCCAAAATGCGATGAAGAGATTTTAAAAAAGGAGTTAAAAGATGACAAATTCAGAATTGCTTGAGAAAAATAGCCAAAAAAGAACTAAATGTATAGTATATACTAGGGTTATGGGCTATCATAGACCAGTTGAAAGCTTTAATATAGGAAAAAAAGGTGAACACAAACAAAGAGTTAAATTTACTGAATCAAAAACTAATTTATGATTTCACAAAATTTACAACAACAGATTATGTAGGGCATTTGTCTTGCATAATTTGGTTTATTAAGTGTAATTTTAGATGTTTGTATTGTTATAATGATAATATAGTTTATACAAAAGAAGGAAATTACAGTTTTTTAGAAATCTTAGAGTTTCTAAAATCAAGAGTTGGTTTACTAGATGCTGTTGTTTTAAGTGGTGGCGAAGCAAGTTTACATGACTTGGAAATTTTTTGTAAAAAGATAAAAGAGTTAGGTTTTAAAATAAAACTTGATACAAATGGAACAAATCTAAATTTAGTAAAAAATCTAATAAATAAGAGTTTAGTTGATTTTATAGCTATTGATTTTAAAGCTCCTAAATATAAATTTTCTCAAATTACAGCCACAAATTTTTATGATAAAGTAATAGAAACTATAAAATATTTAATAAAAATAGATTTTGATTTTGAACTAAGAACTACAATAAATACAAATCTTTTAGATGAAAATGATATAAATTCTATGATTGAAACTATTAGTTGTTTAGATTATAAAGGTATTTATTATTTACAGAATTTTATAGAAACCTCATCAAATATAGGAAATATCAAACAATCTAAAGTTATAAATAAAAGTCTGATAAAAAATAAAACTCTAACTATTCAATACAGAAACTAAATAACCTTGTCCTGAAATATTTTCTATCAAATCTTTAGAAGTTTTTAGACGTAATCGTTTAATAAATGTTCTTAATCTCTCATCATTTACCTCTTCATCCCAAAGAGAGGTTTTAATAGTTTGGGTTTTAACTATTGAGTTTTTGTTTTTGATAAGAAGATATATAAACTCTTTTTCTCTTTTTGTAAGATTTATAAGTTGTTCATTTTTATGTAAGGAGAAGTTGTTATTATCAAAAATAAACTCATCTTTTAAAATAGAAATTTTCTGTTTTTCTATTTTTGGAGCTAATTTTTTTATATGTTCTATTACTTCATCTGGGTCAAAAGGTTTGATAAAATATTTATTTATTCCAACATCAATAGCTTTTAAAAGTTTTTCTTTATCAGAGTGTGCACTTAAAACTATAATAGGTGTATTTGAATCAATCTCTTTTATCTTTAAAGTCATTTTCAATCCATCAAGTTGTGGCATCATTATATCTGTTATTACAATATCAGGTTTAAAACTTTTGTATTTTTTTAATCCCTCAATTCCGTCTTTTGCAATAATTACTTTAAAAAACGAATCACTTATAGCCTCTTTTAAAAGTTGGGCTAACCTTTTTTCATCTTCAACAATAAGGATTTTTAAAGTTTTTAATAAATCTTGCATTTTTTACTCTTTTTCATTTAAAAAAATTGTGATTGTAAAAATCGAACCATTTTTACTGTTTCTATGACTCAAAGTCCCTTCTAAACTCTTTTCTATAATCATTTTTGACATAAATAATCCAAGTCCAGTTCCTTGTGATTTATGTTTTGTTGTAAAGTAGGGCTCAAAGATAGAATCTAAGTTTTCTTCTTTTATTCCACCTGCATTATCTTCAATCTCTAAAATTACAGATTTTTTATCTAAATTTTTTTTCTCTTTTAAACTTATAAAAATATTTTTATCTTTTATTTCATTTTGTCTAAAAGCATCTTTTGAATTTTGTATTAGGTTTATTAAAACTTGAGCTAACTCATTTGAAACCCCTAAAATTTTGTAGTTTATGGGAACATCTACTTTGATTTTTATCTCTTCTTGTTCTATTACTTTTCTTAAAATTGTTAAAACTTCATTTATCACATCTTTTATTTCAAAGCTTTTTTTCTCTTTTAAAGGATTAAAGAAGTTTGTAAAATCTTCAATGGTTGTTGACATACCAGAAATTAGATTTTTACTCTCTTTGTATAACTCTTCTACCTTTTTTTCATCTTTATTTAAAGAGGCTTTTTTCATATTAAATAAAGTAAGATTTAATTCAGTTAGAGGTTGTCTCCATTGGTGAGCAATATTTCCAAGCATCTGTCCTAAACTTGCCATTCTTGATTGCCAAAAAAGAAGTTTTTGTTTTTCATCATTTTTAGAAATCTCTTCTTGCACTCTTTTTTCTAAAGTTTTATTTAACTCTTTTAACTGTTTGGTTTGCTCAAGAACTTTTAGTTCTAAATTTTGATTTAACTCTTCAAGTTCTTTCTCTTTTTGTTCTAAACTTTTTTTAAGTTCAACCTCAAAAGTTACATCATATCTTATTGCAATAAATTCTATTATATTTCCAAAATCATCTAAAATAGGGGTTATTGTAGTATTTAAGTAGACAGTTTTTTTATCTTTTGTAAGATTTTTTACTGTTGCTTTGTAGGGTTTTTTATCTAAAATAGTTTTCCATAAAACTTCAAAACTAGAAGCTTGTACATCTGGATGTCTTACGATGTTATGGTTTTGACCAATTAGTTCATCATAAGAGTATCCAGAGATTTTGCAAAACTCATCATTTACAAAAGTGATAATTCCATTTATATCTGTTTTTGAGACAATATTTGAATTTTCAATTGCTTCTTGATAAGTTGTGCTCATTTTAGTTTTTTCTTAAAATCTCACAAACCTCTTTTGCATGGTAAGAGATGATTATATTTGCTCCTGCTCTTTTAAATGCAATCATAGTTTCCATCATAACTCTTTCATAATCAATTAATCCTGCAATTCCAGCATGTTTAAGCATAGCATATTCACCACTTACGTTATAAACACATAAAGGAAGATTTGTTTGGTTTCTAATATCTCTAACAATATCTAAAAATGCAAGTGCTGGTTTAACCATAAGTATATCTGCACCTTCTTTTTCATCTTCAAGTGATTCTTCAATTGCTTCAAGTCTATTTGCTGGATTCATTTGATATGTTCTTCTATCACCAAATGATGGAGTTGATTCAGCTACATCTCTAAATGGTCCATAATATCCACTTGCAAATTTTGTTGAATATGCCATAATTGGAAGATTTTTAAATCCATTTTCATCAAGTGCATTTCTTAAAGTAGTAATAATCCCATCCATCATACCTGAAGGTGCTATCATATCTGCACCAGCACGAGCATGAACTACTGCTTGTTGTGCAGAGATTTCTAATGTTTTATCATTATCAACACTTCCAGTTTTTGGGTCTAAAATACCACAATGTCCATGGTCTGTATATTCACAAAAACATAAATCAGTTACGACAAACATTTGAGGGAATTTTGCTTTAATTGCTTTAATTGTTCTTGCAATTATACTCTCCCCACATAGACATTCACTTCCAACGGAATCTTTAGTATCAGGAATCCCAAATAAAATAATTGATTTTAAATTTATACTTACTAAATATTCACACTCTTTTAAAATTTCATCAATACTCATTTGATAAACACCAGGCATTGATGCCACTTCAGTTTTTATATTTTGACCTTCTCTTACAAATAATGGATAGATAAAATCATCAGGTGTTAAAACTGTCTCTTGTACCAAATTTCTTAGTGTTTCATTTATTCTTAATCTTCTAAATCGTTTAAACATTCTATTTACCTCTTTTGGTTATAATCTTCGGATTTTAACAGTTTAAGGTTTAAATACAAATGAATATTGAAAAGTCAAATATTGCTAAATTACCAACAAAACATGGAAATTTTAAAATAAAAGCATATAAAGATGACTATCAAGAACATCTAGCAATTATGAGTGAAGATTTTGAAAAAATTGAAGTTCCTTATGTGAGAATTCACTCAGAATGCCTAACAGGAGATGCTCTTGGAAGCCTAAAATGCGACTGTCAAGAACAGTTAAATTTAGCATTGGATTTTATAGCTAAAAATGGTGGTTTAGTGATTTATCACAAACAAGAAGGAAGAAATATAGGTCTATTCAACAAAGTAAACGCATATTCTCTACAAGATTTAGGAAGAAATACAATAGAAGCTAATTTAGAATTAGGTTTTAAAGAAGATGAAAGAGATTATTCAATCATCGGGTATATTTTAGAAGATTTAGGTGTAAAAAAATTAAAACTTATTACAAATAATCCTAAAAAAATAGAGTATGTTGAGAGTTTAGGAATACAAATAGTTGAAAGAATCCCAGCAATAATTGAAGCAAATAAATATAATGAAAAATATTTAGCTACAAAGAAAGAGCAAATGGGGCATTTACTTTGATATTAAAAGAGTTACTAGAATCAAATAATTTAAAATTTGATGATAAATTTTATGAAGATTGTGAAGTTTTTACTAAACTTTTACAACAATGGGGAAGTGTTCACAATCTAAGCGGTAGATTAACAAAAGAGGATATAAATGAAAATATTTTAGACTCTTTATATCCTTTAAATTTTATAGAAAATCATGAAAGTTTTGCAGATATAGGAACAGGTGCTGGTTATCCTGGACTTATACTTGCAATTGCTTTAAGAGATGTAAAATCTTATTTGATTGAGCCAAGAATAAAAAGAGTCTCTTTTTTGAATTTTGTAAAAGCTAGTTTAAAACTTGAAAATCTTACGGTTTTATGTAATAGAGTAGAAGAGGTTAAAGATTTAAAAGTTGATTTGATAACTTCAAGAGCAGTTACAAATACTTCTTTACTTTTAGATATTACAAAAAATATAAAAAAAGAAAATAGTTCATACCTTTTTTATAAAGGAAGTATGCTAGAAGAAGAGCTGGAGATTGCAAAAATAAATAATTATAAAATAGTAAATAGAAAAGATAGAAACTATTTATATATAAAAGGTTAATAATGGTTTTAAAAGTAGTTATAGTAATAATCGCAGCTTTTTTGATATATGTTTTTTTATTTAAAAAAGGCAGAGAAAAAGAGATAAATAAAAAAGATGAAATGATTACAGATGAGATGGTTGAGTGTCCTACTTGCAAAACTTATGTTTCTAAAAAAGAAGCAATTGTAAGTAATGGTAAATTTTATTGCTCAAAAGAGTGTTTATTAAATAAATAGGGTATTGCTATGATAATAATTGGAGATAATTTAGTTCCATTTGAAGAGTTAAATTTGATAAATTCTATTGAAGATATACAAAATACAAAAGCAAATTCAACTTTATTGTTTTTTTATAATGAAGAGTTATTAAAATACTCTTATGAAAATGAATTGTCTATTGCTATTGTTGTAAAAAGTATAAAAGAGGCAATTTATTCTAATAGTTTAAATGCAAAATATATAATATGTGAAAAAAAATTAGCTAAAAAACTACAAAAAATAGCAGATAATTATATGTATGATTCTAAAATTTTAGCAATAATCAAATCAAATGATGAGTTAGAAAATATTGCTAAAAATGAAATTGATGGTGTTATTTATAAAAATTTAATATGAAAATAGTTCTATTTTTATTTACTTTTTATTTCTATTCTTTTGCTTGTAGTGGCAATTGTATGTCTTGTCATCCAATTTTAAAAGAATCTATAAAAGAAAAACATCATCAAATATTAGTTAGTTGTGTAGAGTGTCATACTAAAACACCAACAACAATGGTTGAGTGTGGTGGCGATTGTTTTGCTTGCCATTCTCAAAACAAACTTATAGAATCAAATAGAGTTGAACATCAAAATTTAGCATCTTGTAAAAAATGTCATATAAATAAAGAAGATATTTTTAAAACTCCTGGTATCAATGAAGGTTCAACATTAGTTGATTTACTAAAAAATAAGTAATAATTAGTTAGAATAGCCCCCTTTTAATAGATACAAATTAGGAAAAATGTGAAAGATATATTAGACACAATAATACTTATTATGTTTGTTATTATGGTTGCTTTATTTATAATCAACTTTAATCGACAACAAATCAATAAATATACAGACAAACTTGAAGAAAATGAAAAAAACAATAACTCTAACAAGGATAAAATAGATGAATAAACCATTATTAATTGAGATTGGTGTTGAAGAATTACCAGCAATTCCATTTTTAAATGAATTACCAAATATTGAAAAAAAATGGAGTGATATATTAGAAAAAAATAGATTATTGTGCGATTTTGACTTTTTTTATACACCAAGAAGATTAGTATTATGGCATAGAGAATTCCAAATAAAACAAGAAGATTCAACAGTTGAACAGTTTGGAGCTCCTGTTAAAATAGCTTATAAAGATGGAGTTCCAACAGGTGCTGCTATTAGTTTTGCAGCTAAATGTGGAGTTGATGTATCTGCATTAGATAAAATTGATTTAGGAAAAGGCAAAGTTTTATATTTCAAACAAGAAGTAGTTGGTACTGTTTCTAAAAATTTATTAAATGATATGGTAAATGAATTTGTTCATTCATTAAATTTTGGAAAATCTATGAGATGGGCAAGTAGAACTGATAGTTTTATTAGACCAATTAGAAGTTTATCTATTATTTTGGGTGAAGAGATAGTTGATGCCGAACTTTTTGGAGTTAAATCATCTAATTTCTCATTTGCTCATAGAATGGTTTCTTATGAACCATTTACTTACTCTTTTGCAGGTGATTACTTCTGTAAACTTGATAAAAATGGCGTTATTTTATATCCAGATGAAAGAAGAAAAATCATTTTAGAACAAATGAAAAATATTGAGCAAAGACACAATATCAAAATTGAAATCGATACAGAATTACTTGAAGAAGTTGTTGCAATTACAGAGTATCCAACAGCTTTAATCGGAAAATTTGATGAGGAGTTTTTAGAGTTACCAGAAGAAGTAATTGTAACTTCTATGAAAGAAAATCAAAGATATTTTGCAGTTTATAAAGATGGAAAATTATCAAATAATTTCATTGTTGTTTCAAATGCAAAAACTGATGATTTTGGATATATTATTGCTGGAAATGAAAAAGTATTAAGACCAAGACTAGCTGATGCTATGTTCTTTTACAAAAATGATATTAGAAATGGTTTATCAAATGAAGGACTTAAAAAACTTGTGTTTGTCGAAGGTTTAGGTTCAATGTATGATAAATGTGAAAGAGAAGCAAAAATTGCAGCATATTTAGCTGATACATTTGAAATAAAAGAAAAAGAGTTAATTCAAAGAGCTGTTATGCTTTCAAAAGCTGATTTAATGTCTGAAATGGTTTATGAATTTACAGAACTTCAAGGACTTATGGGATATTACTATGCAAAAATTGCAAAAGAAAATGATTTGGTTTCTTTATCTTTAAAAGAACAATATTTACCAACTGGTGAAGATTCTGAATTACCTTCAAATATTTTTTCTTCAATAGTTGCTTTATCAAATAAACTAGATAATTTAATGGCTTTATTTAGTGTTGGAAAAATTCCAACAGGTTCAAAAGACCCATTTGGTTTAAGAAGAGCAGCAGCTGGAATTGTAAAAATTGCAATTGAACATAAATTATCAATTGATTTATCAAAAATTATTGATGAATTAGCACACAATTATAAAAATTTAGATAAAAAAGTTTTAATAGAGTTCTTTAATGAAAGATTATTTAAAATCTTTGAAGTAAACCCAACTGTTTTAAAAGCAGTTCTTGCAAGTGGAGAAACAGATATTTATAAAATTTCTCAAAAAATTTGTGCTTTAAATCCTATAGTACAAAGTGACAACTTTAAAGATTATGTTGCAACATTTAAAAGGGTTGCAAATATTATTAAAGATATTGATACATCAGTTAAACTTACAATTGATGAAGATTTATTAGAAAATAAAGAAGAAAAAGAGTTATATACAAAATTCCATGAAGCACAATTTAAAAAATATATTACAGTTGATGAAGAGTTAGAGGCTTTATTTGCTTTAAAACCACAATTAGATAACTTCTTTGATAATGTATTTGTAAATCATGAAGATGAAAAAATCAAAACTAATAGAAAAAATCTAATTGGTTTAGTATATCAAGGATTTAGAAAAATCGCTGATATTAAAGAAATTACAATCTAATCTAACTATAAAAGTACCTAGCAATAGGTACTTTCTTCTATAATAATCTATTTTTAAATAATCTATTTTATAGAATTAGGCAATTAAACTAGAGTATTTTTATACCTAAATAAAAAAATATTAACTATAATAAATTAGATATTACTCAATTTGGATTAACTATGGAAAGTCTAATAAAACAGTTTCAGTTAAATATACTTGAACTTATAAAACAAAAATATACTTATACTATTAATGGAGAAATTCAGACAGAAATTCCAAGTTTAGATTTTTATTTTTCAAAAGAATTAACTGAATTTAATACAGTAATTTATGAACCTTCACTTTGTATTATTTTACAAGGGAGTAAAGCTGTTGGTTTTGGAGAAGAACTTTATAGTTATGGATCTAAAAAGTATCTTTTATCTTCTGCACATATTCCAGCAAAAGTAAAAATACTTGAAGCAAGTTTCGAAAAACCATATATTTCTTTTCGTATAAAATTTAGTATGGAAGATATTTATGATGTAATTAAAAATATAAATCCAAAGAAACTTGCATTTAATTCAAAATCTGAAAAAGCACTATTTTTTGATGACATTAGTGAAAAACTTTATGAACCAATAAATAGATTAATTAATTTACTTAATAGAGAAAAAGAAGAGATGAATTATCTTTATCCTTTAGTAATAAAAGAGATTTTATTTATTTTAATAAATGATAAAAGTGGATATTTTCTTAATAAATTTGCAATGCAAGGAACAGTATCAAATAAAATTGTAAAAGTTATTTCTGAAATAAAAGATAACTTCAATGAAAAACTAAGTGTAAAAGAACTTGCAGATTTGATAGATATGAGTGAGGCCTCTTTTTATCAGAATTTTAAAACAATTACTTCAATGTCTCCCATTCAATTTCAAAAAAAGATTAGACTTGAAGAAGCAAAATTGATGCTTCTTAATCAAAATATAGAAGCTTCTGCAGTTGCCTTTGCAGTAGGATATGAATCTCCTTCTCAATTTAGTAGAGAGTATTCAAGAATGTTTGGTATGTCTCCTAAAGCTCATTCAGAGTTTTTAAAAACACAAACAATTTAAAAATTAAATTATTTTCGGAAATATAATTCCGAAAATAATAATATAAACTAACACTCGCGCATATTAATTTATGAGTAAACTTAATAATGATTTCTTATTTTGTGAGAAAAAAAGTTTGAATTTAGTGGAGCTGGTGAAGGGAGTCGAACCCCCGACCTGCTGATTACAAATCAGCTGCTCTAGCCAACTGAGCTACACCAGCACATAAAGTGCTATTCACTTTAAAATGGTGTCAAGAGAGAGACTTGAACTCTCGACCTCCGGCTTATGAGACCAGCGCTCTAGCCAGCTGAGCTACCTTGACATAAGACATCATTTTAAAGTAAACATTTTTTGGTTGCGGAAATAGGATTTGAACCTATGACCTTCGGGTTATGAGTACAAGATACTAAATAACAACGTGTGGAATTATAGAGATAAATAACTTTACATAACCTTAAAAAAAGTACAAAATTGTAAACTTTTTTGTACTTTTTTATAATACTCTATATTCGATAAAATCGAACTTCTTAACATTTTAATTTTTTAGGATTTTTTATAAAATTTGTATTAGTTTTTAGGGCATAAAAAAAGATATGTAATAAAATACATATCTTCAATTTTTTATTTAATTCAAATCGTAAGAGTTATTATGAATGTATATTTTAAAATTAACATTTTTTGATTGTTCTCTAAATTTTACTTTTTTTAAATTTTCTAGTGTTTTATTAAAATCATCATCATAAAAATATGAATTATTTCTTTTATATATTTTATAAAATAAATTTCCATATTCAGATATATTACCTACAATTTCAATTTTATAATCGTTTTCATTTTCTTTACTTTTTATTTTATTTAATTCATTTATTATTGTTTGAATATTGTAAATAAAATTATAATCTTCATATCTTGTGTACTCAATCTTTATATTAAAATCTTTATAACTATTATTTTCATAGTTATTTATATTTTTATTTTGTATATCTTTTTTTTCTTTTAACATTTTATTATATAAAGTAACTTGTTTGTTATACTCTTGAATTTCTTTTTCTTTTAAATTTTGAATATATAAATATAGTCCAATTGTAGCACCAAGAGCAACTATTATTATTCCTCCTAAAATAATATTATGTTTTTTTTCATCATTATTAAAATTAAGATTTTTTTTGTTTTTAGTCCAATCGTTTTTAATAGGCATATTTTATCTTATATAACAAGTTTTGTATTCACCATATTCATAGTTTCTACAATTACCCGATACCCTATCACCTTCTTTTAATGAAGTTCTTTCTAGTTTAGTTCTTATTCTTCCATTTTCTTTAGTTGAAATTGTAACTTCAACATAATCTCTATAATGAGAAACTCTAAATATTTCAGCATTTTTAAAGTTTATACTATCATCTTTGTAAGTATTTTTTTGTTGCTTGTTATTGTAGTAAACTTCACCAAATAATAGTGATGTTGTTAATGTAGTTAAAATAACTAATTTTTTCATTATTTATCCTTATTATAATTTATTAAATTATAACAAGTCAAAATAAAATAAAAATTATTTTTATAATTTTTCCTTTAAAATTTCAGCTTTTATGAGATGATAATAAATTTCTGCTTTTTCTTCTTTTATTTCATCAATCATTTTATGAAGTTCTTCTTTAAAATTTGTTTTTTCATTTTCTTTTATAATTATATTGCCTTTTCCAGTTGCAATAAAGTTTAAATTTATGTTTTCTTTTTCACAAACTTCAATCAATTTATCTGTAATAGTTTTTTGGTCTGTCATAAAAATATTGACTGTTTGTCTTGGAATGTCATATTTTTTTGAAATATCAATTTGTCTCAAACCTAATATATCTAGGGCTTTACAAAAATTCTCGCTTATTTTTGACATAAATTTCCTTACTTTTGGTAATAAATATATTGACATTTGTCATAAAATTTATTACAATACACAAATATTAAAGATATTTTAAAGAGTCAAACTCGCCAAAGTACACCTCTTTAAATTATCCATTATAGCCAATTTTTGCACTATAAAGGAATAAAATGTCTTCATTTTCTAACATTCCAAAAGATGAAAAGCTTATAAACAATATTCGATTAGCTTGTAATAATTTTGAAAATTTTTTCGGTTTATCTCGTGGAACTGCAAGAGATTTAATTATTAATAAATTAGGTTTAAAGTCTGTAAAGGAATTAAACAATTATTTTACTACTAGCGAAAAATATTTAAGAGTAGAACAACTATTTTTAATCCTTGATATTTTTGAATCTGAACAACAAAAAATCATTTTAGACTATATTGTAAATAAATATAATTTTGTACTTTCAGATTCTGCAACTGATTCAAATATTGCTTTAAATCCTGATTTTTCTATTTTTAATATTAATGCTGTTTCAGGAACTTTAAATCAAAAATATTTTGAATATAAAAATAATGATAGCAAACTTGATGAATTAGAAATCGAAAATCTTTTAAATCAATCTTATCTAGTTAGACAAACTTTAGTTAATTTTGAAAACAATTTAAGAGGTCTTTTAAAATGATTAAAACAAGTCATCAAGGTATCTTTTACGTTGTTTCTAAAAAAACAAATAAAAAAACTTATTACGGAAGATATACAGATTTACAAGGTAAACAACAAAAAGTTAATCTTGGAGAATCTCTTACAATAGCTGTTCAAAAATTTAAACAAATTAAATCAAATAATGAAATAGATTCTAAATTTAAAAGTAATGTTTATGGAAATAAACTTGCTAATGCTTTGTCTAAAACTCTTTTTAAAACTGCATTTTTAGAGTTTGAAAGAGTAGAGTTTAAAAAATGGTCTAAGCAAGAACAACAGACTAAAAAATCAAGATTTACTAAATGGATTCTTCCTAAATTTGGCTCTATGGAAATTGATAAAATTAATTATTCTGATATTCAAGAGTTTATAAATGATTTAGATAATAAAAACTCTATCGGTTCAATTAAATGTGCTAGAAAAACACAAGAGAATATTAAATCTAGTATTCAATCTTTTTTTACATTCCTTAAAAAAGAGGGCATTTTAAAAAGAGATAATCCAGCTCAACACGTTACGATTAAACCATATGATAATCACGTTCCTATGACTTTAACAGTTGAACAAATTACACTTTTTTATAAAAATATTTTTGATATTGATATTACAGATTTAGAAAATAGAAAAAAAAGACTTTTATTAATTTTAATGATTCACGGAAGACGTTGGGGCGAAGCTGTAAATCTTTGTTGGTCTGAAATTAATTTTGTAGCTAATAATTACATAATTCCAGCACATAAATCAAAAGATAAAAAAACACATTCACATCAAATGACAAACTTTTTAAGAAGTGAATTTTTAGAACTTCAAGTATTAAGAGGCGAAGATGATTTTATATTCATCAATCCAAAAACTAAAACACCATACTCAACAATAAGTAAATTTTTTAAATCTATAAAAATTGCTTCAAATGTTCCTCTTTCTTTTAGATGTCAAGATTTTAGACACGTTGTTGGAACTGTTGCACGTAATTCTCTTGGATTGCCTTTAGAAGATATAAGAGACGTTTTAGGACACGGTTCAGTTAAAACAACTGAAATTTATTCGGATAAAGATTCACATAATTCAAAAATCGTGATTCATAAACTTTTTGAATTATTTGATTTATAGGATTATTAAAAAATGAAAAATAACATAGCTTATGAAATGAAAAGATTTGGTTATCAATGGCTTACAGATTTGTCAGCTTTTCAAAAATTTTCAAGAGGTATAAATGTTTATATCAATTTTTATTATCACGATTTGAACACTAATGAATTAAAAGAAACTCCATTGTTTTTACTTGATAAAGATGAATTAAAAAACAATAAATTAACTAGAAAACAACAGTTTGAAAATGCACTTAATCATATAAAAATTCAAAAAGTTTTTCCTAACACAATAATGGATTATTTCTATTATACAGATAATAGAACTGTAATCCCAAAAGAGTTTATAAAAGAGGAAATTATGACAAGTAAATTAAAACAATTAACACTTTTCTAAAAGTTTAAATTAGCCCTTTAAAAGGGTTTATTTAAGCCTTTAGGCTTTATGTTCTTTAAAAATAAATAAACTGCCGAAAGGCAAAAGACACAAGGAAATATAAGGGCTTTAGCCCGATATTTCCAAAGAGAAAAATAAAATAAAAAAAGATTCGATTTTTTCAGTTATCAGCTGAACAAATTACGCAAGGGCTAGAAATGTATTTTTTTAGCTAAACAGTGCACCCGTTAATAATATCTCTAAATGATATTGAATTGCAGATTATCGAACGATGGGGCTTACCATACACAAAGTTAGCGAGTGAATGGAAGTTTGTGTAAGTGGAAGATAAATCCTCTCACTTAAACAGCAAAAAAAGATGGGGCGACAACTAGATTAAGTTTAATTAGTGCTACTGCACGTAAAAGGATATTTTATGAATGGTTCAAGAATAGCAGATGAATTTCTAGCAGAGGAGATGGGTGTTGATTATGATGAATATACATCAGATAAGAATCTACTTACAAAAGAAGATTTTCAGATTATTGATGATGTTGAAAAATTAAGAAATGAATTTGTAAGAGGTTCTCTTATTACTCGTGATAATCATTATATATTTTCTAATAATGAAGCTATTGAAATTTATAAAAAAATTTGTTTTTTTTATAGTCCGAATGTAGAAAGGGTTACAGTTACTTCAAAACATTATCCTATTTTTCCTAATTCAATCGTTTTTTATTGTGAAAGATATGTGGGTAGTGATTTGGTTTCCTCTCAAGTTGTTTTTGATTTTGATTTTAATGTAGTCAAAATTAATAACTATGAGAAACAATATTTAAAATCTTAGGGACTTACTCCCTAAGTATAACATTTTAAATTTTTGCTTAATTCTTGATTTTTTACAAGGGTTAAACAAAGGTTTAAACACCTTAAATAAATTAACAAAAAGGCAAAAAAATGGGTAATGAAAAACAAACTTATACAAAAGCAGAATTAGAACAACTAATTGAGCAACAAGTTGCAAGAATGAATAAAGAGTTTGAATTAAAACAAGAACAAAGAGAAAAAAATGTTGTTGAGCTTGGTGTACAAGTTACAGCAAAAAGAGTTCAAAAAGGACAACCAATTATTGATAAAACAACTAATAAACAAAAAATGATAGGTGATGTTCCTCAATGTTATCCTGATAAATATTTTGTAATGTTATCGGCTTCAGGTTTTGAATTTGAATCTCAAATTGATGAAAAAGAAACTTTTGAAGATTTAGAAGATATGAAAAAATATTTAGCTGTTGGAAGAATGGGGTTAGTTACTAACTTTGGAGTTACAGAATTAAAACCAATTATTACAAAATTCACAAAAATTTAAGAAATATAAAGAGGTGCGGGAGTCGGTTCCCGTGCTGGATTAACAAGGGGGTCTAAGTGGTTAAAAATCAAAATTCTATAACTGTTTTAAACGATATAGTAGATACTTTAAAATTGCAATTTTATCCTAATCATAATCTAACAATAGATGAAATAAAAAAATTTAATGATTTTGTTGATGGATTTGTAATTTTAAAATCAAAAGCAATGGAAATAAAAAATCCTGATAATCAAAAAAGATATATTAAAACTGATATTGATGGAACTAAATTTAACGTTATGGCAACTTCACAAAGTAATTTTAACGTTGTGTTGCAAAATGGGGATTTTTCAATCGGTCTTTTAAAAATAGGTAAACATTACAATCCTATTATTAAAGTTGAGTTTAGAGCCGAATTTTTGCTAAGAAATGGATATAAAATTGCCATTGATTTAGTTAAAGATTGTATTAATAATCTTATTGAAAAATATCTAATTAAAGTAAGTGAGATTCATTTAGCAAAAGATATTCAAGGATATGAATTTTCAACATTTGATTTTCATAGAATTAAAACACTTTCAAAAACAAAAACAATTTTTCATAATGACATTTCAAGTGAGTTTTATTTTGGTAATAGATTTACGGGCTTTTCAATAGGTAAGGGCGATGAATTATTAAGAATTTATAATAAAACTACTGAAATAAATCAAAAGAAAGAAAAGGCATTTATTCAGGTTCTTTCGTGGAATTATAAAGATAACTTCAATCCAAATCGTAATGTTTGGCGAATAGAGTTCCAATTACGTAGAGAAAGACTTAAAGAATTAATGCAAGGTTCAGGACTTTATGAAGATATGACTAACGTTATTAATTCTATTTCTAATTTATGGGCTTATTGTGTTTCAAGATTTGTTCATAAAGATTTAACTAATCAAGAAGTTCACGAACAAATAACACAAGTTAAAATATTAAAAAATGGTACTTTCAAATATTTAAGTCCTGAAACTTTAAGACAAAGATTTCGTAATGCTGAACCTTCTTACGTTTGGGATTCAATTCAATCATTTAATAACAAAATAGAACCAAAATTACAACGTGCAAAAGATATATCTAAGCCCGAAGTTGAATACGTTAAAAATGCTTTTAAAGCTGTACTTTCAACATTTATAAAATTAAAACGTGGTGCATTTGATTCTAATGAATTATCAAAAATACTTCACGAAGCAGATAAAGAATGTAGAGAAAAACACTCTTTAACTTTAGTGGACAAAGCACGTTTAAATACTCTTGATTATATGGTTAAGGCTAACGCATTCTATAACCATTCAGGAATTATTGAACAATACTTCTATGATTTTAAAAAGGACTTTGTAAATAATATAAAAGATACTTTTGCAATTTTAGAGAATGAATCTTCAACACTTACAACGTTTGAAGAGTTTAACAAAAAACTTTATAGGGTTTAGTTATGAAAGAAATTGTAATAAAAATAAATCCTATTGAACATCAAATTTTAAAAGCTATTGGCGAATTAATCTTAAAAAGAGAGGGGGAAAACAATGTAAATAAAAGAATAACAATTAATTCTTATAGTGTAGCAAAATGTTGTGGACTTGATTCAAGAACCACTAAAAAATATTTAAAAAAATTAAAGGATTTGTAAAAATGAATTATGAAGAATTAGAAAAATCAATTAAAAAGAGTGAAAACATAAGTTTAAAACCTTATTTGTGCCCAAAAGGTCATATAACAATTGGTTGGGGTAGAAATTTAAGATTAAATGGAATTTCAAAAAGTGAAGCAGATTTGATGTTAAAAAATGACATTTTAAACATTAAATTAGAGTTAGAGGACAAATTACCAATATTTAAAAAGCTAGATGATATTAGACAAAATGTTCTTTTAGAAATGGCTTTTAATATGGGAGTTCCTAAACTTCTTGGATTTAAAAATACAATAGCATTTTTAAAGAAAAATGATTTTGAATCTGCAAGTAAAGAAATGCTTAACTCAAAATGGCATAGAGAATTCATTGAATATGATATGAAAGATAATAAAAGAGGAAATTCAGGACTATTAAGAAGTGAATATCTAAGTAAAGTAATGAGAGAGGGGAAATACTAAAATGTTTATTACAATCTTAAAACAATTAATAATTAATATATTTGTTCCAGTTGCTGTAAAAACAGTAAAAGAATATATTAATACAACAGATACAAAAAAAGATGATAAATTGCTACAAATTGCACAATTATCAACTCAATATTTAGCAGAACAAACAAACAATACAGTAACCAAAAAAATTGCTGATGAGTTAAATGTTTGCACGACTATTAAATGCCAAAAATCTAAGGTTTAAAATGAAAATATTTGATTCTTATGTAAAATCTTTCAATAATCTAAGAGTATATCCTTTTTTTGATACTAGCTTTGATTATATGATTGAATTTCATAGTTTAAATTATTTTTTAGACTCTCATAGTTCTAGTTATTCAGAGGAAATTAATTCATCTTTTTTTGTTGATAGAGAAACAGAAATAAACAATCTATTTAATAGCTATCCATTTAATCAAAGTGAATTAATTCCAGCTGATTCTGATTCTTATACATTTGAACAGTTAGAGAGTTATAGAAAATTTAAAATGATAGAATTAATGGAACCTTATGTACTTTTTTCTTTAAAATCTTGGATACAAGATTATTTAGAGGATTTATATATTTTTCTATTTACAAATTTTGGCGATAAAGATTATATTTTTCCAGTTGGTTCAAGTTATTATAGTTTAAAACAAAAATCATTTATAACTTACAATGAACAAAATTATTTAACTTTTGAATTATTGAAGTGTAAAATTTACAGAGTTAAATTAAATGACAATAATTCACTAGATTCAAATAATTATGAAAAAGTTTATTATGATTATATTTGTTATATTGATTTTGTTCAATTTTTTAATTATCTTGGTGTTACAACTGGGAATTTAGCTATTTTAGAATTGCCAACTTTTACAGATGAACAATTATCTATAATGCCTTCAACTTTTAATGATATGTTGTTTAATACGGTTAATAATTATTCTCCATTCAAAACTAATTCTAATAAATTTGGGGATAGTTATATAAATCCATTTTCACATATTTTTGAGAATACTATAGGTCTTGATACTTATAATCGTAGTTATATAAAACCTTTTACTCATAGTACAGTTGTAGAAACTCAAAATAATATTAATGTTGATGAAACTGAATTTAATTCATTGCCTACATTTGTGCCTAATTTTTCACGTTTTTATAATGCTTTTAATCCTTTTGAATTTTTCTATATGAGACTTCTTGAAAGAAATAATACTTATTATATTGCACCTAAACCTTTTGGTGGAACACAAGAAAAATTAGCTAATCAATCTTTAAAATATAAAGTATATAGAATAAGATTAAAAGGTTATGACCAATACGCAGATAAATTTAATGGTTCTATTAATTTTGATTTCTTACCTGATACAACAGAGCCAATAATTAAAAAATGTTGTCTTTTTGATTTGTTCAATAAGACTAATCCAAATAATATTTAATAAAAAAAGAAAGGAATAAAAATGCCTGAAGATACACAAACACCAACGGAATCAGCTACACCAACTGCTGATGATTGTTACAATAAACTTAATGAAATGGTTCAACTATTACAAAAAATTGCAAGTGTGTTAGGGGTTAAATAATGGGTACATATAAAATTTATACCGATGGGGGCGGTGTTATCGAATTTACAACTGGAAATGATGAGTTTTTCAATGTTGGAAATGGACAGCTTATTGCAGATTTAAACAGTCAAGATGGTGGATTAAAAACCTTGACTATAACTACTGCAATGAATAAAATGGAAGATATTCAAGATGGTGATGGCACTTTAGTGGGAACTATGCAAGCAGAAAATTTTAATAAGTCTATGATTGGAATTGAAAATAATAATTTGGTGAAAGCTCAAAATGTTTATTTAGAAAATCAACAAAAGATTATTAAAGCTTCTGCACAAAGTGCAATTAGAAACACACAAGCTATTTTAAATAGTCAAGATGCTAATACATCAATGTTGCATAATTTAAAAAAAACTATTGAAGATACTTCTTTGAATGAGACTATGGTTCAAGCTTTGATTTTAGAATCTTTACAAAAAATTCAAGAGGCTATTGAAAGTAAAACCACAACAATTAATGCAACTGGTGGCGTTAATGTTTCTTTAGATACTGCACCAATAGTCCAATCACTTAATACAATGGCTCAAAATCAATCAGCTACAAACACTAAAATAGTTGAGGGTATCGAAAATCAAAAAGAAACTAATGCAAAAATTGTTGAAAATATAACAAAGAAAAATGACCATTTAGACTTCTTAAAAAATGGCGATTCAAATGTAAAAGATAGTTCAGGAAATATTATTAAACCTCGTGAAATTGAAGCTAAAAAAAATGCAGAATCTTGGATTGATCAAATAGAAATTAATGGAACTAAAATGGAAGATTTAATTGATTATGTTCAAGATTTCTTTCCTGTAACTACTGATGCAGTTGGTGATGTTTTAGGTTCTACTGATGGGTTTAATCTTTTTCAAAATCCTTTAGAAATTATTGATAGGATTCTTGTTGAAGATTATATTAATAATCAAGATGGAGAAAAACAACAATAATACATTTTTACTCTTTGAATTTATTTTTTTCTTGGCTTTGTGATAAGAATAAAATCAAAGGATAAAATTAATATGGCTACTCAAAAATTAGCAGATATTGGGAAAAATGCTGTTGAAGATGGTGTAGAGGATTTTGTTTCCTCTCTTTTATATAGAAGAATGAGAAAACTTACAGAGCCTTTCTTAAAAGATTTTGAGGGAGATTCTGAATTTGATGAAGCTATGCAATCATTTATACAAACTCTTTCAATGGGTTTAACCTTATATGCCTATACTAAAATAATGAATTTCTTTTTTGAAAGAGGTGTTAAAATTGGTACAGCTCTATGGGTTTATATTGTTGCTGGTTCTTTCAAATCTAAATTTATGCAAAAAATAAAAGATTCTAGATTTAAAGGTAGTAAAGCTTTTAAAACTGCTTCATTGATTATGGGAAGTGATAGAACTGCTGAAAGAATTGAAGTTGCAAAAATGATTCAAAATAACGTAAATTCATTTGACGCACATAAATTTCATTACCAAAATCAACAATTTCAAATGGATTCTAAATTAGATAATCTTTCTTTAAGTGCTTCAACTTTAAAAAATAGTAATGAAAATTCATATTTAACAAGATTTACTCATAAAACAATGACTGGAACTTGGTTAAATAATACAGATGACAGAAGATTATATGAAAGAGCAACTGGGATTAAACTTGTTGAAGCTGGTCAAGGTTCTTGGGCTAGTTTACATGAAAATCTTAATAAATATAATGAGTTTTCAAAAACAGTAGATGGAGAAATAACAAATCTTGCAACAGCTTTAAAATCTGTACTTTCTCGTTCAGGTCTTGCAGGATAAACAAATATACATTAGGGCTTTAGCCCGATGTATAAAAACAAATAAAATAAAAAAGGAAATATTAAAATGTTTTTTCATATTACAATGAGTCAGGGAAGGGCAGATACTTTTTATCTTGAATCATCTTCTAAAAGTAAAGTGTTAAGTTTTTTAACTACTCTTTCGACTGCAATCGTAAGAAATATTAAAGAGGTTGTATATTCAAAGAATTATAATGTTAATTATGTTTCTAAACCTCCATTTGTTGAAAGTCTTGCTTATCATAAAGTAATCATTTTTGCATATAGTAAAAATTATTCAAAACAGTTTACTTTATATAATGTAAAAAAATCAATTACACAAGAACAGCTAGAAACAGCTTATAAAAAACTATTTATTATCAATGAGCCTATTATTGGATTTTATGATATTAGTTTTTATAATGAAATTGCAAAAGATGAAAATATTGATTTTTTATATCAAGTACAATATCAAAGAAATTCAAAAACTTATGTCGAAGAGTTTTATTCAGATTCTTACCAAAAAGTTAAAGATTTTTTTGAGTCAACTATTGATGGAGAATTATTAGAAATTAGAAAATATGTTCATTTAGATACAACAGTTAAAAAAGATGAAGGAGATTATGTTAAACGTTGTTCATTTTATATTTATGATGATAAATATCAATTTTCTAGTTTTGTACCAAAATTAAATAAAAACTTTAAACCTGAAATTTTTAAAGATTTAATTGTTCAAAATTTGACTTTGAATAATAAAAATATTGATAGAGATAAAATAAAATTAACTTTAAAATACTAAAACAACAACATTATTTAGTTATACAAATTGTTATATTGCATAAAATTAAAAATCAACTACCATAAAATCGAGGTTTTTTTATTAATTTATGTCTATTGATTTAATTTTTTATTTTTTAAATAATTTCATTACTTATTACAAAGCCAAGTAATAAAAAATAAAATTAAGGAGAAAAAAATGGCTTCAAAAAAATATATTGTAAAACAAACAATTGCACATAACGGAAAAGCGGAAAAAACTGCAACTATTACTGTTCCTTGTGATGATGAAACAGAGTTATCGGTTTTAGTTAATGCTTTAGACGGAATTGTTGAAGTTTATGAACAAAATTTAACTTTAAGTGCTGGTACAAATTCTGCTTCTACTTCTTTTGTTACTGCTGATTCAATCAAAATGAGACATAAAGGTGCTGAAACTGTTTATATTAGTGCATTCAATAGACCTCTTGTTTTTAAATCTTCTGTAAATGTAAATGAGTTAGCGGAAACATTAAAAGCAACTATCAAACCATTTGCTGCAACAGAGTTTTTAGCAGCTAAACCTCAAGATGTATCAATTGATACAGGTGACATTAGAAAACTTTAATTTATTAAAATTATTGTTGCTGGTTTAAATTAAGGGAGTAGTTTTACACTATTCCCTTTTTTTATTTATAAAATAAATACATAAGGAAAAAAATATGGAAAATGAAATTTTAAATTTATTATTAGAAACTTTAAAAATTCAAGCTCAAAAATATAAAATTATTGTTGATGATGATTCACTAACACACGAACAAAGAAAAGAATTTGATACAGAGATTACACAAATGTATAACGTATTAGCTAATCTTTCAAATTCATCAACAATTTACACACTTGCAGAATTAAAAGGTTTAAAAGCCCAATATGATGTTAAATTTGCTGAATTTGATGAAAAGGTTGCTAATCTTGATTTATCTCATTTATTAGTTAGTTTTGATTCATTAACACAAGAGCAAAAAGACTCTTTAAAAGGTCAAAATGGTTTAAATGGAAATGATGGTGTAGATGGTCAAAATGGATTAAGTGCTTATGAAATAGCAAAAAATAATGGTTTTGAAGGTTCAGAGCCTGAATGGTTAGAAAGTTTAAAAGGTCAAAACGGTTTAAATGGAAATGATGGTGTAGATGGTCAAAACGGATTAAGTGCTTATGAAATAGCAAAAAATAATGGTTTTGAAGGTTCAGAGCCTGAATGGTTAGAAAGTTTAAAAGGTATAGACGGTCAAGACGCAGAAAGTGCAATTTTTGATTTTGATACTTTAGATACGGTTCAAAAGAATAAAATAGTTACTTTTGTTTTTCAATCTTCAACTTTTACAGATTTATTACAAAGAATTGCTAATCTTGAAAATAATTCAGGTTCTACACCAACAACACCTGAAACACCAACAACAGATTTTATAAATCCTTTTGAGATTGAAAATTCAATTTATTCATTTAATAAATTAAGTGATAATGAACTTTTAATTAGAGTTCTTAGAACTAGCCAAATTAATGATTATAATATGTTAGTTACTAATTTATCACTTAATGTTGCAGATATCGAAAAAATAGATTATAAAGTTGTAAAATCTTACAACCCTTTAGAGGTTTCAACTGATTTAAGTGTTTTAAATGCTCCTGAATCTTATGAAACTTTTACTTATATTTTAGATAGTTCAACAACTTATCCAACTGCATTAAATGCTATAAATGTAGAATATATGGAAAATCTTGGTAGTTCTTTCGCTAATTATGATAATTTAGCTTCAACTGTTGCAAATGAATTAAAAGCTTATATTGCTGTTATTAATGGTCAATTATTAATTATTGCAGATAGAAATATAAATGCCTCTTACTATATTGAAAATATTTTAATTACGTTAAAAAGTGGTCATTCTGCTGATATCTCAAACGTTTCAATTTTAGAAAGTGGTTTACTAACTGGTGCTCATAGATTACTTGATTTTAATATAACTGAATATGATACATTTGTTAATGATGTTTCAGATTTAATTCCTCCAGCAAATTAAAGAGGTGTTATATGACATTAGATAAAGATACAATCGAATTATTAACACAATTGTTTATTTTGATGAATAGTGTGGCTATTGTTCCACTTTTTAAATATATATTTTATAGTTTAAAAGAGATTAGCTATATAAAAGGTCATTTAGGATTGAAATAATATAAGATTTTATTATGATTTTTTTGGTTGCGGAAATAGGATTTGAACCTATGACCTTCGGGTTATGAGCCCGACGAGCTACCTAGCTGCTCTATTCCGCGGTATTTTTGTATCAATTTGTGGATGGGGTAGAAGGATTCGAACCTTCGAATGACGGTACCAAAAACCGTTGCCTTACCACTTGGCGATACCCCAAGCTTTTAAGTGATGGAATTATAGTTAAATAACAATTGGTTGTCAACCCTTTTTAGATTAAATTTTGGATTTTTTGATATAATAATTGAATAAAAAATAATTAATTATAAAGAAGTAATATGAATGCAATACAAAGAGTACAAGAAGCTATAAAAGAGATTCAAAAAGGTAATATGGTAATTATGTTGGATGATGAGGATAGGGAAAATGAGGGTGATTTAGTTTATGCTGCTCCTTTAAGTAGTCCTGAAAAAGTTAATTTTATGGCTACACATGCAAAAGGTTTGATTTGTGTATCTGTTACAAAAGAAACAGCAAATAGATTACAATTAAATCCAATGGTTAGTTCTAATACTTCATCTTATGAAACTGCTTTTACGGTTTCTGTTGATGCAGCTGATGCAAGTACAGGAATTAGTGCAAAAGAGAGAGATGATACTATAAAAATTTTATCAAATCCTATTTCAAATCCTTTAGAATTAGTAAGACCAGGTCATATATTTCCATTAATTGCAAAAGATGGTGGTGTTTTAGTAAGAACTGGACATACAGAGGGAAGTGTAGATTTATGTAAATTAGCAGGACTAAATGGTGAAGCCGTTATTTGTGAAATTATGAAAGAAGATGGAACAATGGCAAGACGTGATGATTTAGATATTTTTGCACAAAAATATGATTTAAAACAAATATATATATCTGATTTAGTTGAATATAGATTATCACATGAAAAATTAGTTGAAGAAATTTCAAGTGTTAATAAAAAGTTTTTTTCAACTGATACCTTACAAAAAGAGTTTAAAGACCATTTAGGAAATATACATACAGCAATTATTTTTGGTGATATAAAACAAGTAAGTCATATAAAATTTCATACAATAGTTCCAGATATTGAATTATTCTTAAATGATGAAAAGTTACAATCAATGCTTAAAACAATAAATTTCTTACAAGCAAAAGGTGGAGTTTTAATTTTCTTAAGTGATGAAATGAGAAAAAAAGAGACACAAAAAGATTACGGAATAGGGGCTCAAATCTTAAATTCTTTAAATATTAAACAAATTAAACTTATGACAAGTGGAGGTAAACACTCTTTTGTGGGATTACAAGGCTTTGGTTTGGAAATTGTAGAGGAGATACAAATAGAGTGTTAAAACACTCTATTTATTAATAAATTCCTGCAGCTGATTTTATTAATTCTAAAGTTCTTTGAGGGATAATTAGTGATTCAGCTAATTTTTCTTTATTTTCTTTATAATATTTTGATTCTAAAATAGCATTTATTTTATCTTCAAATTTTTGAATAACTGTTTCTTGAGTATCTTTATCTTCAATATTTAAAAATTGTTTAGGTTCTTGATTTTTAACACGAGTTAATCTGTAGTTAAATAAATAAGCATTATCAAAGTCTTCATTGAAAATTTTACAAATTTCTTTATAAACATCATCAAGTTCAGCTTCGTATTTTTTATAAATTATACCTGCACTATCATTTAATGCTTTTGTAAAATTATCATAATCTACAAATAACTCTCTTAAGACAGAATCCTCTAAACTATCTTTATTTACATCAAATTTTTTTGATAGTATATGATTACAACAATAATAAACAACTTCATCTTGATTTTTTTTAATATTTTCTAAAAAAACAGATATTTCCATGAGTTTCTCCCATTTTTAATTAAAAGGAAAGAGTGATATTATCACTCTTTCAACAGTTTTTATTTTTTCTAGGAGAATTATAACTTATAAAACTGGTCCTGCAGCTGTGAAATCATATTCACTTTCTAAAGTTAAGTATTTTTTAAAGTTAGTAATATACATTGAAGCTAATTTCTTTTTAGTTTCATCATAAGAAACTTTGTCTTCCCAAGTATTTCTTGGATTTAATACTTCCGTATCAACACCTTTTAATGTTTTTGGAATAGCTAAATTAAACACAGGTAGGGTTTCAAATTCTGAATTTTCAATAGAACCATCTAATATTGCATTAATACAAGCTCTAGTATTTTTAATACTCATTCTTTTTCCAACACCATAAGGACCACCTGTCCATCCTGTATTTACTAAATAAACATTTACATTATGTTTATCTATTTTTTTACCTAATAATTCTGCATAAACTGTAGGATTTAATGGTAAAAAGGCTTCCCCAAAACATGAAGAGAATGTAGCTATTGGTTCAGTAATTCCTCTTTCTGTTCCTGCAACTTTTGCTGTATAACCACTTAAGAAATAATACATAGCTTGTTGTTTATCTAGTTTTGCAACTGGAGGTAAAACACCAAATGCATCAGCACATAAGAAAATTATATTTTTTGGATGACCACCTCTCATATCTGGAGTATGATTTGGGATATGATCTAATGGATAAGAAACTCTTGTATTTTCAGTTTTTGAACCATCAGTATAATCTACAACACCATTTTCATCAGCTACTACATTTTCTAAAATAGCACCTTTTTTTATAGCATTAAAAATTTCAGGTTCACTAGATTTATCAAGATTAATAACTTTTGCGTAACAACCACCTTCAAAGTTAAAAATTCCTTCATCATCCCAACCATGCTCATCATCACCAATTAAAGCTCTATTTGGGTCAGTTGAAAGTGTAGTTTTTCCTGTTCCTGATAATCCGAAGAATAAAGCAGTATCTCCATCTTTACCAATATTTGCAGAACAATGCATAGGTAATTTTCCTTCTAAAGGAAGCCAGTAATTCATCATTGAGAATACACCTTTTTTCATTTCACCTGCATACCAAGTTCCACCAATAATTGCTGTATTTTCTTCTACATTAAATATTACATAAACTTCTGAGTGTAAACCATGACTAACATAAGCCATATCTACTGTTTTACAAGAATTATAGATTGTAAAATCAGGTTTAAAATTATCTAACTCTTCTTGCGTTTGAGGAACAATAAACATATTTTGAATAAAATGTGCTTGCCATGCAACTTCAGTTATAAATCTAACTGATTTTCTTGAATCAAGAGATGCACCACAGTAAACATCAGTAACAAAAATATCTTTATTACTTAATTGTTTTTTAGAATTCTTTAATAAATCTTCATAAACTTCTTTAGAAACTTTGTGGTTAATATCACCCCATGCAATATATTTATTTGATGGATCTTGATTTACAAAAAATTTATCTTTAGGACTTCTTCCTGTAAATATACCAGTATCAATCATTAAAGCACCAGTTGAAGATACTTTAGCACCTTCATTTTCTACTGCATATTTGATTAATGAATCTACATCTAAATTTCTTTTTACAATTCCAACGTTTTCTAAACCTAATGAGTCTTTAATTTCAGACATAATTTAACTTTCCTACTTGTTAATTTTAATTATTTAAATATCGATAAAAGGACACCAGCAGCAACTGCTGAACCAATAACACCAGCCACATTAGGACCCATCGCATGCATTAATAAAATGTTCGATTTGTCATAAAGTTGACCTTCTTTACTAACAACCCTTGCTGCCATTGGCACAGCAGATACTCCTGCTGCTCCAATTAAAGGATTTATTTGACTATCTTTTGAACTTACTAAATTCATTATTTTAGCCATTATTACACCCATTGCAGTTCCTGCAGCAAACGCTAAAAGACCTATTGCCATAATTCCTAAAGTCTCTGCTACTAAAAATTGCTCTGATGCTAGTTTTGAACCAACACCTAATCCTAAAAATATTGTTACAATATTAATTAATGCATTTTGCATTGTATCAGAAAGTCTATCAACAACTCCTGATTCCCTTGCAAAATTCCCAAAACATAATGCTCCAATTAATGGTGCAGCATCTGGTAAAATTAATAAAGTTAATGATAATACTACTAATGGGAAAACAATTTTTTCTAACTTAGATACTTTTCTAAGTGTAGACATTTTTATTTTTCTCTCATTTTGAGTAGTTAATACTCTCATAATTGGTGGTTGAATTAGTGGTACTAATGCCATATATGAATAAGCAGCAACGGCAATAGCTCCAAGTAATTCAGGTGCAAGTTTTGATGCAACGAAAATTGATGTTGGACCATCAGCTCCACCAATGATTGAAATTGCAGCAGCTTGTTCTAATGTAAAGTTAATCCCTGGAACAAATTGTGCTAATAATACTGCACCAACAAGTGATCCAAAGATTCCAAATTGTGCAGCACCACCAAGTAATGCAGTTTTTGGATTAGCTAATAATGGACCAAAGTCTGTCATAGCTCCAACACCCATAAAAATTAATAATGGGAAAAACTGATTTGTAATACCCATACTATAAATAATTCCTAGCATTCCATCTGGTCCTGCCATATTTGCTATTGGTATATTTGCTAATAATCCACCAAATCCAATAGGAATTAATAGTAATGGTTCAAACCCTTTTTTAATTGCTAAATAAAATAATAAGAAACAGATGAAAATCATGATGATTCTTCCATACCCTTGAGCAAAGAATGTCATCTCTTTTCCATGTGAATCTAATACACCAACTTGTGGTTCAAACAAGGCTTTAATACCAGTTGTTGCATAAAACGAATCAACTAGTTCACCCATTGTTTTTGAATGATAAGGCTGTTTTTCTTCTGTTGGTGTTTCAACAGCAGGTGTTGAAGCAAAACTATTTAGTGCAAAAGCACTAAATAGAAGAAAAATAGCTATTAATATATTTTTTTTCATTAATTACCCTCAAATTATTAACCAATAATGGCTAATGTTTGTCCTTCATCAACAGCTTGTGCATTATTTACTAAAATTTTAGTTATAACTCCAGAAACTGGTGCAGTTATATCTATTTCCATTTTCATAGCTTCAAGAATCATAATTTGTTGATCTTTTTCAACTCTATCACCTTCTTTTACTAAAATTTTCCATACAGCTCCATTTACAGCTGCTGGTACTTCTGTTCCACCATTTGAAGCAGGAGCAGGTGTTGAAGAAGCTACTGAATTAGAACTTGCAACAGGAGTTACTTGAATATCTGCATTTCCTTCAGCAATTGTTACATTAAATCTTTGTCCATCAACTACAACAGTATAGTTTCCACTAGCATTTGCCATTTTATTCTCTCCTAATTTACAATCTTTATCATTATCACAAACAGAATCATTTTTTCTTACATTTAAAGGTGATTCACCTTTTAAGAATGCAATTCCTTTTTCATCACAAGCAGCAGCAATAAAGATATTTTCTTCTGTTGCTTCAATTCCTTCAATCTCTAATCTTTGTTTCCAAACAGAGATTTTTTTCTTTTCATCTCTATCAGCGATATCCAAAGGATTTTCTTTTGTAGGTTCAAGTTTTAATTTTTCAGCTGCTAGTTTTACAACTTCTGGATCTGGCTCAACTGGTGTTTTACCAAAGTAACCTAAAACCATTTTCCCATAACCAGGAGCAATTTGTTTCCATGGACCAAACATAACATTTGCGTATGCTTGTTGCCAATAAAATTGAGAAACTGGAGTTACAGATGTACCATATCCACCTTTTTCAACAACTTCTCTCATAGCTTTAATAACTTCTGGGAATTTATCTAAAGTACCATTATCTCTCATCATTTGAGTATTTGCAGTTAATGCACCACCTGGCATTGGAGAGAATGGAATTAAAGGAGAAACTTGAGTAGCTTCTGGTGGGATAAAGTAATCTTTTAAGCAGTTAGCTAAAACATCTTGATATTTTAGAATTTTATCAATTTCTAAACCACCTAAATCGTAGTTTTTACCTTTTACAGCATGAAGCATAGTTAAAATATCTGGTTGAGATGTTCCACCACTAACAGGAGAGGCAGCTAAATCGATACCATCAGCTCCAGCTTCTAAAGCTGCTAAATAACAAGATACTGAAACACCAGCAGTTTCATGAGTATGAAGTCTAATATGAGTTTCATTACCCACTAATCTTCTTGCCATTTGGATTGTTTCATAGATTTTTTGAGGAGATGAAGTACCTGATGCATCTTTAAAGCATAAAGAGTCAAATGGTAATCCACTATCAAGAATATTTCTTAAAGTTTTTTCATAAAAAGGTACATCATGAGCACCAGTACAACCTGGAGGTAAATCCATAAGTGTAACAACTACTTCATGGTTAAGACCATATTTTTTAATACATTCAGCACTATATTCAAGGTTTTGAACATCATTTAATGCATCAAAGTTTCTGATTGTTGTTGTTCCATGTTTTGCAAACATTTTTGCATGTAAGTCGATTAATTCTCTAGAACCAGTATCTAGCATTACTGTGTTGATACCTCTAGCTAAAGTTTGTAAGTTTGCATCTGGTCCAACGATTTCTCTAAATTTATCCATCATTTCAAATGCGTTTTCTTGTAGATAGAAGAATAAAGATTGGAACCTTGCTCCTCCACCAAACTCAAAGTGAGTTATACCTGCTTCTTTTGCTGCTTCTACAGCTGGAAAGAAATCTTTCATTAGGACTCTTCCACCAAAGACAGATTGGAATCCATCTCTAAATGTGGTGTCCATGATATCTATATATTTTTTAGACATATATTTTAACCCTTCAGATTTTTATGATGTTGTACTGCAGCAACTATTGCAGCCATTTTTGCAGCTTCAGTTTTTGTGTTATTTGTTACTATTGGACTACTATTTACTGGTTTCTTCTCTTCTTGTGGAAAAAACTTTGTTAATATTATCCCTTGTGCTTTTAGTACAAATATCATTATTGTTAGGAATGCAAATACTACTCCCATCCCTAAAAACATAAACTTTACTGATTCTGCGATTAAGTTTACTTCCATATTTTTCTCCATGGTTACCACTTGTAAATATCAACGTAATAATATATAAAAGTTGCTTTAGTAATATTTATATTTTTAATAGATTTTTACTAAATTTATAAATTTTAATTTTTTCTTTTGATTAAAGGATTTTTTCACCAAACTCATAAATAAAAGTATCAATTTTTCTAAGAATTTTTATAACATTATTTTTAGTTTTGTTTATTTTTATTACCATAATATATCCTTTTTGTAAAATATTTCAAATTTTATAAAAAAATAAAAATATACTTGAAAAATATTTCATTTTGTAATATAATTTATTTTAATTACTTCAAAAGGAGTTAAAGTGTTAATAGTTGATGAAATTATAGAAAAATTAAAAGATATAATTAGTGCCGATGGTAAAAATGGAAAAGTATTTGATAAAGATGTTGCTGAATCTCTTGAATTAAGCCAAGCAAATTTTGCTACTATGAAAAATCGAGGAAAGATACCTTTTTCTAATATATTGAATTTTTGTGCAAAAAAGAAAATTTCAATTAATTGGCTTTTATATAATCAAAATCCAGGTTCATTAGTTGATACAACTGATAAATATTGGATTA
This sequence comes from Arcobacter ellisii, assembly GCF_003544915.1. NCBI lineage: Bacteria > Pseudomonadati > Campylobacterota > Epsilonproteobacteria > Campylobacterales > Arcobacteraceae > Arcobacter > Arcobacter ellisii. The sequence goes on along the minus strand of NZ_CP032097.1, from coordinate 1,444,300 downwards.
AATATTATCCTTCTATTGCTGTTAGTGCAGGGGGTGGCGCTTATGAAGCTGAAGATAATTATGAATCATTAGAATTACCAACATATTTTGTAAATATGTTAGGAGGAAAAGAAAATTTAAAAAATATAGATGCTATAAATGTAGTAGGTGATTCGATGGAGCCAACTTTAAATAGTGATAATATTATATTTATTGATAAAACAAAAAAAGATGTAACAAGAGATGGAATATATGCTTTTACTACTACTCATGGATTATTTGTAAAAAGAATTCAAAGGCGTGTAGATGGAAAACTTGATATTATCTCTGATAATAAAGATTATCCATCTCAAATATTGAATAAAAATGATTTAGAAATTTTAGGAAAAGTTATAAGCTCTTTTGGATTAGTATATTAATTTAAAAGAGTGTTAAAACTTTTTCTGATTTCATAAAGTATTCATAAACATCTTTATAATTAAAACCTATAATATAAATAGCATTAAATTTTATATCTTTTATTATTGGTTTTAATTTTTCCAAATCATCTATTATAATTTGTTCCTCATCTTTTAAAAAATCTATTTTAAAAGATGAAATAAAAATAGTTTTTGCATATTTATATTTATCTTTAATATAAAAAATTTCTTCTTTATATAACTCTTCATTATTTTGACAAATTACAAATTTATCACTTTTCCCAAATTCAACTAGATTAAGACTTTTATCTAAAAATAGAGGTTTTAAATGATAAAAAGATTTTAGTTTTGTAAAATCTAAATCTTGATTAAATAGATTAAAAACCCTAATGAAATTTTTTAAATATAAACTAGAAATTTTTAATCTTGAAAAATAGTTACCTTTGTATGAAAAAGATGTTTCAAAAAGCGAATGTTCAATTAAATTATCAATTTCATCTAAGTTTATAGTTTTATCAAAATTAAAACAATTTGGGTATATTTTATCAAGGTTGTTTTTATCAGATGAAATTAAAATATCATTATTTTCAATATCATCAATAATTTTAAAAAGATTTTCTAACTTTTGAGGTATTAATTTTATATTTTGTTCAAAATTATTTGAATAAATTTTTAATAAATCATATGTTGCTTTTTGACAATAATAGACTTCAAGATTTTTAACTGCAAGTTTAAATCTTATTAATTTTATGACAGATAATTCTATATTTTTAACCTTTATCCAAGCTATTTCATTATCTATTATTGGATAATTCTCTTCTAAAATTATTGCAAATGCACCATTTTTAATTGCAAGTTCAATTTCATCTAAATTTTTAGTGATAAATAAATCACCTTCTTTAACTTTATTTACATTTGTTTTGATTGAATATATAAAAGAGATTGATGGAGAGTTTAATAAACTTCCATCAACTATATCTAAAATAGATGAGATTTGCACTAGCTTATTTTTGTTCCAGATTTTTTTGGTGCTTCTGGTCTTAATAATGATAAACCATTTTCATCTTTTGCTGCCATCAACATACCTTCACTTAACATTCCCATTAATTTTGCAGGTTTTAAGTTTGCAACAACACAAGCTTGAGTTCCTACTAATTCTTCAGCTTTGTAGTATTCTTTAATTCCAGCTAAAATTTGTCTATTTCTTCCTTCTCCTAAATCTACTTGTAATTTTAGAAGTTTTGCAGATTTTGGAACTTCCTCTGCTTCAACAATTGTTCCAATTTTTAAAGTTGTTTGGAAAAATTGGCCAATAGTTATTAAGTTGTCATCTTCTTCTTTTAATTCTATAACTTTTGCAACTTTTTTTGTTTCACATTCAGCTTTTGTTTCATCTGAAACAGGAGGTTGTTCTAAAAGAATTTCTTCAATTCTTGGGAATAGTTGATCAACTTTTGTAATAACAGTATCAGCTAATAACTCTTGATTTCTTATTAGTTTATTGAAAGTTTCAGTATTAATATTCATACCTAACGATTTAGCAATTAGTTTAATTTTTTCAGGCATAACAGAATCTAAAAGTAGGGCAACTTTAGCCATAATATTTGTAATTAAAGCAACTAAAGCCATAGCTTCAGCAGTTTTATTTTCTTTCATTAAATTCCAAGGCTCATAATCATTGATTGCTTTATTTGCAATAGTTAAAACCTTCCAAATCTCTTCAAGATATCTGTTTATTTGCATATTAAAAATATATTTTTCAACAGAAGCTAAAATTTCATTAACTTCATCAAGTTCTTTTTTGTGGAATTTTTCAACATCAACTGAACTTACTTTATAATCAAAATATTTTCCACTCATTCCAGAAATTCTATTTAATAAATTTCCTAAATCATTCCCTAAATCAGAGTTAATTCTGTCAATTAATGCTTTTTGTGAAAAATCTCCATCTTGACCAAATGGAACTTCTCTTAACATAAAATATCTAAATGCATCAAGTCCATAAGCATCAGCTACTTCTTTTGGATTTACAACATTTCCTTTTGATTTAGACATTTTTTCACCATCTCTTGTCCACCAACCATGAGCTGCAATATGTTTTGGAAGAGGTAATTCCAAAGACATTAAAAATGCTGGCCAATAAATAGCATGGAATCTTAAGATATCTTTTCCTACAAGTTGAACATTTGCTGGCCAGAAATTCATATTTTTATTGTCTGTTCCATATCCTAAAGCTGTGATATAGTTCATAAGTGCATCTAACCAAACATACATAACATGTTTTGGTTCATTCATTGATTCTGGTAATTTTACTCCCCAATCAAAAGAAGTTCTTGAGATTGATAAATCTTTTAATCCACCTTTTACAAAGTTAACTATCTCATTTTTTTTACTTCTAGGTAAGATACAATCTTCATTTTCTTCATACCATTTGATTAATTTATCTTCATATTTTGATAATTTAAAGAAGTAACTTTCTTCTTTTACTATTGAAGTTGGTCTTCCACAATCAGGGCAAAATTGTTCATCAACTAATTGTTTTTCAGTAAAAAATGTTTCACAAGATACACAGTAAAAACCTTCATATTCACCTTTGTAAATATCACCTTTATTAAACATTGTTTCAAATGCTTTTTGAACACCAGCTTTATGCTCAACATCAGTTGTTCTTATGAATTTATTGTATGTGATATCAAAATCATCCCATAAAGTTTTAAATTTACCAGAAATTTCATCAGCATACTCTTTTGGAGTTTTTCCTCTAGCTTCTGCACTTTGTGCTATTTTTTGACCATGTTCATCAGTTCCTGTTAGAAAAAATGTCTCATGACCTATAAGTCTTGTGTATCTAGCTAACATATCAGCGATTATTGTTGTATATGCATGTCCAATATGAGCTACATCATTTACATAATAAATTGGTGTTGTTATATAAACATTTTTACAAGATTCTTGCATTTTTACCTCTTTTTTTAAAATTCAAATCCACCGCCAGAACCTTTATTCATCGATTCATAAACAGCTATCACATATCTTTTTCTTAATTCACATTCAAAAAATTGACTACAAGGAGTACAAGATTTTAAACTATTTGATTCTTGACAGTTTTTTAATTCAACTATCATTTTGTCTAGTTTTAAATCCCACTCATCAATTACAATTTCATTATGTTCAGACATTTTTTTTATAAACTTCTAAAACTCTATTTATTTCAGTTTTTGAACCAAAGAAACAAGGAGTAGTATCATGAATATGAGAAGTTTGTACTTCTAAAACTCTTTTAAATCCATCAACGGCTGCTCCACCTGCTTTTTCATAAGCTAAAGCAAAAGGGAAAACTTCAAATAATTGTCTTAATTTTCCTTTTGGTTTATCACTAGTTCCTGGATATGAAAATAATCCTCCACCTTTTAATAAAATTTGGTGTAAATCTGGAACCATTCCTCCACTATATCTTAATCTATAACCATCATTAAAAATGTCATCAATTAATTGTTTATGAAAAGGTGCCCAACAATTTTGAGTTGAACCTGGAGCATTTAATTTACCTTTTTCATTTAATTTTATATTTTGGATAAATTTAAACTCACCATTTAGTAATCTATACATTTTAACATCAGTTGTAGTTACAACCATTTCAACTCTTGGTCCAAAAACTACATAAACCGAAGCAATTATATTTTGTGCATTAAATTCATTTTCATAAATACCAAAAATTGAACCAACAGATAGGTTTACATCAACTAAAGATGAACCATCAAGTGGATCATAAGCGATTAAATATTTACCATTTTCATGTAAATTAACAATTGCTTCTTGTTCTTCACTAACAATTGCTTTGATTGATGGAATTTTTTTGAAAATATTTTCAATAATTTCATCACTTTCAATATCAAGTTTTAATTGAGTGTCACCTGTTGAATTTTCAGATTCACTTTTTCCTGTATCACCAGTTTCAATTAAATATTTTATTTTTATTGCTGATTCTTCAATAGCTTTAATTATTTCTTGCATATTTATACTCTTTTTGCATTTTTATTTATCCAAGAGATTAACTCTTCTGGATTGTTTAAATCTAATTTTTCAATATTGTTTGGAATATCATCTTTATTGATAGTTTCATCACAAGCAATTGCATCTGTAACACCAAAATAACTTTCATCTAATCTATCTCTAAAAATAGAAATCCTTGGAAGTTCTAAAGTTTTTAATCCTTCAACTAATAAATAATCAAAATCTTTAAAAAGTTCTATTAAATCATCAATTGAAGAAGTAGATTTTTTGAAATAAGTTGTTTTATTTGGACTTACAACAGCAACATCTGCACCAGTTTGAGAAAATTTAAAGGAATCTTTTCCTTCTCTATCAAACATAGCTTTATCTTTTGGATCATGTTTTACAATTGATACTTTAAAACCTTGATCTTGAAGAATACTTGCAACTTTTACAATGGCAGTGGTTTTACCACTATTTGATGGACCTGAAAAGGCTACTACTAATCTTTTTTTATTCATAAGTCGGATTTTATCTAAATGATTGTTAAACTTAATTTACGTTAGGAATATTTTACTTATAATTAACTACTTGTATTCTTTTAAAATCAGGATAAACAAATGCACTAAAAGGTACAAATAAAATCAATGTTATCCAAAGAAGTTTGTTATTTTTTCTTTTAAATTTATTTTTTAAAACAGAAAATAATGAATAAATCCAAGTAATAATATAATTTATTGCAAAAATAACAATGAATATTAAAATTTCAAAATATAAAGCAATCGCTAATATTATAGAATTTAAAATAATTTGGATAATCAAAAGTTTTGGTGTATATTTTTCATTAGTTTGGATGTAACCTGAACTCATAATATTTGAATATGTAATTTCAGGAGAGTTTTTCCTTAGACTACTTTTTAATCTTCCATTTAATTTAATTCGTTCTTTTCTATTTTTTTTCATTGTAAATTCTTTTATTTATTTTGGTTATTTATTTAAAATTATTATTTTTTTCATCATATCATTTTTTTGCTAATTTTTTATAAAAATATTTTTCAAAGCCTTTGTACTGTAAAATAGGGGTAATAAAAGCTTGGAGAGATTATGTATAAAATTATATTTCTTTTATTTATTTCACTTTTTTTTGTTTCTTGTGGTCCTAAAAATAGTGCATTTAGATATTTTGAAAAAAATGATGTTGAAACAAGAGGAGTACAGTTTACAAAAAAAACTGATATATTAAAAGATAAAGAAGTTGATGTAATTTTTATGGCTACTTATCTAAATAAAATTGATAAAAAAATATCAGATACAAAAAATGAGGTATTTCTAATTTTTACATACTTTTCAAATAAAGAATCTCAAAATATAGAAGATAATGCTTATCAAATTTTCTTAAATGAAAAAGAGCCAATTTTGGTAGAAAAAGTAGAAAAAGATGATGAAAACTTCAAAGATTTAATGTTGAAAAATCATTGGGGAAACTATTATTTAGTTAAGTTTGACTCTATTGACGATATAAACTCTTTAAAATTAGAATTAAAAAATTCAGAGTCTAGTAGGGCGATACTAGACTTTGAAAAATAGTAGATAGTGAAATAGGATTTTCACTATTTAGATAATTATTATAAATATAGTAATTTGCAAGAACTTTTTTACCATACTCTCTAGTTTCTGTAAAAGAAATCATTTCCATACTTAAAAATGGTTCAAATTTCCCTTTTCCTGAAAATAGACCTTTTTGTAGTTGTCTTTTTGTATATCCACCACCACCATTATATGCATAAGCTATAAATAAAGGATTATTATCAAATTGTTTCATTAGTGTATCTAAATGAAAACTTCCATATTTAATATTTTTATTTGGTATAAATTGTTCATAAATATTATAATCTTCATTTAATTTTTTTGAAATATCAAGGGATAAAAATGGCATTATTTGCATTACTCCTTGAGCTGAAGAAAAAGATATAGAAGATGGAATAAAATGACTCTCTTGTCTTGCTATTGAATAAATTAAAACTTGTTTGTAAATATCGTAATTTTTAATAATATTTCTATATGGAGTTATATAATATTGAGTTTTGTATTTATTAAATCTTTCTAAAACAAAAGTTAAGTGAGGTAAAGTATTTTCATCACTAAAAATTTCATAATATTTTTGAAGTTTTGCTTCATCAAGATTTTTTTTAGTATCTTCAACAACTTCCATCCATTTAAAGGCATCATAAATATCAAAAGAACTTTTTGTATTTTTTAAATCAACATTAAAGACGATATTATCAGGTTTTATTCTATATATCTCTTTTGCATATAAAGAGTAGATATTATTATCCCAACTTGTCGATAATTCTTGTAAAAAAGAGGTATTTTTACTTACTAAATATAACCAAAATAGAGATTTATCTTTATCAATTTTTAAATAAGATTTATTGTATGAATTTAAAAAGAAGTTATAAGCTGCGTTAATATTGTCATTATTAACAGCATTAATCCCAAGTAAAAATTGTATTTGAGGTGGTAACTCTTTGTTTGTTTCAAATAAAAATAATGATTTTTGGATATTTGTAAGTTTTTTATCAAAAACTACATATCTTAAAAATTTCTCAAAATCTTTTTCTAAAGATATTTTATTTAAAAGTTCATTTGGAATTTTTTTGTTTAAAACTTTAATTCTATAATCTTCTCCTAAATCAAAAAAAAGTCTCAAAAATCTTTTTACATCTGAATTTACTAATGAAGTAAAAGGATCATTTGAATTTAAAATTATTAAGTCATTTTTCAAAGTAGGGTATGGGTCAAGTTTTGTTATAAAATAAGTTAAATCTTTTTTTGATAATCCTTGTGCTTCTTGTAAAGATAATCCTAATGCAATACATTTTGAATCTTCATTTTTTAATTGTTCTATACTTGCTCTATAACATTTTAAATCAATAGGAGCAGTTTTTTTATATTTGTCATTAAAAACTTTTTTTAGTGTAGCATTTGTTCCATTACCCATTTCATAAGCAATTTTTGCATCTTCAAAAGATAAATTATCTTGATTTAGATATTGTAAAATAAAAAAGTCTTTTGCATAAGATTTAGGTTTTTGTTCAAGCCACTCTAAAGTAACTTTGAAATCTTTTTGTAAGAAATCTGTAGTGCTAATTTCACTAGCACTGACAGATAAATTTAATAATATAGTAGCACTTAAGCTAAAAAGTTGTTTTTTCATAATTATATATTAAAAAGCTAAACTTTTTAAAAATGTCTCTAAAAAAATTAGTGCAAAAATTAAAATAAGAGGAGCTAAATCCATCCCTCCAACAACAGTTGGAATATATCTTCTTACAAATGCATAAGCTGGTTCTGTTAATCTATAAAGCATCTGAACAATTGGATTATAAGGATCAGGTCTAACCCAAGTTAAAAGAGCAGAAATAATAATAACCCATTTGTATAAAAATATAATACTTAAAACTATTGTAAAAATAGAGTTTAATAAAGCATCTATCATTTTATAATCTCTCCTAAATAATTTTTAATTAAAGGATAAATATCTGAAATGTTTGGACCATTATCAACACCTGTTAAAATATATCTTAATGGTTTAAATAGATTTTTACCTTTTAATCCTGTTTGTTCCATTACATATTTTTTTAACTCTTCATAATCCTCAAAAAATGGTGCTTTTTGTAAACACTCTTTTAATTTTGAAAACTCTTCTTCAAAACCTTCACAAGAAGTTTTTGGTGCAAAAATTGGTTCAATTTTTTCTTTTATCTCTTTTGTTGTACTTGCTTCTTCTAAGAAAATTTTTCCAAGTTTTCCAATATCAGCATCAGCAAAACCTAAAATTTTTGATAATCTCATTTCATCAAGCATTTCAATATGTTTTCTATTTATAAATCTTAATTTATCAATATCAAATTTTGCAGCACTTTTTGAAACATTCTCTATTTTAAACCACTCAATAGCTTCTTCTAAAGTAAAAATTTCAGTTGGAGTTTTATTTCCCATTAAAACTAAATAATTAGCAATAGCACTTGGTAAAAAACCTTGTTCAATTAACCATTTTACACTACTTGCATCATCTCTTTTACTCATTTTTTTACCAGTTTGAGCATTTAAAATAATTGGTAAATGAACATATTTTATCTCTTTTTCATATCCCAAAGAGTTTCTTACATGAATTTGTTTTGGAGTATTTGAAACATGGTCTTCACCACGAATTACTACAGAAATATCCATTAACATATCATCAACTGCACATGCATAGTTGTATGTTGGTGTTTTATCTTGTCTTAAAATAATAAAAGAATCAACATCAAATGGTGCATAATCAAAATCACCTTTTAATAGGTCTGTAAATTTGATATTTTGTTCAGGTTTTTTAATTCTAACTGTAAAAGGAGCATTTGTATTTAAAACTGTTTCATCAGATAAATTTTCACAAAATCCATCATATCTAAATGGTTTTCCCTCTTTTTTTGCTTCTTCTCTTAATTCATCAAGTTTATCATCACTACAAAAACAAGCAAATGCTTTTTTTTGAGTCATTAGTTGTAAAGCCATTTTTTGATGGTATTTTAAATTTGCACTTTGATAGAAAAGTGATTTATATTCAATTGAAAAAAGATTTAAAATTTCTAAAATCTCTTTATCTTTTCCTTCAATATTTCTTTCTGTATCTGTATCTTCAATTCTAATTATTAAATCTTCTTTTAATTGTTTAGATACAATATAATTAAAAATAGCAACTCTTAAGTTACCAATATGCATATCTCCTGTTGGACTTGGGGCAAATCTTAACAAAATTATTTCCTTACAATTGAAAATGTTAAATTATTAATCTCATTGTGAGATTTTATATATTTGTTTAAATCATCTAATTCTAAATTTTGAATTTTTTCTAACTCTTTTTTAGAATAATCAGGCTCTAAACCTCTATAGTATAGAGTAAATGCTCTATTTAATCTTTGAGCTAAAGTTTCACTTCTTAAAGGTTCACTTCCTGTTAAAAAGTTTTTAGCTGCTTCTAATTCCTCTTTTGTTACACCTTTTTCAACAAAATCTGCAACAATTTGAGAAACAAGTTTTTGTGCTTCATCTGCACTTTCATTTTTAGTTTGTAAATAACCATTAAAGTAAGTATGAGATTTATTTATTGAAATTGAACCATAAGCACTATAAGCTAAACCTCTTTTTACTCTAATTTCTTCCATTAATCTTGAACCAAAACCTGAACCACCCAATATAAATGATGCAACTTTAGCTTTATAATTCTCTTCATCTTTTGAATTTATATTAAAAGAACTTCCAAAATAGATATAAGCTTGTTCCGTCTCTTTTATTAAAGTTTTTTCATCTTTTTTAGAAGAGAAAATTATCTCTTGAGCTTGAGCTTTTTCTCCAACTTTTAAATTATCTAATATTGGTTTTATTAAAGATTCAAATTCACTTAAATTAAAATCTCCACCTGCAACGATAATTAGGTTATTTAAACATAAAGTTTGATTTATAAAAGTTTCAATATCTTTTAATTTAATCTTTGAAATTGAATCAACACTTCCAGCAGCTGGATTTTCTAAAGGAGTATTTTTAAACAAAATTGATTTTAGCTGATTTTGTGCAATATAATCAAAATCATTCTCTTTTCTTTTTAATCCACCAATTTGAATAGTTTTTAATTTATTTAAAGTATCTTCTCTGAAATTTGGAGATTTTAATAAATCATTTAATAAATTTATTGCTTTTTTTGATTCTTCTTTTAAGCTTGATAATTCAATTACTAATGTTTCAAAACCATTTGAAGTATTTATTGTAATTGCATTTTCATCTAGTTGTTCTGCAAATTTAGTTGCTCCTAACTCTTTTGTTCCTTCATTTAAAAGCTTTGATGAAAGACTAACTAATCCATTTTTATCTTTGTCTTGAATATAACCAGAATTTTGAAAAACTAACTGTAAATTTAAAATTGGTAAACTTTTTTGTTCTTCAAAAATTACAGGGATTTCAACCCCTTTTATATTAATATGCTTTATTGTAGCACCCATTAAACTTCCTTGTAAAATTGCTATTATAAATAAAAAATAGTATTTTATTTTCATTAGATTTTAAAACCTTTCTAAAATCTCATAAGCTGTATTTCTTTTTGCAGGATATTCACCAATATCTTTTATCAATCTTATCATTTCATCTTGATTCATTCTATTTGCTGCACCTGCTGCTTTTACAACATTTTCTTCCATCATGGTACTTCCTAGGTCATTTGCTCCAAATTTAAGTGCAAGTTGACCGATATAAGAGCCTTGTGTAACCCAAGAACTTTGCATATTTTTAAAGTTATCTAAATAGAGTCTAGCAACAGCTAATAATCTTAAATATCTATTTGAAGATTGAGGTTTGATTTCAGGATGTTCTTCTGCAAGTTTTGTATTTTTACCTTGAAAAGACCACATAATAAATGCTCTAAATCCACCTGTTTCATCTTGTAATTTTCTTAAATGTTCCCAATGTTCAATTATCTCTTCATCAGTTTCAACTGTTCCAAACATCATAGTTGCAGTTGTTTTCATACCAATTGAATGAGCAAGTCTATGAACTTCTAACCATTCTTGGGTATCCATTTTTTTAGGAGCAATTATATCCCTTACTCTATCAGATAAAATTTCAGCACCAGCTCCTGGAATTGAACTTAAACCTTTTGCTTGTAATCTTTTTAAAACTTCAAGTTTTGAAATTTTTGAAATTCTAGCAATAAAATCAATTTCAATTGCAGAAAAACCATGAATTGTAATTTGTGGATATTTTGTATGAATATGATTTACTAATTCTTCATAATAATCAATTTTTAATTTTGGATGAACTCCACCTTGGAAAAGGATTTGTGTTCCACCAATAGCTAATAATTCTTCTATCTTTTCATCAATCTCATCAAATTTTAAAACATATGAATCTTCATCTTTTCCATGTCTAAAAAAAGCACAAAATTTACAATCTACCCAACAAACATTTGTATAGTTAATATTTCTATCAACTATAAATGTTGTTAATTTTTCTGGATGAAGTTCAGCTTTTTTAGCGCTTGCCATTTCACCTAATTCTAAAAGTGAAGCATTTCTTATTAAATCAAGTGCTTCTTCATTTGTAAGTCGTTTTTTTAAATCAACTTCAAGTTTTTTAACCATTAGAAGCTTGCTCCTAATGAGAATTCAAATGATGAAGTATCATCACCTGGCTCATCATCAAGTGCTCTTGAGAAGATTAATTGTAATGGTCCCATTGGTGAAATCCATTCTAACAATGCACCAGCTCCTGATCTTTCAATATCATTAAATGTATCTTGTCCAATCATTCCATAATCATAGAATAATCCCCATCTCATTTTTGCACTTGGGATTAATGGGAAACTCATCTCTGCTGAATTTGCCCATAAGTTTTTGTAAGGGTCTGTTTTATAACCTGTTTCATTAGCTGGGAAAGCAGAAGATTTATAACCTCTTAAAGTTTTTGGACCTCCAAGATATAAAGAGTCTCCTTGATTAATTTGACCATTATCAATTAAAGTTTTCATTTGAGTTTTTAATCTTAATACCCAATCAAGCTCTGTTAAATCTTCTAAAGAGTAAAAATATTTTAAATATGCACTAGGTTTTACATATTTTGAATCTCCACCAATTCCAGCATATTCAGCTGAAACTCCAGCTCTATAACCTTCTCTTGGGAAATAATAATCATCTGTGTTGTCATAATTTAGATAAGGTGTGATTGAACTTGAAGTATAATCTTGTGATTCATAAATTTCTTTAGAAATATCTCTAGATGCTAAAAAAGTAGAAGTATAATCATAATCTTCACTAACAAAATCAAGTCTATATCTTGCTCCTGCATATAAGTTTCTCATAACCTCTTTACCTAAAGCAACAGAGAAACCTTTTGTATCTATAGTTGAATCATAAGTATCTCTGTTGATTTCTGATTCAGTACTATGAACTTCTACTTCACCATTGTAGTCACTATCTCTAATAGCAGGATTTTTTAAACTTAATTCAAATCTATTTGTTCTAGCCGATAAGTCTGCACTTAATCCAAGTGCCATTCCTGAACCAAAAATATTTACATCGCTAATAGATCCATTAACCATAAATTTGTCGTAAGAACCATATCCTCCACCTAGCATTAATGAACCAGTTGGTGCTTCAGTTACTTTTACAACAATATCCATTTTTGTATCACTAACTCTTTTTTCTTCAATTTGAACATCTTCAAAGAATCTTGAACGTTTTAATTTATTTGTTGAGTCTTTAAAATCAGTTAAATTATATAAATCTCCAGGAGCTAAGAATACATTTCTTCTAATTACTCTATCTAAAGTTCTATTATTCCCCGAAATTTTTACATCATTAATATAAACTTTTTTACCAGGAATTACATTATAAATAACATCAACTTTTCTTTCTGCTTCATTTTTCTTTAAATCAAATTTAACTTCTGTAAAAGCGTAACCTTGATTTGCCACTTGAGTTTTTATATAGTCTTGGTCAGCTCTTAATTTTTTAATATTAAAAGTATTTCCCACAATTAGTTTTAATTCAGGATAAATTGTTGCAGGGTCTACAATAGATGAATCTAAATATATTTTGATGTCATTTGTTGTATATTTTTCACCTTCAAAAATAAAGAAGTCTAGTTTTGCTTGGTCAGATGCAAAATCAATATCTAAAAATGGTTCTTTAACTTGAGCATCTAAATAACCTTTTTCATAATACAAATCATTAATTCTTCTTGCATCATACTTTAATTGGTCAATTTTTACTTCACCATCATTTTGTCCAAACCACCAAGAAGCAAACTCTATTTCTTTATTTGCAGTAACTAAATCAAAATCATCTTGTTCTAAATTATCAGCACCGTGATAATTTGCTTTTTTAATAATGATTTCATCACCTTTATTTACATTAAAAGTAACTTTTAATGATTGCTCGTTTATTTTTTCAACTTCAGTTTCTACAACAGAGTTAATAAATCCTTCACTTTCAAGCATACTAAGAAGTTTTTCTTTTGCTTCTTTTATTCTTTTTTCAGTATACATTGAACCTTTTTTTAATCTAATTAGATTTTTTAAAGTTTCAATATCTTCACTTCTTGATTTATAACCTTTTATATCAATACTTGCAATTGAAGGTTTTTCTTTGAAAATTAATTTTAAATTACCATTTTCATTTACAATTTTAATATCTTCAAAATAACCCTGTTTATAAAAATTTATAACAGCATCATTTAGCTTATCTTCATTAAGTTCATCACCAACTTTCATATTTAAAGTTTCATCTAATATTTGAGGTGAAATTTTGTTTACATCTTTATATTCTATTGATTTTATTGTAGTAGCGCTTAATGCTGTTGCACAAGCAAGAGATAATAGTACGACTTTCTTTTTCACAACTATCCTTATTTTCATTATAGTGCATTAATATATCTAAATATAGTTTATATAAATATAAAGTAGGCTATAATCCTTTAATAATTTATAAAAAGGTCGTAGTTTGAATATTGGAATTATTGGTTTAGGACTTATGGGTGGTTCTTTAGCAAAAGCTGTAAAAAGATATGGTATTGCAAAAAAAGTTTATGGTTTTACAAATAGTGAAAAAAATAAAAAAGATATTTTAGATTTGAATTTAGTTGATGAGTTAGTAGATTTAGAGACATTAAAAAAAGTTTCAGATGTAATTATATTAGCAATTCCTGTAGATGCAATTATTGGAATGTTTCCAAACTTTTTAGATATAGATGATGAAACAACAATAATCGATATGGGTTCAACTAAAGAGTATATTGTAAAAAGTATTCCAGAAAAAATAAGAAAAAATTTCATTGCAGCTCATCCAATGACAGGAACTGAAAAATCGGGTCCAAAAGCTGCTATTGATGATTTATATGAGGGAAAAACTGTTGTTTTTTGTGATTTAGAAGATAATGCAAATTTACATGTAAATAGAGCATTTAGAATTTTCCAAGAAATTGGTATGAGAATTGTTGTAATGGATAGTGACCAACATGATATTCACGCTTGTTATATCTCTCACTTACCTCATGTTATATCTTTTTCTCTTGCAAATACAGTTATGAGTCATGAAGACCCAAAATCAATCATTGCACTTGCAGCTGGTGGATTTAAAGATATGAGTAGAATTGCAAAATCAAGTCCAAGAATGTGGAGCGATATTTTTAAACAAAACAGAAAAAATCTTTTAGCTTCTATTGAAACATTTGAAGAACAATTACAAAGTGCAAAAAAAATGGTTGAAAATGAAGATTATGAAGCTTTAGAAGCTTGGATGAAAAAAGCAAATACTTTACATGAGATACTATAAAAATAGTATCTCTTCTTTTTAATTTATATTATTTATAGCTTCAAAAACTTTTATTGCTTGATAGTGTTCTTTTACATCATGACATCTAATAATTGAAGCACCATATCTAATAGATTCTAAATGAATAGCTAGAGTTCCAGGAAGTCTATCAACAATTTCAGTTGGAGTTATCATATTAATCATAGATTTTCTACTTGCACCTATTAATAATTCATAACCAAAATGTTTAAAATGTTCTAAATTCTTTAAAAGTAATAAATTGTGTTCTAATGTTTTTCCAAAACCAATACCAACATCTAAAACAATATCATCTATTCCAAAACTTTTAGCTTTTTCTATTTGATTTTTTAAATAAGTATCAATATCTAAAATTACATTTTCATACGTTGGATTTTCTTGCATATTTGTTTGATTATTTTGCATATGCATAATTACAACCTGCGCATTGTATTTTGAAGCTATTTTACAAACTTCATCATTTTCTAAACCTGTAATATCATTTACAATTTTAAAACCATGATTTAAAACATAATCAATAACTTTAGGAGCATAAGAATCAATTGAAAAATCAACTTTTTCGTAATATTTATTTTTATAAATAGTTTGAACTATATCTTTTACCCTTTCTAATTCAACATCTTCAGAAACTGCAAGACTTCCAGGTCTAGAAGAAACTGCTCCAATATCAATTATATTAGCTCCATCTTCAATCATTTTTTCAATTTTTATTGAAGCACTAGAGTTATCAAATCTACTATTTTTAAAAAATGAGTCTTCATTTGCATTTAAAACACCCATTATTTTTGTTTTATAATTTTGTTCTTTTACATAATCTTTTAAAGTTTTAGCTAACTCTTTTAAACCAAAAGGTTGAGCTAACTCTTTTCTAGATAAAACTTCAAAATGTTTAGTTGTTCCAATTAAAACTGCATCTACATATTTATCACGAGCTACAATAACTCCACTTGGAACTGCTAAATCAGCACCAATAGATAAAGCATCTTGTTTTAAAATATTTGCAGCTCCCACATGTAAATCTTTTATGTATAAAGTATGAAGTTTTGATTTTTTAGATAGTATTTCTATACCACCTTTATCACAACCTAAATTTTCATAAAATTTTTTTGTATCAGATATTGATATTTTATATGTTTGCATATAAAACCTTTTAATTTTTATTTTTTTGATTTGCCAAAAATAGAAGTAGGGTAGTTAACACATTTATTGGTCTTGAATTTAATTCTAATAATTTTATTGATTTAGAAAAGAATTCTAACTCTTTTTGTGATAATTTTATTTTTTGATTATTTACTTTTAATAAAATTGATTCTACAATATCTTTAGCTTCTTGTTTAGAAATTTTTTGATTTTCTTTTAAAAAGTTATAAATATCTTTTAAATCTAATTTATTTAGATTTAGAGTAGATTCTTGTTTTATCAAAGATTTTTTTAGATATTTGTATGGTAATCTCGAATAAATTGTTGGTAAAAGAGATGTTTTAGAATTTGTTATTATTATAAAAACAACATTTCTTGGTGGCTCTTCTAAAATTTTAAGTAAAGAGTTTTGAGCCTCTTTTCTAAAAGTTGTTCCACATAAAAAAATATATTTTTTTTCAATTGAAGCAATATATGCTTCTTTTATTGCTTGTGTAGCTTGAGCAATTTGAAATTCTTCTTTTTCTTCATTTTTTATAATTCTTGTAGAATGTAAAGGATATTTTGGAATCAATTCATTTATAGTTGTTTCAATATCATTTACTATTAAAATAGAAGAGTTTTCAATGAATTCAATCATTTTTAATTTTCCACATTAATTTCAGCAAATAAAGAAGCACTAACTGATTTATTATATAATCTAAACATTTGTAAAAGTTTCATATCTAAAGCTTCATCACTACTTTTTAAATTAAATGCATCTTGTTTCTCTTCATCAAATAACCATAAAAAAGAGTTCTTAGAAACTTTTGGAATAATAGCTCTTACATCTTGACTTTTACCAATATACCAAAAACAATATCCATTTGGAAAAGAGATACTTAACATATCTTTTATATATGAAATATCTTCATCTGATTTTACAGCATCAATATATCTATAAAAAGATTTAAAATCATAGTAAGGTAAAAACGGTCGATTTAATTTAGGAGAATTAATATTTCCTAAAATATATTCTAAAAACCATTCTCTCTCTTTATCTGTAACAACAATAATAGAAAAACCTCTTTCTAATAAATTGTTTATGTTTTTAGATACTAATGGTGTCCATTCGTACTTTTTTTCTTCCAACCAAGGAGATATTAATCTATCTTCCCTGATTGTATTTACAGTCCAATTTAGAAATTCTTGCACTATTATTTATCCAGCTCATATGCGTCATGTAAAGCACGAACTGCTAATTCAGCATATTTTAAATCAACAATCATAGAAATTTTAATTTCACTTGTAGAAATAATTCTAATATTGATATTTTCATTTGCCATAGCTGTAAATGCTTTTGATGCAACTCCTGTATGAGATTTCATACCAACACCAACAACTGAAACTTTACAAATTGCTTCATTATAGTCAATGTTTTTTGCTTGTTCTTTAAATTGTTCCATAACTTTTTTACAAATTTCAAAATCTGTAGTTGGAATTGTAAAGTCTAAATCAGTAGTACCATCTAATCCTCTTGTTTGAACAATCATATCAACATTGATATTTGCATCAGCAAGAGCTGTAAAAATAGCAGAAGCAATACCAGGTTTATCAGTAACTCCATACATTCCTACTCTAATTTGGTTTTTATCTAAAGCAATTCCACTAACGATTGGTTTTTCCATTATATTTTCTTCCTTTGTGATTAATGTACCATCAACTTCTGGCGTAAAGCTGCTTCTTGATACTAAATTTACATTTAATTTTTTCGCCATTTCTACAGATCTATTTTGTAATACTTTTGCACCTAAACTTGCTAATTCTAACATTTCATCGTAAGAAATTTTTTCAAGTTTTTTTGCTTTTGGTTCAATTCTAGGGTCTGTTGTATAAATACCATCAACATCAGTATATATTTCACAAACATCAGCTTCAATAGCCCCAGCAATTGCGACAGCAGTTAAATCACTTCCACCTCTACCTAAAGTTGAAACTCTTAATGTATCTTGTGTAACACCTTGGAAACCTGCAACAATTATGATGTTTCCATCATTTATTGCTTTTTTCATTTCCATTGTATCAATAGATTCAATTCTTGCTTTTGTATGAGCATTATCTGTAATAATTCCAGCTTGTCTTCCACTCATAGACATTGCTTTATAACCCATTTCATTTAAAGCAATAGATAAAAGTGCAGAAGTAACTCTTTCTCCTGAACTTAAAAGCATATCAATTTCATCTAACTTAGGAGTTTTCGAGTAATATTCAGCATATTCAATTAATTTATTAGTCTCTCCACTCATAGCCGAAACAACAGCAATTACATCATGCCCTTCATCTCTGATTTTTTTGATGATATTTGCAACATTTTGTATTCTATCAAGTGTACCAACACTTGTTCCACCAAACTTAAGTACTTTTAACATTTAATTTTTTATCCTTTTTAAATATAACCTTCATTCTTAAAATATTTTAAAACTTGTTTATAAACAGTTCTTTTGAAAAAAGTTATATATTCATAAATATTTTTAGTAGGCACAAATTTATATTCGCTAAATTCAGGAATCTCCGTATTAATATTTATTTTAGCGCCTTTTTTTAATTTCACTAGATAATATTTTTGTCTTTGCCCATCATAAGGATACATCCTTTTTGCAATTGCAGGAGGAAATTCATATGAAACCCAAGTAGGGTATTCAGCAATAATTTCTACTTCTCTAGTTCCAATCTCTTCTTCTAATTCTCTAAATAATGCTTCTTTTGATGACTCACCATCATCAATTCCTCCTTGAGGAAATTGCCAAGCATTTTCTACATCAGTTCTTGAAGCAATAAATATTTCGCATTTATGAGGATATTTTGCTGATAGTACAATTGCGGCAACATTTGGTCTAAACTTTTTTTTCTCGTGGTTAATTGTATTTTCTCTTTTATCAGTCATAAATATATTTTCCCTTATAATTAGCCAGATATTTTACAAAAACTAGGATTAAAAATTGCTTTTATATATACACATTCCCTTCTGCGATAGTAAATGTTTTTACTGCGCTTTTAACTCATATACTGATAGATTTCACCTAAAACAGGAATATATGAAGGCATTAAAAAAACAATTAAAATATAATTTAGATAATTATGTTTTGAAAAGAAATAAAAAAATTGAAACAGTTTTCATAGGAGGAGGAACTCCTTCTACAATAAAAGCTTTTGAATATGAAGAAATTTTTTCGATGATAAAACCTTTTTTAACAGAATTTGCAGAAATTACAACTGAAGCAAATCCTAATTCAGCATCTTTTGAATGGCTACAAAGTATGAAAGATTTTGGAGTAAATCGTGTTAGCTTTGGAGTACAAAGTTTTGAAAATAACAAACTAAAATTCCTAGGACGTTCACATAATAGTAATAGTGCTATAAAAGCTATACAAAATGCAAATAGTATAGGTTTTAAAGGTATTAACTGTGATATAATTTATGGTGTTCGAGGTGACACGATAGAGAGTATAAAAAGTGATTTAGATGTTGCTTTTTCTCTTCCAATTACACATTTGAGTGCATATTCACTTACTATTGAAGAAGGAACAAAGTTTTTTGATAGAAGTAGTGTAAAAATTGATGATGAAGAGTTGTCTTATGAAATTTTTGATTACATTAATAAAAAAGGTTTTCACCAATATGAAATCTCAAATTTTGCAAAAAATAAAGAATCAGAATCAAAACATAATTATGGTTATTGGCAACATAAAGAGTATTTAGGAGTTGGAGCTGGAGCTGTTGGATATATTAATTCTCAAAGAGAATATCCAAGTAAAAGTATTGAAGAATATATCAATGATCCACTATTTTTTGAAATAGAAAAAATAGAGGAAGTTGACGTAAAAACTGAAAAAATTTTACTTGGATTTAGATGTTCAAATGGAGTAGAATTAGAGCTTTTTAATGAAAAAGAAAAAGAAAAAATTGATGAATTAATACAATATAATAAGCTGTATATAGAAAATAAAAAAGTTTATAATAAAAACTTTTTGCTAGCTGATGAGTTAGCTTTATACATATTAGATTAATCTCTTAATTATTTTTATAATATAATCTAAACTTTTAAAAGGTAAATAAATTAATGACGATAAAAGAAATTGTAAGAAAATATACAAATCAATTAAAATTAGTAACTCATATTCCTGCAAAAGAGGTTGAGATACTAATTATGCATCTACTAGATAAAAATGCTATTTGGCTTCATTTAAACTACAATCAGGAATTTTCAAAAGAAAAAGAACTTGAAGTTTTAGTAAAAAAAAGAGCTACGAATTATCCTTTGGAATACATTATAAATAAAGCTTCATTTTATGGTGAAATGTTCATTGTAAAAGAAGGTGTATTAATTCCTAGACCTGAAACTGAAATTTTGGTTGAAAATGCTGTTGAAATCTTAAAAGATATTAAAGAGCCTATAAAAGTTTTAGAAATTGGAACAGGTAGTGGAATAATATCTGTAATGTTAGCTATGTTAATTGAAAATATTAAAATTATTGCAGTTGATATAAATGAAAAAGCATTGGCTTTAGCAAAAGAGAATGCTATTAAGCATAATGTTTTAGAAAAAATAGATTTTCGCTTGAGTAATTTATATGAAAATGTAAATGAAGATGATATCTTTCTTACAATTTCAAATCCTCCGTACATAGCAGATGATTATAAATTACCTCAAAATGTAAAGTTTGAACCATCAAATGCACTTTTTGGAGGAGTAGTTGGGGATGAACTTTTAAAAGATATTATAAAACAAACTAATGATAAAAAAATTCCATATTTACTTTGTGAAATGGGATATGACCAAAAAACTCCTTTAGAAAACTATTTCAAAGAGTTTGAAGTTGAATCTTATAGTTTTTATAAAGATTATGAAAGTTTTGATAGAGGATTTACTCTAAAATTTAAAAAATGAGAAAGGAATAAAAAATGTTTAAAGAATTTGATTTAAGTAATTTAGAAAATAGTAAAGAATTATTAGAAAAGTTTTTAGATGAAAATAGAAAAAAAGTTGATGAGTTATTAAAAATAGAAAATAAAACTTATAAAAATTTTGTTTTACCTTTTCAAGAAATAGGGGAGAGTATAAATGATTTTTTAACTCCAATCTTTCATATTGATTCTGTTAAAAACTCAGAAATAACTACAAAAGTTTATGAAGAGTGTATTCCAGTTATCTCAAAATATGAAACAGAAATTTCTCAAAATGAGAATATATATAGTGCTTTAGTAGATATACAGTCTAAAGAAAAAAGTACTTTAAACAATATACAAAATAAAGTTTTAGAAAATGAAATAAGAGATTTTAAACTTTCAGGTTGTCACTTAGAAAATAACAAAAAGAAAAGACTTGAAGAGATAAATTTAAGACTTAGTGAAATTTCTCATAAGTTTTCACAAAATCTTTTAAATGCTACAAA
This sequence comes from Arcobacter ellisii, assembly GCF_003544915.1. NCBI lineage: Bacteria > Pseudomonadati > Campylobacterota > Epsilonproteobacteria > Campylobacterales > Arcobacteraceae > Arcobacter > Arcobacter ellisii. The sequence goes on along the minus strand of NZ_CP032097.1, from coordinate 1,422,958 downwards.
ATCTTTTGAAATGATTATTGACAATTTTGAAGATGTAAAAGAAATCCCAGCTTCTGATTTAGAATTAGCAAAATTTGAAGAAGAAGGAATTACAAAATATAAATTTACATTACAAATGCCATCTTATTTAGCATATATTACTTATGGAACATCTAGAGAAAAAAGAGAAGAAATATATAAAGCATATTGTACAAGAGCACCAGAAAATGGAAAAATAATAGAAGAACTTTTAGCTTTAAAAGATGAAAAAGTAAAAATCTTAGGTTTTGAAAACTATGCTCAATATTCACTTGCTACCAAAATGGCTTCAAAAGAAGAAGATGTTGTTTCATTTTTAGAAGAATTAGGAAGTAAAGCTAAAAATAGAGCAAAAGAAGAACTTGAAGAGATAAAAGCTCTTGCTTTAAAAGATGGAATATCAGATTTTAAATCTAGTGATATGTCATATTATTCTGAGAAATTAAAAAAAGCTCAATATGATTTAGATGAAGAATATTATAGACCATATTTTGAACAACAATCTGTTTTAAATGGATTTTTTGATTTTTTACATCAAATGTTTAATATCAAATTTACAAAAGCAAATACTCCTGCTTGGGATGAAAAAGTAAAAGTATATGACTTAAGCGAAGATGGAAAAATAGTTGCTAGAATTTATATAGATTTAGAAGCTAGAAAAGAGAAACGTGGTGGTGCATGGATGAATAATTGGCATACATACCATAGAAACTCAAAAGGTGAAATAAAACTTCCAACAGCTTATATTGTAGGAAACTTCCCACAATCTACAGAAGAAACTCCTTCACTATTAAGACATTCAGATGTAGTAACACTTTTCCACGAGATGGGTCATGCATTACATCATCTTTTAAGTAAAATTGAAGAGCCATTTGTTAGTGGAATTTCTGGTGTTGCTTGGGATACAGTAGAATTTCCATCACAATTCTTAGAATATTTCTCTTATGATAAAGATGTTTTAAAACTTTTTGCAAAACATTATCAAACAGGAGAAGTTTTAGATGATGCAGCTATTGATAGAATTATAAAAGCTAAAAATTTTCAATCTTCTTTAGCAACTGTAAGACAAGTTGAATTTGCATTGTTTGATTTTAAACTACATCAAAAATTATACAAAACTGAAGAAGAGATACAAAATTTATTGGATTCTGTAAGAGAAAAATTCTCAGCAATGATACCTCCAAGATATAATAAATTCCAAAATGGTTTTTCTCATATCTTTAGTGGAGGATATTCTGCTGGATATTATTCATATAAATGGGCAGAAGTTTTAAGTGCAGATGCATTTTATATGTTTATTGATTCAGGAAATATCTTTAACAAAGAGTTAGGAATTAAATATAGAGATACGATTTTAAGCCAAGGTGGTTCGTATGATATGGATAAATTATTTTTCAATTTTGCACAAAGAGAACCAAGTGTTGATTCTTTATTAAAAATTGATGGAATTATTAGCTAAATTTTGTAATAATACGGCTTTTAATAATATATACCAACGGGGATTTAATAACATGACAAACGCAGAAACAATTTCAAAATTAAATAACGCTTTAAGTACTTTAATTAAGGCATATGAAGAACTTCAAGATGAAAATAATAATTTGAAAAGTAGAATTAATGAATTAGAAGATGAAGTTTTAGAATTAGAAGCGGCAAAAGAAGATTTAGAGAAAAATGTTGATGAGTTTAAAAATCATACTCAAGAAGATAAATCAAATATTAGTTCTATGTTAGGTAAAATAGAAAGTATTTTAAATAGAAAAATTGGTGATTCTACACCTTCAAGTTCAACAGCTACAAAAGTTGAAGATAAAAAAGAAGAGGAAGAAGTAAAAGAAGAACCAAATATTTTAAATACAAACCCAAACTCTTTTGAAAATGTATTACAAAAAGAAGAAGTAAAAGAAGAATCAAATAGTAATAAAATAGATTTAAATAGAATGGCTTCTTTATTAAATGGTTTTAATCATTAATAAAAGAATTTGAATTTATGATTATTTCTGTAGATAAAGATTCTTTATTTAATATATTTGGAGTTAGTAGTTTCAATTCTTTAGAAGATAAGATTGATTCTATGGCTCCTTCATTAGTAGAGTATCATTTATCAAATTTTTACAATTATAACAATGACAATGTATATTTTAACAAACGAGATGTTGAAGAGAGCGTTTCAATTGGAGAATATAATTTGTATTTTGATTATAATGAGAATATTTATTTAGAAGTTACTGAATCAAACTTAGATGATAATACTCAAACTCTTTGGTAATCAAGAGTTTGATATTATCATATTTTCAATGCCATTACATAATCCAATATGTGGTAATAAAATAAATTCTAATTCAGGATATTGTTTTTTGAATTTTTTTATTTCACAAGGAATATCTTCTAAAACATGTTTCCCTGCAGCTAAAAAATAAGGAAATATTTTTATTTTTTTACAGTTTTTATTTATTGCATTATTTATAGTTATAAATAAAGATGGTTCACTCAGTTCTAAAAAAGCATGAAAAACATGAAGATTTGTATTTTCATTTGACTCTTTAATTTTTTCTACAATTGTTACGATTTCATCATTTGAACTTTTCATTTTACTACCATGAGCTACAATTATTAAAGCTTCCATTCTTCCATCCTTTCTCTTAAATTAAATATTTATTTATATTACAGAAATATTATTTAAAATATCTCTGTAGTTTTACGTAATCTTTCTTTATCAAAGTGTGTATAAATTCTAGATGTGTTAATATCTGCATGACCTAGAGCTTCTTGAACAAGTATTAAATCATGATGTTTTGCATAAAGTAGGGTTGCAAAACTATGTCTTAACATATGTGCACCATTTTTTTCTTTTCTTATTCCTGCACTTATTAAAATGTTTTCAACAATTCTACTTATGTATGCTTGAGTTAATCTTTCACCTTTTTGATTACAAACTAACAAATCACTATTGCAAATTCTCATATCTAACCAATTTCTTAAATCATTTTCAATAATTAAGCTTTTTATCATTACAACTCTTGGTTTATTACCTTTTCCTCTTATTTGAAGTAAATAAACATTATCTTCTTTAAATATATCTTTTATTTTTAAATTTAGGATTTCACTAACCCTAACTCCAGTATATATTATAATTTTTAATATTAATCTATTCCTATAAGAAGTATTGTTTGAAAACTCAAAAGTATCAATTGCATTTAAAAATCTATCAATTTCATCTTTATTCATAAAAGAGGGTAGTTTTGTACCACTTTTTCCACTTAAACCTCCCCAATTTTTTAGTTCAATTTTAAATAAATATGAACTTCCATCTTCATTTTGATTTTGTTTATCTATATATGAAAATAGTGATAATAGGGCAATTCTATGGTTTTTTTTAGAAGCATCAGATAAAGAACTTGTCTCACTAGCTAAAAAATCACTAAGTAATTCTTCATCTATTTCTTTCATTGAAGCAAGTCCAAGAGTAACAATAAAATTGTATAGTTTTAATAGGGGATTAAAATATGTATTAACTCCTGCTAAACCTATATTTCTTGCTTCTTTAACAATAGTAGCTAATTCATCAATAGATTTAGTTCCTTTTACTAATTGTTGAATTATTGAAGCTAATTTTTCTTTATCTGTAACTTGTCTGTTTGATAATGTTGTAAGTTTATTTCTAACAAATCTTTCAATCCAAAATAATAATGTATCGTTAAAGTTACTCTTAAAATCTAAATCATATCTCATTTTAATCCTAATCAATAAATATCTAATGAAAGTATTATAACAGAAGATATATTTATTTTAGTTTGAAAATTATAGTTTTCAATACTAAAACTATAAAAAAATTAAAAAAGGTTTTTTTCTATGGAAAATATATCAAATGACGATTTTATAAAACTTTTAAACATAGCTTTAAAAGATGAAAAAATAAATAACTATGAGTTTAAAATGCTGTTATATATTTTTAATAACTCTGATTTTCTAATCACTCAATTAAAAAAAGATTTGAGAATATCATCATTTAATATGATTTCTAAATTTTTAAAAAATCTAGTAAATGAAAACTATATTATTAAAGTTTCTAAACATATAAAAAATTCTAAAAATGTTAGTTCATATAATTATTTTATAAATGTTGAAAAGTTGCAATTACAAAATAATAATAAAAACACGATTAATAATGCTTTCTATGATAATTGGAATTTATATTATTACTTCTTTGAAAAAATCCCAACAAATAAAAAAGTAGATAAAAACTTAAATTTAAAACAAATTACTCTCTTATTAGAGTTTGATAATTATCCTATTTTATATTTAAAAAATCTAATTGATTTTGTTTCGGAAAATGAGGAATTAAAATTTTTATATTCTCGCCCTCTTTCGTTTAGAAAAAATATAAATGAAATTATTTCACTTTATGAAAATAAAAATCAAATTACATCAACAAAGGAGAATTAATAAATGAATTTATTAAAAGCAACTAATCATAACAAATTAAAAGCAGTTCAAGAACTTAAACAACTAATTAAACAATATGAAAATGAGGTGGAGAAACTAGGCTCTATTTTTTTATCTAAACAACAAAAAGAAATCTTAGGAGAAGAAATAAAACTTTTAGAAATCAGTTTAAAAAGTAAATTTTTCATAGCTTCTCAAATGAAAGGATTTTAATTATGAGTGCGTGTCAAATTTATTACAAAAACAGAATACCAAACGACCAACAACACTTAATAAAAAAAGTGACTGTTAATGAATTATTTGAAGCTTTTGAAAAATCATTTCCTTCATTAGATGAGAAAAAACACAACTTTGAAAAAGTTGTAAATATGGGAAAAAATTTTTATTTAGGCTTTGACGGTCTTTTCTATAAATTGGACTTAGGAGAAGTTTTATAACTCCCCTATTCTAAAAAAAAGAAATTAAAAGAATAAGAGAAAAAAACTGGGCTTAGGGCTTTGCCCGATTTGCCCTAAATGAAATTAGAAAAGGGCGAAGCCAAAAGAATTTAAAAAAATCTAAATATTAATTTAGCTTTCTTTAAGTTCTTATGAACTTAACCAAAAAAATTAAACAAAAAAAAGGATTTTTATTATGAGTAAAGAATTAAAAGAAACTGGCTTAACATTTGAGGAGTTAGTAGCCAAAGAACTGGAAAAACAAAGAATTGAATTTGAGAACAAATTAAAACAAAGGGAAGAGAATAAAGTATCTCTTGGGGCTACTGTTGTTGAGTTAATACAAATTGATGGTAAACCAATTTTAGACAAAGAAACTAAACAACAAAAAGAAATTAATGGAGAGTTAGCCTTTTATCCAAACTCGTATAAGGTTAAATTATCTTTTAATGGTGGAGAAATCGAAACACCAATAAACCAAAACAATTTTAATTCTTTAGAAACTGGAGAAAAATATTTAGCTAAAGGAAGACTTGGAGAGGTTAAAGAGTTTGGGAATACTTATATAAGACCTATTTTCACGGAGTTTATTAAGCTTTAAAATTCAAAAAAAAAGCTTTTCCCCCGTCTGGATTAACAAGGGGGGCTAAACGGGACAAAGCAACCCAATAGACAAAATAAAAAGGATTAAAAAAATATGTTTGTTTGTTTAAATGATTTAGTTGATACTTTAAAATTACAGTTTTATTGCTCTGACGTTGAAAAGGATAAATTACATTTTAATTTGCACGTTTCGCATTATATGGATTTAAAAAATGAAGCAATGACAATTAAAAGCGACGACCCTCAACAACGTTATAAAATGACTTCTATTGATAAAATAAAGTTTAGAGTAATGGCAACAACACAAAAGGGCTTTAATGTAGTTCTTCAAAATGGAGATTTTACGTTATCTTTAAGAAAAATTGATGATAAAAATCATAATCCAGTTGTAAAAGCTGAATTTAGGGCGGAGTTTCTTTTAAGATGTGGTTATCAAAAAGCTATTAATATTGTAGTTGAAACAGTTGAAGAAATGTTAAAAAACTATTTTATTAAAGTTAGTGAGATACATTTAGCTAAGGACGTGCAAAAATATAATTTCTCAATGTTGGATTTTTATAGATTAAAAACATTAAAACGTAATAAAGAAATATTTAATCAAGATACAAACATATATTACAGCGGTTTAAAATTTACTGGCTTTTCTGTTGGTAAAGGTGCGGAAATGCTAAGAATTTATAATAAAACTCACGAAATAGACAAAAACAAAAATAAAGCTTTTGTTAAATATTTGAGTTGGGATTATAACCCCTCTTATGATGAAACTTTGCCCGTGTGGCGGATTGAGTTTCAATTAAGAAGGGAAAAATTAAAACAACTATACAGTTCTTGGGGTATGGTTGAAAGTTTACAAAGCTTATTAAAATCTATTGGTAGCTTGTGGGATTATTTAATAAATACTTTTGTTTTAAAAGATTTATCAATTAAAGAATGTCAAGAAATACAAGCAGGTTACAGATTTAAAGGAGATGAGTTATTAATTTTAAATGCTGATACAGTTAAAAAAAGATTTCAAAGGGCGAATTTGTCGCCTTTATGGTCTTTTATTTCAACATTTAAGGGCAATATTGTAGAAAAATTACAAAAGATAAAAGATATTAAAAAACCTGCTTCAATGTATGTAAAAAATGCTTTTAAAGCTGTACTTTCTACATTTATTAAACTTAAAAGAGGTGTTTTTAATTCTTATGAATTAACAGAAATTTTAATCGAAGCAGATAAAGAACTCCAACAAAAAAAGAAAATTAATATCGTAGATAATGCACGTCTTAAAACTTTAGATTATTGCTCTAGGGCTAAAGATTATTATAATCATACTGGAATTGATGAAATACAATATAACAATTATTCACAACAATTAAGAAAAAATTTAATGGATACTTTCGTATTAATCGACGGAAAAGAGTCAACAATACAAACATTTAAAGAATTTAATAAAAGGTTAAAAATTGCGTGAAATTACATTAAAAAAGAATGAAATTTGTTTTTTAAAAAGTGTGTGCGATTTGATAGAAAATAATATTAATTCAGAAAATAAAATTAATATAAATGCTTTTCAAATCTCAAAAGATTTAGGGATTACTTATAACGGAGTAAGAAAAATTATTAAAAGATTAAAGGAAATATAAAACAATGAATTATGAATTATTAGAAAAATCAATTAAAAAAAGTGAAAACATAAGTTTAAAACCCTACTTATGCCCAAAAGGTCATTTAACTATTGGTTGGGGTAGAAATTTAAAACTTAATGGAATTTCAAAAAGTGAAGCAGATTTATTATTAAGAAATGACATTTTAAATATTAAATTGGAATTAGAAGACAAACTTCCAATATTTAAAAAATTAGATGATATTAGACAAAATGTTCTTTTAGAAATGGCTTTTAATATGGGTGTTCCAAACTTATTGGAATTTAAAAATACTATTAAATATTTACAAAATAACGACTTTCAAAGTGCTTCGGAAGAAATGCTAAATTCAAAATGGCATAAAGATTTTATTAACTACGATATGCAAGATAATAAAAGAGGTAATTCAGGACTTTTAAGAAGTGAATATTTATCAAAAGTAATGAGAGAAGGAAAATATTAAAATGGAAATCATAACAGAAAATTTAGGAAATATATTATTAGTTCTTGGGGCTGTATATCCCCCTTTAATGTATCTTTTACCAGTTAAATATGCTAGTAAAATTGATTTAGGTATCAAAATTTTAAAAGCTGTTTCAAACACTTTGGAAAATGCAAAAAACTCAAAAGGTGGCTTATCTCCGAAAATTGATGAAGCATTAACAGAAAATAAAACTTTTATGCAAAAAAGTAAAAATTAGGTTATTAAAATGTCAATTTTATTAGACGGTAGATACTGGGGAAAAAAAGCCGATAATAATAATCCTAGTGTTAATATTTATGAAACTTACGGGGCAGAAGGTTTAAGAAATATAAACGTATCAAATAATATAAAAAGATTGATACGTTATAACTCTATAAAAGAGATTTTTAGGGAATATTCATTTACAATTAATTTGCCTACTATTAATGGAGTTAGTTGTGTTATAAATTACGATAAAACTAAATATTTGCCCTTACCTGATAATTTCTATTTTACTACTTCAACGTGCAATGATAATCCCAACTATTTAAAATGGCAATATGAAGCAATTTTGCAAGGTGGCGGAGTTCCTTTATGTTTTTTTGAAGATGGAAAGTTATCTTATTTAATTGCAAGTAAAGCTAATTATAGAGTTGTTAATTACTACGGTTTGAAGCCTTCGCAACTTGAAATGATGAGATTATTTAACGATGACACAATAAAATATATTTATAGTAATACATCAAATTTATTTCATTCTTTTCGTGTTCCTTCTTATAAATATCCTGAGGAATATATTGAAGATACATATTATTCACACTATGCCGGTTCTAGTGGCATAAGAATAACAGTTTATCAAACTGGCTTTAGATTGTTTGAATTAGGTTTCGATTATATTTGGATAACTCCACGTCTTAAAATGTTTATATCGCATACAGATGTTACAAAGTTACCAATTATGCCCGATTGTTGTATTTATGATTGTTTTACTAAAAAAAATTAATCATAAAAAAATTAAAAATTAAAATAAAAAAAGGAAAATAAAAAAATGGACGAATGCAAATTATTATTAGAACAAATTTTAGCCGAATTAATGGCTATTAGAGAATTATTAGGGGGTCAATAATGGCTGATGAAATCCCACAAATTGAAGACCATTACTTACCTCTTGGTGCAACTGGAAAATGGACAGTAACAACACAAAATGGGAAAGGAAAACTTTCCTTTTATATTGGAGAAGATGAGTTCGCACTAGCTAACGAAACACAAGGAACAACAATAGATGACGATTTGGCACTCGCTGGAATACTTGACGAACAAAAAACAAGATTTAAAGAACATTTAATGAACAAAATGTTAACAGATTTTGACGCTGAATTAACAGTCCCACAAGCCCCAACAACTTCCCCTTTGATTTCACAAATGAAAGCGGGAAACGATTTAAAGCAAAAACAGCACGAAAGAGAGATACAACTCGCTAAAGTTGAAGTTGAATACAAAAAAGCTGATATACAAGCAAAATTAAAAACTATAAAATTGCAAGAAGAGGCAAACGCAATTCAACAATTGCAACTTAATATGCAAGGTAAATTATATGAACAAAATGAGAGAATAATTAAACAAACTTCTACATTATTAACAAATATAGCAAAATTAAAAAGTGTTATTGCTCAAAAAGAATATACATTAAGTACAGATAACTTAAATTTAGGAGATGTAAAGCTTGATACTTCCCAACTCGTAGAGTCGCTTAATAACTTAACTACATCAAACAAAGAAGTTAATCAAAAAATAATAGAAAAAATTAACGCAGATTTAGACAAAAATGTCGAATTTGAGGGAAAAATGTACAATAAAACAGAATTACAAAATTTGTCTAATGTTGAAAAAATTAAAAATTTAAAAGATGAAAATGAATTTGCATTAAATGACGGTTTAGAAATGGTTGAAGATTTTATGATTAATGACGGTTTTAGCCTTGACTTTAATCCTTTCCAATATTTACTTGATGAAATTGAAAAAGGTTTAAAAGATGAGTTTTCACAAATTAAAACAAAATATAATATTAATAATGTAGGGAGTATTTAATGCAATCTTTAAAAACTGTATTTACTAATTCTCTTGAAGATACAACCGACGATTTTATAAGTACTTATTTATTTATGAATATGAGAAATTTTACTCAACCAATTTTAAAAACTGGCGACGATTTAACCTTAAAAGATGAAGCAATAAACAATTTTATTACACAACTTTCTTTCGGTGCTACGCTTTGGGCTTATACTGGAATTATGGCATATATAACAAAAGTAGCAACTAGAACTGGGATTATGTGGGGTTATATTGTTTCAGGAAAATTAAAAAAGAAAATACAAGAATTAAAAACAAAAAACATAAAAGGAAAAAAAGCTTTAAACTTTCTTGGTGCTGTGATTGGTAGTGATAAAACGTTAGAGAGAATTGAAGTAATGAAAATTGCGGACTCAAACTTAAGACAAATTGATACACAAATACAAAACGAAAAAAATAATCGTATGGCAATTGAAAATAAGATAGTTTCTCTTGGGGCAACTTCTACACAATTAAAAGGGGTTTCAAGTCAAGAAAATTTTAATTTATATCTTCATAAGACTAAAACTAGCAGTTGGAAAAATACAAACGCAGATAAAAAACTCTTTGAAAAAGTAACTGGGCAATTAATCGCAGATAGTGGCACATCTTGGTCGGATATGGTCGAAACAATTAATAATTATTCAGAATTTGCAAAAGACGTCGAAGGACGAATTTTTAATTTAACTGAAGCTATTTTAAAAATAGTAAATAGAACAAATTTAGCAAAATAAAATCCCTGAGGGCTTTGCCCGATTGGGGTAAATTAATATAAAAAATAAGGATAAAAATATATGTCAAATATTTATCACGTTACAACACAATTAGGGCGAATGGATAGCTTTTTTTTAGAGGCAAACAGTTCGCAAGACATTATAAATCTATTAAATGAAATAAGTGAAGCCGATATTATTAACATTAAAAAAATCATTTATTCAAAAAATTATAAAATTGCTACAAATGACTCTCTAAGTCAATATCCAAAAAATGAAGATAGCATTTATAAGTGGTCTTGGTTTTGTTATTCAAATAATCACTCTAAACAAATTGACCTCTATAACTTGAAGCCTTACACAACAAAAGAAGATATAGAAAAATTTTTAAAAACTCAATTAATAGTAGATGAGCCAATAATAGGTTTTTATGATGATGTAAGAACAGATTTCAAAGATACAAATATATTTGATGAAAATCTTTATCAAGTAGTATATAAATATAATTCAAGAACTTATAATGAAAATTTTTACTCTAATAATATCGAAGAATTAAAAAAATTCTTTGAAAAATTTGTTAGTGGCGAACTTGTAGAAATTAGAGAATTTGAGTTCTCAAATTTATCAATAAAAGAGGACGACGGAAATTATTATAAAAGAGTTTCATTAAAATTTATTGATGATAACTTGGTATTTAAAACTTTTATTCCAAATATAAAAAAGAATAAAGATTTTAATTTGATTAAACAATTAATTACTAATAATTTAAGATTTAATAATAAAAAAATTGAAGCTGATAAAATTAATTTCTTTTTAAAATCATAAAAAAAATAAAAAAAATGAAACTTTAAATTATTAAAATATTTTATTGTTTCACTTTTTTTTTATGCTCTCCCCTATTCTTCGCTTATCTTGAAAAAAAAAGTTAAATATTGACACATTTTAAAAAATCTATTTTAATTTCATTACTTTTTAACTTTTTACCTTTTAAAAAAGATAGAAAAATAAAAAAGAAAAAAAACAAATTTAAAATTATAAAAAAAGGAAAATAAATAAAATGGCTGTAAAAAAATATATTATCAAACAAACAACTAACTGGAATTCAAAAGGGGAAAAAGTAGGTACTTCTACTGTTCAAATGGACGAAGGTGACATCGCAGGTTATATTGCTCTTTTAGACGGTAAAATCGAAGTTTTTGAACAAAATTTAACTCTTTCGGTTGAAGCTTCGACTATTACTTCATCTTTTAATATTGCTGATTTTGTAAAAATTAGACACAATGTTTTAAAACCTATTTATATTTCAAATGGAAATAAAAGACCTTTAGTATTTAATGCAAGTTTAGAAAATGTTATCAACGTATTAGGTGCAATTAAACCTTTTGAAGCTCCATATAGTTCTGATTTACCAATCGACGTTTCTATCGACTCAGGAAATATGTCTTTATTATAATCTTTAAAGGATTATTAAAATATGTTTAAAGGTTAGGTATTCATTTATCTAACCTTTTTTAATTTATAAATAAAAAATAAAAAAATAAAAAGGAAAATAAAAAAATGACTAATTTGGAATTACAAGAAGGAATAGTACAAAATTTACTATTAGGTTTAAAAAAACAAAGTGAGGCATATTTAGATTTAATTTCAAATAATGAATATACACACGACCAAAGAAAAGATTTCGAAAAAGAACTAAGCGACATTAATAAAGTTTTGAATGAATTATCAGGAAAAACAATTAATTACACTGTTTCAGAACTTGAAGCCTTAAAAGTTCAGTTTAATGATAGATTAACTCAATTAAACTCAATCATAACAAATTTAGAAATTAACACCTTAAAAATTGAATTTGACTCTTTAACTCCTGAACAAAAAGCATTTTTAAAAGGAGAAAAAGGAGATAAGGGAGATAAAGGGGATAATAGTTATCAATTAGCTGTAAGATATGGTTTTGTAGGAAATGAAATAGATTACCTTAACTCTTTAAAAGGAAAAGACGGAGTAAATGGAGTTGATGGAATAAATGGTGTTAATGGTGAAAATGGATTAAGTGCTTATGAATTAGCGGTTAATAATGGTTTTACTGGTACACTTAACGAATGGTTAGAAAGTTTAAAAGGTGCTGACGGTCAAGACGCAGAAAGTGCAATTTTTGATTTTGATACTTTAGATACAATCCAAAAAGAAAAAATATCAACTTATCTTTTTAATTTAACTCAATTTACACAATTATTACAAAGATTAACTAATCTTGAAAATAATTCAACTGGTTCAACTGGTGGAGATATTGAAATTATAAAAGAATATAATGCAGTTAATGAATTTATTTTTTCTAGTCCTGAACTATTACAGAAACAATATTATTTCGCTTTTAAATTAGGTTTACAAGAGTTTGACGCAGTTACTTTTATTCTTTCAAATGGAACTAATACATATTTACTAGAGTATGAAGTTTCAGCAACTGTTTATGGAAAAAATTTAGAATTAACAAGTAGTAATCTACCTGAAAATATAGTGGAATATCCATTTTATAATATTAATTCTGAAAATGAAATCTTTGCATTTTATTTAAAATTTGAGAATGAAAATAATGAAGTTATTTATCCTTTCGACTCTTATGCTATAACAATATCAAGAGAAGGAAATAATCTTGTTTCTGAATTTGTAGAAGTTACAGCAGATAAAGCATTCTATGATGGACTTCCAAAACCTCCATTTATTGGTTAATTTTATTTATGGAAAATTTAGAATTATTTAAAGAAATGATTAACTATTTAATTATTCCTTTGTTTGTTTGGGTTTGGAGAACTGATAGAAAATTAAAAGAGATTGAATTAACAACGATTAAACATCAAGACTTAAAAGACATTTACAAGATATTAGATGAGATAAAAAAAGATATACATTCTTTAAATGATAAATTTGTTACTCCCAAAATATGCGATTTTAGACATAAAACAAATTAAAAAAAATAGGGGTTTAAACTCCCCTATTCTATTTTTTTTCGCTTTCGAAATCAGTTTTTATTTTTATTTTTTTATTTTTATAAACTGGATATTTTATTTTTTTTTGTTTCTCTAAAAAATTTTTTAAACTATTGTTAAATTCTTCTGAATTTGCCTTTTTAATAAATTCATAATCAAAAGCCCCGTTTTCATCAATAAAAATATTTAATGTAGCTTTTTCATTTTCTCCAACTGGTATCCATTCTGAAAGCCTTTCCCCTATACTGCTATAATATGAGTCTATAAAATCATCATTTGCACTAATTAAACTAAACAACATCAAAAAACTAACTAATATTTTTTTAATCATTTTTTCTTTTTCCTTTATATAAATATTATAATAAAAATACCTATTGTTATAAGTGATAAAAAAAGCCAATCAATACTATTAAAATTTAATTTACACATATTAAGCCTTTTAAATAGATTTTTATAAATTCTATCAAAATAAAAACTTTTTTTTGACTCTTTTTTTATTAACAATTATTTTTTTTATTATTTTTTAATATCTTCTTTTAATTTGATAATCGCTTCAAGGTCTTTTAAACTAATGTTATATTTTTTGCACAATCCCCCTATTTTTAATAGTTCCAATTGTTCGGGGTTGTGTTTTTTCATATATTTCATATTTGCTTCAGTTCTTCCGATTAATTCGGCTATTTCATTATATGTTATTTGCATATTATTCCTTTAAATTAATAAAAGTATAATAACCTAGACTTTATTAAACTATTCTTAAGGTTTAGTATGCTATACTTTCAGTATAAATAAATAACAAAAGGAAACAAATGCAAGTAATGATTAAGTTTTTAAATAGCACTAAGAAAAAAACATTAAAAGAGCAAATTATTGATTTAGAATTAAATAAATTTAGTTCTCTTGAAGATTTTTCAAAAAAAGTTTTATTTATTTTAAAAAATAAATATAAAATTAATAATATTGTTTTCATAGATGGTGGAAACACTTTCAAAGGTTGTGAATATAAATATTATTTAAGATTTAAAACTACATTAAAAGAAATTAAATCTATTAATTTTGATGATTTAGAAAATATTATAAATGAAAAAAAAGTTAATGAAATTAAATTAATAAGAGTTAAAAATTTAATGAATAAAATTTTTGATAAAGCTGTTAATTATGAAATAAATATGGATTTATGGGAATATCAAAAGAAAAGATTAAATAAAATTTTTGCTTTGATTGTCAATAATTAAATAAATAAAAGGTTATTTCTAAGTTATTTTTAATTATAACTTTTGTAATATCCCTACTCTATAAATATTATTTATTTAATGTCGTTTATTGTTTTAACTCGTTTTTACTAAATTAAGTAAAAATTAAGAAAAATAAGACTAGAATTTTATAGCTCTATTCTTAAAATTATGGTTTTCAATACTAAAATAAATTTAAATTAGCTATTTTGAATTATTAACTAATTTATCTGCCATCTCTTTTAATCTTTTAGCATAATCTTTTATTAAGTCATTTGTTGGAATTATTGCTTGCCAATCTAATACTTTTGCTCCAATAGAAATTGATGCTTCTTCCATATACATTCTAGCCATATAAAAACTATGATTCATAAAATACTTTGTAGTATTATAGTTTATTAAAATAGAAGTTTTATCTAAAACTGTTTTTCTTGGAGTTGAATGAGCTTGACTATATGGCCAATAATGATATGCAATTAATCTACTTTCAACTTTCTCAAATAACTTATTTCTATTAAATAAATCATTTCTATCAGCTATAATTACAAATGCCGTTCCTTCTTCAATTTTGTCAAGTAAATCATTCATATCATCTTTTATAACACATTTGGTAGGACTATCACTTTTTATTAAAGTACAACATCTACATTGGGTACATTTAACAATTTTAAATTCTTTAAATTTTATTCTTTCATTTTTTATATTTAAAGAGTCAAAATAATTTATGAGGAAATTTATTATATCTTCAATATTTTTATCTGATTTCTCAGTGCAATCAATTATTTTTATAAACATTTAAAAGATATTACCTCTTTTTCCCTCTAGAAAAATCTATTATATATTCTGCAATTTCATCTAAATGAACGATATCTTTTACAGCTCCTGCTTGAATTGCTTTCATTGGCATTCCAAAAACTACACAACTCTCTTCATTTTGTGCAACTGTATATGCACCATTATCATGTAGTTCTTTCATTGCGATTGTCCCATCATCGCCCATTCCAGTCATCATAACAGCCATCGCAGCTCCACCAACAGCATTATTTACAGATCTAAATAGAACATCAACACTTGGTTTATGTTGACTTACTTTTTTTGTATCTAATAATTTTGTTCTATATTCATTTGCATATTTCTCAATTGTAAGATGCATATTTCCTGGTGCTAAATAAGCATGACCTTTTTCTAATATCATTCCATCTTTTGCTTCACAAACTTCGACTTCAGAATTATCATTTAATCTATGAGCAAAAGAGTTAGAAAATCCATATGGAATGTGTTGAGTAATTAATATAGGAGGTAAATCTCCTGGAAGTTTTCTAAAAACTCTTAATAATGACTCAACTCCACCTGTTGATGAACCAATTGCTATTAATCTCATCCCTGGAAATTTAGCTGCTCTTAATGGTATTACTTCATCAGGATGTACTTTATATTCTATATTAGTTAATACCTTATTACTCTTTTTTAAAGCAGGTGGCTTTTTTAGAGTATATCTTTTTAATAAGAATGTTAAATTTAAAAGAGTATCTTTTATTCTATCAGAAAATGAATTCATTGATTCACCGGTATCAGGTTTTGGAATAAACCCAACTGCACCATCATCAAAAATATCATTTCCTCTTACACTTTCTCCTGAAATTACAACAGCAGGCATAGGATGTAATCTCATTAAATTTCTTAAAAATGTAACTCCATCCATTTTAGGCATATTTATATCTATAGTTACAAGATCAGGTTCATACTCTTTTATTTTTTCTCTTGCATCATAGGCATCTGTTGCAACACCTATAACTTCAAATTCATCTATGGAATTAATCATATCTTTTATAATTCTTCTCATAGAAGGTGAATCATCTATAACTAATACTGTATACACTTATATTCCTACCCTATTTTTAGAAAAGTTCAATTTCCATTTGAGGTTCAACTTCTTTAGTATCAATACCAAATAAGTCAACACCACCAACATATTCTTTGATAACAGGAGCTTTTGTAATCTCTTGTTGTAAATATTTTTCATCAGATAAGATTTTACTATCAGTTTCAGATTTTTGAGTAACTTTGATAAATGTCTCAAAATTATCTGCTAATAATATTAATCTTCCATGTTCACCACGAGTGTGTTCACTTACTAATTTGAAACCTTCTGATTTACAAAAATCTTTAGCAAATTCAACATTTCTAAAACCAATAGATTGACTAGACATATTAATTTGCATAATATCTGCACCACCAGATATTTTTGCAACCATATTATTTTTACTACAACCTAATTTATACATTTCATTAAGCATTGCCTCAACTGAGTATAATCCATATTTCATATCATCATTAGTATTGTTTGTTTTTGGTAATAAAAAGTGATTCATACCTTTTATTTTTGTATTTTTATCATAAAACATAATAGCCACACAAGAACCAAGTAATGTTTTAAATGCAATTTGATCTAAATCACTTCCAACTGCAAATTCTCCACCAATAACAGTATGAGTTAAAAAACCTTTAGTTTTTTGAGTGAATCTTACAGCAGAAGTTTTTTCAATACTTCCGTCTTTATGTCCAATAACAATCATACTATTTCCTTCTCTTTAACAAAGATATTTTGCCCAACTCTTTTTACATAATGAACTAAATCTTGAGGATTTTCTGAATGTCCTAAATATAAAGTGCCACCGATTTTTAGATGTTTAAATAACTTTTTTAATATTGAGTTTTGATCTTCAGCAGAAAAATAAATTAATACATTTCTACAAAAAATTACATCAAATTGATTTTTTGCAAAGGGATAAGAAGGATCACTTAAATTCATTACATGAAATGTAATCATTCTTTTTAATTCATCATTAACTTTTATAAGAATTTCTTCACCAGAAAGATTTTTTTGAATTCTTCTTTTAAAAAAATTCTGTGGTCTAATCCATGATGGAAACTCTTTTGATGATTTAGAATATCTATAAATCCCATTTGCTGCATATTGTAAAACATTTGTATCAATATCTGTTGCAATAATTGATGCACTGATATTTTTACCTAATTCTTCACTTGCTTTAAATACAGTCATTGCCATAGAATAAGGTTCTTCTCCAGTTGAAGAAGCAGAACAATACATATTTATTTTTGTTCCACTATTTGCAAATGCAGGAAGAACTCTATCTTTTAAATCTACAAAATGAAAATCTTCTCTAAAAAAATGAGTTTTATTTGTAGTAAAAGAATTGATAAATTCTGTTACATTATTTCCTTGCTCAATTGAATTTAATAAATCCATTATATCGCCAGAATATTTACAATTTCTCTTTAATTTATCAATTCTATTTGAAATCATAATATCTTTATTGTCTGAAAGAGTAATTCCTGTTAGAGAATAAAGAAGTTTTTTTACTTTATTATGAACATCTTGTGTTGTATATGCCATTTATTTTAAGAAGCCCTTTTTGCAGCATTCATATCTTTTTCAATTTTTATTTGTGCATTGATTATTCCAACAACATCTAAAATTAGACCAATACTTCCATCTCCTCTTACTGTTGCTGCACCAATTCCTTGAACACTTCTAAAGTTTTTATCTAAAGGTTTAACAACAACTTGGTGTTGATTTAGGAATTCATCAATTGAAAGAGCAACTTTTGTATTTCCTGATTTAACAACAATTAACATTCCATCTTCTAGTTTATCAAAACTTTTTTCTAAACCAAACAGTTGATGTAATTTTACAACAGGAATAAATTCTTCTCTTAACATTAATAAGTCTTGTGTTCCATCCCCGATTTTTTTAATCATATCTGAAGTTGGTTGTAAAGATTCAACAATTGAACTTAGAGGTAAAATATATTTTTGATTACCAACTCTAATATCTAAACCATCTAAAATTGCAAGAGTTAGAGGTAACATAATTGTTATTGTTGTCCCCTCACCTAAATGTGTATCAAGTTTAATTGCTCCACCAAGTTTATGAATGTTTGTTTTAACAACATCCATTCCAACACCACGACCTGAAATATCAGTAATTTGATCAGCTGTTGAAACCCCTGCTCCAAAGATTAATAAAGCTTTTTCATTTTCAGTCATTGTGTTATATTGATTTTCATCAATTTGACCTTGCTCAAGTGCTTTTTGAGCAACTTTTTCAGAATTAATTCCTTTACCATCATCTTCAATAGTAATAATCATTTGACCATTTGCTTGTTCCGCTGAAATGCTAATTGAACCAACTTCAGGTTTCCCTGTTTTTTCTCTTTCCGCAGGTGTTTCTATTCCATGATCTAAAGAGTTTCTAATAATATGCATTAAAGGATCAGTTAATCCTTCAATCATAGCTTTATCAATTTCAACATTATCTCCATAATGTTTGAATTCTACTTTTTTCCCAAGTTTTTTAGAAATATCTCTTACAACTTTTGGGAATTTAGAGTAAATTGAATCCATAGGAACCATTCTAATACTCATAATAGAATCTTGCATATCTCTAATATGTCTTTCTAATAATTCAAGTCTTTCTAAAACAGAATTTCTTGTTTTTGTTTCGTCAATTGTTGATGAGAACTGTGTTAACATTGCATTTGTAATAACTAAATCTCCAACATTATTCATTAATAAGTCAATTTTATCAAGATTAACTCTAATACTATTGTTGTTATTTGATACTGATTTTTTCCCAGCTGCATCTTCATTTTCTTCAGCTGTTACAGCTCTTGATTTTCTTACTACTGGTGCAGATTTTTCAACAACTTCTTCTTTTTCAACAGTTGGAAGAATTTTTTCTTCAATGTCATTTGTTTGCATTACAGAATCAGGAGTGATATTTGGCATTTCATCAAAGAAACCAAAATTTTCTTTATCATCATTTGATATTTTAAAATCACTATCTTTTGTATTTTTAGAAATTGTTTCTAAATCATCATCATAAAAACCTATATTTTCATGAACTGCATCAATATCATCATCTGCAAAAATTCCATAAGGTTTGTTTTTTGTATCTCTTTGTTCGTTTAAATCATCATCAAAAAATCCAAAATTATCACTATCTAATGTAGTAATTTCAATTTTTTCTTCTACTTTTGGTTTTTCAATTTTTTCTACTTTAACAGGTTCTACTTCTTTTTTTACTGCTGTTCCATTTGAATAAGATCTAATTTCTTCTAATAAAGAGCTAGTCATTTGAGTAAAAGTATCTCTATCTAGTTTATCTGCTACTTCAAGGTCTAAAATCTCTTTCATAACATCAAGACCATCAATTAATGTTTCTGCCATTTCTGGAATAAATTCAATTTTATGATTTCTTAATTTATCCATCAAGTTTTCAACATCATGTGTAAATTCAGCAAATAAAGCTAATTCAACAGATGCACCACTACCTTTTAAAGTATGTACATCTCTAAAAAGTTGTCCCATTTCTTCATCTGTTAATGTACCATTATTTTCAGCTTCTAAAAGAACATTATCCGCTGATTCGAAAAGTTCAACAGCTTCTTCAAGAAACATTTCCCTATATTTAGAAATATCAAACGACATGAAAGCTCCTTTATTTTTATCTACTTAATACTATGTTAACTGCTTTTAATAACTGGTCTGGTACAAATGGTTTTACAATCCAACCTGTAGCTCCTGCAGCTTTACCTTTCGCTTTCATTTCATCACTTCTTTCTGTTGTAAGAACAAGAATTGGTTTTTTAGTATATTGTGGTATTTTTCTTAATTCACCAATTAATGTTAAACCATCCATATTTGGCATATTTACGTCTGTGATAATTAAATCAAAATCTGTAGCTTTTGCTTTTGCTAAACCATCAACACCATCAACGGCTTCAGTTACATCCGTATAACCACCCTCATTTAATGCATAGTTTAGCATATCTCTTAGCATTGTAGAATCGTCTACGATTAAAAGCTTAGCCATATTAGAACCCCTTAAGTTTACTTATAAAAAATTATTTTAACTATACTAACGTAAGAAATATTAATTTAGGATTAGAATTGATTATAATTTTTTGATATTGATATAAAATTTGCTTAAATGGTCATATTTAGGGGATTTTAGTAGGTAAATTAATCCTTTATAAAGGATTAATTTGAAGATAATTCTATTCTATCTTTTTTAACTTTTAAAACTTTTACTTCGATATCTTGTCCAACAGATAAAACATCTGAAATATTATTTACTCTTTCTTTAGAAATTTTTGAAATATGTAAAAGACCTTCTCCACCTTTTGGTAAAAGAATAAATGCACCAAAATCCACTAATCTTTCTACTTTTCCTGTAACAACTTCATCAACTTGATATAATTTTTCAAAATCAACATTTTTTGGTGTCTCTTTTCTTGAAGGAGCATTATTTGAAATAGTTTTAATATGTTCACAAGCATCTAAAACATTTTGTTTATTTTCACCACTAACTTTTACTGTTCCACTATCTCTATCTAAATCGATTGAAACAGTGAATTTTTCAATAATTTCTTTGATTGTTGCTCCAGCTTTTCCAATGATAACCATTATTTTACTTGGGTCAATTGCAAATTGTTCAACTAAAGGTAAAGCTTCACTTGGAACTATTTCATTTGCAGCTTCATTCATAAGTCCTAAAATATGCTCTCTACCCTCTTTTGCTTGTAATAAGGCTTCTTTTAAAACATTTAATTCAATTCCACCAAGTTTTATATCCATTTGTAAAGCAGTAATTCCTTTATTAGTTCCAGCAACTTTAAAGTCCATATCCCCATCATGGTCTTCAAGTCCCATAATATCTGTTAAAATTGAATATTTACCATCTTCTACAACCATTCCCATAGCAACACCTGCAACTAAATCAGAAATTGGAACTCCAGCTGCTTTTAATGCTAAAGAACCTCCACAAACTGTAGCCATAGAAGAAGAACCATTTGATTCTAAAATTTCAGAAACTAATCTTACAGTTTCATTGTAATCATCATCAATTGTAGCTTCAAGTGCTTTTTTAGCTAAATTACCATGTCCTAATTCTCGTCTTCCAACACCAAACATAGGTTTAGCTTCACCAACTGAAAAACCTGGGAAGTTATAATGAACCATAAATCTTTCCATTGAAGTTGATTTATCAGTTAATACTTCATACATTTGTCCATCTTTAGGTCCTGCAATTGTACCTATAACTAATGCTTGTGTTTCACCTCTTGTGAATAGACAAGAAGAGTGAGTTGATGGTAAAATATTTGTTTCAATAGTAATTGGTCTAACATCTTTTAATCCTCTTCCATCAGCTCTTACTTTGTCATTTACAATCATTGCTCTTACAATTTCTCTTTTTACAATTGAAACTGCTTCATAAATTGTATTAAATTCTAACTCATTTGTAATACAATATTCATTTTTAGAAATCATTTTAGCAACATCTTTTAATTGAGTTGCTCTTTCACTTTTTGCAAGTTTTTTAATAGCTTCTCTTATCTCATTTGAAAAATTATCTCTAACATAATTTATTACAGACTCTTCAATAGTAAATTTAATTAATTCTACTTGAACTTTTTCTTTTGAAACTTCTTCAAAAGCTTTTTCATAACTTAAGTTAGCCTCTTTTAAAGCATTTTGTGCAAAGGCAATTGCTTCAACTAAAGTATCTTCATTCATTTCATTTGAATTATGGATTTTAGTAAATGCTTCAATATCAACTTCAACTAATTCACTAGAAGAGATAGTTTTCATTTCAATCATTAATAATTCATCTTTAGATCCAGCTACATATAAATCTAAAACAGAATTTTCTAACTCAGCTGGAGTTGGATTAATAACTAAATTATTTTCTATTTTAGCAACTCTTACTCCACAAACAGATTTTTTAATTGGTAAATTAGATGTGTATAAAGCAGCATTTGCAGCATTTAACGCTAATGTTTGTAAATCAACATCTTTATCTGCACTTAAAACCATAACTGTAATTGTTGTAGGATAAACATAACCTTTTGGGAAAAGTGGTCTTAAACTTCTATCAATTACTCTTGATGTTAAAGTTTCAAAATCGCTTGGTTTTCCTTCTCTTTTTATAAAACCACCAGGTAATTTTGCAGCTGCATAAGTTTTTTCTATATATTGAACTGTTAAAGGAGTAAAATCTTCACTAACAGGATTATCGAATTCACTTACAACAGTTGCTAATACTACTGCATTCCCTATTTTTGCTAAAACTGAACCATTTGCTTGTTTAGCTACTTTCTCAAATTCAAAAATCTCTTGTTTTCCATTTAATTCAAATTCACACACTGTTGCCATAATTTTTTATCCTTTATTTATTTTCTCTATATCTTCAAAACTAAGTTCTTCCAAACTATCATAATAAAAATCTATTTCTACAAAATGATCTAATTTTTTAATAAAATATAAATCATCAGCAATAGATTCAATTGTTGGAATACTAGCTGTTGGTAAAATTGGAGTAGCTACTGAAATAGATTTTGCTTTTAGATTAATTGCAGTTTTAATACAAGCCATCATTGTAAGACCTGTATTAATTCCCTCATCAACAATTAAAACATTTTTATCTTCTAATTTTTCAATTCTCTCACCATGTCTAAATCTATTAACTTTTTTTACAATAGATTCTTCAAAAACTTGTTTAGATTTTGCATATATATAATCTAAACTAATATTAAACGATTTTACTAACTCCTCATGTATTAATACTTCTTCATGTTCCGTAACAACTGCAATCTCACACTCTTCATTATTTGGGGCGTATATTTTTTCAGAAAACATAATATCAAATTTTCCATTTAGTGTTTTTGCAATTATTTTTGCTATTTCAAATCCTCCATAAGAGCTTGAAATTACCGTCCAATCTTCTAATTTCATACTATCAATTGGTAAAACATCTAAAAGTCTATATGCAGCAACTTCTCTATTTTTGAAATATACTTTATCAGAATTCATTAATTATCATTTTCCATTTTATATTTTTGTTTTATTCCACCTAATGGTTTTAATAATAGATTCATAGTTATTAGTTTTTGGTCAACACCATCTTTATAAGTTGATGAAGAAGGTCTAATTTCACTTTCTAATTTAAAATCTAAATTCCAACAACTATCATTTATATTAAAACCTATACCTTGTTTACTTCTAATTTTTTCCAAAAGGTTATAATTTTCATAATAACTAATACTATAATCTTTTGATATTTTATATGAAGTGCTAACTCTATATGATTCTAAATCTTCTTTATCTGTATTTGGAGTCTCTTTAGATTTGTAATAACCTAAAGTAAATGATAAATCTTCATAAGTTAAAGTATTACTAAATGTATCTTCTACAAATTGTTCATCTTGCATATTATAAACAACTCTTCCAGATATGTAACCAAAGTCATGATTTATTTTTACATAATTTTCAAAATCTTGTAGTTTTGGATTATCTACTTCATCATAAAGTATAGATTGAGACATTTTATGATTAATAAATTGTTTTAAACTATCTTTCATATATAGTGATTGATTAAGTGTTAAATTAATATTTTTTTCTTCTTGGTTAATTGGAAATGCTTTTAATTCTTCTTCTTTTGTGGAACCACTTACAGTTGTAATTTTATATAAATCCCCATCCTCTTTTAGATTCTTTGGAATTACATATTCAGCACCTAAATTTACAGTATGTAAGTAATTTTCATAAGGTTTAATTAAATCACTACCAAGTAAAATTGATGCTCTATTTTGGATTAAATTCCCATCTTCATAAGTAGAATCATAAAAGTTATCATAATCATATTTACTAACAACTATTTTATTTTCAAGAGTTAAATACATAAAATCATCTAAAAGATATTTTGTATAACTAATAGGTGCACTTACTTCATAAATTGTTGATGTTAAACCCTCAGGTCTTGTGTAATTCATAACTTTTGTATCTAAAGAATATACTAAATTATCAACAAATGCTTCTTTATTATATGAATGAAATTGTACTTGTGGTAACTCTTGTAAAGTTTGACTATTACTATCTTTTGAAGTGTCAATATAATATCTTGAATAAGCACCTGTATAATAATCAGGAGTATTATAGAAATAATTTATTTTTGATTCAACTTTTTTATCAGTTGACAAAGTATAATCTGATTCTTCTAAAGTTATGTATTCAACATCATTTAGATACTTTATTGCTGTATATAAACCATCCGTTGATTCTGAAGTTTGAGAATTTGTAAAAATATTTCTCCTACTATAATCAATATCTAATCCAAAATGTTCTTTGTGCTCTAAAAGATTCTCTTCTCTATAATCTTCATTCTCAACAAAAACCCCTGATTTTATTTTTAAAAGAGAATCTGGAGAATCAGCATATCTATAATATCCATATATACCTTTTCCTCTTTGGGTTCTAATTTGTGGAATTAATTCTAAATCATAATTTTGTGCAGGGGCAAAATATATTGGTTGCGAGTAGTATAAACCTTCTCCTTCAGAAAAACCTAAAGTTGGAAGTAATAATCCTGTTCTTCTAGTTGTATCTGTAGGAAATCCAAAATAAGGACTATAAAATACAGGTACATCTTTTATATATAATCTTGGATTATAGGCATTTATCCATTTATTTTCAGTATCATAATCAGCACTTGATGTTCTAATACTCCAAATTGGATTTAAACAATCACAAGAAGAGATTATCGAACTTTCTAATTTTACAATCTCTTTTTCTTTATTTGACTCTTTTGAATTAAGCCAAATATTATTACTATTTTCAAATAAGAACATAGGATATTGATTTGACGTATCATTTTTTAAATCTACAAAAGCATGTTCACTTTGAGTTTGAATATTATTTTCTTTTATTATTAAAACATTATCAAATAATTCAAAAGTCTCTTTCTCTTTATCAAATATTATTTTATCGGCACTTAAATAGTATGTAGGTGAGTAAATTACTACACTTCCTGTTGCTGTGATAATATTATCTTTTGCATCAATGTTTTTAGCAATTAATTGAAATTTTTCGTTATTTATTTCTTGACCCTGCAATAATGCAGATGTAATTAGTAGTGAACCTATGATTTTTTTATACATTAACTACCAACGTTTTACCTGTAATATCATGAAATGTTTTTCTTCCATCATTAAAAAATCCTAATAAGAAACCTACATAAAAAAACATTTCTGAAAATATTCTTCCTACAGCTCTTAATAAAGAAGAAAACAAATTAACTCTTCCCCAATTATTTGCATCTATTACTCGTATTTTAGCTACTATTTTACCGATTGTTGCACCATAATACCAAACAAAAAAAGTATGATATATAACTTTTAACACTATTAAAGGCATAACTAATTCAGCTTTCATTAGATACATTAAAGCATCTGGATCATTACTAACTGCGTAAATATTTTCCCAAAATATAATCATAATAATTAAAGTAACAAGTAAATCATCTATTACATAAGCAAATGCACGTGAACGCATTGACGCTAGTTGAAGATTATTTGTATTATTTTGCATTAAAAAATTACTTTAGTGCTTGATACGCAATATCAGTTCTACATTTTTTACCAGCAAAATGTACTTGACCACATAAAGCATAAGCTCTATTTCTTGCCTCTTTTATTGATTTACCAAATCCAACACAAACAAGAACTCTTCCCCCTGTTGCCATTAATTTATCATCAATTTTTTCAACACCAGCATAAGAAATATGCGAGTTTTCTAATAAATCAGCATCAACAATTTCATCAACTATAATTTCAGCAGGAGCACTTGAACCATAAGGATAGTTTCCACTTGCCATTACAACACCAACACCAAACTCATCTTTGATTTTAATATCAAGTTTGTCAAGTTGTTTTGTTGCACCTTTATAAAATAGTTCAGATACAGGAGTTGCTAATAATGGCATTAAAATTTCACACTCTGGATCACCAAATCTTACATTATATTCTAAAATAATTGGCTCACCTTTTACTACCATAACTCCAATAAATAGTACACCTTCAAAAGGTGCACCCTCTTGTTGCATACCTTTTAAAGTTGGTTTGATTACTCTTTCTTCTATTTTTTTATAAATGTCATCATTCACTAAAGGAGTTGGAGCATAAGCACCCATACCACCTGTATTTGGACCAGTATCTCCATCCCCTATTCTTTTGTGGTCTTGTGCAGCTGGTAATACTTTGTAATTTTCTCCATCACAAATAGCAAATACTGATAGTTCATAACCATCTAAATACTCTTCAACAACAATAGAAGTTCCAGCATCACCAAAAGCTGCTCCACTTAACATTTCACTTGCAGCTTTTTTTGCTTCATCTTTTGTTTGTGCAATAATTACACCTTTTCCTGCACATAAACCATCTGCTTTAACAACAATTGGCTCACTCATTGTATCAATAAAATCAAAAGCCTCTTTTTCATTTGATGTTTCTATAAATGCTGCTGTTGGTATGTTATATTTTTTAAGTATATTTTTCATATACACTTTTGAACCTTCAAGTTGAGCAGCTGCTGCACTTGGTCCAAAAATCACTAATCCATTTTGTTTAAATATATCAACAACACCATCTACTAAAGGAGCTTCTGGTCCTACAATAGTTAAATCAATAGAATTATCTTTTGCCCAAACTGCTAGTTGATTATAATCTTTTATATTTATATTTGTACCCAATCTATCAGTTGCACCATTTCCTGGCATAAAATATAAATTATGAGCATTTTCTTTGTATATTGCTAATCCAATAGAGTATTCTCTACCACCACTTCCTAGTATCAATATATTCACGATAATTCCTTGTAATGTTTTTAATTAAGTAAGATTACCCAAGTAGTCGTTAACCATCAAATGGCCCACATAAGCCACAAATTGCAGGCAAGTGCAAATTTCAGGAGCGAGAACGCAATGAATCGCTGCACACCATCTGACGGGACTTTGGGATTATTTCTCAAACACAATTTATGTATTTAATTTGCAGTTATTTTATCTAACTAAAGCTTAATATTTGGATAATGTGAATGAGTTTGTGATAGTAAACTTTATATCAGTTATCTTTTCTAATAATATAAAATAAGGCCTTTTCCTATTTAATTACATTTAATAAAGACTTTTTATGTGCTATTGTTTTAATGTTAAGTATTATCTTTAAAGTATATTTCTTGAGTAACACTTCTCACAGTGCTCGTCATTATGCAAGTACGTTAAATACCCTATGTGCCCACAGCTCATACATAAACTTTTTTCATTAAGCCACCTCCAAAGTTTTTCTTAATCTTCTTAAATGATATTCACTTAATTCTTCTTCTCTTTGTTTATAAGTGAAACCTCTCCTTATCAGGAACTCATCATACTTCTCTAGTTCTGATATTACCTCTAAGTCTTTTGAACTTAAATGGTCTCTCATACACTTTCTATCTACTTGATGAATGTCACAATATTGTTTAGCTGTAAGCCCTAAGACAATCTTATTTAGCATATCAGCCTCATTACTAAAGTGATAAATCTTAGCGTCATCTCCAAGCTCATCTTTAAGTGAACCCGTAAGTCCCTTGTAACCTTCTTTAGCTATCTTACGTTGAAACCTAAAGTCCTCTAGCTCTTTCTTCATCTCATTAAAGGCTTTTATATAAGCTAACTTAAACTCAAGAGCTTTAGGTCCAGTGAATCCCATAGCTAAAAGAGTGAACCCATCTTGAGTTAAAAGATATTCTTTTCTTGTTTCGCCTTTCTTGTCTTTATACTGTGAAATAAAGAACATTTTAACCAACGCAATATTGAGCTCGTTAGAGGACAACCCAAAATTGGGGTCTCCTCCATCTATCAAGTTTTCAATAGCTCTAATTACGTCTGCGTGTCTTTTCTCAAAAATCTCTGCAACTTTTCTTGAAGTTGTTACAGGGATATTCTCCCCTTTTATTTTGTGTTTAGATATTAGTTGCATAAGTCGTCCTCTGAAAAAAGTTCATCTAGTGGTATAGTTCTGAGAAATGATGCTTTAAGAGTTGGATTATTATCCAGTTCGTACATTAGAAAATCTATTTTTTTCATCTTTTCTAAAATATTTTTCCAGTAATCTTGTTCTAAGTGATAGTCATCTAACCAAATCTTTATAACACTAGAGTTACTATAACCTCCAAGAAAAGTTTTAAGTAATGTATCATTTATAAATAACTCTAAATCTTCATTATCAGTTATAAAGGCAGACAAAAAAGCATCAAAACCATCTTTATCAATTTCACTTAATAAACTTTTAAATACAGCTACTTTCTCTAAAGCTGTTTCATATTGCTTTAAATTATTATATTTCCCAAATATACCTATATACTCTAACCATTCAGTATGGATTTTATTCCAATAAGAATAACCTTCAGATGTATTTTTCCAATTGAAAGTAGTAATAAGTTGTCTTGCATTCTCTACTTCATACCAACTGAATCCTTCAGCTTTCTCAAGTTTCTTAAATCTTGAAAAAACTTTTTTACTTTTTAAGAACTCATTTCTTATCATTATGTAATCTGTATCTCCCATTATAGAAGCTCCAAATCTCATTTTGTATTTTTCTGTTTGTTTCATTTTTAAATCTCCTTTTTTGATTTTTAGATTGATTAACCCTACAATAAGGGCAACAAGACTATTTATGACGGTAATTCCGTAATTTATGTAACTTAATTAAATTAAGTGTTTGGAGTATCTCTCTCCTAGAGTGGGCTATTGGAAGGAACTTTAATCCGACAGTCAAGTTTCAACTATTTTCTCTCCTAGAGTGGGCTGTAGGAAGGAACTTTAATCCGACAAGCTTTCGGTTTGAGAAGTACAATAGGTGGCATTTTAAAGAAAGAAATAGACAATATAAAAGAAAGACACTTATTGAGCAGGGAACTTAAAGTCCAACCTATAGTTATTCTTTAAGTATTAATTCTAAGTTTATTGATTATTAGAAATGAGATTAAGGTCTAGCAATAGCACTACTTTTAATACATCTATACTAGCTACTACATCTTATTTCTAAATACAATACTAATATAGAAGAGAGTTAAAGAACAACTACACAGCAACAGTAACAGTCAGTTTAATATGATTTATGGTCTGTTGATAATCTCTTTTCTATAGATTATCAAGCTTAACCAACAACCAAAGACTCTTAAAGTCCCTACTTAAAATAAGATTGTTGTTCTTTACAGTATAAGCTCTGTATAGCCTATCAAATGGGCTTAATTTTTATATTGGACAGTTTTAGCTTTATACTTTCTGTCCAGTTAAGTTTTCTCATAAGTATATATTACTATCGTAACCTTTTTGGTCATAGCACATTTTATATCGTTAGTTTAGAAGTTTTGACAGCAACTAAAAGTCTCTTTAGTTTTCTTACAAGTATATATTACCATTATGTCCTTTTTGGTCATACCATACTAGATTACTATTTCATCTTCAAAGTCTTGTTCAAACCCTTCAAGAACAAATACACCACTCTCTTTAGATTTAAAATCTTGATTATTAATAGAAATACCTTCTAAAACTAATTGAGCAAAGAGTTCATCATCTTTTCTCTTCTTATTTTGATACTTCAAGTCATCTTTAGATATTGCTTCTTTACCTACATACCATTTATATTTAGTTGAACCAACTTGAACGATTTTAATATAACCTTTTTCTTTGAGTTCATCTTTTGCTTTATAGTATGGTCTTCGTGAAACTCCAAGTTGTTTCATTGCTTTATCATCTGCTAGGTTTTCATCTTTTAATATTTCATAGTAAATCAGATTAAGAAGTTTAAAGGCATTAGGACTTAATTCAATAACTGTCTCTTTCATATCAACTTTACTTCGTTGAACTTTAGCAATATATTTTCGATTAGTAGCCATTACGCTTCCCTTTGATACACCAATTTAAGTGGCTTATCCTTTGTGTTTGATTGTTGTTCATTTGAACCTCCTTTTTGACTTGATTTTGTTTATTTTGGATAGATTTTCTTTCCTAGAGTGGGCTATCTTCTACAAAGCCGATTTTATGAGCATTTCTGAAAGTGGATTTTTAGGGTGATTTTTTGATATAAAAGTCTTCTCTGAAGTTGGCTACAAGCCTTTTTAGTAGTTAGGTAATAAAAGTATTAGGATAAATTAAAACAAGAGCTGTGAGATGACTTCACAGACCTCTTTTAGTGATGTAAGTAGATAAGCTTTGAACTGAACAGTTACCTTTTCCCATAACTGGTTCTAAATGATTTGAAACTATTTTATTTAGAGATAGACCTAAGTTTTTAAGTTCAATGATTCTATCTTTATATTCATCATATTTTGATTTTTGTAAAGTTCCCTCAGGTTTACCAAGTTTAACACCTTGTTCTTTTCTTGACTTTAGAGCCTCTTTAGTTCTTTGACTAATCAAGTCTCTTTCAAGTTCTGCAAACAGACCAAACAAAGTTACCATAGCTTTTGAAACAAAGTCATTTTTATTATTAGGATTAATTACTAGATTGTTTTTAATGATATGTAGTTCTACGTGTAAGTTCATTAGTCTTTCTATTGTTTGTAATACTTCTTGAGTTGACCTACCAAGTCTTGAAAGTTCACTTACAATTACTTTATCATCTTTTGATAAGACAGATAAAAGTTCATCAATCTTTCTATCTCTTAAATCTTTTCTTGAACTCATTACAACTTCAATCCAATCATCAACAGTTATCTTTAGTTTATCATTACAGTAAGCTCTAATCTCACTCTTTTGATTCTCAACAGTTTGCTTATCAGTTGAAACTCTAAGGTATCCTATTGTCATCTAAAATCTCCTTTCAAGTCTTAATATATATTTTACTTGAAACTTTATCAAATCATAAACTCTTTGTCAAGTATTATACTTAATAAATCAATAAAGTTTTAATGATGGTTATAACTTGATAAACTAGATTATTAATCAAACGAATAGAAGTCTGTTAGCTCATCTAGGAACACTAGAACTAATTTATTAATCGAATCAATCACAAAGAAGAATAAAAGAGCTTGTAGGCTTCTGACAGAAAGGTTTTTATTTTAGTTGGTGGATTAAGTTGCCCTTTGAGTTGTCAAAAATGAAACTCAAGTGGGGGTATGGGGAGAATCTCTTTTACGTGTATTGAGATATGGGCTTTGAGATTTTTTAATTATTTTTAAAATATTTTTTATAAGAGTATTGAATACATAAAGTATAAGGATTACCGTATCCTTAATGCCTATTGACATATCTATTTGAAAAAAGTATATTGCTATTTTTAATTATTTTTTGGAGATTAGAATGTATCAAAAAACTAATGGTTATTGGAAATCAGATTTTAAAATTAATCATATTAGGTATCAAAAAAGTTGGGATACTCAAGATAAAGAATTAGCTCTTAGACTTGAAAAAGAGTGGAAAAAATATATAAAAGAACCTAGTATATATCCTAACCCTGAAAATGGTTCAAGAAAATTAACTTTTTATGATGCTACTGAATATTTATATGAAACAAAATGGAAGTATTTTAGAGATAAAAGAAATCCAAAAGATAGATGGTTAAAGATTTGCAGTTTTTTTGGAGAAAAAAGAGCTATTTCAAATCTTACAATAGATGACCTTGATAGATTTAAAAGATACCTTGTAAATAAAAAATATGCAAATAAAACAGTTAATCACTACATTTCTGCACTAAAATCAAGTGTTGAATATCTTGAACGAAAACAAAAAATTATACTTGAAAATAAACTATCATTTCAAGGTTTAAAAATGAGTATAGACTCAAAAAGAAAAATTAGTTTTACAAAAGATGAAGAGTTGGATATGTATAACACCTTACTTAATATTTATGATGAAACAAGAATGAATTTTTTGACTGAAAATTGACCCACTATTTTGAAAACTTTTGACCCACCTGTAAACTAAAAAAACATACTCTTTTCTCATAAAAATAATAATTATGAAGAAAGGTAAAAGGAGATGATTAGTATGGAGGATTGGGTAACTATTCGTAATCTAAAAAAGAAAGATCCAAACTTAGGGACAAGAACCATTGCTTTAATGTTAGGTATTAGTAGAAATACTGTAAAAAAAGCATTAGCAAGTGATGAATTACCTTTATATAACAGAGGTGAGAAAAAGATAAATGAAGCAGTTGAACCATTTATTGATTTTATCAAAGAGTCATTTTTAAAGAAAAATTTAAAAGCTAGTAGAATTTTAAAAGATATAAAATCAAAAGGATATAGAGGAAGTCAATATGCTTTATATGCTTACATAAGAGAAATTTTAAAACCAATAGCAAACGATGTAAGTAAAAATTCACCTCATGCTTACATGAGATATGAAACAAAACCAGCTGAACAGATGCAATATGATTGGAGTCCATATACAGTTACTATTGGGGAAAATCTTGTAAAAATAAATATACATCAAACAATCTTAGGATTTAGTAGATATAAATTTTATGATGTAAGTTTAAATGTATCAGGAAGTGATGTATATACAGCATTAGAAGAGAGTTTTATCTTCTTTGGTGGAGTTTGTGAGAGAATACAAGTTGATAATGCAACAGTATTTATAACAAATGCTTCTAAAGATAATCTAATTTGGAATCCAAGATTCTTGTCATTGTGTGGATTATATGGAATAAAACCAACACGAAGTATGCCATCACATCCATGGAGTAAAGGTAAAGTTGAATCACCTTTTAGTTATCTTGAAACACATTTTATATCTGGAAATGAGTTTAAAAGCTTTGAAGATCTAAGAGAACGATTAAAACAATTCCAAGATGAGCATAATCTTGAAATTCATGGAACAACTAAACAAATTTCAAAAATACTCTTTGAAAAAGAGGAACAAAGTTTTTTAAAACCACTACCAATAAATCCAATAACTGGGGAATTAAAACGATATGTTGGATTTAAAGAAGAGTTTAGAAAGGCAAATTCTGAATGTTTAGTCTCTTACAAAGGTAATAAATATTCAGTTCCACATTACTTTGCAAGTAAAGAGGTGTGGTTAAGAGTATTATATGGAACAACTTTGCAAATATACTCAAGTAAAAATAAACTAATAGCAACTCATACAATTAGCCTTAAAAAAGGTGAAGTCCTTGTTAATAAAGAGCATTTCTTTGGATATAGAAAAGAGAGTCAGTTTGATTCAATAGCCATTTCAATATCAAGACTTATAAAAAGATTTGCTAACTACATAAATATTCATAAATTCATTGAAAATATCAAAGTTCAAAAAAGAATTAGCCCAGCTTATCACCTTTATAAAATAGCAAACTTGTTTGAATACTATGATGAAGCTGATTGTATTATGGCAATGGAAGAAGCAATTAGTTTAAATATTTATAGCTTCTCCTTTATCAAAGGAACAATTACACATCAAACTAAGCCAAAAAATGAACAGTTAAATCTGTTTAATATCAAATTACCCCAAGCAAATATAAAAAGAGATTTAGGAGATTACAAATTATGAGAACTAAAAATACAACAAACTTACGTAATTCTGGACCAGTTAATTTAGAAAATGGTTCACTAAAAGCAAATATAGAGAGTTATTGCAAACTTTTATCTCTTTCATCAGTAGCAGATAATTATGAAAGTGCAGCACTCGATGCTGCTAAAGCAAAACTATCATATCAAGATTATCTGTATAAACTATTGCAACAACAAATTGTTGATAGAGTTGATAGAAGTGTAAATGCTAGAATTAAAAAAGCAGGATTCAAATATATGGCAACTTTAGATGAGTTTGATTTTAGCTTTCAACCACAAATAGATGAAAAATTAATAAGAGAATTAGCAACTCTAAGCTTTTTAGATAGTGCTACAAATGTACTTTTAGTTGGAGCACCAGGAGTTGGAAAAACTCATCTTTCAATTGCATTAGGACTTGAAGCCACCAAACAAAGAAGAAGAGTAAAATTTATAAGTGCTGAAGATTTAACCAATGAACTAATAGCTGCAAATCACTCTAATACTATAACAGATTATCTTGAAAGTATGAGTAGAATAGAGTTACTAATAATTGATGAAATTGGATACTTAGACCTTTCAAGAGAAGTAGCATCACTTTTTTTTAGACTTATTTCAAAGAGATATGAAAAATCTTCAACAATAATTACATCAAATAAAGAATTTCAAGAATGGGGACAGATATTTAATGATGATGTGATAGCAACAGCAATACTAGATAGACTTTTACATCATTCACATCCATTTTTAATAAATGGTCCAAGTTATAGAATGAAAGATTTATTGCCAAAAAGTAAAAAGAAACAAAATTTAGAGAATAAAAATAACGAAATTTAATGTTATAATTTCAATCTGCAGGTGGGTCATTTTTAATCAAAAAAGTGGGTCAAATTTCAATCAAAATTTTCACAAGAAATCCAACTGATTGGGAAATGATACAGTTTTTTATAATTAATTCAGGATTAGGTTTACGTCCAGCAGAGTATTATAATTTGCAGATTGGAGATTTTGATTTAGAACAAAATACATTAACAATAAGTAGAGGTACTTATGCTTCAACAAAAAATAATTTGATAAGAACTTTACCCTTAAACGGAGTTGTTTTAGAAGCAGTTAAATTACAGCTAGAGTTTGCACTAACTAAACTTTATGAATTAAAGCTAAACAAACCTTTTGTATTGAAAGATGAAATAAACAATATTAACTACAGTAAACTAACCTTTACTTCACTTACAAAAGATATGATTGAATACAGATGGAATAAGATGAAAAGATATCTTGGTTGGACAGATAAAGAAAGATATAAAGAGTATATACCTTATGGTCTTAGACACACAGTCGCTTCAAAATTAGCAAGTATTAGTAAATGGAATAGTTATAAGATTATGACCTTTATGGGACATAAAAATCTTAGTACAAGTTTAAACTATATTCATTTGGGAATTGAGGATATAAGAGATGGAGGAGCTACAAATATACAAGATATAAAACTTATTAATCATACATAAATCCAACACCCCCACGGGGGAGAATCTAAAAGTAACACTATAGATTATTAGCTTTGAGATTTTTTTGTTATTTTTTATAGGAGTTTGGCTATTATACACCCTTTAAAAATATAAATAAGGTTTTACTTTGAGTGAAGAAAATAAAAAAGTTTTAGAACAACAATTATGGAATATAGCAAATACCCTTAGAGGTAAAATGGACGCTGATGAGTTTAGAGATTATATATTAGGATTTATCTTTTACAAATACTTATCAGAAAAAATGGAAGATTATGCAAATGAAATACTTGTAGAAGATGGTAAAACATATTTTGAAATTATTGGCTCAAAAGATGAAGAAGATTATATTAGTGCAATAAAAGAAGAAGCTATTGAAAAACTTGGTTATTTTTTAAGACCTGAAGAGTTATTTTCACAAATAGCAAAAAGAGGAAATGGTACTTCAAACAACTTCATATTAGAAGACTTAACTTCAATCCTAAGAAACATTGAACAGACAACTATGGGGCACGAGTCAGAAGATGACTTTGTACACCTATTTGAAGACCTTGATTTAACTTCTACAAAACTTGGAAAAACAGTAGAAGCAAGAAACAAACTAATAGTTCAAGTATTAACACACCTTGACAAAATCAATTTTGAACTAAAAAACCACGATAGAGACGTACTTGGAGATGCTTATGAGTATCTAATCGGACAATTCGCGGCTGGTGCTGGTAAAAAAGCTGGAGAGTTTTATACTCCTCAACAAGTATCTAAAATCTTAGCTAAGATAGTAACAAATGGAAAATCAAAACTAAAATCTGTATATGACCCAACTTGTGGTTCAGGTTCACTACTTTTAAGGGTTGCAAAAGAAGTTGATGATGTATCTAACTTTTACGGTCAAGAGTTAAATAGAACTACATATAACTTAGCTAGAATGAATATGATTATGCACGACGTGCACTATAGAAAGTTTAGCATTAAACAAGAAGATACACTAGAACACCCTCAACACTTAAGCGAAAGATTTGAAGCAATCGTTGCTAATCCTCCATTTTCTGCTCAATGGTCTGCAAATGATTTATTTATGTCTGATGATAGATTTTCTCAATATGGAAAATTAGCACCATCTTCAAAAGCTGACTTTGCATTTGTTCAACATATGATTTATCATCTTGATGACAATGGAACAATGGCTATAGTTTTACCTCACGGAGTTTTATTTAGAGGTTCTGCTGAAGGTCACATAAGAAAATATTTAATAGAAGATAGAAACTATTTAGATGCAGTTATTGGACTTCCTTCAAATATCTTTTATGGTACTTCTATTCCTACTTGTATTTTAGTATTTAAAAAGTGTAGAGAAGATAGTGAAAATGTTTTATTTATAGATGCTTCAAATGATTTTGAAAAAGCCAAAAATCAGAACTATCTAACAGAAGAAAATATTGAAAAGATAGTAAATACTTACGCAAAAAGAGAAGAGATAGAAAAGTATTCTCATCTTGCTTCTATGGACGAAATAAGAGAAAATGATTACAACTTAAATATTCCAAGATATGTAGATACGTTTGAAGAGGAAGAGCAAATAGACTTAGATAAAGTTTCAAGTGAACTAAAAGCACTAGAGATTGATATGAAAACAACAGATGAAATAATAGCTAAGTTCTGTGATGAGCTTGGTATTGCTAAACCATTTTAATGGAATATGTTATGGGTAATATAATCAATAATCAAATGATAGAAGATATTAGAAATCTTTTAATCAACTCAAGATTACTAATTCAGGAGACGGTGTCTCTCAAATTGAGTTGGACTCATAATCTAATTTTTTCAATTCAAGACTTAGTGAGTAATAAATATTTACCAACAGTTGAAGAGCTACAAAAAGAGCTTTTAAGGGAAAGAAATCTACTTTTAAAAGGTAGTGATAATGAGTAAAAATATGAATGTACCTAAGTTGAGATTTAAAGAGTTTAGTGGAGATTGGGAAAAAATAAAAATACAAAATCTTATTGATAATAAATCTATTATAAGTCACTTAGATGGTAATCACGGAGCTTTATATCCAAAAAGTGATGAGTTCACAAAAAATGGTATTCCATATGTTACAGCAAATGATTTTATAAATGGTAAAGTTAATTTAAAAAAATGTAAGTGTTTACCTATTGAAAGAGCTTCAAAGTTTAAAAAAGGCATTGCCAAGAATGGAGATGTTTTATTCGCACATAATGCAACAGTAGGTCCTGTGGCATTACTTGAAACAGATTTTGACTATGTTGTATTAAGTACAACAGCCACATATTATAGATGTGATAATCAAAGATTGTTAAATAATTATCTTAAAGTATATTTTAATACTAATGATTTTATAGAACAATATTCGAGAGTTATGTCTCAATCAACAAGAAATCAAGTACCTATAACTACTCAACGGTTATTTTATGTTCAGCTACCCTCAAAACAGGAACAAGAAAAGATAGCTTCATTTCTAACTTCAGTTGATACAAAAATAGAACAGCTGACACGTAAAGAAGAACTTTTACAACAATATAAAAAAGGTGTAATGCAAAAAATCTTTTCACAAGAGATTAGATTTAAAGCTGATGATGGTAGTGAGTTTCCTGAATGGAAATGGAAATATGGGAATGAAATATTTCAAACAATTACAAATAAAAATCACAGTTCAGAGTTACCTATTTTGGCTATTACACAAGAATATGGTGCTATACCTAGAGATATGATTGATTATCAAATTAGTGTTACTGACAAAAGTGTTGCAACATATAAAGTTGTAGAAATAGGTGATTTTATAATTAGCCTTAGGTCATTTCAAGGAGGAATTGAATATTCCAATTATAAAGGTATTTGCAGTCCAGCTTACATCATCTTAAGACCTCACATTGAAGTTGAAGATAGGCTTTATAAATTATATATGAAAACAGATAATTATATTAAAGAACTTAATAAAAACATTGAAGGTATAAGAGATGGTAAAATGATTAGTTTTAAACAGTTTTCTGAAATCAAACTTCCTTATCCATCTATTGAGGAACAAACAAAAATAGCCAACTTCCTATCTTCAATAGATTCAAAAATAGAGCAAGTTCAAAAACAACTAGACTCTACAAAAGAGTTCAAAAAAGCACTACTACAACAGATGTTTGTATAAAACAAAGGTTTAAAATGAGTAAACAAAGTGAAGCAGTATTAGAAGAAAACTTAGTAAAACAGTTAGCTTCTCAAGGTTATGAAAAAGTAACTATCAAAGATGAAGAACAACTAAAAGCAAATCTAAAATCACAACTAGAAAAGCATAATAAAACAACTCTAAGCAATACCGAGTTTGCAAAAATACTAAACCATTTAAACAAAGGAAATGTCTTTGAAAAGGCTAAGATTCTTAGAGATAAATATGCACTTCTAAGAGATGATAATACAACTATCACTTACATTGAGTTTTTGGATAGTGAACATTGGTGTCAAAACCTTTTTCAAGTAACTCAACAAGTAACAATAGATGGAGCATATAAAAACAGATATGATGTAACTATTTTGATAAATGGTCTGCCTCTTGTTCAAATAGAACTAAAAAGAAGAGGATTAGAACTAAAAGAGGCCTTTAATCAAATTAATCGTTATCAAAAACACTCTTATGGCTTTAATAGTGCTTTATTTCACTATGTTCAAATCTTTGTTATCTCAAATGGTGTAAATACAAAATACTACTCAAACAATAAA
This sequence comes from Arcobacter ellisii, assembly GCF_003544915.1. NCBI lineage: Bacteria > Pseudomonadati > Campylobacterota > Epsilonproteobacteria > Campylobacterales > Arcobacteraceae > Arcobacter > Arcobacter ellisii. The sequence goes on along the minus strand of NZ_CP032097.1, from coordinate 1,383,699 downwards.
AAACAAACTTTCAAACAAACATTCTTTTGGGCTGATAAAAACAATAAAAATATCACAAACCTTGAAGAGTTTACAACTATCTTTTTAGAAAAATGTCATATCTCTAAGATGATATGTAAATATATTGTTTTGGCAGAAGTTCCAAAGATTTTGATGATATTAAGACCTTATCAGTATTATGCAGTTGAAGCTATTGTTGATAGGGTTAAAAATACAAATAAAAACGGATATATTTGGCATACAACGGGTTCAGGAAAAACTCTTACATCATTTAAAGCTTCACAAATCTTAGTAAAACTTCCTGAGGTTGATAAGGTAGTTTTTGTTGTAGATAGAAAAGATTTAGATTATCAAACAAGCAAAGAGTTTAATAGCTTTAGTGATGGAAGTGTTGATGGAACTGATAATACAAAAGTTTTAGTAAATCAGTTTTTAGGAGTTCATAGAGATAAAAAAGGTGTTACAAAAGATAGTGACTTAATCATCACAACTATTCAAAAACTAAACACAGCAATATCAAAACCTCACTACTTAAAAGATATGGAAGCTTTAAAAGATAAAAAGATTGTATTTATATTTGATGAGTGCCATAGAAGTCAGTTTGGAGAGACACATAAAAATATCACAAACTTTTTCACAAATGCTCAACTTATAGGATTTACGGGAACTCCAATATTCCCTGAAAATGCAGTTGGAAATAAGTTTGGTAAAAGAACTACAGCTGAACTGTTTAATGAGATACTTCATAGATATGTTATAACTGATGCAATAAGCGATGATAATGTATTGAAGTTTTCAGTTGAATATATTGGAAGATATAAAAGAAAAGATAATGATGAAGTATTTAAAGACTTTGAGGTTGAGGGTATTGATACTAAAGAGCTTATGGAAGATGATAAAAGACTAGAACAAATAGTTGATTATATCATCACAAACCACGATAGAAAAACTCACTCAAAAGAGTTTACAGCTATGATGTGTGTAAGTAGTGTAGAAGTTCTTTGTAAATATTATGAACTGTTCAAAAAGAAAAAACATAATCTAAAGATAGCTACAATCTTCTCATATAGTGCAAATGAAGAGGACAAAGGTGCTGATGGTATATATGACCTTGAAGAATCTGATGGAGCACATATTGATGAATCACATATAAATAAACACTCAAGAGATAAACTTGAAGAGTATATTAGTGATTATAATAAAACCTTTGATACAAAGTTTACTACAAAAGACTCTCAAAGTTTCTACAACTATTACAATGATATTTCAAAAAGAGTAAAAGAGGCTCAAATAGATATTCTTTTAGTTGTAAATATGTTTTTAACTGGTTTTGATAGTCCAAGACTAAATACTTTATACGTAGATAAAAACCTTAAATATCACGGTTTAATTCAAGCTTACAGTAGAACAAACAGAATACTTGGAGAGAAAAAATCTCAAGGTAATATAGTGTGCTTTAGAAATCTAAAGAAATATACAGATGATGCTATTGCACTTTTCTCAAATAAAGAAGCAAAAGATATTATTTTGATGAAGCCTTATGACACTTATGTTAAAAAGTTTAATGAAGCTTTTGTAGAACTAATAAAAATAGCTCCAAGTGTAAATAGTGTTGATGAGATTATTGATGAAGAGAAACAACTAGATTTTATAAAAGCATTTAGAGAGCTGATTAGACTTAAAAATATTCTTGAAGGGTTTAGTGAGTTTAAGTGGTCTGATTTATCTATGACTGAACAGCAGTTTGAAGATTATAAATCTAAATACCTTGATTTATATGAAAAGATAAAAGCTCAAAAAGGTGGTTTAGGAGATGGTAAAACTTCTATTTTAAATGATGTTGATTTTGAACTAGAACTAATCCATAGAGATGAGATAAATGTATCATATATCCTGAAACTTTTAGCAAAATATAAAGAATCATCAAAAGAACACAAAGCAAAACAAAGAGAAAATATTATAAATACTATTAACTCTAATCCTCAGCTTAGAAGTAAAAAAGAGCTTATTGAGAAGTTTATTGATACAACGTTAGAGGGAATTAATCCTGAAGAGATTGAAGAAGAGTTTGATAAGTTCGTTGAAGAAGAGAGAACAGTTGCTTTTGAAGTTTTATGTGCACAAGAGAAATTACATACTGATAAACTAAAAGATGTGATTGATACTTATTTATATGATGGAAGAAAACCACTTAATGATGATGTTGCAGGAACACTTCAAGTCAAACCAAAGTTGCTTGAAAGAAAAACAATCATTCCAAGAGTGCTTGATAAGATTGTAGATTTTGTTGAAAAGTTTTATGATAGGTAAGGTTTTTACATCAAGCATTCTATGGCTTCTTTTAGTTGCTTAAGTGTGTAACCATTAGTATAAACTGTTTTTGTCATTGAAGTATTTTCATAACAATGACCTAATATTTCTGAGATTTTGTCAATATCAACATCAGCTCTTTTTAGATTAGTTGCAACAGTATGTCTAAAACCATACATTACTTTGTTCTTTTTATCTTTAATTGAGTTTATAACCTTGTTATTGAAAGTATTACTCACAGTAGATTGTTTATAGTTTGATTGTAGGTGTTTTAAGCTATTTAGAATGCCTTTATCGATAAGTTTAGAGTGAATAGGTATCAAACGTCTACTTGAAGCTGTTTTAAGCTCTACGCCTTTATATGACAAATCAAAATAGTATATCTTATCTTTACACCCTATTCTACATTTCCAAAACTCAGAAGTTCTCATTCCAGTATAGGCAAATGTATAGTAAATAAGACCTAAATCACCTAACATATCAAACTCCTTATGAAGAATCTTTAAGTCATCTTCATTAAATGGATTAACACTAACTGTAGAAGGTGTTGGTAGTTTTGCTCTCTTACTTATTTTTCTATCTATCTTACCATCATCTACAAGAAAGTTCTCTAGTTGTCTAAATGCTTTGATATACTTAATTACTGTACTAGATGAGATAAAGTCTTTAGAAGGAACATTTGTTAGCTGTAATATTTCTTTGAAACTCATAGACTTGTAAGGGCTTTTAAGTGGATTTGGATAAGTAGTAAGAAAATCAATATACTCTTCAATATCATCTGTAGTAAGTTCTCTTACAAGCTTAGACTCTCCAAAGTAGTTTATAGCTGTTCCTAGTCTTTTTATTACAAGTTTATATTGGTGTTCTGAAATATTTTGCTTCTTGTACCATTTATCATACAATGCAAAAGCTTCTTTAATATTAAGCCCTAAGTCTTGTTTAGTCTGTGTTTCTAATTTATCAGGAATAACAAGTTTAAGAATATTCTTTGTGTAGTCATCAACTTTTAACTTTAATGTATCATCATCAATCCAGTCTGAAACTTCAAGTAACTCTAAGTATCTGCTTCTATAGACCATAGCTTTAACTTTAGCTTTTTTATATTCTTTTGTAGACAGTGTTTTAGTAATGTACTCTTTGTCAAAAAATCTTCTTAGTCTTTTAGATACTCTAAATCTAAGATAGTAGACACCATATTTATTAGTATTTAATGTAGGAATTAGTTGATTTACACTCATCTTTAGCCTTGTTAAGTTGACTAAAATACATCAAAAATGTGAATGAGTTTGTGATAGAGTATTCTAAGTTTTCTTTAAGAATTAGCTAGAAAGCCCATAAAATTGAGTAATACCCAAGTAGTCGTTAACCATCAAATGGCCCACATAAGCCACAAATTGCAGGCAAGTGCAGATTTTAGGAGCGAGAACGCAATGAATCGCTGCACACCATCTGACTACAACTGCCCGCGAAAATTATTTATTCGGACCCACAACAATGGAAATCTCGAACTACTTAGATTCTCTTATTTTATCTAATTATGATTAAAATTGAGTTTAAAAAAATTTTGCTTTGCTAGTTTTATACATTCATCTACAGAGGTTTCTAAACTTATTTCATAATTAACATCTTTTGGTAGATATTTTGCTGTTGTTTTTCCAATTACAATTGCTTTATAAGAATCTTTCCATGAGTATTGTTTAAAGAAACATTCAATTGTTGAAGGAGAAGTAAAAATAAATATAGAATTATCTTCTAAAACTTTATTTGATTCTTTACAAGAAGTCTTATATGTAATAACTTCATCAACAAAAATATCATTTTCCTTTAAAATTTTTGGTAAATCTGAAACAGTTTTTAAAGCTTTTATATATAAAGCTTTTTTATCTTTTAATAAAGGTATTAATTCATATGCAAAATCATTTCCATGACCTGAATTACCTATAAATGATATTTTACCACCTAGACTTTTAATAATACTTGCAGTTTTAGGTGCAATTGCATATGAAGGAACATCTTTCCAATCTTTATTAGATGAATCTAAAGAGTAAATAGCATTTTTTGAAGTAAATATCAAAGCATCATATTTTGTTAAATCAATATTCTTTTTTAAAAATTCTATTTGAAAAACTTCTAAATTTTCAATACCCTCATATTTTTGAGAGTTAAGTAAATAAATTTTAGCCATGAATTAATTCATATTTTTGCGTATAATTTATCGCATCATCTAAATTTGAATACATTCTAATCTTTTTAAACACGTTATCATTATCTACAGATAGTATTTTTCTTTTATGTCTATATCTAAGAACTAAAATTATTTCCAAATCTTTACTTTTGAATTTTTCAATAATTTCTTCTAAAGTAAATATTGCAGAAATATCAAAAAAGGATACATTTTTACAATCAATTATAATTTTTTTACAATTCTTAACTTTTTCTAATTTATCTTCAAGAAATGCAGCCGTTCCAAAAAATAAAGAACCATTTACTTTTATGATTTTTACATCTTGATTTTCTATATCTATATCAAAAGATACTTTTGAACGAGCAGTTTTTATTTGTGTATTTCTTGAAACTTGATAAACAGCCATAATTGATGAAATTGTTATACCAACACCAACTGCCATAATTAAATCTACAAATACAGTTAGTAAAAAAACAGTAATCATAATAATTAAATTTTGTTTTGTTATTTTTGTTAAAACTTTTAAAAATTTATAATCTAAAATATCAAAACCTACTTTTACCAAAATTCCAGATAATACTGCTAATGGGATTTTTGAAGCAAGAGGAGCTAAAAATAAAACTATTAACAAAAGTGTTATTGAATGAACCATTCCTGATAGTTTTGTTGTTGCTCCACTATTAATATTTATTACAGTTCTCATTGTTGCCCCTGCTCCTGGAATTGCACCAAAGAAAGAACAAATGGCATTTCCAATTCCTTGCCCAATCAACTCTTTTTTAGAATCATGTTTTGTTTTTGTTTTTGAATCAGCAACAACAGAAGTTAAAAGAGAATCAATAGAAGCTAATAAAGCTAATGTAATAGACAATGTTAAAATCGTACTTAGTTTTAAAATATCAAAAGACATTGGTAAAACAAAATCAGGTAATCCCATAGGAATTTCACCAATAACTTTTACTTGAAAACTTAAAAATATTGATAATAGTGTCATTGAAACAAGAGCAATTAAAGCAGGAGGTATGATTTTTGATATTTTTTTAGGAGTTAAAAACATAATAATCAAAGTAAGTGTAGCAAGAATTACTGCTTCATAATTAATTTTTCCAAAAGTATCAAGTAAGTGAGTTACTGTATAAATGATTGATGTGTATGAATCCACACCTAAAAATGGATTAATTTGTAAAATAATGATAATAACACCAATTCCACACATAAAACCAGAAATTACTGGATATGGAATATATTTTATCCATTTACCAATTCCTACTATTCCAAAAGAAATTTGCATTAAACCAGCAAGGAAAACAATAGTCATAACAGTAGAAAAATCATTTGGGAAGGCTGCAATTGCAGATGCAAAAACAACGGTCATTGGTCCTGTTGGACCTGAAATTTGAGTTGGAGTTCCTCCAAATAAAGCAGCAAAAAAACCTAAAATTATAGCACCATATAATCCAGCAATTGCACCCGCACCACTTGCAACTCCAAAAGCTAAAGCTAATGGTAAAGCTACAACGGCAGCAGTTATTCCTGCAAAAATATCATTTTTAACTCTATTCAAGGAAATACTCCTAAAAACTATTTATCTCTTTCTAAATACTCTTCATCACCCATTTTATCGTTTTTACCACGTGCAATTACGTGAATTGGAGTTCCTTCAAAATTGAACTGTTCTCTTAAGAAGTTAATTAAATATCTTTTATACGTAAAGTGTAAAAGACTTGGTTTATTCATTACAAGTGCAATTCTTGGTGGTCTAGTACTAAATTGTGTTGCATAATAAATTCTTAAATAAGCACCATTTGGACTTGGAAGTGAATGTCTAATTACAGCTTCTTCAATTACTCTATTTAATTGAGAAGTTGGAATTCTTTGTGTATAGTTATTGAAAATTTCAATAATTTTATCTTTTAGTCTTTCTATACTTCTTCCTGTTTTTGCAGAAACTGCAATTATTGGAGCATAAGATAAAAATCTAAATCTTCTTCTTATTTCTTCTTCCATTTTTTGGAAGGTATCCATATTTTCATCCCATTTATTTAAAACAATAATTGTTCCTAAACCATACTCATCAACAAGCCCAGCAATTTTTTCATCTAAATCTGTTAGTTCTCTTGAAGCATCTAAAACAACTAAAGCCATATTTGCTTTTTCTAACATCTCTTTAGTTCTCATTAAAGCATATTTTTCAATACCTTCTATACTTCCTCTACGTCTAAGACCTGCTGTATCAACGAAAGTAATTTGTTTATCTTTAAATTCAAACGATTCATCAACTGGGTCAATTGTAGTTCCAGCAATTGGAGAAACAACTGAACGTTCTTCACCTAAAATTGCATTAAGTATAGAAGATTTTCCAACATTTACTCTTCCTATAATTGCAACATTGATTTTATTTTCATCAATTTCAGTAACTTCTTCTTTAACAAAATCTTCATCTGATTCTAAAGAATAATCTTCTTCATCATCAAAATCAAAATTTTCTTCTCTTTCTTTTCTTAAAGCCTCTGCTTCTTCACGTGCAACTGTTTCAAGATTAACAGGAAGGTGTTGGTAAATCCATTCAAATAGATTTTTTGTTCCTCTATTATGAGAAACTGAAATTCCAAAAAGGTTTTCATCTCCAATACCAAATTCAAAAAACTCCCAAAGTCTTTCTAATTCTTTATCATTATCAATTTTATTTACAACTAAGGCTAACTCTTTCCCTAATCTTTGAAGCTCATAAAATAATTCTTTATCTTTATCATCAGGTATATTTTTACCATCAACCATAAAAAGTATTATATCAGCCTCTTTTGCTGTTTCTATAGCTTTTCTTTTTACATTTGAAAATATAGCATCATTAGTTTCATCGATACCACCTGTATCTAACATTAATGCTTTTCTATCCATTATTTCAATTTCGTGTTTTCTAATATCTCTTGTAGTTCCTGCCATATCAGATACAATTGCAATTCTTTTATTTGCAATTCTATTAAATAATGATGATTTTCCTACATTTGGTTGCCCTATTAGTGCAATCTTTTTTAGTGTTTTATCCATAAATATTTTAAATCCTAAGTTTTTTTGTTTTTTAAATAAAAAAAGGTATTAGCATTATAGCTAATACCTTCCTTAAATAAAAGAGGTTTATATTAATATAATCCAAATTTACCTGCAACTGAACTTTTATATAAAACTCTCATATTGTCATCTTTATCAATAAATACTTTAAATAAAGCATCTGAAGCTTTTAAATCTTCTAGTGCTTCTTCAATATCCATTGGTTTATAAGATGTTAATCTTACAGGAGTAATTTCTTCTTCAAATTTCTCTAATTCTAATGCAATTTTATCTTGAATTTCATTAGCTTCAACTTCTGATAATTTAGTAGCTTTGTGAGCTGCAATTTTATCATGATGTCTTCTTAAAACTTTAGATACTCTATCAACTGCAATATCAATTGCAGCGTATAAATCTTTATCTTTTTGTTTTACAACAATTGTATCTAAATGAGCAATATTTAAAGTGAATTCAAAAGAGAAAGCTTTTTTACCATGTTTTTCATCTTGTGAAATTATTGAGTTTACAGAAATAATATCTAAATTATATTTTTTAAACACTTCTACTGAGCTATTAATGTAATCTTTGATCGCATCTGTTAATTCTATGTGTCTTCCTACAATACTTGTATTCATAACATACTCCTTATATATAATTTATTTATTCTAACATAAAAAAGATAAAATGGGTTAGTTTCTTAAAAAAATAACACTTGTATAACCTTGTAAATGAAGAGAAATTTTGATAATTTTTTGAATTTTTATAAATTACGCTTAGAAAACTCTAAGTGTAATTAAATATAGAAGAATTTGAGTTTGAAAGGTTTTTAACGTAACTATTTAATTCACTATTATTTGTTTGATTATTCATCATTTTCATAATGTTTTTGAAGTTACTTAAATCTAAATTTTCTGATGAATCAGAACTATTTGTTTTTATAGTATCAAGTAATAATTTTATAGTATCTTTTACCGTTGAATTATCAGCTGTTTCAATTCCTAATGCTGCATTTTTTTCTTCTTGAGAAACTACGCCATCTTTATTTGTATCAAGTTCATCATACTCTTCTTCCTCACTAGCTGAACTGCTACCTCCACCACTTGGAGGTGGTGGCATTGATGCTACAAATTCAGAAGAATTAGAAGATGTATTAGTTACTTGATCATATGCACTTGATAATTCATCAGTTGAAATTGAACCATCGCTATTTGTATCAAGTGCAGAAAACTCTTCATCACTTAATATAGAAACTTCACTTGCACTAAGAAGTGAATCTGAATCACTATCATAACTTGACATTATCATAGAACTAAAATCATTTGCTTCTTTAGTAGTTGATGGTTCTGGCATTTGAAGACCTAATTCAGATATTAAACTTTCAAACTCTTCTTTTGAAGGCATTTCTCCATCAAAAGAAGATAGTTTACTATCAATTGCACTTGCTATTTCATTTTGTGTAACTAGTCCATCTCCATCATTATCAAGTGTAGAAAACTGTTCTTCACTAACACCTAATTCATCAATACTTAAAGATGAATCAGAATTTGTATCACTTTGAGAAATAATGTCTTTTGAAATATTACTTATAGGAGACATTATACCTATAGAACTATACGAAGAAATTGTCATTGTATCCTCCTTTTTTTAAAATGCTATTCTTTTAAAGTAAATAATGGGTAACAAAATTATTAAGAATCACTACTTCCGTCAATAATTAATTTTAAAGATTCAAAAGCTGTTTCCATTTGTGTAATCAATACTGTATATTCTGCAAATTGTGTAGCCATTTGTTCATATTTTTCATCTAATTTATCAGAAGCTGTTTCATAATCTTCATTTAATGTATCTATTCTGTCGTTTAATTTATCTTCATAAGTTGTAAAAAGTCCATCTAAACTATCTAATGAATCTAAGTATGTTTTTAATTTTGTGCCTATTCCTTCTTTTTCAGCATAACCAACAAATAATTCTTTTAAATCATCATAATTATCCGTAACTGCTTCAGTTAATTCTGTTGAATCGACATTTAGATAACCATCACTATCAAATGAAATTCCATACTTAAACAAACTCTCTTCATCATCTAAACCATAACTTCCAAATAAAATCTCTTTTATACTATTCATCATTGTTTTTAATGTACTTGAATCAGAAATAGTTGCTGGGTCATCTTCATCACCTAGAATATAAGAGTTTACTAAATCAACTAAATCATTATATTTATCTGCAACTTCTTCGATTGTTGATACTAATGTACTTGTATCTCTTTCCATGGTAATTGATGAATCACCAGTTGTAGTAGCAGTTATTATTAAACCATTAGCCATTGTTACTTTATTTGATGAAACATCGTAAGAAATACCATCAATTGTTGCTTGCATATTTTGTGCTGTTAAAACATGACTATCTTCATCTTCAAATCCTAAATCTATATCTGTTTGAGAAATAGAAATTGCATTTAATTCTCCAGTTTCACTACTTTTTATTACAAGTCTATATGAATCATCACCTACTTGCTCTAAACTTGCTTCAAAATTAGAGTTATAACCCATTTCAGTTACCAAACTTTCATAAGTTTTTCCATCTGTCGAAAAATCATAACTATTTTCACCCACTGTAATAGTTATGGTTCCTGAATCCATAGTTGCTGTTGTATCTGAAATTGTATTTGATTGATATACATCTTTTTGAGCTAATTGACTAACACTAACACTAATTGTCCCTGGAGTTAATTTACTTGAATCAGTTGCATCAAAAGTTACAGAATCACCTGATGTTGTTGCACTAATTTCATCAAATGCATTAGTTCCACTTGTATATAAATCAAAATCATCAACTAAATCAAGTAATTCTAACACCATTGTTTCTATCTCTGTTAAAGCATCTAATTCTGCTTGAGTATCTTCTATTTCTTCTGTTATAGGGTCAAGAGTTGCTGTACTTTCTGCTGTTTTTAATTTAGTAATCAACTCTGAACTTAAATCTACACTTCCTGAACTTCCAAGTCCTAAAATTCCATCTGCCATTTTATATCCTTTTACATTGCTAAAAGCGTTTGAAGCATTTCATCAACTGCAGTTATTATCTTTGCATTTGCTTCATATGCTGCTTGAAATTGAAGAAGATTTATCATTTCCTCATCTGAATCTACTTTTGTAAGATTGTTATATGTTGTTTCTAAAGAATTTACTATTGCATTTTGAGAGTCAAGTTTAAAACTATTATTCTCAACATTTGAAGAGACTGTAACTAATAAATTTTGATAAAACTCACTAAATGAGGTATTTGAAGTTGAACCAATAGTTAAATTTGTTGACCATTGTATTTGTGATAAATTTTCTAAATCATCACTTGATAAAGAACTTACATTATCAGAAATAAAATTTAGTGTATCAACACTTGAACCAGTAAATAGAGGTGTATCACTACTTGAATTAACTAAATCAACCAATGAACTTCCAAATTCATCTAAACTATTTTTATATGAATATATATTTGAAGTTGAAGTTGTAAGTTCTTGTGTTATAGCTTTTAAAGAACCACTTGCAAGAGATAATTCATTATTATAAACAGCTAGTGAGACATTATTTTCAGCTTCAACAGAAGTTGCACTTTTTGATATTTCACTACTATTTACAGAAATACCAATATCAAAAGAACCCTCTTCTCCTTTAATATTTGATTTAATAACAAGATTATTACTTGAATCAAGATAAGCTGTGTAGTTTGAAAAATTAGAATTTGAACTTATTTCATCAATGATTTGTTGTTTTAACTCATTTTCATCTGTTCCACTAAGATTTGCACTTAATGTTAATGTTGTAGTGTTATTTAAAGAAATAGTAATTTCATCTCCATCACTAAAATTACTATCATCTAAAGAAGATGAAGAATAAATATCTTTTTGTGCAATATTTTCTTCATTTATACTAACTTCATGTAAATTTGTATCATTGAAAATTACATTCACACCTGAAATTTTTAAGTTATAAGTGTCACTATCTCTATTTATTTCTATATCTACATAATTTGCTAACTCTTTTTCTAAAGCATCTCTTTTATCAAGCAAATCATTTGTTTCTCCCCTTTGTTGCATCTGTTTATTTAGATACACAATTTGTTCTAAAATTTCATTTACACTATTTACTTGCTCTTGTAATTGTGTATTTAAACTCTCTAAGGTATCATCTAAATCACTGTTTAATGATTGTAAATTGTTTACTAATAATTGAGATTGAGTTGATAATTCATTTTGATAAATTAAGTTTGTAGGTTCTTCTCTTAATGATTCAATTGAATTAAAAAAGTTACTCAAAGTTGTTGAAAAACCACTATCATCAGCTTCATCAAACATTATTTCGATACTACTTAATATAGAATCTTCTTGTTCATAATATGAAGCTAAGCTACTTTGAGCAACTAATTTATCATATAAATAACTATTTGTTGTTCTAGTAACTCCATCAAAAGAGACTCCATTTCCAATATTATCCTCTAAGCTACTTAATTCTGAAGTATTAACAACTCTTTTTACATAACCATCAGTATTTTCATTTGCAATATTATTAGAAGTTACATCAACAGAATATTTTGAGGCATTAAGACCACTTTTTGCGATGTATAAAGAATTTATCATAATAAACTCCTAATAGATTCTTTTTACATCAACAAAATCAATAAAAGTTACAGTGTCATCTAAAATATATTTTTTTTCTAAAGCATCTATTCCTAAAACTTCATGACAAACTAAATATATTTTATTATCTTTTGTTGTTTGAATTGAACTAACATTAAATTGTCTAAAACCTCTTTCACCATTTCTTAATCTACCATCTTCGACAACTCTATCAATAATATTTACAATATTTGTCATAGTTAATAAATTCATTGATTTTTGTAATTGAATTACCATCGATTCTAAATTATCAAAATTTGTATTTTGATAATTATTCATAAAATAGCTATAACACTCAATTACTTGTGATTCTAGACCTTTTATATCCATAATATTATTTTTCATTTTCAATCCTTTTTTAACTTAAATATTTAACTAATGACAAGTTATTTACTTTGTTGATAGTTGAGTATAAAGCTGTATATGTATTTTCTAAAGCTTGAGATTCAACAGCAAGTGCAGTTAAATCTGCTGCACCAACTGTTTCTTGTAAAATGCTAAAGTTTGTTAGTTTTGTTTGAACAATTGATTCATAGTTTTCAATTGAAGCAGTTCTTATACCAAGTTTTGCATGGGCTAAATTTACATTATCGTAGATATCTCCAATTTTATCAACGTAACTTGATAAAATTGAATCAGCTTCATCTTCAGTTATTGAATTACCATTTTTATCTTGTTGTTTTAAAGAATTTATTACTTCATCTAAATCATCAAAAACAGAGTGTTTTGATGTTAAAGGTGTTGTTCCAGTATTAGTAGTTGTAAAAGTTCCATCTCCATTATCTGTAATTGATAGAGGTGTTTGGGAACTATCACCATTTAGATATAAACCATTATAAACACCATCATTATCTGTGTCTAATAATTTATATTGATTACCGTCTTTATCTAGAATAATTTCATTTTCATCAAATGTTAAATTTTCACCAGTTTGAGCAGTTTGATTTGTATAATATAAAAGTTCAATACCATTTAATCCCTGATTATTATAAGTATTTGTTTCAACATTAACTGTTTTATTGTCATTTGTAGCTACATAAGAGATTTTTCCAGTTGTTTCATCTTTTACAAAAGGTTGTGTTGTTACACTATTTCCAGAAAAAAGATATTGATTACTTGCACTACTATTTGCAAGAGAGAATATATAATCTTTTATAGATTCTAATTCATTTGCAATCGTTTCTTTATTATCACTATCTGTTGTATCAGTAGAGGCTTTTAAAATCAAAGATTGAGCTGATTCAAGAGATGTTTTTATACTCGAAACAGCTGTATCACTTGTTGTATTATATGAAGTAGATGATTGAATTCTATCTAAGATTGAACTATAAGAATTAACACTATTATTTATAGATAATAATTGATTATACTTTGAAGAATCATCACTACCATATTGTAAAGCTTCATTACTACTTAATCCATAAGTTACTTTTTCATTTCTACTATTTAACAAACTTAAATTATACATAATAGTATTTATTGAACTAACCATAATAAACTCCTAACTATCTTTTAAGACCAATTAATGTTGTTAGTATTTCATCTGCTGTGGTAATAGATTTTGCATTTGCTTCAAAAGCTCTTTGAAATACCATCAAGTTAACTAAACTCTCACTCAAATCTGCTGTACTTAATTCTAAAGTTTCACTTTCAACTGATACACCATTATTATTGTTTACAGCATAGATTGGATTACCACTCTCTTTAGTTGCAGCTAATAAATTATTTCCTATAGACTCTAATCCTATATTATTTGTAAATTGAGCGATTGCAACTTGTCCAATAACAAAATCAACTCCATCTTGAGTCATAGTTATAATTCCACTATCATCAACTGAAAATTCTCCAAAAGATGAATCAGTTAAACCTAAAGAGCTTAGATTTAATTGTAAAGAAGATAAAGATGTTGTTTGGTCAACAGTTGATACAATTTGCATAAATTCAGCATTTGCTCCACTATTTCCACTTGCATCTTGATTTCTTTCTTTTGAATAAACAGTTCCAGCATCATCAAACTCTATTACACCTGAGAACTCTTCACCTGAATTTTTTGCTTCTATAACTAACATTCCATTTATTGTTTTTGCTTCAACTAAAGTTTGTAAATCTGCATCTGTATTTATTTTTGATATTAAGTCTTGAATTGCACTATTGTAATCAGTAAGAGTATTATCAGTTGTTAGGGTAACTCCATTTAAAGTAAAAGATATTGTATCTCCTACATCAAAACTTAAAATATTTCCATTGTCATCACTGATAATATCTGAGGCATCATATACATCTTGTTGAGTTCCAGCAACTGCATCTCTTAAAGCTTCCATCGCACTTTTAACTGCTGCTTCACCAGTTCCTTCAACTGCATTTGTTAGAGTAGTTTTTGTTCCAACTTGTTCAGTTGTTCCAGAAACTTCAGCTAAATCACCTATTATAAATGATGTTCCAGGAATTACTGAATCTATTTTTATAGCACCATTTAAAACATCTACATTTGATGTACTAGCATTATTTGATGAATCAACTGTATAAGCTTTTAATCCAGTGATTTTTGAGATTTCATCAGCCAAAGATTTATAAGTTGCAACTCTACTTGCTAGTACATTATATTCTTCATCCGTTGTAACTCCAGATGTTGTAATTCCAGCTGCATCCATTTCATCTTTAAATGAATCTGTTGCTGTAGTAGTTATATAATTTTGTGTAATTTTATTTCCATTTACATAAACATATATTTGGTCACTTTCACTATCTAATAAACTTGTTCCTGTATTTGGATAATCAATTAGTGTTGTTTGCGCAATTGAAGCACTACTTGATTCTTCTGGATTTTTGGCATAACTTTCTAAAGCTTTATTATAATTAGTAATTAATGCTTCAATATCTGAAATTTTTGCTGATTGTGTCTTTATTCCTGAACCTGAAAGTTCAGTTGAATCACTTTTTGCACTTGTAGTATAATCAGACATTTTTGCAGCATAAGTTTCAATTTTATTAGAAAATTGAATTACTTGATTTCCTGCTATTTCACTAAAAACATCTGTAAAATAAGAAAGATTAGAATTAGTAGAAGTAACATCTGATGAAGCATCAATTGTACTTATTGCCCATCCTTGAACTTGATTTCCTGATGCATCTTGTAAAGTTCCGTTCTCTCCCATTCTGAAATTTCCAGCTCTTGTATAGTAATTTTCAGATGTTCCACTAAAGTTTTTATTTGATACAACAAAAAAACCATCTCCATCAAGTGCTAAATCATAAGAAGAACCTGTTAAATTTAAACTTCCTTGTGTATATTGTTTTTCTGCATTTGTAACAGATGAACCTTTTCCTATACTGTCTTGATACATCAAATCAGCAAAAGAGACTCTTGATGCTTTATATCCAACAGTATTTACGTTTGCAATATTATTTGACTCATTATCTAAAGCTGTTTGCTGAGAAGAAAGTCCTGCAATTCCAGTCCATAATGCACTAATCATTTTTAATCCTTTATAATTAATAGTGATTCCACTTATTTAATCATAAGGATTTAGGGTAAATTTAGGGTATCTAAAAAATAAATAGTTTTAATAATTTACTAACCGTTGGTAACAGTTAGTAAATTTTTGTAATATTATTGTAAGAAATAGTTTTTGCTTCACTTCCATAAGCTGTTGCCGTATCTTCTGAATATGCTAGAGCTAAATTATTTTGAGATAAAGATGAAGAACCATTACTAATTGAAACCACTAATTGATAATTTCCACTACTGTTTTGAACTACACTTGATGTCATTCCTGAAGTTTCTGATATTTCAGCTGCTAATTCATCATATGTTTTATTATAAGTTGAAAAACTATAGGAATTTCCATCACTATTTGTTAAAGTCATTGAACTATCTTCGTTAGTTGAATCAATAACATCAGAACCACTTGATACTTCATCAAAATAATAAACATCATAATATCCAGTTAATTCATATGCTGTTAAACTGATTTCTCCATCATTCATTGAAACAGAAGATATTTTATATTGTTTATTATTTCCTTCATCATCTGTATCACCATTTTCTACGATAGTACCTATTAAAGAGGCTGAACTAGAAAGTGCTGATTGTTCAAAAGTTGATTGTAAAGCTTCCATTGCTTCTACGGTTGCTGTACTTGCTTCTAAATTTGATAATTGAAGTTGTGTATCAAGCATTGTTGAAGAGTCAACAGCACTTGTTGGGTCTTGAAGTTTTAATTGGGTTAACATTAAAGTAATAAAATCAGAGCTTTCTAATTGATCATTACTTACTGCTGAAGTTACTGTATTACCATAAGCATCTAATGATGAGCTTGTTGTTACGGAACTTGTAGTTGACATAGTATAACTCCTTAATAGTATAGAATAAAAAATTCTAACTCTTAGGAGTAAATATAGGGTATTAAAGAGTAAATAAAAAGTAACTAGCTACTAATAATTATATAAAAATGATGACAACCATCTATATATTTATATTCAAGTTTATAATTATGAATTTTAATAATATTATTTGAAATATATAGTCCTAATCCCAAACCACTCGTTGCTGTTTCGTAATCATGGTTAAAAGGTTTATAATATTCTTCAATATCTTTTGTTAGTTTTTTTCCTTTGTTAATTATTTTTATTGAATTTTTTTCAATAATAATTTTTGGTTCTTCTTCTACACTATACCTTATTGCATTATCAATTAAATTTTTTAAAGCAATAGAAAATAGTTCAAAATCTGCATTAATTTTTAAATCAGCTTTTTCATCAATTTCAATAGAATGTTCATCCAATAATAAAATATCAAAAGATTGATTAACTAATTCAATAATATGATATTCATTTTTATTTAGAGTGATTTGACCAGAAGTTAATTCTTCAATTTTTGCAAACTCACTTAATAAATATTCTAATCTTTGAAAAACCCTAATTAAAATATATTTTCTTTCACTATCTTCATAAAAATCTGTTATTAATTTTCCTTTTGTAATTGGTGTTTTTAATTCATGCATTATATTTCGCAAGAATAGATTTCTTGAATCTCTTAACTCTTTTAATTGTTTTAATGCATTTGAGAACTCTTTTGTAAGCTCTGAAATCTCATCTTTTCCATCTGTTTTGGTAGAAATTTTAAAACTACCTTTTGATAAATTTTTCATATCTTCTCTTAAACTAATAAGTGGTTTTAACTTTTTCTTAATAAATAGAAAAAACCAAATCAATAAAATATCAATTACACTTAAAACTAACAACCAAAAATATTTAAAATTTTTTTCTTTCAATTCATCAATTAATAATACCTCAAAAGGTTTAGGTCTTAATTTAAAAAAAATTGGTTCTTCAAATCTTTCAAATAGTGGTTTTTCAGGTGGTGGAGGCATTCTTTTTAAATCAGGAAATTTAGGATTAAAATGAATATATTTAATTCCCTCTAGCATATATATATCAAGAGGAGCTTCTTTGTCAATTTCTAATTTTTTATAATTTGAAGTTAATATATCTTGTAGATTTTTATTTGATAATTTCATATCAAAAATTGCAATTTTTTCATTAATTTCTTGAAGTGAGGCATTTTTCATATTCAAATCTTCAACTATTCTAATTGTTGAGAGATATCTTTTTATCTCCAATAAAGAGTATGTTTTGCTATCAACTATAAATTGTATTATTATGATGATATTAATAATTAAAAAAATTGAAAGAAAAAAAAGCCTAATTTGAAAAAAAATAGAATCTTTTTTATTGATTAACCAGTTTATAACCAACTCCTCTAATTGACAAAATATATTTGGGTTTTTTAGTATTTTCTTCGATTTTTGTCCTAACTCGACCAATTAAAACATCAATACTTTTATAAGAACTTTCATATTTTATAGAATCAACATTTGAAAGTAACTCTTGCCTTGAAACAACAAAACCATTTTTTTGAATCATATATTGAAGTATAAAATACTCAGCATTTGTTAAATCAAGAAGTTCTCCATCTTTATATATTTCCATTTTAGATTCATCAAAAGTAAATATTTGTTTTTTATTTAAAGAAGACTCTTTTTCAATAATTTGATGATTACATCTTTTTAAAATAGATTTTATTCTAAGTATTAATTCTTGTGTATCATATGGTTTTGGCATAAAATCATCAGCTCCATAAGAAAAACAAGCGATTTTATCACCTAAATATGACCTTGCAGAAGATATAATAATTGGTAAATCATATTTTTGTCTAATTATTCTACAAACTTCTATTCCATCAATATTTGGAAGAGATAAATCTAATATAACTAAATCATATTTTTTTAAAGAGAGTGCTGATATTCCAAGTTCTGGAGTATCATAATTTGTAACAACTATATTATATTGGTTTAGGTATTCAGTTAAGATTTTAGCTAGTTCAATGTCATCTTCAATCATTAAAATATTAATCAAATTTTTACTCCTTATTTACTTTTGAATTATAGTGTATCAATGTAAATAAAAAGTAACAATTTGTTAAATTAAGATTTCTCTATTTCCCTTAGCATTTACTTCAGATAAAATTCCAGTTTGTTCTAACTGTTCAACAATTGTTGCTGCTCTGTTATATCCAATTCTAAGTCTTCTTTGAATATATGAGATTGAAGTCTTTTTCTCAGTTAAAACAATCTCTTTTGCATCTTCATATAATTCATCAAGTTCAACTAAATCTGAATTATTTGAATTTCCACCACCAGATGAAGAAACACCAGAATTTCTATCTTTTATAAAGTTCATATCATAAGAAACTTCTCTTTGGTCTTTTAAAAACTCTACAACTTTTTCAATTTCGCTTTCTGTTGACCAAGGTGCATGAATTCTCACAAGTCCAGACATTCCAGGAGGTGTAAATAACATATCTCCACGTCCAAGAAGTGATTCAGCTCCCATTGAATCTAAAATAATTTTAGAATCTATCTTTTGCCCTACTTTATAAGATAATCTACTTGGTAAATTTGCTTTAATAAGTCCTGTTACAACATCAACAGATGGTCTTTGAGTTGCAACTATTAAGTGAATTCCACTTGCTCTTGCCATTTGGGCAAGTCTTGCGATTGAGTATTCAACATCTTTTCCACTTGTCATCATCAAATCTGCTAACTCATCAATTACAACAACAATATAAGGCATAGTTTCATAACCTTCATTTTTTGCTTTTTCATTATAGTTTTCAATATTTTTTGTTTTTGTTTTTGACATTAATGTATAACGTCTTTCCATCTCACTAACCATATTTGCTAAAGCATTGATTGCATCACTTGCTTTTGTAATAACAGGAGTTAAAAGATGTGGAATATCATTATACATTGAAAACTCAAGCATTTTTGGGTCAATCATCACAAGTCTTAAATTATCTGGTGAATTTTTATAAAGTAAAGATAAAATCATTGAGTTAATTCCAACTGATTTACCTGACCCCGTTGTTCCAGCAATCAAAAGATGTGGAAGCTTTTTTAAATCTGTTATAAATGGTTTACCTACAATATCTTTTCCTAAAATCATAGTAAGTGGTGAAATAGAATTTTGGAAAATCTCACTCTCTAACATCTCTTTTAAATATATTGTTTGTGTATCTTCATTTGGAACTTCAATTCCCACAACATCTTTTCCAGGAATTGGTGCTTGAATCCTAATTGTTTGAGCTTTTAATGCCATTGCTAAATCATCTTGTAGGCTCAAAATTTTTGAAACTTTTACATTTGGTGCTGGTTTAAACTCGAAAGTTGTAACAACAGGACCTGTATAAGTTCTTACAACATCACCTTCAATTTTAAACATTGCAAGTTTATCTAATAAATCTCCAATTTTTTGGTCAATAAAAGCTTCTGAAACTTTTGATTTATTATCCTTTGGAGGATTTTGAAAAAATGAAGTTGGTGGTAATTCAAAATTTTTAGGTTTTTCAGTTTTACCTACTTCAATTTCTGCTAAAAGTTTTTTGTTTTCTTCTAACTCATCTACAATAATTCCATGTGATTCAACTACTTGAATATCTTTTTCAAAATCATCACTATCAAATAAAGAAGATTCATAAATATTTGTATCTTTTATCTCTTCAATATTTTCATATATTTCAGGAGTTATTGTTGCTACATTTTTATTACTATTATCTGGAGTTGTTTTAATTTCTTTTACTTCAGGAATAGTTTTATTAAGTTTTTTATCTATACTATTTAAAACTTCTTTTGTTGTTTCTTCAACTCTTTTTTCTCTTCGTTTATTTTCTATTCTTTTAATATCTAAACTATTTCTTAATTTTATTTTATTTTTTAATTTTTTTAAATCTTCAATATCAAAATCTGAATTTTCAAATAGAACTAAAACTGAAATTATAAAACCAACTAAAACAAAGAAATAAAGACCTGCACGTCCTATTACAGGACTTAAGGAATCAACCAAAATATTCCCAATTTCTCCTCTTGTATAAGGATTTTCAAGAATTAATGCTTGAAAAATCAAACAAACAAAAAGTAGTAAAAAGACAACAAGAACATTTAATATTAAATCTTTTTGGTCGATATTTTTCTTAAAATTAATTGCATAAAGAGGAAATATTAATAACAATAAATATACATAAGATAAATATCCAAAATATTTATGAGAAAAATCAGAAAAAGAATATCCAACATTTCCCACAATCTCTTTTCCACTTTCAAATGTAGAAAATTGAAAATAAACAATAATAAATAAAATAATTAGGGATATAATTTTCTTAGCTATGATAAAGCCTTTACTTTAATAAATTTGAAATTTTTCCTTGTAATTTAAGCCATTGTCTATGCTCAAATAAAGGGAAACCTGCCCATTGTTTTTTTGGTTCATGTATTGTTTTAGTTACACCACCACGAGCTGCAATTGTTGTAAAAGGTGCAATTTCTAAATGCCCAGCTGTTGCACTTTGTCCACCCATAACAACATAAGGATGTAAAGTTGTAGAACCTGATAATCCAACTTGAGAAACTAAAATACAACCTGAACTTATTTTACAATTGTGTCCAATATGAACTAGATTATCAATTCGAACACCACTATCAATTTTTGTTGTTTTGAATACTGCTCTATCAATGGTACAATTTGCGCCTATTTCAACATCATTTCCAATTTCAACATTTCCATTTTGATAAATTTTTATATATTTACCATCTTTTGTATTAGCAAATCCAAAACCATCACTACCAACAACAGTTCCTGCATGAATAATACAATCATTTCCAACTTTACAATCTCTATAAATTGTAACATTTGGATAAATAATAGTGTTATTTCCAATAGTTACATTATCCCCGATAAAAGCTCCAGCCATTATAGTACAATCACTTCCAATAACTGAATTTTTACCAATATAAACGTTTGGCATAACTTTTGTTCCACCACCAACTAATGGCTTTTCACCATCCATTTCTATCACATTTGGAGCAAAAAGTTTGCTAATTTTTGCTAACATTAAATATGGTTCATCACAAATTAAAGCAATAGTATTTTGAGGAACTTCACTTGAATTCTCTTGTGTAACTAAAACTGCTGCTGCTTTTGTATTTTTTAAATCTGATAAATATTTTTTATTTTCTAAAAAAGTAAGTTCAAATTCTGTTGAATCTGTTAATGTATTTAAACCAGTAATCTCTTTGTCACTTGTGATATCTAAACCAATATAATTTGCAATTTCTTGAAGAGTCATTTTTATCCTTTAATTAGGATAAGATAAGAAAAACTCTTATCTTTCCATAGCTACAATACCACTTCTTACAACTTCAAGTGGATTGAATTTTTGCATAACTTTAATAAAATTCATAATTCTTGCAGATGAATCAGTAGCACTTACGATAATTGCTTCATCTGTAACATTTTGAATAGCTCCATGATAAGCACGAGCTATTACATCAATATCTGATAAATTATTATCAATTGAAAATTTCATTAAAACAGTATCTTTTTCAACTACATTTTTATGTTCATTTACTTTTAATACAGGAATTAATTTATTTAATTGTTTAACAATTTGATCTATCACTCTTTTATCACCAGTTGTAACTATTGTCATTCTTGAATATGGACTTTCAGCAATTGGAGCAACAGTTAATGAATCAATATTATAACCTCTTGCTGAAAATAGTCCAACAATTCTAGATAATACATTGTGTTCATTTAATACAACTACAGAAATTACTTGTCTTGTAGTTTCACTATCATAATAATGATTGAAGTTATTCATTATTTTGCTCCTTCAATTAATGTCATTTCATTTAACGCATGTCCATTTGGAACCATTGGTAATACCTCTTCATTTCTTGCAACAACTACTTCAATCATTGCAGGTTTTTTCTTTTCAACTGCATCTTTTAAAGCAGCATCAAACTCTTCTTTTGTTGTAACTCTATAACCTAAACCACCAAAAGCTTCAACTAGCATTTTAAAATTTGGTTGAGCAGATAAGTCAGTTTCTGATAATCTATTTTCATAGAACATTGTTTGCCATTGTCTAACCATTCCTAAATAGTTGTTATTTAAAACTATATTAATTACTGGTAAATCATATTCTACACAAGTCATAAGCTCTTGAATGTTCATCAAAATAGAACCATCGCCTGTAAAGTTTATAGTAACTTTATCAGTTCCTTTAACTGCTCTTGCTACACCCATAGCAGCTGGTAATCCAAATCCCATAGTTCCTAAACCACCACTTGTAATCCATTGTCTTGGATATGAAAATGGATAAAATTGAGCAGTCCACATTTGATGTTGACCAACATCTGTAGAAATAATAGCTTTATCTCCTAAAAGTTTCCCTACCCTTTGGATTGGCCATTGTGGTTTAATAACTTCATTTGAATCAAGATATCTTAAAGGTTCTTTTTCTCTGTAATCTTTTAATAAATCAACCCAGTTAGTATAATCATTAAATTCATTTTCTTCAATAGCTTCAATCATAGCTTTAACTGTAACTTTTAAATCTCCAACTATTGGATAATCTGGAACTACTAATTTTGCAATTGAAGTTGGGTCAATATCAACATGAATAACTTTTGCTTTTGAAGCAAACTCATCAAGTCTTCCTGTAACCCTATCATCGAATCTTGCACCTAAAGAGATTAATAAATCTGTTTCATAAGCTGCCATATTAGCTGCAAATTCTCCATGCATTCCTAACATTCCAAAGAATAATGGATTTTCATCACCCATTACTCCTCTTGCCATTAAAGTTTCAACTGCTGGAATATTTAATTTTCTAGCTAATTCTCTAATTTCAAATGCACAATTAGATAATATTGCTCCACCACCTATATATAAAAGAGGTTTTTTTGCACTTGAAATTGCTTCCATTGCTTTTTTTAATTGTCTTTTATTGTAATTTACCGTTGGCTTATAAGTTGGTAAATTTATTTCACTTGGATATATAAATTCAGCAACTTGAGCTGTAATATCTTTTGGAATATCCACATGAACAGGTCCTGGTCTTCCAGTACTTGCTATATGAAACGCCTCTTTAATAATTCTTGGTAAATCTTCAATTTTATTAACTAAATAATTATGTTTTGTACAAGGTCTTGAAATTCCTACTGCATCAATTTCTTGGAAACCATCAGTTCCTATAATTGCTGTTGGAACTTGTCCTGAAATGATAACTAATGGAATCGAATCCATATAAGCATCAGCAATTCCTGTTATTGCATTTGTAAATCCAGGACCACTTGTAACAATTGCAACCCCTGTTTTTCCAGTTGCTCTTGCATAACCTTCAGCTGCAATTATTGAAGCTTGTTCATGTCTATTTAGAATGTGTTGAAAATAGTTTTGTTTATATATTTCATCATAGACGTTCATAATAGCGCCTCCAGGGTATCCAAATACTACTTCAACCCCTTCTTGATGTAATGATTCTACAACCATTTTTGCGCCAGTCATCTTCATAATAATTCTCCATTGTTCTAAAAATAAGTATTTATTTTACAAAAACTATGATTAAACTACCTTTTGATTATCTATTTATTTTGTAAATTTAGCTATATCTAAATAAAAAATATTAATAGTAATGAATAATTATTAAAAAAATTAGCTATAATAAATTAAAATAATAATTTGAAGGAGCCCAAATGGATGTAAATGCGATAAATAATAATTCTATATCAAGTTTAAATACCTCGTCATCTTCTTCGTTACAGCTAGAAAAATCTTCTTTAAGTGGTAAAATTAATAATTCTGAAAAAGAGGCATTAAACTTAAGTATAAGTGATTATAACAAACAAAGAGATGAGTTATCTTTAAATGTACAATCACTAAATGATGGAATAGCTATGTCTAAAATTGCTCAAAATTCTATTGAAAAACAACAAGATTATTTGAAAAATATTCAAAATAAACTTGAAAATATTAATAATTTAGAAAATAAAAATGATATAAAACAAAGTATAAATGAAGATTTAAGAAATTTTAATCAAGTTGCTTATGAAACAAAATACAAAAATGAATCTTTATTAGTAAATAGTTATTATGATGACAAAAATAGTATAGATATTAATACTAGTTCTGAAAACTTTTCAATGGCTAAAACAAATACAGCAAGTTTCGCAAATGATATTTTTGAAACTGTAAATAATAATGATTTGAATAATCCAGAAAATGTATCAAATGCTTTAAATAAAGTAGCTTCATCTTCAAGTGAATTACAAAATGTTTCAAATCAATTTTCCCAATTTAGTAAACAATTAGAAGAAAAAGCATTAGAAAATATTAAAGAACAAAATAATTTATACAATGAAAATAAAATGAATAAAATAAAAGATTTTGGAAAAGAATCAACAGATTTTACAAAATCAAATATCAATGCAAATGCTGGATATTTAGCAGCTTCTCAAGCAAATATAGTTCAAGAACAAAGTGTGAGATTACTCTCTTAATTTCTACACTTTGTTAAACAATAATTTATAGCAACACCTTCTCTTAAGCCATCATCTAAAACTATTGACTCTTTTTTATTTAAAACTTCAAATATTGTTTTATAAATAAAAATCCCAACTTCAATAAACTCAACTCTACCACGACCAACAAGTCTTGTTATCTCTTCTTGTGAAGAATCTTTAAAAATATTTAAACAAAAAGTTAAATCTTCAAGATTAACTGTTGCACCATTTACAATATTTCTGTCATATGAAAAAAAATCTTGTCCAAGTTTAATTGCTGCGATAGTTGTTGGTGTTCCTGCAGTTGCAACAAAACTATAATTTGTTAAATCTAAATTTAAAGAGTCCAAAAACTTTTTAATCTCAATTTTTTTATTTTCTAAATCATTATGTAAATCATGTGTTTTTAAAAATTTTTGAGTCATTGTTACAATACCAAAATCAAAACTTTTTGCTTTATAGTTATCTTTAGTATTTACAATAATTTCAGTTGAACCACCACCAATATCAAGAAGTATAAAATTATCAGAATTGATTTTTTCTCTTTTTAAAGCATATTTAACTGCAAGTAAAGTAAGTCTTGCTTCTTCATCACCATCAATTATTTCAAAATTTATTCCTGTTTCATTTTTAAAAAATTCTAAAACTTCTTGATTATTTTTAGCTTTTCTCATGGCAGCTGTTGTTACACAAACAGCATCTTTTGCTTCATATTTTAGAACTTCGCAAGAATGGTTAATTGCAGATATTACTCTTAACATAGCTTCCTTTGAAATAATTCCTGTATCTACTAAACCATCAGCCATTCCAACTACTTCATTATATTCTGAAATGATTTCATGATTTTTACAATCATATTTTAGAACTCTAAAAGAATTAGAGCCTAAATCTACACTTACAATTTCATTATTCATAAATATAACTTATAAATGAGGAATTTTAACTTTTGAATTTAATAGATAACCAATAATTATCATCATAAAAAGTACAAAAGTTTCTGAAATAAATCCTGTTAAAAAAATTAAATAAACTATCCATAATAAAATAGCACCAAGTGGAGTTGGAACACCTGTGAAATATTTTTCAACCTTACCTTCATCTGCATTTATATTAAATTGAATTAATCTTCTAAGTCCAGAAATTACGTAATATACAAATGCAAAGATAATTAAAGGAACACTTAAAAAAGGTTCTTTTGTATCAATTACTGCAAAATAAATAAACATAGTAGGAACAATTACAAATGATAAAAAATCTGCAAAAGAATCTAATTGAATACCAAATTGTGTTGAAAGATTGTATTTTCTAGCGATTTTTCCATCAACTATATCAAATCCACCTGCAAGCCAAGCAAAAAGTGCAGCTGCAAAAAATTGATGATGTGTCAAAAAATATATTGCAAATAATCCTGATGCAATATTAAAAAAAGTAACAATATTTGCTAAATTAAAATGATTGTACTTATTAAACAAAAAACTCATTCATTTCCTTTGTTATAAATATGATATTGATTTCTTCCATTTTCTTTTGACTTATATAAACATTCATCTGCAAATTTATAAAGTTTGTTAGCTGAGATATATGAATTTGGTTCATATATTATAGCTCCCATTGAAATTGAAACAACGTCAAGTATTTTACTATTTTTATGCTCAATTTGTAATTCGACAATTCTTCTATTCATATCTTTTAGACAATTTTCTAAGGTATTTATATCTGTATCAAACAAAATTACACCAAATTCTTCTCCACCTAATCTAAAAACGAATTCATATTTTTTATTAAAATACTCTTTTAAACTTGTTGCAACTTTTTTAAGTGTAACATCTCCTAAATCGTGTCCATATGTATCATTATATTGTTTGAAATAGTCTATATCAACCATAATAAAAGCACATTTCCAATTATTGGCATTTGAAATAAATGGCATATTATCAAAAATTGTATCAAAATATTTTCTATTATAAAGTTTTGTCATAGAATCAGTAATAGAATCGATTTTATACTTTTTATTTAATACAGTTAATTGTCTATCTTTTTTTATAACTTGATAGATAATATAAGCAATAATCACAAAAGATAAAAATAAAATTAAAACAATATTATAAAAAAGATAATTTTTCATTTGCTCATAATCATCTAAAAAAGCTTTTCTTTGTTTAAAAGCTTGTTGTGTTTCATATTTTATTAGAAAATCAACTCTTTTTAAAATATTAATAAAAAGATTATATTTGTTGTCTTTAAAGGATTGAAGAATTTCATTATTGATTGTATCAACAACTATTTTCTCATCTTCATTTTTATAAGCTTTATAGTAATAATCCCATTCTTGAAGTATGATTTCTTGTTCTTTTTTAAATTCACAATTATATTTTATCTTTCTACAAGCGGTGATTTCTTGAAAATTATCAGAAATAATTTGAAGTTTTATGATAGGAATTAAATTTCCAAAATATATATTGTCAATCTGTTTTTTTAACTGTTCAATTTGACTATAAAATAATAGTGCAGAAACTATTAATGTACCTAAAACAGTACATACAAGCATTAATAATTTTAAAGTAGTTGATTTTAGAAAATTATATATCATTAAATTATTTTATCGAAAGATTTATTTAAAAAAAGTAAAAATAGTTTATTTACAATTACAATTTTTTTTGTTAAAATGAAACTAAAAATGGGTAAAGTATGGAACTAACTGATAATTATCAAAACTTATCATCAATTTATCAAGAATTGTCTATAAAAAAAGGACAATTAGCAAAAATTGATAAAAAAGAGTTAGAAAAATCTACTTTTGAAAAAACTGATACAGTTGTATTAGGCGCTGAAAAATATGATGAAAATGATTATCAACGAGTTTTGAATAAATTTAAAAATAAAGATAGTGAAATAAGAACTCATGAGCAAACGCATGCTTCAAGTGCAGCGACAACAAGTGCAATAAATTATAATTATCAAATTGGTCCTGATGGAAAATTATATGCAATGGGTGGAAGCGTTAGATTTGATACATCTATTCCAAATGATCCACAAAGTGCTAAAATTAAACTTGAACAATTAAAAGATGCATCTAGTTCTGTTAGTTCTATGAGTGGAGCTGATTCAAGTATAGCTCAAACAGCAAATTTGAATAAAATGTTATTAGAAAGTTTAAAACAAGGATTTAATTATGAGAATTGATAATAATCTTAATTCAATGGTAGCTTCTGAATTACAAATCAATGAAATGGCTACAAATATCGCAAGAGTTGCAAATACAGTTGCTGATCCCCAATTTCAAGAAGTTAGTGCAGATTTAATAGATTCTATTGTAAATCAAATACCTGAAGTTATTTCATATTCAGCTAATGCAAAAAGTATTGAAACACAAAATGCAACTTCTGATATGTTACTAAATATAAAGGCTTAAAAATGTCAAAAGTAAATGTAGTATGTCCTCACTGTTTAAAAATAAATGCAATTCCCGTAAAAGATAGTTATTCTAAAGCAAATTGTGGTAGTTGTAAAAAATCATTACTTGATACAACACCAATTGAGTTAAATGAAATAAATTTTGATCATATTATTGTAAATTCAGAAATTCCAGTAATTGTAGATTTTTGGGCACCTTGGTGTGGACCTTGTAAAATGTTTGCTCCAATTTTTACACAAGTAGCACAAAAATACCCTTTAAAAGCTTTGTTTGTTAAAGTTAATACAGAAGTAGAACAAACTTTATCAAGAAAATTTTCAATTATGTCTATTCCCACACTTATTGTTTATAAAAATGGAATAGAGAAAAAGAGAGTTTCAGGTGCATTAGACCCATTAAGACTTTCAAATTTAGTAAATGAGAGTTTATAAAAACTATTTATTAGTTTTTATAAACTTATTTAACTCTTTTAATTCATTTTCATTAAATACTTTTATTCCATTTTCTTCAAGTAATTTTGCTGTTAAACCTTGACCATTAATCAAATTAGAAGAAAAAGTACCATCATAAATCTCTTTATTTCCACAAGATGGAGATTTTGATTTTAAAAGAGCAACCTTTATATTCTCTTCTTTACAAATATCTAAAGCTTTTTTTGCACCTAATAAAAAATTTATTGTTACATCAAGCCCTTCTTGATTTTTTACTATAAAAGGTTTATCATTTTTTACTATTTCAGCTGAGATTCGAGGAATTGGCAAACCTCCTGCAACTTCTGGGCAAAATGAATAGATTTCATTTTCACATAAAATATCCATAAATAATTCTTTTAGTGAGAATGGAAATTTTGGATCAAATGCGATAGATGAATTGTTTCCATCATATCTAACATCTTCTCCCAATAAACAAGAAGATACTAATATTTTCATATAATATTATCTTCTTCCGTTACTTCATCTGTTAATTCTTTTATATCTTTATAAAAGAATGTTGATAGTTGAATATTGCTAAAAGCAGCTTTCATTGAAACGAAAATTTTAGGATTTTCTTCTTCAAGTTTTGCTAATAACTCTTTTGTTGTTGCTCTTGCATGTGGCATTTTTACATCAAATCTAAGACCTGGACAAGCTTCATCACCAATTACATTGATTTCATTTGTATTTGCAAATGCACGTAATTGTCTCTCTCTACAAAAAATAAGTGGTCTTATAACTTCTAAACCATTTTCTGCTTTATAAATTGGAGGCATAGAACGCATTGTTCCGTTATAAAAGAAATTCATAAAAAATGATTCCATTGCATCATCTAAATGATGCCCAAGAGCTACTTTGTTATATCCTTGTTCTTGTGCTGTTGAGTATAAATACCCTCTTCTCATTCTTGAAAAAAATGAACAAAAAGATGAATTTTTTCTGATTTTTTCACCAGCTAATTCAAAAATTTGAGTATCAATTATTTCGTGTTCAATTCCATGTTCTTTGCAATGATTACTTAAAAACTCAACTTGTTCGCCCATACCATAAGTTACAGTTACAGCTTTAAATTCAAAATTGTATGGAGCTATTTTTTTTATTCTATTTAAGGCATGAATTAGCGTTAAAGAATCTTTTCCACCAGAAAATCCAACTAATATTCTATCACCCTCTTTAATTAATCCATATTCAGCATTAGTTTTACCTACAATTGTAGAAATTTTTTTACTTAATTCAACCAATATATTATTCCTATAATTTTTTTGTGATTATATCAAAAAAGGTTTAATACTATTTTACATCTAATTTTTAGAACATCTTTTGTTCAAAAAAAATAATTTAATTTCCATAAAATGGTTAGATTTTACTCAAGTTTTAGATAAAAAATATATAATTTCATAAATATTATACAAAGATACAAAATGACATTAGAAGAAGAGACACTTTTTAGAGAAAAAATTAAAGAAACTATCTTACCATTGGCTATGAATATGACTGAAGAACAAATAAGAAATATTATTTTATCAGTTGAAAAAGCTAATAGCGAATTACCAGTGGGCTTTGGAGCAATGTTATTTGAACAAATTATGATACATAAATATAATCAATTAAAAAAGTTATAAATTTAATATGCGAAATTTTATTAGTTACAAAAAATCTATTGAAATATTAAATAATATTCAATTAACAAAACAAACTACACAAAAACTGTTTATTACTCAAGCATTAGGAAAAATTTTAGCAAAAGATGTGATAGCAAATCATAATAGCCCAGAATTTCCAACTTCTGCAATGGATGGTTATGCAATTAGATATGAAGATTTAAAAAGTGAGTTTTTAGAAATAATTGCAAAAAATCCTGCTGGTTATGTTGTTGAATCTGAAGTTAGTTTAAATAAATGTATAAAAACTTTTACAGGTTCACTTATGCCAAAAGGTAGTGATACTTTAATTCCTATTGAAAATGTTGAAGTAATTGAGAATAAAATTAAAATAAAAAAAGATGTTCCATTTGCTTTTGCTGTAAGAGAAATGGGGGAAAATTATAAAAAAGATGAAGTTCTAATAAAAAAAGGAACAAAAATTGGATTTGCAGAAATTGGTGTTTTAGCATCATTAAATATTTCAATGATTGAAGTGGTTGTTAATCCAATTATTGCGGTTGCAAGTACAGGAAGTGAAGTTTTAGATTTAGGTGAAATTCAAACAAATGATTCTCAAATTAGAAGTTCAAATCATCTTACTTTAGAAGTTTTATTTAAAAGTAATGGTGCAGAAGTTTTACAAATGGGTGTTGTAAAAGATGACATAGACTCTATTGCAAATCTATTTGAAACAGCTTTACAAAAAGCTGATATTGTTGTAACAACTGGTGGAGTTAGTGTTGGAGATTATGATTTTGTTCAAGATGTAATCAAAGATAAATTAAAAGCTGAAGTTTTATTTCATGGTGTATCAATCAAACCTGGAATGCATATTTTAATTGCACTTAAAGATAAAAAAATCATTGTGGCTCTTCCTGGATTTGCTTATTCTTCAACTGTTTGTGCAATACTTTATGTTTTACCTCTAATTTATAAATTTAGAAACTCAAATGAATCTTTACCAATAATTAAAGCAAAAATAACTCAAGATTTCCCTAAAAAAACAGATAAAACTGTATTTACTGCTTGTAATGTAAAATATTTAAATGGTGAATATGTTATTGATTTTGAAGGAAAAAAAGAGGGAACAAGTGCAATTTTAACAAATATGCTTGAAAGCCCTGCTCTTTTAATTCAAGATGAAGATAGTAAAGATTTAAAATCTGGAGATTTGGTAGATATATTATTATTAAACCAATTAAAATAATGAATAAAAACTTATTTCATATTTTAATGGTTTTTGCCATGATTTTTTGGGGTGCTTCATGGATTAGCACCAAAGTTTTAACAAACTATGTAAATGAGTATGAATTAGTATTTCTTCGAATGGGTATTTGTTTTATATCTATGTTTCCATTAATCTATTTTTTCAAACTCTCTTTTAAATTTGATTTAAAATCTTTTATCTTTATTTTAATTGCTTCAGTGATTTTAACCCTTTATAGTATAGTTATGTTTTTAGGTGTTCAACATGGAACTGGAAGTTTTGGTGGGGCTTTAGTAACTACTTTAATTCCAATAATAACTTTTATATTAATTGCTTTATTAAATAAAAAAACTATTAGTTTAAAACACTCTTTTGCTTTGATTCTTGGTGCTTTTGGGGTTTTAAATATGCTAAATATTTGGAATTTTAATCTAAATGAGATATTTTCAAAAGATAATATATATTTTTTATTAGCTGCTTTTTTATGGTCAATTTTGACGATTATCACTTCAAAAGCTACAAAAATAAATGCTTTTGTTTTTACTTTTTATACTTATATAGTTTCAAGTTTTACGCTTTTTGTATTTTTTGTAGATGGAAATATTTTCCATAAAATTGTAGATTTTGATTTTATTTTCTGGTTTAATATGTTTGTTATTACTATTTTAAGTACAACTTTTGCTACTTCTATTTATTTCATTGGAGCTACAAAACTTGGTGCAAAAGAGGTTTCATCTTATATCTTTTTAGTTCCTGCAAGTGCACTTTCTATTGGAGCTATATTTTTAGGGGAAGAGATAACTTTTAATGTAATAATAGGAACAATATTTACAATAATTGCCATCTATATTTTAAATAATCTAAATTTACTTAGATTATTTAAAAAAAATCAATGACAAGAACCTGAACTACAACAAGAACTCTCTTTTTTTCTTTTTAACCAAGGTTTTATTAAATAATATGACATCAAAGCAAGCATAATAAAACTTGAAAGTTGAGAGATTAAAGAGCTGTTTTCTTCTTCTAAACTAAAATTTAATATTTGTAGATTTGAAAAAAATGTATCAAAAATATAACCAAAAAATAAAGATAAAACAGCAATCACACTTAAATATATAATCAACGAAGTTTTTCCTAAACTTTTATAAACAACACTCATTGTTATTAAACTTGTTGCTGGTCCAGCACTTAAAAGTATAAAAGCTGCTCCTGGACTCATTCCTTCTATTATTAATGCTGCTGCAATTGGTAAAGATGCAGTTGCACAAATATATAAAGGCATTGAAAATAAAATTATTACAAAATATGTAAGTATTTGATTTTCAAAAAGCAAACTTGTGTACTCTTTTGGAGCTAAGGTAGTAAAAAGTGTGGCAAATAAAAGTCCAATAAACAGTGGTTTTACCATATCTTTAAATAAAGTTACATAAGCATAAGAAAAAACCTCTTTTATAGAAAAAGGTTTTTTAATTGATTTTTGAGAACTACAAGAACAATGGCAAGAACAAGATGAAGTTTCCTCTTCTTCTACTTTTTTTTCTTCTTTATCAAAAATATTTTGAATTATTCCAGTAAGTATTGCAATTATCATTGATGAAACAACTCTGTAAATTGTAAAAAACCAACCAAAAAAAGAGTAAGTTGCTAAAATCGAATCAACTCCAGTTATTGGACTTGAAATCAAAAAACTTTGAACAGCACCTTTACTAGCACCCTCTTTTCTAAGACTTTGAGCTAAAGGAATAACTGAACATGAACAAACTGGAAGTGGTATTCCAAAAACAGTAGCTTTTATAACTGAACTAATATTTCCACTTCCTAGATGTTTTATTATAAAATCATCAGGAACTATTTGTTTTAAAAATCCAGCTATTAAAAGCCCAATCAAAATATAAATAGCCATTGCATCTAACAATGCTAAAAAATTATTTGCTAAAGTTATGGCTAAATCCATATTCTATTCCTCTTGAGAATTTATCAATTTATTTGAAATCTGTTTTTTAGGTTTTACACCTAAATCTATAAACTCTTCGGCTCTTTTTATAAGATTTGCATTTCCTAAAGTTAGTTTATTCATTGCACTATCATAAGCTTTTTGAGTTCTATTTATATTAACTCCAATATCTTCAATATCAGCTACAAAAGAGGCAAATTTATCATATAAATCAGCTGCTTTTTTTGAAATCAATAAAGCATTTTCATTTTGATGTTCATTTCTCCAAATATTTTCTATTGTTCTTAAAGTTACATATAAAGTTGATGGAGAAACTAACATAATATTATTTTCAAAAGCTAACTTAAATAGATTATCATCAGTTGAAGTTGCAAGGATAAAAGCACCTTCAACAGGAATAAACATCAACACAAAATCAAGTGTTCTAACACCATCTATCTCTTCATATCTTTTTGAACTAAGAGCTTTTATATGAGAAATAATAGATTTAACTAACTCTTTTGAAGCAGCTAATTTATGTTCTTCATTTTCAGTTTTACAATAATTTATATAAGCGTTTAAAGATACTTTTGAATCAATAACAATATCTTTTTTTGATGGTAAATGAACAATAACATCGGGTCTTAATCGTTTTCCATCATTATCATTAAATGAGCCCTGAATAGTATATTCTTTCCCTTCTCTAAGTCCTGTTTGGTCTAAAATAGATGATAAAATCATCTCTCCCCAATCACCTTGAGTCTTATTTTGACCTTTTAAAGCTTTTGTTAAATTAACAGCATCTGTTGAGATTTGATTATTCAAATCTTTTAGATTTTTAATCTCTGTTAAAAGGGTGGTTCTTTGTTTTGTTTCTTCATTGTAAATCTCATTAACTCTTTTTCCAAAAGAGTCTAATTGGTCTTTAAATGAAGTTAAAACTTGTGTTAAATTTAGAGTTGATTTTTTCTGATTTTCATCAAAAAGTTTATTAGCAAGATTTTCAAACTCTATTTTTAATTGTTTTTTTGACTCTTCTAAAAGAGTTATTTTTTCATT
This sequence comes from Arcobacter ellisii, assembly GCF_003544915.1. Taxonomy (NCBI): domain Bacteria; kingdom Pseudomonadati; phylum Campylobacterota; class Epsilonproteobacteria; order Campylobacterales; family Arcobacteraceae; genus Arcobacter; species Arcobacter ellisii. Next base: position 1,348,849 of record NZ_CP032097.1, on the reverse strand, counting down.
AAAATTTTCTTCTTTTATTTCAAATTCTCTAAGTAATTGTTTCTCTTTTGCTTCTGCCATCTTTGCCAAACTTGAAAGTTTAAATTCATAAGTTTCAACTGTATTTGAATTTATTTGTGAAGAGTGTTTTTCTAAAATCTTTAATTTATCTTCAAAACTCTCTTTAATAAGTTTTTTTTCTTCTTCTAGTTTTCTATTTGCATTATTCAAAGTGCTTATTTGAGCCTCATAATAACTATGATTTAACTCAATTTTTTCATTTAATGCTTTTAATTTTAATAAAGCTTCATCTTGTAAAACTTTTAATTGATTTTCATATTTTTGTCTTGAGAATTGTAATATTATCAATAATCCAGATATTATGGCAATTATTGCAACTATTAAAGTAAGATAATTAACTTCAATTATTCCTTGACTTAACATCTATTTATTCTCGCTAAATTTTAAACTTTTTACATCATATCCAAGCTCTTTAAATCTCTCAACTAAAGGTGGATGAGAATAATAAAAGAAAATATATAAAGGATGTGATAAAGGAAATGATTTATTTTCATTTGCAAGTTTTAATAAAGCATTCACTAAATCCTCTTTTGATTGTAAATTTGACCCAAATTCATCGGCTGCATATTCATTATGTCTTGAAATCATAGAGATTAATGGCATCAAGAAAAACGATAAAATAGGAGAAAATATCAAAAACACAGTAATAATCGCATAAGGTTCATTGTTTAATGATAATCCTAAAAATAGTTCATCAGGTAAATTTCCAAAAATAGCAAAAAAGATAAACATAACAACACCCATAATTCCAATATTTTTTACAATATCACCATTTTTAAAGTGTCCTAATTCATGTCCTAAAACAGCAAGTAACTCATTGTGTGTTAATTTTTCAACTAAAGTATCAAATAAAACTACTCTTTTAGTTGCACCTAAACCACCAAAATAAGCATTTAGTCTATTATCTCTTTTACTTGCATCAACGCTGAAAACTCCACTACTTTTAAATCCAACTTCATTTAAAAGATTTTCGATTTTTGCTTCTAACTCTTTATCTTTTAATTTTTCAAATTTATCAAACATTTTATCTCGAATCACTGGATAAAGCATATTTATTAAAATTATTACAGCAAAAATAAAAACAAATCCCCAAATCCACCAAGAAGAGAAACTATTTATAATAAATGAAATTCCTGCAATTACAAGTGAACCAAAAACTAAAAATAAAATTCCAGTTTTTATAGTATCTTTTATAAAAAGTGCTGGTGTCATATTTGAAAAACCATATTTTTTATTTAATTTAAAAGTTGAATAAAGTTCAAATGGTAGAGTTAAAATCCAGTTTATGATTATAAACAGATCCACAAAAACAACGGCTTTTAACCAAAAAGATTCAATTTGAACTAATGAATCCAAATAAGATAATCCAAAACCAATCCATAAAATAAATAATACAAAATCATAAAAAGTTGAAACAATAGCAAGTTTCTCTTTTTCTATTGAATAATTAGCAGCCTCTTCATATTTTGCTGAATCTAATATAATAGCTTGAAAAGTTTTTGCATTTTTTACAAAACCAATTTGCATAAAAGAAGTATAAATATTAAATGCAAAATAGGCACAAAAACCTATAACAAATATTTCTAACACCAAAAAATCCTTTTTAAATTTTTTTATTCATATGATACAATTTTAATGCTTTTAGTTGAATATTTCTTTTATTTCAACTATCTTATCTATAACTTTTTTATCATCAGTTATATAAATTAAATCATAATTTTCTTCAAATGATTCTTTTGTCCAATTTGTACTTCCAATAATGGCTTTAGAAGAATCAATTAAAGCAACTTTTAAATGCATTTTGTTTTTATCTTTATTGATTATTGTTTTTATTCCATTCTCTTTTAATAAATCTAAAACTTCATCATCTTTTTTTGTTTTTTTATCATCAAATAAAACAGTTACTTTTACACCATTTTTTGAGGCTTTTATCAAATCCTTTGCAAAACTTTTATATGAAAAATTGTACATTGCAATAAAAATCTCAAATTTTGCATCCAAAAGAGTTGAACTTATTTGTTCTTGTGCTTTTTTTGAGTCATTTGGAAGAATAAAAACTTCACTTGAATATAAATTTAAAACCAAAAACAAAGATATAAATAAAATTTTTAACATAATTTTTTCCTAATTAAATAATTCAAAAAAATCCAAAGGAATTTTTGAAGGTTTAAAATTTTTTAAAAAAGCTAATTTAAAAGTAGCCTTAAATAAAACTTCATCATCTCTTAATATCTCTTGATACATCATGATAGAAGCTGATTTTTTTTCAACAAGTTTTGTATTAATCTTTAAAATATCTCCAAATACAGCAGGTTTTATCCAATCAGCCGTTGAACTTCTAACTACAAAAAATTCATCTTTGTTATGTGGTGATAAACCTTTTTTAAAAAAAAGTTCACTTCTTGCTCTTTCACAAAAATTAAAATAATTAGAGTGATAAACCACTCCTCCACAATCTGTATCTTCGTAATAAACTCTAATTTGCACTTAATAACCTTAATTTAATATTTGAATTGATTTTACACTCTTATGAGTAAATATGATGTTAATTTTATTCTATTATGTTAAAATCCGTTTTTAAAATTATGTATATTTCAAGGTGTTTTTTGTGTCTATTTTTGCTTTACAATCAATAGCAGGTGGTTTTCTTGATGAAGATTTACAACATTTCAATAAAAAATTTGATGATTGGTGTATTCAATTTGAAAATTATGAAGATGCTATGAAAGTTATGCAAACTCTTGAAAATCAAGAAAATATAGATATAGTTGAAATAACACCATTAAGTTATCCAAAATATTTTTTTCCAGCTTTACAAGGTACAATTTACGTAACAAGACAAATTGAAGATAAAATCATTTGTGTTGTAGAACCAATTATGGGTTCAAGTTTTAGAATCGCAATATGTGATCTTAAAACAAGTAATGTAAGACTAACAAAAACTCATTATAAAACTATTCCAAGTGTTGAAGGTGCTTTTGCTAGTTTTAGCGAATAGTATCTCTATCAACTTTAAACTCTTATTTTTTATTAAACTATAAAAAGACAAAAAACAACTACTAAAAAACTTTTCTTCGTTATATATTAAAACAATAAAATAAAAAGGATATTCTATGTTAAAAGAGCTTATTTTTACAGGACTTGGTGGAGCGTTAGTTTTAAAAGAAAAAATAGAAGATGAACTAAAAAAACTAGAAGAAAAAGGAAAACTTGATACAAAAGATGTAAAAAGTTTTTTGGAATCACTAGAACAAAAAGGTAAAGAAAGTGATGAAAAATTTAAAGCTGAACTAAAATCTACTCTAAAAGAGATAATTGATGAATTGGGACTTGCAACTAAAGAAGATTTACAAAAATTAAAAGAGGATTTAAAATAAAAGAGTTTTTTAAAACCCTAAATTTATACTCACCAAATAGAGTATATAAAGTCTTTTTGTTTTTATTAACTATTTATTTAGTTATCAAAAGAAAAGAGAGTTTTTTAGGTCTAAAACCTTTAAAACCTCAAAAACTAAAAGATACAATCACTACTTTAGGAGCTAGTTTTATAAAATTGGCTCAAGTGTTAGCAACAAGAGCTGACTTTTTTTCTCAAGAATATTTAGATGAGTTAAAAGAGCTTCACGATAAATTACCACCTATGAATAATAGTGAATTTGAAGAAGTTTTTAATAAAGCTTTTGAAAACAACAGCTTTAAAACTTTTGACAAAACTCCTATTGCTTGTGCTTCAATAGGTCAAGTTCATAAAGCAGTTTTATTTGATGATACAAAAGTTGCTGTAAAATTAAGAAGAAAAGGTATCAAAAAAAGAGTAATTGCTGATATAAAAATTATAAATATTTTTAACTTTTTATTTAATCCCCTATTCTCTTTTTATACTAAAAATTCCATAGAAGCTGTTATAAAAGAGTTTTCTTCAATGATTTTACAAGAAGTTAGTCTAAATCAAGAATTACAAAACCTGATTAAATTTTCGCAAATGTATAAAGATAGTGGTATAAAATTTCCAAAACCTTTTATTGATTTATCTTGTGATGATGCTTTGGTTATGAGTTTTGAAGAAGGTTTTAGATTTGATGACAAAGAAAATATTTTAAAAGAAAAAATTGATTTTAATAAAATTATAGGAACCCTTGTAAACTTTTACACAACTCAGATGTTAATAAATGGCTATTTTCACGCAGACCCTCATCCTGGAAATCTTTTGATTTCAAAAGATGGTCAAATAATTTTACTTGATTTTGGAATGGTAAAAAGTGTTCCAAACTCTTCAAGAATAGCAATAATTGAGCTTATTAAAGCTGCAAATGAAAGAGATTATGAGCTTTATATAAGTGCTAGTAAAAGATTAGGAACAATTGCCTATGAAGCACCAACAAGTGAATTAGCTGAATTTACAAGCAAAATGTTTGATATCTTTTCAAATGACAATTTAAGTAGTGAATCAATGCAAAAACTAGCTTTTGAAGTTTTAGAAAGCACAAGAAAAATGCCATTTAAACTTCCAAGTGATGCAATATATATTTTAAGAGTTAGTGCAATTATCGAAGGTTTAGGTACAACTTATATAGAAAATTTTAATGGTATAAAAGATATTTTGCCAATTTTACAAGAAAATCTTCCAAAAGCCCTTGGAGCAAAAGATAGTATTATTGAAACATTAGTTGATGAAATAAAAGATATTCCTTTTACGCTAAAAAATTTAAAATCAGTTATAAAACAAGCTAGTAATGGTGAACTTAAAATTGAAATATCAAACAATCAGTTAGAATTTATCTCAAAAGAGATAAAAAGTTTTATAAAACCAATTATTTTATCATTTGGATTAATTTTTACATCGATATTTATGATTTTGTATGATAAAGAATTAAAACAAATGGCTTTAACTCTGTTTGTTATTGGAATTATTAGGCTTTTATATAGATAAAAGAATTTGAAGAAAAATCTTCAAAATTCTTTTGTTTGTAGTTAGTTAGAACAGTTAATTTCTCTGATTTTATTTAATAAATCAAATACTATTTCTATATTATTTTCCATCTCTTTTGTTGTAGAGAAGATTTTTTCATTTTCTGCTTTAGCAGCATATAAATAAACTGTTTCTTGAACTAATTCATGCACTTTTTTATGTGCAATTTTTAAATCTTCCCACTCTTTTGTTTTTGCAAAAGCTTTATTTTCATTTGAATCTATCCATTTACCTAAATTACACTCATGTGCATTTTTAACTGTAAATTTGAATCCCTCTTTACATTGGGCAAAATTAACATTTTTGAAATTAATATGATCAGATTTTAATCTATTTATATCAATAATTAAATTTGTATCGCAAACTCTTTTGTGTGCATTTTTATCAAAACTTGTTTGATTTATCGTACTTTCAAGTTGTGTTACTAAAATCGAAGTTTTTACAGCCATATCATTGATAGTTGATGCAAGAGCTGCATTTTGTTGAGTTGCTTGGTCTAGTGAATTAACTGTATCATTAATTTGAGCCATTGCTTTTTGTTGTTCTTTTGATGCAGTTGCCACATCATCAATTAGTTTTGTAGTTACAACAATATTTTCATTTAACTCATTATATCCTTCAATCATTTTTGAAGTAATCTCTTTTCCTTCTTTTGCTTTAATTGTTGCATTTGAAACTATTGTTTTTATTTCATTTGCAGCATCTGCACTTCTACTTGCTAGATTTCGCACTTCTGCTGCAACAACAGCAAATCCTTTTCCAGCTTCTCCAGCAGTTGCAGCTTCAACAGCTGCATTTAAACTTAGAATATTTGTTTGGAATGCAATTTGGTCGATTACAGAAATAGCTTCATTGATTGCTTGAACTTGATTATTTATCTCATCCATTGAAATAGCTGTTTTATGTGCTAATTCTTTTCCTGTATCACTTGATTTTGTAACATTTTTTGCATATAAAGCCATTTGAATAGCATTTTCACTACTTCTTGTAACTGTTGCAGAGATTTCTTCAATAGCTGCTGCTGTTTCTTCTAAAGATGCTGCTTGTGTATTTGATGAATCACTTAATTTTTTAGAAGCATTTGCAAGTTGTGTTGAACTAGAAGCTAATTCATTATTTGATTTTTCAATTAAACACATAATTTCATTTAATGAAGATTGTGTAACTTTTGTACCACTTAATAAAGAAGCGATAATTCCAGTTAAATTATCTATATGTGGAATTTGATAATCATATTTTGCAGTTGATAAAGCAACTAAAGATTCACTTAAAATTGTTAGATTTTTTTGCATTCTTTCTATCATATTATTAATTTCATTAACTAAAGAATCAACACCAGCTGAATTAGCTTTTCCTTTAATTCTATCATTTAATAATCCAGCATTAACTTTTTCAATAATTGTTCTTGATTCTTCTATTACAATTTGGTCTTGAATTAAACCTTTTTCGATTGAATCTAAATAATTATTAAAGCTATTTACAACATCACCTATTTCATCATTTGATTTCACTTCAATTCTTGTTCTTTCAGTTGAATTATTTGAAATACTTTCAATTGAATTTTTAAGATTAAGAATAGGAAGTAAAATATTGTTTCTCATATTTACCAACGAAATTACCATGATAATTAATACTGCAACAATCAAAATAATTAAGGCAACCCAAATAATATAAGAAGCATGATCTATTGCAACTTTTACAGAGTCAATTGGTTCAGCAATTAAAGCAATTCCTAATTTTTTCCCTGTAAAATCAGTAATATCTACATAACTATAAAAATATTTATCTGTTATTAAAAAACTATCATTTAAAAGTTTGCTAAAGTTTATTTTTTTAGCATCTTCTAAAAAATCTTTATTTATAAACTTTTGAGAAATAAGATATTTATCTAATTTATTTTCTGCTTTTACATCAGCAGTTGCTAAAGATAAATCCATTAGTAATAAAAAGGCTTTTTTCTCTTGGTCAAATGAACTAGCAACAGAATTAATTCCTTGCATAAACTCTAATGAACCAACATGATTTTTATTTGAATCAAAAATAGGAACAACAGATCTAATTCCAAGTCCTGCATTACCTATTTCAAAACCATTAATTGCTTTTTTGTCTGTATTAACTTTTACTACACTTGGTCTGAAAGAACTTAAATCATCCCCAAATTTATCAGCTTGCCATGATCTTAAAAAAGAGTGATTATCTTTTGTATGTAAATGAATCTGAATATTTTGAAAAGGTGTTGATTCTTTCATACTTTTTGATAAATTAGCTAAAGTTTTGATTGCTAATTCTCTGTCATTGTTAGCTAAAGCTTCTTTTATTGAAGAGTCATTAGAAATAGAAATTGCATTTGAAATACCTGCTTCTAATTTTCCTTCAATTTTTAAAACAGTTAAAGCGTTTAACTCTATTTTGACATCATTATAAACTTCCTCTGTCAAATCATTTTTATATTTATTCAATATAAAATAACCTATAACTAAAACTAATAAAGTCACTATAACGTTTGTTAAAGTAAATTTTTTATTAATACTCAAGTCTTGCATCCTTATCCTTTTGCAGAAATAACCTATATTTTAGTGAAAACTACATTAAATGTTATTAAATGATATAAAAAAAAGTTATCCCATAGGATATAAAATCTCTTTTTGAATTTGTTCAATTTTTAATAAAAGTTCATCACCTATTTTAAAATCAAATGCCTTTAAAGAATCATCAAGTTGAGTTAAAACTCTAGCTCCTATGATTGTTGAAGCTATAAAATCAAAATGCTTAGAATATGAAACTGCCAAAGTTACAGGTGAAATCCCATATTCACGAGCTAATTCTATATATCTTGCAGTTGCAGCTAATGTTTTATCATTTACAAATCTATTTGCCATAGCTTGAACTCTTACACTTTGATTGTTTTTGTAAGCTGTAAATCTTGCATCAGTTGGATAAAAACCACCATTGTATTTTCCACTTAAAACTCCACCTGCTATTGGAGAGTATGGAAGTAGTGAAATATTTTCTCTTCGACAAACATTTGCTAATTCATCTAAAAATCTTGGATTTAAAAGTGAGAAATTGTTTTGAATTGATTCAAATCTAGTTAGATTTTTATATTTTGAAGTTTCATTTGCTTTTGTTAATCCATAAGCACTATCATTTGAAGTTCCGATATATCGTACTTTTCCTTCTCTTACCAACTCATCAAAAGCTTTTAAACTCTCTTCAATAGGTACAATTGTATCTGGCCAATGCATTTGATAAAGGTCGATATAATCTGTTTGAAGTTTTTTTAGACTTCCTTCAACTGCTCTTTTTATATGAAAAGAGTCAATTGCAGTTAAACCGTGTCTAATTGGTGGCACAAACCATCCTGAAGCAGCACCTGCAACTTTAGTTGCAAGAATTATTGAATCTCTTGGTTTTGTTTTAAGCCATTGCCCAACAATTTGTTCAGTTATTCCAGTTGTATTTGCTTTTGGAGGAACTGGATAAAGTTCTGCTGTATCAAAAAAGTTTATTCCATTTTCATAAGCTTTATCCATAATTTTAAAAGCCTCTTCTTTTGTTGTAGTTGAACCAAAAGTCATAGTTCCCATACAAATTGAAGATACCCTAAGCCCACTTTTTCCTATATATCTAAATTCCATAATAAATCCTTCAAATTTTTTAATAGGATTTATTATAACACTTTAGACTTATATTAAAAAAATTTTATTTTATTTACAATCTGATTTTGTAATAATTATTGTTGAAATTAATTCAGAATTTTTGTCTTTGTATGTAAATGAGTAATCAACACCTTTTGACAAATTATCTAAAAAATTTTGTTTTCCACAAATACTATTTTTTAAAGATTCTTTTACACCTGGAATTATTTTTTCAACATCAACTTCTTCTTTAGTTATTTTTACTAAAGTGTAATAAGTTTCAATTTTTTTATCTACAAACTGAACTAACTCAAGTCTAGTCTCTTCATCTACCATTTTTGGAAGAGTTTTATTTGTTTGTAAAATTTCTGTTTTAATTTTTTCAAAAGGGTCATTTAAAAACATAGGTATAAAATAGATTGCACCTATGATAATTAAAGATAAAACCCCATATAAAATAACATTCTTATTTTTTGACATTCGCAAAACCTTAATATTTTAAATTAGAAGGGGTATTATATCTTTTTAAATTAATTACTCCATAATACAAATCTCTTTTTTCATCATATGTTTAATAGTTTGAATTGCAACTAATAAAACAATTATTGTTGTAATAAAAGTTAAAACATAAGAAAAAATAGAATAAATCCCTTTTTGAGTTAATTCATACATCAAAATCGTACTTAAAGTAACTGCTGCCATTGGAAAAGTAAATGCCCACCAAGAGATAAAGAATTTGATTTTTACAAAGTTTTTATACATAACAAAAACTAAAATTGTAAAAAATAGCCCTAAATTAAATAAAATTTGAGCAAAAAAATCTAAACTTCCAGTTAATTTTATATAAGAGATAAATCCAATAGAAGGAGGTGCAATTAAAATAAAAAGTGTTGGCATAAATTTTGGAGCAAATTGATTGTGAAAAATAATTCTATTTAAAATTATTGAAAATAAAATTATCCAAAAGAAAATTCCAATTGAAAAATAAAAATATAATATTGAATCATCTACAAAACCTTTTCCAGCAATTGGAACTATCAAATTCCCAACAATAGGAATAAACCAAGCTGGATTTGAATGTTGCATTTCAAGATTGTTGTTTATCCAAAATCTAATGGTGTAATAGGTAAAAAAGATATGAAAAATTGCTCCAAAAACAAAAAATAGTTCTGATACATTTGTATAATAATGTCTATAATCAATCGATAAAATTAACATTGATATAGAAAACGCAGCAAAAAAATTTACTCTTATTGGATGAGAAAACTCTTTTTTAACTTCATCTTTATATTTTATTAGTTTTAAAATATAAAAAATCAAAACTAAAAAAAATAAAAAAGTAGAAATACCCAACATAAATAAAGCTAAATAATTTGGAAAAGAAAAAATTGCATTTAATCTTTCATATACTAAAGTTAAACCACCTAAACCCATAATGGTAGCAAACATCATTATAGGGAAAAATTGTAATCTGTTTGAGGGAATCGATTTTATGCTCTCTTGTACTTGCATTATAAATCCTATTAAGAATAATTTATTATAATTAGAAAAAATTAAAAGGTCTATTTTGGCAAAAAGTAAAAAGTTAATAATTGATTTAAGTAAAGAAAATCTCTTTTTTGAAGAGAGAAATCAAACTATCAAACTTCTAAACTTTAAAACTGAAACAATGAGTTTAGATATTGCAATTTTTGAAAAGGAAAAATTTATCAAAAATAGTACAATGGTTTTCGCTCATCTACCAAAAAAACTCAAAGCAAAACTAAATCCAACTGGAAAATAATTTGTTTTTCTAATAATTAATTCATAATTATAACTTATAAAAATTAAAGTTTGTTTTATTTTTCATAAGTAAAAATTATAATACTCTATAAATTCAAATATTTTTTAATCTTATTAAAATTATTCCTAAACATTGTATGAAGATATGTTCCAAAAACATTATTATTTTTAAATGCAGCATAAGTTCCATCACTACTATTTTTTTTATAAAGTTTGTATTCCCCTACTTTTTGCTCATCTATAAGTTTTGTAAAATGAAAAGCATGACCTGTGATTCCTAATTCATTTTCATAATATCCCATTCGATAAAACTTTTTTCCTAAAGTAAAATCCAAATCTAATAATCCCATCATTTTTTTATCATCAACTCTGTTTGATAAAAATAGTAATCCAGCACATTCACCATAAATTGCTTTATTTTGTTTTGCATGAGTTAATAATGAGTTTTTAAAATCATTTGAGTTTTCTATTTTTTCATAAGCTTTTGAAGTTTCAATATAACCACCAACAATAAAAACAATATCTGCATCACTTGGAATAATTTCGTTGTTTATAGCATTTACTATTGTTACTTTTTCGAAACTCTCTTTTAAAAACTCCAAATTATCATGGTATAAAAAAGAGAAATTTTCATCATTTACCAAAGTTATGTGTTTATTATATTTTTCTATTTTTTCAAAGGGATAATCTTCTGTTTTAGAAGCTGTAAACTCTGCAATTTTTTCTAATTTTTCTAAATCTATATGTTTTAAAACCTCTTTTGAAATATGTTCAAGTTTTTCAAACTCATTATCTTTTAAATCAAGTCCAAGATGTGTAGAATCCAAAGTATCAAGTCTATTTTCAATCCAACCTAAAACTTCTATATCATCAAAATCTTTTTCAACTTGATTTTTTATCAATTCAAAATGACTATTTGAACCCACATGATTAAAAATCACACCTTTTATAGTATTTCCTTCTTGATAAGTTTTAAGACCTTTTATAATTGCACTTAAAGTTATATATGAACCACTTGCATCTAAAACTATGATTGTTGGAACATTTAAAAGTTTTGTTACATCATAAGCAGAAGCATTTTTATCCATACCATCATAAAACCCCATAACTCCCTCAAGAATAGAGATATTTTTATCACTATATTTATCGAATAACCATTTTACTTGGGCTTCATTCATAATACAAGTATCAAGATTTATACTTGGAGTTTGGCATATTTTTTGATGAAAAAGAGGATCTATAAAATCAGGTCCAATTTTAAAAGGTCTAACAGATTTTCTAAAATGATATAAAAGTGCTGTTGTTAGAGTAGTTTTTCCTTGATTTGATGCCGTTGCACTTATACATATAGCTTTGATTTTGGCTCCTTGTGATTTTTTTAGGAAATATTATCTAAATGTCACAAAAACTTGATAAAATTTTCATAGATATAAAAAATAAAAGGAAATATTTGAACTGGTTAGCACATGTATTTTTATCAGAATTAGATATAGATTTTCAAATTGGAAATTTTTTAGCTGACCCTTTAAAAGGTCGAGTTTGGGAAAATGCTTCTGATGAGATAAAAAAAGGAATGCAAACCCATAAAAAAATTGATTCATTTACTGATTCCCATGAAATTATTTCATGTAGTAAAAAAAGATTAAGAGAAAGAGGTTTATTAAAACCTGTGATAGTTGATTTAACTTATGATTATCTTTTGACTAAAAATTGGGATAAATTTTGTACTATTCCTTTAAAAACTTTCTCAAATAGTTTTTATACACAAGCTTATAAAAGAGCTCCTTTTATGCCATATATTGCAAATATCTCTATAACAAATATGATAGAAAGAGATTTACTAAACAAATATCACACTATAAATCAATTAAAAACCTCTTTTGATAGAATGGATAAAAGATTATCTCCTAGACTTTTACAAAGAGAAACAGCAAGTGGTTATTCAAATACTGTTATTGATAATATAAATTATTTAGAAAAAGATTTTTTAGAGTTTTTCCCACAACTTTGTAAAACTCTAAAAAGTGATTTGGATAAAAATAAATTAAAACATTGGAGGCTGTAGATGAAAAAATTGTTTTTGATAAGACATGCAAAATCTTCTTGGGAAGATTTAAGACTTGATGATTTTGATAGACCTTTAAATAAAAGAGGTGAAAAAGATGCTCCTTTTATGGCAGAGCTATTAAAAGAAAAAAATATCATACCTGATTTGATAATCTCTTCACCCTCACTTAGAACAAAACTAACTGCAGAAATAATTGCTGAAAAGATTGGTTTTATTGATAAAATAAGTTTTGATAAAACTATTTATGAAGCACCTTTATCAAGTTTAAAAAAAGTTGTTCATAATATAGATAATTCGTTTAATACAATATTTTTTATAGGACATAATCCTGGACTTTGCGATTTAGCAAACTCTTTGTGTGATTTAGAAATAGAAAATATACCTACTTGTGCAATTGTTGAAATAGATTTTGATACAAATTCTTGGAAAGATATATCAAAAGAGAATTCAACTTTAATCTCCTTTGAATCTCCTAAAAAGTATAAATAAAAATTTATACTTTTTTATTTCTTCTAACTAATAAATATACAAAAAATGGCGCTCCTATAAAAGCCGTTACCACACCAATTGGAAGGCTTGAATCTGTATTTAAGTTTCTTGAAATCAAATCACTAAATACTAAAAATATTCCTCCAAAGAAAAATACAGGAAAAAATAGTTTATCGGCACTTTTTTTATAAACAAGTTTTATAATATGAGGAATAATAAGCCCAATAAATCCAATGGGTCCCACAAAACTAATACTTATCCCTACACTTAAAGATACGACAACAAGCAGTAAAATATTTATTTTGTGTACATTTAAACCTTTTAAAAATGCTGTATCGTTGCAAATTAGAAGCAGTTTTATTTTCTCTTTATTTAGATGTACAACTGCATAAAATATTAAACTTACAATCATAACAACAATTCCACTTGTATAACCAACAGTATCTAAACTTCCAAGGGTAAATCTAACTATTGAATAGTTTTCTTGTAAATTACTCATATAAAAAACCAACATCAAAGCTGAACTATAAAAATATGATAAAGCAATTCCAATAAGTAAAATTGAGTTTGTAGAGACTGCAATTGAGCTTTTATTTATCTGTTTTGAGATGAAATATAAAATCAAAATAGTAATAATAGAACCAAAAACAGAGGAAATACTCATATAAAGAGCTGGAAAAAATACTATTGAAATAGCTGTAAAAAGTGTCGTTCCACTTGCAATTCCCAATGTATATGGTGTTATTAATTGGTTTTTAAAAATAATTTGAAAAATCAAACCACCCAATGCCAAAATTCCACCAACAAAAAATGCCAAAAAAACCCTTGAAACTCTTAAATCCCAAAATATCGTATAAGTTGTTGAATTTGGTTCAAAAATATCTTTTAAAGAAATAGGTATTTCTCCCCAAAAAGGTGCAATACAAACTATGATAACACTAATTATATATAAAAATATTTTCATAGATTTACCACCAAATGATTATCTAATTTTAAAATAGTATTGTTATAAAATTTTTTTAGATTTTCATTTGAAAAAAATTCATCATGTTCTCCAAAAAATTCGATTATGCCATCATTTAGAAACAGAACTTTATATTTTAAAGCATAAGCTAAATCAAGATTATGAGTGATAATAATTTTTTGTTCAAGTAAATCAGAATTTAGAATATCAAAAACCTCTTTTAATCGACTAATATCTAAATTTGCCGTTAATTCATCAAAAATAGTGATTTTTGCATTGTGCATTATCGCACTTGCTAGAAGTAAAAGTTGCTTTTCACCTGAACTAAATGATTTACAAAATTTATCTTCTAATTTTCTCAAATTTAAAAGTTTTATTGTTTCATCTATTTTTTGAATATTTACACTATCAATAAAAGAGAGTTCCAAAAACTCTCTTAAAGTTACATATTCATCAAAAATTGAGAGTTTTGGTGGAATATAATTTATAAGTTTTGCTCTTTTATAATCACTTATTTTTGAAATATTTTCTCCAAAAAGTTTTACTTTTTCATTTGAAATAAGATTTGATAAAACCTTTGCTAGAGTTGATTTTCCTGCACCATTTTCACCAAGAATTATCAAATTTTCATTCTCTTTTAACAAAAAAGAGATTTCGTGCAAAATAAAACTATTGTAATCTTTTATTTCTAACATTTTCTAATATCTTTTTAAAATCTTTTATAAAAAACTCCACTCTTTGGCTTGGAATTCCAGCATAAAGTTTATCAACAGCATAAATATTATCATCTTTTGAAGCATTTATAGGAAGTTGTTTCCAAGCGTTTATTATCTCTTTTTGCTCATCTATTTTTCCATCTAAAAATGGAGCTAATAAAACTATAATATCTGGATTCATATTTATAATTTTTTCAGTATTTACAACAGGTTGTGCAGGATTTTCTGAATTATAAGCATTTTGATTTCCACTTGCTTTTATAATATCTTCAAAATATAAAAAATTCCCAGTTACATAAATCTGATTTGATAATGATTTTTTCGGACTAATTACAACTAATATCTTTTTATTTTCAATAATTGAATTTAAAGAAGACAGAGCATTATCAATATTTGATACTAATTCCTTTGCTCTTTCAGTTTTGTTGAAAAAACTTCCTAAATCAAGAATAGTATTTTTTATTGATGAGATTGTATTTGTTTTATAAATTAAAGTTTTTATACCCAAAGCTTTTAAATTTGAGTTTAATTTTTCATCATAATCTTGTCCAATTACAACTGTTGGTTTTAATTCAAGCACTTTTTCCAAAGAGATATTGTTATAACCTCCAATTTTTGGAAGATTTTTTGATTCTTCTGGAAAATCACAATGTTTAGTATTTGCTACAACATTTTCACCAACACCTAAAGCAAATACAATCTCATTTATAGAAGGTGAGAGAGTAACTATTCTCTCACTTCCTAATAAATTTACACAAAAAATAAGTATAAATAAAAAAAATTTCATATTAGAAACTAGCCTTTAATCCTATATAAGCACTTCTTTCAGCTGTTGCATAACCATCAACTGTTTGATAGTATTTGTCAAAAATGTTATCAACTTTTAAATATGCTTTGTAAGTTTTGTTTATATCATAATTTATCACAGAATTCCAAATTGTATAGTTTCCAGTTTCAGCACCTGTTTTATTATCTTTATCATATCTATCACCAATATATTTACCATTTACATTAAAATGTAATTTACTGATTCCATAATAATCAACTCCAAAACCTATTTGATTTTTTGGACGTCTAGCTAAATCTTCTTCTTTACTATTTTTTGCACTTAAATGAGTATAATTTAAGTTTATTAATAAATCTTCAATTATCATTTTTGAATATTTTGATTCATAACCTTCTATAGTTGAAGTTCCAGCAATATTTTGATATTTTGAAGATTGCCAATTTATAAGATTATCAACTTTATTTTTAAAATATGTAAGTGTAAAATCTTTATAAGTTGAAGATACATCAAAAGATTTAACTTTTTCTGGTTCTAAATTTGGATTTGAAATTCCCCAAGGATTTAAAGATTGTATTAAATTTGGAGCATTGTATGCTGTTCCATAATTTGTACTAAATGATAAATCTTCATTAATAGAATATTTTGCACCAATTTTTCCAGTATTTTTTGAACCAAAGCTAGAATAATCATCTCTTCTTAATGATTCAGTCAATACTAATCTTTCAAAAGTATTAGTATTAGTTAAAAATATTGATTTATTTTTTGTTTCAGAATCATTTTTATCGTTATTTCCTTTTATATAATCAACTTCAGTTTTTTCCTTATTAACTCCAATAACTACATTATCATTATCTAAATAAGAAATTTTATCAGTTAATTCTATACTTGTAGTTTGACCATTATAATTTTTTACTTCCGAAGATTTCGTAGCTTCTAATTGTTCTTTATCAAATTTTGAAATATCATATTTTAATTTAATATCGTGACTTTCATAAATTTTATTATATGCTAGTGAATATAGATTTGATTCATTATCACTTCTTTTTGTTTCATTACCTGTATTTCCATCATATTGCGATAAAGAATTAATATGATTATAATTTGCACTTATTCTATCAGAATCTGTTAAGTTATAACCACCTTTTAAATTAACAGTTGTATTTCTATAACCATTTTTTACATACTCATCCGGATTTTCACCATAAGGAACTTGAGAAGAAAATCCATCAGTTAATACTCTATTTGCTGAAAGTCCAATATCATAATTATCTGTTTTATTAGAAACTGTCATTCCATATTTTTTAGTTTGAAAACTTCCCATTTCCACAGAAGCATTTCCATGAAACCCTTTTTTAGCTGAACTTGTAATAATATTTATTACACCAGCACTTGCATCTGCTCCCCAAATACCACTTTGAGCACCTTTAATTACTTCAATTCTTTCTATATCATTTATCATTAAATGCTCAAGTGCAGCACCACTAGTATTTGAAGGGTCTTGATATTTTATTCCATCAATTAAAACTAAAACTCTTTTTGAGTCCATACCTCGTAAGTATAAAGAAGTTGAATTACCTAATCCACCATTACTTACAAATGAAATTCCTGCAAGTGTATTTAAAGCCTCTGGAACAGAAGTAAAGTGTTTCTCTTCTATCTCTTCTTTTGTTATAACTTCAACATTTGAAGTAACATCTTTGATTGATTGTTCTGATTTTGTAGCACTTGTAACTGTGATTGTTTCTAAGTTTTCGGCTGAAAAAAGGTTTGTCGCTATTAGAAAGCTTGCAACTAAGCTTATAGATAAATTTTTTTGCATTTCTTATTTCCTAAATTTTTTATTTATATGTTATTTGTTGAATATAATTTCATTGGTTTTAATTGTTTATGTAACAATATTTTAGTAATTGCTGGTGCTTTTGATAAAACAGAAAGAATCATACAATTTAAAGATTCTAATTTCTTATTTACAGTTGCAGCTAAAATACCAAAAAAACTAAAGTATTTTTTCTTTTTAACCATTTTGTCCTCCTTTATAAAATTTAATTGATTTTTTTAAATATGACAATTTAAAATAGTTTTTGTTGGGTCTGTTAAATATTCATAACCGATATAAGCTATATATATTCCAAAAGCTATTACTAAAATTGAAGCAAGTTTGATAAATAAATCTCTAAGATTTGATTGTTTGAAAAGTCCAACAAAAAAGCCAAGAGAAAAAAGTGCGGGAATTGTACTAAGTCCAAAAATAAGCATTACTATCGCACCCCAAAATGCACTTCCTGTACTTGCAGCTGTGATTGCAAAAACATACACAAACCCACATGGAAGCAGTCCATTTAACATACCCAAAAGATAAAAACTAAATAAAGAGTCTGAACCTAAAAGTGATTTGAATGTTTTTTGATAAAAAGATGATTTTGAACAACTATGTTCAAGCATTGTTAAAAACTTGATTTTCCCAAGAAGTGAAAGTCCAACTAAAACCATCATAAAACCAGTTATTAGTAAAAATATTCCACTTGTAAGATTATCAAAAGTTACAACTCCACCAACAAGACCAAATAAGGCTCCTAAAATCATATAAGTTGTAATTCTTCCAAATGAATATAATAGATGAGCAATTGTTTGTGTTTGTTTTGACCATTCACTTCTTATTTTTGTACTTGAATAAGCAATTACAATTCCTCCACACATTCCCACACAATGTCCAAATGAACCTAAAAAAGCTATTGAAATAATTGTTAAAATACTAATTGTTTCCATTATTTACCTAAAAGCTCTTTTTTATAAACAGGATTTGCCATAGTTTCACCTCTTAGCATTCTTAAACTCATCTCTTCAAAAGTTATAAATCCATCTTGTTTGTTTTCATAAGCTCCAAATCCATATCTCATAGGAGTTGCTTCTGTTGTACTATAAAAAGCTGTTCTTCCATCAATATATTTATTTGTATCTTTTGACATAACCCAAATTTTTGCACTATCTTTAAACTCTTTTGTTCTTAACCAATTTGCCATTCCACCGTGGTCGTGAAAAAACCAAGTTTTTCCATCATTTGAAACAACTTGAGAGGCATAAGTTAAATCAGTGATTATCATTCCACAATCACTATCTTGATATTTTCCTAAAACTATTTCAAGTGGAGTTAAAGTTGTATTACCCTCTTTTAAAACAACCATTTGTTTGCTATTTGACATAGATAAAAATATTACAACAATTATTGCTATTATTAAAATTATTGTAAAAAAAGGTAAGATTTTTTTCATAGAAACTCCCAAAATTTAGCGGTATTATATTCACTTGTATATAAATTTTAGATTATTAAGGCATAAAAAAAGGCTTTACAGAGGGAAAAACTGTAAAGCCCGTATTCAAATTTACTTCAGAGTATAGGATACAAAATCATATGTATTTAGTAGTAGGAGGATTTAATACAAATATCCTATGAAAGAATAGTAACAGTTCTAATATTAAAATAAGATAAAATTTCTCCTATATTTAAAAAATATTTAACTTTTTACTTATATTTTTCATAATATAATAAAAAATACAAAAAAAAGGAATTTAATGCGTCTGATAATGTTTGATATGGACGGAACATTGATTGATAGTGGATATGCAATTACAAATACTATAAATTATGTACGAGAAAATTTAGGTTTTGAAAAATTAGAAAAAAATCATATTTTAGAAAAAGTAAATGACCCAACTATAAATTCAGCAGAGTTTTTTTATGGAAC
Organism: Arcobacter ellisii; assembly: GCF_003544915.1. NCBI lineage: Bacteria > Pseudomonadati > Campylobacterota > Epsilonproteobacteria > Campylobacterales > Arcobacteraceae > Arcobacter > Arcobacter ellisii. Next base: position 1,329,633 of record NZ_CP032097.1, on the reverse strand, counting down.
AAAAGAGTTTACACAAGAACAAACAAAACTTTTTGAAGAGTATTACAATCAACATTGTTTAAGTGATTTAGTAGTTTATGATGGAATTACTAAACTAATTGAAGATTTAAAAGGTGATTTTACACTTGCTGTTGCAACAAATGCTAACTCTACTTATGCATATAAGATGTTAAATCATGTAGGTTTAGCAAAATATTTTTCAACTATTTTGGGATATGACAGTGTAAAAAATCCAAAACCACATCCAGAAATGGTTTATAAAATCTTAGATAAACACAATATTGAAAAACAAAATGCTCAACTAATTGGAGATTCGCATAAAGATATTATGGCTGCTACAAATGCAGGAGTTGATTCGGTTTTAGTAAACTGGGGATTTTCAAATCATGAAAAAGATGCAATAGAGACTGTTGCTGAATTAGAAAATAGAATAAAAGCAAAATTTTATTAAGAGTTATATTTATGTTTGAAACTATAAAAAATCTATTTAAAAAAGAAGAAGTTTTTTCTTGTATTGTTTTTGATGGAAAAATTATGAAATATCTAAATTTGACTCAAAAACAAATAGATAAACTTCAAGAAGAAAATAAAGATTGGACAATAACAAAAAAAGAGGAGTGTTAAAGTTCTATGAACTTATACTCACCCTCTTTTAAATCTTCTACATCAAATCCAGCAAAATTTAATCTATGAAGTTTAACTACCCTATTTCCAACTGCTGCAAACATTCTTTTTACCTGATGATATTTTCCCTCAACTATCTCAAGTCGCACTTGTGTAGAAGTTATAACTTCAAGTTTTGCTGGAAGTAAAGGTTTTTTTTCACCATTTAACATCAACTCTCCACTTGCAAAAATTTGTGTTTCATCACCTTTTAAAGGTTCAGCCAAAGTTGCTTCATAAACTTTTATTACATCACTTTTTGGACTTGTTAATTTATGGTTTAAATCACCATTATCTGTTAAAATAATTGCTCCTGTTGTATCAACATCAAGTCTTCCAACAGTTGAGATTTTTGGATTTCTTCTATTCCAACGTTGTGGGATTAAAGAGTAAATCAAACTTCCTGCGTCATTATGAGAGCAAATAAATCCACTAGGTTTATTTAATAATATTGTGATTGTTTCAGCATCTATTGGTTCTTTATCAATTTTAATATCGTCGTGATAAGCTTTTAAAGATGGGTCAAAAATTCTTTTATCTTTTACTAAAACTTCAAAAATTCTCAAAAACTTTTTCGCTTCACCTCGCGTACAATATCCCAAACTCGATAGATGAGCATCTATTCTTTTATAACTATTTGCCATAAATTCCTATCTTTTTCTTTTAAATTGGTCGGATATTAACATTTTTTCAATAAAATACAAACATGAAATTACTTGATAAAAAAAATAAAATATATTTACTTGATGATGAAAACTTTGATTTTCCAACTTTAGAGATGATGAAAGATGATTTAGTTGCTGTTGGTGGTGACTTTCATCCTCAAAGACTTATAAATGCTTATGAAAATGGGATTTTCCCTTGGTATATTGATGATTATGGTTATATTCATTGGTTCTCACCAAATAAAAGAATGGTGTTAAATCCAAATGAAATGAAAGTATCAAAAAGCCTGAAAAAATCATTAACAAACAAAGGTTTTGTAGTTAAATCAAATGAAAACTTTGAAAAAGTTATGCGTGAATGTTCCCAAATTAAAAGAAAACATGAAGATAGCACTTGGATAAGTGAAGAGTTTATAGAAGCTTATACAAATTTATTTGAACTTGAAATTGCTTTTTCTGTTGAAACCTATCTAAATGATGAGTTAGTTGGTGGACTTTATGGACTTGTTATTGGTGATGTTTTCTGTGGGGAAAGTATGTTTGCAAAGGTAACTGATGCTTCAAAAGTTGCTTTTTATCATCTTTGTCAGTGGGCAAAAGAGAATGAAATCAAAATCATAGATTGTCAAGTTTATAATGACCATTTAGCTAGTTTGGGAGCAAGGGAAATAAGTAGAGAAGAGTATTTTAAAATTCTTAAGAGTTAGAATTAAAAAAATTTTTCTCTATCTTTTTTCTTCTACAACAACTCATCTCTTTTGTTCTATCACTTGGACTTATTAATCCAATAACATGAGGTTTTGCATAGATTTTATTTAGTTCAGAATTTTGATTTTGTAACCAAAAGAAAAATTGATTTTTTAACTCTTCATTTAACTCTATAAAGTCAATATCTAAACTAACAATATCTAAAAACTCTTTTGGTAATTTTTGAGCAACACTTCCAAAATAATAAAAAAAATTTGATAATAAAACGTTTTCCCCAAATAAATCCATCTCTTTTGTACAACGACTATGAACACTAGGACGAAGTTTTATCTCATCATTTGAAAAATCATAAACACTATCGCCCATTTGTTCTTCTATAATTTTACTTGTTTTATTTGGTATTTTTATTTGTAAATGCTCTTTTGTAAACTCGTCATACTCCTTCATACTCATAACAGTAGTGATTTTCATAGTATAGATAAGTTCAAAAGAGTTTGAAAGCCCGATAATCCAATCACCTTTTTTTGCAATTTTACGTAAATTCATTTTACAAATAGCAAGAGTACAAACTCCACCATAAGGATTTGGAGCTGCACCATCATCAACTGGAACTATATAAACATATACTTTCATCTATTTTCTTTTTGATTTTATCTTATCAGATTTTGCTATCTTTTCTTAAAATAAAAAGTATAAATTTTCTCAAAATAAAAAGAATTTTGTATAAAAATTTTGAAAAAATATTTTCATAAGCAAAGAAAAAATGCAATTTTCCCAAAATTGTAGTTTTATCAACTGCACTATTTAAAAACTCTAAAGCTTTAGCACCTTGAAAACAATGATTTTCATATACAACTATAAAACCATCATTTATATCTAGGTTTTTACAAATATTTTCTAGTTCTATTTTATTTTTTCTAGCATCTATTAGTTTTAAATCAAAACTCTTTTTTAGCTTCAAAAAGTTTGTATAGTTTTTACAAAAAGGACACTCTTCATCGTAAAATAGGATTATTTGATTAGTTTTCATTTTCAAAATATATCAAAACTTTTGCGATAATTCTACAATCCTCTTTTTTATAAACAAGATGAGAAAAATCAGGATTTATAGATACAAAAAACTCTTTTTGCTCTATAAGACTAGCTTTTTTTATCCACATATTTTCATCTTTGTGAATCAAAAATATAGCTTCATCTTCAAACTCTTTTTGAGATAAATCAGCAACTACCAAAGAGTTATCAAGAATAACTGGTTGCATAGATTTACCTTTTACTTTTGAGACAAAAAGTGAAGCTTTAGAGTATGGAACTTTTATCAAATCTTCTTCAAACTCCAACTCTTTTTTTACTATTTTATTGTCTATTTCTTGGTGGTATTCTAGTTTTATTTTGTTCATGGTTTTTCTTTTTTAAATTAAACTAACTCTATTTTTAGTTCTTTTCCTAAAATATTTGCAAAGTTTTGAAGCGTTGATAGTTTTATATCTAAAGCATGATTTTCTATTCTTGAAATTGCTGATTTTTTTGTATTTAGTTTTATTGCAACTTCTTCTTGAGTAAATCCAGCTTCTGTTCGGGCTAATTTCAATAACTCCCCAATTTTAAAATCATCATAACCTTTATCAAAATTTTCTTCAAACTCTTTACTTAATTTTTTTCTTTTTTGTATATATTTATCTAAATCATCCATTTAAATACTCCTTTTTCCTTTTTTGTGCTAATTCAATCTCATTTTTTGGTGTCTTTTGCTCTTTTTTTCTAAAAGCATTTGTAAGAATAATCAACTTTCCATCATGTTCAAAACCAAGAAATCTAAAATTGTTATTTGAGAGTTGCACGCGAATTTCTATAATATCTTCAGTATTTACAAGCTTTTTGTAAAATTTTGTAGATATAAATTCATCTTCTCTTATCAACTTAAATACCCAAAGAACTTTTTCTACTTCTTTATTTGATAAAGTATCCAAAAACTCTTCTATAAAACTTCTTTGAGATTTACTTTTATAAAACAAAATCTCTTTCATAATATGTTAACATATATGTTAACTTTTGTCAATTTAATCATATTGTTATCTCCAAATTAAATAATATAACTGATTATATATAAAATCTAGATTTTGGATTTAAAATATTACAGATTGAAATAAATTTTATTTTTATTATTTTTAAAATAAAATTAGTATCTAAATTTACTAATTTTAAGGAAAATGAATGGAAGAAGTAAAAACAATTATTGATAATACAAAAAATTAGTATGATCTTGCTGATACAGCTTTAAAAATTGGATTAGGTGCATTAATTGCTGGATTTTTTACTTATATAAATAACAAATCAAATCACTCTCAAGAAAATAAGAAATTAAAATTTGAATTAAAAAAGAATATATTAATAGAAATAAACGAATTATCATCAAGATATTTTTATTTACTTATTCAGTTAACTGATATTATGGATAATAATTTAGATAATGATTTTGTCTCAAAAATTGAAAAAATTAAAAATCTACATCATTCTATGAAAGAATTAAATTCAAAAATTGATTTTAATTTAAGTTTATTATCTTTAGAATCTTCACGTAAATTTCTTCTTGATTATGAACAAGAAAGAATACATTTTTTTAAACTTTTAAATGATGGAAAAATTGATAATTCAAAATTAAAAAATATAGTTGAAAGATTAATACTTCATAAAGAAAATTTTTATTCTGAATTAAAAAAGTTTTTCGATAATATTTAATAAATTAATATTTTCTTAAACCTCCACAACTCGCTCAAACATCTCTTTTATTTCCATTTCATGGCTGATTAAAAATATTTGTCTATATTGTTCTTTGATTGTATGAAAGGCTTCGAGGATTTCCATTCTTCTTGTATCATCTTGACTTCCAAAAACTTCATCAAAAGCCAAAAACTCTACACTATTTGCACCACTTAGTTCACTCAAAGTTTTTGAAATAGCGATTCTTAAAACCAAGTTTGCAAGGTCGATTTCTCCACCACTGAATCGCTCTATTGGATACTTTTTGCCTTCATCATAGATATAAAAGTCAAACTCATTTGAAACTTCGATATGTTGATATTTTCCTTTTGTGATTTGAGCAAACATATTTGAAGCAATATCAGAGATTCTTGGAGCTACTTTTGAGTTTAGTTTTGTTTTAAACTCTGCTAAATTTATTTTAATTTTTTCATAGTCATTTAGGTCATCTTTTTTTGTTTGTACTTTTTTTAGTTGAGTTTCATTGTTTTGTAAACTCTCAAGTATAGTTTTGATTTGGCCTTCAATAGTTGCTATTTTTACTTTTAAATCATTTATAAGAGTTACTAAACTATCTTTTTGTTTTTGTACCTCATCAAACTCTTTTGCTTTTTCTTGATGTTTTACCTCATCATAGTTTATAGCTTTATACTCTAAATCTTTTTGCAGAAGTTCTAAGTTGTATTTATCTTGATTATGCTGTGATGCTTCTAACTCCTCTTTTATAGTATCAACTCTTTTTAGCATAGTTTCAAGTGAGAGTATATACTCATACTTAGTTTTTAACTCTTTTTGTTTTAAAAGCAGTTCTTCATGTAAGTTCTTATCATAACTATAGATTTCAAGTTTTGCTAACTCTTCTTTGTTTTTTACTCCCTTTTGTGTCACTTTTTCAAAGTGTTCTTTTTGGACTTGTAAATCTCTTTTTTTATTTTCTATTAGATTTATCTTTTTAGAGATTTCAAAATGCTCTTTTATATGTGCTTTTTGTAGTTCTTCTAGTTTTTCTTTTTCATCTTTAATATTTGCTAGTTGTTCTTTAGAAAAATCAATCTTTGTATTTTGTGTATTTAGTACTATTTGTTCAAGTGAGAATATAACACTATCATACTCATCTAAAAGTGGTCTTGTACAAGTTGGACAGTTTGATTCTTTGCCTAGCGTTGTGATATTTTCTATTTTCTTTTTTATATCAGCTATTAGCTTTTCTTCACCTGCTATTTCTTGTAATACTCTTTTTTCATCTAACTCTTTGTTTGTTAGAAGTTGTTTATATTTTTCTATACTCTTATCTAACTCTTTTTCTTTTTCTACTAACTCTAAATGCTCTTTTGTTTCAAACTCTAATACCTTTATACTATCCTTTGCTTTTGTGTATTGTTCTCTTAACTCTTTTTGCTCTAAAAGTAATCCATCTTTTCTTAAGCTATACTCTTTTAGTTTATCTTGCTCTTTTAGAGTTTCATGTAGATTTATATACTCTTGTTTGATAGTTTGTAAACCTTTTAACTCTTCTTGTTTTGTATATAGTGTATTTAATTCATTTTGTAGTTTTTCTTGTGTTTTTTGATGAGAGTTGATTGTATTTGTTAGAAGTTCACATCTAGCTTTTAAACTTTGTTTTTGCTCTTTTGTTTTTGTAAATAGTTCTAACTCTTGTTTTATAGTAGAAACTTTTTGATTTAACTCTTCTAAAACTAAACTTTGTTTATCTATCTCTTTTAAAAACTCCTCTTTTTGAACTGTTTGTTCAACTATATTCTCTTTTTTTATAGTTATATCTTCACTACTTAGTAATACTTCTTTAAAAGCATCTATTTCTCTTTTTAGCTCCCTACTCTTTTCTATTAACTCTTTTTCTACAAAATCAATCTTTTCAAGCCCTAGAAGTTTTCTAATCATCTTTTTTCTATCTTCTGGTTTACTATTACTTAAACTTGTAAGTTCTTTTTGACTAGCAAATAAAGTATGCATAAAAGCATCTTTACTCATCTTTGTTAGATTAGATATAGCTGTTGTTACTTCTTTTGCTCCAGTAGTTATAAGTTCTTCATTTTTATATAGTTTTGCATTTGCACTTAAAGTTTTTCCTCTAAATTCTCTGATTATCTTATATAAACTTTCACCTATTTCAAACTCTAGTTCAACACTAACTATGTCTTTTTGTGAAGCATTTGCATTTCTTACTACTTCTTTATCACCTTTGTTTCTTAGTTCACCATATAAAGCAAATAAGATAGCTTCAAAAATAGTAGATTTCCCACTTCCATTTTTTCCTATAATTCCTATAAGTCCTAAATCAAAAGAGATTTCAAATGAACTATACTTTTTAAAGTTTTCTAGTTTTAGTTTAGTTAGTATCATAACTTACCTCTTCATACTTAGAAAATAGTTCTTGTGTCTTTTGTTTTAGTCTTTCATACTCTAGGTCATTGCAACTCTCTTTTATATGCTCTAAAAAATACTCTTCAAGTGATATTGCTTCAAGATTATCAATATTTGATGAGGTAATATCTTTTTTAAACTCTCTTTTTATACTAACACTTAAAGCCGTTGGAAATAACTCTTTGATTTGTTTGTTTTGAATATCTATTGAGCCTAATGGTGTAAGATTTGTTAGTTTTACTTCTACTATTGCATTTTGGCAATCACTTGTATCTAAAGCTTGTATTGAAGCTTCCAAATCACTACAATCTATCTCTTTTTGTCTAATAGTTCTTATGTTTATCTCAATGTAGTCTATAGTAAGTGTATCTTTTATATTTGCAACTATAAAACCTTTTGAATTTCGTTTATCATTTAAACTTGTTCGCTCAACGCTTCCACTATAGTAAACATTTTCATACTTTCCAACTTTTCCAAAACCATGCCAGTGCCCAAGAGCCACATAATCCATCTTTTCAAATATATACTCTTTATTTGATGGATATACCCATTCTCCAAACTCACTCATCAAATACCAAGCACCAACGCTACAGTGCATCATCATGATATTTCTTTTGTTTTCGTCTATATTCGCTTCACATGAGTTTATTTGCTCACATGCAATATTTTCATCATTCATATGAGGCAAAGTATGAAATACTACATCTTCAAACTCTATTTTTTTATACTCTTGATTATATGAAACATAGATATTTTTAAAGTTTTCAAATATCTTTAAAATAGGCGAACTTAGATTTGTTCTTGGTGTTGAGTGATTTCCAGCTATTAAAATAAATGGAATATTTAAAGCATTTATTTCATTGAACTTTTCAAGTGCATAAGTAATAGCTCTATTACTAGGACTTGCTCTATGAAACAAATCTCCCGTGTGGATAATATAATCAGGTTTTATTAGTTTTATTTGTTCAACAACTTGAGTAAAAGCATCATAAAAGTCCGCTTCTCTTTGGTTGATATTGTTTTCATTTATAATATCAAGGTCATTAAAACCCAAATGAGTATCGCTAAAATGTAGTATTTTCAATGTTAAATCTTTCTTTTTTAAAAATTATTAAAAGATTATAACAAACTATTTACTCACAAATGACTTTTTTAAATTAACTTATACTCTATTGGAATTTGAATCTCTATACTTTTATTTGTTTTTGGGAACTTTTTTGAAGCCTCTTCAATAGCTTCAATTGTTGCATTTTGTAGAAATTTATGCCCATCAATGATAGTTATATTTTCAATAACTCCATTTTCATTTAGTTTAAATTTTACAGTTACAACTCCTTGAATTGATAACTTTTTAGCTTTTAGAGGATATTTTATATTTTGATTTATCAAATCTCTAATAAGTGCCAAATGTTTTTCCAAATACTCTTTTTTTTCATCAACTACTGGTTTTGGAGCAACTAATTCTTTTGTTTCTTTTTGTATAGTACTATTTACTATATTTTCTTTAACATTTTCCTCTTTTGTAGGATTTTTTTGCTCTTTAATTTCCTCTTTTTTAACTACTTTTTCTTTTTCTATTTTTTTCTCTTTTGGCTTTTCTGGAACCATTTTCTTTTCTTCTTTTTTAACTACTTTTTCTATTGGTTCTGGCTTTATCTCTTCTTTTACTTGCTCTTTTATTTCTTCTTGTATAACCTTTTCTTCTTTTATTTGATTAACAACTGGCTTTTTTTCTAACTCAATATGATTTAAAGATATTTTTTGAATAGTTTTAGGTTCATCTAAAATCATCTTTTTATCCATAAAAAGATAGAAAAGCAAAAAAGCAAAAAAAGCATAAAAAACTAAAGTTATTAAAAACGAGTTGAAATATCTATTCATTTTTCAGTCACTATTGAGATGTTTGAATATTCGTATCTTTTTAACATATCTAAAACTGATACAAAAATTTCAAATTTTGAATTTTTATCGCTATTTATATGTATTGGCGTATCTTTGGGAAATTGTAAAATATGTTCTTCTATATTCTTTAAACCCTCTATATTATTATTACAAAATAGAGTTCCATCCTCTTTTATAACTATAATTATCTCTTTATTTGCTTTTAGAGTATTTGCGTTTGAAGCTTCTGGTAAAGATATTGGAATAATCCCTCTTGTAATAAAGGTAGAAGTTAATAAAACTATTGCTAATAAAACAAGTAATACATCAATAAATGGTATTACGTTTATAGAGTCATACTTCTTCAACTTCATACAAACTCTCCAAAACTTCGGCATAACGCCCTAAAATATTATAAAAAATCTGAGAAATTATTGCAACTACAAGTCCAATAGCAGTTGCTTTTAAAGCAAGTGCCAATGAACTCATAATTTTTGCTGCATCAATATCTCCATTTCCCATAGACATAAAAGTAAGCATAATAGCCAACACTGTTCCAAGCAGTCCAATATATGGAGAATTTGAAGCAATTGTTCCTATGATTGTTAGATGTTTTGTTAAAGCTATATCTAAAGCCTTTTTATTTTTAAAACTTTTTACATCTAATTTTTTATAAAAGATTATTCTTTCAACAAAAAACCAAAATGAGATAAAACTCATAAACAATAAAAGAGCAATAACTCCATAATCTATAAGATTTTTTAGAACTTCTATATTCATTTGTTTTCCATATTCATTTGATGATTTTTGTGATTGTGTCCACCCATATTTGCACCATAAGTTTTAAATACATAACCCGTATAAAAATTTAGACTCATATAAAAAATTATAAGAGCAGAGGCAAAAGGAAAAGCAAAAACTTTTAAAATAGTTTTGCTCTCTATTAGTTTAAATCTATTTATCATCAACACAAAAGCCCAAATATAACCAATATGATTAAAAACTTTAAAAATATGAACCCACTCATCTTTTCTACTTGCAAGTGGTTGCATAAATTCAAGCCCTAAATAAAAAGCTTGATTAAAACCATTTACGATATTTGAAGCATAAGAATAAAAGAAAAACTCCCCAATATGTGATAATCCACCTATTATAAATAGTGGTGCAAAAGCATATCCTAAAGTGTAAAATGTAGTTTGAAAATTAACTTTTAAAATCTTTGAAGCTATAAACATACCACCAACACTTAAAACTATCGAAATTAATACTGCATATAAAAATGCAAAAAGCCCAACTGTGTCAATAGTGCCAAAATTTACAAATGATTCAAAATATCTTGCTGTTTTTGTCCAAAAGAACTCTTCAACTATTGCACTTCTTCCAAGTGCGTGATGAAATCCCATAGTTATACTAATAGCTGCTGTTATAAAAATCAATGCCCAAACTTCTGCTTTTGATGTTTTAAACTTATCAAATAGAGTACTTGAAGGTTTTTTTAATTTAAAAGCCACACTTTCACAAGCACTGCTACAATCCATACATAAAGTACAATCTTCCATAGAATTTTTCTTTGCAAAAGTAAATGGTTTTAAGTTATAACTACAAGCTGTTGCACAATCAAATGTTTTACAACTAGAACAGTGTTCTTTATAAGTTTCAAGTTTTGTAAACCCAACTTTTGAAAAAACTTTTGTCATAGTTCCAATTGGACAAATGTATTTACAGTAAGCCATTTCATCATAAATATAATAAAAAACTACAGCTATTATAGTCATAATAAAAAATAAAAGTGCTGTTGCATAAGGTATTTTGAAAAACTCAGGATACATATAATACGTAGCCCACCAACCAAAAAATAGTAAAAATACTCCAATAAAAGGATTTGCTAAACTTTGAGGAATTTTTCTTTTTAATCCAACTTTTGTAATAAACTTACCAATAAATCCATGGGGACAAACTCCACAAAAAACTCTTCCAAATGTTGAAAGAGTCGTAACCATAAAAAATGGCCAAAAAAGTCCCCAAAAAAGTCCAGTTGTAAAAAGATTTTTCTCTTTTGTTGGATTTATAAAACCAAAATAGATTGCATAAACAAATACTGTTAAAACTAAAACTTGAACAACTCTTTGAAATATCCTATTTTTAAAAATGATATTTAAAATAGGCATTCCAAAAATATCATTTTTATCTCTTTTTACAAAATTTACCATGATTATTTCCTAAAATTTATATGTATATGTAAGCATTGTCATTCTAGGACTTGCAGCTTTATATGACTCAATTCCATAAACATCTTTTGAAGCTTCAGAAGCATAATATTTATCAAATAAGTTATTGATATTTAATTGAATATTGTGGCTATTTTTTTCATATCCAACCATAAAATCTGTAATTAAATCATAACCTTCATATTTTTGAGTATTTGCATTATCCATATAATAACTTCCATAAGTTCTTGCAGTTACTCTTGTTTTAAAGCCATTTGCTAAATTATAAGCTGCAAATAGTGAGTATTGATTTTTTGGAATAAATGGCATATAGTTTCCATCTCTTGAAACTAAACTTCCTCGTACTGATTCATTAAAAGTATCAAATTTAAAATTACTATAAGCATAAGCTCCACCTACTTGAATAGATGAAGTTAAATCATAAGCTAAGTTATACTCTAAACCTTTTTTATCAGTTTTTCCCGCATTATCATAAATAGAATCTCCATTTGCATCTTTGATTTGAATAATCTCATCATCTACAAAATTTTGAAAAAGTGCTAAATCAGAAGAATAATCATCAGTTCTAGTTTTTAAACCAACTTCATAGTTTACACTTTGTGATTTTTCTAAATCTTCATTTTCTCCTAGTTCACTTGTTGTTGGTGCTTGATTTGCACCTGCAATTGAAGCATAAATATTTGTGTTGTCTGTGATAGCATAAGTTGAACCTACTTTTCCTGATAATAAAGTAAATGAATTATCAATAGCATACTCACCAATACCAGCTTTATAACTTTTTGTTGAATAATCATAAGTAGTAATTTCATTTCCATCTATATCAAATTTTAGTTTATCAACTCTTGCACTAATATCAAAACCTAATTTATCAGTTACTTTGAAACTTTCCATTAAATAAGTTCCATAAAGCAAAGTTTGAGAGTCTTCCGTTCCAGCTAAAAGACCTTTTTCATTTGATAAAGTTTTTACTATTTGAGTTACACTTGAAGGTGGCCAACCAGATGTTACAGTTTGAGTTTGAATATCTCTATATTGATATTTTTTAGAATCATTTGTTTTATCCATTTTCAAAGTTACACCACCAACAAACATTGCATCTTTTGAAAACAGTTTATGAGCTGCATTAAACTCTAAATCTGTACCAAATACTTTATTGTCATCACTATCATTTATAAGTCCAGTTACAGGATGATAATGTTCCCAAGAGTTAAAATAAAATCTTGGTTTATATGTAATATTTCCAACTTCTTTCTCATATTTACTATTTAAAGATACTATTTTTGAATCCCTTGCACTATTTTGCCATTGATTTGAAGTGTCATGTTGTTTTCCTGTTTGTTTAAAAATTTCAAACTCTTCTCTTGTCATAGAAGCAGGAAGATTTAGATTTGATTCAGTGTATGAAAGTTCATTTTCGATTGTTGATTCATCATCAAAAATATGACCATACTTTAAAGTAGCTTGTGTAGTATCAAACTCATTATTATCTCTCCAAGAGTTATCTATTTTTCTTGAACTAAAAGTAAATGAAGCAAAATCGTTTTCATCAATTGCTCCTCTTAGTTTTAGATTTACATTTTTTTGATTATCGTTTCCAACACCAACTTTAATACTATTTTTATCTTCATCAAAAACTGATTTTGTGATTAACTGAATAACTCCACCAGTTGAATTAACAGCATTAATTGAACCAGGTCCTTTTTGAACTTCAATACTCGAAACATCTTGCATATCAATAAAATCAAATCTTGTAAATGAATCAGGATCAGTCATAGGAACCCCATCTTTCATCACCATAATTTCTCTTACACCATATCTAGCTTTTAATCCAGCACCTCTAATAATCAATCTTGGACTAGGACTATTTGATGAAGATTCAGCTATTACACCTGGAATATTTTGTAGAGCATCTTGAATATTTAAGATATTTTTATCTTCGATAGTTTTTTCATCTACAACAGCAATACTTTCACTTATCTCTTTTGTGGCTTTTTCTACTTTTGTAGCAGTAACAGACATCTGTTCTAAGTTTATTGTTTCAGCAGATAAAAAATTTGCATTTAATGCAATTAGGGCAAATATCGAGTATTTTAGTCTCATTTCGTTCCTTCAAATAAGTTTTTGAAATGATAGAACTACTCTGTTAACTTTTTGTTAATTTTTTGTTAGATTTGTAATTAGAAGGAAAGTTATCCCAAGAAAATTCTTGAGATAAACTAAAAATTAAGACATTATTTCTTCAATAGTGATATAATCTCCAACTCTTCCTGTCATTTGTTCAACATCTGTATTAACTGGAAGTGTTTTTTTACCAGGAACCCAACCAGCTGGGCAAACTTCACCAGTTTTACTTGCATGTTGCCAAGCTCTTACTTGTCTTAAAAACTCATGTACATTTCTTCCAACCATTGGCGCTTGAACTTCTTGAGCTACAACAGTTCCTTCTGGATTGATTAAGAATCTTCCTCTAAGTGCTAATCCTTCTTCTTCAATCATAACTCCAAATGCTCTACTTACAGCACCTGTTGTATCTGCACCAATAGTTAATTTTAATCCTTTTAATAAAGGTTCAGTTTCAACAAATCTTTTATGAGAAAATTTAGTATCTGTTGATACAGCTAAAATTTCAACACCAAGTTCTTGGAACTCATCATATTTTGCATTCATTGCTGCAATTTCTGTTGGACAAACAAATGTAAAATCTGCTGGATAGAAACAAACTACATGCCATTTACCTTTATAATCTTCACTACTTACAGTTACATAGTGACCTGTTTTTGAATCATAGGCATCCATTTTGAACTCTGGAACTTTTCTTAAAACTAAACTTGAACTCATATTTTTTTCCTTTTTTATTTCATTATTATTTTCATTATCTAAAACTATTTCTTTTTCTTCAATTGGTTTTGCACCTGTATCACAAGCCATAAAAACTCCTTTATTTTACAAAGGATAATATTTTTCCTTTGATAAAAAGAATTCTATATCTTTATTTATTAAACTTAACTTAATTATAAAATATATTTATAAATTTATCATAATTAAAAATTATAATTTAATCCAAATGTAAAAAATTTAGAACTAACATCATCTCTATTTTCAGGTAATTCTTTTGAATTAGAATAGATATATTTAGTTATTACATCTATATTTTGAAATTTTTTTCCTAAACTTACTAAATAAGTTTTATTTTGTTCTAAAGCATGATGTTCTACTTTTAAACCATCTTCTTGAACTGAGAATAATCTATCACCATTTATCACTCCTAAACCTAAAATAAAGCCATTATAATTTGCATTAAGATTTAAAAAATAGCTCATATAATAATTATCTTCTAAAATATAATTTTGATATTTTTCTCCATTTATATCTATATATTTTATTCCTGTTTGGGCTTGAAAATTAATATTCTCAAATCTAAATTTTTTTATAAATGTAAAATCATATTGATTAACATTAAAATCTTCATAATCACTTAAATAAGTGTCTAATTTTATTTGATTACTATTATCTATATTTTTATTAAATCCAAATCCATAAACTTTTCCATTATCTGTTGGAGCTAAATTATCTTCAATATTTATAAAAGAGGTTTTTATAGATAAGTCATTACTTATATGATAAAGATATTTCATACTTAACTTTTCAATTTCAAGAGAAGTCATTTTTATTTTTGTTAGTTCATTTTCTCTTTTTGTTAAACTATCTTCATAATTTATTGTTAATTCAGAATTTTGAAAATTATGTAAAAACCTATAATCTAAAGTTTTTCCTTCTGTTTTTGTTTTAGAATTATCATAATCTTTGTATGTATAATATGTAGATATCTCACTATTTGCTAATAAATAAGAACTTAAAAGTGCTGTTGTCACTAATATTTTTTTCATTATTTTCCTTTAAATTTTTTTTGAATTCTAACAAAAAATACTTATATGCAACTTAGTTGCATATAAGTTAATATAATAATTTATTCATAAGTTTTTAATATAATTTAATGTACTATAAAGAAAAAAATTTAAGGATTTATATATGAATTTAAGAGAAAAATTCTCACCAATGTGCTTTTTATCCTCTCTTGGAGCAGGAGGATTAAGTGTTTCATTTTTTATGTATTTAATGTTTTTAGTTCCCCATCCAAATACACCAATGGCAACTTATGATTTTATTATGCCAGCTTTATTAAAAGGGGATTGGTTATCTTTTGTAATCTCTTTTTCTTTAGTATTTATTATTGCCTTTGCTTTTTTACATTTTAAATTATTAGTTTGGAATACAAAACAATATTTTATGTATAAAAAAACTAAAGCTTATGAAGATTTAAAAAACTCAAATGCACAAATTACCCTTATGACTCTACCTTTGACATATACAATGACAATAAATGTATGTTTTGTTTTAGGAGCGGTTCTTATTCCTGGTCTTTGGGGAGTTGTTGAATATTTGTTCCCTTTTGCTTTAATTGGGTTTATAACAACTGGTTATTTTTCTTTGAAAATATTTTTTGAATATTTTTCAAGACTTCTAATCAAAGGGGATTTTGATTTTTCTAAAAACAATAATTTATCTCAAATGATTTCTATATTTGCACTTTCAATGGTTGCAGTTGGCTTTGCAGCACCAGGGGCTATGAGTCATAATTTAATTATAAACTCAATTGGTATTTTTGGAGCTTTATTTTTTGCTTCCCTTGCTATTTTATTAATGTTA
This sequence comes from Arcobacter ellisii, assembly GCF_003544915.1. Lineage (NCBI taxonomy): Bacteria > Pseudomonadati > Campylobacterota > Epsilonproteobacteria > Campylobacterales > Arcobacteraceae > Arcobacter > Arcobacter ellisii. The sequence goes on along the minus strand of NZ_CP032097.1, from coordinate 1,313,639 downwards.
ATAAAACTTACAATTGGTTTTAAAAATATGTTTGAAAAAGGTTTAGGATTAGAAGCAGCTCCATCTATTTGGATTATTATTCCAATATTAACTCTACTTGGAATTACATTTGTAAGAATATCTTTTGGTTTAGAACACAACTATTCAACACCATTAAATAAATCATCACTTTTTGTATTTACATCAACGATTTTATCTTTACAAATCATATTTGGTGTTTTAGGGTACATGGTTATGAAACAAATGGGTTATTTTGAAAAATATATAGAATCAACTGAAAAATCAGCTGTTTCATTTGCTTTGATTTGTCCAGGAGTTGCTTTTTTTGTTTTTGGTATGTTTTTTATAAATTTTGGATTAGCATATAATCAAATCATTTCAAAATATTCAATTGCATATTTTATTTTGATGATTCCTTTTATTTATATTCAAATAAAAACTATTATCTATTTTTTCAAACTTTATAAAAAGTTTTCTTTTTAAAATAGATAATTTTTATCTTATTATAAGTTAAAACTATCTAAAATTGATAAGTTTTAATTATAATATTAAAACAATTTTATATAAGGATTTATAATATGAAAAAAGGTTTATTAGTTTTATTATCTTCTTTACTTTTATCAACAGCGAGTTTTGCAAGTGATAATATGGCAAAAGGTTTAAATGTTGTTATAACATCACAAGATGCTCAAACACAAATAATGGGAATGGTTTTATCAATGATGACTTTAAAACAGAATAAAGAAGTTAATATGACTCTTTGTTCAAATGCAGGTGATTTAGCTGTAAAAGGAATGGAAAGTCCTATTTTAAAACCTCAAGATAAATCACCTAAAATGATGCTTCAAGCATTAATTAAACAAGGTGCTAAAGTTCAGGTTTGTCCTCTTTATTTACCAAATGCTTCTAAAGATGAATCTGTTTTATTAGAAGGAATTACAGTAGCAAAACCAGATGAAGTTGCTAAAAAATTATTAGATAAAGATTATCAAAACTTAAGCTACTAAAAAATAGAGTGAGTAAAACTCACTCCATTTCTAAATCTTTAATAGCATATTTTTCTCTTATTTTTCTTCTCTCTTCTAACTCTTCTTTTTTTGCATTTGGATTTGTGACATCTAAATCAGGTCTTTCAATAACTGGAATTTTTCCTTTTAATTTTGGATTTAATTTAAAAAAATTATCCATATCTATCTTATAAATAACATCTTTATTATGTAGTTCTGCATGTTTTGGATATTTTAAAATATAACATCCTCTAAAATCTTTTTCAATGATTCCTTTTCTTGCTAATTTTTTAGAGAAATCAAATTTGAAGATTATATATGCAATTATAAAAATAACAAAAGAAAAAAATATATCTCCTATATATTCCATAAAAAAACCCAAAATCAAAAATATTTATTATTTTATATAAAGATATCCTATTTATTAGTATGTTAAATGATTATTTATATAAATATTAGGTTGTAATTATAACAAATTTAATTTAATATCTCATTTTTTTTGTTATATTTGTACAAACTTTATCTTTTTTGGAGTATGATTATATTAATGCTTTTGTTACTAGAATTAAAGGTTTAGTTTAAAAAAATTAGACTAAAAAAGAAGATAAGTAAACAAAAAATACTTAAAAGAGAGTTGGCTATATAAGCCCTTGAGACTTATAAATCAAGATTCCTTTTGTGAATCAAAATAATTAAAATTAGAAAAAATCTTAGATTAGAATACAAACTTTTTTATTTGGTGTTACTTATTTATTGGAACAAAAAAGCATTAGTATGGGCTAAAAATAGCTTGAGCTTTTTATACTACTTACTTGGTTAAGTCTTTTGCCCATTGTTATATATCTTGGATATAGATTAAAGTGCAACAAAGGAGATTAAATGATTGCCATACCAGTTAAAAGTGAAGAAGAGAACAGTAATTTATTAGAAGAGTTTGGAAAAGCAGAATATTTTGCTTTAATCAATAATAATAAAATTGAGATTTTAAAGAATGAACAAAAAGATACGCAAGAGATAGCTAATTGGCTAAAAGACAAAAATGTAAACATTTTAATTTCTTCTGCTTTAAAAGAAAATACTTTTTATACATTAAAAAATAATGGTATAAAAGTATATTGTTCGCAAGAAAATAAAATCAAAATTGATGAAATATTATTAAAATATGCAGATGGGGAATTACCTATTTTAAATAAATTAAGTTTTTTATATCAGAAGGTATGATTTTAAAGAAGTAGATTTTTTCTACTTCTTTTGAATTAAAAAACTAAACTAAATTTATCAAATCCTCTTTTTTATCAATTTGTTTCTCAATAGCTTGTATCCCTTTTGCAAAGAGTGAATTTTTTAATCCCTCCCCTATTCTTGTAGATAAAAATATATTTACTTTATATTTCATTAATATTTGCGGTAAAACAATAGCAGGTTTTAATTTTTTGGAAAAGACTTCATTCTCAAAACTATCCAATAATTTAATTTCATTATTTTGGATTTTATAAATCAATACATATTTATCAGTTGCTAAAATTGATTCAAAATTTTCTAAACTTGAAGAACATAAAGCTACAATATAACCTAAATTGTCATCTTGAATAGAAATCTTATTTCCATAAACTAAAGCTCTTGTTAATTTTTGTCTAGCATTTTTTAGAATTCTTGTAAAAGTTGGTCTTGAAACTTCCATACTAATAGCTGCTTCTTCTTGATATAAATTTAAAACATCCATTAAATAAATAGCTTCCATCTCTTCATCTAACAACACAGTAACACCAGTAAATGGTTTATTTTCTGGTATAAAATCTTTAAATGCCGGTTTAAATATTAAATTTCTTTTATTTTTATCTCTACCCATTTTTATCCTTGTTTGAAATAATATCAAAATTTTCTTGATTTTTTATTGACATATGTTCATTAAAGTGTTATCATTTTGAACATATGTCAACAAAAGGAGATTTTATGTTGAATATTAAAAATATTTACTCTTTTTATCTTAATGGTTTTAAAAATATGACTATTGGCAAAACATTATGGAAAATCATATTAATAAAATTATTAGTTATATTAGTTTTTCTTAACTATTTTATCCATGATAAATCTATCAAAACTGAATATAAGACATATGAAGAGAAAGTTGATTTTGTATATAAAAATCTAACAAAAGAAAATTAAAAGGAAGAGAAATGGAAGAGCATTTAGTTGATTGGTCCAGAGCTCAGTTTGCACTAACAGCAATGTATCATTGGATTTTTGTTCCATTAACTTTGGGACTTGGATTCATTGTTGCTATTATGGAAACTATTTATGTAAAAACAAATAATGAATTTTGGAAAAAAACTACAAAATTTTGGATGGGTTTATTTGCAATAAACTTTGCAATAGGAGTTGCAACTGGAATAATAATGGAGTTTGAATTTGGTACAAACTGGGCAAATTACTCTTGGTTTGTTGGAGATATTTTTGGAGCTCCACTTGCAGTTGAGGGAATTTTAGCCTTTTTTATGGAGAGTACTTTTTTTGCTGTAATGTTTTTTGGTTGGGAAAAAGTTAGTAAAGGATTTCACTTATTATCAACTTGGTTAGTTGCCATTGGTTCAAATCTATCTGCTTTATGGATACTTGTTGCAAATGGTTGGATGCAATATCCAGTTGGAATGACATTTAATCCAGATATGGTAAGAAATGAGATGAATAATTTTTGGGATGTATTACTCTCTCCTGTTGCTATTAGTAAATTTTTACACACTATTGGAAGTGGTTATGTTTTAGCTTCGCTTTTTGTTATAGGAGTTAGTGCTTGGTATTTATTGAAAAAAAGAGATATTTTATTTGCTAAAAAATCTATGATTATTGGGGCTACATTTGGACTTATAACTTCAATATTTTTGATTTTAAGTGGAGATGAATCAGCTCATCAAGTTGCTCTTAAACAACCTATGAAACTTGCAGCCATGGAAGGTTTATACGAAGGAGAAGAGAAAGTTGGAATTGTAGCTTTTGGTTTATTAAATCCAGAAAAAACAATAACAAATGATGAAAATACTTTTTTATTTGATTTTACAATTCCTTATGCTTTATCATTTTTAAGTTTCCATGATATAAATGCTTATGTTCCTGGAATAAAAGATTTAGTTTATGGAAATGAAGAAAGAGGAATTTTAAGTGTAGAAGAAAAAATGCAAAAAGGTAAAATTGCCATTGAAGCTTTGGAATCTTATAAAGAGGCTAAAAAAACTTCAAATGAATCATTATTAAATAATTCAAAAATTTTACTTGATGAAAATATGAAATATTTTGGTTATGGACATATTAAAAATAAAGAAGATGTTATTCCTCCTGTTTCTATTACATTTTATTCATTCCATATTATGGTTGGACTTGGAACTTGGTTTACAATACTGTTTGCTTTAGTTTTATTTTTATTAACAAAAAAAGAGATTCTAAACTATCCAATTGTTTTAAAATCAGCACTTTTTAGTATTCCTTTAGGATATATTGCAAGTGAAGCTGGATGGATAGTTGCTGAAGTAGGAAGACAACCTTGGGCTATTCAAGACTTAATGCCTGTTGGAATTGCAGCTACAAAAATAGCAACAACAAATGTAATGATTAGCTTTTTTATCTTTGCCATACTTTTTACTGTTTTATTAATAGCAGAAATAAAAATTATGACAAAACAGATAAAAATTGGTCCAAATGGAGGTCACTAATATGGGATTTGAAAACTTAGAACTTATAACACTTCAACAATATTGGTGGATAATAATATCTTTATTAGGTGGATTTTTTGTATTTATTATGTTTGTTCAAGGTGGGCAAACTTTAATAGATAAATTAAGTGAAAATGAGACTGAAAAAACTATGCTAATAAATAGTATAGGAAGAAAATGGGAATTAGGTTTTACAACTTTAGTTTTATTTGGTGGTGCTTTATTTGCAGCCTTTCCACTATTTTATGCTACAAGTTTTGGTGGAGCTTATTGGGTTTGGTTAAGCATTCTATTTTGTTTTATTATTCAAGCTGTTTCTTATGAATACAGAACTAAACCAAACAATTTTTTAGGACAAAAAACATATGAAATGTTTTTAAAAATAAATGGAAATATTGGGACATTTTTATTAGGAGTAGCAATTAGTACTTTTTTTAGTGGAAGCGAATTCATAGTTGATTCAAACAACTTTGTAGATTGGCAAAACTCTTTAAGAGGCCTTGAAGCACTTCTTAATCCATATAACTATTTATTGGGCTTTGCACTTGTATTTTTGGCAAAGATTAGTGGAGCTTTATATTTTATAAATAATATAGATTATGAAAAAATAAGAATCAAAGCAGTTAATTCAATCAAAATAAATATGATTTTCTTTTTATTTTTCTTTTTAGGATTTATGTTATGGATTCTTACAAAAGATGGATATACAATAAACGAAAATAGTTTTATAGAAATAGAAAGATTAAAGTATTTTCAAAACTTTATGGATATGCCCATTGTTTTAGTTATGTTCTTAATTGGTGTCTTGATGGTTATTATAGCTGTATTTGTAACTATTACATTTAAAAAAACTTGTTGCATCAAAACAGGTGGAGTAGGAATTGTATTAACTGTAATGGCGATTTTATTAAATGTGGGATTAAACAATACAGCTTACTATCCTTCAACTACTGATTTACAAAGCAGTTTAACAATTATGAATAGTTCAGGAAGTCACTATACTCTTATGGTTATGAGTTATGTTTCATTGATGGTTCCCTTTGTATTAGCATATATAACTTATGCTTGGTACAGTATGGATAAAGTAAAAATTACAAAAGAAGAGATTGAATCTAAAGATTCACATAATTATTAAAAGGTTAGAAAAAATGGAATATTTAAGTGAATTAATTTGGTTAAGTTTATGGCCGGTGGTTATATATCTTGGATATAAAATTTCATATAAAAATGCAACAAAGGAGATAAAATGATTGCAATACCAGTAAAAACAAATAAAGAAAATACAGCAGTATCGACACTTTTTGGAAAAGCAAAATATTTTGCTTTTATAGAAATTAACAAAATTGAAATATTAAAAAATGAACAAATGGGTGGAAAAGCTGTTGCAAATTGGTTAAAAAGTAAAAATGTAGAGGTATTGATTACTTCTCACTTAGGAGAAAAACCTTTTGAAACCCTATTAAACAAAGGATTAAAAGTATATTTTGCAGGTGATGAAAGAATAGAATTAAAAGATGTAATTATAAAATATGCAGATGGAGATTTAACTCTATTAACTAATAAAAATTTTCATACTCTTTTAAAAGAGGATAATCATCATTCTAAAAATTGTTCAAAAACAAATCAAAAACCAGAGGATAAACTACAAAGACCTTTATATAAAAGTTTTATAAGAAACATTCATTACTAAAAAAATAAAGAAAGATAGAAACCTTTGTTTCTATCTTTTTTCTATAGTTGCTTTATTTTTAAAAGTTTTTAAAACTTCTACTTTTTCACCTTCAATAAACTCTTTTTCATCAAGTTGGGAATCAATATCCCAATAAGTTCCCTTATAAAAAACTTTTGAGTTTTTGATTTCTCCTATTCCTTTTTCGTTTAAATAATCATCAGAAACTTCAACTTTTGATTTCAAAAAAATCTCTACAACTTTTTTTCTCAAAACTAAAATCAAAATAATTGAAATCAACGATACAGTTGCTAACTGCCAAACTGCACCTGAAAATACTACAAAATAACTAATTACTGCAACTATAATAAAACTTATCCCAAACCAAATAAGTATAAAAGAGGCAATTAAAGCTTCTAAAGCTACTAAAGCAACACCGATTGCTAATAGAATATAAGGATCAACGGCACTAAGCATTATTTGTTGCTCCATTACTTACACCTTTGAAAAAAGCATCTCCTAAAACAGAAGTTGAACCAATCATTTGAGCTACTTCATAAGGTAAAATCATTTTATCAGTTGAATTACTTTCAGCCAATGCTCTAAAGGCTGCAATTCTATCTTTTGCAAGTAAAAATTCTGCAGCTTTTTCATTTTCCATCATAGAGATATTTATAAGTCTCATTGCTTCTTGCTGACCTGCAGCAAGCTGTTCTTGCTCATATCTTCTTGCATCTGCCATTCGCTCAATTGCTTCTGCTTTTAAAACTTCTTCTTGTTTAAATGCTTCTGCTTTTCTAATAACTGCTTCTTTATCAGCTCTTGCTTTTGTTTCAATAGCTCTTTTTTCCCTTTCAGCTTCCATTTGCATATTCATAGCTCTTTCGATTTCTTGTGGAACTGAAATATCAGAAATTTCAACTCTAGTTACTTTAATTCCCCAGTTTGTTGCTGCACTTCCTAGTTCACTTTGTAATTTTGCATTTAAAGTTTCTCTATTTGATAAAGTATCATCTAAATCCATTCCACCAATTTCAGCTCTTAATGTAGTCATTGCAAGATTTGCAATAGCATTTTTAAAATCAACTACATTATAAGTTGCTTGCATTGCATCATCTACTTTACAAAAAACTATCCCATCTATAGAAATATTTACATTATCCTTTGTAATAACTGATTGTTTAGCAATATCAACTAATTGTTCTCTTGATGTAAGAACAGCTCTTACATTATCAATTATTGGTATGATTATATGAAAACCACCATGTAATACTTTGTTAAATTTTCCTAATCTTTCAATCAAATATAAATCTGATTGAGGAACAATTTTTATACCTTTTACAATGACTATTAAAGCAAAAAATATTATTGCAATTGCAAACACCATACTTGTTTCCATTGAATTTCCTTTTTTTAATTTAAACTTTCAACAATAATATTATAATTTATTTTAAAAGTAGACCTTTTAAATAATTATATTTTTTAAATTTAGATTGAATCTATTTCCACTTTCAGTAGTTTCTATGTTGATTAAAATCTTATTTTTGTCACAAAACTCTTTTACCATAGCAAGTCCTAAACCAAATCCATCATTAGAAGGATTTTCTTGGAAATATTTATCAAAAACTATAAATAGATTTTTTGTATCTATTTTTTCGCCACTATTATAAATAGATAAAATAGAATTTTTATAAGATATTTCAACTATTGGATTTTCTTTTAAATTATATTTTATAGCATTTGAAATTAGATTATCAATTGTTTTTATAAAACCATTTATATCACTTTTAACTGTGACATTTGGCACATCAACTAAAATTTTAGTATCTTTTTTAATATCATCAAATTTATCAATTGAAATTTTTATTATTTCATCAAGAAAAAACTCTTGTTTATCTATTTTGTCTATCTCTTTTTTGATGTTATATTCCATATTTTCATACAATTTCAAAAGATTATTACTAGCTTGTTTTATTCTTTCTAATCTTTTTAAACTCTTTTCATCTTTGATTGTTTTTTCTAAAAGTTGAGTATTCATTTTTATAGTAGAAACAGGAATATTTAATTCATGAATAGTCTCTTTAATACTTAGTTCCAATTTCTCATCACTTTTAAACAGTGGTTTTAAAATAGAGATTGAAAAACTTAAAAAAATTGCCAAACCTAAAATAATCAAAGGAACAATTATATATATAAAATTATCCTGATTTAGACCAAATTTAGAGATAAAAAAATAGTTTAAATATAAAATAATCACCAAACAAAAAGTGAAGATTATAGAGATTGAGATTAAAAAATCTCTTTTTTTAGAATTCAACTTTATATCCTATACCTTTAATATTTGAAATAGAGTCTTTATTTTCAAAAAGTTTTTTTATGTGATTTATATAAACCCTGATAGAACCTTCACTATACTCTTGGCTTGTTGCCCATAATTTTGCGATTATCATATCTTTAGTAACTATTTCTCCCCTATTTTCAATAAATAGTTCCATTAGTTCTAAAACTTTTACAGGTAAATTCAAATCTTCACCATTTTCATAAAGTCTTTTATTTAAAGGATTAAAAGTTAAAGTTTCAGTCAGTTTTATAATTTCAAACTGTTTTTTATTTCTTTTTAGTAATGCTTTCATTCGTAAAAGAAGTTCATCCAAATCAACTGGTTTTTTCAAATAATCATCACAACCTTTTAAAAAAGCATCATGTAAAGTATCTTTATCTTTATAAGAAGTTAAAAAAATTGTCGGAGTGTTGTCTTCACTTTTTCGTAAGTTCAATAAGAGTTCTAGTCCATTTATTTTTGGAACATTAATATCAAAAATATATAAATCATAATTATTTTCATAATTTAGATTTAAACACTCTTCTCCATCATATGCAATATCAACAATAAAACCTTCATCACTTAAAAAATCTTCAATTGTTGATGCAAAAAGTTCATCATCTTCTAAAACTAAAACCTTATACAAAGTCCTTCCTTACATTTATTGTTGATTGATTATATTTACTTTTTGTTAAATAATTGATAATTCGATATGATTATTAATAAGAATTACAAAAAAGGCTTTATTATGCTAGATAATATATCAATAAAAACAAAATTAATTAGTCTATCAATTATTATTTCTTTATCATTTGTATTAATTTTATTTATAGAACTTCTTTCTATAAATAAAATCAGTGAAATTGAAAATATTGGTACACAAATTAATAAACTAGAGATTCAACAGTTGGAATTAAGAAAAAATGAAAAAGATTTTCTTTCAAGAAAAGATTTAAAATATCTTGAAAAATTTAATGAAAACATATCAAATATTCAAAAAATTAGTTCAACGTTAGATACTAATTTTGACTTATTTGATTTAGATAAAACGAAATTAAATAACTACAACACTATTATAAAAGATTACTCTACAATTTTTACAAAAATTGTTAATCTACAACAAAAAATAGGATTAAAAGAGGACAATGGTTTATATGGTTCACTAAGAAATAGTGTACATTTAGTTCAAGAATTTGCAAAAAAATCAAATGATAATTATCTACTTGCAACAGTTTATGATTTAAGAAAACAAGAAAAAGATTTTATGCTAAGACTTGATGAAAAATATGTAGAGAATTTTAATAAAATTATTATAAAACTTGAAAAAGATGAAAAATATAAAGAGATAATACCTTTAATTTCTAGTTATAAAACAGATTTTTTGAATCTTGTAACTTCTGAAAAAGAAAAAGGTTTTAATGAAAATTCTGGAATGATGAAAGAGATGAGAGATATTGTTCACAAATGTGCAAAATCTCAAGAAATTTTAACTACAGGAATTAGTCAAAAAATAGTTGAATTACACGATAAAATAGTATTTTATTCTTATAGTATAATCATAATTATCGCTTTATTTATTATTATTGCTCTTTTATATATTAGTAGAGTAATCAATAAATCTTTATCAACTTTTCAAGAAGGGTTAGGAGAGTTTTTTGCATTTTTAAATAATGAAACAAAAAATATAAATCTTTTAGATGACAAAAATGATAATGAATTTGGAAATATGTCTAAAATCATCAACTCAAATATAATCAAAGTTCAAGAAAATATCATAAAAGATAAAGCATTGATTGATGATGCAACAAAAGTTGCAAATGATATAAAAGATGGTCATTTAAGTAGTAGAATTGTGACAAATTCAAACTCAAATGAGTTAAATGAACTAAAAAATGTAATCAATTTAATGCTTGAAAATTTAAGTTCAAATATAAATAATATTTTAGAAGTATTAAAAAATTATAGTAATTATGATTATACAAAAAGAGTAAATACAAAATTAGTTAAAGGTGATATTTTAGAACTTTGTGAAAATATAAATCAAGTTGGAAATACTATTACAAAAATGTTAGTTGATAGTAAAACTATAGGTTTAAATTTACAAAATAGTGCTCATATTTTAGTAGATAATGTTAAATTTTTAACTCAAAATGCAAATACGACAGCTGCTTCTTTAGAAGAAACAGCTGCTGCTGTTGAAGAAATCACATCAACTATTGCTAAAAATAGTCAAAATATAAATGAAATGTCACAATACTCTAAAAATGTAATTTCTGCTTTAAAAACTGGTGAAGAGTTAGCAAATAGAACAACTACATCAATGGATGAAATAAATGCACAAGTTATAGCAATAAATGAATCAATTACTCTAATTGACCAAATTGCTTTCCAAACAAATATTCTTTCATTAAATGCAGCTGTTGAAGCAGCAACTGCTGGTGAAGCAGGACGTGGATTTGCTGTTGTTGCTGCTGAAGTACGAAATCTTGCAAGTAGAAGTGCTGAAGTTGCACGTGAAATTAAAATATTAGTTGAAAATGCAACATCAAAAGCAAATATTGGAAAAGAAATAGCTTCAAATATGATAGAAGGATACGCAACTTTAAATAGCAATATTCAAAATACAGTAAATTTAATAAATAGTGTTTCAACTGCATCAAAAGAACAACAAATAGGAATGGAGCAAATAAATAGTTCTATTAATCAACTAGACCAACAAACTCAAGAAATAGCAACTATCTCTTCAACTACTCAACAAATTGCACAAGAGACAAATAATATTGCAATTGAAATAGTAAAAAATAGTGATGAAAAAGAGTTCGATGGAAAAAACAGTATAAAAATTCAAGAAAAAAGATAAAGAATTATGACTAAAAAATTATTTGTACCTATTTTATTTTTAGTTATTGCATATTTTGTAATTTCTATGGAAAATTTAACTGTGATTCTATCTGGAATTGCAATTTTTTTAATTGGTATGTTTTTTATGCAAGATGGTTTTAAACTATTATCGGGAGGAATTTTAGAAAAATTGCTTCAAAAGTTTACAAGCAACACCTTTTATGCCATTTTAACTGGATTTCTTTCAACATCTGTTGTACAAAGTTCATCTATTATCTCTTTAGTTGTTATCTCATTTTTATCTGTTGAGTTAATAACTTTAGTTCAAGGAATTGGAATAATTTTTGGTTCAAATCTTGGAAGTACAACAACAGCTTGGATAGTTTCAAGTTTAGGAGTAGATGTAAAAATTTCAATTTATGCAATGCCAATGATTCTTTTTGGAGTACTATTACGATTTTTTAAAAATAACAGTTATAAAGGACTCGGAAATGTATTATTGGGTTTAGGGTTTATTTTTCTTGGTATTTCTTATATGAAAGATGGATTTGATACATTAAAAAATTCAATTGATTTAGCTTCTTATTCTATGGAAGGAGCTTTAGGAATTATTGTTTATATTCTAATAGGAGCAATTGCAACGGTTGTTATTCAATCAAGTGCTGCAACCTTAGCGATTATTATTACAGCTTTAAGTGCTGGAAGTATCATATATATAAATGCTTTAGCTTTAGCAATTGGAGCAAATGTTGGAACAACTTTTACTGCAATTATTGCTTCATTGGCTTCAAATGAAAATGGAAAAAGAGTTGCTTTTGCTCACTTTACTTTCAATGTTATTACAGCAATTATTATAACTACATTTATTTATTCATTTAAAGATTTAGTCGATTTTTTAGCACCTTATTTGGGTATTAGTGAAAATAATTACACTATGAAATTATCTTTGTTTCATACAATATTTAGTTTATTTGGAATTATTTTATTATCTCCTTTTATAAATCAAATAGTTAACTTATCAAAAAAATTAATTAAAACGAAAATCTCAGCTGCATCAAGACCTAAATACCTATTAGATTCAAATTTAACAATTCCAGATACAGCAATTGTTTCAATAAGAAAAGAGACTATAAGTTTATATGAAAATTGTCAAAAAGCAATGCTTCATGCTTTAAATTTACATACAAGTAATTTAAAAACAAAAGAAGATTTAAAACTTCAAATATCAAAAGAAGTTTCAAAAATTGATACAAATATTGATGAGATTTATCATACAAATCTAAAAATTATTTATAGTGAAATCATAAAATACTCTTCTTTTGCACAAGAAAATATGACAAGTTCTCAACAAAGAGAGGTTGCTGATATAAAAAGATGTGCAAAACTTATTGTAGAAGTATTAAAAGATACAAGAGATATTCAAAAAAATCTAAATTTTTATCTAAAAAGTAGAAATGAATATATAAAAGAGGAGTATAATTTACTAAGAGAAGAGTTAGCAGCTATTTTAATTGATATAAATTTACTTGATAGTCAAGAAACAGAGCTTGAGAAACTTACACAATTGGAAGTTATAAAATCAACTCTTAAAACAAATGACTTATTAAAATCAGGGAAAATTGACGCTTTAATCAGAGAAGATAAAATCAAAGCAACAATGGCAACTTCACTTATCAATGATAGTGCAACTGTTTATTCTATTCAGAAAAAACTTGTTGAAATGGCAAGTATATTGTTTTTTAACAATACACTACTAAAAGAGATAGGAAACAAATAATATGAACTTAGATAAAATCGTTTCAAAAATAAAAAAATATTTGAAAAAAGATAGTTTAGATGAATCAAAACAAGAAAAAGTTAAAGAGATAATTGAAAAATTATCTCAAAAAAAAGCAAAATTAAAAAAAGAGATAAAAGAAGCTAAAAAAGATTCAGAAAAAAAACAGCTTCAAAAAGAGCTTGAAGCTGTTATAAAACTTATTGAAAAAAGTAATAAACTTATTTAAAATCTTTAAAGTTTTGTCTTAAAGCTTCGTAAGCAACAATTGAAACTGAGTTTGCAATATTTAAACTTCTTGCATCATTTGTCATTGGAATTGTAATACAAGTTTTTGGACTTTTATCTAAAATAGATTGAGGAAGTCCAGCATCTTCTCTTCCAAAATAAAAATAATCTCCTACTTCATAACTTGTTTCAAAATAAACTTGTTTTGTTTTTGTAGTTGCGAAAAAGTGTCTATCATTAAATGGATTTTTTGCCCAAAAATCTTCGATATTTTCATACTCTCTAACATCTAAATCAAACCAATAATCAAGTCCAGCACGACGAACTTCTTTTTCTGTAATTTCACCAAAACCATAAGGTTTAATTAGGTGAAGTGTACAGTTAAGTGCAAATGCAAGTCTTCCAATAGTTCCCACATTTCCAGGGATTCTTGGTTCTAATAAAACTATATTAAACATTATAAAATTACCGTTTTGTTTCCATGAACAAAAACTCTATCATTTAAAAGTAGTTCAAATGCATTTGATAAAACGATTTTTTCTACATTTCTTCCTGCATTTCTCATATCTTCCCAAGAATAACTATGGTCAACTCTTACCACATCTTGGAAAATAATCGGACCTTCATCCAAATCATTTGTAACATAATGAGCAGTTGCTCCAATAATCTTAACACCTCTTTCGTGAGCTTGTTTATATGGATTTGCTCCAATAAATGCTGGTAAAAATGAGTGATGGATATTTAAAACTTTTTTAGGGAAAGTTTCTACAAATTTTGGAGTTAAAATTCTCATATATTTTGCAAGAACAATAAGTTCAGGTTCATACTCAGAAATTTTTGCAATCATTTTATCTTCGTGTTCTTCTCTACTCATTCCTTCTGCACTAATAGAAGTGAAAGGAATATTGAATTTTTCTACTAACTCTTTTAAATGGTCATGATTTGCAATAACTGCTTTTATATTTGCATTTAATTCTCCAGCAATGTATCTAATCAATAAATCACCTAAAACGTGAGACTCTTTAGTTGCTAAAATAACAACATCTTTTTTCTCTTTTTTGTTTAATTTAATTGATGCTCCAGCTGGTAAAACTTCTGTTAGTTCTTTTAGTAAGATATTTTTTGAAACTTTTCCAGAGATTATACTTCTCATAAAAAATTTTTTAGTTTCTGGATCAACATATTCAGCATTTTGTTCGATATTTAAGTTATTTGCAAAAAGTACTTTTGAAATATTATAAACCAAACCTTTTGAATCTTCTGTATCAATTAACAGTATATACTCTTCCATATTTATCCTATAATTATTCTAGCTTTAATTTTTTAAAGCTAGAATATTACCATTTTATAAATTAATAGATAATTTTAAGTTATATCATAGAAGCTAGTTTTTCTCTATATTCTTCCAAATTAAAATCTTTTACTCTTGCAACACCTGTTTCAACTGCACTATTTGCAACAGCTGATGAAACTTCAACCATTAATCTTTTATCAAAAGGAATTGGAATAATATACTCTCTTCCATAAGATAAATCACCAAATGAAGCTCTTAATTCTTCTGTAATTGGCTCTTTTGCAAGATTTGCAATAGCTTTTGCAGCTGCCATTTTCATTGGCATATTTATTTTTCTTGCTTGAACATCAAGTGCACCTCTAAAAATAAAAGGGAAACCTAAAACATTGTTTACTTGATTAGCATAATCTGAACGCCCTGTTCCAATAATTGCTTTTGGTTTTACAGATCTTACTTCTTCAGGAAAAAGTTCAGGTGTTGGATTTGCTAAAGTAAATACAATTGGTTCTTCACTCATAAGTTTTATATGTTCTAGTGTAAATGTCCCAGGTCTTGATAAACCTAAAACCATATCTGCATTTTCAAATGCCTCTTCCATTGTTGTTATATCAGTTTGGGTAATAAACTCTTTTTTATATTTGTTTAAATCAGTTCTATCTTTATGTATTACACCTTTTGAATCACACATAATTAAATTTTTAATTCCTAGTTCTTTATACATCGTTGAACAAGCAATCGCTGAAGCCCCTGCTCCAACCACAACTACTTTCATATCTTCTAATTTTTTTCCCATCATTTCACTTGCATTAATAAGTGCAGCACTTGTAATAATTGCCGTTCCATGTTGGTCATCGTGCATAACTGGAATATTTAACTCTTCAACAAGTCTTTTTTCAATTTCAAAACACTCAGGAGCTTTAATATCTTCAAGATTTATTCCACCAAAAGTAGGAGAAATAGCCTTTACAATATCACAAAATTTATCAATATCTTTTTCATCAACTTCTATATCAAAAGAATCTACTGCTGCAAATTTTTTGAATAATACAGATTTTCCTTCCATTACAGGTTTTGATGCAATTGCTCCAATATCACCAAGTCCAAGAACAGCCGTTCCATTAGAAATAACTGCTACAAGATTTCTTTTTGATGTATATTCAAAAGCTAATTCTGGATTTTTTTGAATCTCTTCACAAGGATACGCAACTCCCGGAGAATATGCTAATGATAAATCTTTTTGAGTTTCCAATCTAGTAGTTGTTGAAATTGCAACTTTTCCTGGATTTGGAACTCTGTGATACTCTAATGCTTCTTCTTTAGTAACTTTTGTACTCATTTTATTTCCCTTTTTATAAACTGATTTATTATAAAATCGCAAAATAGTAACCAAAAGAAACTTAAATAAAAAGATTTTTTATAATTTTTTATGAATATAAATTCATTTAAGTAATTTTTTTAAAGTTATGTAAAATTTATGTAAGTTTTTTTATCTAATTATAATTTATAATTATCATTTAAGGTTTAAACATTAGATATACTTATAATTCCTGCAAATCTTCCTGTTTTTGGATTTTTTCTAAAAGAAAAATATGGTTTATTTGAACATTTTGTACAAATATTTGAGATTTGTATCTCTTTTATTCCTAGATTTTCCAATAATTTTTTATTGATTCCTTGTAAATCTATATTGTTTCCTATACAAAACTCTTCTCCAAAAGAAGTTTTTACTATTTTTAAAAGTTCATCATTTACTTCATAACAACATTTTTGAATAGATGGTCCCATAATTACTTTTATATCTTTAGCTTCACAAGCAAAATTCTCTATCATTTTTTTTGCTGTAATTTCTGCAATTCTTAAAAAAGTTGAGTTTCTTCCTGCATGAACAGCTGCAATTACACCTTTTTTTTCATCATAAAACAAAATTGGAATACAATCAGCAACCATTACCATCAAAGGAAGATTTTTTGTATTTGTAATTATTCCATCACAATCATCTATTAATTTTTCAGAATTTTTATCTACTATTAAAACATTATTCCCATGAACTTGATTCATATAGACTAAATCTTCATTTTTAAATCCAAGTTTTAAAGCAAGATTTTGCCTATTTTTATCAACATTTTGTTTTATATCTCCAACATGATATGCCAAATTTCCATCTTCTATTGTTGTAAAGTTTATTAATATTTTATTACTCATTTTTTCTTCTTTTTATTTGCTTTTGATATAATTTATCAAAAATTTGATAAGGATAAGATTTGAACAGATTTGATGAAGCTGCTAAAACTTGGGATAATAAACAAACAAGTATAGATAGTTCAAATGCTTGTGTAGAGAACTTAAAAAAACATATAACTTTAAAAAACAATGCACAAATTTTAGATTATGGTTGTGGAACTGGATTTATCGCTTTTGCTTTAAGTAATGAAACAAATAACATTTTGGGAATGGATAATTCAAAAGGTATGGTTGAAAAATTTAATGAAAAAGTAAAAGAGTTAAATTTTTCAAATTTAAAAGCTATAAAACATAATATAAATGAAGAGGATTTACCAAAAAATCAATTTGATTTATTTATCTCTTCTATGACAATGCACCATATAAAAGATACTAAAATGTTTGCAAAAAAAGCTTATGAGAGTTTGGTTGATGGTGGATATATCTGTATAAATGATTTAGAAAAAGAGGATGGAACATTTCACGCTAAACATAATAACGATGGAGTTGAACACTTTGGTTATGAGATAAAAGAGCTTTGTAAACTTTTTGAAGAAGTTGGTTTTGAAATAATCTCATGTGATAGTGTATTTATACATGAAAGAAATGATAAAAAATACCCTCTTTTTAACTTAATAGGAAAAAAATAATGACTAAAAAATTTGTAATCTTTGGAAATCCAGTAGCTCACTCTAAATCTCCACAAATGCAAAATGCAGGATTAAAATATATAAATTTTGATGGAGTTTATGAAAAACATCATTTAGAAGATGGAAATACTATAAAAGAAGTATTTTTACAAAATGGATATAGTGGTGCAAATATCACTGTTCCACATAAAGAGTTTGCTTTTGCAAATGCTGATATTGTAAAAGGAATAGCAAAAGAGATTGAAGCTGTTAATACTTATGTTATTGAAGAGGGAAAAGTAGTTGCTTACAACACAGATGCACCAGGATTTTTAAAAGCAATAGAGAGTTTTGGAAAAGTACAAAATGTACTTCTTTTAGGAGCTGGAGGAACAGCAAAAGCTATTAGTTTAGCCCTAAAAGAAAAAAATATAAAAGTAACTGTTTTAAATAGAAGTGAAGGAAAATTAGATTTTTTTAAAAATCACAATATTACTTCATACTCTTGGGAAAACTTCAAACCTGAAATTTATGATTTAGTTGTAAACTCTACAAGTGCTGGATTAAAAGATGATTATTTACCTGCACCAAAAGAGATAATTGAACCAATACTTAAAAATGCCTCTTTTACTTTTGATTGTATTTATGGAAAAGTAACTCCATTTTTAGCTCTTGCAAGTAAAAATAATTGTCAAATAAAAGACGGTGAAGATATGCTTTTATATCAAGGTGTTTTAGCATTTGAACTATTTACTAACACAAAAGCCGATAAAATGGTAGTTGAAGCCATGAGAAAAGGTTTAAAACAAGGGTAAGATATTTTAAATATCTACCCTATATCTACCCTGACAACTAAAAATTGATTTGATTACATCAAACTATATAATTACAATCTTCTTTACTTTTTAATTTTTGTTCCACACCAAAAACAAAACAATCATAATTAAACTTTTAAATTTACACTTCAATTAGTTTCAGTTTTTTTCTCATTTCACTCTATTAAATTATTGACTGATACTAAAATAAAAACTATTACTATTTTATATTTTATTCTAAGTCAAAATTAAATCCCTACATTCCTACAAAAACCCGATGAAACTAACAGAAGAGGTAAAACCTTAAAAAGTTTTTGAGAGTTGTTTTTATTTTCTAAAATTAAAAAAAAGAAGATAAAACAATCCCCTCAAAAATCTTCAAAAAAGGTAAAACAATTTTTAAAGGAATGAAGAGATGACACACTTAGAAATAGAAAAAAAATTTGAAAATATTGAAGGTATCAATGAAGCCAAAAAGATATATAAACAATTAGCTAAAAAATTACACCCTGATGTTGGAGGAAGTGATGAACTTTTTAAAATGTTAAATAGTATATATAACCATATTTTAGAAAATGGTATTTACTTTTCAAATGAGAGTAAGTTTGATTTAGAGTTAGAAAAAATCATATCTCAAATATTACATTATGAAAATCTAATTATTGAAGTTGTTGGTTCTTGGATTTGGTTAAGTGGAGATACTAAAACAATCAAAGATAAACTTAAAGAACTTAATTTTAAATGGGCATCAAAAAAGAAGATGTGGTATTATGGAGAAATGAAAGGTAGAAATCCTAAGGAAAAATCACTTGAAGAAATTAAAAGTAAATATGGTTGTGAAACAGTAAAAACAAAGGAGAAAAGAAAGTTATCTAATTTTTAATTGGATAACTAAAAAAACTGCATTAAATCCTATAATAATTACATAAGACAATTGGGCAAGGTTAGTCAAATTACCACATAAAGTGGATAATTAGACACCTTGATTTTGTTAAACACAAAATTATAATAGGATTTTAAATGAACTACATTGATTTAAAAAAACTTATCAATAAAGAGATAAGATTAATAAAAGAAAGAATTGAAAGTCAAGTTGATACAAATGAAATAAATAAATTAACTTCAAAATATCAAGCTAACAACCTGCATGAACTAATAGAAATACTACTTTGTCAAAGTTCAAGAAATTGTATAAATCTAAACTATAAAAATTTTATAGAAGAGATTAATGAGGCACTTTATGAGTTATCCTTTGAGAATCAACTTTTAAGAAATCAATTAGAGTGTGCTAATTTTAAAAAAGATATGTATGAAAAAACATATATTGATTTTGAAAGAGTTAAAAAAATTGAAGATATGACTGTTCTTGTTGATATATTGAAAAAAAATAAAAACTATTTAGAAAACCAACAAAGAATTATAAATTTAATATCACAAAAAATAGAAGATAAAAATAAAAAAAATGATATTAAAAATGATAAAAAACCACCTATTAAAGGTTTAGATTTATAATGAGAAAATTTTTAAAAGTTGGTATGAATGAAGAGTTGTATAACTCTTTACAATTTAATGCAAATTGTTTAAATATTACTCTTTCAAAATATTGTAGAGAAGTTTTAGAAAATGGCTACATAGTAAAATCAAACAATGATTATGGCTTAGTTCTGTATCACTTAAATAAAATTGGCAATAATATAAATCAAATAGCTAGATTTACCAATGCAAATAAAAGTTTAGATATACAAATATATAACTTACTTTTAGAAATTGATGACTATTTAAAGGAACTATCAAATGGTAATAACAGTAAATAGTGGTAGTGGAAGTCTTGCAGATTATTTAGTAAATGGAAACAATAATAAAAGAGATAAAGAAAAAGTATTTATTCTTGATGGTGATTTAAATCTCACAAAACAAATTTCACAAAATACAAAATATAAAGATAAACATTTTCACATTATTGTTTCTCTAAAAAATAAATATGATAATGAAACAGCAACATCAATATATGAAGATTTTAAAGAAGAGTTATTAAATGCTTATAGAGATGATGAAGTAAATATTAGTGCAGTATTACACCAAGATACAAACAACACTCATTTTCATTGTATGATACCAAAGAAAAATCTTTTAACTAATACAAAATTAGATTTATACTTTGACAAAAGAGATAGAAAGAGATTTGAACTTATTAGAGATTATTTAGATACAAAATACAATTTACAATCACCTACAAATAAAAACCTAAAACCAATAGATAAAACAAATGCTATAACAAAAAATTGGAAAATTGACACAAGTTCAATTAAAACTAAAAAAGATAAATCACAATTTGAACAAGAACTATTAAATCAAATTAATAGTAATTTACACCATTTTAAAACTCATACAGAATTATTGGATTATTTAAAAGAGAATATCAACATTGAAAAGTTTGGATATGACTATAAAAATGACAAGTTCTATGCAACTATAAAACATGACTCAGGTTCTAAACAAAGGGTATTTAGTCCTTTATTTAATACTGGTGATTTAAAATACACTCTAAATGAAAACAATGAAAAGATATATGAGAAGTTTGATTTTGAAAACTATTTATATTCAAGTAAAAAAATTGATATTAACTCAACAAATAAATTATTGAAACTAAGAGCTAAACTTGACATTGAAAATGAAAAGTATAAAACACACATTGAAAAAAGACTTACTAATTCAAGACAAAAAGCACTAAAAAAAATTAACAATATTGAAACTTCAATATCTAATGAAATAATTCCTATTTCTCTTGAAATAGATAAAAATAAAGTTGAACCTTATCCAAGTTTTATTTCTCAAAATAAGCAGTTTTTTAAAGATTTAAAACTATTAATTAAATCTGACATTTCTAAAATTGCAACCAAGTTTTTTAATTTCAATGAACTTCAAAGAGGTAAAGATTTTTCACTAATTAAAGATTCAAAAAATAAAAATACTTTTTTAATATATAAAGATAAAAACCATAATTACAGATATAAAAATATATTTTCAAAAATTGAAGGTGATGCAATAGATTTTCTACTAGAAGCTTTTTATGTGCCAATTTTAACCCCTCTAATTTTAAAACCAATAATGAAAATGGTAAAAGATTTAAAGAATATTATGGGAATTATAAGTGAGAATCTATTAAATGAAATTTTGGAAAGTTTATCTAAAAAATTAGACACAAAAAAAGAAGTAAAAAAAGAGAAAGAACCCCTTTTTACTCCAATCTTTGATTTAAGTCCAAGTAGGGATTTGAAACCCTATTAAGAAGCTTCATTATCTAATAGAATTGGTTTAATTGAATTACTTAATTTTTCAAGATCATTTGCAATTTTATTTCTTAACTCTAATAAATTTATTTCTCTTTTTGTATTTTCTTTACATTCTTTTTTTATAACCTCTTCTTCAAACTCTTTAATTTGAGTTTTAACATCTTTTGAATAATCAATTTTTTTAAATAATAGTTTATTGTCAATTGCTAACTTTTCTAGTTTCATTAGAGGGTCATTATCTAATTCAACTATTATTGTTTGAATATTTGTATTTTTAAACAATTTTTCTGGTAGTTGAATAATTGTTTTTATTAAACCTCTATTCATCAATTCTTTTCTTATTTTTTCTGCGTTTTTATGAAAAGTAAAAGCATTAGGTAAAATTAAAAATGATTTACAATGTAAGTTTTTTACATATTCTACAAATGTATATTCAATACCTTTTTCATATGGAGGATTTGAAATACAAATATCCATTTGAGGAAAACCAAAGTCATTTTTAAGAGTATTACCTTCTTCTATAAATACATTTTGATTATTCACAAGGTTTAGTAATGCTTCACTAATTGCTACAAATCTTTTGTTTAAATCAATACCAAAAATATTAATATTTGAATTTGGATATCTTTCTTTCAATTCCATAAATGAATGGTATATTAATCTTCCCATTCCAATTGTTGGGTCAAAAATATTAATATTTTTGCCAAACTTCTTAGTTCCAACAATTTTAGAAATAAATTTTGAGATAGATTCAGGAGTAAAAAAATCATTTAAACCTCTATCACTACCATTTAATTCTTCAAACAAATCAAAAATAGAATCAATAGTTAAAGGTTGCAATTCTTTATCTATAATTTCTATAATATTTTGAATACCATTTTTATTAGTTTGTAATTGTTCTTCAACAACTGATAATCCTAAATTATCCCATTTAGATTTAACCATACTTTTAAATCTAAATCCATAAATATTATTTAGTTCATTTAACTCATTTCTAATATGTGCTTCAAAGTTTTTCACACTTTTTAAATTAAATGAATTTTCTTCATTGTTGATATATTTATATATTTCATTTTGAGAAATACCTCTTTTTAACATCATACCCTTAGATAGATGCAATTTAAAATAAGCTATGAAACACACAGCTGTAAAATCTTTTGTTGTTAAATTTTCTTTAATTCTTTTTGCTAAATTTGTAATAGTCATTTTTAATCCTTTACCATACTATTATTTTAGACTTAATACCTAAGTCTCTTAATTTTTTCCCAATTCCTGCATTTAATGCACTTTTTGGCAACCTTATAACACCATCACAACCAATTTTAATAGTGTTAAAACCATTTTCTTTTAATATTTGGTTATCTTTTTTTATAAAACTCATTTTAAAATCCTCATAAATATTTTTCCTATTTAGTTCCATTAATAATCTATGTCATAGTAGCTCCTATTTTAATTGATAATTCAATTTTAATAATAGTTAGAGAGTCAATTGACTCTCTAACTAAGCTACTTTTTCAATTTTTGATATATAGGTTGTATTATTTATCACTTGAAGAGGTTGTTCATATCTTCCATACATAAGTATTTCTATACTTGATTTTGGTTTATTTCCATTGATATATTCAACATCTTTTTTTACATATACATAATCATTTTTAATAGCAATATTTTCAATAAATGAATGGTGATTGTTATAATAAATAAATGGGTATTTACCATTATTTAATAGATTTAAAACCTCTTTATGGTTAAAACCTTTACCTTCATTTGTATAAGTATGTTTGCAAGATTTGATAATCTCTTCACCAAACTCAACATATTCAGGGTCAAGCAATACAAATGCTGTTTTATCATTTTTAACTTTTTTCAATACAGATTGATATCTTTTAACTCTAAACTCAAAGCTAGCAAGTTTGAAAATCTGATGATATATTTCTACTTTGTTGATTATAAAAGCTATTTTTTTATGTTTATTACCATCATAAGCACAACTAAACTTATTGGTTTTTGTTTCCATATCAAAGTTATTCATCCCACCTTGACAAATATTCATTAAATATAAAAATAGTGCTGCCCTTTTAGCATTCATTCTATTTTTCTTTTCAAGTTCATTAAGTTCTATTTGTTTTTTTGTAAAAAAGTCTTTTAACTCTTTTTTTGAATCAGCAAAAAGTTTTCCATATTCTCTAAAAAAGTCAAGTTCAATATTTGATAACTCTCTTTGAACTGATTTATGGTTTCTTTGAACTTGTCTATAAACATTGATTAAAGAATGATTTACATCAGAAATAAAAATATTTTTAATTCCATTTTTAATTAAAATTGGAAGTGAATTATAAACACTACCTAATCCACCTGCAAATGGTTCATAATAAGAATTAACTTGTGGTGATTTTAACAACATACTTGCAACAATATTTTGTTGTGTTGATTTATGATTTTGTTTTCCACCTGCATATACAAATAAAGGTAATCTATTGTAGTCCCCAACATCATTAAATGATTTAACATTTATAAGTTCATTATCTTTATTTTTTAAAAAATCTAAATATTCAATATCTGAAAAATTATCAATTTTATCAAAGAGATTTTTGTCTTTTGAATATGAAATTAAACATATATTTGTGTAAGCAAAACAATAGAGATATGGTTTTTTAATAAGTTCTTTTTCAACTAATTTAATACCTCTTTGAGTAGCTTGATTTTGAAGTTTAGTAAAACCACTTTCCATAAAATCAACTTCTTTATTATTAATATTCTTTTCAACTAATTCAAGAACTGATTTTGAAGGTAGATTTTCTTCATTTGAGATTTGAACTTCTTCAATAGTTTCTATCTCAATACTTTCATTTTTTAGTTCATCTAATTTAGCTTTAACAGCAACTTTTCTTTTATTTATTTTTCTAATGAAATTACTCATTTTTAATCCTTTTTAATTTTTTCAGGATTATTTTCGCATAGCATAGCGTGGCAATTAGCTCTTAAAGAAAAATACTTTATAATGGTATCTACAATAAGTTTTTTTGATAAAAAAGGTGAAAATATGGAAAAATCAAAGCTACATTTAAAGTTAGAAGAATATATTGACTTATTAGATATTAATTATCTATTGTTAAATATTGAAGACTATATATTCTCAAAAATCAATGAAATAGAAGATGATTTTTTTAATAGTGATTATTCAAGTAATGACAAAAATTTTATTGAGAAAAAAAGAAAAAAGAACAGAGATTTAATTAATTTAATTTTAGAAAGTAAGTATGAAGAACATTTAAAAAAATATAAAAAATATCTACCAAGAGAAAACAATTTAGATGAAGCTATTGTTTATATTCTCTCTTTATTTGTAGATAAATTAAATAATGAAGTCATTTTAAAAGATATATATGACACTATGGAAATTGATTATCCAACAGAATTAATAGTAAATGATTTAACAAAAAGAGCATTAGCAAATATTAGATGTTTATATATGGCTGATTGTAGAGTAATAAATAGATTACAAACATACTATAAAATAGACTTAGAAAAATGGTTTGATGATTCAAGAAGATACACAATTCATAATAAAGAACTTTTAAAATCAATATTACCATTATTAGTTGCTTATTTAAAAAGTAATAAAGGACTTACAACTGATAATTATTTTGAAATTGTAGAAGAAATTATAGAAGAATTTTTAAAACCAATTGAGTATTCTCAATCAAATTATAATCTTGAATATCAAATTTTTCAATCAATTAGTAGTAATAAAGATATAACAATTGTTATTGATGGAGTTAATGGTAATTTAGTAAATAAAACTATTTCACCTATTAAAATAAATATAAATAGTGATAATTCAAAAACTATTGAATATTACAGAAAAATGAAAGATAAAATTGACACTTCAAAAGTTGAAACAATTTTATTGTCAAAGATTTTTGCAATTAATGACAAAGGAATTAGTGCAAAAGATTTTTACCTTTCACAATTACCAAAAGATAAACAAAAAGAGATACTATCATTAAATAAGTCATTTATGATAAATGATGTTATTAAATATGAAATTATTCCAAAATTAGCACTTGAACCAACAGAAAATGAAGAGCAAATTATATTGGAGTGCAATTCTGTTTTACTTGAATATTTTTTATATAAACCTCTAAAAAAGCAATCAACTTTTAAAACAGAAGATGAATTAAAATATTTTGAAGAAGTTTATAGTATTACCCCAAAAGATAATAAGTTTTATGTTGTTGCAACTGACACAATAACAAATGCTTCAAGTTCAGTCTTAAAATGTCTTGGAGAAGTAAAAGTTTTAACTCCTACTTCTTTAACTGATTTTGTAAGTGAGAAAATTCAAAAACATAATTCATTATTAATTTCTTCATAGTCAAAGTTATCAAAATCTTCAATAGGTAATTCAAAATTTTCTTGATAATTAGAGTCCAACTCATCTATTGCCATTTCTGCTTTTCTTGTTTGTAGAGATAAAGCATTTTGAAGTTCTTTAATTTCCTCATTCAATTGTTCAATATATAGATTTTGAGGTAATTCCTTTTTAAGTAAATAAATCAATTCATTTTGAGTTAAGTTTTTAACTTTTTTATCTAAAATAAAGCTACTTCTTTTATAACTATTCTTTGCATCAAAATATAATTCTATATATTCATAATTTTTACCCACATTGCCAGTAAAAAATTTATATTCAAACAAAAAATCTGTCAAGTATTGTATATCTTTTTTTGCCACATCTAAAACTCTTCTTTTTAAATTAGAAATATTATAATTCTCAACATTTAATAGTAATTTAAAATCAGATAAGCTCATTTTTAATGGTTGATTATTATTAAAATGAGGTATATATGAAGATTTTAGTATTTCATAAATGATTAGGGAATATTTAGATTTGAATTTGATTAAGTCCTCAATAAATAAAGTTGTATAATCTTTACTATTAATAACTAAATCAATAATAATAGGAGAAAATGTCAATTCAAAAAAACCATCTTCACTATTAAACTCTTTAATATCTCCAATTAGTTTTGCAGTAAATTTAGTCTTATTACTTCTTCCAATATTCAAATTTGATTCATTTAAAAATTGTATATTCATATCTATTTGTCTTAAATTATCAAACATTTTTATAATGTCTTTTTTCTTGGTAAGTTTTAAATGTTCTCTTAGTTCTTTGAAGGTAATTTTTAAATAATGTCCTTTATATTTATAACCTATTTTTTCAACCTCATTTTTCTCTTTTAAAATCACATTTTTTTCTAATTTTAATCTGTAAAGTAGGTAGTTATAGATAATTCTTTCTTTTTGAGTTGCATTATCTTTACAAAAAATAAGACTTCTGGGTTTGTAAAGTTTTTTACTATTCAAATTAAACACCTTTTTTTGTTTATTATAAGAAGAAAAAACACTTTTTTATAAATATGTATCCGTTTATAGAAAAAATGTATCACTTCAAGTGTTTAAAATGATATAGCAATTTTTTTAAGTTGTAAAATTAAATTAGTTTGTCTTTGTCAAATCTAATTTTATTTCTATATAAATTGTTTTATCAATTCACTTTTAAATCATATCTTTATTAATTTGATTTTTTTAATTCAATTCTTCCAGCTGTATTATTATTATTTTGATATGCTCTATTAGTCCAATAAGTTCCTTCTAATTGAAAAAAATCATTCTCATACTTTACTTTTAGTTTTCCAGCTCCATCAAAGCTAGTTTCATCTGTTTTTTTAGGATTTGGCACTTGTCCTTCAAACATATAATATAGATATATTATGTCTGTTCTTTTATCTTTATATAATTGGCTAGATATAACTGAACTTTCTGAATAGTTATCCTCTGAAATTAAAAACATTTTAAATGTTAAGAAATCAACTTCAATTTTTACTTTCACTTCTTTTATTTCATTAGAATAGTTAGAACAAATATTACCTTTCCAACTTCCATTCAAATCAGGACAAATTAATTTATTTAAATCAATTAATTTATTTTTCCATATATACTTCCACCCCCATTTAGCTAACACAAACATTATTCCTAAACTAACTAAACCTGAAACTTCAACTACTTTTAATAAGCCCCATTCTGGAATTAGATTAACAATTAAAAATATAATTGATAAAACAGAAATATAAACTTTTATTATTAAACTAACTGGTAAAAGTTTCCACATTATTTAGCCCCATATTTTTTCTTTGCTGGATTTTTTTTTGGTCTTATAAATCCATTGATATTTATTTTTATTGAGCAATATCCTTCTACTTGTGAATATTGATTAATTACTTGACACTCAATAAGATGAATACCTTTATATGCACAATGTTCTTCTAATACATCATTTAAATCTAAAACTTTTATATGTCCAAGGTCATTTACATTATTTGCAATATCACCTTGATTTTTGATTATCCAAAATACTTTACAATCATTACTATATTCTTCTTGATTAGATAGTTGGAAAGAAAATCTCTCATTTTTAAAAGCTATTATAGAATTACTAATTTTATTAGATATCACTTCTCCTTTACTATTCAAGTGTTTAAAAGAAATATTAGGAGGATTTGTTAAAGTAGGTAAATTTGAAACTGTATCAAATTTTGGTTCTTCTATAACAATTGGAAAGAAATGTTCAAATATTAAAGACCAAAATGTTGAACTAGTTAATGAACCTTTTCTAATTCTTTCACAAGTTTTTGAAAGTAAATTCCATTTTATTTTTGATACTTTAATTTGTTCAGAGCTAAATTCTAATACATTTTCATTTGTTAATGGATTTAAAACTTCAAATTTATCTTGTAATTCTTCATTTATTGCAAAAACTGTATCAATAAAAGTATCTGCCTCATTATCAGAATTAATAAAATTATTATAGACAAGAATATTTATTGCTAATGAAGATATTTTAAAACTTTCATTATCCCACTTTAAAGCAGTCCAAATTTTTATATATCTAATTATTCTTTTTAATTTTGCTTTATCCTCATCTGAAAAGCCTTTGGCTTTATTATAAAACCAATCTTGTAATTGTTTTGGGTCGCTATCTATCCAACCATCACTAGTGGCTAATTTTAGTTTATCTAACTCATCATCATAATAATACAAAGGTAAATCAATATGAAATAGTTTTGAAAAAGAAACTCTTTCACATTTACTTTTACTTTTTTCAACTTTTGTAGCAATTTCAATATTTGAATATTCAATTAAAATATCTCTTAACAAGGCTTTTAATTCATGAGATTCATAACCTTCCTCTTCTGCATTGAAAAAAACATATATTCCTACATCAATATCAAATTTTTCATCAATCTTATGACTTCTAATTAATGTTGCACTTTTATAAGACCCTTGTATCCAAGTTTTAACTTCAAAATCAAGTTCTTCTTTCAACTTTTCTTTTATATATTTTAAAAGTTTTTCTTTATTCTCAATAGCTATATTAATATGTTTGTCAGGGATTGTAATTCTGCTATGAAGTGTATTATCTTCACTTTTTGAATAAAAATATTTTGAATAATCATTAATCATCATCTAACCTTTTTTAATACATAAATTAATTTTAAATAAGTATTTTCAACTCTCTCAAATCACTATTAATTTCACTTGATAAACTCTCAATTTCAGCTAAAATTTCTTCTGTTGGAGCATATTCAACTTCTTCATATTCAATAGTTTTATATCTGTTGATTGATAAGTCATAATCATTGTCTTTAATATCTTTTATATCAACAAAGAAGTGTTTTTTAGTGTTTTTATAACCTTCACTATCTTTTTTTGAATATTGTTCTAAAATATCAGGTATATCATTTGCTTCAATTTTATTTCTTTTATCATCTAAACTATACCCATCTGCCTCCATATCATAGAACCAAACTTTGTCAGTTTTTCCACCTTTTACAAAAACTAATACAGCAGTTGAAACTCCTGCATAAGGTTTAAACACACCACTTGGCATAGAAATAACTGCTTTTAGTTCATTTCTTTCTAAAAGATTTTTTCTTAGTGTTTTATGTGCATTTGAACTTCCAAATAAAACTCCATCAGGGATAATAACTCCACATCTTCCCCCTATATCTAAAACCCTTTCTATTAAATCTAAAAATAAAAGTTCTGTTTTAGTTGAAGTAATTGAGAAGTTTTCATTTTGGTCTTCCTTGTCAATACTTCCTTTAAATGGTGGATTAGCTAAAACACATTGATACATATCTTTTTCATTATAACTTTTTGAAAGTGTATCAGCTTGTTTTATATGAGGATTAGAAATATCATGCAACATCATATTCATCATAGAAATTCTAATCATTGAAATATCACTATCATTCCCATAGAATGTTTCATTTGATAGTTTATCCCATAATTTACTATCTGTTAAATTAGCACCTAATTTTCCACCTTTTTCTGTGTAAGGTTTTAACATATGAGAATAAGCACTAACTAAAAATCCTGCTGTTCCACAACTTGGGTCAAATACTTTTTCTCCAATTTGAGGATTTACAAGTGCAGTTATAAATTGAATGATATGTCTTGGAGTTCTAAATTGTCCATTTTTACCACTTGAACTTATTTCACTTAAAAGATACTCATACATATCTCCTAAACTATCCATAAATCCTTCTTCATCTTCTTCTAAGATATTAAAGATTTGCTCAATTCCCTCAACTGTTTCACTCAGTAAAGATGGTTTTGTGATAATAAATGCTAAGTCTTTTAATGATTTATTAAACTCTGTTCCCTCATTGTATTTTTTAATAAAAGGAAATGCAGTATCTCTTACAGTATTAAGCATAGTTTCACTATCTAAATCTTTAAAGTTATCCCATTTAGCCATTTTGTCATTTTCAAAAAGTGATACATATTTCTCACCAGTAAATGAACTTTGTAAAATTGCTTTATTGTCATTTTCATTTAATAGTTTTAAAAATATTAGTGCTGTTATTTGTTCAATTGCATTTAATGGATTTGCAATTCCACCACTCCAAAATTTATTCCAAATACTATCAATTTTACTTTTTACTTCACTTCTTACAAACATTTATTAGTTTTCCTCTATATCTTTTTTAATTAAAATTTCCATTGTTATCCTATGGCTAAGATGTTTATCTTCAAAATCCTTCTCAATAAATAATGTTTTTTTATCCATATAAACTTGACAAATTCTTTTTCTATTAAAAATACTTTTATCAAGAGGAAATTTAGCATATGGATTATGAAAAATAAAAAGTCCATCTTCAATCAATTCATCTACATCACTTGTCATTAAAGGTTCAGTTGAATTTGGAGTAGTCCATATATGTTGAAATAATCCTAATTTGTTTTCTTTCATATGTTGAACCTTTGAAAAAGTTGCAATGGGATTGAATAATACAGCACTAATTTCTTCTGCTCTTTCATCTAAAAACATTCCTAAATCAATTTGACTTCCATTCTCTTTTTCTACATAATATAATCTTTTATCTTGTAATCCATTAGGAAATAAACTTGGATTTTCTAAATATTCTTGTTCATCAAGATAAAAATCATAAAGTAAAGCCATCATTGGTCTATCATATTGATGATAATGTAGAGGTTGTTCAAATGGAGCAATTGCTAAAACAAATGGCTTATTCTTCACCTGTTCTAATTTATGATAAGAATCTTTATATTTATTATATTTACTTAAAAATGAGTTAGCTAATCTAATTATTGAATACATATTTTTATCATTCATTGTTGATAAATAATTATCATACCTATTTTTTAATTCTTCTTTT
This sequence comes from Arcobacter ellisii, assembly GCF_003544915.1. Classification (NCBI taxonomy): domain Bacteria; kingdom Pseudomonadati; phylum Campylobacterota; class Epsilonproteobacteria; order Campylobacterales; family Arcobacteraceae; genus Arcobacter; species Arcobacter ellisii. Next base: position 1,282,090 of record NZ_CP032097.1, on the reverse strand, counting down.
TCCCATTCAGGTATTTCATTTTGTGCATTACTTGATATAGTAGCTTCAACAACAAAATCAATACCATTAGAATTAAGTATAAAATCAGGTCTATCATAATTCCAATCAAATAAAAATCCCAACTCTTTAAAAAGTCTATAAAGATAAATTTCCCAAAAACAAGAATTAAATGTTGTTTGAAATTCTTTTACAAATTTTTTATCTCTATCAGGAAAACCATCTGCCCATTTGTTTAATGTTTCTCTATCTTGTTCAGGAGTATGTTTTATTAAACTTATATAATTAGGGTGTAATTTTTCATCAGAAACTTGCTTTTCAAATAAGTCCATTATTAAATCTCTCCTTTAAATGCTTTCTGCATCATAGAATTATGTAAATCTTCAAGTTGTTTTAGTTTTTGATTTTCTTTTTCTTTTATAGTTTCAATTTTTTCAACTATTGAAGCAAATTGATTTTGAAGTTCAATTGGGGGAATATAACAATCAATGCTTTGCATCTCTTGTGCATTAATATTAGCCATACCAACTATATTCTTAGCCATATTCAATAATACTGCTTTCCCATAATCACTATTTAAAAAATAAGATATAAAATATGGATCAGCCTTATCATTTACTTTTGCTCTAACTAAGTATCCTGCAAAACTATATTGTTCATCTAAATTAAAAACAGTAGTTTTTCCTACAAGTTCTTTACTATTTGTTCTGTTAAATAATATATCACCTTTTTCAAGAATAAACTTTTTTAAATCTTTTTCACTTAATTCAATATGTTTTAAATCACTAACATTAAGATGACCAGAATAAGTTATATTATTCATTCTTAATATTGGGAAACCTTTATTTTCTTCATTTGCTTTTGAAGAAGTTCCATAATTAACTTGTAAAAACAAATCTTTTAACTTACCTAAGCTCCAACCCTTTGGATTAGAAACTGGTTCTCCAAACATTTCTATAAACTTTGATTTTAAAAATAAATCATATTTTTCTAAAAGTTCTTTTTGTTTTTTAATTAGATTTGAAGTTAAATCAAGAACTTTTACTATTTTTTCTTGTTGTTGAAGTGGTGGGATTGGTATTTGTAAATCAATAAGAAAACTTTTACTAATAAACTTAACTGTTCCACCTTTCAAAAATAAATCATAGTAATTTTGATTATATAATTTATCAAAAAAACTTTTTAAATAATTAGTAGTTATAAGAGTTTGATTAGGTTCAATTAAAAAAATATTCCAGTGTATCAAATAGTCAGATTCTTCTTTTACTATTACATTTTTTCCTATTGTTCCTATATTTGCTAGTAATATATCATTAATTTTAGGTTTATACTTTTCTTTATATTTTTCCCAATATTCATTATTCATATATTTGGTATCATTAAAATCTATAATACCTTTTGAAATATTTTTTGTTTGTAAAATAGGATAACCACTATTGCTAAACTCAACTTTATCTGCTGCTGTGTTTATACCTTGATGCATTCTTTTTACAAGATTTCCTAATTTTTCAACTCTCCAACCATTTGGAAGATTATCTATCATACAGCAGTTTCCTTATCATCTATTATCTCAACTAATTCATTCATTAGGCTACCTTTAAACATACCTAATATTCCCATTTTATGATATTTTGTAAATGGATTTTCCATTAAATCTTTTCTTGTAATATTATGTTTTTCTATTACATAGTGTTTTATAGCTTTTATAAACTCAATTTGATTTGAGTTTAAAGTGTGAGTTTCTATAAACCTATCAAGTAAAAAGGGAAGTTTATACTCTTTTTTATTGATGATATTGCTTAAAATCTCAACCATATCATTTGATTTACAATCAAATACTTTACAAAGTTGTTGAGTATCTAACCCTTGTTTTAATAAATCATCTTTTAGGTTTTTCAAATCTTCTTTATCAAGTGGAGCACCAATAAATAGTTTTTGTAAAGTTTGTGATTGATTTATTATCTTTTGAAGTGATTCCAATAAACTTTTTTCATACTCTTTTATATTTACAGATGGGTGATTTATTTCAATATCTGTAATACTTGAAATACTATCTTCTAAATCAAAATGAACTACATCAACTTCATTTTTTGATTTATATTTCATTAGAGGTGCTAACTTATCAGTTATTTCATTTGTTGTGTTAAAATCAATTTCAAACCAATATTTACCATCACTACATTTGTTTAATAGTTCTAAATTATCTTGAACTATTGTAAGTGATTTATTTACTCTAACTTTTTCAATATCAACTAAAATAGAGTTAATATATTTTTCAATTAGTTTTGTATCATTTTTGATTTTTACATTTTGAAGTTTTTTAACTTTTACCCTAAATTGAAGTTCTTGTGGTTCTTTAACTTCTATTCTATCAATTAGTTCAGATATATTTCCAAGAGATAAAAGGTTTGCTTTTAAGTTGTCATAAAATGTATCATTCACATTTGATAAAAATGTTGCTTTTGATTTTATAAAATAGTCATCTTTTGGAAGAGAATTAATTTGACTTTTTATTTCTTCTTTTACATATTCAAACTCTTCATTTTCTAATGATTTTAATAGTTGAATATTTTCATTAAATATTTTTCTATTTAATGATATTTGTTCTTTTGGTTCAAATCCTTCTGGCTTGTCATTGAAATATTCAAAATTACCCCAAAAATCAAATATTACAAATTTTTCTTTTGTAAAAACTTCATCGTATAATCTTGTTCCTCTTCCTATCATTTGCCAAAACTTTGCTCTACTAAACACAGGTTTTGCAAATACTAAGTTCATAATAGAAGGAACATCAATACCAGTATCTAACATATCAACAGAAATAGCAACATTAAAACCACTATCTACATCCCTAAACTCTTTAATTAGTTCTTCTGTGTTGTTTAGTTCAGATACAATAACCTTTGCAACTTTTGAATGGTATTGAGGGAACAATTCATTAAATAGTTTTTCTAACCTATATGCATGTTGCTTACTTACTGCAAATATAATTGTTTTTGCAGGTAAATTTGAAATTGGGTGTTTATAACAATTATCCATAAAAGTGGTTAAGATTTTTCTATTAGTATCATCATTGACAACCATTTTTTCAATAGTTGTTCCTTCAAAATCTATATCTTCTTCTGTATAGCCACTATTTTTTAATTTTTCTTGTTCCTCTTTTGAAAGTTGATTAAACCTTATTCCATCTTCTTGAAACTTTGTTTTTACATTCATTACTTCATAAGGACATAAATAGTTATCTTCAATAGCTTGTTCATAAGTATATGCAAATGTTGGATTACCTCTATCTGTTCCAAAAAACTTAAAAGTATCTCTATCAATAAAATCTACTGGTGTAGCTGTAAGTCCTAGCTTTAAAGCATCAAATTTTAAAAATAGTTGTCCATAGTAATTATAAATACTCCTATGACTTTCATCTGCAACTATTAAATCAAAGAAACCTTGACTAATATCTGTTTTTTTAAGTAATGACATCATAGTTTGATAAGTTGAAACATACAATCTTTTATCTTTTTCAAAAGTTTCTGTTTCAATTCTTTGTCTTGATTGATTAGGTAAATGTTCTTTGAAGTTGTCCATAGCTTGTCTTGCTAATTCTCTTCTATCTGCTAAAAATAGAACTCTTTTTACAAAACCTTCTCTTAATAAAATATCTACAAGAGAAATAATAGTTCTAGTTTTACCAGTTCCAGTTGCCATAACCCATAAAATACTTCTATGTTTATCATTTAGTTTTTCAACTGTTCTTGTGATAGCTTCAACTTGATAATGTCTTCCTGCAATTTGTTTATTTAATAATTCAGGTGATAAAACAATATTCTTTTCATTTCTTTTTCTGTAAGTTTCTAAATCTTCTAATGAATGGTAAGATAAAACTTTTCTTGGAACACCATTTTCACTATCCCAAAACTCTATTTCATTTCCATTTGTAATATAAATAAAAGGTGCAAAACCTTGTTTATTTTTAATTCTTCTTGAATAATATTCAGCTTGTGTTTTAGCACTTTCCACAGCTTTATTTTCTCTTTTAGCTTCAACAACAGCAATAATTTGTCCAGTTTTATTTAATAACACATAATCAACAAATCTTTTAGTTCTATCAAAAAAGGTAGGTAAGTTGTCATCTAATTCTATTTCATACTCTTGAATAACTTTTAGAGTATCATTTATATTCCAACCACTACTATTAAGTTCTTTGTCTATTAAATCAAATCTTGTTTGTGCTTCTGTCATTGAGTTTTCCAATTTAAGATTATCAATTATAGCTTTTTTAGATTATAAGGAAATAATTTTAGTTTATATTTTTAGTGTAGTTGTTTAAAAAACAAGGAAAATGTATCACTTTTGTATGATTTTAGAGAAATAAGCATTACTTTTTTAGTTTGAAGTCCTATTTTATAGGAGCTATGTAAAGGTGTAATTATAACCCTTTATATAGCATCAAAATAATTTTAATGAAAATCTTTTACTGCTTTAAAATTAATCTAACACATCAATATAAATCTAAATAAAGTTTTAATGTTTTTGCTTGTTTCAATAAGAAGAAATTATTAAAAAACTTGAAGTCTTGATTAGTTGTTATAAATAAATATTCTATATTTTTTTAAGAGCTAATTGGCTCACTAACTAATTTTACAATTCTCATATAAATTAAATGAGGATAGCAAAATGCAATTAACAAACAATGAACTTTTACCACTTATGATACAATCACTAATTCAAAAATATGGACTATTATTAACATCAGCTCAAACAGCAGAAGTTTTAGGAATTAGCACAAGAACATTAGATGAAAGAAGAAAAAATTGTGTTGATTGTCCTGAATATATAGAGGGACAAGGGAAAAAAGGTTTTATGTTCCCAGTTCAAAATATAGTTGCATATCAATTAAAAAAAGCTCAACAGAGTGTAAAAACTCTGTTCTAATATTACTTTATAAACTTATTAAAGTTTTAGTTAGTCTCCCTACTTCTTCTTCACCATTACTTTTACTTAATTTTGCATATTTCATTGTAGTTTTTATATCTGTATGATTCATTAATTTTTTGATTGTTAAAATTGGAGTGTTATTGATTGCTAATTGAGAAGCAAAAGTATGTCTTAAAGTATGTATAACAACTTTATCTTGTTTTGAAATATTTTTTACTTTATTATTATATAACTCATCAAATATTGGTTGAAGTTGTCTATAATAATATTGATTCATATAATTTTCTATTTGAGTTGTTTGAAATAAAAAATCATTAGACTTCTTATTAAATTTTTCAATGAATACTAATAATTCTTTTTTTAAACTTTCATTTATAAAACCATAATATTCACTTTCATTTTTAAAATCATACAACTTAATAGTTCCATTAGACTTAATATCACTTACTTTAATATTGCAAAGAGTTTGTAATCTTCCACCAGTTGATAAACCCAACATTACAAAATAATATAAACATAAATCATCTTTTAATCTATCTTTTAATTCTTTAATTTCTTCAAGTTCTAAATATCTAACTCTTGTATTATTAATTTTAATATTTTTAACAAATTGACAAGGGTTTTTATCAATTAGTTGATTTTCCATAGCATTATTAAATATAGCACTTAATTGTCCAATAATAAAATTTACTGTTGCAGGTGCTAATATTTTTGATTTATCTTTTTGAATTTGCTCTATTTGTTCTTTTGTAATTTTGTTTAAAGGTATATCTCCTAATGTTTCTTGAATATGTTTTTCAATTCTTGCTCTTGTTTTTTTATTTTGTTTATTGTGTATCTCTTTGTCATCATAAAACTTTTTAGCATATTCATTCAATGTTAATACATTTTTCTTTGCAACTTCTGGTAAATCTTCACCTAATCTAATTTTAGAAGTAATTTCACCTCTTTTTTGATTACAATAGTCTTCCCTAACACCTTCACTATGTAATCCTATTTTAAGCCATATTTTTTTACCATTCTCTTTATAAGTTATGTAGTAAGCTTTATCTTTATTCATTAATACTTGATGATAAACACCTACATATTTCTTGGATTTTATTTTTATCATTATCTACCTTTTTTATCTACCCTATATCTACCCTTACAGTGTAATTTAATGTAGATAAATGTATTTATTTGTAAAAATGATACCAGATAAAAACTTATATAAATCCCTATTTATAGGGTATTTGTATAAAAATGTAAGAAAATGTAAAATTAGGAGTAGAGAAGATATGCTTTTATATCAAGGTGTTTTGGCATTTGAATTATTTACTAATACAAAAGCTGATGAAAAATTGGTTGAAGCTATGAGAAAAGGATTAAAAGGAGAATAAAATTTCTTCTTTTTTCTTTATTTTTATTTTTATTTGAACTATAATTACATTGTAAACAACATAAAAATAGAAGTTCAAAATGAAAAAAATAATAAAGCTTTGTGGAACAAAGAAAAATTACATCATCTTACCACAAGATGAAAAACTAAATTCAAATTACATTTACTTTTGCAATAAATGCAAAAGGGAAAGTAAAGAAAAAATTCTTTTGTGTTACCCTGAGATTAAAGAAGAAAAAGATTCAAATTCATAATTTAATTCATCTTCAAAAATTTCATTCATACAAAATGTATATTTATATAAAACATAATACCAAGGTAAAAACAAAATACCAAAGTATAAATAATAATTATTTATACTAAATAAATAGTCAAATTCGAAAAATAGATACCCTAAAGAGTCAACTATTATTATCAAAAATAAAAAGACCCAAATATACTTAGAAAAATATCGTTTTTTATAAATATATCCTCTAATACTTAGTATTGAAATTGTTGCTACACTCAAAAAGAAAAAATCATAAATTCGTGAAAAAATATTTCCAAAAAATAGTTTCTCTTCATTAAGAAATAAAAATCCTAATAAACATAATGAAGAAAACATTACAAACCAAAAATAAACTTTCCAAAAAACAACTATTTTATTCATTAACTTTTCCATTTCCTAATACTTAATCAAAAATTTTATCTAAAGCACGTCACATATTGCGTCACAATTTTTCAAATCAGCAGATTCGACATCCTACATAAGGAATTGTTTCTATAAATTTATATTCTAATTTTGTTCTAAGTCGATAAATCAATGTTCTTAAGGTGCTATCAGAAATAATGCATGACCCCCAAATTAAACTTTCCAAATCAGCAAATGATACAATTTGACCTTTTGATTCTAAAAGTATTTTTAGAAGTAAAACCTCTTTTGAACCAAGATTTATTGGTAAAGATTTATAGTAAAGTTTATTTTCATCATTATTAAAATAGTAATCTTCTCCTATACAAATAAGATTATTATTAATAAAATCCTCTTTTAAGCCCCTATTTTTATAAAGTCCTAACATAATATTTGATTTTAATTCATCTCTTTTAAAAGGTTTTATTAAATAACTTACTGGTTTTGTTTGAATAGCCCTATTTATTGTCTCTTCATCAGAAAATGCAGTAAGAAAAATAATAGGAATATCATCAAAACTTTTTATCTTTTTTGCTGTTTCAATTCCATCTTTACTTTTACCTAAATTTACATCCATTAAAATCAAATCAGGTTTATTCATCAATACACTATTAATAGCTCCTTGATAATCAAAAGCTGTATTTGTTATCTCATAATCAAGCTTTTCTAGGGTTCTTTTTATATCAAGGGCAACAATACTTTCATCTTCTACTATAAGGATTTTAGTTTTTTTCATACTTCCTACTTTTCATATTTAAAAAATATTATCATTTTTGTGTCACATTTTTCGTCACAAAAATTATTCTTCTAAAAAAACTTTTTTAAAAAAATTTGAGGCATTTGTGGGGTCATAAGAGATGATTAAACAAGGTGTTTCTAAACTTCCATAAGATTCTAATTCTTTATATATTTCAACTCCACCTAATTTTTTGAATAATTTCAAATGTTCTTGTCTAATTCCAGAAAGAGCAATATCAATATCATTATTCATAAATACGTTATATATTCCACACATTAAGTATTTAAACTCAAGATTTAGACCTTGACCTCTATTTTTTACAATATTTCTTGAAATTTCACCTATACAATTGTATTTATTTCTCATATCATTAAATGTAAATTTATTTTCAGAAGGAAGTTTGTTTTCTGAATCAAAAATCAATCTTATTGTGGCTGATACTTCTTTATTATTTTTGTAATAAATAACTGCATATGTTTTATCATAAATATCAAAATTTAATCCCTCTATCGTATCTGGGAATTCATCTTGATAATTAATTTCTGTGAAGACATCACTTCTTAGTTTAAAAACCTCTATTAACTCTTCTGCACTTTTTACTAAAGATAAATTTTTATATTTGTCTTCCCAAGATAATTTTCTATTAAAAGAGATTGTATCTTCTAAAACACTTTCTAAAAAAATCCTTTTTTGAAATATTTCTAAAGCATGTTTTTGTAATGAGATAAAAGAGTCAGGAAGATAAGCTTGTTTTGTTGAAATATCACTTTTGATAATTTCTTGAAGTTGATTTAGAGAAATGTTTTTATTTATGTAAGCCATTTGTTTGTCCTTTTTTTAGGACAAACTTTATTAGAGGAACGTCACAGTTAGCGTCACAGAATGGGCTTTCTATGGACTTTTTGAGATTTTACATCCAATGCTTGAAATGGTATCAATTATCTTATAATTTAGTTTTGTTCTTAGTCGATAAATTAAAGTTCGTAATGTACTATCACTAATTGGTGCATCTGGCCAAAGTACATATTCTAAATATTTAAAAGAGACTATTTGACCTTTTGCTTCAACCAAAATAGTAAGCAGTTTTTTCTCTTTTAAACTTAATTTTATAGGTTCAGATTTAAAAAAAAGAATTTCATTTTCTAAGTCATAAAAATAATCAAATCCTAGTTTTTCATAGGAATTATTATTATTATCATAAGTTTGTGTTTTTAATTTATAAATACTTAATAATAGTGTAGATTTAATATCTTCTTTTTTAAAAGGCTTTAAAATATAACCTAAAGGATTTGTTCTAATTGCTCGCTGAATAGTCTCTTCATCACTATATGCTGTTAGATAAATTACAGGAATAAAATCTTCTTTTTGTATCTCTTCAATAATATTTATTCCATCTTTTTCTTTTCCAAGATTTATATCTGAAAAAATAAGTTCTGGTGGATTTTTTTTTACACTTTTTATTGCATCTTCAAAATTTGATACAATATCTACTACATTATGACCTAAGTTATTTATAATTCTTTTTATATCTAAAGCTACTATTGCTTCATCTTCGATTATTAAAATTTTTACACTATTCATCTTCATTCCACAAAATAGTCGTTGTTACACCATTTTTAGAATTTATATCTATTTCACCTTTTAATTGACTAACTGCAAGAGTTTTTACCAAAGTAAAACCTAATGAGAAATTAACTTTTGTTTCATCAAAGCCTATTCCATCGTCTTTAATAGTTAATTTTATATTTTCATTCTCTTTTTCTAAAGTTATAAGAATATTTCCTTTTTTATCTGGAAATGCGTATTTAAAGGAATTTGTAATAAGTTCATTTATAATAAGTCCACAATAAATTGATTGTTCCATTTTTAGTTTAGTTTTTATATCTAAATGAATCTCTATAAAACTATCATAACTTTCTCTTACTTCATCAATTAAAACTTCAAAATATTCATAAACATCAATATAATTTATATCATCTTGTTTATATAAAAGTTCGTGTAAATGACCCATTGCACTAATTCGATTTTGAATAGTTAATAAAATATCTTTTAATTTTTCATTTTCTATTTCATCACTTTGAAGTCTAATCAAAGATACAATTGTTTGCATATTATTTTTTACTCTATGATTTAACTCTTTTAATAATAACTCTTTTTCATCAAGAGCATTTTTTAAATCTTTTGTTCTTAAATTAACTTCATTTGATAATCTTTTAGTTTCATTCTCTTTTTGAATAATTAGTTTTTGGTTAGCTTCATTTTTTTCTTTTTGAAGATTTGTGATTTTATTTGCTAAAGCTATAGAAAAAATTATTGCTTCAATTACAAAAGAGGCTTCAATTAAATAAGGAAAATATTTTTTTATATCAAATATTCCTGCACTTGATAAATACATCAATAATCCAGAAGATAAAAAAATAACCCAAGCAAAGAAGATAAAATAGGCTTGTTTATTCTTTTTAAGAGTTGCATAAAGTGTAATTATCATCAAAAAAACTAAAAATAGCATTGTAAAAGTATTTCTATATTTATCATAATCATCTGTTACTAGGAAAAATATTACAGAAATTGGAATAAGAATTAAAAATCCATTTAAAACCATATTAAATTTTTTATACTGTTTTGTTTGTAAAAAACTTTTTGTAAATAATCCCAAAGCATAAACAGGAATAGCAACTATAACAGAAGCAAGACTAACTATTGTTATTTTTTGTTCATAATTTAAAAAATATACATTTGCAATACCTGTGTACATCAAATGATGAATTATTAAACCTAAAATATATAATACATAATATAAATAACTAATATCTCTTGTAAATAAATAGATAAAAAAGTTATAAATTCCAAGAATAAACATTGCTCCAAAAAACAGAGAAAGAATTATTTGATGTTTTATCTCTTTTTTGTAAAAACTCTCTTCATCAAGAAGTTTTAAATCAATTATTAAAGTTGTTATAAAAGAAGAAGCTTTTATAAAATAGGTATTTTCTTCATTTGGATTTAACTCAATTGAAAAAATTGGATTTATTACAAATTTATTTATATCTTTAGATAAAAGACCATCTTTTTGAATACTATTTTTATTAAAATCAAAAAAATCCACATTTGTTGTAAGAGGATTATCATATTCAATAATCTTTTTTATTGTTTTCTTAGAACTATTTTTTAGAGTAAATTTAATCCAAACATCAAAAGTTGGAGAATAACCATAAGATAAAATATTTTTGTTATTTTTTTCAAATTTTATATTTTGATTTTTGATATCTTCAAAAGTAAGATTCTTATTTTTATCTATATAAATTTCGCTTTTAGAGAGAATATCTAAAGTTTTTGTCTCTTCATTTATATCTATTATATTTGCAAAAAGAGTTGAAGAGAAGAGTAATAAAAAGATTATTTTTAAATAAAACATATTAAATCCAGAATTTTGATAAGTTATTATACAAAATCAAATCAAAATTGCATAGACATATTCATCATAAAATTTGTCGAATCGCCTTTTGTATCTGAATAAATATAATAATCTTTATTTAAAATATTTTTAATACTTAAATCTATTTTTACATCTTCATCATCTATTTTAGTAAAAAATATAGCTCCTAAACTTCCAATAGCATAACTATTTAATTTATCACTATTTACATTGTCACTATATCTACTTCCAACATAAGTAACTTTACTAATAAATTTTATATCTTTATATAAATATTCTGCTTTTAAATCTATCTCTTTTTGAGGAGAATAAGTTGGAACATTTCCTATTAATTCTTCTAAATTACTATTTAAAATTTTAATATCAGAAATTTTTGCTGTTGTTGTAACTTTTAAATCTTTAGTTAAATCTTTTGATAATGAAAATTCCAATCCTCGATATAACTCTTCAGAACTTTGTAAATAATCATCACTGTCATCACTTTGAGACAAATAGTTATTATCTCTTACTATTTGATAAAAAGAGCTATTAAGTGTTGCAAAACCAAGTTCTGAAGAAACATTAAAACTAAGTTTTTTATTATTTGTGTTTTTAAAACTTTGATTTACAAATTTATCATAATCAATACTATTATTTAAGTTTTCAAAACTTATATTTGACACGATAATTGAATTTGGTTTATAATATAACTTAACCGCTGATTCTTCTTTTATACTTTTCTTTTTATAGGCAACTCCACCTGAAGTATCTATTACACTTCTTATAGAATCTTTATAATTAATATTAAAATTCACCCACATATAATCATATAAATAAATACTACTTTTAAAAAGTAAATTATAAGAATCTTCATTGTAAAAATCTTCACTATGATAATCCAAATAACTACTATCTTCATAAACTGATTTACCCAAATTATATCTTAGGGAATAATCAAAATTTTCTTCTTTTTTTTCCATTTTAAATTCTGCATTCTCTTCATCTAAATTTACTAATTTAAGATTATTTGTTATTAGTTTGCTATATGTATTTATATAATTTATCTCTTTTGCTTGAAGAGTTATAACAGTAAATGCTAGTAAAATGAGGTATATATTTAATCTTAACATTCTTCTATCATACTTAAATTAATATTAAAATATAATTTTATATTAAGTTTAAATTCTAAAAATTTATATTGTTAGAATATTTATTTTTATGATATGATAATGGTAGATATATGGATAAAAAGGAGTGATTATGAAAATATTATTTATTCTATTTATGCTTATTGCTTCTTTATATTCTAATGAAAAGAAAAACTTAACTTTACAATTAAGTTGGTTAAATCAATTTCAATTTGCAGGTTATTATATTGCAAAAGAAAAGGGTTTTTATAAAGATGTTGGATTAAATGTTACTTTAAATGAGCTAAACAATAAAATCGAATTGGTCGATATGATAAAAGAAGAAAAAGCTGATTTTGCCATTGGGCGTTCATCTTTATTATTAGATAAAATAAATGGTTATGATATTGTAGCTTTAGGAGCAATTTTTCAACACTCTCCTTTGATGTTACTTACAACAAATGAAGAGATAAAAACTATATCTGATTTTAAAAATAAAAAAATCATGATTACTCCTGATGCTAAATTTACAGCTTCGATAATGGCAATGTTAAACTCAAATGGTATTTACAAAGAACATGTAAATATGATTACTCACTCTTTTAATATTAATGATTTAATAAATAAAAAAACTGATTTAATGGCTTCTTATATCTCAAATGAACCTATATTACTTCAAGAAAAAGGGATAAAATATAAAATTTTTCATCCAAAAGATTATGGATTTGATTTTTATAGTGATATTTTATTTACTTCATCAAAATTTATAAAAAATAACCCAACAACTACAAAAAACTTTTATGAAGCAAGTTTAAAAGGTTGGGAATATGCTTTAAAAAATAAAGCAGAAACAGCAGAAATAATATACAAAAAATATAATTCTCAAAATAAATCTTTGATAAATCTTATTAAAGAAGGTGAAATTTTAGAAAAATTAATCATAAATGAAAACGATAATAAGATAGGTTGTTTAGATAGAACTAAACTAGAAAAAACTTTAGATGTATTTAGAATTTTAGGTTTAACAAAAGAGAAATTAGATTTAGATTCTTTTATTTATGAAGATAATCATCATAAAAAAATCGTTTATGAATTAGATTATCAACAAAGAAATCTACTAATTATGTTAATTATTTTTATGACTATTATCTTTATTTTGATTATTTATTTTTTAAAAAGAATTCATGATAAAAAAAATTTACTTAATGCTGTTATAAATACAAGTGATGATTTAATTTATTATAAAAATCAAAATTTAAAATATATAGGTTGTAATGATGCATTTAAAAAACTTGCTAATAAAACTGAAAATGAAATTATAGGAAAAGATGATTTTGAGATTTTTGATAAAAAATATGCACAAATATTTAGAGAAAATGATTTAAAAGTTCTAAAATCAAAAGAGTTAATAATCCAAGAAGAGTGGTTTGAGATTGATAATAAAATGTTACTTTTTCAATCTAAAAAAAGACCTTTGAAATGTATGGGTGCACAAATAGGAATTTTAGGAGTTAGTAGAGATATCACAAGTTTATATGAAACTCAAAAAAAACTTGAAGAACAAGCAACAATGGATGAACTTACAAAAGTTTATAATAGAAAATCTTTTAATCAAAGATTAAAAGAAAAAGTTGAATTGTTCAAAAGATATGAAAGTTATTTTTGTATTGCTTTATTTGATATTGATGATTTTAAATTAGTAAATGATAATTATGGACATGATATTGGAGATAAAGTTTTAATAGAAGTTTGCGAAATAGCTAAACAACATATAAGAAATACTGATTTACTTTTTAGAGTTGGTGGAGAAGAGTTTATTATTTTATATCCAAAAACTTTAATAGATGAAGCCTATTTATCTATTGATAAAATTAGAAATTTAATAAAATGTACAACCATAATAGAAAATCATCCTATTACAGTTAGTGTAGGTTTAACTCAAATACATAAAAATGATGATGAAGAATCTATATTTAAAAGAATTGATGATTTAATGTATCAATCTAAAAGAACAGGAAAAGATAAGATTACCGTTGATTAACCAAAACAAGATAAAATAATCTTCATCTAATTTATAGAATATTTTAAGTATCATAATATATTAAAATTATAGAAAAAAGATAAAAGGATTATTAATTTTGAAAAGAAAAAATCATATTAAAAAAATATCTGATTATGCGATAGTTGGTGGGCTTGGTGCAATTTTAGTTATTGGTTTAACAGGTTGTGAAGACAAGGGAAGTAATAACCAAAATCAAAACCAAGGTCAAAATAATACATTTACAGATGCAAGTCAAAAACAAGGTGCATTTGTAGTTATTGAAGAATCAGCAGATGGTAAATATGCAATTGCAGATGAATTTCCAGCTTCTAAAACAACTATTGTTCTTAGAAAACCTGATGGAAGTGAAAGAATTTTAACTCAAGAAGAGATTGATAAACTTGTAAAAGAAGAAGAAGCAAAAATTGATGCTGGAACTTCAGCTTTAACAAATCCAAATGCACAATTAAGTGATGGTGGAATGGGACTTGGTGGAGTTTTATTATCTTCAATTGCAGGAGCAATGATAGGTTCTTGGCTTGGAAATAAACTATTTAATAATCAAAATTATCAAAACCAAAGAGCAGCTCAATATAAATCTCCTCAAACATATAGTAAATCTCAAAGTTCATTTACAAAAAGTCCAACAACTAGTTCAACTTCAACAAGTGGGGATAAAAAAAGTGGATTTTTTGGTGGGAATAATACAAATTCAACATCTTCAACTTCTACTAAATCTTCTTCATTCTCATCTCCAACAAGTACAGGAGGTTGATTTTGAAATTAGAAAAATTAACTCCACTTACTGATGAATATTTAGAATCAATAGGTTTTGTTTGGCATACAGATAGCGATAATTCATCTTATGTAAGTGATGAAATAGTTGTTATAAGTGAAGAGGAAGCAAATGCCTATTATGAAGCTACAAATGAACTTTATGATATGTTTGCCGAAGCTGGTCAATATGTAATTGATAATGATTTATTCCATGAATTAAATATCCCTTTTAATTTAGTTGAAGTAATAAAAGAGTCGTGGGAAAATGAAGTACATTGGCATTTATATTCAAGATTTGATTTAGCTGGTGGAATTGATGGACAACCAATAAAACTAATCGAATTTAATGCAGATACTCCAACTTCTCTTTTTGAGACAGCTATTATTCAATGGGCAATGTTAAAGAAAAATGGTTTAGATGAAGCTAGCCAATTTAATAGTTTATATGAATCATTAAAAGATAATTTTAAAAGAATTATTACTTTAGATACAGATATTGAAAAATTTGAAGAGTATTATTCAACTCTTGGATGGAAAATTTTATTTTCTTCAATTTCAACTTCAGCTGAAGATATAAATACTACAAAACTTTTACAACATATTGCTAGTGAAGCTGGCTTTAATACTGATTTTGAATTTATTGAAAATGTTCAATTCAATGATGAAGGAATTTATAAAAATGATGAAGCTTTTGAGTTTTGGTTCAAACTAATTCCTTGGGAAAATATAGGTATTGAAGAGAGTGAATTAGCTTTACTTTTAACTCAAATTATAAAAGATAAAAAAGCAATTATTTTTAATCCAGCTTATACATTAATGTTTCAATCAAAAGGATTTATGAAGATTTTATGGGATTTATATCCAAATCATCCGCTTTTACTTGAAACTTCTTTTGAACCTCTTGTTGGGAAAAAACAAGTAGAAAAAAGATGTTTTGGAAGAGAAGGAGCTAATACTAAAATCATAAATATTGATGGAAGTATTGAGTTAGAAACAAGTGGTGAATATGAAGGTCATAAGGCTATTTATCAAGAGTTTGTAGAGTTTCCAAAAGATGAAAAAGGAAATTTATATCAAGCTGGTGTATTTTATGCTTATGAAGCTTGTGGTTTAGGATTTAGACGAGGTGGAAAAATCTTAAATAATATGTCTAAATTTGTTGGACACATTATAAAATAATAAAAAGATTGGGGAAAAAATAAAAAACCCCCAATCTTTTTTAGTCATCATGTTTTGCAAATTTTTTATATAAAAAGTCTAAAATAGCCTCTCTACATCTAATATATTCAGGGTCACTTTGAAGTGCTACTCTATCTCTTGGTCTTGGAAGATTTACTTCTAAAATCTCTCCAATTGTTGCTTCTGGTCCATTTGTCATCATAATAACTCTATCACTTAATAAAACTGCTTCATCAATATCATGAGTAATAATAATTACTGTATTTTGTACACTTTGTTGAATTCTCATTAGGTGTTCTTGTAAATTTGCTCTTGTTAAAGAATCAAGTGCACCAAATGGTTCATCCATTAGTAATACTTCTGGTTTTATTGAAAGTGCCCTTGCAATTCCAACTCTTTGTTTCATTCCACCACTTATTTCACCAGGGAATTTATCTTTAGCATGGTCAAGATTTACCATAGAAACAAAGTGTAAAACTCTCTCTTTTAACTCAGGAGATGTTAAATTTGGCATAACTTTTTTTACTGCCATTTCAATATTTTGATAAACTGAAAGCCAAGGTAAAAGAGAATGATTTTGAAATACAACAGCCCTTTCAGGTCCAGGTCCAGTTATCTCTTTATTATTTAAAATAATATTTCCTTTTGTTTGGGCATCAAGTCCAGCAATCATATTTAAAAGTGTTGATTTACCACAACCACTATGCCCAATAATAGAAATAATCTCATTTTTTCTAATATTTAGATTTACATCAACTACTGCTTTATACTCTTTTCCAGCTGGAAGAGCAAATGTTTTATCTATATTACTTAGTTGTAAAAATTTGTCATTATTCATATTTTAACCTTTTACATTTTTTTTCTATAATCAAAATAATCAGCAATTTTTCCCATCAATAAATCAAGAATAAATCCAATTACACCAACAACTATAATTCCAATAATAATATTGTGATAAGCAAGATTGTTATACTCATCCCAAATCCAAAACCCAATACCAATACCACCTGTTAGCATCTCAGCTGCAACAATTACAAGCCAAGCAATACCTAAACTTAATCTCATTCCTGTAAAAATATATGGAACTGCAACTGGTAAAATAATTTGAAAAACTTTTTCTAAAGGTGAAAATCTTAAAACTTTTGCAACATTTAAGTAATCTTCACTAACACTTTTTACACCTAAAGAGGTATTAATTATAATTGGCCAAATTGAAGTAATAAAAATCGTTGACATAGCAGTATTATCAATATCTTTAAATGCAAACAATAATAATGGCAACCAAGCAAGAGGAGATACTGGTTTAAAAATTTGAATAAATGGGTCAAGTGCATATTGAATATTTTTACTCATACCAACCATCAAACCAACTGGAACTCCAACTAATACAGCAAGTGCAAATCCACCAAATACTCTTTTTAGAGATTCTAAAACTTGCCAAAATAGTCCTTTTACATCTTGATTTTCAACATAAAAAGGGTCACTTAAAACTCCTTTTAATATTTCACCATCACTTGTTGTTCCCCCAAATGCATACACATAAGTATCACTTGGTGTTGGAAAACCTGGAATCATAGAAGCCACAACAGACCAAACTTGTATAATAATAACAAGCACAATAAGAGGTAAAATTACCTTTTTTAACGTTTCTTTGTTCATTTTTTTCCTTTTTATAAATTTGCCTTTTTTGGTATGCAATTTTTTATATACCAAAAAAGGCAAAGCTCAATTTGAGCTTTTTCCTTTTTTGTTTATTTTTTTGTTACAAATTTTTCATCTGCACAACCTGCTGGTCCATAAGGACAAACATAAGAAGGCTGTTTTGTTTCAACTTTCCAGTTATTAACTTTCATTAACTCCTCTTTTGAAACTTTAGGAGCTGTAACTTCAAAACTATAAATATAATCAACAGCTTTATTTGGGTCCCAAACTTTTCCATCTAAAAATTTGTTATATTCATCAACTCCATCTTTTTTCCATGCACTTGGTGGTAACTCATAACCTACTTCTTTTGCAACTGTTTCAAATAAATCTGGTCTATAAACTTTTTCAATTGTAGCTTTCATATCAACTGGTTTTTCCAATTGTCCCCATCTATACATTTGAGTTATAAACCACATTCCATGAGAATAAAAAGGATAAGCTGCGTAATAGTTCGCAAAAGTGTTAAACATTGGATTTTTTGAGTCTGTTCCTGGATTATAAAGGAATGTTCCACTCATTGATTTTCTTAATACATCAACTGGAGCTTTTACATAATTATCTTGTGCTAAAAATTTAATAGCCTCTTCTCTATTTTCCCAAGATTCATCTAACCACATTTGAGCTTTTAGGATTGCTCTCATTACAGCTTTTGTAGTTTCAGGGTTTTTATCGATAAAATCAGCACGTGCTTGTAATACTTTTTCAGGATTATTATTCCAAATATCATAATTTGTTACAAGTGCACTTCCTGCATTTTTTTCAACAATTCTTGTATTCCAAGGCTCACCAACACAATATCCATCTATGTTTCCTGCTATTAAGTTTTGTGGCATCGTTGGAGGTGGAAAAGGTTTGATTGTAGTATCTTCATCAGG
Source organism: Arcobacter ellisii (assembly GCF_003544915.1). Classification (NCBI taxonomy): domain Bacteria; kingdom Pseudomonadati; phylum Campylobacterota; class Epsilonproteobacteria; order Campylobacterales; family Arcobacteraceae; genus Arcobacter; species Arcobacter ellisii. Next base: position 1,263,256 of record NZ_CP032097.1, on the reverse strand, counting down.
TTTTATACCACTTGCAGCCATCCAATATCTTAACTCATAATTATGAGTTGAAACTGGATGAACCATTCCAAAATTTAAAGGTTGATATTTATTTCCTTCGATTTTGTGTTTTTCATCAATATATTTTTTTAAACTTTCAGCAGTAACTGGTCTTTCTTCTTTTTTAAGACCATATTTTTCCATCTCACCAATGATTTTATTTCCAAAAGTAATTGCATTTCCATTATAATCAAGTGATAATAAAGCTTGTAAATTTGCTTCACCATTAATTCCTAATGTTGCAGCAATTGGCATACCTGCTAACGCATGTGAAAAATCATACTCTCCTGAAATTACTTTTTGTTGAATTCCAGGCCATCCACCACCCTCTTTTGCAACATCAACATCTAAACCCTCTTCTTTAAAAAAACCTTTTTCTTTTGCTATTACTATTGGAGCACAATCAGTTAATGCAATGAAACCTATTTTTAATTTTGTTTTTTCTGGAGCAGCTAATAATGAACTTGCAACAACAGACAATCCTAGACCTAAAGTTAAAAATTTACCCAACATTTTTTCTCCTATTTTTGTGATTAGAAAATACTAACATTTAATTTTTATGATTTATATAGTTTTATTGTTTATTTAATATACATTTAATACTTAATAATTCATTAATATAATTTTACTAATCTTTAAAATACAAACTAATATAAGTTATAAATTATTTATAAACTTAATTTTTCATTAATTTTAATATATTAAAAAATATTTTGATTAATTTATATACAATAAATTTGTTTTTTTATTCTTCTAATCTTTTATAATTAGTTTAATTAAAAATAGGAGACAAAAAATGTCATTAAAAGAATTAAAAGGACAAGGTCACTGGCCCACGGTTTTAGCTGCTTTTCTTTATTTTGATTTTAGTTTTATGGTTTGGACTATGTTAGGTCCACTAGCTACTGAAATTAGTGAATCATTAAAGATAACTCAAAATTTTGTGATGAGTGCAGACCAAAAAGCAACTCTACTTGCAATCCCTGTTTTAGCAGGTGCTATATTAAGAGTGCTTCTTGGATTTTTAGTTGATAAAATTGGTGCTAAAAAAACAGCTTTAATCTCTCAATTTATAGTTGTTTGTGGATTGTTTTATGCTTATTTTAAAGGTGAACATATAACTTATAATGAGTTATTAATGGTTGCATTTGTTTTAGGTTTTGCAGGTGGCTCATTTGCAGTGGCACTTCCTCAAGCTGGACAATGGTATCCTCCAAAACTTCAAGGGGTTGTTTTAGGACTTGCGGGAGCTGGAAATATTGGGGTTGTAATTGACTTTATTTTTGCTCCTAAAATTGCTGAAATTTGGGGATGGCAATCTGTATTTTTAGTAGGTGCTGTTTTATCTACTTTTATTTTTATTGTATATATGTTTATGGCAAAAGATGCACCCTCTAATGTTTATAAAGCAAATCCAAAAAAATTAAAAGATTATGGAAAACTATTAAAAGATAAAGATACTTGGTGGTTTTGTATGTTTTATGCTGTTAGTTTTGGTGGATTTGTTGGTTTTGCAAACTATATGAAAGTATATTTATTAAATGTTTATAAACCAGAAATGAGTGCTTTTGGATTAGATTTTATTGCTGAAGGAAATGTTTTAGTTGTTGCTGGTTATTTTGGTGCTTTATGTATTTTTGCAGGTGCAATTTTAAGACCAGTTGGGGGAGCGATTGCTGATAAATTAGGTGGAATAAAATCTTTATATTTCTTTTATGGAATAGTTGCTTTACTTGCAATAATAAATGCAACATTTAACTTACCTTTTGGTATTGCCATTGTAGTGTTATTTTTAATTATGGCAAATCTTGGTATGGCAAATGGAGCTGTATTTCAATTGGTTCCTCAAAGATTTGGTAAAGATATTGGTATAATGACAGGGATTGTTGGATGTGCTGGAGGTCTTGGAGGAACAGCATTAATTAAAACTTTAGGATGGTCACAAAGTACATTTGAAGGTTATACAGCTGGATTTTTTATTTTTGCAACTATGGTTTTTGTTGCTATTTTGGGAATTTCTTTAGTAAAAACAAGATGGAGAACAACTTGGGGAGCAACTTCTGGGGGAAGAATATAAAAGGTTATTTTAATGAGTAAAGAAAATATTAAAACTTCAGGTTTTTCATTAGCAAAGGAAAAAGAGTTAACGGGTGATGATTTCTATGAAATTAAACAATTTGAAGATTTCACTATTGCTGTACTTTGTGATGGTGTTGGAAGTGCAATTGAAGGTGCAAATGCAGCTAAAAAAGTAACCCATCATCTAATCAATAACTTTAAAAATCTACCAAATGCTTGGAGTTTTGAAAAAGCTATAAAAGAGTTTATAACTTCAATAAACTCTATTCTTTACTCAAAATCAATTCAAGAGTATGAAAGAGCAGAATATGTAACAACCCTTACAGTTGTTGTTATAAAAGGCAACAGACTTTATGGGGCAAATGTTGGAGATAGTAGAATTTATCTTTTAAGAGAAGATAAACTATTTCAACTCTCAATTGACCATAATGAAGAGGGAATGGATAATGTTTTATCAAATGCAATTGGAATTGATAAAAATGTAGATATTTACTATTTTGAAAATTCTATTCAAAAAGATGACAAAATTTTAATGTGTAGTGATGGTTTATATAACCTAATGAGTAGCGATACTTTAAAAAAACATCTAATTAACGGCGCTTATCATTTAGTAAAAAAGGCTAGTTCTTTAGTTGAAGATAATCTTCCTGATGATACAACAGCGATTGTTTTAGAAGTTTTAGAAAATGATTATAAAGAGATATTAAAAAATTTAGATTTAAAAATTCCAGAAAAATTAAACAAAGGTGATGTTATTGATGGTTATGAATTAATTCAATCGTTAATTAGAAATGACAGAACTTGGATTTGCAAAAAAAACAATCAAGAGTATGTAATCAAATTCGCCCCTCTTGAAGCAATAGACAATGAAACCATCTTAGATTTGTATGTAAAAGAGGCTTGGAATGCAAAAAGATTAAAAGCTGGTTTTTTCCCAAAATCATTTATTCCAAAACACAGAAGTGCAAGATATTATCTTATGACAAAACTAGATGGAATAAATCTAAAACAGTATCTAAAAAAAAGACAACTAACAATCGATGATGCAATAAATCTTACAAAAACTCTTCTAATGATGGAAGAGTATTTACTAAAATACAATTTAGTTCACGGGGATATAAAACCTGAAAATATTATTGTTATTCAAAGGGATAATAAAAGGATTTTTAAAATCATCGATTTTGGTTCAATTACAGAGATTTTTTCAATAAATAATAAAGCTGGAACACCTTCATATCTTGCACCTGAAAGATTTAAAGAGAGTTGTATAAATGAAAAAACAGAAATTTTTTCTATTGGAGTTACTATTTATCAAGCTTTAACTGGAACTTATCCTTATGGCGAAATAGAACCTTTTCAAAATCCAACTTTTTCAAAAGCAAAAAATCCAAAATCATTAAACTCTAAAATACCTGATTGGTTTAATAGTGTTATTTTAAGAGCAATAAGTGTTGATGAAGAGAGAAGATATAAAAGTTATTCTCATTTAAAATATGAACTTGAAAATCCTACTAAAGTAAAACCATTTTTTGAAAAAAATGCACCTCTCTTAGAAAAATCACCTGAAAAATTTTATAAAATCGGATTTTATTTACTTTTGATTCTAAATTTTATTTTATTTTTAAAAATATCATCAAATTAGATTCATATTTTTTGGTTTACCAAAATAATAACCTTGAGAATAATCAACTCCTAATTCATCAAGGATATTAAAAATCTCTTCATTTTCCACAAATTCAGCAATTGTAATAATATTTTGTTTTTTTGTAAAGGTTACAATTGTTTCAACTATATTTCTACTATAAATATCATTTACAATATTTTTTATCAATTTTCCATCAATTTTTAAAATATCTGGATTAAATTCTAAAAGTCTCTCAAAATTTGAATATCCTGATCCAAAATCATCAATTGCAATCATTACACCCATACTTTTAACTTTTCTAATAAAGTTTTTAATAATTTTAAAATCTTTAACATTTTCATCTTCGAGTAATTCAAAAATAACTCTATTTCTATCACTTTCATATTCATCTAATAATTGATAAAGTTTAGTTCTTGTTTCCTCTTTTTCTATATCTAAAGAAGAGAGATTTATAGAGATTTTTGTTGAAATTTGTTTTAAAATTTTAAAAGAGTTTTCTAAAACTCTATGGGTAATTTTATTGTAATAATTACCTTTTTTTGATATTTCTAAAAAGCTATGTGGAGATAAAATATTCCCATTTTCATCAACTATTCTAACCAAAGATTCATACTTTTCTATTTGTTTAGTTTTATTATTTATAATAGGTTGGAAATATGAAATTACATTATAATTTTCAAGGGCAATTTTTACCATTTTGATTATTTCCATATTTTTTTTAGCTTCAATTTGCTCTTTTATAGAAAAATCATTTGAATATTTAACAATTTCACTCTTTTTAATAGCTTCATCTAAACCACATTTTGAGTCTTCATATAAATGTTCTCTTCCAAAAGAGTAACTAACTATTACATTTAAGTCATACTCAATTTCATCAACAATCAGTCGTGACTCTTTTACATTCTTTACAAAACTACTCAAATAATCATTTATATTTGTATGAGTTGATAGAAAATCAAAAAATTCAGTCAATAAGGCAAATTGACCATTTCCTAAATAATAAATCGTATCAAAAATATAAGAGTTTGGTAAATATGTTAATAGATTAAAACCAAATATTTTTTCAATTTTATCAACAATCAACATATTATAAAACTTATCAAGAATATCAAAATCCTCTATTTGTATAAGAATTAAAAGATGTAAACCATTTTCATTTATTTTTTCAATTAACTGTTTTTTATCACTCATTACAGTATTTACATTACTTCTTACACTTATATATTCAACAATTTCTCCGTTTAAATCAAATACTGGTTTTATTGTTGTTTTAATAAAATAAGGCTTCCCACTTTTAGAAAGATTTTTTAATACTCCAGTCCAAGGCTCTTTTTTAACCTTAATTGTTTGCCATAAATCTTTGAATAACTCTTTTGGATTTTCAGGATGACGTACAATATTATGACTTTTTCCTATTAATTCTTCACTTGAATATTCAGATGATTTACAAAAATTTTCATTTGCAAATGTGATAATTCCATGTTTATCAGTTTTTGAAACAATTGTATTTTCATCAACAATTGCATCATATTGTTTTTTTAAAAAGAATGTATCTACTTTAGTTTTTTCAGTTTCTATAAACTTATTTAAAATAGCCAAAAATTGATTTTCATCCAATGGTTTAGAAAGATATCCATTTACTCCACAAGAAATTGCTTTTATAAAAGTCTCTTTTTCATCATTGTGTGAATAAATTATTGAAATAATTTTTGGATTAATTTGCCTAATTGTACTTATAAGTGTAAAAACATCAAGATTTGGAATTTCGGTATCAGTAATTAATATAGATATTTCATTTTCATTAAATTTTTTAAATATATCAACTTCATTATCTAAATAAATTATTTCTTTAAATATACTTTTAAAATAATTAATTGAATTATCATTTTTATCTGTTGATAAATATAATAGAGTTAAAGTTTTACTAAATCTAAATATTCTATCTTTTGCCTGAATATCCATATTATTCCTTAAATAAAAAACATAAATTTATAACACAAAAAAATAAAAATTCAACTTATATTAAATAAAAAATAATTTTTATTATTTGATTCTTTTATTATGGATGTATATTTTATAAACATATTTTTCTTAATTTTACATTAATATTATGTATAATAAAAACTATAAAATGTATAAATCGAAAAAATAAGGATTATTTACAATGATAAAGTCAGTTTGTGGATATTGTGGTGTTGGTTGTGGACTTGAATTTGAAGAAAATAAACTTGTTGGAGATGTGGTTTATCCAACAAATGAAGGAAAACTTTGCTCAAAAGGTGTTTCAGAACTTATTAGTATTCAAACACCAACAAGACTTCTAAGACCAGTTTTTAGAGAAAATCTAAATGAAGAGTTTAAAACAGTCTCTTGGGAAAGTGCTATAAATCAAATTGCAACTAAAATTGCTATTTCAAACAAAGACAAAGTTGGATTTTATCTTTCAGGTCAACTTTTAACTGAAGATTATTACATTGCAAATAAACTTATGAAAGGTTTTATAGGTTCAAATAACGTCGATACAAACAGTAGAACTTGTATGGCAAGTGCAGTTGTTGCATATAAAAAAGCTTTAGGAATAGATTATGTGCCAGTTAGAATGAATGATGTACATAAGGCAAATCTTTTAATTTTAGTTGGAGCAAATACAGCTGAAGCTCATGTTGTTTTTCACAATAGAATAAAAAGTGCAAAAAAAGATGGATTAAAAATCATTGTAATAGACCCACGATTTACTGACACTGCAAAATATGCTGATTTATATTTACCAATTAAACCTGGAAGTGATATTGATTTTTTTAATCTTATCTCAAAAAGAATTATTGATGAAGATTTAATAGATAAAGAGTTTGTTGAAAATCATATAAATAACTTCACCCTACTTCAAAATAAATTTAAAAGAGTTCCTTCAACAAAACTTTTAAAAAGAACTGGTCTTACAAAAGAGCAATTTGAAGAGTTTTGGCAAATGTATAAATCAAATGAAAATATAATAACTGCTTGGACAATGGGGATAAATCAATCGGTTCAAGGAGTTGATAAAAACTTATCAATCATAAATACACATCTTTTAACGGGGAAAATATTTAAAGAGGGAAATGGTCCTTTTTCATTAACTGGGCAACCAAATGCGATGGGAGGAAGAGAAGTTGGTGGACTTTCAACAATGCTTGCAGTTCATTTGGGATTTGATAGTGAATCAATTAAAAAAGTAAATCAATTTTGGGGAACAAAAAAAGTTTCAAATAAAGTTGGATTAACTGCAACTCAAATGCTTGAAGCAAACCTTGATGTGTTAGTTATTTGCCATACAGACCCAATTTATCATCTTCCAAATAGAAATAAAATGGAAGAGTTAATCAAAAAAATTCCACTTGTTGTTGAAATAAATGCCTATGAAAACTCTGAAACTGCAAAATTTGCACATATTAGACTTCCTGCTGCTCCGTGGGGAGAAAAAGAAGGAACACAAACAAATCTTGATAGAACAATTACAAAACAAGAAAAACTAACTCGTGTTTCAATAGATTGTAAACCTGATTGGGAAATTTTCCAACTTATTGCTCAAAAGTTAGGATATTTAAAAGAGTTTTGTTTTAGTTCACCAAAAGAGATATTTGAAGAGTATCAAGAGATGACAAAATTAAATCCTCATCTAAATATTTATGAAACTTCTTATGAAGAGTTAAAAGAGAAACCTTTTGTTTGGGGAGAAAAAATTAGAGAAAATAGAGAGTTTTTTACTCCTGATAAAAAAGGAAATCTATTTTTTGTGGAAAACAGAGTTTTAAGTGAAAAAACCTCTTTAGAGTTTCCTTTTATTTTATTAACAGGACGTACACGTGACCAATGGCATAGTGGTACAAAAACAAATCTTCCAAGAACTCTTTTAAAACATAAACCTCTAAACTTTTGTGAAATAAATAGTAAAAATGCAAAAGATTTAGGAATAAAAGATGGGGATAATATAAGAATCATTTCAAAACGTGGACAAATTGAATCTGTTGCACTTATAACTGATGATATAAAACTTGATACTATTTTTATACCTGTTAGTAATAGAAAAATAAACTATCTTACAAATGATTTATATGACAAAGACTCTTTACAACCTGACTATAATCATAGTGCTGTTAAAATAATCAAGCTATAAGCTTAACTTTACATTAATTATTTATATTTTATTTTAATATAGATAATTAATTGTCTATTTTATATTCATATTATTTTAATTTTACATTAATTTTAAATATATAATTCATTATATGTTTAAGGAGTGTAAATGAGTTCAAACGAAAAAACACCATTGGAAAGTTTTATATCTTATAAAGCAGATACAGGAATGCAATGTGGAAATTACTCTATTGATATTGCTAAACCAAAAGCTGGGGAACAATATAGATTTCATTTTGATGCAACAGCTTGTATTGGCTGTCACTGTTGTGAAGTTGCTTGTAATGAACAAAATAACAATAGTGCAGATGTAAAATGGAGAAGAGTTGGAGAGACTCAAAGTGGAATTTTCCCAAATGTAAAAAATCATTTTAACTCAATGTCTTGTAATCATTGTATTGACCCAGAGTGTTTAAAAGGTTGCCCTACAAATTCATATATAAAATTTGATAATGGAATTGTTTTTCATGATGATGATAGCTGTATTGGTTGTCAATACTGTACTTGGAATTGTCCTTATGAAGTTCCAGTTTTTAATAAAGATAGAGGAATAGTGACAAAATGTCATATGTGCCATGAAAAACTTGAAGTTGGACAAACTCCTGCTTGTGTTCAAGCTTGTCCATCAGGAGCAATTGCAATAGAAATTGTAAATGTAAAAGAGTGGTTAGAAGTTGATATGGCAAAACAAGGAGTTGCTCCAAATCTTCCTGATATTGAAATCACAAAACCAACAACTAGATACACTATAAATGAAACGCACGATATGACACCAGCTGATGCACATATTATAAAACCAAATCATAGTGAATGGCCATTGGTATTTATGACAGTTTTAACTCAAATCTCTTTTGGAGCTTTTTGTGCTGTATTATTAGGTGAAATAACAAATCTATTTGGATTTAATTTACCAAGTCCAAATATTTGGATGATGATAGCTATTTTTTTACCCTCACTCATTGGACTTCCACTTTCAGCACTTCATCTTGGACGACCAGCTCTTGCTATGACTGCAATGAAAAACATAAAAACTTCTTGGCTTTCAAGGGAAGCTTTGGCTTTAGCTTTATATACAAGTGGTTTAGTTTTACTAATAACTTTATACTTTTTTGAAATAAATCAAAAATTTAGATTTATAGTTGAGTTATTAGTTTTTGGTGCTGGAATTTATGGGATTTATGCCCAGTCAATGATTTATAGAATAAAAGCAAGACCTTCTTGGAATAAAAAAGAGACAACAAATATATTTTTTAATGTGGGATATATCGGTCTATTTTTAATCACATTTTTATTGATGTTAAATGAAAGCTACTCTTCTGCTTCAGTTTTATTGCCTTTTGGGATTTTTATAGGATTTTTACAATATGTTGAGTATTCAAAAGAGGTAGATTTTTATAAATACTTATCAAGTGAACATAAAAACTTTTATCAACTAAACAAAACAAAAATTTTGTATGAAACAAATTTCATAAAATTAAGAGATTATAGAAGAAATAGTATCTTTGTTGGAATATTTATTTTACCAATTTTAAGTATGTTATTTCTTGCTAGTCAAAACTATATACCTGCAATAATATTTTTAGTTTTATCAATACTTATATCTTTTTCAAGTGAAATAGTTTCAAGATTACTATTTTATAAAACAGCTGTTGCCCTTGGGCTTGCTGGAAATTTCTTTATGGGAAATCAAAGATGATAAATAAAATAAAAAACTTTTTAAACAAAGAGTTAAAAAATGAAAAATATGCACTTACAAATGATGAAAAATTTGGAAAAGTAGCACTTGAAAAAGCCCCTACTTCTTGGGTTCGTTCAACTTGTGGTTATTGTGGAGTTGGTTGTGGACTTTATATTGGTGTAAAAGATGGAAAACCAGTTTATACAAAAGGTGACCCAAAACATCCAGTAAATCAAGGAACACTTTGCCCAAAAGGATTAAGTGAACATGAAATAGTTAATAGTATAAATAGATATACAACTCCAATGATTAAAAAAAATAAAGAGTTAGTATCAACTTCTTGGGATGAAGTATTTAAAACAACAAGCCAAAAATTTAAAGAGATACAAGAAAAATATGGAAACACTGCAATTGGTGTTATTTCAACTGGACAACTTCTAACAGAAGAGTTTTATAGTTTAGGAAAATTTGTACAACTTGGACTAAAAACAAATAACTATTGTGGAAATACAACACTTTGTATGGCAAGTGCTGTTATGGGCTATAAACAAACTTTTGGAAGTGATGGACCAATTGGTGCTTACGAAGATTTTTCCCATGCTGATGTTATTATGTTAATTGGTGCAAATATAGCAGATAATCATCCTATTTTAAAACTTCATATAACAAAAAACAAAAAAACTACTGGTAAAAAACCTACAATCATAGTAGTTGACCCACGATTTTCAAAAACTGCAAATATGGCAGATATTTATGTTCCAATTTTACCAAGAAGTGACCTTGCACTTATAAATGGACTTTGTTACATTATTTTAGAGCAAGGTTGGGAAAATGAAAAATTTATTCTTGAGCGAACAACTGGATATAAAGAGTTCAAAAAACATATTTTTGAAAACTATAAACCACAAGATGTTTCAAATATCACTGGAATTGATGTAAAAGATTTATATGAACTTGCTCGTGTTTATGCAAAAGCTGAAAAAGCCACGAGTGCTTGGACTATGGGAGTAAATCAAAGCTCAATTGGAACTGATACAGTAAGTGCTATTTGTAATCTTGCACTTATTACTGGAAATATAGGACGACAAGGAGCAACTGCTTTATCAATTACTGGACAATGTAATGCTATGGGTACAAGAGAGACTGGATTTACCTCTTCACTTCCTGGATATAGAAACTTTGCAAGTTCGTATGACAGAGAAGAGTATGCGACACTTGTAAATGTTCCGTTAGAAGATGTACCAACTAAACGGGGTTATTCATATCCACAAATAATAGATGCAATTGATAGAGGTGAAATAAAAGCTTTATGGTTGGTTGCAACTAATCCTTTGATTTCATATCCAGACCAAAACAGACTAAGAAATGCTTTAAAAAAACTAGAGTTTTTAGTTGTTCAAGATGCTTTTAAAAGTGAAACTTCTCTTATAGCTGATGTTGTTTTTAGTGCTGCAACTTGGAGCGAAAAAGAAGGAACTTACACAAATAGTGAAAGAAGATGCAACTATGCAAAAAAAGCTGTTGAGCCTTTGGGTGAAACAAAAAGTGATTTTGATATTGTTTTAGAGTTTTCAAAATATTTTGAAAGTGTTAATGAAAAACTATTTCCTTCTTGGAGTGAACCAAAAGATGCTTTTAATGAGTGGAAAAAAGTAAGTGCAGGAAGACTTTGTGATTATTCAGGAATGAGTTATGAGTTGATTGAAGAACTTGGAGGAATTCAATGGCCTTGTAATGAAAAATATCCAAAAGGAAAAGCTAGGCTTTATGATGAAAAGATGCCTTGTCCAACTGATGATGGAAAAGCAAAACTTTTATGCCTTGATTGGAAACCTTTAGCTGAAACTTCTAATTGTGATTTTCCACTTATTTTAAACACAGGAAGAACTGTTGAACAATGGCATACAAGAACAAAAACAAAAACTATCTCTATTTTAAATGATTTAGCACCAGAAGCTTGGATAGAGATAAATCCAGCTGATGCTAAAAAACTTGAAGTTTCAAGCGGCGATAGAATAGATATTAGTTCAAGAAGAGGAAGAATAAATAATATCATAGTAAAAGAGTCACAAAATATTAGAGTTGGGACGATTTTTGTGCCATTTCATTTTAATGAACAACTAATAAATAGTATAACCATCGCTGATTTTGACCCAAAATCTTTTGAGCCAAATTTTAAACAATGTGCAGTGCAACTTCATAGTTTTAAAGTTCCTCAAGGTTTAAAACTAAAAAAAGAGGAAATTACCGCTCAAATAGAACATATGGTTATAAAAGAGGAGTTAAATATAAATCAAAATTCTTTTATTCAAGTAGAGAAATAACTCTTTGGTTCACTCAAATAAAAACCTTGTAGAAAATCAATATTCATATTTTTTACAATATCAAAAACCTCTTTTGAGTGAACATATTCAGCAACAGTTTTTGCATTTAACTCTTTTGCCATATTTACTATATTTTTTACTATTGTTTTTGATTCTTCACTAAGATTAATATTTTTAATTAAAGAGCCATCTATTTTGATAATTTCAGGTTTTAGTTTTAAAATATTTTCCATATTTGAATATCCACTTCCAAAATCATCAATAGCAATTTTACAACCTTTTGTTCTCACATAAGTTGTAAACTCTTTTACAACACTAAAATCTTCAATAAAATCAGATTCTAATATCTCAAAAATGATATTTTTTGGATTTTTATAACTATTGATTTTTTCATATAAAAACTTCATAAAAGCCTCATTTGCAATATCTTCATAGGAAAGATTTATACTAAATTCTATATCTTGATTAGAAAATAAAGCAAAGGTTTTATCAACCATAATTTTCATCATCTTTTCATATAATTTAATCTTTTTAGAAATTTCTAAATAAGGAAATACAGAAAAAACCTCTTTACTATTTGAATCAACCAATCTCATCAAAGATTCATATTTTTTTATTTTTAGAGTTTTAGTATCAAAAATTCCTTGAAGATAAGGCTCAATATTAGAGTTATCAACAACATTTTTTAGAAAAACTATCTCATTTAATAATTTACTTTGTTCCTCTTCTTGATATGAAATTGTCAAAATATCCAAATTTATATCTATGATTTTATCCACAGAAGATAAGACCTCATATTTTTTTTCTGTCAATAAAATATTTTTTACAAAACCTCTTACATAACTAAAAGCTGTATTTACATAATGAGCAGGTAAACCAATACGAACATGAATTTCACTAATCATATATAATTTTTCAAAATAACTCTTATCATATACACCACAAAATAGATTCAAATACCAATTTTCAATACCTATTTTATGTCTTTGAAGAATCTCTTGATTGTATAAAAACTTTCTTGCATAATCAAACTCTAAAATAAATTTATAAAAACCATCTAAAAACTCTTTAGAATAAATTTTTGTAATATTTTCTATCTCTTTTAAATTATTTGCATCTAAAGAGGTAAATTTATAGTGTTTTAGTAATCTTTTATAATCTTTTTTATTTGGATTTAGGACTTTCTTTTCTTTTAAATTCATGATTTGACCTTTAAATATTCTCTTTTCCTTCAAACTCTTTTTGATTTGCTGTATCTACGATTGTATTTGCAATATTTGAAGTTTTAATTGCTATATTATTTGCTTGCGATGAAACTTCAGCATTTGCTTTTATTTGTTGTTCTAAAATATTTATAGCACTATTTATTTGTACAATCCCAACTTGTTGTTCTTTTGAAATATCAGCAACACTACTTATTAACTCTATTGTTTTATCAATATTTGTATTTAAAACCGTATAACCTTCAATCATCTCATTTGCAATAGTTTTTCCATCATTTGCTTTTATATTTGCTGATTCCACAAGTTTTTTTATCTCATAAGCAGCTTGGGTACTTCTATTTGCAAGATTTCGCACCTCTTGTGCAACAACAGCAAATCCCAATCCTGCTTCTCCAGCAGTTGCTGCTTCAACTGCTGCATTTAGACTTAAAATATTTGTTTGAAAAGCTATTTGGTCGATGATTGTTATTGATTCATTAATAGCACTTACTTTTTCATTTATTTCATCCATAGCAGTTGTTGTTTTTTCTGCTAGATTTAAGCCCTCTTTTGAATAACCAATAACTGCATTTGCAAGACTTGACATTTGAATAGTTTGAGTTGAAGTTTTATCAACATTTTTAGTTATTTCACTTAATACTACAGATGTATCTTTTAGACTATTTGCTGCTTCATTTGATGATAAATTAAGTTTATCAACATTTGTTAATAAAATTTTAGATGAATTTTGAAGCGTTATACCATTTATTTTATTTTCAACTAACATTTGAGTAATCGCCTCTTTTAGTTTATTAATAGCTTCAACTAAATGTTGAAATTCTCCATTACTTGCAATTCTTTTTAGTTCTAATTTTTCTTTATAATCATAATTTGTATATTTTTCCAAAATAGAATTGATATTTAAAAAATGTTCTCTTGTTTCAATAATCATTTCATTAACACTTTTTTTAAACTCTTCAAGTGAATTATTTGAACTAATAGAAGTTATTGTTTGAGAATAAATTCCATGTTTTACTTGATTCATCACTATTTTAGCCTCTTCAATTAAAAGTGATTCTTCTTTTTCTTTTTCTAAAAGCTCTTTTTCTCTTTTGTCAATAACATCTTTTATTTCAGAATATTCACTTGCCATTGAAGTATTTATCTCAAAACTAACATTTTTATTATCCATATTTTTTAAAAAATTAACTAACTCTTTCGATAATAGTTTTCCATTTTTTCTCTCATCTAATTCATGCACAATTAAAGCTAAAGTAATAATAATTTGAACTATTTGAGAAATAGTAGAAGTTGTAAATAAAATAGCATTTAATGGAAGTATTATTATTCCTAAATAATGCACTATGGTCATTCTTAAATATAATGATTTTAAATTAAACATTTTTTTCCTTTATGATTTTCAACAAGGAATTATATTAAATTAGGACAAACTTTATCTTGATTATAATCAATTCTATATATTTTATGTAAAAATAAGTTTTAAATCTGATATTCATTTTATTTAAAATCATATTTTCATATTTTTAATTTAATATTAAGAATAATGAATAATTTATATACAATTTAAAAATCACAAAATTTTCACTTTATGCAATAATTTAACTATAAGAATTAAAGGAAATAAAGTGAAAGAAAAATTAGTCGTAATTGGAAATGGAATGAGTGGTTTACGAACCATTGAGGATTTACTTGAACTAACAAATGACAAGTACAATATAACTATTTATGGTGATGAGCCATATTTCAACTATAATAGAATAATGCTTTCATATATTCTATCAAATGAAAAAACTTTTGAAGATACAATTATAAATCATCATAGTTGGTATGAACAAAACAATATCACTTTAAATAAAGGTGATAAAGTAATTTCAATCAATAAAGAAGAAAAAACTATTACAAGTGCTAGTGGAAAAGTTGAATCTTATGACAAACTTCTAATTGCAACTGGTTCACTTGCTTTTATTCCTAAAACTACTGGAAGTAATCTAAAAAATGTAATTGCATTTAGAACAAAAGCTGATGTGGACACGATTTTAGAAACTATAGATAAATCAAAAACTGCTATAGTTGTTGGTGGTGGTTTACTTGGACTTGAAGCTGCTTATGGAATTGCAAAACATGGAATTAAAACTGTTTTAGTTCATAGAAGTAGCTCAATTCTTTCTCAACAACTTGATTCTACAGGTGGAAAACTTTTACAAAAAAATCTTGAATCTTATGGAATAGAGTTTAAACTAAATACAACTGTAACACAAATTGATGGTAAAAATGAAGTAGAAATTGTTAAATTTAGTGATGGAAGTGTTGTTGAATCAAATCTTCTGATTTTTGCAACGGGAATTATTCCAAATAAAAATTTAGCAATAGAGGCAGGAATTGAAGTAAATAAAGGAATTGTTGTAAATGATTTTTTACAAACAAGTGATGAAAATATTTTTGCTATTGGAGAGTGTGTTGAACATAAAGGAAATACTTATGGTTTAGTTGCTCCTTTATACGAACAAGCAAAAGTTTTAGCTAAATATTTAGCACAAGTTAAAACAGAAGCTTACAATGGCTCAACTCTATCAACAAGACTTAAAATCTCAGGAGTTGACCTATTTAGTGCAGGAGATTATTTAGGTGATGAAACAACTGAAGATTTAATTTTACTTGATGAAAAAGTTGGAATTTATAAAAAATTAGTAATTTACAACAATAAAATTATTGGTATGGTTTTATATGGAGATACAGCTGATGCTTCTTGGTATTTAAAACTATTAAAAGAAGAGACAGATATTACAGAACTTAGAACAAAAATTCTTTTTGGTAAATCAGCACTTAGTGGCGATAGTGGTCATGGTGGAAATGATATAAATAGTATGAGTGATGATGAAGAAGTTTGTGGATGTAACGGGGTTTGTAAAGGCGATATTGTAAGAGCTATAAAAGAAAAAGATTTAAAATCACTCTCTGATGTAAAATCTTGTACAAAAGCTGGTGCTTCTTGTGGCTCTTGTAGTGGTTTGGTTGAACAAATTTTAGTAAATACTTTAGGTGATGAATATAATGCAATTGAAGAGGGAATTTGTTCTTGTACAACTTTAGGACACAAAGAGATTAAACTAGCTATTAATGAAGGTGACTTTGAAACTGTTTATGATGTATTTAAAAAACTATCTTGGAAAACAAGTGATGGTTGTGCAAAATGTAGACCAGCCGTAAACTACTACTTACTTGTAAAATACAACGATGATAAATATAAAAACGATAAAAGAAGTGCTTTAGTAAACGATAGAATGTTTGCAAATATCCAAAAAGATGGAACTTATTCAGTAGTTCCAAGAATTTGGGGAGGATTAACAACTCCACAAGAGTTAAAAGATATAGCAAATATTGCAGTTAAATATGATGTTCCAACAGTTAAATTTACAGGTGGTCAAAGACTTGATATGCTTGGAGTTAAAAAAGAGCAATTAGAGCCTATGTGGAAAGACCTAAATGATTGTGGTTTTGTTTCAGGTCAAGCTTATGCAAAAGGTTTAAGAACTGTAAAAACTTGTGTTGGAAATACTTATTGTAGATTTGGAACTCAAGATTCTATGAATATGGGAGTTCTTTTGGAAAAAATCACTTGGGGAAGTTGGACTCCACACAAATATAAACTTGCAGTTTCAGGATGTCCAAGAAACTGTGCAGAAGCTACTATCAAAGATTTTGGTATTGTTGGAGTTGATTCAGGATGGGAAATTCATATTGCTGGAAATGGTGGTATAAAGGTGCGAGTTACTGATTTACTTTGTAAAGTGGAAACAGATGAAGAGTTAATCCAATATACAAAAGCATTTATGCAATTTTATAGAGAAGATGCTTTTTATTTAGAAAGAACTGCCCATTGGGTTGAGCGAGTTGGTCTTCAATATGTAAAAGATGTAATTTTAAATAAAGAAAAAAGAGAGTTTTATGCTTCTCGTTTTGAAGAGTCACAAAAATCTGCACAAGTTGACCCTTGGGCAAAAGCAATAGAAGATGGATTTACAAAAGAGTTTTCATCAATTGTTATTAATCCAGAAGAATCTTTTAGTTTTGAAGCAAAGGAGATATAGTTATGAAAAAATGGTACAAAATAACAACACTTGAAGAAATCCCTTTTATGGGTTCAAGAGTAGTAGAAATTGGTGAGTTAGAAATTGCAATTTTTAAAACAAAAGATGATTCAATCTTTGCAGTTAATAATACTTGTCCACACAAAAAAGGAAAACTAAGTGAAGGATTAGTTCATGAACATATTGTAACTTGCCCACTTCATAACTGGAATATAGATTTAAAAAGTGGTGAAGCTTTAGGAAATGACCATGGTTGCACAAATATCTATGAAACAAAAATTGTTGAAAACATAATCTATTTAGGAATTTAAAATGGAAACTAAAGTTTATCTAACTGGTGCAGGTCCTGGAGATATTGAATTACTTACATTAAAAGCAGCTAGAGTTATAAGTGAAGCAGATGTAATAATCTATGATAAATTAGCAAATCCAGAGATTTTAAAAATGGCAAAAAAAGATTGTGAATTTATTTTTGTAGGAAAAGAGAGCGGTAATCATAGTGTGCCACAAGAAGAGATAAACGAAATTATTTATCAATGTGCATTAAAATATAAAAATGTAGTAAGATTAAAAGGTGGTGATCCTTTTGTATTTGGAAGGGGTGGAGAAGAAGCAATTTATCTTCATCAAAGAGAAATAAAATTTGAAATAATTCCAGGAATTAGCTCAAGTGTAGCAGTTCCAGCTTATGCTGGAATTCCAGTAACTCACAGAGGAATTACAACCTCTTTTAGAGTTGTAACAGCCCATGAAACACCAAATAAAAAAATCTCCCAACTAGAATGGGAAACTTTTTTAAATGAGGAAACAATAGTTTTTTTAATGGGTTTACATAATATAAATCTTATTACTTCAAAACTAAGGAGTCTAGGAAAAAGAAAAGATTATCCTTGTGCTGTTATTTCAAGAGGAACAACAAAAGAGCAAAAAGTAGTTATTGGAACATTAGAAGATATTACAGAAAAAGCAAAAGATTTACCAACTCCTGCAATTATAGTTGTAGGAGAAGTTGTAAACTTGCGAGATGAAATTAAATGGTTTGATTAAAATTTATCATCAAAAATAATAGAGAAACATGCTCCTATATATTGTTTTTGATTATAAGTAAAAGCTTCATTATAAATTTCAATTATACCTTTATGTCTTTCTCTTACAATTTTATCAACAATTGTAAGACCAAGTCCTGTTCCTTGAGATTTATGTTTTGTTGTAAAATATGGCTCTAAAACTTTTGAAATAATTGATTCATCAATTCCACCACCACTATCTAAAAAACTTATTACCAATCTATTTTTATCAAGTTTTTTTGTTTTTATAAAAATTAATCTATCCTCTTCATTTTTATCTTTTAAAACATCTTTACTATTTGAAATAATATTTAAAAAGGCTTCTGTTAATTCATTTTTATTTCCATATATTTTTAAATCTGCTTCAATATCTAAAACCAATTTTATAAAATTATTATGTAAAGATGCATGTGTAAGATTTAATGTATTTTCTAAAATCTCTTTTATACTTATCTCTTTATATGATTTATCCTCTTTTATAAAATCCCTAAAATTATCTATTGTATTTGATAAATATGGAATGACCCCGAAGTAGTAGACACTTTTTTAATCAGTTAACACCTCAGGTTGAGTAACATTTTCATTGTACCTTTTCTCAAATTCATTTGGACTTATAAAACCTAAATAACTATGTCTTCTTTTTGAATTATAAAACATCTCAATATATTCAAATATTTTATCTCTTGCTTCTTCTCTTGTTCTAAAAATGGTTTTTCTTACTAACTCTTTTTTTAATGTTTTAAAAAAACTTTCTGCAACTGCATTATCATAACAATTTCCTCTTCTACTCATACTTGGTGTGATGTTATGATGTTTTAAAAAAGTTTTATATTCATATGAGCTATATTGACTCCCTTGATCTGAATGTAAAATTACTCCATCTTTTGGAATTCTATATTTAGTATTTTTTAATGCTTGAATTATTAAATCTGTTGTAATTCTATGACTTGTTGCCCATCCTATAATTTTCCTTGAAAATAAATCTAAGATAATTGCAAGATATATCCATCCTTCATGAGTTCTTATATAAGTTATATCACTTACCCATGATTCATTTGGAGTTTGTGATATAAAACATTGTTTTAAATGATTTGGATGAGCTTTATGAATTGAACCTGCTTTATACTTAGGTCTTCTTTTATAATTTCCTATTCCACAAAGTTTTGCTTCTTTCATTAATCTTGCAACTCTTTTTTTATTTACATGAATATTTGAAGCTTTCAAATCCTTATGAATATTTCTATAACCATAAATTCCATTTGATTCTTTATATGCTTTTTTTATTTCAATAAGAAGTTCTTGATTCTCTTTTTCAAGATTTGAAATAGGTTGTTTTAACCATTTATAATACCCACTTGGATGAACTTTTAACACAGTACACATTCTTCTTATTGTGTACTGTATTTCATGCACTTTAATAAATGCGTACTTTAATTTGGGTTGCTTGCAAAGTACGCTGCGGCCTTTTTTAATATATCTCGTTCTTCTGTAACTCTTTTTAGCTCTTTTTGTAATCTTTTTATTTCAGCTTGTGTATCTTGAAACTTTTTTGTTTCTACTTCTGCTTCAGGTGATTGGTACTTTCTTATCCAATTTCTCAAAGAATCATGATGTACACCTAATCTCTCAGCTGTTTCAACAATCCCATATCCATTCTCAACAACTTGTTTTACAGCATCCCTTCTAAACTCTTCACTATATTCTCTTCTTCCCATTTTTAATTCCTTCAATTATTTACAATTTTCTCTAAATTGTTATATTAATTAACTGAATTATTTTATGTCTATATTTTTGGGGTCATTCCAAATAATAATTTTTAAAAATACTATTTTCAAATTTAAAACTCCATATTTTTATAATATAATAATATCTAAAAGTAATAAAAAATAATATAAAGTTTTATAAGTTTCTATAAATAGTTATTAATTCATTTTTATCAATTTTGTGATTTGCGTTATATGGGAATTTATCAATTTTTATAATATCAGAAGGAACCATATAATAAGGAAGAGTTTTTGAAACTTCTGTTTTTAAAATCTCTGTATTAATATCTGTTTTACAAATAATAAATGTAATTAATTTTACAACTTCGTTTCCTCTTTTTAAAGGAATAGTTATAGCTTCATTTATAAACTCATTATTTGTAAACTCTTTATCAATTTCACCTAATTCTATTCTAAATCCATGAAGTTTTATTAGCTCATCTTTTCTATTTGCAAAAAACAACAAATTATCTTCAAAATATCCAAAATCTCCCGTTCTAAAACTTCTTTTTTCATATTTTTTTTCAAATTTTTGTTTATTTAACTCTTCATTTTTAAAATATCCAATAGATACATTATCTCCAACGATTTCCATCTCTCCAATATTTTCTTGGTCAATATCCAATAAATTTATAGTTGTTCCTTTTTTTACATATCCAACAGGTAAACTTTTAGGGTATTTTTCTAAAATTTCAGAAGTAATTTCTACTATTGTTGTAGCAACAGTAGCTTCTGTTGGACCATACGTATTTAAAACTTTTGAATTAGAAAAACTATTTTTTATTCTTTTTACAGTTGTTGCTGGTAAAACTTCTCCACAAAAAATAAAAGTTTCTAAATTTTTTAAATTATTAGTTGTAAATTCGCTTGAAAGTAAAAGTTTACTAATAAATGAAGGCGTTGAAACCCAAACACTACAAGCATATTTTTTTAATCTCTCCATATAATCAATATGGTTTTCAATTGTTTCTCTACTATTTAAAACTATTGTTCCACCAAAACTTAAAAAACCAACCAATTCATAAACTGATAAATCAAAACTAAAAGGAGCTTGATTCATAAAAACTGAATCAGATTGAAGACCAAAATCAGCCTTTAACCATTTATCAAAATTATTTAAAGCACTTTTTGTTATTTGAACTCCCTTAGGTTCTCCTGTACTTCCAGAAGTAAAAATAATATAAATGATTTGATCATCTAAAAAATAGTTTGTATTTATATTTTCTTTATTAAACTCTATTTCATTTATTGTTGTATCAATTACAATTGAAGAGTTAACTATATTTTTTATTTTTTCAACTCTTTGTTTTGGATAAATTGTATCAATTGGAATGTATGGATAACCTAAACTCATACAAGCAACCATACTTACAATAAATTCAACTTCTTTATGTCCATAAATAATTATAGGATGACCTTTAGGAAGATTATATTTTAAAAGTTCATTTTTTAAAAGTTCAACCTCTTTTTTAAATTCAATCCAAGTTAAATCTTTATTACTCCCACAAACAGCTAACTTTTGAATATCTTTATCACACTCAAGAAAATCTAAAATCTCTAAATCAAATCTCATAAAGGAACCCTTCCACTAAAAAAATATAAAGCAAAAACAGCAGCATTTATCATCAAAAATCTTTTTAAATTAATACTAATTATTTCAGGAAAAAATGTAAAATAATCATATCCACCCTTTTTTACATATAAAACATAAGCATTATGAATACTTGAATAAATTCCAAATAAAAATCCACTAAATATAAAATACCAAGTTAAACCATTCCACATTCCCATAAGTAAAAAAGTGCAAATAATTGCGATATTTTGAATAAGTAATTTTCTATTTTTTAAATACTTAAATTTATGTAAATATTTATATAAAGGTTTAAAGAAATAATCTGTTAACCAAGTTCCTAAAGTAATATGAAATCTTCTCCAAAAATCTTGTGGATTTGGTGCTAAATATGGATGATTAAAATTCATTGGTGTAAAAATTCCAATCATATAACTCAAACCTACTGCCATCGCACTGTATCCAGCAAAATCAAAAAATAGATATGTTGTATATGAATATGCACTATTTATCATATCAATTAAGTTTGTACTATTTTCATCTATTTTTGATAACCAAAACATAGCTACTAATTCAGCAATTACAAACTTAAATAAAACACCAATAACTAAAATATCCCAACCTTTACCAATATTTGATAAGGTTAAATTTTCATACCCTTTTTTTAAATCTTCTTGAAATCTATATGACCTATCAATTGGTCCTGCAAGAAGTGTTGTTGGAAAAAGTAAAAAAGATGTAAACTCCATAAAAGAGAGTTTTCCATAGTTATGACTATCAACAATTGCTTGTATAGTTCTAAAAGTTATATATGAAATTCCTATAATCTTAAAAATTGGGTCTATTTCCAATTTATGTAAAATCATAGGAAATGCAATTACAATCATAGGAAAAATCGTTTCTTGATAATTGTTTGATACAAAAATTGTATAAATTATATAAACATACAAAAGTAATATAAAAAGTTCATAAGATTCAGGAACACAAAAATATATATAAATAACAACAGCTAAAAACATAACTATTTTATATGAAACAAATTTATTTAAAATATTTTTAAATAGATGTAAAAATATAACAAAAATGAAACTTATTATAAAAAAACCTATTCCAGAGAAAGGTAAAAAACTCTCCATTAAAATTCCTCATATACAAATTCTACTTCTGAATCTGTATCTTTTCCGTTTAAATCACTAATATTTTTATCTATTGATATAAAAAGTATTCCTATTATCAATAAAAAATAGATTACAAAATTTTTGAAGAAATATCCCAATTAAATTCCCTTATTGCATAAAATGTTCAATTATTTTTTGGTTAACTTTTACCCAACCTAATTCTCCAAGATGAACTGAATCTGTTAGAACTCCAAACTCATAATCCTCTTTTTTATAAGACCACATATCAAAATATTCAAAACCTTTTTCTTCAACTTTTGATTTTATTAAAGAGACCAAAATATTCATCTCTTCCCTATTTTTAGCAAAAATATAAGGATTTAAGTCTTGCATAATAAAAAGTGGTTTTATTTTATAGTTTTGTAATAATTCTAATAAAAGTAAAAAATCTTTATACTCTTGATTTTCTTCAATTTTAGGCAAAATTATAGTAAATGGGAAATACTCTTTATTTACAGTTGGCTCTATAAATTTTGTATAATTATCATTATTTATTCCAAAACTATTATTGTTTGAAGGTAATTCAAAATTTTTAGCTTCAATTTTTAAAGCTTCATAATCAAATTTTGGTTTTTGATAACTTACTGTTTGAGATATTTTATTTCTGTTCTCATAAACATTGATTATGAATTTTTTTATTTGATTATCAAAATAATTTTCTTTAAATTCTTCAAAAGTATGAGTATAAATATAACCTGGTTCTTTTATAAGGTTAAAATTTTTTCTTACGTATTCATTTATTAAAATCTTAAATTTATCATCTACACTACTTTGAAAATAGAGCTTATTCATCATTCCTGGATACATATATTCTAAAAATTTTGGAATTTTTGTACCATTATCACTATTTCCAGTAAACCAACTTGGAGATAAAAGTATTACAACTTTTGCATTTTCTTTTACTTTTTCATTTTCTAATGCAGCTAATTGAGAAAGTATTACAAACTCTTGATGTCCTTCATTTCCTTGAACTCTCAAAGGAAGTTTTAAATCATTGTTAAAATAATTTTGAGGAATAAATTTTTGGTTACTATTTAATAATTCAGATGAGCCAAAAACAACAATTTTTCCACTCTCTAAATCACTTTGTAACTCATTTGTTTTTTTTAGTGATTCTAAAGATTTATCATAATAATTTAAAATTTCATTCTTAAATAAAAAAACTCCTATTCCAACTATAAAAGTTGAAATAAGTAAAGCAAAAACATTTATAAAAAATTTATTCACTAAATTCTACTTTTTATATAATTTGCTAATTTATCAATACTATCAAAATTACTCTCTATAATATCTCTTGTATCTATTTTGATATTAAACTCTTCTTCTAACATCATAGCCAAATCAACTGTACCCATACTATCTATTAAATTAGATGTATATAATGCTTCATCATCTGTAACTTTTTTAAAAGCTATCTCTTCAACTAAAGGCCTAATTCTTTCAAGAATTTCCATAAATTTATTCTCCTAGATTTATTAAAATACTTTACAAAAAGTACTTCATAAAAAATTGAATGACATTATAATAAATTATTGGAGTTATTGAACAAAAAAATATACAAAAGGTAAATAAATAAACAGAAAAGAGAAAGTAGGTAAACCAATAAGCCGCGTTTTGTTTTTAAGACAATAATTTATCTAGTTACTAAATTACTTTAGTAATCTTGCGAAGACCAAAAAAGTGTGAAGGAATTACCTAGTCTTCTTGCTGCAGGTTGGGTTTACAAAGCCATTAAGATTACTCAAAATGCTGGTAGGCTCTTACTCTACCGTTTCACCATCACCAAAAAATTGGCTGTCTACTCTCTGTTGCACTATCCCTTAGGTTACCCTAGCCATTATTTAAATGGAACCATTCTTCACAGCAGCCCGGACTTTCCTCTTGAATACTCAAGCTATTGTCTGGTTTACCTGTGAAATTATAGCTTTTAATTCTTAAAATCTATTTTTTTATAATATCGTAAGAGTCTGGTACTTCAAACTTAAATATCTCATCAGAAATATCACTATTTTGTACCACATTTGAAAATTTAATGTCAACACTATTTTCTAATTTATCTTTATAAGTAATCTCTTGAATTTTATCATTTGAAGTTTTAATTAAATAATCAACATCATCTATATTTGTTATATAGTTATTTTCACTACTTTTTTTAGAACTATTTAAAAGTTTTATGATATTTATTTCACTATCTAACTGTGTAAATATGGCCTGTTCTAACTCTGGTTCATCAACTATTGCAAAATCATTATTTATGTAAACATTTTTTACAACTGGTGTTTCATATTTCCATAAAATTTTTCCACTTTTTTTGATAAAAACTTCACCTTTGTATTCAATTACATTTTTTGAACTAGAAGTAATAACTTGTGTAAAACTAGCTTTAAAAGAATCCAAATTTCGAATATCACTAGAAGCTATACAAGTAATACTGAAGAATGCTAAAAAAATTAGCGATTTATAAAACATACTTTAACCTTTTTTTTTATATAATCTTGCGATTATAACGAAAAGGAACTAATTTTATGTTAAATGTTTTTTCAAAAATTTTTGGTACAAGAAATGATAGAGAAGTAAAAAATTATAGAAAAAAAGCAGAAGCTATAACTGCTTTAGAAAGCAAGTATAAAAACTTAAGTGATGAAGAATTAAAAAATGAATTTAATAAGCTTAAAGAGCTTGTACAAAAAGAAGAAAAATCATTAAATGATGTATTATTTGAATCTTTTGCAATTACAAGAGAGGCAAGTAGCAGAACTCTTGGGATGAGACCTTATGATGTACAATTAATAGGTGCTATGGTTTTACATGATGGAAGAATTGCAGAGATGAAAACAGGAGAAGGAAAAACTCTTGTTGGTTCACTTGCTGTTGCATTAAATGCACTTACAGGTAAAGGTGTACATGTTGTAACTGTTAATGATTATCTAGCTAGCAGAGATGCAAATGAATTAACACCTTTATACAACTTCTTAGGATATAGCGTTGGAGCAATTGTTGGTGGTTTAAGAAATGACCAAGAAAGAAGAGAACAATATGCTTGCGATATTACTTATGGAACAAATAACGAATTTGGATTTGATTATCTAAGAGACAATATGAATTATGATATCAATGAAAAAGTTCAAAGAGGTCATAACTTCGTAATCGTAGATGAAGTTGACTCAATTTTAATTGATGAAGCTAGAACTCCACTTATTATTTCAGGACCAACAAATCACAAAAATTCAAATTATGTAAAAGCAAATGAAATTGCTTTAAAATTAGAAAAAGGTGAATTAATTCAACCAAAAAGTGCAGCTGAAAAACCAACAACTACTGGTGATTTTATCGTTGATGAAAAAAATAGAGCTGTTATGCTAACAGAACAAGGGCATGAAAATGCAGAAAAACTTTTTGGAGTTGAAAACCTATACTCTTTAGAAAATGCAATGCTTTCTCACTCTTTAGACCAAGCTTTAAAAGCTAATTATATCTTTGAAAAAGATGTTGATTATGTTGTAAAAGATAATCAAATAGTTATTGTAGATGAATTTACAGGAAGATTAAGTGAAGGAAGAAGATTTTCTGAAGGATTACACCAAGCTCTAGAAGCAAAAGAAGGTGTTGCTATTCAAGATGAATCTCAAACTTTAGCAGATATTACTTTCCAAAATTATTTTAGAATGTATAAAAAATTAGCTGGTATGACAGGAACTGCTCAAACAGAAGCAACAGAGTTTGCTGAAATTTATAATTTAGATGTTGTTTCAATTCCTACAAATATTCCAGTTAAAAGAATTGATAAAAACGATTTAATTTATAAAAGTGAAAAAGAAAAATTTGAAGCTGTTTGTAATAGAATTAAACAGTTACATGAAAAAGGACAACCTGTTCTTGTGGGAACTGCTTCAATTGAAAAATCAGAAAAATTACATAAAATCTTAGTTGAGAAAAAAATTCCTCACACTGTTTTAAATGCAAAACAACACGAAAAAGAAGGAAAAATTATTGCTGATGCTGGACAAAAAGGTGCGGTTACAATTGCTACAAATATGGCAGGAAGGGGAGTTGACATTAAACTTACTCAAGAAATTCTTGACCTTGGTGGATTAGCAATAATTGGAACTGAAAGACATGAAAGTAGAAGAATTGATAACCAATTAAGAGGAAGATCAGGACGTCAAGGAGATGTTGGAGAATCTCAATTTTATCTATCTTTAGAAGATAATCTTTTAAGAATCTTTGGAAGCGATAAAATCAAAGGAATTATGGAAAGACTTGGTATTGAAGAAGGTGAACATATTGAATCAAGAATGGTTACAAGGGCTGTTGAAAATGCTCAGAAAAAAGTTGAACAAATGCACTTTGAAAGTAGAAAACACCTACTTGAGTATGATGATGTTGCAAATGAACAAAGAAAAGTAATCTACTCATTTAGAAATGATTTATTAAAACCTGATTTTGATATTGATTCAAAACTTGATGAAAATAGACTTGAATATGTTCAAAATTTATTAAGTGATGCAAATATTATCCCTGGAATGGCTAGTGAAGATTTTAATTATGAATTTATAAAAACAAAATTTGAAGAAGAGTTAAGACTTCTTGTTGATATTGAAGATATGAAAAGTGATTCATATGAAGAGTTAGAAGAAAATTTAAGTTCTTTCTTAAAAGAAGTTTATAATAGAAAAATGTCTATGGCTGCACCTGAACAAAAAAGTGAAATTGAAAGAATTTTATATTTACAAATTTTAGATAATGCTTGGAGAGAACATTTATATGCAATGGATACTTTAAAAGCAGGTATTGGACTTAGAGGTTATAATCAAAAAGATCCACTTGTTGAGTATAAAAAAGAGTCTTATAATATGTTTATTGAATTAATTGCAAATATTAAACATGAAATTATAAAAATTCTATTTACAATCCAACTTCAATCAAATGAAGATAGACAAAAAGAGCAAGAAGCAATCGCAAAAATGAAAGAACAAATGGAAAGTTCAACTGAACATATTACTACAAATATAGCACAAGAAGCTGTTAGAAATAGTGATAAAAAAATTGCTAGAAATGAAACTTGTCCTTGTGGTAGTGGATTAAAATATAAACAATGTTGTGGTAAAAGTGGACCAAAAATTGGTTTAGCAGCGGGAAAATAGTTTGAATAAAAAATTAGTTAATTTTATTGTAAAAAAATATCTAAGATTTGATAAAAAAAATCCTTTTATATCTATAAGTGCTATTTTAGCATTTATAGGGGTTTCAATAGGTGTAATGGTTTTAATTCTTTCAATGGCTATTATGAATGGAACAGCAAAAGAGTTTGAAAAAAAACTATTTACAATGAACTATCCTTTGACTATCTATCCAAAAATTGAAAACTCTGTAAATGAACAATTACTTGAAAAACTTCAAAAAGATTATCCTTATTTAAAATTTTCTCCTTTTGTTTCATCTCAGGCAATTATTCAAAATGGTGATGTTATGAGTGGTGGTATGATTTTTGGTGTAATTCCTCAAAAAGAAGCAGAAATAAATCCTATTTATAAAGAAGCAATTGGTGATTTACTAATAAATAAATTTGATGTAATAACTGGTTCTGGAATAACTGAAAAGTTATACTTAAATGATGGAACAAAAACAACACTCTATTTTACAGAATTAAATCCAACTGGTTTTTCAATGATGCCTAAAATGAAAAGATTTAATTACATTGGTTCTTTTACATCAGGACTAAATGCCTATGATAAAGCTTATATGTATACAACTTTAGAATCTTTACAAACTTTACTAAAAAAAGAAACAAATATATATGATGGAATTCATATATATTCAGAAGATGCCTTTGCTGATATTGAAAAATTAAAAGTATCACTTCAAGGTACAGATACTGGAATCGTTGGTTGGTGGCAACAAAATGGTAATTTCTTTGCTGCTATGAAAATGGAAAAAACAGCTTTATTTATAGTTTTAATGTTAATTATTTTGGTTGCTTCATTAAATATTATCTCTTCACTTTTAATGACTGTTATGAGTAGAAGAAAAGAGATTGCCCTACTTTTATCAATGGGTGCTAGTTCTAAAGAGATTAAAACAATATTTTTAAGAGTTGGAACTATTATTGGATTTTCAGGAATATTAACAGGTATTGTTTTAGGATTTGTTGGTTATTGGTTTTTAGATAACTTTGATATTGTTACACTTCCTGCTGATGTTTATGGAAGTGCAAAATTACCTCTTAATTTAGCATTAACAGATTTTGTTTCAATTATTGTTGGTGCTGTTATAATTGTTCTTATTTCATCTTATTATCCAGCTAGTAAAGCTACAAATATTGATGTTATTGACGTATTAAGAAATGAATAAGCCTCTATTTTAAAGGCTTATTTATTGGTTCTTCTTTCTTTTTTTCTTCTTCTAAACTACTTTTTCCACTTATAAAATCTAAGAACATTGATGGTGAACTTAATATTCTTTTTGCAATATTCATAGGAATACTAAAAGTCTCTTTTGTAAGATTTGTTGAAATACTTGGATTTGCCAAATCACCAAAGATATTTACTTGAGTTTCAACTCTATTACTATCTCCTAATAACACATAATTTACAACAGGAATAGCTCCAACTATTTTTGAATAATCTTTTAAAAATATCAATTTAATCTCAGAATCCAAAGTTAAATCATTTAGATTTACTTTTCCTTTTCCTTCAAAATCAATACCATTTCCAACAGTTACAAGTTTTTTTACATCTAATAACTCTTTTTCTTTATTGTAGTTAAACTCCATAACTCCATTTACGATTTTATATGCTGTTAAATTAAATCCAGAATTTGTTGCCATTCCAACAACAGAAGGAACTGCTAAAAGTGGATTTACAAGAGCAGGAGAAGTATGAATAAAAATCAAAAGATTATTGATAATAGCCAAATCTTCAATATTGCTATTTTCTATTATAACTTTTCCATTTAGATTATCTAAATTCCCATTTGCTAGGAATAAAATCTTTCCACCTTTAAAAATATTCTTATCAAAAATTGCATTTACATACTCATCACTAATTTCATTTGTAAAAATATCTACCTTATTATCTTTTGAAATTTTTAATGTTATATCTGTTTTTTTATGTTGTAAATGAACAAATTTTTCATTATCTCGAACTCTTACTTCAAAATTATCAGCTAAAAATTTATACTTATCATTTACATAAATATTTGAATTATTTCCAACTATATTAATATTTTTATTACTACTATCTTCTTCTTTATCTTCAGTTTGATATATTACATCATAGCCATTAACATTTAAAGATATGTTTCCATTTTTTAACTCTAAAATCAAATCACTATTTTTTGTATTTAATTTCGTATAATTATTTTTATAAACTCCAAAAAGTGTCAATTCCTCAACTTTTTTTCCATCTTTTTTTAAAGGAATATCCAAATCTTTTAATGTAACTTCAAATGAAATTTCCTCTTTTTTCAAAAATATATTTGCATTTTTTATCTTATAAATAGTTCCATCTAGATTTAATTCACTATTTATTAAATATAAATTTATATTTTGATTTATACTATTTGTATCTTGTTTTTTTGTATCTAAAGTTATATTTAGATTTTTTAAATATATTTTTAAATCATCTCTTACTTCAAGTTTTATATTCTCATCAATTGAACTAATATCAATATTTTTTCCATTGATTGTTCCTAAAATATCAAGATTTTCAATATTTTGTCCATCTTTTTGAATAGGTAAATTTAAACCTTTTATTAAAGCTTTGAAGTTGATATTGTTGTCATTTTTGATATCTAAAGTTATATTTCCATCTTTTATTGAAATATCTTTCAAAAGCTTTGAATATGGATAAATTTTTGATAAATTATTAATATTTACAGAAACCACATCAGTAACTTTTACAGTTGTTTCCAAATCTTTTAAACTAATAATTGTTTCTTTATTAAAATCCATTTCCAAAGGAGTTTTTTTATCTTTTATTTCAACAATTTTTTCACCACTATCTTTTTTAATTATTAAAGAGTTTATAACTGCATCACCTGAAGATTTTAAAGTTTTTGTGTCAATTTCAATATTTACTAAAGCATCTATCATATCTTTATATTTAAAATTGGCATCTTTTACTAAAACATTACTTCCATCTAAAATTACAGTTGCATTTTTACTATTAAAAGCAAAATTTCCAATAGAAATCAAAGCATCACTTACTAAAAATTCACCTTTTGTTGTCATTGGTTTTTCTAATTCATATGGAAATATTAAAGTCAATTTTGCATTTGTATTTCCACTTTTTTGAAGTAATGGAAGATTGATTTTATAAGCTTTTAAAATATCTAAAATATCCGTATCAAGTTTACTATTTGCTTCTATATGTACTTCAACTTCACCATTTTGTGCACTTGTAAGATTGTGAATTGTTACAAAACTTCCAGCTAAACTTTTACCTTTAAAAATTGGTTCTACTAAATCAAAATGAAGATTATCATCTTTAAAAATGATATCTAAATTTTTTGTTTGAATTACATCTACATCTTTATGAAATCTTATTTTTGCTTCTTTAATTTGTGCTTTTCCATTCAAAGATTTTTCAACAAGTTGATTATTTTTTAAATCATATTCAGCATATAAACCTTCAAGTTTTATATCACCTTCAACATTATCATACATCCATTCTTCAGCTTCTTTTGGTAAATCTAAAAATTTTTTTATAAATTTTAAACTTTTAAAAGGAGAACTAACTATATAAAATTTTGCTAAATCTTCTGTCATATCAACATTTAATTTCGCTTCTAAATCTTGATAATAAAAGTTTCCAAAATAGTTTAAATTATTATTAAAATAATCGATTTTTATTTTTCCATTAAATAATATTTCATAATCTTTTAAATACAAAGATTGCATATCAAATAAGATTTGATTTGCCGTTATATCAACTTTTGAAGAGAGATTTACAAATTTATTATCCAAATATAAATCTTGTTCATTTAAAATAATTTTAAATTCATTATCATCAATTTTTAGGCTTTGAATATTGATACATTCAAATAACATTAAAATTTTTGGTAAAAGTTCAAGGTCTTTTTTCAAATCCTCAAAAGAAGTTTTTGTTTCACTCTTTTTTGACTTATATTCGATATTTCCAACATCCAAAATAAGTTTTTTATCCAATTTAATATAGAATTGCGAAACTGAAAAATTTGAAAAAGAGAAAGAGTCTATTTTTATGCCCGAATACAGATACGAAAGAAATGATATGATGATTAAAAAAAGGAGAACAAGTAAAAGTTTAATACTCTTCAACATTATTGATTTTATCCTTGTTGGCTTAATTGTGGTTTTATTTTATGTAACTATGCCAGTAACTTCTACAAAAGTGTTGTTTATTCCTAAAGGCAGTACAGCTAATATTATATCATACTTAAATAAAAGTGGCTATGAGATGAATGCACTTGATGGTTTGATAATCAAAACTTTTGGTTTTGTTCAAAGTGGTTGGATTGATATAAATCAAAACAGATTAACAAAAATGGATTTTATATATAAATTAGTCACTTCAAAAGCTGCTTTAAAAGATATCACATTAATCCCAGGTGAGACTTCTTATGTATTTTTGAAAAAATTAGCACAAGAGTTTAATTTATCAGAAGAAAAACTAACACAAATTTACAATGAATTTGCCTTTAAAGCTGATGGAAATATTTTAGCAGATACTTATTCTTTACCTCTAGGGATGAAAGAAGATTATATGATTTTTTATCTATTTTCTCAAACAAACAAAAAATATGAAGAGTTTTCTAAAAAGATTTTTGGAATATATGATAAAAATAAATGGTACAACTATTTGATTTTAGCTTCAGTGATACAAAAAGAAGCAGCAACTATAAATGAAATGCCAATTATTGCAAGTGTAATTCATAATAGACTAAAAAAAGGAATGAGGCTTCAAATGGATGGAACTTTAAATTATGGTAAATATTCAAATGAAGTTGTAACAGCTGATAGAATAAGAGAAGATGAAACTTCATACAATACATATAAATTTGCTGGACTTCCCAAAGACCCTGTTTGTGCTGTTAGCCTTGACGCAATTAAAGCGGCAATTTTCCCTGTAAAAAGTAATTATATCTATTTTGTAAGAGATAATAGAAATGGTTTACACAAATTTGCAACTACATTTGAAGAACATCAAGCAAATATAAAAGCAAATGTTGGTGTAGAAAAAACATATACAAAAGTAAAAGAAGTTGAAACAAAAATTGATGAAGAAGCTGAAACGATTATGAAAACAGATGTTACAAAACAGAAACCAACTTCAATTAAAGATTTATTTAACAATATAAATTAGTCTAACTTGTGAAAATTTGAAACAATCAAATTTTCACATCTTTAAATATTCAAAACTTTCAATTTCCCTAAAATCAAATCTAGCTAATATATCTCCAACATTAAAATTCAAATTTAGGAAAAAATATGTCAAAGATAATCTATACAAAAGTTGATGAAGCTCCAGCTTTAGCAACATACTCTTTTTTACCAATTATCAAAGCTTTCACAAAAAGTTCTGGTATTGAAATGGTTTCAAAAGATATCTCTTTAGCTGGAAGAATTTTAGCTAACTTCCCAGAAAACTTAAGAGAAGATCAAAAAATTGGTGATGCATTAGCTGAACTTGGTGAAATGACTCAAGATCCAAATGCTAATATTATCAAACTTCCAAATATCTCTGCTTCAATTCCTCAATTAAAAGCTGCAATTGCTGAGTTACAATCAAAAGGTTACAATGTACCTAATTATGATGAAAGTCCTGAAGTAACTGCAAGATATTCTAAAATCTTAGGTTCAGCTGTTAATCCAGTATTAAGAGAAGGAAACTCAGATAGAAGAGCTCCAGGTGCTGTTAAAAATTATGCAAAAAACAATCCTCATAGAATGGGTGAATGGACTAAAGATTCTAAAACTGACGTAGCATTTATGGATGGTGGAGATTTCTACGGTTCTGAAGTTTCTAAAACTTTTGATGATGCTGATGATTTAAAAATCTCTTTCTTTGACAAAAATGGTGCTGAAACTGTATTAAAAGCTTCTACAAAAGTTCAAGCTGGTGAAATTATTGATGCAACTGTTATGAGTGCAAAAGCATTACAAGATTTCTATGCAAAAACAATTGAAAGAGCTAAAAAAGAAGATGTATTATTATCTTTACACTTAAAAGCTACAATGATGAAAGTTTCTGATCCAATTATGTTTGGATTTGCAGTAAAAGTATATTTCAAAGATTTAATTGAAAAACACGGAAAATTATTTGATGAGTTAGGTGTAAACTTCAATAATGGTTTAGGAGATTTATACTCTAAATTAGACCAAGTTGATGCAGCTAAAAAAGCTGAAATTGAAGCAGATATCGCTGCTGTTTATGCAAAACAACCAAGACTTGCAATGGTTAACTCTGCAAAAGGAATTACAAACTTACACGTACCATCTGACGTTATCGTTGATGCTTCTATGCCTGCTATGCTTAAAGGTGGTGGGAAAATGTGGAATGCTGATGATAAAGAAGAAGATACAATTGCAATGATTCCTGATAGATGTTATGCAATGTCTTTCAAAGCTGTTGTTGATGACTTTAAAGCAAATGGAAAATTAGATGTTAAAACAATTGGAACAGTTCCAAATGTTGGTTTAATGGCTCAAAAAGCTGAAGAGTATGGTTCTCATGATAAAACTTTCCAAGCTGCTGCTGATGGACAAATCAAAGTTATTGATAAAGCTGGAAATGCTGTATTTACTTTTGATGTTGAAGCTGGTGATATTTTCAGAATGTGCCAAGCAAAAGATGCACCAATTCAAGATTGGATTAAATTAGCAGTTACAAGAGCTAGATTATCAAATACTCCAGCAATTTTCTGGTTAGATGAAAACAGAGCTCACGATGCTGAAATGATTAAAAAAGTTAATAAATACTTACCAACTCATGATTTAACAGGATTAGATATTACTATTATGTCTCCAGTTGAAGCAACTAAAAAATCTTTAGAAAGAATGAGAGCTGGACTTGATACAATTTCTGTAACTGGAAATGTTTTAAGAGATTATAACACTGACTTATTCCCAATTTTAGAATTAGGAACATCTGCAAAAATGTTATCTATCGTTCCATTAATGCAAGGTGGAGGATTATTTGAAACTGGTGCGGGAGGATCTGCTCCTAAACACGTTCAACAATTTGCTGAAGAAGATTATTTAAGATGGGATTCTTTAGGTGAATTTATGGCTTTAGCTGCATCATTTGAGCACTTAGCAAATACACAAAATAACAAAAAAGCTCAAGTTTTAGCTGATACTTTAGATAGAGCAACTGGAACTTTCTTAATCAATGACAAATCACCAGCTAGAAAAGTTGGAGAGATTGATAATAGAGGTTCTCACTTCTTCTTAGCTATGTATTGGGCACAAGAATTAGCAGCTCAAAATGATGATTTAGAGTTAAAAGCTGAATTTACTCCAATTGCAAAAGCAATGACTGAAAATGAAGCTCAAATTGTAAAAGAATTAACTGAGTGTCAAGGAAAACCTGTTGATATGGGTGGATACTATTTACCAGATGATGCAAAAACATCAGCTGCTATGAGACCATCTGCAACATTAAATGCAATTATTGGATAATTTTTTCCTTTAATTTTTTAGAAGGCAAAGCTTTGGCTTTGCCTTTTTTTATGCCCAAAAAGATATAATCATTTTAAATAAAATTTAAAAGGTTATATTTTGAATAAAAAAACTATTGGAATCGTTGGAGTTGGAAATGTAGGTTCAACTTTAGCTTTTACACTTGCAACAAAAAATATATGTTCAACCCTTCTTTTAAAAGATGTAAGAGAAAATTTTGTTCAAGCCATGGCACTTGATATTTCCCAAGCTACAAATGCAGCACGTAGTAAAACCATCACGAAAGCTTGTTTAAAAAATGAAGAGTTTAAAGATTGTGATGTTGTAGTTATAACTGCTGGAATTGCCAGAAAGCCTGGAATGAGTAGAGATGATTTACTTCTTACAAATGCAAAAATTATGACTTCTGTAATAAATGATATTTTACCAAATAATAAAAATGCCATTTTTATAATTGTTTCAAATCCACTTGATGTTATGGTTTATACTGCACTTAAAGCTTCTAATCTACCTAGAAATAAAGTAATTGGAATGGCTGGAATTTTAGATAGTGCAAGAATGAGTCATTTCATTTTTGAAAAAATAGGTTATGGTCAAGGACAAATTGAGGCTTCAGTTATGGGTGGACATGGAGATGATATGGTTCCATTGGCTGATTTTTCCACAGTTGCTGGAGTTAAATTAGATGAACTTTTATCAAAAGAAGATGTTGATGATATTGTAAATAAAACAAAAAATGGTGGAGCTCAAATTGTAAAACTACTTGAAACAGGTTCTGCTTATTATGCACCAGCATATTCAACAACATTGATGATTGAAGCAATACTTGAAGATAAAAAGAAAATTTATCCTTGTGCTATTATGCTTGAGGGTGAATATGGATATGAAAATATAGTTTCAGGTGTTCCAGTTATGTTAGGTTCAAATGGAGTTGAAAAAGTTATTGAATTAAATCTAAAAGAGGAACAAAAAAAACAATTTGCAAAATCTGTCTCTTCTGTTCAAGAATTAGTTGATATACTAAAAGAGAAATTTTTAAACAATTAAAAAGGAGTGATTATGAAAGAAACATTTGAAGTATTAAATGTAAAATGTGGTGGTTGCGCGAACACTTTAACAAAATCTTTAAAAGAAGAGTTTGGAGAGGTTGAAGTAAATCTTGATGTAAATCCAAGACAAATAACTCTTGATATTGATGAAAATAAAAAAGAGGCTTTAAAACTAAAACTTAGAAGTTTAGGTTATCCTTTAACTACTGATGAATTAAGTGGTTTTGAAAAGGCAACAACAACTGCAAAAAGTTTTGTATCTTGTGCAATTGGTAAATTCGACGTTGCAACAAAAAAATAGACTAGTATTTCATAACAACTAAAGATTTTATAACACTTCTTTAGATAGAATTACGCCCTTTGTAAATAGATAAACTTATTTAGGTAGAAAACATGAAAGTAGTTATTGGAGTAGTAGGTAATGATATTCACGTAGTTGCAAATCGACTAATTGATATATCACTACAAGCAAGAGGGTTTGAAGTTTTTAATCTTGGTGTTAATACATACCTAGAAGAGTTTATAGATGCAGTTATTGAAACAAATGCTGATGTTTTATTAATCTCTTCATTAAATGGTGAAGCAGAAGGTTGGTGTAGAGACTTACCTATTTTAAAATCAAAATATAAGAACTTAAAAGATGTTGTATTTATGTTAGGTGGAAACTTAGCAGTTGGTGAAGGTGATGCAAGTGTTATTGTGCCAAAATTCAAAAACTATGGTTTTGATTTAGTATTTCATCAAGTTGACTTAAATACTGGACTTGACGAATTAGAAAGATTTTTAAAGGAGAGAAATTGAGTTTACTGCAAGAAGAAAGAAACATAATTGTTCAAAATAAATATGCAGATAATTTTGACTTTGCAGAGATTGAAGAGTTTATAAAAAATGCTTCAAAAAATCTATTTATTTCTCACCACTTTAAAAATTCTAATAAAATGTTAGTTCAACCAAGAGGTGGATTTCCAACTTATAAAAAAATGTTCTCATTATATGAATATTTTGTTGGTGCAAATGTTGATGTATTACCTTGTACAATTGATTCAAATACAAGATTAAACGACTATGCAACAAGTGCAAAAATGCTAAAACTTAGTGAAGAGAATGAAGTTGATATGTTAAATGGTTATCCACTTGTAAATCATGGATATAGAACAACTAGAAAAATGATGACTCATTTTGATAAACCAATTTCTCTAAGACACGGAACTCCTGATGCTAGACTTTTAATAGAAACTGCTTTAGCTTCTGGTATTTTTGAAATTGAAGGTGGTCCAATTACTTATCTTTTACCATATTCAAAAAACTTTCCACTTGATAAAGCCTTTATGTATTGGAAATATGTAGAAAAAATTTGTGCAAACTACTCAAAATTAAATGAACCAATAAATAGAGAATCTTTTGGTCCATTAACTGCAACATTAGTTCCACCTTGTATTACAATAGTTATTCAACTTTGTGAAATGCTTTTATCACTTGAAGAGGGAGTAAAATCTTTCTCTGTATCATTCTCACAAACTGGTTCAATGATTCAAGATATTGTAACAGCTAATGTTTTAAGAAAAATGGCAAAACATTATGCAGAACAGATTGGATGTGCAGATGCAAGAATAAATCTAGTTTATCATCAATGGATGGGTGCTTTCCCTTCAAATAAAGATTATTCAGAATCATTAATTAACACTTCAACAGTTATTGCTATGATGGTAAAAGCTGATAAAATTATTACAAAAACAAGAGATGAGTCTTTTGGTATTCCAACACGTGAATCAAATGCAAAAACAGTTGCAAATACTCAATATACTTTAGGAATGTTACATGGAATTCCTACAATTACTGATGAGATGGAAGAAGAAATCCTAACAGAAGAAGTAAAAAGTATTATGGAAGCTGTGTTTAATGATAAAGCTGACACTTTATGGAGAAAGGTATTTAACTGTATAAAAGCTGGAATTATTGATGTTCCATACTCTCCACATATTATAAATCACAATGAAGTTGTAACAGTTAGAGATAAAAATAAAAATATTAGAATCATAAAAAGAGGAAATCTTCCAATTAGTGATAGATGTTTTGAATATGAAAAATCAAAATGTGACTTAAACAAAGACGCTTCTTCAATTGTAAATGATATTATCCATGATATAGGAATTATGCAATGAGCCAAAATAAATTATTAATAGATGTTGGAAGTACATATTTTAAAGTTTGTGCCAACGGAAATATAGAACAACATTTCAGAGATTTTAACAAAAATATTTTTGATGATTTAACTTCTAAATGTAATGAAACTATCTCTAAATTTAAAAAAGATGAAGTGTTTATCTGTTCATCTGCAAATGGTGGATTAACAACACTTATTATTGGTGTTACTAACTCTTTTTCATTAAAATTTGCTACAAATATTGCATATAATTCAGGTATTAATATCATTAATACGGTTTTATACCAAGATATAGACACAACTTCAATTCCTAGTGACTTAATTGATGTTGTTATTATTGTTGGTGGAATTAACTCTGTTTCAAATGTATTTGATGAAAAACTTTTTAATTTCTTACAAAACTTAAACTATTCAAATGTGGTTTTTGCAGGAACAACACAAGATGCAGAATATTTAAACTCAAATATAAAAAATTTAGTTGTTGTAGAAAATATCATAAATAATAAACTTCATGTGGTTGAAGAGCCATTAAAAGAGTATTTAACAAACCTTTATCAAGCTGATATTATGGGGAAAGAAGATATAAAACATCTTTATGATTTAACTTCTAATCAAATCTATTCAACTCCATATATTGTAAATAAAACTCTTCCATTAATTGATACAAAATTTGCTGTTGTAAATCCATTTATTTTAATTGATATTGGTGGAGCAACAACAGATATTCACTACTCAAAAGATTTATCTATGGATAATATGGTAACTGAAAATGAGTATGATAGACTTGTATTCAAAAAACTAGGTGTTTATAAATCAAAAGAGTCTTTAATTTTTGCAGCTAAAAACAATGAGTTTGTTTATGAATTATTAGCACATTTAAAAGTTACAGAAAATATCTTTAATGAAGATTCTCCAAAAGCTTTAAGAGTTTTAATGCAATTAGCGATTTTCCTAGTTTTATATAAAGTAAGTGATGCTCATCCTTTATATATAAAATTAAAGTTAAATTTACTAAAATCAATTGTATTAACAGGTGGAATCACTAAAGTTTTAACTTTTGATGAAGCAACAGATATTATCTCTTTCTTCTACAAAAAGATTTTAAATTCAGATATTTATCCTTCAATTATCATGGATTATGACTATGATATTTGGACTTTAGGTATAACTCAACAATAAAAAGGGGCTATTATGTCAATAAATTGTATTAGAACTTTAATAGAAGATGCAAATATTTCTCATCCACAAAAAGTTGCATTAGTATATGGAAATGAAAAATTAACTTATGGAGAATTATTTACAAAAGTTAATCAAATTGCCCTTTATTTATCAGAACTTGATTTACCAAAAGGAAGTAGAATTGGGATTTATTCAAACAAAGGAATAGACCAAGTAATCGCTATATTAGCTACATTATCTACTAATTATGTTTTAGTTCCTTTAACAAAATTTCTAAAACCTGAACAAGTTGAATATATAATTAGTGATTGTGATATTAAATGTATTATTACAGATAGAGTTAAAATAGAATCAATTGAAGAGATTAAATTTAATGGAAAAATAATCTCTTATGAGACTACAAATAAAGATTTACCTTCATTTGAAGAGATTTATAAATATTATAATAAACCTTATGTTTGTAATATAAATGGACATGATAATGCAATTATTACTTACTCTTTTGGTCTTGGTGGACAACCAAAAGGAATTGTAATTTCTCATAGAAATTTAATTGATAGTGCAAGAGTTGTATCTTCTTATTTACAATTAAAAGAGGATGATGTAATTTCTGGATTATTATATTTTAATTTAGATTATGGATTAAATCAAATTTTCTGTTCTTTATATAAAAGAGCAACTTTAGCATTACATAGATTTGTTTTACCAACAGATTTCTTTAACCATTTAATAAATGATAAAGTATCTGTAATCTCTTTAATGCCTATAAATATTACTGAAATGTTTGATGAAGAAGAGTATAAACTTCCAAATCCATCTTTACTTGAAAATATTAGAATTATTGCATCTTCAGGTGGTAATGTAACAGCAAAAATGATAAAAGATATTGAAAAATATTTTGTAAAAGCAAAATTCTATTCAATGCACGGATTAACAGAAGCATTTAGATCAACTTATTTAGACCCAAGTCAATTAAAAATAAGACCAGACTCTATTGGAAAAGCTATTCCTGATGTTGAATTATATGTTATTGATGAAAATGGAAATGAATGTCCACCAAGAGTTGTTGGTGAACTAATTCATAGAGGTGGATATATCTATAAAGGTTATTGGAATGCACCAAAAGAGACTAAAGAGAGATTCAAATCTATTCAAATTTTAAAAAATGTAATTAATCTTGAAGGGCAATTAACAGATGAGATTGTTGTTCAAACAGGAGATTATGTTTATAAAGATGAAGAGGGATATTTCTATTTTGTTTCAAGACATGATGACATGATAAAAACAAGAGGATATAGAGTAAATCCTTATGAAATTGAATCTGTTGTTAAAAGAGAATTAAAAGATATAGAAAAATGTGCAGTATTTTCAATAGAAAATGAAGAGATTGAAGAAGAAATTGTTTTAGTTTACAGTGCAAAATCTGAATTAAGTTCAAGTGAAATTTTATTTGAACTAAAAAAACATTTAGCTTCATATATGATTCCTTCTAAAATAATTTATAAAAAATCATTACCACTTGTTCCTTCTGATAAAAATAAAATCAATAAAGAAGAGCTAAAAAAAGAGCTTATTTCTAAATAAAAAGAATAATTTTTAATTATTCTTTTTAAAATTCTTAAAATACTTGATGGAAGTCAATAAACTCTAAATAATATTTATATATAATTACTTTATCTTATAAAAAAAAGGATTATTCATGAAAAAAATAATTATCGCTGCATCTTTATTAACTGCAAGTGTTGCATTTGCAAGCCCTTATGCTAAATGTGTTGCATGTCATGGTGCTAATGGAGAAAAAGTTGCTTTAGGTAAATCAAAAATCATCAAAGATATGACAAAAGCTGATTTTGTTGCTGCATTAAAAGGTTACCAAGATGGAACTTATGGTGGAGCTCAAAAAGCTTTAATGGCTGGACAAGTTAAAGGTATGACAGAA
This sequence comes from Arcobacter ellisii, assembly GCF_003544915.1. NCBI lineage: Bacteria > Pseudomonadati > Campylobacterota > Epsilonproteobacteria > Campylobacterales > Arcobacteraceae > Arcobacter > Arcobacter ellisii. Next base: position 1,221,437 of record NZ_CP032097.1, on the reverse strand, counting down.
GCAACTATGAACGAGATTGCTGATTTAATTATCAAATAATCCAATTCATTTTAAAAACTAGGAAATTAACCTAGTTTTTAAATATTTTACTTTTTTTTATCTCTTCGAGTATATTCATCAGCTCTTTTTTTTCATCTAAAAGTTGTTTTATTAAAATATCTTTTTCATCATCTATTTCAGGTATATTTTTTTGTTCCAATATTTTTCCTAAATAAAATTCAAATAAACCCTTTTCAATAGAATAATCAACTTTTAAACACTCAACTAATAATTGAGGTTTATCATCTCCTAAACCATTTGTAATCAAAAGTTTTTTTATTTGTTTAATAGTATATGTTAATTTATCATCTTTAATTATTGGTTCAAGAAGCTCTTTTTTCCAATAGTTATTATTCTCTTTTTCTAATATATTAATCTTTTTAAATAAAACTTTTTCAAATAACTCTTTATTTATAGAAAGTTTATACACCCTATTCCTTCAAAGTTTTTGTTTACTATAACTATATATTACTAAATTAAAAATATTACAAGTTGCTTTAATGATAAAATGTTACAATCACAAAAAAAATTATTAAAGGAAATTTGGATGTTAAAAAATTTCAAACAATTATCTCTTATTTTTTTAATTGCCACTTTATTTACTGCTTGTTCTGTAAAAGAACCAATTGTTGTTCCAAAAGAGAGTGATATAGTTGAACTTTCTAAAAAAGCAAATGACAATTTTATAAATCAAAATAAAGCTACAAATGATTATTTTATAAAATATTTTAAACCATGGGATTCATCAAAAGTTTCATATCCTAAAATTGAAGCTATGTGGGGACAATCTTATAAATACAAAAAAGTCTATTTAGAAAATCACAAATTAGCAAGTGCTGAATGGTTTGATAAACAAATCACTAACTCAAATTTTGATGAATATAATGTTGTACCTAAAAAAGCAATTATGTTAAAAAATGCAAATGTAAGAGTTTTACCAACAAATTCACCTATGTTTTATGACCCTACACAACCAGGAGAAGGTTTTCCTTTTGATTATAATCAAAACTCTTTAATCAAAATAAATACTCCAATTATAGTTTCTCATCTTTCAAAAGATAAGGCTTGGGCTTATATGGAATCAAGTATAGTTGGAGGTTGGGTAGAGATTAATAGTATTGCTTTTGTTGATGAAGATTTTATAAAAGAGTTCAAAAATTCTAACTATTATGTAAGTGTAAAAGAGAAATTCCCAATTTATGACCCTATTTTTAGAGAATATGTAAAAGTAGCAACAATTTTCCCAAAAAAAAATAATAAATATATAATCGCAAAAAAAGATGACAACCAAAAGGCAAAGATTGCTTATATAGATTTAAATGAGGATGAAATCGAAGCTATGCCTATAGCTTATACTTCTGAAAATAGAGTAAAAATTTTAAATCAATTACTTGATGAACCTTATGGTTGGGGTGGATTATTAAATAATAGAGATTGTTCTAGTTTTACTCAAGATTTTTTTGTTCCATTTGGGAAATATCTACATAGAAACTCTAAATCACAGATATCAAATGGGAAATATCTTGATATGTCAAAAATGGATATAAATGAGAAAAAAGATTTTATCAAAAAAAATGGAGTTCCATTTTCTACATTGGTTTATCTAAAAGGTCATATTATGCTTTACGCTGGAATTAAAGATAATGAACCTTTAGTAATTCATAATGTTTGGAGTGTTAGATTAAAAGATAGTTCAGGAAGAAAATATAGAAATATTATAGGAAAAGCAACTATAACTACACTAGAACCTGGAAAAGATTTAAAAGACTTTGATGAAGATAATAATATCTTACGAAAAGTTTTAGGTATCACTATTTTATAAGCTTTAGAAAAACTCTAAAGCTTATTTCTAATTTTTTCTTAAATAAAATATTCTATAAATCATCGGTACAAAATATAGATTTAATACTGTAGCCCATAATATTCCAAATCCTAAAGAAACTGCCATTGGTTGAAGTATCAAAGCTTGTCCTGAGGCAAAAAATATCAAAGTTCCAAGTCCTAAAACTGTTGTAATTGAAGTTAATAAAATTGGTCTTAATCTCATTTTTGCAAAAGAGACTAACTCTTCAAGATTTTTTGCTTTTTTAATGAAATCCATCATAATAATTCCATCATTTACAATAACTCCAGCAAGTCCAACCATTCCTATTAAACTCGGCATTGTAATGTTTATATCCATTATTAAATGCCCTAATAAAACACCTAGAATTGATAAAGGAATTGTACTTAAAATAATTAAAGGTTTTAAAATTGAATCAAACATCCAAATAAGTGCCATAAAAATAAGAACTATTGCAATAATAGCAGCTTGTGCCATTTCTCTTTGCACCTTTTCATTCTCTTCTTGTTCACCTTTTATAGATATATTTACATTTTTTCTAAGCTCAAGAATTTCATCATTTATCTTTTCAAACAGTTCAGCTGACGTTATTTTTGTCAAAGATGCCGTAACACTAATAATTTGTTCACTATTTTCTTTAAAGATTTGTGAATATGAAGGTATTTTTATAAAATCTGCAACCTCTTTTAATAAAACTTTTCCATTTGAAGTATTTATTGTAAAACTATCTAAACTTTCTAAAATATCTTTTTTTGAACTTTCAAAAACTATATCAACTAAACCTTCTGTATCAAACATTTTAGAATAAGAAGCTTTTAGATAAAAAGGTCTTAGTTGATTTAAAATTGTCTCTTCTGTTATCCCTAAACTATTTCCATAAGAGTTAACTTTAAATTTTAATTCATAATTTCCAACAATAGAATCATCAGCAATATTTGAAACACCTTCTACTTTATTTAAACTACTTTTTAATTCTTCAACAGCTTTTAAAACCTCTTCTTTTTTCCCAGAAACAGCTATTTCAACATCATTTTTTACAATTCCAGTTTGAGGAACAAATACTTTAAGTTCTTCAAATTTTCCAGATTGAACATCTGCTTCTAAAATATTTTTTAACTCTTTTTCAACATCTTGGGCACTTATAGTTCTAATCATATTTGAATCATCGTATTTTGGTGATAAATATGGATTTATATATTTTTCAAAGAAATTTTCAGCAGCACGTTCGTGTAAATTTACAAAAATATGGAAATAAAACTCTTCATAATGTGGTAAATTTTTTCCATCTAGTTTCATTCCTATAACTGAACTAACAGAACTAATACTATTTTTAAAATCCATTGAATCTAACATTTTCTTTTCAAGTTCTAAAACTAATGCTTCTGTTTGTTCTATTTTTTTACCAACACCAACTGAACCTGTTATATAAACTTGTGTTGAATCAAAAGATGGCATAAATTGAAATTTTTGTGTTTTAAATATCATAATTGAACCAATAATTATCAAAAATAACATCAAGCCAATTGTTATATATTTTCCTTTTAATAAAAACTCTAAAATATTTCCATAAAGTTTATAATTAAAATCCCAAATTTTATGGGATTTTTTTTCAGCATGATTTACTTTTAATATATCTTTAGCATGTAAAGGTAAAAAGAAAAATGCTTCAAGTAAAGAACTTAAAAGCAAAATACTTATCATAATAGGCAAAATCTGCATAAATTTCCCAACTTCACCTGTCATTAGTAAAATTGGTAAAAAAGCAAATATTGTTGTTGCAGTTGCTGTTAAAACAGCTGGATACATCTCTAAAGCTCCATCACGTGCTGCACTAAATTTATCTTTTCCCATTTCAAGATGTCTATAAATATTTTCACCCACAACAATAGCTTCATCAACCAACATTCCAAGGGCAATTAAAGCACCCAATAAAGAGAGCATATTTAAGCTATATCCTAAATAATCAGCAAAAATTAGTCCAATCATAAATGAAGTTGGAATTCCAAGAGCAATAATAATAGCAATTCTTAGATTAATAAAATAATATAAAGCAATACAAAGTAAAATAAGTCCAAAAATAATATTAGAAACAACCGTATTTAGCCTATTTTTAATCCAAATAGAAGTATCAATATATGTATCAAACTCTAAATTTTCATATTTTTTTTCAAAATCTTTTGTTATTTGTTTTATCTGTTTTACTAATTCAATAGCATCACCTTCAAACCCCTTATTTATTGAAACTGCAATATTTGTATTTCCATTAAAATGAGAGATATTTGAAACATCAGCTAATTCATATTTTATCTCAGCAATATCTTTTAAATAGATTGATTTTCCATTGATTTTTATTATAGTATTTTTTATTTTTTCAACATCTTTTTCTCCATTAAATGTCGATAAATAATAGTGTGTAGAGCTATCTTTTATCATTCCTATTGGGAAAATAGAACTCAAAGATGATAAAGCATTTATCACAGAAATTTTATCAAAACCATAAGCATTTATCTTTTCATCATTTAAAATCATCAAAAGTTCTTTATCACTTTCACCTAAAACTTGAACTTGTGATAAATCTTTTAGTTGCATAACTTTTGATTTTACCTCTTTTGCAACTTTTATTAACTCTTCTTTTGAATCATTATTTTTTGAATAAACAGCAACTGTTATTAAAGGAAATGCAAATTCCATAGCTTTTACAGTTGGCTCGTCCATATCAGAAGGTAAATTGGTTTTTATTTTTGTAATAATATCTTTTACATCATCTAAAATATCTTTTGCTTTATATCCATCTTTTAAATCTACATTTATCGAAAAACTTCCATTTTTTATAGTTGAAGAGATAGTATCAGCACTACTAAGACTTAATAATTCATCTTCTATTTCAGAAACTGCTATTTTATCAAGTAACTCTGAACTAGCTCCAGAATAAGAGCCATTTATAACGACAGCATCCATGGCTGATGGTGGGAAAATCTCTTTTGGAATTTTTAAATATGAGAAAATAGATAAAAGAAAAATAAAAAAAAGAATAAAATGATTTAAAAGAGGTTTTCTTAAAGAAAACTCAATCATTGCTTTGATTATCATTCATTTTATCCAGTGAGTTTAAATTTTTATTATTTAGTTTATCTAATGGATTAAATAATAAAGAATCCATAATTTGATTTTTAAATTTCATATCTTCAAGTTGTTGGGCTAAAAAAGTATTCTCTTCTTGAAGTGAAATATAGTGTGCATATAATTTATTTATATCTTTACTTGTGTAATAAATATTATTTCTTATATATATTTTTGGGAAATATATAAATAATCCTAAAAACAATAATCCAAAAACGATATTTAAAGCGCCTTTTGCTGTTAGTTTAGTCAAATTTGAAAATCCTTAATTTAGAACTTCTACTTCGTGGGTTTTGTTTAATCTCTAATGGAGTTGGAATTATAGGTTTTTTTGTAATAATTTTTCCTAAAGCGTGATTATTTCCACATTCACATCTAAAAACACCTTCTGGACAGATACAAGATTTACTCCATTTCTTAAAATAGTTTTTTACAATTCTATCTTCTAAGGAGTGAAAAGAGATAATCGCTATTAAACAATTTTTTAATTTTGCTTTTTCTAAAGAGTCAAAAAGTCGTTCTAAAACTCCTAATTCATCATTTACTTCTATTCTAATTCCTTGAAAAGGTAAAGTTGCAGCATGAAGTTTTCCTTTTGGCATTTTTTTAGATAAAAAATCTGCAAGCTCTTTTGAACTATTAAAAGGCCTATTATTTACTATAAGTGAAGCAACTTTTTTATACTCTCTTACTTCTCCAAAATCTCTAAAAACTCTTTCAAGGTCACTTTGTGAGTATGTATTTACAACTGTTGCTGCATCTAAGCTTTGATTTTGGTTCATTCTCATATCAAGTGTTAAACTCTCAAATCCAAAACCTCGTTCAAGTTTATCAAGTTGTAAAGAAGAGACTCCAATATCAGCCAAAACACCTCTTATATCATAATCTTTAAATGTATCTATAACATGTTCAAAATTACCTTTATTGAAAATCACTCTACTTTCAAAACTTTCAAGTCTTTTTTTACTAAAAGCTAAAGCTTCATCATCTTGGTCATTACAAATTAATTTTATATTTTCATTTTGACCCAATAATCCACTACTATGACCTGCAAATCCTGTAGTACAATCTATTATATAACCTTCATTTATATTTTTAAAAGTTTCTAAAACTTCATTGTATAAAACAGGTATATGAGGAATATTCATTAAAATGGTCCTTATTTAATTTACTATATAATATCCAAAAATATATTCAAGGGCTTTTAAAATGATTGAAAAAGATACTGTAAAATTACTCTCTGATTTGTCTTTAAGTATGTTTAGTAAAAACTTCTTTGGAATCTATCATGGAGCAATTTCTACAAAATTCGATCAATATAATTTTATAATTAATACAAGTGATGCTATTTTTGATAAGATGGATGAAAAATCATTTTGTAGTTTAAATATAAATAAACAAGATTATAGATGGAATATTGCAAGTATGGAGTCACATATTCATGCAACTATATATGCAAATATTCATGAAGCAAAATATATAGCATTTGGAATGCCTATTTATACAACAGCGTATACTTTAGAACACGATAAAATTATATTTGAAGATTTTTTTGGAAAAACTATTTTTGGTGAGATTGATATCTATAATCCTGGTGATTTTTCAACTTGGTATAAAAGAAATGCTCTTGAAATAACAAAATATCTAAAAGAATCAAATCATAACATTATGGTCATAAAAGGAATTGGAACTTATGTGTATGATAGAGACGTACATGAGTTAGTAAAAAAGATAGCAATTCTTGAAAATTCTTGCAGACTTTTAAGTATAAAAAGCTCTTTTCAATAAAAAAAAGTAAATCTTGATTATTTTTCTTGGAATTTTGGCTTTAAGCCCCCAAATTTTAGCTATTTCAAAGCTTAAATACTATAAAGTTTTCACAATTTAATTTTATACAAGGAGTTCATCCATGAACAAGGCAGAATTTATCGATGCAGTAGCTGCAAAAGCTGGTTTATCTAAAAAAGATGCAAAAGGTGCTGTTGATGCTGTGTTAGACACAATTACTGAATCTTTAGTAAAAAAAGAGTCTGTAAGCTTTATTGGATTCGGTACATTTGCAGTTGCAGATAGAGCTGCAAGAACAGCAAAAGTTCCAGGTACAGATAAAACTGTTGAAGTACCAGCTACGACTGTTGCAAAATTTAAAGTTGGAAAAGCTCTTAAAGAAGCTGTATCAGCAAAATAATCTCTTCTTCTAAAAAAGAATCCATTTTTTAATGGGTTCTTTTTTTATTCTCTAAAAAAATGCCGCTATGGTGAAATTGGTAGACACAAGGGATTCAAAATCCCTCGCTTCGGCGTGTCGGTTCGACTCCGACTAGCGGTACCACCACTTTGTTTTTTCATGTTTATTTATTTCCTTAAAACCCCTAAAAATAGAACATCTTAATTTATTTGTGCTTATTTATGTTTGTTCATATTTATCTATATATAAAAATAATAACGGTATTATTGACGGTATTGGATGATAAAATATATAAATTTATGAAAGTAGTACCGTAATAATAATGGCAAAAATAGTTAAACCCCTCACAGATACGGAAATTAAGAAAGCTAAATATACATCAAAAGAAGATTTTGAAAAATTAAAAAAAATTGCTAAGCAGAATAATCTACCTGAACCAAAACTTAGTAATAAATTATCAGATGGTCAAGGACTTTATTTAGTTATAAGAGAAAATGGTACAAAATTTTTTCAATTTGATTTTGTTCATATAGGGAAAAGAAAATCTATGAGTTTTGGTATTTATCCTGATATTTCATTAAAAGAAGCTAGAGAATTAAGAGAAAAAGCAAAAGAGCAATTAAAACAAAATATAAATCCTATTGAAGCTAAAAACTCAGATTTTGAAGATATTACAACTTTTAAATATATTACTGAAAAATGGCTCAAATTAATGACAAGCGAATGGAAAGCTGTAACTTACGAATTAAATGAAAATAGATTAAAAATACATGTTTACCCTTCAATAGGAGATAAAGATATCTCAAGTATAGAAATATTAGACATATTAAAAATTATTCAAAAATTACAAGAAAAAGAATATTTTGAAATTGCAGAAAGAATTTTAAATGTTATAGAAAGAATTTATAAGTATGCAGTTACTTATGGATATACAAAACATAATATAATTGCAGATATTGATAAAAGAACTGTTTTTGCTAAAAAGATAGTTACTCATAGAGCAACTTTAACAAAAGAAAAAGAGATAAAAGAACTATTAAAAGATATAAAATCTTATGGAGAACTTTATAAAGCAGATATATCTACAATTTACGCATTAAATATCACTCCATATCTTGCACTAAGACCTTATAACATTAGATTTCTTCAATGGAACGAAGTAAATTTTGAAAAAGAATATTTAGATATACCAGCAAATAAAATGAAAACTAATAAAGATTTTGTTTTACCTTTATCCAAACAAGCTCTTGAAATATTAAAAGCAATAAAACCGTATTCTTTTGATAAAAGTAAATATGTATTTCCCTCACCTACTTCAAATTTAAAACCTTTTTCAGATGCAACATTAAATCATGCACTTATGAAACTTGGTTATAAAGATAAAATAACTTCTCATGGATTTAGAGCTATGTTTTCAACTACAGCCCATGAAAAAATAAAAGAGCATGGATTTCATAGTGATATTATAGAATCATGTTTAGCTCATGCAGAAACAAATAAAATCAAAGCTGCTTATAACAGAGAATCTAAAATGAAGTATTATGATGAGAAAAAAGAATTAATGCAATGGTATGCTGATTGGTTAGACAAATTAATATCAATCTAATAAAAAATATTTAAGTTCCCTATAAAGGAACAAGAGTTACAATACAAAATGAATGTAATAAGCAAAAGAACATTAATAGAATTTTACGAAAAACATCCACAAGCTAAAACTCCATTAGAAGTTTGGCATCTTGATACAAGAAAAGCAGAGTGGAAAACTCCTGATGATATTAAAAAAGTATATTCAAATGCTTCTTTTTTAGAAGTTAATAGAGTTGTTTTTAATATTAAAGGTAATGACTATAGATTAATTGTTCATATTGATTATCTAAGAAAAATTGTTAGAGTAAAATTTATTGGTACTCATGCTGAATATGACAAGATAAATGCAAAGGAAATATAACCATGCAATTAAAAATTATAAAAAATGAAATAGAGTATGATGAAGCTCTAAATAGAATTGATGAATTAATGGAATTAAATCCAGATTTAGGAACTAAAGAGAGTGATGAACTTGAAATTTTAGTTTTATTAGTTGAAAAATATGAAGAAATAAACTGGAATATATCAACTCCTGACCCAATTGAAGCTATTAAATATAGAATGGAAGAGATGAACTTAAAACAAAAAGATTTAGTACCTTATATTGGAAATAAAAGCAAAGTATCAGAGCTTTTAAATAGAAAAATATCTTTGTCTCTTTCTATGGTTAGAAATTTATCTGAAGCTTTACATATTCCTTTAGAAATATTAGTTAAGCCAGTATATTAAGCAATCATTTACAAATTAAGTTCGAGAGTTGAGACTGTTATAAATTCCGTGTTAATCTAATAAAATAATAGCAAGGATTGACAATAGAAGAGAGAATAAACTTTTTCTGTAGTTTAAAAACAGTCTCTGATAAATCTGGTAACTTTTCTATAATCTCTTGAATTTTTGTCATGAAACAACTTTTTTAATAATTAAATATATATAACGCTCATTCTAGCATATTAAAAAATAAAATTTACTATTGTATAGAAATAGCAAATTCTTCTGCTAACTGTTCAGGATTATTCTTAAACATAGAAATTATATTTTTTGAAAACTCATCTGGATAAATTTCAAAAATTTTATTGTTAAAATCATTAAAAATATTTTTTACAACTTCTGCAGGAGAAGTTTTTTGCATTTGAATATTTTTAGACATTCTTGTATCTATTGGTCCAGGAAAGACTTCAAATACATCTATTGATTTAGTTTTTAATTCTGCCCTAATTGCTTGCATAATAGAATGTAAAGCACTTTTTGAAGCACAATATTGTGCCATTATTGGAAGATTCATAAAAGCAAGAACAGAGTTTATAGTTATAATTGAGCCTTTTTCTTTAATCTTTGAATGTAGAGCTCTACAAATATTTAAAGTTCCAAAAACATTAACTTCAAAATCATTATTAAAATCTTCAAATATTCTTTTTTCATTATTCACACCAGCATTATTTATTAATATATCAATAGAATCTATTGAATTTACTAAATTATTGATATCAAAAGAACTAGTTATGTCTAATGTTAATGGTTCAATTCTCTTGTCAATAATATTTAGTTTTTTTATATCTCTTGCACAACAATATATTTTTTTTACATTTTGTTCTAAACAATAATTTACAAAAGCTTGTCCTAAACCTCCATTTGCACCTGTAATCAAGACTACTTTATTTTTTAGACTCATTTTGGAATGACCCCAAAAATATAGACATAAAATAATTCAGTTAATTAATATAACAATTTAGAGAAAATTGTAAATAATTGAAGGAATTAAAAATGGGAAGAAGAGAATATAGTGAAGAGTTTAGAAGGGATGCTGTAAAACAAGTTGTTGAGAATGGATATGGGATTGTTGAAACAGCTGAGAGATTAGGTGTACATCATGATTCTTTGAGAAATTGGATAAGAAAGTACCAATCACCTGAAGCAGAAGTAGAAACAAAAAAGTTTCAAGATACACAAGCTGAAATAAAAAGATTACAAAAAGAGCTAAAAAGAGTTACAGAAGAACGAGATATATTAAAAAAGGCCGCAGCGTACTTTGCAAGCAACCCAAATTAAAGTACGCATTTATTAAAGTGCATGAAATACAGTACACAATAAGAAGAATGTGTACTGTGTTAAAAGTTCATCCAAGTGGGTATTATAAATGGTTAAAACAACCTATTTCAAATCTTGAAAAAGAGAATCAAGAACTTCTTATTGAAATAAAAAAAGCATATAAAGAATCAAATGGAATTTATGGTTATAGAAATATTCATAAGGATTTGAAAGCTTCAAATATTCATGTAAATAAAAAAAGAGTTGCAAGATTAATGAAAGAAGCAAAACTTTGTGGAATAGGAAATTATAAAAGAAGACCTAAGTATAAAGCAGGTTCAATTCATAAAGCTCATCCAAATCATTTAAAACAATGTTTTATATCACAAACTCCAAATGAATCATGGGTAAGTGATATAACTTATATAAGAACTCATGAAGGATGGATATATCTTGCAATTATCTTAGATTTATTTTCAAGGAAAATTATAGGATGGGCAACAAGTCATAGAATTACAACAGATTTAATAATTCAAGCATTAAAAAATACTAAATATAGAATTCCAAAAGATGGAGTAATTTTACATTCAGATCAAGGGAGTCAATATAGCTCATATGAATATAAAACTTTTTTAAAACATCATAACATCACACCAAGTATGAGTAGAAGAGGAAATTGTTATGATAATGCAGTTGCAGAAAGTTTTTTTAAAACATTAAAAAAAGAGTTAGTAAGAAAAACCATTTTTAGAACAAGAGAAGAAGCAAGAGATAAAATATTTGAATATATTGAGATGTTTTATAATTCAAAAAGAAGACATAGTTATTTAGGTTTTATAAGTCCAAATGAATTTGAGAAAAGGTACAATGAAAATGTTACTCAACCTGAGGTGTTAACTGATTAAAAAAGTGTCTACTACTTCGGGGTCATTCCAAATTTCATTTCTTTTACCAATCTTTTTTGTGTTTTTTGATAAGCATTTTGGACATATTTTACTATTTTTTTACAGACATCTGTAGATAATCCTTTTTAAACAACCATAGTATCGAAGCTAGCTTAACTTTTCAGACCCCATTTTTTTTAATTAAGCCTAAGTTGTTTATATCTTTGTATTGTTCTTGAAGTAAATGTTACATTTGAATCAAAAGTAGATAATTGATATTTATCGCTAATAAATTTTGTATCTATTGGTGAAAATGAATTTAATTCAAAAAACTTATTAGTAACTTTAAAATAACCAAACATTAAAGTAAGAATTATAAAAGATTCATCATTTATAAAATTAACTGTTTGCTTGTGAATTAAAGTTGGTAAAGTAAAATAATAATTTCTTTCTATATCATTTTCAAACTCTGGTGCTTTTTCAAATTTTTTTATCTCTGACTCAGATAGATATTCAATTCTTGCCATAAAAATCCTTTCTCATAAATGGTGGTTTTTAAGAATGAAAAAAAGTAAATTCCTAAATTCCATAAAATCATACTTTTAAATTCTCAAAAACTATTCTCAAAACCAATTCTTAATTTACTATAATTATAATGAGTTTTAAGAATATTTTAGCAAGTAAAAATAATATAATATTTGATATATCTTATATTATTAGATATAATCATAATAGATTAAAACAATTTAAAGGATATATAATGATAACTTATGGTGTTACAGATATTCAGAATAAACCATCTTTAATAAAAGCTATAGATATAGCTAAGATAATAGATAAAAGAGCTCACACAACTTTAGGATATTTTATCTCTTCAAAATATGATAATTATATTAAACCAATAATTGAAAAAATTGATAGGGAAGAAAAATTAGCAAAGTTAAATAAATTAAAACAACATCAAGATTTAGAATTTGCAGAAATTGGAGTTGATGATGGAATTAAATAGAGGAGATATTGTAATTGTAAATCTATATCCTAAAAAAGGTGATGAAGTTGGAAAAATTAGACCAGCTGTAATTATTTCAGGAAATGATGAAAATTCAATTTTAGATACTGTTATTTTACTTCCTCTTTCAACTGATTTAATAGATGATATGTTTCCATATAGATTAAGAATAGAAAAAAGAGATAATCTAAAAGAAGATTCTGATATTTTAATCAATCAAATTAGAACTTTATCAAAAACAAGAATCAAAGAAAAAATTGCAAAACTTTCAAATGAAGAATATGATTTAGTTATACAGGCACTTTGTAAAAATTTTCACTAGGATAATCTAATGCTTATAGGATATGCAAGAGTTTCTACAACTGACCAAAACTTAACACTTCAAAAAGATGCTTTAGAAAAAGCTGGATGCGAAAGAATTTATGAAGATGAACTAAGTGGTACAAAAGATAATCGCCCAGGTCTTTTAAAAGCTCTTGAAATGCTAAGAGAAAATGATACTTTAGTTGTATGGAAACTTGATAGATTAGGAAGAAGTGTAAAAAGTTTAATTGAACTTGTTAGCGAACTTAATTCTAAAAATATACATTTTAAAAGTTTAACTGATTCAATAGATACATCAACACCAAGTGGAAGATTCTTTTTTCATGTGATGGCAAGTTTAGCCCAAATGGAAAGAGAATTAATTGTTGAAAGAACAAAAGCTGGGCTTGAATCTGCTAAAAAACTAGGACGTATTGGTGGAAGAAAAAGAACTATGACTGATAGTAAACTTGCAAGTGCAAAAAAACTTTTAGAATCTGGTATTTCACCAAAAGATGTAGCAAAAGATTTAGGTGTATCTTTAGCTACACTTTATAGATGGATTCCTGCAACATAAAAAAATAAAATTTGTTTTTCTCTGTTGTTTATTTTAGGAATCACAAACTAATATTAAATTTTTGAAGTAAAGAAATCATTATATAATAACTAATAATTGTAATAAATATTGAACCCAATAATGAGATATAGAAGTTAAAATATTTGAGAAAAATAGGCAAAGTAACAAATAATACTAAAGAGGGAATAACTAACCAAAAAATTGAATATGAAAGTTTTGAGATAGTTTCTACATTTTTTGTATCAACATATATCCAAATAAAAGCCAACACGGATACAAAAGGTATAGATGCTAAGATAGCTCCAACGAATGAACTTCTTTTTGAAAGTTCTGATATACCCACAATTAAAATAGCAGAAATTAAAACTTTTATAATGTAATACATTCAAAAATGAAGGAGCTTAGTGTACTCCTATCAAAATTTATCTTGACATTCCCAATTAGTTTGCTTTATTTCCAATAAATATAATAAATGCTCCAATCATTGCTAAACTTGCACCTATAATATCCCATCTATTAAAACTCTCTCTTTCAACTAAAACAAGCCAAATTAAAGAAGCTATTATATAAATCCCACCATATATAGCATAAATTCTTCCTGCATTTTCCACATCAATTTTGGTTAAAACATAAGCAAAAAGAATTAAAGAAATAACCCCTAACACTATCCACCAAGGAGTTTTTCCAAGTCTAAAATACAACCAAAAAGCAAAACAGCCAAATATTTCAAAAAAAGCTGCTAAAAAGAATATCCCTAAATTACCTATCATTTATTTTATTTTTCTTTTATCATTCTTAAAATTCTCATAGAGTTAAAAATGGCAAGTAAAGCCACACCAACATCTGCAAAAATAGCCTCTTTCATCCCAATGATTGCTCCTGCACCAAGGAAAAGAAAACCAATTTTAACTATCATAATAAAAGCTATATTTTGATAAACAATTGTTTTGGTTTTTTTAGATATTTTGATGGCATCTACTATCGATTGGATATTATCATTTAAAAGAATAATATCAGCAGATTTTACAGCTAAATCACTACCAATTCCACCCATAGCAATTCCAAGATCTGCGTTTGCTAAAGTTGGAGCATCATTTATTCCATCACCTACAAAAGCCGTAGGTTGATTGGTCTGTTTTTTTATCTTCTCAAAATAAGTCAATTTTTCTTGAGGTAAAAGTTCATATTTTACTTCATCTATGCCCAATGCAGTAGCTACATTTAAAGCAACTTCCTTTTTATCTCCTGTTAACATATACGTTTTATTGATATTGAGTTTTTTGAGTTCACTAATGATGCTTTTTGCTTCAGTTTTGATAATATCATCTACTACAATATAACCTGCAAATACATTATCAATGGCGATTAAGATTGCACTTAAATTCTCTTTTACATCATCATGTTGTATATTAAATTTTGTAAGAAGTTTTGTATTTCCTATTAAAACTTCTTTGTTATCTACAATTGCTTTTATTCCCATGCCACCAAACTCTTCATGAGTTATTATATGTTTTAAGTCAATTTCTTTACCATAAGCCTTTACAATAGACAGTGCAATAGGATGCGTTGAAAAACTCTCTGAATAGGCTGCAAGTTTTAAAAGTTCATCTTCTGGTAATAGTTTGCTCTTAATATCTGTGACTTCAAATACTCCATGGGTAAGTGTACCTGTTTTATCAAATACAATATTTCTTATTTCTGTTAGTTTTTCTACATAGTTTGCACCTTTTACCAATACACCTCTTTTAGATATAGCACCAATGGCACTAAAAAAAGATAATGGAACAGAAACCACTAAAGCACAAGGGCAAGAAATTACTAAAAAAATTAATCCTCTTTCTATCCAATCTGTAAACACTGCTCCTTGGATAAATAATGGGGGAAGTGTACTTAATAAAACAGCAAAAATAACTACAATGGGTGTATATACAGCAGCGAACTTCGAGATAAATTTCTCAGCAGATGCTTTTTTTGAAGCTGCATTTTCAATGAGTTCTACAATTTTAGCAATAGTTGAATCTTTATAAAGGGATTTTACTTTTATATATGAAGCATTTGATATATTGATATAACCACTGATAAGTTCTTCATTTTCATTGATGGTTTTAGGTTTAAATTCACCTGTAATTGTACTTGTATCAAAAGAACATTTTTTTGAAAGAAGTATCCCATCTACAGGTACTTTTTCTCCTACTTTAACTAAAATAGTATCGCCGATTTTTACATTTTCAGGTGTTTTTTGAATAATATTTTCACCCTCTTTAACATTTGCAAATTCAGGTTTAATATCTATAAGTGCATTAATATTATCTCTTGAATTATTAACAGCAACTGCTTGGAACATCTCTCCTATTTGATAAAATAGCATAACAGCAATCCCCTCAACATATTCACCCAATGCAAAGGCTCCAATAGTTGCAATGCTCATTAAAAAATGTTCATCAAATACTTTACCATTTTTTATATTTTTAATAGCTTGAAATATTACATCCCGACCAACTAACAAATAAGCAGTTACATATAAAATGAGTTGAAGGTTTTTATTGCTTACATAGTTGTAAGATATAAATGTTAAAATAATAGAAATAATTGTAATTAATAAAAGTTTTTTATTAAGAAGTTCCCAAAAAGTTCTCTGTTTTTTTGTTTCATCTTTTATAATTAGGACTTGTTTCTCGATTTTTTGAATCTCATTTTCAATTTTGTCTAATAAATTTTTTTCACTTTTTTGTTCAAAACTCAAAGTCGAAGTAGCAAAATTTAATTTTACATTACTAAGTTCATCGAGTTCATTTAATCTTTTTTCGATTTTTCCCGCACAATTTGCACAATCAAGATTTTGAAGTTTTACTGTTGTCATTGATATTTTTCCTTTAAAGTAAAAGATAAGAGATGTTAAATATCTCTTATCTTACTTATTTTTCGTTAATTAAATGCAAAAGAACCTTTTGAAGTTCGAGTAACTCCTCCTGTCATTATATTATATGTGATAACGTATCCATATTCACCCTTTTCTGAAAGCGTAACATTAAATGAATAGTTTTTTTTATCATTTACTTTATTACTATTATACTCAACTACTTCACCATTTGGTTTATATACTTTTAAATTTACATTTACTCCATCTAAAGATTTAGTTTTATAAAGAATTTTAACGTTAAATTCATTATCTCCTAATTTTAATTCATCGTACACTTTTACTAAAACTCTATAGTCTTTAGTAGTTTGATGTGATAAATATATCTCTTTTGCATTTAAAGAAGTAGTCCCACTTAATAAAATTCCTGATACAAGTAATATTCTGAGTAAATTTTTCATTTTTTTCCTTTTGTTTGATTTAAATTATATTATTGAGCTTTTAAGCTAACTGTGACTTTTTCTTCTCCATGATGATCGTTTTTATAAAACAAATAATATGTTGAAGGTAAAATCAGAAGGGTTAATAGTGTTGAACTTATTATTCCTCCAATTACAACGACGGATAAGGGATATTGTATTTCACTTCCTACTCCTGTAGCAAACAACAAAGGTAAAATACCAAAAAGTGTTGTAAATGCTGTCATTAAAACAGGTCTGAGTCGCAATAGTGTTGCATCTTTTAGAAGAGTTTTTAAATCCACATGGGGAAATTTTTCTCTTAATTCATCGATAAAACTAACAAGTACGATTCCATTGAGTATAGCAATAGCAAAAATTGCAATAAATCCTACAATAGCAGATACCGATAAATATACACCACTTGCTACCAACGCTAAAATAGCACCAATTAAACCAAATGGAACATTCAATAAAATCAATAAGGCTTTTTTTAATGAATTAAAGGCAGTATATAATAGCAATATTACAAGAAATACTGATAAAGGTACTAGTATCATAAGCTTTTGCGTAGCTTCTTGCATATTTTTAAAATCACCTGCCCATTCTATAAAATAACCCGTTGGCATATCCACTTTTTCTTGTATTATCTCATTTGCTTCTTTAACAAATGATGCAATATCTCTTCCATCAACTTCTATAGAAAGTACCATATAACGATTTAAATTCTCTCTTTTAATAAATGAGGGACCTTGAACAATCGATATTTTACTGATTTGTTCTAATGTTACAACAGCTCCTGAAGAAGAACGCAAGGTTAATTCTTTAATACTTTGAATATCCTTTTTAGCATTTTCTATTTTTGCGACAATACCAAATCGTTTTACACCTTCAATTTTTTCTGTAACTTCTTCTTCTCCTATACCATTTCGAATCACACTCATTACTTCATCAACATTAATTCCATATCGAGCAAGTGCCAAATAATCAGGTTCAATTTTAATTTGAGATTGTCCCAATTGTGATTCAAGACTCAATTGTTTTGCACCATCAATATCACTAATGTTTTGCTGTATTTTTGTGGCAATATCATTAAGTACTTTTTGGTCATTTCCAAATACTTTTATGGCTAATTCAGCTTTAACACCTGCTAATAACTCTTCAACTCTCATAGCAATAGGTTGTGTAGGAACAAATTGTACATATTCAAACTTTTTCTCAAGTTTTTCATTAAGTTCATTTGTCAATTGTTCTAAATCTTCAATATCATTACTAAGCGTTAATAAGACTTCCATATAGTTTGGTTGAGCAGTTTCACCTTTTTCACTTCTTCCCATCATTGATAAAACAGAAAGAACCTCTTTGGGATACTCTTTTAAGATATACTTCTCAACTTCTTGTGCCATTTCAACTGATTGACTAAGACTTGTTCCAGGAATTGCTACTACTCTGTACATGATTGATTCTTCATTTAAAGTTGGCATAAACTCTCGTCCTTGAAAAGACAATAATGCTACGCAGATAAAAAACAAAGCAGATATACCTATAAAAAGCTTTTTTGCATTATTTAAAGCAAAAACCAATATTGGACTGTATCCATGTTTAATCTTTTTCATAATTGAGTTATCAGAACTCTTTGCTGGTTTTAGCAATAAGTAAGTTAATACAGGAACTAAGATTAAAGCAACAGCTAATGAACCCAACATAACAAATACAATATTAATCGCCATAGGACTGTAGAGTTTTCCTGCTAAACCACCTAAACTTAACAATGGTATAAATACTGCTGCAATAACTAAAATAGCAAATGTTACAGGAGTAGCTACTTCTTTTGTGGATTCTGCGACAATTTCAAATTTACTTTTATCTTTTTCATCATGAAGTTTTCTAAAAGTATTTTCAACAATTACAATGGTACCATCAACAATCATACCAACTGCAATTGCTAAACCACTTAGACTCATCAAGTTTGCACTTAATCCAAAATACTCCATAAGTAAAAAGGCAATAAGTAAAGATACAGGTAATGATAATATAACAATAAATGCGGAACGAAGTTCAAATAAGAATAAAAACAGTACAATTGCAACTAAAACAACTCCTGAAGTTAATGCAGATGTCATAGTATTCACTGCTTTTAATGTGATTTCTGAACGGTCATAAATTGGGTTTATTTCTACACCATCTGGCAATGTTGAGTTAACTGTTAAAATTTTTTCTTTTAATAATTCAACTACTTTTGCCGCATTTGTTTCTGTTCTTTGTAATACCATTCCAATAACAGCTTCTTTTCCATCAATAGAGATGGCTCCAAATCTTGGCATCGAACCTATTTGTACTTTTGCAACATCTTGAATAACGATTGCTTGTCCATTTTGTGATTTAATCACACTATTTTTTATATCATCAATATTTTTATATAAACCAGCACCTCGAATAAGATACTGTTCTTTATTAAACTCTAAATATTGTCCACCTGCTGCTATATTACTTCGTTGTAGTGCTTGAACGACATCATCATAAGTAATATTTAAGCTTTGTAGCTTTTTAGTATCAATTAAGACATCATATTGTTTTTCTTTTCCTCCCCATCCAATGACTTCTTCAACACCTTTTACACTTTTAAACAAAGGACTTACAATATACTCTTGCATTTCTCTTAACTCTTGCAAAGAGTATTGATTGTTTTTATCTTTTATCTCATACCAAAATACTTGTCCTAAACCTGTTGTATTGGGTCCAAGTGTAGGTTTTCCCCAACCATTTGGAATGTCAACTGTATTTAATCGCTCACTTACAAGTTGTCTTAGAAAGTTTATATCCATATCATCTTCAAAAAATATAGAGACATACGATAATCCAAATATAGAATTGGACGTTATCATTTCAACGCCTGCCATACCAGACATTGCTGATTCAATCGGATAAGTAATTAACTTTTCAATATCTTCTGCAGAATTCCCTGGGCTTTCTGTATAAATCACTACTTGCTTAGGAGTAATATCAGGAAATGCATCAACAGGGATATTTTTATAGGCTCTAAATCCCAATGCACAAATGGATATAAAAAGAACAATGACTAAAAGTCTGTATTTTAAAGATAGGTCAATAAGTTTATCTAACATAATATCCCCTAGTGCCCATGTCCGTCACCCATTGATGATTTTAATACCAATGACTTCACATAATATGTTTTATCACTGACATACTCTTCATTAATATTTAAACCTTCAATGGCAACATAAGAGTCATCTTGATTAACAATTTTTACATCTCTTGCTTCATATTGAGGTTCTTCTTCATGAGAATCACCCTCTTTTTTATGTTCATCATTATGTTCATCTTTGTCATTATGTTCATCTTTATGCCCATCTTTATCTTCATGCTTATCTTCTTTATCATGCTCATCATTGTGTTCTTTACTGCTTTTTGCTTTCTCTTCATGAACTTCCTGTTTTGGTACAAAAACAACCCATTCATTATTTAAAAAAGTCAGTGCGGTTTTTTTAACTGCCAAATATTTTTTATCAGTATTGATATATAAAGTAGAGTTAATATATGAATTGATAAATAATCCATCAATAGGTTCATTTATACTTGATAATACAACAATTCTTTGAGTGGTTTCATCCAATTCAGGCAAGATTTTGTCTATATAAGTGGCAAAGGTTTTGTTATTATGTGTAATAGTAATTTTTTGTCCCACTTTTAAATCATTTGCATAGGATAAAGGAATATAAGATTTAAGATAAAAAGCTTGCTCCTTTATAACTGTAGCAATTTCTGTATCTTTTGAAACAGTTGCATGTTTTCCCTTTAACAATGTTCCAATACGTCCTGCATTGTGTGCTCTTAAAATATATTTTGATGTAGTATTACTTATATTTTTTGTTTCTATTCCTAAGGTCTCTAACTGTGATGTTAAGGTCTCAAGTTTGGCTAACATTTCATTGTTTTCAATATTGATACGATTTAATGCTTCTAAAGATATGATGCCTTTATCATAAAGCTGTTTGTTGGCTTCATACGTTTTATTCATACTCAAATATTGATTTTTTAAAGAGAGATATTCAGCACTCATTTTTGACAGTTCAATTGATTCAATCAAAGCTATTTTTTGACCTTTGTTAACTGTTTCTCCTTCTTTAACATAGTACTCTGTAATTTGACCATCCAACAAAGTCATGATGGATTGTTTTGCCGAAGAGAGCTGAACAATTTTTGAATTTAATTCAATCGATTTCCCAAATTCATGAATTTGAACTTTTTCTATGGGTATTTCAATCGCATAAAGTCCAATAATAAAAGATAAACTAATTAATAAGATTTTGTGCATTGATATCTCCTTGGATGTAATTTATGTTAATTGCATTTTGATTTAATGCAATATTGATTTTAATAAGATTCTCTTTTGTTTGAATCACTTGGTTTTTTATATTTAAAAGCTCCATTAGGGTTGTTTGAGAAACTTTATATTTTTCTAAAAACATTTCAAGAACTTCCATTTTTAATTTTAATACATTCTCATTTTTTAATTTTAACTTTTCCAGTAACTCTCTTTGTATTAAAAGTTTAGAGTGTTCTGTCTGTATGGAGTTTTTTTCATTCTCAATTAAAAAATTCATTTTTTTTGCTTCTAATTGTGCTATTCTTTTTTCTTCATACTTTGTATTAAAAAGAGGAAAAGGAAAACTTAGAGCAACACCATTGACAATTTGGTCAGGTTCTTTACTGTATGAAGCAGTCACATCAACTGTTTCAAGAATATTGGAAGTTAATTCAGCTTCAGCTTGTGCAATATCTTTTTTATGAATCAGAAGGTTTAACTCAGGGTTTTCAGAGATATCTGATTTCTTAACTTCAAAAGTATGATTCGTGTTTATCTCAATTTTTTCTTTGATACCTGCAAGTTTCAATAACTCATAATAGCTTTCAATCGAAGATATATTTAAACTATCATATTGTGTTTGTTGTTCCAAAAATATAGCTTTGGCTTGAAGCATATCTGCTCGTGAAATTGAACCAACAGCATGACGTTCTTGAGAAATATCATAAATGGTCTTTGCAATGTTCGTCGCATCTAGCATTAAGTCAAGAAGCATTTTTTCTTGTGCATAAACAGTAAAATATAAAGAGATATTTCGAATAAAATCGGATGTATTTAACATATATTCACTGTTAGCACCTTTTACAATTGCTTGTGAAAAACGCTCTTTATCACCTGATACGCCCCATAATCTAAATGGTTGGGTAAGGCTAATATTATAACCACTATCATTAGAACCATCATTGGGTTTATATTTTAAAAACTCTCCACTTAAAGTGGGGTTTTCATATCGTAATTGTTTATAACTTTCTTGTTTAGCTTGTTCAACTCCAATAGCTGAAGATTGCAAATAAGGACTTGTTTCAATTGCTTTATTTAAAAATTGATTAAAATCATCTGCAAAAAGTACTCCACTACTGCAAGAAAACAAGATAAACATAGAAATTAATCTATTTTTTATCATTTACTTTCCTTAGTATAAGTTTGCTCTATAAATATAGAGATAGAATGAATGAAAGTAAATTAAATAATAGGTGGTTTGAGTAGAAATGTGGAGAATTGAAAGATATAGTTTGTTGCTTTTAAAGTTTCATTGATATTTCTAAATTCAAATTTTGAAATATAATCATTTTGGTTAAGGACATAAGAGTGGTGGCACTTATGATGCTTTTCACAAACTTCAGTATCTACTGAAGATGTATTAAACTCTGTTGCACACTGTTTGGAAGTTATAACACAGTTTTTTTCATCATTGAAAAACTCAAAAGCAAACGAGTGTACAGAAGAAAATAAGATAGAAAAAAAAACAATAGATAAAACGATATTTTTTTTCATAAATTCCTTTCGTAAGTTCAAGTGCAATTATATCAAAATTTATTTAACGAATTATTAATGAATTTTACAAAAACTTGATTTGAATAACTTTATCCAATCTATTTTGGTATTTTTCTTTTTTGAGAAAAAATATATTAAGCTTAGTTTAAATATTGTTAGTAAAAAAATACCTTTGTAGGGCTATACTCCATATTTAAGCAACTTGGAACTTTTCGTACCTTTATGCAGAAGTACCCTATTTATTATAAAAATCTATCTTTGTTTAGATTTCGTAATGGTAGCACTTTTAGAATTATAAGAGGCTAAGTTTATATTTCAACGAGAATTAATAGATTTATAGGGCTATTTTAAAACCTTTGATACTTTAGATTAAGTAATCTTTAAGACGTGTGTCGCTTTTAGTACCTTTATGTAAATGTAGCCGTATTGGTGGAAGAAAAAGAACTATGACTGATAGTAAACTTGCAAGTGCAAAAAAACTTTTAGAATCTGGTATTCCACCAAAAGATGTGGCAAAAGATTTAGGTGTATCTCTTGCTACCCTTTATAGATGGATTCCTGCAACTTAAAAACTCTAATGAAGAAATAATTTTAATAAAAAGATTACAATAATTTTATTTTAAACTATCTTTTATATGATTAACAAGTTTTTTTTCATCTACAATTCCAATATATTTTTCAATAAATAATCCATCTTTTCCATATAAAAAAGATTCTGGAACTTTTTTTACATCCCCAAGTTCTTTAGCTAATCTAAAGTTTTCATCCTCACTAATAGTAATTGGAAATTTTATATTATTTTCTTTTATAAAATTAGATAAAGTATTCATATCAATATCTTTTTCATATAAAATACCTATAATAATAAAATTATCTTTGTATTTTTCGTAAATTTCATTAAATACAGGAATTTCTTTTTTACAAGGAGGACACCAAGTTGCCCAGAAATTTATAAGAACTAGCTTATCTTCTAATTTATCTGATATTAATATATTATTATCAACTGTTAATTTTATTGTTTCTCCATCAAATGTTTTTAAATTATAAGTTTTATCAACTTCTTTTTTTAATTCAATGGTATTTTTTATATCTTTTTGTTCAATAACTTGGGCTTTTTTCCCCTCTTCACAACCTATAAATAGAAATGATAAAGAGATTAAAAGAAGCAAATATTTGTTTTTCATATTTTTCCTTGCTAGATTAATTTTTTGTTTTTTTGTTTTTAACATTTAGAATTTGTTTTTTTCTATAAAATAATCAATCTTAACTAATATTAAATCTATATCCAATTCCTTTGAGGGTTGTTATAGTTTCATCATTAAGTTTTTTTCTTAAATTTTTAATGTAAGTTCTTATTGTTGTAGATTCAGGCATTTCATCATAAAGCCAATTATTTACTGATATTTCATCTATAGAAATAGTTTTATTTTTATTTTTTAAGAAATATTCTAAAATTTTTGATTCTATTTTTGATAAATTAAATTCTTCATGATTTCTTGTAATAACTTTCTTTTCATAATTATAAAAAGTGTCATTGTCTATTTTTATTTGTCCATGATTATCAATTTGTCTTAATCTTTTTATATTTTCAATTCTAAGTTGTAATTCACTTAATTCAAATGGTTTTTTAATATAATCATCACAACCAGAGTTAAATCCTATCTTTACATCATCAGCTGTATGTCTTGATGTTATAAATATCGTAGGAATATTAATATTATTTTGACGAATATTTTTTAATAGTTCAAATCCTGTAATATTAGGAATATTTACATCAAATAAAAGAAGGTCAAAACTCTCTTCATAGATTAACTCTTCAGCAATATTCCCATCAAAAGCAGTAATTACTTCATAATTTAAAGATAATAGAAATTCTTCAATTATCTCATTTAGAATAACATCATCTTCAAGTAAAAGTATTTTCATTTTATTAATATCCTATTTATTTTCTAATGAGATTCATACACACCTGTAGAACCATCTTTATTTACATACAATATATTATAAGCTTGTTTAGTATTTCCTTGCTCCATTCCAGGACTTCCTATTGGCATACCAGGAACAGTAATTCCTAAAATATTTGGTTTTTCAACAAGCATTTTTTTTATTGCACTATAGTCTACATGACCTTCAACTACATATCCATCAACAAATGCTGTATGACATGATGTTTGTCCAGCTTGTAAACCAGCTTTTTGTTTTATATTATTAACCTCATTTGTTTCAATACTATTTACTTTAAACCCTTCACTTTTCATAATATCAATCCATTTGGTACAACAACCACAATAAGGTGATTTATAAACAGTCATAGTTTTACCTTCCATCGCAAAAACTGAACTTGTTATTAGTGCTAAAAATAAAATTGTTTTCTTCATATTTAATTTCCTTCTTTTAATTTTAATGTAGCTTTTATTGATTCAAACTGCTCTTGAGTTATTTCACCTTTTGCTAATCGTTTTTTTAATATATCTAATAAAGATGGTTTTTCTTTTGTATCAATTGAAATTAATAAATAAAAAAATATTGCCCAAAAAATAAACATTGTAAAACCATGAAATAGTGTCATGTTCATATTCATAAACTCAAACATAATAAATCCTTTTTTTATTTTGATTGTAGCAAGAAAGTGTGGAGTGTATGAGTAAAAATAAATTAGTTTAAAAATTTTATGATAGAATTTTTCAAAGGATTTTTATGAAAATACTCTTATTAGAAGATGACATTATTTTAAATGAAATTATAGAGGAACACTTAATAAATAAAGGCTATGTCGTTAAATCAGCTTTTTCAGGGTATGAAGCAGAAGAATTAATATATTCTGAAAAATTTGATTTATTTTTGTTTGATGTGAATGTTCCTGAAATTAATGGTTTTGAATTGTTAAAAAATGCAAGACAAAATGATATAAAAACTCCTACAATTTTTTTAACATCTTTAAATATGGTTGATGATATAGAAAAAGGATTTGAATCAGGCTGTGATGATTATGTAAAGAAACCTATTGAATTGAAGGAATTAGATTTAAGAATAAATAATATAAAAAGATTATTTAATATTTTGCCAGATAACATTATAGAGATTTCACAAAATATATATTTAGATAGATTAAATTTATTTATTAAAATAAATAATAAGGAGATACATATTGCAAGAAAAGAATCTGAAATTTTCCTATATTTGATAAATAATCATCAAAAAATAGTAAGTATAGATGAACTAAGCACAAATGTTTGGAGTTATGAAGATTCACCAAATCCATCGACAGTTAGAACATATATAAAGAATTTAAGAAAAATTCTTGGAGAAAAATTTATTACAAATATAAGAGGAGTAGGTTATAAATTTAACAAATAGTGAAAAAACAACATTTATAAGATTTTTATCTTTATATTTAGGTTCATCGTTTATTTTAATAGTACTAGTAGCATTTTTATATTATCAAAATCAAAAAAATTTATATTTTGATTTGACAAAATCAGATATGCAAAATATTACTTCAAAATTATCGTCAAAAATAATATCTTCACATATGACAAATACAAGTTTAGATACTAGTAAATTATTAGAAACTAAGGAGTATAAGATTTCTTTTTACAATGAGAATAAAGAGAAAATTTTTGGTAATTTTGATGATAATATAGATTTTTCAAAAGATTTTCTTCAACATGAAGAACATTTTGTATTAGTTGATAAATCAACATTGGGTCATCTTGGAATATTTTATATTGTAATTGAAGAAAACTTATTATCTGAAAAGATAAAAGAATTAACAATTAATATTATTTTTATTTTTATATTCATTTATTCTATTATTTCTTTAGTTGGATTTTATTTAGCAAAACTTTTTTTAATACCAATAAAAGATGAAAGAGAAAGATTAAATATTTTTATTAAAGATACAACTCATGAACTAAATACACCAATAAGTGCTATTTTAATGTCAACTGAATCTACTAATTTAACTCATAAACAAATTGAAAGAGTTAGATTAAGTGCTAAAAGAGTATCTGAAATTTATAAAGATTTAACATATGTATTTTTAGAGAATCATCTAAAAGAAAAAATTATAAATAAACTTTCATTGAATACTATAATAAATGAGCAGTTAAAATATTTTGAACCACTTGCATCTAAAAAAAGAATTACAATTACCACAAATTTAGAAGAATTTGAATATAAAATCAATGAAGATGATTTTATAAGAGTTTTTAATAATTTAGTATCTAATTCAATTAAATATAACAAAATAAGTGGAGAAATAGATATATCTTTAAAAAATAAAACTTTAACTATTAAAGATACAGGAATAGGAATTCGAGAAGAAAAAATCAAAAATATTTTCGATAGATATTATAGAGCAACTTCAGAACAAGGTGGTTTTGGAATAGGATTAAATATTGTAAGTAAAATATGTAAAGATTATAATATAAAAATAGTAGTTGATTCAAAATTAAATGAAAGTACAACTTTTAAATTAATTTTTTAAAGACTTCTATAAAATAAGAAACCTTCAAGAGTTAGTACTTGAAGGTTTTAAAAAAAGATACTAAAGAAGGTTTATTAATAATCAACCTCCATATCCTGTATTATCAGAATTGAGAAGTTCTTGATGTTTTTCTTGTATAGAGAACTCTTTTTTTACTGAATTGTCTTTATTCATTTCATGCATTGATTTATGCATTGCCATACATTTTTCTTTATCCATACCCATCATCATGTTATTTTCAGCTGCAAACAAACTTCCTGTAAATAAACCTGCTACTAGAACTGTGATTGTTAATTTTTTCATTTTTTATCCTTTGATTTTTTATATGTTGAATTATAGTAATCTAATAAGGAAGCAACGTGGAAAGATACAACTCCTGATTATCTACACATAATTTAAATATAATTAAAAAAAAAGGATACACATTGAAAACTAAATATATAAGTTTAATAGTAATTTTTTTTATAATAGTTATTTTTATAATATTTTCAAATAGAAATAATGATACGGGAAGATGGTATAGTGAAAAACAAGTTAAGCTTGGAGAACAAGTATTTCTGAAAAATTGTGCCTCATGTCATGGAGAAAAAGCAGAAAAAACTATTAATTGGAAAAAAACTTTATCAGATGGCTCATATCCTCCACCACCATTAAATGACACTGCTCATGCATGGCATCATCCAAAGTGGCAATTAATTGAGATAATAACTAATGGTGGTGCAAAGTATGACGGTAAAATGCCTCCATTTAAAAATATATTAACTAATGAAGAAAAAGAGGATGCAATTGCATATTTTCAATCTTTATGGAGTGATGAATTTTATAATCTTTGGTTAGAAGGAGGAGGATTAAAAAAGAAAAGTGAGAGATAAGAGATTATCTCCTACTAAATCTTTTTTTATTTTGAATCGTTCAAAATTATCATTTAATTAACAATAAATGAACCTCTTTTTGATTTTGTTACACCTACTTCATGACTAAATGTTAAAACATAAGTAGTAGTTGATTCAGAATTAAATGAAAGTACAACTTTTAAATTAATTTTTTAAAAACTTCTATAAAATAAGAAACCTTCAAGAGTTAGTACTTGAAGGTTTTAAAAAAAAATACTAAAGAAGGTTTATTAATAATCAACCTCCATATCCTGTATTATCAGAATTAAGAAATTCTTGATGTTTTTCATATACAGATAATTCTTTTTTTGATGAATTGTCTTTATTCATTTCATGCATTGATTTATGCATTGCCATACATTTTTCTTTATCCATACCCATCATCGTGTTATTTTCACTTGCAAACAAACTTCCTGCAAATAAACCTGCTACTAGAACTGTGATTGTTAATTTTTTCATTTTTTATCCTTTGATTTTTTATATGTAGAATTATAATAATCTAATAAGGAAAGAATGTGGAAGACTATGTATTTGATTAATTTTTTTATAAAAAGTTTTAATTTAGAAGCTATTATTTGGAATTGCCATTAAAAAAAGATATAGAAAGAATTACTTTCTATATCTTTTTTAATTTTAGTCTAAGAGAATTTAAAACAACTGTCACAGATGAAAAACTCATAGCAATTCCTGCGTACATTGGAGTCAACATAACACCAATAATAGGATAAAAAACACCTGCTGCTAGAGGAATTCCTCCTATATTATAAATAAAAGCCCAAAATAAATTTTGTTTAATAATCTTCATTGATTCAATTGATAAGTTTATACTTTTTAATACAGCTTTTAGCTCATTGTTTATTAAAATAATATCTCCTGCATCTTTTGTAATATCAGAACCAGAATTTAAAGTAATTCCAATATCTGCTTGTTTAATTGAAGGTGAATCATTTATGCCATCTCCTACAAACATTACTTTTGCATCTTTTTGAAGTTCTATTATTACTTTATATTTTTCATCAGGAAGAACTTGAGAATATACTTTATCTATATCTAGTTTTTTAGCAACATAATTTGCTGTAATTTCATTATCTCCTGTTAATAATATAGGAATAATATTTTTTGCTTTTAAATCAGCAATTAATTCTTTTGCTCCATTTTTTATACTATCTTCTAAAGCAAAAACAGCAATACATTCTTTTTCTATAGATGCTAAAATAACTCCTGCTCCATCTTTTAAAGAGTTATTATAAAAATCTAAATATTTAGTATCTAATTTAATACCATTATTTTTTAAGAAAGATAGAGAACCAATCAATACCATTTTCTTTTCATAAATTGCACTAATACCAAGTCCCGGTACCAGTTTTATATCTTCAAGTTCAATATTTAATGGTATATTTTTATTTTTCGCAAAATCTACTATTGCTTTTGAAATAGGATGTTCACTTTTAGTTTCTAAAGAAGCTAAAATATCTAAATATTTTTCTTCATAAATAGCATCTTTAACACTTATAATTCCACTTGTTAAAGTTCCCGTTTTATCAAATACTGCATATTTTATATCTTTTATAATTTCTAATATTTCAGGATTTCGTATTAGAATTCCTTCTTGTGCAGCTTTTCCAACAGAACTTACTATTGCAATAGGAGTTGCAAGTCCCAAAGCACAAGGACAAGAAATTATTAAAACAGAAATTGAAGCTAATATAGCATTAAGAGCATCACCAACTATAAAATACCAAGCCAAAAAAGTGAGTATAGAAATAGCAATAACAATAGGAACAAAAATATTTGCAACATCATCAGCAAATCTACTTATAGGAAGTTTTTTACTTTGAGCGGTACTTAATAGTGCAACTATTTTTGATAAGGTTGTATCTTTTGATTCTCTTAAAACTACTACTTCTATAATTCCATTTGTATTTAAAGTTCCAGAAATTACTTCATCTCCGATAGTTTTATAAATAGGCATATATTCACCTGTAATCATAGAGGTATCAATATCTGCACTACCTTTTACAATAACTGCATCTGTTGAAATCTTTTCACCAGTTTTTATTAGAACTTTATCTCCTATTTTTAGTTGTGTTGCTAAAATAGTTTTAAAACTACCATCTTCAGAAATAAGTGTTGCATTTAAAGGAGCTAAGTCCATAAGTTTTTTTAAGAAATCAGTAGCTTTTGCTTTTGAACGCTCTTCAAGTAATCGTCCTAAAAGAATAAAACTAATTATAACAGCAGCTCCATCAAAATATAAAAATCTTAAATTTTCAGGAAATAGTGAAGGGGAAAATACTACAAAAACTGAGTAGAAATAAGCAGCACTAGTTCCTAGTGCAACTAAAACATTCATATCATAATTTTTATTACTTACAGCCTTATATGCTAGAGTATAAAATCTTCTTCCTGAATAAAATTGAATAACAGTTGCAAGTGAAAACATAATATATTGATTGTTTAGCAAATTTTGAAGAGGAAATAACATAAAATAAAGTATTATGATTGTGAGTGAGATACTTATAAAGAAATTATATTTTAGTTTATTGTAAGCGATTAATTTAGATTTTTCTAAAGCCTCTAAATTCTCTTCAACTCCATAACCTAACTTTCTGATTTTATTGAACAAAGATTCTTTATCTAAAAGTTTATTTTCAATTTCAAATTCACCTTCGTTTGAAGCAAAACTTACTTTTGAAGAGAGTAAGCCATCAAGTTTATTGACAGCTTTCTCAATTCCATTTGAACAATTTACACAAGTCATTCCCGAAATATTTATTTTTATGATTTCTTTTGACATTTTTAATCCTTGAATAACTTATATATTTTAATTGTCTATTATTTCAAATCCTAGTTCTTGCATTTCTTTTTTAAATGTAACTTCTTGTTCTTCTGTTAAGATTTCAAGAGTGACTTCTCTTGGTGAAGTATTTAAATTTACTTCAATCTCTCCAAAACTATCTTCTAAAGAACCTTTAATAAGATTTGCACAACTCATACAAGAGATGTTATTTGCTTTAAATGTTTTTTTCATGTTTTTATTTATGACCCATTTTCTTCATTTCTTCATCACTCATGCCATTTTTAGTTTTTTCATTAGCCATATCTTCATGCATCTTTTTCATTTCTTCATTAGACATACTATCTAATTTCTCATGGTTTTTTTTCATCTCTTCATCGTTCATGCCATTCATTTTATCATGCATTTTTTTCATTTCTTCATCAGTCATACCATTCATATTCATATGGTTCATCATTTTTCCTTCATGCATGTGGTCACCCATATGAGTAGCTTGTTGAGTTGTAGATTTATTAGCTTCAGCTGCATATAATGCACTACTTACAAATAACCCTAAACCTAATAATACTGTTGATAACTTTTTCATTTTAAATCCTTTTTTATTTTATTCGTAATTATATTTTTATTATGAGGAATCTATGTGGAGTAATTATTCTTAAAACCAGAATCTCACACCAACTACTGCATATACTTCATCTAATGATGAAATATCATTTGTATTGCCTAAATTTTTATTCCATTCAACTCCTATATAAGGTGCGAATTCTCTTGTAATTTCATATCTTAATCTTGTACCTATTGTAATATTTGAGAATCCGCTTCCAATACCCATTTCTTCATTATCTTTTGTATAAGCAGATAATTGAATACTTGGGGTTAATATAAGCTTTTGTGTTAATAATGCATCGTATTCAGCTTGAGTTTTTAATCCCATATTTCCATCTTCACCTAATAAAAGAGTAGTTCTTGTTTCAAAGAAATATTGAGATAATCCTTGTAATCCTATAATACCCCAAGTTTGATGAGCTTCATTATTTTTATCATAACCAATACCTATCTGAGCATCCCAAAAAGGAGAAATTGCTCTTGAATAAACTAATTGGTTTTCACTATTTGCAGATTCATTTTTAACTTTCTCACCTTCTGAATAAATATAAATCTTATTTATATCATAACCTGCATATCCATATACATCCCAATTAGTAGCTTTCTCATCACTAAATTGATATTCAAGTTTATCTACAACTAAAGAACTTCTAAAAATATCTCCTTCACCTTCCATTGCAAAACTATTTGTTGTAATAAATCCCAATAGAGATGTTGCTAATAATAATTTTTTCATAATAAAACTCCTTTAAGATACTATTACTTTTCTGAACATATCAGTCATATGATAAAGTAAATGACAATGATAAGCCCAAGAACCTTTTGCATCTACATTTACTCTAAAACTTATTTTTGAACCTGGTTGTACAACAATTGTATGTTTTCTCGGTAAATAATTGTCATCACCTGTTTCTAAATCACTCCACATACCATGTAAATGCATAGGATGATTCATCATCGTGTCATTAATATATGTTATTCTTAATCTTTCTCCATATTTGAACTCTAAAGGTTTTGCATCTTTATAAGTTATACCATTAATAGACCACATATATCTTTCCATATTCCCTGTAAGTCTTAAAATTATCTCTCTATCAGGATATTTATCATTAGTTGTAGGAGTTAATGATTTTAAATCTGCGTATGTTAAAACTCTTCTTCCATTATCTCTAAGTCCAACTCCTGGGTCACTAAGTCTATATTGTGGATTCATTGCTACTGCATCTACTTGAACACCTGTTGATTCTTCAAGTTTAGTAATTGGTATTTCTTTTTTCTGATTACTATTCATAGTTGACATATCATGTCCCATCATAGAATGATTCATTATAGGTTTTGGTTTTTCCACACTAGACATATCCATTCCTGCTCCACATTTCATAGCACTTTCTTGTTTAGCAGGTTTTTGAGTTTCCATAGTCGACATATCATGTTCTGAATTATTATCACTAGTCCCTCCCATACCCATATCTGCATGTGTTAATATTGGGAATGCATCCATTTGTGGAGTTTGAGCAATTACTTTTTCATCAAAAGTTAAAGCTCCAAGAGCATATCCACTTCTATCAATACTTTGAGCAAAAATCGAATAAGCTTTATTTACTTCAGGTTCTACTATTACATCATAAGTTTCAGCAACTCCTATTCTAAATTCATCAACAGTTACAGGTTGAATATTATTCCCATCCGCTGCAACTACTGTCATTTTAAGACCAGGAATTCTTACATCAAAAAATGTCATAGCTGCACTATTTATAAATCTTAATCTAATTTTCTCACCATTTTTAAATAATGCTTTAAACCCTGTAGCTGGGTTCTCACCATTCATTAAATATGTATATGTATATCCTGATACATCTGAAATATCTCTATCTGTCATTTTCATTTCGTTCCACATTTTTCTTTCACTAAATGCTTCGAAGAAACCTTTTTCTTTTACTTCATCAATAAAATCACCAACTGTTCGTTGTTTGAAGTTATAATAAGAAGAAGAAAGTTTAATTTTTCTGTAAACTGAAGATGGTTTTTCATCTGACCAATCTGATAATGAGATTACATATTCTCTATCATATTCATATGGGTCTTTTATTTTTGGTTCAATTATAATTGCTCCAAAAACACCTTCTTGTTCTTGAAATCCAGAGTGTGAATGATACCAATAAGTCCCACTTTGAAGTATTGGAAATTTATAAGTAAAAGTTTCTCCTGGTTTAATACCATTAAAGTTGCTAAATCCAGGAACACCATCCATAGAAGCAGGTAAAATAATTCCATGCCAATGAATAGAAGTATCTTCATTAAGATTATTAGTGACATTTATTGTAACTGTATCACCTTCTTTCCATCTAAGAGTAGGACCACTTAGCATTCCATTTACTGTTTTTGCAATACTTGGATTACCAGTAACATTTACAGCTATTTTTTCAATGCTTAAATTAAATGTATTTCCACTTAATTCAATCGTTTTTTTTCGAGTCGATATTTTAGAATTTGCACTCAGGTTTATAGGTATAGAGGCTATGATACTTGTTGCCAAAACGCCTTTTACAAATGTTCTTCTGTTCATATTATTCATAAGAAATTCCTTTTTTATTCATATTGAAGATATTACTATTTATATAAGGAATGAATGTGTAGAAAAATTTTATAAATAGTTAAAAATCTAATTATTTAGTTTATTTAAAAAACATTCCACCCATCATAAAACACCCCGTAAACAAAGTACTTATTAAAAATAGACTAATACCTATTTTTAATATATTTATTTTTTTCATTATTTTTCCTTTTATGTATTTTAATTAAAATAATCTATATGTATGATACTACTATTTGTGAGGAATGAATGTGTAAAGAATTTTATATCTAGGCAGGGTTAATAAAAATACCTTCAAAATATTTCTTGAAGGTATTTTATAAAAATTAAGAATTTAATTTAAATTAAAACTTCCTCTTTTTGTTTGTGTTACACCAACATTATGACTAAAAGTTAAAATATAATTATATGAACCTTTTTGTGGAAGATTTACATTAAATACATATTCTCCATTCTTATTTGTATTTGCACCTTTATAATCAATAGAAGTTTTATCTGGTGACAAAACAGTTAATTTTGTATTTAAATCATTATGAGAATGACCTTTATGTGTAAAATTTACATTTATATCATTATTACCTTGTTTTAATTCTGTTGCAGGTTTTATAATTACTCTATAGTCCTTAATATATCCTGGACTGTGAATAGTATTTGATACATCTTGTGCATATACACTTCCAATAACTAAACCTAATCCCAAAATTACTTTTTGTAAAACTTTCATTTTCTATCCTTTAATTTTTTATATGTGTAATGGTAATAATCTAATAAGGAGAGAATGTGGAACTTATAAATTTATATTTCAACGAGAAATGATTTTTAGAGTTAATGTTGTATCAAAGTGAGAGAAGATGATTTATAGGTCTATTCTATAAGCTTTGGCATATCAAATTAAGCTATATTTAAGATGCGTGTCGCTTTTAGTACCTTTATGTAAATGTAGCCAACTACTATCTTAATACCTTTTTTCATTAAACTTATAGAATTATTATGATATATTTAAGTTATTTTTTCTATAAAATAAATAAAAAAATCTTGAAAATTTTTAATCGCATACAACTCTTGGTTCATATTTTCCAGTTCTATAATTCAATGCTTTAGTAATATAAAAATTTTTATTATCTTTTATACACATAGCTTTTGCATTTTCTAAAGACTTAGAATCACAAGCACTAAACAAAAAGATAAAACAAAAAATTAATAAATATTTGTACATTGAAAACTCCTTAAATTTTATTAATTATATAACCTCTATTTGAAGAGTTTTTGATAAATAGTTCATCTGTTTTTTCTCTAATATTTTTAACCACATTTCTTAAGGAATATATTGAAAATTCCTTGCCTTTCCAAACAACACTTGAAATATCTTCATAAGTAACCAATTCATTTACGTTTGCAGCAAGTAAACTTAT
Source organism: Arcobacter ellisii (assembly GCF_003544915.1). Classification (NCBI taxonomy): domain Bacteria; kingdom Pseudomonadati; phylum Campylobacterota; class Epsilonproteobacteria; order Campylobacterales; family Arcobacteraceae; genus Arcobacter; species Arcobacter ellisii. Next base: position 1,185,876 of record NZ_CP032097.1, on the reverse strand, counting down.
CAGTTTTTTTTCAGTACGTGTAAGTTTAATAATTTTCTTATCTTGATATAAAAGATCATTAGTCATATCGAAATAAAATCCTTTTTTAAAGTGAACTTTTTGATTATTATTAAAAAAATTCAAGTTTAATTCAATATTATTAACTAGAAAATTTTCATCAATATTTTTATTTAAGATTGCACATGTATTACAAAATTTGTATAAAGAAAGATCATTTGAGATCTCATCTTCTAATAAAATCATTGGAATATTAAAATTGTATGATTGTGTAAATTTAAATTCTTCTATAAAATTTGGTAATAAATTTTCATTATTATCAAAAATAATCAAATCAAAATTAGCAATATTTTCATTCAATAAATAAAATCTATCACTGTCAAAAAAAACTATATTACATCTATTATTTAAAATTTTTTTTACTTTTTCTACATAATTTATATCAGTACTAATAAATAAAATCGAACTAATTTTCTTATTATTTCTAGAATCTATAAAACCACTATTCATATAAAATCTCCTTGAATTATATCTCTTGATAAAATTCTATAATTAAATAGTGTTAAAATAATATCATTGTAATGATTTCGTATAAAAATTATTAAATATAATTATATTCTTTATTCAGGACTTGATTTTAATTATTTTTATTTATGAGTTTAGAAACAATTAGTCAGGTTTATCATTTTTTATTATTCAAGAAGATAATCAATAGTGAATTTGAATTTTTCAATACAATTATACTTTTTTAACACTATCAAAATAGGCAATGAGTTTACTAAAATGATATATTTAGGGCTTTTTAGAGATTCAATGCAGAAGACCCTATACACTTCGTTTAGTAATAAAACTTATAAATATTCATTATTTAAAATTATAATTGTTAAATAATAATTTTTTATTTTAAATAAAATTTGAAAGATTTTAAATAATAATATCTTTCTAATACTATTTAATAATATAATTAGACATGATAACATTAGAAGAGTATAAAAAAACGTTAAATATTTTATATATTGAAGACGACAAAGTATTGGTATCTAAAATAAAATTAATACTTCAAAAAAATTTTAAATCTATATTTGTAGCTTCAAATGGAGAAGAAGCATTGAAAATTTTTAAATCCAATTGTATTAATTTAATAATTAGTGATATAAATATGCCAAGGATGGATGGATTAACTTTTTTAAAAAATTTAAGAAAAATAAATAATGATATTTCTTTTATTTTTTTAACAGCAAAACAAGAAGTTAATACAATAATTGAGTCCATTGAATATGACATAAGTAGTTATATTTTAAAACCTATTGATTTAAATAATTTTTTTCATATAATTAATAAAACATTAGAAAAAGAATATAAAAAATACATAAATTCAGAAGAAAAATATCTAATAAAAATAGATAATAACTTTTCTTGGAACAGACAAACAAAAGCACTTTTTAAAAATAATGTTGTAATCAAATTAACAAAAAAAGAATTATTATTATTTGAATTATTATTACAATACGATGATAAAATTTGTTCTATATCAGAAATAATATATTACTTATGGGAAGAAGAATTGGGACAAAAGGATTATATTTCTAATTTAAAAAATATAATTTCTCGTCTTCGAAATAAAATACCTCAAATAATAATAGAAAATATTTATGGTTTAGGATATAGAATTAAAATTAGTAAATAGGAAACTATAATGGATAACTTAAAAGATTTTATAAAAACGTTAAATGTACTTTATGTAGAAGATGAAACAAGTGCTAGAGAGATTTCAACAAAAATATTAAAAATATTTTTTAATAGAGTTGATGCAAAAGGAAATGGATTAGAAGGATATTTTGCATTTAAAGAAAAATATCTTAACAATGAAAGATATGATTTGATTATAAGTGATATTAATATGCCCATATTAGATGGAATGGAGATGTTAGAAAAAATTAGAGAAATGGATACGCAAGTACCTGTAATTTTTATTACAGCAAGACATGAATCTAACATCTTATTAAGAGCAATTGAATTACAAATTTCAGATTTTATTATCAAACCTTTAAGCATTGATACTATAACTACTATTATAAATAAAGCATCAGAGAAACTATTTTTAATAAATACATTACTTAAAAAAAATACTGAACTAGAACTCTATCTTAAAACTATTGAACAAATCGCATTCATTATTAAAATGGATTTAGATTTCAATATTACTTATATAAATCAACTTTTTTGTAATACTATAGCTTGTGAAATGTCCGATGTGATTGGTCAAAATTTCAACTTATTAAAATCAAAAATATCTACTTCTTCTGTATTTGATAATTTAAAAGAAAACTTATTAAATGGTCAAATTTGGGAAGATACTATTAAAATAGAAAAAGATAAAAATGAATTTATTTATTTAAAAGCAAAGATTATACAAATATTGGATACTTCAAATAAAAATGTACAAGAGTATGTTTTTATTGCTTATACAATAACTGATCAAGAAAATGAAAAAAAAGAATTAAATAAAAAAATGTTTCAAAATATTGCCCATCTAAAAAAAGAATCCCACAATAATTTACTTGAAAATAAAAAAATGGAAGAGGAAATAAAATTACTTAAAAATCACATAATTCAATTAGAAGAACAGCTAATTAATGCAAATAAATCTAAATTGAGTTTATTAACTCAAGTGGAAGCATATGAAATAAGTAGTTTAAATCAATCTAGTATAAAATTAGAATTATTAAGAAAAAAGAATGAAGAGATTGAACAACTAAGAAAAACTATTCAAAAATTTGAAGTTGAAAAAAATTTATTAATTGAAAAAAACAATGATCAAAAACACACACTTGAGAATAAAAATAATCTTATAGATATATTTCAAAAAAATGAATTAAAATTAAATAGTAAGATCAAAAATTTAGAAGATATTATTAGTGACTTAGAAAAACAACAAGAGAAAGAACTTAAAAAAGGTATATTTGGTAGTGTAAGACTAAGTGTCTAAAAAAAGAGTTTCTAAAAATTTCTCTTTGTTAGTTTTTTCTATTATTCCTTGAATAATATTTTTTAACTCTTCATCAAGTTTATGAATATCACTTGTAACAATAAATAAATTATTATTTTTCATTTTCAAAAACTCTTTTAGGTTAGGTTCATTAATGAAATCTAGGTCAATAACAATTTTATCATAACTCGTTTTTTCATTTTCAAGTTCTAGTAATAAATTCTCAAATGAAGTTATTTGTTTTACTAGAAAAAATTTCTTTTTTAATTTGAGTACTATTTCAAAATAATACATTGGATCATTATTTAATATGATAATATTTTTATTCTTTTTTTCCTCAAATTTTTCAGTTTTTATAAAAGTGTTTTTTTTATCTACTTGTTTTGTTATTTGGGGTAGAATACTATCTTGTCCATCTAAGTTCTTTTTGATTAGGACAGTAAATTCACTTCCTTTTTCTAATTCACTTTTAACACTAATTTTACCATATAATATTTTTGTCAATTCTTTACAAATAGCTAATCCAAGTCCTGTTCCTCCATATTTTCTATTTAATTTTCCATCTATTTGTTTAAATCTTTCAAATATATATTCTAATTTGTCATTTTCAATTCCTATTCCTTCATCTCTTACTATAAACTCTATATATTCATTTTTATTATTAATAATAAATTCTATTTTTCCTTTATTAGTAAATTTAATAGCATTACTTAAAAGATTTATTAATATTTGTCCAATTAACTTTTCATCATTTCTAATAAATTCTATTGAAGAATCATTCTTGAAAATAAATTCTAATCCCTTTTTTTCTACTTGTATCAAAAACATATCATATATTTTATTTATTGATTCATAAAAATTAAAATGCCTAGAATTAATAATAACTTCACCAGCTTCAATTCTAGAAATATCCATAATATCATTTATTAAATCTAAAAGTTTTTTACCACAATCATTTATTATTGTTAAATTTTTAATTTGAATTTCATCTAAATTTCCTTTTTTATTGTTCATCATAATTGATGATAAAATATTTATAGAATTCAATGGTGTTTTTAATTCATGGCTCATATTAGCAAAAAACAAATCTTTGTATTTCTGAATTTCTATTAATTCAAATTTTTGATTAACTAAATCTTTTGTTAAATTTTTCAAATCTTTATTTCGATTTTCTAAATTTATTTGCATTTGATTTAAAGATTTTGACAAAATACCAATTTCATCATTTAATTTTAAATAAGGGATTTTTATTTCTTTATTTTTACCAATATTTTTTGCTACTTCAGATAAATGTATAAGTTTTTTATTTAATTTATTTCCTACTATAAAAGCTAATATACTTGAAATAAATATTTCTATCAATATAATTAAAATATTATTATTTTTTGTTTCATTTAAAAAAATTCTATTTTTAGAATGATCAAAAATTACATACATAGACCCAATGTAAGTATCATCTTCTTTAAATTCTTCATATCTTAATTCATATTCATCTTCATCTGATGATAAATTTTCATCAGATTTTATTTTTAAAATTTCTTCAATACTTTTATATTTGAATCTAAACTTAGAAGATACAATATTATTTTTACTATCTAGTATAATTATTGAATTTATATATTTTAAATTTGCAGTATTTTCAGTGATATTATCTAATGTTGCTAAATCATAAATGCTCAAAGGTATAATTATTAGATTTTTTAGAAAAGATATATTTAAATCAATTTTTTCATTAATTAATTGTTTAGAAGAATTGCTAATTACATTAAAATTAAATGAAACAATTAATAAAATAAAAAATACTTCTAATACTACAAAAGATAATATGAATCTATATTTAAATGACATTATTTGGTTATTTATTAATTTCTAAATTTTTAATTACATCATATTCAATTGTACTAGTAAGTATAAAATCTTTTATACTTAATATTTCTTTTAGTTCATCTGGCATCTCAATAATTGCTTTTGAAATTTTTTCAACTATTTCTTTACTAACTCTTGGATGACTTGCAAATGGATGACTTGGATAATTGTTAGTTTTATAAACAATATCTATTTTATCTTTATCTTCTGTATCTTTAAAATTATCAAATGTTCTTTTTATTCCACCACCAAAATCACCAACACCTCTTGCAATTCCTTTGTAAACAGAATCATGAGAATTTACATAAATTACTTTTGTTTCTTTACTTATATCAAAATTGTATTTTTCTTTTAATTCATACTTTGTCAAAAGTGTTGCAGCAAATGCATTTGGTGCGGGAAAAAGAAATGTAGTACCTTTTAAATTATTAACATTAAACTCTTTATCTTTTTTACCTAAAATTATTCCAACTATATTTTCATTGGATCTTACAAAAGCATTATAATTTTCTCTTTTATTTGCAATAATAAAATGATAGGGATTCATATAAGCTATATCATATTGACCATTATAAAGTTTTTCTTCAAATAAATCTATTGATTTTTCTGTTTTAAATACAACATGAATACCTGTTTTTTTATCCAAGTAATCAGTTACTTTTAACCATTTTTTTGATAATTCTAATGGACTTTGTTGAGGAACTACACCTAGTACTATTTCTTGAGAAAATAATACTGTTGTAAAAAACATAAAACATAAAACTCTTTTAAACATCATCGCTCCTAATTAAATTAATTTTTCTTTTGATATAAATCCAATAAAATTATAAACTTCAAACCTTTTTCACTATTCATTACTTTTAATTCACCATTAAAATTATTTTTTACTATTAGTTTAACCATATATAAACCAATTCCTGTACCATCAACTTTTGTTGTATAATAAGGGTCTAGAATTTTTTCTAAATTTTTATTTTCAATTCCACCAGCATTATCTTCTATGAATAATACTACTTTTGAATCGTTGGCAAATAATTTAATATTTATATCTTTTTCAAAAATACCTCTTTCAATAAATGCATCTATTGAATTATTTACAATATTTATAACAACTTGTGCAAGTTCCATTTTTACACCTGCTATTTCTAATTTTTCATTAAGTTCTAAATTAACTTTTATATTATTTACAATAATTTTACTTTTCAAGATGGCTAAAGCAAAATTTATTGCTTCTGAAATATTAAAAACTTCTTTTTTCTTATTTGGATTATAAAAATCTAAAAATCCGTTAATTGTTTCATTCATATAATTAATTTGAGATTTTGTATTTGTAGAAAATTCCTTAACATATATATCATCAACTTCTCCTTCTTTATAAGAATACTCTACACAATCACAATAAAGAGATAATACATTTAATGGCTGTTTTAATTGATGTGAAATTATTCCTATCATTTCCCCTAAACTTGCCATTTTACTATTATGAACCAATAAATTTTTAGTTTTAACCAAATCCTCTTTTGAATTATTTAGATTTTCATAAATATCAATATAAACTTTTAATTTAGAAATTAATAAATTATTATCAATAGGCTTAGTAATGTATTCAATACCACCTATTTCATAAGCTTTTGATTTATATTCTTCATTATTATATATTCCTGTAATAAATATAATAGGAATATCTTTTATAATTTCTAAATCTTTTAAATATAGTGTAAACTCAAAACCATCAACTTCTGGCATTTGAACATCCATTAAAATTAAATCAATTCGTTTATTAAGTAAAATACTCATAGCATCATTTGCATTTGTTGCTGTAAAAATATTTAAATCAAAATTATCTTCAATTAATAACCTAAGTGAATATATATTTTCTTCAATATCGTCAACTATTAACACATTAAATTTTCCCATTGATAAGCTCCCCTTTAAAAAACTGAATGTTTTTTAAATTTTCTATTAAATTTTCTATTGATATTCCTTCTTCTAAAATTATTAAATTTGATTTTATTATTTTTTCATTATCTATTATATTTTGTAAATTTTTTATTTTTGAATCTAAAATAAGTAAATTGTTGTTATTTTTAATATCATCAATTTTCTCTTTTAATTTATCTTCATTCAAAATAGGTATTACTTTTAATCCATATTTTTTTAGATTTATTGTCAAATTAAATTGTTCTATACTATTTGAGTGAAATAAATATATTTGTTTTTCTAAAAAAATTTTATCAAATAAGAAAACAGATTCTTTTATATCACTTTCAGTTTTATTATAATTTTCTAATATATTTTTATTAGATTTTTTATAAATTATATATTTAAAAGTAGAACCTATTCCTTCTTCACTTTCTACAGTTATATATCCATTTAACATTTTTGACAATTGTTTAGAAATAGCCAATCCAAGACCTGTACCTTGATGTTTTTTACCCATTGAATCATCAATTTGTTTAAATCTATCAAAAATATAATTTAAATTATTTTTAGATATTCCTATACCTGAATCAATTATACTTATTTCAAAATATTCATCAAATTCTTTTGATAATATTTCTACCTTACCTTCCTTTGTAAATTTTAATGCATTACTTAGAAGATTTGGAATGACCCCAAAAATATAGACATAAAATAATTCAGTTAATTAATATAACAATTTAGAGAAAATTGTAAATAATTGAAGGAATTAAAAATGGGAAGAAGAGAATATAGTGAAGAGTTTAGAAGGGATGCTGTAAAACAAGTTGTTGAGAATGGATATGGGATTGTTGAAACAGCTGAGAGATTAGGTGTACATCATGATTCTTTGAGAAATTGGATAAGAAAGTACCAATCACCTGAAGCAGAAGTAGAAACAAAAAAGTTTCAAGATACACAAGCTGAAATAAAAAGATTACAAAAAGAGCTAAAAAGAGTTACAGAAGAACGAGATATATTAAAAAAGGCCGCAGCGTACTTTGCAAGCAACCCAAATTAAAGTACGCATTTATTAAAGTGCATGAAATACAGTACACAATAAGAAGAATGTGTACTGTGTTAAAAGTTCATCCAAGTGGGTATTATAAATGGTTAAAACAACCTATTTCAAATCTTGAAAAAGAGAATCAAGAACTTCTTATTGAAATAAAAAAAGCATATAAAGAATCAAATGGAATTTATGGTTATAGAAATATTCATAAGGATTTGAAAGCTTCAAATATTCATGTAAATAAAAAAAGAGTTGCAAGATTAATGAAAGAAGCAAAACTTTGTGGAATAGGAAATTATAAAAGAAGACCTAAGTATAAAGCAGGTTCAATTCATAAAGCTCATCCAAATCATTTAAAACAATGTTTTATATCACAAACTCCAAATGAATCATGGGTAAGTGATATAACTTATATAAGAACTCATGAAGGATGGATATATCTTGCAATTATCTTAGATTTATTTTCAAGGAAAATTATAGGATGGGCAACAAGTCATAGAATTACAACAGATTTAATAATTCAAGCATTAAAAAATACTAAATATAGAATTCCAAAAGATGGAGTAATTTTACATTCAGATCAAGGGAGTCAATATAGCTCATATGAATATAAAACTTTTTTAAAACATCATAACATCACACCAAGTATGAGTAGAAGAGGAAATTGTTATGATAATGCAGTTGCAGAAAGTTTTTTTAAAACATTAAAAAAAGAGTTAGTAAGAAAAACCATTTTTAGAACAAGAGAAGAAGCAAGAGATAAAATATTTGAATATATTGAGATGTTTTATAATTCAAAAAGAAGACATAGTTATTTAGGTTTTATAAGTCCAAATGAATTTGAGAAAAGGTACAATGAAAATGTTACTCAACCTGAGGTGTTAACTGATTAAAAAAGTGTCTACTACTTCGGGGTCATTCCAATTTTTTATGATTTGTTTTGTTCTATGTTCATCAGTAAAGATATTATCATTATTAATTTGGAAATTATTGATAAATCCAATATTTTTATTATGAGCAATTGGCGCAAATGAATCATATAATTCTTCAATCAAATTTTTCAAAGAAATATTATTTTTAGTAATTGTTAATTCTCCTGCTTCTATTTTAGAAATATCTAATATATCATTTATTATTTCAGTCAAATCTTCAGAACATTTATTAATTATTTTTATATTCTTTAATGATAAATCGTCTAATTTATTATCTTTATTATTTGCCATAACTTTTGAAATTATACTAATTGAGTTTAGAGGTGTTTTTAATTCATGGCTCATATTTGCAAGAAAATCATCTTTTATTTTATTAGCTTTTATAAGTTCTTTTTTTTGCTTTTTTAATAGATGATTTACTTTTTCTAATTTATTATAATTTAAACAGGCATTAACACTTAAATTTAATTTAGAGATTAAACTTTCAAACATAAGAAGAAAAAAAGAGCAATCAACATCAACATTTTTTGAAGCTAGAAATAAAATACCATTATCTAAATTGATTTTTAAAATTATCAAATCTTCATCATTAATTATAGATAATTGATCTTTATAATCATCATATTTTTTATAATCAAAATCAATAATTTTTCCAAAACTATCAAAATTTTCAAATGTCATATCTTCTGTAAGTAAACAAAAATGTCCATAAAAGGCATATGATTCACTTACAAAAGTTTTTAAAACTTCATGAATCATCTCTTTTAGATTAACACTATTTCCTATTGAACAATGACAACGATATGCGATTGATAATTGTTCTATTAACAAAGTACACCTACTACGCATGACTTATTATAAAAACTAATATATTTATCTGAATCGTTACATATTTCGCCAAAAGTTAGAGCACCGAATAATGTTGCATCTTTTTTCATGTGACTTTTTATTTCATCTAATTCATTAGGAAAATTATTCCCTAAAAAAATTGATCTAGATATACAATTAAATATAATAACATCTTCATTTGCACATGAATTTGACTCTTCTAAAAGTTCTTTTACAGCATTAACTGAAGATTTAATTAAATTCTTATCATCTCCTTTTAAAATATTTATTGTTGAATTCTGAAAAATATCACCAACTAAAACTATATTGTTATTTTTATCAATGTAAATAGGATCTCTAACTATCGTTTGATTATTTAATTTAACAATACCCAAAGGGTATGATTTTGCAATATCAAAAAAATTATCATCACTAAAAATCATTCCAGAATTTTTTTCTACTATACTTTTATAAACATCGAATGCGTTCTTATAATTTAGTGTTTTTAATATATTTTTTTCAGAGTTTGTAGTTAAAAATGGTCCATCTAAATATTCCCATCCATTACTTATTTTACTATGTAAATTCATAGATGTTGCAATTATAATTGCTGCATTTTTATATATTTTATCCTTTGTGAAAATTACAGGATCATTTTCAAAAGTCATTTTTCCTGCTCCTCCACCTATAACTTTTGCATTTTCACAAACCACTTCAAATAAATTTTCTAAAAATTTAGTAATATTTTGACTTAAACCATCAAGTAATACTAAAAATGATTTTCTGTTTTCAAAAAAAGTACTATTAACATCTAAATAATTTAAATCTTCAACAAGAAGAAAATCAGAATTTTCTTCTAAAGAACAAACAATTAACCCTTTATTGTAATATTCATTATTATAAATTACAAAAGGAACTATTCCACCAAAAATTTCACCATTATAATGTTTCAGATTTTCTAAATTAATATTAGTATATTCAGCTACTAAAATAAAAATATTTTCAGTATTATTTTCGTTATCTTCTAAAAAATCTTTTAACGAAAAATAAAATTTACCTTTTTTCATTTCTACGCCTTTTAATCATTTTTACAATTATATTTAAAGATAGTATTAGAAAAATATCAAAAAATAAATTTTTAGAAATAAATAATGTTTTGATTAATTCTTTTCTATTTTTAATTAATAATGATTCTTCTCTTAATTTTTGGAATGATAATTTAAGAGCAAAAGTAGTTTAAAGGGAAAATCTAAAAAGGAAAAAGACTAGTACTATTATAGAGTAGTTTTTTCAAATCTTCATAATCTTGATTTTCTATACATACTCTTGTTAATTAGCAAGGTGAATAATTTTACTATCTTTTGCTTGTCTTACAATTTGTGTTAATGTATATTAATTTTTTAATCTAAAAACCTTATTAGAACTCTCATTTACTGGCAATAACTGATATTGGTCACCTATAAACAAAATCGTATTTACATAACATTTTTTAACAACTTCAATTATAAATTCAAAAAGTTCATTTGAAATTGTCAAATACAAAGGTAAAATGTACCAGTAGTGCAAAGTAAAAATGGTAGAAAAACAGAAGTGATTTAAGTTTTAGAAGGTAACTTTTTTATTAATTTATCTGCCAATTTTTACACTTCGTTTGACACTAATAATACGTTTTTCTCTATATTAGTTATTATATTAGGTTTTTTAAGGAATAATCCTTAAAGCACATCAATCACTCAAAATTAGCGTAGGCGGTTTTTGTACGGTGATTGGTCGATGTGCCTATTTCACTTTTTATTAAAATATGAGATTTATACTTTTTTATACTTAATTCTACTAATTTATTTTTAATTATACAAATCTATTAAAATTTATCTTTTTTTATCTAAAATTATATCTTTTTATACAAAATTATCAATTATTATATTTTTATTGAAGAAAAATATAGGATTTAAAAAAAATTAAAAAAATGCTACAATACAAGAATAAAACACCTCTTGAATCACTAACTTTAGTGATTCAGTTTTAAATAGCTTTTTGTCTATTTTGGGGTGTTTTTATTCTATATTTTTTTGTGTATAAATTTTCATAGACGGAAACTCTAAAGCACAAAGTCGTGGGTTTATTACTTTTTCTTTTTTATAAACGCAACCTAAGTCAACATTTGCATCAAATGAAGTTAATTTTGCTTCACTTCTTGGTGTGTGTCCATAAACATTAAAAATATCTTTATTATCAAATTGTTTATATCTTTTATAGAGCAATTGATTTTCAAAATCTTCAATATCAAATTTATCTTTACTATCTCTTTTATCCCATACTTTTCCAACAGCTGAGTGAGAAACAACTAAATATCTATTATCAGTAGTTTTATAATCTTTATATTCAAGACATAAAGGAAGAGTTTTTATAAAATCATATTGTTTATAATATTCATCTTTTGAGGTGTATGATTTCAAAGTTTGTTCACCTCCACATTTTAAAAGCCAATATTTTGAATCTGACAAATCTTCATTCTCTTTTGAAGGGGCATATTCTAAAAACATCTCTTCATGATTACCTTTTACACAATCATAATTATTATCCATAATAAATTTTACAACTTCACAAGAATTAGAACCTCTATCAATTAAATCTCCAACAAAAACTATTTTAGAGTTTTTTTTATTTGGAAGTTGTTCTATTAATGCAAGTAGTGATTTATAGCAACCGTGAACATCACCGATTATATATATTTGTTCCATCTTGTATATACTTATTCCATGTGGTATATGTTCTTAATATCTTCTTCAACAAAAAATCTTTTATACCAATTTGTTGAAGCAACAAGAAACATCCCATCAATATCATCATTTAAAGCTTCAAATAATAAATAAAGAGGATTTAATTTGCTTTCATATATTTTCTTTTTTGCTTCAAAAAGAAGCTCATTGGCAAATTTAATACTTTCTATTATGTTCACATCATTTTTATTTTTTGGAACTATTTTAAAATCTTTGTATTCCAAATCTTCAAGAGGAATTTCAATATTTAAATTAAATCTTTTAATGTATTCATCAAATTTTGGCAATAATTCATCATAGATTCTATTTGCTTCTTTAATTAAAACTCTCAATCTTTCTAAATAATCTTTTTTTGAAATCTTCCTATCAAGAGTTGTAGAAATGAACCAGTCTAATTCTCCATAAAGAGCATCTCTATAAAAATCATCTTTATCTTCTTGATTATATCTAATCAAATCAGCTATATTTCTCATTCTATTTCCTCATAACTCTCAACAATTTCTAATATTTCTTTATAAACCCCATATTCTTTGTAATCACCAGTCAAAGGAATTCTCATACCGCCTTTTAATTCATAATATCCTATCTCAAAAAGTTCTATAAATTTGTTATCTAGTTCTTTTAAAACCCTATCTTTTCCAAACTTTTCACATAAAGTATGAATATCTTGTTTATTCATATTTCCTAAATATCTTTTAATTACATTTGAAACTGTTTTAATTGATGGTTTATCTGCATTTGGTTGTTTATAAAAACAATTATCTGTAAAATCTTTTGGATTAAAAACTACTAGCTCTTTATCTTCAAGCATTTTTTCTTTAATTAAATTTGCTCTTTTAATTACCGCATCAAGCATTTCGCAATAATCAACTTTTGAAATATCTTTATTTTCTGCGTGTTCTTGAATATGAGCAACTAATTCAAGCAGTTCATCTGCATACCAGTTTTCTCTACTTTTTTTACATTTGCGACTAGCTTTTAAAAATTCACTTACATCTTGCATTTTAAATCTTTTTCTTTTGCACATTTATCACAAGACACTAACCGCCAACTACCGCTTTTTACTTCCCTTAATTCTCCATCTGCTCCACAATATTCACATATTCTTTCTGATTTATCTTCTGCTTCATAAATTAGTGAATCAATTAATTTTTCAACAATTCTTGGAACAGATGAATTAAAGTAGTAATCAAATCTCAAACTTGCATATTTACTTTTTATATGTTCAATTTGTGGAAGTTCACAACTTGCTAATTTGCAAAGCTCTTCTATATTTTTTCCTAATTCATAAACTAAATCTGTCCATCCATTTAATATTTGATAAGGTACTTTATTTTTAAATAATTCTAGCTCATTCAATTTAGCTCTATTTTCTTCGCTTAATCTTGATTTAGATTTTTGTATTGTTTCAATAATTCTTTCTTCAAAATTCTCTTCCATTTTCAAGCCTTTTTCAACTCTTTTATAAAAATTTTTGTATCAGGATTTCTGATTGCTCTTAAACTTATATCAGAAAAAATCTCTATTAATTGCTCCTGATTAAATACATTTTTCAAATTATCTACTGATACATATTTCAATACTTTTTTTCTCAAAACATCATAACTAATTGGAAAATCTTCATCATCTTTTGTTCTTAAAATATTAAAAACATCAACTGCATTTATTTCATAATCCCAACATACCGCTTCAAAACAAGCAACTTTTTCCATGATTTTTCTTTTTAAAATTGGCGATTTAATCTCTTCAAATTTTAATACTTTGTAAGGTTTTGTATTAATTTTTTCATTTTCTAAATCTTCTCTTTGTTTTTTGTCTAATTCTTTCCACTCTTCTGCTGTAATTGAATTTCTTTTGTGTTCATCACAAGAAACAAACCAATAACCACCATCAACTCTTAATTCCCCATATTTGCCACAAGTTTCACAAATATTAGCAGATTTACTTACTGTTTGGCTTACTAAAGCTCTAATACTTTTTTCAACAATTGGAGGATATTGCGAATTTAAAGTATTGTAATAAAATCTTAGAGTTCCCATTTTTTCTTTTATTTGTTGAATCATTGGAAGTTCATAGTTTGTTAATTCACAAAGCTCTTCTATATTTTTTCCTAATTCATAAACTAAATCAGTCCAACCATCTTTAAATTCAAATGGTACTTTTTCAAAGATTTTTAACTCTTTTAATTTTTTTCTGTTTTCTGAATTTTCTAACATTTTTTTACTCCATAGGAACAGTTTTTACACCATCTTCATAACCAATTTCTAAAAACTTATTTAAGAAGTTTAAATAGTTATCCCCTATTTTTTCACTTGCAGAAGCTCTTGAGTAGTATTCAATTTTTACTTCATCTTTTGGAACTAAATTATCTATTTTAATATCTAAAAAAAGTGAGATATTAAACTCATCAACAATATCATTAATTCTGTTTTTGACAGATTCTAAATTTTTATTTTCTTTTGAGTTTATTTTTAAAACAACTTCTACATTATCTTTTTCTTTTATTATGAACATATTTAACTCCAAATTAAAGTGTATAAAAGAGTTTATAGAAGCATTATTTTGATTCTAAATCTTTTAATTCAAATTACGTTATTCTAATACATAAATTCTTAAATTATTGTTTAAATACGTTAAACATATTTAAACATTTAGAATTATTAATTATTGGAAAAATGAATGGATAAATTTACTTATAGGTTAGATTTAACAGAAGATGAATTTAATTTAATAAAAAACAATCTAAATGAGAATATATTATCAAAAGCAAAAAAGATTAAAGTATCAGAAAAAAAAACTGATTCAATGAAAAGAGCTACATTTCATAGAAGTGAAATAGCAAGAGCAAAATTATTTGATGCAATTTTTGATTTAACTGAAAAAGATATTGAAGTTACACAATACAATCTAAAAAAATATAAAAATATACCTTACCATACTTCAAAAAAATATCTTGATATTTTTAATGAACTAGAAAAATCTTCGCAAGAAAATCAAGAAGCATTAACATATACAGAAGAAGAAATTAAAGAATTAAAAATATATCATAATCAAAAAGAAGAATCATTTAGTTTACAAGTGTATGAAAAAGAATTATTGAAAGAATGGCAAGAGATAAAAGCTAAGAGAAAGAAGTGAGTGTTTTTTTGAGTTAGTGTTCAAATCACTTAAATGAAATGAACACTTATTTTTAAGAATCAAACTGCATGATAATAAATATACTCAATTTCTTCCTTTGTGAATTTTTCTATTAATTCCTCTTTAGAGATTCCTTGAATATACCAAGCTGTAAATTTTTCATTTTGAAAAATTATACTTAGTTCAAATTTTGTTGTATATACTGCTAATATCACATCAATTTTTTCTCTTTTTCCTTTTATTTTTTTCATTTAAAATCTCTTTATTTTGTTCTAAATTTTCATCTATATATGGATAAATCAATTCTTGTGATTTTTCTTCATCCTCAATTTTATCAACTATTTTTTTAGGCTGTTTAGTCATTAAATTATTACAAATCTCTGTTGTTTCTTTTATTGAGACACCTATTTCTTTAGTAAAAAAATCAATAATAGATTTGGGTTTTTGTCTATTAGTTTTATTGTTGATTTTATTATCATCAACAACTTCAAACTCATCAAGATTAATATTATATTTTTTAATTGCAAAATCTAAAACTATTTGAGCTGATAAGTTTTCTTTTAAAAATTTTAAATCGTATACTTTTTCAGATTCAAAGATTTTTGATTCATTTTCAAGAATAAAATTATCTAGTTGAGATATTGGTCTAGTTGGTTTTATTTCAACTTTTTTTATCTCTTTTTTTTCTTCTTCTTTTTTTTGAGTTTGATTTTGCTCTTCAACTTTTATAAGAATTTGTTTTTTTGCTTCTTTGATAAATTGAGGTGTTCCATCAATTTTAATTTCTAAAAGATTCCAACCTTTTGCAAGAGCTATATCAAGCATTAATTTAACTTCTTCATGAGTAGAATCTTCATTTGAATAAGAGAGTATTTCATCTTCTTTATCTTCAATTTTTATACCTTTTGAATGATTGATAAAAGTTGCATTATTTTCATTGTTTTCATCAACTTTTATATAATATCCTTCTAGTGAATCTTGAATATTTACACCATAATGTTTATAAAAAATCTTTTGTTGGAAAGTTAAAGATTTAATAGAGTTATAATCAGCTTTTTTTGAGTATTTTTTTTCAAAATCTTTCTTTATTTGTTTATCATCTTCATAAATTTTTTTTAAATCTTCTATTGATTTTTTACTTCTTCTTTTTGTTATTTCCTCCACTCTTTTTACATATACATCATTTAGAATTTCCTCTAGCTCTTGTTGTGTCATATCTTCGAGTTTTTTATGATTTTTTTCAGTTGAATTAACATCTACAAATCGTTCAAATCCCTTACCCTGTAAGTTTATATCTTGAACTATTTTTTTACCACTTTTATCATTTTTAAAACTTTTATTTATTAGTTTTACATAGTTATTATTTTTTGTATCAACAACTCTGTAGTCTATTCCCTCTTTGAAGTTCATTTGATTTTTTAGAAAATAAATAAGTTCCTCACGGTCATTCAACTCATCAAGTAATTCAATCCATTCTCTACGGTCTCTCCCTAATTGTGAATCAAAGTTTTTAATTCTAAACTCTTTTCTTTTAGTTTGCTCAAATCCAAATTTGAAGTTAGATTTTCGCACCATTACATCATCATAATATGAATTTATGGCAAATAAATTACGAAGTTTAGTATCACTTAATGGGTTTAAGAACGATACAGCTAAATGTATATGGGGATAACGTTTATATCCGTATTCATCGTACTTTAGCTTTGGATAATGAAGCTCTGAATAAGCAATTACTTCGTTATAAATGTCATAACCTGAGAAATGGTGCTTAATATAATCTTGAACTAACTCTTGCATTAATGCATTTTGTTCATCTTTTGTTGGCAAAGATTCTATTTTTTGCCAATCACTATCTGAAAAACCAAAGGTTATATGCATACTTATTTCAGAGAATTTTTTATGATTTAGAACATAATCTTCAATTTTTTCAAACTCATCTAAGTTACCCCAAATTGGGATAACTATATCTTTTTCATTTCTTAAGAAATTTGAATCTTTTTTTACACCATCACGAAGATATTTTGCTAAACCTCCAGTTTTATTTCTTCTTACACGAACTATCAAATTAAGCTCCTAATCTATTTAGTTGATTTTGAATTAGTTTTAACTCAACTAATAAAGCCTGATAATCATAATTATTTAAAGCATTTTTTAAATTTGCAACATTTAAGACATAGGCTATCTCATTAATATTTACTCCACATTTTCGAACTTGTGTGGCTAGGCTGTTGTAATCTTTTTTTACAACAACTTTACCTTGAGATAATATATATCTAAAGTATTCTGCTTTTTTTAGACCACTATCTTGAATTTTTGAGTTTAGATTTTGAAAAAACTCTTCACTTACTCTTATTTCAATCCTTTTATCTTTTAGAACTTTTGTTTTAAGCTGTTTTTCTTGCTTTTTCATTTTTTATTTTTTAATTTTATTGAATAAAATACTTAAAAATACCGACTGTTGTTAGAGTCAACAATGTACCTATACCAACACCACCTAATAAAACTTTAGATATTAGATTTTTTTCTAATTTTTCAATTCTTTGTAAAATCTCATTTTCCTCAAGCCAAAGCCTATTTAATTTTATATAAGCGTTGTTTATTTCATTACTTTTTTGAGTTATAAAAGTTTTAAATCCATTTATATATTTAACTAGTTGAGTTAAATCATCAAACTCTTTTTTACCAACAAAATCAAGTTTTAGTGTCTCTATTTCGAGTTTTAAATTTTTTGAATCTTGGAGTTTTTGAAATAAATCCTCTAACTCTTTTTGTGAATTATAAATATCTTGATGTTGATGATTTAAATTTTCACTAATTTGAAGAAGATGATTAATTAAACCCTTTTCTCCACCAAATCTTCTCTCAAGAGCTTTTAACTCTTGAACAATTTTAATTACCTCATTTGCAGATAATTCACTACTCATTTTTTATCCTTATTCAATGTTTTATCTAGTTGATTAAAAGCTGGAATTAGTGTTGTTTTTAGGTAATCCTCAGCCTCATCGTAAATCTCTAACATAATTGACAAATTATTAATTTTAGAGGTATCATTCTCATCTAAAGCTTTATCAAAAGCAGCTTCAATTCCTTTTTTTGAATCTAAATCAGTTGCTAACTCATAAACAGATTTTTTTAATTTCCTGCTCAAATCTATTACATCACTATCTTTTAATACTATATATGGGTATTTTTTTAAATCTTTATCTGAAAAAAAATCACCATACTGAAATTGCACTCTTTTAGGATTACGAACTCTTGAAAGACAGAACATGATATTTGCATTTGAATCCATATCTAAAATAATATCTAATGTTTTTTTTGCGTTTTTTAAGTCTTGAGACCCTCCTGACATAGGGATGACAAATAAATCCACTTTTTTAAACATTCTTGATTTTTTTAGTCCCTCAAGAAAAAGAGTTGTTGTCTTATTTCCTCCAACATCAAAAAGATGAATATCTGTATCACTATCTTTTGAAAATAGATCCCTTAATGTAGTTGTAATTTCAGCTCCATCACCTACTTCAATTTGTTCACTTAAAATTGCTGATTTTGTGAAATTTTGAGAATCTTTGTTTTCATCATCAAATTCGAAAATTTGTGCTTGCAAACCTTTATACAATCCATATGCTCCACCTACTTGCATAGTTTTTGTACTCTTTGAAGAACCACCTTTATGATTGGTAATAACCATTTTTATTTTTTTCATTTAACACCTTTCATTTAATCTATTTTAGAATTGAACATTGCAATTGCACTTAACTCTTCCTCGTTAAGTGTTGCTATTTCTTCTTTTTTTGTATCTCTATTTTGAGATACACCTTCTTCTATTTTGTCTCTTTTTATTGGTTTTGATATTTCATCTTTTTTAAGATTTTTCAAACAAAATCTATAAAAAAGAGGTTCAGAGATATTTATATCAAACACTTCACAAACCATTTTATTGACTTGCCTAACAGTCCAATACACCATCAATTCTTCAATTTCAAAAATAATCAACTTTAACAATTTTGAAAATTTTAATTTTTTTAATCTATCTTCACCTATTTGCTGAATTATTTCTTTTTTTCTATTTTGAAGATTTTCCATCAATTTTCATCTCCAATTTTTTTAATTTAGGCTCGACTTTTTAGGATTTGTCAAAATCCGTTAAAAAAAGTGAGCAAACAACTGGCTAGGTAGCTCATTTTTAACTGAAAATTAATCCAGTTGTTTTACGAGTGCCTATATTTCTATCTCTATTACTTGAGTATGAGCATTTGCTTGAGCAAGATTTTCAAGCTTCTCAATCTCTAAATCTTTTGATAATTGTTTTTCCAAAAGCTGTTGATTCAATTTATCAAATTTTTCAGTTTCATCTTCTTGAGAATTAATTTTTTTTACTTTATTTAAATTTACTTTTATTTTATTTTCTTTTATTTGTTGAGCACTCGTTAAGCATTCGTTCAACGACCGTTGACTTGAGTCTATATCACTCATATTTATTTGTAGTTGTTTTAATTGTTCTTCTAATTTCTTTTTTCTTCTAATTGCACTTATTTGACCTGCAATTTTTCTTTGCTCAATCGCTTTATGCATTACCTCCATTCTTCTATTAAGACTTTTTGAAAAGAAAAAGCACTCATCCTCAATCTCAAAGAGATAATAATTTCTTACAACAACTTCAAGTTTTACTAATGTTGTATTATATTTTCTAGCTAATACTGACAGTAGTTTGAGTGGATATTTATAGTTTTGTTGCTCCCGTAAAGTTTCAATCAAAATCCAGAATATTCCATAGCCTTCTAATCCCAGTTCTTCAATTAAAAGCATGATTTTAAAATCATCTTTTGCATTAGCATCATGTGAAAAATAACATGTTTCTTTTTTCTCATTTGCACTCATTTAAATTATCCTTATATATTTATAATGAGTTAAATAATCGTTAGTTATAATATAAACGATTAAAACCTTAATCCGTTTTAATTCTCTCTCTTTTGACTGTTTGGCGACGTAAAAGAGGGAGTTTTATCTCTTGCTTCTTTTTGTTTTTGAATCCAATCTTGTAACTCATTATTACTATATAAGTCTATTTGAGTATTTGGAAGCCTCATAGGTTTTATAAAATCACCACTATTGATTATGTCATATAGTTTATTTCTCCCTATTTTGAGTATTTTAAGAATATCTGGTTTTTTTAATAACGTATCACTCATTTTTCAGTCCTTTAATTTTGAGCTAAAAATTTAGCTACATCTCTTTTAGTGTAAAGATATGATTTACCTATTTTTTTACATTTTGGACCAATATTTTCTTTTGCCCAATTTACGATTGTTCTTGTTTGCACTTTCAATATTTTTGCAACATCATGACTATCAAGAGTTAAGGTTTTTTCAAACCCTAACTCATCAATATCGGATAGATATTTATCTATTAATTGTTGATTCATTTTTGTTCCCCTTAATTTCTCTCCAATTTAGACAAAAATCAATAAATTCTTGAGCATCATTATCTATTTTTTGAGATTCTTCAATTGCAAGTTTCATCACTTCCTCCAAAGCTTTAATAAATTCTGTAAAATTAATTCTTACAATATTTGTATCTTCATCATCTATTGAAAAATAATCAATATATTGTGATTCTTTAACTTCATATTTTTCACCGTTTTCATCTTTTTTTGTTCTTGTAAATATATCT
Source organism: Arcobacter ellisii (assembly GCF_003544915.1). NCBI lineage: Bacteria > Pseudomonadati > Campylobacterota > Epsilonproteobacteria > Campylobacterales > Arcobacteraceae > Arcobacter > Arcobacter ellisii. The sequence continues at coordinate 1,164,702 of NZ_CP032097.1, read as the reverse complement.
TTTATAGTTATTTTCCCATTAAGTATACATAATGAAAAATTATCATCTGATTGAAGCCAACTTCCACAAAAATAATCTTCTGCTTTAATATTTACTTTACAAGTTGTATCTGAAGTCGTTATATCTTTATCAATATTTTTTTCAAGTTCTAAAACTAGTTTAAAAAGTTCTTGAAGGGCTTTTCCTGTTATTTTTTTTCTATTTTCTAATTTTTCAATTAATGTTTTCATTTGTATTTCCTTTTTTTGAAATTAAATTTATTGAGGCTTAAATTTAAGCCTCACCACTTTTAAAGAATTTAAAAGACAACTAATGATATTATTCACATTAATTCGCATTAGTTTGCTTTATACATAGTAATTATTGCAATAATTCGCTTAGTTAAAACTTAATTCTTGCATTATTTTACAAATAATTAGCAAATTTTATAAAATAAGCAAAAAAAGGTTATAAAATGCAAAATGAAGCAATATTTTTAATAGAAAAACTATTAAATTATTACAATTTAACAAGTTTGCAAAAACTTGCAGAAAAATTAAACATTAAACAAAGTTCATTATCAAGTTGGAAGTCTCGTAATTCTGTAAATGCTATCAAAAAGAAATGTCGTGAATTGGGTATTTATGATGAAATATTTGTAATAAATGATTTTACATCTTCTCCTGAGTACAATTATGATTATGATTATGATTTAGAATCTCCACCTAGTATATATGATGAGGCACAAAAAAAATTAGTAAAACAAATTACAAAAAGAAGAACCATTGAAGAAATTTTAAAAATGGATGAAACAATTGTTATAAGTTTTGTGCAAGTTTATAAAAAACTTGAAGAAGAAAATAATTTAATAAAATTATATGAAGCCCTTGGTAAATTAAAATATAATTCATAGTTTTTAAATTTGACAATAACACACATTGTGTGTTATACTTTCTCTAATAAATAAAGGATTTAAAATGACTGCAACTACTAATAAAGTTAGAACAAATGTTTACCTTGATGCAACTACAAAAGAGAAAGCTCAAGAAATATTTAAACAATATGGTTTAGGATTAAGTGAAGCTTTTAATATATTTTTAACTCAATCTGTTTTACAAAGAGGAATTCCTTTTGAAATTAAAATTCCAAATGATGAAACACTTGAAGCTATAAAAGATGCAAGAGCAAATAAAAATATGACAAAAGTTAGATTAGAGGATTTAAAAAAGGATTTAGGTGCTTGATTTATCCGTTCATAAAATCTTTACAAAAGATTTAAATAAAGCTCAACTAAATCCAACAAATAGTGCAAAACTATTTTTTTATATTTCAATGCTATTAAATAATGAAGAATTACCAAGTGAAGCAAGAGATCATTATTTAACAGGTGAATGGAAAGATACAAAAGAGTTTCATATAAGTGGTGATTTACTTGTAATTTATATGATAAATGACAATACATTACAACTTCTTAGAATTGGAACACATTCTCAACTTTTTAGATAATATAAAATAATAACGGTATTTATAACGGTACTATTTTATAAACTATCCTTTAAATAGGCTTATTACTACACTTTTTAGACTCCGACTAGCGGTACCATATTAATTATTATTCGAATATTTTTACTATTTCTTTTAAACTTTTTTCAAGTTCATCCTTAGATAAACCATTTTCTAAAGCTTTCTCTTTTACATTTCCTTCAGAGATTTTTTTAATTTCTCCATTTGTAAATAATTTATAAACAAAGTATTTATTCTGTTTTGTATCTCTTTGACCAAGTGTGCTTATAAAAGCTCCATCTGAATCATTTATTAAAGGGATTTTAGACTCTTTATACATTTTTTCTAATTCACCATTTACAGCAATTTGTTTTACAATCCAAGGTGTATTTGATATATTTGCAATTAAAACAATATTATTTTTATCAATTTTTTTATATAACTCTTTAAAAACAACTAAAGAATCATGATTTAAAACTACTAAATACTTCTCTTCACCTTCTTTAAATAAATCCTGCATTTTTGTATATGGATTTTTTCCAAGAACATCAAAATATCTTGGAAGTGATTCAATTGTAACATTTTGATTTTCATCAATTTTATTTATATTTTTAGGTGCAGTTAGATAAACCAAAATTCCAAATCCAACTATTCCTAAAATTACTATTTTTATTATATTTTTCATATTTCCTCTCATTACTTTTGTTTTTTAGCCCATCTTGAAAAAAGTCGATAATTTGTAATTTCATCATCTAACTTTTTATTATTAAATATATTTTCAACTAATTGATTTGCTAAATATAAAGATAAAACAAATCCTCTTCCCCCAACACCATTTAAAACAAAAAGATTATCTTTCATTATTAAATTTTCATTTTTTATATGTGTTCCATTTTTTATATGAGGAAATTTTTCTATACTTTTTTTAGAATCTACTAACTTTCCAACCATAGGAAAATAATCAACACTAGAAGCTCTTGCACCAATTTTTACATCAATAACTTCAATATTATTTAATTCTTTAATATCATTTGCTTTTTTTAATAATTTTTGAATATCCGCTTCAATAATCTCTTTTGTTTCTTCATTATGTTCAATTTTATTTATATTTGCTAATTCTAAATTATAACTACTATTTTTCATATCTTTATTAAATCGATTATGAGTAGCTCCAATGGAAACTAAATATCTATTTTCATCAATTTTTTTACTTTTTGATAAAGAACACTCTTTATGATAATTTATATCAATTTTTGAAGAAGTTAAAATATCAATTTTTTGTCCCCAAACAGCTCTTATATCAAAATACTCTTCATCTATCAAAGAGATATTTGCTCCAGTTGTCAAAAAAAGATTTTTTGCTTTTATTTCGTTATTTATAAGCCAAAAATCTTCAATTCTTTCTATTTTTGTAACATTAAAATTAAAAAGTTTATCCACATCTTTTGATAATTTTTTGCAAACTTCATAGGGTTTTACAACACTTCCAATTGGGAAAAAACAACCTTCTTCAAATTTTTCATATTCAAAATCCATAAAAGGAATATAACTTTGAAATTTTTCTTCATCTTCTTGATTTTTTGGAATTCGGCAAGTTCCACAATTTATTAACTCATCACTAAAAAATTCTTTATAATAATTAATTGAAAAATTTAATGACTTTGTAACTAAATCTTTAAATTTATTTGGTTTTCCTAAAAGTGGAGACAAAAATGCTCCAGCAGCACCACTTGCTCCAAATGCTACATCTTCATTTTTATCAATCAATAAAATTGAACTTGAATAATTTTTTAAAAAGTGAACTAAAGAACAACCAGCAATTCCAGCACCTATTACTAAATAATCAAACTCTTTCACTTATCATCCAAAAGTTGGTAGTTTGGTCTAAAATAAGCTCTTCCACCTTTTAAACTAATACATTTGTATTTTGGAAACTTTTTTTTATAATATTCTAATCTCTCTTTTGTTGATTTTCCAGTATCACAATAAAAAACAAATACTGTACCTTCTTCATATAAATCCATCTCATAAGGATTATAAGTTATTGTTTCAATAGTTTCAAGAGGTTTTAATATTGTATCTACAACCACAACTTTAACTCCCTCTTTTTCTAATAGCTTTTTATTTTTGTATAACTCAATTTGAGTCCATTCATCTTTAGAAAACATTTTAATAATTTCCTTTTTGTAAAAACTAATCTTAGTATATTCCCTATTAAATAAAAGTAATTCTTATTGTATTTTAGATAAAATAACCAACAATAAGATAATAGGAAATAATTAATGAAAATATTGGTTACTGATGATTCAAAAATGGCAAGAAAAATGGTTATTAAAACTTTAAAAGATTCTACAAATAAAGAGTTAGAAATCTTTGAAGCTCAAAATGGTCAAGAAGCACTTGATTTATATAAAGAATTATCTCCCAAAATTGTTTTTCTTGATTTGACTATGCCTGTTATGGATGGTTTTACAGCTCTTGAAAAAATTAAAGAATATGATAAAAATGCCAAAGTGGTTATTGTTTCAGCAGATATTCAAAAACTTTCAATGGACAGAGTTTTAGCCCTTGGTGCATTTAATTTTATAAAAAAACCTATTGATATAGTAAAAATGCAACAAATTTTCAAAAAATTAGATGAATTGGAACATGATGGAATCTAAAATAAATTTAACAGAAGATGAAAAAGATTGTCTACAAGAACTTATGAATGTTGCATATGGTAGTGCAACAGCTGCAATTACAGAAATTTTAGATGCCTTTGCAAAATTATCAATCCCAAAAATCCAAATAATAAATGCAAGTGAACTAAAATCATATTTATCAAAAGAGTTAAATCTTGATGAAGAGCATTTAGTTGCACTTCAACAAATAAATGGAACAATCAGTGGCGAAAATATGTTTGTTATTGACAAAAAATCTGCAAAAAATATTGCTTATAAATTTGGTTTAGATGAAGATGAAATCAATGACGAAGAAGTTGCTGACATTGTTTTAGAAATAACAAATATTTTATCATCTTCAACAATTAGTAAATTAGCTGAAGATATAGATACAAATGTATCTTTTTCTGCACCATCTATAAAAACTTTGACATCAATAAATCAATTAAATAATCTATTTATTAGTAAATATGAAAAAGTAATTATTATTTCTACTCAATTAAATTTTGAAGATTTGAATATTCAAGCTGAGCTATTTATTTTTACAACAGATAACTCAATTTTATATATAAAAGAGAAACTAAATAAAATATTGGATGAACTTTGAAATTAGATAATAGTAAATTTGATATTATCTGCAATACTGTAGATAATGGAATTATCCTTATAAATAAAAATTTAGAAGTTCAATTTTGGAATAAATGGCTTGAGATTAGAACAGGTATTAGTGCAAATGAAATAATTAATAAGAATTTGATTGATTTTTATCCAAATATTGATGAAAAAAAATTAACAAGAAAAATTTCTACGGCATTAAAATTAAATTCATCTACATTTTATACTCCTCAAATTAGTAAATATTTAGTAAATATAGAATTAGGAAAAGTTACTGATAAAGTTTTTGATAATATGCAACAAAGTATTACAATAACTCCTTTAGATATAGAAAATGAACTTGTAATTATCTATATTTATGATGTTACAATGCTTTGTGAAATAAACTTTAAATTAAAAGAGATAAAAGAAAAAGTTGAAGAAAAAAATGAAGAATTAAATCTTCTATTTGATACAACTATGGAAGCAATAATTTTATTTAAAGATGATAGAGTTGTTGATTGTAATAAAGTTGCTATTGAATTACTTAACTATTCGTCAAAATATGATTTAATTAATAAAAGTTTTTATGAATTAATTCACAATAAAAGAATCCTAGAAAAAATACATGATAGACCACTTGAAACAACTATTTTAAGAAGTGATGATAGTTCATTTAAAGCTTTAATTAATATAAAAGATACTGTTATTAATTCTCAAATATTTAAAATTGTAACAATAGTTGATATTAGTGAAATTAAAAGAAAAGAGAACCTTTTGGCTGAACAATCAAAACTTGCTGCAATGGGAGAAATGATTGGAAACATTGCACATCAATGGAGACAACCTTTAAATATTATTTCAATTACAGCATCAAGCACTAAACTAAAAAAAGAGATTGGTTTATTAACAGATAAAATTTTATTAGACTCTTTAAAACTAATTTCTGATACAACGGAACATCTATCAAATACAATTGATGTATTTAAAGACTTTTTAAAAGAAGATAAAGAAAAATCTTTATTTAATTTAACCCAAAATATACAAAATAATATTGCTTTAATTGAAACTATTTTAAATGAAAATAAAATTAGAATAGATTTAGATTTAGATGATGAAATCTATTTATTCAATTTTTCAAATGAGTTTAGTCAAGCATTAATCAATATTTTAAACAATGCAAGTGATGCAATTAGTTCTAAGTTAAAACAAAATGAATTAAGATTGATAAAAATCTCGACAAAACAACTTAAAGATATTGTTGAAATTACTATTTTAGACAATGCCGGTGGTATAGAAAAAGATATTATTGAAAAAATATTCGAGCCATATTTTACTACAAAACATAAATTCCAAGGCACTGGTTTAGGACTTTATATGACTCATAAAATTATAAAAATGAGTATGAAAGGGAAAATTACTGTATCTAATAAAGAATTTACATATGAAGATAAAGAGTATATTGGTGCAGAATTTAAAATCACGCTTCCAAGCAATACTTGATTGACATTGACTCAACCTTTTTGATATAATTATATTTTAGAAATTTAATTTATAATAAATATGAATAGGATATAAAATGGCAAAAAGTTTATACGAAACATTAGAAGTAAGTGAAAATGCTAGTGCTGAAGAGATAAAAAAAGCATATAGAAAACTAGCAAGAAAATATCACCCAGATGTAAATAAAGATCCTGGTGCTGAAGAAAAATTTAAAGAGATTAATGCTGCTTACGAAGTTTTAAGTAATGCAGAAAAAAAACAACAATATGACCAATATGGTGATTCTATGTTCGGAGGACAAAACTTCCAAGACTTTGCAAGATCACAAGGCTCAAACGTAGATTTAGATGAAATTTTAAGACAAATGTTTGGTCAATCAGGAGGATTTGGTGGTTCTGGATTCTCAAGAGGTGGATTTGGTGGTTTTGGAGGGTTTAGTGAACCTGACTTAGATACTAATGCACAAATAACTATTCCTTTTGATGTTGCTATTCTTGGAGGAAAACAACATATTAGTTTAAATAATGACTCTTTTGATGTAAAGATTCCAGAAGGAATTGAAGATGGTCAAAAAATTAGAGCAAAAGGAAGAGGAAAATCATATCAAGGTCAAAAAGGCGATTTAATTCTAAAAGTTAATGTTGCACAAAGTCCTGAATATACAAGAGAAGGTGATACTTTAACTAAATATTTTGATTTACCTTTAAAAACTGCATTATTTGGTGGAAAGATTGAAATAAAAACTATACATAAAAATATAACATTAAAAGTTCCACAAAATACAAAACAAAACCAAAAATTTAGAGTAAAAGAGTTAGGGGTTTTGAATAGAAAAATTGGAACTAAAGGTGATTTATATCTAAAAGCAAACATTGTTTTACCAAAAATTGAAGAGTTGGATTCAGAATTAGTAACAATGTTGGAAGCAAAGCTTCCTGAAAAATAGAAAAAGGATTTTTCATGGAGACAAATAGCTATATTGAACCTGTTTATCTGATTTCTGCTGTTGCTGAAATTTTGAATATTCATCCACAAACTTTAAGACAATATGAAAGAGAGGGTTTAATTAAACCTTCAAGAACAAATGGAAAAATAAGACTTTATTCACAAAAAGATATTGACCATATAAAATATGTTCTAACTCTTACAAGAGAACTTGGGGTAAATCTAGCTGGAGTTGATATTATTTTACAATTAAATAGAAAAATTGAAGAGTTAGAAAAAGATATTTACGTTTATAAAAGTAAAATAAAAAGTATAAATTCGCTTTCTGTTGTACCTGATACCAAAGCTTTAGTAGTTCAAAAAACTACTTTTGATATGGTTATTGTTAAGAAATAGCTAGAAATAGCTATTTCTTATGAAAATCTCAATATAAATGCCAATCTATTAGAGACATTAAATTTTTCATAAATATTTTTAGTATGTGCCTTTACTGTACGAATAGAAATATTTAATTTTTCTGATATTACTGAATAAGGAAGCTTTTCTAAAACAAGTAAAGCAACCTCTTTTTCTCTATCTGTTAAAATATTTAATATTTGATCCGCATTTTTTATCTTTTTTGGCAAAGACATATTTGATACTAATGTATTGATAAATTCAGGATATAACCAAATATTCCCATCTTTTACACTATCTATTACATCCTTTAAATGTATGTCATTTATCATCATATTTGCATATGCTTTTATACCCATAGAAATGAAACTCCTACCTTTTTCAAAAGTAGGAACAGGATCTAAAATTATAATTCTCACACCTTCTTGATTTAGATTTTCAATTATTTCTAAATTTGACTCTTTTTCAAAATTAATATTTGAAATAATCATTATATCTTCACTTTTTACTAAAGAGAATTGAGTATTATCAATTATTTTATAATTAAAATTCCTTAGTGAATTATTATATCTATCTATCAAATTTAAGTCATTTCCATAAATATAAATCATTTTCTCACCTCTCTGTAAAAGTGTATTGTTTAGCTCTGAGAATTGGTTTCATAATATAATCAAATACTGTTTTCTTTCCTGTTAGAATATCTACATTTACTACCATTCCAGGAATAATTGGTAGTTTTTGATTACCTTTTTCAAGATGACTATTTTGAGTTTGAATATTGATGTTATAAAAACTCTCTTTTTTTGTTTCATCCATTTCTGTATCAGGACTAATTTTTATAACTCTTCCTTCTAATCCTCCATAAATTGCATAATCATAAGCAGTAAATTTAACTTGAGCTTTTTGGTCATAATGAATAAATGCGATATCAGATGGCTTTATTTTAGTTTGAATTAATAAATTTTCACCAGTTGGTACAAGTTCAACTAAATTATCTCCTGGTTTTATTACTCCACCTATTGTATTAAAAAATACTTTTTGAATAATCCCATCATTTGGAGAATAAACATTTGTTCTAAAAACCTTATCTTTCAAATTATTCATATTTGCATTTATTCGTTCTAACTCTGCACTTGATTCATTTAACTGTTCTTGAGCTGTTTTTTTGAAATTTTCTTTTGATTCAGAAATTTTATTTTTTGTCTCTTCAATTAATGATTCAATTTTAGGAATTGAAATTCTTGCTTCTGCTAATTGCATTGAAATATTATTAGCATCTCTTTTTATTTTTAATAATTCTGCTTGAGATTTTAATTTTTTAGCAACTAATGGCTCAGCAATTCTTAACTCTTGAATAACTAAAGAGTATTCACTACTTAAATAATTTATACTACTTTTTGTAGAGTTCAAATCATTTATTTTTTGTTTAAGTTGTTCTTCTAAACCACTTATCTCTGAATTTAATCTATTTCTATTTAATTCAAATAAATTAATTTCTAATCGTTCATAATGCTTAAACTCTTCAGGTGCATTTTCATCTATGATAAATTCTGTTCCATCAATTTCAGCTTTCAATCTTTATAGACACAAAGGAGAACGTCATGAAAAAGGTATGTATATCAGTTTTCTCATCAATTATTTTAGCTTCGTCTTTATCTGCTGTCGAATTAAATCAGGTATTAGATGATGTGTTGGTTAATAACCCATTAATTCAAGAAAGACTTAACAATTACGAAAAAACAGTTTATGATTTAAAAATTGCTAAATCAGAGTATCAACCTACACTTGATTATGTTGGAAAGTTTGGTTATGAAAAGACTTTAGAACAAGTAGGTGGAGTAAATGATGTTGGTTATCACACATATAGAAACTCTTTAGTTTTAACTCAAAATTTATTTAATGGTTTAAATACAACTTATAGAGTTAAATTTGAAGAAGCAAGAGTTATGGCTGCAGCTTATAATTATGTTGAACAAACAAATGATGTTGCATTTAATTTAATTAGACAATATATAAATGTATTAAAATTCAATGATTTACATGAACTAGAAAAAGAGAATGTACTTCTTACAAGAGATATTTTAGAAAAAACTCAAAATTTAGCTGATGGTGGTTCAGGATTAATTTCAGATGTAAAAAAAGTTGATTCAAGTTTACAATTAGCAGAATTTAATCTTTTAACACAAGAAAATAATTTAATGGATGCACAGTTTAATTTAGCAAAATTAACTGGTAAAAGAATTCCAAAAGAAGAGTTAACAATTCCTTCTTCAAATTTTGATTTACCAAAAACAAAAGAAGAAGCATTAAATCATGCAATAAAATTTAATCCTTCGATGTTAGTTACAAATTACAATATCGAAACAGCAAAAGCTCAATTAGTTCAAAGTAGAAGTAAATTTTCACCAACTGTTGATTTTGAGTTAGCATATAACTATGATAGAAACACAGGTGGAGATGAAGGGCATGAAAGAAATTATTCAGCATTAATTGTTTATAGACAAAATTTATATAATGGACAAGCTGATATCAATGCTGTTAGAAAAAGTAAAATGAATATAAAACAAGAGTATGAAACTCAAAGAGATATAAAAAGACAAATTATTGAAGGTTTAGATTTATCATGGTCTGCTTATACAATGCTTCAAAAACAAATTGTATTTTTAGAGTCTTATCAAAATCAAAGTAAAGCAACTTTAGATTTATATAAAGAAGAGTTTGAAGCTGGAACTAGAACATTGATTGATTTATTAACAGCTCAAGATGATTATATTTCTGCTAGAAATAAATTAATCACAGCAAATTATGATTTAGTATTTGCAAAATATAGAGTTTTAGATGCAATGGGAGAATTAGTAAACTCTTTATATAAAGGTGATGCTGTTAAATACTACAAACCTGTGCTTGCAGATTATCAAAACACAACTGATTATGAATTACAAGATAGAAGTGATTTAGACAAAGATAAAGTTGATGATAGTATGGACTTATGTGATAACACTTCTTTAGGTATGAAAGTTGATATGTTTGGTTGTGCAGTTGAAGAAAAAAAAGTTATTGAACCTGTGAAAACAAATGAAATTTCATCAGAAAAAGAGTTATTACAAAATGAAGTATCAAGTAATGAAGTTATAGCTCCATCAAATGTAGACAAAACTAATTCTTTTAGTAAAGTTGAAAATGGATTTACGATTAATGTAGCTACATTTGCTTCAAAAGATAGTTTTAATAAATTTATATCTGATAGCAAATTAAATAGTGAAAATCTATATACTATAAAATATCTTACAAAAGATTCTAAAAAAGAGTTATACAAAGTAGTTTATGGTGCATTTGATACAGAAAAACAAGCTTATGCAGAGTTAGCTAAATTACCAAATATAGTAAAAATAAACAAACCTTATATTGAAAATGTAAAAAGTGTAAAAGAACAATATCTTTTATAATAACTAGGAGTTAAATGAAAGAATATAACGAAGAAGAGACATTAGATTCTCTTCTAGATGCATTAGTAACATATTCAAAGTTTTATAACAAGGCATATTCAAAAGAGTCATTAGTTCATGATTTGCCTATTGAAAAAGGTAAAGAAAGTCCTGAATTATTCTCCTTAAATAGTTCAAAAGGACTTTTCTCAAGAGCAGCAGCAAATGCTGGATTAAAAACTAAATTTATTAAAAAAGATTTAGATGATATCTCAAATTTACAGTTACCAATTATTTTATTGATGAATAATTCTAATAGTTGTATAGTAGATTCATTTTCAGAAGATAGAAAAAAAGTAAAAATTATTTCTGAATTATCAGGGGATATTGTTGAAGAGTGGTTTGATATAGATGCTATAAAACAAGAGTATTTAGGTTTTGCAATCTTAGTTAAAAAAAGTTTTGACTATGTAGATTCTGATAAAAAAAATCAATCTGATTTTGTAGTTAAACATTGGTTTTGGAGTACATTAAAAATTTCAAGAGGGATTTATATTGATGTGATTTTTGCTTCAATATTAATTAATCTTTTTGTTTTAGCTACACCATTATTTACAATGAGTGTTTATGATAGAGTTATTCCAAATAATGCAATAGAAACATTATGGTTTTTTGCTTTTGGAGTATTATTAGTTTATTTTTTAGATATTTCTTTAAAATTAATTAGAAGTTATTTTTTAGAAATTGCTGCAAAAAAGAGTGACATAATTATGTCCTCAATAATTTTTGAAAAAGTTTTAGGTTTAAAGTTAGAACAAATTCCTAAACCAATTGGTTCTTTTGCTAATAATTTAAAAAATTTTGATGTAATTAGAGGTTTTTTAACAAATGCAACTTTAGTTGCTTTTATAGACCTTCCTTTTTCTGTAATTTTTTTGATTGTTATATATTATCTTGGTGGTGTAATTGTTATTATTCCAATTATTGTTATTTTAATAATTTTAATTATGGCATTAGTTTTAAAAGTTCCAATTCAAAGAAATATTAAAAAAATAAATGAAATTGTTTCAAAAAAGAATGCAATATTAATTGAAGTTTTAAATAATATTGAGACATTAAAAAGTTTAGGTGGTAATAACAATATAAGATGGAATTGGGAAGAGAGTAATGGTAATATTGCTCAAACAGGTCTTTTATCAAGAATGCTATCAGCATTTATTCCATCTTTTACGGCATTATTAATACAACTTAATACAATAGCAATAGTTATTGCTGGAGTTTATTTAATTAAAGATTTTCAATTAACTATGGGAGCATTAATTGCAATTGTTATTTTGTCATCAAGAGCAGTTGCCCCAATGGGACAAGCAGCAGGGCTAATAACTAATTATGAAGATGCTTCAAATTCTTATAGAATTTTGAATGATTTAATGCATAAACCAGAAGAGAGACCAAAAGAGAGTGATTTTGTTTCTAAAAAAAGTTTTCAAGGAAAAATTGAATTTAGAAATGTTACTTTTAAATATCCAAATACAGAAGTAGAAATTTTAAAAAATGTTTCATTTGTAATTAATCCAGGAGAAAGAGTTGCAATTTTAGGAAAAATTGGAACTGGTAAAAGTACTATTTTAAAACTAATTTTAAAACTTTACGAACCAACAAATGGTTCAATTTTAATTGATGATATTGATATTACTCAATTAGATCCTGCTGATATAAGAAGAAATATGAGTTATCTTTCTCAACATGTATCATTATTTAATGGAACATTAAGAGATAATATTACCTTTAGAGCTTCATTTGTTAATGATGAAAAAATGCTTACAGCTGCAAAAATAGCAGGAGTAGATAATTTTGCTAATGCACATCCAAGAGGCTATGATATGGAAGTTGGTGAAAAAGGTGAAGGATTATCCGGTGGACAAATACAATCAGTTGGTATTTCAAGGGCTTGTTTATTTGATTATCCTATTAATCTTTTTGATGAGCCAACAAGTTCTATGGATAAGCAAACAGAAGATAATGTTTTAAGTAACTTAAATAAATTTATGAAAGGTAAAACATTACTTATTGTCACTCAAAAAATGCCAATTCTGCAAATAGTTGATAAAATAATAGTATTAAATAACAATACTATATATTTGTATGGAGATAAAGAAGCTGTGATTAAAGCTCTATCTCAAGGAGAACACATTGAAAAATAGATTCAATTATACAGAAGCTGATTATGAATTTATGAATAGTTTAAATTCAGCTATTTTGGAAAAAAGTCCAAAAAAATTGAAAATTATTCTTTGGGTTTGGATAATAACTGTTTTTTTATTTATTGTATGGGCTTATTTTTCTGAAGTAGATGAGATAGTAAGAGGAGAAGGAAAAGTTATCTCTTTTGATGAAAATAAAAAGCTATGATTACATAAGAATTATTAAAGTAATCTTATAAAAATAACTCAATATTACACTATTCTTACACTTTTTCTACATTTTTTAATTATTTAATAACATATTTACTTATTCAATAAATTATTTATTTAATAAGTTCTATTTAATAGAGTTTGTAATATAAATATAATTCATTATTTATTATTAAATATAATCTACACTTATAAGGTTTTTTGATGAAAAAGATTATTGTTATTATTTCAAGCATCATTATTATTTTTCTAATTTTTCTAGTTTTTTTTAATTATAAAAATTTTTTCAATAATTCACAAAAAGAGTCAAAATACTATGGAAATATAGATACAAGAACTGTAAAAGTTGGATTTAGATTTATAGGTAAAATAGAAAATATCATAAAAGATGAAGGTCAAAGTGTAAAAAAAGATGAAATTTTAGTTCAATTAGATAACTCAAGCTTAAAAAAATCACTTGAAGAAGTTGAAATAAATATAAATGCTTCAAATATTGAATTATCAAAATTAAAATCAGGTTATAGATATGAAGAGATTTTAGAAGCAAAAGCTTCTGTTGATGAAGCACTTGCGAATCTAAATAAAGCAAATGATAATTTCATTAGACAAAAAAATCTATATAAAACAAAATCTACATCCCAAGAGAGTTATACTATTTCTGAATTAAACTATAATCTTGCACTTGCTTCTTTAAATAAAGCAAAAGCTGCTTATGAACTAATGAAAAACGGTTATAGAAATGAAGATATAAAAATCCAAGAAGAAAAAATAAAAGCGTTAAAAGCTCAAAAAGAAAAATTAGAGATAGATATAAAAGATTCTGTTATAACTTCACCTGTTAATGGTGTCATTCTTACAAGATATAAAGAAATTGGTTCTATTGCAACTGCTGGTGAAGCTATTTTAGAAATTGCAAAAAATGATGAATTTTGGGTACGAGCTTATATAGATGAAAAAAATTTAGGGGATATAAAACCTGGACTTGAAATGCAAGTTTTTAGTGATTCAAGAAATGAGCCTTATGAAGGTTATATTGGATTTATTTCACCTATTGCTGAATTTACTCCTAAAAATATTGAAACTCAAGAGTTAAGAGCTGATTTAGTTTATAGTTTTAGAGTTATTATTAAAAATAGTGATGATAAACTAAGACAAGGGATGCCAGTAACTTTACAAATAGCAAAAAATAATGCAAGTAATTAACGCAATAGATTTAGAAAAAAATTTTCAAAATACAAATGCTATAAAAAAAATCAGTTTTTCTATAAAAAGTGGAAAAATAACTGGACTTGTTGGACCAGATGGTGCAGGGAAAACTACACTTATTAGAATGCTTACAGGTCTTTTAACTCCAAGTTTTGGAAAACTTAATGTTTTAGGTTATCAAATGCCAAATACTTCAAGTGAATTTTTAAAACAAATTGGTTACATGCCACAGAAATTTGGTTTATATGAAGATTTAAGTGTTTATGAAAATTTGGAACTCTATGGAAATTTACAAGGAGTTGAAAATCTTTTTTTAAGAATAGAAGAACTTTTAGATTTTACTTCATTGAAAAAATTCAAAGATAGGCTTGCTGGAAATTTATCTGGTGGAATGAAACAAAAACTTGGACTTGCTTGTGCCTTAATAAAAAAACCAAAACTTCTTCTACTAGATGAACCAGGAGTTGGTGTTGACCCTATTTCTAGAATTGAACTTTGGCAAATGGTTCAAGAACTTTTAAAAGAAGATATTGCTGTTGTTTGGAGTACTTCTTATTTAGATGAAGCTGATATTTGTGATGAAGTGATTTTATTAAATGAAGGAACTTGTCTATATCAAGGAACTCCACAAGTTTTACGAGAAAAAATGAAAAATAGAGTCTTTTTAGTAAGTGGAGAGTTTTACAAAAAAAGAGAAGCACTTACTACTATTTTGGAACAAGATGAGATTTTAGATGCCGTATTAGTTGGTTCAAAAATTAGAATAAATTTACAAAAAAATAAATTATTAAAAAAAGATATTTATTATTCTTTAGGAAAAGATATAAAAATCGAACCAATAAATCCAATTTTTGAAGATGCCTTTGTTGATATTTTAAATGAAAAAACTCAAGCTCACTCAAAACTTGTAAGAAATATGAAAAATGTTGAACCATCAGATAAAAAACTTATCGAAGCAAAAAATTTAACAAAAAAATTTGGAGATTTTATAGCAACTGATAATATAGATTTTGAAATAGGACAAGGTGAAATTTTTGGATTTTTAGGACCAAATGGTGCAGGAAAATCAACAACTTTTAAAATGCTTTGCGGATTATTAACCCCTACTTTTGGAACTGCAAAAGTTTTAGGAGAAGATTTATATAACTCAAAATCAACTATTAGAAACTCTATTGGTTATATGGCACAAAAATTTTCCTTATATGGAAATCTAAATATAAAAGATAATCTTGAATTTTTTTCTGGAATTTATGGTTTAAAAGGTAAAAAAAGAAAAGAAAAAATAGAAGAGATGATAGAAATTTTTGATTTTAAAAACTATTTACAAACAAATACAGACTCTTTACCACTTGGAATAAAACAAAGACTTTCTCTTGCATGTTCAGTGATGCATGAACCAAAAGTTCTATTTTTAGATGAACCAACTTCAGGAGTTGACCCAATTACAAGAAAAGAGTTTTGGACACATATAAATAGTTTGGTAAAAAAAGGTGTTTCAATTATGGTAACAACCCATTTTATGGATGAAGCAGAATATTGCGATAAAATTATGCTTATTTATAAAGGAAAAGCTATTGCAAATGGAACTCCTGATGAACTAAAAAACTTAGTTGGTTCACAAGTATCTATGCAAGAAACATTTATCTCTTTAATTAAACAATATGATAAAGAAGAAAAATGAATTTAAAAAGATTAAAAGCCCTATTCAAAAAAGAGAGTTTACAAATATTTAGAGATCCAAGTTCAATTTTAATTGCTTTTATTTTACCCCTACTTTTACTTTTTCTAATGGGTTATGCCGTTTCTTTAGATGCTAGAAAAATTCCAATAGCAATTATTTCAAAAAGTAATAGTGAATTATCTCAAAAGTTAATCTCTTCTTTTATTAGTTCTAGATATTTTGAAGTTGATTTAGATAAAAATAAAAATCTTTATATAGAAAAAATGCAAGAAGGAAAAATAAAAGCAATTCTTAGTTTAAATAATGATTTTGGGAAGAATAACAATTTTGATATACAAGTAATAACTGATGGAAGTGAGCCAAATAGTGCAGGATTAATTCAAAACTATGTAAATGGAGTTATTAAACTTTGGGCAAAAAACAATAATATAGCAAATAAAGAGAATATTCAACTTCTAACAAGATATTGGTTTAATACGCCACTATCAAGTAGATATTTTTTACTTCCTGGTTCTATTGCCGTTATTATGACTTTGATAGGAACACTTCTTACTGCTCTTGTAATTGCTAGAGAATGGGAAAGAGGAACTATGGAAGCACTTATGGCAACACCTGCAACTATGAGTGAAATTATTGTTGGTAAATTAATCCCCTATTTTATCCTTGGAATGTTCTCTATGCTTTTATGTTTTGTAGTTGCATATTTTTGGTATCAAATACCATTTATAGGAAGTTTTTGGATACTATTAATACTAAGTGCGATTTATCTATTTTCATCTTTAAGTATTGGTTTACTTATTTCTACACTTGCCAAAAATCAATTTGTTGCAGCTCAAATATCTATTATTGCAGGTTTTTTACCAGCATTTTTATTATCAGGATTTTTATTTGAAATAGGAAATATGCCAACATGGCTTCAAACTCTAACTTTAATTGTTCCAGCTAGATATTTTGTAGAGTCTTTACAAACTATATTTTTAGCAGGAAATATATATGAGATATTTATTTCAAATATTATTTCTATGATTTTAATAGGTGCTTTTTTCTTTTTATTAGTTCTAAAAAAGTCAAAAAAAGGTTTATAAATGTTACAAAGATTGTTGGCTTTGATAAAAAAAGAGATTCTAGCCATAAAAAATGATAAAAAAAGTCTAATGGTTGTTATTCTTCCACCACTTGTTCAAGTGGTTATTTTTTCTTTTGCAGCAACTTTGGAAGTAAAAAATATAGATTTAGTTTTATTAAATCAAGATGGAAGTCAAAAAAGTCAAGAATTAATAAGAAATTTTCAAGGCTCATCATATATAAAATCATTAAATTTTGTAAAAAGTTATGAAGAAGGAAAAGAAAAAATTGATATTCAAGATGCTATAGGATTTTTAGTAATCCCAAGTGATTTTGCAAAAGATTTACAAAATGGAAGCTCAAATATACAACTAATTCTTGATGGAAGACGCTCAAATACTTCACAAATAGTTGAAGGTTATATAAATCAAATAATTTTAAATAGCTTTAAAAAAGATGAAAATATTTCAAAAATAAATATTATCTCAAGGAACTTTTACAATCCAAATTTAGATAACTTTTGGTGGATAGTTCCTTCATTATTTGGTTCTATTTCTATGGTTGTCGCTATGCTTTTAACTGCTTTATCAATAGCAAGAGAAAAAGAGTTAGGAACTTTTGAACAAATTTTAGTATCTCCTTTAAACTCTTTTGAAATTCTTTTAGGAAAACTTTTACCTGCACTTATTATTAGTATTGTTGAGTCTAGTTTTATACTTTTTATTGCAATTTTTCTTTTTGGTGTTCCATTAAATGGCTCAATTTGGCTTTTATATTTAAGTGTAATTGTATTTTTATTTTCTATGTCAGGAATTGGATTATTTATCTCTTCAATTTCAAACACACAACAACAAGCAATTTTAGGAAGTTTTGTCGTGATGCTTCCCTCTTTTTTACTCTCAGGTTTTGCAACACCAATTTCAAATATGCCTTCTTGGCTTCAACCTTTTACAGATTTAATACCATTAAAATACTATTTAGAACTAATAAAAGGAGTATTTTTAAAAGATATTAGTTTTGATATTGCTTTAAATAATTTAACTCCAATGTTTTTATTTGGAGTAATCTCTTTATATGGAACAATACAATTTTTTAAAAATAAAAGGTCTTAAGAGCTTCTATTTAACTCTAAAATGTTATAAATTGTGATATAAAGTTTCAAATAATAAGTTAAAAATAATTTATTGATTAAAATCAATAAAATTTTTAGAAAAAAAGGTAAAATAATCTTTTGTGTTAGAATTTTATTTTAGGATACCTTGTGTTAAATGTTTTTTTATTAACTTATTTTACAAAAAAATTAGATTTAGTTATTATTGAAAAAAACTCTTCCATAACAGATAAATACAACGATTATCTTCAATCTATCTTTAAAAATGTAAAAAACTATGATTCTCAAGAAGAGTTTCTAATAGACTTAAATGAAAATAATTTTGATATTTTATTACTTGATAACGAAGTAATCGATATTGAATCTACATTTTTGTTTATAAAAGAGATTCATAAAATCAATCCTTTAATTAAAATTATTCTTTTTTCAAAATATGTTGATTATCATATATTAATAAAATGTTTTAAATATAATGTTACAGGTTTTATGTCTTTTAATAGTAATGAACAAGATTTAAAAGATTTTCTAAAAATATCAGTTAGACGACTTTTACTTAATAATAGCCACAAATTTAATGAAAATAAAAATAAATTTGATGTAATTGATTGTTTAAATTTTCTAAAAGAGGAAGAAGCAAAATTAAATTTAGTTAACCATTTTAAAGGAATAGCTATTATAAGAGCTGCACAAATTTTAGAATTTGATGAACAAATAATTAAAATGAAAGCAGACAATACTCAACTAAGAACCATGAAAAAAGATAATCAAGTTGTTATTTCATCTATTCATTTAGGAGTTGAAATATTAACAACTACACAATTTGTTGACCTTGAAAAAGATGAGATTCATCTAAAATATAACAATTTAATAGATTCATATGTACATCATAGAAAAACTCCAAGAGTTGACCCTAAAAAAGGTTCAAATGTTATAATAGAATTAAATAAGAAACTAATCAAAATTGATATTGTAAATATCTCAATCAATCATGTTTTATGTCTTTCAAAAGATTTAATTCCTGATTTAAAAATTCACTCAAATGTTAAAATCTCAATTAATTGTAATATCAATCAAAAAAACAGTAATAATCTAAACTATATTATAAAAACTACAGCTTTTGTAAAAGAGATTTATTCTACTGCTGATGGAGAAAAAATTCTTTTAAGATTTAAACTTAACAAACAAGATTATGAAATTTTAGATAGTTATATTTCATTTAGAATAAAAGAGATTATTATGGAATTAAAAGATATTACTTATTAAATTTTAAATACATATTTACTTAACAAATTTTTGGTTATTATTGCAAAAAAATTTTAACCAAAAGTAGGAGTAATATGTATCAAAATATAAAAACTTTCATAGAAAGTGGATTTTTCACAAAATTCATTACTTATTTAATCATTTTAAATGGTATTACAATGGGTTTAGAAACTTCAAAAGATTTTATGACAAGTTTTGGAAATTTTACAAACCTTTTTAATCAAATTGTTATTACTATTTTTACAATAGAAATAATACTTAGAATTTATGTTCACAAAAGCTCATTTTTCAAAGACCCTTGGAGTCTTTTTGATTTTACAATAGTTGCAATTTCATTGGTTCCTTTAAATCCAGGATTTGAAATATTAAGGGTTTTAAGAGTTTTAAGATTATTTAGATTAATTACAGTTGTTCCTCAAATGAGAAAAATTGTTTCAGCACTAATTAGTGTAATTCCAGGAATGTTAAGTGTTGTTGCATTGATGGTTCTATTTTTCTATGTTTTTGCAATTATGGCAACACATCTTTTTGCTCAAACTTTCCCACAATGGTTTGGAACATTAGGAGAATCTTTTTATAGTTTATTCCAAATTATGACTTTAGAATCTTGGTCTATGGGAATTGTACGACCAATTATGGATATTCATCCATATGCTTGGATTTTTTTCGTACCATTTATTTTTATTACAACATTTGTAATGATAAACTTAGTAGTTGCTATTATCGTTGATGCAATGGCTATTTTAAATGCAAAAGAAGAAGAAAATATTATAAGTGAAGTACATATAAACGAAACACATATCCATGAAGAAGTGAAAAAATTAAGAGAAGAAATCGTTGAATTAAAAACTATGATAAAAGAGTTAAATAAATAAGGTTTAAAACCTTATTTATTTTTTATAAATGACTAATTTGTAAAATTTCGTATTGTAAATACCAAATAGCTACAGAAACAACATATCCTATAAATACTGTCCAAGCATATTTCATATGACTTGCAAAAGTATAAACTCCAGGCATTTTTCCCATAACTCCAACACCAGCTGCACTTCCAAAAGAGATTAATGAACCTCCAATTCCAGCTGTCATAGTTACAAGCATCCATTGGTCTAGTCCCATTTGAGGATTTGCTTTTAAAACAGCACTCATAACAGGAACATTATCTACAACTGCTGATAAAAGTCCAACAGCAATATTTGCCCAAGTTGCCCCTAACATTTCAGGTTCATAAACAACAACTGCTAAACCTAACCAACCAATAAAATATAAAGCTCCAACTGCTGCTAAAATACCAAAAAAGAAAAGTAAAGTATTATTTTCTATTTTTGCAATTGAGTGAAAAATATTTAAAGGACTATTATATTTTTTAACAATTCTAATTGTATAAAGTTTTAGTAAAGCAAGACCAAATAACATCCCCCACATTGCTGGAAAATGGAAAACTTGATGAGAAATAACAGCTAAAATAATTGTTAAAATTCCAAGAGCAATTACAATATTTGCACCTGTCATTAACTCTGGTTTTGTCTCTTTTGAAATATCAAATGCAGGTTTACTATTTGGAACAAATCTTGAAAGTAAAAATGAAGTTACAATAAACCCTATAAATGAAGCTGGGAATAAATAGAAGAAATCAGTAAATACACCCTTTCCTGCTGTCCAAACCATTAAAGTTGTAATATCACCAAATGGAGACCAAGCACCACCTGCATTTGCAGCTACAACAATATTTATAGCACCTGGTACTAAAAACTCTTTTTTATTCTTATCAATTGTAATTAAAACCGTAGATAAAATAAGCGCAGTTGTTAAGTTATCAGCAATTGGAGAGATAAAAAATGCTAAAAATCCAGTTACCCAAAATAGTTTTCTATATGTATAACCTTTTGAGATTAGATTATATTTTAGTCTATCAAATACTCCCATTGAAATTAAAGTTTCAATATAAGTCATAGCAACGTATAAAAAGAAGAAAATCCCTGCTATTTCTAAAATCAAATGATTCATATCATTACTTAAAATATTTATATCTAAATCATTTAATACGTAATATAAACCAATCAACATAAACATAAATGTTCCAATAAATAAAGCTGGTTTTGCTTTATCAACATGATATTTATCTTCAGCTGCTATAAAATAGTAACCAATTACAAATATAACTAAAGAACTAATTCCAACCCAAGTCATAGTTATATCTGGAAAAACTTCACTTACACTTTGTGAACTACTTGCAAAGAGATGCAACATAGTTAAAAATAATCCTAAAAAGATTTTTAGCATTTGTTTCCTTTTTGTTTTTTATGTAAATTCTTTAATTTTAACCCCTATAAAGATTTTACAAAAGATGATTCTTTTTCAAGAATTTTGAAACGTATTGTATTTTAATTTACAAATTAGGTCTTTTTATTTTGTGCTAAAATTATTGTTATTTAGTGCTATATTTATATTTAATTAATGCTTTATTATTTTGAATAAAAATCTAAAATCTATTGATTAAAATTTCTAAAAATAAGCTATAATTTTTCAAATATCTTTAGGAGAAAAAAATGTTTCATATGCCAAGTGGAATGCAATTAGTTGTAATTATGGTTGTAATACTTTTACTTTTTGGTGGTAAAAAAATACCTGAATTAGCAAAAGGTTTAGGAAGTGGAATTAAAAACTTTAAAAAAGCAATAAGTGATGATGATACTGAATTACAAGCAGATACAAAAACAGTACAAACAAAAAATGAAGAAAGAAAAATATAAAATATTTGGTTTTTAACCAAATATTTTAATAATTATTTTTCACTATCTAAAATAAATTGTCTATTTTTATAAATTGATTGAATAAAGGCAAGTGAAATTGGAACAATTGCTAAAGTTGTAACAAACATTGATGGAAGATGGTGAAAAATCTGTATTATCATAGAAAAAGATAAAAAACCAATAGACCACATAGCTCCATGTTCAAGATAGATATATTTTGTTACAACATCTTTTTCAACCATGTATATAGTTAAAGACCTAACAGCCATCGCACCAATTCCAAGTCCTAACATAATAATAACAATATTTTGAGTAACTGCAAAAGCACCTAAAACTCCATCTAATGAAAATGACATATCAATAATCTCAAGATAAATAAAAGAGATAAAACCACCACTTAATTGAGTAACTTTAGAATCTTTTTCTTCTTTATTTTTTTCCATAAAATCTTTAAAAAACTCTATTAAATAAAAAGCAATCATTCCAATTAACATAGGTGCAAGTATTTCTATCTTATTTACAACTGCCATTTCATCGCCCATTACTACTTCATTTGGTGCAAAATATGTAATTCCTAACATCAAAAAAAGAATAAATATAATTTTTATATCACCTTTTTTTGATATTTTTGTTGCAAAATTTTCAATATATTTTATCCAATGTAAATCTTTGTTTGCGTCAAATAAAAACTTCAAAAATAACATCAATAAAAACATCCCACCAAAAGACATAATCACATGATGAGAACTCTCTATTATTTTTTCATACTCATCTGGATTAGTTATTGCTAGATTAAATGAATCAACTAAATTCATTGATGTTGAAAAATATACTATGAAAATAGGAAATATAAATCTTACTCCAAAAACAGCAATAATCATACCCCAAACAAGAAATCTTTGTCTCCAAACAACAGCCATTGTTGCCAAAATTGTGGCATTTACAACTGCATTATCAAAAGATAAAGATAATTCAAGAACTGATAAAATTGTACCTTGATAAACTGCAAATATTCCACCATAAAAATAGAGTAATAAACTAGCAATAAACCAAACTACAAAAAATCCATAAAAATATGAAACTATAGATTTTTCTTTCAAATCACACTTCCTTTAAACTAAAAATTTCTAATTATCTTTTAACAAATCATCAATAGTATGCTCTTTAACAAACTGTTTTGTTGTTTTAAATTCAAATTCAACAGCTTTTCTATCTTTAATTTCAGAAAGTTTTGTTGAACCAAAACCACTTGAATATAATTTTTCAGCTGGAATATCATACTTTAATAATTCTCTAATTACATTATTTGCTCTTGCTGTTGATAAATCTAAAGCATCTTTATACTTTGAGCCTTTAATTTCATAATCTTCAGCATAACCCTTTACATTTATTTGTGTATCTTTAGGTAAAACAGTTATTATTTTAGCCAATCTTGAGAAAAATACAGTTGCATCTTTACTTTTTATATCAGCTCTACCATCTTCAAATAAAAGTTGCGCAGGTATCGACATCAATGCCCCGTTTATTCTTTCTTCAAAGTTTCCATCATTTGCATTTTTAGTTTCTAAATCATTTAACTTTGAATTTATTTGTGCAAAAGTATCTTTAGCATCATCCATATTTGCATTATTTTCTGCAATCGCTTGAGAAATTTTTTCTCTATCTACCATAGAACTTGTATCTACATGTAAATTAAAGATTTTAAAAAACTCTTCTTTTAAAGCCTTTTGTTTTTCTACATTTACAGAAGCTAAAGCATAAAGAGCAATAAATAATGCAAGTAATAAACTCAAAAAATCTGCATATGGAACTGCCCATTTTTCGCCAGAAGGACATTCACATTTTTTTCGTCGTCTTCTTGCCATTTTTAACTTCTTAAGGGCATAACTGTTATTAATTTAGTTAATTTTAACTTCAATTCACCTGGAGCATCACCTCTTACAATAGCTTTTGCTGCATATAAAATTATCTCTTTTTCTTTTATAATTGTACGAGCTTTAGCTCTCATTTTATTTCCCCATGGACCAAAGAAAACATAAGATGCTGCAATTCCTGTAACTGTTGCTGTAAATGCACCTGCAATTCCTGCTGCCATTTCTGCTGGATTATCTAATCTTTGTAAAGCTAAGATTAGTCCAAGAACTGCACCAATTAATCCAATAGTTGGTGATGTTTCAGCTGCTAATATCCAATAGTGAGATGCACTGTGATAATAGTGTTCTGTTTCTTCAATAATTGCATCTAAAGATTCTTCTATTTGTTCTTCTTTAGAACCATCAACAACCATATTCATTGCTTCTTTTAGAAATTCATCATCTATTTCTTCAAGATATTTTTCTAAAGAAAGAACTCCATTTTTTTTAACTAAAATTGAATACTCAACTAATTCATCAATTCTACTTTCAAAATCAATTGGTAATTGTTTAAAAACCATTTTTAATTCAATAAAAGCTGCTTTTATAGCTGAAGTTTCACAAGCTGCTGCTGCTGCAAACATTGCTGTTGGAATAACGATTATTAAAGATGTAATATGAACAACGTGAACTGGATTACCACCTTCTAATATATCACCAATAGAAATAGATGCAATAGCCCCAATTATCCCAATAAGTACAGTTAAATCCATCTTATGTCCTACAAATTTTCTTTAAGATATACAATACTATCCTAAAATTCATTTCTTAATTATTAAGTTAAATAAAATAATAATTTTATTTCAACATTGATTTGATGGCATTTAAAAAAATTATTTTTTAAAATTATTATAAAATATATTAAATAATCTCTTCCATCTCATTTTTTATGCTGTAATTTAAAGTTTTCAGAAATATTTTTAAATCTTCCAAATTTTTACTACAAAAATCAGCCTCTTTTATGGAAATCATTTTATTATTTACAAATAATCCTTGTCCACCAATAATTATTTTTCCCAAAAAAAGATTATAATCACTTTTTAACTCTTTTACTATTTGTTGCAAAGTTGCAACATTTGAAGGAAGGGTTACACTTAAAATTACTAAATCAGGTTTTAGTTCATAAATTGAATTTATCAACTCTTTATTTGATAATTTTGAACCTAGATTTTTTACACTAAATCCATTACTTTCGAGAAATTTTCCTACAATTTTTATTCCCAAATTATGTAATTCATCACCTACAGTTGAGATAATTACTTTTGGTTTATCAATATCAAGAAAAAGATTATCTTTTATATAATAATTAATCACATCATCAATTAAAGAACTAGCCAAATGCTCTTTTGCTACACTTAACTCGTTTAGTTGCCAAAGTTGACCAACTTTATACATCAAAGGATTTATTAACTCTTGAATAAAAAGAAAAATATTATTATCAAAAAGTTTTAAGTTTTTTTGAACTAAATCATAAAAATTATTCTTTTGACCATTTAATAAATTAGATAAAAGTTCTTCAAATAGCTCTTGATATTTATTATTCACAACTATTTTTTTTGTTTCTTGGGCATTTAATTTAAAATCTTCATGGTTATAAATTTTCTATAATAAAATAATCAAAATAATATAAATTAATCATCAAAAATATAAAAATTAGAAAACTAAAATTTCTCATAAAACCATAAAAAATATTTTTTGGAAATAATAATTTATCTTCTCTTGTTATCATTAACATATTTGATATTAGTTTATCTTCACAATCAAATATTTCTAATAGATCACGATATACTTTATTCTTACTTTTTTGAATATATTTAATAATTGTATTACCAAATTTATCCCAATATAGTGTTTGAATATAACCTGAAATTGTTGTTGCACAAAATTTTGGAAGTAATGCAATAAATAAAGCCGAAAAAACCACTAATGGAATTTTTAATAAATCTAACCAACCTAATCCTAAAATTGGATAATATTTTGAAACAATTGCTACTTCAAAAATAAGAGTAAATATTAAAGCTGGCTAATATCTAGCTTTTAATTCATACTCATTTTTTGCTAATAACTTAATTATTTTGAAATATAAACTATTCACTCTTTCACCTTTTAATTTATTTTTGACATAATACAATAAAAAATAATTAATAACAAGAAATATTACATTTTGTAATATTTCTTATACTTTTAAAAATTAAGGAGAAATATTTTAGTGAGTAATTATTAATTTTAACTCACTAAAGTGAAATTTATATCACTAAAATACTTTTTATTAATCTCTTTCAAATCCTCTATCTTTATCATTAGTCTTTATAACGTCTATTCTAGGCATTTTCTCTTTTATAAGCTCTTTTACTTTATCAAAGTCAGCTGTTTTAAAATATGCCTTTGCAAATACTTTAAATCTCTCATATTGATTAGCTTTCTCTTGTAAAATATCATTATTTTTTTCTAGTTGTTCAACTTTACGATTAAGTTCTTCTTCTTTATTCTTTGATTTTACAATAAAGTTATCTACACTTTCAGTATGATAAATATATCGATCTTCTTTTTTTAGTATTCCTTTTGAGATAGTAACCCTCTCTTTTAAAATTTCCCCTTTTACTGTTAAAGTTGTATCTCTTTCTTTTTGCTCCAGTTTAGTTAATTTTTCATTTTGAATATTTATTGTTTTAACTTTTTCATCTATTAATTGTTTTAAATCTTCTAAACTTAGCTCTTTAAGTTCTAATTGCTGTTTTAAATCTTTATTTACTTGCTCTAGCTTTGCATACTCTGGTCTAGTTGCTTTTTGTTCTTTTAACTCTTCCCTTTGATTGTTTATTGCTAATTTTAATAATCTAAGTTTTTCTAAATACTCTTCTTTCTCTTTCATAACAACTTTGTACTCTTTATGACCTAATCTTTTTGCTTTACTTCCACGTTCTCCTCTCTCCATTCCTAAGTGTTCAGCAACAATATCTTGAAGCTTTATAAGCTTAGTTCTATTCATATGCTCTCTTCTATACATTTGTTGCCCTGTTTCTTTATCAAGTGTAAAAAAACTTATATGAGCATGATGATTTTTTCTAATTAGTTTTCCATCTTTTTCTTGACCTTCATCTTTATGAATTGCAACTTGAATTGTTTGAAAGCCAGTTTCTTTTTCAATCTTTTTTGCGAGTTCTAAAACATCATCTAACTTATGCTCTGTTTTTAAATTTACTATTGCTTCCCATAAAGTATTTTTTTTATCAGCTGTTTTATTTAGTCCTTTTTCTAATCTATTTTCTTTTGCCTTTTTATACATTTCATTAAACTTTGTCAATGCCTCTTTTGAGCCAATATCAAACTCATTATCTTTTGTATATTCTTCAAAGATTGTATTAGCTTTTTTTTCTTCTTCTCTAGCATTATGTTTAAAAGCATGGATATTTACTTTTTGAAAATTTATAGAAGATTTTGCAACTTTTTTACTTGAAGAATTTAATTTATTTTTTTCGCCAGCGAAATTATTTGTAGTATTTTCATAATCATTTTTTGAAGTTTTAAATCCACCTTTTGGAGTTGGTGTTCCACTATTTTTTTCAAATTCATCTTCTAATTCATATTCAAAACTCATTAGAAAAACTCCTCCCTTTTTTATAAAAAGAATCTACCCTTGTGGTAGAAGCAACTAAATTACAATTTCAATTGGATAGTGCGCACTATCCAATAGACTTAGTCTATTTATAGTTTTACATACCACAAGGGTATAGAAATAAAAGGGAGAAATCAATCTCCCAATTTTTATCACACATTCAATTCACTCACGCTCTGCTCTGCGTTTTATATTTTGTTTTTCAATCGTTTCTGTAAGTAATTCAATTTCATCTTCATCTATACATATTGATTTTCTTGCCAGTTCTGCCATGTCAGCTAAAGCGCTACTCAAAAATAAATTTTGGTCGAATAATTTTGAAATTTCAGCTTTCAGAATCATATTTTCTATTTTCAAATTCTCATTTCTTGATGTTTCATTTTTTTTAATTAACTCTTCTATTGTATAATTCTTATTCATGATTTTCCTTTTTATATTTCTAAAAGCTTTGCATTTTGAATGTTTAGATAGCCTCTCTTCGTCCGAGAAATAAATAGTTCTAGTTCTCTACCAGTCAGCTCTAAATTCTTAAAACAAATACTTTTATCTCTAGCACAATAATCTTCATTAAAAAATACACTACTTTTAAATTTGATATTATCAGTTTTGAAAAAAACCACCAAGTTATTGGTTTTGCCCCAACACAATAAGTCAATTTTTGTAACTAATGGTTTTGATAAATCAAACTCTTTCAGATGATTATTATAAGCGCTTAAAATCGACTTTATTTCATCGTAATTGAATATTCTGTTAGCTTTCATGCTCTACTCTCCTATCTAATTTGCACTTTATTTGCCAATGTATCTTTTACCCTATTTACTATTGCTACACCTGCACTTTTTGCTGTTTTATTAATCGCTTGACCAGCAAACTTTAATCCCGTATATTTACTAAATGTGCTTACCATAGCTCCACCCTACACCACTTGTTAAACTGCTTCCCTCATTTGAGCTTCCTATTAACTGGTTAATAATGTTTGGTATTTTAAAAACCGCAATAATTACTAAACCTTGAGCTAAAATTAAAACTAAAATATATTGTATATTTTGTTCAAAACTTGTATCTATTGCCTTAGCTGTTACCATAGTTAAATCAACTACTTTTATTGATACTAAACCGAAAAGTATTGTAAACGGAGCATACAGAGAAATAGATATATAAAGCTTTACCCATGAAAAAAATACATATTCCGTCTTTTTCCAAATTAATGTAGGTAAAATAAGAGGTAATAAAGCTAAAACAATCTCACTTAAAAAGATTGAAAAAACAGTATTTAAAATAATCACTAACATCAATAAAGACCCCGAAAACCAAACAATAATTCCATAAATAAAAGGAGCAATATCTGTAATACCTCCTTTATCAAAAATACTTTTAGTAATTAATGTTTGTGCGCTGTACAATGAATTGATGATATTTTCAATATCAGCTGAATTATTAGCTTTTCTAATTAAACTATGTATTGCTGTTGTAAATGTTTCTCTTGGTAAATTAAAAATATCAATTAAGTTCTGATATACAGAATGATTTATTAATAACATTTTTACAGTTGAAAAAACCAATATAGTCCATATTGATTTATATGCAATTTCTTCACTTCCAAATTTTTTAAAAGCAATCATAAAGCCGATATAAATTATTGCAAAAGCAAAAGCAATATTAAAAAATCCGTTATCAAAAATCGCTTTCGAACTTTGATACAAGCCATTCTGAATATCTCCAGTTACATTTTCGAATATGGATATCAGATATTTAAAAATATTTTGTTCCATTTAGATTTCCTTTCGCCAATTATCAGGATTTTCTCCCTTTTTATTCTCCTCTAATTTTCTTAATTCTAATTTTATTTTTTCAAATTCATCTTTAGCGCTAAAAGGTGTTTTTATATAACTTTTTAGATTTTTAATCTCCTCTTCAAGTTCCATTCGAGTAGTTAGTAAATCTGTAATATAAGCTTTTGAATCTTTTATCAAATTATCTGATGCTAAATATAAGCTGATTAAGCTAGCTCTTTCTTTTTCCAATTCCAATATCTTCTCTTGTAATTGTTTTTTGCTTAGATGATTCATTGTAGTATTTCCTTTAATAAATAATCTTCATGATCCACAGCATAATTAACAACTTCTGATAATGAATGTTTTTTTAGATAATTAATAGTAGCTTCGCTGACATCTAATTTTTCAATATCAACATTTGACATTTCAATTGCAGTTAAAGAAGAAAACATTGAAAGTTTTTTGATATCTTCTTGTATATCTTCTTGTATATCTTCTCTTTCTCTATCTCTTTTCTCTATCTCTTTTCTCTTGTCGGACATGGGGAGGACATTGTCTTTTTTTTGTCTTTCTCTATATTCTCTTTTTTTTCTTGCAAAATCTGTTTCAACACCAGTAAGTTCTGCAACTAAAGGAATGTAAAAAGTTCTTTCATCTTTTTTTTCTAGAATGTTAGTTTGAGTTAAAAAACCTAGAGTTACAATTAAATTATCTTCATCTTCATCTAGTATTAATGCTAACTCTTTTTGTAAGTTTTGTTCTATATTTTGGAACTTGATAAGCCCATTATCTTTTAGACTTAGAAGCATAATTTTTTGGAAAATTATAGTATAGGTATCTCCACCCGCCATTTTTCTCAATTTTTTTATTCTCAAATCTGAAAAAAATGTTTCTTTTAATTTTAACCAATAGTATTTTTTTATTGACATACTTTACCTTCTTACTTTTCAATAGTAAATAAGGACATACTGACTATAATTCAGTTGTCCAACACATTGGATAAGTCCACTTTTAGCGTTCGCCAAAACTTTTTAAAAGTGGACAACTAACTAACTTTAATTTGATTAGAATTCAAAAATTCTACTAATTTTGTTTTCAAATACATAACCCTACTTTTACCCTTTCCTACTTTTATGTATTCTAGAGAAATGCCCTCTGCTCTCCAGTTTGCTAAGGTACTTGAAGATACACCTAAAAGTTGTGAAACTTGAGTCTGATTTAAGCAAGCTTGTTTTCTTTGCTCTGGTGGTAAAATTGAATTTAGCTCTTGTAAATTCATAGAAAAACTCCTTTATTATAAAGATTGTATTTATTTCATAATTATTTGAAACATGAAATTATAAACATTAAAAATTCTATATGTCAAATCAGAAGATGTGCTTTAATACTTAAAATAAGTGCATACTAAATATACGCATTTTTGACTCACTCAAAACTACTAAAAAGACCGATAAATTAGACTATCTAAGATAAATTTTAAAACTTTTTGGAAATTTGATTTTATTGAAGATTTTTTATTCAGAAATTTTTGCTATTTTTTGTTATTTTTTACATTTTGATGTTGAGATTAATATTAATTTTGTATTTTATTAATGTGAGTGTAATAAATTGAAATGAACTTAAATTTAGAAATATAAAAGTAACTTTGATAATTAGATGTTTTTTAATTTAAAATATTATATTTTAATAATTTAGTGGGAAATAAGTGGGAAATAGTAAAATCTAATAAAACTTAAAAAGCCCTTTAAATCAATGGCGACCCCAGCAAGATTCGAACTTGCGTGTTCTGGAGGAAATCCAGACGTCCTTGGCCTCTAGACGACAGGGTCAAAAATGAAGATTGAAATTATAATTTAGTTTGAGTTTGTTTTTGCTTAAAGTCTATTATCAAATAGTGATTCTATCGTAATTTCTTAAATGATTTTTTACCTAACTTTATAATTGTTGAAGCTGTAGTTTCATAAAAACCTCTTTTATCTTCAACTATAATTTCTGCACCACTTATTGCAAATTCTCTATCAAAATTTTTACCTGTTTTATTTGCTGATGTTGAATATAAAACACCAAATTTATGTATAAAATCATAAAATTTAGAACTCTTTTCTACAACACGGAAAGACATACCATTTGGATAAATAAATGTTGTTTTTTTACTATTTCTAACTTTCTTTCTAAACTCTTTAGGAATTCTAGTATTCTTATTTAGTGTTGAGAAAGAATCAACAGTATTGAGTATTTTTTTTGTAAGAGGTCTTTGTTTTAGAAGTGAAAGTTTCTCATCACTTGATGATGAGAAACCTACAGTTGTATCTGTTTGAACAAGATAAATTAAATCAGAGTTCATTATTAATCGTTTAAAAACTCTTGAATTGATTTTGGAGTTGAAACATCGTTTGTTTTTAAAACTTTAATTGCTTCAACAGCAGCATTTGCAGCAGCTACAGTTGTAAAATATGGTACATTCATTCTTAATACAGATCTTCTAATCTCTTTACCATCATCTTTTGATGATTCTTTAGCTTCACTTGTATTAATAGCCATTGAAATATCACCATTAGTAAGTAAATCAATAATATTTGGTCTTCCTTCACTAACTTTTAATACTTTTTCACAATCTACACCTGATTCAGCAATAATTTTATAAGTTCCACCAGTTGCAACGATTGTAAATCCATTTTCAGTTAGACCTTTAGCAATACTTGGAGCAAATTCTTTATCTAAATCACATAATGAAATAAATACTTTTCCTTCTTTTGGAAGATTATTTTTAGCTGCACTTTGAGATTTTGCAAATGCCATACCAAAGTTATCAGAAATACCCATAACTTCACCAGTTGATTTCATCTCTGGACTTAAAAGTAAATCTGCACCATTTAATTTATTGAATGGGAAAACAGCTTCTTTTACTGCAACATGATTTTTTAATTTTGGTTTTAATACACCATTATTTTCAGTAACAATATCTTTATCATATACTTTTAAAGCATCTCTTAAAGTTTCACCCCACATAACTCTAGTTGCAACTTTAGCTAGTGGCATTCCTGTTGCTTTAGATACAAATGGAACTGTTCTAGAAGCTCTTGGATTTACTTCAATTAAATAAATTTGTCCTTTATGAATTGCGTATTGAGTATTCATTAAACCTACAACACCAAGACCTAAAGCCATCTCTTTTGTTTTAGTTTCTAATTCTTTAATTAAATCATCACTAATAGAAACAGGAGGTAATGAACAAGCAGAGTCACCTGAGTGAATTCCAGCTTCTTCAATATGTTGCATAATTCCACCAATGTAAACTTCTTTTCCATCACAAATACAATCAACATCAAGCTCAATTGCTCTATCAAGGAATTTGTCAATTAATACAGGTGCATCATTTGAAACAGAAACTGCTTCATCCATATATTGTTTTAATTCATCAGTTGAATAAACAATTCTCATACCTCTTCCACCAAGAACGAATGATGGTCTAACAAGAACTGGATATCCGATTTTTTCAGCAATTTCTATTGCTTCTTCAACTTCAACAGCTGTTCCATTATCTGGTTGTAATAATCCAATATTTTCAACAAATGCTGAGAATTTTTTTCTATCTTCTGCTAAATCAATAACTTCTGCAGTTGTTCCAATGATTTTTGCTCCTGCTTTTGTTAAAGCATTTGCTAATTTTAATGGAGTTTGTCCACCAAAATGAACGATAACACCATCTGGATTCTCTTTTTCAACAACACTTCTAACATGTTCAAAATCAATTGGTTCAAAGTATAAAATATCTGATGTATCATAATCAGTTGAAACTGTTTCTGGGTTGCAGTTATACATAATTGTTTTTACACCCATTTCATTTAAAGCAAATGATGCATGTACACAACAATAGTCAAACTCAATACCTTGACCAATTCTATTTGGTCCACCACCAATAATCATAACTTTTTTCTCGTTTGATTCTGTTTTAGAAACTTTTGGTAATTTTGTAATATTTGTTGTAGAGTATAAATATGGTGTTAAAGCTTTAAATTCAGCCGCACAAGTATCAACTTCATTGTATTCAAAATCAACATCTAAAGTTTTTCTTGCTTGATAAACATCTTCTTCTGTTTTACCTATTAATTTAGCAATCATTTTATCGCTAAATCCATTTGTTTTAATTTTTCTCATGAAATTTTCATCAGTTAATATTGATTCATTAATTGATTTTTCTAAATCATGAAGTTCTCTAAATTTAGTTAAGAACCAAGGATCAATTTTTGATAACTCAAAAATCTCTTCATTTGATAAACCTTGTCTCATACCTTCCATTAGATATAAAAGTCTTTTATCATTTGGTCTTCTAATCTCTTTTTTAATAAAATCTAAATCTTTATCTAAAATTCTATCAAATCCAATAAGACCAGTTTCCATTGAACAAAGAGCTTTTTGAATAGATTCATTAAACGTTCTTCCAATAGCCATTGCTTCACCAACAGATTTCATAGAAGTAGTTAAAGTAGAATCAGCTTTAGGGAATTTTTCAAAAGTAAATCTTGGAACTTTTGTAACAATATAGTCAATTACAGGTTCAAATGAAGCAGCAGTTCCTGTGATATCATTTGTAATTTCATCAAGAGTAAATCCAACAGCTAATAAAGTTGCTACTTTTGCAATAGGATATCCAGTAGCTTTTGAAGCAAGTGCAGATGATCTTGAAACCCTTGGATTCATCTCAATTACAATCATTCTTCCAGTATTTGGACAAATTGAGAATTGAACATTTGAACCACCAGTATCAACACCAATTTCTCTAAGAATTGCAAAAGATGCGTTTCTCATATCTTGATACTCTTTATCTGTAAGAGTAAGAGCAGGTGCAATAGTGATAGAATCTCCGGTATGAACTCCCATTGGGTCTAAGTTTTCAATAGAACATACGATAATACAGTTATCTTTGTGGTCTCTAATAACTTCCATCTCATACTCTTTCCACCCAAGCATAGATTCCATAATTTCGATTTCATTAATAGGACTTGCTTCTAAACCAGCTGCTGCCAATTTTTTAAATTCATCCATATTATAAGCAACACCTGAACCACCACCAGCAAGTGTAAATGAAGCTCTTGAAATTACTGGAAATCCAATCTCTTTTACAACTTTGATAGCTTCTTCTAAATTATATGCATTTTCACTTCTTGGTAAATCCATACCAATTTTTTTCATTGCTTCGTTAAAAAGATGTCTATCTTCACCTTTTTTAATAGCTTCAGGATTTGCTCCTAAAAAGTGAATACCTTCTAACATACCTTTATCATACATAGATGTTGCAACATTTAGTGCTGTTTGCCCACCCATTGTTGGTAAAATAGCATCAATATTTTCTTTTTTAATTATTTTTGCAACAACTTCTTCTGTAATTGGTTCAATATATGTTTTATCAGCGAACTCAGGATCTGTCATAATCGTAGCTGGATTTGAATTTATTAAAACAACTCTATATCCAAGTTCTTTTAGCGTTTTAGTAGCTTGAGTTCCTGAATAATCGAACTCACACGCTTGACCAATTACAATTGGTCCAGAACCAATAAGTAAAATAGACTTTATATCTTCTCTTTTTGGCATAAAAAATTCCCCATATCTTTTGTATAAAATTTGGATAGTGTATCTAAAAAGGGCTTAAGATTGGGTTATGCTGTTACTGTTTTGTAATTAAGAGTTTTATTGCTAATACAACAAATATAAAACTTGTAAATTTATTCAAAATATTTTGAAAGTTATTTGATTTATTAAAATTTTTTGCCAATTTTTCTGAAAAAAAAGCAATTAAGCCAAAAACTAAAATAGTTGAAAGAATAAATAATATTCCTAAAACTAACATTTGAAAAGAGATATTCCCTAAATTTATATTTGTAAATTGTGGCAAAAATGCTAAAAAGAATAGAGATACTTTAGGATTTGTTATGTTCATAAAAATCCCTTTAAAATAGAGTTTTTTATACTCAATCAAATGTGATTTTTTTGTTTCTATTTTAGAATTTGAACTTTTAAATAATTGCCAAGCAAGATATAAAAGATAAAGTGCTCCAATTATTTTTAAAAATGTAAAAGCAATTATTGAAGTTTGAAAAAGTACAGAAACTCCCATAACTACCATAAATGTATGAAATAACAATCCTGTACAAAGTCCTAAAACTACTATAAAACCAGCTTTTTTACCTTGTAACATTGATTGAGTTAATACAAATAGATTATCAGGTCCAGGAACAAGTGCAAGTAATATAGAAGTTATAAAAAATGCACTTAAAATTTCTAAATCTAACATTTATGCTTTTGGAAGATTAAATTTTTTTGTATTTAAAATACCTTCATTATCAAAAGATAGATAGTATAAAACATCTTTTTTCACTTCTAAACCAGCTAAATATCTTAAAGCTAAATTTGCTTGAAGTGAACCTATATGCATAACAATAGGACAAGCGATTCCGTTTGGTTTTCTATCATTTATTTGAAAAACTGCTTCATAAGAGGCTTTTTCAAAAAAACAAACTTGACCATGAAATTCTTCAACACTTCCATAAATCCAAGGTTGTTGTTTTTTCATACAATATTCATTAATAGCAGCTCTTGTTGGAAGATTATCTGTTGCATCAATGATTAAATCAAATTCTAAATCTCTTTTTGCAAAATCATCAAAACTCTCTTTATAAGCTGTCACTTTAGTATATGGACATCTTGATTCAATTAATTCTTTTAAAACATCAGCTTTATATTTTCCATCATCCCCTACTTTAAAACCTATTTGTCTATGAATATTATGAACTCCAACTGTATCAAAATCAATAAATGCAAACTCACCAATTCCAGATGCTCCAAGTGCAATTCCAAGTGTACATCCTAAACCTCCACTTCCAATAATCGCTATTTTTTTATTTTGAAGTGAATTTTGTACCTCTTCTCCCCAAAGTTTTATTTGTCTATTAAAATATTCATTAAATTCATTTTGCATTATTTATTCCTTAGTTTATTAGTAAAGATTATTATTTTTATATCATTTTGTAATAATATCAAATTATAATTAAAAAACTATGACTAAAATCAAGTATTCCTAATCTATAATTACATATTATAAAAAAGAAATCAATACAAGGCAACAAATGAAAAAATTTTCAATTTTTTTATCACTATCTCTTTTAGCATTAAGTGCTAACTCTGCTTCAACTAATCCTTCAAATGATTATGAAAAGTTAAAACAATCTATTGAGAAAAAATATGAAAAACAAATTCCTAAAGAGTGGGGAGAAAAAGTAAAAGGTGTAAAAACAAAGCTAAATACTAATAAAAAAATTATTGCTCTTACAATGGATGCTTGTGGAACAGAAGGTGGAATGGGATATGATAAGCATTTAATTGCATATTTAGAAAAAGAGAAAATTCCTGCGACTTTATTTGTAAATGGAAGATGGATTGATCAAAATCTTGAGAATTTTAAATCACTAGCTTCAAATTCACTATTTGAAATTGGGAATCATGGACATTTACATAAACCAGCTTCTGTTGAAGGAAAATCTGTTTATGGAATAAATGGTACAGCAAATATTTCAGAACTTGTTGATGAAATAGAATTGAATGCAAGAAAAATTGAAGAATTAACAAATAAAAGACCTAAATATTTCCGTTCAGGAACTGCATATTATGATGAAGTTGCTGTTAAAATTGCAAATAGTTTAAAACAAGAAGTTGTTGGTTTTTCTGTTTTAGGCGATGCTGGAGCAACATATACAGCTAAAAAAATCGAAAAAGCTTTTGAAGATGTTAAAGGTGGGGAAATTGCAATAGTTCATTTTAATCATCCTGAATCTTATACAAGAGAAGGAATTATTAGAGTTATTAAAAAATTAAAAGCAGAAGGTTTTACGTTTGTTAAATTATCTGATTATTCTTTAAAATAATCAGATTAATTTTTGTTTTCAACTAAGAAGATAAGCTTAGCTTCGTCAAGAAGTTTTTGCGCATCTTCTAACTCTTTGATACCTGTTTTATAAAGTTTTATTGAATCACTAAGTGTTATTTGTGGATTTGATAATTTTTCTAAAAGTTCTTTTGCCTTTATAACTTTTTCTTCAAAACTAATCTCTTCATTCATTTAATATCCTCATTATTATTTATATAATTGTTTATTATATCAATAATTAATAAAAGAACTTGTAAACTAAAAAAAACATTGGTGTTAACATGATAGATTTTTCAAAGTTAATTATTATTGTTACTCTTCTTGGTGGACTTGGTATTTTTTTGATTGGTTTAATAATCATGACAAAAGGTTTACAGTCACTTGCAGGTGATACATTAAGAAATGCCATGTTACATTTTACAAAAAGCCCATATAGTGGAGCCTTAAGTGGTGCAATTATGACCACTTTATTACAATCTTCAAGTGCCACCACAGTTGCAGCTGTTGGTTTTGTAGGTGCAGGGATTATCAGCTTTTCTCAATCTTTAGGTATTATTTTTGGTGCAAATATTGGAAGTACTTTTACAGGTTGGATAGTTGCTATATTTGGATTCAAATTTGATTTAGGAACAATAGTTTTACCTTTTATTTTTTTAGGTGCGATTTTAAAACTTTTTGCAAAAGAAAATCTTGCTTCAATTGGTTTTGCAATAGCTGGATTTGGGCTAATATTTGTTGGTATTGATACTATGCAAGAGGCAGTTAAAGGTTTTGAAAATATTTTAACTCCAAATATTCTACCTAGTGATTCTTTTTCTGGAAGGCTAATACTTATAAGTATAGGTATTTTAATTACTATGATTACCCAAGCTTCAAGTGCTGGAATTGCGATGACATTAACTCTTCTTTATGGTGGTGCAGTTAATTTTGAACAAGCAGCAGCTTTAGTTATTGGTATGGATGTAGGAACAACAATAACAGCAGCGATGGCCACAATTGGTGGAAATATAAATGCAAAAAGAACAGGATTTTCTCATGTAATTTACAATTGTTTAAGTGCAATATTTGCTTTTATGTTTATTACACCTTTTATAACTATTTTAGAATATATAAAACCTGGTTTTATTTTAGAAAACTCACAAATTTCATTGGTTGCATTTCATAGTTCATTTAATATTATAAGTGTTTTACTAATTTTACCATTTACAAATATATTTGCTCTGTTTATAAAAAATATAATAAAAGATAAATCTAACAATGATATAAATAATTTTAATGAAGAGTTTTTAAAAGAACCCAAAATTGCTTTAAATGTTACATTACAAACTATTATTAAAGAGTACATAATCATATTAAAACATATTGAAACTTTATTAAATGAAAAATCAGACTATAAAAGAATGGATATGAAAGAGGTTCAAGATATATTAAATATCACCCATGAATTTATAGATAAAATTCATATCAAACAAAAAGATAGTCCTGATTGGGCATATTTGGTTGATTTAATTCATTCAATTGACCATCTTCAAAGATTACATGAAAGATGTGAAGAGGAAGAAGAGAGAATTATTTGTGCTAAAAATATTTTGGAATTAGAAAGTATTTTAAAACAATTTTATACAAATATTCTAAATAGTATTCTTGCTCAAAAGACAAATGACTGGAATAATATAATTAAAAATAGTAAAAAACTAACAATAGATATAGAAAAAATGAATCAAAAATATAGAGAAGATATTGCAAATAAAATTGCAACAGGAGAGCTTGATGTTCCAGATGGTTCAGATAGATTAGAAGCTATTAGATGGTTACATCGTGTAAGTATTCATATCTATCGAATAAACTATTATATCCATAAAGCTATTCTTTCATCTGGTAAATAACTATTTATCTTTTAAAATTTCTCTAACATGATTTTCAAATTTTTCAACTTCAACTAAAAATGAATCATGTCCTGATTGACTCTGTATTAATTTATATGTAACTTGATTTTCTCGTCCAAGTTTTACCATAATATCTCGTATTTCTTCCATCTCTTCAGGGAAAAATAGCATATCATCACTAAAAGCAATTAAATGTAAATTTGCTTGAACTTTATCAAAAGAGTCTTCTATTTTATCTTTATTTCTTCCCGCATCAAATATATTCATTGTTTTACAAATATATAAATATGAAAGTGGGTCAAAATATTTTGGGAAACTATAAGCATTATATTCTAAATATTTTTCTACTTCAAATCTTCCAAAAAGTTCATATAATCCATCTGTTGAGGCATAATCTCTTCCAAATTTTTTATTAAATAAGTTTGGACTTAAATAACAGATTAATCCTGCCATTCTTCCAATAGCAAGTCCAGGAAGTCCTAAAGCTTTTAAATCATCTTTAGCATAATTTCCATTTTTAAAAATTGGGTCGTGTCTAATTGCTTCAATTCCTATTTTATTAAAAGCAATTGCCCACGGTCTTGTATATGCAGTTGTTGCAAGAGCTATAATCTCTTTAGCAAAAGTTGGATACTCTATTGCATAACAAAGTGCTTGCATTCCTCCCATACTTCCACCAATAACTGCAACTGCATTTGAAA
This sequence comes from Arcobacter ellisii, assembly GCF_003544915.1. Classification (NCBI taxonomy): domain Bacteria; kingdom Pseudomonadati; phylum Campylobacterota; class Epsilonproteobacteria; order Campylobacterales; family Arcobacteraceae; genus Arcobacter; species Arcobacter ellisii. The sequence goes on along the minus strand of NZ_CP032097.1, from coordinate 1,124,389 downwards.
TGCCTAATCTTTTATATAGTTTCATTTGAGCTTTTACAATATCAGAAATTGCTAAAACAGGAAATTTTAATCTATACTCTTTTTTTGTTGAAGGGTCTATGCTCATTGGATTTGTTGAACCATAAGAACTTCCAATATTATTTGAACAAATCACAAAATATTTTGTTGTATCTATTGCTTTTCCATCACCTATAAATTTATCCCACCAACCTGGCTTTGCTTCATCTGCATATCGACCAGCTGCGTGATGACTTCCTGAAAGTGCGTGGCAAATAACAATTACATTTGATTTATCTTCATTTAACTCACCATAAGTTTCATATATTATTTCAAATTTTTCTAAAAGTCTTCCACTTTCTAAATATAAAGGTTCATTGAATTTTTCTACTTTTGTTTCTATCTTCAAAACTTTTCCCAACTCTTTTATTTTAAGCTTGATAGTCTATCTAAACTATCATAAGAAAGCTATTTATTAAGCTTTGTATAAATCTTCAAGAGTTATTTTCATCAACTCTTGCCAAGTTTTATCTGGATTCCAAATATTAAATATTGATAAATCAATATTCTCAAAAGGAGTTTTTAAAACATATTTATGATAAACATACATAAAGGCACTAACTCTATAATTTTTCGCACAATGTACCCAAACTTTATTTGCTCCAAGTGATTGCATTACATTTATAAAAAGTTTTAAATCACTAGCTTTTGGATTTTCAAAATCTACAGGAATATGAAAATAACTCATTCCAAGATTTGTTACAACTTTATCCTCATTTTCTATAGCATTAGAAGCATTACATAAAGCTAAATTAATAACTACTTCAAAACCTTCATCTTTTATCAAATCAAACTCTTCTATTTTTGGCTGACCAGAAGTTGAAATAAGTTCATTAATTTTGATGTAATTTAAAATATTTTTCATATATGCTCCTTTGCTTTTTTATCATTGTAAGATTTTCTTTCTTATTCATAAGTAAATTTATATATAATTAGCCCATGAAAAAGATATATATAGCAGGATTTGATGTTTTTGAAAGTAATTCCATAGAGATTGGCAAAAAGTATGTACAACTTTGCAAAAACTATGGATTTGAAGGTTTATATCCACTAGATAATATCGTAGATTTCAATCAAGAAAAAAGAAAAATTGCACAAGATATTTTTAAAGCTAATGTAAACTTGATAAATCAATGCGATATTGTTATTGCAAATTTAAACTCATTTAGAGGAAAAGAAGCAGACAGTGGAACAGTTTGGGAATGTGGTTATGCAACTGCATTAGGAAAAAAAGTATATGGTTATATGAAAAAAGAGCAAAATTATATAGATAGTTTTTCAAAAGATGAAAAAAATGTTATAGATGATGTAACTTATGATTTAGAAAATAGAGTTATTGAGGATTTTGATTACCCTATAAATTTAATGATTGCTTGTAGTATAGAAAAGATGGTATTTGGAGAATTTGAAGATTGTTTAAAGGAGATTTGTAAATGAGTTTAATTTTTGCTTCATCCCCTGATGCTAAAAAAGCTTATGAATTAGTTAGAAGTTTACAAACAAGATTTGTAGAAAAACTAAATGATTTAAGTGAAAAATATGGGGAAAATAAAAAATTTGAAGAAGTTATTTGGTTAAGAAATGGTGGAACTTTTGGTGGGGGAAGTAGATTTGAAGCAAGAGATGAAATATTTTTTAATAGAGCAAGCGTTAATGTATCACAAGTTCATTATGAAAATGATTCAACAAAAAGTTTGGATAGTGCAACTGCAATTTCAACTATAATTCATCCAAAAAATCCAAACCTACCATCAATTCATATTCATATTAGTTTAACTATTTTAAAAGATGGAAATTCATATTGGCGAATTATGGCTGATCTAAATCCAAGTATTGAAAATCTTGAAGATAAAAAAGTTTTTGAGAAAGCCTTAAAAGAGGCTTCAAAAGAGAGTTTTGAAGAAGGTGTAAAACAAGGTGAAAAATACTTTTTTATTCCTGCATTAAATAGACATAGAGGAATTTCTCATTTTTATTTAGAAAATTATAAAACAAATGATAAAGAAAAAGATTTTTCATATGCATTAAATTTTGGTGAAATTGTAATTGATAGATATATTTTGATTTTAAAAAATGCTTTTTTAAATAGACAAACATTTAGTGTTCAAGATATTAAAAAACAACTTGATTATCATACTTTATATCTATTCCAAGTTTTAACTTTGGATAGAGGTACAACTTCTGGACTTTTAGTTCATAATGAAAATGATATTGGAATTATGGGCTCACTTCCAAAATTTGTAAATAAAAAACTTTTAGAATCTTGGATAGAAAAAGTTCCAAATCCACAAGATAAGTTACTTATAAAAATAATTGAAAACATAAATGATAATGGTTTAATTGATACAATAACAAAAGAAAACTTAGCAAATGTAGTAAGAAATCACTATAAAGAGTTTCCAGATTCGTTAAAATATCAAGCAAGTGGGAATATTATTCCAACAACTGTTGATAATCATATAAAATAAAAGGAATAGAAAATGAATAAAATAGAAGAATTAGAAAAACTTTTAAGAACAGACGTTTTAGTTGAAGTAAATGAAGAGATAAAAGCTTTAGATAAATTAATTTCAAAAAATAAAGATAATGAAGATTATAAAATAGAATTAGATTATATGTTAGATGTAAAAAAATTTTATGATGAAGTTTTACTTCATATTGAAAGAAATCAATTATCTTTAGAAGATGCTGTAAATATCCTTCAAGATTTAGAAGATATGAGAGCAGAAGATGACGAGGTATAAGAATGTTTGATTTAGAAATTTATGAAATAGTCAATATTTTAGGACTTATTATTGGTATAGCCTTTGGAATAATCGCACAAAAAAATCAATTTTGTTTTAGTGGTTCAATAAAGGATTATATTTTAATTAAATCTACTAAAAGAGCAGCTTCTGTTATTATGGCAATGATTGTAGCAATAATATCTACAACTTTAATATCAAATCATTTTGAATTAGATTTAACACAAACAAATTATTTTAAAAGTAATATCAACTATTTTGCAATAATTTTAGGTGGATTATTATTTGGTAGTGGAATGATGATAGCTGACGGTTGTAGTAGTAGAAGTTTAGTAAAATATGGCCAAGGTGATACAAATGCCTTAATTACGCTTATTTTTATTGCTATTTTTGCATATGCAACAACAAAAGGACTATTATATGATATATTTAACCCTTTTATTAATAATGAATTTTTAATAAGTATATCTTCATATATTTCAAATACTCAAATGAATATTTATGTTGTTTTAGCAATATTATTTGTTATTCTATTTTTTACTGTAAATAAAAAACTAAAAAGAGTATTTACTTTAATAGATGGTGTATTAATAGGTCTTCTTGTTAGTGCTGCTTGGTTTGTAAGCGGTCATATTGGGCAAGAAAGCATGGAAAGACAAATAGAATTAGTAGGAATTAGTTTTGTATATCCAACTGCAAAAACATTAGAATTATTTACTTATTATCAAGTAAATGAAGTAACTTTTGGTATTAGTATGGTTGTTGGTGTATTAGCTGGAACTTTTATTATGTCATTTTTTAACAAAAAATATAGTTTTGGATGTACTGCAAATAAAAATATCAACAAAGTAAAATACAATATGATTGGTGGAGCTTTAATGGGAACTGGTGGAATAATGGCAATAGGTTGTACAGTTGGACAAGGTTTAACTGGGCTTTCAACACTTGCTTTTGCTTCAGCTTTAGCGATTATTTCTATTTTTATCTCTGCTTTAATAACTGCTAAAATTTTAAACAAATATGAAAAACTACCTATGTGTTTTATTTTTGAATGGAATGATGAAAAAGAGAATAAACCTGTTGATTTCCAGATTTAACAGAGATAAAAAAAGGGTTTAAACTTAAAGTTTAAACCCTTTTTTTGTAATCAAAAATCTTAGTTCAATTGATATTGAACAATATAATCTCTCATTAAAGGTGGAATATCTAAATAGTTCTCACTATCTGCCATTACGGCATTATTATTTTGTTCTTGCTCTTCACTCACTTCTTGTGGTTCATCAAACTCTTCATTTCTTGATTCAAAACCAGTTGCAACAATAGTAATTTTTACTTCATCTTTTTCTAAAGTGCTATCTGATGTTGTACCAAAAATAATCTCAGCATTTGAATCCATTCTTTCATTGATTGTTCCCATAACATCATTAATTGCAAATAATGAAACTTGTGGGTGGATATTAAAGTGAATTAAAATACCTTTTGCACCATTTAAAGATACTTTATCTAATAATGGAGAATCAATTGCATCTTCCAATGCTCTTTGAGCTGCATTTTCACCTTTTGCTCGCCCTATTCCCATTAATGCCATACCTTTATGTTGCATAATAGTTTTAACGTCAGCAAAGTCTGTATTAATATCTGAATTTCCTGGATTTAAAATCACTTCAGACATACCATTTACAGCTTGGTATAAAATATTATCAATGATTTTAAAGGCATCTTTCATACCAACATTTTCATCAATAATCTCTAATAATCTATCATTTGGAACAATAATGATTGAATCACTTACTTTTTTAAGTTCTTCAAGTCCAAGATTTGCTAAACCTGCTCTTTTTTTACCTTCCCAAGTGAATGGTTTTGTAACAACTGAAACAGTTAAAGCACCGATTTCTTTTGCAGCTTTTGCTATTATTGCAGCAGCACCTGTTCCAGTTCCACCACCAAGACCAGCAGCAATGAAAACAATATCAGCACCTTTTAAAGAACCTTTTATCTCTTCATAACTTTCAACAGCAGAATCTCTACCAATTTCTGGTTTCATTCCTGCACCTAAACCTTTAGTAAGTTTTAGTCCTAATTGAATCTTTTTTGGAGCTTTTGAAATATGAAGTACTTGTAAATCAGTATTTGCAGCAATTAAATCAATTTTATGAGAACCCTCGTTTATCATGTGGTTAATCATATTACAACCACCACCACCAACTCCAATAACAGCAATTTTAGCTACGTTATCAGATAAAACTTTACTTGGCATATCCACTTTTATATCATCAACTCTAAATAAATTTTCCATTAAAACCACTCCGATACTTTACTCCAGAACTTTGAAACACCTTTTTTCTTATCTTTGATTAAAGGTGTTAAAATTGCTCCGTTATCTTTTATTTGAATATGTTCTTTATTATTCATATTCATTTCCATTGTAGGCTTTTCAGAAGCCATAGTATTTGTAACTGAAATTTTTGGCTCAACCACTCTATCTTTTCTTAAAGGTTTAATTAGTTTCTTACTTGAATCTAATTGATAACTTCTATTTGTTCCTAATGAGTAAAATAACAATCCAACAATTGTTGCCATATTAGCTTCATCAAAACTCATAAATCCATTTTTAATATTTTTTGGATTTGATATGCTAATTGGAATACCATCAAAAATCTTTTCAGTTAATTTTTTGATTCCATCTAAATAACTCATACCACCAGTTATTACAATTCCTGAACCAGTATTGTCTAATAAACCACTTTTTTTAAGTTTATTTTTTACTAAAACTAAAACTTCTTCAACACGTGCATGAATAATAGTTTGAATATAATCAAGAGCAACTTCAGAAATACTCTCTTCATCACCAATTCTAGGAATTTTAACTTTTGTTACACCTAATTCATTATTTGGAGAATAGTTTCTAGTTAATGAACCATATTCAAGTTTTATTTTTTCTGCTGCTGTTGGAGGAGTATGAAGCATAACTGATAAGTCATTTGTAATATGATTTGAACCAACAGGAATAAATCCATTAAAAATTATTGAATTACCTTTGTAATAAACAAATTCTGTTGTTGTAGAACCTAAATTTATTACAATCGCTCCAAATTTTCTTTGTTGTTCATCTAAAACTGCAAGTGCAGAAGCGTATGAATCTAAAACAAATTTTACGATTTCTATTCCAGAGATTTTTAAAGCAGATTTGATATTTGTTAAAGCAGTTCTTTTAGCTGTTACTATATAAACTGAAACTTCAAGTCTACTACCATTCATATTTAAAGGATTATCAACTTCAACAGAATCATCAACTTTAAAGAAGATTGGTACTACATGAACAACTTCATATTCAGGAACAATAGTAGCATTATATAATGCCATTTGCATTACTTGATTTATTTCTGTTTCTGTTATTAAACCATTTGGAACATTTACTGAACCAGAACTTCTAATACTTTTTGAATAACTTCCTGAAATTGAAACAACAGTTGTGTCAATCATTTCAGTTGTACTTCTTTTTGCTACTGAAACTGCATCTTTTATTGCTTTTGAAGCCTCTTCAATATTAATAATAAGACCTTTATTAATACCATTACTTTTTTGAATACCCGTACCTAAAATATTTATATTATTATCTAAATCATGTTTTGCAATAACTGCAGTTACAGCTGAAGAACCTATATCTATTGCTAAAAAAGTATTATTCAATTATTACTCCTTCTCTTGGATTGAAGATTGAATTGCAAAAGTATTTTCTAATCTTTTTAATAGATTTAACATTAATTCTTCTTCTTGAAGTTGGATTATTGTTTCTTTTACAACATCATCTTTAGTTTTATTGTAATCACCCATTTTTGAATTATTTATTCTATAAAGTACAACTTTATTGTCTAATTTAATTATTCCCTCTTTAGTTGTAGCAGAAAATAATTGATTTAAAAATTTAGCAGCTTCTTGTTGTTCTAAACCAGAAATTTTAGTAACTGATTCTCTAGTAATTCCAGAAATCTCTTCACCTTTAAAATCTTTTAGTGATGTATTTGCTGTTTCTTCTAATTTTTTAGTTTTTAAAACTTTTTCAAAATCTATTTTAACTTGAGATAAAGCATTTTCATAAGCTAAAACTGTAGAAGGATTTTTCTTAACTAATTTAACTATATAGTATTTATTATTTTCAAAAAATGGTTTTACTATTTCTGTTTCTTTTAACTCTTGAATTTTTGTACTGTTTTCAGAAGAGTATGGAAGAGCTGATTCTGTAAAAGTTTGATTAATTTCAAATTTCTCTTCATCTTTTTTAAGTTTTAAATAGATTTTTAAAGCTTCAGTTTTTGTAAACTTCTCATCTAAATCTTTGATTATTTGTTCTCTTGCTTCTTCTAAAGATTTGATTTTTCCATCTTCATGTTTATAATCAATTTTGAATTTTTCATAATGAGATTTTATATCATCTTCACTTGAATTTGAATTGATTAAAGGGATTTCTTTAATTTGTAAATCATATGAAACTTCAGACATATAAGAGTTTTTATTTTCTTCCCAATATTTTTTTAGTTCATCATCTTTTAATTCAACATTAATATCATTGATTGATAATATTTTGATTGTTATATCATCTTCTAAGAATAATAATTTACTAATATTCTCTATCTCATTTGAAGTAGGATTTACTTGGAATAGAGTTTGAACTTTTTGTAATAAAAGATTTCTTTTTAAAGAAGCTTCAAAATCTTTTGGTGTCATTTTATTTTGAGCTAAAACTTTGATATAAGTCTCTTTATCAAATTTTCCATCTTTAGCAAAAGCTTGATATTTTATTAATTCTCTTGCAACTTCTTCATCAGTAACATCTAATCCTAAAGAATCACCATAAGCCATAATTAGATTTTTTTGTAAAACTTGTCTATAAGCTACATCTTTTAATTTTAATTGTTCAGCTAATTCGTTATTAAACATTGAGCCAAACATTCTTGAATATTGGTCATAAAGGTTTGAATACTCTTGTTGATACTCTTCAACAGAAACTTCTCTATCTCCAACAACAGCTACTGCACCACCTTGTTTCCCATACTCGTAAGAACCCCAACCAACAAATCCAGCTCCAACGAATGCAATTGTACTTATCCAAATAGTAATTACTAACCACTTTTTATGTCTTTGCATCCAAGTAATCATAAAATATAATCCTCTTAAAAATTTTAGAGATAATACAAAAAAGTTGCTTTTATGTTTGTTAAATAATAATCATTTCTTCATTAAAAGACTCAATATTCGGCTCTTTTTTACTTAATAAATCATTTATTACAGATTCTCTAATTGTTATTTCTAATTTTTTACAAGCACTTTTAAAAGCTTCTTCTTCCCCAACAATAAAACACATTTTTTTAGCTCTTGTGATTGCTGTGTATAAAAGTTTTGTATTATGCATAATATAATGGGAAAAACTCATAGGAATTAAAGCATTTTCATACTCCATACCTTGAGTTTTGTGAATAGTTAAACAATAAGCTAAAGATAACAGACTATGAACTGTTTCAAAGTCATAAAACACGACCATATCATCATTTGGATATAAAACAATACATTTTTCTTCATCAAAATCAAGTTTTATTATAAGTCCTAATTGACCATTATAAACTCTTCTTTCTAAAAAATCTGTTGAACCACTTTTGTACATACTCATAGTTTGAGCTCGCATATTTTCATTTTTTATATGAATAACTTTATCAGTTAATTTATACTCATAAACTTTTGAAACAAAAGCTTTTCCTTTTGTATGATTAAAAAGTTTTTGAAGTTGCATATTTAGATTATCAACTCCTAAAATTCCACCTTTCATTGGGGTTATTACTTGAAAAAGTGTTAAAGCATTTGATATTTTTTTCTTTTTTATGAAATCATAATAATCTTGTATATAAGTTGAAGAGATATTTAAAATATTATTCAAAATATATTCACTATTTTCTCCCCTTAAATCGGCAAAATCATTTGAAGAGACAGAATTCTTTTTTGAATAATAGTTTGAAATAGAAACATCAATAAATTTAAAATCTTCATACTCTTCTTTATAAGCTGGAACTTCCCCACGTCTAATATCATTTGCAATTACAGCAATTGCTTGATTTTCATTTTGTCTATATATTTTAGTAAGTTTACAAATGGGAGCTAATTCATATTTTATAGCATCAGCTAATACATTCCCTGCACCAATTGCTGGTAACTGCCCATCATCTCCAACAATTATAAAAATCGTATCATCAGATATTTTTGAAATAATTTGATAAAAAGTTACTGAATTTACCATTGAAGCTTCATCAAGTAAAATGGCTTTATATGGGAAAAAATCTTTTTCTTTATGTTTTACGAGTAAACTTTGAATTGTTGAAGAGTTATAACCTGTTGTATCACTTATTCTTTGAGACGCAATTCCAGAAAGTGCAATAGTCATAATGTCATCATAACTCATTATCTCTTCAAGAAGTTCAAGTATTGCCCTACTTGAAGTTGATTTTCCAGTTCCTGCGTAACCAATCAAAAATAGAGTTTTTTCACCACTATTTATAAGTTCAACTGCTTTTTTTTGTTCTTCACTTAACTCAAAACCTAAAGTTTGTTGTTTTTTTACTAAATATTCATCAAAAGTAGCAATGATTTTTCTATTTTTTTCATCTTTTCTTCTTGCAAAAAATTCCAAAATTCTTTTTTCTGAATAATAAAGCATTGAAAGAGCTAATCTATTTTCACTTGTTACAAAAATATTTTCTTCAACTAACATTTTTGAAATTGCTTGCTCATATAAAAGTTCTTCGTTTGAAAATCGTAAACTTTCATCTAAAAGTTTATATAAATGAAATTTATCTATTGAAGAGTTTCCATTATTATCACAATATTCTCTTAAAGTATAGTTCAAACAAGCCATTATTCTAAACTCAGATTTTGGGTCAATTCCAAGTGATTTTGCTATTTCATCAGCTCTTTTAAATCCAATTCCTTTTATATTTATCAAAATATATGGATTTTCTTTGATTTTATCTATAAGATTTTCAACTTCACCCAAACTTGAATAGATTTTTGTAATAAGATTTGAAGTAACTCCAAACTTTCCTAAAAAAGAGCCAAGTTCTCTTAAGTGTTTGAATTTTTGCCAAGAAGTAACGATGGTTTCAAGTTTTTTATCTTTTATTCCTTTGAAATCTAAAAGTTCATTTGGTCTTTCATTTAAAATTTCAACTAACTCTTCTTCTGAGTATTTTTCTAAAAGTTCGTGGGCAAATTTTTTTCCTACACCTTTTACAATTTTTGTAAGAAAAAAGAATATTTCCGCTTCTTTAAGTTCCAAAGTATCAAACTCAAATTGAACTCCATATTTTTTATGAGTTGTCCAATTTCCTTTTAAAACTACCTCTTCACCTACAATTTTTTCAATATCAGTATCAAAATATGTTCCACAAACTTTTTGATTATTTTCTAAAACTGCTATTATGTATTTTGTTTCGTCATTTTTATATAAAACTTTTTTTATAATTCCAGATAATTTGAAACTTTTATACTCAACTTCTTCCATTAATAGCCATCATTAAATGTTTGTTTTTTGTGTTTATCTTTTTTATAGTTACTTTTATTTTTTTCTTTTTGAAGTAAATTTGCATCTTTTAAAAGATTTGCTCTTTCCTCTTCAAAAGATTCAGTATGTGTTTCTACATAAAACATGGTTTTATTTATAAAATCTTTTAATCCTGCATAATATTCTGAATATAAATCAACTTCTTGAGTTTTTTTCATATCATCATAATTTTTTTTAGTTCTTTGTTTAAATAAATCTTTATCAAAATTTTCTAATTTTAATAAAGAGATTGTTCTTGTAAAAAATTTTTCTAAAACTCTGATATATTTAATTCTTTGTTGTTTTTCGTTTAGTTCATAAGTCATTTAAGTAGTTCTTCCAAGTTTTCAATTGGTCTAGCAATAACAGCAATATCGCCTTTTATAATAATTGGTCTTTCAATTAAAATAGGATTTTCAACCATAATTTCTATAAGTTTTTCTTCATCATTTACATTTTTAAGATTTAACTCTTTATAAATATCTTCACCAGTTCTTAATAGTTCACTAGCTTTCATATTTAATTTTTTTAGTACATCTTTTAACTCTTCTTTTGAAGGTGTTGTTTCTAGATATTTTACAACATCAGCACTTATACCTTTTTCTTCTAAAAGTGTCATTGCATTTCTTGATTTTGAACATTTTGGATTATGCCAGATTTTAATGTTTTGCATAAAATAAACCTTTTTATCGTAATAATGTTTATTATATCCAAAACTTTTTTTACACAAGATAAATATTACAAATTGTAATATTTCAAACTAAAACTTACTACTAATTCCTATAATTGGACCTTTATACTCTATTTTTAAATCGCTATCCTCAATTGTTCTATTTTTATAGCCTGCATTGAAAATTAAATTATCATTACTAAATATTTTATATCCTAAAGTTAGATAATATTCATAGGCATTTTTTATATCATCATTTTTCCCATAAAATCCACCATATTCAACTATAAAATTATCTTCACTATTTTTTAAGTGAGCTTCAATAGAAGCAAATTTTTGATTATCTTTAGCATTTATTCCTAATAAACCAAAATTTATATCTAAATAATTATATGCAAGTCCAATATTTACATTATAAAAACTATATAAATATGCTAATCTATACCATTTTGTATCTAAATTAAAATCTGCCCAATTTAGATTAGATAATAAATTAGTTTTTACATTTGAACTTAAATAATCAAATTTTAAATTATGATTTTTATAAGTAAACAAAATCTCAGGTATAACTTCATGTGTTTTTTCTATACTCTCTTTTTCAATATCTGTTGAAACATTCATATATGAAATTTTTGGAATTATTGAAAAATCTTCACTAAAACTATTTTGGCTTATTTTTCTCTCATCTTTTAAAATATTATCTTTTTTATATTCTTTAACAAATTCATTATTTATTGGTTTTGATAGTTCTTGTTTTTCTTCTTTAGTTTGATTATTTAAAATTTTTATATCTTTAACTTTTTTATAACTATCTTCTTCAATTTTTTCTATACTATTTTTATTTATAAAGTTGTATTCCTCTTTTTGTTTATCTGATAGATTACTTAAAGGAATATAATCATCACTAAATAAACTTAAGACTAAAGTTGATATTACTATTATTATTTTTTTCACTAATATTTCCTCTTTACAATTAAAAGGTGCAATTTAGCGAAGTTTTTATTAAAAAATGATTTAATTTATTATCTTTTTATAATTATCTTTTAAAAAATCTGCAACTCTAAAGGAATTTGCATAAATTGTAAAAGTATAAGGAACACTTCCACCTGTTGGCATAAAACTTCCATCTGTTACAAATAGATTTGAAACTTCGTGAGCTTGACAATTTTTATTTAAAACTGAAATTTTTGGATTATCTCCAAATCTACAACCACCAGCTTGTAAATTTGAAGATGGAAGTGCTGAGATATCAGAAACTATATTTTTACCACCCATTTTTTCAAAAACTTTAACTGCTTTTTCTTTTACGAAATTTGCTATTTTTAAATCTCTTTCATGACTTCCAATTCGTATATTTGCAACAGGGATGCCATATTTATCTTTATATTTTTCATCAACACTTATAAATGAATTATCAGTTGGCGTCCAATCAAGGAATATTTCCATATTTAAAGTTCTTGTTTTTGTAAAGGTTTCAAAAATAGAGTTTTGTAACTCTTCCCCTATTCTTAAATCTGCATTTTCATCCCATCTTAAACTTGAAGCTCTTCTTATTGGATTTTGATGTTCAAAAAGTACATCAATAACTCCACCTTTGAACTCTTTTGTATAATACCAATCCATAATCGACCTATTAACAAAAAGTCCTGATGCGTGTAAATCTTTTAAAGGAAGATGTGATTCATCAAATGTAGCACTTATTATTCCACCACTTGTTGAAAGGAAGTTTTTACCTACATTTCCACTATTGTTTGCAACTCCATTTGGAAAGTTTTCATCTTTTGAATTTAATAAAAGCCTTGAAGTTTCAACAGCTTGAGCTGCTAAAACAAAAAGTTTTGCAAAAACCTCTTTTTTAGTTCCATTTTTTGTTAAATATGTGGCGCTTTTTATTTTTTTATTTTTATCTGTATTTAGTTTTATGACAAAAGAGTTTGCTAATATTTCAACATTGTTAGTTTTTAGTGCATCTTTTATTAAACTTGCCCTTGAACTTCCTTTTGCTCCACTAGAACAAGCATAAGAACCACAATAATTTGAGTAATAACAAGGATTTCTATCATCTTTTTGTTTTGAAATAATTGCTCTTGGAGTTTTTATACTTGTATAGTTTAAATCCAAACAAGCCTTATCAATCAAATCAACTATTTTATTTTCATTTAATGGTGGATAAATAAAATCTTTTGTACTTCTTGGCTCTAAAAAAGCATATTTTTGAACCTTTCCTGAAACTCCAACAACTTCTTCAACCTTTGTATAATATGGCTCTAAATCTTCATAACTTATTGGCCAATCTACGATATTTGAATCTTGGGGAACTTCATAAGTTGAAGCTAGTTTAAAATCATTTGGTTTGAGTCTGTGAAAATATCCACTCATAAAATTTGAAGAACCACCAAGAATTGAACCATTCCAAAAACTCCAACCAGTTTCATAAGTTGGAAATTTTTCCCAAGAACCATCTACAAACTCTTCAATAGTGTGATACTCTTCTTTTAAATTTGGTGTATAAATATCACGGCGTACAACAATTTCATCTTTTGAAAAATCTTTTTCATTGTAAATGTCGCCTTTTTCCAAAACACAAACTTTTAAACCTGCACGACTTAATTCATAAATTATAGGACCAGCACCTGCTCCACTTCCAACTACACAAACATCATATATCATATTTTTTGTCCATAGGTTTTTAAAGGTCTTGGATAACCAATATTATGTTTTACACTATTCCAGCCAATTTGTTCAAAATTTCCACCATAAATTGGGTCACTAAACATAGCTTCAATTCCATAATATGTAAGTTTTGAAATCCAAGATTTTGCATAAGAACTACTTTTTATAATTCTAAAAATCAACTCTTTTTTTTCTTCATCTTTTAGAGTTAAAAACTCTGGAAAACTCTCGCTAAAATCTTTTGTTCCATCGACAATCAAAACTTTGTCATCATCATCAAAAGTTTTATGGGAAATATTTTGAACTAAATAATTTAAAGCTTTAAACTCTTTTGCACTTGGCATTGTAGAAGTTTTTGGGAAAATAATATTAAAAATTTCATCTAAAATTACTAATTTTTCTTTTGAAATAGTTCTTGCTATTGCAACATTTGATGAGAATAAAAGTGCTAAAGTAGCACTAAATTTTATAAAGTTTCTTCTTTTCATAAAAAAAGTATAACTAAAAAAATGTGTAGATAATATGTAGATATGTTATACTTTTGTATGATAGTTTCAAATAACACTTTATTAAATATACTTTTGCCAAATGATAATAAGGTTTTAAAAGATGTTCTAAAAGAAGCTGATACAAAAAGCTTAGAACAGATGATTAAAAACAATTCAACATCAGTAAATGATGTATTAAAAGAGTTATTTGACAATATAAAAAATGGAACAAAATCAAATACAACAATTGAAAATATTTTAAAAAACTCAAATATTTTTAAAGATTTGGGAAATGTCTCTAACAATTTATCAAATTTACTTGAAAATATTTCAGGGGATGAAAACTTACAAAAATTCAAACCTTTAATTGAGAATTTTTTAAAAAATATAAAAGATATGGATGCAAATACACTAAAAGAACAACTAAAAAATTCAGGTGTTTTTTTAGAATCTAAACTATCTTTAAATTCAAATACAAAACTTGAAAATATTTTAACTCAAATACAAAACTTGGTAAAAGATATAAATACTCCCCAAGCAAAACAGGTAAATGAACTTATAAATAAACTTTTACAAACACCAATAACAACTCAAAATACCACAAATAATCAAGAGTTTAGTAATAATCTAAAATCCTTAACTACAGCTTTACAAAATTTGAATAGTTCTTTAACACCAACTCAAACACAAAATTTGTCAAATCTAACAACTCAATTAAAAGATTTTATAAATAGTGGTAGTTTAATTGAATCAAAGATAGAAAACACACAAAATTTACCACAAAAAGAGTTAACGACTGTACAAACTGCTCAAACAAAAGAGATCGTAAACCCTTTGATAAAAGAGAATATTAATTTACAGACAAAAGAGTTATTAGTTCAAATTAAAAATGAGATTATTCAAAATCCTATTTTACAAAATAAAAATATTTTACCAATAATTGATAATCTATTAAAAATGCCCGATTTATTTACAAAAGCAGATAGTTTACAAACTTTTTTTTCAAATAATAATTTAAGCACCTTTTCTAATAATTTTGCTTCAAACTTAACTCCACTTTTAAATAGTTTAAAAGAGAATTTAGAGAGTTTAAATCCACAAAATTTTAATATACAAAATCATCTAACAAAATTGGTAGATAAAGTTGAACACCTAATTCAAGATATGATAAATAATCCAAAAAATGAAGCAAAAATTAGTGATGATATGAAATCTGTTTTATTACAAATGCAAGATGAATTAGCTTCTAAAACTGACCCAAAATCACAAGATTTAGCTAAACAAGTGGATAAATTATTAACTCAAATTGAGTATCAACAACTAACTTCTTTAACTTCTAATTCAAACTATGTTTATCTTCCATTCTTTTGGGAAATGTTAGAAGATGGAAATATAAGTATGAAAAAAACTGAAGAAGAGAAGTTTTTTTGTCAAATAAATCTTACTTTAAAAGATTTTGGGAAAGTTGATTTAATGCTTGCTTTATATGATAAAAATAAACTTGATTTAACAGTTTATGCACAAAGGGAACATTTCAAAGTTGCAATTAGAGACAATATGCAAAAACTAAAAATAGCACTAAATAATGTAGATTTAATTCCTGTAAATATTAAACTTCTTGATATGAAAGAAGAGAATAAAGAAGAAAATAAACCAACACAAGTTTACATGAACAATGCCTATAATCAAAATATTAGTTCAGGTATAGATATAAGAGTTTAAAATGCAAGAAAATATAAATAAAAATTTAACCCAAAAAGCTGTTGCACTTAAATATGATATAGAAAAAGATAATGCTCCAAAAATAACTGCAAAAGGAAAAGGTGAAACAGCATCAAATATTATTAAAATTGCAAAAGAGAATAATATACCAATAAAAAAAGATGAAGATTTAATAGAATTATTATCACAAATTGACATAGATAAAGAGATTCCAAGTTCGATGTATAGAGCAGTTGCTGAGATATTTTCTTTTATTTACGATTTATCAAATAACAAAAAAGATATTGATGAAAAACTAAAAGATAAAACACTAAATAAACTTTGAGATTTGTATAAGAGTTTTTATAATATAATCCTGACTCAATCAAAACTAAAGCACAAATTATATGACAAGAAACAATTTAGATAATCCACTTTTTTTATTTATTGTATTAATAATTGCAATTACTATAAATACTATTGCTTCTATACATTTTTTACTTATTATGCTTTCTGGTATTATATTTACAGCATTTTATAGATGTCTTAGAAAAAGATATTTATATTCACTTGCTTTAGTTATTTTAGCTTTTTTATTTATTGAAATTAATAGTGGTTTAAAACCTTTTTCATTGAGTCTTTTATCTTTATTTATATATATTTTTATTCTTCCAAAAGTCGATAATTCAACTTCATTTAATTTAATAAACAGCTATATATACATAATGTTTTTCTATATAGGTTTAACGATTATGTGGGCTTTATCATTTGGAATGGATGAAAGAATATTTTTATCACTAATTGTAAATTTAATAATTGATTTATTATTTTTTGGAGTATTTCTTTGAACATAAGATTAAATATAGTTTTTTTAATTATTTTAGGTATTGGAATTACTCTTTTATCAAGGGTATATTTTTTAAGTATAAAATCAAACACATATTATGAAGAGTTATCAAAAAATAATTATATTAATAGAATAAATAAAATTCCAGTTCGTGGAGTTATCGAAGATAGAAATGGTGAAAAATTAGCTATCAATGAAATGGGATTTTCTGTTTTAGTAAAACCTCATTTAAGTTCTTATAAAAATAAAGAACACCTAGAAAAAATAATTGACACAATTGTAAAACATCTTCCTGAATATGAAAAAGATAAACTAATAAAAGAGTATAAAAAGAATGATTCATCATATAATCATGATTTTATTCAGGTTATTGATTATATTCCTTATGATGAATTTTTCCCAAAATATACAATCTTAGCTTCTGAAGATGATATAAAAATTGAATCTTCATCAAAAAGAGCTTATCCCCAAAAAGAGGTAGCTTCACATATTATTGGTTATGTAGGGAAAGCTTCAAAACTTGATATTTTAAACAATGAATTATCTTCTTACAATGGAATCATTGGGAAAAATGGTTTAGAAAAAGTTTATAACTCAAAACTTCAAGGTGAAATGGGTTTCAAAGATGTAAAAGTTAATGCCTTAAATAAAGAGATTGAAGTTCTTTATGAAAAAGAGGCTTCAATTGATAATAATATTAGAATCTCACTTGATGTAAAACTACAAAAATATATTCAAGAAATATTTACAGGAAAAAGTGGTGCTGTTATTGTAATGGATGCACGAAATGGGGAAATGCTTGCTGCTGCATCTTTTCCTGAATTTGATAATAATATTTTTGCAAGAGGAATTTCTGTAAAAGAGTGGAATGAGATGAGAAATGATTTTAATCATCCTTTTACAAATAAAATCATAAATGGTTTATATCCTCCTGGTTCTGTTATAAAAATGGGTGTTGGATTATCATTTTTAGAAAATGGTATTGGAGAAAATTACACAATAAATTGCTCTGGTTCTTTACCTATTGGAAATAGAAATTTTAGATGCTGGAAATCAACTGGACATGGAAGTGTGAACTTTAGAAAAGCTATTGCAGAGAGTTGTGATGACTTCTTTTACAAAGGAAGTCTAAAAATGGGGATAAATAAAATATCTCATACCTTAGATAAATTAGGTTTTGGACAAGTTACTGGAGTAGATCAAATAAATGAATTTGTGGGAGTAAATCCAAATAAAGAGTGGAAAGAGAAAAGATTTAATCAACCTTGGTATGTGGGAGAAACTGTAATTACATCTATTGGTCAAGGAAATATGCTTGTAACTCCTTTACAAGTAGCAAGATATACAGCATATATAGCAACCGGTAAACTTCCAAAACCTCACTTTTTTAAAGCAAATTATGAAGAACCAAAAGAAGTTGATATCCCAGCTAAATATTTAGATGTTATGAGAAAAGGTATGTATGATGTTTCTTATGCTCCAAAAGGAACTGCAAGTAGACATATAAATTCAAAAATTGCAATTGCTTCAAAAACGGGAACAGCACAAGTTGTATCTATTCCTCAATCTGAAAAAGTTAGGATGAAAGAGAGTGAATTAAAATATTTCCAAAGGTCACACGCTTGGATTACAACTTATGGTCCATTTGAAAATCCTCAATACGTTGTAACTGTTATAGAAGAACATGGAGGACATGGAGGAGAAGCAGCAGGAGATATTGCTAGTAAAATCTATGATAAGTTATATGATTTAGGATATATCACTGTTCCTACAGAGACAACACAAAAGTGATTATAGCCCTTTTAAAGCTTTTTTAGATAATATTGGCTTCATTTTTTAAATAGGATTTTCTTTGAAAATTATAATTTCTTTTTTACTTTTTTCTATTTTAGCCTTTGCAGAAGATACAGCTCCTATTGTAAATCTTTCTGTTGCTGCATTAAATGAACCTGCCCAATTTGTAAAAACAATAAATATTGCAGTTATTTTAACTTTAATGGTGCTTGCACCAACACTAATACTTATGGTTACTTCATTTACTAGAATTGTAATTGTATTTTCACTTTTAAGACAAGCAATGGGTTTACAACAAACTCCACCAACTCAAATTGTAATTTCTCTAGCACTTATATTAACTATTTTTATTATGGAACCTTATGCTAAGAAATCTTGGGAAGAGGGAATTGTTCCTTATATGGATGAAAAAATTGGATATGAAGAAGCTTTTGAAAAAGGTGTTAAACCTTTTAAAGAGTTTATGATTAAAAATACAAGAGAAGCTGATTTAGCACTATTTTACAGAATAAAAAAAGAACCAAATCCTAAAAATATTGATGATGTACCATTAACTCTTTTAATGCCTGCATTTATTGTTAGTGAATTAAGAACAGCATTTGAAATAGGATTTTTAATCTTTTTACCATTTCTAGTAATTGATATTATCGTTGCTTCAATTCTTATGAGTCTAGGGATGATGATGTTACCACCAGTTATGATTTCACTACCTATTAAAATCATCTTTTTCATCATAATAGATGGATGGCAATTAATAATTGGAAATCTAGCACAATCCTTTAAATAGCTTTTATTTAAGAGGCAAAGTTATTATAAAATTTGCACCTTTGTAGCTTTTTTCTTTAAAATCAAATGTTTTATTAAAAACATTTAATTCTCCTTTTGCCTTTGATATAATAATTCTTGACATATATAAACCAATTCCTGTTCCTTTTGTCGCATCTTTTGTTGTAAAATGACTATCAAAAATTTTATCAATAATCTCTTCATTTATTCCACCAGCATTATCTAAAAACTCAATATATGCTTTATTTCCTTCAATTCTTCCAGTTATTTTTATGATTTTAATTTCATCTTTTAAATTTTCCAATGAATCCATAGCATTATTCAAAATATTCATATAAACCTGAATAAGTTCATTTTCATTACCTAAAATTTCAATATCTTCAATATTTTTAACAATAATTACATTATTTTTCATCAATTTAGATGAAAGTAATACTAAAGATTTTTCAATAGAATTTTTAATAGAAAACTCTTTTTTTTCTAATTTGTTATTATAAAAATTTCTAAAATCATCAATTGTTTTTGACATATATTTAACTGAATTTGTTATGTTATTAAGTCCATCTTTTAAAAACTCATCGGTTAATATATTCAACTCTTTATTTAAAAGAATTCCAGAAGTCAAAGTTGTGATTATAGATAAAGGCTGTTTCCATTGATGAGCAATATTTTCTAGCATCTCTCCCATTGCTGCAAGTTTTGCTTGTTGTAATAAAATTTGTTGATTTATTTCCAATTGATTTTCAATCTCTTTTTGTTTTGTTGTATCTAAAAAAGAGGCAACATAATAAATTACTTCATTCTTTTCATTTAAAACAGATTGAATAATCAAATGCTCATTTATAAGTGAACCATCTTTTTTTATATTCGTAATTTCACCCATCCAAAAATTATTCTTTCTTAATGAATCAAACATCTTGTCATAAAACTCTTTATTATGTAATCCTGATTTAAAAAGAGCTGGTTTTTTACCTATAACTTCATCAAGAGTATAACCTGTAATTTTTGAAAAAGATTTATTTACTTGAAGAATTTTTTGATTTGCATCTGTAATTATCATTCCACTTTGAGTTTCAAATGCAGCTGATGCAACTTTTAAAATATAATAAGAGTTTTCAATTCGTTCTAGCATTGTATTAACTTCTTTATACAACTTACCAAACTCATTTTTTTCACTTGTTATTACTCTTTTACTTAAAGATTCTGTTTTATCAATTCTTTCAAGAAAAGAGACTAATTTTAAAACTGGTTCTGTAAACTTTGTTGCAAATGTTTTTGCAAGAATAAATGAAATTCCTAAAACATACATAAAAATTAGGATTATTACAAAAATATCTTTTTTTATAATATCACTTAAAGATTCTACTTTAAACTCAAAAAAAACAACTCCTAAATATGTATCTTGATAATTTGCTTTGTGATAAATTGTAATTAGATTTTCATTTTTTGAAATTTCATCTATATTTTTAAAATCAATTTTTGGAACATCAAAACTTTTATTATCAATGTTATACTGTAAAATAGGCTTTCCATCTTTTTTATATAAAACTAATTTTTGAAGATTTGTAAAAGATTTTAATTGAGTTGAAATATCAGCTGCTGCTGATACATCATCTAAAAGTATAAGTTTTCCTACATCTTGAGAAATAACTATACCAATTGTATTTGATAATTCTATTGTTTTTTTATATTGTTCATTCATATACCAAGAGATAAAACCGATATAACCTATTGCACTTGTAATTGTTGTTACAGCTAAAATAATAAAAGTTAATTTACTTTTTATAGAACCTTTCATATTTTAAACTGCTTATTTTGATGGATTTTCAATTGGAACTGATTCATCATTGCCCCACTCTGCCCAAGAACCATCATAAACAGCTGTTTTATAACCTAATTCTTGTAAAACAATATAATTTAAAGCTGAATCTGCCCCACCATCACAATATAAAAGAACTTTTTTATCTTTTGGAATATCTTTATATATCTCTTTTAACTCTGAAAATTCTCTCATTTTATTCCCAGCTTCATTTACTTGGAAATTTTGTGTACAAGCATAATTTTTAGCTGTTGGAATATGTCCAAATCTTTTTGCAATTGATTTTTTACCATCATAATGTTCTTCTTGTCTTCCATCAATAATAGTTTTATTTCCAATAGAAAGAAGTGTACTTAACTTTGTCTCTATTTTTGAATTATCAATTCTTGGGATAAACTCACTTCTATTTGCAATAAAATCAACTGTAGAGATTTCAAAGTTGTCCATCAACTCTTTTCCATAAGCAACTTTTGAAATTCCCACATTTTCATGCCCTAAAGTTTGTAATATCCAATAAAACCTAGCAGCCCAAATAAAATCTCCATTGTCATAAGCAACTACTAATTTATTTGAATCAATTCCTGCTTTACTAAATAACTCTTTTAAAATATCAAGTTTTGGCATAAAAAAGTTATCATCAAATAAAGATTCTAAACCAGGGATATTTACTGCATTTTTTAAATGCCCTTTTTGATAATCTTCGTACAATCGTAAATCAACAATTACTAAGTTTGGGTTATTTATATTTGCTTTTAGCCAATCTATAGGTGTTATTGAAGGAATTTGTTTTCAATTGGATTTGAAAATAAAGAAGAAATCAGAAGAAAAAAAACAAAAGGTATTTTAAATACTTTTTTCATTATAGTCCTTTTTAGACACAAAACTCGAAAATTTTAAGACAAAATAGATAAACATATGTTTAAAATGATTATATATTTTTTAAAAGTGATTATATCAATTTATTTCTTTAATAATTAAAATTTATAATAATAAGAATTTAATTTTATATTATAAATAAATTTTATATTTGTTCTAAAAAAGATGGCTTTTTTATAGTATAATCACAAAATTTTAATATACATAGGATTTATTTATATGCATAAGATTTATTTATCTTTACTTATTGTTTCTTTTACCTATGCTCAAAGTATAAACTTCGAAGAAGTTTTAGAAATGACAATTAAAAATAGTAAAGATTTACAACAACAACAACTTAATATTGATTCATCAAAACTTGATTCAAAAATGATTGACTACATAAATTATGGGAAACTCTCTATTAGTGAAGAGTTTAATAGAACAAATCATGCAGGATATGTTTTTAATTCAAAACTCTCTTCAAGGGAAGCAAGTTTTAGAGATTTTGGATTTGCTCAAGTTGGAGATATGAGTAATTTTGACATTCAACCAACAGATTTAAACTATCCAGATGATAGAAACAATTTTAATACAAAAATCACTTATGATATTCCACTTTTTACAGGTTTTAAACTCTCAAATCAAAAGGATATTTTAAAACTTCAAGAAAAAGCAAATGAATTAAAATATAATCTTGATAAAAAAACTTTAGAGTTTGAGGTTTTAAAAGCTTACAATAGTGCAGTAGTTGCAAAAGATTTTGTTCAAGCTTTAGAAAAAGCAAAAATTGCTGTTTCTAAAATTGTTGAAAGTGCAGATGCTTTTCACAAAGAGGGATTTGTTACAAAAATTGATGTAAATGAAGCTAAAGTTTATGAGCTTAATATAAACTCAACACTTATTGAAGCAAAAAACAATTTTCAATTAGCTTTAGCATATCTTAGATTTTTAAGTTCAAATGATGAAATAAGTGATGTACAAGAGCTTGAAAATAGATATTTTCATTTTCCAAACGAAGAAGAACTTTATAAAATTGCTTTAGAGAATAGAGATGAAATTAAAATACAAGATATTCAAGTAAATGCAAATAAAAAGAGTATTGAAATAGCAAAAAGTGCTTATTATCCAACTCTTTATTCTCATTTAGAGTATGGTTATAATGATGATAAATTAACTATTGATGATGATAAAAATTATTATATAGCTTTAGTTGGTTTATCACTTACTTTATTTGATGGAACACGTGATGTAGAAAAAGAAAAATCTAAAATAGAGTACGTAAAAGCAACTTTAAATCAAGAAAAATTAAAAGATGCTATTAAACTTGAACTAAAAAAAGCGATTTTAAATTTAGAAGCAAAAGAGGCTATTTTAAAAGAAAAAATCGAAGCTAAAAATTTAGCTAACAATATCCTTGAACAAGCAAAATTACAGTATCAAAATAGACTAATTTCTATGACCAATTTACTTTTGCAAGAGGCAAATTATAGAAAAAATGAATCTATGCTAATTCAAGCAAGATATGAAAAAGCTCTTGCTTTAGCAAACATAAATCTTATTTTAGGACAAAATATCAAAGAGGAAAATAACTAATGATAAAGGCACTATTAACAACACTTTTTTGTATAAATTTATTTGCAGGAACTCAAATAGAGTTATCAGGAACAGTAGAATCAGATAATGAAAAAATAATCACAAGTAGAAATATGGGTTATATAAAAGAGGTTTACGTAAAAGAAGGTTCAAATGTAAAAAAAGGTGATATTTTATATGAAATTGATTCATCAAATATGGATTCAAATAAAAAAGAGATTGAATTAAATCTTCAAATTTTACAAAATCAAAAAAACAACATAGAAGTAAATCTAAAAAGATATAAAAATCTATTAGCTCAAGATTTAGTTTCACTTTATGAAGTTGAACAAATGGAACTAAATCTAACAAATACAAAAAATATGATAGATATAACAAAAGCAAAATTAAAAGAGATAAATACTCAATATGATTATCTAAAAATAAAAGCACCAAATGATGGATTGATTATAAAAAAATCAATAAAAGCTGGTGAAATGTCAATACCTGGAATGCCTGCATTTGTTTTAACTGATTTATCAACACTTTTAATTAAAACAAATATTTCTGAATCAAATCTAAATAATATAAAAATTGGTCAAAAAGTAGATATTGAGATAAGTTCACAAAATTTTAAAACCCAAGGAACTATAAGTGCAATTATTCCAAATACAGTTGATTTAACACACTCTTTTGTATTAAAAATCTCTTTTGATAAAAAAGATTTTAATATCTATCCTGGAATGTACTCTAAAATTTTACTAAATTTAGAGAATTAGGAATTTGTGAATGAATAGTAAAATAGATAAAAAACTTAATATTGCGGGAAAATTATCATTAGCTTTTATAAATCATCCACTAACGCTAATTTTTGGAATTTTTATTTTAGTATTAGGTTATATCTCATTAGTTTTTATGCCAAGAGAAGAGAATCCTCAAATAAAAGTAAGTGGTGGAGTTGTTATTGTTGCACTTCCAGGTGCGCTTCCTAGTGAAATTCAAAAAGTAATAATCGAACCACTTGAAAAGAAAATTAGAGAAATAAAAGGGGTTGAACATATCTACTCATATGCTAAAGATTCTGTGGGAATTGTTCAAGTTCAATATTATATTGGAGAAGATAAAGAAAAATCAAATTTAAAACTTTATGACCAAGTAATGAGAAATATGGATATGATGCCACAAGGTGCAATGCAACCAATAATTAAAACTATGGATATTGATACAGATATTCCAATAGCAACAATTGCATTTTATAGTGCAAAAGAAAATAACAAAGATTTGATTTCAAAAACTGAACTTTATAATGAAGTAAGTCGTATTTCAAAAGAGATAAATAAAATAAAAAATGTTGCTCTTGTTGATTTAAAAGGGGAACATAAAGAACAATTTAATGTTTTAGTTGATTCAAATAGACTTTCAAGTTATAACTTATCTTTAGGACAAGTTATGAAACAAATTCAAGCATTATCTTATAAAACTCCAAATATCACAACAAATACAACTGATTCTTCTATTGTAGTTTTTGGGATAAAACAAGCAATTGAAAATGAAAATGATTTAAAAAATCTAATCATCTCTTATAATTCTCAAACACCAATTTATCTAAAAGATATTGCAACAATCGAAAAATCTTATGATATACAAAATAAAGAAGAGGCTTTGATTTATACAAGAAATACGGCTAATGATTTTGAAGAATCAAATCAAGTAACCCTAAGTGCTTCAAAACTAAAAGGTGCTAATTCAGTTACTATAAATAAAGAGATTTTTTCTTATATGGATTCAATAAAAGATGAATTATTAGCTAAAAATATAAAATATATAATAACAAGAGATGATGGATATACAGCAAATAAAGCTGTAAATGAACTTGTATTTAGTTTATTAATCTCAATTGTTATAATTGCCATTCTTTTGATTTTTACATTAGGATTTAAAGAAGCAATGATTGTCTCTTTAGCTGTTCCAATGATTTTATCACTTACACTTTTTATTGGATTTATGTTAGGTGAAACGGTAAATAGAATTACTCTTTTTGCTTTGATTGTATCATTAGGAATGCTTGTTGATGCAGCTATTATTGTAATTGAAAACATTCACAGACATAAAAATGAATCACCAACGATGGATATAACACCTTTAACTATAAATGCCACAAATGAGATAGGAAATGCAACAAATATAGCTACAATTGCAATTATTATGACTTTTATTCCAATGTTTTTTGTTGGTGGAATGATGGGACAATTTATGCATCCACTTCCAGTTTTTGTACCTATTTCTTTAGCTGTTTCTTTATTTGTTGCTTATGCGTTTACTCCATATTTTGTAAAAAAATTTTTGTAAGGTATTAAAATGAAATTAGAAAAATTTATATTCAGTATTTTACAGAGTAAACAAAAATCATTTTTAGTTTATCTAATAACTTTTATTCTATTTGTTTTGAGTGTTTTAACTTTTCCAACACATATTACAAAAGCAAAAATGCTTCCAAGTAAAGATTCAGATACCTTTTCAATTTATGTGGATTTAAAAGATGGTTCAAGTATAAATCAAACAAAACAAGTTGTTCAATGTATAGTAAAAAATATTCAAAATGATGAAAATATTACAAATATTTCAGCTTTTATGGGAGTTGGTCAACCTCTTGATTTTGCAGCTTTAGTAAAACAAAGTGCTTTAAAAAATAAAGAATCACAAGCTGAATTAATGGTAAATATCAAAAAACAAGAAGATAGAGATATTACAAGTTATAATCTTGTAACAAAACTAAGAGATGATGTACAAAAAAATTGTTCTTTATATGATGCAAATATCAAGTTTATAGAACTTCCAGCTGGTCCTCCTGTACTTGCTTCAATAGTAACTGAAATTTATGGTGGAAAAACTTTTGAAAGTAGAAGAGATTTTGCTTTAAAAATTGCACAAATTTTAAAAAATCAAGCAACATTAGTTGATATTGATATTTTAGCTGATGATGATTTTTTAATGTACGAATTAGAAGTGAATAGTAGCAAAGTTATTATGAGTAAAATTGATTTAGACCAATTAAAAAACATCTTATATTTAGCCTTTGAAGGAATGAATGTAGCTGTTATAAATGACAAAAATGCTCAAAGTCAAATTCCAATATTTTTAAGATTAAATGACTCAAGAACTTTAAATAACTCATCAAAAGAGGCTTTAAAAACAAAACTTGAAAACTTAAAACTTATGAATACAGAAGGAAATATGATAAATATTTCTGAATTAGTTACTATAAAAGAGAGTTTAAAAGAACCAACAATTACCTCAAAAAATCTAAATCCTATGATAAATGTAATTGCAGAGACTTCAAAAGATAGTCAAATTTACCCTCTTTTAAATGCAAGAGATGAGATGTTAGAGAGTTTATCAAATGATTATGAAGTTATAAAAACAAATCTTTTAAATCTTGCATTTATTGATAAAAAAACAAACGAAAGATTTGATTTAGTATTTGATGGAGAATTAAAAGTAACTATTGACACTTTTATTGATTTAGGTGGAGCATTTATTATAGCACTTGTATTAATCTTCTTTTTGATGGTTATGTATTATAAAAGTTTTGCTATTTCAGGAGGAATTGTTTTATCTAGTTTTATCTCAATTATTGGAGTTATAATTGCTCATATAATTATGGATTTAATAACAACAGATACTTTTTATTTAACAGCAACTTCACTTATTGGATTTATAGGACTTATTGGAATAAACTCAAGAAATTCAACTCTAATTATAGATTTTTCAAAACAATTAGTTGAAGAAAAAGGTTTAGGAATAAACGAAGCAATTGCAAAAGCAACGGCAACAAGGTCTAAACCTATTATTCTAACAGTTTTAACAATGGTATTTGCAAGTGCATTAATAGCAAATGATGCTGTATTTGGAGGACTTGGAGTTGCATTAATAGGTGGGACTTTAATCTCTTATGTAGTTTCTATGTTTTTTGTACCAGTTATTATAAAAAATCAGTTAAAAAAGATTTTATAATCTTTTTTAACTGTACAACTTCATCTGTTTTATAGTCTCCTCATCTATTTGTAAATTTCTGTTTTTTAGCTTTTCCATAACTTTATTTTTTCTCTCTTCATTTAAGTTTTGCCCTACTTTTATCTTACAACTTTGAGTTTCAATCTTTAACTCTATAATTGTTGTTTTATCAAGCATTTTTGTATACATTGCTTTATCATAAGCAATTTCTTCAAAACTATCTTCTTTTTGAAACTTTTTCATCAAAGCATTTAAAACTTCTGCTTTTTTATATCCATCTTCTATAAATTTTAATTTCCCTTCAATTAAAACTGAAGCAAAAAACTGAGTTGCAGGACAAGCAGCCATCGTATCACTAAAATATGAAGGGATAAATGAGTAAGGTTTTACTACTAAAAAAGCTGCATTCGGATTTGAGTTTATAGCCTCAATTTTTTTCCCTTCTTTTGCTCCATGAAAGAAAATCGAGTTTTCAAAAAATACAAAATTCAAAGCTACAACATAAGGTTTCCCCTCACTTATAAGACTTAAAGTTCCATATTCACAAGTTTGTAGAATCTCATTTATGCTATTTTCATCTTTTACATCAAACTCTTTTCTTCTCATTTTTTTCCTTTTTAAGTAATTATTCGTATAATATCAATATTTTGTACCTTTAAAAAGATACAATTTTTACTTTTTTTATAAGGACAGTTATGTATAAATTTAACAATTATTCACCCCTTTATATTCAACTTTATGAACAATTAAAAGATGAAATCAAAACAAAATTAAAAGCTGGTGAAAAACTTCCTTCAATTAGAAAAATATCAAGTGATTATAAACTTAGTAAAACAACTGTTCAAACTGCCTATAATCAACTCTACGCAGAAGGATATATACAAAGTAGAGAAAAAAGTGGTTATTTTGTTTGTGAAGAGATTTTTGAAAAATTTGATACTAAACTAGAAAATGAAAAAGAAGAAATAAAAGAAAATAGTAATTATAAAATAGATTTTTTTCCTGCAAGCCTTGATATAAACTCTTTCCCTAAAAAAATTTGGCTAAAACTTTATAATAAAGTGGTAAAAGAAGATATTAATTATGGAGTATATTTTGAAAAACAAGGGATTATTCAATTAAGAGAAGAGTTACAAAAATATCTATCTTCTTCAAGAGCTGTTTTATGTAACCAAGAACAAATCATTATTACAAGTGGATTTAGTGATAGTCTATTTTTAGTATCAACTATTTTAAAAAAACTTTCAAATAAAATAGCAATAGAAGCTCCTTGTTATAATGTTGCAAAAGAGATTTTTGAACTTTTTTCTTTTGAAATAGAAAGAATTCCAGTAAATACAAATGGTTTAGATTTATCCTTTTTAGAAAAAAGTTCTTCAAAAGCCATATATATAACACCTTCCCATCAATTTCCAACAGGTGTTACAATGCCTATTTCAAATAGATTAAAACTTTTAAATTGGGCAAAAAAGAGTAATGCTTTTATTATAGAAGATGATTATGATAGTGAACTAAGTTATTATAATCGCCCTATTCCATCTTTACAAGGATTGGAAAACAATAATGTAATTTATCTTGGTACTTTTTCAAAGGCTTTGTCTCCTGCTTTAAGAATATCATATATTGTTTTACCAAAACAATTATTAGAGATTTATCATCAAAACTTTAATTTCAGATTTTCACAAGTTCCTATTGATATTCAAAAAACTTTAACACTATTTTTAAAAGAGGGATATTGGGAAAAACACTTAAGAAAAATAAGAAATTCAAATAGAAAAAAACATAATCAAATGAAAGAGTATTTAAAAGAGTATTTAAAAGATGAAATAGAAATTTTAAGAGAAGGAAGTGGATTAAATCTTCTGATAAAACCACTTATAACTCTTGATTTAGAAATACTTGAAAAAATTGCCAAACAAAAAGGAGTAAAAATATATTTTAAAGAATTTTTTAATTTAGAAAAAGTAATAGCTTTAGGATTTGGTGGTTTTGAAGAGTTTGAGATAAAAAATGCAATAAAAACTTTTAGTGAAATTTGGTTTGAAACTAAAAAAAAGAACCTTTTAGATAAACTATCGAAAAATAATTCTAATAAATTTTGAGGGAAGAATGAAATATAAAATATTTGTAGATGGACAACACGGAACTACTGGATTAAAAATCCATGAGATGTTAGAAGGAAGAGAAGAAATAGAACTATTAAGTATAAAAGAGGAAGAAAAAAAAGATTTAAACAAAAGAAAAGAGCTTTTAAATAATGCTGATTTAGTTTTTTTATGTCTTCCTGATGCTGCTTCTATTGAATCAGTTAGTTTAATCACAAATGATAATGTAAAAGTAATAGATGCAAGTACAGCTTTTAGAACTAATCCTGCTTGGACTTATGGAATTCCTGAAATAACACCAACTCAAAGAGAAAAAATCAAAAATTCAAAAAGAGTTTGTGTTCCTGGATGTCATGCAAGTGGATTAATTATTGCTATGAAACCTCTAATCGTAAATGGTATTTTAGCAAACTCTCATAAACTAATTTGCCACTCAATTACAGGTTTTAGTGGTGGAGGGAAAGCTATGATTGATGATTATGAAAATGGAAAATTTGAAGATATTGGAGGTCAAAGACCTTATGGACTTGCTCTTAATCATAAACATCTTCCTGAAATGAAATATGTTTTAGAATTAGAAGAAGCTCCACTATTTACTCCAAGTGTTGGAAACTTCAAACAAGGTATGCTTGTAATGAGTTATTTAGTTAAAAAAGAGTTCAAAAAAGCTGTTTCAAAAAAAGAGATTTTAGATTTATATAAAGATTATTATAAAGATGAAACTTTTGTAAAGATAATTGAAGATAATGATTCATATCTTGATGCAGGACTTTTAAATCCAATGAAATGTAACAATACAAACAGTTTAGAGATTTCTGTTTATGAAAACGCTACTGATATGGTAGTTATTTCAAGACTTGATAATCTTGGTAAAGGTGCAAGTGGAGCTGCTGTTCAATGTATGAACATTATGTTAGGACTTGAAGAATCTAAAGGTTTAAACTCAAGAAAAAACTAGAAGTTAAAACTTCTAGTTTTTATCTAATTTATAAATCAATTACCATCGCGATTTCATCACAAATTGGGAAATGTTTACATCTAATACAATCTGCCCAGATTTTATGCTCAGGTATCTCTTCTTTTGAAATTTCTCTAAAACCACAACTTTCAAAAAAACCTTTTTCATAAGTTAAAGATAAAAGTTGTTTTATTCCATACTCTTTTGCTTCATTTATACAGGCTTCTACAAGTTTTTTCCCAAGTTTTAAACCTCGAAACTCTTTTCCAACAACTAAACTTCTTACTTCTGCTAGTCTTGGAGAATGAATATGAGTTGCTGTAAAACCTGCTAATTTTCCATCAACTTCAACAACCGTATAAGAACGAATTGTTGTTGCCATTTCATCTTCAGTTCTAAGTAAAATTTTTCCTTTTTCAACCTCTTCTTTTACTAATGCTTGCATTAGAGGTATATCAGCTACAGTTGGTTTATAAAATCTAATTTCCAAATAAATATCCTGTAATTTTATTTTGAAGGTCCATTATACCTCTTTTTTTAAGGTTTGATATAAAAATACCCTCTGGATAAACTCTTTTTAATTGAGCTAAATCATTTTGTTTTAATTTATCTGTTTTTGTAAAAGCATGAACAATTATTTGGTCACCTCTTTTAATCTCATTTAAAAATTCATCAACATTTTTATCAATCTCAAGTTCTGGATGTCTTGCATCTATTAAATGTACAAAAATCTGTAAATTTGGTCTTAACTGTAAATATTCAGTTAAATTTCTATTCCATTGAGCTTTTAAACTTTTTGCAACTTTTGCATAACCAAATCCTGGTAAATCTACAAATCTTGAATAAATATAAGGCATCTCTTCATTATCTGTTTTAAATTTAATCTCAAAATAGTTTATTAACTGTGTTTTTCCTGGTGTAGAAGAAGATTTAGCTAAACCACTTCTATTTGTTAATGTATTTAAAAGTGAAGATTTCCCCACATTTGAACGCCCTAAAAATGCAACTTCTGCTACATTTGGAGCTGGAGAATCATTTACACTTTGTGCAGATTGCAAAAACTTTGCATCAACTATTTTCATTGATTTGTTCCTTTATCTTCGCCACGGTCAACATTTATTATAAATCTAACTGGTTTGTTTTCACTACCTTTTACTTTAGCTTCACCACTTATTTGATTTACATAAATTGTATCACCGTAAACTTTTCTATCATCATTTTTTTCTTGTAAAAATCCATTTCCAATAATTGTATATTCTTGTTTTTGAGGAGAATAAATTATTTTGTCACCATTACCAATATAGTGTTTATCTTTAGTAACAATCTCAAAATCAGCTTTACCTGTAGCTTCATATTTTAATGGTACTTTTTTATTATCTTTATCTGTAGTAAAATATACATCAACTTTATTTGCATTTAATTTATCTTGTCCCATTTTTATTTTTACATTTCCTGTAAAAATTGAGATTCCTTTTTTATCATCTGCTTGAAAATCTTGCGCATCAATTACTAAAGTTTCAGTTTGTGCAAATAAAAGTGTAGAACATAATAGAGTTCCAATTAAATATTTCATTTTTTTCCTTTTAAATTTTTATCAACATCTATTTCAAAATGTGCATTTTTTGCAGTAATATAATCATTATTTATATCTAAATATAAATTTGTACCTTTAAAAAAATGTGTATTATATATACTTTCAAAAGGTTTACTATTTTTTGCAATTTTCTTTATATCGTCATAAATTAACTCATTTGTATCAACTTTTATAAAATTATCTCTTTTATATTTTACATTGTTTGTTAAAGTATAAACATCGCCTTTTTTTACAATTAAATCAGCTTTTAAATTTTCACTGTTAAAATCTTTTGTAGGGTCTTGATTTTTTAAAGTAATATTAGCATTAAACATTTCATCTCTTTTTTCATATTTAACTGCTTGGTCTGCAATAATAATTCTATGTACACTTTTATCATCTAATGTATACATTATTGGTTTTTCAAAAACAACTAAAGGTAAATCCTTTTCAGCTGTATTCTTTTTTAAATTATTAACTGGAATAAAATATGAAACCGTTGCTATAAATAAAAGAGCAATTACAAAAGATTTTATACCCATGCGTTTAAAAAGTCCTCTTCTAATCCATCTTCTTTAAAAATGTATTCAAGCATTTCTCTTACTGCTCCATTTCCACCACTATTTTTACAAACTACATGTACAAAATCTTTTAAATAGTGTGTTCCATTTGCAGGCGTAAATGAAAGTCCCACTTTTTTTAGCATATTATAATCATTTAAGTCATCACCAATAGCAGCAACTTGATTCCAAGTTAAGCCCTCTTTTTCAAGGATTTTTTCTAAAACTTCTTGTTTATTTTTAACACCTTGATGTAAATGAGTTATATTTAACTCTTTTGCTCTTTTTTCTACAATAGAAGAGTTTCTTCCTGTGATTATTGCAGCCTTTTTACCAAAGTTTTTTGTCCAAACAGCTATTGCTAAACCATCAGCAACATCAAATGATTTTGTCTCTTCACCTGTTGAAGTATAAGAGATTTTACCATCTGTTAAAGTTCCATCAACATCTAAAACAATTAATTCAATCATAAAACACCTTTTGTACTTGGAATTCCTAGTTTTTCATTTTTTACTAATGCTCGTCGTAATGCAACAGCAAAAGCTTTAAAAGAAGCTTCTAAAATATGGTGTTTATTTCTTCCTCTATCTTGTATAATATGTGCTGTAATTCCTGCATTTCCTACAAGTGCATGAAAAAATTCTTCAACAAGTTCAACATCAAACTCCCCTACTTTTCCACTTACATTTACTTCATAAACTAAATATGGTCTATTTGATAAATCTAAAGCACAAGTTGTAGCTGCTTCATCCATAACAACTGTTGCATTTCCATATCTTTCAACGGCAGTAATTGGAAAAATTGCTTTTTTTAAAGCTTGACCTAAAACTATTCCACAATCTTCAACAGTGTGGTGAGCATCTATGTGTAAATCACCTTCACAGCTTAGTTCAATATCAATTCCACTATGTTTTGATAAAGCTTCTAACATATGATCAAAAAATCCAACACCTGTTTTGATATTAGATTTACCACAACCGTCTATTTGTATTTTACATTTAATATCTGTTTCTTTTGTTTTTCTATTAATTTCTACCATTTTAATTTCCTATTTAATAACCATTGCATTAGTTAAACCATTAGAATTTTTAAATCTTTGAGCTTCATCATAACTTTTGAAACCTTTTATAAATACTTTATATAAAGTTTTCCCATTTACAAATACTTTTTCACTCTCAACTTTGTTTGAACTAAACTTCCTTTGGTAATCACTTACTGTTTTTTGAGCACCTTCTATTTTACTAAATGCTCCAACTTGAAGACTGTAAATTCCAGTTGAAAGAGGAGTGGTTTTAGGTTTATTGTTTACAACAGGTGCTTTATTTACAATTGGTGTTTTTACTGTTGTTTTTGCAACAACAGGTGTTCCTACTGTTGGAATTGTAACATTTGTTGTTGTAATTTTATCCTCTTTTATATCTAAAGGTTCAAGTACATCTATTTTTTCTACTTGGTTTGAAGGTTTTACTTCATTTTGGGCAAGTTCTGTATAAGGTGCATTTTTATTTTCAATTTCACCATTATATCCAAGAACTGTGATTCTTACATTTGCAGTTCCCTTTCTTACCATATCAATTTCATTTGCTGCTTTATTTGATAAATCAATAATTCTTCCTTTAACAAAAGGTCCTCTATCATTTACTCTTACAATAATTGATTTTCCATTATCTAAGTTTTCAACTCTTAAAACTGTATTCATAGGTAAAGTTTTATGAGCTGCTGTCATATCATACATATTATAAACTTCTCCATTTGAAGTTTTTTTAGAATGAAAATCAGGTCCATACCAAGATGCAATCCCTTCAAATCTATCTCCAATATTTGCAATAAATGGATAATATTTTATACCAAATACACTATATGGTCTCATTGTATATTTATGCATCTCTTTTGAATTATTTATTTTTGAATTTTTCGTATCTTTATAAAATTTCATATAATCATCACTATAATTTTTTTGCGAACAACCCGTAAACAAAAATAGAGTTGAGAATCCAAAAAACAAACTATATTTCACACTACTTATAAATTTCAATTTTCTCTCCTACTTTTATCAAATTACTCTTTTTATTATTGTCAGCTTTTAACTTTTTAGCATCAATATTATATTTTTTTGCTATTGATAAAAAAGAGTCTCCTTTTTTAACAGAATAAATTATTGGTTCTTTTTTTGTTGTAACTTTTTTTGTTTGTTGCTCTTTTTTTTGCTTCTCTTTTGTAGTTACATTTGTTTTAACTTCTTTTTTTACTTCATTTACAACTGGTGCTTTAACCATCATTATTTTTTGATTATAAATTTCTACTTTATCATGTGGTATATAAATATTATAAAGTTTTGAATCAGTTGGCAAAGCCTCTTTTTTTATATGTTTATTAATACTTCTAAATTCATTATAATTCATTCCAATGATATTTGCCAATGATTTTAATTGTAAACCTTTATGAGCTTTTACTTTTTCTAATTGATATTTACTTTTTTTATCTATACTTTTAAATAAATCTCTATTTGCTATCATTGAAAATGCAATTATTTTTTGAATATATACTAAACTAGAATCAGGAATATAATCGTTAGCTTTATTATTTTTAACTATATAAGAGAAACCCAAATTACCATTTCTTTTTCCTAATTGATTATATATTTCATATAAATCACTTAAACCACTTTTATTTTTTTTATATTCTGCTAGATAATTTTTATAGATTCTTATTGTTGAATCTTCCGATTTGCTTGGATTTTCTTCTAAATATTTATCTAAAGATGCTTTTGCCATTCCATAGATAACTCTTCCTTCTCCACAGTTATATGCCAAAAGTGCTAAATACCATTTATCTAATTTTTTATAATATCTTTTTAAATAACTACTTGCAGCAGTTGTTGATTTTACTAAATCTAATCTTTCATCAATAAACTCATCATTTCTTAGTTTAAGATTAGTTGCTGTTTGTGGCATTATTTGCCAAATTCCAGCAGGATTTTTTTTACCATTGATTTGATTTGAAAAACTTGATTCAAGCATTGGTATAAAAAAAACTGATTGAGGTAAGTTTTCATTTTCAATCTCTTCACGTACAATTTGAGCATTTAAAGATGATTTTTTTAAGATATTATTGTAATAAGTTATATTTTGGTTTGATGAATACTCTTTTAATATTGATTGAAAAGATGGTTCATTTATAAAAGAAGTTTCTATATCTAAATCTTTTAAAACTTTTAAATCTGTTTCTTCTGTAAAATTTGCTAAGAGATTATTTATTAAAATAAGTATTATAAAAAAAATTTTATTCAAAAAGTCCTCTTTTCTTAATATAAGCTAGATTATATCTAAGAAAGACTAGAAAACTCTTTAAATAATTTTTTAGCATTATTTGTAGTTAAATTTTGAATCTCTTCATCACTAATTTCTAATAATTCAGAGATCTTTTTTGATACAAAAACTGTATAAAAAGGCTCATTTCTTTCACCTCTGTGAGGATGTGGAGTAAGATATGGAGCATCAGTTTCAATCAATAATTTATCTTTTGGAATTTTAGGCAAAATTTCTACTAATTTTTTTGCATTTTTAAAAGTAAGAACTCCACCTATTCCAAAATAAAAGTTATGTTCAGCTAAAGGTAATAAATGTTCACTTGCATTAAAACAGTGTAAAACACCACCTACTTCTTTTGCATTATAATCCATCAAAATTTGTCTTGAATCATTTGAAGCATCACGAATATGAATAATTAAAGGTTTTTTTACTTTTTTTGCAAACTCTATTTGAGCTATAAAAACCTCTTTTTGTTTTTTTATGTTTGCAAGTTTTTTTTCTTCGTCTTCAGGCAGTCTAAAATAATCTAATCCACATTCACCAATAGCGATACATTTTGGATGAGTTACATATTTTTCCATCATCTCTTCATTGTACATATCTATATCATAAGGATGAATTCCAACAGCAAAAAAAACTTCATCATATTTTTCAGCTAATTCAACTGCTTTTGGTAAGTCATTAAAATCAGCTCCAGGGATTAAAAATCCCTTTACACCGTGGTTTAATGCATTTAAAATTACACTATCTATATCTTCATAATATTGTTTGTTGTCTAAATGACAATGAGTATCTATAATTATTTTTAATCCTTAATTACGATAAAAATCTTTTATTTACTAAGTTAATAATATTATTTATTTGTGAAATATCACTTGATTTAATCCAAGCATCAATTCCAAAATTTTTAAATGCATCATAATCACTCTCATCTTCAATAACAGCAATTGATACAAATTTTTCTTTACAAATTTTTGACTTATTCTCTTCAAATTCAAATATTGAGTCTATATTTAAAATTACAATATCAGCTTCACCACTTGTACCTGTATGAAAATACTCAACAGTAAATTCAGGATTAAACAAAGATTCATCAACTTCACAGAATGTCACAATTTTCATATTACCACCTTCGTATTTTAATTAATTATTCTATCTAAAAGATTATTAAATTATAAGATATACCTTGCTGTATCAACATTATCAACTATATCATCTAATTTATTTGAAACTAACTCTTTAGTAACAATTACTTTTGTACCTTTTTTTTCATCAGCTTCAAAAGAGATATCTTCAATAACTTTTTCAATAACTGTATGTAATCTTCTAGCACCTATATCTTCAGTTTTTTCATTTGCTGTAACTGAATATTTAGCAAATGCTCTTATTGCTTCATCATCAAATTCTAACTCTACACCTTCAACTTCTAAAAGAGCTTGATACTGTCTTAGAAGTGAATTTTTAGTATTTGTTAATATTTTATATAAAGCATCTTCATCTAAAGATTCTAATTCCACTCTTAAAGGAAATCTTCCTTGAAGTTCAGGAATTAAATCACTTGGTTTTGAAACATGAAAAGCCCCAGCAGCAATAAATAAAATATGGTCTGTTTTTATTTGTCCAAATTTTGTTTGAACGCTACTTCCTTCAACTATTGGAAGTAAATCTCTTTGAACTCCCTCTTTTGATGGATCTTGACCATTATTTTTTTTACCTGAAGCAATTTTATCTATTTCATCTAAGAAAATAATTCCACCATTTTCACATCTTTTTAAAGCTTCAACTTTTATAGCTTCTGTATCAAGTAAACTTTCACTTGCTACGCTTCTTAATAAAACTTTTGCATCTTTAATTAAAACTTCTTTTTTAACTGTATCTTTATTTAATCCACCAAGCATTTTATTAAGGCTTTCTTGCATAGAACTCATATCAAAAGGCATTGATGAATCTAAAATTTCAATATGTGCTTTTTTAGGAATTTCAATTTCAATTTTTTTATCATCTAAAGAACCATCAAGAAGTTTCTTTTCCATTGTGTTATAAGTTTTAATAAATGACTCTTTTGCACTTTCACTTGCAGTTTCAGGAAGTGGAGGAACTAATTTTTCAATTATTTTTCTATTTACTTCCTCATCAATTTTATCTTTGATTTTTTCTTCAAATTCTCTTGTAACTAAATTGATTCCTTCATATACTAAATCTCTAATCATAGATTCAACATCTCGACCTACAAACCCAACTTCAGTATATTTACTAGCTTCCACTTTAACAAAAGGTAATCCCATCATTTTTGCAAGTCTTCTTGCTATTTCAGTTTTACCAACTCCAGTACTTCCAATCATTAAAATATTTTTAGGCATTATCTCTTCTTGAAGTTTTGGTTCAACCATCATTCTTCTATATCTATTTCTAAGAGCCAATGCTATTGTTTTTTTTGCATTTTTTTGCCCAATGATATAATCATCTAAATAAGCAACTATCTGCTTTGGTGTCATATCCATATTTTATTAATCCTCTAATTTCAATATTTTTATATTTTGATTTGTATAAATACAAAGTTCACCAGCAATCATTAAAGACTCTCTTACAAGTTCTTCTTCATCTAAAGTAGAATGTTTTGCTAAAGCACGAGCTGCACTAATTGCAAAATTTCCACCACTTCCAATTGAAGCTATGCTACCATCTTCTGGTTCAACAACATCACCATTTCCACTTAAGATAAATATTTTTTCTTTATTTAAAACTATCATCATAGCTTCAAGACGTCTAAGAACTTTGTCTTTTCTCCACTCTTTTGAAAAAGCAATTACAGATTTTAGTAAATCTCCTTTGCAAGCTTCTAAATGTCCTTCAAACATATCAAAAAGATTAAAAGCATCAGCTGTACTTCCTGCAAATCCTGCAAGAATTTGGTCTTTATATAAAGTTCTAATTTTTGTGGCATTACCTTTTAAAACTGTATTTCCAAAAGTAACTTGACCATCTCCACCAATTACTGCTTTATTTTTACCTTTGTATGCAAGTATCGTTGTAGCATCAAACATTAATTATTCTCCAATTATGTCAACTTTTAAAGTTGCATGAATTGCGTGTCCTAATTTACAATCTATTTCATAAATTCCAATAGTTTTAATTTTTTTATCTAAAGAGATATTTTTTTTATCTAATATGATAGAAAATTGTTTTTCTAACTCTTCACTAACTTCTTTGTTTGTAACTGAACCAATTAAATTTCCATTTGCTCCAAGTTTATGTTTAATAGTTAATTTAGTTGCATTTAATTTTTCAGCTAACTCTTTTGCGTTTGCTATTTCTTGTTCTTCTTTTAAAGCTAATTTTTTTTGTTCTGATTTCCATCTATTTAGTACTTCTGTAGTTGCATGTAAAGCTAAGCCTTTTCCAATTAAAAAATTTTTTCCATATCCATCAGCTACTTCTTTAATCTCTCCAGCTTTTCCTAAACTTTTTACATCTTTTGTTAATAATACTTTCACAATAACTCCATTCTATTTTAATTAATTTTATTTTACTATATTTTTTTTAAATGCTTCTAAAGAACAATTTTTACAGCTCTTTAGCTTTTAAATTTGTTTTTATTTTTCTTTTTTTAACATAATTATTCAATCCTATATGATTGTTATAACCTAATAATTTTGAAATTTTACGTACACTTAATCCAACACTTAAAAGCTCTTCAATTTTATCTCTTTGTAAATCAAATTTAGATTTTTGGATTGTTCCTTTTGGTTTTCCTAAAGCCATTCCATCAAGTTTTTTTGCAGTTAATGCTTCTTTGGTTCTTAAACTCATCAACTCTTTTTCTAAACTTACTGTCATTGAAATAACTCCTAAAATCATTTGAGTTAACATATCTTTATCATCTAATAAATCAAGATTCTGTTCAACTATAATAATTCTGATTTTATTTGTTAATAAAAATTTTACAATTTCTAATATTGTTTCAATTGTTCTTCCAAAAACATTTAGATTTGAAACAATTATTGTTGAATTTTTTTCACAATTTTTAAGAAGTTCTAAAATATTTTTTTCTTCACTTGGAGTACTGATAGTTATTTCAATATTCTTAAAAACTTGTAGATTTTGTTTAGTTACATATTTTTCTATCAACTCAATTTGTTCTTGAGTATATTTTTCATTATTTTCATTTTTTCTTACATAAGTAAAAATTTTTGACATAAAAAATCCTTTTACATAAAGTAAATTAAAAATATTTTATATTAAACAATCTGTTTAATTTTTATATATTATATTTATACAAAATGTTATCACTTGTAAGATTAATTTCAACTTATAAATAACTATAAAAATCAACTATTAAAAGTACGATTGAATTAAAAGTTTTTTTTTGCTATTATCAATCCTCATATATTAAAATTAAAGGTTTTTCTTGAGAATAACTGTAGCTATTTCTGGGGCTAGTGGTACTAATCTTGGTTTAAATTTCATCAAATATTTACCCAAAGAGATTGAGGTGTTTGTTGTATTCTCAAAAAGTGCAAAAAGAGCTTTAAAACTTGAAAATAATATCTCAATAAATGAATTATTTAAAGAGAATGAAAATATTACAGTCTTTAAAGATTCAAATATTGGTGCAAGTATTGCATCAGGCTCATTCAGAGTTGATAAAATGATCATTCTTCCTTGTTCTATGAATACATTAGCAAAATGTGCTGTAGGAATTTCTGATTCACTAATTACAAGAGCTTTTACAGTTATGTTAAAAGAAAAAAGAGATATTGTCATTGCACCAAGAGAGATGCCATTAAGCACTATTGCATTAAAAAATATGTTAACACTTTCTAAACTAGGAGTTACTATTGCACCTCCAATTTTGGGTTACTATAGTAGTCAACAAAGTTTAGAAGATATGGAAAAATTTTTAATTGGAAAATGGTTTGATTTATTAAAAATTGAAAATAATTTATATAAAAGATGGAAATAAGAAATGTCAAAAGAGGTTAATACTACTATGAATTCATATAAAAAAGCCATATACAGTGGTACTTTCGATCCTATTACAAATGGGCATTTAGACATCATAAAAAGGGCAGCAAATATCTTTGATGAAGTGATTATTGCTGTTGCAAAAAGTGAGCTAAAAAAACCTATGTTTTCCCATGAACAAAGAGTTCAATTTGTAAAAGCTGCAACTGAAAATATTCAAGGTGTTAGTGTTTTAGGTTTTGATACTTTACTTGTAGATTTAGCGATAGATTTAAAAGTAAATACTATTATTAGAGGATTAAGAGCTGTTTCAGATTTTGAATTTGAATTACAAATGGGTTATGCAAATTCATCAATAAATAAAAAAATTGAAACTTTATATCTTATGCCAACTTTAGAAAATGCTTTTGTTAGTTCAACAATTGTAAGAGAAATTATAAGATTTAATGGAAAATTTGAACATTTAGTTCCACCAAGAGTTGTAGAATGTATGTCGTTATAGAAGGTATTGATACAGCTGGAAAATCTACACAACTTGAATTATTAAAAAAGAAATTTCCAAAAGCAACATTTACAAAAGAACCAGGTGGAACTCCAATTGGAATAAAACTAAGAGAAATGGCACTTGGTGGTGAAGCAAAATCAAAAATTGCAGAGATGTTTTTATTTTTAGCAGATCGTGCAGAGCATATTGAAGAAGTTATAAAAAATAATGAAAATAAAATAGTAATTTCTGATAGATCAATGATTTCAGGAATTGCTTATGCAAATCAACTTGATATTGATAAATTAGTAGAATTAAATTTAATAGCAACAGATAATACACTACCTACTCATGTTATTTTACTTGAATTAACTCCAAAAGAACTAAAATATAGATTATCTTTAAAAGATAATGATTCAATAGAATTAAGAGGAATTGATTATTTGATAAACATTCAAAATAGAATGAAAGAAACAATAAAAAAACTAAATATAAATCATATTTTTATAGATGCAAGTTTAAAAATTGAAGAAATAGAGAAAAAGATAGAGGATTTTATAAATGCCAACTAATGAAACAAAAAATATAAAAACTATTCAAAGTCTAAGAGGTATGAAAGATATAGTAAATGAAGAGAGTTCTTTATTTACATATTTTGTAGAAAATGCTTCAAGAATTGCAAAAAATTATGGATTTTCGTATATCGAAACTCCCCTTTTAGAGGAAACAGCTTTATTTAAAAGAAGTGTTGGAGAAAGCTCTGATATTGTAAATAAAGAGATGTATCAATTCATCGATAAAGGTGAAAATGACGTTTGTTTAAGACCAGAAGGAACAGCAGGAGTTGTAAGACACTTTGTTGAGAAAAAACTTGACCGTGCAGGTGGAAACTATAAATGGTATTATTATGGTCCAATGTTTAGATATGAAAGACCTCAAAAAGGAAGACTTAGAGAATTTCACCAATTTGGTTGTGAAGTATTTGGTATAGATTCAGTTTATGAAGATGCAAATATTATTATTATGATAAAAGAAATCCTTGAATTTTTCGGAATTGGATTTACTTTAAAACTTAATTCTCTTGGTTGTAAAGAGTGTATGCCTCCGTATAAAGAAAATCTAGTTAAACATTTAACAACTTTTAAAGATGAACTTTGTGAAGACTGTAATAGAAGGATTTTAACTAATCCAATTAGAGTTTTAGATTGTAAAAATGAAAAATGCCAATTATTATTACACAATGCTCCAAAAATTACAACTAGCTTATGTAACTCTTGTGACAGTGATTTTGAAAAATTAAAAGAGATTTTAGATTTTAACAATATCTCTTATGAAGTTGATTCAAATCTAGTTAGAGGATTAGATTATTATAACAAAACTGCATTTGAATTTGTAAGTAATGAAATCGGAGCTCAAAGTGCAATAGCTGGTGGTGGAAGATACGATAGATTAGTTGAGTTTTTAGGTGGAAAATCAACTGCTGGAATTGGATTTGCTATAGGAATTGAAAGATTATTAGAACTTGTAAAAATGCCAGAATGTAACCAAGATGTGATATACATTGGTGCGCTAGATGAAAATTCTTTAAATACTGTGCTAAAAGTTGCAAATCAAAAGAGAAAA
Source organism: Arcobacter ellisii (assembly GCF_003544915.1). Taxonomy (NCBI): domain Bacteria; kingdom Pseudomonadati; phylum Campylobacterota; class Epsilonproteobacteria; order Campylobacterales; family Arcobacteraceae; genus Arcobacter; species Arcobacter ellisii. The sequence goes on along the minus strand of NZ_CP032097.1, from coordinate 1,081,202 downwards.
ACAACAAAAACTTTAGTAGAATACGCGCCACGAAGTTTTGGAAAACATTTTGGAATAGCTGAAAAATTAGGAGCAAATATTGTTGCTTTAATTGGTGAAAATGAGCTAAAAAATGGAACAATTTATATAAAAAACTTAAAAACAAAAGAAGAATCAAATTTAAAATTAGAGGAATTTTAACAGTGAAAAACAATTATGGTATAGATATTTGGAGTGATGGTAATTTTATTATTGAAAATGGTGTAGCAAAAGTTAATTTTGATTGTAAACCTTCATTAATCTCTATTGTAAAAGATATAAGAAAACAAGATTTTAAAGGACCTTTACTATTAAGATTTCCTCATATCACAAAAAAACAAATTAAAACACTATTTAATACATTTAATGCGAGTATTAAAGAGTACGACTATAAAGGAAAATTCAATGCAGTTTTTCCTTTAAAAGTTAATCAATTACCAAACTTTATTCATCCCTTAGTAAGTGCAGGAAAAAAATATAATTATGGATTAGAAGCTGGAAGTAAAGCTGAACTTATTATTGCTATGACATATAATAATATGGGAAGTCCTATTACAATTAATGGATTTAAAGATAAAGAGATGATTCATTTATGTTTCATTGCAAAAAGCATGGGACATAATATTACGATTATTATTGAAGGTTTAAATGAACTTGAAATGATTATTGAAGTTGCAAAAGAGACAAAATTAGAATCACCAAATATTGGATTAAGAGTAAGACTTCATAGTGGTGGAAGTGGATTATGGGCAAAAAGTGGAGGAATTAACTCTAAGTTTGGTCTAACATCTACTGAAATTTTAGAAGCTTATGAATTAATGGAAGAACATGATTTAGTAAAATATTTAACAATGATTCACTTCCATATTGGTTCAGCTATGAATTCAATCAAACCTCTAAAAAAAGCTTTAAGAGAATCTGGACATATTTATGCAGAGTTAAAAAATCTTGGAGCAATGAATTTAACATCAATTAATATTGGTGGAGGATTAGCTGTTGAATATAGTGCTTATGAAAGAACAAGATTCTACTCACTTTCAGAGTTTGCAAATGATGTTGTGTTTACATTAAAAGAGATTGCAAAACAAAAAGGTGTTGATGAACCAAATATTTTCACTGAATCAGGAAGATTTATTAGTGCTGCTTCAACTGTTTTAATTACTCCTGTTCTTGAGTTATTCTCTGCTGAATATGAACTTGACCATTTAAAATTAAAAGAGAAAAATCCACCTTTAATTCAAGAGTTATTTGATTTATTTAGAGATATGACTAAAAAAACAGCTTATGAGTTCATGCATGATAGTATTGACCATATGGAATCTCTTTTAACTCTATTTGATTTAGGTTATATTGATTTACAAGATAGATCAAATGCTGAGATTTTAACACATCAGATTATCAAAAAAGCAATTTCATTACTTCAAATTGATGATTATGAAGAGTTAAAAAAACTTGATGAAAATATTCAAGAAAAATATCTATTAAACTTCTCTTTATTCCAATCACTTCCTGATTATTGGGGAATTGACCAAGAGTTTCCAATAATGCCAATAACTCATCTTGATAGAAATCCTACAAGAAGTGCTTCTTTATGGGATATTACTTGTGATAGTGATGGTGAATTACCATTTGATATCAAAAAACCTTTATATTTGCATGATGTAAATCTAAATAAAGAAGATTATTTTATTGGATTCTTTAATGTTGGAGCTTATCAAGACACTTTAGGAATGAAACATAACCTTTTCTCTCATCCAACAGAAGTAAATGTTGTATTTAAAGATGATGAAGTAATTTTAGAAAAAGTACTTGAGTCTCAAAAAATCATAGATATATTAGAAGATATAGATTATGATACAGATGAAATAAGAAAAATTTTAAGTAAAAACTTATCAAAAGATATTTATCAAGTATTAGAAAAATATCTAAATGAAAATAGTTATCTTAAAACTATATGGAGTTATTATGACGAATGATGAAACAAATAATAAAGAAATTATCTCTTTATGGCAACAGATAAAAGAGGATTTTTCTGTTCCAAAATTAAATGACCCTGCACTAGATTCAAATGTAGAATTATTTTTTAATTATCCTGGTGTTTGGGCTATTGTAAATCATAGAATTGCAAATAGATTATATAATAGTGGTTGGAAAAGATTAGCAAGAGCTCTTGTAGGAATTGGTTCAATTTTTACAAAAACAGATATTCATCCAGCTGCAACTATTGGAAGAAGAGTATTTATAGACCATGCAATTGGAGTTGTTATTGGAGCAACTGCTATTGTTGAAGATGATGTTTTAATTTATCAAGGAGTAACTCTTGGTGGAGTTAGTTTAAATAAAGGTAAACGTCATCCAACTATTAAATCAAATGTTGTAATTGGAAGTGGAGCAAAAGTTTTAGGAAATATTACTATTGGTCAAAACTCAAAAATTGGAGCAAATTCAGTTGTAGTTTGTGATGTTCCTGAAAATTCAACTGCTGTTGGAGTTCCTGCAAAAATTATAAAAAGAGATAATAAAAATTGTAAATTAGCCCATGGAGATTTACCTGATATCAATAAAGAGATGTTCAAATATCTACTTGAAAGAATCCATGTTCTTGAAGTTGCTTTAAAAGAAGAAGATGGAATTGATGTTAGTGAAAAAGATGAAAAATTAGAATCAGATTATAACAATTTTATTGAAGCTATGAATTCAATTAAAAAGAACTAATTTTGACTTTAGAATTATTTGCTTTTGGTGTTATTACTGGATTTTCTTCTGGTTTTTTTGGAATTGGTGGTGGAACAATATTAGTTCCAATGCTTTTAATGGTTGGTTTTGTTATGAAAGAAGCTGTTGCTATTTCAATTATGCAAATGGTTTTCTCTTCTATTTATGGCTCTTTTTTAAATATAAAAAAAGCTGCATATGTTATAAAAGATGGGGCTATTTTAGGAATTGGTGGTTCAATTGGAGGAATGATAAGTGGATATATTGTTCCTAATTTATCAAATGAATCACTTCAATACCTTTTTATTGCGATTTTAATATTTTCGATTATTAGAATTTTTTATTCACCAGCTACTCAAATAAACCAAAAACAAGAAGCTAATAAATTTGTATTATTATTAATTGGTGCAGGTATAGGTATTCTTGCTATGAGTATTGGAGTTGGTGGTTCTATTTTATTAACACCTATTTTAGTTGGTTTTTTAAAATATGATTTAAAAGCAGCAACTGCTCTTGGCTTATTTTTTGTAATTTTTTCTTCAGTTGCAGGATTTATTTCTACTTCATTAAATGGAGAGATGTTATTTTTTGAAGGTGCAATTATTGGTATTGGTTCACTAATTGGAGTATATTTTGGAATAAAAGTTAAAGATATGACAAAAGCTACTTCTTACAAAAAATATGTACTACTTTTAAATATTTTTGTTTTAATAATTATGATTTATAAGACTTTTTAGTCTTATAAATTTTTTTGTTCTCTTAATTTATCTTTTTTACTTTTTCTTTTACCCTTTATAGGAGCATTTCCTTTTTCTTTTTTTATTGGTTTTCCAATTAATTCAAAACCTTCAATTTGTTCTTTTTCTAGTTTTATATTACATCTTTTTTCTATCAAAGCAAAATGTTCAAAATCTTCTAATCCTATAAATGATATAGCACTTCCACTTTTTCCTGCTCGCCCTGTTCTTCCAATTCGGTGTATATAATCAGCTGTTGCTCTTGGTAAATCATAATTTACAACACAACTTATATCATCCACATGAAGTCCACGAGCTGCAATATCTGTGGCAAATAAAATCTTTATTTTTTTATTTTTAAAATCTTCAATTGTTTTATTTCTTTCATCTTGAGTTAAATCAGCATGAAATGAAGAGGCATTAAATCCATATTTTCTAAATTTTGAAGCTATATTGTCACAAGCTCGTTTATTTGCCATAAAAACTAAAATCTGCTCCCAATCATTTGTAGATACAAGCTGTCTTAAAAGTGGACTTCTATTTTCTATATTTACAGTTATTACCCTTTGTTCAATTTTTTGAACAGTTGGTGTTTCATCAATAGATATTTCAATAGCTTTTTTTGTAATCTTTGAAATGATATTTTTTACTTTTAAAGGATAAGTTGCAGAAAAAAGAAGATTTTGTCTAGTTTTTGGAACCATTTCTAAAAGAGTATCTAACTCTTGTTCAAATCCTAAATCAAGCATTTTATCTGCTTCATCTAAAACCAAAAACTCTAATTTTGATAAATCTAACTGTTTTTTATCTAATATATCAACTAATCTTCCAGTAGTTGCAACAACTATATCACAACCTTTTTGAATCTCTAAAAGTTGAGTTGAAATACTCTCTCCTCCAATAACACTTACAATTTTTGGCTTTTTATTTAAGTATTTAGAAAACAGAGAAAAAGTTTGAGAAATCTGCAAAGCTAGTTCTCTTGTTGGAGTTAAAACTAAAACTTTTACTTTAGCTTTTCCTTCATAATTTTGTTTTGAAAAAAGTTCTAAAATAGGTAAAACAAAACTAGCAGTTTTTCCACTACCTGTTTGAGCTTTAGCCATAACATCTTTTTTTTGTAAAACAAGAGGTATAACTTTTTCTTGAATTGGTGTTGGATTTCTATAATCACACTCTTTTAAACTTTTGTTTAATTCTTCTAAAGTGATTAGTTCTGAAAATGGCATATAAAAAATCCTTTTTTTTAATTTTGTAATTTTATGATTATTTACCTTTGTTTGAAGATAGATTATCAAATCTCTATTTTTACTTTTAGTTTCTATACTATATAATTCCAAAAAAATTTTACAAAAGGCTTACAAATCGAAAACTCCATTTTACAAATAAAACTTAGTTTATTTTCTGTTTATGAATTTTTATTATCTTCTTATGATGTTCCTGTTTGGCTATTACTGATTATCTCAATTTTAGCTTTAATTTCAATTTTTAAATTTTTTATCTATCTTCAAAATCGTTCAAAAATAGAATATTTAAAATATATTGAAGATAATATTTACAATGCAAAATGGAAATGGAAATGGTCAAAAGGTAAAATTGTAGATTTACAATGTTACTGTCCAACTTGTGATGCAGTTTTAGTTTATGATGATACGTCACACACAAAACCAACTGAATTACTAAAAACTGAATTTATATGTGAAAATTGTAATTCTCAAATCGTTTCAACAATACATGGTGGAAATAAAAACTATGCAATTAACGCAGTAAAAAGAGAGATTGAAAGACGCGTTAGAACTCAAGAGTATAAAACAAGTATTAAAGATAATTAATACTTGTTTCTTTTTTAAATTTTAATCTAAAAGTTTTTTAGAAGTATCATAAACCAATTCATAATAGTTATTGTTGTTATAAGAAAACTCTTTTATAACTTCAAGTCCTATTTTTTTAGTATGAGCTATATAAGACCTTTGATTTATTTTATTTATGAAAGTTACTAAAATAGGAAATCTTTTTGCCATATTAATTCTTGCAAAATCAAAAAGTTTTTCTAAAACTTTTTTTCCTCTGTACTCTTTATCCACACAAACTGGTCCATATTGGTATGAATTTTTTGTAGTTAATTTTTGTCCTATATATTCTAAATTTTCTAAATCTTCTATCATATAAACAAACATTGGCCATCTTGACCAGAAATCCCAACATGCACTCATCACATATGCAATTACTCTTTCATTTTCAACTGCAATAAATAAACCTTGCTCTTTTGTTATCAAATCAATCATTTGCTCTTTTGTAAAAGCAGTTGTTATAAATCCATCTTTTTTATCTTCTTCATTTATTGTATCTATTTGATATTTTGCATGTAACTCTAAAACTTTTTCTATATCATCTATTGTTGCTATTTTAAAATTCATATTTTTCCTAATTGTTTTTTTATTAGATAATTTAATATACCACCATATTTAAAATATAAAAGCTCTAGTTTATTATCAAGTCTTGATAAAACTTTTAGATATTTTACCTCATCAGCTTTTTTTATTTCTATTTCAAATTTTGAATTTATTTTTAAATCTGTTGTTTTAATAGTTATTAATTCATCACCTTTTAGCTCTTTTAAATCATCTTCGATTAATTCAAGAGGTAAAATCCCTACTTTTATCAAATCTTCTTTAAAATTCTTCTCAAATGATTTTGCTACTATTACTTTTATACCTAAAAGTTTTAAACCTTTAATTGCTTGAATATTATTATATGAAGTTGCAAATTTTTTGTTTGATAAGATAACCAATGGTTTATTTTGATTTTTCATTTTTTGTGCATATTCATAAATAGTAACTATCTCTTTATTTTCAAAATCTTTTGTGTATCCACCCTCTTTTGGAAATACTATTTTATTTTTTATTTTACTTGTTGAAAATAGACCTCTTTTTAAAACCTCAACATCATCATATCTTTTTTCATAAGTTCCAAATTGGTCTGGTTTTAATCCTATTGATTCAAGATAAAATCCAACTTGAGTATATGGCGTTATCTCTCCATAAGGTACTATATCTTTTGTAGTTATCTCTTCATCAAAAATTGCCAATATTTTTGCTTCATTTATATTTATGTACTCTTCTTCTTTTTCTTCAAACATATCTAATATTTTTTTATCAAAAGAGATATCTTTTAGATTTTCAATAGTCTCTTTTTTCATATAGATATCTTTATATTTATTTTGATAACAAGAAGAATCTATACTTAGTAACTTATTATTTACTTCATTTGTACTAGGCCATATATCACTTAAACAAATATCTTGATATATAGTATCTTTAGTTATATCAAAATTTATATTTCCTTTTAAACTATACGCTAATACTAAAGCTGGTGACATAATCCAAGAAGATTTTATTTTACTATTAATGTTATTCTCATCTAAAGAAGATATAGATACAACATTTAGGTTAAACTCTTCTATGTCCAAGATTAGTTCTTCATTTAACTCTTTTGAACTCTCTATTACTATTTTTATACCTAAATACTCAAAATATTTTAACAAGTCTAGTTTTTCTAAATACTCTTTTATTTGTAAAGAGTTTAATTCAAAAAATATTTTTATGTTTTTATTTATCTTTACATCTAATTCATAAGCTTTTTTTGCAACTAAACAAGCTTCTATCAAAAGTGTTAAGCTTGAATTTGATGATATAGTTGCTATTAAGATATCATTGTCTTTTACTACTCTTCCTTTTTTAAAAGAATCAAGTTTTAAAGGTACATCTTTTACTTCAATTCTTTCAAATCCTTTTTTATAAACTATTGAGGGTTTAATTGTTGAAAGATTAAATCTTATGTATTCATCGTAAGTTAAATCTTGATTATCATACATACCTTGTTTGATAAAATACTCTTTTATCAATGTTGCATCAACTCCTCTTGTTTTTTCCACATAAGAAAGAGTATTTTCATCCATTCCAAAATATCCACAAACTGCACCAAACTCTATAATTGCATTTGATAGAGTAACTCTATCTTCTATACTGATATTTTTTAAACCTATTCCATAAAATTCAACTATCTTGTTTTTTATATCACTTATTTTTAATGTCTCTATTAAGGCATTTACAATATCACTTATACTTACACCCAAAGTTATATTTCCAAATAACTCTATTCCTACAACACTTGGAAACTCTAAAATTATTGGTGAACCTAATATTGCAGATTTTATATCTATCTCATTTAGTTTTATTCCTAATATTCCTATAGAGTTTGTCATACTAACTTGAGTATCAGTTCCAACTAAAGTTTCTGGAAATAAAAATATATTATTATCTTTTTGTCTTGAATATAACATTGTTGATAAATATTCTAAATTTATAAGTGTAAAATCTTGATTATTTGAAGAGATTACAGAAAAATTTTCAAATCTTGCTAATGCTGATTTTAAGATATTAGACTTTTCTTTTTCATCTTTATTATCAACTACAATTAAATCTGTTGTAATAGTTGGATTTATATTTTGATATTTTTCTTTCAAAGGAAGAAACTCTTTTAAAATTGATATTCCAAAGTTATCATTTATAACAACTCTATTTGGGAAAAATCCAATTTTTCTAAGATTATCTCTTTTTAAAAAAGTTTCTAATATGTAATTGTATTCGCTCTCATTTACATTTCTTATATTTGTTTCTAATAAAATTTTTAAAGAGTTTGGTAATTTTCTTAAAATAGGATATTTTTCAAAAACTCTTTTTAAATCATAGTAATGATAGCTTTTTTCATTAAATACAAAACTATTTACAAACTTACTCAAAACTATTCCTTTTTAAAATTTCAAAATATAAAAATATCTAAATTATCTTTAATAATTTAATAAAGTATTGTAAAAAATATATACATTTAAAAAAATAACGATATAATAACAAAATATTTTTTTAAATAATTCTCACAAAAGAGTTTAATCATGGAATCTTCTCAGAAAAACATATGGACATTATTTTATATAATAATTTTTTTAATTGTATCAACTTTTATCTTTTTGATTGTAAATACACATATATCAACCAAAAAAGATTTTATTGTCGAAGAAGAGAATCTTACGAAAATAAAAGCAAATTCTTTAAGTGCAATTTTTTCTCAATATGAAACTATACTAAATATAATAGAAAATCAGTTAATAATTGAAAAAAATTATCAATCCATTAATCTTTCTGAAAAGGTTTTAAATTCAGTTCTTATAAATGATAACAATATTTTAGGATTTGCTTTATTTAAACCAAATGGTGATTTATATCTAACAAATAATAAAAATAATGAAAATTTTCCTAATCTACTTGAAAAAGAAGAGACAAAAAAATCCTTTGAATATACAATGCAAAAAGATAGTATTGTTTTAGGAAGAACTTATTATTCAGACATTAGAAAAAAATTTATATTACCAATTAGAAAAACTATAAGAGATAAAAAAGGAGAGATATTATTTGTACTTTCTATAATCATTGATGCAAATAAAATCCAATATTCTTCAAAAAATGAAAAATATAAACACCATGTTTTTAGAGGATTTGACTATTTTTATCAAATTTATAATGAAAATGAAAATGTTAATGAAAAAAATAATCCTTATGAAAAACCTGTTCCAAAAGAACTTTTAGAAAATATAAAAGAAAGTGTTGAAAAAAAATATAATAAATCAGTTGAAGAGATAAAAAATAGTGAAGAAGTTATAACTTTTGAATCTAAAAATTATAATTCATATGATATAGAATTAGTATCTTCAAAATATTTAAAAGCCTATGAATTATGGGTAATAACACAAATACCTATAAATGAAGTTAATAAAGTGTTTTTTAAAAAATTAGTTTATCTATTTATTTTGTTAGTTATTATCTACTTTATTTTATATTATTTATTTAGTGTAATTAATCATAGTGAAGAGAAAAAACAAAAAGCTTTAGAATTTCAAGCTTATCACGACTACTTAACAAACTTATATAATCGTTTATTTATTATTCAAAAATTTAAAATTGAAAAAAACAAACCTTTTTCTCTTTTTTTTATAAATGTTGATAATTTTAAAAGTGTAAATAATAGTCATGGACATAATTATGGAGATGATGTTTTAAAAGAGATAAGTTTACGTTTAATAGAACTTAAAAATAGTAATGATTATCTAATTAGATATAGTGGAGATGAATTTATTTTTATTGTATATGACACAAATTTAGAAAATATAAAAGAGTTAGCTTCAAAAATTTTAAAATCATTACGCCAACCTTATAATATAAACTCTGTTACTTTTACGTTAAGTTGTAGTATTGGAATAGCAAGATATCCAGATAATGCAGAAAATTTTAATGAAATAAAACGTTATGCAGATATTGCAATGTATGAATCAAAAAAAGAAAAAAACAAATATACTATTTTTGAAGATTCTGTAAAAGATATATATATTAAAAAACTATTGATGGAATATGAATTAAAAAGTTCTTTAAAAAATAATGAAATGTATATGATGTATCAACCACAAATAGATATAAATGGTAATTTGTATGGAGTTGAAGCATTAGTTAGATGGGAAAATAAAAATTTAGGTTTTGTTTCTCCTGATAAATTTATAGAAATTGCAGAAGCAACAGGATTTATGAAAAAATTGGGTGATTTTATTATAAATACCTCTTTAAAAGAGATTTGTGAAATACAAAAACTTTGTAATAAAAAATTTCAATTATCAATAAATATCTCTGTAAAACAGTTTATTGAAAAAGATTTTAATACTGAACTTTTAAATATGATTAAAAAAAGTGGTTTTGATATAAAAAATGTGACTTTAGAAATCACTGAAAATGTTTGTATTGAGGATATTGATTATATTATTAATCTTTTAAAAGAGTTCAAACAACACTCAATAAAAATCTCTTTAGATGATTTTGGAACTGGTTATTCATCTTTGAGTTTATTAAAAAAACTTCCTATTGATGAATTAAAAATTGATAAATCATTTGTTGATGATATCTTAGTAAACTCAAGTTCAAAAAAAATGATTGAAAATATTATCTCAATAGGTAAAAATTTAGATTTAGTAATTCTTGCAGAAGGAATTGAAGAATTAGAACAAAAGAATTTATTAGAATCTTATGGAACAACTTTGTTTCAAGGTTATTATTATTCAAAACCATTAAAGAAAGATGAGTTATTAAAATTTATAAATAAAAAATGATTTTAATAAATCCCTTTTTTACATAATGACTTAATCAATAATTATCGAATCTTATCCTATAATAGTTGTTTTAAATTTTAAAGGCAAACCTATGACAGATACTATAAAAATATTTAATGCTAAAGAAAACAATCTAAAAAATATCAATTTAGAAATCCCTAAAAATAAGCTAATTGTATTTACAGGACTTAGTGGAAGTGGTAAATCAACACTTGCTTTTGATACATTATATGCAGAAGGTCAAAGAAGATATATAGAGTCTTTGTCTTCATACGCAAGACAATTCTTGGATAAAGTTGGAAAACCTGATGTTGAAAGAATTGAAGGTTTAACTCCTGCAATTGCAATTGACCAAAAAACAACTTCAAAAAATCCAAGGTCAACAGTTGGAACAATAACAGAAGTTTATGACTATTTTAGACTTTTATATGCAAGAGTTGGGAAACAACATTGTCATCAATGTGGACAACCAATTTCTCAAATGAGTGCTAGTGATGTTATAAATCAAGTTTTATCTTTACCAAATGAATCAAAAATTGTGATTTTAGCACCACTTATAAATAGAAAAAAAGGTTCTTTTGCAGATTTACTTGAAAGCCTTAAAAATAAAGGTTATGTAAGAGCAATGATTGATGGTGTTATGGTAAGACTTGATGAAGATATTGAATTAGCTAAAACTCAAATGCATACTATCAAAGTTGTAATAGATAGACTTACAGTAAAAGAAGAAAATAAAGAAAGAATTGCACAAGATGTTGAAAAAGGTTTAAAAGAGAGCTTTGGAGAGTTAGAAATAGAAGTTATAAATCATGAAGAAGTAGGAACTGAAAAACATATTCACTATTCAGAACATATGGCTTGTTTTGATTGTAAAATCTCTTTTGAACCACTTGAACCTCTATCTTTTTCTTTTAATTCACCAAAAGGTGCTTGTTCATCTTGTGATGGTTTAGGAATTCGTTATGCTTTAGATATGAAAAAAGTAATAGATGAAGATTTAGATATTGAAAATGGAGCTATAAAAATCATCTATGGTTTTAACAAAGGTTTCTATTTTAAAATGCTTTTAGCTTTTTGTGAAGAGACAGGTATTAATACAAAAATACCTTTTAGAGATTTGGAAGAACATCAAAAGAAAGCAATTTTACACGGAACAGTTGATGAAGTTAAATTTTTCTGGAAAAAACATAAGTTAGTAAGAAAATGGGATGGTATTGTAAAACTTGCCTATGACATGATAAAAGATGAAAAAGAGATGAGCGAATATATGACTGAAAAGAAGTGTGATGCTTGTAATGGTAATAGATTAAAACCCTCTTCTCAAAGTGTTTTTGTAGCAAATAGAACTATTCCTGATATTTTAAATATTCCAATAGAAGATGCACATACTTTTTTCCAAGATGATAAAAACTTTGAATATTTAAGTGAACAAAACAGAATGATTGCAACTCCTATTTTAAAAGAAATTCGTGAAAGAATTTACTTTTTATATGATGTTGGACTTGGATATATAACTTTAGGAAGAGATGCAAGAACAATCTCAGGTGGAGAAGCTCAAAGAATAAGAGTAGCTTCACAAATTGGTTCAGGTCTAACAGGAGTTATGTATGTACTTGATGAACCATCTATTGGACTTCATGAAAGAGATACAAATAAACTTATCAAAACTTTAAGAGCCTTACAAGAAAAAGGAAATACAGTAATAGTTGTTGAACATGATAAGGAGACTATTCAAGCAGCTGATTATATAGTTGATATTGGACCAAATGCAGGTAAATTTGGTGGAGAGATTGTTTTTGCAGGAACTTTAAAAGAGATGAACAAAGCAAAAACTCTAACTGCAAAATATGTAACTGGTGCAAAAAAGATTGATTATGTTCACAACAGACCTCAAGAAGAGTTTATAGAGATAAAAAATGTAAATATAAATAACATCAAAGACCTTGATGTACAAATTCCACTAAAAAATCTTGTTTCAATAACGGGAGTTAGTGGAAGTGGTAAATCTTCACTTATTTTACAAACTCTACTTCCAGTTGCAAAAGAGCTTTTAAATAGAGCAAGAAAAGTAAAAAAAGTAGATGGTGTAGAAATTGAAGGTTTAGAAAAACTTGATAAAGTAATCTATCTTGACCAAAGTCCAATAGGAAGAACTCCTAGATCAAATCCAGCAACTTATACTGGTCTTATGGATGATATTAGAGATTTATTTGCAAAAACTAAAGAAGCAATGCTTAGAGGTTATAAAATAGGAAGATTCTCTTTTAATGTAAAAGGTGGAAGATGTGAGAAATGTCAAGGTGAAGGTGAAATAAAAATCGAAATGCACTTCTTACCTGATATTATGGTGAAATGTGATGCTTGTCATGGTCATAGATATAACGCTCAAACTTTAGAGATAATGTACAAAGGTAAAAATATCTCTGATGTTTTAAATATGAGTGTTGATGAAGCTTTAGAATTTTTTGCAAAAGTTCCAAAACTAAAAGCAAAACTTCAAACATTAAGTGATGTAGGTCTAGGTTATATTACTTTAGGACAAAATGCAATTACACTTTCTGGTGGGGAAGCTCAAAGAATTAAATTAAGTAAAGAGTTAAGTAAAAAAGATACAGGAAATACTCTATATGTTTTAGATGAGCCAACAACTGGTTTACATTTTGCTGATGTTGATAGATTAACAAAAGTATTACATCACTTAGTAGAACTTGGAAACTCTGTTCTTGTAATTGAACATAACCTTGATGTTATCAAAAACTCTGATTGGGTTATTGATATTGGACCTGAAGGTGGAAGTAAAGGTGGGAAAATTGTAGATGAAGGTACTCCTGAGTTTTTAGCTTTAAACCACAAAAATTCAGGTTCATATACTGGATACTATTTAGATAAAGAGATAAATGGAAAATGAAAATAGATTATAATATTTTCAATCAAAAAACAGCAATTGATAGATTTATCTTCGCAATTGAAAATGGTTATTTTGTTGAAGCACATGAACTATTAGAAGATGATTGGAATATGTATAAAAAACAAGGTGATATAAATAAAGCTCTTGTTTTAAAAGGTTTAATAAATGGAGCAACTGCACTTGCACTTTATCATATTAAAAAACGCCCAGAGAGTCACAAAAAAGTTTGGCTTGCTTTTGAAAAATATGTTCCTCTTTTAGATACAGTAGATGTTGAAGAAAAAGAAAAATATTTCAAAGCAAAAAAAATATTGATTGAATTAAATAAAAGAATCTAGTAGTTTATAACTACTTGATTCTTTTTATGAAGCAGTTGCTGCTTTCTCACTTAAACTTAACATATAAGCTTTCATTTTCATCATCTCTTCTGTTGGATATTGATTTTCAACATTTCCTCTTTCTACTTTTACATAAAAATCTTTAGATGAATCATTATAACCAAAGTTCATATTTGATAAAACAACTTCGTATTTACTAGAAGAGTTTTGTTCATTTTTTATCTCTTTGATATCAGAAGCTTCTTTTGCTTTTGATATAGCTTGTTGTTGAACTTTTTCTAAACTCTCTTTTGTTTTAACTTCAGAAGAATTTGAAGAAGCTTGAACTTTTTGTATTTCTAAAGCTTTATTATCACTATATTGGTCTATTTTTGGCATTAATCCATATTCCATAATAAGCTCCTTTACGAGAATTCTTTTCTATAGATAATTATACAACAAAAAAAACATTTTTTTCAAAAAATTTATTTATTAAAGTTTATTTTGATATTATTAGCCATAAATTATATAAAATAAAAAGGAGTCCTGCTTGGAAGATAATTCCCCGAGGCAAAGTTTAGTTAAAAGTGAGAATAAATGGAAATTTTAATCTTACTATTTGTTGCTGTTATTGGTACGTCATTTTTATGTTCTGTTTTAGAATCTGTTCTTTTATCTACAAATATTTCTTATATTTCTGTTTTAGAAAAAAACAACCCGATTGCTGGTAAACTGTTAAAAAAACTAAAAACAGATATTGATAAATCTATTGCATCAATTCTTATTTTAAATACTATTGCAAATACATTAGGTGCAACTCTTATTGGAGTTCAAGCTCAAAATGTTTTTGGAGAAAATGGCACATTTGTAATGGCTGTTTCTATTATACTTACGTTTATGATTCTATTTTTCGCAGAAATTATTCCAAAAACAATTGGAGCAGTTTATTGGAAACAATTAGCTCCTTATGCACCAAGAATTATAAACTTTTTTATTTTTATAACTTATCCAATAATCATAATAACTCAGTTTGTTACAAAAAAAATTGGAAAAGAAACAACAGATGCTATATCAAGAGAAGAGTTAATTCAATCTACACTTTTAAGTGAAGAAGAAGGAATTATTGGAGATTTAGAATCTCAAATTATTGGAAATACTTTAAAATTAAATAGTATTAAAATAAAAGATATTTTAACTCCAAGGTCAGTTGTTTATGCAATTGAAAAAAATACATTAATAAAAGATATTGTTGAAGATAAAAGAACTTTTAAATTCTCAAGAGTTCCTGTATATGAAGGAAATATTGATAATATTGTTGGAATTGTTTTAACTAAAAAAATATTCAAACAAGCAATAACAGAAGGTGAAAAAAATCTTGAAGATATTATGAAACCTGTATTTTCACTTCATCATAATATTCATGTGGCAAAAGCTTTAAATATGTTCATTCAAAAAAAAGAGCATATGTTTATAGTTCATGATTCATATAATCAAACAGAAGGTATTGTAACTTTAGAAGATTGTCTTGAAACTTTACTTGGTCTTGAAATTATGGATGAATTAGATACAACAGCAGATATGAGAAAATTGGCTTTAAATAAAATGAAAGCTAAAAGAAAAGAGAAAGAAAAAGCGGAAGAGAATAATAAATAAAAAATTTTCTACCTCTTTTTCAAAGTGAATGTCAAATTGGCATTCACTTTTTTTTTGCTATAATTAAACAAACTTAAATTCAAAAGGTCTATGATGAATAGTACAATTGATTATGAAAAATTAAAACTATTTTATATCGGTAAAGAAAAAATTGAAGGAAATTCTACTCCTTTAGTTTATAAAAATAAAGATTTATTAACTCACGCTGCAATTATTGGAATGACAGGAAGTGGTAAAACTGGACTTGGAATTTCCTTACTTGAAGAAGCTGCTATTGATAATATTCCATCAATAATAATTGACCCAAAAGGTGATATGACAAATCTACTTCTTACTTTTCCAAATCTAAATGGAAGTGATTTTGAACCTTGGATTGAAGAACAAGATGCAATAAACAATGGACAAACTTTAAAAGAGTTTGCAAATAATACAGCAAATTTATGGAAAAATGGACTTGAAAAAGATTTTCAAAGTACTTCAAGAATTGAAAAATTAAAAAATTCTGCTGATTTTACTATTTATACTCCAGGAAGTGATTCTGGTGTTCAAATCTCTATTTTATCTTCATTTAAAGCTCCAACAAAAGAGGTTTTAGAAGATAATGATTTATTAGTTTCACTTGTAAATTCTACTGTTTCATCAATTTTATCTTTGATTGGTGAACAAAACGATTCCTCTTCAAAAGAGTCAATTTTAATCTCTTCAATATTTATGAACTATTTTACCCAAGGAAAAGATTTAACTTTAGAAGAGTTGATTACTTTGATAGTTACTCCACCTTTTGCAAAAATTGGAATTTTTGATTTAGAAACATTTTTTGCCCAAAGTGAAAGACTAAAATTAGCACTTAAACTAAATAATATCATTGCAAATCCATCTTTTAAAACTTGGATAGAAGGTGAAACTTTAGATATTTCAAATCTACTTTATGATGAAACTGGAAAAGCAAAAGTTTCTATTTTCTCAATCGCTCATCTAAATGATTCTCAACGAATGTTTTTTGTTTCACTATTATTAAATCAAATGGTTTCTTGGATGAGAAGACAAGAGGGAACAACTTCACTAAAAGCCCTACTTTATATGGATGAGATTTTTGGATATTTTCCACCAAATTCAAATCCACCATCAAAACAACCCATGTTAACACTTCTAAAACAAGCAAGAAGTTTTGGAATTGGAATTATTTTATCTACTCAAAATCCAGTTGATATAGACTATAAAGGTTTAGCAAATATTGGAACTTGGTTTATTGGAAGATTACAAACAAAACAAGATATTGAAAAAGTAATTGATGGATTAAGTAGTGCAAATGAAGGAAATCTAAATAAAAATGAAGTTACAAATCTAATCTCAAATCTTGAAAAAAGAAATTTTATACTTAAAAATATAAATGAAGATAAAATAAAAGTTTTTGAAACTAGATGGGCTTTATCATACCTAAAAGGTCCTATTCCAAAAGAGGGAATAAAAAAATTGATGAGTTCAAAAAAAGTTACTAAAACTCTAAAAAATGAAGAGACAAATGATGACATAATTCCAAAAATCAATATAGAAAAAGGAATTACTAAACCAATAATTACTACAAATTTAAGTGAAAAATATCTTTATGGTTCACAAAATAGTGCTTATTATTTACAACCTTATTTGATTTGTTCTTGTGAAATTCATTATATAAATAGTTCAAAAAGTATAGATTTACAAACAACTGAAAGTTGTAAAATCTATTTAGATGAAGAGATGAAAACTATAAATTTTGATGAAAAAGAGGATTTGGGAAACTCTAATTTTGAAACAAAAGAGAGACCAAACTCAAACTTTTATGAACTTCCAAGTTTTATTCAAAGTGAAAAAGAGTTAAAAAATATTGAAAAAGAGTTTGCCGATTATATTTATAGAAACTCAAAATTGACTCTATACAAAAATGATGAATTAAAACTTGTTTCAAAACAAAATGAGAGTTTAAGTGATTTTAAAATCAGATTACAAGATAGATTAAATGAAAAAATTGATTTAGAAGTTGAAAAATTAAAAGCCAAATTTGAAAAAGAGAATGATTCAATAGAAAATAAACTATCAAAACTTTATGAAAAACTTGAACGAGAACAACAACAAGCAACTTCAACCACAACAGATACCTTAATTTCTATTGGAACTTCTATTTTAGGAGCTTTTTTTGGTAAAAGTTCAACTACAACAACGTTAGGAAAAGTAGCAACTGGTGCAAGGGGAGCAACAAAAATATTAAAAGAAAAAGGTGATGTAAAACAGGTTGAAAATGAGATAAATCAACTTGAAAATGAAAAAAATTCACTTCAAACTCTTCTTGAAAATGAGATTGAAAAAATCAACTCTTCAAATCTAAGTTCAAATTTTCCAATTGAAGAGTTATTTATAAAACCAAAAAGAAGTGATATTTATAATGTAAAACTAGAACTTTTATGGAAAGAGCAATTATGATAAATAGTTTAGATGAATTTTTAGAGCCTTTAAAAAGCCTTACAATCTCTTCAATTGACGAAAATGGAAATCCTTTTTCATCTTATGCTCCATTTGTAAAATTTAATCATAAATATTATGTTTATCTTTCGCTTATGGCAAAACACTCAAATAATCTTACACAAAATCCAAAAGCTTCTATCTTTTTTTGTGAAGATGAAAAGGATTGTAAAAATATTTTTGCAAAAAAAAGAGCAACTTTACAATGTGAAGTAAAAAGATTAGAACAAAACTCAAATGAAGAAAAAGAGATACTTGAACAATTTGGTTTAAAATTTGGAAATGAGATGATAACAATGCTTAAAAATCTTGGAGATTTTTATCTTTTTGAATTTAAACCTTTTTATGGTGAAGCTGTTTTTGGTTTTGGAAAAGCTTACAATCTTGGTGGAGAGTTTTTTGAAGAGTTTTTACAAAGAGGAAACTCTTCAAATAGCGGACATGGTAAAAAGTAGAGATTAACTCTACTTTTTATTTTTTATCTAAAATTTTTCCATCTCCTGAAATTAGAATAGCTAAATTTCTAGTGCTATCAAATTGAGATAAAGAAATCAATAAAATCATCATCAAAGGAACTGATAAAAACATCCCAATAGTTCCCCACATCGCACCCCAAATAACCAAAGATAAAATAACAACAAATTGAGAAATATTTAATTTATCACCCATAAGTTTTGGATAAATTATATTTCCTATTACAAATTGAATAAGAACTAAACATAAAGTTAAAAATAAAACATCTGAGATTAAAGGAAATTGTATTAAAGCAAAAATTGCAGGAATTAAAACAGCAATGATACTTCCAATTGTTGGTATAAAATTTAATACAAATGCAATAAATCCCCATAAAACTGCACCTTGAAGTGAAAATATTTCACAAACAACAAAAGTTAGGAATCCTGTTAATAAACTAATTAGTGTAGTTATAAAAATATATGTTTTTACACCTTTTGAAATAGAAGTTAAAATATGTGTTGCTTTCTCTTTTGCCTCTTTTTTAGGGAAAAGTGCATTTATTTTTGCTTTGAAAAATTGTTGGTCAATTAATAAAAAAAGTACATACAAAAATATTTGTATTAGATTTGAAAAGATTGCACTAAAAGCGCTAATTACTTTATTTATAACACTTGAAAGACTAAACTCTTGGAAAAACTTTTGTAAAGGTGTTGTGAAATCAATAGATGTCATAAGTGTTAATTTTTCAATCAAAGCATTTACTTTTCCATCAAGTTGAGAAATAGTAGAACTTAAACTCATCATACTTGAAGTTATAAAACTTCCTATTTCAATCATAAAATAAACAATAAATATCAAAGATAAAGGAATAGCTACAATATCTGCAACTTTAGGACTTAAAAAAGGTAATCTTTTAATTTGTGAAGCTAAAGCATTTATTAAAAACCAAATAAGTATAGCAATTGCAATAGGAGTTAAAATTGCACTTAAACTATTTAAAGCATAAACAACTAAAAACATAAAAGCGAAAAAATAAAATGCTTTTGCAAAGTTTGTATCTTTTTGTATATTTTCCAAAATCAGCCTTTAAAAATTTTAATAATATAATATCAAATTAATAGAAAAAAGCCCATTAGAAAGTATATATATTGCAAATTGAAAGCCAAAGAGAAATCTGCTACAAA
The DNA here is from genome assembly GCF_003544915.1 of Arcobacter ellisii. Taxonomy (NCBI): domain Bacteria; kingdom Pseudomonadati; phylum Campylobacterota; class Epsilonproteobacteria; order Campylobacterales; family Arcobacteraceae; genus Arcobacter; species Arcobacter ellisii. Next base: position 1,061,511 of record NZ_CP032097.1, on the reverse strand, counting down.
TGTTATAGACCAAAAAGTTCTTGCATTTGTGAACACCTAATAAATCCAATAAAAACAAATACAAAATTTGTGATTTTGATGCATCCAAAAGAGTTTAGAAAAACAAAAAATGGTACAGGTCATATGACAAATAACTCTTTAGAAAATTGTGAATTACACGTTGGAATTGACTTTTCAAATCATAAAAGAGTAAATGAACTTTTAAATGATAAAAATTATGAAGCTTATGTTTTATATCCAGATACAAATAGTATAAAATTAAATACTCAAAAATTACCAAGTGAAAAAAAAGCTTTGATTTTTATCATTGATTCAACTTGGCCTTGTTCAAAAAAGATGTTAAGACTTAGCAAAAATTTACAAAATCTAAAAAAAGTTAGTTTTGAACATGATAAATCATCTCAATTTAAAATAAAAACTCAACCAAATCAATACTGTTTATCTACGATTGAATCAACTTTATGTATTTTAGAACAACTAAATAATCAAAATATTGAAGATATATCTAAAAGCTCTTTAGAACTATTTTTAAAACCTTTTGAAGAGATGGTTGAGTATCAAGTGAAGTGTGCAATTGATGAAAATAATATAAGATTTAAAGTTCCCTATAAAAAATTTGTAAATTTATAATAAAAAACATTTTTATTACATCTTTTTAATGATTTTTTAGGTATTTTACAAACTTTGAAAATTACTTATTATCTTGGAGATTGTTTTATGAATAGACTAAAAGTTGTTGCTGTTTCTATGTTTTTGATGAATAGTTATCTATTTTCAAATACTATTGAAGAACAAAACAAAATTAAAAAAGAGATCTCTATTGAACAAAATATACAAGATGAAATTAAAAACTTTTTAAATAAAAACTACTCTCCCCTTTTTATAAACAAAAAAACTTTGAAAGAATATTATTCGCTAAATCAATTTAAAACTTTTTGGACTGATGAAAATGGACTTAAAGATATTTCATTAACTCTTTTAGAGACAATCAAAAATGACCCTGTTTTAAAACCAATTGCCAATAATATTTTTAGAATTGATGAAATCGAAAAAAAGATAAATAATTCAGAAAATTCAAAAAAAGATATTTTAGAAATAGAGTTTTTGATGACAGAACTTTATGACAAATACTCTTATTATTTATTAAATGGTTCAATAAATTGGAAAGCATTCCAAGAAAAACTTACTGAACTTGAAAAAGATGATGAAATAAATGCCCAATGGGATAGATATGAAATCAAAATTAATCATAAAGAGTTATTAAAAACTGCCATTGAAAACAATGATTTATCAGTTGCTTTTAAAGAATTAGACTTTAATTATCCTAATGCAAATAAATTAATAGATGCTATTTCAAATCTTGAAAAAGTTGTACAAAATGGGGATTATATAAAATTACCTCCATTTAAAACTCTTAGAATTGGTGACCAATCAGAAGTTGTAAAAGTTTTAAGACAAAGATTAATGCAAAGTCAAGAGTTAACAAAAACTTGTGAAAATAGTATAAACGCACAAAATATAGTAACAAATAGTTTAACAACAAATGAAAATGCTCAAGAAATGATTGAAGAAAAAGTAATCACCTCTTGTGAAGAGATTTTTGATGAAGATTTGAAAAATGCAGTTATATCTTTCCAAAAAAGTCATGGTTTATATGCAGATGGAATTGTTGGTCTTCAAACACAAAAATTTTTAAATAAAAGTGCTAAAGAAAAAATAGAACAAATAAGAGTAAATTTAGAGAGAATGAGATGGCTTCCAAGAGATTTTGGAGAAAAATATCTACTAATCAATATTCCTGATTATAGACTAAAAATGGTTGAAAACAATGACATAAAACTAAATATGGCTGTTGTTGTTGGAGAGAAAAAACATCCAACACCTATTTTCTCAGATAATATGTCTTATATTGTTTTAAATCCAAATTGGAATATTCCTGAAAGTATTGCAAAAAAAGAGATTCTTCCAAAACTTTTAAAAGACCCAAATTATTTAGCTTCTAAAGGTATAGATATTTATCAAGGTTGGCATAAAGATTCTGAAAAAGTTGAAACAACAGAAGTTTTAGATACTTTAATTTTACAAGATGTTGAAGCTGTTCCTAATTTTAGATTCACTCAAGGTCCAAGTGATGAAAATCCTCTTGGAAAAATGAAATTTATGTTTCCTAATAAACATGCAGTTTATTTACATGATACACCTGCAAAAAGTCTATTTAACAATGCTAGACGTGCTTATTCTCATGGTTGTATTAGACTTTCAAGACCTGATGAATTACTTATGACAATTGCAAATGATGATAAAAATCTAAATATTGAAAAAGTAACTCAGATTTTAGAAACAGAAACTGAAAAAGAAAAAGCGATAGGATTAAGTAAAAAAATCCCCGTTCATATCATCTATTTAACTTCTTGGGTTGATGATAACGGGGAATTACAATTTAGAGAAGATATTTACGACTACGATAAAATTCAAGAAGAACTTATATATTAAATCAAAAAATTAGGCTTGTTTATGCAAGTCTAATTTTTTTTCTATTCTTTTTTTATCAATAAACATTTTATTTTGGATTTTACATCTATTTTTTGCAAGAACTTGCATATCTTCAACTTCATCCATTTCATCAACAATTTCAACTCCTAAAAGAGTTTCTATTGCATCTTCTAAAGTTACAACACCACTTGTTTGTCCATAATTGTCTTCAACTATAAAAAGGTGTGTTTTTCTATTAACAAATTGGTCAATTAAAGAAGAAACAGGTACATTTTCTGATATTTTATGAACAGGAACCATAATATCTCTTATGATTGTGTCATCTCTTTCTTCAACACTCTCTTCTAAAATAGTTTGATTAAATACAACACCTATTACATCATCTATTGTTTCATCATAAACTGGTATTCTTGAGTGAATATACATTTTATCATCTTCAATAGCTTCTTCAACTGTAACACTTGATTTTAAAGCAAATACAACACTTCTTGGAGTCATAATATCATGAGTTTTGATATTTTTCAATTTGAAAAGATTTTCAATTAAAGCACTCTCTTTAGAAAGAATTGAACCCTCTTTTTCTCCCATAGTAACAGCAGCCATAATTTCATCTCTTGAGAAGTTTGACTCATTTTTTTTACCTTTTGATATTAAATTAGTAATAAACATAGATAACCAAACTAATGGATATGTAATTTTTATAAAAAATTTAATCAAATAAGCAGAAGGAATTAAAAGTTTTTTCCAATATACTGCACCAATTGTTTTTGGAATGATTTCAGAAAAATATAAAATTGCCAATGTTAATAAAACAGCAATTAAAGTTTCCATTTCTTGACCAAAAAGTATTTGAGCTTGTGCTCCAACACCAGCAGCACCCATTGTATGTGCAAATGTATTTAATATCAAAATAGAAGATATTGGTTTATCAATATTTGATTTTAAATCTTTTAACATTTCAACAGCATTTGATGGATTTTCTTTTTTAGATAATGATTCAATATATGAAGATGTACTTGAAAGTAAAACAGCTTCTAACACTGAACATAAAAAAGAGACTAATAAAGCAACGAAAAGATAAGTAAACAAAAGGGTCATTTTTCACCCTCTAAGTAAGAAATAAATAAGCCACACCTACGATAGGAGTCGTTTAAGTTCATAAAGTTAATCCTTTTAAAATTTTTGAATAGGATTATACCATACTTTTATTTTATTAGAGAGATATTATTTTGTATATGTTTTATATCATTTAGTGTTAAGTGATGTTTTTCTTCTAAAATTTTCATAAAAAATCTTACTTCTGCATTTGTAAAACCATCAAGTTCTTTATCTTTTATGGAAATATTATTTTCTTCAAGTCTTACTCTTTTTAGTTTTCCATTCAACTCTTTTACGTAATAAACAATATCAAGTTCTGTTTGATTTACTTTTTCAATAGTTGTAATAATTCTGTCTGTTTTAACTTTTAGGTCAAAATCACTATATAACTCTAAAAACTCTTTTGTAGTCAAATATCCAATATAAAGTTTTGTATATATATCAAAATAAAGACCCAATTTTGCAGATGAAAAGAATTTTAAATCAACACTAAATTTTGGATTTTGTCTTGAAGTATTTAATATCCATTCTAAAGTTGGAAAGTATTGGAATTTTTTGTATTTTATTTTACAAGCTTCAATATATTTTTTATTTTTTGGTACTTCTAAAGTTTGAACATCATTTTTTACTTTTTTTGCAAAAATTATTTTTTCTATCAACTCTTCATCATCTAAATCTTTTGTTACCCAAATTGTTGCGTAGGAAGGAAAGTTTTTAAGTCCTACTGAACCTTCTGTTACAACTATCAAAGCTTTGATATTTAGACTTGGGAAAATCATCTTTAATAAAGCATATTTTTTTACTAATCTTTTGTTTAAACTTGCTGTTTTTTTAGATGTACTCATCTCTACAAAATAAACACTATCTTTTGTAAAAAATAGAGCATCAAACTCACTTATATCTTTGTAAGCTGATTTGTAAACGATTTGAGAACTACTATCTATTAAAAGTCCACTTTTTATAAAAATATTCTCTTTATCTTGATATGGACCTTTTAAAACAAATCTAGTGATTTCATCTTCTTGTAAAACATATTGAAGTAATAATTCATATATGATGTTTTCATAAATTTCACCTTTGAAACTACTATAAGCTGAAATGTATGAAATATCTTCTTTTGAAGTGTTGCTTTTAACTAAGGCTTTTAAGCTTTTATTGTCGTATGAATAATGAAAAAGATTCTCTTTTATATCTTCTATTTCTAGTTGTTTTATTTTATCTGTAATTGTAAATTGCAAGGCTTCTCTTCTATTTCTATAATAGTTTTGATTATATCTAAAAAAATTTTAAATAGCTTAAATATTATCTTTAGTTTTTAAAAAACTTATTTTTCCCATATCATCAAACTTCATAAAAAGTTTTAAATCTTCTATAAAATTATCATCAAGTTTATCAAAGCTTCTTTTCATACGTTTATAAACTCCTAAAAGATTTCTCTCTTTTGCTTTTTGCATACCTCTTATTATGTAGTGATATCTTACAAGTTTTTTAGTGTACTCTGAAACTTTCCACTTTTTTATGATGTGATAACTTATCTCTTCGTGATTATGAAATGAAAACTCTTTTGTTATTTTATCTTTTTCATTTTGGTAAGCAACATATGGTTTTCCAATATCATGTAAAAATGCAGCAGCTAACATCTTGTATTCTTTAGCTTTTAAAATATGAAAAGCAACAGCAAATGTATGTAATAAAACTCCGTATCTGTGCCATTTGTTTTGCTTGATAAATAGTGTTATATAAAACTCTTTTTTTAATACTCTTTTTAATTTCATAAAAGAATTTTATCATCAAGTTACTTTTTATCTCATTTTGATAGAATGATTATTTAAAAATCACTAAAGGTTTTATTTTTATAATTTACTAACATAAGGAAAATAATGAAATATTATCAAGATACAATAACTGGACAAATCTATGCTTTTGAAAATCATGTTAATGTAGAAAAACTTATGCAAACAAATAGAAATATTCCAAAAACTTTGATAGACAAAGTAAAAGAAAAACCTAGTAATAATCATATTTGGTATAATGGAGATTGGATTCATGAAAAAAACAAACCGATTGCTTATAAAGAGCCTATTTCTAAAATACCTAGCTATGACCCTGCTTGGATAACTTTTCTTTTTGAACCACTTATAATTATCTCTAAAAGCAAAGACGATTTTGTAGTTAGCTTAAATGATATTAATACCAATTTATATGATACAAGAATACTATCAAAGTTTATTGCAAAACTTAAAAATTATGATGAAAATTCTCAATTGGATATTTTAGTCACTTTTGATGGTTCAATTATGTTGCCGATAGATGAAAATTATAATACACCTGAAAAAGCTGTAAATAAATTCAATGAAATAATAGGAGCTTTATTTTTAGGTGGAATTCTAGTTAAACCTATTGATTTAATTAAACTACAGCAAGGATGTATAATTGAGAATGGTGGCTCAAATTTTTCTTATACACCGTCACCAAATAATGATTTTAGAAATAAATCTGCAAGTATAACAGAAAGAATAAAAGCACATCATCCAAACCATATTCAAGTAGAAGAATTTGTAGAAGCTTACAATTTTGGTATAACGATAATCTATAAAATCAATTTTTCACCTATATTTTTAGCACTAGGTTACCATTATCTAAATCAAGGTAAGATAGCTGAATCTCTAAGTAATTTATGGATAGTTATAGAGCAATTAACAGATTTTTTATATACAGCTAAAATAGATAGTTCAATATTAAAGATTTTGAAAAGAGCTTTACCAAAAAATATTAATATAAAAACAAAACATGATATTTTACATGAAACAAAAATTATAAATGAACAAATATTCCAAGTTTTAAAATGCAATAGAGAGGATAGAAATAATCTTTTACATAATGGGATAATACCTAATAGAAAAAATGTACTACAACTTTGGACAACTTTATTAGAACTACTTGAGGTAGCAACAAGTACAAAGATTGAAAAACTACAAAAAAATTCTAAAATAATATTAAATAGAAATTTAGAAAATCATATAAAAAATGTAACTCCCAAAAAAACTAATTTTGAACAATGGAAAAAAGATGAAGAAAGTCTTCCATATCTTTAAAGAACAAATCCCTAAAAAAACATAATATAAAACTTCTTTGATACTAAATTAATCTATCAAAAATAACAAATTGCAATTTTTTTAGTTATTAATCAAAAAAGTTTATATAATTTCTTATATAAATTTCAAAGGCTAAAAAATGCAAGAAAATAAATCAAATATTATAATTTACAATGATGGCGAATTAGAATTAAAAGTTTCGGTTGAGCAAGAGAGTGTTTGGTTAAATAGAAATCAAATAGCTGAACTTTTTGGAAGAGATGTAAAAACTATTGGTAAACATATTAACAATATTTTCGAAGAAGGTGAACTTGTTAGATTTTCAGTTGTCGCAAATTTTGCGACAACTGCTTCTGATGGGAAAATATATAATATAGAATACTATAATTTGGATGTTATTATTTCTGTTGGTTATCGTGTAAAATCACAAAAAGGTGTAAGATTTCGTCAATGGGCAACAAATATTCTTAAAAACTATATTCAAAATAACTATGTTATAAATGGTGAAAAAATTACAAATCAAAGATTTAAAGAGCTTGAAAATGAAGTAATGAGGCTAAAATCAAAAGTAAAAAATATTTCAAATTCACTTGATGATAAAACTCTAAAACCAAAACAAGGGATATTTTACAATGGACAAATATTTGATGCTTATGTTTTTATAAATGATTTACTAAAAAGTGTAGTTGATGAAATAATTTTGATTGATAATTATATAGATGAAACTATTTTTACACTATTTTCAAAATATCCAAATATTAAAGTTAAAATCTATACTCACACTATTACAAAACAGCTAAAACTTGATTTAAAAAAATATCAAACTCAATACCAAAATATAGAACTTATACAGTTCAAAAGTTCTCATGATAGATTTTTAATTATTGATAAAAATGAAGTTTATCATTTAGGAGCAAGTATTAAAGATTTAGGTAAAAGATGGTTTGCATTTTCAAAGTTTGACCTAGAAAGTTTAGAGATTTTAAAAAGGTTAAATTAGTAAAAATCAATCAAACCTTTTAAAATCATCATCTTCACTTCCATCTTTTTTTCTATTTTTAAATTTCCACATAGTTATAAAATACTTTACACTAGCAAAACATAAAACAAAAGCTATTAAAAACATCACTATATAAATTATTATAACCATACTTGTTTCCATAATAAACCCTTTTTGTTTAGTATAACTCTTTTTAACTCTATATACAAGAATCTGCTATAATAACTCCCATGAAAACATTTATTTTAAATAACCTAACAAAACTAATTCTTGTAGCTTTTATGCTTACTGCTTTATTTTTTGCAAATTCTTTGACTATTGATGACAATGCCAAAAGCCTTATTAATGACTCATTTAAACAAGCTGTTATTGTATTTGGAAGTGCAAAAGCTTTAAATGGTGTTATTTCACTTGCGCAAGGAACTGAGATTGATTTACCTTTAGTTGTTATTGCTATTGGTGAAATACTAGACCCAATAAATGATTTAGTTGAACAATTTTCACTTGTAATGCTAGCAAGTTTGGTATCTCTTGGTATTCAAAAAATTTTACTAAACTTTGTAACAAATGATTTATTTAACTACATTTTATTTACTTTTATTATCATCTTTAATATTTGGCTATTCAAAAGATTTTCAAATGATGAAAATATTAGAAGTATCTTCTTTAGAACTACTTTTATACTTCTATTTTTGAGATTTTCTATTCCCATGATAGGATATGTAAACAACATCAGTTATAACTATATTGTAAAACCTCAATACAACATAGAAACTCTAAATGAAAATATTTTAAAAGTAAAAGAAGATGTAAGTAAGATAAACCAAGAAACTGTACAACAAAAACAAGATGAAAACTCTTTTATAGATAAAATTACTGAAAAATTTGATATGAAATTTTATGAGAAAAAAGTAAATGAATACAAAAATGCAGTTGATAATTCTAGTGAATATATGATTGATTTAATTATCGTTTTTATATTTCAAACTATACTTTTACCAATCATTTTTTTATATGTTTTATATGTATTGATTAGAAAGATTGTTTTATAAAAACAATCTTTCAAACTCTTTTAATATAGAAGTTGCAACAAAAGTATCATCAATTTTATTTAAAAGTTCTTCTTTATTTAACTCTTTCTTTTTAGATACTTCACTGATATAATAATTCATAACTTTTTTATCAAATTCAGGATGAAACTGAACTCCCCAAGCACAATTTCCAACTCTAAAAGCATGATTTGAATCATGATTATTTGAAGCTAATTTTATAGCGTTTTTTGGAAGTTCTAAAACTGTTTGAGAGTGAATTGTATGAGCTTTGAAACTATTTTCTAATTTTGAAAAAATAGTATCACTTTTAGCATTTTCATCTAAATTTATCTCAACTGTTCCTATTTCCATACCTTTTTTATGATAACCAGAAACTCCACCTAAACTCTTTGCTAAAAGTTGATGTCCATAACAAATTGCTAAAAGAGGAACTTCATCATTTACTACGTTTTTTAACCATTTTTCAAGTTCTAAACTCCACGCCTCTTCATCTGTAACCATACTGTGAGAACCAGTTAATATAATCGCATCTGTTTTTCTAGGCATTGGTAAAATAGAATTTTGTTGAGCATCTATAATTAATACATCTATATCTTTATTTTCAAACTTATTTATAATCCAATGTTCAAAATCATCAAGTTCTTTTCTCATAGATTCAAAAGTTGAACCACATTTTATAATATATAATTTTTTCATAATTTCCTCATATCAAAAGAAAAATTATATATGATTTATAAAGAAAATGATTTTTACATTGTTTAAAATTTAACCTTTGTAAGCAAAGCTTCACTAAAATAAAAAAAATTATTAAGGTTTAAATTGCAAAAAAATATTTTAATCACAGGTTGTAGTTCAGGACTTGGACTTGCTCTTACAAACTATTATTTAAAAAAGAACTTTAAAGTTTTTGGGATTAGTCGAACTAAACCAAATATAGATAATCAAAACTTTTTTCATATCAATTTTGATTTATCACAAGTAGATAAAATAAAAGAAAATCTAACCGATATTTTAAAAGAAACAAATGAGTTTGAAACAGTTTTTTTAAATGCTGGAATGTTGGGGAAAATCAAAGTTTTAAAAGATTTATCAATTGAAGAACTAAATGAAGTTTATAGTTTAAATGTCTATGCAAATAAAGAACTTCTTGATATTTTGATGAATAAAAAAGTTAAAAATATCATCATAATTTCATCAGGTGCTTCAAAAAATGGCTATAAAGGATGGGCAAGTTATAGTTTATCAAAAGCTGGTGTTAATATACTTGCAAACTTATACTCAAATGAGATGATAAATACAAAGATATTAGCAGTTGCACCTGGAGTTATAAAAACACCTATGACTGATTATATAAGATTTGAACTAGATGTTAATATCTTTCCATCAGTAAAAAAACTTAATGATGGAGTTGTTCAAACTCCAGAAGAAACAGCTATAAAATTAGATAATTTGATAAATAAAATAGATAAATTTGAGTCAGGAAGTTATGTTGATGTGAGATTGATTTAAAAAGAGTATTACTACTCTTTTTAAATTAGTGATGATGTTTTACTTTTTTCTTTTTAATAGATTTAATATTTATAATCATTGCAATAGAAACAACTAAAGCAACTACAAAGAAACCAGCAAAAACATATAATGTTTCAGAGTATGAACCTGTTTTATCTTTTACCATTGAAATAATAAGTGGTCCTACAAGTCCTGCTGCTGCCCATGCTGTTAAAATATAACCATGAATTGCACCAAGTTCTTTCGTTCCAAAGATATCTCCAATATACGCAGGTATTGAAGCAAATCCTCCACCATAACAAGTCATAATAAAATATAAAACAACTTGGAAAACAACTATCTCTTTGATTGAAGGCAACATATAAAATGCTAAAATTTGAGTTGCAAAAAAAACTACATAAACAACCGGTCTAGTTAAATAATCACTTATAGATGCCCACATAAGTCTTCCTGCTCCATTAAAAATTCCCATTAAACCAACAGCTGCAGCTGCTGCGATTGCAGAAATTCCTAAAACTTCTTGAAGTAAAGGAGAAGCAACACCAATAATTGCAATTCCACAAGTTACATTTATAAATAACATTATCCAAAGACCATAAAATCTTGGAGTTTTTATAGCTTCATTAAGAGTTAAATTAGCAAGGTCTTCTTTGATTTTCTTTTTGCCCTCTTTGATTTTTTGTTCAAATTTTTTAGGTAAATACTCATCGTGTGGTTTTTCTAAATAAAGTGCAGAAGCAAACATAATTACAAAATAACTTGCACCTAAAATAAAGAATGTTCCAGCAATACCAACTGCTTCAATTAAGATTTTAATTGCAGGTCCCCAAATAGCTGATGCAAATCCAAATCCCATAATAGCAAGTCCTGTTGCCATACCTCTTTTATCTGGAAACCATTTTACAAGTGTTGATACAGGAGAGATATACCCTATTCCTAAACCACAACCACCAAGAACTCCATAAAAAAAGTAAAGTAACATTTTTGATTCCATCATTATTGCAAGTCCAGAACCCATTGTTCCTAAACCAAAAAGTGAAGCTGCAATAATAGCTGAAACTCTAGGACCATTTTTTTCAACAAATTTTCCCATAAGAGCAGCAGATAATCCCAAAAAGAATATCGCAATACTAAAGGCAATAGTTACATCTGTTAAATCCCATTGCATTTGTGCTTGAATTGGTTTTACATAAACACTCCAAGCATAAACTGAACCAATACAGATATGAACACCAACAGCACTAAGTGCCATCAGCCAACGATTTTTTTCTATCATTTATGTCTCCTAAAATAAAAACGTGGATTTTAGCAAATTAAGATAAAATCACTCTTATTTTAGTTACAAAATACTAAATTTTTTAAGCTTTTTTCTTCATTGTCAGTTATAAATTCACTTAGATTTTCTAATCTTTTTTCAAATCTAAATGTAGGAGCAAACTCTTTAAATTTTTCTTTTATAAAATTACTATCAAGTTCTGGAGCATTTAAACAAGATAAAATAATACAATTATCACTTGCTAATTCATCTATTCTTTTTATGATTTTTTCATAATCTTTAGTTGCTGCAAAACTTCCTTTTTGAAAAGATGGTGGGTCAATAATAATAATATCATAAGGAGCTTCTTTTTTGATTCTACTCCATGATTTTAGAATATCATAAGGCATAAATTTTACTTTTTTTGTATCAAGATTATTTAGATGATGATTTTCTCTTCCCGTTGTTAAAGCACCTTTTGCCATATCTACATTCACAACTTGTTTTGCTTCACTGTTTATTGCAACCACAGAAAAAGCACAAGTATAAGAAAAAAGATTTAAAACATTTTTATCTTTACAAATAGAACTTATATATTCACGTCCTTTTTTCATATCTAAAAAAATTCCAATATTTTTATTATAAAAGTTAATTTTATATTTTAAACCATTTTCTAAAACTATATAAAATGGTGGAATTTCTCCTTTTATTGCTTCATTTAGATTTTCATTTTTGTATCTTCTTTGAACTATAAAAGTTTCAAAATCTTTTATTGTTGCTACTTCATCAAGAAGTTTGATAATCTCTTCTTCTTTTTCATTTTCTTCAAAAAATGTTGCAAATAAAATCTCATCTAAACTATCAACTGTTAGATAATTAAAATCATCATAAAAGTTCCCTCGTCCGTGGAAAACTCTTTTTATCTCTTTTGTTTTATCTTCTAGATTTTTTAAAATAATCTCTTTTAGTTTTTCTAAATCTATTTTATTCAAAGTTATACTCTTTTATTGAAATTATTTTATATTCGTTAAATTTACCATTGATTTCAAATTCAAACTCTTGATTTAAACTTTTACCCAATAATGCCTTTCCAAAAGGTGATTTATTTGAGATTTTATTTTCATTTATATTAACTTCAAAAGTTCCAACGATTATAAAAGTTTTTAATTCATCTGTATCTAAATCTTCTATAACTACATGTGAGCCAAAATTTACTTTTGTGTGAGGAATTTGTGAAATATCAATTACTTCACTATTATTTATGATTTTATCAAGAAATCTAAGTCTTTTATCGCAGTTTCTAATTTGTTCTTTTGCAGCAATATACTCAGCATTTTCACTTCTATCGCCAAGTTGAGCTGCTATTTCTTTCTCTTTTACCCAAAAAGATTTCTCTTTTAGTAAACCTTTAAACTCTTCAACTATTTTTTCATAACCATTTTTTGTAATTAAATCTTTATTCATAAAGAAATTATATTAAGTTTTTTTATATTTTTTCGTTAATCTCGCATAATCATAAAAATCACTTAACATCAAATATCTCATTTGAATATCTTGGAACTTTCTAACAACCATAAAGTTACCTTCGTTAAAAAGTCTTACATCATCAATAAACTCTTTTGGATACTCCAATTTTTCTGCTTTTATAGAAGAAAAACACTCCATAAAATCTAAAAACAAAGACTCTATCAATTCTTCTTTTTCTTTTGTAGGAAGAGTTAAAAAATCATGAATTGTCTCAAACTCTTTACAAATTTCTATTAAACACTTGTGCATGAGTCACTACTTGAACAGCTATTTATTTTTTTATCTGTATCTATTTTTAGATTTAAAATTTTATTGATTTTTTCAACATCAAAACCACAGATTTTATTCCCATTTATTTCCATCAATGGTCTTTTTATCAAAATTGGTGTTTTTATCATAAGATTTATAGCTTCATCTTTTGAGAGATTTTTTATATCTATTTCATTATTTTTTATTTGAGGAGCAAAAGGATTTACTATATCTTTAACTTCTAAATTTTCAAAAAATTTACTTAACTCATCATAAGTCCATTTTGTATCAAGTAAACTTTTTACATCAAAAGATATATCATAACTTTTTAATAACTCTTTTTGTCTAGCATTACCACTACATCCTGTTTTTTCGTAGAATGTGAATTTATAAAAAGCAAAATTTCCCATAAAATCCCTTTTTATAAGAGTATATGCAATTTTTATACCACTTTTAAATTAGTTTTTCTGATAACTTTTTTATTGTCATTTTTTGAAGAAGATGTAAATTTGATTTTTCAATCCATTTATCCACCTCATTTTTATAATGTTTTAATATCAAAGTATGGATTTTTTCTTTTTTTTCTATAATCTCTTCTAAATGTTTTTTTAGTTCTTCTTGGTCAAGTTCTCTCAAATCTTTTAGTTTGAAAAAAAGTGATTCTTTAAAAGTTTCATCAATAAACTTTTCAGCTTTTTGCATAAAAATAGTTGCTTCTATTTCATCTGCAAATATGTCATTCCATTTTCTTCCATTTTTAAGCTGGTCAACTGCAACTTCTAAAAAAACTGGAACAATATCCAAAACCTTATTTAACTCTTTGAAATCATCATCAACTAGCGAACGAAATAACATTCTAGTTCTATTTTTTATTTTTACTCGTAAATTTGGATTTTCAATTACTTCTTTATGTAAAAGAGTAAATCTTTTTAAAGCATTTAATTTAGAGTGATTAAAAGCCATTATTGAAACAAGAGGGTCAATATCTTTTATTTGAGCTTCACAAGAACCATTTGGTCGACAAAATGCCCAATAAAGTCTAGCTTCCATATCTGGATGATTTAGATATTTTTCATCACCTAAGGCTTCAAAATCATCTTCATCTTTTAGTATTTCAACCTCATCTTTATATGTTAAATTGAATAACTCTTCCATCTTTTTCAAACTTTCTTAAATTTTTTTTATTACTGATTATAAAAAGTGTGTTACATAAAAGAGATTCTGTTAATTCAAACTCTCCATCACTTAAAACAATCAATAAACTATCATTTCTTACTTCACTTGATTTTTTTAAATATCTTAAACACTCATCAAAATTTGTACCACCATTTGATTTTGGGATTAATAATTCATCACTTGAAAGTGGATTAAAACTATCAAACTTTATGATAAATTCACTTCGCACTTTTAAATCAAAAGGTAAAATCTCTACATTATATTCATAAAAACTATCTGCAATTTCGCCTATAATTCCCAAAAACTTTTTATACTCATCAAGGGTTACACTAGAAGAACTATCAAGAGCTATATAGATATTTAGATTGTCATTTAGTTTTTTTGTTCCAGGCATATAAATACCATTACTTATAAACCTTTTATTTGGTCTTTCATAAGAGAGTTGTTTTTCAAAAAAAGAGTTTATTAAATACTCTTTTAACTCATCACTTAGATTTATCTCTGGTTTTATCAAAGTATCTATTTCAATACTCATTCCCTCATATAAATTTGAAGCTTTTTTAGCAATACTCAAAGCTTGAATAATAATCCCATCAAGTTTTTCTTGATCTATTTTTTCATTTTTCACATACACCTCATCTAAATCTAGTTTTGATTTGTCATATTCATTTGAATCTAAAGTTCCATCTTTATCTGGATTAGTTTTTCCTATCTCTTCTTTTTTCTTTTTATAAAGTATTTCATAAACCTCTTCAACACACTTATCTTTTAATGTTAAATCAAAAATTTCATCAGCAGGTCTTGAACCTACATTTGTAAAAGTCGAAAGAATATTGTTTATTACAATATCACAAGCTTTATTCCAAATATAACTATCTCTTGTTTTTTGTCTATATGGATGTTTTAAAACTATATGAAGTAAAGTGTGTGCGTAAAGATAAGTTATCTCTTCTTTTGTATATTTTTCTAACTTTTTTGTATCAATAGTGATTTTAAAACCATTTGTTAAAAAAGCACTATTTTTATTTTCATCATAAGATGTTTCTATACTCAAAGCTAAAACAGATAAAAAAGGATGATTAAATAAGAAATTAACTCTTATTTTTTCAAATACATCTTTATATGATGTAGTCTGCATATTTTTCAATCCACTCATCAAATTCACCTAATGTTGTAATCTCTTCATCTTTTACAATTAAATCTTTAATAAGCATTACTGCAAACTCAACTGGAAGTTTTTTACTATAAGCAAATATATTTACAGCTTGATTACAATCTTTATATTTTTCAATAACTGCTGAACATAAAGCATATAAAGCACTAGGTTCGTTTGGAACGACTTCACAAGTTCCTTCTAATATCTCATCTATATTTGGTAAAGTCTCATAAACTTTAATAAATGAAATAAACTCAATAGCAGCTGCATATCCAACTGTTCCATAAATAATTGGTGAGATAACTGATACATCACTCTCATTTTTTAAAATAGTTGATAACATACTCCAAGCCCTTGGTGTACAAAATGCTGGATTTATTTCAGTAGAATTTGGAACTTCACTACTTAATAAATCAGGTCTAAATCCTAAAAAACCTAAAATATATGAATGAATACCATTTAAAATTGCCCAATTTTTAAAATCATCATATTTTGCTTCAAGTAATAGATGAACCATTCTATTTACAAGTGGACTAGGAAGTTTAAATACAATTCCTTTATCATTTATTTTATTTCCAGCACAAACTATTTTCCAATTCTTTGGAAGAGAATACTCCCCTATTTTTCTATCAAGAACTAACTGATAAATAGCAGCTTGAACAGAAAGTGAAGCTGAGTTTAACTCATCTAAAAATAAAATTCCACTAGAGTTTTCATCTTTTGGTAAGAAAATTGGACTCATCCAAACTGTTTGATTATCCAATATTGCAGGAATTCCTCGTAAATCAACTGCATCTAGTTGAGAAAGCCTAACATCAATCAACTCCAAATCATTCTTTTTTGCAATATCATTTACTATATATGATTTTCCAATTCCTGGACTTCCATGTATAAATACAGGAATATCACTTTTTAGTAATATTTGTAATTGTTTGTATAATTCTTGTGTTCCAATTGCAGGAGTTACCATATTTCAACCTATTTTTTCTTTACAAATATGCAATTTTTATACCCTTTCTTTCAAAGTTCAGTTGAGATATACTTTGATTTTAAAACGAGGAGTTATCTTGCCATATATAAAAAAAGAGTTTGAAACAATAAAAGGTAAAAAGATTGAAGATTTTTTAAAAACTTTAAATCTTGATTTAAAACTAACTCTATCTTTACTTGAAAAAGGCAAAATAAGTGACGAAAATAACAATCGTTTACAAAAAAATCAAATCTTAAAATCAAACTATATTTATATAACTATTTTTGAATCTCAATCAAAAGGTTTAAAACCAATATTTGAAACTTTTCATTTTGCAATTTTTGATAAACCAAGTGGGGTTACTGTTCATCCTTTAACTCATCAACTAAATCTTTATACTCTTTTAGATGAAATTAGATTTTATTTAGGAGAAAATGCTTCTTTAGTTCATAGAATTGATACAGAAACTTCTGGATTAGTATTAGTTGCTAAAAATGCCTTTAGTGATATGTTTTTAAAAGCTATGTTTGAAGAAAAAGAGTACATAAAAAAATATAAAGCTATTGTTTGCGGAAAAATAGATAAACCTATAAAAATAGACACACCAATCACAAATGATGATGGAATTATAAAACTTAAAATGAAAACCCATCAAAACGGTAAAAACTCAACAACTTTGATAACTCCTATATCTTATGATAAGAATAAAAATCAAACATTAGTTGAAGCTATTCCACTAACAGGACGTCAACATCAAATAAGAGTTCATTTAGACTCAATTGGTCACTCTATAATTGGTGATACACTTTATGGAGTTGATGTTAATTTTGCAAATGATTTTTTAAATAAAAAGATTTCAAATGAAAAAAGAGAAGAAGTTACAAAAGCCCATAGATTGATGTTACAAGCTGATTATTTAGAGTTTAAATTTTTAGATACGATTTATAAATTTTCTTCAAAACAAAAGTTTGAGTAGCCCAATCAAAAGATTGGAACTACTAACTATTTTGCGATTTTATCAACCCAAGCACTTATAGGTTTTACAATTTTTTGTAATAGGATACTTAAAATTATAAATGAAATCATCCAAACTATTACTGCTGCCCAAGATGGTAAGAAGTCAAAAAATACATCATATCTTCCAATTAATGGCCAGTGAATTAAATAAACTTCAAATGAATAAATTCCATAAATTGCTAAAAACTTATTATCAAATTTTTTCAATGAGAAGATAATCATCAATGCAAGCATAATAACTATTGAGGTAAATTGGTCAACATAGAAACCTTGTCCTAAAATCGAAGTTAATGTTGGCCAATGATTTGCTGTTGTATGTAAAGACATATATCCAACAACTGCAATCATAGCAACTACAATAATGCATCTTAATAAATTTGAATTGTTTCTAAACTCTTTAATAGCAGTTACAAGCTTATTCTCTTTATCTTTACTCTCTTGTAAAAGCCAAGCTAAAACAATACCTATTGAAAATGCAACTGTGTGAAGTCTGTGAAGCCAATTATCCCCTAAATTTAAAGGATTGTAAGTTCCAATAAGTGTTGCAATTACTGCTAAAACTATAGCTGTTAACCAAGGTCTTTTTGCACTAAAAAAGATTGGATATAAAATATAAAACATTAACATCCAAGTAATATACCAAAAAGGTGAGTTTACATCACCAAATCCAACAGCAGTTGGGAACCAACCAAACAGCGATTGAACCATATATGGAAGGGGATAAGTTATACCTAAAAAGATTGCATCAGCTGCAAAAATAATGATTAATGCAACCCAGAATGGAATAAAAATCTTAATTACTCTTCTTTTGTAAAAATCCAAAGTACTCATTGGTTTTTTTAACATACTAACCGTTAAACCATAACCAGACATAACCAAGAATAAATCTACACCAACTCCTGCAATTATAGATAAAGGGAAAAGAAAATCAGGATTTGTAACTTTCATATATGCAAAGTGAGCAAATACTACTGTTAAAATACCAAAACCTTTTAACTCTTCAGTAACTGGAATTGGAAATATATCTGTTCTTTGAGATTTTCTAAATGTTAATAATAAAACTACTAACAAAACAGCAATAACGATATTTGTTGATAATTCTACATTATCAGTCAAAGTAATAGGTGACAGCGTGTTTGGCATTCAAGCTCCAAAATTTAAGATATCATTAAAACAATCCTCTATTTCCTTGTGAAATAAAGAATTAATTCTTCCGTGGGCAATATAATATCTTAAAATCTTTTATTAACTACTTATATAAAAATCATTTATTTAATTATAAAATACCTAAAAATCGACGTTATTCTAATTCACTTCTAATTTTTTTTTGTGTTGTGTAAGTTTTGATGTTTTTAAATGTCCAGTTAAATCGCTATCCATATTTAATAGATGGTAATGAAACCAATAAGGTAATTTTTCTAAATAAAATGATTTTAAAATATTCATTCCAAATACACTAACAGATTTATCAATAAAAAATTCTAATTCTGCTATTAATTTATTATGCTCATTTTTGTGTTCCCTAACTCTTGGATATTTTGCACTATCCATAAGTTTTTCCTCTTTCATAAAATGATTTTTTGAATGTACAAGTAAAGCCATAGCTTTTGATTTTATACTCTCATTTGAATTTATATCCACACTATTATAAATATCAATAAACTCCATATGTAAATTGTCCATAACTTCGTAATTTAAAAGATGATTTTCTTTTTTTATTAACTTTAACTCCTTCATTGTAATCCCCCTCCTATTTTGAAATTACAATGCAATTGGTATTCCTTCAAGTTATTTTTTTCTCAAATATACTATAAAAAATTAGTAATTTTTCCATATAGAAACATCTATTTATAGTTTTTAATAAAAATTTGTTACCATTTAAAAAGAATAAAAGGCAAATATAATGAAATTTGAAACACTAATCCATGGAAAATTAATAAAAAGATATAAAAGATTTTTAGCTGATATTATTTTAGATGATGGAGAAACAATAACTGCTCATGTTCCAAATAGTGGAGCAATGACAAGTTGTATAGAAGAAAACTGTGATGTTTGGGTAACTTTTCATGATGACCCAAAAAGAAAACTAAAATATACCCTAGAACTTACAAAAATAAATGAAAATCTAATTTGTACAAATACAGGTGTTGCAAATAAAATAGCAATTGAAGCTATAACAAATGGAACAATAAAAGAACTTCAAGGATATAGTTCTTTAAAACCTGAACAAAAATATGGACAAAATAGTAGAATTGATATTTTACTTGAAAATGAAAACCAAAAATGTTATGTAGAAATCAAAAGTGTTAGCCTAAGAATAGATAACTCTTTAGCTTTTCCTGATGCAGTTACTTCAAGGGGAACAAAACATTTAAAAGAGCTTGAAGAGATGGTAAAACTGGGTCATAGAGCTGTTATGTTATATATCATTCAAAGAGATGATGATTTACCTTTTAGATTAGCTTGTGAAATTGATAAAAAATATTGTGAAACCTTTAAAGAAGTGGCTAAAAATGGAGTTGAAGTTTTAGTCTATCAATCAGCTATAAATCTTGATGAAATTTTTGTAAAAAAAGCTTCAAATCTCTCTTCATTTTGATACAATTGCAAAAAATTTTATTAGGATTATATTGAACTTAAAACAGATAAGCATTGCCGTATATGCTACATACTTAACAAATAAATATGGCTTTAAATTAAAAAAAGCAAAAACATTTCAAGAAAAAAGAGAGTTAAGGGTTGATTACTCTGAAACTCTATTGTCAAAACTAAATATAAATATCAAAGTTCTAAATGAAGAAAAACTTCCAAAAGAGGGAAAATATCTTCTAATTGCAAATCATAGAAGTATAATTGACCCACTTATTATTGAGATTGCTTTAAAAAATTCACCAATTCATGGATTTTGGGTATCAAAAAAAGAGCTTTACAACTCTTTTTTCTTTGGTTCTTTCACTAAAAATGCTGATTCTATTTTATTAGATAGAGAAGCTTCAAATATGTCATCATTTTTTAGTGATACAAAAAAAGTTGTTCAAAAAGGTCATTCGATTTTTATTTTTCCAGAAGGAACAAGAAATAAAACAGATAAACAAATTAGTAGTTTTAAAGAAGGTGCAAAGTTAATCGCTTTAAAAAATAGAATTGATATTTTGCCTGTATTTATAAAAACAAATGCAAATGAGATTTTAAAAGAAGCTATTGAAAAACGAACAAAAAATCTAGAAATCGAAATAGAAATTGGAGATTTGATAGATTATAAAGATAAAACTTCACTTGAAGCTTTATACAAAAAACAATTCAACATCAAGTAGAAAATTCTATTTTCTACTTCTTATAATTCATCCATTTTTTTATATTTGTTGCAAATTCAAAAGGAGCTTCTAAAGGTATATTATGGCTTGTACCTTCTCTTGAAATCATAACTATTTCATGTTTTGTAGATGAAAGTTTTTCTAAAGCCTTTTTATTTAAAAGCCTGTCATTTTTACTATAAAAGATAAAAATTGGAATATCCAAATGTATTAAATCTTCAAATAAATCTTTTCTATAAAATGTTGAAGTTAGTTGAGATATAAAAGTCTCTTTCCCTAAATCATGGAACATATCCATAATAGTTTGAATTAAATCTTCATCTTGTTGATTTTTTTCTTCAACCAAGGATAAAGCTTTTTCATAAGTTATTCCAAAACCCTCTTTTTCGATAATTGCAAATTTCTCTTTTCTTCTTTCAATTTCAGCTTCATTTGTAGCCCCTGGAGTTGCTGCAACCATAAAAAGTCTATTTACTCTATTTGGATATGTTATTGCAAAATATGAAGCAATATATCCACCCAATGAAAAACCTAAAATATTTACTTTATCTTCTTTGAAAGTATTAAATAAAATATCAATTATCTCATCAAAATCAAAACTTTTTGGAATAGGAATATGTACGATTTCATACTCTTTTTCTAAAAAAGGAATAACTCTTTTCCATAATCTTTCATCGGTCATAAGCCCTGGAATAAAATATATTTTTTCTTTCATTTTTAGCCAATACAAGGAAATTTATGAAGATTGTACAAAAAAATTACTTAATCAGATTTTCTTAATAAATTTATATTATATAAATATAATAAGTTTTTCTTATTTATAATAAATTAAGTTTACTTATATAATAATCCACAAAAAGAATAAAATAGGAAATAAAAAATGAACACTTTTGATAAAATAAGAGCTTTTTGTAGACCATTTAGAATTGTTATAGGGATTGTATTAATTGCAATTGGATATTTTACAGATATTGTTTGGTTCTATTTAGGAATTATTCCATTAATTGTAGGAATTGCAGATTTTTGTCCTTTATGTATAATTAGTAAAAAATGTACACCAAAAACAAAATCATAAAAAAAGGGAAAGATATTTAATCTTTCCCTTTTTTTAATTCTAAAATATTTTTATTGGGCTAAAAAATTTAAAATCAACATTCCATAAAATTTACCATCTTTATAAAATTCTGCTCTATATTTTGTTTTATTAGTATCAACAGAATAATTATCTAAAATATCTGCTTTTTTAATCAAAATATCATCTTCACTATCAGCACCATCTTTACTGAATCCTATAATATTTACCCTAAAATCACTTTTTAAGATTCTAAAACTCTCTTTAATATCTATTTGTTGAGCAAATTTGCTATCTATTTCTTTTCCATCAACTTCAATTTTTATACTCTTTTTATACTCTTCAATTGGAAAAGTTTGAGGATATAACTCAACTACTTTTTCATTACCAATATAAAGTTCGTATCTATTATCAAGAGTTTTTACTTCTCCTAAAGTATGTTCAAAAACAAAATCATTTTTTTCATTTTTCAAAGGAACAAATCTAGTTACTTTTTTTATATCATTTAAACTAAAAACTATATTATTATTGATTGTAACCTTCCCAAAATCAAACAATTTTGTACATACTTCATCATAATTATTTAGGTCAAAATCCTTTTCAAATTCAATATCCATTACTTTCATAAACTCTTCTATTGATTTTAATTGATAGATAACTTTATGTGCTAAATCTGTAATATTTTTACTTGTTTCTATGGCAAATGCTGGTTTATTGTGAGTTACAGCAAAAAAAGTAAGAGATAATTGCATTTGTTCATCTTTGAACTTTGTTTCTGTATTTTTAACTCCAAAAGAGTGGAAATCTTGAAATAATTTATCATTATTTAAAGCATCATTTACTTTTGTTGCTATTTCATCAAGATTTCCAAACTTATCAAGACCATTTATTTTTTCTTGGTCAATAATTGTTGCTTGTCCCCAAGCATTTGGATTAAAAATTGCATTTTCATAATTTTTTCTAAAAAAACCATGACCATCATGTAAATTTAAAACTAAATCCACTTTTTTATCTAAAATGATTTTTTTTATTTTAGTTACATTAGGATAATCTGGGTCGTTTTTATCAATATTACTAAACTTTCTATTCATATCATTATAAATACCTCTATTGTTTGCAATGATACTATCTTTATTTATATTAGGTACAATCCAAACACTACCTTTTTTTATCTTATAATGCTTTTCCAAAAATGCAGGAGCAAAATAACCTCCTGGCTCATCACCATGAATTCCACCTATTACTAAAAGTGTATTCCCTTTTTTTTCTCCATCTTTTTTATATAATGTAAAATCTTTATTAGCTCCAAAAAGTGAAAGAAAAGAAACAAAAAAAACAACTAAAAACTTCATACTTCTCCTAAAATTGGATTGTTTTTTCAAAAAACAATCCTGCGAATAGTATCATAGAGCTATTTAGAGAGGGGTTAAATCTCTATTACTTTATTTCAATAGGAAGTAATGAAAGAAAACTCAAAGCTTCAGGAAGAGAAAATGATGCTTTTGTCAAATCATTTTGTTTTGGGTCAATTAAATAGTTTTTTGATGTTACAAAGTTTGCTTTTTTTAGATTGTTTTTTATAAAAGATGATAACTGTAAATCACAATTATCAAAAAGAGTTTTTTCCATATTACACTCTTCAAAACCACTATCTTTTATAAGAGAATTAATAAATTTCATTTGTCGCAAATCCATAAGATGAAAAGAGTTTTGAGAAATATTACAAGATTCAAACTTCACATCAAAAGGCTCTTGACAAGAACTCCAAGAAATCCCAATAAGTTTACAATTTTCAAATATAACATCATTAAAAGTACAGGATTTTAATATAGATAAAGATAAATCACAATTTACAAATTTACACTCTGTAAACTTACAATTTTGCATAAGACTTTTTGAAAAGTCACATTTTATAAAAGTACAATCATCAAAATAGATAGAATCTAAGTTTTTATCTTCATACTCAAAAAACTCTTCTTCCCAATAATCGTTTGTTTTAAACATTTTTTTTCTTTTTTATTTCTTCTGATTTGTTGTTTGCTTCTTGAAAAAACTCAGGCATCATTTTCATCACAAAAGGGTATTGTTTTAAAATCTCATTCATCACATCATATACAACTGTTGCGTCTTCTGAAGCATATTTTATTTGTCCAGCTGTTAACTCTTTATTTTCCCAATTTGACCTTGAGATATTTTTTGATTTCTGTAATTTTTCATTTAAAATTATTGAAGCTGCTTTTTTAGCTCCAATTTGATTTTTAGAGGACAATTCTTTAAATATATCTTCAAGGTCAATCATTGATTTTACTCTTAGATTAAATTGTTTAAAAAGTGCGACACTATCGCCTTTTAAACCTGTGCCTATTTTTATTATTTTATCATCTTCTAAAAAATCAATAAGAGGTTTTAAATTTTTGATTTGTTTAATTTGAATAAGATAACACTTCTGTTTTGTCGCCAATTGAATAAGACAAACACCATTATCTGCTTGTCCTTTTTTAAATGTTGGCTTTTGTTCACTATCAAAACCTATAAAAGGAGTTAATAAAATTGTGTTCATAACTTTTTGCAATTGTTCGGAAGTATTGATAATTTCAATTGTTCTATTACCAATAGAATAAGGAGTTTGCAAATCACTATCAACACTACTTGAATTATCCATTAAATCGAAAAGTTTTATCATTGATTTTAAAGATGTAGAGCCATTTTCTAAAATATTTTTTAAGACATTTTCAACTTCATTTTCTAAATCATCTTCACAAAAATTTCGAATTAGTTTTAATCTATCTTGATTGGAAATTACATTTATTATTTTGATTTTAAACTCCTGTTTTGTATTAACTGATTAATTATGATTGAAATTTTTCACCAGCAGCAGCTGTAAAGGTCATTTCAACCAATAAATTTGGGTCTACTAATTCTGCTTTTACACAAGCACGACTAGGTGCACAATTTTCAGGGAACCAACTATCCCAAATTTCATTTAAACCATCGAAATTTGCAAAATCTGTAATATAAATCGTAACTGCTAAAATTCTTGATTTATCACTATCAACTAAAGCTAAACTAGCTTCTACTTGGTCAAATATCTGTTTTACTTGCCCTTTTATATCTGCACTTGTATCTGTGTCTGCAACTTCTGTAAAAGTTGCAATTCCATTAAAAACTGTAACATCTGACCATCTTTTGTTTGGGTTAATTCTGTGAATTTTCACTTTCTATCCTTTTTTTATTTTTATAAAACTTCAAGTTCAAAAGGTTCAATATGAGCATTGTATTGTTTGAAATTATTTATAAAATGTGAATAATGAGGAGTTTCATAATGTTTGTTTAAAGCTTCTTCACTTTCCCATGAATCAATCACGATAAATTCTACTGGATTAGTTTTTGTTTGGAAAACTTCATACATCAAACAACCTTCTTCTTTTTTTGTATCTTCAATTGTTGATTTTAGTAGTGCTTTTAGTTCTTCGATACAATCTCTTTTTGCTAAAAATATTATTTGTCTTGTTATTGCCATAATTATCACTTTAATTTCTGTTTTTTGTATTCTAATTAATAGTAGCTTTAGTTTCTATATTTAAGTACAAATTTACTATATTAAAATCTTAATAAATAAATTTATGGATAAATACAATAATGAATAAAAATAATATAGAAACATTTAATGAACTTAGCAATTTATGTGATTACTCTTTTGTGGACAAACTAAATAGTGACCCAGATGCAAAATATAGTGGAGATAATAAATCTCCAAGAGAGGTTTTTAGTGGACATTATGTGCCTGTAAAGCCGACTCCTATCAAAGACCCGATATATATTTCTCATAGCATTAACTTTTTTAAAGAGTTAGGCTTTAGTGAAAACTTACTAAAATCAGATGATTTTATCAAACTATTTTCAGGTGATATGTCAAATATTTCAAAACCTATGCAAAATATAGGTTGGGCAACTGGATATGCCTTATCTATTTATGGAACAGAATATTATGCCCAATGTCCTTTTCAAACTGGAAATGGTTATGGAGATGGTAGAGCAATCTCAGTTTTAGAAGCAGTGATAAATGGTAAAAGATGGGAGTTTCAACTAAAAGGTGGAGGGAAAACGCCTTATTGTAGAGGTGCAGATGGAAGAGCAGTTTTAAGATCAAGTGTAAGGGAGTTTTTAGCACAAGAGCATATGCACGCACTTGGGATTCCAACATCAAGGTCTTTGACTCTATTTACCTCTAAAAAAGAGCAAGTAACTAGACCTTGGTTTAGAGATAATTCATACTCAAAAGACCCCGAAGTTATGATAGAAGAAGATGTTGCAATTACTACTAGAGTTGCCTCTTCTTTTTTAAGAGTTGGGCAAATAGAACTTTTTGGAAGACGAGCTAGAAAAAATGAACATAAAAATGCTTTAAAAGAGTTAGAAATGATTGTTTTACATCTAATTGATAGAGAGTATAGTGAAGCAATCAATCAAGATTTAACTTTAGAAGAAAAGATAATACAACTAGCAAATGAGTTTCAAAATCGTCTTACTTCACTAGTTGCAAACTGGATAAGAGTTGGATATTGTCAAGGTAACTTCAATAGCGATAACTGCGCAGCTGGTGGTTTTACTCTGGATTATGGACCATTTGGATTTATCGAAATGTTTGACCCAAAATATCAATCTTGGACTGGTGGAGGAAATCACTTTTCATTTTTCAATCAGCCAACGGCAGCTTTTAAAAATTTTAAATCATTTTGTAGTGCATTAAAACCATTGCTTACTTTAAATAAAGAGACTTTAGAAGAACTAGAAAAAATCGAAAATAACTTTAGTAAAGTTATGCAAGAAAAAATGGAAAAGATGTGGACTAATAAACTTGGACTTGATAAGTTTGATGTTGAGTTGTTTGAAGAACTAATAAATCTTATGATTGATACAAAAGTTGACTATACTATATTTTTTAGAGAATTATCAAATATTCCTGATGAGATAAGTAGTCTTGAAAAAAGTTTTTATGGAACTCTAAAAGATGAGAATATCAAATTAAGATGGAATAATTGGCTTGAAATTTGGAAATTACAAATAAATGTAAATGATGAAAGCTCTAAAGAAAAACTTTCAAATCAAATGAAACTTACCAATCCAAAATACACTTTAAGAGAATGGCATTTAGTTTGGGCATATCAAGAAGCACAAAATGGAAACTATCAACCGGTGCAAGAGTTACAAAAAATCATGACAAATCCATACAATGAGCAAACAAAAGAAATAGAAGAGAAATATTATATTAAAAAACCTTCAGATTTTTTTGGAATAGCTGGAATATCGCATGTTAGTTGCTCATCGTAAATTTTAGATAATAATTAAGGGACAAGCTATAAACAAAGTTTTGTTCCCTTTTTCTTTTTCATTTATGAAAAATATATATTTCCTGCAACAGCGATAATTGTCAATACTTTTAATATCAAAATTTGTGCAATTTTACTCTCTTTTATTTTATCTATCAAAGTCTATCCTTTTATATTTTTAATTATTTACATCAAATAATTAGAATTATCTAATATTTATTTTAATGAATAATTAACCATAAACTCTTTTATCCCTGATGTTTTAATAGGAAATTGTTTTGAATATTTAATGATTTCTTCATCAAGGGTAGAAACACCTGCTTTTGTTTGAATTAAATAGATATTAAAAGTATCATTTTCTATGGTAAATTTAACATGGTTAAAATAAACCTTTGCCTCTTTGAAAATTTTATCCAAACATAAAGTATCTTTTCTAAAAAATGGAAAAGCTTGTCTTGCTTCTCCTAAAACTTCAGTTATAAGATAATAACCAAAAGTATCAATGCTTATATTATTTGTACAAACTCTTTTTTCTTCTTTACTAAAATATTCATCTATGAGCCTTATAAAAAATGAATAAGACATCACACCTATATCTTTTAGTATTTCACTATTGATATATTGATAAATTAAAGATGAGTTTTCTTTTATAAAAGCTTTTAGTTCATTTTCTTGCATTTAATATCCTATAAATTTAAAAGAGATAATCTTAACGAATATGTGGTTAAAAGTTAAATTTTAATCTTTTGAGAAATTGAAATAAACTAAATCATAAGATTAAAGTTTTGATAATATTAAATAAAGTTGTAGATTTTAGCTTCAGACAAGGAAAAGAAGAAAATCAACGATTGAGCATACAAAAGGTATGTGATTGAGTTGATTTTCTTATTTGACGCAGTATCAAGTTAAAAGATACTGCTTTATTTTATTCCCACTCGATAGTTGCTGGTGGTTTTGAGCTTATATCATAAACTACTCTATTGATTCCATCAACTTCGTTGATGATTCTTCTAGAGATAGTTTCTAAGATATCATGTGGAATATGAGCAAATGTAGCTGTCATACCATCTGTTGCTTCTACGATTCTAACACAAACAGTGTTATCATAAGTTCTGTTATCACCCATAACACCTACAGATTTTACGTTTAATAATACTGTAAATGCTTGCCATGTTTTATCATAATATCCAGTTGCATGTAACACATCTAACATGATAGTATCAGCTTTTCTTAATAGTTCTAAATCAGGTTTATTTACATCTCCCATGATTCTAATAGCAAGTCCTGGTCCAGGGAAAGGATGACGTCCAATCATAGATGCTGGAAGTCCAAGTTCTAATCCTAAAGCTCTAACTTCATCTTTAAAGATTTCTCTTAAAGGCTCAACTAATTCAAATTTCATCCAATCAGGTAATCCACCAACATTGTGGTGAGATTTGATAGTTTTTGAAGGACCTTTTACAGAAACTGATTCAATAACGTCTGTATATAAAGTTCCTTGTGCTAAAAACTCAATACCTTGGTGTTTTTTTGCTTCTTTATCAAATACTTCGATAAATGTTTCACCAATGATTTTTCTTTTTGTTTCAGGGTCTGTAACACCTGCTAATTTAGTTAAAAACTCTTCACTTGCATCAACAGTGATTAATTTTACACCTCTTGCTTTGAACATAGCTTCAACTTGTTCTCTCTCATTTGCTCTTAATAATCCATTATCAACAAATACTGGAATTACATTTTCACCAATTGCTTCAGCTAAAAGTGTTGCTACAACAGAGCTATCAACTCCACCTGAAACTCCACAAAGAACTTTTTTATTTCCAACTTGCTCTTGAATTCTTTTGATTTGCTCTTTAGCAAATGAACCCATATTCCAAGTTGATTCACAACCACAAATATGTTTTGCAAAGTTTTTTAATAATTTGCTTCCCTCAACTGAGTGATAAACTTCTGGGTGAAATTGGAATGCATAGATATTTCTATCAGTATTTGCAATAGCTGCAAATGGAGAGTTTTCACTTGTTGCAATTTTTTCAAATCCAGCTGGAATATGTTCAACTCTATCACCATGTGACATCCAAACAATTTGACCATCTGTTGTATCTTTAAAAATTGGATTTTCAACTTCAAATTTTAATTTAGCTTTTCCATATTCATGATGACTTGCAGGAATTACACTTCCACCAAAGTGTTGAGAAATTAACTGCATTCCATAACAAATACCTAAAATTGGAAGACCAAGTTCAAATATTGTAGTATCAGGATGATAAGCATCATCAGCATAAACAGAAGCAGGACCTCCTGAAAGAATAATTCCTTTTGGAGTTCTAGCCATAATATCTTCAATAGATTCACTATAAGGAACTATTTCAGAGTAAACACCAGCTTCTCTAAGTTTTCTAGCAATGATTTGAGTGTATTGACTACCAAAATCTAATACTACTATTGGTACATGTTTCATATATTGTTTTCCTTCATATTTCGCACAAAAGTGCTTGAATATTACAAATTTAAGTTAAATATTTTATCTAAAATAGAGTTAAAAAAGGATTAGTGAGAAAAAAGAAAAAGAAAAGGTGCAATTGCACCTTTTCTTAACCTATGTGATAGAAACCTAAAATTTCGTATTGAACATACCAAATTGAAACAGAAACAACATATCCTATGAATACAGTCCATGCAAATTTCATATGTGAACCAAAAGTATAAATTCCATGTAATTTACCCATTACTCCAACACCAGCAGCACTTCCAAAAGAGATTAAAGAACCACCAACACCAGCTGTTAAAGTAACTAACATCCATTGGTCAAGTCCCATATTTGGATTAGCTTTTAAAATCGCAGACATAACAGGAACGTTATCAACAATAGCAGATAAGAAACCTACTCCAATATTTGCCCATGTTGGTCCTAATATTTCAGGGTCATACACAACTGCTGCTAAAGCTAACCAACCAATAAAGTATAAAGCTCCAACTGCTGCTAAAATACCAAAGAAGAACATTAGAGTATTATTCTCTATTTTTGCCATTGAATGGAAGATATTAAAGTGTTCTTTTCCATATTTTTTACCTAAACCATAAGAATAAACTTTAAGTAAAGCAAGTCCAAACATCATACCCCACATAGCTGGTAAATGTAATACTTGATGAGACATTACGGCACAAAATATTGTAAATACTCCAAGGAACATTACCATTTTAGCACCTTCTGCCATTTTTGGTTTTACTTCTTTTGAAGCATCAAAATCAGGTTTTGTATTTGGAACAAATCTTGAAAGTAAAAACGCTGTTATCATATATCCACCAATAGAAGCTGGGAATAAGAATAAGAAGTCTGTAAATGTTCCTTTTCCTGCTGTCCATGCCATAAGTGTAGTAATATCACCAAATGGAGACCAAGCACCACCTGCATTTGCAGCTACAACGATATTTATAGCACCTGGTACTAAGAAATCTTTTCTTGTTTTTTCAATAGTAATTAAAACTGTAGATAAAATAAGTGCTGTTGTTAAGTTATCAGCAATTGGAGAGATAAAAAATGCTAAAAATCCAGTTACCCAAAATAGTTTTCTATATGTATAACCTTTTGAGATTAGATTATATTTTAATCTATCAAATACTCCCATATGGATTAATGACTCGATATATGTCATTGCTACAAATAAGAAAAAGAAAATTCCAGCTATTTCTAAAATTAAATGATTAGCTTCTGTATGAACTAGATTCAAATCTAAATCATTTAACACATAATATAGTGCAACTAAAATAAACATAAATGTACCTATAAATAAAGCAGGTTTTGCTTTATCTATTGTATATTTTTCCTCTGCAGCTACAAAATAGTAACCAACAACAAATATAAACAGACATGCAAAACCAACCCATGTCATAGTTAAATCAGGATTTTCTCCAGTACTTGCAGCACTTGCAAATAGTGATAAAGACCCAAAGATTAAAGTCATTAAAACTTTTATCATTCATTCTCCTTAATATAATGTGCACCAAGTGATTTTTTACGCTCTAATGCAGATTTTAGAATAGATTTTGCCGTAAGTAGCCTTAAAAATAGCAATCTACCGACATTTTGCTTTAAGTAGCCTTCTATTATTTCAAGAGATTTTTCTAAATTTTTTGGTTCTCGCACTATTCCTGCATGAGTCCACATAATCTCTCTTAAATTATCTTTTATATCTTTATCAATCTCTTTATTTCTAACATAAGTAATAATAGGTTTATCATAATTTTCAGGGTTGATTTTAAAATTTTCTTTTAGAGATGTTTCAACTGCAATTTCTGAAAAAACCAATCCTTCAAGTAAAGAGTTTGAAGCTAATCTATTTGCTCCATGAACTCCTGTACAAGCTACTTCTCCTATTGCATAAAGATTTTTCATTCCTTTAACTTTTGCTTCAAGTGTTGTCTCTATTCCACCCATTGAATAGTGGAAAGCAGGACTTATTGGAACTCTTTCAAAAGGTAATTCGTATCCTAACTCTTTTAAATTTGAATAAATATTAGGAAATCTTTTTTTAAAAGCTTTTTTCTCAAATGTTTCAAATGATAAAAAGACTCCTAAACCTGTTTTTTTATTGTAATCAAAAATTGACCTACTAACTACATCTCTTGGGGCTAATTCACCATCTTTATGATAATCAAATAAAAATCTATAACCATTTTCATCAACAATATAAGCGCCCTCACCTCTTAATGCTTCACTTAAAAGTGGTTTTCTAGCAAAATTTGTACCTCTTACAACTGTTGGGTGAAACTGCATCATCTCCATATCTTTTAAAGGAAGTCCCTTTTCTGCAATAATTCCTTGAACTTCCCCTGCATTTGCAGTTGAATTTGTGTGGTATCTATAAATAGAACCAACTCCACCACTTGCAATTATTGTATTATGTGCATAAACAACTTTTTGTTCTGTTTCACTTGTAAAATATTGAACACCATAACAAATATCATCTTTTATAAGTAAATCACAAACAACTGATTGAGTAAGAATAACGTGTTCACAATGTTCTAGTAAAAACACATGCATCATTCTTCCAGTTGCATCACCATCTGCATGTAAAATTCTGTTTCTACTGTGAGCTGCTTCTTTTGTATAAGCTAATTCACCCTTTTCATTTACATCAAATTTCATTCCAGCAGCTATTAAATTTTTAATAGTTGAAATTGATTTTTTACTTAAAAGTTCAACAGTTTTTTTATCATTATAATTTACACCGGCTGTTAAAGTGTCATTTATATGAATTGGAATATCATTTTCATCAACAGCACTTGCTATTCCACCTTGAGCCCAAAATGTATTACAATTCCATGTTGACATTTTGCATAAAATCAACACTTTTTTATCTTTTGGAATTAATCTTGCTGCATTAAGACCAGCAACACCTGTCCCAATTATCACATAATCATAAATTTTCATTTTGAAACTTCGTCTTTTGTTTGAGAAACACTTGAATCAGATTGTAGATAAATAGGATCACCTTTGTAACCACAACCATTAAAAGATAATATAAAACCTGCTATAATTAGCGTATGAAAAAAATTAATGAAATACTTAGTCATCTTAAAAATAATCCTGAATTTAGAAAGATTAATACCTCTTTTTTAATAATGAAGTTCATTGATGTACTTCCTTTAAAATTAAAAAAAGGTGTAAAATTTGGATATATCAAAAACCAAACTTTATACTTTGTATTAACTCATCCTGTATATAAAATGGAATTTGAGTATAACAAAGCAGATATAAAATCATTATTAAAAAATTTTAAGATTGCAAATGTTGAAGATATAGGATTTTTCGTTACAAACATAATTGAAAAAAAAGAAGATAAAGAAGAAGAAAAACCTTTATATATTGAACGTTCTTATGGAATTTTTGAAAACAGAGCAAAAGATGAAAAGATTTTTAAAAAATTTGAAAAGATAAGAGAGATTATAAAAAATTCTTAAAATTTCTCTCTATTTCTTTATAATTTGGACAATAAACTGCAACTAAACTCCAAAAATCCCTAGAATGATTTTTATGTTTTATGTGAGCTAACTCATGAACAATCACATATTTCATCACTTCAATTGGAAATTTCATAAGTAAAATATTAAAATTTAATCCATTTTTATAATTACACGAACCCCACGTTCTTTTATTTTTTCTAAAACTCAAAGATGTTGGAAATAGTTGCATTTTTGATGAAAATTCTTCAAGAAAAATTGGCAAAATTTTTTGAATCTCTTTTTTGTAAAAAAGGTCTAAATTTTTTATTTTAAAATCATCAAGTTTTCTTATCTCACCTAAATATAAAAACTCATCTTCTTTTATCAAATTCTTTGATAATTTTTTTATTGAAGCTTCAATCCAATCTAGTTTTTTTTCAACTAATTTTTTAGCATCATAGATAGTAAAATAGGCATTTGCTCGAATTTGTATCAAATCATCTTTTAAAATTCTCATATAACAATGTTTCATATTTTTTCTATTTTCTAATTTTACTGTTACAATTTTTTCATTTATTTCTATTTGAAAACTCAAACTATTAATTCCTTAAGTATTTATTTGATAAAATCCCGCACTATTATATCAAAAGTATAATTTTAATTTTATTGAGGAACATGCTAATGAAAATTGCAAACAGAATGGAGAACCTATCTCCATCGGTTACTATGGCAATAACTGCCCTAGCAAGAGAGCTTAAAGCTCAAGGTAAAGATATACTAAGTTTTAGTGCAGGTGAACCTGACTTTGATACTCCTGAATTAATTAAACAAGCTGCAATCAAAGCTATTAATGAAGGACATACTAAATATACAGCCGTAGAAGGTATTATCGCTACCAAGCAAGCAATTATTAATAAATTAAAAAAAGACCACAATTTAGATTATAAATTAGAAGGTATCGTAATTAGCAACGGTGCAAAACACTCATTATTTAACCTATTCCAAGTTCTTGTTGAAGAGGGTGATGAAGTGATTATTCCAGCACCTTATTGGGTTACATATCCAGAGCAAGTTAAATTCTCAGGTGGAGTTCCTGTATTTATTGAAACAGATGACTCAACAGAATTCAAAATTACACCAGAGCAATTAAAAGCTGCTATTACACCTAAAACAAAAATTTTACTTTTAAATACTCCATCTAACCCAACTGGTTCAGTATATTCTAAAGAAGAATTACTTGCACTTGGAGAAGTTTTAAAAGGAACAGATATTATCGTATTATCAGATGAAATGTATGAAAAAATCATGTACAACGGTAAAAAATTTACTGCATGTGCTGAAGTTTCTGAAGATATGTACAAAAGAACAGTAACTATCAACGGTTTAAGTAAAGCTGTTGCTATGACTGGATGGAGATTTGGATATATTGCAACTCCAGATGTTGCACTTGCAAAAGCTTTAACAAAACTTCAAGGTCAAGTTACTTCAAATATCAACACTATGACTCAATATGCTGCTATTCCTGCACTTGAAGGTGAAGCAGACGAAACTATTGAGATGATGAGAGTTGAGTTTGAAAAAAGAAAAAATTATGCTGTTAAAGCATTTAATGAGATCAAAGGTTTATCTTGTGTTGAGCCTGATGGTGCATTCTACTTATTTGTAAACATTAAAAATGTTACACCAGATTCTATGAAATTCTGCGCAGATTTATTAGAAGAAAAAGGTGTAGCTTTAGTTCCTGGTCTTGCTTTTGGAACAGAAGGTTATGTTAGATTCTCTTTTGCTACAGATTTAGCAACCATTCAAGAGGGAATCAAAAGAATTAAAGAGTTTGTAGAAAGTAAATAATGACTTCTCAAAAGAAAGCTACCGTTGTTTCATCTAGTGTTGCAGCGGTACTTACTCTAATAAAACTTGTTATTGGATTTGCTAGTGGTTCAGTAGCAGTTTTAGCTTCCGCTGTTGATTCTGTTTTAGATATGTTTGTATCTATTTTTAACTATTTTGCTATTTCAAAATCTGAAAAACCTGCTGATAAAACTTTTAATTATGGTCGAGGAAAAATTGAAGCTTTAGCTTCTGTAATTGAAGGTACAATTATTACTATTTCTGGACTTTTTCTTCTTTATCAAGCAGTTAAAAAAGCTATTTTAGGGGAAGTTTCACAATATTTAGATATCTCTATTTATGTGATGATTATCTCTATAATAATAACTATTTCTTTAGTAACTTATCTAAATATAATTGCAAAAAAAACTAACTCGATGGTAATAAAAGCTGATGCACTTCACTATAAAACTGACGTTTTTAGTAATCTTGCTGTTTTAATCTCTCTTTTATTGGTAACATTTACTGGTTATGAAATCATTGATGTTTTTGTAGGTGGAGGAATTGCAATTTATATTATATATTCTGCTTATGAATTAATTCATGAAGGTGTACTTGTTTTATTAGATAGAGCTGTTGATGAAAATTTAGTAGAAAAAATAGAAGAGATAATAAAAGCAAATGACAAAGTAAACACTTATCATTTATTAAAAACAAGAGAAGCATCAAATCAAACTTTTGTTGAAGTTCATTTAGTTTTTGATTGTTTAATAACTCTAATGGATGCCCATAGAGCAAGTGATTCTATTGAAAATAAAATAAAAAAATTAGATGAAAAAAGAGAATGGATTATAAATATTCATATGGATCCGTATGATGATTTCAAAATGAATGATTTACATCACTAAAGATTATAAAGAAGAGTAAAACTACTCTCCTTTTAATGAATTTATTTTTTCATCAATCAAAGCTAAAGTTCTTTCTTGTGTTTTATATGAAATTTCAGGAAGTTCTCCTCCAAACATTTTTTTTGCCTCTTCAAATCCTTGAACAATTCCTTCTCTTCCTTTTTGTAATAACTCTAAATCATCACCTGCAAAACTAAATACAAAATTTGAAACCCTATCAGAAGTTTGTGTTACACCAAAAAAACCATCATCACTAATAAGTTCTTTTGCTTCATCTTGAGTTAGTTCAGTTATAGGTTTTCCTTCATAACCAATATTTTTAAGACTCATCCCACTTGAAGTCTCTTTTCCACTTAAAAAATCCAAAACTTCTTGTTGATTTGTACTTAAACCAGCTTGTGTTAGAGTATTTCCTTCTGCTAAAGAAGAGGCGTTCATAGCAAAAAGAATATATTGAGCATTCATTGAAATACTAACTTTTACAGCTGATTCATTTATAGTTTCTTCAAGAGATTTTTCACTAACTTTTTCTTGTTTATTTTGAATATTTGCATTTACATTTTGATTTTCTTTAAATGCATTTAGAGCTACATTTGTACTATTTTGAACTTGCATGGGAAACTCCTTGTTTTTTTAAATTATACATTTCTTAAAATTAAGTTAAACTTTATTTTTTATTAATAGTTAAAAATTAATTAAAAGTAAGTTTTAACCGAGTTTTAGATATATTATTACTTAAATTAATAAAAACAAATTTCGATTTTATGGGAAAGAAGAATAGAATATGGCTTTAATAGACCTACAAAACATTTCAAAACAATATGACACAAAAGTTATTTTAAAAGATGCAAATTTTACTCTAAATCAAGGGCAAAGAATAGCCGTGATTGGACAAAATGGACAAGGAAAATCTACACTTTTTAAAATAATTATGAGACAAACTGAGCCAGATAGTGGTGATATGGCTATTGATAAATCTTTGAAAATAGAGATGCTTGACCAACAACCAAAATTTAAAGCAAATCTAAATGTAAGAGATGCCATAGAAAATCAGTTGGTTGAATTAAAATCAGCAAAAAATGAGTATGAAAAAATCACAAATCAATTAATGACAGATTATGAAAATGAAGAGCTTATTAGAAGACAAAGTGAACTTGCTTCTTTTTTAGAGTTTCATAATGCTTGGGATTTGGATAATATGATTGAACGAGTTTTAGTAGAATTTCAACTAAAACAATATGAACATAAAGATGTAAACCTTTTAAGTGGAGGAGAACAAAGAAGAGTTAGTCTTGCTGGATTAATTTTAAAAAAACCTGATGTTTTACTACTTGATGAGCCTACAAACCACCTTGATGTTTATATGGTTGAGTTTTTAGAGCAATTACTTTTAAAAAATAACTTTACCCTACTTTTTATCTCACACGATAGATATTTTATTGATAATATTGCAACTTCTGTTGTTGAAGTTGATGGTGGAGTTTTACGAAAATTCAACGGTGGATACTCTTCTTATTTAGAACAAAAATCTCAAATATTAGAAAATATGCAAAAAGAGCATGAAAACTTACTGAGAATGGTAAAACGTGAAGCTCATTGGATGCAACATGGAATTACTGCAAGAAGAAAAAGAAATGAAAGAAGAAAAGCAGAATATTTTGATTTAAAACAAAAAGCACGTTCAAATCCAGCAGCTATTAGAAAAATGTCTTTAGAGTTACAAAGAGAACAAAAAGCTTTTAATACAGAAGAGAAACAACAAAATAAAAGAAAAATGCTTTATGAGTTAGATAATGTGTGTAAGACTTTAGGAGATAAAGAGTTAATCAAAGATTTTACAACTAGAATCCTACAAAAAGATACTATTGCAATAGTTGGACCAAATGGAAGTGGAAAATCTACACTTTTAAAAATCTTTATGGAAAAAATGAAAATTGATAAAGGAACATTTAAAAAAGGTGATTTCCAAATAGGATATTTTGACCAACAAAGGGATACTTTAGATGATAATAAAAATCTAATGGAAACATTTTGTCCAAATGGAGGAGATAGAGTTATTCTTGATGATGGAAGAAATATGCATGTTTATGGATATTTGAAAAACTTTTTATTTCCAAGAGAATATTTAGATAAAAAAGTTGGTGTTTTAAGTGGTGGAGAAAAAAATAGAGTTGCCCTAGCTTTACTTTTTACTAGAAAAGTTGATTGTTTAATCCTTGATGAGCCAACAAATGATTTAGATATTCCAACAATTAATATTTTAGAAGAGTATTTACAAAACTTCCAAGGTGCATTGAT
This sequence comes from Arcobacter ellisii, assembly GCF_003544915.1. Lineage (NCBI taxonomy): Bacteria > Pseudomonadati > Campylobacterota > Epsilonproteobacteria > Campylobacterales > Arcobacteraceae > Arcobacter > Arcobacter ellisii. The sequence goes on along the minus strand of NZ_CP032097.1, from coordinate 1,023,216 downwards.
ATTTGTATCTCACGATAGATATTTTGTAGATAAAATTGCTAAAAAACTTTTTGTATTCCAAGGAAATGGAAAAATTATGGAAAGTTTCCAACCATATACAGAATATTTAGAGATTGAAAAAGAGTTAAAAGAATTAGATTCTCTTGAAAGCGAAATAGCAAAAGAACAAACAACTCCAAAGCCAACTACAACGGTTAAAAAACAGACTAAATTATCATATAAAGACCAAAGAGAATATGATAATTTACCAAAAGAGATTGAAGATTTAGAGTTAAAACTTGAAGAGATAAATGCTTGTTTGATGAATCCAAAATGTTATGAACAAAAAGGTATTGTTTCTATGTCAAAAGAGTTGGAAGAGACAAAAGATATTTATGAACAAAAAGTTGAAAGATTTTTAGAATTAGAAGAGTTAATAGAAAGCTTTAATTCTTAAAAAGATATAATTTAGTAAATTAATAACTATAAACAAGGACTTTATATGAGTTTAAAAGAGCAATTAAACGAAGATTTAAAAACTGCAATGAGAAACAAAGAAGTTGTAAAAAGAGATTCAATTAGAGCAATCAATACAATGATTAAACAAATTGAAGTTGATGAAAGAAAAGAGTTAACTGACGAAGACGTTATAAAACTTATTCAAAGAGGTATAAAACAAAGAGAAGAAGCTATTGCTCAATATAAAGCTGCTTCAAGAGATGATTTAGTTCAAAAAGAGCAAGAACAAGTTGATGTATTTATGTTATATCTTCCAGCTCAATTAAGTGATGAAGAGTTAGAAGCTGGAATGAAAGAAATCATTGCCAAAACTGGTGCTAGTTCTATGAAAGATATGGGAAAAGTTATGGGAGCTGCTACTAAAACTTTTGCAGGTGTTGCAGATGGAAAAAGAATTAATGAAATGGTAAAAAAACTGTTAGCATAAAACATAAATATAACTTAGGACTACCAAAAATATGGAATTTAACAATATTTTAAATCAACTAAATGAACAAGAAAGAAGTATAGTAAAATCAAATAATATTGATTCACCTATTCAATTAATTCCGCTTTTATTAAAAAGAGTTCATCCTTCAAATGTAGATGTTTTAGCAATGATTATTAAACAATCTTTGCTTCCATCAATTTGTGAAAAAACAAATGAAGAGATAGATAAACTTTTTGCCAAAATAGATAAAGAGCCTAATCTTTTATTTGATAAAGATGTTCAACAAAAAATTGAAGAGTTCACTACAAAAAGATTTGAAAGAGATAAACAAGTAGTTATTGAAAGAACTTCTGATATTTCAAAACTTGTTATACTTATGGAGGATTACTTAAATGAAGCTATATCAAGTAGTGGTTCTGGAAGTAAAAATGTTTTAAATATAAAAGGAAAAATTGAAGCCATTAAAATCAATGAAAATGGGTTAGAAGCACTTACAAAATTACAAAATGAATTAATAAATGCTGCTAATTCAATTGAAAAAGAGATGGATAATGTATCTAGCAAATTAGAATCTGGAAAATCAAAAATCCAAGAACTAGAAGAAAAAGTTAAAACATTAGAAGATGAATTAACAAGAACAAAAACTGAAAATATGAAAGACCATTTAACTGGTCTTTTAACAAGAAAAGCATTTAGTGATGAAGTAAAAAGAATAGAGAGTTCTTATGTAAGAATAAATACTCAATATGCAGTTGTTTTCTTTGATTTAGACCATTTTAAAACTTTAAATGATACTTATGGTCATGAGTGTGGAGATGTTGTACTTTCTACTTTTGGAAAAATTCTAAATAAAAGTGTTAGAGATATAGATATTGTTGGAAGATATGGTGGAGAAGAGTTTATTGCTATTATTCATTTCAATCTAAATAGAGAACTTTTACAATTTTTAAAAAGAATAAAAACTATTGTTACTGAAAATAGTTTTTTATACAAAGATAAAAAAATCAAAGTGACTTTTTCAGCTGGTGTAGCTATAAGAAGTAGTTATCCAACGTATGAAAACACTCTACAAAAAGCTGATATGCTTTTATATCAAGCAAAAGAATCAGGTAGAAATAAAATCATTTTAGAAAATGGAATGGAAATCTAAATAAAATAATCTCTTACGCTCTATAAGCTATATTAGCGTAAGAGAAATCTATTTTGTTTATATATTTTGTGTTACTTATTTTTCTTAAAGAGTTTTTTTCAATCTCTTTTCTATTTTTACAAATATATTCTAATAAACTTAAATCTTGTTTTTGAATTAAATTTAATAGTGCTAATTTCATAGAAGTAACTACTTCAAGATTTCTATCTTTTTCACTTTTTTCAAATAATTCTTTATCTGATTTATAAATCGCTTCTGCAATTTTTTCAATAACTATTTTGTTACTATTCTCTTTATATATTCGTTCTAATATATATAACAAATTTTTTGCTATTTTAAAATTTGTTATATGTTTTACTGTTTTATAAAATTTAATTGCTAATTCAAAAAAATGAGTTTGATTACCTAATTCTTCTATTTTATTTATTTTTCCCGTTTTAATAAACTCTTCTAATTCATTATTTGTAAAGGCATAATTTAATAAATCAAAGATTTTTCTTTTATCTTGTTTTGTCCATTTATAGTATGTTGGTGATGAGAACTCAAAAAGTTCAGTCATAATCTTTTCTCGTGTCATTACACTTTTCCTTAAAATTTATTTTAAAGATATCATTATATACACAAATATATAACGATAAGCTAAAAAAATTATTAAAATATATACATAAAAGAACTTCCTTTATTTATTTGTGAATCTACTTCTATTTTAATTCCATTTTTTTCACAAATATTTTTTACTATACTAAGCCCTATTCCAAAACCACCTGTTATTTTATCACCTCTAAAATATCTTTCAAAAATTTTTGAAGTATCTTTTATACCAACTCCTTCATCTTTAAAACATAGTTTTATAGAGTTTTGCTCTTTTTGCAAAGAGATAGTTATATTTGAGCTATCTTTTGAATATTTTATTGCATTTGAAAGATTATTATCTATGATTCTATAAAGTTCGATTTCATTAAAATTTATAATGATATTTTGTTCTATAAATTTGTGAAATGTAATATTTTTTGAAATTGCTAAATCATTAAAAAACTCAACTCTTTTTTCTAAAAATCCAGAAAAATCTATATCTCTTTTTTCATCTTTTACAGCATTTTGTTGCATATAATATTCTAAATCTTCATATATAACTGTCATATTTTTTAGTGCTGATTTTATTCTTAGAATATTTTTATCATTTTTAAGTCTTAGTTGTAACATATCAACATTTATTCTTGCTACACCAATTGGAGTTTTTAGTTCGTGCATCGCATCTTTTAAAAACTCATCTAAATATTGATTTAGTTTTTTATATGGTTCAATACTTTGTTTAATCACAAAAAAAGAGGATAAAAAGATAAAAAAACTAATTGTTAGAAGTAAAATTATAGCGTTGTAAATAACTTGTGAATTATCAATATCTTTACACACAATTAGAGTTCTAGCTTTTAAAATATTTTCTAATAAATACTCTTTATAACAAATCTCATTTTGACTTTTTTTAAACTCTTCATCAAAATAAAAATTTTTATTTTTTAAAAGTGAAAAAATCTCTTTATTGTTTTTATCAAAAATAGCTGAACTAAAGATATTTGACCTTGGATAATAAAAAACTTCGCTATTCTCTTTTTCAAAATTCTCTATTTTTGAAACAATAGAATTTGCATAATTTTTCAAATCCATTTTATCTTTTATAGATTGATTTTCAAAAGAAGCATCCAAATAAAAATATATTGGAATAAAAGCAATAAGTAGAGTTAAAATAACTTGTATTAAAATATATTTTATTTCATATTTATTATTTATCAATCTTATATCCTACAAATCTCTTTGTTTTTATAAAATCTTTGCCTGTTTTTTCTCTAATTCTTTTTATACACATTCTAATATCTGAATATGAAATCTCTTTATTTTCCCAAATTCTTTCATGTAAAGTTTCAATAGAGACAAAAAAACCTCTATTTAATACCAATAAAGCAACCAATTCACTCTCTTTTTGAGTTAAATCAATAAGAGTATCATTTTTATAAAGGAGTAATTTTTTTACATCAAATCTAAAAGAATAAGGTAAATTTATACTATCTTCATTTGTTTTAAAAGAGGTTTTAATAAGTTGTTCAATTCTAAATTTTAGTTCAATCATATCAAAAGGTTTTCTAATATAATCATTACAACCAAGTTCATAACCTCTACTTAAATCTGAAATATCAGTTAAAGAAGTTAAAATAATAATTGGAACATCAAGTTTTTCTTTTCTTACATATTCAACTAAAGAAAAACCATCCATTCCAGGAACTCGTATATCTAAAAGCAACAAATCATAAGAGTTTTCAAATATAGCATCAAGTGCAAAATCGCCATTTTCAAAATCATCAACAACAAAATCAAGTTCTTCTAAAAACTCTTTTATAGAGATTTTGTACAAATAATCATCTTCTAAAAGTAAAATCTTTATCACTTTATTATAATCTCTCTTTTTTCTTTTTCTTCAATATTTTTCAAATTTGATTTTATATTTATTTCGCCCAAATACTCATATTTTGGTAGATAATTAAAATTTTGTTCATTTTTATCAAAACAAATAACCATCACACCAACACTTTGTTCATCAATATTTCCAAGAGGAATTTGAGTGATGATTCTATTTTTATTTTCATAATAGAATTTTTCATTTGACAAATACTCTTTATGTGTAAACAAAAAATCATATAATTTTTTATCATATTGTTGTTGAATTACGACAAAATCACCTAAAGTTAAACTCTCTTTATAGGATTGTGCTATATCTAAATATTTTTTTTCCAAAAGTGGAATTATCTCTATTCCTAAATATTTTAATCTATTTTTTAAATCACTATAATCCATTATAACTTCAATAGTTCCAATATATTCATCATTATTATTAAAAATTGGAGAAATAGCTTTTATATTAAATCTTTTTCCTAACTCATTTGATACATATGGCTCTTTTGTCTCTTTTACTTTTACCAAACCTTTTCTAAAACTCTCTAAGTTTAATCCACTATCTTTATCTTCCCAACTTCGTACAAAAACTTTTAAATCTTTTGTATGAATTTGTACTTGAATACTGTTTTGATTTGTATATGTTTTTATATTGTTTATTAGTTTTAAAAGCTCATCTTTAAGCTCTTTTGCTCTATTTTGTTCTAAATTATTTATTATATTTTGATTTTTTGAAAATAAAATTGCCAAAGACAAGGCTTGATTTTTTTGATTTGTTAATTCATTTTGTACTATTTCAACTTTGTTTGAAACTAAAATATCTATTTGATTTTGATGAATGATATTATTATATTTATTTAGAAAATATAGAAGAGTGATTATAACTATTATAAAAAGTAAAATGAAGTTTTTATATGTTTTATTCATAAGAGTATCCTTTTAGATACTCTTTCTTATTTATTAGATTTAATAAATGGTCCAAATGGTCCAACTTGTTTTTCAATTGGGTCTTTTCCTTCAATATATGTATCAGGAGCTTTTACAGCTGCATCTGGGAAATCTTTTTCTCTATTAACTTTTTCTGGTCTTTTATGCTCATTCATATTCATAAAAGCAGCAACATTATAAGCTTCTTCATCTGTTAAAATAGGATTTTCATGTGTTGCACCTAAAGGCATATTTGCTTTAATAAAATCCATAGCTTTTAAAGTTCTGTACATTCCAGCACCTTTATTATAGCTATCATCTCCCCAAAGTGGTGGATAAATATATCCATTTGCCTTACCTTCATTTTTAACACCTTCACCATTTGAACCATGACAAGATGCACATTGTGTATCATATACAACTTTCCCTTTAGTTGTATCGGCTTTAGTTGTTTGTATCATTTTTCTATTAACTTCAGCTAAACTTGAACCTTCTACCTTAGCACCCACTGGAACACCCTGACTTAACCAGTACATATAAGCTTCAAAAGCTTTCATCTCTTTACTATCAAGAGGAAGAGGCTTTCCGTTCATACTTCTTTCCATACAACCATTGATTCTATCTGCTAAAGTTCCAATTGTATTTTCTCTTGGTCTATATTGTGGAAAATTAGCAAATACTCCAATAAATCCAGCTGAATATGCTTTTGTTCCAGCATCTAAGTGACAACTTTGACATGAAAGATTATTTCCTGCATATCTCATATTTTTATCTTCAACTTCAGGTCCTATGTATTTGTACGTATGAGTTACCAACTCTTTTCCATATTTGATTAAATCACCAAATTGGTTATTTGGAATAGTATTCTCATCTGGAACTTTCCACTCTATTTTTGGTCCCTCATATTTGTATCCAATATTGTTTCTCTCTTTGATAAGACTTTTATCAAATTTAACAACTTCATCAGCAAATAATGAACTTACTGCCAATAGGCTTAATGTTGCAATAGTTACAATCTTTTTCATAAATAATTTTCCCCCTACTATTTAGATAAAAAATTATAACATTTATATATAACTTGAAAGTAACAAAATTATTACTTTAAATCGCATTTTGATGCATCACCTTGTGCATCTAGATATCCCCAAGTTGTAAAACCAATTCCTGAACTATATTTTACATTTCTAACAACATTTGCATTGAGTTTTTTTGCTTTTTCAGATAATAAAAAATCTGCTTGTTCTTTAGTTGGATCTTTATGAAAAACTGTTAATTTTTTTACACTAACATCAACATGTTCTATTGTTTTACAATTCTTATCATTATAACTTTGTTCTGTAATCAAAATATCTGATTTTAAATTTATACTCTCTGGTAAACTTTCCCCTGATTCACTTCTATATGCACATCCTGTTAATCCTAATCCTAAAATTAAGATAACGGAAAAATTAAATATTTTTTTCATGTTATTCCTTTTATTTATATAAACGATTATTATACATATGAAATAACTCTCAAATTACTCTTTTTATAATTTTTACATTATTTTCTCTTGACCAATTCTATAAAGCGAAAAATCGTACTTTATTGGGTCAAACTTATCAAACTCTTTTAATTTATTAGTTATCATCAATGCTGATTTTAAATCATAATTTTTTCTATCCAATAAACCTAATTTTTGAGAAACTTTGAAAGTATGAGTATCAAGTGGAAGTATCAAGTCTTTTTTATCTATATTTTTCCAAAGACCTAAATCAAGATTATCATCTCTTACCATCCATCTAAGATACATATTCCATCTTTTATATGGAGCATTTCCATTTTCTTTTATAAGTCCAGCTTTATCTCTTTTAAAAGGGCTTGAAATTAAAAAAGTAAAACCTTGAGAGTTATAGTTTGATATATTATGAATCTTTTGAATTAGAGCATCTATTCCTTCTAAAATAGAGTTCTCTTTTTTATATGCATTTACAAAGATATTATTTAAACTATCTTCATTTTTCATTCGTTTAAAAGTTTTAAATATCATTTTTATATCTTGTGCATTTTGAAATCTATAATAAAATTTATCTAACTCTTTATCTATTATCTCATCACTTTTCTCTAATAATGAAAAATCTAAACTATCCAAAAACTTTACTATCAGTTTTGCATTTCCATAAGCAAACAAAGCACATAAAAGTATTATAAACTCGTCATCGTATCTTCTTGCAATCAAAAGTGGGTCAGGTTTATCATAGTTTATTTCATCATTTTTATTTCTATTTTCTACTTCATTATCTAAAAGTTGTTTTATCTCTTTATCTTTTTTTGTCATTTTTATCCAAAGTGCTTTTATATTTATAAAGTTATAATACCATTTCAAAAATTTAGATGGATTAAAAATATGCAAAATATACTAATAACTGGTTGTTCCTCTGGAATTGGACTTGAAACTGCACTTATATTGAAAAAAAATGGTATCAAAGTTTATGCAAGTGCAAGAAAAGATAAAGATGTTGAAATGTTAAAAGATTTAGGTTTTGAAACTTTTAAAATAGATGTAAGAAATAAAGATGAAATAAAATATGCCCTAGAAACTATTTTAAAAAATGATTTAAAACTTGATGCAGTTTTTAATAATGCTGGTTTTGGACAACCAGGAGCTGTTGAAGATTTGAGTGTAAAGGTTTTAAAAAAACAGTTTAATACAAACTTTTTTGGTCTTCATGAATTAACAATTCAAGCTATGAAAATATTTAGAGTTCAAGGATATGGAAAGATTATTCAACACAGTTCAGTTTTAGGAATAATCTCTTTAAAATTTAGAGGTGCATACAATGCAAGTAAATATGCAATAGAAGGAATAAATGACACTTTAAGACAAGAAGTTCTTGGTAGTCAAATATATATAAGTACTATAAATACTGGACCTGTAACTTCAAAGTTTAGAGAAAATGCCCTAAAAAAATTCAATAAAAATATCACAGTTGAAGGAAGTTTTTGGGAAGAAACTTATAAAAAAGAGTTAAAAGCAAGACTTGAAACAACAGAAGATAAAGCACCTTTTAATCTTCCTGCTTCAAGTGTGGCAAACACTGTTTTAAAAATAATGAATACAAAAAAACCAAAACCAAGATATTATGTTACAACAGCAACGCATCTTCTTGGATTTTTCAAAAGAATTTTAACTACTTCTTTACTAGATAAACTATTAAATAAAATCTAATTCTTTTTCATATCCAAAATCAATCTTGCAACAACTTGTCTAATTGCAAGATTTGATGCTTTTATCAAAGCATCTTTAGAATAAAAAATTTCACTCTCATTATAAATATAATTATCAGAAAACAAAATATTGTCTTTTTTATCTTCATAAATAATCTTTCCAAATTTATCAATAACTTTTAATTCAATAGTCATTTTTATCTGAACTTTTGAAGAAAAAGTTGCATTTTCTAAACTATATTTTGGAACATATAAATAGATTGTGTAATCACTTCCAAAAGGAGTAAATTTGTTTTTAAATACTTCATCATTTTTCATTTGAAATTTAAATTCATTTTCAATCATATTCGATAATAAAATATTGTTTTTATAATATGAATCTTGAAGTCTTAAATCTTCATTGTTTGAAAATTCAGGAGTAAAAAAAGTATTTATTCCAATTCCTACATGACCAGTAAATCCACCGATTCCCAATCCAACAGAAACTGGGCTTCTATAAGTTTGTGGAACACCTGCAACTATAATTTGATTGTTTAAAGAGATAGAATTTATTTCATTTAGATTTAATTCTTGTTTAGAACTACATGCTGTAAAAAAAGTCACTATACAAATCAATAAGATTTGGTAAATATATTTCATAAGAGACTCCTTTTAGTTTTGAATAATCTCTTTTTTGTTCGCTAAATTTTGTAGATAATCACTAATTTGTATCAAACAAAATGTAATTATAAATATCATAAGACCAGGGAAAAAACTAACCCACCATGCTATATCAATAACAGCTTTCCCATCACTTAATAAACTTCCCCAAGACATCAAAGGAGGATTGATTCCAAGTCCTAAAAATGAAAGTCCAGATTCTGCTAAAATTGAACCACCAACTCCAAATGTGAATGAAATTAGGAATATTGGTGCAAGTAAAGGAGCAAAATATTTAAAAATGATTTTAAATGTTGAAACATTTGATAATTTCAAGATTTTTATAAATGGTCTATTACTTATAGCAAAACTCTCACTTCTTATCATTCTTGACATTCCCATCCAACCAGTTATTGAAATAACAATAATCAAAATAACAGACGAAGCTTGAATATAAGAAACTAAAGCTAAAAGTAAGAAGAATGTAGGAAAAGTTAAAAATAAATCAATCATTATTGTAATTGTTCTATCAATATTTCCTTTAAAATAGCCTGCTGTTATTCCAATAAATAAGCCAATAATTGAAGAGATAGAAGCAGCTAAAAATCCAATAATAAGTGAAGTTTGTCCACCTTCAAGAACTCTTGCTAAAACATCTCGCCCTAATCTATCTGTTCCAAAAAGATGTTCAAAAGATGGAGCTTGTAAAATTTTTAATGGATTTAACTCATAAGGTGATACCGTATAAAAAAACGGCAATAAAAAAATAGCTAAAATAACTAAGATTAATAGATATAAAGCTATTTTGAACATTTAATTACTTTGTATAAGTGTAATAAGATAGTGAACTTTTACCAAATTTTCTAGTTTTATCTAAAGAGAATTTTCCTAAAACTTCTGGTACTTTTAAACTTGAAACGTGTTCTATTATAATCATAAAAATATTTGTTGAATCAATATTTTCAATCATATAAAAAGATTTTTCATATATCTCTTCCATTCCTTCTCTATAATCAAAAGGAGGATCAACATATAAAATAACTTCATCTTTTGAATTTTTTAAAAACTCCAACATCAAAGGAGTTTGAACAAAAGTATTCCCTTGAATTGTTTGACATTTTTCAATATCAACTAATTTACAATTTTTTAATAAAATTTGATATGAATTTTTATCAAGTTCAATAAAATAAGCTCTTTTAGCTCCCCTACTAATAGCTTCAAGACCTATTGAGCCACTTCCAGCAAATGATTCAATAAAAACCTTATCAATGATATCAAACTGTAAAACATTAAATAAAGACTCTTTTAAAACAGATTTTGAACTTCTTGTTACATCTAAAGATGGAAGTTCTAATACTTTCCCTTTGTGAACACCTGCAATTATTTTTGTAGTTGGTCTATCTGTTTTCATCTATGTTTCCCTTTTTTAGATTATCTTGCGTAACTTTCTGCTCTTAATTCTCTGATAACATTTACTTTGATTTCACCAGGATATTGTACCTTTTCTTCTATCTCTTTTGCAATCTCTGTAGCTAATAAAACTGCTTCATCATCATTTACAAGTTCAGCTTTAACGATAACTCTTACTTCACGTCCAGCGTTTATTGCATAAGCATTTAAAACACCAAGTTTACTTGTTGAAATATTTTCAACCTCTTCTACTCTTTTTAGGAAACTCTCAAGAACTTCTCTTCTAGCTCCTGGTCTTGCAGCACTTAAAGCATCAGCAGCACAAACAGAAGCTGATTCAACATTTATAGGCTCTTCATGTCCATGATGAGCATAAATTGCATTTATAACCGTATCACACTCATCATATCTTTTACAGATTTCAGCACCTAAATGTACATGACTTCCTGGTGCTTCGTGAGTTAAAGCTTTTCCAATATCATGTAATAGTCCAGCTCGTCTAGCTAAAATTGCATCTCCACCCATTTGTGCAGCTAATAATCCAGATAAGTGAGCAACTTCAAGTGTATGAGCTAATGCATTTTGACCATAACTTGCTCTATATCTTAATCTTCCAACAAGCTTAATAAGTTCTGGATGCATAGATTTTATTCCAAGCTCCATAATTACATCTTCACCCTCTTTTTGAATATTTTTATCAAATTCAGATTTTACTTTTTTGTAAATTTCTTCAATTCTTGCTGGTTGAATTCTTCCATCTTCAAGAAGTTCTTGAATTGTTTTTGTTGCAACTGCACGTCTGTATAAATTAAATGATGAAATAGTAATTGTATTTGGAGTATCATCAATAATAATATCAACTCCTAAAAGCATTTCAAGGGCTTTTATATTTCTTCCTTCTTTACCAATAATTTTACCTTTTGTCTCTTCATCACTTAAAGGAATATTATTGATTAGTCTTTCAGCTGCGAACTCTCCTGCATATCTTGTAACTGCTTGAGAAAGCATATTATTGATTTCATTTTTTGAATTTTGTTCAGCAAGTTTATATTTTTTTCTAAAAATAGATGAAATTTCAGCTCTTGAGTCCTCTTTTACTTTTTTAAGCATTAACTCTTTTGCTTCAATTTGTGTTAGACCAGATGCATTTTCTAAAATTTTAATTGCTTCTAAAGTCTTCTCTTCATAAGTTTTCTTTTGTTGTTCTAATCCCTCTTTTAAAGTAGTGATTTGTCTATTTTTTTCGACTATATCTTCTTTTTCAAGTTTTATAATTTTAAGTTCAGATTCTAAATGTTCGTTTAACTCTCTCTCTTTCTTTTCGATTTTTGAAAGCATGATTTCATAATCTCTTCTGGCATTTTTAAACTCTCTATCACACTCCATTTTTGCTTTTAATTGGGCATCTTTTAAAGCAACTTCCGCCTCATGTTCAATAACTTTTGCTTTTGCCTTTGCTTGTTCGATAAAAATTTGGAATTTTGCCTTATCCAATTTTTTAACAACAAATATACTAATTGTCGAGCTTAGAACTGCGACAACTGCTGTAAATATCATAAATTCCATATTCAAAACCTTAATTTGTAATTATATAATCAGCTTGAATATCGTAATTATCAGATAGAACTTCTTTGCTTTTGCAAAGTATTAATTGAGTAAAAATTATTGTAGGTTTGTAAGATAATCTATCAAAAAATCTATCATACATACCTTTTCCGTAACCTATTCTTTTATTTAAAGAATCTATTCCCACAACAGGAACAACTGCTACATCTATTTTATTTGGCTTTAAAAAAGAGTTGTTTGGCTCTAAAATATTAAATTTTTTCCTATTTAAAGGCAATCTATATTTAACTATTTTAAAACTATCAGCTTCCATAAATGGAACATAAACATTTATGTTTTTTTTCTTTCTTAAAGTCTTTATCAAAGGTCTAACATCTACTTCTATACCCAAAGGTATATACAATAAAATATTTTTTGATTCACTTTCTTTTATAAATTTTTCTAATTTTTTTACAATAATTTTGTTTTTATAATACTTCGAAAAAAGGCTAATAAATTCTAATTTCTTTATACACGATTTTCTAAAATCACCTTTGTGATTATTTTTCATATTTAAGCCTCACTTGGGTAAAATTTCTACCCAACAAATAATTTTACCCAAAGGACTTAAAATGCAGTTTAAAACTTTAGCATTTTTATCTATTTTATCTATTTTATTTTTCACGGGGTGCGATTCTAAAGATAAAAATGAGAATAATAATGAAACAAAAATTGAAAAAAGTGATAGAAAAACAGAATTTCAATTAAAAACTACCAATAATACGGTTGTTGATATAAAATTAGAAAATGATAAAATCATTTTAAAAGATTATCCAAACAAAATAGTTTTATTGAATTTTTTTGCAACTTGGTGTCCACCTTGTAAAGCTGAAATTCCAAATCTAATAAAACTTCAAGATGATTACAAAAACGATTTTGTGGTAATTTCAGTTTTACTTGAAGAGATGAAAACAAATGAAGAGATTGTAGATTTTATAAAAAGTTTCAATATTAATTATACTGTTACAAACTCTCCTGAGAATTTTGATTTAGCAAAAAGTTTAGGAGGAATAAAATCTATTCCAACAATGTTTTTAATTGATAAAAACTCAAAAATCTTCCAAAAATATGTAGGTTTAGTTCCAAGTGAAATGATGGAAATTGATATTAAAAAAGTATTAGAAAAATAAGGGTAAAAATGTTTAGTTTTTTTAAAAAGAAAAAAGAGGATGATATCCAACAAACAGAAGTTCAAGAAGAAAACTCTTTAGAAAAATCTGTTTTAGATGATGAAGCCTACGCAAATCCAGTAGAAATAAAAGATAAAGAGATTTCTTTATTAGAAGAACAAAAAGTAATAAAAGAGGAAGAAAAAAAAGGTTTCTTTTCAAGAGCCTTAGAAAAAACATTTGCAACTATAAAAACTGTAGTTCCACAAAAACAAGAAAAAATCTCTTTTGAAGATATTGAAGAACTTTTAATCGAAGCTGACGTTGAATATGAAATCATAGAAAAAGCTATGAATGGTCTTCCTGAAGAGATTACAAGAAAACAGTTACGTCATAGGCTTGTAATGCTTTTTGAACATGCACCAAAAGTTGATTTATCAAACTTACCAAAACCTTATGTAAGACTTATCATTGGAGTAAATGGAGCAGGAAAAACAACAACTATTGCAAAACTTGCTAATAAATCAAAAAAAGAGGGAAAATCAGTAATTTTAGGAGCTGGTGATACTTTTAGAGCAGCTGCAATTGAACAACTTTCAACTTGGGCAAATAAACTTGATGTTCCAATAATTAAAACAAAACAAGGTCATGATTCAAGTGCAGTTGCATTTGATACAATAAGTGCTGCAATTGCTAGAAATATTGATAATGTTATTATTGATACAGCAGGACGTTTACAAACACAAACAAACTTAAATAATGAATTAAAGAAAATTGTAAAAGTTTGTTCTAAAGCGATGCCTGATGCTCCACATCAAAAACTTATGATATTAGATGGAACTCAAGGTAATGCAGCAATTGCTCAAGCAAAAGCTTTCCATGAAATGATTGGAATTGATGGAATTATTGTAACAAAACTTGATGGAACAGCAAAAGGTGGAGCTTTATTTTCTATTTCAAACCAATTAGAACTTCCAATATTTTATGTGGGAATTGGTGAAAAACAAGATGATTTAGTTGAATTTTCACCTGATGAATTTGTTGATAGCTTACTTGATGAAATTTATACACCTGAAGAAAAATAGATAAGGAAAATATATTGAGAACAAAAACAAAAACTTTCTTTGAAGATTTATTAGTACTATGTGTACTAGGAGTTATTATTTATGCAGCTTATAGTTTCATCTTTAGTGAAGAGGAAGAGAATACATTTTCTGAAAATAAAAAAGTTATAGAAAAAAGTGTTGAAAATATAAACTTTTCAAAACAAGTAGATGAAATAAAAGAAGAGATAGAAAAAAAAGTTGAAGAGACTATTACTAATACTCAAAAAGAAGCTACTGTAATAGTTGAACAGACTTCAAATCAAGAGTCTGCAAATTCAGAACTTGTAGAAGAAAGAGTTGTAAATAAACCTGAAACGGAAATTGCAAAAATAGTTGAAGAAAAACCCGAAGAAAAAGCGGTTTTAAAAGAAGTAGAAAAAAAAGAGTTAACACCAGAAGTTCAAGAAAAACCTGTAGTTTCACAAACAATAGAAAAACAACCTGAACAAATAGATGATGAAAAAGCAAAAATTGAAACATTTTATCAAACAATCAGAGAAAAAATAAACTCAAATATTGATAAAACTAATCTAAAAACTGGTGAATATGTAAATATAAGATTAACAATTTTAAAAGATGGAAGATATGAACAATTAACTTTTATGGATGGAAATAAAGAGTATTTTGAATTAGTTAAACCTTCAATTTATAAAGCTTTTCCTGTTCAAATAGAAACATCTATGAAAAACAACTTTCCTAGATATTTTAGAATGAAAATAGAGTTCTAAAAAATTAAGTAAACCTAATTTTTTAGGTTTACTAACTTAAATCACTACTATAAAACTCAAATCTATTTTTACCATTTTGTTTTGCTTTATACATTGCTGTATCTGAATATTTTAATAAGCTTTGTAAATCTGTTGCGTCTTGTGGAAATTTTGATATACCTATACTACAACCAACATTTAAAGAGTGATTTTTTATTGTAATTGTTTTATTTATATTTTCTATAATTTTATTTGCAATTAGTTCGATAATTTTTTCATCATTTGAAAACTTGATAATAACAGCAAATTCATCACCACCAATTCTAAAAACACAATCTCTTTCTCGCAGAGTTGCTTTAAATATTTTTGCTACTTCTTTTAATAATAAATCACCAAAATCGTGTCCTAAATTATCATTTACCAATTTGAAACCATCTAAATCAATAAATAAAAGTGCAAAATTATTCTCTTTTTTTGCTCCAATAGAAATAAGTTCATTTACTTTTTTTTCTAAACTTCTTCTGTTTGGAAGTTGTGTTAAATTATCATGATAAGCTATAAATTCTACTTTTTCTTGTTGTCTTACATAATCTGTAACATTTAATTTAATAGCCAAATAGCCTGTTAACTTATCATCATTTATAATTGGTGTTATTGAAGCAGTTTCATAATAAATATCTCCAAATTTATTTACATTTATAAACTCACCTGACCACTTTTCTCCTCTATCAAGGATTTCATTCATCTGTTTATAAAATTCACTTGGTAATTTTCCTGATTTTAAAATATGTGGATTTTTTCCTAAAGCATCCTCTCTTTTATAACCTGTAACTTTTTCAAATGACTCATTTACATAAGTAATTTTTCTCTCTTTATCTGTCATAACAATAGAGTTATCACTATTTTCAACTGCATATTTAAAGGCGATTAACTCTTTTTTTATTTTTATAGATTTAATATAAGCAAAAATTGAGATAATCAAAAATATGATAGAGATTACAAATAATAAAAGAGCGATATTTTGCTGATTATTTATACTTTCTTCAAACTCTTCATGTAATTTATACTCAATTTGGTCTAATAAATTTTTTATATTTATTTCAATATAAGCCTCTCTTATACTATTTATTTTTAGTAAATCATTTATCGTTGAATTATATTTTTTGAAAAGAAATTTAAACTCTGAATTGTCATATTTTAAAGATAAAGAGAATAATTCATCTAAACTCTTTTCTATAACTTCTTTATCAACTTCTAAATTTATGAAAAGTTTGAACAATGTTGAAAGTGAATTATCAAGAAAAAGAATATCTTTTTCCTCATTAATATTTTGAGTTGTTTTAATATTTCTTATTAGTTCAGTAATATAATTAAAAGAACCAATAATTGCAGAATTATTTGATTTAAAACGCTCTATATAATCATGTTTATTTAACCATTTTGTATTTAATTCTTCAACTACTGGTTTTAATTTTATTCCAAACTCATCATAAAAATCTTTATTATCTATTTTTTTTAGTAACTCATATTTTTGATTGATTTTATTTACAATATCATCATAATTAATAAAAGTTGCATTATTTTGGATTAGAGCATTAAACTCACTATCTAATATTTTGACACTATTTATAGTAATCAAATAGTAGTT
The DNA here is from genome assembly GCF_003544915.1 of Arcobacter ellisii. NCBI lineage: Bacteria > Pseudomonadati > Campylobacterota > Epsilonproteobacteria > Campylobacterales > Arcobacteraceae > Arcobacter > Arcobacter ellisii. The sequence goes on along the minus strand of NZ_CP032097.1, from coordinate 1,006,335 downwards.
AAATTTTTTTATTTTTGAATTTATTTGAGTTAAATTATATATAAATAAAAAAAGTACAACTATAAACAAAAATAGAAAAATCAAACCTAAATCAATATATTTAGAAACTCTTTTTATAAATTTATTCATAGTTTTTTATTTCACCTGTTAAAGATTTTAAGAATAAGACTATTTTATTTACATCATCTTGACTTAAAGATTTTCCCAACTGATAATGTGCCATAAATTTTACAACTTCTTCTAAATTATCAATTCTTCCATCATGTAAATAAGGAGCAGTTAATTCTATATTTCTTAAAGTTGGAACTTTAAAATAGTATTTATCTAATTCGTTTTTAGTTACTTCAAATCTTCCTTTTGAATCACTTTGAAGTTGTGAGATAACTCCAAACTTAGCATATAAATTACCTCCAACATTTATTCCATGATGACAAGCTATACAACCTTGATTTTTAAAGAGTTCATACCCCTCTTTTGTCTCTTTTGAGATAACATTCTTTTCACCTCTTAAATATCTGTCAAAAGGAGCATTTGGAGTAATAAGAGTTTTTTCATATTCAGCTATTGCATCTGTTATATTAAAGGATGTAATTCCATCTTTATAGATTGAATTAAATTTATCTTTGTATTTTGTTTTTTCTAATTTTGTAATAAGTTCTTCAAAACTATGTCCCATTTCAATTGGATTTGTAATTGGTCCGAGTGCTTGTTCTTGAAGATTTTTTGCTCTTCCATTCCAAAATAAAACAAAATTAAAAGTTGAATTTAAAACAGTAGGAGCATTTATATTTCCTCTTTTATTATCTATTCCTAAAGAGAATTGTGAATTATCATCTCCACCTTGATTTAGTAAATGACAGCTATGACAAGAGATAGTATCATCTTTTGATAAGATAGTATCAAAAAATAATTCTTTTCCTAAATTGGCTTTTTTTGTATCAACCTTAACTTCCAAAGGAATAGGAGTTATAGGCTCTTTAGCCATAATAAATGATGAAATTAGAATAAAATAGATTATTTTTAACAAAGTTATTACCTAAAAAAGAATTAATAATTATAATATAATAACATTTAATTATTATAAAAGTTTATAATAATTCTGCAAATAAAAACTATTTTGTTTCAAATAATAACTTTTTAAAGGGATTTTCCCAACAACAATTATGATTCTCTTCAAAATATAAAAAATGAACTTTATCTTTATTCTTGAATTTTGAAAGATATGATAAAAAGACCTCTTTTGGAACAATTTTATCATTATTACCTATTAAATGATATTGTTTTGTATTTTCAAGCTTGTTTGTAAAATCAGCAGGATTTAAAGAGCCTTCTAATTTAGAAAGATTATACATAGAAGTCCATTTCTCAATATCCATATTTCCAGCAATTGTTACAAACATATCTATATCTTTTCTATTTGAAGCAAGAAGTGCAACAACAGCTCCACCACCTGAATGACCTATCAAAGTAAAACTTTTATTTTTATACTCTTTTTTTAAGTTATTTAAACTCTCATCAAAACTTTTGATAACTTCAGGACTAAATCTATGACTTGTCCAATATTTTTTATCACAAATATCTGAATTTATAAATTGGCAAGGACGTGCAAGATAAACTTTACATTCAGTTGTATCTTCATACATAAGTTTTAAAATAGTAGAATTTACAGGTGTTGGGTCTTTTGAAATAGTTCTTCTTGTAATCCAAGATAAACCATCACCTTCTACATAAACTCTTAGATTTTTATTTTTACAATTATTGTTTTGTTTTTGTAAAGAAAAAAGAGTAAAAGTAGAAGTTTCTATATCAACTTCTTGAAAATTATTCCCTGAAGCTGTTTGTAAAACACTACTTTTTCTCTCTAAAGGTGTTGGAATATTATTTAAACATCCACTTAAAATAAAAATTATAAATAGTATGTTTAAATATTTCATTTTTTATTTTGATAATAACTCTATCTCTTTTGTTAAAGCTTTTCTTTTAGCAAGATTTATTAAAGCATCTTTTGCCTCTTCAAATGTTGCAATTTTTTCTGGAATATATTTTTCTATATATAAAATTTGAGTTCCAACATCTTTTAGATTTACTTTTACAATTTCTCCCTCTTTTTTACCTTTTAAAGCCTCTTTTATTTGAGGATTTAATTTATTTTCATCAACTAAAGGAGTTAAACCATTATTTTGTTTTGAAGCTACATCGTTTGAAACTGAACGAACATATTTGATAAATGACTCTTTTTTATCTTGTTTATTTTTTATTTCATTTAACATTTCAATAATTCTATCTGCATTTTTTTCATAAGAAACTAGAATATTTCTTAATTCATATTTACCAACTGTTCTTGGTTTTTCTGTTTTATATAACTCATTTAATTCAGCTTCACTTGGTTTATAACTTTGCATAAATTTATTTGACCAAATTTCTATTATGGCTAAATTTTTAGCAACTTCAACATCTGTATCATTTTTCATTACAGTTGCTTCTAAAGTTTTTGATAATCTTTTTATTTTTTGATACTCTTTTTGTAAAGATTCTTGTGATTTGGGATTTTGTTTTTCATAATTTACATGATATTTTATAGCAGTATATGAAGCTATTTCATCTGCATATAAATTCATACTTAAAAAAGTTGCCAATATACAAAAAGATATTTTTCTAACCATTTTTTATCCTCAATTAAATATTTTAAAAACTAATTCCAAATGTTACACTTCCAGAATATCCTTGAAATTTACCATCTTTACTTCTATCATAATCCATATCAAATATTACACTTGTTGAATCAGAAATTTTTGTTTCAAGTCCTAATCCAACGTTATACATTGTTTTATTTAACTCACTAACAGGTGTAACAAACTCTTTTCCACCACCAATATATTGTGCTTTTATATCTGCACTATTATCTCCAAATGAGTTATAAGCACTAACAGATAATTGAGGAATAATTAAAGTTTCTTCCAATTCTATATTTGAAGTAAGTTTTGCTCCAAGTTCAACTGTACCACGATTTAGTTTTAAACTATCAACTTTTAAAGCATCATTTTGATATGCTGTTCCTTTTTCAGTATAACCTTTTTGATTTAGTAAACTATATTCTAAAGAAGCAAACGGAGTTAATGATACACCATCATTAACAGGAATTGTATAACCAGTTTCAACTTTTGCAGAGATTTGTTCAGCATCAACACTTGAAGTTAATTTACCAGAATTTGCAGTTCTTGTTCCATCTGTTTTATGTTTTGCATAAGATAAATAAGTATCAACATAAGCATTTTCATATGCTAAAGATGAATAAATAGTCCCTTGAATACTTGTTGTATCTGAACTATCTGATGCAGCATTTTCTTGATTTGTTTTTGTTGTAGAATAAGCAAGTGCTGCTCCAAAAATTGTTCCATCTCCTGAAATTTTATCCATACCACCTACAAAACCATAAGTTGAAGTATCAAATCCATAATACTCATCAACTTGATCTTGTGTCGCTTTTCCAGCCATTCCTTTTAACCAAAATGAGGTATCAAAACTATAATAATCTCCAGATGATAATCCTGTTCTATATAAAGTTGGAGTAAAATTATTCATTTCCCCTGTTCTAATATCAGATAATCTTCCTTTTATAGTAGTCATTGCTAAATTTGATGCTGTAATTGATGTTTGCATATTTGAACTGTTTGCAATAGGAGCAAGTTTTCTTTGTGTTTCAATCATCTCTTGTTTTTTAGCTTCACTTAAAACTGTTCCACCTTCTAAATACTCTAATTCATTGATAATTTGAGCTAATGCCCCTGCTCTATCAACTCCATTTGCATAATCTGCAAGTGCTTGAGAAGCTGCATTTGAATAATCTTCTCCTATTTCAGATTTTTCAATATATAAATCTTCTGGATTAAATGAACCATTATTTGTTCTATCAGCAACTAAAACTAAATTATTATCTTTTAATATAACCTTACTATCTATAATACTGTTATCTGATACTTTTCCATTAGCTTCAGTTCCTTCTGTATATGTTCCCGTTGAACTATTTGCATCAATTAAACTATATTCATATTTACCTGCTAAAGTTCCGTTATAATCTATATGAACTTTTATATCATCTTGAATATTTAAACTATTTGCATCAATACTTCCTGATGTATCATTTGCAACAGCTTGTCCAGCTATTAAATCAGAGGTATCAATTTCAAATTTAAGTGTAGAGTTTGAAGCTAAAACTATTTCATCTTCAACTGTAATATCATTATTATTAACATCTAAAACCGAATTACTACTTAAATTTAAGTTTCCATAGAACGTCATATCTGATGTTAAATTTGCAGTTGTTTTATTTGAGCTATTTCCTATAGTTATATCATTTGCATAAATATCTTTATTTATATTTTGAGTATATGAATTTGAAGCTGTACCAACTGTTCCAAAATTCACCTCTTTTAATCTAAATAAATCTTCTCCGATATCTGTATATAGAGTTGTTGTACCTTCAAAGTTTATAGTTCCTTGTCCATTATTAGCAGTTGTAATTGCAAGAGGAGTAGATGAAACTATTATAGATTTTGTATTTGCAACATTTACTGTTCCATCATTTTCAAAAACTAAATCCCCATATAAATTACCTTCAAAATTTACAACTCCATCTTCACTAACATGAAAAGTACTCTCTTTTACATAAACATCATTTTTAAAGGTAACTGTTTCTGCTGTAACTCCTGCATAAATACTTTCAAATGTAGAGTTTCCAGCTGTATTTCCACCTAAAACTCCATATATAGTTGAAGTTCCATTAAATGTAAGTATCGCATTATTTGCATTTGCAAATTGAATTCCTGATGTTCCAGTTGTTAAGTTTACATCATCTCCAATTTCAAGAGTTCCTGCAAATGAGTCAAAATCAACTGTTCCTTTCATTCCTTCTACATTAGAACCATTATCTCCATTTAAAATTACTGTTCCATTATCTGTATATTTTAAATTTGTTGCATAAACCATACCATCAAAAGTTACTGTTTCACCACTAACACCAGCCGTTATACTTTCTAAATTATTAGTGCTAGTTCCTACATCTCCTGATACAGTAGAACTACCTTGGAATACTACATTTCCTGTATTTGATGTCATTGTTGCAATAATTAGACTATCACTTGTATCAGTATTTGTTACATTTGTATTATCAGCTAATGTCAAAGTTGCATTATTATATAAATTTATAATATCTGCAAAAATTTCTCTTCTTGCTAATAAACCATTTGAAGTTACTGTACCACTTCCATCTTTATCTTGTTCATCATTTGTATTTACATTTAATTCATTTATACCTAAACCTGAACTTCCAATAATACCATCAATTACACCATCACCTTTATAATTTAATATTCCTGTATTATTTGCTAAAGTTTGTACAGAACCAAGAAGTCCCCCTCCTGAATCTAAAATTCCTTTTCCATCAGCTATATTTATTATTGCATCTATTCCTGAGAAGTTGATATTCCCAGTTAAATTTCCATCTAAATTTGCAGTTCCATCACTTTCAAACACTATATTAGAAACATAAACATCATTTCCAAAAGTTACAACTTCTCCTGATGAACCTTGTAATGTTATCTCTTTTAATAAAGCTCCACTCGTTCCTATTTGTCCAGACACATTTGAAGTTCCTTCAAATGTTAAAGTTCCTTCATTATTTGTAGTTGTAGTTACTGGTGCATTTAGGTTAGAATTATCAGCTAATATTACTTCTCCATCACCTAAAATATTCAAATTATTACTATTTATTGAAGAATTAAAAGTAACAGTTTTACCAGTATTTGCTACATTAATTTGTTCTAATTTTTCAGTATTTGTTCCTATTGTTCCATTTACAGTTGAATTACCTAAGAAAGTTAAAACTCCTTGTCCATTTTGTGCAGTTTTTATAGTTGAAGTTATATTTGAACCATCTGATAAAATTAAAGTTGAACTACTTGTCCCATTATCTAAAACAGTATTTGTTGCATAAACATTACCAGTAATTGTTGTTGTTGAATAATTAGCTGTTCCACTTTCACCAATATTTAAAGTATTTATTAAAGAACCTGCTGTTCCAATATCTCCAGTAAATGCCTGTGATTTACCACTAACATCTCCAACAAAAGTTACGACTCCTTCTGTAGTTGATAAAGCAACAATATCAGTTGAGACATCAGATACAAATTTTATCTCACCTGCTCCAATATTTGTAGTTGTTGCATAAACATCACTACTAAACGTTGAACTTGATCCATTCGCTCCTGCGTTTATCTCTTTTAGTAATGCTCCACTTGATCCTACACTTCCACTTACTGTTGAACTTCCATTTAACGTCAATGTTCCTGTATTTGTTGTTGCTGTTGTTATTGCTGAGTTTACATCACTCCCATTTGCTAATACTACTGTTCCATCTGCGTTATATCTTATTGCTGTCCCTGTATAATCCCCATTTAGATTTACTGTTCCAGTCCCCTCTACATCTAAGTTTGTTGCGTAAACATCACTACTAAACGTTGAACTTGATCCATTCGCTCCTGCGTTTATCTCTTTTAGTAATGCTCCACTTGATCCTACACTTCCACTTACTGTTGAACTTCCATTTAACGTCAATGTTCCTGTATTTGTTGTTGCTGTTGTTATTGCTGAGTTTACATCACTCCCATTTGCTAATACTACTGTTCCATCTGCGTTATATCTTATTGCTGTCCCTGTATAATCTCCATTTAGATTTACTGTTCCAGTCCCCTCTACATCTAAGTTTGTTGCATAAACATCACTACTAAACGTTGAACTTGATCCATTCGCTCCTGCGTTTATCTCTTTTAGTAATGCTCCACTTGCTCCTACACTTCCACTTACTGTTGAACTTCCATTTAACGTCAATGTTCCTGTATTTGTTGTTGCTGTTGTTATTGCTGAGTTTACATCACTCCCATTTGCTAATACTACTGTTCCATCTGCGTTATATCTTATTGCTGTCCCTGTATAATCTCCATTTAGATTTACTGTTCCAGTCCCCTCTACATCTAAGTTTGTTGCATAAACATCACTACTAAACGTTGAACTTGATCCATTCGCTCCTGCGTTTATCTCTTTTAGTAATGCTCCACTTGATCCTACACTTCCACTTACTGTTGAACTTCCATTTAACGTCAATGTTCCTGTATTTGTTGTTGCTGTTGTTATTGCTGAGTTTACATCACTCCCATTTGCTAATACTACTGTTCCATCTGCGTTATATCTTATTGCTGTCCCTGTATAATCTCCATTTAGATTTACTGTTCCAGTCCCCTCTACATCTAAGTTTGTTGCATAAACATCACTACTAAACGTTGAACTTGATCCATTCACTCCTGCGTTTATCTCTTTTAGTAATGCTCCACTTGATCCTACACTTCCACTTACTGTTGAACTTCCATTTAACGTCAATGTTCCTGTATTTGTTGTTGCTGTTGTTATTGCTGAGTTTACATCACTCCCATTTGCTAATACTACTGTTCCATCTGCGTTATATCTTATTGCTGTCCCTGTATAATCCCCATTTAGATTTACTGTTCCAGTCCCCTCTACATCTAAGTTTGTTGCGTAAACATCACTACTAAACGTTGAACTTGATCCATTCGCTCCTGCGTTTATCTCTTTTAGTAATGCTCCACTTGCTCCTACACTTCCACTTACTGTTGAACTTCCATTTAACGTCAATGTTCCTGTATTTGTTGTTGCTGTTGTTATTGCTGAGTTTACATCACTCCCATTTGCTAATACTACTGTTCCATCTGCGTTATATCTTATTGCTGTCCCTGTATAATCCCCATTTAGATTTACTGTTCCAGTCCCCTCTACATCTAAGTTTGTTGCGTAAACATCACTACTAAACGTTGAACTTGATCCATTCGCTCCTGCGTTTATCTCTTTTAGTAATGCTCCACTTGATCCTACACTTCCACTTACTGTTGAACTTCCATTTAACGTCAATGTTCCTGTATTTGTTGTTGCTGTTGTTATTGCTGAGTTTACATCACTCCCATTTGCTAATACTACTGTTCCATCTGCGTTATATCTTATTGCTGTCCCTGTATAATCCCCATTTAGATTTACTGTTCCAGTCCCCTCTACATCTAAGTTTGTTGCGTAAACATCACTACTAAACGTTGAACTTGATCCATTCGCTCCTGCGTTTATCTCTTTTAGTAATGCTCCACTTGATCCTACACTTCCACTTACTGTTGAACTTCCATCTAAAGTAATTATTCCCATGTTTGCATCTGCAGTTGTAATAGTTGATGTAATATTACTTCCATCAGCTAAAACTAATGTTGAACTATTTGTTGTTCCATTATTATTTAAAACTGTACTATTTGCATAAACATCACCATAAATTACAGTTCTTGAATAATTTGAATCAATAGTATCACTTCCAATATTTAAAATACCTATATCAGAAGAAGTTGAAGTCCCTATATTTCCAGTAATTATTTGTTCTTTTCCTGTTCCATTACCAACAATAGTTACAGTACCTAAATTATCTCCACCTGATGTGATATTACCTGTAAAATCTTCATTAAGTAAAACTTCTCCATCTACTGAAAAATTCATAGCATCTGTTGTTCCAGCTGTTAAATCAACATCTGAATTAAAAATAATAGTATTTGTTGTATCAACAGAAATAGAACCAGCATCAACTGTTCCTGTAAAAGTTACACTATCATTTAGTTTAATATTTCCATCATCAATATTAGTTGTTCCATAAACTGTATTTGAACCACTGAATACAATATTTGCAACATAGGCATCACTTGAGGATGTATAGCCTGTTGTACTATCTACATAATAATAAGTTGAAGTCTCTTTAACTATATTATTAACTGTTGAACCAGAAGTTAAAGTAACTGTAAAGTCTGTATCTGGATTAAGAGATTGATAAAATGCTCTATCATTATTAGTTGCAGTTCCACCACCACCATCAATATATGTTCCATCAGCAATTAAATTAGTACCTGTTCCCGTTGTTCCATCACTTGCAACTGAAACACTATTAGTTCCAAAAACTTCAAAATCTGAAACACCTGTATAAGATTGTGCTACTCTATCAGGTCTAAAAATTATATTTTCTGTTGTTGATATTTGATTATAAGTACCCGTATTTGTACCAGTATTGCTTCTTGCAGTTGCTGTTACATCAGGAGTAGTAAAAGTTGTACCTGTAGTCCATTCATTATCAAAAAATGTTTCAGCATGAGCAGATTGATTTAAAATTAATGAACTAACTACTAAAGAGATAGATAATGATAATCCAATCTTTCCACCTTTTAGAATACGAAATTTAGCATTAACAACTCTAAATGATTTCATTTATTAGAGTTCTCCCCTTTATTATTTTTGTACAACTTATTAAATAGCATATATAATAGCTAAATATTCTAAAATATTCGATAAATCAGTGCTTTTAATTATAAAAAAAACTATTTATTTTTCTAAAATATCTTTCAATTCCATCAAAAGAGTGACTTCCTCCCTCTTCAATTATCAAATCTGTCTCTTCAAGTTTTAAAGCTGCTTCACTAAAATCTAAAACCTCATCCTCTTCTTGTAATAAAGTTATAAAATTTGAAGGATTTTTTATAAATTGTACCTCATAATTTTTTAATGATTTTATATGATTTGAAGTAAATTCAAATCTTGAATTATCATAATAGTTTGTAACAAACTCCACACCTTCATATCTATGTAAAGTTCCCCAAGGATTAACTGCTGGATTTATTAAAACTGCTTTTAAATCATATTTATTTGCTAAATAAAGTGCGTAAAATCCACCTAAAGAGGAACCAACAAGATAGATAGGTTCTTCTTTATTTAAAGAAAACTCTATTATTTGTTCTAAAGTATCAATTGCTAAATTTGGAATAGTTGAAAGTGAAATTGTTATTATTTCTTCTTCAAAATACTCTTTAAATTTTTGTGGTTTTGAACCAAAGCCTGAACTTGCAAATCCATGAATATATATTATCATTTTATTTTCTTCCAATGTTTTTGTTATTATAATTACAAAATGTTACAATAAAAGGCTTAATAATGAAATTATTTTCAAAAATCATTTTTACTTCATCTTTTCTAGTTTTAAATCTAAATGCGGAAGTTTTTTCAGTTTTTTTGGAAAATGATGTTATAAATGGAGATGACAAACACTATACAAATGGAACTTATTTATCTTACTTAAGTGATAAGGATACAAACGACAGTTCAAAATACAATAATAGTTTTTTTGACTTTATCTCAAAAATTCCAACTTTTAATAATGATACAAAATACCAAACTTTAGGAATAACTTATTCCCATTATGCTTTTACTCCAACAAACTTGGATAAAAAAGAAAAAATTATAGGTGATTTACCTTATGCGGGAGTTGCAACTCTTGATTTTATTTTATTTAAGTGGGATGAAGATTTTTTCCATGAATATGCTATTACTTTAGGAGCAGTTGGACCTAGTACAAATACAGATACATTTCAAAAATCTTTCCACGATGCAATAGGAAGTAATGACCCACAAGGATGGGATAATCAATTAGAAGATGATTTTTTATATAACTTCTCTTACTCTTATGGTTATAGAGCATTTAAACATGAGTTTTCTTATGGAAAAATGGATTTAGTAAATACAGTTAGAGCAAATGTTGGAAATTATAATAGGTCTTTAATGGCTGGGTCGATGATTAGATATGGGAATAATTTTCCAAATAATTTTAATAGTGTAGGAAAATTTATAGGTGTAAATGAAAACAAACTTTTAAATCTTGATTCTAAAACAAATAAAAATTTAGGTTGGTCATTATCTTACGGTTTAGCTTACTCTTATACAGATTATTTTTATGTAAATAACCATGATAAATCTTATGAATTAGATGAATTAAAAGATAGTTTAGTTCATGTTATTTCTTGGGATACTTATCTTGATAAATTTGTTTTATCATTTAGTTTTAAAACTTCAAAAATAAATTTATCAAATGACTACAACGAATATGAAAATTGGGGTGGAATAAATATAGCTTATCTATTTTAGATAAGTTATATTTCATTTCTTAAAGCACTTCTTGAAGCCTTATCCACAAGATTAAAAATAGTATCAATATCATCTTTTAAACTATTTTTTTTATGCCCTTTTACTTTTATAAAAATTAAATTTAATTTATCTGTTTTTTCAAAAAATTCTTTATATAACTCATGATTATTCATAAGTTTTCCACTTGATGAATAAAAATTATTTTTTTCCAATTTCTCTTTTCTATCTTGTAAACCTATAATATTTTGGCAATCAGTATAAACTTCAATAATTACATCTTTATTTTTTATTTCTTCCAAACTCCAAAGAAAAGTTTGAAGTTCAAGTTTTGTAGAACTTGTATTTTCAAATCTTTTTATTTTTATATTTTTTTTTAAATTTTCTAAAGTTAAGTTTTCATCTTCAATAATTAAAAAACTACCAAAACCTATTTTTTCTTGTGGATTTACACTTGAGTCAGTAAATAATTTTATTTTTTTCATAAAAGATTGTATTATCTTTTATATTACAAAGTGTCATATTTTAGAAAGCCTATAAAAAATTTGATTATAATTGCGCTTATGTTTAGAAGGATTACAAATGGCTAAGAAAAAAATAACACTTTTTGAATGTCAACACTGTGGAGAACAATCTACAAAATGGCTTGGAAAATGTCCAAATTGTGGCTCTTGGGATAGTTTTATTGAACTTAATCAAGAGCAACAAGAAGTTTTAAAAAATAGTTCAAAAATTATAAATACAACTTCAAAAGCAAAACCAATAACTCAAATTGAACAAGATGACGTTACAAGATTTTCTTCATACAATTATGAATTTGACTTAGTTTTAGGAGGAGGAATAGTTCCTGGAAGTTTAACTTTAATCGGTGGAAGTCCAGGAGTTGGGAAATCAACACTTTTACTTAAAGTTGCTGGAAGTATTGCAAAATCTGGTAAAAAAGTGCTTTATGTTTCAGGAGAAGAGAGTGCTGGACAAATAAAACTACGAGCCAATAGACTTGATGCAAACCATGATGACCTATTCTTATTAAGTGAAATAAAACTTGAAGAGATTCAAGATGAACTTTTAAGAGAAAATTATGAAATTTGTATAATTGACTCTATACAAACTATCTATTCTTCAAATCTAACATCAGCTCCAGGAAGTGTTTCACAGGTGAGAGAAATTACCTTTGAACTAATGAGAAAAGCAAAAGAGTCAAATATCGCTATGTTTATAATTGGACATATCACAAAAGATGGAAGTATTGCAGGTCCTAGAGTCTTAGAACATATGGTTGATACTGTTTTATATTTTGAGGGAGAAGCAAGCAGGGAACTGCGAATGCTAAGAGGTTTTAAAAACCGATTTGGAAGTACAAGTGAAATTGGTATTTTTGAAATGACGCAAGAGGGATTAATTAGTGCAAAAGATATAGCTTCAAAATTTTTTGATAAAAGTAAATCTCAAAGTGGCTCAGCTTTAACAGTAACAATGGAAGGAAGTCGTGCAATCATCCTTGAAGTTCAAGCACTTGTAACTGAAAGCACTTATCCAAATCCAAAAAGAAGTGCAACTGGTTTTGATGCAAATAGACTTACTATGCTTTTAGCTTTACTTGAAAAAAAGATAGATTTGCCACTAAATAATTATGATGTTTTTATAAATATAAGTGGTGGAATAAAAATCAAAGAGAGTTCAGCAGATTTAGCTGTAATTGCTGCAATAATATCTTCTTATAGAGATAGACCTATTTCAAAAGAGTCAGCTTTTATTGGTGAAGTTTCCCTAACAGGTGAAATAAAAGATGTTTATTCTATTGATTTAAGATTAAAAGAAGCACAAGCTCAAGGTATAAAAAAAGCGGTGATTGCTCAAAAAACAAATCTGAAACTTGACATTAAAACTTTTGCGGTTGATGAAGTCTCTAAAATGATAGAATTATTTTAGAATTTATGTGTCTCAAAAATGATAGAACTATTTTAAAGGAAAAAAATGATTGATATAGATAATAGCACTGAATTTGAAATTAATATTTCAACAATTGAAAAGATAACAGATTCACTTACAAATAAAGATATTGAACTTCTTGTAGTAAAAAATGATGAAATTCAAGCTTTAAATAAAGTGCATAGAAATATAGACAAAGCTACTGATGTTTTAAGTTTTCCACTTGATTATGATTTTCCTGATGCACCGTTAGGTTCAATTGTAATTTCAACTGATTTTGTGGAAGAAAAAGCAAAAGAGTATGGACATAGTTTTGATGAGGAATTTACACTTTTATTTATTCATGGAATTTTACATCTTTTAGGTTATGACCATGAAGTTGATAATGGTGAACATAGAAATAAAGAAGAAGAGTTAATAAAAGAGTTTAACTTACCAAATAGTTTAATAGTAAGAAACTCTTAAAAAATAGCCTAGTTATAAACTAGACTATTTTGAACAGTGAGGACATAAACCACTTAAAACGATACTTGTTGAATCAATTTTAAATGAGCTTAAGTTATTTGCTTGTTCTTGAATAGATGAAGCATCTAATATGATATCTTCAATATATCCACAAGAAGAACATACTAAATGTGCATGTTCAGTTTTTACCAATTCATACACTGATTTAGAATTTGGCAACTTAACTTCTGAAAGAAAAACTTTTTCAACCATTGCATTAATATTTTTATAAATAGTTGCTAATGATACTGAAGGGAACTTAGATAATAGTTTTTTGTATAAATCATCAATGTTCATATGACCATTTTTATAAAGTTCTTCAACAATCGCTACTCTTTGTGGAGTAACTTTTAAATCATATTCTTTTAATAAATTTGTATAATTTGTCATAAATTCTTCCTTTCGCGGAATGATACTACTTTAATATTTATTTCCACATAAATTATATAGCTTTTTAGATATTTTTTCTAAAAAACTCTACTTGTGTTATTATAACATAAAAATTTGCATTGGAAAATAATTTTCTTTTAAGTTTTAATATTTTACAATTAAAATAATAAAATTTATCCTTTAATAAAATTAATTATTAAAGTTTAGTTTATTTAATGATATAATAAAAGAATTTAAAATAAAAGGGAAAAAAATGAAACAATACGAAACTTATAAATGTAATAAATGTGGAAATGAAGTAGAAGTACAAAACGTTGGTGGTGGAACTTTACACTGCTGTGGTCAAGAGATGGAAATGATTACAACAAATTTAACTGCTGTTAATTTGATGAAAGCATTTGCAGGTGAATCAATGGCAAGAAATAAATATGATTTATATGGTGATATTGCTTACGAACAAGGGTATCATAGAATTGCAAAGTTTTTCCATGAAGCTGCAGTTAATGAAAAATATCACGCACGTGCAGAATACAAAGCTTACAACAAATTAGTAAATGATTATGAACTTGATTCAACTGCTAAAAATATTGTAACTGCAGCAGATGGAGAGCAATATGAACATGAAGAAATGTATCCAAATTTTGAAGCAATTGCAAAAGAAGAAGGATTAAAAGAGATTGCAAGATTATTTAAAGCAATTGGAAAAGTTGAAGTTGAACATGAAAAAGAGTATAGAGAACTTTTACAAGCTTTAGAAGATGAAGGTTTCTTTGAATCTGAAGAGGAAGAAGAGTGGGTATGTGAAGTTTGTGGACATGTGCATAGAGGTAAAAAACCACCAAAAGAGTGTCCATTATGTAGAGTAGAAAAAGAGTACTTCAAGAAAAAATGTGATGATGTAACAAGAGGATAAACTCCAAATTAGGTAAAACTTTTAAAGTTTTACCTCTTAAAAATAATATCTTCGATAAGATTACAAAAAAATTGTCGGAGATTCTTTTTTGTATAAATTTTTAATCTTTTTTCTTTTATTTATATATTCAAATGCAAACAATTTAAAAATTGCAACATACAATGTTGAAAATTTATTTGACTTAAAAACAGACAAAGATGAATATACTGAATTTATACCAAACAGTAAATCTTTATGGAATGAAAAAAACTTCAATATAAAACTAAATCATGTAATTGAAGTTTTAGAAAATCTTGATGCAGATATTATTGCTTTACAAGAGATTGAAAATAGAGATTTAATGATTCTTTTGCAAAAAAAACTTCCAAAATATAAATATTATTCTTATATTAAATATTCAGATTCTGCAATTGGTTTAGGATTTTTATCAAAAGTAGAAATTAAAAGCACAAATCATATAGATGTAAAATTTAGAACAAGAGTTTTTAGACCTATTCTTGAAACTACTTTTATATATGATGATGTTGAATTTAAAGTTTTTAATAACCATTGGCCTTCAAAAGCTGTAGGAGAAAGTTATAGAGTTAAATATGCAAAAGTTTTACAAGATAGAGTAAAAGAGATAACAAAAGATTATGATTATATTTTAATTGGTGATTTTAATTCTGATTATAACGAATTTGAAACATTTAAAAAAAGTCAAAAATTAAATAATACCTCAGGAGTTACAGGAATTAATCAAATTTTAAATACAACAATAGATGAAAAATTTGTAACTTATGAAAATATTTTAAAAGAGGAAAAAAGAGTTCATTATAATTTATGGTTAGATATAAATTCAAGTGAAAGATTTTCAACAAAATTTAAAAATCAAAACAATACCCCAGATAGCATTTTAATTCCCCCTGCTCTTTTTGATAATAAAAATCTATCATATATTCCAAATTCTTTTAAAATTTTTAAACCTAATTATTTATATGAAAATGGAAAAATAATTAGATGGGAAATGAGCAAAAATGGCTTTAATAAAATCCATAAAGGGGAAGGTTTTTCAGACCATCTTCCAATTTTTGCAGAATTTTCAATAAAAGAAAAAGATAGAAATAGTATAAAACAAATTGAACAAAATAAAGAAGAAATCAAAACTATTAGTGATTTATATAAAGAAGAAAAGTTATCAAAACCGATTTTTATAAATGATGTTATTGTTATTTACAAAGATGATGACAAAGCTATAATAAAAAGAGAAAATGACAGAGCAATTTTTATTTATAAAAATGCTCAACATCTAAAACTTGGTTTTTCTTACAATATTCAAGTTAATCAAATTTATACTCATTATGGTTTAAAAGAGATTAGAGATTTTGTAATTGAAGAAGAAAAAGATTTAAAAAATTATAAAGATTTATTTTTAGATGGATCAAATATTAATATTTTTGATTTTAAATATGAAAATGAAGTAATAACAAATCTAAAAGGTAAAGTAAAAAATTCAAAATTATTTATAAATGAAAAACAATACATAAAACTTTATGCAAAAGATAGAAATATACTTCCAAAAAATGGAGAGGATATTACTATTTTAAATGGTCATTTATCTTCTTTTAGAGGAAATATGCAAATTCATATTCATAATACAACAGATTACAAAGTAGGAAATTAATGTTAATTAAATCAATTTTTACAAATAGCTCAGGTATTTTAGTTTCAAGGATTTTAGGTTTTGTAAGAGATTTACTAACAGCCTCAATTTTAGGGGCAAATATCTATTCTGATATTTTCTTTATCGCTTTTAAATTACCAAATTTATTTAGAAGTATTTTTGCTGATGGAGCTTTTACACAAGCTTTTATTCCCTCATATGCAAAATCAAAACATAAAATCAGATTCTCATCAGTTGTTTTTTTACAACTATTTGGATTTTTGATTATTTTATCTTTGATTGTAACTATGTTTTCTCATATTGTAGCAAAAGCCTTTGCAATAGGATTTAGCCAAGAAACAGTTGATTTAGCAGCTCCACTTTTTGCAATAAATTTTTATTATTTGCCTATTATTTTTACTGTTACATTTATGGCTGCACTTTTACAATATAAACACCATTTTGCAACGAGTGCTTATTCAACAGCTCTTTTAAATCTTGGAATGATTGCTGCTCTTTTAATTTCAAAAAATATGGATAAATATGAAATTACATTTTATTTATCTTATGGGGTTATTTTTGGAGGAATTTTACAAATTATTGTTCATTTAATTGCTGTTAAAAAAGCAAATTTATGTAAAATTTTTCATTTCAAAAAACATAAGAAAAAAGAAGAGACAAAATTTTATAAAAACTTTTTTTCTGCAACTTTAGGTTCATCAACTATGCATTTATCAGCATTTATAGATACTTGGTTAGCTTCATTTTTAATAAGTGGTTCTATCTCTTATCTATATTACGCAAATAGAGTTTTCCAACTGCCTCTTGCTATTTTTGCAATTGCAACATCAATCGCCCTATTTCCAATGGTAGCAAAGGCAATAAAAAATAAAGATGAAAATAGAGCTTTACATTTGATGAAAAAATCTTCATTTATTTTATTTGCTGTTTTATCTATTTCTATGTTAATTGGAATAGTTTTTAATGAATTTATAATAAAACTTCTTTTTGAAAGAGGTGCTTTTACAAGTGAAGATACACAAAATACAGCTTTAATTTTAACTATGTATTTAATTGGTCTTTTACCTTTTGGATTAGCAAAAATCTTCTCACTTTGGTTATATTCAAATGAACAACAATTTTTAACTGCAAAAATTTCTATGAAAAGTTTAGCTTGGAATATTGTTTTTTCTTTAATATTAATCAAACCTTACGGAGCAGCGGGACTTGCATTTGCAAGTACATTAAGTGGGTTTATTCTTTTTTATCTAACAATCAAAGCTTTTGGTTTTGATAAATTTATAAAAATGTTCAAAAACTAAATTTAGAAAGATTAAGCTATAATACACGCTTTACATATAATTTATTAGGATATTTATGAAAGATTTTTTTAAACAGTATATTCCATATTACAAAAACTATAAACTACAATTTTTTTATTCATTAATTGGAATTATTTTAGTTGCAAGTTCAACTGCTGGAACTGCTTATGCAATTCAACCTCTTTTAGATGAAATTTTTATAAATAAAGACCAAGAAATGCTTTATTTAATGCCTTTATTTGTTGTAATTTTATATACAGCAAAAGGTTTTGGAAGATATATTCAAGCATACTATATCTCTTTTATTGGTCAAGATATAACAAGAATTGTAAGAGATAAACTTTTTTCTCATATTTTAACTTTGGATATGGATTTTTTCCAAAAAATTCATGGTGGAGAACTTGTAAGTAGAATTACAAATGATATAAATAGAATTCAAAGAGCTGTTTCAAATAGTATTGCAGAATTTTTAAGGGAGTGTTTAACAATTATTGGACTTATAGGACTTGTTATTTATCACTCTCCTGAACTTGCTTTTTATGGATTAGTTGTATTACCACTTGCTATTTATCCATTATCTGTTCTTGCAAAAAAGATGAAAAAATTATCTTTTAAATCTCAAGAGAGTAACTCAGATATTACAACAAGCCTAAATGAATCATTTAATAATATAGAAATAATAAAAGCAAATTCAACTGAAAAAATAGAGATGACTAAATTTTCAGTTCATAATATGATATTTTTCAAATACAATATGAAATCTGTTAAAACAAATGAATTAACTTCACCTGTTATGGAAATAATAGGAGCATTTGCATTTGCTGCTGTTATTTTAGTTGGTGGTTCGAAAGTAATTTCAGGAGAGATTACAACTGGAACTTTTAGTTCATTTGTAGCTGCACTTTTTATGCTTTACACACCAATTAAAAAAATATCAAGTCTTTACAATAGTATGCAAGATGCCATTGCAGCAAATGAAAGAATCAATGATATGTTCTCTAAAAAACCTACAATTATATCAGGAACAATTGAAGCACCAAAAGATATCAATGAGATTAAATTTGAAAATGTAGAACTAAAATATGAAGATTTTACAGCTTTAAAAAATATAAATCTAAATGCAAAAAAAGGTGAAATTGTTGCCCTTGTTGGAGATAGTGGTGGAGGAAAATCATCTCTTATAAATCTAATAATAAGATTTTATGATACAACAAAAGGAAATTTATTTATAAATAACAACTCAATAAAAGATTTTGAAATAAAATCTTTAAGAGAAAATATTTCAATAGTAACTCAAAGGGTTTATATCTTTAATGACACAATTGCAGCTAATATTGCTTATGGGCATGAAATTGATGAAATTAGAGTTATTGAAGTTTTAAAACAAGCTCACGCTTACGATTTTGTAATGAATATGAAAAAAGGAATTCACACTATTTTAGATGAATTTGGAACAAATTTAAGTGGTGGACAACGTCAAAGAATAGCAATTGCAAGAGCTTTATATAAAAATCCAAAGATTTTGATTTTAGATGAAGCAACTTCAGCTCTTGATAATAAAAGTGAGTCAATTATCAGTGAAGTTATACAAGAAGTAAGCCAAGATAAAATTACTTTTATAATAGCTCATAGATTAAGCACAATTAAAAATGCAAATAAAATTGCTGTATTTAAAAATGGAGAAATTGTTTCTATTGGAACTGAAAATGAACTATTAAATTCTTGTGGTGAATATCAAAGATTATATAATTCAGCGAATATTTGATGATTATTGGATAAAATATCCAAATTTTAAAAAAGGGATTAATTTTGTTTAGCTACGACACACTAAAAAAAATCTTATTCAAATTTGAGCCAGAAACTGCACATCACATAGCAGAATTTGGACTTAAAGCTTTAGGTAATTGTAGAATTGCTAAAGCTTATATGGAAAAGAAAAACTATATATCTAATACTAAATTAACACAAGATGTTTTTGGTGTAAAATTTGAAAATCCTGTTGGACTTGCTGCTGGTTTTGATAAAAATGCAACAATGATAAAAGCTATGAAATCTTTAGGATTTGGATTTACAGAGATTGGAACTATGACTCCAAGACCTCAAGATGGAAATCCAAAACCAAGAATGTTTAGATATCCTGAACAAAAATCTGTTCAAAATGCAATGGGATTTAATAATCTTGGAGCTCATACAGTTTTAAAAAACTTAAAAAAAGTTTATCCATTTTCTATACCAATTGGTGCAAATATTGGAAAAAACAAAACAACTCCTGAAGAGTATGCATTAAGTGATTATAAAACTTTAATTAACAAATTTAAAGATAGTTGTGATTATTTAGTAATAAATATTTCAAGTCCAAATACACCAAATTTAAGAGATTTACAAAATGAAAAGTTTATTACTGAACTTTTTGTTATGGCAAAAGAGTTAACAAGTAAACCAATTTTATTAAAAATTGCTCCTGATATGGAAGCAAAGGTTGCTATTGATTTATGTAAATGTGCTGTAAATGCAGGTGCAGATGGAATTATTGCTACAAATACAACAATTGATTATAGTTTAGTTCCAAATTGCCAAAATTTTGGTGGTTTAAGTGGTGCTTGTTTAACGCAAAAATCTGGAAATTTATTTAAAGAGTTAGCACGTGAGTTATTTGGGAAAACTATTTTAATCTCTGTTGGTGGAATTTCAAATGGTGCACAGGCTTATGAAAGAATAAAAAATGGAGCAACTTTAGTACAAGCTTACTCTGGGTTAATTTTTGAAGGTCCTTCAATGGTTAGAAAAATAAATGAAGAAATTTTAGAACTTCTTCAAAAAGATGGCTTTGAAAATATAAAAGATGCTATTGGAGCAAATTTAAAGGAAAAATAATGAATAGGATTAAAATATCTAAACTATTAAAACTATTTGCTATTCAATTTTTTTTATTAATAATGATTTCGGGAGAATCTATGGGAAGTAATTTACCAAAATATTATACAAAAACACTAGAAAATGGTCTACAAATCGTAGCAATTCCTATGGAAAATGGTTCAAATGTTATTTCAACTGATATTTTTTATAAAGTTGGAAGTCGAGATGAAAAAATGGGAAAAAGTGGAATTGCTCATATGTTAGAACATCTAAACTTCAAATCTACAAAAAATCTAAAAGCTGGTGAGTTTGATGAGATAGTAAAAGGTTTTGGAGGAGTAAATAATGCTTCTACATCTTTTGATTATACACACTATTTTATCAAATCAAGTTCTAAAAATATGGATAAATCTTTAGAGTTATTTGCTGATTTAATGGAAAATCTAACTTTAAAAGATGAAGAGTTTCAACCAGAACGAGATGTTGTAGCTGAAGAGAGACGTTGGAGAACAGATAATAATCCAATGGGATATTTACAATTTAGATTATTCAATAATGCTTATATTTATCATCCATATCACTGGACTCCAATTGGATTTATGAGTGATATTCAAAACTGGACAATTGAAGATATAAGAGATTTTCATAGTACATATTATCAACCAAAAAATGCAATTGTTGTAGTTGCTGGGGATATTAGTAAAGATGAAATTTTTGAATCTGTTGAAAAACATTTCAAAAATATTAAAAATACAAAAGAGATTCCTTCAAAACTTCATACGGTTGAGCCAAAACAAGATGGAGAAAAAAGAGTTACAATTTATAAAGAATCTGCTGTTCAAATGATAGCAATTACTTATCATATTCCAAATTTTGAACATGAAGACCAAGTTGCACTTTCAGCATTAAGTGAGTTTTTAAGTTCAGGGAAAAGTTCAATTTTACAAAAAAGATTAGTCGATGAAAAAAGATTAGTAAATACAATTTATGCCTATAATATGGATTTAAAAGACCCTGGATTGTTTATGTTTATAGCAGTTGCAAATGAAGGAATTTCTGCTTTAGAAATTGAAAAAGAAATTTTAGATACAATTGCGCAAATCAAAAAAGGTGAAATCTCGCAAAAAGATATAGATAAAATAAAAATCAATACAAAAGCAGATTTTATTTTTTCTTTAGAAAGTTCAAGTGAAGTTGCTTCTTTATATGGTTCTTATTTTGTAAGAGATAATATTCAACCTCTTTTAGATTATGAAAAAAATGTAGAAAAACTAACAAAAGAAGATTTAATTAATGTTGCTAATAAATACTTAAATCAAAACAATTCTACAACTGTTATTTTGAAACAAGAGGAAAAATAATGGATTTTACGATTACTAAAACAAATTTTGGTGAAAAGCCAGAATTTGAATACCCTAAACCACTTTTTTTAGAAGAAATGGGTGAAGAGGGATTAAAAAAACTTTTTAGTGATTTTTATGATTTAGTTGTTGAAAGTGATATAGGAAACTTTTTTCCTCAAAATGAAGAAGAGTTAGAAAAAGTAAAAGCTCATAATGTTAAGTTTTTTATTGAAGCTTGTGGTGGAGAAAAACACTATTCAAAGGCTGTTGGGCATTTTGATATGTTAAAAACTCACAAACAATTTTCAATAACAGAAAAAGCAAGACGAGAGTGGCTTGGATGTATGGAAGAAGTTTTAAGAAAAGTTAACATTTCACCTGAAGCAAAACAAAGTTTTTGGAATTTTTTAGAGACTTTTTCAAAACATACAGTAAATGTTGATGAAAGACAAGAATTAGAAGATTTAGTAGTAAAAAAAGGATAAATATGGATATTATTACCGGTTCAATGACCGCACTAATTACACCATTTAAAAATGGTAAAGTTGATTTACAAAAATATGAGTCTTTAATAAAAAGACAAATAGCGCAAGGAATTGATGCAGTTGTTCCAGTTGGAACAACAGGAGAAAGTGCAACATTATCACATAGTGAACATAAAGAGTGTATTGAAGTTGCGGTTGCAGTTTGTAAAGGAAGTGGTGTAAAGGTTATTGCGGGAGCTGGTTCAAATGCTACACATGAGGCATGTGATATTGCAAAACATGCACAAGAAGTAGGAGCAGATGGATTATTATCAGTAACACCTTATTATAATAAACCAACTCAAGAAGGACTATATCAACACTATAAAGCGATTGCAAATTCTGTTGAGATTCCTTTTATGTTATATAATGTTCCAGGACGTACAGGTGTTGATTTAGAAGCACAAACTGCAATTAGACTATTTGATGATGTAAAAAATATTTATGCTATAAAAGAAGCAACTGGAAGTTTAGAAAGAGCAATTTCATTGATTTCTCAAAGAAAAGATTTTTTAGTAATCTCAGGAGATGACTCAATTGACTATCCAATGTTAGCAAGTGGAGCCAAAGGAATAATTTCTGTAACGGCAAATTTATTGCCTAATTTAAAATCTAAATTAGTAAAAGATGCCTTAAATGGTAATTTTGATAGTGCAAGAAAATTACATGAAGATTTGTATGACATAAATAATGTATTATTTTGTGAAAGCAATCCTATTCCAATAAAAGCTGCAATGTATATTGCTGGATTACTTGATACATTAGAATACAGACTTCCATTAACAAGTCCAAGTAATGAGACAATGAAAAAATTAGAAAAAACTTTAGAAAAATATGAGGTAATTAAATAATGAATAATATGCAAGGAAAAACTTTAGTAATTTCTGGGGGAACAAAAGGAATTGGTAAAGAGTGTGTTTACAAATTTGCTAGTAATGGTGTAAATGTAGCATTTACATACAATTCAAATGGTGAAATAGCAGAAGAGATTTGTAAAGATGTTGAAACTAAATTTGGTGTTAAATGTAAAGCTTACCCATTTAATATTTTAGAACCTGAAAAATATGCTGAATTATTTGAAGAGATAGATAAAGATTTTGATAGAGTTGATTTCTTTATATCAAATGCTATGATTTATGGAAGAGCTGTTGTTGGTGGATATGGTAAATTTATGAAATTAAAACCAAGAGGATTAAATAACATCTATACTGCAACTGTTAATGCATTTGTTTGTGGAGCACAACAAGCTGCAAAAAGAATGCAAAAAGTTGGTGGTGGAGCAATCGTTTCTTTATCTTCAACTGGAAACTTAGTTTACATTGAAAACTATGCAGGTCATGGTACAAATAAAGCTGCTGTTGAAGCTATGGTTAGATATGCTGCAACTGAACTTGGCGAGTTTAATATTAGAGTAAATGCTGTTTCAGGTGGTCCAATTGATACTGATGCATTAAAAGCATTTACAAACTATGAAGAAGTAAAAGCAAAAACAGCTGAATACTCTCCATTAAATAGAATTGGTCAACCAGAAGATTTAGCACAATCTTGTTATTTCTTATGTACAAATGACGCTTCTTGGATTACAGGTCATACATTAATCGTTGATGGTGGGACAACATTTAAGTAATGTCAAAAGCACTAAATCTTCCAAATATACTGGCACTTTTTAGAATAGCATTAGCTCCGCTAATGCTATGGTTTTTTATAGATAGAAACAATCCAATTTTCTCTTCTTGGCATCCTTCTTGGTTTGATTATTTTGCTGGGCTAATTTTTGTTATTGCATCTGTTACAGATTTTTTTGATGGTTTCATAGCAAGAAGTTGGAATCAAATGACAAAATTAGGTGGTATTTTAGATCCACTAGCTGATAAAATGCTTGTACTTGCAGGTTTTTTAGGACTTATGGTAATTGATAGAGCTTCTGCTTGGGCTGTTTTTTTGATACTTTCAAGGGAGTTTTTTATAACAGGGCTTAGAGTTGTTGCTGTTAGTGAAGGTAAAGATGTAGCTTCAACTATGGCAGGAAAAGTAAAAACTGTTGTGCAAATGATAGCTATAGGATTTTTAACGATGAATTGGCCTTTTGCAACAGAAATTTTATGGTTAGCAGTTATTTTAACAATATATTCAGGATATGAATATACAAGAGATTATTTCAAAAATTAAGGGATTTTTTTGGGTACTATTACTTTTTTATTAGTTTTATCATTTTTAGTTTTTTTCCATGAATTAGGACACTTTTTAGCAGCTCGTTATTTTGGGGTTAAAGTTCATGTTTTTTCAATTGGTTTTGGTAAACAACTATATGCAAAAGAGTGGATGGGTACAACTTGGCAATTTGCATTAGTTCCACTTGGTGGATATGTAAAAATGAAAGGACAAGATGATTCAAATCCTTCGTTAATCGAAGAAGGTAATGATTCATATAATACAAAAAAACCTTGGCAAAGAATTATAATTTTATTTGCTGGTCCTTTTGCAAACTTTTTACTTGCTGCTGTTTTATATTTTACAATCGCGATGATGGGAGCAACTACTTGGGCTGCACAAGTTGGTAAAGTTCAAGAAAATTCTCCAGCATTTCATGCAGGGATTTTACCAAATGATGAAATATTAAGAATCAATGATACTGATATAACATCTTGGGAAGATATTGGAAAAACTATTGTAAATACAGATGGAGCTTTAAAATTTTTTATTAAGAGAGATGGTGAGATTATTGCAAAAACAATAAATCCACATATTGCTGATAGTGAAAATATGTTTAAAGAGAAAATCAAAAAAAGAATGATTGGAATTTCTCCTTCAGGGAAAATAATCACTTTAGATTTAACTTTTTCTCAATCTTTAATTTATGCCTATGAAAAAACAATTTTTGCTTCAACTATGATTTTCCAAGGTGTACAAAAACTAATTTCTGGTGTTGTTCCAACAAGTGAAGTTGGTGGAGTTATCTCAATTGGAAAGGTTATTTCAGATGCAAGCGAAAGCTCAATAATTGCATTATTTACAATAACTGCACTTATTTCAGTAAATCTTGGAGTATTAAATCTTCTTCCAATTCCTGCACTTGATGGTGGACATATAATGTTTAATTTGTATGAGATGATTACAAGAAGAAAACCAAGTGATCAGGTTTTTATGTTTTTGACAATTATGGGATGGGTGATTTTAGGAAGTTTAATGCTTCTTGGAATTTATAATGACATAAATAGAATTTTTTTAAATGATTAAAAGAGAATAAAATGAATAAAGAAACAGCAACAAAAAATTTAGATAATGTTATAACAAAAGTTGAAGGTGCAAGACTTAGAATTTCAGAGCATCATATAGTTAAAATTATTGGTATTTCAAAATACTCAACAAGCCAAGATATAAAGACTCTTTATGAAGCAGGTCAGCGAGCTTTTGGAGAAAACAAAGTTCAAGATTTAAAACAAAAAATGGAAGAATTAGATGATTTACCAATTGAGTGGCATTTTGTTGGAACTTTACAAAAAAATAAAATCAATAATTTAATAGACTTAAATCCTACATTAATTCATTCTTTAGACTCTTTAGAATTAGCAGTAGAATTAAATAAAAAACTTGAAGCTAAAAACAAAAAATTATCTGCCCTACTTCAAATAAACTCAGCTTATGAAGAAACTAAATCTGGTGTTCTTCCTGAAATCGCAGTTGAAGTTTATAAACAAATACTAGAACTTTGTCCAAATATAGTTTTAAAAGGTGTAATGAGTATTGGTGCTCATGTAGAAGATGAAAAAATCATCAAAGAATCATTTAAAACTACAAAGAAAATCTATGATGAATTAGTTCCATTTGGAGCAAAATATTGTTCTATGGGAATGAGTTCTGATTTTGAACTTGCAATTACATGTGGTTCAAATATGATAAGAGTTGGTTCTACTTTATTTAAAGAAAAATAACTCTTTTCTTAAGCTAAATAATATAATAAATAAAAACAAATATTAATAATTTTTTATTTTATAAATTCTCTTCTTAATGCCCTATTCCTCGCATTTATTGTAATCAATATTGTTATATAATTTTTAATACATTAAAAAAGGGAAAAGGGTTTTAATGCTAGTTAATCTAGAAACGAAAAAAAGAATACTTCTTAACATGTTGTTAAGTCAATTAGGATTTGCAATAATTAGTGTCGTTGCAATATTTAGTAACTCAAAAATCATTGCAATTATAACTGTAAATATTGTATTTGCAATGATTGTTGCTTACGTTAGTTTTTATTCTATGAAAAGAATTGTTGGAGGAATTGATAGAATAAAAAAATATATTGATGATTTAATGGATTTTGCTTTTTATAGAACAAATCGAATAAAAAAAGCTCAATATATAAAAAATGACGACATTGGTTTTATACTTAAAGAATTAAATGAATACGTAGATAAATTTGATGATATGAGAAAAAACGATATGCATGTACTAGGAGAGGTAGTTATTGCATTAAATAAAGTTTCTCAAGGAATTTATACAACAAAAATTCATACTGACTCAAATAATTTTATGATTACAACTTTGAAAAAAATTGTTAATGAGATGCTTACAACTACAAATGCAAATATGGAAGAACTTGTAAATATTATGGATAAATTTACCCATCAAGATTATCGTTATCAGATTAACATAAATCCTATTTTAAAAGGAAAAATGCTTATAACTATGCAACAAATCAATAAATTGGGGCAAGAATTAAATGATAATGCAAAACAAAATTTAGAAAACGGTTTTCTTTTAGAAAAAAATTCAATTTATATGCAAAAATCAATGAAACATCTTGCCCTTAGAGCAAATGAACAAGCTGCTTCTTTAGAACAAACTGCTGCTGCACTAGAAGAGATAACATCAATTACAAAAAACAATACCATAAATGCTACAAAAATGTCTGAATTAAGTAAAGATTTAAAAGATTCTGTAACAACAGGTGGAACACTTGCAAATAAAACTGCTTTAGCTATGGATGAAATCAACCAAAAAGTTCAAGCTATTAGTGAAGCAATTAGTATTATTGATCAAATTGCATTTCAAACAAATATTTTATCTTTAAATGCAGCTGTTGAAGCTGCAACTGCTGGAGAAGCTGGAAGAGGATTTGCTGTTGTTGCTGCTGAAGTAAGAAATTTAGCAAGTAGAAGTGCAGAAGCAGCTAGAGAGATTAAAGATTTAGTTGAAAATGCAACTACAAAAACCCATGAAGGAAAAGAGATATCAAATGAGATGAGTAATGGTTACAACAATCTAAATCAACTCATTTCTCAAACTATAAATATAATACAAGATGTAAGTTCAGCATCGAAAGAACAACTAACAGGAATTGAACAAATAAACAACGCAATATCAATGTTAGATAAAGTAACTCAAGAAAATGCCAATGAATCAAATAGTGTTTCAAATATTGCAAATGAAACTCTTTCAATGGCTCTGTTATTAGTTGAAGATGCAAAAAGCAAAAAAGTAAATTAAGGGAAAACGATGAGTAAAGAAATAGTTTTAGATGATTCTGCTTTTTTAGTAAGTGAAACAGATGAACGAGGTATTATTATTTTCGCAAATGATGATTTTTGTAAGATTGCAGAATATGGTGTTGATGAATTAATTGGTAAACCACATAATATTGTAAGACATAAAGATATGCCAAAAGCTGCATTTAAAGATTTATGGGATTGTGTAAAACAGGGAAAAGTTTGGACTGGATATGTGAAAAATGCAACAAAATCAGGAAATTATTATTGGGTTTTTGCAACTGTTTTTCCAACAACTACAAGTGAAGGAAATAAAGGTTTTTTATCATGTAGAAGAAAAGCTAGTCAAGAAGAGATAAATGAGTCTGTTGAACTATATGAAAGGTTAAATAGAAAAGAACAATAAGCACTTTAGAAAAGAGAAATACTATTTTTTCTCTTTTCTAATATTTGTTATTGTTTTTCCGCCAATTGCATAATTATCTGTATTTACTTCTTCTATAATCACAACTGCACTTGAAGCACCTCTTCCATTAAAAACTTTTGCAAAAAGTTCTGTTATTCCTTTTGCTAATTCTTCTTTTTGTTCTTTTGTAGCTCCACCATCTTCATGTGTCATTTTTACATTTATTACAGGCATATTTTTCCCTTTAATTTTTTTCAGTTATAATATCACTAAAAGTGATATTAAGTCAAATATAAAATAATGATAATTGATATAAAGAAAAGTGATATGGATTCAAATTTATTAAAAGTTTTTGTTGAAGTGGCAAATCAAAAAAGTATTTCAAAAGCAGCAATAAATCTTCAATTTGCACAATCAAATGTTACTTCAAGAATAAAACAGTTAGAAAAATCTATTGGAAGTAGCCTATTTCATAGAGTGCCTAAAGGTGTAATTTTAAGTCAAGAAGGTGAAAGACTATATCCATATGCACTTGAAATAATAAAAAAAATTGAACTTGCAAATTATGAAATGAAAAATATAAATCAACAAAAACATTTATTAATTGGTTCAACAGAATCAAATGCAAGTACAAGAATTATCCCTTTTTTGTTAGAACTAAATAAAGATTTTCCTAATATGACTTTAGAATTAATCACAAATACAACAAAAGAAATTACAAAAAAAATTCTTGATTATAAACTTGACATAGCATTTATTAGTGGTCTTCCAAAGAATGATGAACTAATGATTTTAAATAAGATTGAAGAAACAATTGTTTTAGTTGAACCAAAAGATATCAAAGCTCAAAATATTTATTTATCATTTAAAAATGGCTGTGCATATAATGAATTTGGTCAAACATATTTAAAGAAATAACAAATTATGAACACAAAAATCTAGAATTTGGAAATTATGAAACTATTTTAGGTTGTATAAAAGCTGGTATGGGGAAAAGTATTTTACCACTTAGTATTATTAAAAAGTTAAATTATGAAAAAGATTTAGAAATTACAAAATTGTCAAAAAAGATTGTAAATCTTCCAACGTGTATGGTTTGTAGAAAAGATAATTTACCTAGAATAAAAAATTATTTAGAAAAGTTTAAATTCTAGGATTTGAGTTTTTTAATTTAAAGCGTTTTTGAATTTTTTTAATTCTTCTTCAATTGATGGAACTCTCATAAAATGTTCACCAATCAAAAATGCATCTGCCCCAATAGAGTTTAATCTTTTGATAACTTCAGTATCAGAAACTCCAGATTCTGCAACTATAATTTTTCCATTTGGAATAAGTGGGATTAATTTATCACATAAACTCATATCCATCTCAAATGTATCAAGATTTCTATGATTAATTCCAATAATTGTTGCTCCACATTTAATAGCTTTTGTTAAATCTTCTTTGTCATGAATTTCAACTAAAACTTCAAGTCCTAAGTGAATTGCATAATCATATAACTCTTTTAACTCTTTTGAACTTAGCGCTTTTGCAATTAATAAAATAAAATCAGCTCCATAAACTAAAGCTTCAACAATTTGATATTTATCAACAATAAAATCTTTTCTTAAAAGTGGAGTTGGAACATATCTTCTAATTTGAGTTAAATACTCTAAATTTCCTTTAAAATAGTGAGGTTCAGTTAAAACTGAAATTGCGTTTGCACCACTATTACTATAAGCTTGTGCTATAACTAAAGGGTCAAAATCCTCTTTTATAATCCCTTTACTTGGACTTGCTTTTTTAACTTCTGCAATAATTCTAATTGGTTCTTCTTTTGTTGAAGTTAAATATGGTTTTACATCTCTTGGTGTATATGGATTTGAAGAAAGTGTTCTTCCTAATAAATCTAAACTTATCTCTTTTTTTCTAATCTCTAAATCTTGTTTCGTTTTTTCTATAATCTCATCTAAAATCACTCTTTACACTCCTTAATTTTTTCCCAATGTAATTTTATCTCTTCATCATCTAAGCCTACTTCGTCAACAACTTGTTTCATATAAGTATAAGCTTCTTTACAATTTTTTACTTTATATTCTCCCCAAGCTAAGGTATCAAGAAAAGCAACATTTGATGGATCTTTTTCTAAAGCTTTTTTAACTAAATAAATCCCTCTATTTATATTCAAATCATAATCAATCAAAATATATGCTAAATAATTTTGATATATTGGATTATCCAAAGTTTCTAAAACTTTTTCAAACTTATTTATTACACTACTTAAAATCAATTTTTTATCTTTTGCCATTTCAAATTCTAATATTGCTTGTTGAGCTAAGAAATCCATATTATTAGAATTTTTATAAAATTTATTTAACAAATTATAGGCTTTTTGTGATTGATTTGTCATTCTATATAAGTTTAATAAAATTTCGTCTTCTTCACCATTTTGTTCCCAAAAATCAATAACAGTTTTTACATCATTATTTACTACATATTTTAAGAAAAGTGCTTTTGTTTTATTTAACAATAATTGATTATCATTTTGTTTATAATGAAAATACATATTTTTTAAAAATGAAACTAATCTATCTTGAGCTTTTATATTTTCATAAAAAGCTAATAACTGTAAAGATACATTAAAATTGTAGTCATTTTTATGAATATAATTTTCAAGTCTTTTAATAGCCTCTTCTTTTTGATTCAAATTCATAAATTGAATATTTGTCAAAGTTAATAAAGTATTACTTGCATCATTTAATAGAAAAGCATTATTAAAAGCTTCATAAGATTTCAAATATTGTTTATCTTCAAGATATATACTTCCTAATAACTCATAATTAACTGCATTTTTATATGTAAATATCAATTTTTCAGCATTTAAAATAGCTGCTTCTTTTTCTTGTAGTTTAAACAACGCATAAGCATATAATCTTAAAATAACTTCTTCTTCTTTTATATTTTCAAGCATATATTTTGAAGCATTTTCTTTAACTAAAGCATACTCTTTTAGCTGAGTTGTAATTGTTAAATATTTAACTAAATATTCATAATTATTAGTATTTTCAAATAGTTTTAAATATATATCTCTTGCATTAAAATACATTCTTTGATTTTCAGTCTCTAATGCGTACATTATATAGAAATCTTCCAAATCAAAAGATTTTGTTTTTACTGTTTTAAAATTAGTTTTTTTTACTTCTTTATTCTCTAAATTAACATCTTTTGTGCTACATCCACAAAAAATTAATATTAATGAATAAATAACTAAAGATTTTTTATAGCTGGACACTCTTTATAAACCTCTTCTTCATTTTCTTTAAAATAGTCCCAAAAAGGGAAAGTTCTACATTGCATCGGTCTTACGGGATAAATTGAACACTGTCTTTTTTCTAAATTAAAAAAACAACAGGCAAAATTATTTGAAGCTAATTTTACCTCTTTTATGCTATATTTATATCCAATTTTTGTTAAATATCTAAATTTTGTCTCTTCTAAAGTTAAATTCAAGTGAAAAGCTAATGCTTGCATCTCTTGTGCATTAATCCAAATATATCCACTTTCCCCTATACAGCAATTACCTTTACAAGAATCACAACCTTTTGGATCAAATGCAAAATTAAAACCATCTTTTTTTAATAAATTACTCAATATCAGCCTTTATACTATATGTTGAAGATTTTTTATATATATTTTCAACCTCATTTGTAAACTTATTATCTTCATCAAAAACAACTAAAGGATTAAATATTTTTGTCAAAGATTTTGAATTTTTTCTTGCATAAACTAAAATTAATGTTGCATCTTTTGATACTTTAGGATGAACAAACTGCAAAGCTTCTATATTAAATTTATATTTATTCAATAATAATAATATTTCATTTATCTGTTTACAATCATAACAAAAAAAGAATTTTCCATCATTTTTTAAAATTTCTGAGGTCTTTTTTATAAATTTTTCCAAAGGTAAAGAGTCATTATATCTTGCAATTTTTAAAGATTCATTTTCACTTTTTATAACTTCACAATGATAAAAGGGAGGATTTGAAACACAAATATCAAATTTTTTATCAAATTCAATTTTTTCAAATGAACCTTCGTACAAATTTGTATTTATTTTGTTTGTTAAAGCATTTTTTGTTGAGAAAAATTGAAACATTTTTTGAATCTCACACTGATTTAAGTTCAATTTTTTATACTCATTTGAAACTAATAAACCAAGAATTCCGCTTCCACTCCCAATATCTAAAATTTCGCCTTTTATATTTTTATATTTTTTAAAATTTTCACAAATAAAATAAAATAAAAAATGTGTATCACTATTATAACAATATCCATTTTTAGGTTGATATAAAACCAAAAATCTTCCTTCTCTAATTTATTATAATTATATCTAAGTTTCATAAATATGTCTTTTAAACTAATTATTAATTAACTCTTTTAATATAAAATTAGATTGATATTTTAAGCTTAAATATATATTATAGACTCTTTTATATACATCAGATTTTTTCTTGTAGCAAAATGTAACAAGAGTAAAATTCACCCGAGAAAATCATAAATTTTATTCATCTTTGGAATGTTTATTGCTATTATTCAAGGATAATATATTGAGTTTGTTCAAGTATTGATTTTAAAATAATTTAAGGAGAGATTATGTCTAATATGGAAGCTCCTGCAAATACTCCTGTATGGGTAAATGAGGCTAGATGTAAGGCATGTGATAAGTGCGTTTCTGTTTGTCCTGCTGGCGTACTTGCAATGAGACAAGAAGTTCATTCTACTTTAGGTTCAATGATTAAAGTTGTTCATCCTGAATCATGTATTGGTTGTACAGACTGTGAGTTAGCATGTCCAGATTTTGCAATTTATGTTGCTGATAAAAAAGAGTTTAAATTTGCAAAGTTATCAAGTGATGCAAAAGAGAGAAAAGAAAAAATAGTTAAAAATAACTATAGAATATTAGATGAAGATTTGTAAGGAGAATTGATGTCAAGAGAAGTGATTTCAACAGGAAATGAACTTGCAGCAAAAGCTGCAATTGATTCAGGTTGTGAGTTTTTTGGTGGTTATCCAATTACTCCTTCAAGTGAAATAATGCATGTACTTTCTTCAGCTTTACCAGCTAGAGGTCATGCTTGTATTCAAATGGAAGATGAAATAGCAGGTATTTGTACAGCTTTAGGTGCTGCTATGTCTGGGAAAAGATCTATGACTGCTACTTCAGGACCTGGTATTTCTTTAAAAGCAGAAAACTTAGGTGTTGGATATATTTCTGAAGTTCCTTTAGTTGTTGTAAACGTTATGAGAGGTGGTCCATCAACTGGTCTTCCAACAAGAGTTGCTCAAGGGGATTTATTACAAGCTAAAAACCCAACTCATGGAGATGTTAAATCAATTACATTAGTTCCAGGTAACTTAAATGAGTGTTATACTGAAGTTGTAAGAGCATTTAACTTAGCTGACAGATTTATGCAACCAGTATTTGTTTTATTAGATGAAACAATCGGTCACATGAGTGGAAAAGCAATTTTACCTGATTTAGAAGAAGTTGAAAAAAACAAAATTGTAAGAAAAAGATTTGATGGTGATAAAAAAGATTATAAACCTTACGGAGTTGGAGCTGATGAACCAGCAGTATTAAATCCAATGTTTGAAGGATATAGATATCACTTTACTGGACTTCACCATGGACCAACAGGACACCCAACTGAAGATGCAGAAGTTTGTGATGCTTTAATGAAAAGATTATTCAAAAAAGTTGATGCTCATTTAGATGAATTAGAATTAAATGAAGAGTATATGTTAGAAGATGCTGAAATTATGATTATTGCTTATGGTTCTGTATCTTTAGGTGTTACTGAAGCTATCAACAGAATGAGAAAAGAAGGTATCAAAGTAGGTATGTTCAGACCAAAAACAATTTGGCCAAGTCCTGCAAAAAGAATTAATGAATTAATGAAAAAATTTGACAAAGTATTAGTTACTGAGTTAAATATGGGTCAATTTGCTGATGAAGTACAAAGAGTATCTGGAAGATCTGATTTTGATACTTTATTTAAAGTAAATGGAAGACCTTTATCTCCACTAGAAATTATTGAAAAAGTGAAAGGAATGTAATCATGGCTTTTAATTACGATGAATATTTAAGAACAGACAAAATGCCAACACTATGGTGTTGGGGATGTGGTGATGGAGTTATTTTAAAATCTGTTATTAGAGCTATTGAAAAACTTGAATGGAATATGGACGACGTTTGTGTTGTTTCTGGTATTGGATGTTCAGGAAGATTCTCTTCATACATCAACTGTAACACTGTTCACACAACTCACGGAAGAACTTTAGCTTATGCAACTGGAATTAAATTAGCAAATCCAACTAAAAAAGTTATCGTTGTTGGTGGAGATGGTGACGGTCTTGCAATTGGTGGAAATCACACAATTCACGCTTCAAGAAGAAATATTGACCTAAATTATATTATTATCAATAACTTCATTTATGGATTAACAAACTCTCAAACATCTCCAACTACTCCTCAAGGTATGTGGACTGTAACAATGAGTAGAGGAAATATTGACCCTACTTTTGATGCTTGTAAATTAGTTGAAGCAGCAGGAGCTTCTTTTGTTGCAAGAGAGACTATGTTAGATCCTAAAAAATTAGAAAAAACTTTAGTTAAAGCTTTTGAACATAAAGGTTTCTCATTTATTGAAGTATTCTCTAACTGTCACGTTAACTTAGGAAGAAAAAACAAAATGGCTACTGCTATGGCTAACTTAGAGTGGATTGATTCTATTTCTATGTCAAAAACTAAGTTTGATAAATTAG
This sequence comes from Arcobacter ellisii, assembly GCF_003544915.1. Classification (NCBI taxonomy): domain Bacteria; kingdom Pseudomonadati; phylum Campylobacterota; class Epsilonproteobacteria; order Campylobacterales; family Arcobacteraceae; genus Arcobacter; species Arcobacter ellisii. The sequence continues at coordinate 971,152 of NZ_CP032097.1, read as the reverse complement.
AGCCAGAAGAACAAAAAGGAATATTCCCTACAGGTATCTTAAAACAAGATACAGAAGCTATGGAATATTGTGAAGCTTATGAAAAAGTAAAAGAGGCTCACAAAAATAAAACTATGGTTCAATTATAAGGAGTTACACATGGCAGCAAATAGAACATTAATGAGATTTACAGGTGTTGGTGGACAAGGTGTACTTCTTGCAGGTGCGATTTTCGCAGCTGCAAAAATCAATAATGGTGGATATGGATTAAAAACAGCTACTTATACTTCTCAAGTAAGAGGTGGTCCAACTGTTGTTGATATTACTTTACAAGATGAACCAATTTTATATCCTTATGCAAATGATGGTGAAATTGATTTCATGTTATCAGTTGCTCAAGTTTCTTATAATCAATTCAAAAATGGTGTAAAAGAAGGTGGCGTTATCGTTGTTGAGCCAAATCTTGTAACACCTACAGAAGAAGATAGAAAAAAATGGAAAATCTATGAGATTCCAATTATTACTATTGCAAAAGAAGAAGTTGGAAATGTTATTACTCAATCAGTTTTAGCTTTAGCAATGGCTAACTATTTTACTGGAGAAACTGTTCCAAATGAAGTATTAAGAAAAACAATGCTTTCAAAAGTACCTGAAAAAGTACATGAAATCAATAATAAAGCATTTGATTTAGGTTTAAAATACGCTTCTGAAGCACAACAAGCTAACGCTTAATAATAAAAAGCCTTCGGGCTTTTTATTTTATTCTTTAATAAAGTTATTATAATTCTCTATTTTTTCTTTTAATCTATTTGATAAATATATATTTGAATTTCCAAGACATGATAAAATAAAACTTGCTTCTTTTTGATAATCTTTAATTTTTTTATTATCCCAATGTTTTGGTGGAGTTCCTAAATTTGTAATTCTATCAGCAAGTTTTACCATTTGAACTTCATAAGGTTGAGTAAGTAATCTTTCTATACTATCTCTCATTTGTTCTTGTTTTGAACTTAAAGTTTTATCTTTTGTTAATGCCTCAACTCCATTTGCAACATCTTCTCCAAATTTTACATACAACTCATCATAAGTAATGTTTGTATCTTCTATTACATCGTGTAATAATGCACAACTTATTGCTAAATCTGCTTTTTTTTCATCTAAATTTGATTTTTCACAAGCATTTATAACTTCCATTGCAACGCTTGTTATATGTGCAAGATAAGGATAACCTTTTGGTGTTTTTTGTTCACCATGAGCGATTGTTGCAAATTCCAGAACTTCAATATAATTTTCTTGAGAAAACATAATACTAATCCTTTTTTTGTTGATTATTAATCACATTATCACTTTTTGAAAAATTTATTAAATCTTCTACTGTTTTTATTTTATTAAAATCTAAATTTTCTAAACATTTTTTAAAAACTATTGCTGTTGTTAAAGCATCATAATATGCTCTATGATGATTACTCACATCAATATTTAGTAACTCTTTTAAAGAACTTAAACCATATTTTTCAGCCTCAATTGTTCTTTTAGCTAAATCAATTGTACATAATTTTCTATTTAATAATTTACCTAAATTATATTTTTCAAAAGAGTCAGAAATAAAAGTATAATCAAACTTTATATCATGTGCAACAAAAACATCATCTCCTAAAAAAATTTTAAAATCTTGTAAAACTTTTTCTAATCTTGGAGCATTTTCAAGCATTTTGAGATTTATTTTTGTAACTTCTTGAACATAAGGAGGTATCTCTTTTGCAAAAACTAAAGACTCAAACTTATCTATTATTTCTCCATTTTTGTATTTTACTGCACCCAACTCAATGATTTGATAACCTTTTTTGGGACTTCCACCATTTGTTTCAATATCTACAATACAAAAAACTTGTTCATTTATAGGTGTTTTTAGAGTTTTTAAACATACATATTCACTTTCAAAATCTAAAGGCAAACCATTTGAAATAAGTAACTCAAATTCAAGTTCAGGATCTTCATAAATTGTATCATTTGCTTTTTCTAATAACTCAAAAAATTCACTATATAAAATTGGCTCTTTTAATAGTCTTTGTAAAATATTTTGTAATTTTATTTGAGCTTTAGGAGTAATCCTTTTATTTGATTTCATTTGCCTCTTTTACAAAATCAATCATTTTTTGTCTATCTTTTATCCCTTTAACTTCTGATTCAACTCCAGAACTAACATCAACTCCATAAAAACCAAAACCGTTTATCTCTTTTAAATTTTTTGTTGTTAAGCCACCAGCAAGTATAAATTTAGAACAATCAATACTTTCAAACCAATCAAGGGCAATTCTTTTACCTTCTCCACCAAAACTATCAACAAATGCATCAACTAAATAATACTCTTTATTCAAATTTAGTAAATCTTTTTTCTCTTTTGCTCTGATTACTTTTATATATTTAAAAGAAATCTTTTCATAATTTAAAACATCAAAATCATCTATTATTTGAGCTAATTGCATTTTTGCATCAAAACAAATTTGATTAATAAACTCTTCATTTTCATTTACAAAAAGTCCAACTGTTTGAACAAAAGGAGGAAGTTTTTCAGCAATCTCTTTTGCTTTTAAAGGTTCTATATATCTTGGCGATTTTTTATAAAATACAAAACCTAATGCATTTGCACCTGCATTTACAGCTTCAAGTGCATCTTGCAGATTTGTTATTCCACAAATTTTTACTCTCATTTTACACCTGAAGACTTTTTATAGCTTTACTATAATCAGAGTTTCCAAATACATAAGAACCAGCAACAACAACATCAACACCAGCTTCTTTTAGTTCATGGATATTTTTGTCATTTACTCCACCATCAACCTCAATTAGACAATTTGGATTTTTTTTATTAATTAACTCTTTTAATTTTTTAGTTTTTTCAATCACACTTGGAATGAATTTTTGCCCACCAAAACCAGGATTTACAGACATCAATAAAACCATATCTAAATCTTCTAATAAATACTCAATAGCTTCTGGTGGAGTATGAGGATTTAAAACAATAGCTGGTTTAATTCCATAATCTCTAATTTTTTGAATAAGTCTATGTGGGTGTTTTTCACTTTCAATATGAAAAGAGATATATTCTGGTTTACAAGGAGCAAACAACTCTACAAAAAATGTATTATTTTCAACCATTAGGTGAATATCAAGTGGTTTTGTTGCAACTTTTGCAACAGGGTTTACAACAACTGGTCCAATTGTCATATTTGGAACAAAATGTCCATCCATTACATCAACATGAATTAAATCACATCCAGCATCACAAATAGCTTTTATTTCATTTGCTAAGTTCCCAAAATCTGCTGATAATATAGAAGGTGCAACAAGCATCTTTTCTAACCTTTTTTCTAATTTTGGGCGATTATATCATTAAAACTCTTTTATAAAGTATAAAAATTTATATATAATAATTATTGATGTAAAATAAAATAAAAAAATAAAATGGTAATTTATGAAAAAAATCTTCTCCTTAATTATTTGTACTTTTTCCTTTGCTGAAGATATAAATAGCATATATCAAGAAGCACAAAATCAAGAAAATCTTGGAAATTATAAAGAGGCTATGCTTTTGTATAAAAAAGTTGCAGATACAAATATTTCAAAAGAAGATAGATATATTCTAGACTTAGCTAAAAATCAAGAACATAGAGTCGAAACTTTTACAACAATGAAAAAAGAGTTTTATCAAAAACAGATTGATAAAATAAAAGATAAAGAGACTGATGAAAGTTTAGAACAACTAATTACAAAAGATTTTAGTTTATATCCATATAAAAAAAATTATCTATTACCTGTAAATTATAATTTTAATGATATTGAAAATAGAAATAATGTAGAAACAACATTTCAAATAAGTGTTGAAAAACCTATTTCATATAATTTTTTAGGTTTAAATGAATCTATTAGTGCTGCATATACACAAAAATCTTTTTGGCAAACTACAGAGGATTCTTCTCCCTTTAGAGAAACAAATTATGAACCAGAAATCTTTATACAATTTCCATACAAAGAAAACTCTGTTTTAAAAGCTTATAAAGTATCAATAATGCACTCTTCAAATGGAAGAAATGATGAAAATTCGAGGTCTTGGAATAAAGTTTATTTAGAAGGTTATTACCAATTTGCAAATCTTTTTTTAGTTCCAAAAATTTGGTATAGAATCCCTGATGATAAAGGAAGTGATGATAATCCTGATATTGAAGATTATTATGGATATGGAGATTTAACTTTATTATATGCTTATAAAAAACATACCTTTGAATTACTCTTAAGAAATAATCTAAAGTTTAGTGAATCAAATAAAGGAGCAGTTGAACTAAACTGGACTTTCCCTCTTCCAGAATTTTTATCAACAAAAAATACCTATGGAATGTTACAACTATTTTCAGGATATGGAAACAGTTTAATTGATTATGATAGAGAAATAAATAAGATTGGTCTTGGAATAGCTTTTTCTAGATAAAAAGCTATTTTTTTAGATTTTTAATATAGTAATAAATAGCTTCTATCTCTTCTTCAACTAAAAAGTATGTAGGCATTACGTTTGCATAATAAATCAATTTATCACAAACTTGTTCTTTATCAAATTTGAAATTTGGATTCTTTTTTGAATTAACTTTTACAGAAAATATCTCATACTCTATATCTTTAATATCAGGAGCAACTAAACTACAATTATAGATTTTTTTATCATGTTCTTGTTTAAACTCAACAATTTTTTTACCCCTTGCATCATCACCATGACACTTATTACACCCTATTCCTCTTGGGTTATTATAAAGCATTTTTCCATACTCATATTTTGTAATAAAAGAGTTATTAATATCTAATTGTTCCGGAGTTGGAGCAGGTGTAATTTGTTCTTCTGCATTTAAAATTAAAAAAAATATTGTAAGAAAAAAAATTAATTTTCTCATTTATAGTCCTAACTCTTGTCTATTTTTTAAAAACCAATAGAAACTAAACATCAATCCAGGTGTTTTAGCTTTTTCTTCATCAAAAAGAAAATTATCACATTCACTTAAAGGTAAAAAATGTAACTCTATTTGTTCATCATTTACTCCACCACCATTGTGAATTTTCATTGATTCATCAATTGAAGCAAAATATAAATGTTGTCTTCCACCACTAATTCCTACATTTGTATAAAAAGAGCTGATTTTCAAAATATTATCAATATGAACTTTATATCCACACTCTTCATCTATCTCTTCTATAACAATCTCTTCAATAGATTTATTTTTATCAATCAATCCAGCACATAACTCATAAGTAAAAGTTTTTGTTTTATCATTTAGATAAACTGGTGCTCTAAATTGTTTAACTAATAAAAAAGCCTCTTTTTCTTTGTGGTATAAAAGTATTGCTACACTATCATGGCTTCTTACCGCTTCCCAAGTTTTTGCTTTTCCATTTTGAGAAAATGTAACTTTTACAGGGTGAATAAACTTTGTATCTTTTAATTCAGAAATCTTAAAATCTTCAATTATATTTATCATAAATAATCTTTTATAAATTTTTTCGTATTCTAACAAAAAAAATATTCATTTTACTTTTGTAAAAAATCTTTAATAACAATTGAAGAAAAATCTATACTAAAAGTGGTTTCTTTATCAATTTGTGACTTTAAATCCAATATTAAATCATATTCATCACAAACTCTTTTTACTATATCTAAACCTATTCCAAAACCACCTTCAATATTATTTCCTCTTTTATACCTTTTAAAAATCTCTTTTTGTTCTTCCTGACTTATTCCTATTCCAAAATCTTTTACTTTTAAAATATTTTTTTCTAAAACAACTTCTATAATAGAATCTTTTTTACTATACTTTATAGCATTTGAAAGAAGATTATTTACAATTTTTTGGGTTTTTGTTTTATCCATTTTTATAAAACAATCTTGTAAATTTGAACTTATTGTTATATTTTTTGTAATAGAAATATCATTAAAAAACTCTACACTTTCACTTACTAAATCTTTTAGATTAAACTCTTCAAATACATCTTCATTTAACTCATTAAAAGCTGAGAAATGAATATCATTATAAATTTGTGAAATCTGTTTAGAACTGCTTAAAATATATTTCATCATTTTTTGAGGATTTTTTCCATTTTTAAGCATCGAAACTGAAGTCATCAAAACTGAAATTGGTGTATTTAATTCATGGGCTGAATCTTTTATAAACTTATCCATAGCTTCAACTCTTTGTCTAACAGGATTTAATAAAATTTTTGATAATAAATATCCTATACAACCAATAAAAATTGCACTTAAAAATAAAATTACTAAAATAAAAATCTGTAATTTATTTTTATTTTGAACCTCTTGACAAGTCTCTAAAACAATATATTTTATAGGAATATTCTCTTCATCTAAAGTTGTAATAAAATAGTTATAAAACTCATTTACATAACTATTTTTTGAAAAATCAACATCAAATTTTTCATCTAAATAAGAAAAAATTACTTTTTTATCTTTATCAAAAAGTCCATATTTTATATTTATATTTGAAAGTTTATTTGGATTAAATTTTTGATTTTTCATATGTCTATTTATAATTTCATTTTTTATATGCATTGAAGCATTATGTAATTCCATAGAACAACTCTCTTCAAGCATTTTTGTTTCATTTTTGTAATAAATGTACAAAATAACACCTATTAATAAAATTGCTGAAACTATATAAATAGTTAAAAAGCTAATTAATGCTTTTTTTTCATCTCTATTCAAATCTATATCCTATAGCTCTTATTGTTGTAATTTTTTCTTTACCAATAATTTCTCTTAAATTTTTTATATAAACTCTAATTGTGGCATCAGTTGGCATTTCATCATATACCCAAATATTTTGAAGTAACTCCTCATTTGAAATTACTCTACTTTTATGTGTACAAAAATATTTTAAAATATCTCTTTCTTTTTGAGCAAGACTTATTACCTTATTTTCTTTAAAAATTTGACAAGTTTGAGGTTCAAAAAATATATTTTCATCTATTTTAATTTTACTATTCTGCTCTATTAAAAAATGTCTACAGAGTTTTAAAATTCTTTGGTCTAACTCTTCTAAATCAAAAGGTTTTTTAATGTAATCATCAACGCCATTTTCAAAAGACTCTTTTAGGTGTTTTGTATCTTGATAAGCTGTTAAAATTATTATTGGAATATTATTTTTATACTCTTTTCTAACTCTTTTTAAAACTTCTATTCCTGTTATACTTGGTGTATTTATATCAAGTAAAGCAATATCAAACTTATTATCAATTAAAGCTTCTAAGGCTTCTTGACCATTTGTACATAAAACAACTTCATAACCTAAATCTAACAAATGTTCGTTTAATAAATCACTTAAAGCAATATCATCTTCTAATAACAAAACTTTCATATAAAAATCCTCATATATAATTTTTATTATATTAAAGTTTTGTTTATTTAGTGTGTATGTGCTTATTTAATTAATTTAAAAAATCTTAAAACTTTACCTTGAATAATTACATATAAAACTGAACAAATAAGGGCAATTATTGTTCCAAAAACTATTCCTATTTTTTCGTAGGCAAAATAAACAACCAAAGAGTAAATAACAACTGAACTTAGCCCATAAGGTGTGTTTTTTATAATAGTTCTTGCTTGAAACCTACTATGTCTAAAATGAATTATTAACATCAAAGGTAAAAGAATCGTAGGGAAAGATGAAAAAATTCCAGCTATATTTGATGGTACATATTTTGGTAAACTTGAGATTATTAAAAATATCGAAATAGTCAAAAGTGACCTAAAAAATATATCACTTATTGAAGTTTTAATTTTTTTATCAATAGCAAAGTTCTCTTTTTTTGCAAAATATATAGTTGCAATTAACATTAAAGTTATTACAATAACTGGCGTTAAAACCACGTGCGGTGGAATATTTGATAAAATAAATGCAATAAGTAAATATGAAATAAAAGAGATTAATAAAGATAAAAATATCTCAAATTTTCCTTTATAAAAAGTACTTATATAATAACCAATAGAAAAAGCCAAAGCTGCAAAAAGTCCATGAATATTATATAAAGCAACTTTTGTTACATAATCAACACCATTTTCTATTGCAAAAAATAAAAGAGTAATAGCACTTCCAACAGGAAGTCCAGATAAAATCCCTGAAATTCTAGGACTTACTTTTTCAGCAATATAACTTAAACTTAAAACAAGTGATACAACTGCGATTGATTTTATTATTAATAGTTCTATAATTCATCCTTTAAAATAAAGAATGAATTATATATTAATTACACATAAATTATATATAAGTGAGATTTTTATTTGAAGTTATCAAAAACTAAAGGAGCTTTTAGTTCTAAACTTCTTAGGTGTTTCATAATTGTTTGTAAATCATCAATGTTTTTCCCAGTAACTCTTATTTCATCACCTTGATTTACAGCTGTTACTTTTAATTTTAAATTTTTAATTTCTGTTTGAATTTTTTTTGCTTCATCTTTTTCTATACTATCAACTATTTTAAAAGTATATTTTCTATTTCCACCACTTGAGTCCTCTTTTTTTATCTCTTCTAAAGAGTTAATAGAGATTCCTCTTTTATTCATTTTTGAAATTAAAATGTCCATCATTGCATCGATTTTATTATCACTTGAAGAGACTAATATTAAAGTTTTTGCTCCAATATTCAAATCAATCTCTTTACTTATTCCTTTAAAATCATATCTGTTATCAATCTCTTTTTGAGCTTGAATCACTGCATTTTTCATCTCTTGCATATCTAATTTTGCTGAAATATCAAATTGATGTTCTTTTGCTGCCATTATTATCCTTTTCAATTATTTCATTAAATTCTAACATTATTTTATAAAGCTTTCGGTAAAACAAGATTTAAGAAAATTCCAACCATTGCTCCAAGACCAATTCCAGCAAAAGGAACTCCACCAAAATTAAAAGTCATTCCACCAATTGAAAACACTAAAATCATAGAAACAATTGCCATATTTCTAGGACAAGAAAAATCAATATTAGCCTTTGATAATGTACTAATTCCTAAAGTTGCAATTATTCCAAAAAGTAACAACATGATTCCTCCCATAACTGGAACTGGAATAGTTGCAAGAATTGCTCCAAGTTTTCCAACAAATGCTAATAAAATTGCACAAATTGCTGCCCAAGTCATAATTGCAGGATTGTAAGCTTTTGTAACTGTTACTGCACCTGTTACTTCTGAATAGGTTGTATTTGGTGGTCCACCAAAAAGTGAAGCAACTGAAGTTGCTAATCCATCACCTAAAAGTGTATTTTTTAAACCTGGTTTTTTTAAATAATCATGTTTTGTTACACTTGAAATCGCTAACATATCACCAATATGTTCAATTGCAGGAGCAATAGCAATTGGTAAAATATAAATTATTGCTTGCCAATTAAACTCTGGTGCTACAAAATTTGGCATAGAAAACCAAGCAGCTGTTGAAACTTTTGAGAAATCAATCAATCCAAAATATAAAGAAATAATATAACCTGAGACAATTCCCATCAAAATAGGAACTAATTTAAAAATTCCTTTTCCAAGTAAAGAGACTAAAATAGTAACAATTAATGCAATCATTGAAATAACTATTGCTTGGTCAAATGGTACTAATTGAACTGCACCATCACCAGTTTTCCCCATCGCCATATTAACTGCAACTGGAGATAAAATAAGACCAATTGAGATAATTACAGGTCCAACAACAACAGAAGGAAGAAGTTTGTGTAAAAATTCATCACCTTTTAATCTAATTAAAAAACTTAAAAACACATATAAAAATCCAGCAGCAACAAGTCCTGACATGGTTGCAGGAATTCCCCAAGTAGCAACACCATAAGAAATAGGTGCAATAAAAGCAAATGAAGAAGCTAAAAAAATTGGTGGAACACAATTTCTATTTACAAATTGAAAAACCAAAGTTCCAATCCCAGCTGTAAAAAGTGCAACATTTGGGTCAAGTCCCGTTAAAATTGGCACTAAAACAAGTGCACCAAAAGCTACAAATAAAAATTGTAAGCCCAAAATTGAATCTTTAACTCTAAAGTTATAGTCTGTAGGTTTCATTTATACCTCTATTTTTTTTATGGCGTTTATAGTAGCAAATTATCTGTATGAGCAACTTTAAATTTATGTATAACTTATAAGCAATTTTTTTGTAATATAAAATTTTTAAAAGGAATTAAAATGTATAAAGAAAGCACTAATGTAGTAGTTAAACATTTAGTTAATAGATTAAGAGATGTAAGAACAACTTCAAATGAATTTAGATTAACAATTGAAGAGATTTCAAGAATTTTAGCGTCAGAAGCTTTAAATGATTTCCCAACAATAACTCAAAATATAAATACTTGGCAAGGTCCACTTGATGTTGAAGTTATTGAAGTTCAAAAACTTGTTCTTATTCCAATTTTAAGAGCGGGTGAACCAATGCTTACAGGAATTTTAAGAACCCTACCTTATGCAAAAAGTGGATTTTTAGCAATGAAAAGAGATGAAGAGACATCTTTAAGTAAACTTTTTTATGAAAATATCCCAAATTTAGAAAATAAAACTGTAATTTTACTTGATCCAATGGTTGCAACTGGTGGTTCTTTAATTGATGGAATAGAATACTTAAAAAGTAAAAATGCTAAAAAAATTATAACTTTAAATATAATTGGTTCACCATATGGTGTAAAAAAAGTTACAGAAGCTCATCCTGATGTTGATATGTTTATAGCACAAATTGATGAAAGATTAGATGAAAATAACTACATAAGACCAGGTCTTGGAGATGCAGGAGATAGAGCTTTTAACACTCACTAAAACTCAAAAGGATTTTCATATTTATATGTAAATCCTTCTTTTTCTATTTTAGTTCCATCTATTAATCTATTTAAAAATTTTTCACTTTCTAAAAAAATGGGTTTTTCAAAACCATACTTTTTTGAATTAAAACTATAAATTTCCTCTTTTGTTGGATGTGTATTTGAACAAAGATTAAAAATTCCAGAAATATTTTTATCAATTACAAATTTTGTAGCATTTATAACATCATTTCTATGAACAAAATTTATTGGTGTTTTGGGAAACTCTATAACTTTATTTGCACTTCTTTTTCCAAAATATCTACTTCCACCAACAAGCCCTGCAACTCTAAAAATTACATCACTTTTATCTTTTATCAAATTTTCAGCTTCAAAAACTATTTTTGAACTAGGCTCATTTATTTCATAATCTTCAGCAAATAAACCTTCAATATTTGGATAAATTGAGGTTGAACTTATAAATATGATTTTTTCTATCTCTTTTATTTTTTTAGAAGAATAAATTTTATTTAAAAAAGATAAATAATCTTCAAATTTTGAGGGAGGAAAATTTATAAATAGATAGTTTGTATCAAGTAATTCATCTAAAAAAGTAAGATTTTCTTCATTTAAAATATATGAATCAAACCCCTCTTCTTCATATATTTTTAGTTTATCTTTGGTTCTTGAACTAACTTTTATTTTAAAATCATTTTTTAAAACATTAGCTAGTTCAAATCCTAACCAACCTGCTCCTAAAATAGTTAAAGTTTTCATCTAATCTTTTAAAATTCCATAGCATAAAGTTAACCATGCAATAATAAGTAAAGTTCCACCAATTGGAGTAATTGCACCAATTATAGGCATATTTAAAATTGTTAAAAAATATAATGAAAATGAAAAAATTATCATTCCAATTAAAATAAGCCATAATGAAATATAAATTCTTTTTTCAGGTTTTAAACTATAAATAAATATTCCAGCAAATAATCCTAAAGTATTGTAAAATTGATACTCTACTCCTGTGTGATAAATATTCATCATATGTTCATCTAAAATTGATTTTAAACCATGAGCACCAAAAGCTCCCAACGCAATTCCTAAAGCCATCATAAAAGAGGCAATTGCTAAAAATTTTTTAATTCTGTTATTAAGTATCATCTTTAATCCATAAATCTATTTTTTTGTTTTTTCTTTTATTGATTTTTTCTTTGAAAAACCTGCACCTTTTTTCTCTTTTTTTTCCAACTCTAAATCATTTATTAATGTTTTAAAATCTATCTCTTCTTTGTTCATTTTTGCAAAACAAGTTGCAATAACAGCAATTGTATTTGGTACACGTTTTTTCTTTTTGTATGCTTGAATATTTTTTTCACTAACTTTAATAAGTTCTGTAAACTTTGGAATACTCATTTCAGCATCTAAAAGTAATTTTTTAAAATCAATAAAAGTCATAATATTTCCTATTTATTTAACATCGACTTCCCAAAAGAAATCAATCCATTCATTTGCTTCTCTTACACAAAAATCAGGTTGCAAAACAGCAGTTTTTTTGTAAAACAACGTTGCTAATTTAAACTCAACTGTTGGGAACCTCTCTTTTAAAACTTTTAAAATTTCTCTCATAGTTTCACCAGAATCAACTATATCATCAACAATCAAAACCTTTTTTGCGTGTGATACATCAGGAATATTAAAAATATTAAATGTATCAAGTTTTAATTCACCTTCATAATGAATAGAATTTAATGTATATAAATTTCTCATGTCAAGTGCTTGTGCCATCAAATGAGAAAGAGTTAATCCTCCCCTTGCAACTGCAAGTAAAATTTCTGGTTCAAAATCTCTACACTTATCAACTAAAATTTGTGTATCTTTTTTAAATAACTCATAACTATAATATAATTTTTCCAAATAAAAATCCTTTTTAAAAAATAAATGCTAATGCACTAATAAATGTAATAACTAAAATACCAATATTCAAATCTTTATACTCTTTTTTTACTAATTTAATAATAGTAAAAATCAAAAATCCAGCTGCAATTCCATTTGTAATTGAAAAAGTTAAAGGCATTAAAATAACTATTAAAAAAGCTGCTGCACTTGTGGCTAAATCTGTCTCTTCAAAATTTATTTTTCCAAGTTCAGTAAACATTAAAACTCCAACTACAACTAATACTGGATAAATTGCATTTGAGGGAATTGATTTAAAAAGTGGTAACATAAATAGTGTTGTTATAAATAATAAAGCTGTAAAAACTGCTGTTAATCCAGTTCTTCCACCCTCTTCTACACCACTTGCACTTTCTATAAATGCAGTTGTTGTAGAAACTCCTAATAAACTTCCTCCAACTGTTGCAATAGCATCTGCTTCTAGTGTTTTTTGTAATGATTTATCATTTTTATTATTCTCTTGAAATAGATTTGCTCTTGTTCCAACACCAGTTAAAGTTCCTAAAGTATCAAACATATCAGTAATTAAAAATGTAATAATAACAGGTAATAAAGATAAAGATAAGGCACTTAAAATATCTAATTTTAAAAATATTGGAGAAATTGAAGAAGGAACTGAAAAGAAATCAGTTGGTGTAGTATTAAGTGAAAAACTCCAAGCAACAATTGAAGTTATTGCAATAGATAAAATAAATGCACCTCTTAGTTTATAGGCATAAAAACTAAAAGATAAAATTAAACCTAAAACTCCTAATAAAACATTTGAATTTGAAAAATCTCCAAGAGTAACTAAAGTTGCTTCATTTGAAACTATCATTCCCATTTGTTTTAAACCAATAAAGGCAATAAATGAACCAATTCCAGCACTAATTGCACGTCTAAGACTCATTGGAATTGAAGTCATAATCCAAATTCTAAAATTAGTTAAAGATAATAATACAAATAAAATACCAGATAAAAAAACAATACCTAAAGCTGTTTCCCAAGGTATTTTCATACCCAAAACAAGCCCATAAGAAAAATAAGCATTTAAACCCATTCCAACACTCATTGCAATTGGTGTGTTTGACCATAATGCAGAAAATAGAGTTGCAAGTATTGTTATCAAAGCTGTTGCAGTTATTACAGCATCAAGAGGAAGACCTGCATCTGATAAAATAAAACCATTAACAGGAACAATATACAACATTGTTAAAAATGTAGTAAAGCCTGCATAAAATTCTTTTGAAATTGAGGTATTATGTTCTTTTAATCTAAAAAAATTCATAAAGATCCTTTTAATAAAATTCTTATATAAAAATATTTTGGAAATAAATTTAAAAAAGTCAAATGGTGCTTACAATCGGAGTTGAACCGATAACCTCTTCCTTACCATGGAATTGCTCTACCATTGGAGCTATGTAAGCAAAAAAAGAAAGAATAATATCAAAAGAAAGTAAAAATAGTGATAAAAAGAAAAAGCAAATAATTAAATGGGGAAAAGGCTAGGTGTTTAGGGGGTGTAAAAAAAAAAGCTTCTTCCAAGAAGAACTTGAGTAAGGAGTTCAAATTGGAAAAAGCTTTGTGTGTAAAACTCAAGAGCTGGCAGCGGCCTACGTTTCCACCAGGGGACCCGGCAGTATTATCGGCGATGAAGTGCTTGACTTCCAGGTTCGGAATGGGACTGGGTATTTCCACTTCTCTATAGCCACCAGCAAAGTTGAGTGAAAAAAGTAAGAAGAAACATAAAGAAAAATTCAATATGTAAATACTCTTTACACTCAACTCGTTTAGGAGTTAAGAAAAAATAATGTTAAAGTCTTTGCTTCTTAAAAAAATTGACATTTTTTCAAGGTAACGCTAAACACAATATATTAAATATAAGAAATATATTTAATAAGATAGTAAACCAAAGAATTTGTAAATAAGCCAAACGTTCTATTAGTACTGGTCAGCTAAACGCCTTACAACGCTTACACATCCAGCCTATCAACCAGCTAGTCTTGCTGGGAACTTCAGGGAAAGTTAATCTTAGAGTTGGCTTCGAGCTTAGATGCTTTCAGCTCTTATCACATCCGTACGTAGCTACCCAACGATGCTCTTGGCAGAACAATTGGTACACCAGTGGTACGTTCATCCCGGTCCTCTCGTACTAGGGACAAATCTCTTCAACTTTCCTACGCCCACGGAAGATAGGGACCGAACTGTCTCACGACGTTCTGAACCCAGCTCGCGTACCGCTTTAAATGGCGAACAGCCATACCCTTGGGACCTACTTCAGCCCCAGGATGCGATGAGCCGACATCGAGGTGCCAAACCTCCCCGTCGATGTGAGCTCTTGGGGGAGATCAGCCTGTTATCCCCGGCGTACCTTTTATCCTTTGAGCGATGGCCCTTCCACACAGAACCACCGGATCACTATGACCGACTTTCGTCTCTGTTCGACTTGTATGTCTCACAGTCAAGCTAGTTTATGCCATTATACTCAACTGGCGATTTCCATCCGCCATGAACTAACCTTTGTAAGCCTCCGTTACTTTTTAGGAGGCGACCGCCCCAGTCAAACTACCCACCAGACATTGTCCTGATACAAGATAATTGTACGCAGTTAGTAACTCAAATATTCAAGGGTGGTATCTCAAGGATGGCTCCGACTCTACTTGCGTCTAGTCATCATAGCCTCCCACCTATCCTGCACATGAATATCCAAGCTACAGTGTCAAGCTGTAGTAAAGGTGCACGGGGTCTTTCCGTCTTTCCGCGGGTAGGAGGAATTTTCACCTCCACTACAATTTCACTGGATCCCTGGTTGAGACAGCTCCCATCTCGTTACGCCATTCATGCAGGTCGGTATTTAACCGACAAGGAATTTCGCTACCTTAGGACCGTTATAGTTACGGCCGCCGTTTACTCGGGCTTCAATCAAATGCTTCGCTTGCGCTGACATCATCAGTTAACCTTCGAGCACCGGGCAGGCGTCACACCTTATACATCCACTTACGTGTTAGCAAAGTGCTGTGTTTTTGGTAAACAGTCGGGAGGGACTCTTTGTTGCAACCTCTTTCGCTTTTTGAAGCAAGTTCATATACAAAAGTAGGCACACCTTATACCGAAGATACGGTGCTAGTTTGCAGAGTTCCTTAACCAGGGTTCTTCCACGCGCCTTAGAATACTCATCCCACCCACCTGTGTCGGTTTACGGTACGGGCAACATATAATATACTTAGTGGCTTTTCTTGGCACGACAGTATCATCGATTCTCCATCTCCTCCGAAGAGTGTCAAGAGCCTGTAAGATCTCGGCCTAACGTTACCCGGATTTGCCTAAGTAACAGCCTACGTCCTTCGAGCCACTATTCCATCAGTGACCTCGATTAACTCTATGCGTCCCCACATCGCGCTTATATGTTGGTATTGAAATATTAATCAATTTGCCATCGTCTACCCCTTTCGGACTCGACTTAGGACCCGACTAACCCTACGATGACGAGCATCGCGTAGGAAACCTTGGGTTTTCGGCGTTGAGGATTCTCACCTCAATTATCGCTACTCATGCCTGCATGCTCACTTCTATCCGCTCCAACGCTCCTTACCGGTACATCTTCTACGCTGAATAGAACGCTCTCCTACCACTCAATTAAAATTGAATCTAAAGCTTCGGTGTACATCTTAGCCCCGTTATATTTTCCGCGCAGAATCACTAGACCAGTGAGCTGTTACGCTTTCTTTAAAGGATGGCTGCTTCTAAGCCAACCTCCTGGTTGTCACAGTAACTCCACATCGTTTTCCACTTAGATGTAACTTAGGGACCTTAGCTGTTAGTCTGGGTTGTTCCCCTCTCGACGATTGATTTTATCACCCACCGCCTGACTCCTGTGATTCCACATATGGTATTCATAGTTTGATAGGGTTTGGTACCGCGGTAAGCAGCCCTAGCCCATTCAGTGCTCTACCCCCATATGCTACAACACAAGGCTATACCTAAATATATTTCGGAGAGAACCAGCTATCACGAAGTTTGATTGGCCTTTCACCCCTATCCACAAGTCATCCGGAGACTTTTCAACGCCTATCGGTTCGGTCCTCCACTGGCTCTTACACCAGCTTCAACCTGCTCATGGATAGATCACTTCGTTTCGGGTCTGCAGCATCTGACTAAATCGCCCTATTAAGACTCGCTTTCGCTACGGCTTCGTACTTGACTTAACCTTGCCAGATACCACAACTCGCAGGCTCATTATGCAAAAGGCAGTCCATCACCCTGATAAATCATAGGGCTCTGAATGATTGTAAGCTAATGGTTTCAGGTTCTATTTCACTCTCCTCGCTGGAGTACTTTTCACCTTTCCCTCACGGTACTTGTTCACTATCGATCTGTAAGTAGTATTTAGGATTGGAGGGTGGTCCCCCCGGTTTCAGTCAAAATATCACGTGTTCCGACCTACTCAGGATACCATTAGAGCTATTGAGAATTTAAATTACAGGAGTTTCACCTTCTATGCTACACTTTTCCAAGTATTTCATCTATCCTCTTTAGTCTCACGTTATGGTCCTACAACCCCCAATGCAAGCATTGGGTTTGTCCTAATCCGCTTTCGCTCGCCGCTACTGACGGAATCTCGTTTGATTTCTCTTCCTCTGGCTACTGAGATGTTTCACTTCACCAGGTTAGCTCCCCGTAGGGTAACATATATCTCTATATGCTGGGTTGCCCCATTCAGAAATCCCCGGATCAAAGCTCTTTGGCAGCTCCCCGAGGCTTATCGCAGCCTAATACGTCTTTCATCGCCTCTTACAGTCTAGGCATCCACCATTAGCCCTTAATAGCTTATTAATAAATAGAGTTAAACTCTATCGCATTTTTGATAATATTCTTTGGCTACTATCTTATTAAACATATTATTTAAAATATATCCAATAAAATAATGTTGTGTTCTATCTAATTTCTTAGATATGAAATTTTTTTTGTTTTAAATTATTTAATCTATATAAAAATCTCTTTTTATATCTATTATTTAATTCTTACGAAAAAATTAAAGACTTTAACATTATATTTTTAAATATCGTTTTGATTTTGAAAATCAAATATAAATTCAATCTCTTATTGAACTTATATTTAACTTCTTAAATCTGATGAACTTATTAGTTATAGGTGGTGGAGAATAGCGGGATCGAACCGCTGACCTCCTGCGTGCAAAGCAGGCGCTCTCCCAGCTGAGCTAATTCCCCAACCTAAATTAATCTTTACTAGATTATTTAATGGTGGGCCTATCAGGACTTGAACCTGAGACCTCACGATTATCAGTCGAGCGCTCTAGCCAGCTGAGCTATAGGCCCCTTTACTACCTATTTAAATAATCTTTATAAACCGAATATAAAATCTCTGGAAGTAAGAAACGAATCTTACTTCTCTCTCTGAAAGGAGGTGATCCAACCGCAGGTTCTCCTACGGTTACCTTGTTACGACTTCACCCCAGTCGCTGAATCCACTGTGGAAGGTAGCTACTTTAGCATCCCCGCTTCGAATGAGTTCAACTCCCATGGTGTGACGGGCGGTGAGTACAAGACCCGGGAACGTATTCACCGTAGCATAGCTGATCTACGATTACTAGCGATTCCAACTTCATGTAGTCGAGTTGCAGACTACAATCCGAACTGGGAGATATTTTTGAGATTTGCTCCACGTCACCGTATTGCTGCTCTTTGTATACCCCATTGTAGCACGTGTGTAGCCCTGGACGTAAGGGCCATGATGACTTGACGTCGTCCTCACCTTCCTCCTACTTGCGTAGGCAGTCTCCTTAGAGTTCTCAGCCGAACTGTTAGCAACTAAGGACGAGGGTTGCGCTCGTTGCGGGACTTAACCCAACATCTCACGACACGAGCTGACGACAGCCGTGCAGCACCTGTATATAAGTTTCTGCAAGCAGACACCAATCTATCTCTAGAAAGTTCTTACTATGTCAAGTCCAGGTAAGGTTCTTCGTGTATCGTCGAATTAAACCACATGCTCCACCGCTTGTGCGGGTCCCCGTCTATTCCTTTGAGTTTTAATCTTGCGACCGTACTCCCCAGGCGGTACACTTAATGTGTTAACTGCATTACTGCAAGGTCGAGCCTCACAACAACTAGTGTACATCGTTTAGGGCGTGGACTACCAGGGTATCTAATCCTGTTTGCTCCCCACGCTTTCGCGTCTCAGCGTCAATAATGTTCCAGTAGATCGCCTTCGCAATCGGTATTCCTTCTGATCTCTACGGATTTTACCCCTACACCAGAAATTCCATCTACCTCTCCCACATTCTAGGTATACAGTTTCAAAAGCAGTTCAATAGTTGAGCTATTGGATTTCACTTCTGACTTATATACCCGCCTACACGCTCTTTACGCCCAGTGATTCCGAGTAACGCTTGCACCCTCCGTATTACCGCGGCTGCTGGCACGGAGTTAGCCGGTGCTTATTCATATAGTACCGTCATTATCTTCCTATATAAAAGGAGTTTACGCACCGAAATGTGTCATCCTCCACGCGGCGTTGCTGCATCAGACTTTCGTCCATTGTGCAATATTCCCCACTGCTGCCTCCCGTAGGAGTCTGGACCGTGTCTCAGTTCCAGTGTGACTGATCATCCTCTCAAACCAGTTAGGCGTCATAGCCTTGGTGAGCCATTACCTCACCAACAAGCTGATACCATACAGACCCATCCTTAAGCACTAAAGCGTTTCCCTTGCATACTTATGTATTAAAGGCATATAGGGCATTAGCAGTCGTTTCCAACTGTTATTCCTTTCTTAAGGGCAGGTTATCTATACATTACTCACCCGTGCGCCACTTAGCTGACAATTATAGCAAGCTATAATCCGTTCTCGTTCGACTTGCATGTGTTAAGCACGCCGCCAGCGTTCACTCTGAGCCAGGATCAAACTCTCCATAAATTATAGAGTTTTTGAAACTGACAAATTTTATAACTCTTCAATTACAAAATTATCACTCAAATTTTATAGACAAGTATTTGTTTTACCAAATTTTCTTGTTTTTATATTTTTTAATATTTATTCTTATTTTTAATCTAAATAAACATAGATTTTTTATAAGAGTTCTATATTCGGTTTATAAAGATTACTTTACAAACTTTCATTCATTTTTAAAGATCATTCCAGACTCGATTGAATCGTTTCTCTTCAAGCTTTTCGTTTGAAGCGTTCCAGTCAAATTGGACGGGAATTATAATAGATTTTTATTTACTTGTCAAGAGCTTGCACCTAAAATGTAGCTTAAATTTTTAAATTTATGGTTTTTTATCTCTTTTTTTGGTTTTTGCTAGGTTTTACTTGTGGATTTTCAAAAATTTATACTTATTTCTTTTCTTTTTACTTTTTTTCCACAATTTTTATTAAAAATGCCATATAATAACAGTCCTAAATTTGTAAAATACAAAATTTGACTATATATAACAATGGAGAAATACATATAATGAGCGCATCTATTTTTAGAGAATATGATATAAGAGGAATATTCAAAAAAGAATTGAATGAAGATGTTGTAAAGAAAATTGGTTTTTACTTAGCTAAAGCTTTACAAAAAAAAGTTCCAACTGCACAATATATTGCTGTTGGTTATGATGCAAGACTTCATTCTCCTACTTTAAAAAATTGGCTTACTTCAGGGATAAAGAAAGCTGGTTTAGAAGTTCTTGATATGGGACTTGTACCAACACCTGCAAATTATTTTGCAAATTTTACAGATTTTGACAGTTTGAAATGTGATGGTTCTGTAATGATTACAGGTTCTCATAATCCACCAGAATATAATGGATTTAAAATTACTTTAGATAAAGATCCATTTTTTGGTGAAGAAATTTATGCACTTGGAAGAGAAATCCTTGCAGACAATTCAACTATACCAAATGATGAAACTACAATTTCAATAGATTCAAAAAATAGATATATTGATTATATAGTTAAAAATTTCTCTCATTTAAAACTTGAAAACAAAAGATTTGTTTTTGATTGTGGAAATGGAGTTGCTGGTGTAGTATTAAGAGAAATTCTTGATAGATTAAATATCAAACATAAAATTTTATTTGAAGAACCAGATGGAAATTTCCCAAATCACCATCCAGATCCAAGTGATGAACATACACTTGAAGATATAAAGAAAGAGTTAGCAACTGGTGAATTTGATTTTGGTTTTGCTTATGATGGTGATGCAGATAGAATTGCCCTACTTTCTCCAAAATATAACTTTAAAGGAGATATCTTAGCTATATTCTTCTCTAAATTTATAAAAAATCCAACTGTTATTGGTGAAGTTAAATGTACTCAAGTTATGTATGATACAATTAATACATATGGAAAAGCTATTATGTATAAAACTGGTCACTCAAATTTAAAAGTTAAAATAAAAGAAACAAATGCAGATTTTGCAGCTGAAGTTTCAGGGCATTTATTCTTTAATGATAGATATTTTGGATATGACGATGCAATTTATGCAACATTTAGAGCTTTAGAATTAATTGACCAAAATTTTGATTTTGATAAAGAGTATGAAGCTTTACCAAAAGTTTATTCAACTCCAGAAATCAATATCACTGTTACAGAAGAAACAAAATTTAAAATCATTGATGATTTAAAAAATGCTTTAACAAATCCGCCTGCATATTTCCCAAAAATCAAAGATATAATCACTGTTGATGGGATAAGAGTTATATTTGAAAAAGGTTGGGGATTAGTGCGAGCTAGTAACACTACACCAAAATTAGTAACTAGATTTGAAGCAGATACACAAGAAAATGCTAAAATATACGAAAATGTTTTAATTAAACTATTTGAAGAAATAAAAGGAAAATAAAAATGAGTAAAGAAAATCCAATCAAAAAATGTCTATTCCCAGCTGCTGGGTATGGTACAAGATTTTTACCTGCAACTAAAGCAACACCTAAAGAGATGTTACCAGTTTTAACTAAACCACTTATTCAGTATGGAGTTGAAGAAGCACTTGCTGCTGGTATGGATACAATGGCTGTTGTAACAGGTAGAGGTAAAAGAGCAATTGAAGATCATTTTGATATTTCTTATGAACTTGAACATCAAATTAAAGGTACAAGTAAAGAACATTATTTAACAGAAATTAGATCTGTTATTACTAAATGTACTTTCTCTTATACTAGACAAATTGAGATGAAAGGTTTAGGTCATGCTATTTTATGTGGAGAAACTTTAATTGGTGACCAACCTTTTGCTGTTTTACTTGCAGATGACTTATGTGATGCTCCAAATAAAGGTGTTTTAGCACAAATGGTTGATTTATATAAAAAATATCACTGTTCAATCGTAGCTATTGAAGAAGTTCCAAAAGAAGAAACAAATAAATATGGTGTTATTGCTGGGAATGAAATTGAACCTGGAATTTTTATGGTAAAAGATATGGTTGAAAAACCTGAACCAGAAGTTGCACCTTCAAATCTTGCAATTATTGGAAGATATATTTTAACTCCAGATATTTTTAATATTATTAGAGAAACAAAACCAGGTAAAGGTGGAGAAATCCAAATTACTGATGCTTTATTAACTCAAGCAAAAAAAGGTATGGTTTTAGCTTTCAAATTTGAAGGACAAAGATTTGACTGTGGAAGTATTGATGGATTTGTAAAAGCTACAAACTATTTTTACGATAAAGAAACAAAAAAAGAAGCAGCAGCAAAAAAAGAGACTGGAGCAAAATAAGTGAAAAATAACCTATATTATCCGCAAGTATCATTAAGTGATGAAGAAATCTTTGCAGAAATAAAAAAAGAAAGAGAGCATATAGGTTATTACTCTCTTCCTTATGAAGATACTACTTTTTTAAAAGCTAAATTAGATAGTCTGAATTTTACTCAAAAACAAATAGCTATCATTGGAATTGGGGGAAGTACTTTAGGAACTTATGCTATTTATAATTTTATGAAATATAATAAGCAACATAATAAAACTCTAAAAAAAGAGCTTTTTTTCTTTGAAAGTACAGACCCTGTTAACTTAAATGGAACATTAAGCCAAATTAATTTAGAAGATACATTATTTATCGTAATTTCAAAATCTGGGACTACAATAGAGACTATTTCTATTTTTAAATATTTAATGTCAATTACAAAAATTGATAAATCAAACTTATTAATAATTACAGAAGATGATAGTAAGTTAAATACTTTTGCAAAAGCAAATGATATTAACTCTTTTGATATTCCTAAAAATGTTGGTGGAAGATTTTCTGTATTATCTAATGTTGGATTAGTGCCTTTATATTTAGCTGGATTTAATATTGATGAATTATTAAAAGGTGCAAAAAAAATATCAACATCTTTTTTTGAACAAAATGATTTATATGACCATTTAATCAAAAAAGCAAGAACATATTATGAATATAAAGATATTTACAATGTAAATGCGATTTTTTCATATTCTCAATTATTAGAAGGATTTAATAAATGGTATATTCAACTTTGGGGTGAAAGTCTTGGAAAAATTGATGTAAATAATACCAATCAAGGTTTAACTCCAATTGGACTTTTAGGACCAGTTGACCAACACTCTTTCTTACAATTAATTGTTGAAGGGAAAAGAGATAAAACTGTAACATTTATAAAAATCAAGGATTTTAAAGATAATACAAAAATTGCTCCAATTACTTTAGAAGGATTGGAAGATTTAGATTACATAAATAATCTTGATTTTAAAGAACTTATCAATCTTCAAGCAGATGCTACAATTGCTTCTGTTAAAGAGTATAAAAAAGATATTCCAATAGATTTAATTGAAATTGAAGAGATTAGTGAATATGAAATTGGGAAACTATTATTCTATTATGAATTATTAACTTCAATTGTTGGAAAATTCTTAAGAATAAATACTTACGACCAGCCAGGTGTTGAAGGTGGTAAAATTATTTTAAAAGAGATGTTAAAAACAAAAAATTAGGAAATATCATGGCAATTTTTGGAAATTTAGAAACTGTAAAAGCTCAAGTTGATAATACAAAGTTTGAAAAAGCTTTTTTATATATCCAAAAATTGCAAGATAAAAACTCTTTTGAATATAAATCAATTTGTAATATAGGTCTTGACGAATGTAATAAAATTGTTTTAGATGAAAACTCTTTTATTTTAGAACAAGCTTATATTACAAAAGATAAAAAAGATTGTTTATTTGAATCTCATAAAAAATATATTGATATTCAGTATATGTTTGAAGGGGATGAGATTATGGAAGTTGAAAATGTAAACAATCTTCTTATTCAAACTCCTTATAAAGAGGATTTAGATTATGCGAAATATGCCCAATCTTTGAACTCTTCATCTTTAGTTATTAGAAAAAATGAACTAGCTATTTTTTATCCAAATGATGCACATATGCCTTGCATTAAAGTAAATGAAAACAAAAAAATAATAAAAGCTGTTTTTAAAATAGCTGTTTGATATGGAATATATTTTTACAAGTTTAGTTCCTGTTTTTGGACTAATATTAATTGGTTATTTTTTTAAAAGAATAAGTTTTCCATCACATGAATTTTGGCCAATGGCTGATAAACTCACTTATTTTGTATTAATGCCTGCACTTTTAATATTTAAACTTTCAAATGCAAAGTTTGATGCAAATAGTATAAATTTTGTTTTAGTTTCACTTATTGCAATATTTTTTACAATGATTATTTTAATAATCTTTAACAAAATAAGCCCTACAAAAAATAGTTCTTTTACTTCAATAATTCAAGGTGGAATAAGATTTAATACTTATGTTTTTTTAGCTTTAAGTGGTTCTATTTTTGGAGATGAAGGTTTAGTTTTAAGTGCTATTATTTTAACTTTTGCAATTCCATTTATAAATATTTTATGTGTAACTATCTTTGCTCTTTATTCAGATAATAACAAACTTGATTTTATATATTTAGTAAAATCTATAGTAAAAAATCCATTGATTATTGGATGTGTTATTGGAGGTGCAATCAATTTTTTATCAGTTCCAATTCCAGTTAGTATAGAAAATTTACTTGAGATTTTAAGTAAAGCTGCACTTCCACTTGGACTTTTATCTATTGGATATGCTTTAGTATTAAAAGAATTAAATAGTGCAAAAAAAGATTTAATAATTAGCTGTATTGGAAAGTTTATAATCTTACCACTGTTTATTTATAGTTTTGGAATGATGTTTGGATTAAATGAAATAATGATTTCAATTTTAGTTTTATTTTCTGTTTTACCAACAGCTCCAAGTTCATTTATCCTTGCAAGGCAACTTGGAGGAGATATAACACTTATGACAAGTATTATTACAGTACAAACTTTAGCATCTGCTCTTTTTATAATACTATTTTTAAAACTATTCGTTTAAAAAAGTTCTAAAAACAACCATTGAGGATTTTTTAAAACCATTCTTTTCATAAAATTTATGGGCTTTAAAATTATCATCATCAGTTAAAAGAGTTATTCTTTCTATACCTTTTGATTTTGCAAACTCTTTTGCAAATTCTAATAATTTTGAACCTATATTTTTATCTCTATATTTATTTGAAACAATCATATCTTCTAAAATAACTACCCTACTTCCTAATGCTGTTGAAAAAGAGTATAAAAGATTTACCATCGCAACAACTCTATTTTCATAGGTACAAAGTAAAATATTTCCTATTTTTTCATCATTTATAATTGTTTCAAAAGCTTTTTTTTGTAAAGTTTCATTTGGAATGAACTCTTTTTCTAGAGAAAAAAGTTCATTTAAAAGTTTAGATAAATTTGGTATATCTAAACTATTTGCAACTCTAAATGAATACATCAACTATCACTTTTATAGCTAAAGCTGTTAATAAAACTTTTAAGATAATTGTAAATTTTTTTCCATCAATTTTATCTCTTAATTGAGTTCCAGCCCAACTTCCAGCAACTGCACCAATAATCATTGCAACTATAATTCCAATATAATCAAAAAATACGAAACCAAAATACATAAAAACAAAAACTTTTAGAATATGAGTTATACTCATAAGTGCAGCACCAGTTGCCACAACTTTGTCTTTATCTTTGTAATCTTTTAATAATATAGTCATAGTAAGTGGTCCTGTTGCCCCAACAACTATTGATAATCCTGTTTGAAAGAAACCTATAATGTAGTAATTTTCAAACTTTTTAATTTTGTCATTAAATTTTTGCGACCAAAGAGAGAGTAAAATATAAGCTCCAATAAATAAAGGAACATACTCTAAAGAGATAAAATTAATAATTGCAGCAAATATCCCAATACCAACTATTGAACCTAATAAAAACTTTGGAATTACCTCATATTGAACATCTTTATATCCAAAAACTGCACGGCTAAAATTACTTGACATTTGAGTTAAACCATGAACAGGAATAAGAGCATTTAATGGTAAAAATGAAGGTAAAATTGCAATTAACATCATCCCTCCACCAATTCCAACAACTCCTGCAACAGTTGAAGTTAAAAAAGTTAAAACTCCTAGAATTAATTCTGTCATATAAAAATCCTACTAAAAAAATTAACGTAAAATACCCAATAAACCCTTTATTATCAAAAAAGGGTTATAATCGAATCTAAAAAAATAGGAGAAATTATGAAAACATTACTATTAGTTACTATATTTTTATCAAATATTTTATTTGCAAATTACACTTTTAGTGGTCAAAATAGTGGACAAATTGATATGCATGGTGGAAAAAGTGAATCACTTTTAAATCAAAAAAATGGTTTATCAAATTCTAATTTTAAGGAAATTGGTATTTCAAAACCAATTGCTCCAGTTGCACCTGAAAAATTAATCAAAGATGAAAAAAAAGAAGATAAAAAGGAAATTACTAAATAATGGGGAAATTATATAAATTTATTTCATGGAATGTAAATGGAATTAGAGCTGTTGATAAGAAAGAGGCTTTAAAATGGGTAGATGAGAATGATATTCATCTTCTTGGTGTTCAAGAAACAAAATCTATGAAAAACCAAATCCCAAAAACAATTTTTAATAAAGAGTTTAAAAAAATAATGGCAAGCGAGTCAAAAATCAAAGGTAGAAGTGGAACAGCTATTTTTACAGATATAGAAACTACATTTGAATGTACTTGTCCTAGTGTTGATATTCTTGATGAAGGAAGAATAAATGAGGTTCATTTTAATTTAGGAGATAAAAATATTGCATTTTTTAATGTATATTTCCCTAATGGACAAAGTAAAGAAGAGAGACTTGATTATAAAATGGAGTTTTATGATAGATTTTTAAATCATTGTGAAAATCTAAAAAAAGATGGAAAATCTATTATTGTTTGTGGTGATGTAAATACAGCTCACACTGAAATTGATATTGCTAGACCAAAAGCAAATGAAAATACAAGTGGATTTTTGCAAATGGAAAGAGATTGGATAACAAAGTTTTTATCACATGGATATATTGATACTTTTAGACTTATAAATGGTGATATAAAAGATAAATACTCTTGGTGGAGTTATAGAGCAAATGCAAGAGCAAATAATGTTGGCTGGAGAATTGACTACTTTTATATTAGTTCTGATTTAAAAGATTATGTAAAAGATGCTTATATTTTAGATAATATTGAGGGAAGTGACCACTGTCCAATTGGTCTTGAAATGGAGTTTTAAACTTCCATTTCTACTCTATTTTTTCCTTTTAATTTTGCAAGATATAAAGCATCATCAACTCTTGATAAGAGTTCTGTTATTGTGTCATTTTCTCTAAAAGTTGTAACACCTATACTAGCTGTTTTTGTACCAACTATACCAAAGTTATGTGAAGCAATTTTTTCTCTTAATTTTTGAGCCAAAATTAAAGTTTCTTCTAAATTTGTTTTTGGACAAATAATAATAAACTCTTCTCCTCCCCAACGTCCTACAATATCTGTTTGTCTTGTGTATTTTGTCAAAATTTTGGCAAACTCAATAAGCACATTATCTCCAACTAAATGTCCATAATTATCATTAACTTTTTTAAAATCATCAATATCTAATAATATTACTGAAAAATTATCTTTATATCTTTTATACATATTTTCATTTATTTTCAAAACAGAATCGATATTTTTACGATTGTCTAATTTTGTTAAATAATCAGTTGAAGATAAAATAGTTAATTCAGCTTTTGCCTCTTCTAACTCTTGAGTATAGTTTAATTTATTTACCATCGAATAAGATAAAAGTAATAAACAAATAAATACTGCAATATCACTTGGATACTCTTCCCAAGGCACAAGCGCAGCTGCAATTAAAGAAGAGTAAAGCCAATAAATAGAGATAATAAAAAAACTAAAGGTAATAATTTTTGTCTCTTTATTACCTTTAAAAAAGAAATAAATCATAAAAAAAGTCAAAATAGGAAGAGTTATAAAATTGTAAAAAATATCGAAACATTCATAAGTTGAAGGAAGAGAAAAAAATCCTAAAAGAGAACCAAAGATTGCACCAATTAGATATATTAAATGTATTTGCCAAATTCTTTTTATAAGATTAAAAGGTACTTTCCCATTTATAGTTTTATCCATAAAAAGAGCCATTCCAATAGGGAAAAAGAAAAATGCAATTGCTAAAATATATTGTTTAAAAAGAGGATAATGAAAATAGATTTCAAGTATTTTTGCTGAAAAAAGTACATTTAATCCTTGAGTTAAAAACATTAACCCTAAAATTGATAACTCTAATCTTTTAAATTTTGATAAAAATGTTAATAAAAATAGAACTGAAACAAAAATAGAAACAGAACCAACCATAATTTTTGGAATATCAAACTGTAACATTTGCTCATATAAGTCACCTTTTGAAGATATTTTTATCTCTCCAAAAAATCCAATATCCCCATAATCTGAAAATATTCTAAAATAGATATATTTTCCTGCACTATCATTTGGAAGTTTTATTAAATGCCAAGGCCAACCTTTATATTCACCTTTTCCTTCATTATTAAATTCTCCAAAATGATATATTTGTCTATTTTCAAAATAAACTTGAGTAATTAAATCAATACTAACTATGTATAAATTAGGGTCATTTGGTAAAACATCAGGAAGTTTTACTCTATACCAAACATTTGTTTGATTATTTCTATTTTCTGGATTGCTAGGAAAATCTATTTTTTGCCAAGAAGAGTCGTTTTCTTTATCATTTGTCCAAAGAGGAATATCATTTTCAAAAGGAGAATCACCCCATTTATATTCCCATTTTGCTTGGGTTAAATCAATTTGTTTTATTTCATTAGCAAAAGAAAAGGTAATTAAAAGAAATAATACTAGAAACTTTTGCATATAAAATACTTTCAATAGAATAATTTATTATTAACATTAAATCATAATTATCTATAATATCCTATAAAATAATAAAAAGAGAAATAAACTATGAAAGATAGTATTATTGAAAGATATGAAAAAAATCTAAATGATGAAATAATTATAAAAATATATACTTCAAAAATTGAAGATTTATATGAGGATTATGATAAAAAATCTACTTTTATAAAAAAAGATTTAAAAGATGATTTAGAAAACTATCTTATTGAAAGTGTCGAAGAGATTGGAAATCATCCTTTTACTATAAATTTTAGTTTTGATGAAAAAACTGATTTTTCTTCAAATGCAAGATTAAAAAATAGTATTAAAGAGTATTTTGAATATTTACAATTATTAGAACATAAAAAAATGAAAACTCAATTAAAAAACTCTTTGATTTTTTTACTTATTGGTTTCATTTTTGTTTCAATATCTTTTAATATTTCTGAAAATGAGAATTTCTTTTATCGACTTATTTCAGAAGGAGCAATGGTAGGAGGTTGGGTTTCACTATGGGAAGCCTTAGCTACTATTTTAATAAAATGGCTTCCTTTAAAAAATAAATTAAAAATTTTTAGAAAAATATCAAATGCAAATATAACTTGTATTTAATTTAAAGAATAAAGAACTTTTGAAAGAATATTTTTTAAATTTTCTTTCTCTTTTTTATCTAAAACAGAAAAAGATTTTTCAACCATTAAAGCCTTATTATCCATAATCTCTTCTGTTAATTCTATACCTTTTTGAGTTAAACAGACTAAATTTTTTCTTTTATCATTTGTTACTGAATCTCTTTTTATCAGTCCCCTATCTTGAAGTTTTTTCAAAACTTTTGTCATTCCACCTGAAGATAGTATTAAGGCATCATATAATTCAGTTGGAGACATAATATAATCTTTACCGTTGAAATATAACGATGCCAAAACATCTATATCTGTGTGTAACAAATCATAATTTGTTTTTAAAAAATTCTCTGACTTAACCATCAAATCTTTATTTATCAAAAACAATGGCAAAGATAATGCAAATATTTCACATTTTTTATCTTCTGAAACTCTATTGTAAAAATCATCTATATATTTTTTATTCATGGTCGTATTTTAACCAATAAAATATTAAATTTATCTTTCTAGCAAGATTTATTTAAGAAAATTTATGTTATCTTTCTAGCAAGATATTAAAAGGAGTTATTTTGAAAAAGATATATTATATTTTTTTAACGCCGCTTTTTTTATATGGTCAAAATTTGGAGGAATTAGTTGATTTATCTATTCAAAATAGATTAATTAATGCATCTGAACAAAATTTGGAATCTGTAAAAGATGAATATAAAAGTGTAAAAAGTGGTTATTTACCTAGTTTAGATCTTGGTGGAAAATATGGAATAGCTGAAAAAGAGACACAAAGTTTAGCTAAAAAAGCAGGAAGTGTTAATGCTAGTTTAAATTATACACTTTATGATGGTGGGAAAAAACCTAATGTTTATGATAGTTATGAATCAACTATAAAAAGTGGTGAAGAGTCTTTAGAATCTTTAAAAAATGAAATCTCTTTAACAGTAATAAACTACTATTTTAATTATTTATCATTAATCTCTCAAAAAGAGGCAAAATTAAAAGAGATTGAACAACTTGAATCTCAACTTGAAAGATTAAGTAGATTTTTAAATGCAGGAACAACAACAGAAGATGAAGTTCAAAAACTTGTTTCGAGTGTTGAAAATTCTAAAGTTACTTTACAAGAAATTGAACTTGAAATTATTACAATCTTACATAATTTAGAATATATAACAGGAAATAAAGTTGATATAACAGCTGGTTCTAATATAAAAGAGTTAGAAGATATTTCTAAAAATGCCCAAAGATTTGACATTAAATCTTTAGAATTTGATGTGCAAACAAAATTAAGTAATGCAAAGGCTCAAAAAAGTGGTTATTTACCTACAATAACACTTGATAATACTTATTCATATTATGATAATAACTTTGATAATAAAGCTTATGAAAACAATGCTTTAGACCATCAAAATATTACATCAGCAAATTTATCTTGGAATATTTTTTCATTTGGTGAAACAAAATATAAATATGAATCTGCTTACAAATCATATTTAGCCTCAAAATTAAATTATGAATATGAAAAAAATAAAGCTAATGTTGATTTGCAACTTGCACTAAAAGCTTATGATATTGCAAAAGCAAAAATAAAATCTGCTGAGGCAAATCTAAAAGCTAGTGAAAGTGCTTATGAAGTAATCAAATCAAAATTTGAAAATGGTTTAGTTGATAATGTTGCATATTTACAAAGTCTTAGTGAAAAATTTGATGCACTAAGTCAATTAAAAACGTCAATAAATGATTTAGAAATAAAAAAAGCAAATATCATTTATAACAGTGGAAAAAAATTAGAGGAGTATATAAAATGATAAAAAAATCTTTAGTTGCAATATCTTTCCTTTTTTTAGGATTTAATGGTTTAATTGCAAATGAGACAAAAACAGCAAGTGAAGCACCTGCTTTACCTGTACAAACTTTTACAATAACAAAACAAGATAATACAACAAATAAAACTTATCCAACTATTTTAAAAGCTTATGAACAAGTTAATGTTATGGCAAGAGTTCAAGGAACTTTAATTGAGAAACATTTTAAAGAGGGAGATTTTGTAAAAAAAGGAACTTTACTTTATAAAATTGAGCCTGATACTTATTTAGCAAATTTTAATATGAAAAAAGCTGAATTTACAAAAGCTAAAAAAGATTATGAAAGAGCTAAATCTTTAATAACTTCAAAATCTATTAGTCCTCAAGCTTACGATGATTATATATATCAATATGAGAGTTCAAAAGCTGCACTTGAAGAAGCACAAATTAGTTTAAATTATACAAATGTAACAGCTCCAATTGATGGAATTGTTGGGATTAAAAAATTTGATATTGGTGATTTAGTTGGAAAAAATGATTATACTTCATTACTTCTTACAATTACAAATACAAATCCAATTCATGCAGAATTTTCTTTACCAAAAAATGATATGAATGAATTTTTATCTCAAATAAAAAGTAAAAATATAAAAATTAAATTAATTGCCGATAATAAAACTTATGAAAATGGAGAGATAGATTTTATTGCTCCAACAATAGACACAAATACAGATACTTTACTTTTAAGAGCAAAATTTGAGAATCCAAATAATGAATTAATTGTTGGAAACTTTACAAAAATAGAGATTTCAAATCTATCTTTAGGTGATGTTTTTGTTGTTCCTGAAAATGCTGTATTAAAAACTGCACAAGCAAATATTGTTTTTGTTGTTGATGAAAATAATATAGCAAAACCAAGACCAGTAGTTACGGGAAATTTGGTAAAAGATGGAATAGTAATAAAAAGTGGTTTAAAACCTAACGAACAAATTGTAACTAGTAATTTTGCAAAATTAAGACCAGATACAAAAGTTCAAATTGTAAATAAAGAGAAATAATTATGATTTCATCATTTTTTATAAAAAGACCAGTATTTGCTGGTGTTTTATCAATTATAATATTTTTGACAGGGATAATTGCGATGTTCAATTTACCAATTGAACAATATCCAAGAGTATTACCTCCTCAAATTATTGTAAGTACTTCATATCCAGGAGCTAGTGCAGATACTATTGCAAAAACTGTTGCTGCTCCCCTTGAAGAGCAGATAAATGGTGCAAAAAATATGCTTTATATGAACTCTATTGCTGAAGATAGTGGAAGATTAAGTATAAATATATTTTTTGAAATTGGAACTGATCCTGATAGTGCTAAAATTGATGTAAATAATAGAGTTCAAGCAGCCCTATCAAAAATGCCTGAACAAGTACAAAGACAAGGTGTTGTTGTAGGTGAAAGAAGTCCAAGTATTTTGATGTTTGCAATGCTTCAATCTCCAAATAATACTTATGATTCAATATATTTATCAAATTATGCGCTATTAAACTTAGTTGAGTCATTAAAAAGGGTTAAAGGTGTTGGGGATGCGATGATTTTTGGTGCTAAAGATTACTCTATTAGAATCTGGATGGACCCTTTAAAATTATCAAAATATTCACTTGCTACAACTGATGTAATTAGTGCAATTAAAGAGCAAAATAATCAATATGCAGCTGGAAAAATTGCAGCTGAACCAATTGCTCAAAAACAAATGTATACATATACAATAAAAACTCCTCAAAGATTTGAAAATCCTTCACAATTTGGAAATATTGTAATTAGAGCAAATGAAGATGGAAGTACTTTAAAATTAAAAGATATTGCAACTATTGAACTAGGAGCTAGTGATTATAGTGTTCAAACAAGATTAAATAGCTCACCATCTATTCCTATTGGAGTATTTTTACAAAGTGGTGCAAACTCTTTAGAAACTGCTGATGCGATAAAAAAAGCTTTAGAAGATGCAAGTAAAAATTTCCCTGAAGATATGACATACAGTATTCCTTATGATAGTACTGATTTTATTTCTGCTTCTATTAATGATGTTGTTAAAACTTTTGTTGAAGCTTTAATATTAGTTATTTTAATTATTTTCTTATTCTTACAAAGCTGGAGAGCAACTATTATTCCATTTATTGCTGTTCCTGTATCAATTGTTGGTGCATTCGCTGGAATGTATGCTTTAGGATTTAGTATTAACTTACTAACTCTATTTGGTCTTGTTTTAGCAATTGGTATTGTTGTTGATGATGCTATTATTGTTATTGAAAATATTGAAAGACATATGGAAGAGGGAAAAACTCCAAAAGAAGCAGCTTATATTGCTATGAAGGAAGTTACAGGAGCTTTAATTGCTATTATTTTAGTTTTAGGTGCTGTATTTATTCCTGTTGCATTTATGGGTGGATTAAGTGGAGAGATGTATAGACAATTTGCTATTACAATTGTTATTTCTGTTATTATCTCTGGATTTGTTGCTTTAACTCTAACTCCAGCACTTTGTGTAAAAATATTAAAAAATAAAAAACATGAACCAAAAGGTTTTTTCAAATGGTTTAATGACTCTTTTGCAAAAGCTACAAAAGGTTATTCAGTAATAGTTAAAAAAAGTATTAGATTCTCTTTAATCTCTGTTTTATTATATGCTGGATTATTATTTGTATCATGGGATATGTTTAAATCAATGAAAACTGGACTTCTTCCTGATGAAGACCAAGGAACAATTTTCGTATTTGGATTTAATCCTCCTGGATATTCAATGTCAAAATCTTTAGAGTTAAGTGAAGAGATAAATAAAATTATTGCAAATGACCCAAGTGTAAACAATATTATTACTCTTGCTGGATATGACTTTACAACTTCTGCTCAAAGAAGCCATACAGTTGCAACAATTATTAAACTAAAAAACTGGAGTGAAAGACCAAATCCAGAGCAAGAAGCAAAAGCACTTTTAGCTAAGTTTAGTAAACAATTAATGGGAACAAGTGAAGGTTTCTCATTTGCCGTTGTTCCACCTCCAATTATGGGAATGAGTGTTACTGGTGGATTTGATATGTATGTTCAAGATAGAAAAGGTGGAACTATTGAAGATTTAGGAAATGTTGTAAATCAAATAATAGAAAAAGCTAAAACTAAACCTGAATTAATGGGAGTTAGAACAGCACTTGCTGCAAATATTCCTCAATATAAAATTGAAGTAGATACTGAAAAAGCAAAAGCAAAAGGTGTTAATTTAGATGATATTTATAGCACTATAAATGCTACTTTTGGAAGTTATTATGTAAATGATTTTTCACTTTATGGAAGAACTTATAAGGTAAATTTACAAGCAAAAGATGAGTTTAGAAATAATGTTGATGATTTCCAATATGTTTACGTAAGATCATCAACTGGAGAACTTTTACCAATCAATTCATTTATAAATTATAAAAAAGTTGTTGGTGCTGATATCGTAGAAAGATTTAACCTTTTCCAAGCTGCAAAAGTTTCAGGACAACCTGCACCTGGATATAGTTCAGGAGATTCTTTAAAAGCTATTGAAGAAGTTGCAAAAGAGGTTTTACCTGAGGGTTATACTATTAGCTGGACAGGAACTGCATATCAAGAAAAACAAGTTGGTGGAAGTTCTGCACAAGCGTTTATTTTTGGTATTGTATTCTTATTCTTAATTCTTTGTGCACTTTATGAAAGATGGTTATTACCAATTTCTGTTGTTTTAGCTGTACCATTTGCGATTTTTGGAGCAATACTTGCTACAAATTTAAGAAGTTTAGATAACAATATCTATTTCCAAATTGGACTTCTAGTTCTAGCAGGACTTGCAGCTAAAAATGCAATTTTAATTATTGAATTCGCTTTACAAAAACAAAAAGAGGGAATCAAACTTGTTGATGCTGCACTAGAAGCTGCAAAAGTAAGACTTAGACCAATTATTATGACTTCATTAGCATTTACAGTTGGAGTTATGCCACTTGCTATTAGTAGTGGAGCTGGAGCTGCTAGTAAACACTCAATTGGAACTGGAGTTGTTGGAGGAATGTTAACTGCTACATTTATAGCAATTTTATTTATTCCACTATTCTTTGTTTTAATCTCAAGACTTACTGGTCATAAAGATGACGAAGTTCTAACAAATAAAGAAGAGGAATAATCCTCTTTTTTACATCAAAGCCTCAATCCAAGAAATTACTTGATTTAAAGTTTCGGGCTCTTTTTTTGAAATAAATACATAAGGTTTATTTTTTCTATTTTCTTTTACATCTTTTTCCATATCAACTAAATCTATATCAACATACGGCGCTAAATCTATTTTATTTACAATTAAAAGGTCAGAAAAAAGTAGCCCTGCTCCTTTTTTTCTAGGAATATCAGCACCTTGCGCAACATCAATTACATAAATATAATAATCAATTAACTCATAAGAAAAAGTAGCACTTAAATTATCTCCACCACTTTCCACAAATACAATGTCTGGATTGAATTTTTCTTCAAGTTCAATAACTGCTTTTTGATTCATAGATATATCATCTCTTATAGCTGTGTGTGGACATCCACCTGTTTCAACACCTATAATTCTTTCATTATCCAAATCAAGAGTTTTTTTTAGATAATTTGCATCTTCTGTTGTATAAATATCGTTTGTTACAATTCCCAAACTATATTTGTCTTTTAATAAATTTGTTAAAGACTCAATAAGTGAAGTTTTTCCACTTCCAACTGGTCCTGCTATTCCTATTTTTAAACTCATTTTTTTCCTTTACGTTGTAAACATCTTTGGTTCTAAATTTTTATGTGAGAAGATAATCTCTTCAAAAAGTGGATTAAAATTTGTGATTTTATTTTTTATATTTTTATAATCAAACTTTTCTAAAATCTCATCAATTTCAAAAAGTATTTTTTGTATTTCACTTGGTTTTATTCTTGAGATTTTTAAAGTTGTAACTGCTATGTTTATAAGATTTTTTTTAGTCCACATAACAATAAAATCTTCTAAACAAATATCCATATCAAAAGCAATAACACTTAATACTATTATTTCATTTCCAACACAAGATTTATTTTCAATCAAAGAGAAATACTCTTTTACAATATCTTTTGAAGCTAGATTTTTGATTTGTGCAAAATAGTTTTGCCCAATATCACGTGAAGCTTTTGCAAACTCAAAAGTCAAATAAGTTCCAAGAGAATTATCAAGTTTTTTTACTAAATTTAATTTCTCTTTTTCTAAAGCTTCATAAACTTTTTTAACATAAACAAACTCTATTTTAGAGTATTGGTCGATAATTAGATTTTCTAAATAGATTTTTAAACTATTTATATCTTTTACTTTTTCTTTTAAAACATGAGGCTCTAAACCAAAAGAGTGAACAAAAACACCTGAGGGAAAACTTCCATCAAGTATTTGTATAAATCGGCTTAGGCTTTTTAGATTTGTTTTTTGCATTTTAGTGACTATGATGTGCTTTTCCATTTGGTTTGAAATAACCTTTTGTTTTTTCACACTTTATTTTTTCATTTGTATAACAATCTTTGATAATATCACTTAAAGAGATATCATCTAAAACTATGATTTTAAACTCTTCAATAATAACTGGCTGATGTCTGTTTCCTATTTCATAAGCAGTTTTTGCAAAAGTTAAAGCATCACTAAACTCTAAAACAAAAATCTCATCAACACTTCTTTTAACTTTTATTCCCATTCCATCTTCACAAACTAAAATATCATTTTCATGAAGATGAGTAAACTTAGCTTTTACTACTAAATTTACTCCTTTTTTAGTAACAGCTGTTAAATTTGGCTTTTGCATATCAAACCAAGAGAGTTCAACCTCATCACTAAATGGGATATTTTTTTTAATTTCAACTACTTTTTTTATCACACTAAATTGCAAAATCTTTTCCTAAAACATAAAATATCGTCTTGCCATTGGCACTTTTTCAACGTAATTTGATTCTATTAGTTCTCCATTGATTTTTACATCATATGTTTCACTATCTATTTCAATATCACCTATAAAATCATTTAGTTTCATATTGGCTTTTCCAATATTTCTAACATTTTTTACAGGCAATACCTCTTTTGAAATTCCTAATTTATCCTTTAGATTTGAACTTGCTATTTTTGAAGTAAAAATAACACTTGTAGCACCACTTGCACGTCCAAGACTTCCAAACATAGGTCTATACATATTTGGTTCTGGCGTTGGAATTGAAGCATTTGAATCACCCATCATAGCTAAGGCTATAAATCCACCTTTTATGATGATTTCTGGTTTTACTCCAAAAAATGCCCTATTCCATAAAACTAAATCTGCCATTTTCCCGACTTCAACACTTCCAACATAATCATCAATTCCTGAAGCAATTGCAGGATTTATAGTATATTTTGCAATATATCTCTTAATTCTATTGTTATCACTTTTTTCATCATCACCTTCAAGTGTTCCTCTTTGTTGTTTCATAGAGTCTGCAACTTGCCAAGTTCGTATGATTACTTCTCCAACTCTTCCCATAGCTTGTGAATCGCTACTAGTTATTGAAATAGCTCCTAAATCATGTAACACATCTTCAGCAGCTATTGTTTTTCCTCTGATTCTACTCTCAGCAAAACTAACATCTTCAGGAATTTTTGGGCTTAAATGGTGACAAACCATAAGCATATCAAGATGCTCTTCAATAGTGTTTTTTGTATATGGTAAAGTTGGATTTGTACTTGATGGAAGTACATTTGCTAAGCCTGCAACTTTCATAATATCAGGTGCATGACCACCACCTGCTCCTTCACTATGGAAAGTATGAATTGTTCTATTTTTAAATGCTCCAACCGTTGCTTCAACAAATCCTGATTCATTTAAAGTATCTGTATGAATTGCAACTTGTACATCAAAATCATCTGCAACACTTAAACAAGTATCAATAGCATTTGGTGTACTTCCCCAATCTTCATGAAGTTTTAATCCCATAGCGCCAGCTTCTATTTGCACTTTTAGAGCTTCATAAGAAGAACTATTTCCTTTTCCCATAAATCCAAAGTTTAAAGGTAAATCATCAACACTTTGAATCATCTTACTTATATTCCACTCTCCTGGAGTACAAGTTGTAGCATTTGTTCCAGTATTTGGACCAGTTCCTCCACCTATCATAGTAGTTACACCACTACTTAATGCTTCATCGATTTGTCCTGGACTTATAAAGTGAATATGTGTATCTATTCCACCAGCAGTTATGATTTTTCCCTCAGCTGATAGGATTTCAGTATTTGCTCCAATTTCTAAACCATGAGTAATACCATCACAAAGATTTGGATTTCCTGATTTTCCAATAGCTAAGATTTTTCCATCTTTGATTCCAATATCTGTTTTATAAATTCCTGTATAATCAATAATAATTGCATTTGTAATAATCAAATCAGCAACATCAACAGCAGTTGGACTCTGAGCCATACCATCACGTACAGTTTTCCCACCACCAAACTTACTCTCTTCACCATAAATTGTGTAATCTTTTTCTATTTTAGCAATAAGTGTTGTATCAGCAAGTCTAAATCTATCACCAACAGTTGGTCCATACATAGAAGCATATTTTTCTTTTGATATTTTCATACTATTCTCCTAAAAACTTTGAAAGATTTTGCATAGCTTTTACTTTTGTAGCCTCATCATCTAAAAAACCTTCAACCAAACCATTAAATCCACTCATATATCTACGTCCTGCAAAATCAATCAAGTTTACACTTTTTTTACTTCCTGGCTCAAATCTTACAGATGTTCCTGCTGGAATATCTATTCTTTTTCCATAAGCTTTAACTCTTTCAAAACTAAGTTCTTTATTTACTTCAAAAAAGTGATAGTGTGAACCCACTTGAATAGGTCTATCACCTTTGTTTTCTATTTCAATTGTAATAATATCTTTTGAAGCGTTTAGTTCTATTTCTCCCTCATCTACAAGATATTCTCCAGGAATTAGTTTATTTTTATCATAAGAAATTGGATTGTGTACTGTAACCAACTTTGTTCCATCTTCAAATGTTGCTTCAACTTGAACCATATACATCATAGATGCAACACCTTCAAGTACATCATCCTCTTTTAGAATTTTTGTAGCATCAACCATAAGTTGTGCAACACTTTTTCCATCTCTAGCACCCTCAATTATATATGAACTAATAATTGCCACAGCTTCTGGATAGTTTAGTTTTAAACCTCTTTCTTTTCGCTCTAAGGCTAATTTTGAAGCTGTATAAATCAATAACTTTTCTTGTTCCCTATTTGTTAAAAACATCTTTCCTCCTTATTGTTTACCTAAATTAAATTTATTTTTATTTAACTCTTTTCTATAAAGTTCCCAAATCTTAAAAATTTGATTTTTTAACTCAAACATATTGTTTGAACTGATTACTCCAAGAATGATTTTTTTATTTTTAGTGTATGTAAAACTCTCAAACTTTTCCAAATAAATCTTATTTAAAAACTCTTCATTGTTTTTTGTTTTTATATAAATCTTCGCAAAAATAAAATTATTACTGCTTTTTCTAATGATATAATCTTTTAGTTCAACACCTTTTACATCAAATTTTTCCATATATTCCATACTTTTTTCACAATAAAATGAATTTTTAATAAGCATATTTGAAAAATCAAAATTCTCAAAACTTCTTCCACGACTTAAAATATCTGTATAAAAAAAAGTTGAATTTTCATCACTTTTTAGATTAAAAAACTGAATATAACGTGACTCTTTGTACAAAATCAACTCATCATTTATAAACTCTAAATTTGAGTTGTTTTTCAAAACAATGTCAATTTTTTGGATTCCAAACTCTTTTTTGCTAGGATATATTTTTGTAGCTGATTCAGTTGTAAGGATTAAGTTTGAATTATCAAGGCTTAAAGATGTTCTTATTTTATCCTTTGGAAAAATCCCCTCACCAATATTTAATAACTTTATATAGTTTTCATTATCGTTAAAATGATAGTGTCTTGAAGGAAGTTGTAATTTATCTAAAGAAAATTTATCATCTTTAAAAGTAAATTTAATACTCATTTTTCTCCTAAAAATCGCTCTTTTGTCTATAAATATTTTATCAAAAAAAGATAGATTACTTTTTCTTCACCTGTATAAATAATATATAGTTTTAGGGTCTTCATTTTCCAGTTTAAAAATACTTTTTATATAAAAACCCCTAAACTGACATATACTTCCTAATAATCTCATCACTAAGTTGCCCTATTTCTCCATTTGCAACTACACTTCCTCTATCAATTACATAAAAATCATCCCCATGTCGTCTAGCAAAGGGTAGTTTTTGCTCTACTAGCAATACTGTAATTTGTTCTTCTTTTGTGAGATAATCGATAACTTGCCCTATTTGAGCTACGATATTTGGTTGGATTCCTTCACTTGGTTCATCTAGGATTAAAAAGTTTGGGTCGATACATAAAGCTCTTCCGATTGCCAACTGCTGTTGTTGCCCTCCACTTAAATCTCCGCCTTTTCTATTTGCCATATCTTTTAAAACTGGAAATAAATCGTAGATTTTATCTGGGATTTTTTTGATTTTATTTCGATTTGTCATTACTCCGATTTCAAGATTTTCTTTTACTGTTAGTTGTGAAAAAATCTCTCTTCCTTGTGGAACATAACCTATTGCTATTCCTGCTCTTTGGAAGTCTGAAAGTTTTGAAATATCATTTCCCTCATAAATAATTTTTCCATCTTTTACAGGAAGTAAACCCATGATTACTTTACTAATCGTAGTTTTTCCAACTCCATTTCTTCCCATAAGACAAGTACATCTTCCTTTTTTTATCTCTAAATTCAAATCCCATAAAGTATGGCTTTGTCCGTAATATTGATTTATTTTTTCTAGTTTTAACATCATTATTCTCCTAGGTATACTTTTCGCACTTTTTCATTGTTTTGTATTGAGTCCATACTACCCTCAGCCAAAACAGAACCCTCATGTAAAACCGTCACTTTTTTTGCGATACTTCTTATAAACTCCATATCATGTTCTACAACTACAACTGCATTATTTTTTGCTAAACTTGTCAAAATCTCTGCTGTTTTTTCCACTTCTTGTGGTGTCATTCCTGCAACTGGTTCATCTACAAGCAGAAGTTTTGGCTCTTGCATGATTAACATTCCAATTTCTAACCACTGTTTTTGACCGTGTGATAAAATTCCTGCATCTTGGTTGTATAACTCTTTTAGACCTATTAGTTTCATAGTTTCTTCGATTTTATCTTTTTGCTCAGCTCTTAATTTTGAAAAAAGTGTTTTGAAAAATCTTTTATCATCTTTCATGGCAAGTTCTAGGTTTTCAAAAACTGTATGGTTTTGAAATACTGTTGGTTTTTGAAACTTTCTTCCTATTCCAATTTGAGCAATAGTTGGTTCGTCTAAACTCAATAAATCAACAGCTTCTCCAAAAACTACATGCCCCTCATCTGGTTTTGTTTTACCTGTTACAACATCCATCATTGTTGATTTTCCAGCTCCATTTGCTCCAATAATACATCTTAGTTCACCATAATCTATGGAAAAACTAAGATTATTTAAAGCCTTAAATCCATCAAAACTAACG
Source organism: Arcobacter ellisii (assembly GCF_003544915.1). Lineage (NCBI taxonomy): Bacteria > Pseudomonadati > Campylobacterota > Epsilonproteobacteria > Campylobacterales > Arcobacteraceae > Arcobacter > Arcobacter ellisii. The sequence goes on along the minus strand of NZ_CP032097.1, from coordinate 929,055 downwards.
CTTACACCATCAACAAGAAGTATTCTATTTCCAATTTTTAGCTCACCGATATTTTGTTCATTATTGTGTTTTAATGTTTTCATCTTAAGCCTTTTTCATTTTTAAATTCATAGTTTCCATCAAACCAACTATTCCTTTTGGTAAATATAAAGTAACCAATACAAACAATCCACCTAAAGCATATAACCAAACTTCAGGAAGTGCCGATGTAAAATATGTACTTGCAAAACTAACTACAAATGCTCCTATAATTGCCCCATACAGAGTTCCACGACCTCCAATAGCAACCCAAATTACTAACTCAATAGAAAAAAGTGGAGAAAATACATTTGGATTTATGATTGCAACTTGTGGCACATATAAAGCCCCTGCAATTCCAGCTAATACAGCTGAAACCACAAAAATAAAAAGTTTATATTGCTCTACTTTGTAACCCAAAAACCTCACTCTACTTTCTGCATCTCTTATAGAGATTACAACTCTTCCTAGTCTTGAATTTATAATAAATCTACAAATGAAATATCCAAAAACCAAAGCAAAAAAAGTGATTATCAATAAAGCAACTCTTGTTGTATTTGCTGATAAATCAAATCCTAAAATATCTTTGAAGTCCGTCAAACCATTGTTTCCACCAAATCCCATATCATTTCTAAAAAATGCCAACATCAAAGCATAAGTTAAAGCTTGAGTTATGATAGATAAATAAACTCCCGTTACCCTACTTCTAAAAGCAAACCAACCAAACACAAAAGCCAAAATTGCTGGAACAAACATCACCATAAAAAATGCAAATACTGGATTATCAAACCCATACCAAAACCAAGGAAGTTCTTTTAGGTTCATAAATACCATAAAATCTGGAAGTTCAGCATTTCCATAAACTCCCCTATCACCAATTTGAAGCATCAAATACATGGCAAAAGCATATCCACCAAGAGCAAAAAATGCCCCATGACCCAAAGATAAAATTCCCAAATATCCCCAAACTAAATCTAAAGCCAATGCCAAAAGTGCAAAAGCTAAATATTTTCCCAAAATCGTAACTGTAAAAGTTGAGATATGAAAAATAGAGCTTTCAGGAATAAACAAATTACAAAAAGCAACCACAAACACCACAACAGCTAAAGATGATAAAACTATTTTTCCACCTTTGTCGTTTTCTAAAATTTTTAAAATTATTGATTTTCTTTCCATCTTCTAATCCTGTGCATCTCGACCTTTTTGAGGAAACAATCCTCTAGGTCTTTTTTGTATAAATAAAATGATAAATATCAATATAATAACTTTCGCTAACACAGCCCCTGCAAGTGGCTCGATAAATTTATTTATCTCTCCAAGTGTAAATGAAGCGATTAGTGTTCCCCATAGATTTCCAACTCCACCAAAAACAACAACCATAAATGAATCAACAATATAAGCTTGTCCAAGATTTGGTCCTACATTTGTTAGCTGTGAAAGTGCAACTCCAGCAACTCCAGCTATTCCTGAACCAATTCCAAAAGTTATTGCATCAATCTTACTTGATTGAATTCCCATAGCCCTTGCTATTGGTCTATTTTGTGAAACAGCTCTAACTTTTAATCCTAAGCTTGTTTTTTTCATCACATATAAAATGGCAAAAAATACAATAAAAGCAAAAATCACAACATAAAGTCTATTGTAAGTCAAAGATAAAGCACTATTTATCTCTAAGGCTCCACTCATCCAAGAGGGAGTTTTTACCTCTTGATTTAGTGGAGAAAATATTGTTCTCACCACTTGTTGTAAAATTAAACTTATTCCAAAAGTTGCCAATAATGTCTCAAGAGGTCTTCCATAAAGATGTCTTATAACCAATCTTTCTATCAAAATACCAACTATTCCACTTACGATAAACGCAGCAGGAATTGCGATGATTATTGAGTATTCAATCAAATTTGGCATCAATTGTTGAATCGTATAAGTTGTATATGCCCCAATCATAATCAACTCACCATGAGCCATATTTATAACTTTCATAACCCCAAAAGTAATAGCCAAACCAATAGCAGCTAAAAGTAAAACTGAACCTTGAGAAAGCCCAAAAAATGCCGTTTCTATAAACGAATAAAAAGTTTTACTACTCTCTATTTGCTTTAAAGCTTTTGATACAGCTATTTTTATTTTTTCATCGTTTGACTCTTTTAGACTATTTAGAGTTTCAAGTGATTTTGAAGATAAAAAACCTCCAAGCTCTTCTATTGCTTTTAGTTGTTCTTCACCTGTTTCAAACTTTGCATTTAGATTTGTATTTGCTTCAAGTAAAATATCTTTTATTGAAGATTTTTTTTCACTTTTTAAAGCCTCTAAAATAATCTCTTTATCTTGAACTTCTAGATTTTCCAAGATATTTTTTGCAGCTTTTAATCTTTTGTTTTCATCACTTGAAAAAAGATTTATTTTTGCAAGTGAAGCTTTTATAACACTTCTTAATTTATTATTTATTTTTACTTTTGAAAAATCATCTTGATTAGCATTTGAAATAGTATTATTTGTAAATAGAGATTTAAAACTATCTTTCTCTAAAAATAGGATTTCATTGCTTTGATTTTGAAAATATAGATTTCCTAAAAGCATATTTTGTAATAAAACTTCTAATCTTTGTTCATCTTTATAATTTATTATTAACTCATTTAAAACATCTTCTTTTACTTTGAAACTATTGTCTGATAATTTGCTAGATAACTCCTCAAAAGTTGAAGAGTATGAAAATGAGAAAATCAATAAATTAAGGAGTATTATTTTTAAAATATTCATTTTTATTTCCTTGAGAAATATGGAAGAAAACTCCTCCATATTTTGATTTATTATTTAGTACCTACACATTTTTTAGTAACTGTGTTGTATGTTCCACAATTAACTGGTTTTGTCCAATCTGCGATTAAATCTTTACTTTCTGGTAAAAAGTCAGACCAAGCATCACCTGCAATCTCTTTTGTTGAAAATACAGTTTCAAATTGTCCATCTTCTTGAATTTCTCCAATTAATACTGGTTTTGTGATATGATGATTTGGTAGCATTTTTGCACTTCCACCTGTTAAGTTTGGAACTTCTAATCCAATAATCGCATCACTAACTTTATTTACATCAGTAGTTCCAGCTTTTTCAACAGCTTTTACCCATAAATTAAACCCGATATATGTAGCTTCCATTGGGTCATTTGTAACTCTTTTTTCATCTTTGATATATGTTTTCCAAGTTTTGATAAAGTCACTATTTACTTTTGATTCAGCACTTTGGAAATAATTCCACGCAGCTAAATGCCCAACTAAAGGTTTTGTATCAATTCCTGAAAGTTCTTCTTCACCAACACTAAATGCAACAACTGGAATATCTTCAGATTTAATACCTTGATTTCCTAACTCTTTATAAAATGGAACATTTGCATCACCATTGATTGTAGATACAACAGCAGTTTTAACACCAGTTGAACCAAATTTTTTGATATCACTTACAATTGATTGCCAATCAGAGTGACCAAATGGCGTATAATTAATCATAATATCTTCTTTTTTAACACCTTTTGAGATTAAATAAGCTTCTAAAATTTTGTTTGTAGTTCTAGGATATACATAGTCAGTTCCTGCTAAAACAAATCTTTTTACTCCCATATCTTTCATAAGATAATCAACTGCAGGAATTGCTTGTTGGTTTGGCGCAGCACCTGTATAGAATACATTTTTAGAAGACTCTTCACCTTCATATTGAACTGGATAGAATAATAATCCATTTAATTCTTCAACAACTGGAAGAACAGATTTTCTTGAAACTGATGTCCAACAACCAAAAGTTACATCAACTTTATCTTTTGTTAAAAGTCCTCTCATTTTTTCAGCAAATAATGGCCAGTTTGAAGCTGGGTCAACAACAACTGGTTCTAGTTTTTTACCTAAAACTCCACCTTTTTTGTTTTGCTCTTCAATTAACATTAAAACTGTATCTTTTAGTGTTGTTTCACTAATTGCCATAGTTCCTGAAAGAGAGTGTAAAACTCCAACTTTGATAGTATCAGCAGCGTGAACTAACATTCCACCTAATAACGCTGATGTAACGATTGCTTTTGCAAATATTTTTCTCATCATAAGTCTCCTTTTTTTATTTCTAAACGAAGTATAAAAAAGAAGTGTTGTTTTAGTGTTGTTTTTGGTGTGGGTTGGAAATGGTTGGTGTATAGAATTTAGACAACAAAGATAAATGAGATTATCTTTGATTTTATTTAAAAGAAGAAATTAAATCAATGCTTCAGGATGGGTTTCATTTAATATTTTAATATTTTATTCATTATTATAAATAGTTAAAGGCGTATCATCTTCAAATTTAACATCTATATAATTTCCATTAATTTCAGCATTTATTATCACATGTTCTCTTCCATTACATATAAAAATAGCTTTATTATTCTCATCTAATTTTAAATTCATAATTTTTTTCCTTTTAAAATTTTAAGCCCAATTATACAAAATTCAATTTTAAACTTTTTGATATTATTTAAAAAAGTATGGTAAAATATGGCAAAGGAGTTATTATGACTAGAAAAATGACTATAACTTTAGAAGATGAGATTCTCACAAATCTTGATGAATTTGCCCTAAAAAATGGGAAAAAGAAAACTCAAATCATAAGAGAAGCTTTAACAAACTACTTAAATATCTCTTCAAAAGATGATAAAAAAAAGCAATGGGAAGAGGAAAATAAAGAAGCAATAAACTCTTATAACAAAATGGTTGATGAAGATGGACTAATCCTAAAACATAGTAGGATGTTTTAATGGCACAATTTGATGTTTATAAAAATGAAAATGACCAAACAAATCAAAAAGTGCCATATCTTTTAGATATTCAAAATGATATTTTAGACTCTATAAACACAAGAGTTGTGATACCTCTTGTAAAAGATAAAAATGATTTTAAAGGTTTAACAAAAGAATTTATCATAGAAAATCAAAAAGTTTATCTTACAACTTCTCAAATGGGTGCTGTTCATAAAAATGAATTAAAAACAAAAATTACTACTTTGACAAATCAAAAAGAAGAGATAAAAAACTCTATTGATTTTTTAATTTATGGATTTTAAAAAAGGAAAACAAATGATAAAAACACCATTTCTAGCTGTTGATGGAATAATAAAACTTTATGATGAAAATGAAAATTTCCAAGGAATTGTTTTAATCGAACGATTAAATAGACCTTTGGGTGTTGCAATTCCTGGGGGATTTGTGGATATTGGTGAAACTGTTGAAAATGCAGTTGTTCGAGAGATGAAAGAAGAAACTTCTTTAGATGTAACAATCCAATCACTTCTTGGTGTTTATTCAGACCCCGCAAGAGATGAAAGATTTCATACAGCATCTATCGTTTATATTTGTAAAGCTTATGGAAAACCTATTGCACAAGATGATGCAAAAGAGGTTTATGTTTATAAAAAAGATGAAATACCCCTTGAAAAATTGGTTTTTGACCATAAACAAATTATTTTGGATTTTTTAAAAAAAGAGAATTTATAAATAAACTAAAAATTTTTAGTTTATTTACACTTCTCATGTAAATCTTTTAACTCTAAATTCAATGCATTTGAAGAGATATAAACTTCCCATAAAGAGATAAACAAAGACAAACACATAGTTACTAAACTCAATCCAAATATTTATTTCCCAAAATTATGAAAGCCTAAAAATAGTGCAAACATCGAGATTGTACACATAAGCATCGATACTACTCCAAAAAATTGCATCCATTTTGTAAGTTCAAGTCTTTTTTTAAGATTTTCAATTTGTCCTGATAATTCTTGTCCACCATGTTCTCTTGCTTGATGAGAGATTGAACGTATTAGTTGTCCTGTTGTTAAAAATCTATTTGTATATGCTAAAAGAAGTAATGAAATAGCTGGGAATAATAAAGCAGGTGTTGAAATCTCTATTTCCATTTTAAATAACCTTTTGTATTTTTGTGTATTGTAACAAAAAGATAAAAAAAGGAAATTAAACTAAATTTACCAACTCTTGATACTTAAATTCATCAACTAAACTTTTGATATAAATTTTTAAATCACTTGATAAATCGTACTCTTTTAGTAGTTCAAAAATTCCATCATTATCCATAAGAAGCGCTTTTTGTTTTAATTTTTCTACGAACTCTTTTGGTAAAATCTCTAACTCTTTTTTAAAATCTATACTTTTTTCTTTATTTTCATACTCTAATTCTATATGTAAATATTTTTCTAAAATCAATAAAATCTCTTTTTCTTCCACTGGTTTTGCTAAAAAATCATTTGCTCCATTTTTTAAAGCTTCCATTTTATCCTCTTCAAAAACATTTGCAGAAAGTGCAATAATTGGAATATCTTTACCACTTTTTGAAGCTCTTATATTTTGCATAGTTTCTAAACCATCCATTCCTTCCATCAAAATATCCATAAAAATCAAATCAAGTTTTTCATTTTCAAAGACATCTAAAGCTTCTTTTCCACTTGTTGCTTGTAAAGTTTTAAAACCATAAGAGTTTAAAAGTAAAGTTATCAAATCTCTATTTTCTTTTATATCATCTACTACTAAAATAGTTTTAGTGAAATTTTCATTTTTAATTCCAACTATGTTTTTTGTATTATTCTCTTTTGAAAGTTCTTCTTCATTTGCTTTTTCATAATTGATACTAAAATAAAACTCACTTCCAACTCCAACTTGACTTTTTAAATAGATATTTCCACCCATCAAAGAAATCAACTCTTTTGTAATAGATAACCCTAGTCCCGTACCTTGTTGTGTATAATTATCTTGTTTTACTTGTTCAAAGGGTTTAAAAACTTTTTCAATATTAAACTTATCTATTCCAATTCCACTATCTTTTACTTCAAAAAATAGTTTTTTATTTAATTCATAAATATACAGTGAAATTTCACCTTCATTTGTAAACTTTAAGGAATTTCCTAAAAGATTAATCAAAATTTGTCTTAATCTTTGTTCATCAGCTTTTATATATTTTGGAAGATTTAAAGTCTCTATTTTAAATTTTAAGCCTTTATTTTCACATCTAAAAGCAAAAATATCTTCTATCTCTTTAATTAATTCAAATAAATTAAAATTTTTAAGACTCAACTCCATCTTTCCTGCTTCTATTTTTGATAATTCTAAAATCTCATTTATGATATTTAAAAGATGGTCAGCACTTCTTTTTATGATGTTTAAGTTCTCTTTTTCACTAATCGTTGCATTCATTGATTTTTTTAAAATATTTGAAAACCCTAATATGGCATTTAAAGGAGTTCGTAGTTCATGACTCATACGTGCAAGAAAGATTGATTTTGCCTTATTTGCTGTTGTTGCTTCTTGCATAGCTTGTTTTATTTGATGTTCACTAGTAAGAAGTTTTTGAGTATTTTCTTTAAAAATCTCAACTGCTCCTATCATATCCCCTACTTCATCATCAAACTTATTTTTATCAATTTCTACACTCATATCATTTTGTGAAAGTTTTAACATCACTCGTCTTAATAAATCAATTGGATAAACAATTCTAAATAAAATAATAAAAAATGACATCAAAAAGAAAATTATTGAAAATAAAACTATAACATTTACATAAAACTCCAACTCTTTTACTGTTGCTCTTGCTTCATCAACTTTTTGTTTTGTTCTATTTTCAAAAGCTCTGTAAAATCTATCTAAAGGTTCCATAATCCTAATTTTTGCTTCGTGATACTCTTTTGAATGCATCAATTCTCTAGCAAGGGCAAAATCTGGTTCACCTTTTATAGTGTAATTTCCATCTTTATCTAAAAATTTACCCTTTATTGCATTCATTGCTTTATGTTCAAGTTTTGTTAAATCATCAGATTCATTTTGGGAAGTAAAAAGCATATTTAACTCTGAATCTGGGAAATTTGCATTTCTCATCAAATCTCTAAGAGGTATTTTTTCTCCATCTAATTTTGGTTTATTTCCTTGTAAAGTTAAAAAATCCCAAAAAATTCCATTATATCTTTTAGGTCTTGGTAACTCTCCATTTCTTATAGCTAAAACTGTTTTATATTGCTCTTCAAACATAGGATTTCCAGTTATTACATAAGTTCGTGCCATTCTTGTCAAATCATCACTACTTTGTCTTAACTCATCTGCTAAAATCAAGGATTTGTATTGCATATTATAGGCATCTTCAAGATTTATAGTTGATTTTTGATATTTATTTATCACAACTGCAACACTTATAAACGAAAGTGTATTTAAAATAAACAGCAACATAAAAAGTTTTTTTAATTTCAAACAAAATCCTAAAGAGTTTTTTCCTATAATCTTAACAAATATGAATTTGTAAAAAGAATAACTAAATGGATAAAAACTATACAATACTTATAATAGATGATAAAAGTGAAAATTTGCACTACTTAAGCAATATTTTAAAAGAGGAAAATTTTTTAATAAGAGCAACAACTGATGCAAGTTTTGCCATAAACTCTTCAAAACTAAATCCACCTGATTTGATACTTTTAGATATTAAAATGCCAAATATGAGTGGTTTTGAAGTTTGTAAAATATTAAAAAAAGATGAAACTTTAAAAGATATTCCAATTATTTTTATAAGTGCTTTAGATGACACACAAAGTAAGGTAAAGGCTCTAAATGAAGGGGGAGTTGATTATATAACTAAACCCTTTGAAAAAGAGGAAGTAATCGCAAGGGTTAAAACCCAACTAAAAATTTTTGAAAGCAAAAATACAATATCAAAACTACTTGAACTTCAAGATTTTTTCCTAAAAAAAATAATACACGAAATGAACACTCCACTTAGTATTATTAGTTTAAATATCGATAATTTAGAATCAACTTTAGGATATAAAGAACAATTTGAAGCTATAAAAGCCTCTTCAAAATCTCTATCCTCAATCTACAATGATTTATATTATCTAATCAAAAAAGAGAAAAGAATAACTGAAGAAAAAAGTATAAATTTAGTGAGGTTTTTATCCTCAAGAGTTGCTTTTTTTGATGAGATGGCGAATATAAAAAATATTGATATAACTTTAGATATAAATGAAGAGTTTGAAGTTTTTATGGATAGTAATGAACTTGAAAGAGTTGTAGATAATACAATCTCAAATGCTATAAAATACTCTTTTGAAAACTCAACTATAGAGATAACTTTGGATAAAGAAGATGAAAACTATATCCTTTTTATAAAAGATGAAGGAATAGGAATAACTGATACAAAAGCCGTTTTTCAAGCCTACTATCAACAAAAAGATAAAAATATTGGTTTAGGATTAGGACTTAGTATTGTAAAAGAGATTTGTGACAAAAATGAGATAAAAATAGAACTAAGTTCAGAAAAAAACAACACTGTTTTTAAATATATTTTTCCACAAAACAGAGTTATAAAAGGAGATTAATTTATGAAAATATTTTTACTTGAAGATGATTTTGCTTTAAATAAAATCATAAAACAATCTCTACAAAATCGAGGTTTTTATGTGGATAGTTTTACAGATGGTTATAAAGCAATAGAATTTATCTCTAATAGTAAATATGATTTATATATTTTAGACCTAAATGTTTTGGGATTTGATGGGCTAAAAGTTTTGGAATTTATTAGAAAGGAGGATATGAATGTTCCAATTATTATGATAAGTGCTGAAATTGATATAGAAAATATCAAAAAATCTTACACTTTAGGTTGTAATGATTACATAAAAAAACCTTTTGATTTTGAAGAACTATTTTTGCGTATCCAATATCACTTAAGTCACATAAAAAAAGAGGAAAATAGTGATTTTATAGTTGATTTAGGATACGATTTTTCATTTAATCTAATTGAGCAAACCCTTTTTAAATCAAACTTTGAAATAGAACTAACTATAAAAGAGAAACTTCTTTTAACACTTTTAGTAAAACATATAAATAACACTGTAACAAATGAAATGATTCACGAATATGTTTGGGATAGTAAAGAGATGGAAACTGTTAGTATGAGAACTATTATTCATAAGCTGAAAAAAAAGCTAAAAAATGGAATGATTTTAAATTTACGAGGAGTTGGCTATAAACTTATAAAATAGCCAACTTTTCTTTTATTTAATTGCACCTAATTTTTGAAGATTTGAAAGTGAAATTAGATGAGCTGTGATTAATGAATAGGCATTTTTTGCACAAATATCATCTTTTTTCTTTTTACTTAAATGTTTTAATTTTTCTTCATTTACTACAAAAAAACCATTTAAACTAAATTTTTCACCTTTAGTATTTACAACTGTTGCTATTTTTTCTTCTAAAAGTTCCCAATCTTCAAGCTGTTTTATAAATTGAGTTGTTGAAAGAGAATCAGCATAATATTGATTTAAAAAGTTTAAAGCACTATTTAAAAACTCACTATTATTTCCTTCTTCATCAAATAATTTTTTAGCACCCTCTTTTTGAGTTAAATACTCACCTTCAATAGCAATTACTAAATCTTTTTGATTCTCTTTATTTACTAAAACAAATGGATAACTTCTTACAAATGCTGGAATATAATGTAACTCTTTCCAGTTTCCTTTTTTATCTAAAAATAGATTTTCCCCTTGTTTATATCCAAGTAAAATAGATGCAAACCAATTATTATCTTTATCTTTTGCAAAAAATATAGGATAGTTTTTACAAGCTTCAAAAAATTCTGATATTGCAATAGGAGCATTCATCAATTCTTTAGAATAAGAAAAATTTGTAACCTCTTCTATTCCTTTATTTTTATGTTGAGTTTTATTTAATACTTCTAACTTCTTAAACACTTTTTTCCCTTTTTTTGATTTGATTTTATTCTAGCAAATTATTGAAAAAGATTTATATAAGAAGTGTATAAAAATAGATTAAATTAAAAAAATGTTAGATAGAAGGAAAGCCTAGAAGCTTTCCCACTCATCATCATTTGATTTTGTTGATGTTATTACTTTTGTATCTTTTTTTGTTGATACTGTTTGTGTATGTTGTTTTGGTGCTGTTTTTTTAACTGGTGTGATATGCACCTCTTTTTTTACATTTAAGTTCATATCTTTAGCTTTTACTTCATTTTTACCTACAAACTCTTTTGCATTTGCATCATTGATTATTAGTTTTGCTATTTCATCTGTTACTACTGCTACAGTTTGTGTTTGATTTGCTACTGCTGCGTTTTGTTGTGTTTGTTGGTCTAATTGATTTACTGCATCATTTATTTGTTCTATTCCTGATAGTTGCTCTTTACTTGACATCTCTATATCTTGTATCAAGTTTATTGTATTTGAAATATTCTCATTTAACTGTTTATATCCACTTATCATATTTGAAGCAATATCTTTTCCTTGATTTGCTTTACTTGTTGCATTTTCTACTATTGATTTTATCTCTTTTGCTGCTTCTGCACTTCTTGCTGCTAGGTTTCGCACCTCTTGTGCTACTACTGCAAATCCTTTTCCTGCTTCTCCTGCTGTTGCTGCTTCTACTGCTGCATTTAAAGAAAGAATATTTGTTTGGAATGCAATTTGGTCAATCACACTTATTGCTTCATTAATAAGATTTACTTGATTATTTATTTCATCCATTGCTTGAGTTGTTTGGTTTGCTAATTTCTCACCATCATTTGCTGATTTTGTTACTTCATTTGAGTACGTTGCCATTTTTTGAATATTTTGCGTATTATTTCTTATATTTGACGTTATCTCTTCTAATGCTGCTGCTGTCTCTTCTAAGCTTGCTGCTGCTTCATTTGAACTCATATTTAACTTATCTACATTTGACAACAATATATTTGAACTCTCATTTAACGTCAATCCATTTGTTTTATTCTCTACTAGCATTTGATTGATTATTTCAGCTAGATTATTTATTCCAACTGCAATATTACCTTTATCATCAATTCTAGTTCTAAAATCAAGTTTTGAAAAATTATCTAAAGCATTTACCAATTTATTTATATCTTCACATACACTATTTTTCGTAACTTCAAGCATTTCATTAAAAATATTTTTTAACTCTTCAAGATTTGTATTTTCTGTATTTTTTTCAATTTTTTTATTAAATTTTCCCTCTTTTACTTCATTTACAACTCTTTTTACATCTTCTATTAAAATATTATCTTGAATGATTAAATTCTCTGTTTTTTTAATATTTTGATTAATAAATTCACCAATATGAGCAATCTCATCTTTTGAAGAAGTGTCTATTAAACTTGCATTTTTTGTCTCTTTATTTATAAAACTAAAGAATTCAAGTAAGCCGTTTTGTAATTTCTGAATTGAATTATTAAATGCTTTACTAATAACAAAAGAGAAAAATAGAGTTAATACAATCGTTAATATTGTAATTATTACAAATGTATATAATGAAGATGAAATAGAGTTATTTACTTCTAATTTATTTCTTTCAACAAGTTTATAAGTCTCTTCACTAAAGAAATCTATTAAATCTCTCATAGATTCATAATCTTTCAAATAAGTTGAAAAATAGAAGTTTTTAGCTTCTTCATTGTTATCTTCTTTAAAATATTTTATCAAAGTAGCTGTATTACTTTTTGTTAATTGGTAAAATTTATCAAACTCTTGAAACTCTTTTGTTTTAGAAGATAAATCATCTTTTAAAAAATCTCTAAATTTATCAAATCTCTGTCCTATTTGTGATAAATTATCATTTACACCTTTACTTATCAACTTCTCAATTTTTTCTTTATCTTTTAAATTGATTATTTGACTTAATGCTAAGTTTGATTGATAAGAATCTCTATCTGCTTCCAATAAAACCGCAATACCTGCAAAATTTTTATCTGCAAGATTAGTAACATTATTATTTATATTTTTAATGTTAAAAGAAACGAGTAAACTACTCACAAGTGAAACAACAACTAAAATTAAGAATGAACCAATTATCTTATTTTTTATACTCATACAAAACTCCCTCCTCTACTTTTATATCTACTAATTAAATTATAGTAGATTTTTATATAAGTGTATACTTTTAATACTAATTTTATAAGTTTACTTTTATATATAAATATCCTTCTATTAAATAAAGATAAATAGGATAAAATTTCTCTTAGATAAGATAAAATTACAAAAAGGAACTATAATGATAAAAAAAATACTACTTTTAATTTTACTAATTTTAAGTTCATCATTTTCAAAGGAGAACAATATGAGTATTTATGATTTTAATGTTAAAACAATTGAAGGCGAAGAGATTTCTATGTCGAAATATAAAGGAAAAGTGCTTTTAATTGTAAATGTTGCAAGTAAATGTGGTTTTACAAGTCAATATGAAGGATTAGAAAAACTATTTGAAAAATATAAAGATAAAGATTTTATGGTTTTAGGATTTCCTTCAAATCAATTTGCAAATCAAGAACCTGAATCAAATGAAAAAATCAAAGAGTTTTGTAGTTTAACTTATGATGTAAAATTTGATATGTTTGCAAAAATAGATGTAAATGGTAAAAATGAATCTCCTTTATATACTTTTTTAAAAAATGAACAAAAAGGTATTTTAGGAACAAAAGATATCAAATGGAATTTTACAAAATTTTTAGTTGATAAAAATGGAAATATCATAAATAGATATGGAAGTTCAACAACTCCTGAATCAATAGAAAAAGATATATTAAATCTTTTATAAAAGGATAAAAAATAGAAAATTTTTTAAATAATATCCAAGAAGCCATATCTTATATGACTTCTTGGGAAGTATTAGCAGTTTTTTTATCAATTGCCTATTTAATACTTGCAATAAAACAAAATCTTTGGTGTTGGGCTGCTGCATTTTTTAGTACCTTGATTTATAGTATTTTGTTTTTTGATGCTTCACTTTTGATGGATAGTTTTTTAAATATTTTTTATCTAATAATGGCAGTTTATGGTTGGTATTCGTGGAAATATGGAAATTATCAAGAGATAGAAAAAGAGCTTGAAATAAGTAGTTATAGTTTTTCTAAAAATATAAGAATTATATTTTATTTGACTATTATCTCTTTATGTTTGGGATATTATATGGCAAATTACACAAGAGCTGATTTTGCATATTTAGATACATTTACAACGGTTTTTGCAGTTTTTGCAACATATATGCTTACAAAAAAAGTGTTAGAAAATTGGCTTTATTGGGTTGTTATTGACGCTGTTTCAATTTATATTTATATAAATAAAGGTTTTTATTTAACAGCAGTTTTATTTTTTATTTATACTATTATTGCATTGATTGCATATAGACAATGGAAAAAAGAGTATTTAAGTTTTGAATATTGAAGAATTAGAAAAATATAATATTTTTGAAGAAAAACTATTAAGCCTTGAGTTACTAAAAAATCAAGGTTTTAATAATATAAGTTATCTTTTAAAAACATCAGAAAACTCTTACGTAATCAGAGTTTTTAAATCAAATAGTAGTGTAAATATTAGTAGAGAATTTGAGTTTCAAATCCAAAAACTCGCCTACAAAAAAGATATTTGTTCAAAACCAATTTTTCTAAATGATAAATTTATGGTTTATGAATACAAAAAAGGTTCGCATAAAACAAAATTAAACCCTTATGAACTAAAAGCTCTTACTTGCAAAATAAAAAAATTACATCAAATCAAAATAAAAACAAAACCTTATGATATAAAAAAAGATTTATTAAACTACAAAAAAGTTCTTGAAAATGAAAAATTAATTCAAGAAACCTTTAAAAATCTAAATCTTCTAAAAAAATACAAAAAAGAGTTAGTTTTAAGCCATCACGACTTAAATCCAAAAAATATAATTTTTAACAACAAAGATATAAAAATCATAGATTGGGAATATGTGGGAACAAATGATAGATTTTTTGATTTAGCTTCTATTTGTATTGAGTTTTCATTAAATAAAAAAGAGGAAGAATTTTTGTTAAAAACTTATTTTAAATTTATAAAAAAAACTCATCTAAAAAAATTAGAATCTTATAAAATAGTTTATAAAAACCTTTGTTCTTTGTGGTTTATAAACTATCTTCGTCCGATAACTGCTGATTGAAACTCTTCAAATCTTTTTTCTTGAACATATAATTTTTCCAATAAAACACTATTTTGTTTTCTTAAATTATATATTTCCATCAAAAGTTTTTGATTATTTACAACATTTTCATCTAACTCTTTTTGTAAAGATTTTGATAAATTAACCTCTTGTTGCAGATTTCCTACTAACTCTATATTTGATTGATTCTCTTTTTTTAACTCTTGATAAGCTTTAAAATTTTCTGATTTGAGTATTAAAATATGTTTTTTTAAAGCTAATATCTCATTTTCATATTTTGAAATCAAAGTTGCAAATTCAATAAATTTTTTTATTTTCCCATTATTGTGATAAATTGGCAAAATAGTTGAATGGGTATAATAAAAATTTCCCTCTTTTGAAACTTTTTTACTAAGTCCAACCCAAGTATTTCCTCTTAGTAAACTATCTTGTATTTTCATTCCTTGTGTTTCATGGGAACATAACATACTTTTATCACTTATATTTTTACCAATAACTTCATTTAATTCATAACCTGAATTTGATAAAAAAGCATCATTTGCAGAAGTGATATTAAACTCTAAATCAAGTTCACAAATTATGTTATATGAGTCTAAAATAGAAATAAATTGTTTTAATTCATTATCTTTTCTTGCTAATTCTCTTTTTTGTTCTTTTACTTCCATAAGTTGTGAAATAATTTTAAGTGTTGTGTTTAGTTGCATTGGTTTTACAATATAGTTTGTAATATTGAATTTGATAGATTTTAATAAAGATTCAACTTCTGTAAAAGCAGCTACTATTAAAATTGGAATATCCCAATCAACTTTTCTAATCTCTTCTAATAATTCAATTCCTGTTGAATTTGGTAAGTTTATATCTAATAAAATAATATCTATTTCAGACCTATTTTCAAGAAAAACATTAATTCCTTCTTCTTTATCTCTAGCGATTAAAACCTTTTTAAAAAAAACTGCGAAAATTTCAGTAGCTTCTTTTCTTGATACTTCTTCATTTTCAATATACAAAAGCCTAGCTCTTTCTAAAAAAGCTTTATCAAAACTACATTTTAACGATTGAGACATTCTCTTACTCCTTGCACCCGAACAAAATTCTATATAAAAATAATTTAATTAGAACTTATAAAAATTAGTTTTAATAATCTTTATCATTAATATTTTTTGATTAAAATAACTAAATAATCTAGTTATTTATAATTAAAAATAAATAAAATAATTTTCAATTTTTACATATTTTATAGTACAAAAAATTATTTTTTTGATATAATAATTTAATTTAATAATAAAAAAGATGACTATGAAAAATAAAAATTTTCTTATCTATTTTACTGTTGCAGTAGTTTTTTGTTTTACGTTATTTATTATTAAATATATCAATGATACAAGAAATGATTATCAAAAAATTTCAGAAAAAATCTTATTCCAACAAGCATCAACACTTTTTAATAATATTGTTACTATTAGAAAATGGAGTTCTGACCATGGAGCAATTTATGTTAAAGCACATGAAGGAATAAAACCAAATCCATATTTACCAGATAATCATACTTATACAAAAGATGATGAACTTCTAATCAAAATAAATCCAGCTTGGATGACAAGACAAATCTCTGAAATCTCAAATGCAAAAGAAAAATACTATTTTAAAATAACAAGTTTAAATCCTATAAATCCAAAAAATATTCCTGATGAATTTGAAAAAAGGGCTCTTAAACATTTACAAAAAAATAAAAATGATTTATATTACACAAGTCTTGGAAATGAAAAATATGATTTTATGGGTTCTTTAAAAATTGAACCTTCATGTTTAAACTGTCATACAAATCAAAACTATGTTGTCGGAGATGTTATTGGAGGATTAAGAGTTAGTATTCCAATAGACCATTACAAAGAAAATGTTGAAATAGTTGATTCAAAAACAAATATTTTATATTTTGTAACTTTTTTTACTTCCATTGTATTTATTGTAATTATTACTTTTACAATACACTCTATTTATACAAGAGAATTAAATATTATGAAACTAAATAAAACTCTTGAAAATAAAGTAAATCAAAGAACAAAAGAGTTAAGAGAAGCCAATAAAAAATTATTAGAGATTTCAACAACTGATTATTTAACTAATTTATCAAATAGAAGATACTTTTTTGAAATGGGAAATAAAACTTTTCATTTAGCAAAAAGGGAAAAATCAAAATTCTCAATAATTTGTATTGATATAGATTTTTTTAAACATATCAATGACACCTATGGGCATAATATAGGCGATGAAGTTTTAAAATATATAGCAAATAAAATGTCAAAAAGTATTAGAAAGTCTGATATTGTAGCAAGAACAGGTGGAGAAGAGTTTACAATATTATTAAATAATACAGATGAAAATAGTGCTTTTATTTTGGCTGAAAAACTAAGAACATCTGTAGAAAACTCTGTTTATAAAACTGATGATTTGATGATACAAGTTACAATTAGTTTAGGAATTTCTGAATTAAGGCAAGAAGATGAGGATTTAGATTCAATTATTTCAAGAGCAGATAGAGCCCTTTATATTGCAAAAAAAGATAATAGAAATAGAACTGTTATATATCGTTTTTAATTTTTTCTACTCTTTTTAAAAGTAAATCAAAGTGATATCTTCCTTTTAATTTATCTTTTGACTCTTCAAATTTTTCGCTCATTTTTTCATCTAAAGTTGTTCCATTATCTTTTAAAGAATCAAATATCTTTAATATTCTTTCATCACTTATTTCATCTAAATGTGAATTTTTTACTATTAAAGGAATTTCTTTAATATCTAAAAGAGGCATTTTAAAATCACAATAATATTGTGATAATTCATTTATTCCCCAATATTCTAAACCTAACTTATTATAAAAATCCAAAGAAGAACTCACACAATTTAGCTTAAATCTTTTTATATTTTGATTTGAGAAATGACTAAATAAATATTCCAAAAGTTGATAAGCATAACCTTTTGCTCTATATTTATTTGGTGTAAAAATATTATGAATTGTTAGATATTCATTATCTTTTGAAATATTATAAAAAAGATAACAAAAATGCTTTTTTTTATCTGATAAACATAAAGGAGGAAATTTTTCCCAACTATAATAGTTATCCCACCATTCAAGCGCACTTTTTGAAAAATTTAAAGTCTTAAAATCTTCTATTTTTTTTACTGACTCTAAATACTCTTCCCTATTTAGTTCTATTACATTCATCTTAAATCCTTTATTGATTCATTGTAGTCTTATTTTCTAATAACTAATTACTCTAACTGGTTATATTCTATTCATTAATTAAAATCTTTTTAGATACAATCCCAAAATGAATTTACAAGACAAACTTAAACAACTTCCTAATGATGCTGGGGTTTATCAGTATTTTGATAAAGATGGTCACTTACTTTATGTTGGAAAAGCAAAAGTTCTAAAAAATAGAGTTAAATCTTATTTCAAATTCACGCCAAAACTTCTTCCTGCTGATAAATTAGGTCCAAGAATTTATAAAATGATTAGTGAAGTTGTAAGTCTTGAATGGATTGTTGTTCCTAATGAACATGATGCTTTGATTTTGGAAAACTCTTTAATCAAACAACTAAAACCAAAATACAATATTTTACTTCGTGATGATAAAACTTATCCATATATTTTTATCGATTACAACGAAGATTTTCCAAGACTTGAAATCACAAGAAAAATCCATAAAGGCAAAAATATCAAATATTTTGGACCATATTCGACTGGTGCAAAAGATATGCTTGATAGCATTTATGAAATAGTTCCATTAGTGCAAAAAAAATCTTGTGTAAAAGGAAAAACTGCTTGTTTATTCCATCAAATACAAAAATGCCTAGCCCCTTGTGAAAATAAAATTTCAAAGGAAGAGTACGCAAAAATCGTAGAAAATGCCCTAGAATATATCTATAATAAAACAAAACTTCTCTCAAAACTAAATGAAAAAATGATTCAATACTCAAATGATTTTAGATTTGAAGAAGCTATGACTTTAAGAGATAGAATAAAAACAATAGAAAAATCTCAAATAAAATCAGGAATAGATTTAGCAACAAATGAAGATATAGATATTTTTGCAATCACTTCAACAAATAAAAAAGCTGTTGTTGTACGAATGTTTTTAAGAGATGGAAAATTAACCTCTTCAAGCCATGATTTTTTAAAGGTTGATAATTTTGATGAAGAGTTTGAGTTTGATTATGAAGAGGCTTATAAAAGAGCAATTATTAACTATTATGATAATGAAATCCCACTTTTACCAAAAGAGATTTTAGTGGGAATTGAACTAAATGATACAAGTGAACTTGAAGAGTTTTTACAAATAAGATTTAATAAAAAAATCAAAATCATAAATCCAAAAAAAGATAAGAAAAAAGATATTGTTCAAATCGCTCTTAGTAACTGCCATGAACTTTTACGAATAGATTCAAGTAAAAATGAGACAAATATTTATGAAGAGTTAAAAGAGTTATTTAATCTTCAAACTCTTCCCTTTAGAATAGAGAGTTTCGATAACTCTCACATGATGGGACAAGCAACTGTTGGAGCTATGATTGTTTGGGATGAAAATCTAAACTCATTTGATAAAAAAGCTTTTAGACACTATAACCTTGAATCAAAAGATGAATACTCTCAAATGAGAGAGATGTTAATACGAAGAGTTGAAAGTTTTGAAAAAAATCCTGCTCCTGATTTATGGATTATTGATGGTGGCGAGACTCTTTTGAAATTAGCCTATGATATTGTTTTATCAGTTGGAGTAAATCTTGATATAATTGCAATCGCGAAAGAAAAAGTAGATGCAAAAGCTCACAGAGCAAAAGGTGCAGCAAAAGATATTATTCATTATAAAAATAAAAACAATGAATTTAAAAATTTTAAATTATCTACAAGTGATAGAAGACTACAATTCGTTCAAAGACAAAGAGACGAAGCCCATAGATTTGTAATCAATTTCCACAAAAAACAAAAAAGAGCAGAAGATAAACAAATATCTTTATTGCAAATAAAAGGAATTGGTGAAGCAAAAATCAAAAAACTTCTTTTATATTTTGGAGAATTTGAGAAAATCAAAAACGCATCTTTAGAAGAGTTAAAAAATGTTTTAAATGAAAAAGATGCAAATTTACTAAAAAATTATTTTATTATTCCAAAGGATTAATTTTGGCAAAAATTTTACTAAACAAAGAAAATCTATTTTACAATTTTGATGTTATTTCAAATAAAACAGGTTCAAAAGAAAAGGTTGCTGTTGTATTAAAAGATAACGCATATGGACATGGATTAATTGAAATTGGAACACTTGCAAGTGAATATGGAATTAAAAAAGCAGTTGTTAGAACAATAGATGATGCACTAAAAATTGAAAAATTATTTGACTATATTGTAATACTTGCCGAAAAAACTTTTCACACTTATTCACATACTTTTCACATAGCTTTAAACAGCCTTGAGGATATAAACAAACTTCCAAAAAATTCAAATGTCCACATAAAAGTTGATACAGGAATGCATCGAAATGGAATTTTGCCTGAACAAATAGAAGAGGCTTTTTTAGGGCTTTCTAAAAGAGAAATCAATGTTACAGGTGTATTCACACACCATAAAGGAGCAGATGAATTATCTACTAATTTCTTCTGGCAAAAAGCCGTTTTTTCTAGTGTTAAAGAGAATGTGAAAAGAATATGTGAACAACTTTCTTTACCTCTTCCAGCTTTCCATTCTTGTAATTCAGCAGCACTTTTTAGAACATCAAATTTCGATGAAAGTTTTGCTAGAGTTGGAATTGCAACTTATGGATATTTAGATAATGCAGATATTTTTAAATTTCCAAAATTAAAACCTGTAATGTCACTTTGGGCAAATAAATTATCAAGTAGAATTTTGAAAAAAGGACAAAGCACTGGTTATGGTGGGAAATATATAGCCGAAGAAAATATCGTTATTTCTACATATGATATTGGTTATGGAGATGGTTTTTTAAGATTAAATGAGAGAAAATCTTACACTACTCCAAAAGGTTATAAAGTTTTAGGAAGAGTATCTATGGATAATTTATGTTTAAATACAGATGATGAAAAAGTTTGTATTTTTGATGATGTAAATGCATTAGCTCAAGTTCATGATACAATTACTTATGAAATCACAACAACACTAAATCCAAATATAGAAAAAGAGATAGTATGAAAAAATTAGTTCTTTCACTTTTTGTTTTAGTAACTCTTTCAAATGCAATGACATTTGAAGAGGTTTATACTATTCATAAAGTGCAAGGAACTATGAAAGCTCTTAGTTACTACAAAGATTTAGAAAATGAAAATAATCCAAAAGCTATTCACGAATTAGGTTTGATTTATTTAAAAGGTGATGGAATTGCAAAAAATATCAATAAAGCAGTGGAATATTTCACAAAAGCCTCTGAATTAGGAAATTTAGAATCTACTTATATTTTAGGGAAAATTCATCTTTCAAAATCAACTCATCATTATAATTTAGTAAAAGCCTATAACAATTTTGTAGAAGCAGCAAATAAAGGTCACGCAAAATCTCAAATGATGATAGGAAGATTTTTGCTGATGGGGGAAATTGTAGATAAAGATTATGAAAAAGCCCTACACTATTTTAAACTTGCTTCAAAACAAAAAGAGTATGAAGCAAATTGTTATATTGCCTATATGTATGCAGCAGGAATGGGAGTATTCCCAAATTTTGGAAGAGCTCATATTTTTGCAAAAGATGGATTTGAAAAAAAAGATAAACTTTGTGTAAAAGTTTGGAATGATTATAATCTAGGAAAATATCCAAAAGATGATGGTTTTAGAATTGGTGATTATAATGAACCAGTTAAATAAACTACAAACTTATATCTTTTAAAATAAACTCTTTTTCATTTTTTTCACAATAATCAACAAACATACCAAAATACTTTTCAACCTCATCCTTATCATATCCAGCCAAAGAAATCACCACTTTTCTTTTATCTCCTATTATTTTAGGAAGTGAAGAGAGTTCAATATGTGAAGGGATTTTTTTCATAGTATCTATTAGGTCATTTTCACTTGTTTCTATTGTCATAACAAGTCTGTATTTTTTAAGGTTTGATTTTGGATATAACTTATCTAAAGCTTCTATAACCATAGCTTGGCTCATCGATGGAAAACCTGGGGTAAAGAAAAATCTATCTTCTAGGTAAAATCCTGCTACATTATTTACTACATTTTTAAGAAGTTTTGCATTTATTGGCAGATATGCCATATTTATTCTATGTGGATAAGCTTCATCACCAAATTGATTTATAATTCTATTTTTTGCCTCTTCGTGAAATTCCATAGCTCCAGAAGTGAAGACTTTTCCTGCAATCTCTCTTGTATAATCATCAGGCGTTGCACCAATTCCACCAAAACAGAACATTACAGAGTTTGGGTCATTTTTTATTAGATTAAAGATATTTTCCATAAGATTTATGTCATCTGTTATGACAAAAGAGGCTTTATGTTCCCAACCTCGGCTTAAAAGTTGTTGGTTTAAAAATGCAAAATGGGCATCAATTCTACGCCCATTTAAAAGTTCAGTTCCAATTATTACACTATAAAAATTTGGTTTTTCTAACATAATTTAGATTCTTAATTGGATAAACTTATCCATTTCATCAACTATCTCTTTGATAGTTCCCTCACCACTAATTACTTTTAATATACTCTTTTTTGTATAAAAAGCTCTGATTTGTTCTAAAGGTTCTATATAAACTTTCATTCTATTATTAAATACTTCAACATTATCATCACTTCCCCTTGCACGCCCTAAAACTCTATCACGTGCAACTTGTTCACTAACTTCAACCTCAATACAGTTTACCAACTCTACTTCATCTTCATTTGCTAAGTATTTATCTAACTCAACCATTTGCTCAATACTTCTTGGATATCCATCAATAATTACAATATCTGTTGAAGCATTTTTAATAGCTTTTACAATAGTTTCAATAGCAATATCAATTGGCACGATATTTCCAGCACTAATATATTTCTCAATTATTTGACCTCTTTGCGAACCACTTGCAACTTCAGCTCTAAACATATCTCCAGTTGAATAATGAGTTATATTATCGTGATTTACAGCAATAAGTTCAGCATCTGTAGTTTTACCACTTCCAGGTGCTCCGATAATTAAAAATAATTTTTTCATATATACCCTTTAAATTTAAGAGGGATAATTGTATCAAAAAACTTTTAAATTCTTTATGTATTATTATAACCTTATCTTTTATTAAAACCTTTTTCTATACAATACGTAAAAAACTAAGGAAACGAAATATGAATTTAATGCTATTTGGAGCACCTGGTGCTGGTAAAGGGACACAAGCAAAGTTTTTAATTGAAAAATACAATATTCCACAAATCTCAACAGGTGATATTTTAAGAGCTGCAATTGCTGATAAAACTGATATGGGAATGGAAGCAAAAAAATTTATGGATGAAGGAAAATTAGTTCCTGATTCAACTATTATTGGTATTATCAAAGATAGACTTGCTGAGTCTGACTGTAAAAATGGTTTTATTCTTGATGGATTTCCAAGAACTCTAGCTCAAGCAGAAGCTTTAAGTGAATTAATGAATAATATGGGAATTTCTTTAGATAAAGTTATCTCTTTAAATGTTCCTGATGAATTAATTGTTGGAAGAATTACAGGAAGAAGAGTATGTTCAAAATGTGGAGCATCTTTCCATGTTGAATTTAACCCATCTAAAAAAGAGGATGAGTGTGACTACTGCGGTGGTGAACTAATTATCAGAAAAGATGATAATGCTGAAACTGTTATTAGCAGACTTGATGCATACCATACACAAACTGCACCATTAATCGATTTTTATACAAAAATGGGTGTATTTATGGAACTTGATGGAACAAAAGATGTTTCAGAAGTTACAGCAGATATGTTTAACGCATTAGCTTAATCATGTTTTCAGTTCAATAAAAAAGGGAAGCTAAAAATAGCTTCCCTTTTTTTATATTAGTTAAAATCTAACCTTGCATTCCTGAACTTGAACTTTTTTTCTTATTTGAACTTGCAAAAGCATTTTTTGCAACAACAATCTCTTTTTGTCGCTCTTTTCTTCTTTGGTCTTTTTCAACAAAAATCTTTTTCTTTGTAAATGGATCCATTTCTGTATAATACATAACAGCTGAATAAGTTCCAGGAGTTGGTGTAAATACTTGAGCTTGTTCAGGATTCATTTTAAGTTCGTGAGTTGTAAATTGTTTTAGTTCGTGCATATGTTTTTCTTCACAACCTGGATGTGCTGCTATTAAATAATATGTCAAAAACTGTTTTTTCCCTGATTCTTTGTTTAAATCATCATACATCTTTTTAAAATCAATTAGTGTTTGTTTTCCTGGTTTTCCCATATGATGTAAAACTTCATCATTTGTATGTTCAGGAGCTACTTTCATTTGACCTGAAATATGATGGTCTATCATCTCTTTTAAATACTCTTTTCCATGCTTTTTATCAGCTGTGATTAAATCATACCTAACACCTGATGCTACAAAGGCTTTTTTAATACCTGGAACTTTTCTAATATCTTTTAAAAGTTGTATATTTCTACTATGGTCAACTTTCATAGTTCGACAAAGTCTGTGGGCATCTACACATCTTTTATTATCTGTACAAGTTCCTAAATTCATCTTTTTAACACACTCATAACCATACATATTTGCTGTTGGTCCTCCAACATCTGAAATAATTCCTTTAAAATCTTTCATTGTTGTAAAATGTTTTGCTTCAGCTAAGATATTTTTTTCGCTTCTTGTTCGTATAGTTCGACCTTGATGAGCTGCAATTGCACAGAAATTACACTCCCCCCAACATCCGTGATGTGTCATAATTGAAAATTTAATAGTTTCAAGACACTTTACTTTTCCATCTTTTGCATTGTATGGATGGGCATCTCTTTGGTATGGGAAAGAGGCAATTTTATCCATCTCTTCTTCTTCCATATGACGGCTAGGTGGATTTTGAATCAAATATCTTCCATCAACCTCTTGGCATAAACCTTTTGAATAAACTGGGTCATTATTGTCATAAAAAGCTTTGAAAAGGTCTATATATTTCTCTTTAAAATCCAAACACTCTTGATGTGATGGTATTCTTAAATACTCTTCAACTGGCTCTTTTGAAATATAACAAAGCCCTCTTATACTCCTTGGGTCTTTTCCTTCTTTTAGGTAATTTCCCAAATCAATAATGGCTTGTTCACCCATTCCATAAACCATATAATCAGCTTTTGTATCAAATAATATTGGTTTTCTAAGCTTATTTGTCCAATAATCATAATGAGTAAGTCTTCTAAGACTTGCTTCAATTCCACCAAGAACAATAGGAACAGTATTTTTGAAGTATCTTCTTATTAGATTTGTATAAACTAAAGTAGCTCTATCTGGTCTTTTATTGTTTTTTCCACCTGGAGTGTAATCATCATCATTTCTAAACTTTTTAGTTGCTGTGTAATTTGAAACCATTGAATCAATACTTCCACCACTTACTCCCCAAAAAAGTTTAGGTTCACCCATTCTTTTTATATCAACATCACTATTAACATCAGGTTGTCCAATTATTCCAACCCTTAATCCTATATCTTCAAGGATTCGCCCAACAACTGCAATTCCCATAAATGGTGAATCTATGTAAGCATCTCCTGTGATTAGGACAACATCAAGTTCATCCCAACCTCTTTGTTTCATCTCTTCTTTAGTTGTAGGTAAAAATTTATTTGGTTTATTAATATTACTCATTTTTCTTCTTTAAAATATATTAGTTTTTTCGTATTATGCCCAAATAGATTTTAACCCCTACTATAAAAAAATTAGATTCTTTTTGTTAAATTATTATCCAATTTTTTAATATCCAATAACATTGCTATTTTTGATTCTTCTAAATCTTTGATTTCAACCAAACTCTCTATTAATGTTCCTGTTCCTAAAAAATGATTTTGAATATGTTGAATTGATTTTTCTTCCACAACACTTACAGTTTCAAGTGATGAAACCATAATTCCAACACAATGTTGAATATTATCTTTATCATATTCAACCAAAATTATATTTGTCAGTTTTTCATTTGTAATTTCTTCATTTACAAAATCTCTTATATCT
Organism: Arcobacter ellisii; assembly: GCF_003544915.1. NCBI lineage: Bacteria > Pseudomonadati > Campylobacterota > Epsilonproteobacteria > Campylobacterales > Arcobacteraceae > Arcobacter > Arcobacter ellisii. The sequence goes on along the minus strand of NZ_CP032097.1, from coordinate 902,896 downwards.
AAAACTGAAATTAATTTATCTTTATGTAAAACCATTCCTTTAAAGTGATTCTTTTTATCCATATCAATTGATTCTTGTAACTCTTCTATTCCTATTGATTCTATTACATTTTTTGCATCAACTGCAAGTAATTTTTTACCTAAATAGAAAGTTGCCAATTCTACACTTGAAGATGTAAATTTTGTTTTTGATGAAGTTAAGAATTTTGATTTTGTATTTTCAAGGAATGTATAACAATTTATACTTCCTATACAAATAAATACAAAAGACAATACATCATTTTTATAATCATCTACCCTACTTTTATACTCTCTATATCCATTTGAGCATTTTACTCCAACAGCATAGTAACTTCCTTCAAATTCAATAATCTTACTTACATTTTGTGAATTTTTTAAATTAAAAAATGAATCATCAATATTTAAATAAGAATCAACTTCAAATTTATCATTTGTTGAAGCTATAATTTGTTTATTTTTATCTGTAAATAAAGTAAATATTCCTGGTAATTTTTCACCATCAGTATTTTTTGGCAATGTTTCTTCAAGCATTGCATAAAATTGTGGAGTTGAATCAAATACAACAGCAATTCCACCAGTGATTACTTTTTCATCTTTTAAAGACCTAATTGCACTACTATAAATATATGTTGATTCATTATTATATAAATTTGTTTTTTCAAATTTTGAAACAGTATATTTAGAAGTATCCTTTAACATCAAAGTCTTTTCAACCCAATCTTGAGTTAAAATTTTTCCTACTAAATGGTCTTCTTTTTCATTTGAAACTGCAATTATTTTTCCATCTTTATCAAAAATTATAAGATTTGTATAAACTGTATATAAATCATTTATATATTTTAAAATAGATGTGATTTCATTTTTTTTATTATTCAAACTGAAATTATCATCTAAAGCTTCTCTAAAATATGAATTTAAAGCCCACCACCTACAATCATTTGCTCTTTCATATAAATTTCTATCCATAATATCAATAGTAAGTGAAGATAAAAATTCACTATCTTTTAAAATTGATGAAATGATAGTTTGATTTAGATTTTCTAATGATGAATTTGCTTTATTTCCAGTAATTCCAATCTCATTTAAAAGAGATTTAGAAAACTCTCTGTTTACAGAATTTAACTTACTTTGAGCAATATTACCATTCCAGATAACTCTAATTAGATTATCTTGAATGGTTTTACTTTTATTAAATACCTCTTTTAGCTCTTTTGAAAAATGTTGTTCATTTTCCATCATTGCATTTATGATTTTATTATCAACATTAATAGAATTTAATTCATCACTTAAAAAAGCGTACTCAAGTGGAATCATAATATGTCCATACCATTTTAGACCATAAAAACCTTGATAACCATTTGTTTCACATGTTTTTGCTATATAATCACGTCCTGCGTAAGAAATGATTTTATAATTTTCATTCAAAATAATTGGAAGTTTTGCACCTAAACCAATATGTTCTTTATCACTACTTGCAATTACATATCCGTCTTCATCCAAAATTGTAAGACACTCTTTGTTATTTGTATCAACAAGATTATTAAAAATTCCATTCATCTCATCTGTAAATCTAAAACAAAGTGCTAAAACACCTAAACTTTCACTACTTGAATCATTTGTTTTATTCACTTTATATGAATAAACTAATGATTTTTTATATTGAGGTACAAAGTCATGAAATTTATAAGTTTCTACATAATCTTCATTTGAATTTAAAATTTTTTGAACAAAAGAAGAGTCAACTTTTTCAACTTTTATATCATCATTAAGTCTAACAAGAACTTTTCCATGAGTATCAAGTAATACAATATCAAAATAAACAGAATATTTAGAAACATACTCTTTAAATCTTTTTTGTAAATTTTGTCTTAAAATTAAACTATCTTCATTATATTTTGATACATAATTTTTAATAAAAATTCTAATATCATCATCAGTAGCTAAAAATCCAATATCTGCTGTTCTTTCAAAAAGATTTCTAATTAATACATCAATAGCAACTTGAGCTTTAAACTTCATCTCTTGAGTTACTTTTTTTATTTGTTGTTCACTTAAATGATTTAATAACGTAGAAGTTAAATTTAAAAAATTTTCTTTTGTTTTACCAATATCTATATTTATATCACCTAATTGTCCTAAAAGAGCTAACATATCCCAAGAAGAACTTAATCTTCCAAGTTCATCTTTATATTTATCTACATCTTCAATATGCTTTATAATCGGATATAACTCTTTTTTTACATTTATACCTTTATAATTAATAATATTATCTGACATCTCTATTCCTAATTTATTTACATGTAGAAATTATATATAGAAAAGGAATTTTTGTGTTTATACAGTTGTATATAAATTAGACTTTATTAAAAAATAATTTTTTAATTACTTTAAAAGATTATCAGTCAAATTCAAAAGATTGATTTGCCAATTATCCTCAAATATGTTATCTTCAACAAATTTTATATTTAAGTTTGAGCCTAAAGAAAGAGCTATATTATAATCATGGTCATCTAAAAATAATACTTTTTTAACATCCATTTTTTGTGTATAATCCATTAGTTGAGGGATTTCATTTATATTTAAAAATCGTTTCTCTCTTTTGATTGTTTTTATTCTAAATCTTCTTGCAAAGTATTCCCAATAATCATCAAATACATAAACAGTGTTAATTTCACTACTATTTAATTTATTTTTGATTCGTAAAAAAGTATTATCAATCTCATCTAAAAAAATTTCATAATTTCTTTTATAAAACTCTGCTTTGTATTTATCTATTAAAATTAGAGATTCATAAACATTTTTTGCAATTTCTCTAATTGCTAAAATATCCATCCAAATATAGGGATTATTATCAATTTTTTCAATATTTGAAGATAAATCAACAACAATCAGTTCTGGATTTTCAGCTTTTAAAAGTTTTGCATAGTTATTTTCAATATCTAAACCAAAATGGAAATAGACTTTTGCATTTGATAATTTTGAGATTTCTGAATATGGAAGTTTTTGTTCTTTTTGTGTAAATCTATGTGTTATTTCTCTGATTTTTACTTCATCTTGAGCTATTTTTCTAACAATACTAGATTCTAAAGGAAAATAAGTTACAACTTGGTATTTTGAAAATAAATATAGAGGAACAAGTAAAAAAATTAAAAATCTAATCATTGTTCCTCTTATTTGTCAGTATTAAATATCTGCTACTGTTTTTCTTAGTCTAATATTTAACTCTTTTAATTGCTCTTCATCAACGCTTGATGGAGCTTGTGTTAATAAACATTGAGCTTTTTGTGTTTTAGGGAAGGCTATTACATCTCTGATTGAATCAGTTCCTGCTAATAACATAATCATTCTATCAAGCCCCATTGCAAATCCACCATGACTTGGTGCTCCATAAGAAAGTGCATCAAGTAAGAATCCAAATTTATCTTTTGCTTCTTCTTCACTAATTCCCATTAGTTTAAATACTTTTGATTGGATTTCTTCTTTGTGAATTCTTATACTTCCACCACCAAGTTCTGTTCCATTTAAAACAATATCATAAGCAATTGATTCAATCTCTTCTAAATCTTCAATATTGTCTAAATCAAATTTTTCAACATTTGGCATTGTAAATGGATGGTGAAGTGCTTTTGTTCTTCCATCTTCAACTTCAAACATTGGGAAATCTACAACCCATAAGAACTCATAAGCATCTTGTGGAACAATATTCATCTCAGATGCAAGAAATAATCTAAATCTTCCCATATAATCCCAAACTACTTTTTTAGCCCCTGCTCCAAAGAATACAACGTCACCAACTTCAAGTTCAGTTACTTTTACAATCTCTTCTAAATCAGCATCACTAAAGAATTTAGTTAATGGACCTTTTAATCCATCTTCTTTCATTTGGAAATAACCTAAACCTTTAGCTCCAAATTTTCTAACATAATCTTCAAAACCTTTCATTTGTCTTTTAGAGAAGATGTTATCTCCATTTTTACATTTTAAAGCTTTGATTCTATTATTTTTTTTGTCTTTTGCAATTTCTGCAAAAATTTCATTTGTTGAGTTAGCAAAAATATCAATAACATCAACAAGTGGCATATCAAATCTTAAATCTGGTTTATCGCTACCATATTTTTCCATAGCTTCTGAGTATTTCATTCTTCTAAATGTTGAAGGAATATTTTTCCCACATTTTGTAAATACATCATAAATTAATCTCTCTGCAACTGCAATTACATCATCTTGTGTACAAAATGACATTTCAACGTCGATTTGAGTAAATTCAGGTTGTCTATCAGCTCTTAAATCTTCATCTCTAAAACATTTTGCAATTTGGAAATATCTATCAAACCCTGCAACCATTAAAAGTTGTTTAAATAATTGTGGAGATTGTGGTAATGCATAAAATTCACCTGGATGAACTCTTGATGGAACTAAATAATCCCTTGCACCTTCTGGTGTAGATTTTGTTAAAATTGGAGTTTCAACATCTAAGAAACCTAATTCATCTAAAGTATTTCTAACTTGAATAGTAGCTTTACTTCTTAATTGGAAAATTTCAAATGATTTTCTACTTCTTAATTCTAAAAATCTATTTCTTAGTTTAATCTCATCATTTACTTTTTCATCATTGATATCAAATGGCATTGGTTTAGATCTATTTTCAATTACTAAATTTTCTAAAATAATCTCTATTTTTCCAGTAACTAAATTTGGATTTTCTAATCCCTCACCTCTTGCTCTTACTTTTCCAGTTGCAATTAAAACAAATTCATCTCTTACCGTTTCAGCAACTTTTAAAGCATCTTTACAATCTTGAGGATCTGCTACAAGTTGAACTAATCCACTTTTATCTCTTAAATCAATAAATATAATTCCACCATGGTCACGTCTGCTGTTTACCCAACCAGCAACAGTAACAGTTTCACCAATCTTTTGTTCAGTTACATCTGTACAATAATGTGTTCTCAATTCTAATCTCCATTCACATAAATATTCGCGATTTTATCTAAACTTTACTTAATTTCTAAAAAGCCAACTTCTGTACTTTTAAATAATCTAGGAGTATAAATTACCTCATTATTTGCTACTTGTGTTGGTATTAAAGATGAATTTCCATTGTTAAATAAATAATTTACTCCAACAAGTGTAGAATAATCAACCCATTCATAAGTAATGTTTCCACCAAAAGTTGTAATTTCATCTTTTAATTTTGTATCAACATTATCAATTGAATTTGCAATTACAAGTTTTTCTCTATCTTTATCTTGAGTTAAAACCATTAACATTGGGTCATAATTTAACTGAGTAGAAAAAATAATTTTTGGGAAAACATCATAAGCTCTTAATTGAGATAAAATTAAAGATGTTTTTACTAAATCTGTATTTAAAAATAAAGATGAATTTCTTAATCTATAATCATTTACAATACTTTTAAAATTTCTTTCATTTTTTCCGATTTCTTTTCTAACTACTGCATCGCCAATTATTGAATCATAACTTCTTTTTAGTTTTAAACCTAAATATGTGTCTTGATAAAACATTGCATTATTTCCAGCAGAATAATAACTTAATTTTTTAAGTTGCTCATCATACGAAATAGAACCAAAAATTAAACCATCATTGCTTTCTAAAGAATCCTTTTTTTCAATTAATGGAAGATAAACTTTTAAATCACTTGAAACTACTTTATTTAAAGTTGAAATAGCATTTGGAGTAAATAATGCAACAACATTAGTTATACCTTCTTGTTGAACTTTTGAAAAAGCAGAACTGATTTTATCGTAACTTTCATTTTCACAATCAATTACAAGTAAATTATAATCAGCTTTTTGATATGACAAATATCCAGATATTGTATTTAATGAACTTCTTGCATATTTTGAAACAGAAGATGGATAAATAAATGCTAATTGCATTTTAGCTTTTGTTTTATCAATTTGAATATCAATTTTATTTTCTACAAATGATTCAGAAGAGTTCATCTCTTCTGTATCATTCATAGTTCCACTTGGAATAGTTTCTTCTTTAATTTTATCTTCTTTAATCTCTATAGGAACAAATTCCTCAACAACTGTAACAGTATCTTCTTCAACAGCTTTTTGTGGAACTTTTTTCTCTATTTTATTTTTACCTGGCAGTTTTAACTCAACAACTTGTTTTTGAGTACAACCAAAGAAAACAAAAACTACTACAAACAAGGCTAATATTTGTTTCAATTTAATTCCTCCATGAAATTTTTTATTTTTAACATATCATAATATGCATCTTTTTTAAAAGAAGGATTTCTTAATAAAAAAGTTGGTGAAAATGTTGCAATTAAAGGTATATTATTAAAACTCAACTCTTTTCCTCTATTTTGAGAAAAATTATCATCATTTTTTAATAAAAATGAATAAGCTTTTTCACCTAAAACTACAAGTAATTTAGGTTTAATCAACTCAATTTGTTTTAATAAATAGTCATTACAAACTTCCATATTAGAATTTGTTGCCCCATTTAAACTTTTGCATTTTACCAAAGTTGTTATATAAATCTCTTCTTTTTTAATATTTAAAACATTTTCTATCATTTTAGATAATAATTCACCACTATTTCCAACATAAAAAGAACCTATTTCATCTTCACTTTTACTAGGTTCATCATTTATAAATAGAACCTTTGAATTAAAATTTCCATATCCAAAAAGGACGTTTTTACGACATTTTGATAGTTCACATAAATAACAGTGTTCAACACTATTTTTTAACTCAATTAAACTATTTGGTAATTTTACATTTTTAACTTCTGCTTGGAAAAACTCCAAAGGTTCGTGATATTCATATCCAAATGATTTCAAATTATATAAATATTTTAATACTCTATTTTTAACTGATTTTGTCATGTGAAATTGTACAAAAATCTTTCTTGAACAAATATTTGTTCCAATTATTTAATTATATTCGAAAAATATCTTGACTTTTGTTCCAATATTTTGTAAAATCACAAATGAAATTTGAATAGGAATTAAAATGAACACTCCTAGTTTAAGAAGACTAGAATCAGATTTAGAAGTAAATAAAACAACATTACATAATTGGAAAAAAAATAGACCAAAACTCTTTGAGTTTATTATGGAGTCATATAAGAATAAAGATATTTTAAAAAAGCATTTAGATTTATTAATTGAACAAAAACAGATTATTGAAAAAGAGATAGATTTAACAAAAAATAGGATAAATTAGTATGAAAAGTTATGGAGCTATAATAAAATAATATAACTTTTTTAAAGTGTGCGAAGTATTATTTTTTTTGGCTTCATAGTTTTTTATATTTTGTGAGTTTTTTTTGAATAATTTGTGAGATATAAATAAGGAAAAAATTCCTTATTTAATTTTTATAGATAATTATTTATATCTATGTGTGATTCTTCCCTTATCCAATGAATAAGGTGTTATTTCTACTTTTACAGTATCATTAGGTAATATTTTTATATAGTGCATTCTCATTTTACCTGAAATATGACACAATACAACATGTCCATTATCTAATTCAACTCTAAACATAGCATTTGGTAAAGCTTCAATTACTTTTCCATCAATTACTATTACATCATCTTTTGCCACTTTTTTTCCCCTCAATTTTCCGAATTACTTAAAATAACTGCTCTCCCATTGATAACAGCAACTGTATGTTCATAATGACTACCATTTAATCCATCAGCAGATACGACATCCCAACCATTTTTTAAAATAACAGGATTTCTATCTTTTTGACAAATCATTGGCTCTATACAAAAAACCATTCCATTTTTGATTTTTGGTCCAGATTTTGTATCTCCATTTTCTAAATAATTTGGAATTTCTGGTTCTTCATGTGGTCGTTTACCAATTCCATGACCACAAAATCTAACAAGTGGCTGATATCCTCTAGCTACAATAAAATCTTCAATCAATTTTGATAACTCTTTAAATCTCATACCTTCTCTTATAATATCAATTGCATAATATAAAGAGTCTTTAGCACAAGCAATTAAATCCTCATCCTCTTTTGAAATTTTTCCTATAGGCATTGTAATAGCTGAATCACCATACCATCCATCAATTTCTGTTCCAATATCAAGACCTAGAATATCACCCTCTTTAAGAACAACATCGCTAGGAATTCCGTGTATAATAACCTCGTTTAAAGAAGTACAAATTGCATTTGGAAAACCATATAATCCTTTAAATGAAGGTCTAGCTCCTAAATCATTTAAGAACTTTTCCCCCATTGCATCAACTTCTTTTAAAGTCATACCAGCTTTTACATTATCTCTTAAATAATTTAAGGTTTTTGCAACAGCCTCATTTGCTATACGAAGTTTTTCAATTTCATTTGGTTTTCTTAGTGAAATTGCCATTTTTACAATCCAACCGCACTAAGTGTTTGATATTTATTCATATATTGCTGAGCTTCAATCTTTCTCATAGTATCAATTGCAACTTGAACAACGATTAATACAGCAACCCCTCCAAAATAAAATGGAACTCCCATAGCTTTTACAATAAGCCAAGGTAAAGTTGATATTAATCCCATATAAATTGCACCCCAGAAAGTTAATCTACTTGCAACTTCATTTAAGAAATCTGCTGTACTTGCTCCTGGTCTAACACCTGGAATAAATCCACCTTGCTTTTTTAAGTTTTCAGAAATATCTTTTGCATTAAATGTAATTGATGCATAAAAGAATGCAAAGAAAACTACAAATAAAAACATAAATAAATTAAAAGTGTATGAACTAGGATTTAAGTAATCAGCAATTGCAACTAAGTATTTATTTTGTGAACCTTGTAACACTGTTGCAGGGAACATTAAAATAGCACTCGCGAAAATTGCTGGAATAACTCCACTTAAATTAACTTTAATTGGAATATAGTTCATAACTCTTCTTTTCTGATTTTGCATCATAACTTTTCTAGAATATGATACAGGAACTCTTCTCTCACCTAACTCAACATAAATAATTGCTCCAACAGTTGCAATAATTACAACTAAAATACCAATTACAGTTAAGAAATTCATTTGGCCATTATTTACAAGTTCAACTGTTCCACCAATAGCACTTGGAATTGCTGAAACGATACCTGCGAAAATAATTAATGAAATTCCATTACCAATACCTTTTTGTGTGATTTGTTCACCAATCCACATTAAAAGCATAGTACCTGTTAACATTGATATTGCAGAAACAGCAATAAATGTATTCATATCAATTGAGATTGCACCTTGTCCATTTTGACCAGTTAATGAATTAAGACCAACTGAAACACCAATAGATTGAATTAATGTAATAACAATTGTAGTATATCTGATGATTTGCATATATTTTTGCATCCCATCTCTCTCTTTTTTCATTTTACCAAGTGCGGGGAAAGTTGCTGCTAGAAGTTCCATAATAATAGAAGCAGTAATGTAAGGCATAATTCCTAGTGAAATAATACTTAGTCTTTCAACTGCATTACCACTAAACATATTAACAAGACCTAACGCATTATTTGCATTTGAGTCGAAAAATTCTTTAACTACATCTATATTAACTCCAGGTACTGGCACGTATGCCAGTAATCTGTAAAGAAAAATAAAGCCTAATGTAATAAGAATCTTATTTATTAGATCTTTACTCATAATTATTTTCCAGTAGTTGTAACGTTTTCGTCTTTAATCTTAGCTACTAAATCTTTTGCAGTTGAACCAATTAATTTAACTTTTTCAACTGATTTTGATAATTTATACACAGATTTGATTGAATCTAATGTAATTTCTTCAAGAGTTGCAATTTGTGATACTTTATCAACATTGATTGAATAAGGTTTTACAGTTCTTGAAAAGAATCCAACTTTAGGAAGTCTTTTGTAAAGTGGTTGTTGACCACCTTCAAATCCTCTTTTCATTTTGTAACCAGATCTAGCTTTTTGACCTTTGTTACCTTTTCCTGCAGTTTTACCTGTACCACTTCCTTGACCTCTACCAATTCTTTTAGTATTTTTCGTACTACCTGGTGCTGGTTGTAAATTTTCTAATACCATATTCTTATCCTTTTATCTTAGCTAATGCTTCAACAGTAGCTTGTACAAGGTTGTTTGGATTATTTGAACCTAAAGATTTTGCAATAATATCTTTAACTCCAGAAAGCTCAAGAACAGGTCTTGCAGCTCCTCCAGCGATTAGCCCAGTACCCTCAGATGCTGGTTTTAATAATATTTTACTTGCATTATATTTGTGTTCAATATCATGTGCTATTGTAGTTCCTTTAATAGAAACAGTAACTAAGCTTTTGAATGCATCATCTAATGCTTTTTTAATTGCATCAGGAACCTCTTTAGCTTTACCAGTTCCGAAACCTACTGTACCGTTTTTATCACCAACAACAACTAAAGCTGTAAATCTGAATCTTCTTCCACCTTTTACAACTTTTGTTACTCTTCCGATTTTAACGATTGCTTCTTGAAAATCTTCTCTATTTACCGCTGCCATCATTAACCCTTATAATTTGATACCGTTATCTCTTAGTGCATCAGCAAAAGCTGCAACTACACCATGGTAAAGATAACCATTTCTATCGTAAACTACTGTTTCAATTCCAGCAGCTTTTAAATTTTCAGCAAGTTGTGCTGCTACTTTTACTGCATTTTCTTTATTAATGTTTAGACCCATAGCTTGTGAGCTAACAGCCGCTAAAGTTACACCTTCAACATCATTAATAGCCTGTGCACTAACGTATTTGTTAGATTTAAAAATTGATACTCTTGGTTTTTCAGCAGTACCAAAAATGTTACTTCTAACTCTTTTTTTTCTTTTAATTCTTAAAGCATTTTTTTTAGCTAAGTCTTTTATTCTACTCATAGTTACACCTTACTTCTTAGAAGTTTTTCCGGCTTTTCTAATGATTTTCTCATCAGTATATTTAACACCTTTACCTTTGTATGGTTCTGGTTTTCTAAAGCCTCTAATAATTGCAGCAGCTTGACCAACTTGTTGTTTGTCAGCACCTTTTACATTAATAATATTTTTTTCAACAGTAACTTCTAATCCTTTTGGGATTTCGTAGTTAATTGGGTGAGAATATCCTAATAGTAGTTCTAAAACGTCACCTTTTACGGCAGCTCTGTATCCAACTCCGTTGATTTCTAATGATTTAGTAAATCCAACGTTTAGACCATTAATTGCATTTGCAGTTAACGCTCTATAAGTTCCCCAGAAAGCAGAAGATTCTTTTGATTCACCATTTCTAGTTAAAACCACTTGACCATCAACAACTTCGATTCCCACTCTTCCATGAGTTTCAACTGTAGAAACATTGTTTCCTTTTTTTACGCTAATTACTGTACCATTTACTGTAACTTCAATTCCAGCTGGAATTGCGATAGGTTTTTTACCAATTCTTGACATTACACTCTCCTACCATACAGTACAAAGTACTTCACCACCAACATTAGCTGCATATGCTTCATCATTAGCAATTACACCTTTGTTAGTTGAAACGATAATAGTACCGTACCCATTTTTAAAGTTTTTAATTTCAGAAGCGTTTTTATAAACTCTTCTTCCTGGTTTAGAAACTCTAGTAATTTCGTTGATTACTGATTTCTCATTATCATCATATTTTAATTCAACTTGAATAGTTTTCTTGTTGTTTTGTCCATCAATAACTTTGAATCCAGCAATATACTCTTTTTGTAATAATACGTTTAAAACACCTACTACAGTATTTGAGTGTAATAATGTTGCAACTTCTAATTTTCTCATTGCAGCATTTCTAATTCTAGTTAAAGCATCTGCGATTATATCATTCATCATAGCTTTTTTCTCCTACCAACTAGCTTTTCTAACACCAGGTAATAAACCTTCGTTAGCCATTTTTCTTAAACAAACTCTACATAAACCAAAATCTCTATAAACAGAGTGAGGTCTTCCACAAACAGAACATCTTGTGTATGCTCTTACAGCAAACTTAGGTGTTCTTTTTTGTTTAGCGATCATAGATTTCTTTGCCATTACGCTCTTCCTTTTGTAAATGGAATTCCTACTAATTCTAATAATCTGTAAGCTTCAGCATCATTAGTTGCACTAGTAGCAATTGAAATATTCATACCGTGTGTTTTAATGATGTTATCATAAACTACTTCTGGGAACATTAATTGCTCATCTAGTCCAAAGTTGAAGTTTCCTCTACCATCAAAACCATTTTTATTAAGACCTCTAAAGTCTTTTACCCTTGGTAATGCAACGTTACATAATTTGTCTAAGAAATGATACATTTGCTCACCTCTTAAAGTAACTTTAACACCTACAGGCATACCTTCTCTAACTTTGAATCCAGCTACTGATTTTTTAGCAATAACTTTAACAGCTTTTTGACCAGCAATTAAAGAAATTGTATCTTCAATATTTTGAATTAATTTAGAATCTTTCATTGCTTCACCAGCACCAACTGAGATAACAACTTTCTCTAACTTTGCAGTTAAAGTTTTGTTTTTTGGGAACTCAGTTTCTAATACTGGTTTGATTTCTGATTTATATTTTTCAAATAATCTTGATGCCATATTAGTTACCCTCTACTTTTGCTACATTTGAAATGTCAATTGGCATTTCTTTGTTTACAAATCCACCTTCTGGATTTTTTTCTTGATCAGGTTTAACTGTTTTTTTAGCAACTTTGCAATCTTTTACGATTACTTTTCTTTCTTTTGGTAATACAGCTAAAACTTCTCCAGTTTTACCTTTATCATCACCAGCGATGATTTTTACAGTATCACCTTTTTTGATTTTTAATTTAATTGCCATATTATAATACCTCCGGTGCAAGTGAAACGATTTTCATGAAACCTGAATATCTTACTTCCCTAGCAACTGGTCCAAAGATTCTTGTTCCAACTGGCTCTCTTTTTGCATCTAGAATAACCGCTGCATTATCATCAAATCTAATTAATGAACCATTTTCTCTATGAACTTCTTTATGAGTTCTAACAACAACAGCTTTTACAACTTGACCTTTTTTAATTTTTCCAGTTGGTAAAGCTTTTTTAACTGAAGCAACAATAACATCACCAACAGTTGCGTATCTTCTTTTAGAACCACCTAAAACTTTGATACACATAATCTCTTTAGCACCTGTGTTGTCAGCTACGTTTAATCTTGTAAAACTTTGAATCATTATTTAACTCCTGTAGCTACTATCGTCTTTAATCTAAAAGATTTAGTTTTTGACAATGGTCTACACTCAATTGCGATAACACTATCACCAACATTTAATTCGTTTCTTTCGTCATGAATTAAATATTTTTTAAATCTCTTTACAGTTTTGTGATATTTTGGGTGTAAAACTGATCTTGTAACTAAGATAGAAGCTGTTTTATCACCTGATCTTTTTACCACTACACCTTGAATCTCTCTTTTATGTGTCATACTTAGATCCTTAGTTAGCTTTTGCAGCAGTCATAGCTGTTTGAATTTTAGCGATGTCTTTTTTAGCAACTCTTAATTCAGATGTGTTTGTTAACTGCATTGTTTTTAGCTTAGCTTTTAATTCAAAAAGAAGCACCTTTTTCTCTTTTAATAATACTTGAAGTTCGCTCAAGTTTTTGTCTTTTAAATCAGTATAGTTCATTTTCGCTATCTCTTGTTACAATTTTAGTTTTAAACGGTAATTTATGCATAGCTAAAGTTAAAGCTTCTCTTGCTAATTCTTCAGATACTCCAGCCATTTCAAAACAAATTCTTCCAGGCTTAATGTTCATAACCCATTTATCAACTGAACCTTTACCTTTACCCATTCTCGTTTCTAATGGTTTTGCAGTAAGTGGTTTATCAGGGAATACCATAATCCAAACTTTTGCTTGTCTTTTTACTTTTCTTGTCATTGCAATTCTTGACGCTTCAATTTGTCTAGAATCAATTCTTCCGTGTTCAACTGCTTTGATACCGATATCTCCGTATGCTAAAGAGTTTCCTCTATGAGCCATACCTCTATTTCGGCCTTTCATCATTTTTCTGAACTTAGTTCTTTTAGGCATTAACATAATTATTTACCTCTTTTCTTTGTTGGTCTTCTTTTAGGTTTAGAAGTTGACTCTTCAGCTTTTTCAGTTGGAATACCTTTTGCTAATACTTCACCTTTGAAAATCCAAACTTTAATACCGATACAACCATAAGTTGTATGAGCTTCAGCAAAACCATAATCGATTCTTGCTCTTAAAGTATGTAATGGAACTCTACCTTCTAAATACCACTCAGTTCTTGCCATTTCAGCTCCACCAAGTCTACCAGAAACAGATACTTTAATACCTTTTGCTCCACCTTTTAATGCATTTTGCATAACTCTTTTCATAGCTCTTCTAAATGCAACTCTTCTTTCTAATTGTTGAGCAACATTCTCAGCAGATAATTGAGCAGAGATTTGTGGTTTTCTTTCTTCTTTGATATTAACAGCGATTTCTTTACCAACTAATTTTGAAAGTGCATCTTTTAGTTTTTCAACGTCAGCACCTTTTTTACCAATAATTATACCTGGTCTAGCAGCTACAACAGTAACTCTAACTTTTTTTGCTGTTCTTTCAACTACAGTTTGAGCAATTCCAGCATAGTATAATTCTTTTTTAACATACTTTCTGATTTTGTCATCTTCTGCAACGTTTGCTGGCATTGTTTCAAATTTAGGAAACCATCTTGATTCCCAATTTCTATTAATACCTAATCTTAAACCTATTGGATTAACTTTTTGACCCATTACTTATCTCCTTTAGTTGCAGCAGCTACTTCAATCATAATATGTGCAGTTGGTTTATGCTTAGGTGAAGCTGAACCTCTTGCTCTTGGAGTAAATCTTTTTAAAACTGGACCTTTATCAACTCTAGCTGATGTGATAACTGCATCAACTGGATCTAAACCTGCATTTGCAACTGCAGATGCGATAACTTTTGAAATAATTCCAGCAGCTTTATTTGGAGTAAATTGTAAAGATGCGATTGCATACTCTGCATTCATTCCTTGAACTTCTCTAGCAATTAATCTTGCTTTGATTGGAGAAAGTCTAATAAATTTTAATATTGCTTTAGCCATTCTTATGCCTTTCTTTGAACAGAACCTTTATGGCCCTTAAATGTTCTAGTTGGTGCAAACTCACCTAATTTATATCCAACGTGATTTTCTGTAATATTTACAGGAACGAAATTTCTTCCATTGTGCACATTGAAAGTTAATCCAATCATATCTGGTAATACAGTTGATCTTCTTGACCAAGTTTTAATTGGTTTTTTATCATTAGCACTATTTGCACTAATAACTTTTTTCATTAGGTGTGCGTCTACAAATGGACCTTTTTTTACCGATCTTGCCATCTTAAACCCTTACTTCTTTCTTTTTGAAATGATTAGTTTATCACTAGCTTTTTTCTTTCTAGTTTTATAACCTTTAGTTGGCATACCCCATGGAGTAACAGGATGTCTACCAGAGTTAGTTTTACCTTCCCCTCCACCGTGTGGGTGATCAATAGGGTTCATAGCAGATCCTCTAGTTTGAGGTCTAATACCTAAGTGTCTACTTCTACCAGCTTTACCAACAACCATATTTGTAAAATCTTCATTTCCAACTACACCAATTGTAGCCATACAAACACCAAGAATTTTTCTCATTTCACCTGAAGGTAATCTCATGATTACATATTTATCTTCTCTACCCATGATTTGAGCATATCCACCAGCAGATCTAGCGATTTGACCACCTTTTCCTGGTTTCATTTCAATATTGTGAACCATTGTCCCTACTGGAATGTTCATTAAATTCATAGCGTTACCTGGTAAAATATCAAGTCCAGCTTCAGCAGCAGCAACTTTATCACCAACTTTTAATCCAGAAGGTTGAATAATATATCTTTTATCACCATCTAAATATGTAACTAAACAAATTCTACAGTTTCTGTATGGATCGTACTCAACAGTAGATACAGTACCTTCAACACCGAATTTATTTCTTTTGAAATCAATAATTCTATATAATTTTTTAGCACCTGCTTCTTTGTGTCTTGAAGTAATTCTACCGTTATTATTTCTACCAGCTTTAGCACTTACTCTTACAAGTAATGATCTAACTGTTGGTTTAGAAGTAATATCAGAACTATCCATAACTGACATAAATCTTCTTGCAGGAGTTATTGGTCTAAATTTTTTAATTGCCATTTTCTATACTCCTTAAGCTGATAAATTCGCAATTTGTGCGTCTTCAGGTAATGTTACATAAAACTTTTTGAAATCTGCTCTTTTTCCAGGTTTTCCTCTAAATCTCTTAACTTTACCATCTTGTCTTAAAGAATTAACTTTTAATGGTGTAACACCAAAATACTCTTTAAATACTTCTTTTAAACCAGTTTTCGTCATTCTTGGACTAGTTTGAACAACGATTACACCATTTTCTTGAAGCTCAATTGTTTTTTCTGTATATAATATTGCTTTAATATCTGTAATATCTGCCATCTTAAGCCTCTTTTGTTAATGCATCAAGTACTGATTTTTCAATTAGTACTGAGTGGTAAACTGCAAGTAAATAAGCGTTAACTTCTTGCTTTTCAACCATATAACAGTTTTTAATATTTCTAAATGCTAAATAAGTTTTTTCATCAATAACATCACATACTATTAATGTATCTCTCTTATTTATTTTACTTAAAACTGCAACTGCTTCTTTTGTTTTACCTGATTCAATTTTTACTGAATCAACAACAAATAACGAACCATTGTTAGCTTGTGCATTAATAGCATATTTTAATGCTAAAGCTTTTTGTTTTTTATTTACTTTTTGGTTATAGTTTCTTTTAGTAGGTCCAAATGCTTGTCCCCCACCAACGAATAATGGTGATCTTTTAGAACCCCATCTAGCTGCACCAGAACCTTTTTGAGCTTTAGGTTTTTTACCACCACCGCTTACTTCTGCTCTTGTTTTAGCTCTTGCTGTATTTGCTCTTAATGATGCTAAATATGATTTAACATATAAGTATAAGTTGTGAGAATTAATTTCTTCATAACTTGCAGGTAAAACTACTTCACCATTGTTTTCAAATTTTTCGTTTAATACTATAGCTTTGCTCATTTAGCAACCTTTACTTTTCCTAATGAACCATTTGCACCAGATACTGAACCTTTTAATACTAAGATTCCTGTTTCAGCATCAAATGAAATTACTTCATTTTTTACAGATACATTTGTATTTCCGTATTGCCCTGGCATTTTTTTACCTGGCTGAACTCTTCCTGGCCATTCGCAGTTACCGATTGATCCAGTTCTTTTACCCATTCTGTGACCGTGAGATGCTCTTCCACCAGCAAAATTCCATCTTTTAACCGCACCAGAGAAACCTCTACCTTTAGTTTTAAAAGTTGATTTTACTACTTTACCTTCACATAATCCAGAAACATCTAAATCACCAGCTTCAGTATTTGCTACAGTTAATGTTGCAAATCTGTTAAACTCTTTAGATAAGTTGAATTTTTTTTGTTGACCTTCTATAGCTTTGTTAAATTTTTTACCATTGCTATAAGAAACTAGTGCTACACCATCAGTTACTTCACATACTTTCGCATCAAGAACTTTTAAAAGTGTAACAGCTGTACTTGGAACAGAAACTGTTCTACTCATACCGATTTTTTGAACTATAAATTCCATCTTGTCACCCTTTCTCTTATTCTTGACCCATAGATCTTACTTCAACATCAACTTCAGGAGCTAAGTCAAGTTTCATTAGTGAATCTACAGTATCAGGAGTCGCTGCAATGATATCAATAATTCTTGAGTGAACTCTGATTTCAAATTGCTCTCTTGAATCCTTATTTACGTGAGGACCTTTAATAACTGTATATCTTCTGATTTTTGTAGGAAGAGGGATTGGACCTCTCAAATCAGCACCAGTTCTTTTTACAGCTTCAACAATTGAAGCAACACTTCTGTCTAAAACTCTGTGATCATAAGCTTTAAGCTTTAATCTGATTTTTTCCATTAATTTTCCTTTAAAGAACTCGTTAGATGTGCAAAAATGCACCCTAACCACATTTAGTGGACGCGGATTATAACTTAATTGAAGTTAAATGTCAAGTATTATGGGCTTTATCAAATAAATTTATTAATTTTATTTCCTTTTTAAAAGGAATATATTATCAATTATGATACTATGGTAAGTTTTTTTTAAGAAATAGAATTATCTATGAAATAGACTAATTTAAAATTTTATTATGATTTACATTATCACTATTTAGGAATAAATATTGTATATTATTTTTTAGTTTTTCTTCAATAAGGAGTTGATAAATGAAACGAGATATTATAATAATTGGTGCAGGAATTATGGGTTTAACTACTGCATACGAACTTCTTAAAGCAGGTAGAAAAGTTACAATTATAGATGAAAATGATATTACAGATTCAACCTCTTTTGGAAATGCTGGTTTATTATCTGCGTTTGATAAAGGACCACTTGCCAATCCAGGGATTGTTTTTAATACATTAAAACTCATGATAAAAGGTGAATCACCTGTAAATATACATCCTACTTTAGATACAAAAATATATAAATGGTTATGGAAATTTGTAAATAGTGCAAATAAAGATAGACTAAAAAGAACTTTAGCTTTATTTGAGAAATATGGTCACATATCAAATGATGCTTATGAAAAAATGCAAAATATTGATGGTTTAGATTTAGATTTTCAAAGACGTGGAATGTTGTCTGTTTTTACTGAACAAAAAAGTTATGATAAAAAATTACTTGATTATGCAATAAAAAATGATGATGTTTTTGAAATAATAGAAAAAAACAAAATAAAAGAATTTATACCTTGTATTACAAATGATGTGAAAGGAGCTATTCATTTTAAAAGAAATACTCACTTTGACCCAAAAAGAACAATGTTAGAACTAAAAAGATATTTAAAAGAAAATGGTGCTGAATTTATTTTAAATGAAAGAATTTCACATATCAAATATTCAGATTCAAAAATTGAATCTATTAGTTCAGCTCTAAATACTTATGAAGCAGATACATATGTAATATCAACAGGGTATCAAACACTTTTAGCAGATAAAGTAAATCAAAATCTAGTGATGACGCCTGCAAAAGGATATAGTATTACTTTTAAAATGCCTAAAGAATTGCAACCAGTTACATCTACACTATTTTCTGATTTATTTATTGTTATGACACCAAGACGTGATGATGTAAGAATTACATCAAAATTAGAAATTGGTTCAACAAATCATCAAATAGTAAAAAAACAAATAGAAAGTATAAAAGAAAACTTCAAAAAATATACTGTTCCTTTTATAATGGAAGATATTGTTGAATGGACTGGATTTAGACCTTTAACACCTAATGATATGCCACTTATTGGAAGAGATGAAAAATATAAAAACTTGATTTATGGTATGGGATTAGGTTGGCTAGGAATGACTTTTGGTCCAGCACTAGCTTCTATATTAAAAGATTTGATTGTAAATGATTTAGAGAATAAAAATAGTGATGATATTTTATTATTTTCTGGTTTTTATCAAGGAAAATATTAATAAATGTAGGTTATTTCCTACATTTATTCTTTTATATTTGAACCACAATTAGAGCAAAAATCTAAGCTTTTTATAGTATTTGTATGGCAATTTTTACACTCAATTTTTAGTTGATTTTGACAACAAGGACAATAATTCATAATATTAAAATCTACTCTATTTCCACACTTTATACAAATATTTTTATTATAGGCATCAACTATTGATATATTGTTATTTTTTAATTTTTCATTATCTTCTTTAAATCTTTTTTGTATTTTGATTATTATAAAAATAAATATCAAAATAGCAATTGCAATAGCTAAATAATAAACTATAAAAGGTATTTCTAAACTATAAAAAAACATCAAAACTTTTTCAATAAATATTTTTGGAATAAAAATATTTATTAAACTAAGAAAAGAGATTACTGTTGGGATTAATGTTACAACTAATATATTCTTAAAAATAATATATAAAATATATCTATCTTTTTGTAAATAATTTCTCATCAAATAAAAGAATACAACTACTAATGGAACTAAAAATAATAATATTACTAATTCATACTTTATAGAATAAAACTTTTCACTTTTTTTAATATCTTCAAGTATTGTTTCTTTATTGGTGTCTAAATAAGAAAGTAAATCTTTTACAAAATTTGATTCTTTAAATATATTCTCTAAATCAATTTTTTGTCTATTTATTTCTTCTAACTCTTTTTTAAATGTTTCATATTTTTCTTTTACATTTTCTGCTGTTAGTTCACCTTTTACAATAGACTTACTATTATTTTGGTTACTCATTTTTTCAAATAAAATTGTATTGTAGTTTTCTTCTAAATATGTTATTTGACTATTTATTTCATATAATTTATTATTTAATTCTTCATTTTGTTGTTTTAAACTTTTTATATCAATATTGTTTTTTATTATTTCAATTTTTTCTGTAATTAGATTACATCTTTTATCTACTTCTAAATCTTTAATATTTTGATATTTTGTATTATAGTTATAGTTATTATATAAATAGCTGTTAAAATCATCTATACTTGAAGTGTAATTTAATACATCTCTACAATCATAAGGAAACTTTGTATTTGGATTATTTAAAACTCTTGTTTGAAAATCTATTCCTTGATAAAGAGTTGAAAGAATAAAAATATTTAAAATTATAAGTGCAAAAATCGTTAATTTTGAAAGTTTTTCTTTACCTTTGTAGACAAAATTATTTGAGTAAAAATTTTTAATAAAATTTTTCAAGAGTTCTCCTAAATTATTTTTCGGTTATTTTACTCTTTTATTATAAAAATTTTTGTTATTTTATTGGATTGTAGCTTTTTTATTTATATTTTAAATAAAGTATTTAGGAGCATTCAATTTTAATTTATTAAAAATATTTTCAAAATTTGCTGGATAAACTCTTGTTCCACCTATAGAACTTATAAAATTTGTATCTCCAAGCCATCTTGGTAACATATGATAATGAACATGTTGTTCAATTCCAGCACCTGCTGCTTTACCTAAATTCATTCCAATATTCACACCTTCGCATGGCATAATATCTTTTAGAAGTTTAACACCTTGTCTAACTCTTTTACTCATTTGAGTCCAAACAACCTCTTCTAAATCTTCTAAATTTGAAGTATGAAAATATGGAACAACCATCATATGACCTGGACTATATGGAAATTTGTTCATAACTACATAACAATATTCATCTTTGAATAAAACTTGTAGTTTGTCATTTTCAATATTATTTGTTATGTGACAAAAAACGCAACCTTCAATTTTTTCTTCACTTACATAATCATATCGCCAAGGTGCATATAAATGTTCCATTTTATTTCCTATTTTTACTTATATAAAGTTTGGAGCATCATTAGCAAATAAAATCAAATCACCTACTCTAGTTGTTTTTGCTAAAGTTACTTCCATCTCTGATTTATCTTTTAAAATTAATACTTTTTCTTTATTTATGTTTGCTACAAATAAATGAGTATTTAAACTTCCTGTTAAAATTACAAAATCAAAATTTTCATTTATTGTTTTTGCTAAAAGAATATTTGCTTCATCTGTTGATTCAACAAGTCCAGGAGTGATAATAACTTTTCTTCCTTTATGGTTTGAACAAATATTTATAGCTTCTAACATTCCTTCTAAATTTCCATTGAACGAGTCATCAATAATAACTTTTCCATTTGCTTCTATTTTTTGAAGTCTATGTTCTACTTGAGGTAAACTCATCAGTGAAACTTTAATTTCAGGAATAGTCATACCTAAATAATGTGCTACTAAAATAACAGCCGTTAGATTTATAGCATTAAAACTTCCTAAAATTGGAGCATGGAAATTTTCTATTTTTCCAGCAACTTCAACATCAAACCAAATACCATCTAAATTGCTTTTTGTAATTTTTAAATTATTTGGAAATTTTGTAATTGTTGGATAATCTTTAATAGGAACACTTTCGTGAACAAATCCCATTTTCATTTTTGGTGATTTTAAAAGTTCCATTTTAGTATGAATAATATTGTCTAAAGTTTTAAAATACTCAATATGTTGTTCTCCAACACTTCCTATAATACAAATTTGAGGTTCTAAAAACATTGCAATTTCTTCAATATCCCCTTTTACTCTAGCACCTGCTTCTGCTATATATATTTGTGTATCTAGTGGAATATCTCTATTTACATCTAAAACTATTCCAGCTATTGTGTTTACACTTCTTGGTGTTTTATAAACTTTATATTTGTTTTTTAAAACATGATAAAGATAGTTTTTGATTGATGTTTTTCCAAAAGATGCTGTAATTGCTATTGTTTTAAGAGCTGGAATACTTTGAAGTCTTTGTTTCCCTTTATGCTTAAAAGAGATAAAAAAGATTTTTTCTAAAACTGTTGAAATTGCATATGCTAAAAGCAATGGAACAAAAATAAATGTATTTGTACATTCAGGATTTGATAAACAAAGAGCTGTTGTAGCAAATGTTGTAAATAGTAAAATTGCTAAAAATCTCTTAACTCGTGCAGTTAAAACTAAAGGTTTATCAAGCTTTTTATTCCATAATACAAAACTTGTCATATATACAAGTACAAAATAAATAGCAAAATAAGGTTCAGGAATTATATAAAATAGAACAATTGGAGAGACAAAATAAGTTATATGCCATTGCCATTTATGGTGTTTTAAAACAACTCTTTCTAACTTATAGTTATACCATTGAAGATTAGTAATTAAATACCAACCTAAAGCCATAATCAATATTATGTGTGTAATTATATTAACATATTCCATTTTCTATTCTCTCACAAATATCTTTTGCATTTTTAGCAAAGAAGTAATGGTCGCCATCATAAGATATAAATGTTGATTTTTTTATTAAATTTGATATTTTTTTACCTGATTCCAAAGATGTAGCACTATCTTTATCTCCCCAAAATATTAATGCATTATTTTGAAAGTTTGAAAAGTTTGATGAAAAATCTTCATTTACAACATTTTTAAATGTTGCATACATATTTTCACTCATAGTATCTACATCTTTACTTCTAAATCTTTTAGTAATATTTTTTAATCCTAAAAAATTAAAAATTTTTGCAAAAAGAATTTTTATTTTAACATCTAAAGATTTTTCTTCTAAAATTCCTGCACTACTTAAAAGTACAAGATTTTTTGGATTAAGTAAAGTAGCAACTTTACCTCCATAAGAGTGTCCAACTATAATATCTTTTGAAGAGTTTAAAAGCTTTAATAACTCTTCTGTAATTTTTACATAATCATTTGTAGTTAAAACATATTCATTTTTACTTTTACCAAATCCTGGCAAATCTATATAAACATGTCTAAAATTTTTAAGATACGATGAAAAAACATTTTTCATTATATCTTTATTTGAGCCCCAACCATGCAAAAAAACTATATCTTTTGTTGCCATTGGATTTACAATTTCATATGAAATTTCAAAAAATTTATTATTTATAGTTAAACTTTTTGTTGCCAAAGTTTATTTTCCCTTGCTCGCATGAATTTTATTTACATATTCATAAGTTATTGGAATATGTTTTTTTCTTGGTAAATTATTTGCAACTTGATTAAATAAAGTAGCAAAATCTTCAAATAAATAATTTGCCATTGATCCTGGAATTGAATTTATTTCATTTAAATAAACTGTATCATTTACAACAAAAAAATCACATCTAATGATTGAGCCTTCAAATAAATTATTATAAAGTCTTCTAAATGATTCTTTTATCTCTTCATTTAATTTTTCACCTAAATCAACCTCTTTTGCTTTTGAAGTTCTTGAAAAATCTAAATATTTTTTATCAAAATCTAAAAATTCTGCTTTTTGTGGTTCTTCAATAATTGAGAATTTAAATTCTCCATTTACTTTTGTTCCAGCTAAATTATACTCTTTAACTCCACTAATAAACGGCTCAATAATAACTGCATTGTCAAATTCATAAGCAACATCAAGTGCATATTCTAACTCTTCTTGAGATTTAACAATTGAAACACCAATTGAACTTCCAAGTTTTACAGGTTTTAAGATAACTGGAAAACTTTCAACTACAACCTTATCACCTTTTGTGTAATATTTGTAATCTAAAGTATTAACTCCAACACTTGAAGCATAACCTTTTGTTAAAAATTTATTTGAACTAATAACACAAGCTTCTGTTCTTGGTGCAATAAAAGGAATTGAGTAAAAATCTAAAACTGAAGATAAAATTCCATCTTCACCATCTCCACCATGTGAAAGATTTAAAACAACATCAAAATCAATAGTTTTATCTTTTGAGAATAGTCCACCTTTTTTATAAAAACCACCCTTTTGGAAATAAACTTTTTCAAATTTTTTATAATCACCTGAACTAAATAGTTTTGATTTAATAATATCTGTTGGAATATGGTACATATCTCTTGAAGAATCTAAAAATAAATAAATTAACTCATCTTTTAAAACATCTTTCATTGCAATTGAACTTACGATTGAAATTTCGTGCTCAAAACTTACACCACCAAAAACTATAGCTACTTTCATTAAATTCCTTTTAATAGATTATTATTTTTGTAATTTTTTTAACGCTTCTTTTACTAAATCACTTGTATTTCCACTTACACAAGTTTTTAAAACTTTTGAAATAACATCTTTTTTAAATCCTAATGATTCTAAAGCAAGAGCTGCTTCAAAAGATGAAGATAAAGTTGAGTCATCACTGTTTTCGTGATTATCAACAATAAATCCAGATAATTCAACTAAAATTCTACTTGCACCTTTAGGTCCAATTCCAGGAACTCTTTTTAACATTGAAACATCATTTTCATTCACTATTTGTGCAAATGAAGTTGGTGTAAAAGTAGAACAAATAGCAAGGGCAACTTTAGGACCAACTCCATTTATTTTAATCACTGTATCAAAAAGCTTTTTTTCATTTGAATCTAAAAAACCATATAAAGATTGAGAATCTTCTCTAATAATATGTGTTATTTCTAATTTAACATCATCAGAAATAATTTTTGAACTACAATTAACTGAAACAAAAACTTCATAAATAATTCCGTTTACATTTACATTTAATAACGTCGGTTCTTTCTTTATTATTTTTCCTATAAGCCCTACAATCATTATCTTACTCTTTGTATAAATAAAATTTTAAATTTTAATATTTAATAAATAAACTTCATTATATAATAATTACACTTAAACAAAAAGGCTAGTATTATGTTTGAAATAATAACAAAAAAGATAAGCAATAAAATTATAGTGGCGTTATTTCTACTTATGTCACTAAGTAGCTTAACAGTTATATTTGTAACAACTTCCAAAGTAACTGAAGATTCAATTGTAAAAACAAAAGAAAACTTAGAGATGTTAAATGCGGCAATGTTTCAAAGTCTTAGAAATGCAATGAACACAGGAGATCCAGTTCAAATTGCAAAAGCAGAAGAAGACGCTAGACAAATAAATGGTGTAAAAAACCTAACTGTTGCAAAAAGTAAAGCCTTAATGGAGCTTTATCCTTCAAACGTTCCTTATACAACTGATGAAAAAGTCCTTGCAACATTTGAATCTAAAAAACCTCTTTTATTACAAACTGATGAT
Organism: Arcobacter ellisii; assembly: GCF_003544915.1. Classification (NCBI taxonomy): domain Bacteria; kingdom Pseudomonadati; phylum Campylobacterota; class Epsilonproteobacteria; order Campylobacterales; family Arcobacteraceae; genus Arcobacter; species Arcobacter ellisii. Next base: position 877,245 of record NZ_CP032097.1, on the reverse strand, counting down.
GAAAATGGTCATAATCTAAGAATGGTGAAACCAATGATTGCAACACAAGAGTGTTTAATGTGTCATGCAAATCAAAGTGAAGGTGATGTAATAGGAGTTATGGATTTAACTTTCTCATTGGAAGAATCAGATAGTAAAATAAAAAGTTTATTAACTGAAATCTCAATAATTTCAGTTATTTTGTCACTTATAACTATTGCCTTAATTTTATTTATAGTAAAAAAAGCAACAAATCCTATTGGAAAATTAAAAGAGGGATTTGAAAATTTACTTAATTCAAACGATACTAACATCACATTAAAAATTGATTCACAAGATGAAATTGGAGAAGTTGCAAATCTATTTAACTCTTATATGAATAAAGTAAGAGATGGTTTAAAACAAGATGAAAAAGTGATTGAAGAAGCAAGTGATGTTTTAGAAAAAACAGCAAATGGTTTCTTTGTTTATAAAGTAAATGGAACAGCTTCTAATCCTCATGTTGAAGATTTAAAAAATAAATTAAATTCAATGATTTTAAAAACAAATGAAACAGTTAATAAAATAAATGAAGCTTTAAGATATTACTCTGAATCAAAATATAATTTTGTAATCAATGATGATGGAATTTATGGAAACTTAGGTTCATTAACTTCAGGAATAAAACTTGTAGGAAATAATACTTCTGAAATTTTAGCAATGGTTATGAACACAGGAAATGCCTTAAATGAAAGTACAAAAACACTTTCTGGTGCTTCAAATAATCTTTCAACTTCTTCAAATCAACAAGCTGCTTCATTAGAAGAGACAGCTGCTGCTTTAGAAGAGATAACAGCAACAATTCAAGCAAATACACAAGCAACAGTTGAAATGGCTCAATTAGCACAAAATGTAACTAAGTCTGCTAAAAATGGACAAGAATTAGCAAATTTGACAGCTTCTTCAATGGATGAAATAAATAAAGAAGTAAGTTCAATCAATGAAGCAATTGAAGTAATTGACCAAATTGCATTCCAAACAAATATTCTATCTTTAAATGCAGCTGTTGAAGCAGCAACTGCTGGTGAAGCTGGAAAAGGATTTGCAGTTGTTGCTCAAGAGGTAAGAAACTTAGCAAATAGAAGTGCAGAAGCTGCAAGAGAAATTAAAAATATCGTTGAATTAGCAAGTAAAAAAGCTAAAGAAGGTAAAGATATCTCTGATAATATGATAAATGGTTATAAAGAGTTAAATGAAAATATCTCAAATACAATTGTAACAATAGATAAAGTAGCAAGTGCTTCAAAAGAACAAGAAAGAGGTATTATTCAAATTAATGATGCAATAAATATGCTTGACCAAGCAACACAAAAAAATGCACAAGTTGCTGATCAAATATCAACAATGGCATCAAATATTTCAGCTATGTCAAACTCATTAGTAACTGCAGCTGCAAGAGCATCATTCTTAGAAGACTCTTTAGATAAAGTTTGTGATGTAGATTTAGTTTATGATACAGCATTGTTAAAAGTTGACTTATTAAATACAAAAGATAAAGTTTATGGGAAACTTGGAGATTATAAATCATTTAAAATTGAAGAAAATCAAACATTAAAACAATGGAGTGAAAAACATATTAATTCAGGGAAAAGAGTTGATATGACTATTATGAAAAATATAGAAGAATTAAATAATAAATTCCATCATAATCTACAAGAATTAGTAAATGCGAATTCAAATAAAGAGAAAAATGAAGAGCTAAATAAAAGAGCTAAAGAGGTTGAAATGGATGCTTTAAGAATCTTCGGTAATCTAAATAACGTAAAAAGAGAAGCTTGTAAAAAGAAATAAAAGAAGAGAAACTCTTCTTTTATTTTATGCCTGCATTTGTTTAATCAATAATTCTAACTCATCTGCTGATAAAGTCTCATCAGAAGAATCAATATTTTTTGCACTTGGAGCTAAGTTATATTGGCTTTTATCAATATCATTTTTTTCACAAACAAAATTAACAACTCTTTCTATTTTTTGTCTATGTAAGTCTTGATTTTGTAATAATCCATAAATATTTGATATTACATCACTAATCTTATTTTTTTTATGTAAAGGTATATCTAATCCTTCAATAACATTATCAATCATCTCTGCATTATCATAAATCAATTGAGCGTTATTTTCTGACTCTTTTATCACTTCACATAATTGTGCAATTAACTCTTCATATTTCATCTACTTCCTTTGAGACTATTTAAATATGAAGAGTTTAGCTTATTTTAACTTAATAATTTTTACTTATTTTATATTATTAATGAATTATTTCAGCTATTACTTCTGTTGCGTAAGAACCTTTTGGAAGATAAAATTGTAATTCCATCCAGTTTTTTTCTTCTTTATAATTACTTCCTATTTCTTCAGGAAAAATCCAAGCAAATCTTCTTGCACCATCTTCTCCAGTTTTTTCTTCAAACTCTTTTTCAATTTCATAGGCTAAATCAACTGAATTTTTAACTCTTTTCCCTGATAATAAACCTGTTGGAACTCTATCTCTTTCATAAAATTTTTCTGATTCTGTTTCTAAATCTTCTATAGTAAAAATCTTTCCAAAAGGATAATGAGATAATAAATCTCCAGGAAGAAGTTTAAACGGATGTTTTTGTTTTTTCATTTGTTTAACAATATCAAGAGGAAGATTTAATTTTTGATAAATCTCTTTTGGTTCAAAAGCATCAATCAATTTTGAAATTTCAATTCTTTTTGAAAGCCAAGCATTAAATAAATAACTCTGATAAGCATTGATATACATTTGTTTTAAGTTTCTATTTCTCTCTTTTAACTTTCCATCAATAATATCTTTACCTTTTTTATAATTGTCACCCTCAATTCCAAATCTTTGAAAACCAAAATAGTTTGGAATTCCATAAGTTGCAATTTGTCCTAAAGCCTCTTCAATTTTTCTTTTTTCAACTAGACCAACTCTTTTTAGTCTAATAAAAAATTTATTACCTTTTAGATGTCCTACTTTGATTTTGTTATTATGATAAGTAGTTTCAAGTATTTTTAGATTATCATGTTGAAAAGATTTTAATTGCTCTTCAAATTTTCTATGAATAGAAATAGATTGAATTGTCATTGCATTTTTATCTTTAAGTCCAGCATATCCAAACTCTCTTGTACTACAATTTAGATATCTTGCTAAAATTTCTATTGCATCCCAAGTTGCTAAATCTTTTTTTCTAATTTTTAAAACTAAATGCTCACCTTCTCCTGAAAATTCATAAAGTGGTATTTCTGTAACCACAAAATCATCTTTATTTTGTTTAAAAAACACATCTATTTTTGAGTGATTTAAGTATCTTTGTAATTGTTCCAAATATTTTTCCTTGTTTGTTGTTTAAAAATGATGATTTTTACAATCTGTTCTGTATTTGCCTTTTACAGCTTTTGCAAAAATATTTAATTTTATTTTATGTTTTTTTGCAATTTTTTTTATTTTTTCTAAATTTTTTTGATTAAATGAAAAAAGAATTTCATACTCTTCTCCTGAAGTGCCAATATCATTACCAATTTCATCAAAAAATTCAAATCCAACTTGACTAGCTTTTGATAATCTTTCTAATTCAAAAAACAGTCCATCTGAAATATCCATTGATGCTGTTATATAAGGAGCTATTTCATAAAAAAATTTTTGATTTAAAACTGGTTTTATAAATTTTGATTTTTTAGAAATATCTTTATTTTGGAATAATCTTTCTAAATCTCTTTTTGATGTTCCAAGAGTTCCCGTATAACAAAGTAAATCATCTCTTTTTACACCTTTTCTAAAAATTGGTTTTGAAGTTTTAGAAATAATTGTAACTGAAATATCAAGTTTTTCATTTGAAATAGTATCACCACCAATTATCTCTATTCCAAACTCTTTGGCAGCTTTTTTAAAACCTTTTGATAATTCCTTTAAATCATCTTCTGTGTATGATTTAGGAATTGCTACACTTAAAAGTGCATATAAAGGAATTGCATTCATAACAATTGCATCTGAAATATTTACAATCATTGATTTGTAAGCAATTTGTTTTAAACTCATCCACTCTTTTTTGAAATGTACATTTTCAAAAAAAGCATCCATTGAGTAAACAAAACCATCAATAAAAGCACCATCATCACCAATAACTTTATTATTTGAAAACTGTTTTATAAAATACTCTTCTTTATTCATTCTTTATTATATCAAAGATGAACATATATAGTTGTTAAAACAGACTTTTTTTAAAATTTCACAAAGAGGATAAAATATATCTTATTTGTTTTATAAAAAATAGTGTATAATATTTCACTGAAATTATTTTATTAGGAGATACTATGCCAAAAATTAACAAATATGTTGATATTGATACTGTTGAAAGAGAAGCAAAAAAAGATTTAATTGATAGACACAGTCCATTTATTCACTGTGCATCAACTGCAAAAAAAGGTGAACCATTTGAAGTTACTGTAAAAATGGGTAATGAATATACTCATCCAGATGATTTTGATCACTACATTGAATCTGTTTCTTTATTTAATGGAGATGTATTATTAGCAAAAGCTACTTATGTTCCAGGAACATTAGGAAATGTAAAAGCACACAATACAACTACATTTACAATCATCCCAACTGGTTCAAAATTAAACTTAGTTGCTCACGGTTACTGTACAAAGCATGGAATTTGGGAAGGTACACCTGTAGAAGTAGCTGTAGCTGAATAAGCACTAACTACGATACAGTCCAAAAGGTAAGAGGTTTTTACTTCTTGCCTTTTTTTATTTCTATTTTTAATCTCTTATATTACGAAACACCAATTAATAACTTTTATTGTTTACATTATTTTAATTAGCTATAATACTACACTATTTTAAGGTTGAGTTATGAAAAAAATTATGCAATTAAAAGAATTTTCTTATATTTTAAAAAATAATAAAAATGAAATCGTTGATTATTGGCTTGAAAGACAAGATGTAAAAGATATTTTTTTAACAAATCAATTAATATTAACAAATGAAAGAAAAAAAATCTTTTACGATTTATTTGATTGTATTATAAGTATTATTCAATGGGAATTAACAATTTCTGAGTGCCCAATAAAAACAAAATTTTTACAACTAATAAATGAAAATTCTTTAAATATTTTGAATTTTTTTACTATTTTTGCATCTTTAAAAAATAGTATAAACTACTATTTTCACAAAGAAGAAGTTTTATCTTTTGCATTAAGTAATGATATAGAAAAACACTTCCAACGAATCACAAGTGAGTTGTATATCGAGTATGAAGAACTACAATCAAGTAAAACTAATTTAAAAGATAATTATTCAAATCTTTTAATTGAGTATAAAAAAGCTGTTGATTTAAGTAATATTGTTTCAAAAACTAATCCAAAGGGAATAATTACTTATGTAAATGATAAATTTTGTGAAATTTCTGGTTATAAAAAAGAGGAGCTAATTGGTAAACCTCACAATATTGTAAGACATCCAACTATGTCAAGTAGTGCATTCCAAGAGTTGTGGGATACAATAAAAAATAAAAAACCTTGGCAAGGACTTATTACAAATCTAAAAAAAGATGGAAGAAGTTACATAGTTCACTCAACTATTGTACCTATTTTAGATATTGACGGAGATATTGTTGAATATATTGCAATAAGAAATGATGTAACTGAATTTGAACAAGCAAAAGAACAATTAAGCACTTTAAACAAAGCTATGAAACATAAAGTTGATGAACTTTATTCAATGGCACAAATTTTTGAAAAACAAGCTTCTATAGATAACTTAACAGGTATTTTTAATAGAAGTAAATTTGAAGAATTTTTTGATTTGGAACTTGAAAAAGTAAAAATGCAAAGAAATAATCTAAGTATTATTTTATTGGATATTGATAATTTCAAAGAGATAAATGACAATTTTGGACATCATACAGGTGATGAAGTTTTAAAATCTATTTCAAAAATAATTTCACAAAATATAAGAGCAACAGATACTTTATGTAGATGGGGTGGAGAAGAGTTTATTATACTTCTTCCTGGAACTTCTTTAATGCAAGCTAAAGTTGTAGCAAATAATTTAAGAAAAATAATTGATGAATATGATTTTAGAGGAATAGAATATCCTATTACTTGTAGTTTTGGGGTTGCTATTTTTAATAATGATGATACAAAAGAAGTGCTCTTTAAAAGAGTTGATAATGTTTTATATAAAGCCAAAAATAGCGGTAAAAATATAGTTATCGGGGAAGATGAAATATAAAATTTAACAAAAAATTAACTTGCTTTTAATATAATCTTTTTATATTTACTATAAGGAAAGTTTATGAAAAAAAGTATAAGTTTACTTATGTTTTTATTTGCATTGATGTTTTCAAACCTAAATGCAAATGAAATGTTCCAAACAGTTGAGCCTAAAGATGCAACTTTAGTTAAAACTGATTCTTCTAAAGAGTTTTGTAATGTATGTGGAATGCATTTAACAAAATATTATAAAACAAATCATGTAACAGAGTTCAAAAATGGTCATAAAGAACAATATTGTTCTATTCATTGTCAAGCAGAAATTTATCGAGATTATAAAAATAAAATCAAAACTATTCAAGTTGTAGATACAAATTCTTTAAAATTGATTGATGCAACTAAAGCATTTTATGTTGTTGGTAGTTCAAAAGAAGGAACAATGAGTCCAATAAGTAAATATGCTTTTTTATCAAAAGATGAAGCAATTAAATTCCAAAAAGAGTTTGGTGGAACTATTCATAATTTTGAAGAAACAATGAATATTGCATTAAAAGATTTACCAAATGATAATAAAATCTTAGACGAAAAAAGAGTTCCAATGGCTAAAAAAGGGAAAAAGATTTTTGAATCAATGTGTGATATATCAAAGATGAAAGATTTTAACTCTATTGGTGAAGCAAAACAATATTTAATAGATAATAATGTTTGTAAAAATTTAGATTCACAAATGCTTCAAGCAGTTTCAATTTATTTATACAATCCATCAGCAGCAAGTGAAAAATCAAAAATGTTAAATGTTCCTCAAGATGCTAAATGTCCTGTTTGTGGGATGTTTGTATCAAAATATCCAAAATGGGCTGCACAAATCAAAACTAAAGATGGACATAATCACTATTTTGATGGGGTAAAAGATATGATGAAATTTTATTTTGAACCTTCAAAATATGGACATAATCATACAAAAGATGAATTAAATGATATTACTGTAACTGATTATTACTCTTTAGAATCAATAAATGGTAAAGATGCCTATTTTGTAATTGGTTCAAATGTATATGGACCAATGGGTGAAGAGCTAATTCCATTTAAAAATGAATCTCAAGCTAAAAAATTTATGGAAGACCATTTTGGAAAAAAAGTTTTAAAATTTGAAGAATTAAAAAAAGAGATGTTATTTTAACTTACATTACAATGCGATTTTATCGCATTGTTTGTAAGCAATAAATAACAATTTAGTTTTTAATAAAAGAACAACAATAATCTACTAAAGAGTGAACTCTTAATTTGAATTTTGAATTTGCTGGAATTTCAAAAGAAGCTGGACCTTCATATTTTGCCCAATCTTTAGCTGGTAACATAACTTCTAATACACCTCTTTGAATATCAATTACCTCTTTATGAACTGTATTTAATTCATATTCACCTGGTAACATTATCCCTAAAGTTTTTCTTGAACCATCTTCAAATGTGATAGTTCTACTTGTGATATTACCTTCAAAAAGAATATTTGCTGCTTTTGCAATAGAAACACCGTTAAACTCTGCCATTTACATTCCTTACGTTATTATTTGTGTTATTGTAACACAACTATTATATTATTATATTGAAGCAAAAGAGTAGTTCTTTTTTGTTATAATTCCAAAATTTAAAAAAAGGTGTAGAAATGACTATTCAAGAAGAATTAGAAGATTTAATAAAAAATGAAGTACTTGTAGAAATTGAAGATTATATTGATGAATTATTTGAAATTATTGCTGCAAAAAAAGATGATGAAAATACAAAAGAAGAACTAAAACAAGTTCAAGAAATGAAAAAAGATTTTGAAGAGATGTTAGCTGATTTAATTCATGGTGATATTGATGATGAAGAGTGTAGAGAAATCATAGAAGAAATTCATGAAATGAGAAAAGAAGATTTAGAGGACTAATAACTTTTATGCAAGGTTATATAATAGATATTAAACCTGTAAAAGATGATGATTTAATAGTAACTATTTTAAGTGAAAATGAATTAATAACTGCATATAGATTTTATGGAGCAAGGCATTCAAACATAAATATAGGCTATAAAATTGATTTTGAATTAGAAAGTACAAGGGCTAATATTCCAAGATTAAAAGATGTTATTCAACTTGGATTCCCTTGGATTTTAGACAATGAAAAAATGTATTGTTGGCAACGATATATAAAACTATTTTACCCTCACTTAAAAGAGATAGAAGAACTTGACCCATTTTATTTCTACTCTTTAGAAAATCTTATTCATATAATGACAAAACAAAATGTTTTAAGAGCAATCTGTGAATCTTATATAACATTACTTGAACATGAAGGAAGACTTCATACAGATTTTGAGTGTTTATTATGCGAAATACCTATAAATGATAATGTATCTTTAGTACGTGGATTTTTGCCAGTTCATGCACAATGTACTCACTCAAGAGTATTTGAATTTAAAAAGATAAAAGATTTTTTTGAGAAGAAAAAAATGATAGATTTAGATGATAGTGAAGTAGAATATTTATGGAATATTATACTTCAAGGTTTATAGACTAAAGTTCGTCTAACAATCTATCTTGCAAAGTTTGAATAGCATTTTTTAAGATTTTTGTATCAAAACCATAAGAAGTTGCTTTAGAAATAGCTTTTTCAATATTTTCATCACTTAATGGATTTTTTACATGAGCTGCTGTTTTTATTACATCCAAAATTTGTGATCTTTTTTTATATTCAGGAATTGCATTTGAAATATCATCTACATGTTCAATCATATTTATTAAGTTTTCACTAAGTTTCCAATGTCTAAAAATATTTGCAGTGATTTGTGAAGTTGTAACATCTAATAACTCTTTTTCAACTACTTCAATACTTGCACCTGAAGCTATTTTTGTTTTAAACAACTCAGTTTTTCCTTCGTTTGAAATAATATCAGCTAAAATAAACTTTCCTGTTTCTTGTAAAAGTGCAGGTAAAATAATATCTTCTTTTAAATCAACATCAATTTTTGAAAGCCATAAATTAGCCAATGTTGATGAAATATTTGATGCTCTCATAAAATCATCACTGTTTATTCCATATGGCTCTAAATTTGTCATTAAAAGGTTTTGTACTGTTCCACCAATTGCAATAGAAATTGTAAAATTTATTCCTAGCAGATTTATAGCACGACTAGGTGTTTCAACTTTTGAACGAAATCCAAACATTGCTGAATTTGAAATTTTCAATAAAGTAGAAATTATTAAAGCATCTTTTTCAATAATTTTTAATAAATCTACTGCTTCTTTATTTGGTTGTTTTCTAAACTCTTCAATTTCAATAATCGTTTTTGGTAATGGAGGAAGAGACTCTATTTTTTCAAGGATACTATTAGATAACAAATTTAAACTCCTACTATTCGTATATTATGTCAATTGTAACAAAAAACTAATCAATTAATAATAAATCTTAACTATACGTTAAATCTAAAATGCATAATATCACCGTCTTGAACAACGTAATCTTTTCCTTCAAGTCTTAATTTTCCAGATTCTTTACATTTAGTCTCACCACCTAAAGTAACAAAATCCTCATAAGAGATAACTTCAGCTTTAATAAATCCTTTTTCAAAGTCATTATGAATAACTGCTGCTGCTTGTGGTGCTTTTGTATTTTTTCTAATAGTCCAAGCTCTAACTTCAATTTTTCCAGCTGTAAAATAACTCATTAAACCTAATTTATCAAATGCTTTATGAATAATTTGCTCTAGTCCTGATTCTTGAACGCCTAAATCAGATAAAAACTCTGTTGCTTCTTCATCTGAAAGACCAACTAATTCCTCTTCAATTTTTGCACAAAGCATAATAACATCGGCATTTACATTTGCTGCATGTTCTTTTACTAAATCAACGTATTTATTTCCTCCATCTGCTAATGAATCTTCATCAACATTTGCACCATAAATTACATCTTTATTTGATAAAAATCTTAACTCTTTATCTAAAGCTTTAAATGCTTCATCTTCAAGTTTTTCAAAAGTTTTTACAGGTTGTAACTCTCCAACGTGAGCAAATAACTCTTCAGCAATTATAAGTTGAGAAGCAGCCTCTTTTGAAGCTTTTGCTTGTTTTTTAAGTCTTTCAATTTTTTTCTCTAGTTGAGAAATATCAGCATAAATAAGTTCTGTTTCAATGATTTCAATATCTCTTAAAGGATTTACATCTCCTTCAACGTGAGTGATATTTCCATCTTCAAAACATCTTACCATATGTAAAATAACTTCAACTTCTCTAATATTTGATAAAAATTGATTTCCTAAACCCTCACCTTTACTTGCACCTCTTACAAGTCCTGCAATATCAACAAAATCGATAGTTGAATGTTGAATTTTATTTGGATTAACAATCTTTGCTAACTCATCAAGTCTTTTATCAGGTACTGGAACAATCGCTTTATTTGGCTCAATTGTACAAAACGGATAATTTTGTGCCTCTGCATTTTGTGCTTTTGTTAAAGCATTAAAAGTTGTTGATTTACCTACGTTTGGAAGTCCTACTATTCCTACACCTAATCCCATTTTCTACCTTTTTTTTTGTTATTTTAATTTATTATGTTTATTAATATTATAGTAAAAGAAGGTAAAAAAAGAGATAAAATGAGGGAATTAAATTTTTATGAAGAAAAAGAGTAGTTTAAAACTACTCTTTTATTATTTTTGCTTTTTTCTTTTTATGTCTATTTATAAATAACATAAATCCAGTTATTACAAAAAGTGCCATAAGTGATGAAGCTAAAAACATACCAATTTGTCCAATAAGTCCAAAATATTCCCCAGTATGTAAAGGTAAAATACTTCTCATTAATTGTTCATTTAAAGGTTTGTTTTCAAATCTTTCATGTTTTACTAATTGCCAAGAATTTATATCTAATTCTAAATTATTTGATTCTCTAAAGTGTTTTGATTTATCATCTAAATATGAAAAACTATATAAAGTACCTTTTTGTGGTAGTTTAACAGTAAATGTATAATAATCTTTTTGAACAAAAATATTAAACATATTTACAGCTTTTTGTAAATCATCAAATTTTGCAGAGTTATCCCCTCCACGTTGACTTTCACCTCGTGCCTGAGCATCTTTTTGTGTTTTTTGTCCTTCTACTTTTGGCGATTTTGAAGCTTCTTCGTTTTTTTGTCCTTGTTGCATTTGAGGGGCTTGTTGTCTTTGTGGTTTTTCAACACCTGCTATTTTATAAAGCATTGTGTTATACCATTGATATGACCAGAAAAGTCCAGTTAAAGCAACTAATAAATAAAATGGAATTACCCACATCCCAACTGCACTGTGCATAGTTGATAAAAAAGCTCTACCTTTATGTTTAAACTTAAATGTAAAACTTTTAAAGAATGAGTGTTTTATTCTTCCCCAATAAATTATAATACCACTAATCGTAAGAATTATTAATGCAATTGTAGAAATAGCAACTATTTGTTTCCCTACTTCACCTAACATTAATCTTCTATGTAAATCTAATATCAAAGAGAAAAAAGCTTTTCCTTTTACTTCTGGTAAAACCTCAGCTGTATAAGGATTTATATAAATATTTATTCCTCTTTTAGCTTCTCTTCCTTCACCACTTCCAGCTATATTTATAACAGATGATTCACTAGCATCAGTTGAAACAGAAATACTATTTATTTTTGCTTTTGGATTAGTTATTTGATATTTTTCTAATAACTCTTTAGGAGTTAGTTTTTCTTGATTTAAAGGGGCAGTTACGTAAAAACTATCTTGATTTATAAACTTTGTTAACTCTTTTTCAAAAGATAATATAGCTCCTGTAATTCCAACTATAAAAAGGAAAACTCCCAAAAAGATTCCTAAAATCCAATGTATTTTAAACCATATTGTTTTATGCATATTTTACTTCTTATCTTTTAATTTCCCAAGGTAAACCTTGTTTTTCTTCTATTGTATAAACGATAGAATGAACTGTTCTATCATAAACTTTCCCATCAATTTCACCCTTTGTATCATCATGAATTTCAGCTTTTAATAAATATTTACCAATCCAAGGAGTGTGTATTGTAAACTCACCTTTATCACTACTCATAAATGTTTTTTCCCAACCTGTTGGAGAGATAACTGTAATTCTTGATTTTTTAATTGGTTCATTTTTAAAAAGAATTTTAAAACTATTACTATCTTTGTTAAGTGGCACAATATCAAAATCAACAAAAGATTGAGTATTTACTCTTCCAGTTTTTAAATAAGAAATTTTATTTTCAATAATTTCTAAATCTCTTGCTTTTTTAGGTTCTGCAGTTCTAATAACAACTACATCATCTTTTTTTGTTAGAGAATATGTAATATTATTATCATTTCTTTTAACTTCTTTTAATAATTCAGAAGGATATAAAATTCCCTCTTTTATCTTGGAAAATTTTTCACCACTTTCTAAATGTTTATCTTCAAATTCTCCAAAATATAATTTTACCTCATCTTTTTTATCATCAAATTCTAACCAAATGTCATGGGCACTAAGATTAATAATTGCAGTTGATGATATCAATATTGAATAAATAAGATTTTTCATGTAACTCCTTTATTTTTTAAAATTGGATTTTAACTTATGATTTTTAACGGTTTTTTAACGAAATTGATAATTGTTATTATTTATTAGATAAGTAGAAGCCTACTTATCTTTTTTTAGAATTTATAATTCATTCCAAAGCTATATTTTCTACCATCTACATATCCATTTACACTATTTGCAACTTCTTTGTTTGTAATATTATAAACACCAGCTTTAAATGTTATATCCTTTGAAATTTTATGAATAAACCCAGTATCAATAGTTGTATAACTAACTGATGCTGTTGTATCACTTATTCCTTCACCTATAAAAGCTAATTGTGACCATAAATTAGTTGCTTTAGTTATATCATAAACCAATCCCGTATTAAATACATGTTTTGGTAAATCATTTAAAGGTTCTCCTATATTAGAGCCAGATTTTTGTTCAGAATGAGTATAAGTATAATTTGATCTTGAATTTAAGTCCTCAGTTAATTCATAATCAAATGTAAATTCCACACCTTTAACCTCAGCTTCATCTACATTTACAGTTTCTCTATAACTATAAGCTGCTGCTGGATAAGTAACACCATTATATACACACTCTACACCTGCTGCACAAATAATATCACCTCTTGTAATTCTATCTTTGAAATCTGTTTGATAAACTGTTAAACTAGATTTTAATCCTAAATCATTGTTTTCATAATCAAGTCCACTTTCGTATGTTAAAGAAGTTTCAGGCGTTAATTCACTATTTGGTAAAGAGTATCCACCTCTTGATGTTGGAATAAATTCAGGTGCAGAATTTCTAAGTGATGGTGCTTTATAACCTGCTATCACTCCACCTTTTAGGCTTAAATTATCAGTTAAATGATAAACTAGATAGGCTTTTGGACTTATTTGATCTCCAAATTGTTCATTATTATCATATCTTCCACTTAAAGTTAATGCTAAATCATCAGTTAACATCCACTCATCTTCTAAAAATAAAGAGTTTTGATATCTCTCTAAAGTAATATATCCTGTTGGATTATATACATAAGTTAAACCAGTTGCTCCATCACTTAGTTGTTCATTTTTATATGTTGCACCTGCTGAAAGAGTATGTGTATCAAACATATAAGTTGCTTGTGTATTAAGGGTTACTGTTTCAAACTGAACTCCATTTCCAGTTCCCCTTGTAGTATTATTTTTTGCATAATCATAATTGATATATGAACTTAAAATTAATCTATCATAAGTACCATCATGGCTTAAAAAATAGTTGTTTTTTAATGAACCTTGTCTTGATGCAGTTGCTGTTGTTGCTAAAGATTCACCTGGTGTTCTTTTATTTAAAGTATCTGTATGAGTTTGTCCTGTTGTAATTGTATTTGAATCATCAACTTTCCAAGTAAATTTTGTTCCAATATTTTTATTTATATAATCTCCATCAGATGTTGTAGAATCTCCAAATGCTGTTTGACTTCCCTCTTGTGTTCCTCTAATTCCACCTGATAATTGAAAACCTAAAACATCTTTTATTAGTGGTCCATTTAATACAAAACTTGTGTTATATCCATTTCCATTTACATCATTGTTTTTATCAGCAACTATATATTCAGTAGAAACACTTCCAGCCCATTTATTCATCACTTTTTTTGTAATAATATTTATAACTCCACCCATTGCATCAGAACCATAAAGTCCTGAAGCTGGACCTCTTACAACTTCAATTCTTTCAATCATTTCAAGTGGTGGCATAAGTGCAAGTTGTTGACCTTTTCCTCCACCATTAAATTCAAAAGTATCTCCACCTTGAGCTGGTCTTCCATCAATCAAAAATAGTGTATAAGAACTACTCATACCTCTAATAGAAATAGATTGTTCTGTTCCACTTCCTTGAACAATTACTCCTGGAACACTTTTTAAAACATCAGATAAATCTGTATATGATTTTTTAGCAATTTCTTCCCCTGAAATAACTGTGATACTTGCAGGAGCGTCTTTCAATTTTTGCTCATAACCAGAAGCTGTACTAACTGTCGTTACATTTATATCATCTAATGTTGTTGTATCTTCAGCTACTAATACAATATTTACTAATAATAAAGTTGCAGCTGTTTTTGCCATATTAATCTTCATATTTTTTCCTTGTAAGTAAAATATTTTGGCTGGCTATTTGTAGGAGAACTTACTTTTGCTGGCTATTTTGTTTTTTAGTAAAAACTTATGAAATTATATTGTTAAATAATGACTCAAAAATGATATTTTTGATAATAACTATTAAAATTAAAACTAATTTAAAGAACTTTACTTTATAATTAAGCACTTTAAAATAAGGGTTTTTAAATTTGTCGAGTAATTTATGTTCAAAAAAGAATTTTGATATTTTAATTGTTGAAGATGAATCAATCCTCGCTATGGCAATGGAATTAAAATTAAAAAAAATGGGATTTGAAATCAGTGGAATTGCTACAACAGCTGAAAATGCAATCCGACACACAATTAATTATTATCCTGATTTAGCTATTGTTGATATAAATTTAAACTCAACAAAAACAGGGATTGATGTAGCTACTTATATTTGGAAAAATTTTAATATTCCAATTATTTTTTTGACTTCATACTACAATGACAAAATATTAAATCAAGCAATGGAAGCAGAACCCTATGCATATTTGATAAAACCTTGCAGAAATGAAGAGTTAAAAGTTGCAATAAACACAACAATGCACAAACATCAATTTTTCTTCAAAAATAAAACACTTTTAAAACCAAATAAAACTAAATTTATCAACCTTACAAAAAATATAAAATTTGACACTATTCAGTTGGAACTTTTTATAGATGAAAAACCCTTTTATCTTACAAAAACAGAAAAAAAACTTTTTGAAATACTCTCATTAAATGCTGGTAAAGTCGTAAGTTTTAACACAATATTTAATTTTATTTATAGAGAAGATGTTTATGATTTATCAAAATTAAGATCTCTTATTTATCGATTGAAAAATAAGCTTGGATTTAATCCTTTTGAAAATTTATATGAAGAAGGCTATAGATTAAAATTAGAAAATGATAATGAAAATATTTAATTTAAAGAACTATTCTTTAATTACAAAAGTTTTAATTATTTTTTTTATCATAACTTTTTTTTCTATTTTTTTAAGAACAGCCCTTGCTCAACCAAAAATTGAAGAAAAAAATATAAAAGATGATGTTACACATATAACAAAAGCCCTTTTAGTAGCAAAAGATTTAGTAAATGAATCTACTTTAGAAATAGAGTTAAAAGAGATTTTAGAAAAAAATTTAGCTTTAAAAAGCTCAAAAGTTGAGTTTTTTAATTCTAATATCGATAAAGATTTTTTTACCTCAGAAGAAAAAATAGATAATAAAACTTTTATTGTTTGGTGTTTTAAATTAAATTTTAAAAATGAAAAAAATCGTTTTTTAAAATTTAGTCTTGATAAAAAAGAGCTTGAAGATAAAAACAATACAAGTTTTTTAGTAAAATTTTTACTTCCTGAAACTTTAATAGCTTTAGCAATTGGCATTTTTCTTATTTTAATACTTGTTAGAAAAATGTTAAAAGATATAGAGATATTAAATAAACAACTTACAAAATCTTTGGAAGAAAAAGATATTTTATTAAAAGAAATTCATCATAGAGTAAAAAATAATCTTGCTTTAACAATAAGTCTTATTGAGTTACAAGAAGAAGAAATAGATGATGTTAAAGCAAAAAAAGTCTTATTTAATATTCAAGAAAGACTCTACACTATGGAACTTCTTCACAGAAAACTTTATGAATCTACAAATTTGAGTGAAATTTCTTTAAAAAATTATATAAATGATTTAGTTCAAACCATTTCAAAAACATATAATTATCATGAAAAAATAGAGATAAAAATGAAAGTTGAAGATATAAATTTATCAATAGAAACAGCAATGCCTTATGGCTTAATTTTAAATGAACTACTAACAAATGCTTTTAAATATGCCTTTATAAACCAAAAAAATCCTAAACTTGAAATTTATATTTTGAAAAACAATAATGAAGAAATAGAACTAATAGTTAAAGATAATGGAAAAGGTTTACAAAAAGAGTTCTCTAAAATTTCAAATGAAACTTTGGGATTAAGACTTATAAATATGATTGTAAAATTTCAACTTATGGGAACTATAACTTATAGCTACGAAAATGGAGCAAAATTTTTAATAAAGAGTAATTTTAAAAAATAATCTCTTTATTTTTTATCTGCTTTATATCTTTACAACCTGTAAAAATCATAGAAACTTCTAATTCTTCTTTTAAGATTTTAAGTGTATGTGCAACACCTAAAGCACCTGCTGTTGCTAAACCATACATAATTGGACGACCAATTAAAACTGCACTTGCACCTAAAGCTATAGCTTTTATAATATCTGTTCCTCTTTTTATTCCACCATCAAATAAAATTGGAATTTTCTTATCAACAGCTTTTGTTATTTTTGGCAAAATTTCTATAGTTGATGGAAGTGTATCTAAAGTTCTTCCCCCATGATTTGAAACAATAATTCCATCAATTCCTAAATCTATTGCTTTTTTTGCGTAAGAAGTGTTTGTTATTCCTTTTAAAATAACTGGAAGTTTTGTATTATTTTTAATAAATTCTATATCTTTCCAAGTAGGAAGTATTTTTGCCATTTCTAAAATATTTTCAAAATTACTTATAGTTTGAATTGGATTATTTATGTTTACTGCACTAATATTTTCAGGTAAAGAAAATCCATATCTTTGTTCTACGTTTCTAATTCCTGAAATTGGTGCATCAATAGTTATGACTATTGCTTTAAAACCTAAGATTTCAGCTTTTTGTATTAGTTCTAAATTTGTTTTCATATCAGGTTGAATGTATAATTGAAACCATAATGGTGATTTTGTAGATTCTGAAATCTCCTCTAAAGTACAACTTGAAAAAGAACTAACACACATACAAGTATTTGTAACATTTGCAGCTTGTGCAGTTGCTATTTCACCATTTATATCCACTAATTTTTGATAAGCAACTGGTGCTAAGATTATTGGAGAGTCATAAGTTTGTCCAAAAAGTTCTATTTTTGTATTTGCTTCACTTAAATCTTCTAAAGTATTAGCTTCTAAATATATTTCTTGAAATGCCTCTTCATTTCTTTTAAAAGTTATTTCATCTCCTGCTCCACTACAAACATAAGCTAAAGAGTTAATACTCATTCGCTCTTTTGCATATCGTTCATAGTCTTTTAAAGAGACTAAATCATTTGGAATAAAAGTTAATTTTTCTTTCAAAGTTCAGCCCACTCTTGAAGAAGTTTATGATAATGAATTGATAAATTTACAGCTTCACTTGTTTCACCATATTTTGCTCTTATACTTTGAATAGTATTATCAAGTTCAAATAACATACTTCTTTTCCAAGCACTTCTTATCATACTTTGAACCCACATAAAACTAACCATTCTAGCTCCACTTGTAACAGGTTCAACTCTATGTAAAGAAGTTGATGGATAAAGAATCATATCTCCTGCTGGAAGTTTTACTTCATGTGTTCCAAAAGTATCTTCAATAACCATTTCTCCACCTTCATACTCTTCTGGGTCTGTAAAAAATAATGAACAAGAGATATCTGTACGATAATTTTTTTTCATTTTTTTATCAAACATTATTGAGTTATCAACATGATTTCCATAGTTTCCACCATTTTCATATCTGTTAAAAAATGGTGAAATAATATGATTTGGTAAAGCTGCACTTATAAACAAAGGATTACAACTCAAAGCATTTGTTATAACTTCTCTTAAATATGCAGTTAGTTCATCATTTTCTGATAATTGAAAATTATTTTTTACATTAACAGCTTGACTTCCAGCAGTTAATTTTCCATCTATCCAATTGGCATTATCTAATAATCTTCTACACTCAATTAACTGCTCTTTAGTTAAAACATTTGGAATATGTAAAATCATCTTTTTTCCTTTTATTACTTTATAAATAAAACAAAATTTCATCTATAAAATAATAATTCAATCCCGAAGGATTGAATTAATTAAAATTTATATGCAAAAGTTAATAATCCACTTCTTGAAGCACCTGGTGTGTATCTTCTTCCAGAATTATTCATATTTGCAACATACTCTTCATCAGTTAAATTATAAACATTTAATTGATAAGTAATATTTTTGTTATATTTGTATGAAGCCATAGCATCATAAACAACATACTCTTCAATTTTTGAAATAGGAGCTGTTGAAGTTGTACTTATTTTAACTTCTTGAGTTCCTACATATCTTGCACCTGCTCCTAGATTAAACGCTGGTGTAAATTTATATGTTGTCCATAAAGTTGCTGTATGTTCAGGAGCAAATCTTAGACTTAATCCTTCATTTGTTGATGTTGAGTTAGTATATTCAGTATCCATTTTTGCAAGTCCTGCACTCATACTCCATTTATCAGTGATATCACCTACAATACCAAACTCAATTCCTTTTACTTCTTTTTCACCATTTTGAGAAGTAGTTCCGTCTGCTTCTGTCATAGTTTCATTTTCAACTACTGTTTTATAAATAGCTGTTGTTAAAGAAATTCTATTATTTAATAAATCCCATTTTGTACCAATTTCATCAGTAGTTGATTTTTGTGGTTCCATATCTGGATTATTTGCATTTGTAGTTGTTGCACTTAAAGTAAAGTTGGCTCCACCTGGAGGTAATTGTGTAGTTGCTCTTGAGATGTAAACACTTCCATTATCAAGTGGTTTGTAAACTAACCCTGCTTTATAACTATTTAAGTGCCCATCATCTTCTAATGTTGAAGCAACTAAAGTACTTGAAACTACATCATTTGTTGTTTCATATCTATCAAATCTTCCACCACCTGTTAGGATAAATTTCTCACCAATACTAATTGAATCAAATAAATATGCTCCAATTGTAGTTGTTTCTCCATCACTTTTTTGACCAGAGAAAGTTAAGTCATTCCAAGAAATAGCTGTTGGATTATATAAATCTGTTATTTGAGCTGTTTGAGAAGCATAATTTTTTGTTAATTGATTCTCTTTTGTAATTTCTACACCTGTACTTACATTATGAATTAACATACCTGTTTTAAATTCAGTTTTTATATTTGATTGATTTGTTAATAATTCATTCTCTTGCCATCTAGCATGTAATCTTCTATCAACTGTATTTGCTGTTGAGTCATAATTAAATGGAGAAGTTAATAACATCTCTTGTCTAGTTTTACCATATCTCATAGTATTTGAGAATGTTGAATTTGAAGCGAAATCTTGTTCAAATTTAACTGTAAAAGTATCACTTTTAGATTCTTCAAAATCATTTACGCTTCCGTAAAATGTTGAAGAATCAACTTTTTGATTTAAACCATCAAGTCCAACAGTTGGAATTCCTCCATCTGGAACATCATCTTGAATAGTATGTTCATAATTAATTGTAGTTCTTGAAGCTGTCCCAATTCCAAATGCAACAGAAGCAGCAATTCCAGTTCTATCTATTTCAACTTCATCTCGCCCAGCTACTTCACCTTTTTGTTTCATAACATTTAATCTAACACCTGTTGTTTCATTTAGTGCTTTGTTTAAATCAGCTGTTAATCTTGCATTTTTTGCAGTGCTATACCCTACTGTTCCAGAAACTTCATCAACATTTTTTGCTGTTTTTGTAACTTGATTTATATATCCAGAAGAAACACCTCTTCCATTATCAGAACCAACTGCACCTTTTGTAACTTCAACAGCTTCAGTGTTGTACATATCTTTTGCTGCATTTGTTAAATCTCTAATTCCATCTTTGAAAATACTTCCTTGAACATCAAAACCTCTCATATTGATATTATCTTTTGAGTTTGTGTTTCCATTTTCACCAAGATTTAAAGTAATACCAGGAGTATTTCTTAAAGCTTCTTGTAAAGTAGTTGCTTGTTGTTCATCCATTACTTTTTTTGTAATAACTTGTATTGTTTGAGGAGTATCAACTAATTCTTGTGTAACTTTAGATGAAGATGATTTATCCACTTTATATTTTTCTGTATAATCATTTTTTTCAACTTCAACAACATCGATTTTGTCTAATACAGTTGTTGCTTCAGCATTAAGCATCATAGGAGTTGTTAATAATACTGCTGCTGTTACAACAGATGCACCTAGATAATTTGTAGTTTTGTGTTTTTTACTTACGATATGATTTCTCAATTTTATTTCCCTCCAAGAAAATTAAATATTTTTTATGTTTGATTTTAATTTTTGGCTGGCTACTTTTTAGGAGAACTTTTTATTTTTTGGCTAGCTATTTAATATAATTATTTTGTTAGGATTAGTTTATTTGCTTTTGTGATTCTTAAGTGATATTCTTGTCCATCATGAACAATTGTTATGATATTTGTCTGATTGAAAATCTCTTTACTATCAATTTTTTTATCTTTTTTTTCTTTCATTATCACTCTCGTAAAATTTTTAACTAATTATTAACAAAATGTAAACGGGATATTAACGCAAGAAATCTTAAAAATAAATAAAATTGATAATTGCTATCAATATTATAAAGAGGAGCCTCTTTATAATTGTGTATTTTTTAATTGTTTTAAAATTTTATTACTATTTTTATTACTAAAATAGATTGTTAAAATTAATAAAACCATAATAATTAGAAAAAATGTTAAAGTAAAACTATCCCATTCATGTACTTCATGTTCTGGTTTTGTTAATTTTTCTTTTATTTCTGGTTTTACTTTTATTTCATCATCTCTTTTTTCAAAAATTCCTGTTTTAATAACTTTTTCACCTGGACCTCCATCAAGAACAATCTGATAAGGTTCATTTGGTATTGAAACAGTAATTTCACTCTCTTTTGGTAATCTTTGTTTAAAAATCACTTCTCCTGTTTGTAATGATTCAAATCTAATCATAGCACCAGGAATTGTTTCTCCACCAATTAAAGTAACTGTTTTATCCCTATTTTCTATAACATTTAACATCAATTCATGTGAATAAATATATGAAGTTAAAAAAAGAAAAATATACATAATTTTTTTCATATTTGTAAATCCTTTTAAATTTTTTTTGTCCAAAAAGCTTGGATTTCTTCTCTTTTTGTAGGAAGTTTATAAGCAACAAAAAACAATATCGCACCAAACAAAAATAAACCAATATCAACGTTTAAAATAGTAAACATCTCTTCATTTAAAAGTCTAATTGGTGAAAAACCACTATTAATAAAATGCACAATTGGACTTAACATAAATAAAATTCCACCTAAGAAAAGAAACTCTTTTGCTGTTTGATAAGAGTTTAATCTGTAAAAAGACCAAGTTAAAGTTCCTACCCATAATATTGCAAAAAGTTCTTTTTGTATTAAAACTCTATTTTGCATATCAAAAGGTAATAACCACTGTAAAAAAAACAGTAAACCTGTTGCAGGAATAACTCCAATCATTACTGCTAAAGAAAGTTTTCCCATTCCTTGATATACTGGTATTCCTTCAGGGAATTTTCTTGCTCTTTTTTCAAGCCATAATAAAACTCCAAAACCAATTGCAAAAGTTGAAATTGTCATAATTATTGCTACTAAAAATCTAGTAAAAGTATCAACACCAAACAAAAAATGTAAGAAAAAAACACTATCATAAAATAGTCCAGACCAATGTTTATCCATTACTGTTTGTTGTGTTATCAAACTTCCATCAACTCCACTTAAAGTCACACTTGGTTTGTTTGAAATTCCATTTAAAAATGGCATATATGGATTATATCCTTCAAGTTTTGCAGTTGCACTTGAATCTTGCCAATTTGTGAGTTCTATTTCTTGAATATCAATATTTGGATTAATTTCTTTTGCTTTTTTGATTAATTCATTCATTGTTATCATTTGAACATTATCATTTTTCTTTTCTATCTCTTTTTCAAGTGGATATAAAATTGGATAAGTTAGTTGTAAAACATTTGTTGCTTCGCCTTTTGATGCAAGATAAGCCATTGGAGCTGAACCTGTAAATCCTATATTCATCAATGCCCCTGTTAAAGTTATAATAATAAAAGGAGGAAAGACAAATGTAAATATTTTTCTATGCCATTTTGAAAATCTGCTAGTTGCTGTTTTTGAACTATTTTTATATTTTATTTTTGTTATAAGTATTACTCCACCAATAACTAAAAACATAACACCTACTGCCATAAGACCAAATAAAATATATCCAAAATCCTTAAAAGGTCTCCCATAATGCATATGATTTAAAAACTTTGCAAGTTCTGATGCTTTGTCTTCATTTTCAACTTCTTGATTTGTATTTGGATTAAAAACTCGTGTTTTAGTAAAATCTGTACTTATTCTTAATGCTGGATCACCCATATATCCAGGAAGTATTATATGAATTCCATTTATTTTTGGATAATCAGAATCTGCTAAAACTGGATCAATCATAGCTCCATAATCAATTGTTGAAATATCAGCTAATTTAAAATGTCGTGATGGTTTTTCCCATACTTGAATATAAGGAAGTAATATTGCAAAGATTCCAAAAAATACAGCAATATACATAAGTAATGAAAGGGAAATTCCAGTTGCTACATGAACCCTTTGAAGTCTTTGATTAAATTGTTTACTCATTTATTTACCTCAAATATTATATAAAATTATTATCAAAATAGAAAAAATAGAAGATGGAACAATAACTTTTAATAAAGCATTTAATTTTGTAGAAGATAAACTAATCCATAAAGCACAAACTGCCCAAACAAAAGTATTTAAAAGTAAAGGAATTATTATTGATTCTCCAACACTAGCTGGAATTAAAAATATTAGTAAAGTCATTGAAAGATAAGCAACTAACAAACCACCAAATATTGCACAAATTGTTCTAAATAAACCTATCTTTTTTCCACTTGATTCAGGAATAGATAAAGATTTTATTAATTTTTTCATTTTTCTCCTAAAATAAAAAAGAGACTTTAAAAGTCTCTTTTTTAGAATTTATATCTCATTGTAAGTGTTGTATTTCTTGGATCACCATAAACCATTGAATTTGCTCCAATTCCAGTGTAATACTCTTTATCAAAAATATTATTTATATTTAATTGTAAATCTGTATTTTTTGATAATTCATAACCTAACATTAAATCAGTAGTTATATAAGCGTCTTGTGTAATTTCAGATAAACCTGTTCCAGTATAAATTTTACTTTTATAATTTAATCCAAGACCTGCTCTATATTCATTTACTTTATATTTCGCAAAAATATTGGCTGTTGTTCTTGAAGCCTTTGTATTAAACTTTTCTCCATTTGCATCTTCAGCTTCAAAATTTGCTAATCCAAAATCCATACTGAAGTTATCAGTTATTTGTCCTGCTATATCAAATTCAAATCCTTTACTTGTTACTCCATCAGCTGATACACTTGCTACTGTTGTTGTTCCAGGAACAAAAGTTCCAGAAGGATCATCTTCTGCTACATTATCTTGTTCTATTCTAAATAGTGCTAAAGATGTATTTAATCTATTATCAAAATATTCTCCTTTAATTCCTATTTCATAATTATTCCCTTCAATTGGGTCTAAATACTCCCCACTAACTGTTTTTTTATCTTGTGGTTTAAAAATACTTGTATAACTTGTATAGATTGAATGATTTTTGTCTAAATCATAAACTAATCCAACATAAGGTGTTAATTCATTATCAAATTTTCTACTCTGTTTTGTTGAATTTTTACTTGTATATTCCCAGTTACTAACTCTTGCTCCTACAATAAATTTTAAATCATCCATCAATAAAATATTATTTGCTAAATAAATTGCTTTTTGTTCAATTTGTTCTGGCTGTAAAATATAAGGTGCATCAGAACTTGAAGCACTTGGAAGTGTTAAATTATAATCATAAAAATTGTTTAGTGTAGAGTAATATCCATTTGGATATCTTCCTTCATATTTTGTTGTTTTATCTAAATTATAAGAAGTTCCAATCACTAATTCATGTTCTTTTTTAGCAAGTTTATAAGGTATGTTCATAGATAAATCAATATTATGTTGTTTATTCTGAGTTTGAGCTTCCCAATCCATATATTGTAACCCACTACCATCTACTTTATTAACTTTACCAGAAAAATATAATAAAGCTGTATCAGTATTTATTTCATCATAAGCATAAGATAAATTTAAAGTCATATCTTTTGGTAAATATTGTTTTAAATCAGCAAATACAGATTTTATTTCACTATTCCAATAAGTCCAATCATCACTTACAGTTTTTGACCTACTAAAATCAGTTCTTGTTCCATCACTATAAAAAGCAGGTAAACCACCCCATCTAACACCATCTCTATCTAAATTTTGATATGAAACTCCCGTTGATAAATAAGTAGTATCACTTAAATCTGAATCTATTACTCCATAAAATAAATTATTTTCTCTTTTATAATTATCCATATATGAATCTTGTTCTTCATGTTTTAAAACAACTCTTCCTCTTACACTTCCACTTTCATTTAAAGCAGAACCCACATCTGCTGCTATTCCATAAGAGTCCCAAGAACCAGCAGTTGCTGAAATATCTCCTGTTAATTCTTTACTATTTGCTCTTTTTCTAACAAGATTAATACTCATTGAAGGATTACCATAACCAGTTGTTAATCCATTTGCTCCTTTTACTAATTCAACTCTATCATATACAGATAAATCAAAATCTCTTTCATTATAAGTTGAATAAGTGGGCATTCCATCAATTTTGTAATAGTCAATATCAAATCCTCTTGCACTTGCATTAACTCTTTCATCCCATCTATTTAAAGTAACTCCAGGTATTTTTTCAAGTACATCTTGATAAGAACTTATATTTGTATCTTTTAAATATTGGTTCGTCAATACTTTTACAGATTGTGGGGTATCTTTAACAGATAAATTTAATTTTGTTGCTGTTCCCATACTTTTTGTTGTATATGAATCTACCCCTTCTGTTGTACCTTCACTAATATAATATCCAAGCTCTTCAGATACTTTAATCTCTTCCAGAATAGTTTTTTCTTCTGCTTTTGCATTTGCAGATAATGCTAATGACAAACAAAGTGATAATGGAATTATTTTTCTTTCAATATTTTTCATATGTTTCCTTTTTTCATTATAATTATGATAATTACTCTCAATTAATTATGGAATTAAATCAATTGTTTTCTTAATTATTCCTTAGTAGAAAAGTAATTTTTGCCTATAAAAATAATTTTTTAACAAAGACATTTTTAGGACATTTTTTTAATATAATTGATTTTAAATTACTATTTTATGGTAAATTTAGTTTTTTATTTTATGATTTTATAAAGATATTTTTATTTTTTTTGTTAGATAAAAATAATTATTAATTTTTTAAAAAATTGTAATTATTTTATATCCAACTTTTGAGAAATTTTCTAAAGAATTCTTTGGAAGTTTACTTCTTAATTTTCTTGCAACTGAACGAATTGCATCTTCACTCATAAAAGATTCATTCCAAACAACTGCTTGAATTGTTTCATAAGTTACTAAATTGTTGTTATTTTCACAAAGTAAAGTCAAAAAATCTGTCTCTTTATTTGTTAGTTTCACTTGTTCATTATTTACAAATAAGGATTTACTCAAAAGATTAAAATAAGAATCTTTTGAAAAATATTTTAGATTTTTGTTATTGTTTCTTATTTTATTTACACATTGATTTAATATTGGAAATATTGTTTCATGTCGAATTGGTTTGACTAAATATTTTTCAAGTCCCAACTCAACAGCTTCTAACAAATAATCAGTTTTTGTATATGCACTTAATACTATAATTTTTGTATCTAAATTTTTTTGCCTAATCTTTTTCACCATCTCTAAACCATTTGTTTTAGGCAAATTTATATCAGTTATAATAATATGAGGTTTTTTAACTTCAATAATCTCAAATGCTTCATTTACATCTTTTGCTTCATAAACCTCATCAAACAATCTTTTTAAATATGAAGTTGCATTAATTCTAATATTATCTTCATCTTCAACAAATAAAATCTTTATATTTTTAAATTCATTTCTACTCATTTCATATTATACAAAATATTTTCTAAATTATGATAACTATTATTAATATTAATTAAGTATAATTTCAAAATGAAATATTTATTACTTTTAATCCTATTTATATCAAACCTACAAGCACACTATTTTATCAAAGATTATATATCTGAAGATAATATAAATTTTAAAGAAGCCTCTTTTACAGAATATAAAACAAAAAAGATAAAAGAGTTTACAATCAAATTTAAAATTGATTTAGAAAAACTAAAAAATAGAATAAATTATTTGACAATTGTTTCTGATAAAAATTCATTAATTTATACAAATGCAAATTATGAAATAATAAATAATACAATGGTAATAAAACTAGATTCTAATCAAAAAAATGAACTATTTTTTCACTATAAATATGAAAAACCAAAACGAGCTGAATTTAGATGGAATACAATTACAAATTTTGAATATACCTATTTATTAAAATTTGAAGGTATTTTATATGGTATCTCTTATGGAATAATATTTTGTGCTTTTTTATACTATATCATTATCTATTTTTCAACAAAAATGAGATGTTTTTTATATTACTCCTTAATGCAATTTTTTGTTTTATTATCTTTGATTGGTTTTGTATATTTTAGTTATAAACCATATCCTGACTCAATTCCCCAAGCAATAGTTGATTTTTGTGAAACTCTTAGTTTTTTATTTACACTTTTATTTACACAAACTATTTTAAATACAAAAGAAAAAATACCAAAAGTTCATAATTTTTTTAACTTTTTTATTCTATTAAATATCTTTGATTTAGTAGCTATATGTATTTATAAATACTCGATTCTTTATGAGTATTTACCTTTTTATATAGGTTTTCTAATTCCAACTATTGCTGGATTTATAGCTATTTTAAAAGGTGATAAATATGCAATTATTTATACTTTTGGTTGGTTAGTTGTATCTATATTTATTTATATTGCTGAAAATAGAATATTTCCTATTAGTAATATTTATATAATTCATATAGGAGCTCCTTTAGAATCTTTAATTTTTAGTTTTGCATTAGGATATATGTTAAAGATTTTAGTAAAAGAAAAAAATGAAAAAGAAAAACTTTTAATTCATAAAAGTAAACTAGCTTCCATGGGAGAGATGATTAATAATATTGCCCATCAATGGAGACAACCATTAACTCATCTTGGTTTTATAAATATGAATTTGCAACTTGCATTTGAAGATAACCCAATAAATAAAAAATATCTAAATGAAAAAATTGAGGAATCAAATTCACAATTAGATTTTATGTCAAAAACGATTGATAATTTTATGGATTTTTATAAATTAAATAAAGAAAAAGAGCTTTTTTATATTAGTAATGCTGTAAAAAAGGCTCTTGATATAATGGAACCTATTTTTGAAAGTCATGAAATAGAATTTGATTTTAATGTAATAAAAGATAAACAAATCTATGCTTATGAAAATGAGTATTCCCAAGTTATATTAAATCTTTTAACAAACTCAAAAGATGCAATTATTTCAAGAAATATAAAAAAACCTAAAATAAAAATTGCAATTGATACAAAAAATAATATTTCAAAAACTACTATTTCAGATAATGCAGGAGGAATAGAAGATAAATTTATTAATATGATATTTGAACCATATTTTACAACTAAACAAAAAGGAAATGGAATAGGACTTTATATGTCAAAAATGATTATTGAAAGCCATTTTAGAGGTAAAATAAATGTTGTAAATGATAAATATGGTGTTTCTTTTTCAATAATAATCTAAAACTAAAAAAGAATTTCTATTTAATCTCTTTTTCTTGTAAATTTGTTTTACCACATCTAGGGCAAGGATTACCAGGATTTGCATGACAGGCATAACAAAATCTGGTATTACAACCCTCACATGTGTATTTACAATGTTTACAAACAAAAGTTTTTTCTCTTTTGAATTTTTTCTCTTTTTTACCAAAAATAAAACCAAACATCAAAATCCTTTTATGATTAATAAAAAAGTGTATCTAAGAATTTATCAGTTTAAAATGATTTTAGTCAATCTTTAGTATAAAAGTGAAAGAAAATATTCAATTATAAAGTTTCCTCTATAATCGAATATTTTTTTGTAAATAAGAAATCATATCTTTATTTACTAAAGATAAGGCATTTCTCTCAATTTTTTCATTTTGAGAAAATCTGTTTAATCTATTTATATAATCTTCAATTTTCTCTTCTAATTTTCTATCATTTACCAAAAGTATGATTTTTGCTGAAATTCTTTTTATTTCTCTAATTTGTGTTTGAAAATTTTCATCATCAATTAACATAATCTCTTCTGTTAATTTAGAATATAAATCCAATTTTGTATCTCTAAGCCATTTATTTTGTTCAATTTTATTATTTATTTTTGAAGAGACTAATGTATCAACCAATTTTGTCGCAACTGCCCCAACTAAGGCACTTTTTGCAACTGATGTTAAAAGAGTAACATTTAACATAAAAATCCTTTTTATTTTTTTTGATTATATTTATGAAATACTTAATTTTCATTTAAAATGATAATTACAATCAATATTCTTTTAAGAAATTTAATGTTAAAGTTTCATTTAATAAAAGGAGTTTAATATGAAAAACTTTATGGATGTTAATAATGAAAAAATCTCAAATTCATCTTTGTACAAAACAAATGTAAAAATTCATAAAAATTTATGGAAATTATATGGACTAACTCTTGGTTTTAGTGTAATATTTATCTTAATAAAAGGTATAAACTAATGGAAAATAATCAAGAAGTAGCATTTAATATATTTTTAAAAAATTTTAAAAAACAAGTTTCAAAAATTGGTTTAAAAAATTCAATACAAAAAGATTATATTTTAAAAGTTTTATACTTTTCAAAAAAACATCTAACAGCTGAAGATATATCAAATGAGATAAAAACAATTTATAATGTATCTATCGGTATTGCAACAGTTTATAGAGCTATGAAATTTTTTCATGATATGAAACTTGTAAATCAGTTAGATATTGGAGATGGGATTTTAAGATATGAACTTAATCTTTCAGATCATCATGACCACCTTATTTGTACTTCTTGTGGCACAATTATTGAGTTTACTGATGATTTAATTGAATTAAATCAAATTAAAATTGCAAGTAAAAACAATTTTATTTTAAAAGAACATGTAATGACAATTTATGGCTTATGTGAAAGATGTCAATAATCTTTTGATAATAATTATTAGTTTATAATAAGTTTACTTTAATATTTAAAAAGAAAAAATACATCTAAGAAAGGATTATTTTTGATAAGTACAGATGATATTATAAAAATTGCTAGTTATTTTTCTATTATTGCACATACTCCTGGAAGGCTAAGAGTAAGAGTTAATCCAAAAATTACACAAAATGCTGGAAATATCTCTTTAAGTGATATAGAAGATTTACCAAAAAAAATAGATGGAATAATAAATATTAAAATAAATAAAATTATTGCATCTGTTACAATTACTTACGACCCAAATATTTTTAAACCAAAACTTTGGGAAGATTTAGTTAAAAATGAAAATTTAGAAGAGTTATCAATACTCATAAACAAACTTGCAAAGGAGGTAATTTAATGGAAGAAAATATTGATGAATCCTTATTAATAAAAGCAAGAGTTGATATAAATAGTGACATTCCTGTTCAAACTCAGATTTTAAGAATTGCTGTATATGATGAGTTCAAAGCTTATGAAACATATACAAAAATAATTGAAAAATTTGGTTTAGTTCAACCTTTTGTAAATATTAAAGAGGCAGAAGCTATTCACTATGCTACACTTATTCAACTAATGCAAAAATATAATATTGAAGTTCCAATAAATAATTGGGCTTCAAGAATTGAAATTCCAAACACTTTAATTGAGTGTTGTGAAATGGGAGTTGCAGGAGAAATAGCAAATATTGCTATGTATAACAATTTATTAGGTTATGCAGTTGAAGATGATATAAAAGATACTCTTTTCAAACTACAAGCTGCTTCATATAATAATCATCTACCTGCATTTAGAAATTGTGTAATAAATCACTATTCAAATGGAAATAATACAAATATAAATCAAGAAAATATTATGGAAAAACTTGGAGAATATCAAGTTATTTTAGATGATATTATGTCTGGAAATATTGATGAAAGTTCAATATCTAAAATCTTTTCAAAATTAAATCTATCTATGGTTAGTGGTGCTGTTTTAGGTGGTGCTATTATTGCACTTTTAAATAACTATATTTCAAAAAAAAATATTGAAGAAGAGGAGTAAAAAATGGCTTTACCATTTATATTAGGATTGGCTGTAGGTGCTGGTGCTGTTATTGCTTTTAGTAATAAAGACAAACTAAAAGAAAAAACTTCAAAACTATTTGAAAAAACAAAAGAAAATGTAAATGAAATAAAAGAGACTATTTGTGCTACAAAAGAGTGCATAGAAGAGAAGAAAAAAGAAAAAGCTAAGGAAGAAGAATGAAAGATATTACTATCAATACCGGAACACCAAGAAATGTTTTAGGTCATGTTATTAGTGGAGCTGTTGCTAGTGCTGTTATTAGTGGAGCAATTAATTATAAAAAAGCACAATCAAGACAAATAACAAAAAAAGAGGCAATTAAAGATACTATTAAAAGAACTTCTCAAGGAGCAATTGCTACAGGAAGTGCAATTGCAACTGCAAATTATTTAGGTCAAGAAGGTGGATTATTCAAAGCATTAACAGCTGCAAGTATTGGAATGATGGGAATTTATGCAATTGAAGTAATTGAAGAAAAACTTGACCAAAAATATTTAACAAATCAAAATATCCCTGTTGAGGAGGAAGATTATGAATAATCAATATGATTTTAATATTGAAAACAGTAGACCTAAAAATACTCAAAATGGAATAAATATTAATCAAAATCCTTATATTAATCAAAATATAAATTCATTACAAACTCCTACTCAAAATCAAATGCCAGTAGCTAATTCTAATGGATTTATAAATAATGATTTTGTAAAAGGTGCACTTTTAGGTGCTGCTGTTACTTATCTTCTTACAAATAAAAATGCTCAAGAGACTATTTTAAAAGCCTTTGGAAAAGGAAGTGAACTTTTTCAAGCTGGAATTGAAGAGTTAAAAGAGAGATACGAAGACGCAAAAGCTCAAATGCAAGCACAACAAGAACAGTAAAAATGAAAAACAAATTTGTAAAAGTACATCAAACTGCTTTTAGAGTAAGATATAAACTCTTCTTATTAAAAGAAAAATATATTGATGAAGAGATTTTAAAAAATTACTTTAGAAAAATAAAAGAGATAGAAAGTGTAAGAATTAATAAAAAAGCTTACAGTATTATCTTTGAATTAAAAAGTGATATAACTTCAAAAATTGAAGAGATTTTAAATAATTTAACAATTGAAGAGTTATTAAAATCTTGTGAAGAAGAAGTTGCAGCTGTTTGTGTATCTTGTGTAAGTAGTGAAGAACCTTCTATAAAAGGAATAATTAGAGCTAGTTCAGCCTTAGTAACAGAAAGATTTATTACAAATAATGCTTTAAAAGCAACTCTTACTACTGCTGCTTGTGTTCCTTTATTGGTTGAAGGTTCAAAAGAGTTGTTAAATGAAGGTTTAACTTCAAAAGTATTAGAAAGTGCAGCAGTTGCAATTTCAATATACAGAAAAGATTATTTGGCTGCAAACTCAACAAATGCTATGCTTGAACTTGGTGAATATATTGAAGAGACGACTGTTCATAAAAGTGATGATTTATTAAAAGAGTTATCAAAACCAAATGTTGAAGAGGCTTGGATAGAAAAAAAGATTGATGATAAAATCACTGAAATCTTAGTAAAAAGTGAAAACATTCAAGTTGGAGATATAGTTGTCGTTGGAATTGGAAATACAATTCCAGTTGATGGACATATTATTGAAGGAAGTGGTAGTGTAAATCAAGTTTCAATGACAGGAGAAGCACAACCAGTTGTAAAATATAGAGGTGATAGAGTTATTTCTGGAACAATTGTTGAAGAAGGAAGATTTAGAATTTGGGCTGAACATGTTGGAGCAAATACAGCAACTCAAAGAATAAAACACTATATAGAAAACTCTTTAAATGAAAAATCATCAGTTCAATTAAAAGCAAATAAACTTGCAAATAAATTAGTTCCTGTAACTTTAGGCTTAGCTGGAGTTTCATATATATTTGCAAAAGATTTTGAAAGAGTAGCTTCTATTTTACAAGCTGATTATTCTTGTGCTTTAAAACTTGCAACTCCTGTAGCGTTTAAATCAACTATTTCAAAAGCTGGACATAATGGAATTATGATAAAAGGTGCGAAATCTATTGAGGCTTTAAATAGTGCTGATACTTTTGTTTTTGATAAAACAGGAACTTTAACAGCTGGTGAACTTGAAGTTATAAGTGTTGAATCTTATAGTGATAAATGGAGTGAAGATGAAATTTTAAATCTAACTGCTTCAACTGAAGAACACTATTTTCATCCAGTGGCTGAAGCTGTTGTAAAGGCTGCAAAACAAAGAGGTTTTGTACATATGCACCATGAAGAAGTTGAATTTATAGTGGCTCATGGAGTAAAAACAGAAGTAAATGGAAAATCTGTAGTTATTGGAAGTAGACATTTTTTAGAAGATGATGAAAAAATAGATTTTGGAGAACATAAAGAGAAAATTGAAAACTCTTTAAAAAATGGAAAAACTCTATTATATGTTGGTTACGATGGGAAATTACTTGGAACAATTGGTTTAAGTGATGAGTTAAGAAGTAATGCAAAAGAATCAATAAAAAAACTAAAGAAATTAGGTGTTAAAAATATTATAATGTTAACTGGCGATACAAAAGAAAAAGCTTTAAAAATTGCTAGTGAATTAGGGATTGATGAAGTAAGAGCTGAACTTTTACCTCAAGATAAAGCAAATATAGTAAAAGAGTTAATGGCTGAAGGTAAAAAAGTAGCTTTTGTTGGAGATGGAATAAATGATGCTCCTGCACTTATTTCTGCACATGTTGGAATTTCAATGAGTAGAGGTGCAGATATAGCAAAAGCAACTGCTGATATATCTTTACTGAAAGATGATATTGCTGCTGTTGTTGAAGCAAAAGAGTATGCAAATAAAACTATGAATTTAATAAACAATAACTTTAATGCGACAGTTGGAATAAACTCTTGTATTTTAGCAGGTGCTACTTTTGGGGTATTTTCTCCAATTGTAACAGCAGTTTTACATAATGGTACAACTATTGGATTACTGTTTAATTCAATAAAAGGTGTAAAAATCTAATTATATGATAATAGTTATCAGTTTTATTTAAGTATATACTGATAGAATTATGATAATTATTATCAAAAGGATTTTTGTGCCAATATTATTTCTTGCAACAGCTTTAACAGCCGTTTTAACAGTTAAAACAGTAAACAAAACAGTAAAAACTATGGAAAGAAGAAAAAAAAGGAAAATAAATAATGAAATTTGATTTAGAACTTCAAAGAGAAGCTGCAAAAATTGGAATGACAGCAACGTTAGGTGCTACAGTAGTAACATCAATGTTTATGAAAAACTCTATTGCTAAAAAAACTCACGTTGTTGCAGGAGTTGCATTTTGTGGCTTCGCATTATGGCACCATATGCTTTACCAACCAAAAAAAAATAATCAAATTAAAAAAACAAAAGAAGAAAAACCTCAGCTTAATTAATATTTTCAACTTCAGTTAAGATTCTTTATATTATGATAACAATTATCATTTTTATAAAGGATTAGTATGTCTAATAATCATCTTCTTGAAAAAAATCTAAATGAAAAAATTGTTGCAAATATCTTTTCTTCTCTTGTAGATGGAGAAAAATGGGAAATGTTAATAGAGATGTTTAGACTGCAGGTTCTAAATATAAATGCAAGGGATTATAAAGGAAGAAATGCATTATATTGGGCAATTTGTAAAAATAAAACTGATGTAATAAAAAAACTACTTGAACTAAATATAAGTACAGAAGTATCTACAAATCTATCTGCTATAAATTATGCTGTTTATATGGATAACATAAAAGTCATTAAATGCCTAAAAAATTGTGGCATTGATATTAATGAAACAGATGATATAAACTCTACTCCTTTAATTTATGCAATCTTATATAATAAACAAAATAGTATTAAGTACCTTTTAGAAAATGGTGCAAATATAGAACATGAAGATTTTTTAGGAAATAGTGCTCTTAATTTAGCAAAAAATCTGAAAATTGATTTTTTAATGGAAAAGTTAAATATTAAGTAGAAAATTTCTACTTAATATTTATTCATATCGTAAAGCTTCAATTGGATTTAATCTTGCAGCTTTTCTAGCTGGAAAATATCCAAAAACAACTCCAATCAGTGTAGAA
The DNA here is from genome assembly GCF_003544915.1 of Arcobacter ellisii. Taxonomy (NCBI): domain Bacteria; kingdom Pseudomonadati; phylum Campylobacterota; class Epsilonproteobacteria; order Campylobacterales; family Arcobacteraceae; genus Arcobacter; species Arcobacter ellisii. The sequence goes on along the minus strand of NZ_CP032097.1, from coordinate 842,039 downwards.
AAGAAAAATGAAATCATAATTATTTGCTTATTAATAATAAACAATAAATCCATTGAATTAACAACTATGTAACCAATACACATCCCAAAAACAATTCCTATAATTCCCCCAAACATTGATAAAACAACTGCTTCAACTAAAAATTGAAGTAAAACTTCACTCTCCATTGCTCCAATAGCAAGTCTAGTTCCTATTTCTCTTGTTCTTTCAGTTACAGAAACTAACATTATATTCATAATTCCAATTCCTCCAACAAGTAAAGAAATTGCTGCAATTGAACCAAGTAAATATGTAAGCATTTTAGTTGTAGATGTCATAGTTGATAATAAATCTTCCATATCACGTATGTGGAAATTATCAGCTTCACCAACTTTTATAGCTCTTCTTTCTTGCATCAATAAAGTTATATCTGTTTTTGCACCTTCAATATATTTTCCTTCAGTTATAGAAATTAAAATTGAAGATATATCTTTATTACCTTTTATTTTACTTTGATACATTTTAAGAGGAACAATAATAATCTCATCTTGGTCATTACCAAAAGCTGCTGCACCTTTTGATTTTAAAACTCCAATAATATTACAAGAGATATTTTTAAGTCTTATATTTGCTCCAATAGGACTTTCTGCATCAAATAACTGTTTTACTATTGTTGTTCCTACAATACAAGAAGATTTTCCACTATTTAACTCACTCTCTTCAAAAGTTCTTCCTTCAAGTAACTCCCAATCTTTAATAATAAAATAGTCATTAGAAGTACCAATTACAGAGGAACTTGTACTTTTATTTCCATAAACTATATTCATTTTTGTTGAGTTTTCAGCTGCAACTGCTTTTATATTTTGAATATCATTTTTTATTGCAACTATATCATCTTGTGTAAATGGTTTTGCACTATTATCATCTCTTGGAGCTCCTCGTCTTTCTTGCCCTACTCTTAAAGTTAGCATATTTGTTCCAAGTTTAGAAATACTTTGTTTTACATTTGCAGTTGTTCCATCTCCAATCATAACCATTGCTATTACAGAAGCAACTCCAATTACAATTCCAAGGATTGTTAAAAAAGATCTTAAAAGATTTCTTCTAATCTCTTTTAAGGCTATTAATAAGGCATTAGTTAACATTATTTATATCCTTTTTTTAAACTATCATCAATATGCCCATCTCTAAAATATATGATTCTATTTGCATACTTAGCCATCTCTTCTTCGTGCGTTACCATAATAATCGTAATACCTGACTCTTCGTTTAACTCTTTTAATAAATTCATTATCTCAACACTTTTTATACTATCAAGATTTCCCGTTGGTTCATCTGCAAGTAACACCAAAGGATTTGTTACAATCGCCCTTGCAATTGCCACACGCTGTTGCTGACCTCCACTAAGTTCAGCTGGAGTGTGATGACTTACACTTCCAAGTCCAACTTTTTCCAAAGCTTTTAGAGCTAATATTTTTCTTTGTGCCAAAGGAACTTTTCTATAAATCAAAGGTAATTCAACATTTTCTAAAGCAGATGTTCTTCCAAGCAAATTAAACCCTTGAAACACAAAACCTAAATAGTTTCTTCGTAAAATTGCCATTTGATTTCTATTTAGTTTTTCTACATTTATTCCATTAAATAAATATTCACCACTACTTGGTTTATCTAAACATCCTATCATATTCATAGAAGTTGATTTACCACTTCCACTTGCTCCCATAATAGCGATAAATTCACCTTGTTTAATTGTAAAACTAACACCATTTAGAGCATAAGTTTTAGCTTCACCTAAACCATAGGTTTTTACTATATTTTTAAACTCTATGATAGTCTTATTAGTTTGCATTTTCACTCTTTTGTGAAATAATTACTACATCATCTACTTTTAAATCATTTGATTCAATAGTTGTTGATTTTCCATCACTGTCTAAAACTTTAACCATTACACGTTTAGGTTGATTATTTTCTAAAATAAATATAGGAGAAAACTCTCTTTTTCCTAACTCTTTTGGAGCATTTTCACCTAAAGGACGTCTTGGAGGTCCTACAAAAGTCATCGTTCCTTTTTTCTCATCAGTTTGAGGCATTTTTGGTTTAAATCTTAATGCACTATTTGGAATAATCAATTTATCAAGACTCTGTTTTGTAACAATATTTGCAGTTGCAGTCATTCCAGGTCTTAAAAGTAACTCTTCATTATCAACTGAAACAACTGTTTCATAAGTTACTACTCCATTTGTATCAGTTGGATTAAGTCTTACTTGTTTAATTTTTCCTTTAAAAGTTCTATTTGGATAAGCATCAACTGTAAAAGTAACAGGTAAATCTTTTTTAATATCTGCAACATCTGATTCATCAATACTTACAATTAAATCCATATTTCTTAAATCTTTTGCAATAACAAAAAGTTTTGGAGCATTCATAGAAGCTGCAAGTGTTTGTCCAACTTCAACGGCTCTATCTAAAACTATACCTTTTATTGATGATTTAACTTCTGCTTTATCTAAATTTTGCATTGCAGTTTTTAAAGTAAATGAAGCTTGTTCAACTTTAGATTTTGCAGCTTGTAAAGATGATAGAGCTGCTTCATAACCAAATTTAGCTTGGTCTAACTCATTTTTTGATGGATATTTTCCACCTGAACTATTAAACATTTTTAAAGTTCTATCATAAACTAATTTTTTATTTTTTAAATCAACTTCACTTTCAAGTTGATTTGCTTTTGCAATTGCTAAAGCTGCTGTTTGTCCATCAACTTCAGATTGTAATTTTCTTGTATCAAGTCTTGCTAAAACTTGTCCAACTTCAACTTCATCATTAAAATCAACATAAATCTCTTTTAAAGTTCCAGATACTTCAACTCCAACTTCAACACTATTTGTAGGATTTAAAGTTCCTGTTGCACTAACAACTACTGATAAATCACCTCGTGTTACATTTTTTGTTACATATTCAACAACTTCACTTTTATTTGTTTTATTAAAAATTAAAAAATAATAGGCTAAAACAGCACCTACAACTAAAAATAGTATTACAAAAATATAGAATTTTTTTGATTTTTTATTACTATGACTCTCTAACTCTTCCAATAACTTTTTATCTTCCATCTATCTACCTTAGCCTTTTATTTTAAAATATAATTTTGAGAATTGTAATTTGATATTTATCTCATTGATTTGTAAATCATACTCATTTACTTTTTTTGTATTTTCTAAAACCTCTAAATCATAAGCAGAAGTCATTCCAGCATCATTTGAAACTCTATTTGCAGTTATCAAATCATCATATAATTTGATATTATCTTCAATAATTTTATTTTGTTTTTTATATGTATCAATTTGATTTATAATTTGTTCATACTCATAAGCTAACTCATTTTTTAAATCATTTGCCGAACTTTTTTGTTTTAAATACTCTAATTTTGCATCTTCTAATTTACTTGTTTTATTATAATCATATAAAGGAACACTCAAAGTTAAAGAAGCACTTCCTGAAGTTTCATCTTCATTTTTTGTATTTTTTATCAAATCATCAATATTTGAATAAGAACCATTTAATCCTAAAGAGACTTTTGGAAGATAGTTAGTTTTTGTTTTTTTATAGTTAGTATTTAACATTTCAACTCTTGCGTCTTCTACTAAATACTCTATATTTTTACTTACATAATCCTCTTTTGAAACATTATTAAAATCTATTATCTCAATTTCATCATATTTTAAATCTGTATATTTTGATAACTCAAAAATTTTATCTTTTAAAGAATTTTCCAAAGAGATATTCTCTTTAATTTGAGTGTTTTTACTCATTAAAGCATTATTTAATTCAACAATATCAGTATTCCCTGCTTCATATTGAATCTTTTTAATATTTAGTTCTATCTCTTTACTTGCAAGTTTATAAATGCCCTGCTCTATCTGAATTTTTATCTTTCTAATCTCTAATAAAGTATCATAAATAGATTCTAAAAGTTGAGCATTTTCATTTTCCCAAGTTAATAAATCATAATTTAATTGGTCTTTTGCATATTGAATAGTAAACTCAATTCCACCTGATTGATAAATACTTTGAGTAAAACCTATAGAAACACTTTTTGAGAACTTATCACTTTCAGTAGAAAAAGAGTGATTTCTACTTAATCCTGAGCTTAGATTAATTGGTGAAATCCAATCATTTTTGTTACTCTCATAATTTGATTCTATTGATTTTTTATCTAATTGCCTTAACTCTTTTTTATCCTTTTGCAAAATTTCTAAATTATTTGCAAAGGCTAAACTACAAAACAATGAACACACTATTATTTTACGCAACTTATTTCCTTTCATTTTTTTCAATCGAAATTGTATATCAGCTTTTTTAATCATTTTTTAACAAAAAGTTAATTTATATTTCAATTAAGATAATTATTATCAATATTGTAATAAAATTCACATTAGAAAACATGGAAAGGAAAAATTATGGAAAACATGGACATTGAAACTCTTAAACATTTAGTGGATTATGGGGTGATTTCACTATTAATATTTATGAGTTTTATTGCTGTATGGTTTTTTATTGAAAGAATAATTTTTTATAAAAAAATCAATATAAAACAATATAAAAACAAAAAACAACTTGATGTAGCATTAACAAAACATCTAACTGTTATAGGAACAATTGCATCAAATTCACCATATATTGGATTGCTTGGAACTGTATTAGCGATTATGCTTACTTTTATGACTATGGGAAGTGGAGATATTGATGCAGCAAAAATTATGGAATCTTTAGCATTAGCATTAAAAGCAACTGCTGTTGGACTTGTTGTAGCTATCATCTCTATGGTGTTTTATAATATTTTAGGAAGATACGCAGAAGTTTTGGAGAGTTTATATGAAACTGAAGAAATATGATTCAATAAATGTAATTCCATTTATTGATGTTTTACTTGTTCTTTTAGCAATTGTTTTATTAACTTCAACTTTTATTACAAGAGGAATTATTCCAATATCTTTACCAAATGCTTCAAATGCAGACCAATTAAAACCAGATAAAGAGATTATTTTGGTAATTCAAGAGAGTGGAGAATTGTTTTTTGAAGATAGAATTGAAACTTTAGAGAATATTGAAAAAATTATTTTAGAATCTTCAAAAGAGACTCCAATACATATTAATACAGATAAAAACACAAAATTTGAATCTTTTGTAGAAGTACTTGATATGTTAAAAAAGAATCATTATTCTAATGTATCGATAGTGACAAAAAAATGAATAGTTACAGATATTTAAACTCATTCTTTATGGCAATTAGTATATATTTAATTGCCTCTTTTTTTCTATTTTATGTTTTTGCAGATACTTTAATCATGCCTGAAAAAAAAGTTGAAGAGGTTAAAACAATATCTTTACAACATGTAGATTTAAAACCTGAACCTGTTGTTGAATCTCAACCTGAACAAACTTTAGTTGAACCAGAACCAATTCCTGAACCTGTTGTTGAAACACCAAAACCTATTAAGAAAAAAGTAGAAAAACCTGTTCAAAAACCTAAAAAAATAGTTGAAAAAAAACAAGTAGAAAAACCTATTGAGAAACCAATAGAAAAAGTTGAACAAAAAACAGAAGTTATTCCTGTTCAAGAAGCAAAACCAGTTGAAGCACTTCCTTCAAAACCAATGATGAGTGCAAGTGAAATAGAAAGTATAGAATCTGAATATTTATCAAAAGTAAGATTTCATATTGAAAAAAATAAAATTTACCCTAAAACAGCAAAAAGATTAAATCAAACTGGAAAAGTTCATGTTACATTTTTTATTTTAAAAGATGGGAAAATAAAACATTGTAAAATTCATAAAAGTTCAAATTTTGATAGTTTAGATAATGCAGCTCTTGAAATTTTTGAAAAAATTGCTAGCTTTGAGCCTATTCCAGAAAAACTTGATAAAAACTCTTGGGAAATTACTGTTCCTATTGTTTATCAAATAAGTAGAAATTAAATAATGGGATTTTTATCCCATTATTTTAATCTTCCAATAAATCTTTTAAAAATCCTATAGTAGTTCTAACACCAGCACCACTTGCACCATGGGCATTATAGCCCCAAGCTTTTTCAACATATGCAGGTCCAGCTATATCAAAATGTATCCATTTGTTTTTATTTTCATCATAAATAAAATTATCTAAAAACATTCCAGCTGTTATTGCTCCACCATATCTTGTATTTGCAACATTACAAACATCTGCAATTTCTGATTTAATTGTTTTTTTCAGAAATCTGTTAAAATCTAAAGAAGTAGCATATTCACCGGCTTTTAAAGCACTAGCAACTGCATTTCTTTTTAAAACTTCATTATTTCCCATAATTCCAGTTGTATATTCACCAACTCCAACTACACAAGCACCCGTTAGTGTTGCATAATCAAAAATATAATCAATATCTTTAATCTCATCTTGGGCATAACATAAACAATCTGCTAAAACTAATCTTCCTTCAGCATCTGTATTTCTTACTTCTATAGTTTTTCCATTTTTTGCAGTTAAAATATCATCAGGTTTATAAGCATTTCCACCTATCATATTTTCAACAGCTCCAACAATTCCATGAACTTCAAATGGAAGTTCAAGTTTTGCAATTGCCCACATAGTTGAAAGAACGGCACAACCACCTGATTTATCAGCTTTCATAGTTACCATAAAATCAGCAGGTTTTAAAGATAATCCACCAGAATCATAAGTTAAACCTTTTCCAACTAAAACAATTTTAAATTTTGGATTTTTTGGTTTATATGTTAAATGAATTAGTTTTGACTCATGAATTGAAGCTCTTCCAACACTATGCATTGCCATCATTTTATGTTTTTCTAAATAACTTTCACCATGAATTTCACATTTTATTTCAACATCTTTTGCAATTTCTTGTGCCATTTTTGCCATAACTTCAGGATAAAAATCAGCTGGAGCTGTATTTACCATATTTCTAGCTTTATTTACAGCTTTTGCAATAATTTTTGATTCATTTAAAATTGATTCTAATTTTTTTGTTTTTTCATCTACTATAATATCTAATTCAATTTTTTTCTTATCTTTTTCTGATTTGTAATCAACAAATTTATATTGTCCTAAAGCTGCACCTTCAACTAAAGCTTTAAAATTTTCTTCTAAAACTTCATTTAATTCAATTTTTGCATTTTTGAAATTTGTAGTTTGAAGTTTTTTAATAGCTGTTGCTGTTGCTATTGCTATACACTCATAAGAATTATCTTCAAATCCCACATAAATTTTTTTAGATTCAGCTAATAAAACGCAAGATTCATCTTTTGCTTTAAAATCAAGAATTTCTAAAACTTCTTTGTCATTTGTTAAGTTTTCTAAATCTTTAACAAAAATTATTTCAACTTCTGAACTAATTTTTTCACTTTTTTCAACTAAATTAATCTTCATTTAAACTCCTTTTCTCTACTTTTTTTGTAGCCTTATTGATGTAGTATATAATACCTCCACCAAATATTGCAGCAATTGGAATTGCTAAATACCAATGTTCCTTTGCCCACTCTAAAACAACTAATATTTCATTCCCAAAATACCAAACAGGTACAATGGTAATCGCAGCCCAACACCAAGCTGATATTAAATTTATAAACGCAAACATTTTAGCACTATATCTTGTAAGACCAATTGAAATAGGGATTACAGTTCTCATTCCATACATATATCTTTGTACAAAAATAATTGGCCAACCATGTTTTTTCAATAAAATATGTGCTAAAGCAAATTTCCTTCTTTGACTTTTGAAGTTTCTATGTACATAAGCTTTATTAAATCTTCCTATATAAAAATAGACTTGGTCACCTGCAAAACCACCAAGACCTGCTACAAATATTGCAAGATACAAATTCATATCACCCGTATGAGATAATAATCCAGCCATTACAAGACCAGCTTCACCTTCTAGCATACCCCATGCAAAAAGTATGATATATCCATATTTTTTAAGTAAATAAATAAATTTTTCATCAAAACCATCAACTGGCGCATTATATAAATTGTACGCTAGAAAGGAAAAGAATAAAACTAATCCTATTGCAAATATTTTTCCCGAATAAGGCTGAATTTTTCTAAAAAGTTCTTTCACATTTTTCCCTACTATTTAAAATCTAATAAACTTTTTGCTTGAACCATATCTTTATCTCCACGTCCTGATAAATTTACGATTACTATCTTCCCTTTTAATTTTTCTTTTGCTTTCTTTAAATATGCAATTGCATGAGATGATTCAAAAGCTGGAATAATTCCCTCTGCTCTACTCAACCATACAAAAGCATCTAAAGCTTCTTGGTCTGTAATTGAATCATAACTTACTGATTTATTATCTTTATGAAAAGCATGTTCTGGGCCAATTCCAGGATAATCAAGTCCTGCACTAATTGAGTGAGCCTCTAAAACTTGCCCATCTTCATCTTGAAGTAAATATGAACATTGACCATGTAAAACACCAGGTGTTCCTTTTTCTAAAGAACAGCCATGTTTATCAGTATCAATTCCTAATCCACCTGCTTCAATTCCAACACATTTAACTTCTTTGTCCTCTAAAAAATGAGAGAACATACCAATAGCGTTTGATCCACCACCAATACAAGCAACCACATAATCAGGAAGTTTTCCCTCTTTTTCTAAAATTTGTTTTCTGGCTTCATAACCAATAACTGCTTGAAAATCTCTTACCATCATAGGATAAGGATGAGGACCTGCAACAGTTCCAATTATATAAAATGTATCACGTGCGTTTGTAACCCAATATCTAATTGCATCATTCATAGCATCTTTTAAAGTTTTACTTCCACTTTCAACAGCAACAACTTTTGCTCCTAAAAGTTTCATTCTAAATACATTTAACTCTTGTCTTTCAACATCTTTTGCACCCATAAAAACAGTACATTCAAGTCCCATAAGTGCTGCAATTGTAGCAGTTGCAACACCATGTTGTCCTGCTCCTGTTTCAGCAATCACCTTCGTTTTTCCCATTTTTTTTGCAAGTAAACCTTGAGCAATTACATTATTTACTTTATGAGCTCCTGTATGATTTAAGTCTTCTCTTTTTAAATAAATCTTTGCACCGATTTCATCACTTATATTTTTTGCAAAATATAAAGGATTTTCACGTCCTACATAATCTTTTAATAAAGCATTAACTTCTGCCCAAAACTCTTTATCAAATCTATATTTTTTATATTGTGTTTCTAATTCTTTTAAAATTGGCATTAATGTTTCAGGAACATATTGTCCCCCAAAAATACCAAATTGACCCTTTTCATCCGGATCAAAAATACTTGGTTTTGGAATATAATTACTCATTTATTTTCTCTTTTTATTAAATTTCTAATACAGAATAAACAGGTGCAACTTCACTTAATTTTTTAGCACCGTTTAAAATATGAATATTCATCAAAAAACACATCTCTACTAAATTTACATCAAGTTTTTTGATTAAATTTGCAGCTGCGTACGCTGTTCCACCACTTACAATAATATCATCTATTAATAAAACATTTAAATTTTTTTGATTATTAAAAGCATCAAGATGTAGTTCAACTTCATCAAAACCATACTCTAATTCATATTTCTCACAAACTGTTGTACTTGGAAGTTTTCCTTTTTTTCGTACAGGAACAAATCCAACTCCTAATCTATCAGCAAGTGCTGCTCCAAAGATAAAACCACGAGAGTCAATTCCAGCTATATAATCTAAATTATATGATTTATATCTATCTTCTAAATGATTCATCAATAATTGAAAAGCCTCTTTATTATTTAACAAAGTTGTAATATCTTTAAATATAATTCCATGTTTTGGAAAATCTTTTATACTTCTAATTGAATCTAATATTACTTTTTTACTATTTTCATCTAATATTTTATTTTCACCCAATTCAAGTCCTTTTATATCTATTTTCTTGTGAAAAGTGGTTTATTTTAGCTAAATAATTATTATGATTTTATGATGTTTTTAAAATATTTAAGAATATTGTAAATATAATATTTTAAATTATTTAAAGGCTTTTTTATGAGATTTTTACTTATTTTTTTACTTTCTACTTCACTTTTTTGTTTTGATTTACAAAAAGCAACTATATATGATGAAAAAAAGCATAAAATCGAAAATTGGTATATGAGTGAAAAGTTAGATGGAATAAGAGCATACTGGAATGGAAAAGAATTTTTAAGTAAAAATGGAAATAAAATTTATGCTCCATCTTGGTTTATAAAAGATTTTCCACCATTTGAACTCGATGGAGAGTTATATACAAAAAAAGATAACTTTGAAAATATACAAAATATAGTTTTAGATTCAAAACCTTCTAAAAACTGGGAACAAATTACGTATAATATTTTTGAAGTTCCAAATACAAAAGGTATTTTTCCAAAAAGATTAGAAAAACTACAAGATTGGCTAAATAAAAATCCAAATAACAATATAAAAATTATTCCCCAAATAATTTGTAAAGATAAAACTCACTTAAATAATTATCTAAAAGAACTAATAAACAAAAAAGCTGAAGGGATTATAATAAAAAATCCAAATTTAGAGTATCAAACTGGAAGAAATGATAATCTTTTAAAAGTAAAAACTTTTTTTGATGATGAAGCTGTTGTTATATCACATAATTTTAATAAAGATAAAAAATTCAAAAGTTTAGTTGTGAAGTTAAAAAATGGAATAATTTTTAATTTAGGTGGAGGTTTTTCAAATAAAGAGAGATTAAATCCTCCCAAAATTGGAGAAACAATAACTTTTAAATATTATGATTTAACAAAAAATGGAAAACCAAAATTTGCTTCTTTTTTAAGAGTTAGAAAAAAGGAATAAAATTTAATATAACTCATAAGTTTTTGAAATCAAACCAGCATCTCTTAATTTTTTACAAATAGTAATCTCTTTTGTATCATCAACTGTTAATTCAATTGTTTTATTTCCAAGATCTGATGTTTTTACTTCTAAAGATAAACAACTATTTCTATCTTGCATTTTCAAATCGCTTATAATCCAATTTGTATCATTTATATTCATTGTATCACTTATTTTTTCTATCTTTTGATTAAGTAAATAGTAACTTTGAATAGAATTTATTGAAGTATTTATATCTCTTTTTATAGTTGAAATCAACGCACTATCTTTTGTGTCCATAAGTTTTGGTACTGCAAATGATGCAATAATTCCTAAAATCACAATTGCGAAAATTAACTCAAGTAAAGAAAATGCAGATTTCATAAAAAATCCTTTAAATAATAATTTAAAGGATTATATTTTTTTGTTTCTTAAAATAATATTATTAGTTATTATAGTCTTGCATCAGCTTTTGGTAAAATAGATTTTATATCAAATACTACTTTATTATCTGTTGATATCTCTAATCCTCTATATTTCTCATGTCCTACTGCTACTATTATTGCTTTATAATCATTTAGGTCATAATTCTCTATTAAATCTAAATCATATTCATGTTTTACTTCATTTTTATCTGCCCAATAATCTGCAACTTCTACAACACATCCATACTCTTTCATCTCATTTATTATATCTACTACTTTTGTATTTCTTACATCTGGGCAATTTTCTTTAAATGTCATTCCTAAAACCAATACTTTTGAGTCTTTTATTTGAAGACCTTTTTTTATCATCAGTTTTATTGTTTTTTCTGCTATATATTTAGCCATTCCATTATTTATTTGTCTTGCGCCTAAAATCAAGTTTGGTTTATATCCTAATTCTTCAGCTTTATAAGTTAGGTAATATGGGTCAACACCAATACAATGACCACCAACAAGTCCTGGAGTTAATTTTATAAAGTTCCATTTAGTTGCTGCTGCTTCTATTACTTCATTAGTATTTATATTCATTGTATTAAAGATTAGTGCTAATTCATTAATTAATGCAATATTTACATCTCTTTGAGTATTTTCAATAACTTTTGAAGCTTCTGCTACTTTTATAGAGCTTGCTTTATGAGTTCCTGCTGTAATTATTGATTTATAAAGTTCATCAACAACAGTTGCAATTTGTGGGGTACTTCCAGAAGTTACTTTTAGAATTTTAGTTACAGTATGTTCTTTATCACCTGGGTTTATTCTTTCAGGAGAATAACCACAAAAAAAGTCAACATTAAATTTTAATCCACTAACTTTTTCTAATTCAGGAACACAAACTTCTTCTGTTACACCTGGATATACTGTAGATTCATAGATTACTATATCATCTTTTTTTAGAACACGTCCTACAGTTTGAGATGATTTGATTAAAGGTGTAAGATCAGGTCTATTATTTTTATCAATAGGAGTTGGAACAGTTACTATAAATACATTACAATCTTTTATATCATTTATATCTAAAGAAAATTTCATTCCATTTTTAATAGCTTCATTTACTTGAGTTTCATTTAATTCTTCTGTTCTATCAAATCCATTATTAAGCTCTTCTATTCTTTTTGTATTTATATCAAATCCTACTACTTGATATTTTGAAGAAAAGGCATGAGCTAATGGCAAGCCTACATATCCTAATCCTATTACACAAATCTTTTTCATCTTTTTTCCTATTAAAATTTACGTTCTTAAGTTTATATTTTTAAAATTGTTTAGTGATTATACAACTATTATTCTATTAATGAGTTTATAACTTTTTTACAAAATATCAGGAATATCGATATTTGTCTCTTTTTCCACATCAGCAACATTTTCAAAAATAACTTCTATTGGTGCAGCACTATTTTCATTCTCTTTATCCATAAATCTAGTAAGTGCTTTATGAAAATCAAGTTTTACAGTACCTATTGGTCCATTTCTTTGTTTTCCAATAATTACTTCTGCTTCTTCAACTGGTTTATTTATAAATTTCGATTTATAATCTTCACCTTTATCTTTAGCCTCTTTCTCTTTTTTTGCTTCTTCTCTTTCTTTATAAACGTCATCTCTATAAACAAACATTATAATATCGGCATCTTGCTCAATAGCTCCAGACTCTCTTAAATCACTTAACATTGGTCTTTTATCTGGTCTATTTTCAAGTCCCCTATTCAGCTGAGAAAGTGCAATAATTGGGATTTTCATCTCTCTTGCAAGCATTTTTAATCCCCTTGAAATATCAGAAACCTCTTGGTGTCTATCTTTATTTCCAGTTCCTTGCATTAGTTGAAGATAATCGATAATTACAAGTTTTATATTATTTGCTTCATTTTGAGCAAGTTTTCGCACCCTTGCTCTTAGTTGATTAATATTTATACTTCCACCATCATCAACAAAAAGTTTTTTTGAATTTAGATCATCAAAAGCTTTACTCAAATTTGACCATTGAGAATCATCCATATCACCTTTTCTTAGATTTTGTAATGGAATTGAAGTTTTTGCAGAAAGCATCCTTAACATCAATTGTTCAGCGGGCATCTCTAAAGAGAAAAATATTACACCTTTTCCTCTTTCTACATTTTTAAGAGCCATATTTAAAACAAGTGCTGTTTTTCCCATTGCTGGACGTGCTGCAATAATTATTAAATCACCTTCGTTAAAACCAGTTGTTCTTTTATCAAGAGCATCAAAACCTGTTGTTTCTCCAATTAGATGTTTATTCCCAAGTTTTTTCATCTTTTCAATATATGAAAGGGTATCGTGGGTGATTGTATGCATATCTTTTAATTCAGAAGTTGCACTATCAGTAGAAATTTTATAAAGTTCCCCTTGAATTGTATCAAGGGCTTCATTTGCACTAACTTCCTCTTCAATTGCAACTTTTTTTATGGTAGTTGCTAGTGAGGCTAACTCTCTTTTTACAGCACCATCTTTAATTTCTCTCACATAAGCTAAAGTGTTTGTAATTGGATTTGCTGAAAGTATTTCTAATAAAATAGAGTCATCTACATCTTTTGAATCAAGTCTTTTTCTTATAAACTCTTCATCAATTGGCATATCATCATTATGAAGTTTAACCATTACTTCAAAGATTTTTTTGTGAGCAGGAAGATAAAAATCTTTAGGTTTTAAAACACCTAAAACATCTTCCAATTCTTCTGGATTAAATAAAATTGAACTTAATACAGCTCTTTCAATGTTTATACTATATACGCTATCCATTATTTTCTTTTTTCTGCTTCAATTTCAACTTCTTGGATGAATCTATTTATAAGTGCATCTCCACTTAATTTTTCAATAATTTCACCTTTTTTCATTACAAGTCCGCTACCTTTTCCAAAAGCAATTGCAACATCAGCACTTTTTGCTTCTCCGATTGCATTTACTACACATCCCATAACTGAAACATCAAGAGGTGTTTTTATATGAGCAGTTCTTTTTTCTATTTCAGCAACTGCACTTACTAAATCAGCTTCAATTCTTCCACAAGTTGGACAAGAAACGATATTTAAGCCTTCTTTTGCAATTCCAACATCTTTTAAAATTGCTTTTCCTACTTTTATCTCTTCTTCAAGTTCCCCTGTCATAGAAACTCTTAAAGTATCTCCAATTCCATCAAGAAGCAAACTTCCTAATGCAATTGATGATTTAATTGTTGAGTGAAATTGTGTTCCAGCTTCTGTTACACCTAAATGGAATGGATAATTATTTTTAGGTCTTAATAATCTATAAGCTTCTACAGTTCTTTGAACATCACTAGCTTTTAGGGAAACCTTTAAATTTGTAAATCCTAAATCTTCAAGATATTTGATATTGTACTCAGCTGAAGCTACCATACCTTCAGGTGTTTGACCATATTTATCTTCAAATTGTTTTTCTAGTGAACCTGAATTTACACCAATTCTAATTGGAATATTTCTTTGTTCACAAGCTTTAACAATCTCTTTAACCCTACTTTTTTCTCCAATATTTCCTGGGTTAATTCTAATACAATCCACAACTTCAGCAGCAATTAAAGCAAGCTTATATTTAAAATGAATATCTGCAACAAGTGGTAAATCTATTTGAGATTTTATCTCTTTTAGTGCATTAGCTGCATCCATATCAGGAACAGCAACTCTTACTATATCAGCACCAGCAAAATGTAATCTTGTTATTTGTTCTACTGTTGCTTTAACATCTGATGTTTTTGAAAAAGTCATTGATTGTACTGGAATTGGTGCATCACCACCAATAGGAACATTTCCTACGAATATTTGTTTTGTTGGGTATCTTTTTATCATAATTGGGATTTTATCACAAAAATATTAATTTAATATGAAAAATATTTAATAAAACTACAAGAAGTTATTTCCTATAATCATTTAAAATTAATACACAAATAAGTTACTGTTTTATGGAAATCAAAAAAAATATTTTTATCATGATTCTGTTATTTTTAATAATAGCTTTTTTTATAACATTTGGAAGCTA
The DNA here is from genome assembly GCF_003544915.1 of Arcobacter ellisii. Classification (NCBI taxonomy): domain Bacteria; kingdom Pseudomonadati; phylum Campylobacterota; class Epsilonproteobacteria; order Campylobacterales; family Arcobacteraceae; genus Arcobacter; species Arcobacter ellisii. The sequence continues at coordinate 826,712 of NZ_CP032097.1, read as the reverse complement.
TTTTTACATTTTAAATAAACAGACTAAACTTTTAGACTCTCTTTATTTTTCAACACATGAAAATATTACAAAAACTACACAAAATCTTATAAAAGATAAACAAAATGCAACTTTAGCAATTGCATTAGCTTTAGCAAAAGATGATAATTTATATGAATGTATGAAAAATGAAAATTATGAAAAATTAAATTATAAAAATATTATTGAAGAGATTAAAAACTATTCTAAATACAAAAATGTCTGGATTCAAATAGTTGATAAAAATGGAAATAGTGTTTATCGTTCTTGGACTGATAAAAAAGGTGATAATTTGCTTTTTAGAAAAGATTTAAAAAACACATTAACAAATCAAAATATTTCAACTTCAATAAGTGTTGCTTTATTTAGTATTACATTAAAAGCTAGAACTCCAATTTATGATAAAGAGAATAACTTTCAAGGAGCATTAGAAGTTATAACTCATTTTAATTCAATCACAAATGATCTAAAAGAGAACAATATTGATTCTTTAGTAATCACAGATAAAAAATTTAAAAACACTTTAAAATTTCCATACACAAATATTTTTATTGATGATTATTATATAGCAAATGAAAATGCAAATGTTGATTTATTAAATTATGTAAAAAATAATAAAATTGATAGATATATAAATATTCCAAACTATATAATTGAAAATAATTATCTAATCTCAAACTATATCTTATATGATAAAAATGGTGAAAAATTAGCATATATATTAAATTTTATTGATTTAAAAAATATTGATACACAAATTATAAAATCATTTAAAGTTCAAATTATTATGATTTGTGTAATTGCTTTGATTATTCTATTTTTCTCTTTTTTAATCTATCTTTACTCTACATATTTAAAAGAATTAAAACAACAAGAGAATAAAAAACAATCTATTTTAGATTCACAATCAAGTATTATTGTTATTACAAATGGTACAGAAATTATTGATGCAAATAAACAATTATTTGAATTTTTCACATCTGTTTCCAATTTAACTGAATTTAAAAATAAATATAGATGTATTTGTAGTAAATTTTTAGATTTAAAAGATCCTATTTATATTTTAGAAAAAGATTATGATGGCAAAAATTGGGCTCAATATGTTTTTGAAAATAAAAATAAAAATTTTAGAGTTGCTATGAAAAACTCTTTAGATGAAATTAGACATTTTTCACTAAATGCCTCTAAAATAAAATCTGAAAACTATATCATCACTACATTTACAGATATAACAAAAGAGATTGAAGAAGTTGAAAAAGATAAAGAAAAAGATAGATTACTTTATCAACAATCAAAAATTGCTGCAATTGCTGATATTTTAAAAAATATTGCCCATCAATGGAGACAACCTTTAAGTGTTATTAGTACAATTACAAGTGGAATGAAACTTAAAAAAGAGTTAGATAATCTTCCAAATGATGAGTTTTATAACTCATGTGAAGTGATTATTGACAATACACAAAAACTTTCAAATACAATTGAAAATTTTACAAATTTCTTCTCAAAAGATGAAGTAGTATCAAATTTTTCGATTATAGAAACTGTAAAAAATACCCTTGCATTTTTTGATTCAATTTTTGAAAAAAACAACATAAAATGTAGTTTTAATTATGATACAGATTTTATCTTAACTTGTAATAGAAATGAATTTTCTGAAGCAATTTTAAACATATTAGATAATTCAGTTTATGCACTAATTGAGAATAAAAAAGAAGAAGATAGATTTATTTTTATTGATTTTAAAGATAAAGTTTTACAAATAAAAGATAGTGCAAATGGAATAGATGAACAAATTATTGCTAAAATTGTAGAACCATATTTTACAACAAAACATCAATCATTTGGTGTTGGTCTTGGTCTTTTTGTAGTACATGAATTTTTTGTAAAAAATTTAGGTTACAAAATTGACATCAAAAATGTAACATTTGAACATGAAAACAAGAAATATTCAGGAACAAATTTTATAATTAATTTCAATTAAACTTCTATTTTGTAAAGATTGGATAAAATACCCGCATTAATAAGAAAAGGATTTTTATGCAAGATTTTGCTATTTTTGATTTAATAATAATATCTATTACTCTTATTTTAGGACTAAAAGGTCTTTTTAGAGGTCTAATTAAAGAGGTTTTTGGAATTATTGGAATCATTGGTGCAATTTTTGTAGCTTCAAGAATTTCAACAGAAACAGGTGAATTATTAGCTCCTGTATTAGTTTTAGAAAATCAAGCAACAATAAAATTAATCGGTTTTGTGGTAGCTTTAGTTGGTGTTTGGCTTGTAGTTTATAGTGCAGGATTAGTTGTTAGTAAAATATTTTCAGCAAGTGGTTTAGGTGTTATAGATAGAATATTTGGATTTGTTTTTGGTGCTTCAAAAATATTTTTAATTTTTTCTGTTATTGCATATGCGCTTTATCAAGTTAATTCATTTAAAAAAGTTATGGATGAAAAATTTGCTACTTCTGCTGTAATGCCTCACTTAATTAGCGTTGGTTCTTACATAATAAAACTAGATACAGATTCATTAACAAATAGTTTTGATAAAGCTGTAAAAACTGTAAAAGATACACAAATTGTAAAAGATGCAACTTCTAATCTTAAAGAAGAAGTTAATTCAACTGTAGATGGAGTACAAGAAGCTATAAAAGAAGAAGTAGTTCAAAAAGTTGAAGAGAAAATTGAAGATACTACAAATACAACTTCTGAACAAGTTGATGCAGTAAAAGAAAAACTTAAAAATATTGCAAATAAACCAGAAGAAAATAAATAAAGGGATTTAATATTGTTTGAAAATAAATATATACAACAAAGAATTGAAAAAGCTGAAAAATTAAGAGAAGTGGGAATTAATCCTTACTCAAATGAAAGTTTGAGAAATTGTACAATTGCAAAATTTTTAAATGTAAATAGTGATATTTTACATAGTGAAGAAAAAAGAGATGAAAACAGAACTTATACAGTTGCTGGAAGAATTAAATTTTTCAGACTTATGGGAAAAGCAGCTTTCTTAAAAATTGAAGATGAAAGTGGAATGCTTCAAATATATGTGGCAAGAGATAATTTACCAGAAGGTTTTTATAACGATATTTTCAAAAAGAATATTGAAGTTGGTGATATTATTGAAGTTTCTGGTTATCCATTTGTTACAGGTCAAGGTGAACTTTCACTTCATGCAGATGATTTAAGAATACTTACAAAAGCTATCTCTCCACTTCCTGAAAAATATCATGGTATTCAAGATAAAGAATTAAGATATAGACAAAGATATTTAGACTTAATTATGAATTCAGAAGTGCGAAAAACTTTTCAAATTAGAAGTAAAGTTATAAGTTTAACAAGAAGATTTTTTGAAAACAAAGGTTTCTTAGAAGTTGAAACTCCAATGATGCATCCAATTGCAGGTGGAGCAAATGCAAAACCATTTGTAACTCATCATAATGCTTTAGGAATTGATAGATTTTTAAGAATTGCACCGGAACTTTATTTAAAAAGACTAATTGTTGGTGGATTTGAAGCAGTATTTGAAATAAATAGAAACTTTAGAAACGAAGGAATGGATGCAACTCACAATCCTGAATTTACATCTATTGAATTTTATTGGGCATATAAAACTTATAAAGATTTAATTGTTATTACTAAAGAGTATTTTGAATATTTATTTGAACACTTAAATTTACCAACTGTTTTACCTTATGGTAATTTAAAAATTGACTTTAGTAAATTTACTGAGATTCCATTAATTCAATCTTTATATGAAATTGGTGGAGTTCCACAAGATATAGTTGAAGATAAAGAAAAAATCATAACATTTATGAAAGAAAAAAATTTAGATGTTAATGTAAATATGAATTTAGGTCAACTTCAAGGTGAGTTATTTGATGAATATGTTGAAGCTAAATTAATTAATCCAACATTTATCACTGAATATCCAGTTGAAATTTCACCACTTGCAAGAAGAAATGATGAAAAACCACATTTAACAGATAGATTTGAATTATTTATTGCTGGTAAAGAGATTGCTAATGCCTTTAGTGAGTTAAATGACCCACTAGACCAACTTCAAAGATTTGAATCTCAAATCGCTGCAAAAGAAGCAGGAGATGATGAAGCTCACGAAATGGATGAAGATTTTGTAAATGCTTTATCTTATGGTATGGCACCAACAGCAGGTCAAGGTATTGGTATTGATAGATTAGTAATGATGCTTACAAATGAACACTCTATTAGAGATGTTTTATTATTCCCAGCTATGAAACCAATAAAACAAGAAATTGATTTATATGAAGATCAAGAAAATTAATAAAAAGAATTAAGGAAAAAACATGAGTTATATAACAAACGCGAATTTAGAACAAGCAGATAATGAAGTATTTTCAATAATAGAAAATGAATTAAAAAGACAAACTAATCATCTTGAAATGATTGCATCTGAGAACTTTACTTCTCCTGCTGTTATGCAAGCTATGGGTTCTGTTTTTACTAACAAATATGCAGAAGGTTATCCTTACAAAAGATATTATGGTGGTTGTGAGTTTGCTGATGCTGTTGAGCAATTAGCAATTGACAGAGCTTGTAAAATCTTTGGTTGTTCTTATGCTAATGTTCAACCTCATTCAGGGAGCCAAGCTAATGGTGCTGTTTATGCTGCATTATTAAGTGCTGGTGATAAAATCTTAGGTATGGATTTATCTCATGGTGGACATTTAACTCATGGTTCAAAACCAAGTTTTTCTGGTAAAAACTATTCTGCATTTTATTATGGTGTAGAACTTGATGGAAGAATCAATTATGATAAAGTTATGGAAATAGCTAAAATTTGTCAACCAAAAATTATTGTTTGTGGTGCAAGTGCTTATGCTAGAGAAATTGACTTTAAAAAATTCAGAGAAATAGCTGATGCAGTTGGTGCTATTTTATTTGCTGATATTGCACATATTGCTGGTCTTGTTGCTGCTGGTGAACATCCAAGTCCATTCCCTTATGCTGATGTTGTAACAACTACTACTCATAAGACTTTAAGAGGTCCAAGAGGTGGTATGATTATGACAAATGATGAAGAGATTGCTAAAAAAATTAATAGTGCAATTTTCCCAGGATTACAAGGTGGACCACTTGTTCATGTAATTGCTGCAAAAGCAGTAGCATTTAAAGAAATTTTAGATCCATCATGGAAAGATTATGCAAAACAAGTAAAAGCGAATGCAAAAGTATTAGCCCAAGTTCTTACAAAAAGAGGATATGATATTGTTTCAGGTGGAACAGATAATCACTTAGTATTAGTAAGTTTTTTAAATAAACCATTTTCAGGAAAAGATGCAGATGCAGCTTTAGGAAATGCAGGGATTACAGTAAATAAAAACACAGTTCCAGGTGAAACAAGAAGTCCATTTATAACTTCAGGAATTAGAATAGGAAGCCCAGCATTAACAGCTAGAGGTATGAAAGAAAAAGAGTTTGAAATAATAGCAAACAAAATTTGTGATGTATTAGATAACATTGAAGATACAAATTTACATGCTAAAATCAACAAAGAGTTAGAAGAACTTGCTTCAAACTTTGTGATTTACAATCAATCTACTTTTTAGGGTTTAGAGATAAAATAAGGATAAGTTATGCAAATAAAAGGTGAAGAGTTCATAAAAAAAGTTCAACTTCAACAAGAAAGAGAAGAACTTGAAAGAAAACTAAGTGAACTTGAAGAAGTTGAAGTATCAATAGGTAATATAAATCTTAATAATAATTTGAATATGAATAATGATTCAATAAATTTAAACAGAAATACTCAATTTGAACCAAATGAACATGAACTTGATAATATTATGTTGGGTACCTCTTCAATTGGAAGTAATGAAGAAAATAAGAAAAAATACCTAATTTTAGGTATTGTTCTTGTTGTATTATTTTTATTAACTATTATAATTATAAGACTTCTAACTAATGATCCAGCAAAAGAAGATCAATTTACATCTAATAATGCTAACTCTTCTGAAATAAAGAAATTATCTGAAAATAGTAATATTGAAGAAAACTTTCAAAAAATCATTAATGAGAGAGTTAAAAAAGATACAAATGAACCTATGATTCCAGAAAATGCAATTCAAGCAGATCAAAGACTTCAAAATTTACAACAAACAAATGATAATACAACTCAAGAAGAGAGAGAAACTATTCAAGAGGAAGCACCTGCTAATATCTCTAATGAAACATTAGATGAAACAATCAAAAAAATTGAAGAGAAAAAAGCTACACAAAAAGAAAAAGTTGTACAAACAACAGAGAAAAAAGCTCCTCAGACAAAAGAAGTGACTCAAAATGTTGAACAAAAAAAATCTGTTAGAGATTTAATGGATTCACCAAGTTCTTCTTCAACAACTTCATCAACATCAATGTCTTCAGGATATTTTGTACAAATTGGAGCTTTTACGAAAAAACCAACTGATGGTTATATAAATACTATTAGAAATGCAAAATTTAAGTATAAAATATATCAACAAGAGATAAAAGGTGTAACTTATAATAAAGTTTTAATTGGTCCTTATTCATCAAAAGCTGCTGCTAGTGAAAGCGTTGAAGATATAAAAGAAAAATTAAATGTTACAAGTGCATTTGTTGTTAAATTTTAAAAAGAGAGTATTATGAATTTTTACAGCAAAGAAATTTTATTAGATCAATTTACACCTGTTTCAATTTATGAAAAAGTGAAATCATTATATCAACATGAAATCACTTTTTTATTTGAAAGTACAATTAATTCAAGTGATGGAAATTACTCTTATATAATTGTTGGGGCAAGAGAAAGAGTTTGGTATGACAAAGATACTTGTTATTACAAAAATGAAGAAGGTGAAGTAACAATAGTTGATTCAAATCCTCTGCTTTTTTTAAAAAAATATTATAAAAATTTTGACAAACAATTATATAAAGAGAAAGCTCTTGAATTAGGTATTGGTCTAATTGATGGATTTATTGGAAATGTAGGTTATGATATTGGAAAAGAGTTTGAACCTAAACTAAAAGAGTCAATGAATAATTTAGTTGACCAATTAGATATGCCTGATTTAGACCTAATTAGACCAAACATCATTTTAGGATTTTCACATAAAACTTCTAAACTTGTTATGGTTACGTCTGTTGAATCAAAAAAAGATGAACTAAAAACTATTGAAGATATTCTTTATACAACATACTCTTATGCTCCATTAAAAAAAGCTACTATTTTAAATGAAGGAAAATTCAATTTTACAAAAGAAGAATTTTTTGAAATGGTTGCTCGTTCTAAAGAGATGATAAAATCAGGAGATGTGTTTCAGATTTTAATGTCTAATAGATTTATTCAAAAAGCTGTTGTGGATCACTTGAGTTTTTATAGAGCATTAAGAAGTAAAAATCCAAGTCCTTATCTATTTTTATTAGAGTTTGAAAGATTTACAATTGCAGGAAGTAGCCCTGAAGTAATGATTAGACTTGTTGATGGACATTTACTGTTAAGACCAATTGCTGGAACTAGAAAAAGAGGAAAAAACCTAGATAGGGATTTAGAATTAGAAGCTGAAATGTTAAATGATACTAAAGAAAAAGCTGAACATATAATGCTTGTTGATTTAGGAAGAAATGACGTTGGTCGTGTTGCACGTCCTGGAACTGTAAAAGTTACAGATTTAATGAGAGTAGAAAGATACTCACATGTTATGCATATGGTTTCAGATGTTGAAGCAATAATTGATGACAAATATGATATGTTTGATTTATTTATGGCTACATTTACAGCTGGAACAATGACAGGAGCTCCTAAAATTAGAGCTATGGAATTAATTGCTCAATTTGAAGGAATAAAAAGAAATTTCTATTCTGGAAGTATCGCATATTTTGGTTTTGATGGAAATATGGATAGTGCAATTACAATTAGAACAACTCTATTAACAGAAGATACAGTTGTATTCCAAGCAGGAGCTGGAGTTGTTGCTGATTCAAATCCTGAACTTGAATATCTTGAAGTTCAAAATAAACTAGCTGCTAATATCTCTACTTTAAAAGACTTATCTTAATTTATTAATTTAATATTGGCTATTATTTCAAACATAAAAGCCAATATTAAAGGATACAAATTGTTACTTGGTGTAAATATTGACCACATTGCAGTTTTAAGAGAAGCTCGAAAAATTAATGACCCAAATCCCCTTGATGCACTTGGTATTTGTAAACTAAGTGGTGCAGATCAAATTACAATCCACTTAAGAGAAGATAGACGACACATCCACGATAATGATGCAAAAGCAATCATAGAACAATCAGCATTACCAGTAAACTTAGAATGTTCAATCAATAGTGATATTATTGATATAGTTTGTAAACTAAAACCAAGTCGTGCAACACTTGTACCTGAAAATAGAAATGAAGTTACAACAGAAGGTGGACTTGATATTAAAGGAAACTTTGAAAAACTTCAAAAAGTAATAGACAAACTTCATGCAAATGAGATTGAAGTTTCACTTTTTATTGACCCAAATGAAGAAATTATTGAATTATCAAAAGAGTTAGAAGTTGAATGGATTGAACTTCATACAGGAACATTTGCAAATATTTATGCGATGTTAAACACAAATTTATCAAACACTCATCATTCAATAAAAGAGTTAGAATTAAGTAAACAAGAATTAAAAACAAAACTTTTAAAATCTGTAAAAGAGATAGAAAACTCTTCAAAACTTGCAAAAAAACTTGGACTTAAAATTGCAGCAGGTCATGGATTAAATTATCAAAATGTAACAATGATTTCAAAAATTCCTGAAATTGAAGAGTTAAATATTGGTCAAAGTATAATTGCACGTTCTGTTTTTACTGGACTTAATAAAGCAATAATTGATATGAAAGAATTAGTTAAAAATGATTGAAAACAATAAACCTAAAATTGCTATTAGTATTGGTGACCTAAATGGTATTGGAATTGAAATAGCCTTTAAATGTCATGAAGAAATTTCAAAAATTTGCCAACCAATATATTGTATAAATAACAAAATGCTAAAAAGAGCAGCAAATGAACTTAAAATTGAAATTCCAGAAGATTTTGAGATATTTAAAACAAAAGGTGAATTTGATTTAAAACCAGGAACAGTTTCTAAAAAATCAGGTAAATATTCATTTAACTCTTTTATGGATGCAATAAATCTTGCAAATTTAAAAGAGGTAGATGCAATTTGTACACTTCCAATAAATAAAGAGTCTTGGAATAAAGCAGATATAAAATATAAAGGGCATACAGAAGTTTTAAGAGACTATTTTGGAAAACATGCAATTATGATGTTAGGATGTTCAGAAATGTTTGTTGCACTTTTTACTGAACATATTCCCCTTAGAAAAGTTGCAAAAAAAATAAATGAAGAGGATTTAACTCAATTTTTAATTGATTTTTATAACAATGTAAAAAGCGAAAATATTGGTGTTCTTGGTTTAAATCCACACGCAAGTGATAATGGCGTTTTAGGTGATGAAGAAGTTCAGATTTTCAAAGCTATAAAAAAAGCAAATAAACATTTTGAAAAAAATATTTTCAAAGGTCCACTTGTTCCTGATACTGCATTTTCTCCTCTTTCAAGAAAAAATTTCAAATACTTTGTTGCAATGTATCATGACCAAGGTTTAGCTCCATTAAAAGCTTTATATTTTGAAGAAAGTATAAATGTAAGTCTAAATTTACCAATAATAAGAACTTCAGTTGACCATGGGACTGCTTTTAATATCGCATATAAAAATGAAAATATAAATACTCAAAGTTATATAAATGCAATAAAAGAAGCTATAAATCTAATCTCTATGAAAAAATGAAAAGCCTAGAAACTTGTTATGAAATTAATTTCTCAAAAATTAATTTCATAGAAAGAAAAGTAAAAATAACAAATCCAAAAACCATAATAAGTGGTGCTTCCAAAACTGGAAAAACCTATTTAATTTATGATTTCTTATCTAATTTCAAATCAAATGAATATCTTTATATTGATTTTTCTGATTTAAGAAATGATTTAATTGAAATTGCTAAAAATTTAGAAGAATTTATCAAAAAAAATGAAATTATTGTTTTAATTTTAGAAAATTTTGAATTTCAATTTTCAATACCTTCATGTGAAAATATAATCATTTCTACATCAAGTAATGAAATTATAGAAGGTTTTGAACATATAAACCTAAATGCTTTAGATTTTGAAGAGTATTTATTACATGATAATAAACATCAAAATATTACTCAAAGTTTTAATAGTTTTTTAAAATTTGGAAATCTTCCAGAAATTATAAATTTAGAAGAACATAAAAAAATTCAACGTTTACAAGAGATAATTAGACTAATTTGTAAAGATGAAACTCAATATGAAATACTTAAAATCATGATTGAAAATATTGATGAAAAAAAATCTCTTTTTCAACTATTTAACTCATTAAAAACAAAAATAAAACTCTCAAAAGATAAATTTTATGAAGTATGTAAAATTTTAGAAAATAGCAGAATTATCTATTTTTTACCAAAATATAATCAAGAAAAATCAACAAAAAAAATTTTCTGTTATAACTACTCTTTTTTAAATGCAATAACCTATACAAAAAAATTTAAAAATGAATTTTCTAACATGGTTTTTTTAGAATTAATCAATAAATATGAAGATATTTATTACTATGAACAAATTGATTTTTATATAAAATCAAAAAATATAGCTGTTGTTTCCATACCATTTTTTAATACTTTTTTGAACAATAATTTAATAAAAAAAATTATTAAAAATGCACTTGAACTAAATATTAAAGAGATAAATATCATAACAATTTCAAATAATGAAAAAATTCAAGACCCAAAAATCAAAATAAATGTTCTTCCTTTTTATGAATGGGCATTAAGCTAAGAATTTGTTAATGATTTTTTAGATAAAATCCAAAAATTATTGAAGGAAAAAAACATATGAACAAAAGGGTACTTGTTAAGTTTTCTGGGGAGGCACTTGCTGGTGCTGAAGGTTATGGTATTGATACTCAAATACTAGATTATATAGCTGAAGAGATAAAAAGTTTAGTAGAAAACAACATTGAAGTTGGTATTGTAATTGGTGGGGGAAATATCATTAGAGGTGTTACTGCTGCTGCTGACGGAGTTATAAAAAGAACAAGTGCTGATTATATGGGAATGTTAGGTACGGTAATAAATGGTATTGCAATGCAAGAAGCTTTAGAATATAAAGGTTTAAGTGCAAGACTTCAAACTGCAATTAAAATGGAACAAATTGCAGAACCATTTATCGTAAGAAAAGCAATGAGACATTTAGAAAAAGGAAGAGTTGTAATATTTGGAGCAGGAACTGGAAATCCATATTTTACAACAGATACTGGAGCTACTTTAAGAGCTACAGAAATTGGTGCATCAATGTTAATAAAAGCTACAAAAGTTGATGGTGTTTATGACAGAGACCCAATGAAATATCCTGATGCTAAAAAATTAGAAACTTTATCATATGATAGAGCTTTAGAAGATCATATAAAAGTTATGGATGATACAGCAATTGCTTTAGCAAAAGACAATAAACTTCCAATAGTTGTAGCAAACATGAATGAAAAAGGTAATTTACTTAAAATCATTAAAGGTGATTACAGTAGATGCTCAATAGTTAAATAAATATCAAAAGGAAAGATTTATGATAAGATTAGAAGAAAGAATTTCAAAAGCATTAAAACAAGTTGATAATGATAGATATATTTTAGCAATTGCAGTTGGTCAAAGAGCAGATGAATTAAGTAAAGGTGCAAAACCATTATTAGAATTAAATACTCAAAAAATGAAATATACTGATATTGCTATTGATGAAATTGCAGCAGGTCTTCTAAAAATTGAAGGATTTGTAGATAAAAAATAGAGATAAGTTAATAAACTTACCTCTAGGTTTTAGATAATATGGATCAATTTTTCAAAGAAATTCAACATATAAACAATGTTGATGATGCTATTAATAAATTAAAAACTCAAATTGACATTTCTCCAAAATTATATGAAATTATAAATTTTATTATTGAAGCCCATGAAGGTCAATTTAGAAAAAGTGGTGAGCCATATTGTGTTCACCCAATTTTAGTTGCCACAATAACTGCAAGTTTTTCAAAAGATGAAGCTGTTATTGCAACTGCTTTACTTCACGATGTTGTTGAAGATACTCCTTATACTTTAGAATATGTAAAAAATACTTGGGGCAGTGATATTGCTCATATGGTTGATGGACTTACAAAAATTGTTGAAATAAGAGAACATGAATTTGTTACTTCTAAAGATTCAAGTGATTCTAAAATTATTTCATCAGCTTTAACATTTAGAAAAATGCTTATTGCCTCAATTGATGATGTTAGAGTTTTAGTTGTAAAACTTTGTGATAGACTTCACAATATGTTAACACTTCATGTTTTACCAGCAAATAAACAAAAAAGAATTGCAGAAGAGACTTTAGTTGTTTATGTTCCAATCGCAAATAGATTAGGTATTTCTACTTTAAAAAACACTCTTGAAGATTTAGCATTTTTTTATATTTATCCAAATGAATATAAAAAAATTGATGCATTTTTAAAAGAACATGAACACTCAATGCAATTAAGTTTTAATAACTTTATTACAACTACAAAAACTTTACTAGAAAAAAATGATTTTGATTTAAACAAAATTAAAATTTATTCAAGAATCAAACATCATTACTCAATTTATCTAAAAATGCAAAGAAAAGGTATTTCAATTGATGAAGTTTTAGATTTATTTGCAATTAGAATTTTAGTTGAAAATGATATTGATTGTTACAAAGTTTTAGGTTTTATTCATTTAGAGTATAAACCACTAATTTCTAGATTTAAAGATTATGTAGCAACTCCAAAAGAGAATGGTTATCAAACTATTCATACAACTGTATTTTATAACTCAAAAATATATGAGATTCAAATTCGTTCATTTGAAATGAATAAAATTGCAGAATATGGAATAGCTGCCCATTGGATGTATAAAACTGGTGTTAAAAATACAACAAATCTTAACTGGTTAAAATCATTAGAGTTTTCAAATGAAAATGTTGAAGAGTTTTATCAAGAAACAAAAGCTGATTTATATGGTGAAGAGATTATTGTATATTCACCAAAAGGGGAAGTTTTCACTCTTCCTGTTGGTTCAACAGCTTATGATTTTGCTTTTGCAGTTCATACAAATATTGGTAAACGTGCTGTTGCTTGTTATATCAATAAGATTAAAAAACCTCTTTTAACTGTTTTAAAAAGTACAGATATTGTATCAATTGAAATAGGTGATGAAACAGTAGTTAGATGTTCATGGATAGAGATGGTAAAAACATCTCGTGCAAAAAAACAGATAAAACTACTCTGTACCCATAGACAAAAAGAGATTGATGAATTATCAGGTAAAAATATAATCAATACTATATTTTCAAGATATTATGAAGATATTACAAAAATTTATCCTATTGAATCTTTGTATAAAATACCTCAAATCTTAGACTATTTAAAACATACAAAACTAACTATTGAAAAAAATATACTTAGAGATAAAGGTTTGATGACTAGATTTAAAATTTTAACTAGTAAAATAAAAGAATTTAGATTTGATAACATCTTAATATATTCAAATTTTAGTATAAGTTCTGTATCATTTGACCATTGCTGTCATCCAAAATTTGGTGATGATATTGTTGCTTTTAAAAATGGAAATGAAGCAATAATACATCATAAAATGTGTGATAAAGCCTACAGTAAAATTAAAAACAATCAAGAAATGCTTTTTTGTAAATGGACTCAAAATAGTGTTTATCAATATAAAATGGTAATAAGTATTCCAAATACAAGAGGTGAATTAGCAAAAGTCTTAACCTATTTAGCAGAATATGAATTTTATATTTTAGGTGTGGATTTTGGAAGACAAAAACATTCTTATATCCAATATTGTGATATTGAATTTGAAACAAACAAAGCTAATATTGATGAAGTTAGAAAAATAGTAGAAAAAAAAGTAAAAGTTATTGAGTTCTTTTCAAAAAAAGATGCTTATAACAAATAATTAAAGGGTTAAAAAATTAATGGAAAATAGAGTTCAAGAAGCGTTAAATGAGATAAAAAGAGGAATTGCTGAAATTATCGATATAGAAGCAATTGAAAAATTAATAAAAAAATATTTTGAAACAGGTGAAAATTTTTATGTAAAAGCTGGATTTGATCCAACAGCTCCTGATTTACATTTAGGACATACTGTATTAATCCAAAAACTTGCAACTTTCCAAAAATTTGGAGGAATTGTACAGTTCTTAATTGGAGACTTTACAGCAACAATTGGTGATCCAACAGGAAAAAGTGAAACAAGAAAAGTTTTAAGTAGTGAGCAAGTTTTACAAAATGCTGAAACTTATAAAGAACAAGTATTTAAAATATTAAATCCTGAAAAAACAGAAGTTATGTTTAATAGTACTTGGTTAAAAGAGTTAGGAACTGGTGGATTAATTGCATTAGCTTCAAATTTAACAGTAGCAAGAATGTTAGAAAGAGATGATTTTTCAAAAAGATATGCTTCTAATACTCCAATTGCTGTAAGTGAATTTATGTACCCTTTACTTCAAGGTTATGATTCAGTTGCAATGAACACTGATATTGAACTTGGTGGAACTGACCAAAAATTCAATCTTTTAATGGGAAGAACTCTACAAAAAGCTTATAACTGTAAAAAACAACAAGCAGTTTTAATGATGCCAATTCTTGAAGGTCTTGATGGAGTTCAAAAAATGTCAAAATCATTAGGAAATTATATTGGTGTTACTGATGAGCCATTTGATATGTTTGGAAAAGTTTTATCAATTTCTGATGAACTAATGTGGAGATATTATGAATTATTATCAGCTAAATCATTAGTTGAAATTAACGCTTTAAAAGAAGGTGTTGAAAATGGTTCAAAACATCCTAAAAAAGTAAAAGAAGAACTTGCAATGGAAATTGTAGATAGATTCCATGGTATTGGTTTTGGAGAAAAAGCAAAAGAAGAGTTTGAAAAAGTTTTTGCAAAAAAAGATATTCCAACTGATATGCCTGAATTTACTTTTGAAGCTCCAGTTTGGATTTGTCAAGCTTTAGTTGATGCAAAGTTAGTTGACTCAACTTCTCAAGCTAGACGTGATATAAAAGCAAATGCTGTATCAATAAATCAGGAAAAAATAAGTGACGATAAGTTAAATTTAGAAAAAGGTGAATACATTTTACAAAAAGGTAAAAAAAGTTTCGCTAAGATAGTAATAAAATAGAAAGGCTAATTTTGAAAATAGGAAAGTATGAAATAAAACATCCAATTATCCAAGGTGGAATGGGTGTAGGTATTAGTTGGGATCAATTAGCTGGAAACGTAAGTTTAGAAGGTGGTCTTGGAGTAATCTCTGCTGTTGGAACTGGTTATTATAAAAATTTAAGTGAAAATGTTCATATCATTACAAAAAAAGATAAACCAAAAGATGTTTTAAATTTTTATAGTGAAGATGCATTAAAAGAGATATTTGTAAATGCAAGAAAAATATGTGGAGATGCTCCACTTGCTTGTAACGTTTTATATGCAATAAACGATTATGGAAGAGTTGTAATAGATGCTTGTAAAGCAGGTGCTAATATTATAATCACAGGAGCTGGAATTCCTACAAATATGCCTGAATTTACAAAAGATTTTCCAGATGTTGCATTAGTTCCAATTGTTTCAAGTGCAAGAGCTTTAAAACTTATTTGTAAGAAATGGCAAAGATATAACAAAATTCCTGATGCAGTTATTGTTGAAGGTCCTTTAAGTGGTGGACACCAAGGATTCAAATATGAAGATTGTTATAAAGAAGAGTTCCAATTAGAAAATATTGTTCCTCCTGTTATTGAAGAAGCAAAAAATTGGGGAGATATTCCAATTATTGCAGCTGGTGGGATTTGGGATAAAAAAGACATTGATAAATTTTTAGCAATGGGATGTGCTGGTGTTCAAATGGCTACTAGATTTATTGGTACTTTTGAATGTGATGCAGATGCTAAATTTAAAGATGTTTTATTAAATGCAAAAGCTGAAGATATTCAACTAATGAAATCTCCTGTTGGCCTTCCTGCACGTGGTGTAAGAACAAATTTACAGTTTTCAATAGAAAATCATACAGCACCAAAAGTTCAATGTATTTCTAACTGTGTTGCTCCTTGCAATAGAGGACATGAGGCTAAACTTGTTGGATATTGTATTGCAGATAGATTAGGTGCAGCATATAAAGGTGATGTTGAGACAGGTTTATTCTTCTCTGGTTCAAATGGTTATAAAATAGATAAAATCATCTCTGTAAAAGAATTAATGCAAAAATTAACAATTGGAGAATAGAAATTTTTAAAAACTTTTTTATTCTAATTTTTTCATTTAATATATTATTTGCAAACGTAAGTGTTGATGTTTTAGAACAACAATACAGATCTGCAAAAATAGAGTTTTTAAAAGCTGCTCTCAAAAAAGATGAGCAGCTAAAAATTGATGAACTTAAAAAAGTGATAGAATTAGGTGAAAAACTAAATAAAGATACAAGACCTGATAGAAAAAAGTTAGAAATACTTTTATCTAAACAAAATGAAAATGTTGCAAAAACAACTAATTCTACTTCAATAAAAAATACAGAAAATACAGAGACTGAAAAAAGTAGTTCATCTTCAAATATTATCTACTCGATAAAATCTGTTTCAACTTTAAATAATACTATTGTTATTGATTTTAATGTTGATATTACTAAAAATGACATCAAATTTTTTAGATTAAACCAAGCTTCTGTTTATAAGAGTATATTTGATATTAATGGTTATTTTAAAGATGCAATTCCAACAAAATTATCTATTAAGGGAGTTGATAATATTACTTTAGGGCAATTTAAACCAAATGTATTAAGAATTGTTTTATCTAATTCGAAAAATTTAGAATTCTCATATAGTATGAGTAAAAGACAAATTATAATTAAGATTAATAATCTGCCTTCTAATATAGAAAAAAATGAACCTGTAATTAATAAAGAAGTTGAAAAAGTTGTGACTACACCTACTGATAAAGAAGAAGAACCAACTAATAAAGAGTATATTGACTCAGAAAATTCAATTAGGTCTATTTCTAGTGAAAACAATAAAATTATTGTTAAATTTAATAAAAACTATTTCAAAAATAATGTTAAATTTAGAACTTTAAAACAAAATGGAAATTATGAAAATATATTTGATATAACAGGAAAATATAAATATATTGACCCAACAAAACTCGAGATTGATGGAATTGACAAAATTATTACAACAGCAAATGGGAATAATTCTGTAAGAATTAGATTAATTAATAAATCAAAATCAAAAGTTAATTACACTTTAAATAAAAGAGAATTGATTATTTCGGCTGAAGCAACTTCAGATGCAATTAGTCAACAAAATACTCCAAAAAGAACTATTAATAAAATTATTGTAATAGATGCTGGACATGGAGCGGATGATGTTGGTGCTGTTGGACCAAATAAAAGATATGAAAAAGTTGTTAATCTTAATGTATCTAAATATTTAGCTTCTATTTTAAAACAAAGAGGTTATACAGTTTATCTTACAAGAAATAGTGATACATTTATTAAAGTTATGGATAGAACTATCCTTGCAAATGAGAAAAAAGCTGATTTATTTATTTCAATTCACACAAATGCTGTTCCAAAAGAAAGAGCAAATGAAGTTTCAGGAATAGAAACATTTTTCTTAAGTCCTGCAAGAAGTGAAAGAGCAAAACGTGTAGCAGCACTTGAAAATAAATCTGATATAAGAGAGATGAGTGACTCTTCAAAAGATGTATTTTTAGAGTCTTTAAATCGTCCAAGAATCACAGCTTCACATAAGTTTGCAATTGATGTTCAAGCAGGATTATTACAGGCAGCTAGAACAAAATATAAAGATACAAATGACTCAGGAGTTAGAGAAGGACCATTTTGGGTTCTTGTTGGAGCTCAAATGCCATCAATTTTAGTAGAGTTAGGATATATTTCTCACAAAGAAGAGAGTAGAAGATTGTATGATAAATCTTATCAACAACTATTAGCAAATGGAATTGCTAATGGTGTAGATTCTTACTTTTCAAAAAATCCTTGATTTCATTTATTAAATCAACTTGTTTATTTTTAATTCGTGGAAGATTATCTAAAGAAAAGAATTTTACTTTAGAATTTTCCCAAGATAAGTAATTATTTTTTAAAGTATCATTAGTAAAATACTTATCTAAATCTTCAATATTTTTACTATTAACCAACCAAATACCAATATCTTTATCAATATTTATTTGTTCAAAATAGTCTTCAAATAAAGCTATATCAACGTTTATTGAACTCTCTTCTAAAAACTCTCTTTTAGCACATTCATATGCAGTTTCATTTTTATTTTTTGTTCCTTTTAAACATCCCCATTTATCTTTACTTGCAACAGAACGACAAAGAAGTATTTTTATAACATCATCTTTTACAGTATAAGGCACTAAGCCATAAGCTTTTACATGAGGTTTCATTATTTTTTAAGCCTTTATTATGAATTTATTTTTTTATTGTAAATGTATGTTGAAAGAATTAACCAAATCAACATTGGTAAAAGTAAAGAGAATTCTGGAACTATACTACCAGAACTTGTTAGTTTAAATAACATAAAGAAAAATCCCCAAACAATAAGTGTTCCAAAAATTGAAAGGGACGTAAATTTACCTAAATTAAAAAATCTACTATTTAAAGAAGCGTATGCATACACTAATAATATCATCGGAAGTACAAAAAATGGAATAATAATTTGATTATAAATCACTCCTCTAATTTTTTGAGTATTTATTCCTTGTTCTTTTAATAAAATCAGAGCTGAAACTGCATCAAAAATAGAAAAATCTGTTTTACTTTCATAAACATTATCTAAAATTTTAGGTTTAAAGCCATCAAGTGTATGCAAAAATTTTTCATATCTAATATCTAATTTTGAATTATCAACATTAATATTTTCTGGTTTATTTATAATTTTAACATCTACAACATACCATTTATTATTTTGGAAATATGCTTTCTCACCAATAATAGTCTCAACAACATCACTATTATTTACTTTGAAAATATGAATATTTTCAGCTTTTTTTTCTAATGGTAATAACTTTTTAAAATATACATAATAATCATTATATTTTAAAAAAATATCACTTTTTGTACTTGTAAAATATTCATTATTTAAAATTTTTCTTTTTTGTTCATAAGAATATGCTAAAGGTGTCATTTGTAAAGCAATTAAAGAGATTAATAAAAATGTAGATATAAAAATTATTGGCATAAATATCTCATTTCGTGTAGCACCAAGTGCATTAAAGGCAACAAATTCATTGTTTTTAATAAAAATCACCAAAGTAATTACCCAACCAAAAACTATTGATAATGGTAAAGCAAGTGTTAAAGTAAAAAAACTATTATATAAAATATAAAGTAATTGTAAATTTGCAGATTCTGGTATATTTTTGAAATTTTGTAAATAATCTATTCCTACAAAAAATAGTTCTAATGATATTAAAACAATAAAAAAATTAAATATATATTTCTTTAGAATAAATTTTGTTAGTATGCTCATATCTACTTCAATGAAAATTTTGATTTTACTAAATCGATTTCTTCAGTTTTAAGTGCTTCAATCGCTTTTATAGTGTGAGGTATTATATCTTGCAATTTATTTAACTCTTCTTTTGAAAAGTTACTTAATACATAATTTGCAACATCACCTTTATCAGCTGGTTTCCCTATTCCAATTCTTACACGTATGTAATCTTTTCCAATATGAGAATCTAAAGATCTAAGACCATTATGTCCGCCATGACCACCACCTATTTTAAACTTTACTGTTCCAAATGGTAAATCTAAATCATCATGAATTACTATAATATTTTCTAAATCGATTTTATAATACTCTTTTATAGCATGAACGGCAACACCAGAATTATTCATATATGTTGTTGGTTTCGCAAAAAGATTGTAACCTGATTTTAAAAGTGTTGATTGAAAGTTTGTGTTATTCACATTTGAAGTTGATAGATTTTTAGTCATCTCATCGATAACTAAAAAACCTATATTATGTCTTGTTAATTGATATTTTTCACCAATGTTACCAAGACCTACTATTAAATACATAAATATTAATTATTTAGCTTTAATTACACCAACAACTGGTACTCTTGGATCTAAGAAACACTCTAAAGTTTCAGGTAAAGTTAAATCTCTAATTAAGATATTATCACCTGTATCTAAATTTGTTACATCTAAAGTAATGTTATTTGGTAAGTTTTCAAGTGTACATTTAACAGGTACTCTTTTAGTATGAATCATTAAAAGACCTTTATTTTTAAGACCTTTTGCAATTCCTGTAGTTTTAACTGGAATTTTATATGAAGTTTTAACACCTGGTTGTGCAACCATTAAATCAACATGTAATAACTCAGAAGTTAATGGACATTTTTGATATTCTTGAACTACAACTTTTACGATGTTTCCAGAAAGATTTACATCAAATGCTAATGTTTCTTTATTTCTTAAAAATTTGATAAATTCATTTTTTTTGAATGCCGCTGAAATGTTTTCTAAACCTTTACCATAGATATTTGCAATTAAATATCCTTCTCTTCTTAAAGTTTTAGTAGCTTGTTTTGTCATACTATCTCTAATGATACCCTCTAACATAACGATCCTTTGTGTTTAATTTTAATTTGAGTCGGGATTATATTCAAAGCTAACTAAATATTAGGTTAAGTTTTTATTAAAAATTTATTTAACTTTTATTAATAGAATTTTAGATAACATAATTGCCTCAATTAAAACAAATATATAAGGTTAAATCCAATGATATTATTAGATGGAAAAGCATTATCTGAAAAAATAAAAGAAGAAGTTAAAGTTGAAGTTGCTCAACTTGTAGAAGAGAAACAAATAACTCCAGGACTTGCAGTAATTTTAGTTGGAAATGATCCAGCAAGTGCAACATATGTAGCAAGTAAAGCAAAATCTTGTAAAAATGCTGGCATTTATTCTGTTGTCCATGAAATGCCTGAAACAATTACTCAAGATGAATTACTTGAAACTATCGCAAGAATGAATGAAAACCCAAAACTTGATGGTATTTTAGTTCAATTACCACTTCCTAAACATATAGATACAACAATTGTTCTTGAAGCAATTAATCCTTTAAAAGATGTTGATGGTTTCCATCCATACAACGTAGGAAGAATGGTTTCAAATCTTGATGCATTTTTACCAGCAACTCCTTTTGGTGTTATGAGAATGTTTGAAGAGTATGGTATTGAATTAAGTGGTAAAAATGTTGTAGTTATTGGAAGTAGTGATATTGTTGGAAAACCAATGGCTTCACTTTTAATCAATGCAAAAGCAACAGTTACAGTTTGTAATAGTAGAACTAAAGATTTAAAAGCTCATACACTTGCAGCTGATATTGTTGTTATTGCTGTTGGTGTTCCATATTTATTAAAAGAAGATATGGTAAAAGATGGTGCAATCGTAATTGATGTTGGTATAAATAGACTTGATACTGGAAAATTAGTTGGAGATGCTGATTTTGAAGGTTTAAAAAACAAATGTTCACACATAACTCCTGTTCCAGGTGGTGTTGGACCTATGACTATTGCAATGTTATTAAAAAATACAATTAAAGCTGCAAAGTTAAGAGAAAAAAGAGAAACTAAATAAATGATAAAAAAAATATATAATTGGTCTTCTTCTTGGACTGGAACAGTAGTAATTGTACTTACTATTATATTTTTTATTGCTCAAGCATTTGTAATTCCAAGTGGAAGTATGAAAAACACTCTATTAATTGGAGATATGTTATTTGTAAAAAAATTTGCATATGGAATTCCAACACCTAGAATTCCTTGGCTTGAAATAAAAGTTTTACCTGATTTTAATAACAATGGTCATTTAATCGAAGGTCCAAGACCAAAACGTGGAGATATCGTAGTTTTTAGATATCCAAAAAATGAAACTATCCATTATGTAAAAAGAGCTGTTGCAACTGGTGGAGATATGATTGCAATAAAAGATAAACATCTTTTATTACATCCAAAAGAGGGAAATGAATTTGTTAAAGCAAATTATCCAAAAGAAAATATTATCGAAGTAGAAGATAAACTTTGGGTAGTTGATCCATATAAAAAAGATCATCCTGGAATTCATAATGACCCAACAGTTGTAAATAATGGATTAAATCCAAGCGAATTATTTAATATGATGCCAATAATTGTTCCTGAAGATGAAACATTTATGATGGGTGATAATAGAGACCATTCAAATGATTCAAGATTTTGGGGAACTGTTCCTTATAAAGATATTGTAGGAACACCTTGGTTTGTATATTTTTCTTGGGATGAAAATTATGAAATCAGATGGGATAGAGTTTTAAAAAGCGTAAAATCTATTGAAGAAAATATGGATAAAGAAAAAATAGAAATTAATCATGAAAAAGGAATCTATTAAGATGAAATATTACATTGCAGCAGATCATGCAGGAATAGACATAAAATCTTATGTGAAAGAACTTTTTGAAGAGAGAGGTCACCAAGTTGAAGATTTGGGACCTTATAGTAAAGACAGGGTTGATTATCCTGATTATGCATCAAAAGTTTGTAAAAAAGTTCTTGAAAATGAAGGAACTATGGGAATATTAATTTGTGGTTCAGGACTTGGAATGAGCATGGCTGCAAATAAATTTGATGGAATAAGAGCAGCACTTTGTCACAACGAATATAGTGCTAGAATGGCTAGAAAACACAATGATGCAAATGTTATCTGTTTAGGTGAACGGGTTTCTGGTCATGGAATGATTGAAGCAATTGTTAAAGCGTGGGATAAAGCTGAATTTGAAGGTGGAAGACATGCAGGAAGAGTTGAAAAAATCAATGCATTAGGAAAAATGGGAAATTGTAGAGGTTAAAATTTTGAGTGATTGGCAAGTTTATTTAATGATGTTTATTGTTGTATCTTTGATGCTAATCGGTAAAAAAATGATGTTTTTTGATGATTCAAAAAAAGATAAATAAGGACTAATTTGATAAATCCAAGAATTATTGATTATATTTTTTCAAGTGCATCTATTCAAAGATGGAATGACTATCCAAGAATGGTTGAACTTGTAGAGCTTGATAAACAAGCTCATAAATTTATAATTGCTTATTTTATAGCAAAACTTGAAAAAGATATAAATTTTACACATCTAATTGAAGCTGGAATTTTTGAGTTTTTAAGACGTGTAGTTGTAACAGATATAAGACCTGATGTTTTTAGAAAAGCTTTACAAAAAAAATCAAAAGAGATTAATAGTTGGGTAATCTCAAAACTAGCTCCATCATTAGAATCAATAGACAATGGAACTTTTCTACAAAAATTTGAAGAGTTTTTAAATAATCCTGAAATGTATAAAAAAGAGAGATTTATTTTAAAAGCGGCTTCATATCTTGCAACAAAATGGGAATTTTCAATCGTTTACCAAACAAGTCAATTTTTAAATGATATTGAAGATGTAAAGAAAAGTGTTGATGAAGAACTTGAAGATTATTATGAGTTAATTGGCGTTCGAAAAATTGCTCTAAATAAAAAACTTGGAAAAATTGTAGATTTAAGTGGAAGATTAAGATTTCAAAAAAGATGGGCACAAACTCCAAGAATTCCTGAAACATCAGTTTTAGGACATATGTTAACGGTTGCAATTTTTGGATATTTTTTCTCACTAGAAGTAAACGCTTGTGATAAAAGATTACAAAACAACTTTTTTACAGCACTTTTCCATGATTTACCAGAAGCTCTTACAAGGGATATTATAACTCCTGTGAAATATTGTGTTGATGAGTTATCAGAAATAATTGCTGAATATGAAATTGAAAAAATTGAAGATGATATTTTGCCAAATATTCCTGAATCATTACACGAAGAATTCTCTTACATTTTAGGTCTTTATAATGGAATTAAAGAAGAGTTTACAAACAAAATCAAACATAATGGAAAAATTGAAGAAGTTGAAGATATTTCAAAATATAATATTGATAAATACGAAGCAATAGATGGTCTTGCTTTAAAACAATGTGATAAATTATCAGCATTTGTAGAAGCTAGTTTATCAATCTCTCATGGAATAAAATCAAAAGAGTTAATTGGTGGGAAAAAAGAGATTTTAAAAGGTTTAAAAGAGATTCAAGGAGTTGATTTTAAAGCAATTGCAACTCAAATTGACCATGAATTTGGAACAACAGGACAAACTCAAGCTAGAATGGATTTTGATTAAAATATAAAAAAATATAGCTTTTTAAAAGCTATATTTTAAATTTACATATCCATATCTTCCTGGGTCATTAAATAATATTGGAGAGCCACCCGTTTCAACATATCTAATATCTTGATAAGTATTTGTTGAAGCATATACTTTATCGAACACATTATCTAATCCAAGTGTTAAACCAATATTTTTATGTAGTTGGTTTGTATATTTTAAGTTAACGACAGCATAACCACCTAATTCTTGTTCTTTTGCACTACTATCAAAACTGTCCCATGAGTCAACAGCTAAGATTTCTGCAGTATATTTTGATTTATCCATTTCATAATTTAATGCTAAATTAGCTTTTAATGGTGGAATTTCTGCTAAATCTTTATCTGCAACATCTTCATCTTTTTTACCTCTTTGATAAGCCATTCCATAATCTAAAGAGAAATTATCAGTTATTACATATAATCCACTTATATCTAAACCATAAATTTTTGCATCAATATTTTCAAAAGTACCAGTATTATAAATATAATCTTTTAACACAGAATAAAATAGTTTCGGTCTAATATTAAAGTTATTAATAGTTTTATCAAATCCTAAATCAACTTCATAATTTTTTGTTTCTTTTAAATTTGAATTTCCAGCTGTTGTATCATAAAGTTCTCTTGCATCAGGAACTCTTGAAGATTTACCAACACCTGCAAAATATTTCATATCTTTATCAACATTATAAATACCAAATATATTTGCATTTAGTCCAGTGTATTTTTTGTCAGTTTTTGTACTATCAATTGAATCAACATCTGTATAATCATATCTAGCACCCATTTCTAAATCTAAGTTTCCAAATGATTTTTCAATTTTTGAAAAAATTGCTTTATTTGTTGTATCAGTAGAAGCTAAAGGAATAGAATTCATATCAACAGCACCTGTTGATACATTAGTTCTATACATTTCTCCTCTCCAATTTCTAACACTTGTATCTAAACCAACTGTTAATAAACTATCAGCAACTTCTACACTATTTTTGATTTTACTTCCCCAAATAGAAGTTTTATATTTTGCTGTCATATAATTTGATATACCACTGTTTCTAAGTTTTGTACTCATTGGATGATCAACATTTGAGTAATAATAGTCTAAATCTAATTGCTTAGAAAAATCTCCTAAATTTCTTGCAGTGTATCCAACTGTATAAATATTTGAATCATCATAATCTGCATCCATTGGCGTATTTGGATATAAAACATTATCACTTCTATTTGCTGTATATGAAAGTTTTATTTCTTGGTCATCATTTATGTTAAATTGACCTTTTGTTAAAAGTGTTTTTTTCTCAAAAGCATCTAAGTTATCTCTTGAATATCTGTTGATTGCTGGCATACCTTTATTTACTTGTTGTTCTAAGAAATTATCTCCATTTCCATCTTTATATTGGTCACCCTCTTCAGTTGAAGTTGAAACTAAAAGTTTAAATCTATCAGTTCCACCACTTACAGTAGCACTTGCTTTTCTATATCCGAAACTACCTGCATTTAAGTTAATTTCTCCATGAACATCTTTTGTAGGTTCTTTTGTTTCAACTTTTACTAAACCACTTAAAGTTCCAAAGTTCTCTACATCATAAGGCCCTTCAATAACTTTTACACTTTGAATGTTGTTTGATAAAACGTGAGAAGTTGCAGGGTCCATTCTATTTGGACAAGCTCCATATATTTTTGCATCATCAAGTAAAATATTTATATTGTCTTTTTTTTGCCCTCTTAAAATAATATCATTTGCAATTCCACTTCTTCTTACAATTGAAATTGATGGAACATTTTTCATTAGAGCTTCAGCTAAATCTGCACTTTTAATCTCTTCTGAACTTACATCTTTTACAATTGTTGAATTTGCAGTTTCAACTACACTGATAGTTTCTAATGTATTAGTTTCACTTGCAAATAAAACAGCAGTTGTTACAAGTGATAGAGAAATAATTCTATTCATAAATTTTACCTTGTATTAAAAAATTTACGAAAGTATTACAAAGAGCTGTTAATTTACTGTTAATTATCAAAAATAGTTTTGAATAAACTCTTTTGCTTCATTTTTTTCTATTTCTTTTTTTTCAATATCCCATTTTAAAATTTTTGCCATTTCTTCACAAACAATATCAACAAGTTCTAAAGAAGATTTTTTATCTATAAAACAAAGCCCTATTCTTCTTGCCAAATAATCTATTGGCTTTTGGATGAACTCATTTTTTATACAATACTCTATCTCTTTTTTTAAATAAGGAAATCTTTCATCTAATAAATCATAATCTTTATTTTCATCTGCAAGGGCTAAAATCTTTGTTGAATTATCTCCATAAAGTAAAATTAAAGACTTTTTTGTCTCTTTTGAAATTGGATAAAAAGAGAGTAATTTTTCTAAAATATTTTTCTTTTGCTTATTTCCTACAAGTTTATATTTTTTTGTTTTACACAGTTCTTTCTTTTCAATTTTATTTTGTTTTATCAAATAATCCATCATATCATTTGCCATTTTTCTATATGTAGTCCACTTCCCACCGCAAATTGAAACTAAACCACTTTTTGAACTAAAAATTGAATGTTCTCTATTTATTTGTTCTGTTTTTAATTTATCACTTTTCACAAGTGGTCGAATTCCACTCCATGAAGATAAAATATCCTCTTTTGTTAAAGTTTTTTCAAAATAATTATTTACCTCTTTTAATAAATAATCTATTTCTTCCTCTTTTACTTTTGAATTTTCCTCATAAAAAGTTTTATTATCTGTTGTTCCTATTAAACAATGTTCTAAAAATGGTAATACAAAAACAACTCTATTATCACTTGTATTTGGTATCAAAATTGCTTCATTTGAAGATAAAAAATCCTTTGAAACTACAATGTGAATTCCACTACTTAAAGTCAAAACTTTTTCAATTTCATTATCTAAAAATCTCATATTATCAACATTTGCACCTGTTGCATTTATTACAACTTTTGATTTAATTTCAAACTCTTTATTTTTTACTTTATCAAAATACTTCACACCTGAAATATTATGATTTTCATCATATAAAAAATTTCTAACTTCACAATAATTTTTAACAATTGCACCATTTTCAAAAGCTGATTGTAAAAGTGAGATTATCATTCTAAAATCTAAAAAAGTTCCATCATAAAATGAAATACATGCTTTTAAACTCTTTTTTCTCAAATTTGAAAAATAGTAACTACTAATAACTTTATTCAAAAAAGTGTTATTACCTAAACTATTTTTAGATGAAATCAATTTATAAATAAACAAACCAATATAATTTTTAATTAAACTAAAATAAGAGTAACATGGAATATTTATTTTTAATTTTTTTGATATATTTGAACTATTTTTTAGAAAAATAGCCCTTTCTTTTAAAGCTTCTTTTACTAAATTGTATTGAGATTTATCAAACTCTTTGATTGCCTTTTCAAGATACCTAACTCCACCATGAACTAATTTTGAACTTTTAGAACTAGCTCCACTTCCAAAATCATTTTTTTCTAAAAGTAAAACTTTATAACCTCTAAGTGTTGCATCAAGACATATTCCACTTCCAACAGCTCCGCCACCAATCACAACAATATCATAGTTTTCATCTCTTGAATTTAACATATTTTTCTCAATTAAAGGTATTTAAAAAAAGCTTTTTGCTAAGCTAGGATATAATAAAAATAAATAAAAATAAATAAAAATAAATAAAAAGGAATAAAATGCAAATAATTATAGCCATAGCAATTTTAATTATACTTATTACACTGATACTCTATAAAGTAAACGATAGATTTGAAAAAAAAGAGTTTATAATCCTTTTATTAATAATTATTATTTCAACAATAGCTTATATTTGGTATGAAAAATCTCAAGAAAACTTTTTCCCAAAAATGTTTAAAGAGAAATATGAAAAAGAAAAAAATGTTTTAATTGAAGGATTAGAATCTGAACTTTTAAATAACAAAGTTGTTAGTTCAAAAGATAAGTTTATTTATAAATTTACATATCTTGTAAAAAAAGATAATAAAGAGTTTTTATGTACAGCAAATGAAGTTGAAATCAATAAAATACAAAATAACTTTGTATTTAAAAATTTCTTGGATTTAAAAGAAGAGTGTATAGAAAAATAGACTCTTCTTATGCTGGTTTAAAACTACTTTTACTTTTACAAACCTGAGGAAATAAACAATTTTCACACTCAGGTTTTACAGCTTTACAAATATATCTTCCAAATAAAACCATTGCTTGATGAAAAATATGTAAATCATGCCCTTTTAGTTTTTTTACTAAATCAGCCTCTGTTATATCAACTGTTTTTCCATCACTAAGTCCCAGTCTATGAGAAACTCTAAAAACATGAGTATCAACAGCCATAAGATTTGCACCTTCAAACTCAATCATAAATACATTTGCAGTTTTATTTCCAACACCTGCAAGTTTCATAAGCTTTTTCTGGTCATGTGGAATTTCACCATCATAATTCATCAAAACACTTTGAGCCATTTTTATAATATTTTTTGCCTTATTATTAAAAAATGAACAAGATTTTAATAACTCTTTTACATCTTTAAGCTCAGCAACTGCTAATTCCCTTACACTTGGATATTTTTCAAAAAGAGCTGGAGTTATAATATTTACCCTTTTATCTGTACATTGAGCAGATAAAATAATAGCTATTAATAATTCATAATCATTTCTATAATTTAGCTCTGTAACTGCATCACTATATTTTTCAATAAATGCTTGTTTTATTATTTCAATATCTTGTTTTGTTGCTTTTTTCATCTTATATCTCTTTTATTTTAGCTATCTCATCTCTTAATCTAATAGCCTCTTCAAAGTTTAAATCTTGTGCTGCTTTTTTCATTTTATTATTTAGCTCAATTAAGATTTTTTTTCGCTCAGCTGCTGGCATTTTTTCTAGTTTTTGTTTTTTCCATGCTACATCATCATACTCTTCAAGTTTTAGATTTTCATCTAATTTTCTTTTTGTAGATTTTGGAGTTATATTGTTTTTGATATTGTGTTCTTCTTGGATTTTTCTTCTTCTATTTGTTTCATCTATGGCAAATTGCATTGAAGCTGTGATTTTTTTGGCAAATAAAATAACTCTTCCATTTTCATTTCTAGCAGCTCTTCCGATTGTTTGAATAAGTGAAGTTTTACTTCTTAAAAATCCTTCTTTATCTGCATCAAGAATTGCTACAAGTGAAGTTTCAGGAATATCCAAACCTTCTCTTAAAAGGTTAATTCCAATTAAAACATCAAAAGTTCCAAGTCTAAGTTCTCTTATTATTTGATTTCTTTCGATTGCATCAATTTCACTATGCATATATTTTACTTTTATTCCTAAATCTGCGTAATAACTTGCAAGTTCTTCTGCCATTTTTTTAGTTAAAACTGTAACTAAAACTCTTTCATCTTTTGCAATCGTTTTTTTGATTTCATCGTGTAATCTTTCAACTTGATATTCACTATCTATTATTTCAATAACAGGGTCAAGAAGTCCCGTTGGTCGAATTATTTGTTCTGCTACAACTGAACTCATTTCAAGTTCAAGTTCATTTGGAGTTGCACTTACAAATACATAATGTGGTGCTTTTCTTATAAATTCATCAAATTTTAGAGGTCTGTTATCAAGTGCAGAAGGAAGTCTAAATCCATACTCAACTAAAACTTCTTTTCTACTTCTATCAGCTGCATGCATTCCTCTAAATTGAGAAAGTGAAACATGAGATTCATCAACTACAAGTAAAAAATCTTTTCCCATTTGTTCAAAATAATCAAGTAAAGAATAAGGAGTTTCCCCTGGCTTTTGACCTGTTAAATGTCGTGCATAGTTTTCAATCCCTTTGCACATTCCAGTTCCTTCAATCATCTCCAAATCAAACTCAACTCTTTGTTTTAGTCTTTGATATTCAACTAACTTATTTTCATTTTGAAAATATTCAAGTCTTTCATCTAACTCTTCTTCAATCTCTTTTACAGCATTTGCAAGTTTATCATTTGAAACAACGAAAGGATTAACAGAATAGATAATTACTTCTTGTAAATCTTTTACTCTATTATTTGTAATATACTCATGTTTTGAAATTGATTCAACCTCATCACCAAAAAACTCAACCCGAATAAACTCATCTTCAAAGTAAGCAGGAAAAATATCTATAACATCACCATTTACTCTAAAATCTGCCCTATCAAAAAATTTATCGTTTCTTTTATATCCCATTTCTACAAGTTTTAATAAAAACTCTTTTTGTGAATATTCAAACCCAACTTCAACTCTTTGAACCATAGCTTTATATTCAGCAGGATTTCCTAAACCATAATTAGCTGAAACAGAAGCTATTACAATAACATCATCAAAAGATAAAAGTGAAGCTGTTGCACTAAGTCTTAATCTTTCTAACTCTTCATTGATTGATGAGTCTTTTTCAATAAATAAATCACTTCTAGGAATATAAGCTTCAGGTTGATAATAATCATAATAAGAGATAAAATATTCAACATGATTATTTGGAAAGAACTGTCGAAACTCTGAGTATAACTGAGCTGCTAAAGTTTTATTGTGAGTCATAATAAGAGTTGGTTTTTGAACTTTTTCAATAACTTTAGCTATTGTATAAGTTTTACCACTTCCAGTTACTCCTAAAAGCGTGTTGTATTGATTTCCAGCTTCTATACTTTCACTTAAAGCCTTTATTGCTTTTGGTTGGTCTCCACTTGGTTCATAATCACTTACTACTTTAAACTTTGCGATGATAAACTCCTTATTTCTCTTTCAAAATTTCATATAAAATAATAGATACATCTCTTGCTGTCCAAATAACATCTCTACTTAAAGTATCTCTATCTTTTTCTATATTTGCATTATTCCAATATTTATTTAAAATTCTTTGTATATCACGGTTTCTATGTTCTTCATTTAATTCTAAAATAGTTATATGGAAAAATCTATCACTATTATAAATTGATAATCTATTTTTTGTTTTCAAAAAATATAAAAGCAAAGAGACTTGCCAAGTATGCCACTCTATTTTATCCATTGCACTTGGAAGTTTATTTGCATAATCTAAAGCTCTATACGAATCTAATATCACTCTACAAGCTTGTGATAAAGCATTTATATTCATACTTTCTATATTTTTTGGAAATCTCATTTCATTTAATTTTATAATTTTTAAAGAAGGAGTGTTTACTTTTATATTTGGTTTTTCTATATTTTTTTTGTCATCCATTAATAGATATATCAAAACTATCAATAATAAAATTGCAACAATTATTATACCAATTATGGCAAAATGCATAAATCTACCTCTTCAAAATTAGAATTTTTAACTCTTGTATATTTCTTTTGACAACATAAAGATGGAATATTTATATATTTTTTATTATCAAAAGTATAATTTCCACCTTGATGATAATGCCCTTCAATCACAATATTTGTGTGATAATTTTTTAATCTTTTAAAAACTATTTCTTCAAAATTTATCATTTTGTGACAAATATTTTTTCCTAATAGTGCATTATTTATTTTTTTTGAAATGTAAAAATTTATATCAATAAAATTCATAAATTTCAAAAAGAATCTATTTCTAACAACTTTACAAAAAAGGTCATATTTCCAATTTATAAAATTATCTCCATGTGCTAAACTTATGGTTTTATCTTCAAATTTTCCAATAAGTGGTTGATTTTCTCTTTTTACAATTTTTATATTAGAAAAAAGTTCTTGTAGATTATAATCGTGGTTTCCTTCTAAATAAACTATCTGCATATTTTTTGATAACTTGTTCAAAAGAGTTATTACTTCACTATTTTGTTTTATAAAAAATTTACATTCACTTGAAATGAAATCTATAATATCACCCATTAAAAAGAGTTGGGAAGTTTGTATCTCTTGATTTTCTATTTTTTTTAGAAATTGTAAGAATTCTCTATTTTTTTCATTAAAATGAGAGTCAGCTACAAAAATAGCTCCCTCTTTAATATTAAGATTCATAAGCTATTTTTGTTTTTGTAGTAATTTTTTTCGCTATTTCAGCTACATTCATTGTAACTCTATTTCCTTGTAACACACATTTAAAACTTCAAAAGTTTTAACACCACCAGGAAGTGTTGCAGTTACTTCATCACCCTCTTCTTTTCCCATAAGTTGTTTTGCAAGTGGCGAATTAAAAGAAATTAATCCTTTATCTGCATTTGATTCAACTCCACCAACTATTGTATAAGTAAATTCTTCATCTGTATTTGTATCAACTAAACTTACTGTTGAACCAAAACTTACTTTATTATGTGGAAGAGTTGAAGGATCGATAATCACTGCTTTAGAAATAACTGCGTTTAATTCTGCAATTTGTGAGTCGATTAATGCTAATTTATCTTTTGCAGAGTGATATTCAGCATTCTCTTTTAAATCTCCTAATTGTCTAGCTTCATCCAATGCAATTACAGTTTCAGGTCTTTCTGTTTTTTTCAAAAACTCTAAATCTCCTGTAACTTTGTTGTAACCAGCTAGTGTCATTGGTTCTTTATCCATCAACATCTCCAATAAATTTATTTATGATATAATACCTAAAAATAGTAAAAGAGAAGTTTAGATGAAATATGATAGAACAAAAAAGTTATTTGGTGATGATGCATTTGAAAATTTCAAAAATGCTAAACTAATACTTTTAGGAGTTGGTGGTGTTGGAAGTTTTGCACTAGATGCACTTTATAACACTGGAATTACAAATATAACTATTGTAGATTTTGATACTTATGAAGAATCAAATATGAATAGACAAATGGGAAGTCATGGAAATATTGGACGAGTTAAAGTTGAAGCTTTAAAAGAAAAATATCCAGAAGTTACACCTATTCATATTAAAATCACACCTGAATGGATAGATAATTTTGATTTTTCATCTTATGATTATATTTTAGACGCGATTGATGATATAAAACCAAAAGTTCATCTTATTAAAAAATATTTTACAAAAGTAATTAGTACAAGTGGTGGAGCAAAAAGAATTGATCCAAGTAAAATAGAATATATTTCTATTTGGGACACTTACAATGACCCTTTTATAAAAAAAGTTAGAGAAGAGCTTAAAAAACAAGGATTTAAGAAAAAATTTAAAGTAATTTTTTCATCAGAAAATCCAAACTGTATAGAAAAAGGTAGCTTTGAAGGAGTTACTGGTTCATTTGGCCTAATGATGGCGTCTGTAACGATACAAAAACTGTTAAAAAAGATGCAAAAATAACTTAAAGTTACTCAAAGTTTAAAAGATATATAATAATTAACTTACATGAAAAAGGATTCACATGAGCGGTATTAGCGGTAGTGTAGAGCAAATGACGCAAGGGCATTTAAGAAATGTTCAACAATTAGCAGTATTTTACACTGGTCATAATAATATTTACGCAATTAATATAGCAAAAGTTAAAGCTTTTATAATTACTGAAGAAGTTGCAATTAATGATACACCAAAAGATACTAATATTATTGCAGGTATTGCAACAATTAGGGGGGAACCTGTAACTTTAATAAATCTTGATGCTTGGCTTGGTTTACCTGCTTTAGAAGTTAAAGATTATAAACTTATTATTTTTTGTGAATTTAATCACAAAAAAATTGGTTTTTTAGTTAAAGACATGCTTGATATAGTTGAAAAAACAACTCAAGAATTAAGACATACAGAAGAGACTAACTCAAAAATCACATACACAACTTATGTAAAAGTTAATAATAAAGATGAATTATGTACAGTATTTAATGCTGAACAACTTTTAAGAGATATTAAATGGACTGATGATGGTTCAGATGAAATAAGAAAATATGTAGATGAGAAATTACATTCTGATAAACTTATTTTAGCTGCTGAAGATTCAGGAGTTGCAAGAGAAGTTTTAAGCTCATTCTTTGAAGAAACAGGTCTTGATTATGAGATTTATGCAAATGGAACTTTACTAGTAAAAAGATTAGAAGAATTAAATCCAGAAAAAATCGGATTAGTAATTACAGATATTGAAATGCCTGGAACTGATGGATATCAAGTTGCTGCATTTATAAAAAATAATAAAAACTTAGCACATGTTCCAATTATTGTAAACTCTTCAATGACAACAGATGCGGTAAGAGGAAAAATGAACCAAGTTGGTGTTGATGGATTTGTTGGAAAAACTGATATTTCAAGTCTATTTAAACTAACAAAAAAACTTTTATTAAGATAATCTCTTTTTTAATAAGATGAGTTAAACTCATCTTATTTTTATCTATTTTCCAACCACTCTTCAAAATATTTTATTTGATTTTCTGTTTGTATTGATGATGTTCCACCAAATGAATTTCTTGCATTCATTGAATTTCTTAAATCTAAATACATAACTATCTCTTTACTAACATTTTTTAGTTCATCATTTGCACTTCTAATTTCATCTATATTTAATTCACTAATATCTTTATTTAAACTATTTGCTAAAGCAACTACATCTTTTGTAATATAATAAGCTGTTCTAAATGGCATATTTTGTTTTTGAACTAAATAATCAGCTAAATCTGTTGCAGTTAAATGCCCTATTTTACAAGCATTTTGCATTTTATCTACATTTACAATCATAGTTTTAATCACTTCATTTAAAATAGAGATTGAGATTTCAACTGTTTTAACTGAATCAAAAACTCCCTCTTTATCCTCTTGTGTATCTTTGTTATAAGCTAGTGGTAAACCTTTCATTACTGTTAAAAGTGAAATAAGATTCCCATAAACTCGACCTGTTTTTCCTCTTAAAAGTTCAGGAACATCAGGATTTTTCTTTTGAGGCATAATAGAACTTGTAGTTGCATACTCATCACTCATTCTTACAAATTGGAACTCATAAGAAGACCATAAGATTAACTCTTCTGAAATTCTACTAATATGCATCATAGTTGTTGAGATATTAAATAAAATTTCTAATGCAAAATCTCTATCAGAAACTGTATCCATAGCATGAGAAGTTGGAGCTATAAATCCTAATTTTTGTGAACTTGATTCTCTATTAATATTATGTGGTGTTCCAGCTAATGCAGCACTTCCTAAAGGACAATAATTATTTCTCTCATACGAACTTTCAAATCTTTCGTAATCTCTTTTAAACATATTTGCATAGGCTAATAAATGGTAACCAAAATTAAGTGGCTGTGCATGTTGTAAGTGAGTCATTCCAGGAATTAAAGTAGTTGTGTATTTTCCTGCAACATTTACAAAAGTCTCAACTAACTCTTTTAATTGAGCTTTTATACTTAATGATTTATCTTGTACATAAAGTCTAAAATCTGTTGCAACTTGGTCATTTCTACTACGTGCCGTGTGAAGTCTTTTCCCTGGTTCTCCAATAATTTCAGTAAGTCTTGTTTCTACTGCCATATGAATATCTTCATAAGCAAGTGAGAATTTAAACTCTCCATTTTCAATCTCTTTTTTAACTTGTAAAAGTCCTGTTTCGATTGCTTCTTGTTCTTGCTTAGTTAGAATTCCTTGTTCTGCTAACATTTGAGAGTGAGCAATTGAACCTTTTATATCTTGTGCATAAAGTTCTTTGTCAAACATTATTGAAGCATTAAACTCATCTAATATTTGTGCATTTGTATTTTTTAAAATTTGATTGTTTTGATTTGCCATTTCATTCCCTAAATTATAATGTGCCTTAAAATAAGGCAACATTATAACACAAGTGATATTATTTAAAAGAAGAGAAATCCATTGGGTCAGTTTTTGATATATTTGTATATTTTTTTATTGCAACTATTGCGTTTATTAAAAACAAAATATTTGAAAACAGAAACAAAATTCCTGCTATATAAACGAATTTATTTTCATAATAAGAGATAAGGAAAAATAGTATAGAAAAAAAATGAAGAAAAAAATGCACTTTTATATATTTTTCTTCTATAAACTCTCTAATTGTTGGTATTTTGAAATACCCTTTTGAGTTCAAATGAAACCAAGATAAAAAAGGAATTATTTTATAAACCATTCCTTGTAAAAGTGAATATAAAAATCCAAAAGCAAAAATAATTGCTAATATATAATTTGATTCAAAAATATCAAACATCCAAATAATCATAGAAATAATCAAACAAATTAAAGAAAATTTCCAATACCATAAAGTTACATCAAAAACTGGACGTTTTCTATTGTTTAAAGATTTTAAAGCAAAATAGGCAAAACTTAAAATCATAACTACAAATATTAATTTCAAAAATAAAAAATTTATTTCAAAATAAAAAAAGAAAAATGAAATAAAAAGAGTGATAAATAAAATAATTGGAAGTTTATGTTGTATAAATTTTGGAAAATCAAGTGCAACATAAAACATAGGTATAACTTGAAATGAAACTCCCATAATAAGTAAAAATGCAAAACCCAATAAACCAAATAAAATATGTGTATTTACAAAAACCAAATATTTTTCATTTAAGTTTGATGTTATATGTGAAGTTGCTAAAAATAATCCTAAAATAAAAGTGATTAAACCAGCTAAAGCAAATAATCTCATAGCTTTTACTGTAGAAGTGAGATATTTTACATTAAATAAAAGTTTGATTGAAACAATAAAAAAAGTAAAAAAAGCAATAGCTAAAAACAAAACTCCAATATGTAACAACCATTTAAGCTCAAAAATAAATGAAAAACTCAAACCCAAAGTTCCCAAAACTAAAGAACTATGAACAATATTTGCAAATAACTTTGATTTTTTTATAACTGCACCTGCAAGAACAGGCATCATTTGTTGCATTGCACCAAAAATTATCATTGATAAAATTCCCAAAGTAAAAAGGTGAACAATACCAATTGATACATAATGAAATTGATTAGAAGTTTGTGAAAAAGGGGAAAATAAAAAAATCAAAGAGATAAGTACTCCAAAAATTGGAGCACTTAAAAAAAACCTAAAAGGAACACTAATAGGAGGTGCTTGGTCTAGGCTTAATCCTTGATTGAACATTTTTATATTGCCTTCATATTATCAAGAACTTGAGAAACTAAACCACCTAAATGAGCATCTGCCATTCTATAAAGCATTTGTTCCTCTTTCATATTATGTTGTTGCATTAACATCATTAAACTCTCACTAACACCAAAAAAATGATTTTTATCTTTTTTTTCTAAATCCTCTTTCAAAGAGTTTAATAACTGTCTCATTTGATTATGTTCCATAGTCATAATCATAGTTGGACCTTCCCTCATTCCTGTTACCTCTTCAAAAGTAGGAAACATAACTTTTTCTTCCATTTCAAAATGATGTAACAAATCAGAAGCAAATTTTTCCATTTTTACTTTTGCTTCTTCCCAATTTGAAGAAGCAACTGCATTTTCTAAATTTGCAAACTCCTCATCACAAGCTCTGTGGTCTGCTGTTAAAAAAGATGAAATTGTACTCATAATATCCGCCTTATAATTTTTCTCTAATTATAAGAAAGATAAATATTTTTTTAATTGATACTAATCAATACTACTTTCTTCAATCTCTTCAATTGCATCTTTAATAATATATAAAATCTTACTTTTTGCAGATTCTTCATTATTTTCAGGAACATCCCATCCAACTATAGACATATATTTATCAACTAATGACTTAACATCTTCAACGATATTATCGTGCAGTTGAGCTAATTCTTTATCTTGTGCTGTCATAATTTTTCCTTTTTTATATTAGTTATTATTAAATACTTGATATAATACCCAACATTAACAATAAAAAAAATAAGGTATTATCCTTTGATAAATATTAAAGAGTTAACAAAAAATACACTTTTTCAACTAAAAGATGAAAATATTTCAACTACACCTGAACACTATTTTGTAGAATTCAAAAAACAAGCAGAAAAAGCCAATATTGAATTAGATGAATTCAAAGAATTTAACAGAATAAAAAACTCTTTAACTCAAGAAGAAAAAAACTCTTTAAAAATAGAATCTTTTAATGAATTAGCAAATATTTTATCTCAAAGAATTACAACTGATGAATTAAAAAATTTAGTAGCAACACTAAGTGATATTTTAACACCATCAATTGATTATAGTTTTATAGAGGATATTGAAGAATTTATTTTAAAAAATATAAAAAATCCAAAAACTATAATCTCAAATGATTCACTAGAAAAACTAAAAGAGTTGTCTAAAAAAAGAGTTGATGCTGATAGAAAAGTTTTAAAAGATAAAACAGATGATGTTGTAAAATTGACCTCTCTTATGAGTAGATATTTTGATAAAACACTTAATGATGGAAAAAATTCAACTGAAGAAATAATCAAAATAAAAGATGAACTATTATCTTTAAATATTTCTAGTTCTTCTTTTAGAGAATTAAAAATTGTTGAAAAAAAACTTATTGATACTATTTATAATATCGAACATTCTATGAAAGAAAATCATAAAATGATTGAAGACAATAAAGAAAAATTCCAACAATTAAATAGACAAATAGAAGAGTTACAAAAAGAACTTGTATTAGTAAAAGAAGAGTATCAAGTTGATTATTTGACAAATATTCTAAATAGAAGAGCTTATCATAAAGAAGTAGAAAAGATGGAGAAAAAATTCTCTATTTTTAATGCTAACTATGCAATTGTTTTTTATGATATAGACCATTTCAAAGAAATTAATGACCAATTTGGGCACTCTTGTGGAGATAGCGTACTAAAAAATTTTGCTGCGATTTTAAAAGATTTAACTAGAAAAGAAGATATTATTGCAAGATATGGTGGAGAAGAGTTTGTTGCACTTGTAAATTATCAAGAAGAGATTGAAGTGCAAAGATATATAAAAAGAGTTAAAAAAACTCTTGAAAATGCAAACTTTTTATATAAAGATTCACAAATAAAAATAAAATTTTCTGCTGGAATTACTTATAGAAATAAATATGAAACTTTTACAGATGCTAAAAAAAGAGCTGATGAATTACTTTATGAAGCAAAACATAAAGGAAGAAATAAAATCATCATAGATAATGGGATTGAATTATAAAAATTACTCTATTATGATAAAGTAATTTTTATAATATTTGCAACTAACATAAAAATCAATACAAAAATCAAAACTTTTTTTATAAAACTCTCTCCACCTTTTATTGCATAATGACTTCCAATATAAGAACCTAACATATTTGAAATAGCCATTGGAATTGCAATCATCCATAATACTTTTCCTGCCATTACAAAGGCAATTGCCGAACCTACATTTGTAGCTAAATTTAAAGGTTTTGTTGAAGCTGTTGAAATAATATAATCCAAATGTAAAAACTTTTTCATAGATATTGTCATATAAGTTCCTGTACCTGGCCCTAAAATACCATCATAAAAACCAATTGGTGCAGTTGCTAATATAATATTTTTATTAGTCAATTTTGTTTTTTCTTCACTTATATCTTTACTCTTTTTTAGTAAAAAAATTAAAGCAATTGGAATTGCAATTAAAATTGCCCATTTTATAACATAATCAGGAATGTACATCACAAGTTTACTTCCAACATATGATGCTAACAAACAAGGAATAATAGCAACTCCAACAACTTTTAAAGATATCTTTTTACTTAAAAAATATTTGATTGTTGCCATTAAAGTACCAAATAAAGAAGCCATCTTATTTGTAGCTAAAACAAAAACAGGAGGAATACCACTATAAAGTAAAACAGGAACTTGAATCATTCCACCACCACCTGCAATAGAATCAATATAACCTGCTATAAAACCGGTAATCATAAAAATAATAATCCACAAAGTGGTTATTTCTTGTAAAAAATCCATATAAACTCTTCTATTTTTTTGGGAAGTATATCCAAAAGTTATATATAAGTTATATTAAAATTTTACAAAAATTTCATTTTTATTCTATGACCACAATTGTAATTTTGGTAAATGAGAAACAGCTCTTAAAATATCAGTTTTTGAGATAATTCCTAATAATATATCATTTTCATCAACAATTGGAATAGCATCAAGTTTAAAATCAAGCATAACTTTTACAACACTTCGTACATCAGCCATTGGTGCAGCTGTAATAATTTCAGGTAAATAAATATCTTCTATTTTTCTATTTAAAATATTTTTTACATTTTCAATATCTTCCATTATAAGATTTAAAATGATTTTTTTATTTATTATTCCAATGATTTTTTTACCAAAACCAGTAATTGGTATTTGTGTGATTTGATTTTCTTTTAAAAAAGTATAAGCTTCTTCGATAGATACATTATTGTCCATAGAAAAAACATTTTTAGTCATTATATCTTTTGCATAATAAACTGGTTCAGAAGTATCTAAATTTGCAATCTTTTTATATGTATTTAAAAACTCTTGTTTTTGATGTTCTTTCTCTTCATTTGAAAAGTTTTGAATAAATCCTTCATCTGGTTTTAATCTAGTTTCTTGTAATTCTTCTACATTTTTTAAGTTATATAAGTTATCAGCTGTGCTTCTAAAACCTACACTTCCGTTGTTATATACAGCAAACATTTTAACTCCTTATTTATAATCATCATAATACATATTATTTAATAAATTATTAGTTACGCATTAATATGTTTTTGTTTGTTTTTATCACAAACACTCAATTTTAGGCACTTTCTACAAAATGAATTTTTATATCTTTTATCAAAAATACACAAAAAATATAAAAGTTTATACACAAAAACTGCACACTTTTTTAATTAACCTTCGCTTTTAAAATCAACATTTATTTTTATATTTCTATTGTTATAGACTGGATATTTAATATCTTTTTGTTTTTCTAAAAAAGCTTTCAAACTGTCATTAAATTCTTTTGATGTTGATTCTTTTAAAATTTCATAATCAAATTTTCCATCACTATATATATAAATGTTTATTACTGCTTTCAGTCCTGAACCAACTGGAATCCATGCTGATAATCTTTCAGAAATTGCTCCATAATATTCATTTGCAAAAGGTTCTGAAAATTTTGGATTATTAAATTTTATTTCTTTCTGTTCTTCAAAATATTTTTTAAATCTTTGGGGGTCTGTTTCTTTTGTTTCTGCTGCTAAACTACTTACTATTAAAATTCCAATTAATACTTTAAAATATTTTTTCATTTATTCTCTTTTATATTTTCTAATAACATTTTTAGAAGTTCAACAAAGCTTTTATTATTATCTTCTATATATGTTTCGTTTTTTAAATCTAAGTTCCAATCATCATCTATATAAACTGCTTTAAGAGTTTCTTCATCTCTTTCAAATTCTTTTAAAATGATTCTATGAGTAGAATTAATATTGTCAAAACATTTTAAAATACTGTTTTTTAAAATTTCTATCTCTTTTTCTTCATTTTTAATTATTTCTTCATCAATTTTATTTAATATAATTTTTTGTTGTATAGGGTCTAAATTGTTTAGTTTTGTACAAATTTCTTTTTGTGTTTTTGATAACTCTTTATCAATTTTTACTGAATTTTTATTTTTTTTACCAGTTAAAATATAAATCAAATTGATTTCTTTCTCTAAACATAATGAAATTATCAAATCGTATGGAATAGAATTTCTTGTTTTCCAATTTGTTATATTTTGTTGTTCAACTCCCAATAAATCGGCTATTTCTCTATCATGTTTAAGACTTGATTCTTCTTTTAATCTTTGTAATATTTCTTTAAAATCAAACATTTTGATTGCTCTCCTCTTGACATATCAATCATTTAGTGTTATTATTTCACTATATTAAACAAATTGAAAGGTTTTTAAATGCAAGTTCAAACCCCTCTATCTAATCAATTATACTCAAAAAGATATTCTCAATCAACATTATTGAATGTTATTAGTCATTCAATTAATTCATTTTGTAATTCTATGGGATTCCAAAAAGGTTATTTTTCTAAGTTTCTTCCATATTCTGAAAGTCAATCACTTAAATTTTTAAATCCTAACAATACTGATAAAAATTTAAAAATTACAGATTTAGAACTTATTTTATCTCACCTTGATTGTTTTCATAAAAAAATGATTCTTGATTCTTTATGTCATCAATTTGGTTTTGTTTGTGTTGATTCTGCTGAAATGATGGAAAAAGGTATTTATCAAAATATGGAAACATTACTTTTAACTATATCTGCAACGAATGGGGAATTAGCTAATTGTTTTTTAAAAGCTGTTCAAGATGGAAACATTAATGACCTTGAAAAAGATTCATTACAAAAGATAGCTTATGATTTAAGGGCTTTTCTAATTCTTTTTGAAAGCCGAATAAAAGAAACTAATTAAAAAAAGTTTCTATGAGTCCACACTTTTTTTATTTTGTTTTGTGTGGATTCTTAGAAGTTTTTAACTTCTTGTTCTTTTAAAACTTAGCCCGTAGCCACGCAAACGAAGACGGGTTTATAATTCTGACCTTTGAAAAGTAGGACTGTGGTATATCAAAGGGAGTAAGTGAAATTTTAGTAAAGCACTATAGAGAATACAATTTACATTTTATTTAATTTAATTTCTTTTTTTTTATGGTTGATTATTCTTTTTATAGTGCTTCATTAAGATTTTTATTCTTTATAAGGGTTTTTATTATGGAATCAAATATAAATAGTTTTGGTACTGATTTAATTTGTCCTATTTGTGGGGCTTCGTATCAAAATCAAAAAAAAGGTAGAACTAAAGATTATTGTTCTGACAATTGTCGTGATGTTAATAAGTTTTTATCTGCATTTGAAACAAGACTTTTAAAAGTTGGTTTTAAAGGTTCTTATTCTAACTCTATGAAAAGCAGATTATTTCTTCTTGCTAATAATTTACATTGTGTATCTAAAAAGAAAGGTTAATAAAATGGATTTATCTACATTGAATAAAATTAAGACTAGATATGATGCTTCAAAAGTTTTTGCAAAAGGTAAAAAAATTTTCTTTTATTTTTCTGCAGCTAATAAAGAGGATAATACTTACAAATATTACCTATTTAATCCAGTTTTTTCATTTAATAAAAACTTTGAATTAATCCAAGAAAAATTTAAAGATATAAAAGGTTATTGGTATTTATATACTAATAACGAAAGCTATCCTATACCTATAACAAAACAGCAAAAAGCTGTGCAATTAGAACTTTTTTGAAAATTAGCATTTTAGAGAAAAAATGATTTATTTTTCTTATTTGCCCCCGAGTTCTTCACGCCTTTCACAATCATAAAAAAGACAATAAATCTTAATGTTTCTTATTTGGAGGGCTTTGCCCGACACATCAGAAAAAGAATTAAGATTTTGTTGGCTTATGATTGTGATTAGAAAGGTGGGAGTCGGGATAAAGCAAAAAAAGAAAGAAAGATTTGTCCCCAGATTCTGAATGTTAAGAACAAAAAAAATTCGATTATGAAAGATAACAGCTGAACTTATTACGCAAGGGCTAGAAATGTATTTTTTAGCTAAACAGTGGCTAGGCTATTAAATGTCTTAGAAAAGTCTTTTAAAGCTATCGGACGGAGTTTATTTACACCTTTACACTTAACGGGTGAATGTTAATTTTTTTTAATTGGAAATTCATTCCCTCCACTTAAACAGTAAAAAAGAGATTTGATTTTTCTAACTGAAACTTAATTACTGCATTTGCATATTTACTAAATGTAGTAATTAGGTTTTAAACCTAAATATATCAATCAAACAAAAAAGGAAAAAAAATATGTCAATCGACAAAAACAAATTAAATGCAACTTCAAGTAATGTTGAAGAAATTACAACAGAAACACCAAAAGAAACAGCAAAAAAAGTTGAACCAAATACAGTTGTAACACAAGAGTTCTTTTCTGAATCAAAAATGTTAGATATTGCACTTTTAAACAATGAATT
This sequence comes from Arcobacter ellisii, assembly GCF_003544915.1. Classification (NCBI taxonomy): domain Bacteria; kingdom Pseudomonadati; phylum Campylobacterota; class Epsilonproteobacteria; order Campylobacterales; family Arcobacteraceae; genus Arcobacter; species Arcobacter ellisii. Next base: position 782,518 of record NZ_CP032097.1, on the reverse strand, counting down.
AAACTCAATGAATAGAGGTGAATTAAGATTTACTGTAATTGTAAAAGGTGAATATAGATTTAACAAGACTGATAAAAATGGAATTGATGTTGTAAATAGTGAAACTGGTGAAATTGAACAAATTGTTTCACCTTATGTTGAAGTAACTGGTGAGGGATTAAAAGGAAAAATCTCTACAAAAAGATTAAAAAAAGAAGAAATCGAACTTCTTGAACAAGGTCAATCTTATTTTGGAACTTATATGCTTTCAACTGATTCAGCTATGAATTTCCAAGTTGAGTTCACGTCTGTTGTACCATATAGACAAGAATTAGAATCAAGAGTTAGAAATATGAAATGATGGGCTTTAGAGGATTAAATCCTCTTTTCCCCGTTCCCGTTTATCAAGGGTTACCAACGGGACACCTCTTTAACTCTTGATTAACTGGAAAACTCCATTTACACCTACATAAAAACAAAAAAATATTTTCAATCTACTACAAGGAATTAATATAATGAATTTTTATCCCTCTAAAGATAATCCAATTGACGTAAAAGTAATTTCACAAGGAATTGATACTCTTGTTACTTCGCATATTGCACTTGATGAAATTGCCTATAACAAAAAGTTTTTACCACTTTTAAGAAAGTTAGAAGATTTAAAAGAAAAGGCACAATGTATTGATTCATCAAATCAAAAAATAAGATATGTAAAAGATAATATCTTAGGTATGGGACAATTTAAAATATATGCTCAAGGTATGGGAATGTATAAATATTATCTTGAAAATGAGGATTTATCAATTTTTGTTGCTAATACTAAATTTGGTGGAAATGATTTTTCTACTCCACAAATTAAAATTGAAATGAGGGCACATTATTTATTTGCATTGAGTCATAAAAAGGCTTATGAACTCGTTTTAAGGCTTGTTAATAAAATGATAGGTCAAACTAGAAACTTATGCAATAGAATGGATTTATACACTGATATTCAAGGTATAAGATATACACATTTTGACAATTTAAGATTTCAAACTAATTATAAAGAAACAGATTTTAAAGAAACAATACATTCTAAATTCAAAAAAGTAACTGGATTCGCTTGGGGAAATGGTGATTTTATGTTTAGGATTTATGATAAAACAAAAGAGATACAGCTTCGTAAAAATAAATCTTATATTATGACTAAATGGCAATTTAATGATTATGATATGGAAAAGAAACTTCCAGTTTTTAGACATGAAGCACAATATAGACGGGCATTGCTTTCTAAATTTATGCCTAAAGATTTAGAGGATGAAGTTTTATACTTTTTTCAAAATACTCCAAAACTTTGGAATAATGCAATAAATAAGATTCGTTGGACTGATTTAACAAATGATGAAGTTATAAGAATTTCTGAAAATAATTTAAAATCAGATTCTATAAAAAAGATTTTTCAACGTGCAAGAGATAATCCAAATAGGTTAGATTTTTGGAATATATTAACAAATTGGGATAATAAATATGCAACTCAAATTTTTAAATATAACCATATCAAAGAACCACAATCACAAACAGCAAAAAAATTCTTAAAAGCTTATATTGGTGCAACTTATAAAGCACGTGGTAATAATCCAAATGAGTTAATAAGTATTATTGATGAAGTTACACAAGAGTTGAGGGATATTTTAGGAATTTCATTACATGATTATGGCGAATTGAAAGTCGTTTCAAATTTTATTGAAAATTCTAAAATGCTTTTAAAAGATGGGCTTCAACCTGATTTTGATAACACAAAAACAGCTTTTTCTCTTTATTCAAAACTTACACAAAAACTAAAAAATATTGATACTCCAATTCAAAAAGAATTAAATCGTGCATCTAATTTTTTTGAACAATTAAAGGTGGTGTAAATGACTATTGAAGTTACTGAAACACAAAGGGACATTATAAAAGAGATATTAACAATCCTAGATGAAAGAAAAAAAGAAAAAAACGGATTAAAAAAAACTAATGTGAGTCCTTATCAAATTTCAAAAAGAATAAATAAAAGCTATTTTGGGGTTATCAAATCATTAAATAATTTAAAAGAAAGGCTATAAAACATGAATATTGATTTATTAGAAGATTCAATTAAAAAAAGTGAGGACATAAGTTTAAAACCTTATAAGTGTCCTAATGGGTTTATAACTATTGGTTGGGGTAGAAATATACAACTAAATGGAATTAGTAAAAGTGAAGCAGATTTATTATTAAGAAATGACATTTTGAATATTAAATTAGAGTTAGAGGACAAATTACCAGTTTTCAAAAAGCTTGATGATATTAGACAAAATGTTCTTTTAGAAATGGCTTACAATATGGGAGTTCCAAACTTATTGGAATTTAAAAATACTATTAAACATTTACAAAATAACAACTTTCAAAGTGCTTCAGAAGAAATGCTAAATTCAAAATGGCATAAAGATTTTATTAACTACGATATGCAAGATAATAAAAGAGGTAATTCTGGACTATTAAGAAGTGAATATTTATCAAAAGTAATGAGAGAAGGAAAATATTAAAATGGAAATCATAACAGAAAATTTAGGAAATATATTATTAGTTCTTGGGGCTGTATATCCCCCTTTAATGTATCTTTTACCAGTTAAATATGCTAGTAAAATTGATTTAGGTATTAAAATTTTAAAAGCTGTTTCTAACACTTTGGAAAATGCAAAAAATTCAAAAGGTGGCTTATCTCCTGAAATTGATGAAGCATTAACAGAAAATAAAACTTTTGTTCAAAAAAGTAAAAATTAGGTTTATAAATGGGTTATTTAAACAATGAAATTTTAACATCAATAAATCAGGCTTTAGATTACAATATCAAAGCCCCTTTTTTGATTAGTTATACTTTATATTTTTATGATTATGATAAAACTTTAGAATTAAATTATATGCCCTTTGATATGTTTCCTAATGCTGAATTATTACCAAAAGATTTTATTTTTCATTATTATAATGTTTCTTTTAGTCAATATGACTCAGATAATGGAAAAAGAATAAGAGTTGAAACTATGAATTTAACACATAGTTATGCACATTCAAAAGGATATGACACTTATTATATTAAAGATTTTGAGGGTAGATATTACACTCCAGTTTATACAACAAAAAATCATCATATCGAGCCTATTATTTTAAAAACAAAATTAATTGATTTTTTTCCTAATAAGGTCACATTACACGATATTTTTAACATTCCTCAACCTATTGATAACAATGATTACACAAAACCCCATTGGGAATGGACTCCTTTAGTATATTCTTTTGATACTGGCTCTAAAGTTGAGTTTTCCGACTCAATTACACCTCCTTTAAATGTTAAAACTTTTAAAGATGAGGGCGGAACGCTTAACGGAATTACTGGTGTTAATCCTTTAGAGGGGTTTGAAGATTATAATCAATTTTCTACTTTTTGGGGTGGTGGTGTTGTTCCTGCTTGGGGTGGTAGATATAGTGAAAATTTACATTATTCTAGTTTAGGTTATGGAAGAGGTTATTTTAATACAAATTATAATGATAGATGGACTCCCGAAACTTCTCGTTATGTTGGATATATATTTTATAAAGGTTTTGAAATTGATGAAATAACCGACGAATTTGTGCAAATTAGAAAAAAATATTTATTAGTTTATCGTGATAGAAGTAATGAAGTAATTAATCCGAAATTGTGTTGTCTTGCCCAATGTTTTGGCATAACTGAATAAAAAAAATAAATAGAAAGGAAAATAAAAAAATGGATGAATGTAAAGAAATATTAAACAATATATTAAAAGAATTACAAAAAATAAATAAACTGTTAGGGGGTCAATAATGCCTTATACTCAATACGCTGACGGCTTAGAAAATGATTCAAATTTTTATTCATTGCCCGTTGGAGTTACTAAAATTATTTCTAATGCTGGTACATTAGCAGATACAACGGTTGTTATGAAATTTGGAATTGATGATGAAACTGTTGCCGTTAAGGAAGAATTAGGAGTTAAGGTTAGTTCGGAAACTAAAAAGCCTTTAGAAGAAAAATTGGGCATTATTGGTCTTTTGGAGGCTGAAAAAATAAGATTTAAAGAGCATTTGATGAATAAAATGCTATCTGATTTTGACTCCGATTTGTCTGTCCCCCAAGTTCAAACAACTTCGCCTTTAATCTCTCAAATGAAAGCTGGAAATGATTTAAAGCAAAAGCAACACGAAAGAGAGATTATGTTGGCGAAAGCTGATATTGAATATAAAAAAATGCAAGTTCAATTAAGAATGAAAGAACTGGAATTAAGAGAACACGCTAACTCTATTGCAGAATCTCAACTATATATGCAGGGGCAATTATACGACCAAAATGAAAGAATAATACTTCAAAATTCAACAATGATTAAAAATATGGCAAATATAAAATCTGTTATTGCTCAAAAGACTTCAACAATTGACGCAAGTGGTGGAACTTTCAATCTTGATACAGCTGATTTAACAAATGCAATTAATTCAATGAAAGAAAATCAGGTTCAAACTAATACAAAGATAGTTGAAGGTATTGAAAATCAAAAAGAAACAAATGCAAAAATTGTTGAAAATATAACAAAGAAAAATGAACAATTAGACTTTGAAAAAGACGGAGTTTCAACATTAAAAGACAGTTCAGGAAATGTTATCAAACCAAGAGAGGTAAAAGCAAAAAATCATGCTGAACATAATATTTATAAAACTGCTGAAAATACTTATAACTGGAAAGATAGTACAGAAGAAACATTAACACATTTAGATGGTGCTTTAAATAGTGGTCTAGGAACTGGTGAGGGTGGAATTGGTTTTGATGAAGCTAGTCTTTTTAAACTTCTTGAGAAATTTTCGTCACATGATAAAACTGTTTATACAACTGAAAACACTTCAAAGGTTTTTAGTGGGGAGGGGAAATAATGATTACTCTTCAAAATGTATTGGCAAATGCTGGTGAAGATTTTATAGATGAATATACATCCTTGTTAGTTTATGAAGAGGGTTCAGAAATATTTAAAAAAGTTAAAGATTATTTGAATTTTAATCCTAATGCTAAATTTGATGAAGCTTTAGAAGGTGCTTTAGATACTTTAAAAATGGGTATTATGAACGCAACTATTGTTTTGGTTACTGAATATGCAATTACAAAAACGGGTGCTATTTTAACGGGTATATATGTTTATATTAAGGGAAGAAGATTTATACAATCTTTAAAAGAGGGAATATTAAATAATCCAATTTTGAAACGTACCCCAGTTGGTTTTATTGGTTCTACTGTTGTTGGAACTGCGACAAGTGCCGTTATAGGAAATCAAAAAGAAACTTTAGCCCTTGCAGGAATGGTTAATAATTCTGCTAATAATTTGATTGGTGCAATAGGTCAAGAAAGACATAACCAAATTGTTTTACAAGGTCAAAAAGTTAATAGAGTTGAAAAAGCTAAATCTAATATGTATAAAGTTAGAAATACTGCAAGAGAAAAAAACATGGAATTATATATGCTTAAATTTGATAAAGGTATGTGGAAAAATACACAAAGAGATAAAAAGCTTTATTTTGATTGTACAGGTCAAAATGCTGATACAGTATCATTTAATCAAGATTATGTAAATCAATTAAATTCTTATGCAAATATTGTTACAACTGCAAGTGGTCAAATTTTTTCACATGCTAAATTGACTTTGGATTTATTAACACAAATGGGAACTAAGGTTGCTTGATGTTTTGGTTTCATGTAACTTTGTCTTTGGGTCGTTCTGATTCATTAATTATAGAGGCTGATTCAAAAACTGATATTTTAACTTTTTTTAACTCTGTTTCAGTTGCTGTGGTGTCTTCAATTAAGAAGATTGTTTATTCAAAAGAATTAAATGTAAATTATGTTCAAAAAGTTATTACAAAAGAACTTTATTATAAAAAAATTATTGTTTGTGCAAAAAGTAAAACTAAAGCAAAAATGTTTGAATTGTACAATATCAAAAAAACTATTACAAAAGATATTATATTAACTCAATTTAAAAAATTAAATATTGATAATGAACAAATAGAAGATATATACAACGTATTATTTATAGATTAATTGAGGGCTTTGCCCGAAAGGTTGCAGATGGGGAAATACCAAATCACTTATAATACTAATGGTAAAACACTTTATTCAGAATTACATGCAGATAACTATCAAAATATAGTTGATGTTTTTTATGAACTTTTTTCAGGTGAACTATTAGAGATAAGAGAAATACTACATGAAGATAAAGCTATAAAGGAAGATGATAATAACTATATTCATTCTGCAAATATAAAGGTTATTTCATCATCTAAAAATTATGGTTATAGTTTTAAAATACCAAAACTTAAAAAGACAATTAGTGAAGAAGATTTAAAGAATATGATTTTTAGTTATGTAAAAATTGATTCTTTAAAACCTGATTCTTTAAAAATTACTACAAATTATAAATTATAAAAAGTTAATATCAACTCTTAGATTAATAGAACTCCTATTTTATAGCCTTTTTTATTTTTAAAAGTTGATATTGAAATGGTTTTTTATATTTGTAATAATTCTTTACTTTCTTAAATTTGCCGATTTAAAAAGTTTAAAAAAATATAATATAAGGATATAAAAATGGCAAAAAAATATAAAATCGTTCAAAAATTAAACTTAAATGGTAAACCTTTATCAATTGCATTTAGTGTTTTTATGGATAAAGCAGATTTAGACAATCTTTTAGCTTTATTAGAGGGTGGTTATGAGGTTTCAGAAGTTATTGAATCAAATTTAGCTACAGCTGATACTTTAGTGGCTAACACAAATCCACATACTCAAATCGGTCTTGTTGGTTCAGTAAATGGGAAACCAATTTTTGAAACTATTAAACCTTATTCAGGTGCAATTCATTTTAAAAATACTGCTTCAAATGATGATATTACAAATGCGTTAGCAACTGCTACACCATTTGAATTATTCCCAGTTGAAAAACCAAAAAAAGTTACATTTAAAGGTTATGAAACTGTTGTGGTTGCACCATAATAGTTTTTTAAACTAAATAGTTATTAAAAGGTTAGGTTTAAATACCTAGCCTTTTTTTTTGTCCAAAAAAAAATATGAAAGGAAAAAAATATGGCTCAAAATATATTAGAAGTTATTGAAGATAATCTTTTAAAACTTGCTGTTAAATATCAAACATTTTTAGAAAAAGATTTAAAATATGAAGATATAAAAGATTATGATTCTGAATTAAATGACATAATGGAAAGATATAAAACTCTTAAAAGTATTCAATCAACAATATCAAGTCAAGATTTATCAATTCTTTATAATGAATATAACACAATTTTTCAAGATTTTAAATCAAAATATGAATCAGGTTATTTTACTCCTAAAGATGGAACTTTTGAAGATTTAACACAAGAACAAAAAGACTCTTTAAAAGGTCAAAATGGTTTAAATTCTTATGAAATAGCAAAAAATAATGGTTTTGAAGGTTCAGAGTCTGAATGGTTATTGTCTTTAAAAGGTGCAAATGGAACTTTTGAAGATTTAACACAAGAACAAAAAAACTCTTTAAAAGGTCAAAATGGTTTAAGTTCTTATGAAATAGCAAAAAATAATGGTTTTGAAGGTTCAGAGCCTGAATGGTTATTGTCTTTAAAAGGTCAAAATGGTTTATCTGCATATGATATAGCTGTTAATAATGGTTTTGATGGTTCAGAGTCTGAATGGTTAGAAAGTTTAAAAGGTATAGACGGTCAAGACGCAGAAAGTGCAATTTTTGATTTTGATAGTTTAGATTCTATTCAAAAAAATAAAATATTTGCTTTTATTTTTCAATCTTCAACTTTTACAGATTTATTACAAAGAATTGATAATCTTGAAAATAATTCAGGTTCTACACCAACAACACCTGAAACACCAACAACAGATTTTATAAATCCTTTTGAGATTGAAAATTCAATTTATTCATTTAATAAATTAAGTGATAATGAACTTTTAATTAGAGTTCTTAGAACTAGCCAAATTAATGATTATAATATGTTAGTTACTAATTTATCACTTAATGTTGCAGATATCGAAAAAATAGATTATAAAGTTGTAAAATCTTACAATACTTTAGAGGTATCAATTGATTTAGATATTTTAAACTCTCCTGATGAATATGACTTATTTACATATACTTTAAATTCTGAAACAACTTATCCAACTTCTTTAAATAGTGTTAATATTTCAGCATTTGAAAACTTAGGAGATTCTTTCAGTAATTATAATAATTATCCTTTATCACTTAATGATTCTTTAAAAGCTTATATCGCTGTTATTAATGGTCAATTATTAATTATTGCAGATAGAAATATAAATGCCTCTTGTTATATTGAAAACATTTTAATTACTTTAAAAAATGGTCATTCTGCTGATATCTCAAACGTTTCAATTTTAGAAAGTGGTTTACTAACTGGTGCTACTAGATTTGTTGATTTCAATATAACTGAATATGATACATTTGTTAATGATGTTTCAGATTTAATTCCTCCAGCAAATTAAAGAGGTGTTATATGACATTAGATAAAGATACAATCGAATTATTAACACAATTGTTTATTTTGATTAATAGTGTGGCTATTGTTCCACTTTTTAAATATATATTTTATAGTTTAAAAGAGATTAGCTATATAAAAGGTCATTTAGGTATTTAGAATTGAAAAAAAACAAACAATAAAATAATTAAAAGGTTGGGATTAATTTCTCAACCTTTTTTTTTATATAAATTTTTTGAAAAGGAAAAAATATGATTATAGATTTAAAAAATTTAGATTTAATTCCTTTGCTCTTGAAAGAAATTAAAGAATTAAAACAAGATATTTTAAACATTCAAAATAAAAATAAACCAAATCTTACTAAATTGCAAAATGTTGCAAAATATCTTCAAGTATCAAAAACAACAGTTTCTAATTATATAAAAGATGGAAGATTTAAAGAAAATGTACATTATAAAAAAACAATTGTAAATAAAATGGTAAAATATAACTTTGTAGAAAGTGCGATTATACAATTTAAGGAAAATTTATGACCTTTTATAATCGTAATGGAATTTTATATGTTTCAATTTCAGGTAAGAGGATTTCAACTAAGTTAAAATATTCAAAAGAGAATATAAAGCTTTATCAATCTTATTCTAAAAATGATGAGTTCTTTAATAAATTTGCTGTTATAAATAAAAATAAGACTTTTTTAGATTTTTGTGAACAGGTTTTAAAAGATAAGGAAAAGACTTTAAAACCTATTTCACATTATTGTTATTGTTCGTTGTTCAATAAGTGGATTATACCATATTTTAAAGATACTTTAGTTCAAGATATAAAGCCTTTGAATATTAAAAATTTTTATGATTCATTTCAAGATAAATCAACTTTAAACACTTGTGTAAGTGCTATTTTAAAACCTGCTTTTGAAAAGGCAATAATTGAGGAATATATTTTTTCTTCACCTTTAACTATCACAAAACCACGTTTTAGGTCGGTTTATGAAATTAATCCTTTTTCATTAAGTGATATAGATTTTATTTTGTCGAATATCAAAAATGAACAATTTAAAAATTTTATCGGTATTTCTTTTTTTACGGGTATGCGTACGGGTGAATTAATGGCTTTGACTTGGGATAATGTAGATTTTATTAATTATAAAATTTCAATAAAATTAACACATACTAATAATTTTATTAGTACACCAAAAACAAAAAGCAGTATAAGAACTATTGATATGCTTTCACAAGCTGAAAAGTATTTTTATTCTCAAAGAAAGATTACTAAAGGTAAATATGTCTTTTTAAGAAGTGATGGAAAGCCCTATAGAACTTCGGGAAGTTTGCAACAATATTGGAAAGAAACTTTAAAAGAGTTAAATCTAGAGCATAGAAGTATTTATCAAACTAGACATTCTTTCGCTAGTAATATGTTAAGTAATGGTGAGTCTTTAATGTGGGTTTCTAAAACTTTAGGTCATAGTAATTCAAGTATAACTTTACAAAAATACTCGAGATATTTACCTACTGACACAAAAGAAAGAAAAAGAACATTTTTAGATGATATGTAAAACACAAAAATTGCACACTTATTAAATTAAGTCCTATTTCTTCGTATTTATTTATTAATAAATTATTAATGATTTATAATTAAACAGTAACTTTTTTTGAAATAAAGATTAAATTTCCTATTAGTTGAGCATCTTTTTGTTTTATCCAAAACTCTTCATTTGCAACAATTATTAATCTTCTTTTTGTTCGGCTTACAACTGTGTTTATTAGGTTTAAACCTTTGAAGTTTTCATTTAAAGTATCTGTAAAAAACATTTTTCTTTTTCCACCGTTTGAGTCATCAACAACAGAAAAAATCACATTATCCCATTCACTTCCTTGAGATTTATGAATTGTCATTATATTTTCAAAATATTTTCTATCTAAATGTTCTTTTAGAAGTTTTACTTGCTTTTTATATGGAGTTAATATCACAAAAGATTTTCCCTCAAATTTTTTTACTAACTCTTTGATTATTAAAACTTCTTCCAAAGATGAACGCTCACTTGCTTCATTTACATTTGAAGCACTATCTATAAAAAATAGATTTGTATCACTTTTTAAAGCTGATTCAAAACCAAATTTATAAACAAATTTATTTAAAACTTGAGCTAAGTTTTTCCCAAATCTATGGGTTGAGATTAGATTTACTTGGGAAGTTTTTTCAAACTTTGGAGTAGTATTATTTGTAAATTCAAAAAATATCTCCTCAACACTATTTTTCAAAAAAAGTGTTTCAAAAAATAGTGCTGATTGACTCCATAAAAAACTCTTTTTATGTGAAATTACATCATATGTTTTTATTTCACTAACAGGTGGAAGTTGCATATGGTCACCTAAAAATGTTATTGGACTATTAGACTTAAATAGACTCAAAGCTTTAATTGTTGACATATATCCAGCTTCATCACAAAAGATGTGGTCTACTTCGATATTTTCATTTATAGAGTATTGAATATAGGCATCAATAGTCATGGCAAGAACTAAACTATTTTTTACTCTTTGTTTTGTACTTTGTTCAATTAATAAATCTTTTTCATCTATTAAAAAAGCTAATTTCTTTTTTAATTTTTCATCATCAAAATCTTTATGGTGGATATCTAAGGCTTGATTTATCAGCTCATCATTTGAGTTTTCTACTAAAGTTTTGATTGATTCTAAACTTGTTTTACACCAAAGATTTAGTTGAGATATTTTTTCATTTATTTGAACTTGTTTTTCATCTAAATTTGTTTGATTCAAATCTTTAAATATCTCATTATAAATCTTTTCACTTTTTATAAGATTTTTACAAAGAGTTAATATCTCAAAATTTTCTTGATTTATTTTATTTATCTTTTCATCAATTTTTTCTAACTCTTTTCGAACACAATTTATATTTACAACCTCTTTTAATCTACCCTCTTCTATCAATTTTTCATCAAAATTTACGCAAGGATTTTTTTCATGTTTTTTGATTGCATCTTTTATCATTCTTGAATTATTTGAAAAATGATAGGCTTTTAAAGGTAAAATTAAAAGATTTATCAAAGGTTGTAAGTGTTCTTCTTCATATTCAAGTTTTATGATTTTTTCTTTGTTTTCTTGTAGTTTTAAAAAGTGTTCTAGGATTTTTTCTAAATCATCACTGATTATTTTTCCCTCACGATATTTAATCACCCTATTTAATATATTTATCTCATTTTCAAGGGATTCCAAAACCCTTTCTATTCCTTTTGTTTCACAAACTTCAGAATACTTATCAAAAAAATCTTTTGATGGAATTCCTAATCGTAAAACTTTTTCCCTTGAAATTTGAAGTTTTTCTGTATTTTCTAAAACTCCAAAAAGTATCTGTTCTAAGGCAACATTTGTAGGAGCAACTATCAACACTTTTTTATTTTGAAAAATATAATTTATCAAAGCAGTTGATAAAACAGCTTTTGTTTTACCAGTTCCAGGAGCTCCCCAAATATATGAATATCTATTTTCAAATATAGAATCTACTGCATCTTTTTGATTTTGGTTTAGTTTTGTATCTTTTAGTATTTCTAAATTTGCTTTTAAATCTAAATCAAATTTGTCATCAAAAGTAAGTTTATGGGAGTTTTTATCATACCATTCAATTATATTTTTAATCAAAAAAAGTAAATCAGTAACTACCAAAAAGTCATCACTTTTTATCTTTTCAAACTCAATATCAGAATTTAAAACTTGAACATATAAAAGCCTATTTTTTTCATCATACTCTTTTATTAAAATATCTTTTTTATTAAAATAGTATTCATTTATTTCATTATTTTTATAATAAGTTTTTTCAAAATCATAAATAGGTTTTTCAAGTTTTATTTCATAAAGTTTTGGAAAACTATCTTTTTGATAATTTATTGATACTACTTTATCTATACTTTTTCCATTATTTTCACTAAATTTTTTTACATACTCATAATAAAAATTTGCCTGTTCTAGGCATAACTCTTTTAACTTTGAAATTTGCATTAAATCTTAATTTGATGAACTATTTTTAAAAATATACAACATTAAATTTTGCAATCTCTTTTTTATCTTTATCAAACAGTATTAAACTCTCTTCTTTAATTTCATAAGTTTTTGTATTTTGAAGAACTTTTGAGAATTCATCTTCAGTTTTAATTGCATGACACATCATTTTTGTACTAGCAATATTTTGAAAAACAATTTCATTTTTATCTTTTTTATATGTTCCAAAAAAATTATTACAACCTAAAGCTCCAAAAACTTTTCCATCATCTTGAAATCTAATATGTGGTTCTCTATCAAAAACTTCTACCTTTTCTCCATTTAAAACTATTGCTTTAAAATAACTGTTTGTTAAAGTTGCCTTTGGTTTAGTTGAAGAGTTATTTTCAACTGAAACTACACTACAAGCTGTTAAAAATAAACAAATTAAGCCTGCTAAAAAAATGTTTCTATTTTTCATATATATTCCTTTAAATTAATTTGAAAAATAAATTGTAACATAAGGTAAGTTTCTTCATGATTTAATCTTTATAAAATATAAAAAAAGGGACTTATCAAAAGATAAGTCCCTTTTTGAAATCTAAAATTATGAAAAATTAGATTGGTAAAACTCTGATATTTTCATCAACTTTTTGTTGTAAAACTGCTTCAATAGCAAATAAAGTTCCAGTACTTCCAGACGAACATCCTGAACAAGAACCTAAATATCTAATATAAATATCATAATGTGGTAAATTTTCTTTGATATCAATTATCTCCATATCTCCACCGTCCATTACAAGCATTGGTCTAATATCTGAATCAATTACTGCATCAACTGCTTTAATTCTTTGAACTAAAGTCATTTTATCAAAACTTGCATGACCAGAAGCACTTGCATCTGCTGCTGTTTTTAATCTTGATTGTTCCATTTCTGCTCTAACATCTTTTAAAATATCAACTAAATAGATATCTTTAGCTTCATGACCACCTGGTTTGATACATGATTTACAGAAAGCTCCTGCTTTTGTATAATCTGTAATTTCTTCAACCGTTTTTAAATCATTGATTCTAATTACTTCTTTTAAAGTTGCTAATGAAACCCTTGCACACTCACAAACGATTTGCTCTTCTTCAAAAGATTCCATATCAACACCTTTATACTCTGCTGCAGCTTTTTTGATAACATCATAAGCCATAACAGAACAGTGCATTTTTTGAGGTGGAACAGCTGGAGTTTCTGGATTATCTCTTAATGCAAACTCAACATCAATATTTGTAATTTTTACAGCTTCATCAACTGTTTTTCCAATACATAATTCAGCCATAACATCAGAAGATGCGATTGCTGTACCACATCCAAAAGATTTGAATTTTGACTCTAAAATTTTATCTGTATTTTCATCAACTGCCCAATAAAGTCTTACAGCATCACCACATGATTCAGCTCCAAAATCTGCAACAATTAATTTTGCTCCAAGTTCAGCTGCTCTTTCTTCAGTGATTTCCCCTTGGTGTTTTGGGTTATTCATTCTATTTACTACTTGATTTGAGTATTCATCCCAAATCGAACCGCTTATTAAACTATTTTTTGCCATCTTATTTTCCTTTAAATATTGTTCAATTTTTTATTATAAACCTGACTTATGACACGATGGTGCATAAGCATAAGAACTTGAAATTCCTCTTAATCTTGTAACAGCTTTTTTAATAACATCTATTGCATAATCTATTTGCTCTTCTGTGTTAAATCTACTTAAACTAAATCTAACTCCTGTGTGAGCTAATTCACTATCACTTCCAAATGCGTTCATAACTGGATTTGCTTCTAAGTCTTCAGATGCACATGCAGAACCTGTACTTGCACCTACTCCATTTTGGTTTAAGTCCCAAAGCATTGATTCACCTTCAACACCTCTAATAGAGATTAAAGTTGTATTTGGTGTTCTATTCTCTTTTCCACCAATAACAATTGTTTCTGGTAATTCTAAAATTGCTGCTTCTAATTTATCTCTTAATTTACTTACATGATTTTTTTCATAAGCTAAAGCCATAGTTGAAGTAGCTAATTTCATAGCCCATCCCATTCCAACCATTGAAGCAACATCAACAGTTCCAGCTCTAAAACCACCCATTTGTTCACCACCGTGAAGTAAAGGAGTTAATGAATAACCTTTTCTTACATATAATCCACCAACACCTTTTGGTCCGTGAAATTTATGAGCTGAAAAAGATAAATAATCTACATTGTACTCTTGAACGTCAACTGGAATTTTTCCAATTGCTTGAGTTCCATCTGTATGGAATGGAACTCCAAACTCTTTACAGATTGCTCCAATTTCTTTGATTGGGAAAATTTTTCCTGTTTCGTTATTTGCCCACATAATTGAAACTAAAGCTGTTTCTTCTTTTATATATTCTCTAACTAAACTTGCTTCTAAAACACCCTCTTCATTTACAGGTAAATAAGTTACTGAAACACCTTGTGTTTCTAAAAATTTACAAACTGCTGTAATAGATGGATGTTCTACTTCACTTGTTATTATATGTTTTTTGTCACCATTTAAAATTTTATCTATCCAAATACCTTTTAAAACTGTATTATTACTCTCTGTGGCATTTGCTGTAACAATTACATCATCTTCATCAGCTGCATTTATACCTTCATATAAAAAGTTTAAAGCTTCAACCATTTTAGGATGAGTTCCAGCGCCAAATTTATGTAGTGAATTTGGATTTCCGTATATATCACAAAAAAATGGTTTCATCTCTTCATAAACTTTTGGATCTACTATTGTTGTTGCATTATTATCTAAATAAACTTCCATTTTTATCATTCCTATATTTTTTAATTCCATTTGCAATAACTATTCCGAAATTAATAGTTACAAATAAAACTTTTTCGTATTCTAATGCAAATAGGATAAAAATTGTCTTAATTGTTTTTATCTATTTGTTTTTTTTCATACAGTAAATTTATTATACTAATCAATGATTTAAAAACCGCTATTAAATGTGGCTAAATAGTTTACAATTACTATATTTTCATCTTTTAATATAAAATTTCTCCGATTTCTTTATTTTTTAATTATTTTCAATAAAGAGAATTAAGTTTTTTATTAAAATAATTAGTTCAATTTGAAAATAATTTATTCTTTACATTGTATACTACATTATGATAGAATTTTAAATAGGATAAATATAGTCCTATTTAAAAAATTTAATATTATATTGGAGAAGTCATGAATGAGAATCAACAAATACATGACGTAATTAACAAAGAGTATAAACTAGGTTTTGAAACTTTAGTTCAAAGTGATACTTTTGAAAAAGGTTTAAATGAAGATGTAATAAGAGCAATTAGTGCTAAAAAAAATGAACCAGAATGGTTATTGGATTTTAGACTAAAAGCTTATAAAAAATGGCTAAAAATGGAAGAGCCATCTTGGGCAAATTTAAAATATCCAAAAATTGATTACCAAGATATTGCATATTATAGTGCACCTAAAAAAGCTTTAAACTCTTTAGATGAAGTTGACCCAGAAATTTTAAAGACTTATGAAAAATTAGGAATTCCACTTGAAGAACAAAAACAACTTGCAGGTGTTGCGGTTGATGCTGTTTTTGATTCAGTATCAGTTAAAACTACTTATCAAGATGAACTTGAAAAACTTGGAATTATATTTTGCTCAATCAGTGAAGCAGCTCATAAATATCCACAACTTGTACAAGAGTATTTAGCAAGTGTTGTTCCCCCAACTGATAACTATTTTGCAGCTTTAAACTGTGCAGTTTTTACAGATGGAAGTTTTGTATATATTCCACCAAATACGAGATGTCCTATGGAACTTTCAACTTATTTTAGAATAAATGCCTTAAATACAGGACAATTTGAAAGAACATTAATTATTTGTGATGAAGGAAGTTATGTTTCTTATAATGAAGGCTGTTCTGCTCCAACAAGAGATGAAAGACAACTTCATGCTGCAGTTGTTGAATTAGTTGCTCTAAAAAATTCACAAATAAAATATTCAACTATTCAAAACTGGTTTCCAGGAGATGACAAAGGAAAAGGTGGAATTTTAAACTTTGTAACAAAAAGAGGAATCTGTAAAGGTGATAATTCAAAAATCTCTTGGACACAAGTTGAAACGGGAAGTGCCATAACTTGGAAATATCCATCATGTATTTTACAAGGTGATAATAGTGTTGGAGAGTTTTATTCAGTTGCCATTGCTTCAAAATCGCAACAAGCAGATACCGGAACAAAAATGGTTCATTTAGGAAAAAATACTAAATCAACAATTATTTCAAAAGGTATTTCTGCAATGCATGGAGTAAATGCTTATAGAGGACTTGTAAGAGTTGGGAAAAATGCTTCAAATGCTAGAAATATTTCAGAGTGTGATTCACTTTTAATTGGAAACAAGTGTCATGCACACACTTATCCATACCATGAAATAAGAAATAGTAGTGCAAATATAGAACATGAAGCAACAACTTCAAAAATCTCAGAAGAACAACTATTTTATTTAAACCAAAGAGGAATTTCTGAAGAAGATGCAATCGCTATGATTGTAAATGGTTTTTGTAAAGAAGTTCTAAAAGAGTTACCAATGGAATTTGCAGCAGAAGCAAAAGAGTTATTAAATATATCACTTGAAGGAAGCGTGGGATAAATTATGAAAAAACAATTATTAAAAATAGAAAACTTACATGTTAAAATAAATGAGAATGAAATATTAAAAGGTTTAAATTTAGAGATAAATGAGGGTGAAATTCATGTTCTAATGGGAACAAATGGAGCTGGGAAATCAACTTTAGTAAAAACTTTAAGTGCTCACTATGACTGTATTGTAACAGAGGGAAAAATAACTTATAAAAATAAAGATTTACTTGAAATGGATGTAGCAACTAGAGCAAATGAAGGAATTTTTATGAGTTTTCAAACTCCAGTTGAAGTTCCAGGAGTTAATAATAGTTACTTTTTAAAAACAGCTATAAATGAAAAAAGAGCATATCAAGGACTTGAAGAACTTGATGCAATGGAATTTTTAAAACTAACAAAAGAAGAAACAGGAAAATTCAATATTGATAGAAAACTTCTACAAAGAGACTTAAATGATGGCTTTAGTGGTGGTGAGAAAAAAAGAAATGAACTTATTCAACTACTTATGTTAAAACCTGATTTAATTATGCTTGATGAGATAGATTCAGGTCTTGATGTAGATGCTATAAAAACTGTTGCAAATGTTATAAACTCAATGCTTGATGGGAAAAAATCAATTTTAATGATTACCCATTATGATAGACTTTTAGAACTTATAAAACCTGATTTTGTTCATATTTTAAATGATGGGAAAATTGCTAAAACAGGAGATTATAACTTAGCTTTAGAACTAGATGAAAAAGGTTATGAAGCAATAGGAATAAAAGATGAAAATAAATGAATTAAACACTAATCTTCCAAATAAAAAAGATGAAGAGTTTTTAAAAATAAATTTTGATTCTCTGTTTTCTACTGAATTTAAAGAATCTAAAATTTATGAATTTGATATTATGGGTTTAAAAACTATAAAAGATGAAAACTCTTATGAATCTGTTTTATTTAATATTACAAAAAGTTTAGATGAAAATCAAAAAGTTTTAACTATAGATAAAAATATTGCTGAACCAATTTTTTTAATATATAAAATAAAAGAAGATGAAACACTTTTTTCTAACTCTTTAAAAATAGAAGTAAAAGAAAATATCAAAGCTCAAGTTGTAGAAGTTTTTGTAAACAGTTCTAAAAACTCTGCTTTTACAGTAAATAGAAATATTATTTTAGAAGAAAATGCCTCTTTAGAATATGTAAAAATTCAAGATATAAATGCTTCAAATTCTATGATTTTTGCAAATAGTATAAAACAAGAAAAAAGTTCAAATCTTGAAATAACAAATCTTGAGTTTGGTGATGGATTTATAGTAAATAGTTTTGAAAATATCATAAATAAAGAGTTTGTAAACTATGAATTAAATGGATTAATTAAATTATCAAATGATTCAACAACTGCAACTTTAGTAAAAACAATTCATAACGAAAAAAACTCTACAAGTTCAATAAACTATAAAAACTCTTTAAAAGATAGTTCAAAAGCTGTTGTAAAAATAAAATCAATTGTAAATGAAACTGCACAATTTACAAAAGCATTTCAAAATTGTAACACTATATTACTAAGTGATGATGCAACAATTTTTGCACAACCTCATCTTGAAATTTTAATAGATGAACTTGAAGCAAGTCATGGAACAACAACAGGAACTTTAAATCAAGACCAACTTTTATATCTTTGTTCACGAGGTATAAAAAAAGAAAAAGCTTATGAAATGTTATTAAATGCTTTTGAAAGTACGATAATATCTAATATAAAAAATGAGATAATAAAAGAGTTTGTAGAAAATTATAAAAGGGAAAAATATGTTTAAAAATGATTTTCCATATTTCCAAAACTCAAAAACAATTTATTTGGATAATGGTGCAACAACTCAAAAACCAAAATCTGTTATAGATTCGCAAGTTGAATATTATGAACAATATTGTTCAAACACACACCGAAGTAATTTTGGTCACGCAAATAAAGCAACCCAAGAGTTTGAGAAAGTAAGAACTCTTTTAAAAGAGTTTATAAATGCTTCAGCAAAAGAAGAGATTATTTTTACAAAAGGTGTAACAGAATCTTTAAATTTTATTGCCTCATCTTTTGCAAAAGATTTTAAAACTGTAATTATTTCTAGTTTAGAACACCACTCAAATATTGTTCCATGGCACATGCAAGGAAGAACTTTGGGAAATGGACTTGAAGTTGTAAATTGTAATGAAAATTTAGATTTTGATATGACTCATTTTGAAGAACTATTAAAAGCAAATGCAAATGCTTTTGTTAGTATTACGCATATTTCAAATGCCTTTGGAAAAATCCATGATATGGAAGCTATTACAAAACTAGCTCACTCTTATGGTGCTGTTGTTATGTGTGATGGAGCTCAAAGTTTAGCTCATCTAAAAGTGGATATACAAAAACTAGATGTTGATTTTTTTGCAATTTCTGGACATAAAACATTTGGACCAACTGGTGTTGGAGCAATTTATATAAAAGAAAAATATCTAAAAGATATAAAACCTTATCAAACTGGTGGAGCAACTATACATGAAGTTGATTTTAATGGTTCAACTTTACTTGATTCTCCATATAAATTTGAAGCAGGAACACAAAATATTGCTGGTGTTATAGGTTTTGGAAAAGCATTAGAGTATATAAATCATGTTAGATATGAAAATATTGAAAATTTAGAACATAAAGTTTTTAAATACTTAGATGAAGAGTTAGCAAAACTTCCTGATATTGTATTTTACAATGACATTTCAAATACAATTGGAAGTAGAAGTTTCAACTTCAAAGGCATAGTTCACGATGATATAGGAATACTTCTTGATAAAATGGGAGTTGCTCTAAGAGTTGGTCATCACTGTGCACAACCAATTATGAAAAAATTAGGAATAAAAGGAACTATAAGAGTTAGCACAGCTTTTTATAATGATTATGTTGATGTAGATAAATTAATCGAGGCATTAAAAAGAGCCTTAATTATGTTAAAGGGATAAAATGAGCACTATTGAAGAAAGAGTAAATGAGATAAAAGAAGATTTAGATTTTTTTGATGATGAACTTGCAAAATATGAATATATTATTGATTTAGGGAAAAAACTTGAAGAGTTTAATGAGAGTGATAAAATACCAGCAAATATAGTCCATGGTTGTACTTCTCAAGTTTGGTTAACACATGAGATAAAAGATGGAAAAATCTATTTTAGAGGAACAAGTGACGCCATAATTGTAAAAGGTTTAGTTTATATGATATTAAAAATTTTTTCTGGCTCAACTATACAAGAATTAAAAGATATTGATATGGATATTGTTCATGAATTAAAACTAAGTGAAGTGATAACTCCAAATAGACAAAGTGGAGTTATTGGAATGATGAAAAAAATAAAAGAGTATGCCCAAAACGCATAAAGGATTAAAAAATGAGTAAAATATTTGATTTAGAAAAAATAAAAGAAAAAGTAATAGAAAATTTAAAAAAAGTTTATGACCCTGAAATTCCAGCAGACATTTATAATCTTGGATTAATATATGAAATAAAATTTGAAGAAAAAGAGAACTATTTATATTGTGAAATTGATATGACATTAACAAGCCCAGCTTGTCCTGTTGCAGATTCTTTACTTGAACAAGTAAAATATGTGACACTTGCAGTTGATGAGATTGATGAAGTAAGAGTAAATTTAGTATTTAACCCTGTTTGGGATCCCTCAATGATGAGTGAAGATGCAAGAGAAATCATGGGAGCAAGTGGAGCAGCTATACCTTTTTATTAGGTATTAGCTCTTTTGCTTCATGGTTTTTCTTTTATCAATCTACAAATAAAACATACAAAAAATACTTTATTTCTCATATAATCATTTTAAGTTAGTATTTGCTAGCTTAAATAAACAAAGGTTGTTTATCATGGAAAAAAGAGTTTGGATTATTGGCGCTAGTAGCGGAATTGGTTTAGAGTTAGTAAAATTGTGGTTACAAAATAATTATTTAGTAATTGCAAGTTCAAGAAATATAGAAAATTCAAATGAGTTATTAAATCTAAAATCAACGTACATGGATAATCTACAACTTTTAAATATTGATGTTTTAGATAACGAAAATGTTATCAAAAGTGTGGATAGAGTATTTAATATTTTTAATGGTTTAGATATCTGTTTTTACAATGCAGGAGTCTATGAATCAATGACTTACGAGCAATGGAATATTTCAAACTTTGAATCCATGATTGACATTAATTATTTAGGTGTTTTAAGAGTTTTAAAACCACTTATTTCTTATTTGGAAAAACAAAATAACAAATCAACAATTGTTCTAAATGCAAGTTTAGCAAGTTGTTTTGGGTTACCTTATGGTGGAGCTTATAGTGCTTCAAAAGCTGCATTAGTTAATCTTGCCCAATCTTTACAGCCAGAGTTACAAAGAAAAAATATTTATGTGCAGATTATAAATCATGGTTTTGTAAAAACAAGACTAACAGCTAAAAATGATTTTGAAATGCCACAATTAATGCAAGTTGATTATGCAGCTAAAAAGATATTTGAAGGATTAAACAAGCCTTATAGATTTGAGATATCGTTTCCTTTTTTACTCTCAAGTTTTTTAAAATTGCTTAGCTTTTTACCATATAGTTGGAGTTTTTCAATAACAAAAAGATTTTTAAAATGATTAAAACTAAAATTCTTGTGAAATATATAGATTTGATTTTATGAATAATAATAACCTAAAAAGCAAAGAAATTCTTTTATATGGAATATTGGGAATTCCTATTGCTTTTTTGGGTTTTCCTTTATATATTTATTTACCAACTTTTTATGTTGAAAATATTGGTTTAGGTGTTGGAATTGTTGGAGCTATTTTATTAGTTGCAAGATTACTTGATATGATTGTTGACCCGTTTATTGGGAGATTTTGTGATATTTATAGCAAAAAATTTAATATTATTTTCATCTCTTCTATCTTTTTAGTTTTTGGACTATTTTTTTTAATAAAACCTATTTTTTACAGTTCTCTTTGGTTATTTTTATTTTCTATTCTTACATATATCTCTTATAGTTTTGTTTTAATTCCTTATCTTAGTTTAAACTCAATTTTAAGTAATAATGAACAAGAGAATACAAAACTTGCTTTTTCAAGGGAGATTTTTATAATAGTTGGAGTTCTAATCTCTTTATTAATTCCTTATATTTTTTTAGTTTCAAATGATTCAAAAAAGAGTTTAGAACTTTTACTTTATACAATTTTGATTATTTTTCCTATTTTTTTACTTCTATTTTTTACAAAACTAAAACACTTGGAAAAAAAAGAGGAGCTTTTAAGAAATGAAAACTTCTTCAAATCCTTAAAAACATTTTTTATAAATTTCCCACATCACAAAAAACTATTTTTTGCTTTTTTATTAAACAATCTAGCAAATGCACTTCCTGCAACTCTATTTCTGTTTTTTGTAAAATATGTGTTAGTTTTAGAAGAAAAAACTGGACTTTTTTTAATAATCTATTTTTTAAGTGCAATTATTACTTTTCCTATTTGGATAAAACTCTCAACTAAAATCTCAAAAAAATCTACTTGGATTTTGTCAATAATTATTGCAATTAGTGCTTTTAGTTTTGTGCCTTTTTTAAGTGAAGGTGATTTTTTCTATTTTGTTATTATTTGTGTTATAACTGGAATGTGTTTGGGAGCTGATATGGCATTACCCTCTTCTATTCAAACTGATGTAACTCAAGAAACAAAAAAACAAAATCAAGATTTAACAGGAGTTTTATTTGGTTTTTGGGCAATGATTACAAAACTCTCTTTATCTTTGGCAGTTGCAATTTCTTTTATAAGTTTAGAATTTACAAATTTTGAAACTTCAAATATAAATCAAACTTCAATTTATGCAATCATTTTTTTATATTCAATAATGCCCATAATCTTCAAAATATTTTCTATTATTTTATTACTAAAATATAAAGTGACAAAATAAGTATACAAAACTCTCTTTTTTTATAATAAATTACATTGTTTAAGTAAAAGGGGTATTTGTGAAATTTTTATTCTTAACAATATTTTTTTCTTCATCAATCTTTGCAAATACTCTTGTTGATATTAAAAAATTTTCTGGACTTTGGTATGAAATTGCAAGAATTGAAAATAGTTTTCAAACCTCTTGTGTGGCTTCAAGTGTAGAATACAAACTTCAAAGTGATAATACTTATGATGTTTATAACAGATGTTTTGAAAATGAATTAGATGGAAAACTAATAGAATACAATGGTTTTGCAAAACTAGAAAATAACCAACTTTTTATGAGATATTTTTTCGTTTTTAGAACTTCATATAAAATCGAATATCTAAATGATTATAAAACTGCAGTTGTTTCAAATGATGATTATTCAAATCTTTGGATTATGAGTAGAACACCCAACATAGATAAAAATGAGTTAGAAAAAATTCTAAATGATTTAAAAAACAAAATGGATATTTCAAAATTAGTTTTTACAAAACTTGACCCAAAAGGAAGATACAAATGAAAATAGCAGTTTTAGGAGCTGGAATTAGTGGACTTGGAAGTGCCTATATTTTAAGCAAAAAACATGAAGTTGATTTATACGAAAAAGAGGATAGATTAGGAGGTCATGCTAGAACTTCAATGGTTCAAGATGAGGATAAAGTCTTTGGCGTTGATACTGGTTTTTTAGTTTTTAATCATCCTACTTATCCACTTTTAACAAAACTATTTAAAGAGTTAGATGTAAAAATAGAAAACTCAGATATGAGTTTTGCTTTTTGGGACAAAGATATAAACAGAGCTTACAATGGCTCATCACTAAAAGGAATGTTTGCTCAAAAAAGAAATCTTTTTTCACTTACTCACTATAAAATGATAAAAGATATTTTAGATTTTAATAAAAAAGCAAATCAAGATTTAAAAGAGTGTAATTCAAATTTAGACAAAACTTTGGGCGAATACATAAAAGATTATTCAAATGCTTTCAAACAAAGATATTTACTTCCAATGGGTGCTGCTATTTGGTCAACTCCAAGTGATGAGATGAATAATTTTCCAGCAAGAACATTTTTGACATTTTTTAAAAACCATGGACTTTTAGGAGTTTCAACTCATCATCAATGGCTAACTGTTAGTAATGGAAGCATAAATTATGTAAATAAAATAAAAAATGAAATCTCTGGAAAAATATTTGTAAACTCTGATGTGATAAAAGTTCAAAGGGAAGAAAATGGCATTTTTCTAATCCATAGAAATGGAACTAAATCATTTTATGACAAAGTTATATTAGCTATGCACGCACCACAAGCTTTAGAGATTTTAGAAAATCCAACACCAAAAGAAATTGAGATTTTAAGTGCGTTTAAATACAAAGAAAATAGCGCTGTTTTACATAATGACAATAATATTTTATATCCAAATAGAAAAATGTATGCAGCTTGGAACTATACAAGTTCAAACAAACAAAATAAGCTTGTAACACTTAGTTATTGGATAAATACTCTACAAAATCTAAAAACAAAAAAAGATTATTTTGTATCATTAAATGAAACACAAAATATAAATAATGTGATTGAAAAAATCTCTTATGAACACCCTCAATTTGACTCAACAGCAATAAAAATGCAAAGTAGAAAAGATGAAATTTGTGGACATAATAACACTTATTTTGCAGGAGCTTATTGGAGATATGGTTTCCATGAAGATGGACTTTTAAGTGCTACAAAAGTGGCTTCAAAACTTGGATGCGAGTTCTAAAATGCAAAGTTTATCAAATCACAATATTTTTGAAGGAACTATTTATCATAAAAGATTTCTTCCTAAAAAGCATGATTTTAAATATAACTTTTATCTGCTTGATATTGATGTATTTGATTTAAAAAGTTTAGAAAACAGAATTTTTTCTATAAATAAATTAAATTTTATGAGTCTACAAAGTTTTGACCACTTTGGAAAAACTACTGATTTTATGAAAAATATAGAGGAGCTTTTAAAAAAATTTGATTTAAAAACTACTACAAAAATGAGATTTTTAACACTTCCAAGAGTTTTAAACTTTGTTTTTAATCCTATTAGTGTTTTGGTTTTATTTGATGAAGAAAACCTTCCAACTCATATTTTAGCTGAAGTTCATAACTACAACAATGGTCGTGTTGTTTATCCTGTAAAACTTGAAAAAAGAGACAATTCATATTTTGGAGTTGTAAAAAAAGATATGTATGTTTCGCCTTTTTTTCAATGTGAGGGAGTTTATGAATTTGAGCTAAAGTATGATGAAAACAAATTATTTATAAAAATAGATTTATACGAAGATAAACAACATAAATTAACAGCGATTTTTAACTCAAAAGCAAAGCCCTACACTTTTAAAAATATACTAAAAATATTTTTTAGATATATGTTCAGCACTTTTTTAGTGGTTTCTCGAACATATTATCACGCTCTTAGGCTTTATTTAAAAGGGTTAAAAATCTATTTTCCAAGAGAAAGTGACAAAATAAGGAGGTATTAAAAATGCAAAAATTATGGAATAAATTTGGAGATAACTTCTTTTCAAAAATAAAAAAAGGAACACTTGAAGTAGTTTATAAAGATGGAACTATCAAACTTTATGGAGAAAAAAATGTTGCAGAAAAAATCACTTTAGAAATATATAATAATAGATTTTTTAGTAGAACCCTACTTTATGGTGATATTGGTTTTTGTGAAAGTTTTATAGATAAAGATTTTGAAACTTCAAATCTTACAAAACTATTAGAATTAGCACTTTTAAATGCACAATATCTTGGAACTACAAGTGAAAATGAAAAAAATAAACTAATAAATCTAATGCCAATTTTTAATAAAATAAAACATAGTTTACGAAAAAACTCAAAAACAAATGCAAGAAAAAATATCTCAGCACATTACGATTTATCAAATGATTTTTATAAACTAATGCTTGATGAAACGATGATGTATTCAAGTGCTGTATTTTCACACAAAAACCAAAATTTATATGATGCACAAAAAAACAAGTTAGAAAAACTCTCATCAAAACTAAACCTAAAAGAGGGTTCAAAAGTTTTAGAAATTGGTTCAGGTTGGGGAGCTATGGCACTTCATTTGGCAAATGATAAAGGTTGTGAGGTTACAACTGTAACTTTAAGTGTTGAGCAAAAAAAGCTTTGCGAGAATAGATTTAAAGAGCATAATGTAGAAGATAAAATCGATATTTTATTAAAAGATTATAGAGATTTAAACGGAAAATTTGATGCAATAATTGCTGTTGAGATGTTTGAAGCTGTTGGAAAAGAGTATTTTCATATCTTCTTTAAAAAGTGCCAAGAGTTACTAAAACCAAATGGAGTTTTAGTTCTACAAGTAATCACAATGCCAGACCAAAGATATAAAGCTTACTCAAAAGGGACTGATTTTATACAAAAATATATTTTCCCAGGAGGTCATCTTCCAAGTATCTCTAAAATACTTGAAGTGACATCAAAACACACACGACTAAATCTAAATCATCTTGAAGAGTTTACAGAAGATTATGCAAAGACTTTGAATATTTGGCATGAAAATTTTGAAAAAAAATTAGAAGAAGTTAAAAAGTTAGGTTTTGATGAATATTTTATACGAATGTGGAAAATGTATCTAAACTATTGTGAAGCTGCATTTTTAACAAGAAATATAAATCTTCATCAATTGGTTTTTACAAGAGATCAAAATATAGATTTAAACAAAGGATTAATCGCATGAAAAATTTAATATTTATTTTTTTAACAACAATTTTATTTACAGGATGTACGGGTATGAAAATAGAAGATTTTAACAACACAAAACCAGAGTTTATTCCACAAGATTATTTTAATGGAAAACTAAGAGCCTATGGTATCGTAAAAGATAGAAGTGGAAAAATAACAAGAACATTCAAAGGAACAATGATAGGTTCTTGGGATAAAAACGGTATTGGAACACTTGATGAGTATTTTGTTTATAACGATGGTGAAGAGATGAAAAGAGTTTGGACTCTAAAACCAACAGGAGATAAAAAGTTTATAGCAACTGCAAATGATATTATTGGTGAAAGTCCAATGATTGCAAATGGAAATACTGTTATGCTTGATTATGTTATGAGAACTCCTTATAAAGATTCTACTATTGATTTGAGTGTTCAAGATTGGTTACATTTACAAGATGATGGTGTTATTATAAATCACTCTAAACTAAAAAAATTTGGTTTTATTGTGGGCGAAATTGTAATTACGATAATCAAGGATTAAAAAATGGCTTGTAAATGCAAAGATATATTTTCTATAAGTGAGAAAAAAAGCAAAATTCACTTCATAACTCAAATAACAGAGTTAGTGATAAAATCTTCAAATCTTTTAAAAACTTTAGGTTTTGAAAGCTCAAAAATAGATGGAATAATAACTATTGAAGAAGAGAATCCAAAACTTTTTTTTGAAGAGAATTTTGACTTTTTTAATATAAATTTTAATGATTTGGAAAAAGATGAAATCAAAATTTTTATAGAAAATGAAGATAATCAACTCTCACTTGGAACTATATTTTTTGCAAAACCATTAAATAGATATTTACATTTTATAGAGGATAAAAACTTCTTTGATATTATCGAAAATAGCAGTTTAACTGCTCACTTTCAACCAATAATAAATATGCAAACAAATGAAATTTTTGCCTATGAAGCTTTGACAAGGGGAGTTTTGCCAAATGGTGAACTTATGTATCCTGATGTTTTATTTTCAAAATCAACACGAAATGATATGAACTTTACCCTTGATAGAATGTGTAGGGAAACAGCTTTAAAAACAACCGCCGTTAAAAAAATAGATGCAAAAGTTTTTATAAACTTTATTCCAACTTCTATTTATGACCCAGAATTTTGTCTGGCTTCCACTGTAAAATGGGCAAAACAGCTGGACTTTGACCCAAAAAATATAGTTTTTGAAGTCGTTGAAACACAAAATGTAAAAGATAAAGAACACTTAAAAACTATTTTAAATTTTTATAGAGATAAAGGTTTTTTAATTGCACTTGATGATGTAGGCGAGGGATACTCTTCACTTAATATGATTATTGATATAAAACCAGACATCATAAAAGTTGATAGAAATATAATAGAAAATATCGACACAGATACGATGAAACAATCTATTTATAAGGCTTTAAGAACAATCTGTGTTGATAATAATATCAAAATCTTAGCTGAAGGTGTTGAAACTCCTTATGAACTAGAAAAAGTAAAAGAGATAGGTGTAGATTATGCGCAAGGTTATTATTTTGCGAAACCTAGTGCTGAGATTATTAGGGTTATTTAAAAGCAAGTTTTAACTTGCTTTAATTTACAAAAAATCTCTACAAAGTACAACTAAAATCCAATAAACTAACCTTATGAAAACATTTATCCTTTATCCAAATCAATTATTTAAAAACCTATCAAACTTTGTAAATAAAAAAGTGCTTTTAATAGAAGAACCACTATTTTTTACTCAATATGATTTTCATATTCAAAAGCTTATTCTTCATAGAGCTAGTATGAAGTTTTATGAGAGTTATTTGAAACAAAACAGTATTTTAGTTGAGTATTTTGAAGATGAAAGTTATCTTGAGATTTATAAAAATGAAGAAGTTTTTGTGTATGAACTTTTTGATAATTATTTAGAAAAAAAAGTTTATAAAAACTTTTCAAACATCACAACAATCAAAAATCCAAACTTCATAAACCCAAAAGATAAAAATAAGTTTTTGCATAAGTTTTATATAAATAGAAGAAAAGAGTTAGATATTTTTATGCAAAATGGAAAACCTCTTTTTGATAAATACAGCTTTGATGAAGATAACAGAAAAAAACTTCCAAAAGAGATAAAAATTCCCCCTACTTTAGCTTTTGAAAATGAGTTTGTAAAAGAAGCTTTGATTTACTGCAAAAAGTTTAAAAGTGTAGGTAGTTGTGAAAATTTTTATTATCCTACAACTTTTGATGAAGCTTCTTTACAACTGGATTATTTTCTAAAAGAGAAATTTGAGAATTTTGGCTCTTTTCAAGATGCAATTACAAAAGATTTAAAACAAAACTTTTTATTTCACTCAAATATTTCAAGTAGTTTAAATATTGGTTTGATTGACTTAAATGAATTAATAGAAAAAATAGTAAATTTTGATGCTCCATACAATGCAAAAGAAGGTTTCATACGGCAAATCATAGGTTGGAGGGAATTTATGCTTCGAGTTTATGAAGATGATGGAATACTCTTGCGAAACTCAAATTTTTTTGAGTTTAAAAACTCTATTCCAAATAAAATTTTAGAAGCTCAAACTGGCATAAAAATCCTAGATGATGTCATAAAAAAACTAGAATTTACAGCTTATAATCACCATATAGAAAGGCTTATGATTTTAGGAAATATCTTTTTATTACTTGAAATAAAACCAAATGATGTTTATGAGTTTTTTATGAAAAACTATATTGATGCTTACGATTGGGTGATGGTTGGAAATGTTTATGGAATGAGTGGTTTTAGTGATGGTGGAAGTATCACTACAAAACCTTATATAGCTAGTTCAAACTATCTTTTAAAGATGAGTGATTATGATAAAAAAGAAGAGTGGTGCAAGATTATAGATGCACTTTATTGGAGATTTTTATATAAATATTCTTTCAAGTTTGACAAAAATCCAAGAATGAAAATGCAAATAGCACTTTTAAACAAAATACCAAAAAAGAAACTAGAAACTCATCTAAAAATTGCAAATGAATTTTTAGAAAAACTTTTTATTACAGATTGAAATATTTTTAAAGGAATTTTTTTAGTTTTACTAAAATACAAAAATGAAAACAGATATTTATGAAAAAATGGAAATCTTAGCAAATAGTGCAAAATATGATGTTTCTTGTTCTTCTAGTGGAGTTGACACAAGCTTCAAAAAAGGAGAACTAGGAGCAACACACACAAGTGGAATTTGCCACACTTTCACGCCTGATGGAAGATGTGTTTCACTTCTAAAAGTTCTACTTACAAATATTTGTATTTATGATTGTGCTTATTGTATAAATCGTATTTCAAATGATATTCCAAGAGCTGTTTTTTCTCCAAGAGAACTTGCAGACATCACAATAAATTTTTATAAAAGAAACTATATTGAAGGTCTTTTTTTAAGTTCTGGAATTGTAAAAAATGAAGACCATACTATGACTTTGATTTTAAAAGCTTTGAAGATTTTACGATATGAGTATAGATTTAATGGATATATTCATGTAAAATTAATCCCTGGAAGTAGTATGGAATTAGTTGAAGAAATCGTAAAACTAGCAAATAGAGTAAGTTCAAATATCGAACTTCCAAGTGATAAATCCCTAAAACTTTTAGCTCCAAATAAAACAAAAGAGAAAGTTTTACAACCACTAAAATTTGCAAGGGATTTAAGCCTAGAAAAGAATCAAAAACCAATAGGAATGAGTACTCAACTAATCGTTGGAGCAACACCTGAAAGTGATAGAGATATACTTAAACTTAGCTCTGCTTTATACGATAAAGCTTTGTTAAAAAGGGTTTATTACAGTGCTTATATTCCAGTAAACAATGACAAAAATCTTCCTTCAATTATCACAAAACCCCCACTTTTAAGAGAACATAGACTTTATCAAGCCGATTGGTTGCTTAGATTTTATGACTTTTCTTGGGATGAAATAGTTACTGATGAGTTCCCAAATCTAGATGAAGAACTTGACCCAAAAACATTTTGGGCGTTAAACAATCTAAAATATTTTCCTATGGAAATAAACACAGCTTCAAAAGAGGAACTTTTAAGAATTCCAGGAATTGGAGCAAGAGGTGTGATGAAGATTTTAAGTGCTAGAAGATTTAAAAGATTGACTTTTGATGATTTGAAAAAGCTAAAAATAACAATCAAAAAAGCAAAATACTTTATCACTTGTAACAAAGAGTTTCAAAGGCAAATTCCATTTTATCGAGAAAGTCTAAAACTTGCACTTACAAAACCAGAACCAAAAAAACTAATACAACCCTCTCTTTTTGATATTAGTTCACTAACAGGTGAATTATGATTTTAGTTTATGATGGAACTTTTGAGGGATTTTTATCTTTGGTTTATGAGGTTTATTATAAAAAACTAAAACCTATAAAAATCTATAAAACTCTTCCAAATGAGATGATTTTTGAAGAGATTATAGAAATAGAAACATCAAAAGAAAAATATGAAAAAGTTTTTAATGCACTAAAAATAAAGTTTCCAAAAGATTGTTTTGAAAAGATATTAAACATTTTTATGTGCGATTCAAAAGAGTTTGAAATGGCTCTTTTAGAGTATATTATCATTGGATTTAAAGATTTAAAACAACTATACAATATAAATAATTCTTGCGTTTTTTATCTAAATTCACTTGAAAAAGAGTTATTTAGGCTAGTTCATAAAATGTACGCTTTTATTAGATTTGAAGAGCTTGAAGATGGAACTTTATATGGAAAAATTGAATCAAAATTTAATGTGGTATATTTTTTAGGAAAACACTTTTTAAAACGCTTTAATAACCAAAATTTCATAATCCACGACCTAAATAGAAAGTTAGCTTTTGTAAAAATAGATGAAGAGTTTTCTATACAAGAAATTGCTTATTTTGATGAGCCAATCTATTCTTCAAATGAAGAAAAATTCCAAAAGCTTTGGAAGAGTTTTTTTAAAGGTGTTACTATAAAAGAGAGAATAAATCTAAAACTACAACAAAATTTAGTTCCACTTGTCTATAGAACATATATGAGTGAATTTTTCGATTAAAAAACATAAAAACCATATCAAAAAAATCTATTTTTCTATATACTAAATAAAAAAGGATTTTTTATGTTAAAGATTTTCAAACTCCTAATCATCGCCTCTTTTATAGTTTTATTTACAGCTTGTTCTTCAAAAAATCCACCACTACAAACTGTAGAAAAAGTAGAATTAAATAAGTATTTAGGCTCTTGGTATGAAATAGCAAGATATGAACATTTTTTTGAAAAAGATTGTAAAAATGTAACTGCAAACTACTCTATGATGGATAAAGAGACAATCAAAGTAATTAACAGATGTACAAAAATCCAAACAAATGAGAAAAAAGAGGCAATTGGTAGAGCCTATGCCATAGATGAGTCAAATAGCAAATTAAAAGTTAGTTTTTTTAGACCATTTTATGGGGATTATTGGGTTTTAATGCTTGATGAAAACTACAAATACGCTGTTGTTGGAACACCTAGTCGTGAGTACCTTTGGATTTTAGCAAGAACTTCTAAACTAGATGAAAAAATCAAAAATGAGATTTTACAAAAACTCCCAACTTTAGGTTTTGAGACTTCAAAATTAATCTGGACTATTCAGGAATAAGTTATGTACCATGAAAAAAAAGAGAGTTTAAAACTAGACTTTACAAAAAAGCCAAAAAAACAAAAACAAGATTTAACACCATTTCAAGAAGAGGACTTAAATCGTTTGATTGAAATGGCATGGCAAGATAGAACTACCTTTGATACTATTTTTGAGCTTTATGGTTTAACTGAAAATCAAGTAAAAAAGATTATGCGAACTTTGATGAAAAAAAGCAGTTTTAAAATGTGGAGAAAAAGAGTTCAAGGAAAAGCTACTAAACACAAAAAGAAAGTTTTACATAAAGTTAGTAGGTTTCAAGGTCCTTGGTAATAAACAATAAAAAACTAATTTTGAAACAAAATTGAATAATAAAATAAGCAATATACAACAATTTAACTAGCATAAATTAAGAAGATTAAATTTTAAAAAAACTCTAAAATTCCTCTATAATTTTAGAAATACTTAAAAGGCAAAACAGATGGGAAAAATAAAAAAAGTACTTATTGCAAACAGAGGGGAAATAGCTTTAAGAATTATTAGAGCTTGTAAAGAGTTAGAAATAGCAAGTGTTGCTATATTTTCAGAAATTGATGTTGAGGGTATTTGGGTTAGAAAAGCAGATGAGTGTTATCCAATTTTGGGAGATGTTGTTCAAGCATATCTTGATTATGAAAAGATAATTTCAATTGCAAAAAAAGCTGAGTGTGATGCAATTCATCCAGGTTATGGATTTTTGAGTGAAAATGCAGATTTTGCAAAGGCTTGTGAAGAAAATGGTCTAATTTTTATTGGTCCTAAACCTGAACATATTGAACTATTTGGTGATAAAATGGCTTCAAAAGTTGCGATGAAAAAAGTTGGAGTTCCAGTTCTTGAAGGAACAGATGAACCAATTATAAACATTGAAGAAGGTGCGAAAATTGCAAAACAAATTGGTTTTCCAGTAATCATCAAAGCTGCTTTTGGTGGTGGTGGACGAGGTATGAGAATCGTTCGAGCTGAAAAAGATTTCAAAGATATGTTTGAAAGTGCAACAAATGAAGCAAAAAAATATTTCGGTCGTGGTGAAGCATTTATTGAAAAATATGTTGAAAATCCAAGACATATTGAAATTCAAATTATTGCTGATAAATATGGAAATGTTCTTCACTTAGGGGAAAGAGATTGTTCAATTCAAAGAAGACACCAAAAAGTTATTGAAATTGCTCCAAGTCCTAGATTAGATGCAAGTACAAGAAAAGAGCTTTATAGAATTGCAACAAAAGCAATGTTCAAACTTGGATATGAAAGTGTTGGAACAATTGAATTTTTAGTTGATGAAAATAATAATATTTATTTTATTGAGATGAATACAAGAGTTCAAGTTGAGCATCCGGTAACTGAAACTATAACTGGTGTTGATATTATTCAAAGAATGATAGAAATAGCTGAAGGTGATAAACTTCAATTTTTACAAGAAGATGTACAATTTAGAGGATATGCAATTGAATTTAGAATAAATGCTGAAAATCCTCAAAAAAACTTTATGCCATCAGTTGGAACAATTAGTAAATATTTAACTCCAGGAGGTCCAGGAGTAAGAATAGATACAAGTATTTATACTGGATATAAAGTTCCAGCAAACTATGACTCAATGATTGGAAAACTTATTGTTTGGGCACTTGACTGGAAAGGTGCTGTTAAAAAAGCAAAAAGAGCATTAGATGAATTTTATATTGAAGGCTTCCCAACAAATATTCCACTTCATAGAGAAATTGTAAGAGACCAAGATTTTATTGATGGGAAATTTACTACAAATTATCTTGATAAAAAAATGGAAATCTTTACACTTCATAGTGAAGATAATATCAAAAAAGAAGAAGAAAAAGTTGCTAGTATCATGAAACTTATTGAAACTATCAACAAAAATAATTTAAAAGTGAAACATTAAGCACCTCAAATAAGGTGCTTAATGCCA
The DNA here is from genome assembly GCF_003544915.1 of Arcobacter ellisii. NCBI lineage: Bacteria > Pseudomonadati > Campylobacterota > Epsilonproteobacteria > Campylobacterales > Arcobacteraceae > Arcobacter > Arcobacter ellisii. The sequence continues at coordinate 748,036 of NZ_CP032097.1, read as the reverse complement.
ACAGAAAAGATTAAACAAAATAATGTAAAAATCTTTTTATGAAAGATTTAAAAGATACAATTATAAAACTTATTATTAGTGCAATTATTTTAGCCATTGCATTTTCATATCTTGAAAAAAAACCAACTACAACTGCTATTCACTTTGATACTTCAAAAAATCAAAAAACAGAAGCGACTCCCTCAAAATTACAATGGTATGATACATTTAAAGGGATAGAAAATCTTCCTTCAAAACAACAAGAAAATAAATAGAAAGATTTATTTTAATATTTTCTAATTATTAAGGTATAAGCCTTATTTATCTTATTTTCATCATTTTAGTTGTATCATTGGGCAATTTTTAAAGAGAAAGAAAAAGAATGTCCGAAAATAATAATTATAATTTTGATAAACAAAATGATACAGAAATGATACATCTAACATCAATTGAGTACAATCAAATTTTAAATTTACAACAACAAATTCTTGAAATGCTATCGACAAATATTAATACTTCACAAATATTATCAAAACTTTGTCTTTTAGCAGAATCTTTACTTCCAAACTCTGTAGCCTCAATTATGTTAAAAAATAAAGAAGATGGGCTAATGAGTATAAAAGCTGCTCCATCAATTCCTCAAAATGGACAAGATAGACTTGCTAATCTAAAACCAGATCCAACAGGTGGTTCTTGTGGAAATGCTGTTTTTAAAAACTTACCTCAATTTGTAAAAAATACATTTACAGATAAAAGATGGGCTGGGCTAAAAGAAGTAGCAATTGATTTTAACATCTGTTCTTGTTGGTCTTTTCCAATTAGAGATAAAGAAAAAAATGCTATTGGTTCTTTTGCTCTTTCATCTTTTGAACACCGTTCTCCTAATAAATTTCATAAAAAATTACTTGAAACAGCCTCTTCAATAGTTAGTACAGTTTTAGCGAATGAAGAGATTCAAAGAAGAAATAGGCTATTTTCAATTGCCTTAGATGACTCATCAGATGGAATTATAATTAGTGATGAAAAAAATCAAATTATTGAAATAAATGATGCCGTTGAAAAAATTTATGGTTATAAAAAAGAGGAATTGATTGGTAAAAATCCAAAAATTTTATCTTCAAATTTACATGATGATAATTTCTATGAAAATATGTGGGAAAAGATAAAAAAAGATTCAAAATGGAGTGGTGAAATTATCAATAGAAAAAAAGATAATTCTCTAATTCATGAATGGATGAGTATAACAGCAATTCAAGATGAGAATAAACAAACACATAACTATTTTGCTATTTTTACAGACTTAACTCAGTTAAAAGAGGCTCAAAATAAGATGGAATATATGGCTTATCATGATTCTCTTACAAATCTATATAATAAAAGTTATTTAACTTCTATTTTAAATACACCAAGTTATAAAACACTGATTCTTTTAAATATAAATAATTTTAGTTATATAAATACAGCTTACGGTTTTGATATTGGTGATGAAATTTTACTTTGTATTTCTGAAATTTTCAAAAATAATTTTCAAATAGATACCCTTTGTAAAATCAATTCAGATGAGTTTGCTTTGGTTTTTAATAGTGAAATTTCTATTATTGATAAGATTTTGGAAATTCAAGATTATTTTATGAAAAATTTAATCAATGTAAAAAAAATCAAACTAAATATTACCTTCTCTTATGGTGCTGTTTATGGTAATGAAATGCTTTTAAGAAAAGCATCAACGGCATTAAAAGAAGCAAAAGAAAATGGGAAAAATAGATTTGAAATTTTTGAACAAAATTACAGTATTGATTATACAAAAAGAGAAGCTTTTATAAACAATACAAATCTTATAAAATCAGCACTAGACAATGACCAATTTTTTCCTTTTTTCCAAGGAATTTATGACAATTTTAATCACAATATCACAAAATTTGAAGCCTTAGCAAGAATTGTTTTAAAAGATAAAATCATTTCTCCTTTTGAATTTTTAGAACCAGCTAGATTATCAGGACTTTTACCTGAAATTACAAAAGTAATAATAGATAAAACTTTTAAAACTATGGCAAAAAATAATTTTTCATTTTCAATAAATATAACAGAAGATGATTTAGCAGAAAACTATCTTGTGAATTATTTAGATGAAAAAATTGCTTTTTATAAAATAAATCCCAATAGAGTGATTCTTGAAATACTTGAAGGTGTTAGTTCAACTGGTAAAAAAAACCATATAAATCAACTAACTTCACTAAAAAGCAAAGGTTTTAAAATCGCAATTGATGATTTTGGTGCAGAGTATTCAAATTTTGAAAGAATTTTAGATTTGGATATTGATTTTTTAAAAATTGATTCAAAATATATAAAAGATATTGATACAAATAAAAGAAGTTTTGAAATAGTAAAAGCTATCGCATTTTTTGCAAAAAATGTAAAAATTCCTTGTATTGCTGAGTTTGTTCATAATGAAAATGTACAAAAAATTGTAAATAATTTGGGAATAAATTATTCTCAAGGTTACTATTTTTCAGTTCCAAATAAAGAGATAAAAAACTAAATTTTTCTCTTTTTATATAAGGCTATTAATATTCCAAAAAGTATTATAAAAGTTGAAACTATCAGTTCAAAACTAAGTTTTTCATCTAAAATTATTAGACTTAAAAATATGGCTATAATAGGAACTAAAAGTTGCAAAATACTTGCAGTAAAAATTTCTATTTTTGGTAAAACTTCATACCAAATCAAATAACCCAAAGCTGATGTTATCATCCCTGAAGTAATTGCAAGTAAAAAAGTATATACATCAACTTTTAAAAAATCTACAAATAAAACTCCAAAAATGAGTGTAAAAATCGAAGCTTTGAAAAAATTATCTGTTGTATTAAAAGTAGCATTTGTAGATTTTTTTCCTAAAACACTATAAACTCCCCAAGCAATTCCAGCTATTATCATCAAACTTGCGTGAAATAAAGAGATAACAAACTCTTCTTTTGGATAAAGAAGATAACCCAAACCAGCAAAAGCAATCAACACGCCAATTATTTTATGTAAAGAGAGTTTTTCTTTGTAAAAAAGAGCTATTAAAATCATACTTAGTTGAACAACTGCAAACAAAATCAATGTTCCAATTCCAGCATATAAATTCATAAAAGAGTATGAAAAACAAATAGCATATAAAAAAAGCATAAACGAACTTAACCAATTTGTTTTAAGATTTAGTTTTAGATTTTTGTTTTTATAAAAATAGATTAATAAAAGAAAAATTGCCCCTGAAAATATTCGTAAAAAAGTAAAAGAATAAGCATCAATATTTTGTGTAGAAATTGCCATTTTACACAAAATAGAGTTTGCACTTAAAAACAAAAGTGAAATAGAAATCAAAATAAAGATTTGCAAACTTATCCTTTTTATTTTTATTATAAAGTTTATTTTATGAAGAACAACTAAGTTTAATATTTGCAAATTTCATAGGTGTTGGTTGGGCATATCTTTCAAAATCTGGATGTTCATCAAATGGATTTAAAGCAATATTTAACAACTCATTTACAAGCCAATAATCGCCCTCATCTGCTTTTTGGATAGCTTCTTGAAGCATATAGTTTTTTAATATATATTTTGGATTTACTTTTTTCATAATTTCAAATCTACTTTCAAAAGTCGTTTCTTGCTCTAAACAAACTTTTTTATATGATTCAAACCATTTTTTAAGTGGCTCTTGAAAAACTGCTATATCCAAAATTGAACTTAAATCTTCAAATGATTTTAGATTTGTTAATCTATAAAAAAATACATTATAATCCATTTTTGAGGATTCCAAAGCACCTAATAATTCAAGAATCAAATATAAATTTGAGTCACCACTTTTTGAAACTTCAAGCCCTACTCTTTTGTTCATCATATCCAAATAGATTTTTTTATGTAAAGATAAATAGTTTTTCATATAGTTTTCAAGTTTTGTTTCATCACAAATTTTTTTAAGACAATCTAATAAAACAAACAAATTCCATCGTGCCACATAAGGCTGATTATTATAAGAGTATCTTCCTTCTACATCTGTATGATTACAAATTGAATTTTTTTCAAAATAATCCATAAAAGCATAAGGTCCATAATCAATAGTAAGTCCAGCCATTGAAAAATTATCTGTATTCATAACTCCATGTTGGAAACCATAAACTTGCCATAAAGCCATAAGTTTTGCACTTCTATCAACCAAAGAATAAAACATCTTTTCATATTTGTTTTCTTCATTTTCAAGTTCGGGATATGATTGTTTGATTACATAATTGGCTAATTGTTTTAGATTTTTTTCAGCGTTTTGTTTTGTTCTTGCAAAATATTCAAAAGTTCCAATTCTAATCCAAGAAGGGGACATTCTAAGAACAATAGAACATGATTCTTGATTCCATTCTCTATGAGCAAAACTATCTGAATCAATAATAGCTAAAGCCCTTGTTGTTGGAATTCCAAGAGCATACATAGCTTCACTCACAAGATACTCTCTAATACTTGAGCGTAAAACTGCTCTTCCATCTCCTTGTCTTGAATATCGTGTTAATCCAGAACCTTTTGTTTGTAAATGCCAACCGTTTATGCTTCCAAGATTTATTGCCCTTCCATCACCAAGTTGTGGTACAAAATAACCAAACTGATGCCCAGCATAAACCATACTATAAGGAACACTTCCCTTTAATATTTTTGTTCCATTCATAAACTCTAAAAACTCTTGAGTTTCACACTCTTTATAGTCTAATCCTATTAAGTCACAGGCTTTTTGATTGAAAGATACTAATTTTGGATTTTTTAATGGGGTTGCATTTAATTTTTGGTATAACTTTTCATCAAATTCAAAATAATCAACTTCAAGTTTTAATTCATCTAATTTCATTTTTATTCTCTTTTATAATAATTGTTCATATCTATGCAAGAACTCTACCAAAAGAAAACACAAAAGAGGATAAAAATTATCTTGTTTGATTATTTTTATTTTATTGTTTTAAATCTTTGATTTTATAAACTCATCAATCAAATTTCTAACACAAATATCAATCATTTCATAAACTTTATCAAAACCTTCAAATCCATCAAAGAAGTATGGGTCAGGTACACACTCTCCATCAAATCCAAAATCTCCAAGTTTTATAGGATTTTTATAACCTAAATTTTTTAGATTTGAAATATTATTTTTATCAAGTCCAACTATCAAATCAAACTTTTTAAAATCCTCTTTTTTTACTTGTCTTGCTTTTTGATTTGAAATATCAACACCATTTAGTTTTGCCACTTTTATTGAATTTTCGCAAGGTTTTTCTCCTATATGCCAAGAACCCGTTCCTGCACTATCAATCAAAATATCCAAATTTTGTTTTTTTATATACTCTTTTGCAACTCCCTCAGCAATTGGAGAACGACAAATATTTCCTAAACATACAAATAAAATCGATTTTACTTCCATTTAAAACTCATTTCCTTCTATACTATTATATGAATATGTTTTTATTTCACCATCTTCAACTATATATGAAACTTCTATTGGTCTGCAACAAACTTCACAATCTTCAACAACTGTCGTATATTCGTAAACTCCCGTATCCAAAAGAATTGAAATGGCTTGTAAACAATATGGACATTGAATATGTATCTCTTTCATCTAATTTCCTTTTTCATCTATTTAAACTAAAAATATGTTACTATTTCAAAAATTTTCAAAGGAGTTCTCATAGCTACTTGTAAAAATTGCAAAAATGAAATAGAACCAAAAAAAAGACAATGCCCATATTGTGGCATTTTAAATCCTACTGTAACCCTAAAAGATGTTTTTGTAGGAATGTTTATAGTTTTATTTGTGATGAGTATAGTTACTTATTTTGTAAATAATTAACTCTATCTTCTAATAAGTGCATAAATAAAACCAACAGCAAGTCCTATAAAATGGGCATACCAAGCAATTGGAAGTCCAATTAATAAAGGTGCAACTGAAATCAATAAAATCCAAGTAATTATTCCACCTCTTTGAGCTTTATCATAATATGCAACATATCCTAAAATGGCACAAATTGCTCCTGAAGCTCCCACTAAATTCACTTGATTATCTAAATAATAGATATATAAAAATGATAATAATGAAGTTACAATTCCTGTTATAAAATATAAAAGAATTATCTCTTTTTTACCTCTAAATCTCTCTATTAAATTTCCAAACTGCCAAAGAACAAACATATTCATTCCAAGATGGGCAATTCCACCGTGAGCAAAAATTGTAGTTAAAGGTTGCCACCAAAAATCATAAACCATAAAATAAAGATTTAATCCAAATAATAATCCACCTTGAGGAATGTTTATTTGAATAATATACATTATTACAGTTATTAGTATAATCACATTTGTTGCAGTAAAATCTCTTCTATTAAATCTTTTTAACATTGTTTTCATAAGCCTTTATAGTACAATCTATTCTTCTTTTTATCTCATCTTTATCATACAGATTAAAATCTATATAAAATCTAAAAATCTCAGTTTTATCTGCTTTAAATGAAGTCATTATACTTCCTGAACAAATCTTACACTCTTTTGATTTTTTATTTGGATCTTTTTTATCATTTTCGATTATTTCATACTCTATTGTCAAAAATTTATTTATATCCTCTTTTGGTTTAGATGAAATAGCTTCAATATAAAAACTATCTATCTCATTTAAAGTAATAAACTCTTCTATAATAGATTTTGAATGTATTGATTTTACATATTGACCATTAAGTTTATAAAATCCCTTATCTAAGGCTTTTATTGAATCATTTAAAAGTTTTTGATTATATACTTTTGAAGTAGAAAAAATTTCTTTTTCGCAAGAAAGAGGAGTTACCTCCTCTTTTGTTACATTTTTATCACCAACGATAAATTTTGAATACAAAACAATGACAATTGAAATCATTACAATAGAGGCTAAAGTAAAAAAATTATTTACTATTAGACTCTGTCGTCTTGTTTTGCTCATTTTAGTTTTCCAAAGCCTCTTTTAATACATCTTCGATTGTATCAACAGCTTTTATTTCCATAGCACTTTTTACTTCTTCAGGAATTTCATCTAAATCTCTATCAAAGTTTTTTCTAGGAACTAAGGCTTTTTTCATTTTTGCTTTATATGCAGCAATTAATTTCTCTTTTAATCCACCAATTGGTAAAACTTTTCCTGAAAGTGTAAGTTCTCCAGTCATAGCAACATCAGCTTTTATAGCTTTTTCACTTAAAACAGAAGCCATTGCAAGAGCCATTGTTATACCTGCACTTGGTCCATCTTTTGGTGTTGCACCTTCTGGAATATGTAAGTGAATATCATATCTTTTGTAAACTTCACTTGAATCAATTTTCTCTTTTTCTTCCTCTTCTTTGAAAGATTTTGGAATTATTTTATCATCGATTTTTAGAGTTTTATTATCAATTAATACTTTTACAACAGAGTAAGAAATTCTTGAAGACTCTTTCATAACATCACCAAGATTTCCAGTTACACTTAAATTACCTTTTCCTTTTAGTTTAATTGCTTCAATTTTTAAAACATCTCCACCAACAGCTGTCCAAGCTAATCCATTTGCAATTCCAACAGAGTTTTTCTTTTCAGCTGGGTCAATTTCAAAAATTGGATTATCTAAATATGTTTTTAAATCTTTTGTACCAATAGTTACTTTTTCTATTGTTGGGTCATTTAAAATCTGTTTTACAACTTTTCTACAAAGTTTTGAGAAAACTCTTCTTAGATTTCTAACCCCAGCTTCTCTTGTATATTTTCCTATTATCATCTCAATAGTCGCTTTATTGATACTTACTTCACTCTTTTTAAGTCCATGTTTTTCCAACTCTTGAGGAATTAAATAATCTTTTGCTATATGATATTTTTCATTTGGAGTATAAGATGAAATCTCTATAAACTCCATTCTATCTCTAAGTGGTGCAGGAATTCTTCTAGCATCATTTGCAGTTGAAACAAAAATTACTTGTGATAAATCAACTGGAAAATTAAGATATAAATCCCTAAATTCATGGTTTTGCTCAGGGTCTAAAATTTCAAGCATAACTGCTGTTGGGTCACCTCTATGGTTAGCTCCTAGTTTATCAATCTCATCTAAAACCATAACTGGATTCATTTTTTTAGCATCAATTAATCCTTTGATTAATCTTCCTGGCATTGCTCCAACGTATGTTCTTCTATGACCTCTTAACTCATTTACATCTTCCATTCCACCTAAAGCAATTCTAATAAGTGGTCTTTGTAGTGCTTTTGCAATTGAGTTTGCTAAAGAAGTTTTACCAACACCTGGAGGTCCCACAAAACATAAAACAGTACCTTTTGATTTTAAATCTTCGATATTTCTTTGCTCTAATAACTGTTTAACTGCAAAATATTCTGAAATTCTCTCTTTTGGTTTAACTAAAGAGTAATGGTCTTCGTTTAGTTGGTCTTCAACACTTTTTACTGATATTTTTTCATTTGCATATTCACCAAATGGAATATCTAAAACTTGTTCTACATAAGTTTGTAATAAAGAAGCATCAGGAGAATCTTGGTTCATTCTACTTAATTTTTCAATTTGTTTTTTTGTCTCTTTATAAGCCTCTTTTGGCATAAACTCTTTTTTAGCTTTTAATCTTTTTTTATAAGCTTTTATCTCTTCATCTTTTTGGTTATCACCGCCAAGCTCTTTTTGAATCGCTTTTATTTGCTCTTTTAAAAAATAATCTTTATGAGTTTTTTCTATTTTTGAGTTTACTTTTTGAGTTATCTCTTTTTGGATTTTAAATGATTCTATCTCTTTTTTTATCTCTTCAATAATATCAAGTAATCTTTGTTCTACATTTGTTTGAGAGAAAAGTTTATAAGCTTCATCTTTTTTTACTTTTAGAACTGAAGAAATCAAATCAGCAATTCTTGTTGCATCATCATTTTCTTCAATTGTTTTTACTAAATCAGCTGGGAATTTTGTATTTAATCTTGAAAGTTTTTTAACATTGTCAATTAAAACTTCTATAATAGATTTGATATTTTCTTCATTTATCTCTTCTGTTCTTAAAATATCAACTCTTGCAAAAAGAGAATCTTCTAAAGCAAAATCTAAAATTCTACCTTTTGCTAAACCTTGAAAAAGCACTTTTATTTTACCATCAGGTAAAGATACTTTTCGCATAATATTTCCAACTACTCCAACATCATAAAAAGAGTCTAATTCTCTTTTTCCCTCTTTACCATGCTTAGAAACAGTAACCATAACTAATTTATTATGTTCTATTGCATATTCAACTGCTTTTATATTTTGCTCATTACTTAAAAATAAAGGAGCAATCATAAAAGGGTATAAAAATATATCATCTTCAATAATTAAAGGTATAGTTTGTGGGAATTCATCGTAATTTTCTAATTCCATTTTTATTTAACTCCTAAAATCTGTATTATGCACTCTTGATATTATTCAAAAATTGATCTGTAAAAAGGAACTTTCACTGGTTCAATTTCTGCTGGATTTATCCAAGATTCTTTAACTTTTTGTTCATAAAAAGCTGCTGCTGCTTCTTTATCTCTTCTTATATAAAGTTCCGCAATTTCGTTATCAAATGAAGCTTTTGCCATAAATAATCTTGAATTTATTGTATCAACTAAAGGCATATAAGGTGAATTTTTGTATTTTGATTTGAACTCTTGTATTTGAGTAATTGTTTCATCAATTAATTGTTGATCTCTAAATTGGTATTTAAACCCTAAAAAGTTTGCTTTGATTTTTAAATATCTTGCATAATCAATATCTTTACTTAAACCAAATCTTTTAATATATTCATCTAAATAAAAGTTTGCTAAAGCATACTCTTCCTCATCAATGTGTCCATTTACTAAAATAAGAATAGCACTTGGAATAAAAGGAGAATTTCTATGTTCACTCTCTAAAGAAGTGTAAGTATCATCTGCTTTATCTAAATCTCCTGATGCAATTTGCTTCATCATTTTGTTATACCAATAAAGTGCAGGTTTATTGTACTCTTCTTCCTCTTTTGAAGAACAAGCAGATAAAACAAAGGCTGTACAAGCTATCAATAATAAATTTTTAAACTTCAAACTTTTTATCATTTTAATATCCTTTCTCATAAAAGTGTTATTCTATCCAATACTACCTTAGGAATTATCTGCTATAATTGATGAAAATAATTTAAAAGGCAATATAAATGAAACTTACATTAATTGGTAATGGAATTATGGCTCAATCATTAGCAAGAGGACTTATTAAAAATCACGAAATTGAGATAATAGGAAGAGATATAGAAAAATTAAAAGTTATTCAAGAGAAGATGCCTCAAATCACAATAAAAGCTTTAGATGACCAAGAAGATATTACAGGAAAAAATATTTTATTTTGTGTAAAACCTTATGCTTTACAAAGTGTATCAGCAAGACTTGTTGGAAATGCAAATGTATTATTATCTATTTTAGCTGGAACAAAACTTGAATCTTTAAGAAAACAAATCAAAGCAAAACATTATATTAGAACTATGCCAAATATTGCTGCTTCTGTACAAAATTCAATGACAACTATTACAGGTGATAACGAAGCGAAAATTATTGCAATGGAAATTTTTAGTAGCATTGGACAAGCTATTTGGGTTAATACAGAAACTCAACTTGATATAGCAACTGCAATTGCTGGAAGTGGACCAGCTTATTTAGCTTTAGTAGCTGAAGCTTTAGCAGATGGTGCAGTAAAAGCAGGACTTGAAAGACATTTAAGTATGCAATTAGTTCAAGGTTTATTTAGTGGAACATCAAGTTTACTAAAACATTCTCATCCTGCAATTTTAAAAGATTCTGTTATGAGTCCAGGTGGAACAACTGCTGCTGGTTATGCAGAACTTGAAAAAGCTGGTGTAAGAAATGCTATGATAAGTGCTGTTGAAGCTGCTTTTGAAAAAGCTATCGAACTTGGGAAAAAGTAGTTTTACACTACTTGAAACCTTAATCAGTATCACTTTTTTAATCATTGTCATAGGTGGTTTTAAATTTTCCACTTATGGTGATGAACAAGAACAAAAAAATTTTATGCTTTTAAATGATTTAGAAAATAAATTTGATACAAAAAATTACTCACTTTTTTCTAAAAACACAAAAAATCTTAAAATCATAAAAAATCAAACTATTGTAGAAAATATTGTTGTTTCTAAATATCAATTTGAAAATGAACAGATAAAGATTTTTAAATATGAAAAATAGTTTTTCTTTATTTGAAATCATATTAACACTAATAATTTCATCCATAGTTATAATCTATTCAACAATTTTTACAAAAGAGATAATTCTACAAAATAAACAAACTCAACAAATTGAAATTGATAAAATAAATTTTTTAGCTACAAAAATATTTTTTGAAAAACATAAAAATGAACTAGATAAATTTTCATTTGAAAATAACAATTTATACTTTGAAAATAACTTACTTTTAAAAGATGTAAAAGAGTTCACTTTAAATAAAAATCTTGAAAAAATTTCTATTTACATAAATTTAAAAAATAATATTATTCAAAAATGGGAATTTAGTTTATGAAAAAAGCTTATACACTTTTAATAACTATTATTTTAGTTACACTTTTTTCTTATATAGGTATTTTAATTTTAGAGACTAAAGCTTTAAGAAATGAAAATTTATCAAATCAATATTTATATATTCAAGGAAAAAATCATATAAATTTTTTAAAATCTTATGTAAAAGATTTAGATTTGAAAAATATAAATCATCTTCAAATAGAAGATGATTTATTTGATATTTATGCAACCATAAACACTGAAAATCAAAAACATATAATCAATTTTTATGTAAAAGCCAAAGATTATGATGTTTCAATTCATGAAAAAATTATCAAAGAATAACGTCTAAAACTTTTTTTGCTAAAGCCAAAGCTTTGCTTCTATGAGAGAACTCTTTTTTCACTTCATGTGGAAGTTCTCCTAAAGTTTTATCAAAACCATTTGGAATAAACATTGGGTCATAACCAAAACCACCCTCACCCATCTCTTTATTTATAACATTTCCATGCATCCAACCATGAACTGTGTAAACTTCATTTTTATAAACTATTGCTATACAAGCTGTATAAAAAGCAGGTGTTATCTCTAAATTTTTTGCATTTAGATTCTCTATTAATTTTGCATTATTTGATTTATCAGTTGCATTAACTCCTGAATAACGAGCACTATAAACTCCTGGTTCATTATTAAGTGCAGGAACAGAAATACCCGAATCATCAGAAATCACAACAACATCTTCATAATCTATTTTTTTTAATTCATCATAAATTGTTTGTGCTTTTTTAATAGCATTTCCTTTAAAAGTATCCTTATCTTCAACGATATCAATTTCACCTAAAATTTCACTAAATGCAATTACTTCATCATTTGGAAGAAGTTTTTGAAACTCTGAAATTTTGCCTTTATTTGCTGATGCTAAAACTATTTTCACAATTATCCTTTTTAACCTATTATTAACTAATATTAACTATAATCTGCCCAAAATTATATTATGTTTAGGATTATAGATGATTAAATCAGTTTTGCCTCTTAGTGCAATTATTGCTCTAAGATTTTTCGGTTTATTTTTAGTTTTACCTATTATTTCAGTTTATGCTATAAATTTAGAAGGTGCAACACCAACTTTAGTTGGTATTGTAATTGGTGGTTATGCTTTAACTCAAATGATTTTTCAAGTTCCATTTGGAGTAATAAGTGACAAACTTGGAAGAAAAGGTACAATTATTATGGGATTATTGCTTTTTGCAGTTGGTTCTTTAATTTGTGCTGTTTCTAATGATATTTACAGCTTATTATTTGGTAGATTACTTCAAGGTGCAGGTGCTATTGGAGCAGTTGTTACTGCAACTATTAGTGATTTAGTAAAAGAGGAACAAAGACCAAAAGCTATGGCTTTAATGGGTTCATCAATTGCTATTGCATTTGCAGTTTCTATGATTGCAGGTCCTACAATTGGTGCTGCATTTGGTGTTCACTCTTTATTTTATATCACAATGGTTATAGCTTTAGGTTCAATTTTTGTTTTAATAAAAATGGTTCCAAATCCTCCACATATAACTCACACTTATAATAAAAAAGTAAATTTAGGTGAAGTTTTAGGAAATACAAATTTAATTAAAATGAACATTACAAACTTTTTACAAAAAGGTTTAATGACATTTGCTTTTATGATTATTCCCATCACTTTAGTAAATCATTTTGAATGGACAATGGGTGAATTGTGGAAAGTTTACCTTCCTGCAATGATTTTTGGTGTTATTGCAATGGGACCTGCTGCTGTTATTGCAGAAAAAAAAGGAAAATTTAAAGAGATACTAATTATTGGGATTGTATTTTTTGCTATCTCTTATTTAGTAATTGGATTAAGTTCTAGTGCTGTTGTTTTTGTTGTTGGTGTTGTTATATTTTTTATTGGATTTAATATGCACGAACCAATTATGCAATCACTTGCTTCAAAATTTGCAAAAGTTCACCAAAGAGGTTTAGTTTTAGGAATTTTTAATTCAGCTGGTTATTTAGGAACATTCCTTGGAGGAATGATTGGAGGAATGTTTTATAAAAATGTAACTCTATCAACTTTAGTTATTACAATTGCAATTATCTGTGTTTTATGGGCTATTTTAATCTTTACTATGCCAAATCCTGCTAAAAAAAGATTTTTATATCTTTCTTTAGATGAGTATCATTTAGAAAATAGCAAAAATCTAAATAATCCTTCAATTGATGAGTGGTATATCAACAATACTGAAAACATTATTGCTATAAAATATGACAATGAAAAAATAAGTGAAGATGAGATAAAAACTCTTCTAAAATAACTTCTTTAATTTTAATTAAATATTAGATAATATATGTAATAAAAAAAAGGAGATAAGATGAAAAAAATGTTATTCATTTTAATTTTTCTTATCCCCTTTTTATCCCTATTTGTAACTGCCTCAAAAACATTCAATATTGACCCAGCTCAACTAGCTTCCATAGAAAACAAATATGGTTCAAGTGCTAAAAAAAGAGTTGAAATGTGGGACTCGATGATGGAAGCTTCTAAAAATGAATCTGTTTTAAATAAACTTAAAAATGTTAATGATTTCTTTAATAGATTAACATATAAAACCGATTTAGCACACTGGAAGAGAAAAGATTATTGGGCAACACCAGTTGAATTTATGGGAACTGGAGCTGGAGATTGTGAAGATTATGCAATTGCAAAATATTTTTCACTAATCAAATTAGGAATTCCAGATGACAAATTAAGAATTACCTATGTTACTTATTCAAAAGCAAATAGTAGATTTGACCAAGCTCATATGGTTTTAACATATTATCATCAAGCTGGGGCAATTCCTGTAGTTTTAGATAATATTAACGAAAGCTTACAACTTGCAACAAAAAGACCTGACTTAAAACCTGTTTATAGTTTTAATGCAACTGGATTATGGCAAGCTCAAACAAAAGGTGAAAAACGAATTGGTGCAAATAATCTTAAATCTTGGAAAGATTTAATGAGTAGATTTTAAAAAAGGAAGAAAAAATGTCTTTATCTAAACAGCTATATATAATCATATCAATAATATTTTTTATGATTTTTACTGGTAATTTTATAATTAGTGTTAAAAATACTAAAGAGTATTTAGAAGTTGAATCTCAAACAAAAGCACAAGATACAGCTACATCTTTAGGAATGAGTCTGAAAAATCTTTTAAAAGATAAAACAAATCCTGAAATTGAATCTGTAATCAATGCTATTGCAAATAGAGGTTTTTATAAAGAAATCCGTTTAGAAGATGCTTTATTTACAATAAAAGAGAGTGATTTAATAAAAGCTTCAAAAGATTTAGATAATACAATGTGGGAAATTTCAAATTTAACTGTTGATGAAAAACTAGGAAAAATTGAAATAAATACTTTAAGTGATGATTTTGAAAAAGAGTTATTATCTTTAGAAAATCCAACAGAAGAAGTGGTAAAAAAACCTACTATAAAAAATCCAAGTGAAGATATTTATAATTTTATTCCTAATGTAAAAACTAATGGAAAAATCACTTTAACTTTTAATTTCACTGCAACAAACCAATTTGACAAAAAAATTGACACAAGTGCAACAATTACTTTAGATAAAATATTAGTTCAAGTAACAAGAGATATAAAATTTGACTCTGTTCCAGAATGGTTTATAAATTCTATTCCTATTGAACTTGAAGAACAAGTAAGTGAAATAAGTAATGGTTGGCAAACAAGTGCGATTATTTATGTAAGTGCTAATCCTGGTGATGCTTATGATAAACTTTATAGTCAAGCAAAAAGTGCAATTATTTATGCAATTATTGCTTTCATTATTTCAATTGTGATTTTATTTATATTTGTTCAATATCTATTAAAACCACTTAAAAAACTTGAAAAACTAGCTCATAGTATTGCAAGTGGTAAATTTGGTAAAATTGATAATCTTCCTTGGACAACAGAGATAAAAGCTGTTGCAATTGCATTTAATGATATGTCAACAAAAATTGAAAATATCATCAATAGATTAAATTCAACACTTGAAAATCTTACAAAAAAATTATCACTTGATGAACTTACAGGTCTTTCTTTAAAACAAAGTTTTGAAACAGATATGAAACATATGTTTATTCATAAATCAACTGGATATATTTTTGTAATCAAAATCTTCGATTTAGCTTCTTTTGCAAAGGCTCACACAAATGCAGAAGTAAATAGTTTTATTAAAAAATTTGCAAAAGTTTTAGCAACTACAAAATTAAATGATAAATCAAAAGTAACAGCTTACAGATTTTTTGGTTCAGAGTTTGCTCTAATAGCTCAAAACTTTTCTTATGAAGATGCAGTAAATTTCACAAAATTATTACAAAAAGGTTTTGAAGAGTTATCTTTAGAGTTTAATAAAAAAGATATTGTTCATATTGGCGCAACTCCATTTAATCCAATTGGAACAACTCCTGAGATTTTACAAAGTGCAAATCAAGCCTATGAAAAAGCAACAGTTATTGGTCCAAATGAATTTTTTATAACTGATACAAATGAATTAGTAAAAGATATGGAAAGCTGGAGAGAGTTGATTTTTGATATTATTGACAACTCTAAGTTTGATGTAAATTATATTGGTGATTGTAAAAAACTTGATGAATCACATGATAATATCGTAATGCAAGAGGCATTTACATCAATAAAAGATAAAGATAATAA
Source organism: Arcobacter ellisii (assembly GCF_003544915.1). Lineage (NCBI taxonomy): Bacteria > Pseudomonadati > Campylobacterota > Epsilonproteobacteria > Campylobacterales > Arcobacteraceae > Arcobacter > Arcobacter ellisii. Next base: position 731,814 of record NZ_CP032097.1, on the reverse strand, counting down.
CAATATTCCTATTGGTACATTTGTTTCTATTGCTGAAAAATATGAAAAAATCGTTGATTTTGATAAAAAAGTTATCCAAAAAGTAATGAATCATATTTTAATCAATAATATAAAACATGATATTTCAATCAATCTATCTTTAGAATCAATAAATAATACTGCATTTATTGCATGGTTAGAGAAAAAATTAGTTGAAAACAAAAATATTGCTTCTCAACTTGTATTTAGTGCAACTGCTTATGCCGTTGCAAAAGATGTTGATAAATTCAAATTCTTTGCAGATGAAATCCATCAATGTGGAGCAAAAATTATCATAAAAAGATTTGAAACTAAATTTATACCACTTAATAACATTAAAGATTTCAACTTAGATTATATAAGACTTGCAAGGGATTATACAAATGAAATCTCAAATGATTATTCTAAACAAAGTTTTGTTGAGTCAATTTCAGAATTAACAACTTTATTAAATATAAAACTTTTAGCTGAAAATGTTCAAAAAGATGAAGATTTAGCATTTATAAAAAAACACAACTTATATGCTGCAAGTAGATAATTTTCTACTTGTGCTAACTTGTATTAATTTATCATTTATACTTTTAAATTATGATACTTCTTTTTATTTCTAAGGAATTTAATGTTTGAAAAGATTTTAAGATTTTTTGTTGAGAATTCAAGAATAAACTATACTTTATTTATTTTAGTTTTTGCAGTTGGAGTTTGGTCATATACTAAAACACCTAAAGAGATTTTCCCTAGTTTTGATTTAGATATGATTTCTATCAAAGGTTCATATAGTGGAGCTAGTGTTGATATTTTAGATAAAATGGCTGTTTCAGAGATTGAAGACAAAATCAAAAATTATGACTCAATTGATACTATGTCAACAATAATAAGTCCAGGAAAATTTACAATTGTTTTGGAACTAAAAAAAGGTTTTAATAAATATGTAGAAGCAGATAAATTAAAAGATTCAATTAGTCTAATAAAAACAAATTTACCTTCTGATATGGATGAGCCATCTGTTAATACACTTGATAGAAGTAGAACATTAGTTGATATTTCGGTAACTTCTAAAAAATTCTCTGTTGATGAATTAAAGCCTTTTGCAGATGATTTAAAAAGTAAACTTTTAACAATAAATGGAATAAATGAAATCAATGTATTTGGAGATTCTGATAAATATTTTGAAGTATTACTCGATGAAAAAAAGATAGATGCACTTGGTTTAAATAAAAATGATGTATTTACTGTCATTTCTAATTTATCTTATATTTTTCCAATTGGAAAAATTGAAGACCCTAAAAAACACTACTATATTTCTACAAACAATGGAGCAAAAACAGCTTTTGAGTTTGAAAATACAAAGGTAAAAATTTCTGGCAAAACTCTTTTTATAAAAGATATTGCAACTATTTCAAAAAAATATGAAGACTCCTCAACACTTTACTCTTTTAATGGAGAAAATGCTTTATCTTTAGAGATAGTTCAAGCAGATACAGCAGATGCAATAAAAATAGTAAAAGATATAAAAAAATTATTACCAAATATCCAAAAAAACAATCCAGATATTAATATTTCAATTGCTGATGATAATAGTGAAAGAATTATTGATAGATTAAATGTTGTTTCATCAAATATTTTTCTTGGAATAATATTAATAACAATACTTGTAACTCTATTAATAAATGCAAGAATGTCATTTATTATTGGACTTGGAATTCCAACTTCATTTGTTATTGCTTCAATTTATATCTATTTTTCAGGATATACAATAAATATGATTTCTCTTGTTGGTGTATTAATTGCAATAGGAATTGTTGTTGATGATGCAATTGTTGTTAGTGAAAATATCCAACAACATATTGAAGAGGGTCATTCTCCAAAAGAAGCAGCAATTATGGGAGCAAAAGAGATGGTAAAACCTGTTACTATTGCTTCACTTACTACTCTTTTTTCATTTTTACCAATTTTGATGATTAGTGGAACTATGGGTGAAGTTATGAAACTAATTCCCATAGCTTTAAGTGCTTTAGTTATCGCTTCTTTGGTTGAATCTTTTATTTTTCTTCCAATACATGCAGCCCATACTTTAAAAAATGGTTCAAAAGTTACATCATGGGAAAAAGCAAATAAGATTTACAATAAAATCATTCATTTTTTCATGAATTGGAAAAAAACATTTATTACTATTTTTATAGTTCTTGTTCCTTTTTTAACTTTTGAATATATAAAAAATTCAAGATTTCAAATGTTTCCACAATTTGACTCAACTGATGTAAAAATTACTTTAAAAGCAAATGCAAATACAACACTAGAAGAAGCTTTTAAAATAGTAAGTTCTATTGAAGCTGATTTAGCAAAAAAAAGTGATGAATTTTACATTAGAAATATAAACTCAATTGCTGGATATAGAAAAGATGTAGGAAACAATACTGAAAATTTCCCATATGCTATGTATATGACTGTTGAATTGCAAAAACTAAAAGAGATGAATTTTTTAGATAAATATGTAACTCCAAATTTAAGTTTTTATTATGATAAAGAAGGAAGAACAAGAGAAGAGACTTCAAATAATATTTCACAAAAATTAAAAGAGTTTTTAAAACAACAAGATTATAAATCAAAATACAATCTTGAAGAGATAGAAGTTCTTGAGAAAAAAGTGGGTCCAATTAAATCTGATATTCAAATAGGTGTTGTAACTTCAGATAATCAAAAAGCTATTAGTGCTGTTGAAAAAATTGATGAGGCTTTAAAAAATATAAAAGGTATTAAATCCTCTTCAAACTCTTTAAAATTTGGAATTGATGAGATAAAAATCAAAGTAAACTCTTATGGAGAACAACTAGGACTTACAGAATCTTTTATAGGAACTTATCTTTCAAATTTATATTTACTAAAGAAAAAAGCTGTATCTTTTGATGAAGAAGAGATGCTTGATATAAAAATACAATCTTTAAACAAAGATGATTTTGAAAGTTTCAAAAATACAAAAATTCCACTTTCTGATAATACAAATGTGAGTTTATATGAAGTTGTTGAATTAAATACCTTAAGAGCATTTGAACAACTTTTAAAAGATAATGGAATTAAAAACTTTTATGTTTTTGCAAATGTAAATCCAGAAATTATAACTGCATCTGAAGTTCTAAAAGAACTACAACCTACTTTAGATGAGATTGAAAAAACTGGAATAAAAATTGTTTTAAAAGGTGAAGCAGAAAAAAATGCTGAATTAAGAAGAGATATGTTGCTTGCAACTGCTTTAGCTTTAATTTTGATTATGATTTCTATGCTTTATTTATTTAACTCTTTTAGAGAAACATTTATTGTAATGAGTGTTATTCCTTTTTCACTTTTAGGAGTTTTAGTTGGTCATCAAATTATGGGACTAAATCTTTCAATGCCTTCATTAATTGGTTCTTTAGGTCTTGCAGGAGTTGTTATAAATGATGGAATTATTATGATGACTTATCTAAAAAAAGCAAAAACAATGAATGAAATATTTGAAAGAGCAACAAAAAGATTTAGACCTATCATAATCACAACTGTTACAACTTTAATAGGTATGTTATCTTTGATTTTATATCCAAGTGGAGAAGCTGTAATTTTCCAACCAATTGCAATTGCTTTAGGTTTTGGACTTGCTTGGGGAACTGTTTTAAATCTAATTTATCTACCAGTTTTATTTACTTTAACTCACAAACTAAGAAAAATGCCTAGAGAGTAAAATCTTTAGGCTAAATTATAAAAATAAAACTTTTTAAAGCTGACACACTCATCTCATAAGGTTCCACATTTATTTTTCTAAGGGTATGTTCTACATTTGTAATCATCTTTGAAAAGAGTATTTCATAAGAAAAATTTGATGGGTCAAGAATAGTTTCTCTATTTGATTTTATATAAAGTAAATCATTTATAATATTGTAATCACCTTTATATTTTTTTTCAAATTCTAACTGCCAATTATTTTGCCAAGTATTAAATAAATAATCTCCATTTTCATCTTTAGCAGTTTTGATTTTCCAACGAGCCACTTGTAAATATTCATAAAGTTTTATCATCTCCTCTTGATTATATGAGATTGCAGAAAATTGATGATTCTTTTCCATCATATAAGCTTTATAAACCATTTTATATAAACCTAAAATCAAAAGGTCATTTCTATTTTCAATCTTTTTAGGAGAAAAAGCATAATAAAAATATTCATTTGAGTTTTCCAAAACTTGACCATTTTGAATTAGATTTATAAAATTTTTATTCATTCTAATTTGATGAATAATACTACTTTGAAGTTCTTTATTATAAGCATTTGGATTTCTTAAATCTAACTTCTTTTTGTAATTGATTAAATCTTTTAATATCTCTTCTTTAAACTCATCAACTTGTGTTGCAGCATTTGTTTGGGCTACACTTTTTAAAGAATTTTGGTCAAAAGTGCAAGCTTGAAGAAAAAAAGATAAACTTAGTAAAAAAATAATTTGACTCTTATTTATTTTCATAAATTTCCTTTTTATTTTATTATATAAAAAAAATTGTTATTTGCAAACCCTATTTGATATTTTATTTTTAATACTATATAGTTCAAAAAATAAAAAATAAGGGATAATATGCCTATAGAGATTAACCGAACAGTTAAAATAATGTTTGAAGTAAGAGTTGATGGTGTTTTAGTGGATGGAAGTAGAAGTAATAAACCATTTGAATTTCAATTTGGTGTAGGACAAGTAATCGCTGGACTTGAAAAAAGAATAATAAATATGAAAGCAGGAGAAGCAGCTCAATTTATAGTTCCTGCTGCTGAAGCATATGGAGAATATGACCCAAATGGAATTCAAACACTTCATATAGAACAATTTGCAGGAATTGAAGATTTAAAAGTTGGTATGCAAATTCAAGCTCAAGATGAAAATGACCAACCAATTCAATTTATCGTAAAAGAAATAGGTGAAAAAGAAGTAACTGTTGATTTTAATCATCCATTAGCTGGAAAAGATTTAGAATATAAAATAAAAATTGATTCACTTTTATAAAATAAAGAGATTTTCTCTTTATTTTGTTACATTAAAGTAATATTTCCTGAACTCTTCCAACTTGCCCATCTTGAAGTCGCACTTTTATTCCATGTGGATGAGAAGGTGAATTTGTAAGTATATTTTTTACAATACCAGTTGTAAGCTTCCCACTTCTTTGGTCAACTTTAAGTACAATATTTACTTTTAAACCAGCTTTTATATTTATTCTTTTTTTAGCGTCAAGCATTTTTTTCCTTAGTTAAAGATAATCTATTGTACTAGATTTAGAACATATACACAAGGAAATGTAGATTAAAATAACAAGTTTTTTAGTCAAAATATCTTAATATAATTTAAAAATATAATATGGACAATAAATGCCAAAAATAGTTAATTCTAGTGAAAAAATTGATTTTATATGTGAAAAAGCCTATGAAGAATTTATAAACAATGGAGTAAACAATTTTTCTTTAAATAAATTTATTGAATCTTTAAATATGTCAAAGGGACAATTTTATCATTATTTCAAAACTAAAGAAGAGTTAATTTTTGAAGTAATTGACAAAAAAAGTGAAAAATTTTTTATTGATACTGAAAAAGAGATAAAAGAAGCTCAAACATTTTCTGAGAAACTTTTAGCTCTTTTTTCTTTTTATTTAGTTTTATCAGACCCTGAAAATAAATCTTTTGATAAATTGATGAAAGATACATTTTATATGTATTTGAATATTGAAAATGAATTTATAAAACAAAAAAATGCCGAGTGTTACGATTATTTATTTAGTGCTACAAATGAAATCTTTGATGAAATGATTGCTAAAGGATTTTTAAAAGAAAATGCTAGAAAATTTATTCCAAGCCTAATTGCAACTGCTGATGGTATGTATTTACAATCTATGATTTTAGAAAATTATGACTTGAAAAAAAATCTAATAGATTATATTAGAATGTTAGAAGATTTATTAAAAAGATAATTTTTATATTTTTCACATTTGTTTTTCAAACTTAAACATCTCATCATCTTGCTCATCAAAATTAGAATCTGATTTTTGATTTGGGTCAGGATGATATCTACTAAAATATTCAACAATTTTAAAACCACATTTATTCACATAAAAATGAATATTTCTTTTCTCAAAATAAGGAGTTGTAGTTTCCCATATTTTTGTTTTTGGATGTTTTTTCTCTATTGCTTTCCAAGCCTTATATCCAACACCTTTACTATGACAATTAGTTGCTATAAAAAATAACAATAATTTGTTGTGTTGAGTAACCTCATCAATAGCCACAATAGCTCCACCGACAATATTTTCATCTAAAGCTACTTGATATACAATTGCACCAGCATAATTAACAGAATCTTCAAAATCCAAATCAGAAGGGATTGGCTCATCTAAGGCATGACCAAACTCCTTTTCTGCTGATATTCTAAATGCTTCTTGTAAATCTGTTTTAAATTTATTTAACTCAGTTTTTTTTGCAACTCTAAGAGTTACATTTGATTTATTTTCACTATTTTTCATAATTTATCTCCCATATAATTCTATACTATTTTTCTTGGACTAAAATTTTTAAATAAAACAATTGCAATTATAAAAGTTATAAATTCAGCTATGGGAATTACTAAAAAAATCCCATTTTTTTCAAATATCATTGGCAAAATAAATATAAATAATACTGGGAAAATAAAACTTCTTGATATGGCAATAATTGCCGAGTGTAAAGGTTTATGTATTGCTGTAAAATAAGCTGAAACTATAAGATTTGATCCATTAAAAAGAAATGCAATCCAAATAAATGTAACAAAATTTAAGACTATTTGTTTGGTTTCATAATTGGTATCTTCTAAAAAAAGATTTGCCAATTGTTCTGGTACAAGAATAATCAAGGCTATCATAAAAAACCCAACAATATATGTTGAAATAAAAGCTATTTTTAAAAACTCTTCTATTCTTTTGTTCTCTTTTGCTCCAAAATTTTTACTAATAATTGGTTGTAAAGAATCACTTATTCCAAAACTTATCATTATACCAATCCATAAAAGATAATTTATCACAGCAAACGCTGCAACTCCTTCTGTACTAAAAGTTTTTATCATTATATAGTTAAAAATCAAAGTTGTAATTCCAACTGAAATCTCATTTATAAACTCAGAAGCTCCATTGTATGTAGCTTTTAAAATTTGAATATAATTTCCTATTGGTGATACAAATTTTAAAGTTGCTTTATTTGAAAAAAAATGAGGCAAAAGAATAAATATCAAAGATAATTGAGATATTCCTGTTGCAAGGGCAGCTCCAAAAATCCCTTTTTGAAGATAAACAATAAAAAAATAGTCTAATACAATATTTATAATAGAACTTAAAAGCATTGTTATAAAGGCAAGATTTGGTCTATTATCAATCCTTACAAAATAATCAAGAACTATTCCTATCATCAAAAATGGAATAAAAATAAGAATTATTGACAAATACTCTATCGCTATATCCATCAAATTTTCGTTTGCACCTAAATAATACAAAAGTGTTTCAATATTAAAATATAAAATTGAACAAGATAAAAAACTAAAAATAACAATAGATATAACTGCTTTTGTAAAAATTATACTTGCTGTTTGATTATTACCTTCGCCTATCAATTTTCCTGCTACAACACTTGTTCCAATAGCAATCATCAAAGCAAAACCAAATAAAAATGAAAAGATAGGTAAACTAATATTTATTGCAGCAAGTCCAAAAGCCCCAACATAATTTCCAATAAAAAATCCATCAACAATACTAGCTGATGAAATTGCTAACATTCCTAAAACAGATGGAATTGAGTATTTAAAAAAAACAGATGAGATTTTATCTTTTGTTACGTTCATGTAATTTCTCTGAATTTATTTTGATTTGACATAATTTTTCTTTTATAAACTGATGGTCTAATTATACTTATGAATACTTTATTTTAAATAAACTGGTAGTTTATTTTTTTGATTTATATAAAATAATGAGGTACAGAAAAAATAGAAAATAAATTTTTTTTTCTTTTTAAAAAGATATGTTATAATTTTTTAAAAATCAATTACAAAAAAGAGTATCTAATGGGTAAAAATGACATTTTAGAACAAGCCTTACACCTAAAAGCTAATGATAGATTTGAACTTGTTGAAGAACTTTTAAAAAGTCTTGATAAACCCGATGAAAATATAAATAAAATCTGGGAAGAAGAAGCTAATAAAAGAGTAAACTCATATAAAAATGGAAAACTAGAAACTGTAAACGAAAAAGATTTTTTCGATTATGAATATTAATTACCTAAAACTTGCAAAACTTGAATTTCATGATTCTATAAAATATTATGAACAACAAGAAAAAGGTTTAGGTAAAAAATTCTCAAATGATATTCAAACTTCAATAAATAGAATAAAAAACTTCCCAAACTCTTATCAAAAAGTATCAAATCAAATTAGAAGATGCACTTTACACCGCTTTCCTTACAATATTTTATATCTCTATGAAGAAAATACTATTTTAATAGTTGCCATAGCACATCAACATCGAGTTCCTGATTATTGGGTTGATAGGGTTTAATTAAGAAATAAAGCTATTTATATTTATTTTATTTTTATTTGTGAACGTATCAATTCACACAAATCTTTATACTCTTTATAAAATATTTCATAAGAGTTTTTTTCTAATTCTTTATATTTTAATGTAGGGTCAATCGATTTAGAATAAATAATTTTATATCCATTCTTAGAAGGAGGATAGGCTTTTGGATAAAAATTAGCCCATTCTTCATATAAATCTGCTACTAATTTATATTTCTCAATAATTTCAATTGGTGCTAACATATTAATTTCAGCAGTCAATTTACTAAATTGTGAATTTAAATCACTTTCTTTATGATTTTTTGTAACCTTAATTAGTTCTTCAAACATTTCATAAGTTTTGATATACAAATTTTTTAATTCATCAAATTGAGAAAGAGCTCTCAATTGTTTATCTGTAGATTTTTTAAATATCCATGTAAATATTATAACAACAATTGCAAATAGACCGGAAATTATAGAAACAATGATTGGTAGATATTCTTTCATTTAAACCTCTTTATAAAAATCTTTTTAATAAAAATAAAAGCCCCATCAAAACTTGATGGGGCTTTTAAAATCTATCTAAAAAATCTTCTTTTTAACTTAAAGATTTAAGTTCAGCCACAACCTTAGCCAGTTTATCTTCAGCACTTGCCAATCCTGCTCTATTTTCTTCTAAAACATTTGCTGGTGCATTTGCTACGAATTTTTCATTATTTAACATACCTGAAAGTTTTGCTATCTCTTTTTCTAATTTTTCTTGTTGTTTTGTAAGTTTTGAAATAATTGGTGTCATATCAATTTCACCAGTTGGGATATAAACTTCTAAGTTATCACTTACATCTGTGATTGAGTTTTCTACTTTTGCTAGGACAAACTCGATATTTTCTACTTTTGCAAGTTTTTCAATAAATGGTTTTGCTGTTTTTTCATCAATATTTTTATTGATTTTTAAATAAGCTTTTGCAATTTTTGAGTTACCCATATCTATGATAACTTTTGCTCTTCTAATAGCTGTAATTGCTTCTTCAATAATTGCAAACATATCTTCGATTTCTTGATTTTTTGCTATTTCTTTTGGGAAATTCATAATCATCAATGAATCACCATCTTCAAGTGTTGTTCCACTTAATTTGTGATATAAATAATCAGAAATAAATGGCATAAATGGAGAAACCATTTTTAAAGTCTCTTTGAAAATTGCTCCAAGTTCTATTACTGAATCTTTAGAAGCTTTTGCATACTCAATTCCCCAGTCACAAAATTCATTCCATACAAATTTATATAAAATAGATGCTGATTCGTTGAATTTATAAGTTTCTAAAGCATTTCTTAACTCATCAACTGCATCACTTAATTTACTTTGCATATAAAGACCAAGTGGCGTTTTGATAGTAATATCTTTTAAATCAGGGAAAGTTTCTACGTTTAACTGTAAGAAATTACTTGCATTGTAAAGTTTATTTGTAAAGTTTCTAAATTGCTCTAGGTTTTTAGCTCCTAGTTTAATATCTCTTCCTTGAACACATAAATACGCTAAAGTAAATCTGATAATATCAGCAGAATGTTCATTTACCATATCAAGTGGGTCAATTACATTTCCTTTTGATTTTGACATTTTAGCACCATGTTCATCTCTTACTAATGCGTGCATATAAATATCTTCAAATGGTAATTGTTTTTTGAAGTGTTCACCCATCATCATCATTCTAGCTACCCAGAAGAACATAATATCAAAACCAGTGATTAACAGTGAATTTGGATAAAAATCTGCTTCATCTGTATCATTATAAAGTTCTTTTAATTTTCCATTATTTCCCCAACCTAATGGCGACATTGCCCATAAAGCTGAAGAGAACCAAGTATCTAAAACATCTGGATCTTGAGTATAGTGTTTTCCTCCACATTTTGGACAACATTCAGGCTCATCAGCTTTATCTGCCCATTGATGTCCACAATCGTCACAAGTAAATACAGGAATTCTATGTCCCCACCAAAGTTGTCTTGAAATACACCAAGGTCTTAACTCATCCATCCAAGCTGTATATGAATTTATCCAATGTGCAGGGTGGAAAAGTGTTCCATTATGTTCTCCAGTTTGAGCTCTTTCTTTTGTAGTTTCTTTTGTTTTTCTAATAGACTCTTGCGCCATTTCAGAACTTAAAAACCATTGTTGAGAGATAAATGGTTCAACAATATTTTTACATCTATAACAATGTCCTACTTGGTGAATATGCTCTTCTATTTTTACGATATACCCAGCTTCTTCTAAAGCTTTTACAATAACAGGTCTTGCTTCAAGTCTTTCAAGACCAGCAAACTCTCCACAGTATTCGTTTAAAATACCTTTTTCATCAAATACTTTAATGAACTCTAAATCGTGTCTTTTTCCAACTTCGTAGTCATTTTGGTCGTGTGCAGGAGTTACTTTTACAACACCTGTTCCAAATTCCATATCAACATGAGAATCTGTGATTACTTTGATTTTTCGCTCAGTTAAAGGTAAAAGAACTTCTTTTCCAACAATTGATTTATATCTCTCATCATCAGGATGAACCATAATAGCTGTATCCCCAAAATATGTTTCAGGTCTAGTAGTTGCTACTTGAAGTTCACCACTTCCATCTGCAAATTTATAAATCATATGATAAAACTTACCATTTACTTCTTCATGTTCAACTTCGATATCTGATAATGCCCCATCATGTGTACACCAGTTTACCATGTAGTTATTTTGAGTGATATGACCTTCGTTGTATAAAGAGATAAAAGCTTCTTTTACAGCCTCTTTTAATCCCTCATCCATCGTAAATCTTTCTCTTTTCCAAGCAGGAGTAACACCTAATTTTCTCATTTGATGAACTATATTTCCACCTGAAGTCTCTTTTTGTTTCCAAGCTCTTTCAAGGAATTTTTCTCTTCCTATTTCTTCTTTAGTTGTCCCTTCAGCTAAAAGTTGTTTTTCAACAACATTTTGTGTTGCAATTCCTGCGTGGTCAGTTCCTGGTTGCCAAAGAGTTTTAAAACCATCCATTCTTTTATATCTAGTGATAATATCTTGTAATGTAAATGTTAAAGCATGCCCAATATGTAAGCTTCCTGTTACGTTTGGAGGTGGCATCATGATAGAAAATGTTTTTTGTTTTCCATTTGAATCAGTTTTCCAAATAGATTTATTTCCATCTATTTCAAAATATCCTCTTTCTTCCCATATTTTATAAAATTTATCTTCTACTTGTGACGGTTCGTATTTTTCGCTCATTAAAAATCCTATCTTTTTCTATAAATATACGCGATTATATCTACTTTTTTCTTATGATGATATTTTAAGAAATTTTGTAAAAGCTAATTATTATGATTATTTGTTATAATCATTTATTATTTATTTTAAAAATTAAGGAGAGAAAATGATTAAAATAATATTAGGAAGTTTAGTTTTAGCAACGTCGATTTTTGCGGTTGATTTACAAACAGATGGGGTTGAAGTTAAATTCAAAAATTCAAAAGATGAAGAAAAAACAGTTGTTATAAAAAGAGAAAAAAAAGAAGAGTGTAAAGATGTAGGTTTTGACCCAAAAGTTGTATATGGTGGAGAGCATCAAGCAGCTGAGAGTGTAAAAGCTGATTGTAAAAGAGCATTTGTAACATATATGGGAAAAATTGCTCCTATAAAATACTCTGATAAAGTTGAAACTTTTGGGGAAGTAGAAGTTTTAGATTTTATTGAAAAAGCAAAAAAAGATAAAAATTTAATGTTAGTTGATTCAAGAACAGAAAATTGGTTTTACCATGAAACAATTCCAAGTGCTATAAATATTCCTTATATTTATATGAAACAATCTCAATATCCAGATGAGTTTGAAGAGTATGTTGAAATGTTAGGTGTAAAAAAAGTAAATGGAAAATATGATTTTTCAAATGCAAAAACTATTTTAATGTTTTGTAATGGAGCTTGGTGTGGACAATCACCTGAATCTATGAAAGCATTAACAGCTATTGGTTATCCAGAAGAGAAACTAAAATGGTATAGAGGTGGAATGCAATCTTGGTTAAGTTTAGGACTTACAACTGTAAAACCTTAATAAAAGTGGAGAAAATCTCCACTTTTACTCAAAAATATTTTCAAAAATTTCTACTATACTTTTATCAATTTTTCCTATTTCTGCTTCATTTCTCATTATTTTAATTGCTTCACTGTGTTTAAAAGCATTTCGATAACTTCTATCTTCTCTTAATGCATTGTAAATTACTAAACAGCTAAGTAATCTATCTTTTAAACTTAAACTTTTAGCTTCTAATCCATAAATATAACCACTTCCATCTAATCTTTCTTGTACTTTTGTTGCAAGAGATAAAATATCTGCAAATCCCATGATTGCACCTAATACTCTTTTTGTATGGTAAGGATATGATTTTATAATCTCAAATTCACTTGAAGATAGTTTCTCTTTTTTATTTAATATAGAGTTTGGAATCATAATTTTTCCAATATTTTGTAAAGAGCTAGCTATTAAAAATATTTGTTTATCTTTATGCTCAAAATTAAATTCATCAGCTACTTTTGAAGCTCTTTCTATGATTATTGAATTTTTATTTTCAAGTTTATGAAAAATTGTTGTTAAATTTAAAATCTCTTCAAAATCTAAAACTGTAGTAAAATCATGTAAAGAGCCATAAATATACATCAAAATCTCATTTTCATATTGTAAATCTAACCAAAAAGAGATTTGTGATGAAACTTCTAAAAAATTATTTATTAATTCATTTGAAAAATTTTCTTTATTCTCTTTTACAAATTCTATTGCTTTAACTCTATTTTCTATTTGATTATCGCTTAGCTTAAACATTTTGTCTAATTTTGAAGAAAATTCAATAATCTCATTTATCAAACTATCTTCTAAAAACTCTCTTGTATTTAAAAAAGGAATTTTTTCTAACTCATTTTTTTCTAAATTATAAATCAATGATAAAGAACATAAATCTGCCATCATTTTTGGTTCAAGATTAAATTTTGCACCTAAATTTAAAGCTATATATGAAACTCTTTTAAAATGATTTAAAGGTGTCCCAAATAAATCAAACTCTTTATAATCTAAAATTGCACTCATTGATAAAAGGAAATTATTTAGGTTAAATGCCATTTGTTTTTTCTTATCCATACCCATCCTATTTGAATTAAAATTAAAACTATTACTTATATAAAAGTGATATTACAATATAATTTTTAATTATAAAATAAAAAAGGAGTTTTATGTTTAAAAAAATCTTATTATCACTTTTACTGTCAATATATGCTTTTGCATTTGATTATAATTTAAAACCTATAAAAGTTTCTTCTGATGTTTGGTGTTTTTTTGGAAAACTTGAGGCACCAACAAAAGAAAATGGTGGATTTATGTCAAATAGTTGTTATATTAAAACAGCAAAAAGTTATGTTTTAATCGATTCAGGTGCAAGTTATGATTTCGCAAATCAAGCTTATAAAGCTATGGAAAAAATAGAAAAACTACCAGTTAACACAGTAATTACAACTCATGCTCATGATGACCATTGGTTAGGAAATAATTTTTATAAAGAAAAATTTAATGCAAAAATTTATGGTCCAGCTCTTATAAATAAAGAATTTAATGCAAATTCAGAAATAAGAGGAGTTAAAATTCTTTCAGAAGAGAATAAAAAAAATACAAAATTTGTGGCAGTTGATGAAATCATAAATGAAACTAAAACTTTAAATATAGATGGTAAAGAAATAATAGTTATTCCAACTGGAGTAAAAGCTCATACCTCTGATGATTTATTTGTTTATTTACCAAATGATAAAGTTTTATTTTCAGGTGATATTGTAATGAATGGAAGAGTTACCTCAAATAGAGATGGTTCTGTTATTGGTTCATTAAAAGCACTAGAGATGATAAATTCAAAAAAATGGGATGTTTTAGTACCAGGTCATGGAATTGATACTTCAAAAACAGCAGCAGATGAAACAATAAAATATTTTACTTTATTAAAACAAAGAGTTCTTGAAGCTATTGAAAATGAAGTTACAGGAAATGATATAACAAAAATTGTAACGATGGAAGAGTTCAAAAACAAAGCTTTATACGATGAATTAAATAGTAAAAATGTTTTTGATGCCTTTAGAGAATTAGAATTTTATGAGGAGAATTAATCTCCTCATTTCTTTCTTGTTTCACTATGTGAAACTCAAAAAAACTAACTTTTAAATAAATATTATTTTAATACAACTTCCTATAAAATCTTTCTAATTTAAAAATTTAAGGAGAACTTTATGTCAAAAAAAATTTTAATATTAGCTGGTGATTTTGTAGAAGATTATGAACTAATGGTTCCTTTTCAATGTCTAAAAATGTTGGGGTTTAGTGTTGATGTTGTTTGTCCTAATAAAAAAGCTAATGAGCAGATAAAAACTGCAATTCATGATTTTGAAGGTGACCAAACTTATACAGAAAAACCAGGTCATAACTTCACTTTAAATGCTTCTTTTGATGAAATTGATGAATCAACTTATGATGGATTATTAATCCCAGGAGGAAGAGCGCCTGAATATATTAGATTAAACCCTAGGGTTATTGAAATCGTTCAAAATTTCAATAAAGCAAATAAACCAATAGCTTCTGTTTGCCATGGTATTTTAGTTTTAGCAGCTGCTGGAATTATCTCAAATAAAACTTGTTCTTGTTATCCAGCTTGTGCTCCTGATGTTGGTTTAAGTGGTGGTAAATGGGCAGATATTGGATTTGAAAGTGCAATAGTTGATGGAAATTTAGTTACTGCTGCTGCATGGCCAGCACATCCTGAATGGTTAGCAAAATTTAATGAGTTATTAACAAAATAATTTTATGCCAAATCAATTAAAATCTTTTTCTAAGGGTTTAAAAGTTTATAGGTTTATCATAGATTATGGTAAACCTATTTTAGCTGTTACTTTATGTGAAAAATTAAATATTGACAAAAGTACTATGTCTAGAATCTTAAAAACTTTAAAAGATGAAGATTTTATCTCATATTTAGAAAATTCAAATGAAATCATTGCTAATGATATATCTAATAAAACAAATCAATCTACAAAAATCGAACTACTTATAAAAGCAACAAAATTTTTACTTGAAGAAATCTCTTTAAAAACAAATGAATGTGCATATTTAGGTATTTTTGATGATTATAAAATCTCTTATATAAATCAAATTGATTTATCAAATCAAGAATTAAAAACAAGAAATAATATAGGTATTAAAACAAATCTACATACAAGTGCTTTAGGAAAATCTATTTTAGCTTTTGGAAATTATGATTTAGAAAAAATTAAATTTAATCAATATACAACAAATACAATAACTGATATTAAAACATTAAATGAAGAATTAACTATCATAAAAAATAGAGGTTTTTCTATTGATAATAAAGAGTATCAAGATGGTATGTCTTGTGTTGCTGTTCCACTTTTTAATAAAGAAAATATTTTAATTGGAGCTGTTGGAATATCAGGAAGCTCTTTTAGATTAAAAGATAATAAACTAAATGAAATTGGAGAACTTATCTCAGATATTGTCTCTAAATATTCAATAGTTTATTAACTTTTATTTTATTTATTCTGCAACAATTTCTTCTATTGCATCTTTTGATTCAGTTGTCATATCTAAATCAATATGTGGTGCATCAACTGCTTCTACAAGTTTTACATTTAAACCTTTACTTTTTGCAAGTTCATAAAAATCTTTTGTAACTTGTGGTTTTGAAATATCATCAGCTGTTCCATAAACTAATACAAATTTTGTATTTTTATTTACTTTATCTAAAACATCAACTATTGAAATATGATTTTTAAGTGCTGGTTTCTCTTTTTTTATATCATAAATCCCACCTGCACAAACAATATTATTTATTAAATCTGGTTTTAAACCTGTTAATGTTGCACCCATCATACAACCTGCACTATGTCCGATGTATGTGATTTTCTCAGCTTTATATTTTGTTTTTAAAGCTTCTACTAATTGAGCTAAAAATTCCACATACTCTTTTTTTGCACCTAAACTTTCAACACCATTATGAGATAAAGATGGAAAATTATTTGTAGAACTTTGCGAATACCCTGGAAGTGCCACAGCAATTGTAGTTATATCTGTTCTCATTGCTAAATCTTCTGCAAAGGGTGCATATCTTGCTAGCGTATCTGTTCCTTCATTCCAAGTTCCATGAACTATGATATTTAAAGCACCCTCTTCTTCACCTGAGAATTTTTTATATTGGATACATTCATTCCCTGCATATATAAAATTTTCACCTTTTTTAGTACACTCATCTTTTGAAATTGTTGCTGCATTTAAAGATAATGTAACAAGAGCTGGTAAAAACCCTAGTAAAATTTTTTTATTTATCATCGTCTCTCCTTTATAAAATATTAAATTTTATTATAGCTTGTTTATTTATAATTCTAATTACTTATTTTTATCAATGGAAAAAATTATTCTGTTTTTATTAATTTTCTGGGCAATAATTCCATAATTTTCTAACTTCTTAAAATCTAAAATTTGTTCTTCATTTCCACTATAATGGATATAAAAATCTGCATTTACATACTTTATAAAAGTATAAAGTTCTTCTTCATTTAATCCTTTTTTTTGTAGTTTTACATACAAATCTTTCATCTGTTTATCTGAATTATCAAACCAACCTATTCCACAACTTGGAACAAAATGCAAAGTTGGATTAAAATATAAAGCTTTATAAATATCCACATTCATTCTGTTTAATAAAATCGTTTTATTATTAAACTCTTCTGCTTGAAATAATTTTCCATCAATTAGCTCATTTTTATAAGTGTATGTACTAAATCCATAGGCAAACATAAAAATCGAATATGGAATTACTATAAAATAAAAAAGTTTAACTTTTGAAGAGTAATTAATATATTTTTTTGTAAATATCAAATATTTTCTTACTTGATTAAAAAACTTTTTTTTATCACAATCAATGATATAAGAAAATACCACTATTATTATAATTGGTAAAAAAAGATAAAAAAATCTTCCTTGGTTTAGCCATAAAATAGAACTAATTAATATAAAAAGTTCTAAAGTTCTCTCTTTGAAAAAACTATATTTATAATATAAAATAATTGATACAATCAATACAAATACTACCAATAATAGTTTTGAATTTATGTTTGTTAAAAACTTAAATAGAGGCATACTTTCTGAAACATTTAAACCATTTCTTAGTTGTTGGTCTGTTAATACATATTTTACAACTTCAATAAAAGCTGTTCCATCATTTACTAAATAATAAATCAAAACAAGAATTGAAGCTAAAAAAATCCCAAAAAATTGTTTATATTTTTTTTGTATTAAAAATGTCAAACCTAAAAATGCACTATAAATATAATAAACATAATAAAATGGTCCATAAATTAAAGTGATTATAAAGACTGGCCAAAATTTATTTCGTAATAACAACACAAATAAAACATATAAACCAGATAATAAATCAGGTCTTAAATTTAGATATCTTATAAATGAAAACATAACTATAGAAAATACAACTAAATATATTAAAGTTTTAAAATCATAATTTATTTTTCTTCGTATATGTGAATCTATTAAAAGCATCAAAACAAATAAAACGACTGTATTTATAGCTATATGAACAGTTTCATAAGAAAATATTTTTAAAAATAAAGCAATAAGTAAATGCCAATTATGCCAAGGGTCATATTCACTAAATAAAGATTTGGGAAATACTTCTCCCCAATTTTTCATAACATCAAGATTAGCTGCAAAAGCAATATGTCTTAATCCATCATCAATCATACTTATATCAATGCTATATGAAAAGAAAAATGCTGCAACAAAATAGATAATAGCACTTATATAAATTGGTAGATAACTTTTGTATTTAATATTTGAAAAAATCATTTTTGTCCTATAAAACCGAATTTAAACTTATCTTATGATATACTAAATTGATTTTAAATTATATTATGAAAGTTTGATTTGTTAAAAAATTTTATACTCAATAAGTCTAATTGTAAAAAAAATCAATTTATTAAATATTTTTTTGTAAGTGGAATATCATTTATTGTTGATTTTTCCGTATTCTTTTTTTTTGTTAATTATTTAGATGTTCATTATCTGATTGCTAATGTTCTTGCATTTTTATTTGGATTAACAACAAATTATATCCTAAGCGTAAATTTTGTTTTTACAAATAGAAAAATTAATCACAAAATGAAAGAGTATATTTTATTTGCAAATATTGGAATTATTGGTTTATTAATAAATCAAGTTACATTATTTGTGTGTATTGAAAAATTTGAAGAGAGTTTAGTTGTAAGTAAAATTTTATCAACAATTATAGTTTTCCTTTGGAATTTCTCTGCTAGAAAAATATTATTATTTTAACTAAGGTTTTAAATGAAAGAAAAAGTATTAATCATTGGTGCAGGACCAGCAGGTTTAACAGCTGCATATGAACTATCACTTGATGATAAATATGATATTACTATTTTAGAAGCTTCAAATGAAATTGGTGGAATTTCAAGAACTATTCTTTACAACGGAAATAGAATTGATATTGGTGGACATAGATTTTTTTCTAAATCTGATAGAGTTATGAATTGGTGGCAAAATATTTTACCAATTCAAGGAAGTTTAGCAAAAGACTACAAACAAACAAAAACTATCACTGAAGTTTCAACTTTAGAAAATGCACCCGACCCAGATATTGAAGATAAAGTTTTATTGATTAGAAATAGATTATCAAGAATTTTATTTTTGAGAAAGTTTTTTGATTATCCAATCTCTTTATCTTTAAAAACAGTAAAAAACTTAGGAATTATAAGAATAATAAAAATTGGAATGAGTTATATTTATAGAACTTTTTTCCCTTTAAAAGATGAATCAACCTTAGAAAACTTTTTTATCAATAGATTTGGAAATGAGCTTTATAAAACTTTTTTCAAAGATTATACACAAAAAGTTTGGGGTGTACCTTGCTATAAAATCAGCTCACAATGGGGAGCTCAAAGAATAAAAGGTTTATCAATTACAAAAACTATAATGCATGCTTTGAAAAAAAATTTTAAATCAAAAGAGAATATAAATCAAAAAAATATAGAAACAACTTTGATTGAAAAATTCTTTTATCCTAAATTTGGTCCAGGACAACTTTGGGAAGAAGTTTTAAATATCTGTTTATCAAACGGAGTAAAAATAGAAAATTTTTCAAAAGTAGATAAATTAGTAATAGAAGATAATCAAATTAAAAAAATATTTTCCTCATCAAAAGAGTATGAAGCAAATCATATCATCTCAACAATGGCAATAAAAGATTTAATTAGTTCAATAGAAGATGAAAAAATTGATAAAAAGGTAAGAAATATTGCCCAAAATTTAGTTTATAGAGATTTTATAACTGTTGGAATTCTTTTAGAAAAACTAAAAATCAATAACGACACAAATTTCAAAACTATAAATAACATCATTCCTGATAATTGGATTTATATTCAAGAATCTGATGTAAAAGTTGGACGTATCCAAGTTTTTAATAACTGGAGTCCATATATGATTAAAAATCCAGATAAAATTTGGATTGGATTAGAATATTTTTGTAATGTTGGCGATGAAATTTGGAGTTTAGAAGAAGATGAATTAAAAGAGTTTGCAATAAATGAACTTGTAAAAATTGATTTAATTGATAAAAAAGATGTAATTGATTCAACTGTTATAAAAGTAGAAAAAGCTTATCCTGCATACTTTGGAAGCTATGATAATTTTGATGAAATCAAAAAATATATAAATACTATAAAAAATCTTTATTGTGTAGGAAGAAATGGAATGCATAGATACAATAATATGGACCATTCAATGTTAAGTGCGATGCAAGCTGTTAAAAATATTCAAAATAACATAAAATCAAAAGATAATATTTGGTCTGTAAATACAGAAGAAGAGTATCACGAAAGTAAATAAATCCTAAAAAAAGGATTTATTTTTAATAAGCAGTTATTCCAATATAACCCTCTTGTTGTTTTTCAATAACTTCAACAATTCCCGCTTGAGTATAAGAAATACCATCTATAAAATCTTTTTCAGTCCATTTCATAGTTTCCATTGTATTTTTACAAGCAACAAACTCTACGTCATATTCCATCAATGATTTTACTCTATTTAAAGTATTTGCATCATAATCTTTTTTTAAAACTCTTAAACCTTTACCATAAGCAACAACAACTATTTTTAAACTCTCACTTGGATACTCTTTTAAAATATTGTACATTGAACCAATTGTGTGATTAACTGTTTCTAAATCACCAACATATAAAGAGTAAACAACTTTTCTTGGATTATCAAAAGTTGGTTGTGGGTCACTAAATTTTGATTCGGCAAATGAAAACATCGCCAATAAAGAAATTAATAAAATTTTTTTAATCATTTTTATCCTTTTATTTTTACTTCCATATCTTTAAATATGAAGCCACTTTTTATTATCTTACAATAAAGTCCCCTATGAGCTTTTAATAATTGTGGCAAATTTTTATCAAAAACACTCAAGTGATTACAAACGGTACAAACCTGAGTTATTTCAATAATAGTTTCACCTATTATTAGATTTGTTCCAACTTCTAAATTATGTGGGTCAAAATCTAATAAAATATTTTCCCCTAAACTTCCAAACTCTAAATTTATATTTTGTTCACGTGCCATTTCATAAGACTTTAATCCAACTATCATAACCGTTTGTTCAAGTTTTTTTCCTGCAAATTTATCATTTTCTATTCCAAAATTTTCTATTAGATTTAACTCTTTTACCTTTGGTCTTGGAAGTCCACTTGACTCTTTTGTAGCACTAAATATTTCTAATACTTTTCCAATATTTTTCATTTTATTTCACATTCTCTTTTAATATTTGTAAAAAATCACTTTTAATCCAAGCTCCAGGATACTGTTTTATATATGTTCCCTCTTTTGATAAAATAAAAAATGTTGGTGTAATTTTTTTATAAACCTTTTGTAAATCAAAAGGTAAAGTTGATTCATCCATATCATTTTTAACAAAGATATAATTTTTATTCATCTCTTTTTTAACTTCATCTAAATTTAATACATCTCTATCCATTCTTTTACAAAAAAAACAAGATTTTGAAGTTGCATAAACTATGATTTTTTTATTCTCTTTTTTAGCTTTTTCTAAAATCTCTTTTTCATTTGTAGAAGAAAAAGTTTTTTCAATCTCTTTATTTGAGATTGTTAAATTGTCTTTATAAAGCATAAAATAGTTTGTTAAATTTTTATAATCTTCCTCATTTAACTCCCCTTTCATACTTGGCTTAGTTTCATAAAAAGACAAAATATGTTCATCACAAATTGAGTTAAATCTATCTGGAGTTTCTAAATATGATTTTAAATAATTTTCTATTTCCATCTCTTGCATTTCAATATCATTTGAATCACCTATTTTTTTAGGACTATCCATAATTGCGTAAACTAACATATTTACAGTTGGTGCTTTAAGATTTAATAACTTATTATTTTTTTCAAAAAAATTCTCTTTTAAAGTATTCATAGAGATATAATCTTTGTGACAAGATGAACATTTGTTTTTAAAAATAATCTCACCCTCTTTAAAATCTGCAAATAGATTAAAAACAAAAAAGAGTGTTAAACATAAAATTTTTATCAAAATAAAATCCTTTTCAACTTAAAAAATATTTTAAAAAAAATATCTATTAAATTGAAAAAAGTATAAAGAAAATTCTTTATACTTTTTCAAAATTAGATAATTCCAGGATTACCTTTTACTCCAATAATATCAGGAGTATCAACTTTGATATTACTAATATGTTTTACATTTTTTAAGTAAGTTTCAACAGTTTCCCAAACAGGTTCCCCCTCACTTTGTGCTCCAACAGTTGACCAACCAGCTACTTTATAAGATTTAGAAGCGTCTAGTTTTTCACCAGTTTTTGTAAGAACAATGTCAGAAATTCTTTCACCCATTTTTGCTTTTGGATTTATTTTATAAGAAATTCCACCAGTTCTTACCATATCTCCACC
This sequence comes from Arcobacter ellisii, assembly GCF_003544915.1. Classification (NCBI taxonomy): domain Bacteria; kingdom Pseudomonadati; phylum Campylobacterota; class Epsilonproteobacteria; order Campylobacterales; family Arcobacteraceae; genus Arcobacter; species Arcobacter ellisii. Next base: position 709,147 of record NZ_CP032097.1, on the reverse strand, counting down.
TTGTTGATAGAATGGATCTTCGTTAAATAAGTTATCAGCAACATCTTCTAAAATAGCTTTAATATCTGTTCCTTTTATGTCTCTTGCATAAGTTTCTGGATATGTCATAGCTGTTTGAGTCATTAAATCATCAAACGTAATAGCTTGACCTGGCATTACAGAAGTTCCCCATCTAAATCCTGGAGATAAAGAGATTTGTGCTTCTTTTACTTCTAAAAGTGCATCACAAATAATTTGGTCCCAAGAACCATTGAAGTTCCCTCTTCTAAATAGAGTTTGCTCAGTTGTAGCTATTTCTCTTGTTAAATCTTTTAAGAAAGGAAGTCTTACATCTTCGATGTATTTTTTCATATCTTTATCTTCAGCTATTAAATCAGAAAAAATTGGTAATAAAGTAAATTTAAAGTCTTTGATTTTTCCATTTTGAATATCTAAATCTAATACATTTAAGAATTTACCGTTTGATCCAGCGTTACAAACATAAGTTGTACCACTTGCATTTTTAACTGGTACTGCTTCAGGAACACCATCATGAGTATGTCCACCCATAATAAAATCTATTCCTGTTACAACTTCTGCCATTTTTTTATCTGTATCAAAACCATTATGAGATAAAACAATAATTGCATCTGGTTTTTCTTCAGCTTTAATTTTGTTTACAATTTCTTGCATATTGTCATCTTTAATACCAAAAGTCCAATCAGGAATAAATCTTTGTGGATTTGCAATAGTTGTATATGGGAATGCTTGACCAATAATGGCAACTCTTGCTTTTCCTAATTGTTTGATAGTATAAGGTTTAAATGCTAATCCACTATCTTCATCATAAGCTTCTGCACCATTCATAAGTGCATCTTCTTTAACAAAAACATTTTGTGCTAAGAACTCTGCATTTAAAGCTTTTACATTTTCTAAAACTTCTTCTGCTTTATATGTAAATTCCCAGTGTCCAACAGCAACATCAACACCAAGTAAGTTCATAGCACCAACCATATCTTTTCCTCTTGTCCAAAGTGCTGTTGCTGTTCCTTGCCAAGTATCTCCACCATCTAATAAAAGAGTTTTCTCTTTTCCATAACTATTTCTTAAAAAATCTACAACTGTTTTTATTTGAGCAAAACCACCAGTTTTTCCCATAACTTTTGCATGTTCTTCAAAATTTACACATGAATATGCGTATTCAAGTCTTTTATTCCCTTTTATTCCATAATAATCAAGAAGTTTTTCACCTACAATATGAGGTGGTTTTCCTAAATTTCCAAAGAATCCAAGATTAACACTTGGCTCTCTAAAATACACAGGTAATAATTGTGCATGAGAGTCTGTCATATGTAATAATCTTGCATTTCCAAATGGTTTTAATTTATAATAATCTTCTAATTTGTTAGTTGTTTCTACCATTCTTGTATGTGAATTTGCGAATACAGGAGCAGCACCAAGTACAGCCATCATATAAACGAATTCTCTTCTACTTAATTTACTCATTTTTTTACCTTATTTATTATTAATATACATAAATATGAACTTGAAAAAAGCTCAAATTTATATAAAAATTTCTATTTCCAGCAAGTTTTAGCATTTTTTGAAAATAAAAAAAGCCAAGAGTTGAATCTTGACTTCTTTTAATTTAAACATTAACAAAAATATTAATATTTATAGCCATCACTAGGACTAGCCATTTTCCAAGTAGTTTTTGCTTCTTCTTCTTGAACTACTGCACTAATTGCAAAAGAACAAGCTCTCCAAGCACCAAACTCAATTGTTGCTTCTTCAGTTTTTTTACCCTTAGCATCAACAATATCAATAGTTTTAGAACCACTTTTTAAAGAGTTATTAACTGCATCAATATATTGGCTAGCTTTCATTCCAAGTCTCATAAATTCAACTTTATGTTTTACAGCTATTTCATTATATTTTGCAGCAGTTGCAATAACTTTTTCTACACCATTTGCTTGAACATTACACTCTTTTTTAACATCTAATTTAGATATTTCAGAAGCACCTAAAGTTGTTAGTCCTAAAGTTGATAATGCTGTAACTGTTGCGAATTTTAAAATTGTTTTTTTCATAATCTTCACCTTATTACTTTCTTATATCTGGACCATCAATTGACATACCATTTGACATGTAAGCTAAGAAATAAACTAATTCTTTCATTTGCGTACTTTCATCTTTTGGCGAAACTTGTCCTTGGTCAACTATACAACCTGATAATCTTCTCTCTAAAGTACCTAACTCTTCCCATTTTAATCTATGAACTGGGAATTGAGTAATTTGTCCAGTTAAAGGAGAAAGTTTTTCATTTCTAACTCTTTGTCCAGCACCTTGAACGTGACAAGTTGCACAAGATAATTTTAGATAACCTCTTTGAGTATAGTAATATTCTTTACCATTTTCATATGCTTTTTTAGCTGCTTCACTTTGAATTTTAATATCAAACTTTTTACCAGCTTCAGTTGTAGCATTTACTAAATATGCTTGAATATTTGCCATATCACCTTTTTGAGTATTAAACTCTTTTTCACCATTATCTCTTAGACAATCATTAACTGCAGATGTTAAAGTAACAACATCTTTTTTCTTTTCATCATAATATGGATAGATATTTGCTACAGCTGGATCAGGGAAACAAGTTGCAAATGAGTTACCGTTTGCAAACTTTTTGTTATATAACTCTTCTCCTGCATCAATTGCATCTTCATATGGTGGCATCTCTTTGATTGCTTCATATTGTGCTTTTGCATCTTTTGAAAATGCATAAGTTCCAATATTAAAATCATTATGTTTTAAACCTTTTGCATAATCATTCTTTAATTCTTCTTCTGTTGAATACGGAAAGAATCTATCTTTGTTTTTTTCTGGATCAGCAAACTTAGCTTCAAAATACTTAATCATTTCAATTCTATCTTTTTCAGCTCCAGCACTGAAATCAGCAGCATTTAAAGAGTATGCTGCTAGTACTAAAAGTGCTGTTGACTTAGCAATTTTTAATAACATGGTTTCTCTCCTTTTTAATTAATTACAAAAGTAATTATTTGATTTTCTCACTACTTACGTCTGTATTACCTTTTAAATCTTTCCATGTTAATTCAATTGTGTCACCAGCATTTGCACCTTTGAATGAGAATTTTAAATATGGGTCTTTTGATAAAAATTGAGAAGTTGATGCTTCATATACAACTTTGTCTCCAACTTTTGCAACTACATATGTAATAAAATTTACTTCTTTTTTTGCTCTTTCAGCTTCTTGATAACTTAACATTGGGTGTGATGCTAATGCTTTAACTTCAACAATTCCATCTTTTAATTTTGCTTTAATTTTTGTAGTACCTGCCATTTTATTTTCCTTTATATTTTTTTATTTTTCTATATTAATTAAATGATAATTTAGTTGAATTAGATCAACCACCACATCCACCAATTGTAACTTTTACTAATTTAGAAACTGCGTGTAATTTACCTTCTGCTTCTGCAACAACTGTTACAGTTCCTGTTTTTGCCATTTTAATTCTAATTGCATAATCAGCAACACTGAATTCATTTAAAGAGAATATAGCAACAGCACTTTCTGGGTTAGCATCTTGGAATACTGCAATTCTTGTAGCCTTTAATTGAGTATCAAAAGATACAGGGATAACTGCACCATTTTCAGCGATATCTGGAGCACTTAAATTAATTCCACCTTCAACAGTAGCTGATGTTCCAAAAAGTTCTTTTATAGCTTCATCAACTTTAGTTGCTGTCCAAGCTTTTGGTTTTGTTTCTCTAAAATCAACTGCACTTAATTTACCTGGAATTGCTGCAATTGCGATAGCACCTAATCCTAAACCTAAAAAATTTCTTCTATTAATCATTTTTATTTCCTTTTTATTAATTTATTGTTTTTAAATAAGCAACTAATGCTTTAATTTCATCATCACTTAACCATCCATTTTTACCAAATGCAGGCATTGCTGAAATTGGATTTGAAACATATGGATCAAAAATCTTATCATATAATGCTTCTTCAGGCCAAGCTGATAAATATTGTAAAACAGGTCCCATAGTTCCTGGTCCATCTAGTGTTTTACCATTAATAGCGTGACAAGCAATACAATTTCCTTTTGTATTAGTTGTAAAGATTTTTTCACCTTTTTTAACTAATTCATCATCAGCTGCAAAACCACTAACTGCAATAAAACCACTTATTGCAGTTGCAGTTATTAAATTTTTGATTATATTCATAGCACTCTCCTTTATTATTTACTAGAATTAATCATATAATCGATTATTTCTTTCATTTTTTCATCACTAAAGTCTGTTCCACCTTTAGGAGGCATAGCATTTATACCATTAATTCCATTATGATAAACTTTATCCACACCTTTTTCAAGTACCTTAGCCCAAGCAGCTTTATCACCTACAACAGGAGCACCAATTGCTGGATTTCCATGACAAGCAGAACAACTAGCTTCATAATCAGCTTGACCTGGTTTTACAGAACTTGCATCAACTTTAGGAAGAGATCTTTCAACTGACATTGGTTGATTTGAGTTAGCTGTTAAATCTATATTTATTTTCATTAAAAGATTATTTACATCTTCTTTTATACAATCTTTCATACATCTTGTACCTGTTCCATATATTTTTGGATCAGATAATAATGCTGTCATATTTTTAACACCATCTTTTGGATTTGGAGTATCAACTTCTGGATAGAAACCATCATGATTTGGCATGATAACTTTCATCAGTTTTTCTTTATCTAATACATACTCATCATCTAACTCAACACCATCAATAGTAATATTATTTACTGATAATAAATAAGCAGTAATTGCATAAGTTTCACTATTTGTTAATGTTTTTGGATGTGGGAATGGCATAGAATCTTGAACATACCAATATAAAGTTGAAGCATATGGCCAATAAGAACCAATTGTTCTAATTGGAGTATCTGGATTTGGATTTTCATCTGCTGGATTTAATCTTTGAATTTTTAAAGACTCTTTAGAACCACCAGCAAGCATTGGATAACCTTTTCCACCTGAACCAAAATCACCATGACACATAGCACACTGTGCATCATATAATTCGTTTCCTAATTCAACTGAACCTTCTGCTTTTTTTGGTTTTCCATCTTCACCTAATACAACTTCACCGTGTTTCATATCAAATTCAGGTAAACCTGTTCCATCTGGTTTTGCATCAACATCCCAAGCTGTAATTTCTCTTTTTGTTGGAGTTCTTCCAATAGCTGAATTTTTTACTTCTTGAGTATTAACATAGTATGAAGAGTATTTTCCATCTTTAATTGGATACTTAACAGCTCCATCAACAGAACTCTCTTTAGTAGCAGCAACAGCAGAAGTTACTAATAAAGTTGATAAGCCAAAACTAAGAAGAGTATTTTTAAGCTTTTTTGTGTTTTCTAATTTGAACATTGTTACACTCTCCTTTTTCAGTAATTTCCCAAGTTACAATTGCATTTCTATGATAAACAGATTCAACACCAACAGCAGAAGTTTCTTGGTCGATTGTAGGTTGAATATTTCCAAAATCATCATAAGATCTACTTGCTAATAATAAAGGTTTTCCATTCCATCTCATCACATAACTAAATCTAGTCCAAGATTTTGGTAATACTAAACCTTTAAGTTTAGCTTCAACCCAATTATCTCCACCATCAAAAGAGATATCAACACCTTTGATTGTTCCATGTCCTGACCAAGCAAGACCTTCAATCTCTACTAACTCACCTTTTTTCAAGTTTGTCCATGGTTTTTCAGGACATGGAGAAGTAATTACAGAGTTTACTTCATTTACCCAGAAATATCTAATAGCTTTTCCAGATTTTTGAAGCATTGTATATTTTGAAGTTTCTTCTTTTGAATGCCAAGGTTTATCACTAAATTCTAATCTTCTTAACCATTTAGTATTTACATTACCTTCCCATCCTGGAACGATAAGTCTTACAGGATAACCTTGTTCAGGTCTTAATGCTTCACCATTTTGTCCCCAAACAACCATTACGTCATCAAGTGCTTTTTCAACAGGAATAGATCTTGGATTAGAAGCATTATCACTTCCTTCAGCCAACATCCAAACTGCATCTTTTTCAAGTCCTAAATCATCTAAAATAGTTTTTAACATAACTCCAGTCCATTGAGCAGCACTCATAAGACCTTTCATAAATTGTAAACTATTAAATTGTGGACCTCTCCACTCTGGACTTCCATTTGCAGGACACTCAATAAAATAAATTCTTGTTTCGCTTGGATATTTTTTTAAATCATCTAAAGTTAAAACAATCTCTTTTTTAACTTTACCATGAATCATTAATCTCCACTCATTTGGATCAACATGAGCTGTCCCACCATGATCTCTTGTAAAGAATAATCCATTTGGTGTAATAATACCTTCAGATTCATGAATTGGACACATAGATACAGAAGCATATGAATCCCCTGATGAGAATAAATCATGCGTTCTTCTAATGTTATTATGCTCATAAGGTGATGGCACACCATACAGATTTTTATCTACTGGATCTCCTAATTTTTGTCCCCAAGGTGCATCATTTATAATTGCAGGATCATCAGCTTTTGCTAAAACTGGTGATAATACAGACGCAGCACTTAAGGCTCCAGCAGAATAAATAGCAGTTTTTTTAAAAAATTCTCTTCTAGTTGTTGTTTGAACTGCATTAGAATTTTCTTTTATTTCTAAAACTTTGCTGTTTTTCAACTTTAACCTCCTATAAAATTTGACTATATTTATAAAAATTCTTCATCGCATCAATTATAGATTTTATAAGTTAAAACAAAACTTAATTTATTAATTTTTCTTATATTTTAATAGACAAATTATTACCCTTGGTAGCATTAGAATAGCACGAATAATTGGGGGTTATAGAAGATATTTGTTTTGCTTATAATATGGAATTTTTATGAATAAGCATTCATAAAAATTCCATATTTTATTAAACTATTTTAGTTTTTGTATCAAAAATTTTATATAATTTTCTAATAAAAATCATAAGAAATAAACCATCAATCATACTTGCAATTATGAAAGAAAAATATTCAGATTGAGAGATTAAACCGTAGTTAAATGAAAGCATTGCAATTGCAACCATAAAAGTTAAAGGCATAGAATCACTTAAAGCAAAAAGTGTAGTCTGTTTAAACTTTAAATATTTGTAAAAAGACAAATATGAACTTATAAGTCTTATTATAATAATCGCACACATAATAAAAATTGCATGTTTTAAAATATCAAAAGTTATCATATCAAGTTTAACAGTTGAACCTGTATAGATAAAAAATATAGGCACAAAAAAACCAAAACCAAAAGATTCTATTTTTTCAAGAAGTTCATGTTTTTGATTAAAAAACATTTTAAAAAATAGACCTGCTGTAAAAGCCCCTAAAACAACATCAATTTTTAATACAAGCATAATTGCTACTAAAATTAGTAAGCTTGAAATTGAAAATCTAATATCTTGATTGTATCTATCATTATGAGAATCTGGGATTAAAAAGTTTTTAAATTCAGGAAACCACCAAAATAAAATATATGAAATTCTTAATCCCAAAATACTAACAACAATAACACTAAATATTGTTAAAAGAGAAAGAAAAAACTGAATATTAAATCCATACTCAATCCAACCACTAAATAAAGTAAGTGCCAAAATACTTATAACTTCACCAACAACACCTATTGATAAAGCTAAGTTTAACCAAGGTTCATCTTTCCCATACTCTTTTATAAGCATCATAATCATACCTAAAGAGAAAATAGGAAGAGCAACAAAATATGTAACACCTAAATTGAAAATCCAACAAACAAGACCTGAAATTGTATATAAAAATATAAAATATAAAATAACATTTATTGCAAGAGTTGCTTTTATGATTTTTACAAGTTTTAAATTTATTTCAAGACCAGCTAAAAACATCAAATAAACAAATCCGAATTTAGCTACAAGTTTTAATGTTTCATCATCATACAATAAGCCTAAATATCCAGCGAATAGACCTAAAAATATCTCAACAACAACAATAGGAGTTCTAGTTAATTTAGAGACACCAGGAGAAATCATAATTATTGTACAAACAGTTATGATTAGAAAAAATTTTTCCATCTTATTTCCAATTTAATAAAATGGCGTATTTTATAATATTACTCTTGAATAGAAGATTCGTCTTCGTCTTTTATTTGCATTCCTGCTTCTTTTAAGAAAGGACTTGCTACAAAAGTAAGCTTTTTTATCTTGTCATACTTTGCATATGAAAGATATAAGATATCTTTTGCCCTTGTAACTGCAACGTAAAAAAGACGTCTCTCTTCTTCTATGCTTCCACCTTTACTCATAAGTTTTCGATTTGGAAATCTTCCATCCATTAAATCTATTACATAAACTTCTTTAAACTCCAAACCTTTACTTGCATGAATAGAAAGTAGATTTACTCCATCACCTTCACTCATCTCACTTCCACCTAAAATCATAGAGTTAATAAATTTTGAGAGGTCATTAAAGTTTCTTGAAAGATTTTTTAAAAGCATACCTTTTCTATTTATTTTAGCTAGGGCTTTTGTTTTTTGCATTGGATTTATAGTTCCATCTTTTTGAGTTGCTCTTTTTGTTGATAAAAAATCTTTTAACTTAGAATAAGCCATAGAAGAGATAATATTTCCAACCAATGTCTCAGGATTTTTTGTTCTTCTTAAATGTTTCATTAATAAATAAATATCATAAAGATATTTTCCTCCATCAACATTTAGTTTTGGATGTTTTAATATTGGATTCCCTAAAAATGCCTCTTCAAAATTACAATCTTTAAATTTTGAAACAGAACCTAACTCAATAAAATCATCAAATAACCCTAATTGCTGATTTTTGATTCTTCCTGTTTCATAAGGATTATTTATGTCACTTCGTGGTTGGAATAAACCTTTTAAAATATCCCCATCTCCAAGTCTCATTAGAGCATCAAATACATCTTTTGCGATTGCTTTTCCAATCCCTTTTCCATGCTCAACAACGTGAATAAAAGCCATCATATCATTATGTGAAAGTTGCATAACTAAAACATCAAGAATAAATTTAACTTCTACAGAGTCAAAAAAGCTCATTCCACCTTTTCTACGTGCAGGAATTGAAAACTCCCTCAAATTTGCTTCTATTCCGTCTGCACTAGAGTTATTTCTATAAATAATTGCAATTTCACTATGAGGTGTTTCACTTTTTGAAATTAATTGTGAGATATATTCATATTGAGAAAAAAGTTCATTAAAAGCTAATAATTTTGGTTTATGTTCATCTTGAGTTCTTACAACTTCAAGTTTTTTTTCATAAACTCTTTCATTAAATTCAATAACTTTTGTTGCTAAATCTAAGATTGGTTTTGTTGAACGGTAATTTTTTCTAAGAGTAAATACTTTTGCATTTTCATATCTTTTTGCAAAAGTTGAAATAATTCCAATATCAGACCCATTAAAAGCATAAATACTTTGGTCATAATCACCTACACAAAAAAGTGATTTTGGTCTAAATCCATCAAGTAATCTTCCTTGTAAAGGATTTGTATCTTGATATTCATCTACTAAAATTTCTTTAAAATCAAACTCTTTTTCTTTTAAAGTTTCAAGCATAATTGTTAATAAATCATCAAAATTTGCATAACCATATTTTGTTTTTAATTCATGAAATTCAGCAACTACATCTTCATAAATCAAAGTATAAATTTCATGACTTGCATTTTTTGATTTTATCCATGAAGCAAAATCTTCACCATCATTTGAGTTTAAATATAAAGAGTACATATCATACAAATATCCACCATCATAAGGACTTGCTTCATCATCTCTTTCCATAAAAACTCTTTTTTCATAAATAGATTTAAAAAGTGTTTTTAATTCATTTGGTTGTTTTAAAGTAATATTTACATTTAGTTCTTTTAAAAGTTTGTAAGAAACAGAGTGAAAAGTTCCAGCCATAATTTGTTTGGCAATATCTTTTCCAAAAAATTTAGCAACCCTTGCTACCATTTCAGCTGCTGCTTTGTTTGTAAAGGTTAAAAGTAATATTTGATTAGGTTTAACACCATTATTTATTAAGTTTGCAATTCGTCCAACTATTGTAGAAGTTTTTCCTGTTCCAGCACTTGCAATAATAAGGTTAAAACCATAGGGACAAGTTGCCGCTTCTAGTTGTTCTTGATTTAGGTTTGATAAAGGCATAGGATTTAGTTATTTGTATTTTTTAAAAGTTTAATCATTTCGCAATAGTAGCATAAAAGATTTAAGACAATTTGAAAATAAAAAAGGATGCCCAGGGGAGACATCCTTCTTTACACAAGGAAACATAAAAAATTATCTATTTAAGAAATCTTATCTTATAAATAAGCCGCTGCGTCAACTTATCTATAAGTAAATTATAATCACTCAACATTAACTAAAATCTAATAAAAAATTAACCAAGAGTTAACTTGAATTTAATTTAGGACTTATTTATATTCTTCTCTATTTGTTGTAAAAGTTTATAATATCCAAGTAATAAAATAACTCCTATATATACATATTGGGAAATATTTATTGATTTTTGTGCCATTATCCAGTGAATTGTTATTAAAATCAAAGCTAAATATATTAATTTATGATATTTATTATATTTTCTAAAAAGTTGTTTTGTTGAAGTTATAAACATAAATAAAACTATAAAAAAAGCAATCATTCCAAGATATATAAATGGTTTTTCAATAGTCTCTTTCATAATAAAATCTAAATCAAAAGAAGCATCTAAAACTACAAAATTTAAAAGATGTAATAAAGCATAAAAAAATCCTAAAAGTCCTACTTCTTTTCTATATTTCATTAAATTTATTTTCTCTTTAAGTAGTGAAATTAAAATTGTAAAAAATAGTATTAAAGTTGCCGTTCCACCTGTTATTGTATAGATGTACTTAATTGGGTCATTTACATTATCAAATATAAATAAGTTAACATTTAAGTAAATAAGAGGAGCTAAACTTAATAAATATATAAAAAATCGTACCATTAGAAATACTTTGTTAAATCCATATTTTTATACAAACTTGCAACTTCTTTTTCATAACCATTAAACATCAAAGTGTTTTGTTTTAAAAAACTTCCTAAAACTCGCTCTTTTTTTTGAGACCATCTTGGATGGTCAACATTTGGATTTACATTTGCATAAAAACCATACTCTTTTGGATTTTGTATTTGCCAAGTATTAAGTGGTTCTTTTTCTACAAAAGAGATTTTTACTATTGATTTAATTGACTTAAATCCATATTTCCAAGGAACTACAAGTCTTATTGGTGCGCCATTTTGTTTTGGCATTACTTCGCCATATAATCCAATAGCTAAAAAAGATAAATCATTCATAGCTTCATCCATTCGTAATCCTTCAACATAAGGATAATCAAGTGTTGCAAATACGCCTCTGTTTTGGTCAGGGAAACTATCTTTATCAACTAAAGTTTCAAATCTTAAATATTTTGCATTTGAAAGTGGTTTTACTTTTTTTATTAAACTAGAAAGTGTAAATCCATTCCAAGGAACAACCATAGACCAACCTTCAACACATCTAAATCTGTAAATTCTCTCTTCAATATCAAACATTTTTACTAAATCATCTAAATCAACTTCCATTGGTTTTTCAACTAAACCATCAATTGTTACTTTCCAGTTTTCCGTTTTCAAAGTGTGTGCCATATCTTTTACGGCACTTTGTTTTGTAGTAAATTCATAAAAATTATTATGAGAAGTTATTTGTTCATATGTATTTAATTTTAGATTATTTATATTTTTATCTTTTATATAAGTTAAAGTTTCTGTAGGTAATTTTTCATTTGCAAAAAGTTCCATAATAGCTCCACTTGATACAAGTGTAGCAGCTCCAAGTTTTATAAAACTTCTTCTTTTTTCAAATAATTCTTTAGAAGTTACAAGATTTTCATTTAATTGCCAAGATTTTTTTCTAATTATTTTCATAACATATCCTTTATATTTCTAATAAAATTATAGAAATTTTGTGTAAAGGATACGTTTAGAATAAATTTTTTATTTGCCTTTTAATAAAATAGTTATGTATTCACAAGACCAAATAAATAAAACTAAAACTAATAAAGTTGCAGTTAAATTTATAAAAAAGATGTAATCTAAAGCAAAATTCATACTTATTGAAGAAAAAATTCTAAGTAATACAATAAATTGTAAAGCAATAAAAATTGATATTGCAAATTTATTTGCATGGGGTGTTGTTCCTGAATGTCCCAAAATAACCCTTGTTCCAAAACCAACCAAAAGTGTAATAAAATATCCTAAAGCAAGAGTATGAATAACAGCTTTTTCAAAATAGATAAAAGGAGCATAAAAAGCCATAAAACTCTCAATTATAGAAATAACTAAAGCAAATGGAATCCAATAAAGACCAAGATATAAAACCCACATAATAGCCGGAACTCTAAAAAATGGAAGTTTCCATCTTATCAACTCTTTTGTAATAACAAATAATAAAGGAATATCACTAATAAGATTTAATTTAGGATTATCAAAAGATAAAATCAGAACTTTTAAAACCAATAAAGAGAAGACAATTTCAAGGAGTTTTGGACTCTTATTGATTTTATAATTTGGTGCTTTTGCTGTTGTAAAAAATGGAATCATTCTTTGTGAAATCACAAATATTATCATAAATAAAAATAGATAAAATCCACTATTTATTGCAATTTTTGAAACAAAATGAGAATATTTAAAGTCAATATTAGAAACTATAAATAAAAAATGAGAAACAAGTCCAATACAAAATGCTATTAAAATCCATTTTGTATCCTCTTTTATTTGAACCAAACTTTTTTTATGAATAGAATAAAGTAATCTAAAACTTAAAATTTGCCCAACAAGAAGTAAGATTTGAAAAACAGTTGTAATTTTTGAATAAAAAATCAAACTTAGAAATATTCCTAAAGATGATAGAAAATATATAAAAAATTGTGTCATATATTTTTTTATTGGTATTTCTGCTTGCATAAGAAATCTAGGGAAAACTACAAATAGAAATCCTAAAAAGAATTGAATAAAAATAACAAACACCATACTATAAGCATGATAAGTCAAAACAGATGTATCTAAAGTCAAAATATTTGAATAAATAAAAATAAATAACATCATAAATAGAGTAAAAAATAAGATTCCACTAGAAAAGAATGGTTGATGTGGCTGGGATGAAAATTTTTTATACCAAGTTAATAACATAAAATCTCCTAAAATTTTTAAGAGATTTTAACTGTTATTAAAAAATAAAACCTTGATTCTAAACAAGAACTATTTTTTTAGATTCGAATAAGCTTCACAAGCAATATCAAGATTCATATCACAAGCCTTTTTAAATAGTTGGGCTGCTAAATCATTATTTTTTGTAAAAAACTCTCCATCAAAATACATTACACCTAAATTATAACAAGCATTTGCATATCCTAAATCACAAGATTTTTGATAAAGATTTGCAGCTCTTAATGGATTTTTTTCAACTCCATCTTCATTTGTAAATCTAACAGCTAAGTTATAACAAGCTTTTGAATGATTCATATTACAAGCTTGAGTTAAATAATCAACTGTTTTAAATAAATCTTTTTCAACACCATCACCTACTTCATACATATTTGCAATATTGTAACAACCGGCACTAATTCCTGCTTTACAAGTTTTATCATATAACTCTATTGCTTTTAGTGAATTAAGTAGTGTTCCTTGTGCATTTTGATACATATATGCTAAATTATAACAAGCACCTATATGATCATTTTCACAAGCTTTAGAGAAATAATCAAATGCTTTTGAATAATTTTTTGCTATTTTGTCACCTTTATAATATAAAAGTCCAAGATTATAACAACCTGATGACGCACCTTCATTACAAGCATTTTGAAAAATATTTGCTGCTTCAAGAATATTTCCTTTTTTTAACTCTTCAAAACCATCATTTACAACTGAAGCTGCATTTAACATTTGAAAACTTAAAAATGAAAACAATAAGATTTTTACTAGATTTTTAAGCATAATTACTCCTCATAATAAAATTACTTAAGACTATTATACTACTGTTTTAAAATTTTAAAATTAAGAGAGAAAGAAAAAAGAGAAAAAATAGTAAAAAAAAGCCACTAAAAAGTGGCTTTTAAAAAATTAGTGGCAAGTTCCACAACAAGATGTTGAAGTTGCACCTTTAGCTGCTTCTAATGCTGCTTCATAATTTGGCTCTTCTGTAATTTCTGGACAAATTTCTTTATAAACTACTTTTCCAGAAGCATTGATAACAAATACTGCTCTACACGCAACACCTGCTAATGGTCCTGAAGAGATTAAAACACCGTAAGATTTAGCAAAAGCTTTTGCTCTAAAATCTGAACCAACAGTTAAGTTCTCAATTCCTTCAGTTGTACAAAATCTTTTCATTGCAAATGGTAAATCCATAGAAACTACGATTACTTCTGCATTTTCAACTTTTGCTGCTTCAACGTTAAATTTTCTTGTTTCAGCGGCACAAACTGCTGTATCTAAAGATGGAACTACAACTACGATTTGAGCTTTACCTTTTTCTCCACCAACTTGAACATCTGATAAATCACCAGCTACAACTGTAACAACTGGAGCGATATCTCCTACATTGATTTCTGTTCCACTTAAAGTTACTTCGTTACCTTTTAATTTTGTTGTTGCCATTATAATTTTCCTTTAATTTTTTAATATTTACGAAATTATATTCAAATAGGATAAAAGATGTCTTAATTATTTGCAATCAAGATGTAATTCTTTTATCTGTTACTATTTAACTCTAATACAACTCTCTTCAAGCACAATTTTATCTTCACTAATAAGTTTTGTCAATGATGCTTTAAAGGCTTTTTTACTAAGTCCAAATACCTCATTTATATCAGAAGCTTCACTTTTATATGTAAAATCTAATTTTCCACCATTTTGTACTAAAACATCAAAAACTTTATCACCTGAAACTTTAACACCAATTTTTTGTAAAGACAAATCAATTTTATTATCTAGTCTAATATTTTTTATATAAGCTCTTTTTTTATCACCAATTTTTAAATTTTCAAAAATCTCTGTGTGATAAATCATACCTTCATATCTATCATTTACTATTACTTTATATCCAAGAGGTGTTTTTGAATAAAGTATTATTTCAACCTCATCATTTTTTTCTAAATTTTTAACAGATTTTAGTAAATCATATTTTTCAGAAGCTATTAATCTATTTGTTCTATCATCTAATTGAAGTTGTAAAACTTTTCTTTTTCCAACTTCATAAGTTCCCTTTTGTTTGTTTTTTGGAACTAAAATATGTTTTGGCAGTCCAATATCTACAAATGAACCAAACTTCATATTATCAACTACTTCTAAAAATGCAAATTCATATAAATAAACATATGGTTTTAATGTAGTTGCAACAAGTCTATCTTCACTATCTGTATAGATAAATACATCTAATAAACTATCAATTTCCATAGATTTATTTACATAAGCATTTGGCAGTAAAACTTCTGTTTCATCTTCACTTATTAGATAAATTCCTGGTTCACTAACCCTATTTACTCTTAAAGTGTTTAATCTTCCTACTTCTATTTTTTCATTCATTTGGTTTTTCCGTTTCTTTTAATTTATTTTTTAAAATTCAAAAATTTCACTGCTGCTAAAATAATAACAGCTACCATAATAATACTAGCACCAGAGCTAATATCATACATATATGAAACTATAAGTCCTAAAATTGTAAACATTGTAGCTAAAATTGAGCTAATTATCATCATAGTTGATAATTTTGATGCAAAAGTTTCAGCTAAATATGTTGGTATTGTTAAAAGTGCAATAACTAAAATCAATCCAACAGCTTTAATAGCAGCAACAACACAAAGAGCAGCTAAGATTAAAATAAGTGTATAAAAAAACTTAACATTTATACCTCTTAAACTTGCAAACTCACTATCATATGAAACTGCTAAAATCTCTTTATAAAAAAATACAACTATTCCTATAATAAAAATATCTAAACAAGTCATATATAAAATATCATCATTTGAAACAGCAATAATTGAACCAAATAGATATGACATCAAATCCACATTATATCCAGGTGTTAAATCCACAAATATAATACCAATAGCCATACCACTTGCCCACATCATTCCAATGATTGCATCAATTCTTGTTCTATTTTTTAGTGTAATTATTGCAATAATAACAGCTGTTAATACAGCAAAAACAGTAGCACCAAAAAGAACTGGTATCCCTAAATAAATAGCAAGACCAATTCCACCATAAGAACTATGTGCAATTCCACCTGTTAAAAATGTAATCTTATTTACTACCACTAAAGAACCTATAATTCCTGCAGCAATTGAAATCAAAACTCCTGCAATTAAAGCATTTTGAATAAATTCATATTGTAAAACTTCTAACATCTTTTACCCTTAATGGTTGTGATTACAACAAATTTGAGTTTTTCCTAATGCTGATAAGAGTTCAACTTCACATAAATGTTCATTTTGTGTATCTATATTTTTTTCTATATTTTCTAAAGAGTGATAAACTAAATTTTTATTTATGTGTGCAACATTTTTTGCATAGTTTAATAAAACTGAAATATCATGGCTAACAACAACTATACATATAGATTTATTTAATTCTTTTAATAGTTCATAAATCTCTTTTTGACCTTTTACATCAATACTTGCTGTTGGTTCATCAAGTAACATAATTTTTGGATTTGAACACAAAGCTCGTGCAATAAATACTCTTTGTCTTTGTCCTCCACTTAAATCACCAATTTTACTCTTAGCAAATTTTGCCATTCCAACTTTTTCCAAAGAACTCATTGCACAAGATATATCCTCTTTAGAATATCCAAATATCTTTTTTTTAGAAGTTGTATGCCCCATCAAAACTATTTCTAATGCAGTTATTGGAAAATCTGTATTAAGATTTGTATTTTGAGGAACATATCCTACTTGATTATTTTTTATTTTTTTCTCAATTTTTCCACTTTGAGGAGTCAATAATCCTAAAATCAATTTTAATAAAGTTGATTTTCCTCCACCATTTGGACCAATTATCGCTAAAAAGTCATTTTCACTTATTGATAAATTTATATTTTCTAATACATCTGTTTTATGATATCGATAAGATAAATTACTTATATTTATTATTTCCACTAAAAACCTTCATTTGCAACTTTGTTGCAATATTATCAAATATTGGATTAATCCAATATCAAATCTCATCTCTTAACCAAGAATAGATTAATCCTAAATATTCATGAAAAGCTAATTCACATTTTCTTAAATTATTTGCAGAAAAAAATGAACTATAAGAACTATCTTCATATGCCATATGATTGGTTGGACTTGCAATTATTTTTAAGCCCTCCTTTTCAAATAACAAAGCTGAACGTTTCATATGTGAAGCTGAAGTTACCAAAATAAGTTCATTATCCCCAACTATTTTTTTTGTTTCAATTGCCTCTTCTTTTGTATCTTTTGTAGTCTCAAGTCTTATAATATCATTTGGATTTACACCCAAAGAAATAGCTAGTTGTTCTTGCATAAAAGCATGGGAATTTTTATCACTAAAACTATAACCTGAAACTATTAGTTTTGCCTTTTCTAAATTTTTATAGTGTCTAACTCCCTCAACTAATCTATTTATTCCTGTCATTTTTATTTGAGAAGTTATACTTAAACTTTCATCACTTTTATGTCCACTTCCTAAAACTAAAATATAGTTTACTTTTGGAGTTTCTATCAAAGCTTTATGGGAATTTTCAAGTGGTGCTAAAATAGCATTTGAAATTGGCTGAAATGAGAGAAGAACAAACCAAGACAAACCTAAAAATAGAAATACTTTAGCTTTTTTATGGGAATTAAACATCAAATAAATAAAAGCTATAAAAAGTAAAAAAATACCAATTGGAATTGGCAACAAAAATGCTGAAATAATTTTTTTAAGTGTAAACATCTATTTTCCTATGAGAGCTGATGTATATCCAACAACCCTACTTTTATCTTTTGTAACATCTGCGCTTGTACAATAATTTAATATTTTAGTTTCATAATTATTTTTAATAGCCCAATTTATAATCGCTTCTACTCCAACTTTTCCACAAGCTTCACAATAATCAAAAAGTTTTAAATCTTTTTTATCTATGGCCTCTAAACAAACATTATCAAGTTTTTGTGCTTCTTCTAATGTATAAAAATGGCTTAAATCTGTACTTATTACTACAAAATTATCAACATCGGCTAAAACCTCATTTATAACTTTTGATAAATCTTCGTAATTAATCTCACCATAAACTATCTCAACTAATTTTACATTTTCAAAATAGTATTTTATAAATGGAGCTTGAGTTTCAGTTGAATGCTCAAATTCACACTCAACGTTAAAATCTAAAAAATCATATTTATCTATTAAATTTTGAGAAAACTCTTTATCAATTTTTAGATTTCCAAGTGGAGTTTCATATTCATCATAAAGTGCAACACTAGCACCTTTTAAGTAAACTCTATGTGATGGACCAATAACAACAACTCTTTTTATATCTTTTTTTGAAATTGAAACTAATTGATAAGCTAAATTTGCAGTAAATCCACTATAAATATATCCAGCATGGGGAACAATAATAGCTTTTATATCTTCAAAAGTTTCAGTTTTAAAATCATTACTATTAAAATGATTTATATATTTTAAAATCTCTTCTTTTTTACTTGGATAAAAACTTCCACTTACAACTGCTTTTCTTATACTCATTTGAAAACTCCATCAAGTTTTGTTTTACATTTTGGACAACATCCATTTAAAACTCTGTTTTCTAAAATATTAAAATATTCTCTTCGTATTAAAACTTCACCACAATTTTTACAAACTGTATCATTCTCAAAAGTGCTATTTCCCATATAAACATAGTTTAACCCATGACTTTTTGCAATATCATAAGCCATTTCTAGACTCTCATCTTTTGTTCGTTCTAAATCTTGTTCTTTATAATCTGGGTGAAAAGCACTAATATGCCAAGGAACATCAACTCCAAGATTTTCTTTTATAAATT
This sequence comes from Arcobacter ellisii, assembly GCF_003544915.1. Taxonomy (NCBI): domain Bacteria; kingdom Pseudomonadati; phylum Campylobacterota; class Epsilonproteobacteria; order Campylobacterales; family Arcobacteraceae; genus Arcobacter; species Arcobacter ellisii. Next base: position 690,021 of record NZ_CP032097.1, on the reverse strand, counting down.
TAACTATATTTTCTAATTCAACTTTTGAATCATTTTTTGAAGGAACTATCAAAGTTGTAATTTCTAAATGAATGTCATTCTTTTTAATGTTTATTAAATTATCACAAACAACTTTTAAATCTCCACCTAAAGATTTTTTATAATAGTTTTTATCAAAAGATTTCAAATCAATATTCATAGCATCAATAACACCTTTCATATCGGCTATTACTTCACTACTTTCAAATCCATTTGAAACAAAAACTGATTTTAGGCCAAACTCTTTGGCTTTTAGAGCAATATCCCTTGCAAATGGATAAAAAATTGTTGGTTCATTATAAGTATATGAAATTGATTCACACTTTTTCTCTTTTGCTATATTTACTATTTCATCAACACTAAAATAGTTATTTTTATTTATATTATTGTTTTGCGAGATTTGCCAATTTTGACAAAATGAACATCTAAAATTACAACCAACAGTTCCTAAAGAAAGTGATTTTGAAGAGGGTAAAAAGTGATAAAGAGGTTTTTTCTCAATAGGGTCAATATTTAAAGCACTCAAATATCCATAAACTAAACACTCGATTTTATCCCCAATATTTTTATTTACTCCACAAACTCCCGTTTGCCCTACTTTTAACTTACAATAATAAGAGCATAAAAGGCAAACTAATCGCTCTTTTTCTTGTTTATAAAATTTCATTTTATCTTCTTAACTTCATAAGTAAAGATTTGAGGATGAAACTCCAAACAATTTACTTCAAAACTTCCTTTATAACAAAGATGTGCAAAAAATTCTTTAAAACTAGGAAGTTGTTCCCAAACTTGTGGCAAGAAAGTACTTCTTCTTCCATCTTTTTGTAAAATCACACCATGTATATTTGGTTTTATTTTTGATTTTAAATCTTCTAAATCACTATATAAAACTTCAACAGGTGTTGTTAAAATAGAGATTTCTATATTTACTTTTTTAAACTCTAAGGGCGTTAATTCATAAAATCTTGGGTCTTCAAAAGCAGCTGCAAAGGCATTTGAAATCAAATCATCCAAAAGTGGTCTATAAGCTTGTAAACTTCCAATACAACCTCTTAGTTGCCCATCAAGAGTCAAAGTAACAAAAGTTGCACCATTTTCTTTTAATTCTGGAAAATCAGTTAAAAGTTTTGTTTTATCAATCTTTATATTTGAATCAAACTTCTTTTCAATAGATTTTTTTGCGATATCCAATAAAACCTGATTTTCCATCTTAACTCCTTAGTTTTTAATAATATCCTTTATTGCTTCAACAAATTCATCACTATCATTTACACAACGACATACTTTATATTCATTAATTCCCATTTCATGTGCAATTTCTCTATATTCAATATCTAATTCAAAGTCTGTTTCAGAATTATCTACTATAAATGCAATTGGATAAATTATTACCTTTTGCTCTTTAAAGTTTTTTAACATATCTTCAAGTGACGGTTCTAACCATTTTAGAGGTCCAACTTTTGATTGATATGCTAAATTTACAGATTTAAAATTTATATTTTTTTCTTTTAATTTTTCACTTAAAATTTTTACATGTTCATTCATCTGAATTTCATAAGGATCACCAGCATCAACTATTTTTTGAGGAAGTCCATGTGCTGAAAAAATCAGATTATATTCACTTGGCTCTTCCACATTTGAAATAATCTCATTTATAATACATTCATTAAATTTATCATTTTTATAAAATGTTTCTATATATCTTATGTTTTTACCAAAAGTATAAGGTAAATAATCTATAAAATCTTCAACCGATGATTTTGTAGTTGTTGTTGAATATTGAGGATATAAAGGCAATAATACTATTTCATTTATTCCATCATCTAACATCTGTTTTATCACATCTTGTGCAAAAGGTGGCGTATATCGCATCACTTGATAAGTTTTAAACTCTTCAATTTTTTCATTACATTTTTCTACTAACTTTTCAGTTAATGGATTAATAGGTGACGAATTTCCTATATGTTCATAATTCTCCCATGCACTATCCAATCGTTTTGTAACTATAAAATATGCAATCATTTTTCTTATTAATGGATTCTTTATAGTTAAAATATTTTTGTCATTAAACATATTTGTTAAAAACATTTTTAATTCAGCCTTATTTCTAGCCCCACCCATATTTAGTAATACTAAAGCTTTTTTATTTTCTTGCATTCTCTTCTAACCTTATAATTTTATCACTACACCACGAAGCCATATCTACATCGTGTGTTATTAGTAAAATAGCACATTTATCCAAAAGTGTAATTAATAATTTCATTACATCATATGCTATTATATTATCCAAAGCTGATGTTGGCTCATCAACTAAAAGTAAGTCAGGTTTCATTAAAAGTGCTCTTAAAATAGAACATCTTTGAAGTTGACCTCCGCTTAATTGATATGTTTTTTTCTCTAAAATCTCTTTCTCTAAACTAAGTTTTGGTAAAAGTTCGTTCATTTCTTCTTCAAAATCTTTTCTAACGACATCTTTTATTTGTTCAAGTATTGAATATGTTGGATGAAAAGAGTTAAATGGGTCTTGAAAAATCATTGCAATATTTGATTTTTTTATTGTTCCAGTTATTGGTTTTAAATTTCCACAAATCAATTCAAAAAGTGTTGTTTTTCCACTACCACTTTTACCAAATATTGTAACTAATTCACCCTTGTTTAACTCCAAAGAAAAATCCTTATAAATAGGATTTTCTTTTTTATAATAAAATGTTAAATTATTTATATTTAAAACTGACTTTTTATTCAATCTTTTACCTTTATTTTAATCTTAATACTATATAAAAAAAAACCTTTATATTCCCATTGTATAGTATTTAAAAGCTTTCACAATTTTTATACAATTATAAGTAAAACTTACATTGGATATTTAGTAAAATTTGAAAAATATTAAGTATAAAAAAAGAAAAAAAAGCTAAAATATTTTTCTTAAAAAACAAGGAGAAAAAATGAAAAAAATCGTATTAACTACATTAGCTGTTGCTACTTTTGCATTAGCTGACGCGCCTGCTACTTACAATACTTGTAAAGCATGTCATGGAGCTAAAGGTGAAATCAACACTACAACTCAAAGTAAAAGTCATGTTCCAGCTAATTTAACAAAAGCTGACGTTGAAAAAGCATTACATGGTTATAAAGATGGTACTTATGGTGGACCAATGAAAGCTATCATGAAAGGTCAAGTAATGAAACTTTCTGATGCTGACATTAAAGCTTTAGCTGAGTATATTGGTAAATAATTTTTTAGAAGAATAAAGATTTTCTTTATTCTTCTTTTCCTTCCTCTTTCTTATTTTCACTTTCAAGTTTTGATTCTTTTGCTTCTTTTAAATTTTTTTCTTTTTTGATAGCATCATTTAAATCTTCAATACTATCATATAAAGGATTATTTAACATTTTATTTGCATCATCAAATTGACCAGTTTTTGCGGCCCAAACAAAAAGAAGTAATAACCCCGCTGAGATTATAATTCCAACTATTAACATAAAAAAAAGCGTATCATTTATCATTTAAAAACTCCTATTTCATCTTTATTCTAAGTGAATTTAATACAACCATCAATGAACTCAAACTCATTGAAAGAGCAGCAACTAATGGAATAACAAAACCAGCCATAGCTAAAGGTATTGTAACCATGTTATAAATTATTGATAAAGATAGATTTTGTTTAATATATTTATATGTTTTATTTGAGATTATAAAAGCTTCTTGTAAAGATTTTAATGTTGAATTTAATAAAACTATATCAGAAACTGCCAATGAAATATCAGCAGAACTTCCCATAGCAACTGCAACATCTGCACTTGTTAAAGCAACACTATCATTTACTCCATCACCAACCATAACAACAATTTTATTCTCTTTTTTTAACTCTTTTATATAATTCGCTTTTGAAATTGGCGTTTGAGAAGAGAAATATTTTTTTATATTTAACTCATTTGCTATTTTTGAAGCTACTTGTTCATTATCCCCTGTTAACATTACAACTTCAATATTTTTATTTTGTAAATAAGTTATTAATTCTTGTGCATCATCTTTTATTTTATCTTCAAGTTCAAAAGTTGCTATTACTTTTTTATTTATTGCAAACAGATAAACTGTTTTTGATGAATCAAATTTATAAAAAATCCCAAATTGTCTTAAAAGGTCAACATTTCCACCAATTAACTCAAACTCTTTACCTTCAATATTTTTATAAGTTGCACTCATTCCTTTTGCTTCAATATTTTTTACATTTTCAAGTTTTTTAATATCTAAGTTATATTTTGTTTCTAAATATTTTTTAATTGAAACACTAACTGGATGAGTTGAAGCATCTAACAAAGAGTAAAGTAGATGCATTTTATGAATATTATCATCCATAATTCGAGCTTTTGTTACATTTAATTCACCTTTAGTTAAAGTTCCTGTTTTATCAAAAACAACAGTTGAAGCAACTGCCATTGTTTCAATAAATTTCGCTTCTTTAAAAAGTAAACCTTTTTTTGCAAGTTCTGAAATTCCTATCAAACTTGCCATTGGAGTTGCAAGTGCTAAAGCACAAGGACAAGCAATTACTACAACAGAAACAGCAACAATAAATGATTTTTCAAATTGTGTTGTTCCTTCATAATCAAAACCTAAATCTATTCCAAAGAAATACCAAACTAAAAAAGTCATTAAAGCAAGACTTAAAATAGTTACACTAAAGCCTTTTGAAATTTCTGCTGCTTTTGTTTGAATAGTTGGTTTTGAATTTAAAGAATCTTCAAGTAAAGCAACAATTGATGAAAAAGTTGAATTTTTAAAACTTTTTGTTACTTCAAATTGTATTAATGAATCTAAATTTATAGTTCCACTATAAACAAAATCTTTTACTTTTTTGTAAATAGGAATAGATTCTCCTGTTAGAGTTGATTCATCAAATGAACCATTTCCTGAAATTATTTTTCCATCAACAGGAACTTTTTCTCCAGGTTTTATCTCAACAATATCACCAATATTTATACTATTTAAAGCTATTACTTTTTTTTCATTATCTTTTACAACAACAGCTTCCAAAGGCAAACTTGATTTGATTTTGTCTAAAGTATCGATAGCTGATTTTTTACCTATTACTTCTAAATATTTTCCAACTAAAACAAAGGTAATTATCATTGAAACAGAATCAAAATAACTTTCTCCTTTTGCTCCAAAAAGAATAAATAACGAATAAATGTAGGTTGATGTAGCACCAAATGCAACTAAAAAATCCATATTTAACATACGATTTTTTAGACCAAAATATGCACCTTTATAAAAAATCCATCCACTATAAAATAGAACAGGAGTTGAAAGAATAAACTCTCCAATATGAATCATATCCTTTACTTCTTTTGAAATTCCAGTAAAAAATCCAGTATATTTTGCAACACTTAGCATCATAATATTCATACTACAAACAACAGCAACCATCATACGAATAAAATATTCTCTTTTAGCTTTTGAGGCTTGAGCATCTGCAACACTTGATTCATAAGCATAAGCGTTATAACCAATTGATCTGATTTTTAGAATAATTTCAGAGAGTTTTAGTTTCTCTTCATCCCAAATAATTCTCGCTTTATTTGTTGTGAAATTGATATTAGCTTCAACTATTCCTTTTGTATCATGAAGAACTTTTTCATTTAGCCAAACACAAGCAGCACAATGAATTCCTTCAATAATTAAATCAATTTGAGAAAAACCATCTTTTGTTTTACTTACATAGTTTTCCAAGAAATTTTCTGAATCAAATTTTGTAATATCATCACTATCCAACTTTATAGGTGGAGTTAAAGTTTTATTACCTAATTTATCATAAAAAGAATCCAAACCATCACTCTTTAAAAGATGGTAAACTCCTTGACATCCTTTACAACAAAAGTTTAAATTTTCCTCCTTAATCATTATATTTTCTTCAAACTCTAAATGACAATGATTACACTTGATTTTAGACAAAAATACTCCTAGCAGACCCGAATAGTTTAATTCTTACTTTTTTTATTATTTAGATATTATGTTAATTTATGATATTATATCTTAATAATTTTGGAGAGAGTCTTAATAATGATAAATAATATTTCAATACTGAAAAATATAACAATTTTATATGCTGAAGATGAAAAAGACTTAAGAGAAGTTACACATCAAATATTAAAAGGCTTTACCAAAAAGCAATATGTTGCACAAAATGGACAAGAGGGTTTAGAACTTTTTAAAAAATATGAAAATGAAATTGATTTAATTATTACTGATGTTAATATGCCTATTTTAAACGGTTTAGACATGGTAAAAGAGATAAAAAAAATAAATATGAATATCCCTATTATTGTGGCAACTGCATTTTCAAATAAAGAGTATTTACTAGAAGCAATTGACATTGGTGTTGATAAATACGTATTAAAACCTATTGATATAGCAAAACTTTTACAAGTTATGTCTCAATCTCTTGTTTACCACGAATTAAAAGATTTATACACTGATAAACTTACAAACTTACCAAATAGAAATAAATTAAAAAAAGATTTAGATGAAAATAGTATTGATTTAATGGCTCTTCTTGATATCGATGAATTTTCTACAGTTAATGACCTTTTTGGTGAAAAAATTGGTGATACAATTTTATATGAATTAGCAAACAAACTAAAAAGCTATTTTAGTAATGAAGAGTATTTTGTATATAGAATTGAAGCTGATAAATTTGCAATTGTCGCAAAACAAAATAATAAAGATATAAATGAATTTTACGATATTTGTAAAATATTTGCAGATAAAATCGAAAAAGAGTCATTACTTATTGATGAAGATGAAATTGATATAAACATAACTATTGGAATAGCTCAAGGCGATGGAGCAAGAGCTTATAAATACTCACAAAGAGTTATAAATTATGCAAGAACAAAACTTCAAAGAATTATGATTTATAATGAGTCATTTAAAATTCAGCAATCTTTTGAAGAAAATATAAAATGGGTAAAACAACTAAAAATTGGTTTTAGAGAGAATCTATTTCAAGCCTATTTTCAACCTATTGTTGATACTCAAACAAAAGAAGTTCATAAATATGAAGCATTAATCAGATATGTTACAAAAGAAGGTGTTGAAATAGCTCCATATAACTTTATAAATGTTGCTAAAAAGACTAAACTTTATCCAAATATCATAAAAATTGTAATTCAAGACTCTTTTAAACTCATAAAAAATAAAAACAAAAGAGTATCTGTAAATATCTCTTTTGATGATATAGCAAATAGTGAAACTACATCATTTATTTATGAGATATTAGAACAAAATAGAGAATATACTCAGTTTTTAGAATTTGAAATTTTAGAGTCAGAGGAGATTTCAGATTTTAATGAAGTTTCTAAATTCATTTCTGAAATCAAAAAATTTGATTGTATTGTTGGAGTTGATGATTTTGGTGCAGGATACTCAAACTTCAATCTTCTAACTCTTCTTGATATCGATTTTGTTAAAATTGATGGTTCTTTAATTGAAAGAATAAATACATCAAAAGATTTAGAAATTATTGTAAATACAATTGCTAATTTCTCAAAAGAGTTTAAAGTAAAAACTGTTGCTGAATATGTTTCAAATGAAGATATTTATAATAAAATCAAAGAGTTAAATATTGATTATTGTCAAGGGTATTATTTCGAAAAGCCAATAAGTTATGATAGTATCAAATAGCTTAAGTAATTAATTACTTAGCCAATTTGATACTATTTTTTCTTTGTCAAAAAGTTTAGTTTTTATTCTTGTAATATTTGCAATACAAACTAACTCTTTTGCTGCTGTTTGTAAATCATCATTAATTATTAAATAATCATAATCCTGAAAAAATTCAACTTCTGCTTTAGCATTTTTAATTCTTTTTTCTATTATTTCTATACTATCTGTATTTCTACTATTTAATCTCTCTTCTAAAACATTTAAAGATGGTGTTGTAATAAATACAGATGTAACCAATGAATCTATCTTATTTCTAACGATTTCATGCCCTTGAACATCAATATCAAAGATAACTAATTTACCCTCATCTAAAGCTTTATTTATAGGTTTTAAAGATGTACCATAATAGTTGTCATGTACTTTTGCATACTCTAAGAAATCATCATTTTTTATATCTTCTTCAAACTCTTCTTTTGATACAAAAAAATAGTCAACTCCATTTACTTCTCCAACTCTTGGAGCTCTTGTTGTAGTTGAAATAGAAAAATAGTAGTTATCTATATCTTTATATACTTCTTTTAATAATGTTGATTTACCACAACCACTAGGTCCTGAGATGATTAAAATTGCACCTTTTTTCTCTTTTATCATCTATTTATCCTTCAATGTAATTCTAACATCAACTGTTTCCCCAGTTGAAAGTTTATCAATTACAGATTGGTCGAATTTTTCTAATAATGGTCTTAATTCATTAATATTAAAATTACTTAATACTAAATTATAAGGCTTAATTGGCTCTTTTGTTAAATCAAATTCATACTCTTTAACTTCTGCTAAAGCATCATCAATAATAGAAGAGATATCTTTCCAATCATTCTTTTCAAGGTTTATCTCATTTTGTATAGTATCTTCTCTTAAAATATCATTTATCTTATTTAATTCACTAGAATCTAAAACTCCACCTATATTTAATGAAGCAAGACTTACTATACTTTCATCATTATCTAATCCAAACTCATCATCTTCTTCTATAACACTTTGTTTCTCTTCTATCATATTACTTACATAATTAACAACAGGAATCGTAACTTCTTCATCATCATCTTCATCATAAGAAGAAAATGTAGTTACTTTTCTATTATGCTCATACTCCTCTTCTTCTTTAATAAACTCTATTTGTTCAAGTAGCATTGATTCTAATTTTGTTGGTAAAAATGGTCTTGGAATAATAAAATCTCTTGATTTATCAAAAGGTAATTCTTCTGAACTAATTGCACCTAATTTTTTTGAAAGTTGCTTAAAAGAGTTAAATTTATCATCAATAAAATTTTGATCAACAACTATTAAATCAAATTTTTCATTAACACTATTTGTTTTTTGAACTGTTAAACTTATGTTTAATCTTTTACAAACTAAAGTAAAAATATGTTCAATAATTGCTGTTTCACAAATTAATAATAATTTCACTTCAACTCCTGCAATCTCAGCTCTTCCAATTTATATACTTTATCACATCTCATAGCTAATTCATTTTCATGTGTAACTAAAATTAAACCAGCTTCATTATTTTTTATATAATTAAACAAAGTATTCATTACAACATTTGCTGTCTCTTTATCTAAATTTCCAGTTGGTTCATCTGCAAAAATTATTCTTGGTTTTTTTGTCATAACCCTTGCAATTGACAATCTTTGCTGTTGTCCACCACTTAATTCTCCAACACCTTGATTAATTACATGCTCAATTTTTAACTCTTTTAATAAATCATGATCTATTTTTTCACCACTTAATAATGTAGCAATTTCTAAATTTTCAATTGCTGAAAATCCACGAAATAGATAATGTGCTTGAAAAATTATACCAAAATCATCTCTTCTAATTTTTAAAAGTTCATTTTGTTTGATTGAGTACATATCTTTACTTTTAAAAACAACTTTTCCAGATGATGGTTTTAAAAGTGAAGACAAAATATTTAAAAGTGTTGATTTTCCACTTCCACTTGTACCTATAATTGCAATTGATTCTTTTTTATAAAGTGATAGATTTATATCTTTGAAAAGCTCATAATCAAATTTATGAGATAAATTATTTGCTTGTAGTAAAAGGTCCTCTGCAATGAGTGCATCCAAATTATTAGTTTCACTCATCACATACTTCCTTTTATTTTTTTACATTGTAGTTTTTTTAACTACGAATTATTTACCCATTTGTTTTGCAACTTCTGCTGCAAAATCTTCTTCTTTTTTCTCAATACCTTCACCAAGTTCAAATCTAATGTACTCAGTAATTTTAATAGATGCATCAACTTCAGCAATTGCTTGCTCTACAGTTTTTTTGTCATCCATTACATAAGCTTGAGATAAAAGTGCAAATCTTCCATCTAATTGAGTATTATCAGTGATATATCTCTCAATTTGTCCAGGAATGATGTTTGCCCAAATTTTTTCTGGTTTACCAGCTGCTCTTAACTCTTCTTCAAATCTAGCTTTTGCATTTGCAATTGCTTCATCTGTTAATTGAGATTTAGAAACAAACTCAGGAATTTTCTTTAATGGTTTTCCTAATCTTTTTAATTCATCATTTTCAGCAATAATTTCAGCAACAATTGCTTTGTTTTCAGATTCAACAAATGCTGGATCTAAATCTTTATATGAAATAACTGTTGGTTTCATTGCAGATGCGTGCATTGCAATATTTCTTAATAAAGCAGCTGCTTTATCTTTTACAGCTTCATCACAAGATGCAGCTAAAACAACTCCAACTCTTCCTGTTGCATGAACATAAGCATTAACAACTTGTCCAGAAACATTTGCAAGTTTTCTAGCAACTAAGTTTTCACCGATAGTTGCAATTTTTTCATTTAAGAAAGTTGGGAAATCTTGTCCATTAATTGAAGATGCAGCTAAAGCTTCTGCATTTTCAATTCCATTATTTAACGCATGAGATGTAATCTCTTTTGTTAAATTAACAAAGTTTTCATTTTTTGCAACGAAGTCTGTTTGAGAGTTTAATTCTAACATTACAGCTTTTGTATTATCAGCATTAACTAAAACAGAAATTAAACCTTCAGCAGCAACATTTCCAGCTTTTTTAGCAGCTTTTCCTAAACCAGCTTCTCTTAAAGCTTGAACAGCTTTTTCTAAATCACCACCAGTTTCATTAAGTGCATTTTTACAATCAAGCATTCCTGCACCAGTCATCTCTCTTAATTCTTTAATTAATTGTGGAGTTGCTCCTGCCATTACGCTTCCTCACCTTCTGCAAATTTGAATTCTTCTTCACCTTCAGCTACTGCTTCAGCAATTAATTCTTCAGTTTCTTCAACAGAAATTGGCTCAATTTCAGCACCAGTTTCATCAGCTAATGCTGCTTTACCTTCATTCATAGCTGCAGCCATTTCGTTGCAGAATAAGTGAATTGATCTGATAGCATCATCATTTCCTGGAATTGGTAAATCTACAACATCAGGATCACAGTTTGTATCTAAAGGAGCAACAACAGTGATTCCTAATCTTCTAGCTTCTTGAATAGCAATTTTTTCTTTAACAGCATCAAGAACAAACATCATATCTGGAAGTTTGTGCATTTCTTTGATACCACCAAGGTATAATTCTAATTTTTCTTCTTTTCTAGTAAGCATTAAAGCTTCTTTTTTAGTTAAAAGATCTAATTGACCTTCTTCTCTCATTTTTTTAATAATTTCTAATTTTCTAATTGATTTTTTAATTGTTCCGAAGTTAGTTAACATTCCACCTAACCATCTGTGGTTAACGTATGGCATACCACAAGAAATAGCAGCTTTTTTAATTGTTTCGCTAGCTTGTTTTTTAGTTCCTACGAAAATCATAGTTTCACCTTGAGCAGCTCTGTCTCTAACTACGTTATATGTATATCTGAAATATCTTAACGTTTTTTGTAAATCTATAATATAGATATTTTTTCTAACACCGAAAATGAATTTTTTCATTTTTGGATTCCATCTTCTTGTTTGGTGTCCGAAGTGTACACCACACTCTAATAGGTCTTTCATTGTAACCATGAGTAATTCTCCTTGAATTAATTGTATTTTTTGTAATAGGGTTTAGCCTCTGTGTCCCTTAATGTCAAGATTTCTCTTGTCACAACCCGTACAAGGATTGACACATGTGAGGTTCTAATTTAAAATTAGAACGACGATTTTATCTAAATTAAATTTAATTTAACTTTAATCTTAATTTAACAATATTTTTAATTTGTAATTAGCTAAAATTCAAACTCTTATATAAAAGGATAGATTTTGAGTTTACAAGATAAATTAGATGAATTAAGACAAGAGATTTCAAAAGGTGTAATTGGTCAAGAAGAGATGGTAAATTCCATCTTAATTGGACTTTTAACTTCTGGACATATTTTACTAGAAGGTGTTCCAGGCTTAGCTAAAACTACAACTGTAAAAGCAGTTTCACAAGCACTAAATCTTGATTTTAAAAGAATACAATTTACTCCTGATTTACTTCCTAGTGATATTATTGGTGCTCAAATTTTTGATATGAAAACAAATGAGTTTAAAATCAAAAAAGGACCAATATTTACAAATTTACTTTTAGCCGATGAGATAAATAGAGCTCCTGCAAAAGTACAATCTGCACTTCTTGAAGTTATGCAAGAAAGACAAGTTACAATTGCAGAAAATACATTTAAAGTTGATTCTCCTTTCTTAGTTCTAGCTACTCAAAATCCAATAGAACAAGAAGGAGCTTATAGTCTGCCTGAAGCTCAACTTGATAGATTTATGTTTAAAATTGTTGTTTCATATAATACAAAAGAACAAGAGTATGAAATTGCTAAAAAAGCTACTATGAACTCTTTTGAAACTATAAACAAAGTTTTAAATAAAGAAGATTTAGAAGAGTTAAAACAAGCAGTTAAAAATATTCATATTGATAAAGAGTTGGAAGAATATATTGTAGATATTATTGATGCAAGTAGAAATCCAAAAAATTATGCCTTAGAAGAGTTAGTTGATATTATTCATTTTGGAGCAAGTCCACGGGCAACTATTGATATGTTTAAAGCTGTAAAAGCAAATGCATATTTAAGAAAAAATGATTTTGTCTCACCAATTGATATTGCAATGGTTGCAAAAAATATTTTAAGACATAGAATTATTTTAACTTATGAAGCCATGGCAAAAGAGATTAATATAGATGATGTAATTCAAAAAATTTTAGAGAAAATTGCAATTCCATAAAATATGAATCAAGCTTTAAAAAAAATACTCATAAAAACAAAAAAACAAGTTTTTTCAGAAATCATAGGAAATAACAGTACAAAACTAAAAGGTGAAGGTTATGATTTTTGTGAGTTAAAAGAGTATGAATATGGAGAAGATGTAAAAAATATTGATTGGGTTGTAAGTGCAAAAATGCAAAAACCTTATGTGAAAGTTTTTTATTCCCAAAAGGAGTTAAACGTAAATATTGTTTGTTTATTAAATGGTTCTACTTATTTTGGAACTGATGTTTTTAAACAAGAGATTATCACTCAAATTGCTTCAAGTTTAGGCTTTATTTGTATAAAACAAGGAAATCCTTTTTCTTCATATATTGCAAATGAAAATCTTGAAGTTTGTACAAAAAAATCTAAACAAATTTTTAATGTAAATTTTATGGCTGATTTATTATATAACTACAATGTTATTGGTAAAAATATAAATTATGAAAAAATTACAAAAGAGCTTTTTAAATCAATAAAAGAGAAATCTTTAATCTTTTTGATTGGGGATTTTTTTGATATTGAAAAACTAGATTTAAAACTTCTTTGTCAAAAACATGAAATAATCACACTTATAGTTAGAGATAAATTTGAAGAAAATCCAATCGAACTTGGAAACGTAAGTTTTATTGACCCAAACAATAATAAAATTTTTGAATCAATTTTAAATAAAACTTCTATTTTAGAGTATGAAAAAAAAGTTTTAGAAAATGACCACAAACTTTATAATCATCTACAAAATTGTGCTGTTAGATTTACTAAAATTTATACAAATGAAGACCCAATCAAAAAACTAATTGGAGTTTTAAGATGAAAGAAGAACTTTTATCAAAACTAAATGATATAAAAGAGTTGGAAAAAATTCCTGATAACTCAATATTTATATTTTCATTTTTAATTTTTTTAGCTATTTTAATTTTAACAACTCTAATTTTTTTTCTAATTAAATTTTTTAAAAATAGAAAAAAAAGTCCAAGAAAAATCTATTTTGAAATTTTAAAAAATATTGATTTTAGTGATTCTAAAAAATCTGCTTATGTTATTACAAAATATTCAAGACTAATAACTACAAATGAAAGAGAAAAAAAATTGGCAAATGAACTAATAGAAGAGCTTGAAAAATATAAATACAAAAAAAATGTTGAAAAAATAGATGAAACAATCAAAGCAAAATTTTTAGTTTTTATGGATTCTTTAGATGTTTAATAACTTTACTTTTGAATATCCATATTTTTTATTATTAATTCTTTTATTTATGTTTTGTTCATTTTTTTGTAGAGCAAAATCTCCTTCATATTTAATTCCTCATCTAAATATTTTTCAAAAAGTAAATCAAAAATCAACTCTATTTACTAATATCTTAAAATATCTTGTGATTATTTTTTCAATCATAGCTCTTTGTAGTCCAATTAAAATAAATGATACAGTTAATTTAAAAAATGATGGAATAAATATTATTTTAAATTTAGACGCAAGTTTTTCAATGTATGAAATGGATTTGGATGAAAATAATGAAAAGAATCGTTTTGATGTTGTAAAAGAGATAGTAAAAGATTTTATAAGCAAAAGAGTTGCTGACAATATTGGTATTATTTTATTTGGAGATTCTGTATTAATTTCAAGTCCACTTAGTTTTGATAAAGAGGCTCAAAAACAAATAATTGATTATTTAGATGTTGGAATGGCAGGGAAAAATACTGCTTTGATTGATTCAGTGGCTTCTGGTATAAATATTCTAAAAGATAAAAAAGCTAAATCAAATATCATAATTTTATTAAGTGATGGAGAAGATAATTCTAGTTCAATTCCTCTTGAAATAGTAATAAAATTATTAAAAAAATATAGTATAAAAGTTTATACTATTGGAATTGGAAATTTTAACAACTCTATTTTAAACTCTTTAGCAATTGAATCTAAAGCAAAAGCTTATACAGCCTACTCAAAAGAAGATTTAGTTTTTATTTATGAAGATATCAATAAATTAGAAAAATCACAAATTGAGCAAAATAAAATTGTTCTAAAAGATTATTTATTCTTCTATCCACTTTTCCTTGCTGTTTTATGTTTAATTATATTCATATATTTAAGGAATAAAGAGTAAAAAAGGTTATAATATGATAAGAGGAATCAAAATGTTTAAAAATATATCTTTACCACTAAAAATTACTTTAATATATTTTCTATTTAGTTTGTTATGGATTTATTTTTCTGATTCTATAATAAATATTTTAGTTAAAGATTTAGAAAAATTACAATTTTTACAAACAATCAAAGGTTGGTTTTTCATAAGTCTATCTTCAATTCTTTTATATCTCTTATCAAAAAAACTATTTTCTTATGTGGAAGAAGAAAGAGATAAATTAGCCAAAGCAAATGAACTACTTGAAAAAGTGCTGGAAAATGCACCTGTAATAATCTTTTGGAAAAGTAAAAAAGGTGTTTATCTTGGATGTAATACTCAATTTTTAGAATTAATGAATCTAAAATCAAAAGATGAATTATTAGGAAAGACTGATTCTAATTTTGCTATTAATGAAAAAGAGGATTATATAAGTGATGATATGCTTGTAATGAGTACAAAACAACCTAAATTAAACTATATTGAAACAATCACACCAAAAGATAAAACCCTTAAAATTTTAAATACTTCAAAAGTTCCATTATTTGATAAAAATGGTTCTGTAATTGGTGTTCTTGGAGTGATTCAAGATATAACAGAAGAAATAGAAAAACAAAATCAAATAAAATCTCAAGAAGAGTTACTAATCCAACAATCAAAACTAGCTTCTATGGGAGAAATGATTGCAAATATTGCTCATCAATGGAGACAACCTTTATCTGTAATTTCAACTCTTTCAACAGGAATGAAATTACAAAAAGAGTTAAATATTTCAAATGAAGATTATGAAAAACAATCTTTAGATAACATAAATGCAAATGCTCAATATCTATCTAAAACAATAGATGATTTTAAAAATTTCTTTAAAAAAGATAATCCAAAAAGTAGCATTAATACAAAAACTTTAATTGACAAAACAATAAAACTTATAGATTCAAGATTAAAAATAAGAGATATAAAAATAGTTCAAAATGACCAAGAGATAGAATTTGATAGTTATGAAAGTGAAATTATTCAAGTTTTAATTAATTTGATTAATAACTCAATAGATGCCTTTGAAAATATCAACACAAATAAATATATATTTATTGATATTAAAAAAGTTGAAGACAATTTAATAATAGAGCTAAAAGATAATGCAGGAGGAATCTCAAGTGAAATTATAGATAGAATTTTTGAACCCTATTTCACAACAAAAAGTGAAGATAAAGGTACTGGGATTGGTCTTTATATGTCAAAAGAGATAATTTCAAAACACCTAAAAGGAACAATAAAAGCAGCAACTGTAGATTTTAATTATAAAAATGAAAATTACACTGGAGCACTTTTTACAATAACTATTCCTTTAAATAAAATTTCAACTACGGAATAAAAATTGCATAAAATCCTTAAAAAAGGATTTTCTATGACACCAAATGAATACATCAAAACAAACAAACTTGAATGGCAACCATCTTTTAATGGTTCTATTTCATCTTCTTTAAATGCTTATAGAGGAGCATTAATTATTGAAGAGGGTAAAAAACTTTCAGAAACAAAAATCATGCCTCCAAAAGCTCAAGCAAAACAAGTGATTATGATAAGTGAAAATGACAAAGTTAAATTTTTTGCTTGTGAGTTAGAAACATTTAACTATTTTGAAGCATTTTTTGAAAAATATAAAACTTTCTTTGACAAAGATTCTATCATCGTACTTTATGTTATTGATTTAGATGGAAATGGGATTTTTGAATACGAAGGTATAAAATTTAATGCAATTATGTTATATGAAAATTCAGTATGGAATGAAGTTTTAGATTTTTTATCACTAGAAAAAGGTGATTTGAAAAAACTTTCAAATGAAGATAAATTAGTTGCAATTTATGATGAATTAGCAAATTTAGAAAAAGAAGAAGTTAATAAAACTTATGATGAAATGTTAGCTTTAATAGGAAATACAAAAAAAGCTCTTATGGGAGCAGTTTGATTAAATAAAGAGTTTTTACTCTTTATTTAAAATCTTTAAAACTTCTTCTTTATCAGAAAAAGGGAATTTTTTATCGTAAATTATTTGTGTTGATTCATCACCCTTTCCAAGAATTAAAACAACACTATTCTCATCAGCCATATCAATTGCTTTTTTAATGGCCTCTTTTCTATTTATTTCAACTAAAACACTTGGATGATTTTTAATTCCAGCTAATATATCTTCAATAATCATATCTGGGTCTTCAAATCTTGGATTATCACTTGTTACAATAATATGTTTTGAATATTTTGCTGCAACAGTTCCCATCAATGGACGTTTAAGTTTATCTCTATCTCCACCTGCACCAAACACACAAATAATATCTTTTTCATTAAAACTTTTTAAAACCTCATCCATTCCATCAGGAGTGTGAGCAAAATCAACTATAACTAATGGATTTACACTAATTGTTTCCATTCTTCCACTAACTCCACCAAATCCTTCAAGAGCTTCACAAATCTCTTCTAAAGGTTTTTTTGTAGTTATATGAACTGCTGCAACAGCTGCCATTAAATTATAAACATTAAAAATTCCCATCATCATTGATGAAAAAGAGAAATGTTTTCCAAAATGATTAAACATTACATGCATACCATTTTTAAAAGAGTATGCATCAACTTTATATGTTGATGGATTTTCCAAAGAGTATGCAAATCCATTTTTTGGATTACATACTACTTTTGGGTCATCTTTATTTATAAGTTTTGGGGATTCATCTTCAAAAAAAGAGTTTTTAACTCTTACATACTCTTCAATAGTTTTGTGATAATCAAGATGGTCTCTTGTTATATTTGTATGAATTTTTAAAGCAAACTCCAAACCTTCAATTCTTTTTTGTTCAATCGCATGAGAACTTACTTCCATCACAAAAAAATTACAACCATTTTGTATAGCTTTTTGAATGTGAGCAAAGTTTCCAAGTTGAACAGGAGTTGTTAAAGAGTATTCTTCAACTCTTTCATCATTTATGAAAAAACCTCGTGTACCTTGAAGTGCAACTTTATACCCTAAATCTAATAAAATAGAATAAATAGCTGCTGCTGTTGTAGTTTTTCCATTTGTTCCAGTAATTCCAATAACTTTGATAGATGACATATCCAAATGATTTTTTAATTCACTTGCAGTTATTATCTCACGGCATCCATTATCAATTGCACTTTGTTTAAATTTTTCATTCTGTTTTGAAACAACAAAAACAGAATTTTCATCTACTTCATTTGAATTATCAGTATAAACTCTATTATTTATGATTAGTTGCAAGGTTTTTCTCTTCTAATTTTTTATATAATTTTTCAATCTCTTTATCATATGAAAAATATTCATTAAATCCATCTAAATATGAATAAGCTGTTGTGTTAAAATCATTGTCAATCAACTTTGTAACAAAATCAAAAAAATCATCTTTATTTTCAATTGCAACTTTTGTTGAAAACATTATATCTTCAAAAGCAATTCTAAAAGAACCTCTTGATTCTATTAATTTTTTAAAATCGTCATATCTAATTGCATCAAGTGATTCAACAGTTGATGTACTTAAATCTTTTAGAATTTCCATCATCTTATCTATATCACCATCATATGCATTAATTACATCTTCAACATATTTTATAGCTTCATCTAAATTTTCATCTTTGATTATACTAAAATAGTCAAATAATGACATTGCTTTTTGAACATCTTCAGTTGCAATATCACAAAAAAGTGCGTACACTTTATACTCTTTGTTTTGTGGAAAGTTTGATGATAGTTGTGAATATAAAAATAAAGCTTCATCAAACTTCTTTTGAACAAAAAGTGAATTTGCCTCATTTAATAACCTATTCTCGTTTATCATTATTATAATTCCTCTAATTTATTTTCCATACCTTGTGGTACATTAACAATTCCTAAATCTGGATGTATTGCAGCTTTTAACTCTTTTTCAACAATATATTTTAAAGTACTTCCACTTGCACTACAACCAACACATGCACCTTGTAATTGAACATAAACTTTTGCATTTTTTATATCTAAAAGTTTAATTGCTCCTCCATCTCTTGCTAACATTGGAGCAATTTTATTTTCAATAATTGAACTTACTGGTGCTTGTAAATCTTCATCAGAAAATGGCATCATTTATTTTTTTACCTCTTTTGCTTTTTTCTTTACAAAATATATTCCAACAGCTGTAATTACTAAAATTACAGCTATTGTTTGAAATATAAAAGAAAGTGTTACTTCTTCTTGAAACATTATTTTCCTATTTTAAAACGTCTTCACATCTATTACAAAGAGTTTCTTCAGCTGTTGCTGTAAATTTCCAACATCTTGGACATTTGTGAGCTACGGCTTTATAAACTTCGAAATCTTTTCCATCAATTTGGAAACTTCCAAGTATATCAGAGTTTTGTTTATTATTTGTTACAGAACTTACTAAGAACCAATCACTTGATTCTACTTCATCTAAAGCTAAAATTTCTTCACAGTTTGTATAAATCATTAATTCTAAAGTTGATTTGATTACTTTTTCTTTACTTAAAGCATCTTTGATTTCAGAGAATTTTTCTTTTGCAGTTAATAAAACTACTTCATTTAAAGTTGATTCAACTTCTGGTAATTCAACTTTTTTGAAATCAAAAATATCTTCACATCCATCTTTTATAAATGCTGGTGCATACTCTAATAACTCATCCATTGTATAAGTTAAAATACAAGCTAATGTTGAGATTAATTTTTTAGCGATTAATGCCATTGCACTTTGAGATGCAAGTCTGTGAATATCTTTTTTATCATCACAATATAATCTATCCTTACAAACATCTAAATAGATTCCAGATAAATCAACAACTAAGAAGTTATTTAATTTATTTAAACCTTTTGAGAATTCATAAGCATAAAATGCAGCTTCAATTTCATCAAATACTTTTTTAGCTTTATTTAAAACCCATTTATCTAAAGGTCCCATTTTATCAACACTAATGATTTCTTCTAAATCATCAATATTTGCAAGTAAGAATCTTGCAGTATTTCTGATTTTTCTATATAACTCACCATTTTGTTTTAAGATATTATCAGAGATTTTTAAATCAGATTGGTAATCACTCATAGCAACCCAAAGTCTTAAAATTTCACTTCCGTACTCTTTGATTACTTTATCAGGAGCAACAACATTTCCTTTTGATTTAGACATTTTTTCACCTTTTTCATCAACAGTGAATCCATGTGTTAAAATCGATTTATAAGGAGCAATTTCACTTGAAGCTAAAGTTGTTAAAAGTGAAGATTGGAACCAACCTCTATGTTGGTCACTTCCTTCTAAATACATATCAGCTGGGAAAGTTCCCGCATCATAATTTCTACTTCTTAAAACTGCATTTTGTGTTGAACCACTATCAAACCAAACATCTAAAATATCAACAGTTTTTTCTAAATCATTTGGATTTAATCCACTTCCTGGATATAATAAATCAGAAATCTCTAAATCATACCAAGCATCACAACCTTTTTGTTCAAAAATCATTGCTGTATAATTTAAAACTTTTTCATCAAAAATGATTTCATCAGTTTTTTTATTTCTAAAAAATGCAATTGGAACTCCCCAATCTCTTTGTCTTGAAATACACCAATCAGGTCTTCCTTCTAACATTGCTTTTAATCTATTTCTTCCCCACTCTGGATAGAATTTTAAATTTTCAACAACTTCTAAAGCATTTTCTCTTAATGTATTATTTTTATTACCATATTTATCATCTATTGAAATAAACCATTGTTTTGTTGCTCTAAAAATAATTGGTGTATGAGTTCTCCAACAATGTGGATAAGAGTGTCTAATATCTACTCTTTTTAATAAAGCACTTCCTAACTCTTCTAAAATTAACTCATTTGCTTTAAATACATTTAATCCTAAATATTTATCTGTGTCTTTAAATAGTTTTTCTCTAACTATTGTTTCGTCATATTTTCCATATGCATCAACTGGCATAATTACATCTAAGTTATATCTTAATCCAACTTTATAGTCATCTTCTCCATGACCTGGTGCTGTATGAACTGCTCCAGTTCCTGAATCCATCATAACATGGTCACCTAAAACAATTTTAGAAGTTCTTCCATTTAATGGATTAATTGCAAATGTGTTTTCTAAATCTTTTGGATTAATAGTTTCAACTACTTCACCACTTATAACTCCACTTTCTATTAAAGAGTTATATAATTTTTTTGCAACAATAAATTTATCAGCTGTTTTTACATACTCTTCTTCACCATTTAATGAAATCCCTGTATTTGCTGGAAGTGTCCAAGGAGTAGTTGTCCATATAATTATACTTGCATCAATACTTTCATGTTTAAACGCCACAAATATTGATGGAGATGTTTTATCTTCATACTCAACTTCAGCTTCAGCTAACGCAGTTTGAGCAGCCCAAGACCAATAAACTGGTTTGCTTCTTTGAACTAATAAACCTTGTTTTGCAATTGCACATAATTCTCTATAAATATTAGCTTCAAATTTAAAATCCATCGTTAAATATGGATTTTCCCAATCAGCAATTACACCTAATTTTTTGAATTCATCTTTTTGAATTTCAACAAATTTAGTTGCGTGGTCTCTGCATAATTGTCTTAATTTTGATTTTGGTAACTCTTTTTTCTTTTCACTACCAATTTTCTCTTCAACTTTTTGTTCAATTGGTAAACCATGACAATCCCATCCTGGAACATATCTAATTGATTTTCCTTCAAAATAATGAAATTTGTTAATAATATCTTTTAGAATTTTATTTAAAGCATGACCAATATGAATATTCCCATTTGCATAAGGAGGTCCATCGTGAAGTGTAAATGATGGACACCCCACTCTATTTTTTTTCATTTTTTCGTAAACTTTTTTGTCATCCCATTGCTTATATTTCACTGGCTCATTTTGAGGAAGATTCCCTCTCATTGGGAAATCTGTTTTTGGAAGTAATAAACTCTCTTTATAATCCATTATAACACCTTCATTTTTCAAATATTTATTTGTTGTTTCATTAAATCGTTGATTATATCTAATTAAATTTAAAACTAAATTTAGCATTTATAAATAATAGTTTGTTACTAAAATCTATAATTTATTTAATATTGTGTAATTTTGTGTAGTATTTATGTTAAATATAAAATTTATATGATAAAATCCTCAGATATTTCACAAAAAAGCATAGGAAAGATAAATGAATGAAAAACACTATGAAGTAGTAATTGTTGGTGGAGGAATCTCTGGGGCAGCTCTATTTTTCGAGTTAGCAAAATATTCTGATGTAAACAGTATGTGTTTATTAGAAAAATACGAAGACTTAGCTACATTAAATTCAAAAGGTACAAGTAACTCTCAAACTATTCACGTGGGAGATATTGAAACAAATTATACATTTGAAAAAGCTAAAATCACAAAAAGAACAGCTAAGATGATTGAAAAATTCAACTTAATGTATAATCTTCAAGATAAAATTATGTTCAAACACCAAAAAATGGCTCTTGGAGTTGGTGAAAAAGAAGTTCAATTTATAACTGATAGATATAACAAATTTAAAGAAATTTTCCCTTACTTAGAATTATGGGATAAAGAGACTTTAAAAGAAAAAGAACCTTTATTAGTTTGGGCAGATAAAGAAAGAACAAAAGAAAGACCAGAACCAATTATTGCTATGGGAACAGATGATCAATATACAACTGTTGATTTTGGAGCAATGACTAAAGAATTAGTTAAAGCTGGTCAAAATGCTGATAGTTCTAAAACAACTGATGTATTCTTTAATTCTGAAGTTGAAGAGATTGAAAAAGTTGGAAGTAAATTCAAATTAACTACAACAAATGGTACAGTTTATACCGCTGATTTCGTTGTTGTTGACGCTGGTGCTCACTCATTATTCTTAGCTCACAAAATGGGTTATGGAAAACATATGGGTTCTTTATCAATGGCAGGGTCATTCTATATTACAAATGGAACTTACTTAAATGGTAAAGTTTACATGGTTCAAAATGATAAATTACCATTTGCTGCTCTTCATGGAGATCCAGATATCCTTTGTGAAGGTAAAACAAGATTTGGACCAACTGCATTAGCATTATTAGTTCTTGAAAGATACAAAGGTGGAAAATCATTCTTCCAATGTCTAAAAACTATGAATTTTGATGGAAGCATTATGAAAATTTTCTGGGACTTATTAAAAGATTCAGATATTAGAAATTATGTATTCAAAAACTTCTTATTTGAAGTACCAGGAATTAATAAAGGTCTATTCGTAAAAGATGCTAGAAAAATCGTTCCATCTTTAAGTGTAGATGATATTGAATATGCAAAAGGATTTGGAGGGGTTAGACCTCAAGTTTTAAATAAAACTGAGAAAAAATTAATGCTTGGAGAAGCTTCAATTACTGAGCTTGAAGGAATTATCTTTAATATGACTCCATCACCAGGTGCTACATCTTGTTTAGGAAATGCAGAAAGAGATATCAAAAAAGTTTGTGAACACTTAGGTAAAACTTTCTATGAAGATCAATTCTTAGCTGACTTTACTGACGACAAATAATCTATATAATTAGTAGAAGAATTTTTTCTTCTATTAATTTCTTCTATATTCTTATAATTATCCCTATTTAATCTTATAATCATTAAAATACATCAAATAATTACTTTACAAAGGAAAAGTTATGTATGAAGATATATTTAATGAAAATGATATGATAAAGCTACAAGAACTTTTAAGAACATATAATAAAACTATTACAACTGCTGAATCTTGTACAGGAGGTTTAGTTGCAAGTTTAATTACAAAAATCTCTGGCTCATCTGATATTTTTAATGGAAGCATAGTTACATACTCAAATAAAATAAAAAATCAAGAATTAAATGTAAAAAATGAAACTTTAGAAACATTTGGTGCAGTTAGTATTGAAGTTGTAAATGAGATGTTAGATGGAGTAATTAAAAAATTTAATGCAGATTTTGCAATAGCTATCTCAGGAATTGCAGGTCCAACTGGTAAAACAAAAAATAAACCTGTAGGTACAGTTGTTATTGGAATAAGTGACTCAAACAACCATAAAATCGTTAATATGTACCACTTTAAAGGTTCAAGAGAAGAAGTGCAAATACAAGCTGCAAAAACATCTTTAAAAGAAATTTCAAAATTTATTCAAAAAACTCTTGACAAATAAAATGTTTTGCACTATAATTCCAGTCCAATTTAAGTAGAACAACTTAAAGAAGGACAAAATATGTGACCCGTTAGCTCAGCCGGTAGAGCATCTCACTTTTAATGAGGGGGCCGATGGTTCGAATCCATCACGGGTCACCACTTTTACATTGTTGCATAATCTTGGCCCCTTCATCTAACGGTTAGGATTCATGGTTTTCATCCATGCCACAGGGGTTCGAATCCCCTAGGGGTCACCAAGCCAAATATGCAACAAACGGTCGATTAGCTCAGTTGGTAGAGCGCTACCCTTACAAGGTAGATGTCATAAGTTCGAGTCTTATATCGACCACCACTTAAAAATCTAAAAATACAGTTAGTATAGGATTTTTATTTTATTGTGACTTTGTTTATAAAGTGCGGCTGTAGTTTAGTTGGTTAGAATGCCTGCCTGTCACGCAGGAGGTCGCGAGTTCGAGTCTCGTCAGCCGCGCCACTTTTATTGTTTATTTATGTGACCCGTTAGCTCAGCCGGTAGAGCATCTCACTTTTAATGAGGGGGCCGATGGTTCGAATCCATCACGGGTCACCACTTTTACATTGTTGCATAATCTTGGCCCCTTCATCTAACGGTTAGGATTCATGGTTTTCATCCATGCCACAGGGGTTCGAATCCCCTAGGGGTCACCAAGCCAAATATGCAACAAACGGTCGATTAGCTCAGTTGGTAGAGCGCTACCCTTACAAGGTAGATGTCATAAGTTCGAGTCTTATATCGACCACCACTTCTTTATATATTTCCAAGTGCGGCTGTAGTTTAGTTGGTTAGAATGCCTGCCTGTCACGCAGGAGGTCGCGAGTTCGAGTCTCGTCAGCCGCGCCACTTGAAATATAATCTAAAAAAAGATTCTTATTATAAAAAACTAGATACCATATCAACCATTTAATTGCACAAAGGTAGTCTAAGTTATGTTAAAAGCAAAAAGTTTATATCATCTCATCGTATATAGTATTTTATTTATTATTATTCTAATATCTTTTTTTACTTTTATCATCATAAATAATGCTCACGAAGAATTACAAGAAAAAATACACACTTTAAAAAATGATTATACTAATAGTCAAAAAACTTTGATTAAAAATCAAGTTAACTATGTAATTAATTTTATTGATTATTATTACAACCAAAACAAAGATAAAAAGCCTTTAGAAACTATCCAAAAAGAAGTTATTGAAGCCATTGAGAAACTAAGAATTGGAGATAATCCAAATGAATATATTTTTATATACAATTTTAATGGTACTGTAATACAAAATTCTGTTTCAAAAGGAAATATTGGTAAAAACTTTTTAAATGTTGTTGATTCAAAGGGAAAAGAAGTTATTAAAGAATTGATAAACACTTCTAAAAAAGAGTTTGGTGGTTATGTTGATTATGTTTGGTTTAAACCAGAGATAAATAAAGAAACCAATAAAGTATCATATGCAAAATCTTATAATGCTTGGAATTGGTCAATTGGAAAAGGTGTATATTTAGATGAAATTGATAAATTAGTACACTTAAAAGAAGAAGAATACAATCAAAAAATATCAAACTATACTCTTCAAATTACTTCTTTAACAGTTATGTTAATTCTTTACTCTATTTTTATATATAAAAATGCAACCATACTAATTGTTAATGACGTAAAAGAGATAGGAAAATATTTTAAAGAATCACAAAAAAATGATGAACCTATTAATCAAAATAGAATTATTTTTGGGGAATTTAAAGTAATTGCTAATTATGCAACAGATGCAATGAATAATATAAAATTAAAAACTCATATGCTTGAAGATTTAAATAAAAATCTTGAATACAAAGTAAATGAAAAAACAAAAGAATTAACCAACTTGATTGAATCTCAAAAAAAATTTATAAAAAATTCAGTTCACGAAATAAATACACCTTTATCAATTATAAGAACAAATATTGATTTACTTAAAATGAAAATTCCAAATAACAAATATATTACAAATATTGAATCAGGTTCAAAAATCATTCAATATATTTATGATGATTTATCATATTTAATAAAAAAAGATAGAGTAATTTATGAAAAAGAGTATTTGGATTTTACTAATATTTTAAAAAATAGATTAGATTTTTTTGATGAAATTGCAAAATCAAACTCTTTATATTTTATAAATAGTATTGAAGATGATTTATATATAAAATTTAATGTTACAGAGCTTCAAAGGATAATTGATAATAATCTTTCAAATGCAATTAAATACTCATTTGCCCAATCTGCAATTTTTGTAAAATTGTATTATTTAAATGATGATGAAATAGAGTTTTCAGTAACAACAAACTCTAAAAAAATAGAAGATACAGAAAAAATATTTGATGATTTTTATAGAGAAAATTCAGCCCGAGGTGGTTTTGGATTAGGCTTAAAAATCGTAAAAGATATATGTGATAAAAATTTAGTTATAATCAATCTTAATTCAAATGAAAAAGAGACAAAATTTACTTATAGGTTTAAAATAAATGAAGATACTACTGCTTGAAGATGAATTAATGCTAAATAATGCAATAAGTGAATATTTAAGAAATATAGGTCATATGGTTGAAAGTTTTTCAGATGGACAAGAAGTTCTTGATAATATAAATAGTTCATATGATTTACTTGTGTTAGATATAAATGTTCCTACAAAAGATGGTTTTGAGATTTTAAGTGAATTAAATAGCAAAAAAATCTATATTCCAACTATTTTTATTTCTGCATTGATTGATATTGAAGATATTTCTAAAGCATATGATTTAGGATGTCGAGAATATATAAAAAAACCTTTTCATTTAGGTGAATTAGGTATCAAAATAAATCAAATTCTAAAAAAAGAACAAAATAACACTTCACATATTAGATTTTCAGAAAACTATTCTTACTCAAAAGATAAACAAACTTTATATTTTAATGGTGAACCACAAAATCTAACAAAAAAACAGTTAGAAATCATCCATATTCTAGCATTAAATATCAATATGATTGTTGATTTTGAAAGATTCAGAATTGATATATGGGATGGAGAAAATATTGATAACCCAACAATTAGAGCTGAAATTTCAAGATTAAAAAAAGCATTAAAAGAAGATTTTATAAAAAATATTAGAGGTCTTGGTTATAAAATAGACAGATATTATTCTGTATAAAAGCACTATATTTAGGCTCTTATCTTAGATTTGAGTCTAACTCTTTTCTCAAAAATAATTAAATTTTCCAAAAAAAAATTAATTGCTACCTTTTTGCTATTCATAATTGTTATAGTTTCATTGTTAATTATTTGACATTAATTTGTTTGATAAAAATTCAAAAAGGAGAGCTAAGATGAGTCCAGAAAAAGCACAAGCATACTGGAAAGAAAATATTTCTATGATTATCAAATTACTTGTAGTTTGGTTTCTAGTTTCTTTTGGTTGTGGAATTTTATTTATTAACGAACTAAACACTATTGAGATTAGTGGAGTTAAATTAGGTTACTGGTTTGCACAACAAGGTGCAATTTATATATTTGTTATCTTAATTTTTGTTTACGTAAAAGTAATGACAGGAATTGATGAGAAATATGGCGTAAATGAATAGGGAGAATAGAAAATGGAATTACAAACATTAATTTATCTATTCGTAGGTGTTTCTTTCGCAATTTATATAGGTATTGCATTGTGGGCAAAAGCTGGATCAACTAAAGATTTCTATGTTGCTGGTGGTGGAGTTCACCCTGTTGCAAATGGTATGGCAACTGCTGCTGACTGGATGTCTGCTGCGTCATTTATCTCACTTGCAGGTATTATTGCTTTCAAAGGAAGTGATGGAGCTGCTTATTTAATGGGATGGACTGGTGGATACGTTCTACTTGCAATGTTACTTGCTCCTTATTTAAGAAAATTTGGTAAATTTACTGTTCCAGATTTCGTAGGTGATAGATACTATTCTGATACAGCTAGACTTGTTGCTGTTATTGGTGTAATTTTCGTTTCATTTACTTATGTTGCAGGACAAATGAGAGGTGTTGGTATCGTATTCTCAAGATTCTTACAAGTTGATGTAAATACAGGTGTTATTATTGGTATGGCAATTGTATTCTTCTACTCTGTTCTTGGTGGTATGAAAGGTATTACGTATACTCAAGTTGCACAATATGTTGTAATGATTTTTGCTTATACAATTCCAGCAATTTTCTTATCATTACAAGTAACTGATACATTCTTACCTCAATTAGGTATTTTTGCAACAACTACGTTTGCATTTAGTACAGGTGTACAAGTAATTCCTGAAGGAACTTACCTTTTACATGCACTAGATCAATCTTTACTTGATTTAGGATTTAAACCTTATACTGAGCCAGGTAACTTATGGAATGTATTTATGTTAACAACTGCTTTAATGTTAGGAACAGCTGGTCTTCCTCACGTTATCGTTAGATTCTTTACAGTTCCAACAGTAAAAGATGCAAGAGTATCTGCTGGATGGGCTTTAGTATTCATTGCTATTATGTATACAACTATTTCTTCTGTTGCTTCTTTCTCAAGAATCAACTTAATTAAAAATGTACAAAATGTTGAGTATTCTGCATTTGTAAATGGTGAAGCAAAACATATTGATGGAACATCAAATAATGGTAAATGGTTTGCTACTTGGGAAAATGGTGGATTATTAGCATGGAATGATAGAAATGGTGATGGTAAAATCCAATATGCTTCTGGAGCTGCATTTGATGGTAAAGGTGGAAAACCTGCATACGATGGAGATAAAAGAGCAGAAGATGGACATAAGTTAAGTACTAATGCTAAAGGTGCAGCTGATGAGAAAGAATTAGCAAAAGGTAATGGAATTGCTAATGAAATCTATGTTGATAATGACATTATGGTTCTTGCAAACCCTGAGATTGCAAACTTACCAAACTGGGTTATCGCATTTATCGCAGCTGGAGGTTTAGCAGCAGCATTATCAACAGCAGCTGGATTATTACTTGTAATTGCGTCAGCTATTTCACACGATTTAATGGGACAAGTTATCTTTAAAGATAAAGCAACTGGTAAATCTACATTAAATGAAAAAACAGAGTTAATGTGGGCAAGAATTTCAGCTATCGTTGCAATCGTTATTGCAGGATATTTAGGAATTAACCCTCCAGGTTTCGTTGCACAAGTTGTTGCTTTTGCATTTGGTTTAGCAGCTGCTGCATTCTTCCCTACAATTATCCTTGGGGTATTTGATAAGAGAATGAATAAAGAAGGTGCGATTGCAGGTATTTTAGTTGGATTAATCTTCACATTTGGATATATTGTTTACTTCGTATTCATGGGGTGGATTAAAAGAAAACTATCTATTTGGAATTGACCCAACTGGAATTGGAACTATTGGTACTATTTTACACTTAATTGTTGCTTTAATTGTATCAAGAATGACTCCTCCACCTCCAACTGAAATTCAAGAATTAGTTGAGAGAATCAGAATTCCTTCTGGTGCTGGTGAAGCGTTAGATCACTAAAAACTATAAAGTATACCTTCAAAGGTATACTTTTAGTATTTTTTTAAATTAAAATAATACTTTAATTTAAAAAAATATTATTATTAAAGGAAATAAATGAGTATACAAGATCAAGAGGCTTTTCTTTCAAATATTCATCCTTTTCAAGTTTTAACTCCAGGACAAATGTCTTTATGTATTCAACATATGGATATCGCTTATTATCCTAAAGATACGATATTAATTAGTCCAGAAAAAATTCCTAATCATTTTTTTATTATTATAAAAGGTTCAGTTTATGAGTACTCTGCTGATAATGTTGTTGTTATGGATTATGAAAGTGAAGATTCTTTTGATTCAAACTCTTTGATTTATGGAAAATGTTCTAACACATTTAGAGTAAATGAAGAACTAATTTGTTATGAAATTGAAAAGAATACTTTTCTTAATTTAATTGAAAAAAATCAACAATTCAAAGACTATTTTCTAAAAGATTTAGTAAATAAAATTCAATCACTAAAAGATAAAGAGTACACTTCTCAACTCTCGTCATTTATGATTGCAAAAGTTGAAGATACTTTAATTCATGAAGCTTGTATAGTTGAAGAAAATACAAAATTAATTGATGCAATTCAAAAATCAATGGAGTATAAAACTTCAACAATAATTATAAAAAAAGCATCTGGTGAATATGGAATTATTACAGATTCACTTTTAAAAGTAAAAGTATTATTAGAGGGTAGAGATTTAGATATTCCAGTAGAAAGTATTGCTATTTTCCCTCTTCTAACTGTAAATAATGATGACTATTTATTTGAAGCTCTTACAATATTAATCAAAAAGAATATAAAAAGAATTGGTGTAACAAATAGTAAAGGTGAAATGATAGGAATATTAGAACAAATTGATGTTCTTTCACATTTTGCAAATCACAGTTATGTTGTAGATTCAAAAATCAAAAAAGCTAAAAATGTTGAGGACTTAAAATCTGCAAGTAAAGATTTAATTAATATCATAAAAAGTTTACACGCAAAAGGTGTAAAAGTAAATCATATTTCAAATCTAATTGGTCAATTAAATACAAAAGTTTATCAAAAACTTTATAACCTAGTTTTACCAAAAGAGTTAAGAAATGATGCTTGTCTGATTGTAATGGGAAGTGAAGGAAGAAATGAACAGATTATAAAAACTGACCAAGATAATGCTTTAGTTGTAAGAGATGATGTTGATGTTGAACAATATAGACCTTATATGCAAGAAATAACTAAACACTTAATAGACTTTGGTTATCCTCCTTGTGAAGGTAATATTATGGTTTCAAATCCATTTTGGTGCAAAAATGTAAAAGAGTATAAAGCTGAAACAGTAAGATGGATAGAAGCTCCTGATATGCAAAATTATATGGATTTAGCAATATTCTTTGATTCATTTGCAGTTGCAGGAGATAAAGAGTTATTAATTAATTTAAAAGATAATTTATTTAATAAACTTCACGATAAAGACGTATTTATGGCATATTTTGCAAGGGCAACACTTGCTTTTGATACACCAACAACAATTTCTAATTTTATGACAAAAACACACTTTATTGATATTAAAAAAGCAGCTGTTTTTCCAATCGTTCAAGGAATTAGAAGTTTAGCTTTAAGAGAAAGAATTAGAGAAACAACAACTGTAAAAAGAATAAAAATTTTAGAAGAGAAAAAAATCTTAGAAAAAGACAAAGCAGCTGAATTATTGGAAGCTTTTGATGTTGTAAATACATTAAGATTAAAGTCTCAATTAGAAGATATTCAAGCTGGGAAAAAAATCAATAATGAAATTGACACACATAGTTTAGGAAAAATTGAAAGGGATTTATTAAAAGACTCTTTCAAAATTGTTATTGAATTTAAAAAATTCATTAATTATGTATTTAAAATAGATAAGATTTCATAATGTTAGAAAATTTTTTTAGAAATTGGAATAAAAAAAGATTAAAAAATAAAAAATATGATTTTTTATTTGATGAACCATTACCAAATGAATTTATCTCTTTGGATTGTGAAACAACAGGATTAAATCCTAAAAAAGATGAAATTCTTTCAATTGGTGCTGTTTTAATAAGAGATAACAAGATATTGATGAGGAAAACATTTAATGTTTTTTTAAAGCCATCAAAAAATATAAATGCAGAATCTATTAAAATTCATCACATAAGAAAAGTGGATTTAGAAAATGCCCTTAATCCAGAAGATGCAATTTATCAACTATTAGATTTCATTGGTTCAAGACCAATTGTTGGCTATTATATAAAATTTGATGTTACAATTATTTCAAAATATACAAAAAATTTTATTGGAATAAAACTTCCTAATGAAACAATTGAAGTTTCATCTTTGTATTTCAAAACTAGAAAAAGATCAAGTGATTATGAATTTATTGACTTGAAATTTGATACTATTTTAAAAACTTTAGATATCCCTGCTCTTGGTAAACATGATGCTTTAAACGATGCAATAATGACAGCAATGATGTTTCTTAAATTAAAAGATTTAACTCCAGCGAAAACTACTTTTTATACAAATTAGAAACTTTTTTCCTAATTTGTATTTTATATTTTAATAATATAATAACTCAATATATTTTCATAATGAAAATATTATTAAAATTTTTTGAAAATATTTTAAATGCTATGTTATTGCGACTTTTATAGTCTAATATTCCAGACATTTAAAAAGAATCTTACACAGGAGGGGAATGATGGATAAAGAATTAGTTAACAAAATTAAGTCTAATCCTAAATATAAAGAGTTAGTTGAAAAAAGAAACTCGTTTTCTTTAAAACTTTCTATTTTTGTTTTAGTAATGTTTTATGCATTTGTACTTGTAATTGCTTTTGACAAAGAATTATTAGCTACAAAAATTGGTGAGGGAGTAATGACGGCTGCGTTTCCAGTTGGTGCTGCGATTATTGTAATTAGTTTTATTACTACATTAATTTATGTTAAAAGAGCAAATAGTGAATTTGAAGATTTAACAAATGAAATCAAAAATGATGTAAAGGATTTATTATAATGTTAAGAATTGTTACAATATTAATTTTATTTGCATTAGCTATGTTTGCTGCTGGTGATGCAACATTTGAAGGGAAAAGAGACTTAAATATCTCTGCTATTATTATGTTCTTCATCTTTATTGCTGGAACATTAGGTATTACTAAATGGGCTGCTAGTAAAACAAAATCTGCTTCAGATTTCTATACAGCTGGTGGAGGAATTTCAGGATTCCAAAATGGTATGGCTATTGCTGGAGACTATATGTCTGCTGCTTCTTTCCTTGGTATTTCAGGTATGATTTACTTAAGTGGATTTGATGGTTTAGTTTATGCTGTTGGATTTTTAGTTGGATGGCCTGTAATTTTATTCTTAATGGCTGAAAAATTAAGAAACTTAGGTAAATTTACATTTACTGATATTGCTGCTTATAGATTATCACAAAAAGAGATTAGAATCTTAGCTGCGTTTGGTTCTTTATCTGTTGTTACTTTATACTTAATTGCACAAATGGTTGGAGCTGGAAAATTAATTCAAATCTTATTTGGTATGGATTATGAGTACGCTGTTATCCTTGTTGGTGTTATGATGATTGTTTACGTAACTTTTGGTGGTATGCTTGCAACTACTTGGGTACAAATTATCAAAGCTGTATTATTATTATCTGGTGTAACTTTCATGGGATTAATGGTAATGGCTCATTATGGTTTCTCTTTTGAAGCATTAGCTACAAAAGCTGTTGAAACTCATACAAAAGGTCAAGCTATTATGGCTCCTGGTGGATTTATTTCTGACCCTATTTCTGCTATCTCTTTAGGTATGGCATTAATGTTAGGAACTGCTGGTTTACCACACATTTTAATGAGATTCTTTACAGTTGGGAATGCAAAAGAAGCTAGAAAATCTGTTGTTTATGCAACTGGGTTTATTGGTTACTTCTACTTAATTATTGCTGTAATTGGTTTAGGAGCTATTGTATTCTTAAACTCTCCAGAAGGTGCTGCTTACTTCAAAGATGGTAAATTAGTTGGTGGAGCTAATATGGCTGCTATTCACTTATCTCATATTGTTGGTGGAGATATTTTCTTAGGATTTATTTCAGCAGTTGCATTTGCTACAATCTTAGCGGTTGTTTCAGGATTAACACTTGCTGGAGCTTCTGCAATTTCTCATGATATCTATGCAATCGTTGTAAAAAAAGGATTAGCAACTGAAGCTGATGAAATCAAAGTTTCAAAAAGATCAGTTATCATCATCGGAATTGTTGGAGTTATCTTAGGAATTGCATTTGAAAATCAAAATATTGCATTCATGGTTGGTCTTGCATTTGCTATTGCTGCTTCTGCTAACTTCCCTATTTTATTCCTTTCAATTTACTGGTCTAAATTAACAACAAGAGGAACATTTATTGGTGGATTTGTTGGTCTTATAACTGCTGTTGTATTAGTTATCTTAAGTCCAACTGTATGGGTTGAAGTTTTAGGAAATGCACAAGCTATTTTCCCTTATAAACACCCTGCATTATTCTCTGTAACTGCTGCTTTTGTTGCAATTTGGTTCTTCTCTATAACTGATAAATCAGCTAGAGCAAAAGAAGAAATTGAATCATTTGAAGCACAAAATGTTAGAGCTAATACTGGTATTGGAGCTGACGGAGCTGTTGCTCACTAAAAATATTACTAAAGAGATTTTCTCTTTAGTAATTTCATCTTTTTATAAAATTTTGCTTAAGAATTATAATTAAAATTAATAATTTATAATTCAATTTTTTGTTACATTTCTACAAAATACTACACAATTTTTACACATTTTGAAAAAAAAATCCCTACATATTTGTATTTGCTTGTATAATCAGTTACTTTTTTTCATTTAAAAATTAGTTTAAATGAAAAAGGCTAATAGACATTATTGTTTATTAACTAGAAAAAAGGGAGCAAAAATGAACGACGAATTGGTTAATCGAATTGAATCTAATCCTAAATATAAAGAGTTAGTTTCAAAAAGAAATGGCTTAGGAATTAAGCTAGGTATTTTTGTATTAGTTATGTTTTATGCATATATTTTAGTTATTGCATTTAACAAAGAACTTTTATCAACAAAAATCGGGGATGGTGTTACAACAATTGCATTTCCTATTGCATTAGCAATTTTAGTAATTAGTTTTATTACAACACTAATTTATGTAAAAAAAGCTAATACTGAATTTGAAGATTTAACAAATCAAATCAAAAAAGATGTAAAGGATTTATTATAATGTTAAGAATTTTAGCACTTATCTCAATTATTGCACTATCTGTTTTTGCAGCAGGTGATGCGACTTTTGAAGCAACAAAAAGAGACTTAAATGTAGCTGCAATTATTATGTTTTTTGTATTTATTGTTGGTACTTTAGGAATTACATATTGGGCAGCAAGAAAAACAAAATCTGCTAGTGACTTTTATACAGCTGGTGGAGGAATTTCAGGTTTCCAAAATGGTTTAGCAATTGCTGGAGATTATATGTCTGCTGCTGCATTCCTTGGGGTTTCTGGTCTTATTTATATGAAAGGTTATGATGGAGTTATTTATGCCGTTTCATTCCTTGTTGGTTGGCCAATTATTCTATTTTTTATGGCTGAAAAATTAAGAAACTTAGGTAAATTTACTTTTGCGGATATCGCTGCTTATAGATTAGGACAAAAAGAGATTAGAACACTTGCTGCATTTGGTTCTATTTCAGTTGTTATTTTATACTTAATTGCACAAATGGTTGGAGCTGGAAAATTAATTCAAGTTCTTTTTGGTATGGATTATGAATATGCTGTATTTATGGTTGGAGCATTAATGATTATTTATGTAACATTTGGAGGGATGCTAGCAACTACTTGGGTACAAATTATCAAAGCTTGTTTATTACTTTCTGGTGTATCATTTATGGCAATTATGGTTTTATACCATTTCAATTTCTCTTTTGAATCACTTGCTGTTAAAGCTGTTGAAAATCATAAATCTGGTGAAGCTATTTTAAGTCCAGGTGGATTTATTACTGACCCTATTTCTGCTATTTCTTTAGGTATGGCTTTAATGCTTGGAACTGCAGGTCTTCCTCACGTTTTAATGAGATTCTTTACAGTTGGTAATGCAAAAGAGGCTAGAAAATCTGTTGTTTATGCAACTGGTTTTGTTGCGTACTTCTGGGTAATTATCACTATTGTTGGTTTTGGTGCAATTGCATTTTTAAATAGTGCTGAAGGTGCTCAATATTTTGATGATGCAAAAGCATATATTGATGGTGGAAAACTATTTGGTGGAAGTAATATGGCTTCTGTTCACTTATCACACATGTTAGGTGGAAATGCCTTCTTAGGATTTATCTCAGCTGTTGCATTTGCTACTATTTTAGCGGTTGT
This sequence comes from Arcobacter ellisii, assembly GCF_003544915.1. Lineage (NCBI taxonomy): Bacteria > Pseudomonadati > Campylobacterota > Epsilonproteobacteria > Campylobacterales > Arcobacteraceae > Arcobacter > Arcobacter ellisii. The sequence continues at coordinate 653,862 of NZ_CP032097.1, read as the reverse complement.
TTCAGGATTAACATTAGCAGGAGCTTCTGCTATATCACACGATATTTATGCAAATGTTATTAATCCAAATGCATCTGATGAAAAAGTTGTAAAAATTTCAAAAATTACAGTTATATTAGTTGGAATTATTGGTGTTGTTTTAGGGATTGCTTTTGAATCTCAAAATATCGCTTACATGGTTGGTCTTGCATTTGGTATTGCTGCATCTGCTAACTTCCCAATTTTATTCTTATCAATTTACTGGAGTGGATTAACAACAAAAGGTGCATTTATTGGTGGATTTATGGGATTAATTTCTGCTGTAATGTTCGTTGTTTTAGGACCAAATGTTTGGGTACAAATTTTAGGAAATGAAAAAGCGATTTTCCCTTATGCACACCCTGCACTATTCTCAGTTACTATTGCATTCGTTTCTATTTGGTTTTTCTCAAAACTTGATAACTCTGCTAGAGCTAAAAATGAAAAAGAATTATTTAGAGCTCAAAATATAAGAGCAAATACAGGAATTGGTGCAGCTGGAGCTGTTTCTCATTAATTTAAAAATATCAAAGGTTTTCCTTTGATATTTTAACTGTGTTCTGTCGATTGAATTTTTTAATTCAATCTTGTCTTTTATATTTACAAAAGAGGAAATATGAGTATATTAGAACAAAAAAAAGTTATCTCTTCAATTCATCCATTTCAAAACTTAACATCAGAACAACTAGATACATTTGTTGAAAATATGGATATTGTTTATTTTAAGAAAAATGAAACTGTACAAGCACAAGGTTCAACTCCTCAATCACTTTTTTTTATTTTAAAAGGAATAATTCAAGAAAAACAAGATGACGAAGTTTTTTCAATTTATTCAAAAAATGAGATTTTTGATTCAATATCTTTAATCGAAAATTATTCAAAAAATAGTTTTGTGACTGCAGAAGAGACGATTTGTTACACTCTTCCAAGAGAGATTTTTATAGAAATACTTCATGAAAATCAAGAGTTAGAGAACTATTTTTTCCAATCAATTGCAGAAAAATTAAATAACAACACTCTTTATGAAAAAAATAAAGAGATGGCTAATATCATGATTGCAAAAGTAAAAGATGCAAAAATTCATAAAGCTGTAATCGTTGATACAAATATTTCTATTTTTGAAGCTGCGACAATCATAAAAAAAGAGAAAGTTCCAACTATTTTATTAAAAGATGAAAATGGTGAAATGTATATAGTAACTGATTCTGATTTTAGACAAAAAGTAATATTAAATAGAATGGATTTTGACGATAAAATCGTAAAAATTGCAACAAAAGGTTTAATATATATAAATGAAGATGACTTTTTATTTAATGCTCAATTGATAATGGCTAAACATGGAATAAAAAGAGTTGTTGTAAAAAATGATAAAGATGAAATAATTGGTATCTTAGACCAAATCTCTTTATCTTCATTTTTTGCCACAAACATTTTTTCAGTTTCAAATCAAATCGTAAAAGCTGAAACTATAGATGAGTTAAAAGAAGCATCATTATCATTTATAAAAATCATAAAATCACTAAATGCAAAAGGTGTAAAAATTGAATTTATTTCAAAATTAATTAATCAATTAAATAAAAAACTTTTAGATAAATTATACAAAGTTTTAGCACCTTCTGAATTATATGAAAAATCATGTTTAGTAGTAATGGGAAGTGAAGGAAGAGGTGAACAAATCCTAAAAACAGACCAAGATAATGCTTTGATTTTATCTGATGATTGTACTATTGATGAAAAAGAACTTCAAGAATTTACAACAAAATTTACTGAAACTTTAGTTGATTTTGGTTTTCCAAGATGTGAAGGAAATATCATGGTTTCAAATCCTTATTGGTGTAGAAAAGAATCAGATTTTAAAGATTTAATTTATACTTGGATAAATGAACCAAATGGTGATAACTTCATGAATATTGCAATATTTTATGATGCTGTTTGTGTTTCAGGAAATAAAAATTTAATTACACATTTAAAAGAATATCTATTTAAACTTACTTCAAATAGTTTATCTTTTTATGCACATTTTGCAAAAGTTATTACAAGTTTTGATGTTCCATTAGGATTTTTTGATGGTTTTGTATTTAATAGTAAAGATAACAAACACAAAAATGAGATTGATATAAAAAGAGGTGGTATTTTTATTCTTGTTCAAGGTATTAGAAGTCTTAGTTTAGAAAATAAAATTTTTAATACAAACACAAATAAAAGAATTAAAAAACTTACAGAACTTGGTGTTTTAGAAGAAGAGTTTGCAAAAGAGTTAACAATGGCATTTAATTTTTTAACAAATCTAAAATTAAAATCAAATCTAGAAAAACTAGATAAAAAAAGTGATATAGATAATTATATTAACCCTGATAATTTGAATACAATGGAAAAAGATTTATTAAAAGAGTCGTTTAAAATTGTAAATAAATTAAAGAAAAAATTAGAATTTCATTTCAAGTTAAACTATGTTTAGAAATATAAAAAACTATTTTAATAAAAAAAATCTAAAAGACGAAAAATACTCTTATTTGTTTGAAAATTCTTCAAATGAAGAGTATGTTTGTTTTGATTGTGAAACAACAGGATTAAATCCAAAAGTTGATGACATTATCTCAATTGGTGCAGTAATTATTAAAAATAATACTATTGTATCAAGTAAAAAATTTATTAAATTTGTTAAACCTAAAACAAAATTACAAGCAGAAGCTATAAAAATCCATCATATCAGAGAGTGTGATTTACTTCATGCTGAAGATATCAATGATGTAATCATAGAATTTATTGAATTTATAGGAAATAGACCGTTAGTTGGATATTTCTTAGAATTTGATATCACTATGATTAACAAATATTTAAAACCAAAACTTGGAATTACTCTTCCAAATAGAGCCCTTGAAGTTTCTGAAATTTATCATGATTATAAAATCGAAATTATTCCTCAAGGACATATTGATTTAAGATTTAACTCAATTATGGAAGAGCTTGAAATCCCAACTCTTGGCAAACACGATGCATATAATGATGCAATAATGACTGCCATGATATTTATAAAACTTAAAAACTTACAAAAAATTAAATAAACTAGAAAAGGAAAATTAGAATAATGTTAGTATTTGTATTAAATGCTGGTTCATCATCTTTAAAATATCAATTAATCAACGCTGAAACTTCTGAATTAAAAGCAAGTGGAATAGTTGAAAGAATTGGAATAGATGGTGTATTAAAACATGTAATCTCAGAAAATAAAAAATTAACTATTGAAGCATATATTCCTTCACATAAAGAAGCTATCGAACTTATATTAGAAACTCTTACACATGATGAAACAAAAACTATAAACTCGATTGATGAAATTCAAGCAGTTGGACATAGAGTTGCACATGGTGGAGAATATTTCAAAGAATCAACTCTTGTTACAGATAAAGTTATAAAAAAAATTGAAGAGTTAATTCCCCTTGCACCTTTACATAATCCAGCTAATATTTTAGGAATGAAAATCTGTATGGAACTTATGCCAAATGTTCCAAATGTAGCTGTATTTGATACAGCATTTCATCAAACTATGCCTGAAATTCATTTCTTATTTCCTGTACCACATGAAGATTATACAGAACATCATTTAAGAAAATATGGATTCCATGGAACTTCTCATAATTATGTTTCAAAAGAAGCCATCAAACTTTTAAATAATAAAAAAGATTCTAAAATCATTGTTTGTCATCTTGGAAATGGTTCATCAATTTGTGCAGTAAGAGATGGAAAATCTATTAATACAACAATGGGATTAACTCCACTTGGAGGATTAATGATGGGAACAAGAAGTGGTGATATTGACCCTGGAATCATCCCATATTTGATGGATAAAAAAGGTATGGATACACATCAAATTATTGATTATCTAAACAAAAAATCTGGTATTTTAGGAGTTTCTGGAATTAGTTCAGATTTAAGAGAAATTATTGGTGCTGCTAATGATGGTGACCAAAGAGCACAAGTTACAATTGATATGATGTGTAATAGAGTAAAAAAATATATTTGTTCATATTCTGGATTACTTGGTGGTGCTGATGCAATTTGTTTTACAGCAGGAATTGGAGAAAACTCTGATTTAATAAGAGAAAAAGTTTGCGAAAATCTTGATTTTATGGGAATTGAACTTGATAAAGAAAAAAATCAAATAAGAACTCATGGAAATAGAGAGATAAATAAACCAACTTCAAAAACTAAAATCTTCGTAATACCTACAAATGAAGAGTTAGTAATCGCAAGAGATACATATAATCTTGTAAAATAAATCTCCTATAAATAATTAGTATTATGTACAACAAATTGTACATAATACTTTTATGTTACTTTTTAATTTGAAATTTTAAATTCCTTTATCTTTATAAATCAAAATTAATTTTAAAAGCAAATTTAGATTTAAGTTTTACTATAATGCAAAACAAATTTTATATTAGAAAAATAATAAAGGAAAAATTTATGTTAGTATTTGTATTAAATGCTGGTTCATCTTCTTTAAAATATCAATTAATCAATGCAAAAACATCTGAATTAAAAGCAAGTGGATTAGTAGAAAGAATTGGAATTGATGGTATTTTAAAACATGAAGTAGGAGAAAATAAAAAATTAACTTTTGAATTACCAATTCCTACACATAAAGAAGCAATTGAATTAGTTCTTAGAATTTTAACAAATGATGAAACAAAAGTTATCAACTCAATAAGTGAAATCGAAGCTATTGGACATAGAGTTGTTCATGGTGGAGAATATTTTAAAAAATCTGTTTTAATAGATAATGAAGTAATCGATAAAATTGAAGAACTTATCCCTTTAGCTCCATTGCACAATCCAGCTCACGTAATTGGAATAAAAATATGTAGAGAATTAATGCCGAATGTTCCAAATGTTGCGACTTTTGATACAGCATTTCACCAAACTATGCCAGAAGAAAACTTTTTATATGCAGTTCCGTATGGAGATTACACAGAACATCACTTAAGAAAATATGGATTTCATGGAACTTCACACTATTATGTTTCAAATGAAGCAAATAAACTTTTAAATAAAAAAAATAGCAAAGTTATTGTTTGTCATTTAGGTAATGGTTCTTCTGTTTGTGCTGTAAAAGATGGAAAATCAATTGCAACTTCAATGGGATTAACTCCACTTGAAGGTTTAATTATGGGTACACGTTGTGGAGATATTGATGCTGGTGTTATTCCATATTTAATGGAAAAAAAGGGTCTTGATTCTCACCAAATTATCAATTATCTAAACAAAAAATCTGGAATTTTAGGAGTTTCAGGAATTAGTTCTGATTTAAGAGAAGTAATCAAAGCATCAAATGATGGAGATAAAAGGTCTAAAATTGCAATTGAAATGTTATGTGGAAGAATAAAAAAATATCTTTGCTCTTACGCTGGATTAATGCAAGGTGTTGATGCAATTTGTTTCACAGCTGGTATTGGTGAAAACTCTGATTTAATAAGAGAAAAAGTTTGTGAAGGTTTAGATTTCATGGGAATTGAAATTGATATAGACAAAAATAAAGTTAGAACTCCAGGAATAAGAGAAATTCATAAAGAAACTTCAAAAACTAAAATCTTTGTTATTCCTACAAATGAAGAGTTAGTAATTGCAAAAGACACTTATAACTTAGTTAAATAAGTGGAAATTGTTACCTTTTAGAATTCTATTTTAAAATTGAGTATTATGTACAATTCTTGTACATAATACCACTCTTTATTACATAAATAAAACAAATAAACTCCATATATTATCACTATTTCTCACTTCTATGATTTTTTTTTATAATTATGTATATTTTATGTACTTTTTTTTAATTATGATATAAAATATACATAAGTGAGATTATAAGAGATTGCTATTTTAATGCTATGTTTCTCAATTATAATTTTTCCACAAAGTTTAAAGTAGAAAGGATAACTTACAAATGGGTTTAATTGAAAGTATCAAAGAAAAAGCGAAACTACAATTAAGAACTATTGTTCTGCCAGAGCCAGAAGATGAAAGAGTTCTAAAAGCTGCACAACAAGTAATTGAAGAAAAAACTGCGAAAGTTGTTTTAATTGGTAATGTTGAAACAATAAAAGCAGATGCTGCAAAATGTGGTGCAAATATAGAAGGTGCAACTATTGTTGATCCTAAAAATTTTGACAATATCAATAGATATATTGATGAATTAGTTGAACTAAGAAAAAGTAAAAATCTTTCAAGAGAAGAAGCTACTGAGATTATGTTAAATGAACCAAGATTTTTTGGTTGTATGATGGTAAGACTTGGTGATGCTGATGGTTTAGTTGCAGGTTCAAATTCTCCAACTGCTGATGTTTTAAAAGCTGCTATTCAAGTTATTAAAACAGCACCTGGAATTAATACTGTTTCTTCTACATTTATTATGGAAACGGCTGATGGTAAATTTGGTGACAATGGTTTAATTTTATTTGCAGATTGTGCTGTTATTCCAGAACCAAATGCAGAACAATTAGCTGATATCGCTTGTGCAACTGCTGCTACTGCTGCTTCAGTTGTTGGTTTAGATCCAAGAGTTGCAATGTTATCATTCTCGACAAAAGGAAGTGCTTCTCATCCATTAGTTGATAAAGTACAATATGCTTGTGATATTTTAACTGAAAGAAATGTAAATTTCTCATTTGATGGTGAATTACAAGCTGATGCTGCTATTATTGAATCAATTGGTGCAAAAAAAGCTCCAGGTTCAAAAGTTGCAGGTAAAGCAAATATTTTAGTATTCCCTGATTTACAATCTGGAAATATCGGATACAAACTTGTTCAAAGATTTGCAGGAGCTGAAGCTCACGGTCCAATCGTTCAAGGATTAAATCAACCAGTTAATGACCTATCAAGAGGTTGTTCAGTAGAAGATATTGCAAATTTAGTTGCAATTACAGCAACACAAATCAAATAATTATATTAAATAACTAAGGAGAGAGTATATGTTAGTATTCATTTTAAATGCAGGAAGTTCATCACTAAAATATCAATTAATGAACCCTATTTCAAAAGAAGTTTTAGCAACTGGATTATGTGAAAGAATTGGAATTGATGGTATATTAAAACATGAATTTGGTGATAATAAATTAACTTTAGAAGTTTCAATGCCAACTCATAAAGAGGCTATTGAATTAGTATTAAAAACTTTAATTGAAAGTGAAGGAAAAGTTATCAATTCTATTGATGATATCGATGCAATTGGACATAGAGCTGTTCATGGTGGAGAAGAGTTTGCATCTTCTGTTATGGTAACTCCTAAAGTTATTGAAACTATGAAAAAATTAATTCCATTAGCACCTTTACACAATCCTGCTAATATTATGGGAATGGAAATTTGCCAAGAATTAATGCCTGGTAAACCTAATGTTGCTGTATTTGATACTGCATTCCACCAAACTATGCCTGATTATGCTTATATGTATGCTTTACCTTATGAACAATATACTAAACATGGTATTAGAAAATATGGATTCCACGGAACTAGCCACTACTTTGTTTCAAATGAAGCTAGAGGGATGTTAGATAAAAAACACAATACAAGAATTATCGTTTGTCACTTAGGAAATGGTTCTTCTGTAAGTGCAGTATTAAATGGTAAATGTATTGATACATCAATGGGTCTTACACCAGTTCAAGGTTTAATGATGGGAACAAGAGCTGGAGATGTTGGAGCTGGAGCTATTTCTTATATGATGAGCCAAGAAAAACTTACAATTGATCAAGCATTAGATATTATGAACAAAAAATCTGGTATCTTAGGAATTTCTGGAAAATCATCTGATTTAAGAGAAGTTTTACAAGGTATGCAAGATGGTGATGATAGATGTAGATTAGCTGTTGAAATGGTTGCATACAATATCAAAAAATATGTTGGAGCTTATGTTGCTGCACTTGATGGTGTTGATGCATTATGTTTCACAGGTGGAATTGGTGAAAACTCTTCATTAATTAGAGAAATCGTTTGTGCTGGACTTGATGGTATGGGATTAATTATTGACCCAACTAAAAATAACAAAAGATCAGGGAAAGCTAGAGATATTGCTACAAATAGCTCTGCTGCTAGAATCTTTGTTATTCCTACAAATGAAGAATATGTTATTGCAAACGATACTTATAAAATCGTTTCAGGACTTGAAAAATAAATTCATAAAAAAAGGTGAAGAAAAAATCTCTTCACCTTTTTTACTTTCTAAACTAACTATCAAAATAAATCAATAAGCTTTTAAAGAATTCCCAAACATCATTGTAACTTGAGAAACTGCTTCACTTACAAGTTTATCCATAAATTTTTCAAACTTATCCTCTTTTTGCCAAACAGGATTTTCAACTTTTGCTAAATCTTTTAACAAATTTTGAGCATAAAAAATTGTGGCAACCTCATCAACAAGACCAACCTCTTTTGCTTGTTTTGAAGTGAATATTTTTGCATCAGCAAATATAGTATGATTTTTTACATCAAGATTTCTTGCATTTGATACATCTGTAATAAACATATTATATGTATCATCAATTACAGCTTGAAGTTGTTTTTCTTCATAATCAAACCATTTTCGTGTTGGAGTTCCTGATTCTTTAAACTTTCCAGCTTTTACAGTTTGTGTTGAAACACCTATTTTTTCCATAAGTTCTTCTGCATTTACACCTTGCATAATAACTCCAATAGAACCAACTATACTTCCTGGATTTGCAATAATCTTATCTGCCCAAATTGAAGCATAATAACTACCACTTGCAATTACACCACTCGCATAAACAACAACCGGTTTAATCTGCTTTAACTCTTTAATTGCATAAGCTAATTCAACAGAAGGAGCAACAGCACCACCTGGAGAATCTACTACAAATAAAACACCTTTTATATTTTTATTAGTTCTTGCTTTTTCAATATCTTCTAAAGTCTTTTTAACATCTAAAATTGGACCAGATAACTCAATTTTCTGTAAATTAGCTAAACTTGTATTCTCTTTTAGATTTTCATTTGAATCAAATACAATAAAATACATAATTGTTAAAAAAACAATTGTTTTAAAATATTTTGTTATAAAATCAAGTATAGCTATGATTGGTGAAAATAGAGTTCTAAAAAAATTAAACATATTCTCCTCCTATAATTACATTATCAACAAATTTTGTATGTAATATTATTTGCATATATAAATCTTCTACATCTTCAAGATTATCAGGTAAAGAGAAACTTATAATATCACTATCAAAATCTTTTCCAATAACACCTTTATTTAATCCTAATGCCCTACTTCCATTTACAGTTGCAGCTTTTATTAGTTTTTTTGAAAACTCTATTACATTTTTATCATAATGAGCCATCAAAGCATTTCTTAATTCATCAAACATTGATAAAGAGTTATTTGAACTTAAACCATCCGTTCCAATAGTAAAAGGAATCTCACCTAATCTATCTAAATCTAATTTTGTATTATTTAAAAGTCTATTTGAAGTAACACAATGATTTATACTTGCACCTAACTCTTTAATCTTTTCTAAATCATTATTACTTACTTCAACACAATGGGTAAATGAAAGATTTTTTATATTTGAAAAAAGATTTAAAAACTCCATTGGTTTTGAAACAGCTTTTTCTTGATTTAAAAAGTTTTTAAAAAATTCTAAAAATGAACCTTCATCTTTATGTAACCATTCAAACTCTTCACGTGATTCTAAAAAGTGTGAACTAACAGCTAAATTTTCATTTCTTGCTAAATTCAAAGTTTCTCTTACTAAAAATGGATGAACTGAATATGGAGAATGTATAGCAATTGCTGGAATAAAATTTTTTGAAGCAAATTTTTTTGCATTGTTCAATCTACTTTTAAAATCAGCAAAAAGTGTATCAATCATATCACCTTTTGAGCCAATAACTTCACAAAAAAAGACTTTATTTATTGGCGATTTTAAACAAGCTTCTAACTCAAAAGAGTAAGATGAAATAGCTCCAATAGTTGTTGTTCCTGTTCTTTTCATTTTTTCAAGTTTTAAAGAGATTAACTTTTTATCAGCTTTATTGATTAAATCTTCTCTATGTTTGATAACAGAAGTTAACCATGAATAAAAATTTCCATATTTTAAAGTTGTTGAATTACCACTAAATTCTAAGTGAACATGAGAGTTTATAAGTCCTGGCATTAAAACTGAATTATTTTCAAGTTTGTTTATTTCTATATTTGGATATTTTTTTTCTATTTTATCTAAAGAATCAATTTCTATAATTTTGTCATCAAAAACAATAGCACCATCCTTTATGATACTATCGTTTTCATCACAAGTAACAATCCAATTTGCACTAATTATTTTCATTTATTAAGAATTTTATGCATTTGCTTGTTGAACTTGAGCAACAGCTTTAATTTCACTAATAATTTGCATTAAAGCAATTAATCCCATATGATAACCAAATGGTCCAAATCCAGAAATAACACCAGTTGAAGCACCAGCAGTAATTGATTTTTGTCTAAACTCTTCTCTTTTATAAATATTTGAAATATGTACTTCAACTACAGGCATATTTACTGCACTTAAAGCATCTTTTATTGCTATAGAAGTGTGAGAATAAGCAGCTGGATTTATCATAATTCCATCAACTGTTCCTAAACATTCTTGAATTCTATCTACGATTTCACCTTCTAAATTTGATTGAAAAAATTCTACTTCAACTCCATTTTGAGCTGCAGCATTTTTTAATTGTTCATGAATTTGGTCTAAACTCATTGGACCGTAAATGTGTTGTTCTCTAATTCCTAACATATTTAAATTTGGTCCTTGAATTACGGCAATTTTCATATTATATTCCTTTTATAAATTTTGGGTAAGATTATAATTAAATTTTTGTTAAACCATACCCAAACAAAGGCTTTTTATGAAAAACTTTATATTACAGAATGAAAATGCAATATATTTTGAATGTAAATTCTCTTGTGATAATGTTATTTTTTTGAATTTAGAAAAAGATAGATTTTTTATAACTGATGCTAGATATACAACAGAAGCAAAAGAGTATGCAAAAAAATGCGAAGTGATAGAATCATCAAATCTAATTGATACAGCAAAAGAGATTTTGAAAAAAAATAAAATCAAAAAAATCACATTTGACCCAAATGATTTTAGTTTTGCCTCTTATACAAAATTGACTGAAAATCTAAAAACTGAATTTATAGCTAAAGAAAACTTTTCAAAATTAAAAAGAATTATAAAAAGTGATAAAGAGATAACTTTACTTAAAAAAGCGGCTGTTGCAGGACGGGAAGGTTTCAAAGAACTTGCAAAATATATAAGAAAAAATGGTTTTAATCAAACTGAACAATTTTTATATTTCAAAGCATTTGAAAAAATGAGCCAAACAGGTAAACTTGATATAAGTTTTGAACCAATTGTTGCAATAAATGAAAATGCTGCAAAACCACATGCACTTCCAACTTCAAAAAAACTAAAACTTCATGATTTATTATTGGTTGATGCAGGAATAAAATATAAAAGATATTGTTCAGATAGAACTTGTACAAGCCATGTAGATTTTGAAAATTTTAATTTTAAAAGAGAACAAAAATTCAAAAATGAAAAACATCAAAAAGTATACGATATTGTTTTAAAAGCTCAGTTAAATGCAATTGAAAAAGCAAGAAGTGGTATGAAAGCAAGTGAAGTTGACAAATTAACTAGAGATATAATAGAAAAAGCTGGATTTGGAAAATATTTTATTCATAGCACTGGGCATGGAGTTGGTCTTGATATACATGAATTCCCAACAATAAATTCAAAATCTGATGTAATTATTGAAGATAATATGGTATTTACAATAGAACCTGGAATTTATCTTCCAGATGAATTTGGTGTTAGAATTGAAGATACTGTAGTGATGCAAAATGGAAAAGCTGTAATACTATAAATTAAAAAAATAGAAAAAATAAATCTTGATAAATTTAGTCATAATTTATTTTTAGCAAAAAAGAGAGAAATTTGAGAAAAAAATTAAGCCCTACTTTAACACTTTTTTATACTCCTAATTTTCCTAAAAAGTTCAATTCATATTCACAAAAAAAATACAAGGTAACTATAGGAATTGGGGGAAATATTGGAAATACAAAATATTTATTTGATAAATTAATCTTATGTTTGAAAAAAGATGCAAGATTTACTTTACTTATGAGTTCACCACTTCTTAAAAATCCTCCTTTTGGATTTTTGGAACAAAGCGACTTTTTAAATGGTATAATTCTCCTCCAAACAAATCTTTGTCCTAATGCTTTTTTAAAAGCAATGCAAAGATATGAAAAGAAATTCGGAAGAAAGCGATCCTTTCAAGATGCGCCTAGAACCTTAGATATAGATATTATATTTTTTGATAATAAGAAAGTAAATACAAAAAATCTTATTATCCCTCACAAAAATTGGGCAAATAGAGAGTCAGTGATTATTCCTTTAAAATATATGCAAAACAACTAAATTGTTGTAAATACAGTTCTAAAAAAGAACTTTTTAAAGGTAAAAAATGAGCAAAAATAAAAAAGTAGTTGTAGGAATGTCAGGTGGAGTTGATTCATCTGTTACTGCATTATTGTTAAAACAACAAGGTTATGATGTTGTTGGACTATTCATGCGAAATTGGGAGTATGGAATCAAAGGAAGCCAATGTCCTAATCGTATTGAATTTGAAGATGCAAAAAAAGTTGGTGCTTTAATAGGAATAGAGGTAAGAGGAAAGGACTTCGTTAAAGAATATAGAGATAGAGTTTTTGATGTATTTTTAGAAGGTTTAAAACAAGGTCTAACACCAAATCCTGATATTTTATGTAACAAAGAAATAAAATTTAATGTATTTTTAAATGAAGCAAAAAGTATGGGTGCTGATATGATTGCAACTGGACATTATGCAAAAATTGCAAAATACAAAAATCATTTTGTATTAGATACTCCAAAAGATAATTCAAAAGACCAAAGTTATTTCTTACACGCATTATCAAGTGAACAATTATCACATGCTATGTTTCCACTTGGAGATTTAACAAAAAAAGAAGTTAGAGAAATAGCAAGAGCTCATAATTTACCGGTTAGTGATAAAAAAGATAGTACAGGAATTTGTTTTATTGGAAATCAAAAATTTGATGAATTTATTACTCAACATCTTCAAGCGATTCCAGGTGATATTATAGATGAAAATGGAAAAGTTATAGGAAAACATAAAGGTTTAGTTTGTTACACATTGGGACAAAGAAAAGGTATTGGTCTTGGTGGTATTAAAGGCAATGAAAGTGAAAATAATACACATAAACCTTGGTTTGTAGCTTCAAAAGATGTAGTAAATAATACATTAACAATTGTTCAAGATACAAATCATCCACTTCTTATGAGTAAAACAGTTGAAGCTAGTCATATGCATTGGGTACTTGAAGAAGCACCAAAAGTTGGTGATAAATTAATGGCACAAGTTAGATATAGACAACAAAAACAAGCTTGTACAGTGATTGTTGCAAGTGATGAAAAAGTGGTTGTTGAGTTTGATAATCCTCAAAGAGCTGTAACATTAGGACAAAGTCTTGTTTTATATTCTGGTGATTATTGTCTTGGTGGTGGCTTTATAAGTTACTACAAGTAAAAAGGTAAAAGATGAGCAAAAAAAAAGTTATGGTTGGAATGAGTGGTGGAATTGATTCTTCTGTTACTGCTTATATGTTACAAAAAGATGGTTATGAAGTTGAAGGAGTTTATCTAAAACTTCATAATAGAACTGATGGTTATCATGAGAAAAATTTAGCTTACATTGAAGATGTAGCTAATTTTTTAAATATTAAATACCACATATTAGACTTAGCCGATGAATTTTCAAAAGAAGTTTATGACTATTTTGTTGATTCTTATTTAGAAGGTACAACTCCAAATCCATGTGTAAAATGTAACAAACAAATAAAATTTGGTGCTATGCTTGATTTTGCAAAAAAACATGGTGCAAATTTTTTAGCAACTGGACATTATGCAAAAACTGATGGTAAGTTTTTTTATGAAGCTGATGATAAAACAAAAGACCAAAGTTATTTTTTATCGCAAGTAGATAAAGAAGCCTTAAAATATATGATGTTTCCACTTAGCACTTATAAAAAAGAAGACATCGTAAAATTTGGTGCTGATTTAGATGTGGCATACAAAAAAATTACAGAAAAAAGTGAATCTCAAGAGATTTGTTTTGTTGAGACAGTTTACACTGACGTTGTAAAAAGACATGCAAATATTGACCAAGAAGGTGATGTTTTAGATGAAAATGGCAATGTAGTGGGAAAACATAAAGGTTTTGCACATTATACAATTGGGAAAAGAAGAGGATTTACAGTTCATGGAGCACATGAACCACATTTTGTTACAAAATTAAATCCAAAAGATAACACTATTGTTGTAGGTAAAAAAGAAGCTTTAGAAGTAAATGAAGTTGTTGGAAATAATCTAAATATGTTTATTGATGATACTAAATTTTCATGTAGTGTAAAACTAAGATATAGATCAACTTCAACACCTTGCGAAGTAGAAATTAAAGATGAAAAAGCATATATTACTTTAAAAGAACCAGTTTATGGTGTTGCAAATGGGCAACTTGCAGTTTTTTATGATAGACAAAAAGTAATTGGAAGTGCTTGGATAGAAGGAACTAAATAAATCTAAAAGATTTACTTATGTGAGTTGACATTATACGTCAACTCATATAATATTTAAAATGAATATTTTGCTGTTACAAATAAATTTTTTTGATCACCTTTAGTTGTATCATCTGGATTATAATTTGCATAAATAAGTGCTAAATCAATTGATTGACCTTCAATTTCAACAGTTTTACTAATTCCAGCTGTATAATTTCTACCATAATCTTGATAATCTCCATAACTTGCATCTACACTTAAGATTTTAAAGTCATATGATACTGTTCCTTCAACATAATATGGTTTGTGTCCACCCCATTCTTGATACATTGCTTTAGAGTAAGATGCACCTAATGATAAATCTCCTAAAGTATAACCTAATGCAAGTTTTGCTTCATCAAAATCAGATTGATCTTTTGAATCAGGATACATATATTTAATATAAGATAAATCATATGAAAAATCATTAATTGTATTACTATAACCAACATATCCATCTAATTCATAATTTGCTTGTGTACCAAAATCAACATTTGAAGCCCAAGTACCTAAATAAAAACCATTATATTTTAAATCAACACCACCATTAACAGCAGATTTATCTTTAGTTTGAGTCATACCTCTCCAAATATAATTTGAAGCTGCTCCTACATTACCACTAACCTCTAAATCATTTGCTTGAATTGTTGATACTGACCCCAGTGTACCTAACGCTAACAAAGCTGCTAAACTTAATTTTTTCATAATTTTTCCTTATTATTATTTGTAAAACTTTTCATGACTGAAAAAGATTTATCTTAGAAGAACAAAAAAATTATAACATTAAGTAAACAAATTATAAATACCTTTAATGTATATTTTTTATACAATATTTTAATTATTAATTTTACAATAAATACGCAAGAAAAGTAGGCAAGAGATTTTAAAAAGTAATTAATCTTAGATATAAATTGAGGAAATTTTCCCCAATTATATTTACATAAATTTATATTAGAAAGTATATTCTACACTTGCTAGTACATATTTATCATCTGAAAAAGATGTTTCTCTTGAATCTTCATTAACAACACCATATAAAATCGATGTTTTAATTGACTCAGTTATAGAATAACCTGCTGTTAAATTTAATTCTGTTTCTTTATAATCATTTGTACCATATTTTGTTTCACCATATAAAGCACATAATTCAATTCCAACAATTGTATATCCTAATGAACCATATATAGTTTTTGCATCTGCTGAATAAGTATTATTACCTGTATCAAATGGAGAAATGTTGTCTCCTCCTTTACTCATACTTCCTGCTCCAACATCTTTACCAGCTTTAATATAACCAACTGCTGCAGAAACTCCTTCTAAAGTTGTATTTAATTCTATATGACCAATTGAACCATCTTTTTGTGTTTCTTCATTTGAAGCAGCATAGTGTGCAATAGCACCAAAATATTCAGTTGTAAATATTGTTTTTAAACCATACCAATCAGCAAGATTAGGAGCTGAGTAATAATATGGATTTAATTCAACATCTTTTAAACCAGCATATTTAGCATCAACTACATAAACACCTTTACTTCCATTGATATCAGTAAAATCTTCACTTAAATCAATTCCAGATTCAGCTTGTCTATTTGCAAATCCTAATACAATTGTAGTATCTGGAATAGCTGTAATTGCTGCAACTACTGATTCATTATAATCACCCAACCATTCTAAATCAATAGCTTGTCTACCGGCACTTATAGCAAAACCTTCTGTTGTATATTTTATATATGCTTCAGTCATTAATGCGTTATTTGCAAATGCAGAATCTGAATTTCCATCTCTATCATTTTTTTCTATTTCACCAAGACCTAGATTTCCTTTAAATTCAGCTTTAGCTGTGAAACCATAAAATGAACCTGTTTCATACCCAATTGTTGCATTTCCATTACCAAATCCAGAATCTAAATTTCCAGCTGTTTTATCATGTTTTTCACCATATAAAGCTAAGCTTCCTGAAACTTTACCTTCTTTAAATGCACTATCTATTGTCTCAGCCCCCAAAGACATAGTTGAAGTTAAAATTAATCCACAAGCTACTAAACTTATTGTTTGACCTCTTAAAAGGTTTTTCATGTTTTTTCCTTAAATATAATAAATCTTTTGAATAAAACATTTCGCGCAAAATGTAAAATTCATATTAGAAGAACAATAAAATTATAACATTAAATAAACTACCATTATAATTCTTTGTTATATTATTTATACATCTTATATTTTTACATATAATTAATACTGATTATCATTATAATATATAATTCTTAATAAAAGATTAATTTAAAATTCATTAAGTGCTCTTTAGATATAATAATGTATATCAATCTAAGGAATTTTTTATGTCAACATTTAAACTTTTTAGTGGTTCAGCTAATCCTGAATTTGCAAGAAAAGTAGGTGAATATTTAAGTATGCCAGTTTCAGATGCAACTTTAAATAAATTTAGTGATGGTGAAATTTCTGTTCAAATAACAGAAAGTGTAAGAGGACAAGATGTATTTATAATTCAACCAACATGTGCACCAACAAATGATAATTTGATGGAGTTATTAATAATGGTTGATGCACTTAAACGTTCAAGTGCAAAATCTATTTCTGCTGTAATGCCCTATTACGGTTATGCTAGACAAGATAGAAAAGCAGCTCCAAGAGTTCCAATTACAGCTAAATTAGTTGCTGATTTATTAGAAGCTGCTGGAATTACAAGAGTTGTAACTATTGACTTACATGCTGCTCAAATTCAAGGATTTTTTAATATTCCTGCTGATAACTTATTTGGTTCAATTTTATTCGTAAACTATATTAGAAGTAAACATTTAAAAAATCCAATTATTGCAAGTCCAGATATTGGTGGAGTTGCAAGGGCTAGATCGTATGCAGATAAACTAGGTTATGATTTAGTAATTGTTGATAAAAAAAGAGAAAAAGCAAATGTTGCTGAAGTTATGAATATTATTGGTGATGTTAAAGGTAAAGATGTTATCTTAGTTGATGATATGGTTGATACAGCTGGAACATTAGTAAAAGCTGCTGAAGTTTTAAAGAAAAAAGGTGCAACTTCTGTAATGGCATGTTGTACTCATGGTGTATTAAGTGGTCCAGCATATGAAAGAATTGAAAAAGGTGAACTAGATGAATTAGTTATATCAGACACAATTCCTACACAAAAAAATGCTAAAAAGATAACTGTTTTAACAGCTTCTAGTATAATTGGTGAAGCCATTAGAAGAATATACAATAATGAGTCTGTTAATTCAATTTTTAATGCTTAATATTAAAAATTCGAAAAATATGTTATAATTCGCGAAATTATTATCAAAAAGGAAAAAACATGAAAAGAGTATTATTATCAACAATTGCTTGTGCTTCTTTAGCATTAGCTGCGAACAGTGATTACAAATATGAAATTACTCCATTAATAGGTGGAGTTCATACAGAAGGTAATTTAGATTTAGATAGAAACTATGCAAATGCTGGTTTAAGTTTAGGTTTTAATCAATTTGATTCTTTTATTGACCAAGTTGAATTAGGTTTCTTAAGATCAATCGAAGATGTTGGTTACACAGGAACTAACAATGATACTGGTGTTACTAGAATATTTACTAACTTAATCAAAGAATATCCATTAACTGCTGATGCATCTTTATATACATTAGTTGGAGCTGGGGTAGAAGTTTTTGATGATGAAGCTAAAGGTAATGAAGATGGATTATTTGGTAACTACGGTGCTGGTATCAAATATAAAGTTGCTGAAGAATTATCTTTAAAATTCGATGTTAGACATGTAATTGAAGCTGATCATGGAGATAATAACTTATTATATACTTTAGGATTTGCTGTTCCATTTGGAGAAGTTGCAAAAGCAGCTCCAGTTGTTGAAAAACCAGCTCCTGTTGAAACTCCTGCACCAGTTGCAGCACCAAAAGATACAGATGGTGATGGTGTAATTGATAATTTAGATGAATGTCCAGATACAATGAAAGGTGCAAAAGTTGATACAGTTGGATGTATGACTTTAATCAACTTAAATATTAATTTTGATACTGATAAATCTGTTATCAAAGATTCTTATAACTCAAGAATTGCTGAATTTGCAAAAATGATGAAAGCTAATCCAAAATTAAAAGCATCAATTGAAGCACATACAGATTCTGTTGGTTCAAATGCTTACAACCAAAAATTATCAGAAAGAAGAGCTGCTTCTACTGTTAAAGCATTAACTGATTTAGGTGTTGATAGCACAAAAATCAAAGCTGTAGGTTTTGGTGAAACTAGACCAGTTGCATCAAATGAAACTGTTGAAGGTAGAGCTGAAAACAGAAGAGTTGAAGCTGTAATGGTTAAATAATTTTAAAAATAAAATTATATTTTCTTTTGGGTCGAGAATCATCTCGACCCTTTTTTATTTCAAACAATAAATAATTTTAAACTAAATAAAATTATTTATTTGTTATTATATCCAAAAATTAATTATTTAAAGGGAAATAATGAAAAAAATCTTACTAACTTCAATTTTCTGTTCTTCAATCATTTTTGCTGCAAGTGATTCAAGTAAAACTTATGATTATGAAATTACACCTTTTGTTTCAGGTATTTTAACTGACAGTAAAGTAAATTTAGATGATGATTCATATATAAATGGAGGAATTTCTGTAGGTAAAAATTTCAGTGATTTATTCATTGATCAAGTTGAAATCGCATATATGAGAAGTGCAAATGTTGCTTATAATAATTCTTCTGAAAATGGAAATACAAATATAAATCGTGCTTTTTTAAATGCTGTTAAAAAATTTGAACTAACAGATAGATTATCAGCTTATGGCTTAGCAGGTATTGGTTATCAAGATGTTACTCAAGAACTTGGTAATTTTCAAGACTCAGCATTATTTAATTATGGAGTTGGTTTAAGATATGATATTCCTTATTATGGAATAGCAATCAAAGGTGATATTAGACATTTAATAGCAACTAAAGAAAATCAAAATGATTTAATGTACACGTTAGGTTTAGGAATGCCTTTAGGAAAAACTTATAAAGATGATGTAATAAGTGCTAAAGTTCCTAAAATTGAAGAAAAAAAGATATATCAAGAAGAAATAACTAAAGCACCAATTGTTATTGATAATGATGATGATAAAGATGGTGTAAAAAATAATTTTGACAAATGTCCAAACACATCTCCTGGTGTAAAAGTTAATAAAGATGGCTGTGTTGAAACTATTAACTTAAATATCAATTTTGATAACAATTCAGCAGAAATAAAACCTATTTATAAAGAAAAATTATTACAATTTTCAAATTTAATGAAACAAAATAAAACTATGACAGCTCTTATTGAAGCTCATACTGATTCAAAAGGTAGTGACGAATATAACCAAAATCTTTCAGATAGAAGAGCGATATCTGTTGTAAATGAACTTAAATCTTTTGGAATTGAATATACAAGATTAAAAGCTATTGGATATGGCGAAACTCAACCAATTGCTACAAATGATACAGAAGAGGGAAAAGCTAAAAATAGAAGAGTTACAGCTTTAATAAATCAATAATATTTAAAGATTTAGAATCTTCTAAATCTTTAAAAACTAACTCAAAAAACCATTTAACTAGAAACTTACTAAACTTTAGATACAATCGCGAATAATTTAATAAAACAATAAACAAACAGTAGGAAGAACTTTGCAAAAAAATATTAGGAATTTTAGTATTATTGCACATATTGATCATGGAAAATCAACACTTGCAGATAGAATTATTCAAGAATGTGGAGCTATTACAGATAGAGAAATGACTTCTCAAGTTATGGATACAATGGATATCGAAAAAGAAAGAGGTATTACTATCAAAGCTCAAAGTGTTCGACTTGATTATGTAAAAGATGGTCAAAAATATGTTTTAAACCTAATCGACACTCCAGGGCACGTTGACTTTTCATATGAAGTTAGTCGTTCATTAGCTTCATCAGAAGGTGCTTTACTAATAGTTGATTCAACTCAAGGTGTTGAAGCACAAACAATAGCAAACGTATATATTGCAATGGATAATGATTTAGAATTATTGCCAGTTGTAAATAAAATAGATTTACCAAGTGCTGACCCTATTAGAGTTTTAGAAGAAGTTGAAGAAGCTATTGGACTTGATTGTACTTTACATAATCTAATTTCTGCAAAAACAGGACTTGGAGTAAAAGATTTAATTGATGCAATAGTTGATAGAGTTCCAGCTCCAAATGGTGATGAAGATGCTCCTACAAAAGCTCTTATTTATGACTCTTGGTTTGATAACTATCTTGGAGCACTTGCACTTGTAAGAGTTTATGATGGAAGTATCAAAAAAGGCCAAAAAATAAGACTTATGAATACTAAAGTTGAACATCAAGTAATTGGACTTATGTATCCTCATCCATTAAAAAGACAAGATACTTTAGAAATCAAAACTGGTGAAATTGGTATTGTTGTACTTGGACTTAAAACTTTAGATGGTATTGCTGTTGGTGATACAATGACTGATGCAAAAAATCCAACTCTTGAGCCAATTGATGGATTTGAACCAGCAAAACCATTTGTATTTGCAGGAATTTATCCAATTGAAACTGATAAATTTGAAGATTTAAGAGATGCATTAAATAAACTAAAATTAAATGACTCTTCAATCTCTTTTGAGCCTGAAAGTTCAGCAGCTTTAGGAAGTGGATTTAGAACTGGTTTCTTAGGTATGCTTCATATGGAAGTTATTAAAGAAAGACTTGAAAGAGAGTTTGATTTAGATTTAATTGCAACTGCACCAACTGTTGTATATAAAGTTGAAAAAAGTAATGGAGAAGTAATAGAGATACAAAATCCTAGCGAACTTCCTGAACCAAACTATATAAAAACAATTTTTGAGCCATATGTAAAAGCTACTATTTTAGTACCTGATGAATTTTTAGGAAATGTTATAAAACTTCTTAATGATAAAAGAGGAATCCAAATAAAAATGGATTATTTAGGGAAAAGAGTTTTACTTGAATATGATTTACCAATGAATGAAATTGTAATGGATTTTTATGATAAATTAAAATCAACAACAAAAGGTTATGCTTCATTTGATTATGAGCCAGTTGGATTTAGACCTGGAAATCTTAAAAAACTTGATATCAGAGTTGCTGGTGATGTTGTTGATGCACTTTCAATCATCGTTCCTGATGATAAAGCGGTTTCAAAAGGTAGAGAGTTTGTAAAAGCACTAAAAGAGTTAATTCCTAGACAACTTTTTGAAGTAGCCGTTCAAGCAAGTATTGGAAGTACAGTAATTGCTAGAGAAACTGTGAAATCAATGGGGAAAAACGTAACTGCAAAATGTTATGGTGGAGATATTACAAGAAAAAGAAAACTTCTTGAAAAACAAAAAGAAGGTAAAAAAAGAATGAAAGCAATTGGAAAAGTAAATGTTCCGCAAGAAGCATTTATGGCTGTTTTAAAAATCTGATTTTATTAATTATAGAATTTAATAAAATAAATTCTATAATTATTTTATGATTTGCCTAACCTGTAAAAACTTATCATTTCAAATTATTTGTAAAGATTGTCAAACAAATCTTTTAACACCCTCTTTTCACAAAAGAGAAATAGAAGATGGATTTTTTAACTACTCTTTTTATTCACTTTCAGAACTTGAAAATTTAATCTCTTCAAAATATTATTTTCATGGAGATAGAGTTTTTAATCTTTTAGCAAAACTCTCTTTTGCTAAATTTGCTTCAAATTTTACTTTTACTTCACAAGTTTTTGCTATTCCAATTGATGACCATACAAGACATGATTTTTCTCATACTGCAATTTTGGCAAAACATCTAAACTCACAATTTATTACACCAAAATATAACTCTTTAAAAGCCACAAATATTGTCAAATATGCAGGAAAAGATTTAGAATTTAGACAGAAAAATCCAAGAAAATTTGAAGTTACAAATATAACTAATCAAATGACAATTTTATGTGATGATTTAATCACAACTGGTGCTACAATTAAACAAGCAAAAAAGGCTTTAGAGAAAAAAAATAATCAAGTATTATTCTCTTTAACCCTAGCTGATGCAAAACTTTAGTATAATCTTTAAAAATTGGGAACAAATTTAAAGGACTGAAGTAGTGATTGGAATAATTGATTACAATATGGGAAATTTGGCAAGTGTTTATAATGCTTGTCATTTACTTGATGCAAAAGCAACTATTGTTAAAAACCCTGATGATTTAAAGAATTTTAATAGAGTTATTTTGCCTGGTGTTGGAGCATATAAAGATGCCATGGAACATCTAATTAAAACAGGTATGAATGAAGCTGTTAATGAATTTGCAAAAAGTGGTAAACCAATGATAGGTATTTGTCTTGGAATGCAACTTTTATTTGAAAGTTCTCAAGAGTTTGGTCATACTGATGGTTTAGGGTTAATTGATGGTGTTGTTGTAAAATTTGACAAAACAAAAATGCATGAAGATTTTAAAATTCCTCATATGGGTTGGAATACAATTGTAAACAAAGAACATCCTTTATTTGAAGGACTTCATAATCCATATTTATATTTTGTTCACTCTTATCATGCGGTAACAAAAGAAGAAAATATAATAGGTAAAACAACTTATGGATATGAGTTTGCAAGTGCTGTAAACAAAGATAATATCTATGGTTTCCAACCACATCCTGAAAAATCTCATGAAAATGGATTAAGAATTTTAAAAAACTTTATGAATATTAAATAAATATAAAGGATTTTATATGAAAACTATTGCAATTAGCGGTGCTAGTGGATTTGTAGGTACAAGCTTAACTAAATTTTTTTCTAATGTAGGATATAAAGTTATTCCTATTTCTAGAGAGATTTTAAATAACAATAATAAATTGGAAGAGTTATTAAACACTACTGATATTGTAATAAATTTAGCAGGTGCTAATATTATAAATAGATGGAGTGAATCTTATAAAAAATTACTCTATTCTAGCCGAATAGATACAACTTCAAAAATAGTAAAAGCTATAAATAGTATTTCAAATAAACCTAAAATATTAATTTCAACTTCTGCTGTTGGGATTTATGACAATATTTCAACATATGATGAAAATGGCTCTTTTTCAAATGATTTTTTATCTAATCTTTGTCAAGATTGGGAAAAAGAGGCTTTAAAAGCAAAAAATGAAACAACAAAAGTAGCAATTTTTAGATTTGGTATTGTTTTGGGTCAAGAGGGTGGAGCATTACAAAAAATGATTACTCCTTTTAAATTAGGTCTTGGAGGAACAATAGGAAGTGGAAAACAAGCTTTTTCTTTTGTTCATATAGATGATTTATTAAATGCTTACAAATTTGTGATTGAAAATTCTCATGAAGGTATTTTTAATTTAACAGCTCCAAAACCAACAACAAACAAAGGTCTAACCCTTGCTTTAGGGAAAACACTAAAAAGACCTACTATACTTCCAGTACCAGAATTTGTTTTAAAACTAATTTTTAGTGAAGGAGCAAGAGTTCTAACTGATGGACAAAGTGCAATTCCAAAAAAATTATTAGATTTAGGATTTGAGTTTAAATTTAAAACAATAGAAGAAACAATAGAAAATTTATGTAGTTAAGGATTTATTTAATGGATATTTTACCAGCAATTGATTTAAAAGACGGAAAAGCTGTAAGACTTAGTAAAGGTTTGATGGATAGTGCAAAAATCTATTCTGATGAGCCATGGCAAGTGGCAAAAAGATTTGAAGAATTGGGTTCAAAATGGGTTCATATAGTTGACTTAAATGGTGCATTTGCTGGAAAACCTGCAAATTTAGAGCAAATTAAAAAAATTAGAGAAAACTGTAATTTAAAAATCGAACTTGGTGGTGGAATTAGAGATGAAGAGACTATCAAAATGTATCTTGAACTTGGTGTTGATAGATTAATTCTTGGTTCAATTGCGGTAAAAGACCCTCAATTTGTTAAAAATATGGCTTCAAAATATCCAATTGCTGTTGGAATTGATGCAATGAATGGAATGGTTGCAGTTGAAGGTTGGGCAGAAGTTTCAACTATGAAAGCAACTGATCTTGCGCGTGAATTTGCAAATGCAGGAGTTCAAGCTATTATTTGTACAGATATTTCAAAAGATGGTATGCTTTGTGGAGTAAATGTTGAATTTACAGAATCTATTGCTTTGGCAAGTAATGTTGATACAATTGCTAGTGGTGGAGTAAAAGATATTCAAGATATCATAAATTGCAAAAATAACGGAAACATTTCAGGTGTTATTGTTGGTAAAGCTTTTTATGAAGGAACTCTTGATTTAGAAGAAGCTTTTAAAATTTTATAAATTATTTAATAACAAATAAAAAATATTTTAATAAAAATAATGTTATTCTTTGTAACTAAATTGATTCCTCAAAGGTTGAATAATGAACTCTAATAAAAAAATAACTATTATTATCTTTTCAATGGTTACACTACTAACTATTGTCATAGTTGCATTAGTTGCACTTGGGTCTAGGCAAAGTGGATATGATAGTGCAAAAAAAAGAGCTTATTTAACTGCTGATATTGTAAAAAAATCATTAACTTCTCATATGGTTAATGGAAATATGGATCAAAGAGAGACTTTTTTAGAGGGTATAAGTCAACTAAATGAAGTAAATGATTTATGGATTATTAGAGCAAAAAGTGTAAGTAAACAATTTGGACAATCAAAATTAACAAATGAAATTCCAAGAGATGAAATAGATAAAGATGTATTAGAAACAGGGAAAGAAGAAGTTGTAATAAAAGAGTCATTAACAAATGCAACTTTAAGAATTACAATTCCATATACAGCTTCTTCACAAGATAAACCAAATTGTTTATCTTGTCATAATGCACAAGAGGGAGAAGTTTTAGGAGCTATTTCTTTAACTTTTGATATTCAAGAAGATAGAATTTCAAGTATCGCTGTTTTATTAAATATTATTGCAATTATCTCTTTATTTTTAATATTTATTTTGATTTATATTAGTAAAAAAATTAAACCTTATACTACTTCTTTTGATTCAATTACTGAAGTTTTAAAACAAGTACATGAAGGTGATTATAGTGTAAGAGCAAAAGCTGGTGTTTTAAAAGAAGACAAAGAAGCTTCTGCTTGGTTAAATGAACTTATTGAAAAACTTGAAACTGTATTAACTGGAATTGAAAAAAATCTTACTGCTTTTGTACATAATAGATCAATAAATGTAAATAATGACAAACTTTTAAGTGCAAAAGAGATAATTGAAGATATCTCTGAAATTTATAATTATAAAAAAACAATAGAAACTGATTTAACAAAAGAAGATATTTATTATAGATTAATTCAAGTTTTAAAAGATAAATTAAAAATACAAGAGTTCTTTATTTTTGAAACAGATTTGATAAAAGATGAAAGAAAAGTAATTTTTGCAACAAAAGATACTACTCCTTGTTGTAATTTATCAAATAATATAAAAGAGAGATGTAGAGCAGAAAGAACTGATACAATTGTCTCATCTGAAAATTTCCCAGAAATTTGCAGACTTGCAACTTGTAAAAATGATACAAAACATATTTGTATTCCATTTTTAATCAATGACCAAAAAAATGTAATTATTCATATAATTTGTCACGACCAAGAGTGTTTAAAACATGTTAAATATCAAATTGGAATAATTAAAAAATATCTTGAAGAGACAAAACCTATTTTAGAAAGTAAACTTTTAATGGATGTATTAAGAGAAAGAAATCTAGTAGATGGATTAACAGGACTTTATAATAGAAAATATTTAGATGAATTTATAGATAGAAAACTTCCTTTTGAATTAAGAGAAGGAACAACTTTTGCTATTATGTTCTTAGATATTGATTATTTCAAAATGATAAATGATACTTATGGGCATGATGCTGGTGATGCTATTTTACAAAAATTAGCTCAAACAATGAAAGATGCAGTAAGTGAAAATGAATTTATTATTCGATTTGGTGGGGAAGAGTTTTTAATAATAATGAAAAATCCAACTGAAGAGAGTGCTTTAAAATTAGCGAATAAAATAAATCAAGATTTCTCTAAATTGATATTTACATTTAATAATGAATCATTTAGTAAAACTGTAAGTATAGGATACTCTTTCTTCCCAACTGATACAGACCAAATTTGGAAATGTATTAAATTTGCAGATTTATCGCTTTATGAAGCTAAAGATACAGGTAGAAATAAAGTAGTAAGATTTAAAAAAGATTTGTTAAAAAACAAAGATACTAGTAGTTATTAAAAGAGATATTAAAATAATATCTCTTGAGAAATAAACCATTTTTTCAAAGAGTTATAAAATTCCATTGAGAGATTTTTCTCTTTGGAAAAAACATCAAAATATTCTAAAGAGTCTTCAAATCTATTTTTCAAACAATATTTAGCTAGGTCTATAATTTCAATATTACCAAAATAACAAGCACCAAAAGGATTCTCTTTTGTGATTATTACCTCACTTTGATTTACAAAACCATTTTTTACGACTGCTTTTTTTTCTATTCTTGGAATTTGATTTTCTAATTTATCTTTATTTTGTGGCCAAGTTTGTCTTTTTTGCCAAAAAATTGTATCAAATCTTTTTTCTAATAAATAAAACTCTTTACCAATTTTTGTAAATTTATCAAAAATAAACTCTACCCTACTTTTATAAAAATCAATTGCCACTTTTTGTTCGACTTCACTTTTATTTAAAATTGTATTTATTACATATGGGGCAATACTTGACATACTCATAGCTTGAAATGCACCATTTCCAGAAAGTGGGTCAACACTTGATGCACTATCCCCAACTAATATCATTTTATTATTTATTATCTCTTTATGGATTTTGCAAAAAGAATCTCTTTTTACTAATTTTCCTACAACTTTATAGTTATTTAAACTCCAAAGTTTTATATCTTGTTCTTGCAAAATTTTTAACATATCTTCAAAACTATTAACTCTATTTAAAAACTCTTCATCACAAGAAAATTGAATATAACCTCTTTTATTTCCAACATAAGCTTGCCAAATCCAACCATCTTTTACAGAATCAATGGAAGTTTTATTTTCTTTTATATTTTCAAGTTCTAATTCTTGAAGAAGAGAAAAACTTTTTGGACCACAAATATATTCATCTTTAAAAGGAGTAAATCTACCCCTTGCATCAACCATAAAATCTGCAATTAAATCATATTTTTCTTCATCTATTTTATATGTAATTTTAGGTTTTTTTTCAAGTGAATCTATTGCTCCTACAACTTTTGCTTCAATTATTTTTATTTGATTCTCTTTTAAATCTTCTAATAAGGCATTGTCTAATATGCTTCTATTTACAACAAATTCATAATTTACTCTATTTGATTTTGTTGCCCAATTTGAATTTCGTAAAGATTGTTCAACTAAAAGTTTAGAAGCATTTATACAACCTTGAGAAATAAGTCCCTCTTTTGTTTTTTCACTAAATCCTTCAAAAGCAGTAAAAGGTCTATTTTTATAAATCACTGTTACATCAAAACCTAATTTTTTAAGTCCTATAGCTGTAGAAGTACCTGCAATTCCAGCACCAAGTACAACTATCTTTTTATTACTATTCATTTAACAATCCTTTTTGAAAACTCTTCAATTATCTCAACTTTACTAAAACCCTTTTTGAAAAAAGAACAAAACTCTTTTGTAAACTTAGCAACGGCAACACTTGAACCTGCTACATTTTTTACATTTGAAAATGGATTTGCTCCAAAAAATAGTTTTTCTTTATCTAAAACAACTACTTTATCATCTTTACACATTCCCTCAGAAGTTACTTTTATAACATTTTCATAAGAAGCGGGATAAACAAACTCTTCTCCACGCCTTGGGTATGAAGAGATTATTACAACACCTTTTTTTATAAATTCATTCACTAAACTTTCTATCTCTTTATAGTTTGTTTTAAGTCCCAAACTCATACTTATTACATCAACTTTTTTATCTTTTAGATAATTTAATGCACCAAAAATATGATTAGGAGTAGTTGATAAATTTTCGTTAAATACTTGAATATCATAAATATTTGTATTTTCATCTTTTATAATATTTCCAATAACATTTCCATGTTCAAAATTTATTTTTTTTTGATTTACTATTTTTATTTCATTCTCTTCAATCTCTATTGCAATTTTTTCAAAGGTTTCAAAATCACAACCGCTATCTATTAGTGCAACAAAAACCTCTTTAGGCATTTTTGTACTCTTTTAAAGTTTTATCTTCAAGTAAATAAACTTTTTCAAAATAGCTCAACATATTTAGATTATGTGTTATTGCAATAATAGTTGAATTTGGGAAAATTAATGAAATATTTTCATAAAACCAAGTACTATCTTTTTCATCAATTGAAGAGGTAAATTCATCTAAAATTATAATTTTTGGATTTAATAAAATTAATCTTGAAAGAGCTAATCTTTGTTTTTGACCACCAGAAAGATTTGCTCCTGATTCTAAAATATTTGTATTTAAACCTTTTTCTAACTTTTTAAACCACTCAAACATACCTGTTTTTTTTAGAGAATCTATTAACTCCTCTTCACTTGCATTGTTTTTAGCTAAAAGAAGATTGTTTTTTAATGTATCGTCAAAAATAATTGGGCTTTGTTCTAACTTTACCAAATATAAAGAGAAGTTTATATAATCATTTTTTCCTATTTTTTGATTTCCTATAAAAATATCTCCATTGTTAGCTTTTACAAATCCACAAAGTAAATCAGCGAAGGTAGTTTTACCTGCACCGTTTT
Organism: Arcobacter ellisii; assembly: GCF_003544915.1. Classification (NCBI taxonomy): domain Bacteria; kingdom Pseudomonadati; phylum Campylobacterota; class Epsilonproteobacteria; order Campylobacterales; family Arcobacteraceae; genus Arcobacter; species Arcobacter ellisii. The sequence goes on along the minus strand of NZ_CP032097.1, from coordinate 624,378 downwards.
TTCCAATAATTGCGATTTTACTTTTTTCTTTTATAAAAAGATTTAGATTTTCAAATATTTTATTGTTTGAGTAAAAAAACTCTAAATTTTTTATGCTTAAATCAAAATTTTTTGTTATTAATTCTATATTATCTTTCTCTTTTGGTAATATTTCAAGCACTCTATTAAGACTTACTTTTACTTTTGGAAAATTATTTATAACTCCTAATATCGTATGAACTGGTGCTAAAATCATAGTAAAGTATGTCAAAAATGCCACAAGTTCACCTATTTTTAATTCACCTTTAATTGTCAAATATCCACCATAAGCTATAATTATTGTTTTTCCAAGAAGAGAGATAAATGCAGGAATTTGAGAAAAAAGTAGATTTATTTTTTTGTTTTTTATTACAATATTTTTATAATCATCTTGAATAAAATCAAGTTTGTCTATAACTTGTTCTTTTGCTCCAAGATTTTTTATAGTTAACATATATCTAAAACTTTCTATAAAAAATTTACCAATATTTGAAGTTGATTCCCTCATAGTTTTTGTACTATTTTGCATATGTGGATATAGAGGTTTTAAACAAATAAACTCTATTGGTAAAAATATAAGTATTAATATCATTAGTTTTATATTATATGAATATATAATACAAGAGATAAATACAAGACTAATGATAGTTGAAAATAGTGAAAATATACTATCTGTATAAAACCTTTGAAGTTCACTAATATCACCTTGAACTCTACTCATCAAATCTGCAGAATGATATTTATTTAAAAAAGTTTTATCATGTAAAAATAGTCTATTAAAAACTATTTTTCTAAATTCAAATAAAATATTCATTGAATTTTTTGTGTAATAAATCTCATTTACAGCACTCATCAACATCACAAAAATTGCAAGAAAAAAAGAGATTAAAACAAGATAAAAAAGTTGATTTATATTTGAAGCTAAAATTGCATTATCAATTATGTGTTGCATAATAAATGGTTGAATTGCTCCACCAAGAGATACAAGAATTGAAAAAAAGAAAATGACAAAAAATCCTCTCTTATTTTTACGTAAGAGAGGATATAAAATATTTTTAAACATATTATTACTTAACCCTAAATACTTGTAAAGTTCCAGCTCCAACATCACCATCAGGTAATTTTATTGTTGTAATTTTTTCTAAAGTATCTGGATTATAAACCGCTATATCATTAAAAGTTCCACCAAGATAAATTTTAGAAGCATCTGTTGCAAAATTTATACAATAGTATGAATGGTCTAAATAAACTCTTTTAATAACCTTTTGATTTTTTCTATCAAATTTTGTTAAATCAGTTAAAACTCCATATAAAAGATTTGTATCTTTTGGATGAGTCATACCTGTAAACATTACACTTTCAAGTGGTGCAAAATCTTCTTGAACAATTTCATTTGTTTTCAAATCAACTCTAGTTGCTCCCCAAACAAACTCTGCTTCATTCATATCCATTTTATCATTTGGGAATTTGGCAGCTGTATACATAAGTAAAAACTCTTTTGATACATTTCCAATTGGCCACATTGCTAAAACATCAGCTGAAGAGTAATTTGCTCTATCCCAATTTCTCAATTTTGCAGCAATTGAAAACTCTTTTTTCTCTGGATCTATTTTATATACATTTGAACCAGACGCATATAAAGTTCCATCATCAGCAGTTGCCATAACTGTTATTTGTCTTGGTGCTTTAAAACTATCAATTGGTTTAGCATCTAATCCGTCATTTGTATTAAATGTTTTAAATACTGGGTCAAGAACTTTATATCTATCATTTAACATTTGTGTTGGATTCGAAATAGTATAAAGCTTTTTCCCATCAGGACTTAAGGTAAATGAAAAAATTGACATCGCTCTTACATTATCATAAGAAAATTTTGCTCTAAATGTATTTTCACAACTATTTAAATCATATCCATAAACTGCACCCCAATTATCTTGTAGAACATAAGCAGTATCACCTTTTGGAGAAATAACCATTCCTCCACTCATATAATCACCTTGTAATTTACAAGTTTTATAAAGTTTATTTGTAGTTGAATCTACTATATGTAATTCATTTTTTCTACTAACAGTTGCTAAATAATCTCTATTTTTTTCTAATTTTAAATTTTGAGTATTACTTGTTGGAGTTGTTGGTTGTGTTAAACTACAACCACTAATAAACATACCTAAAACTAATGAACTTAATATCGAAACTCTTTTCATCTTAAAACCTTTTATTTATCATCTATTGGAAAAACAGAATTTAGATTTCTCCACTCTTTTGAACTTGCTGGTGATTTTGAACTCCATCCTGGATTATTCATAGTATCAGGAACTTGTGTTGGCCACCAACAAGGATCTGAACATCCATAAAGGTCTGATTCCATTGGTTGACAAAGTCCTGCTACTCCACCAAAAGCATCAACTTCCCAACCTGGGTCAAATGTACTTGTACACCCAACAATACTTTGCATTGCAACAACTTCTTTTTCTCGTCCCTCTTTTATAGATTTATTTAATAAATCTGCTTTTGGATTTAAAGGTTTAAATAAGCCCATTTACATCTCCTTTTTCTTCTTTAAAATATAAGTCAAAAAACTTAGGATTATTATTTCTTATTTTTGAATAAGCATATAATCCAAAATCTATCCAGTCTCTCATAATATCGCAGTAATGAAGCACCGCTTTTGTAGGGTCGTTGTATCTAATATAACTTTCGTGATAACAACCTCCTGCACACAGATTTCTAATATGACAAGTTGAACAATCTCCATCATTTTTATTTAATCTTTTTTCAATAAAGTTTGATAGTCTTGGTTTATCAAGACCTGTTTTAATATTTCCAAAATTACCAAAATCACTTCCAGTAAATCTATGGCATAAATCAAAATTTCCATCATAACTAACTGATAATAACCCAACACCTGCACCACAAGGAAGTTTTTTCTTTCTTCCTGCGTGAATGTCGCCAAGTAATCTATGTAGATTTGAAAAACCATTAAATTCATCTTTTAAAGCTGAATATATATATTTTTCTCCCATCTCTTTAAAACCTTCAAATACTTTTAAAAGTTCAAATTCACTTAGATTAAACATAGCGTTATCACTTGCAGTTGCTGGTGCAAATCCAACTTCTGTAAATTTTAGTTCATTATATAAATGGTCCCAAATCTCTTCAATTTGAGTAACTCCGCGCGTAAGAGTCACTCTTGCACCTATTGGTCTATCATTATATAAACTTAAAAGCATCTCTACTTTTTTTCTAACTGCGTCATAACTTCCAGTTCCAGCATTTGTAAGTCTAGTTTTATTATGTATTGCTTTTGGTCCATCAATACTAATTGTAATTCCAAACTTATAAGCTTTTAAAAACTCTATTATCTCTTTTGTTAAAAGTGTTGCATTTGTTGTCATTGTAAAATCAACAAGTGCATTTTTCTCTTTAAAAAATTTAACTGCAAAAGTTGTAACCTCTTTAATCAAAGTAAAATTACTCAAAGGCTCGCCACCAAAAAAAGTTACATTGTAAACTTTTTGATTAGGAGCACCTGCATAAAGTTGTTCAATTGCAGCAGTTGCAGTTTCAAAACTCATATTTCCACTATTTTTCAAAGTTGTTAAATCTGCTTTATAACAATAAGTACAACTAAGATTACAACCTGTTGCTACATTTAAAATAAGTGTAGTTGCAGGAAAGTTTTTAACTTCTATGTACTCTTGTTTTTCAATATTTCCAATAATATTTAGTTTTTCTAACTCAACTAATTCTTCTTTGGAAAAATCAGTTATTTTTAATTCTTTATTATTTAATCTATTTAACAATTTTTCATTTGTTTCATCTATTTCAAATAAAGAAGTTGTAGGTACATGAAAAAGTAAATTTTCATTATCTTTTTTAACAATTCTAAAATTTTGTCTATTTACTTTAAATTCATTATTACTCATAATTAACTCCTAATTAATTGGAGGATTTACCCATTTTTGAACTGTAACCATCATATGAGAATCTGCTTTATATGTTTCAATACCATCTTTATAAGTTGCTACTACTTTTATATTTCCAGCATTATTAGTGCTAAATTTTCTTTTTGGATTTGGTCCTGCAAACGATGGTGTAAATCTTCCACTAAATGAATCAATTGTTCCAACATATTTAACATCTTCATCTTCAATAGCTCTTTCGTCAAAAGCCTCTATATTCCATTTTGCATCTACTTTTCCAATATTTATATCATCAGCAGTTCCAACTTTTCCATCACTTCCTGCAATTACTCCATAAGCTTCAAAAATTGCATGTTGTTTTGGCATAGCTCCACCACCATCACCAATTCTTGAAATTGCATAATTTGGAGTAATTGTTAAACCATCAAGTTTTTTATAAACTACAAACTCTTTTTCAAATTTTTTAGAATTGATTGTAAAATCAATCTCTTTTACATCATATTTTGAACTTGCAGTTACATCTAAAACTAATTTATTTGATGCAGCTTCTAAAATTTTATTTAATTTTAATCCTTGTGATAATTTGATATTTTTATCTAAATTATTTCCTATTATTGTTAGAGTTGTTGTTTCTCCAGCTTTTAAAGAAGTTGGATAAATTCCTAAGATTGATGTATCTTTATTTGTTGATTTTAAACCTTTTACATAAGAGTATTCTTCAGGATGTAATGTTTCAAACATACTTCCAGATAATTGTAAAGTTTCTGGATTAACTGCAAATATTTGATTATAAGAGACACCATTTACATCTAATTTTGCTCTAAATTCATAACCACTATAAACAATCGCACTTCCTGTTGCATTTAATTCTCTTCCATCAATAAACTTTCCATTTAAAGTTAAATTGTAATTATCTTTTGAAGTTTTTGTAAGTTTTAATGTTGCACTAAAATCACCATCACCAAGTTTATGCCCAAATAGAGTCCAACTACCCTCAAAATCAATTGCTTTTAATTCAAACTTTTTCTCATTTCCATAAGTATTTTTTAAATAAGGAACAATTTGTTTTTGAGCGATATCCAACCAATCCCTATCTCTTGCAAGTGCTTGATACTCTAATGTTGGGAATTTTCCTAAATGGAAATTAACTAAATTATCCCACTCTCCTTGAGTTCTTCTTTGTAAACCAACCCTTGCTCCACTATGACATCTTGCACACATTTCTACAAATAGTGTATCATCAAATTTTTCTTGATAATTAGGTGTTTTTTCTAATATATATCTAAAATCTTTACTCTCTTCATAATTTAAACCTTGAGTATCAGATAAATATTTAACAACACTTTGTTCTTGTTCTTTTGTTATTACTAAACCATGGTCTTTTTGCATTCTATCAACCGTCATAAACCAAGCTTCAGGTGTTTTTCTTTGGTCTGAAATTCTACTGAATCCTTGAGAAGTCGGTGTATGACATGCAACACATTTTGTTTCTATTATTGTTTTTCCATCAATATTTGCTGCATTTAAACCAACTGTTCCTACCAAAAGACCAACACTAACTCTTAGCATTGAATTTAAACTTTTAGTCTTCAATTTATCTCCTTTTTTTCTTTTTATCAACTCAAATTGATAAGCGAATTATAAAAATTTGAAAAATTAAAGTATAGAAAAAAAGCGACATTTTTGTATATTTTTTATACATTAAATATATATACATTTTAAATAAATTTTCAAAATATATTTTGAACTTTTTTATTTGTTTTTTGTAAAAAAACGACAATTTAAACAAATTATTCAATTTTTTAAAGAATTTTTGAGTTTTTTTTAAACATTAGACATCTTTAAAATATTTTTTTGCCTAGTTATACTTTCCTCATATCAAAAAAAGGAAAAAAATGAAAAAATTAAAATCACTGGTTGCAAGTTCTGCACTATTAGTCTCAACAATCTCATCTATGAATGCAAATGATATAGATACAGCTTTTAATATCACAGGAGCAAGTAACTATTTAGTAAGAGGAATAACTCAAACTAATGATAAAGCTGCACTATTTTTAGAAGGAACTCTACTTTATAATGGTTTTTTCACAGGAGCTTGGACTTCAAATATTGAGTTTGAAGGATTAGATGGAAATAGAGAAATAGATTTGTATGCTGGTTATTCAAAAGAAATTTTTGGATTTGAAACAACATTAACATATACAAAATTTTTATATCCTGATTCAAAAGATATTGCAAATTTAGATGAAACTGAAATAAAAGTTGTTTATCCAATAGATAAATTTTCTCTTGGAGGAAAATATATTTTTGGAGTTTATGTGGAAAATGATGGAGAAAAACTTGATTATTATGAAGGATTTGCATCTTATGATTTTGATATTTTAAAATTGAATGGAAGTGCAGGTTCATTTGAGGATATAGGAGACAACTTTGAAATTAGTGTATCAAAAGTTTTTGATTTACAAAAAGGTTCTTTAAAATTAGAGTTACTTTATAATGAATTCTATTCAGATAACAGTTCAAGTGAAGACCAAGACAATCTTTATGCTAAAATAACTTATTCGTTTTAATTAGGATTTTTAATGTTCTCATCTAAAATGTACATACCTAATGAAAAATTAAAAGATTGGATAAAAGTTTTTTGGTTTTTAGAAGGTAATAGTAATCAAGGATTAACATATACCAGAAATATTTTACCTGATGGTTGTGCAACAATTACTTTTGTTATTCAAGGTAATATGGATTTGACAATATATAAAAATGGAAAAATAAAAAGAGGAATATATATTATTCCTCCCGTTGTAAATGCCCATTATGATTTAATTAGTGATGATATATTTCTAATTGATATTCAATTAAATCCAAGTATTTTTTACAAACTTTTTAATCTCCCAGTTAATCAACTGGAAAATAGAATTTATACATTTGATGAGTTATCATTAAATTTTGATAAATCAATTCTAGAAAAAATTTATGAAGTTAAAAATAATAAAAATATTATATATTCATTATTAAATGATTTTTTTATAAATCTATTTGATAAATCAAATTTTTGTTCTGAACAGATAATTATAAATATAAATCAACTTTATAAAAATGGAAATCTAGATGAATTTTTCAATTCTCAAAATTTATCTACTAGACAAATTGAAAGAAAAGTTAAAAATTTTACAGGATTAACTCCTCAAAATATAAGTAGATTAGGAAGATTTTACTCTGTTTTAGAATATATGAAATTTAGACAATTTAATATTGAATACAGTGAATTAGCTTTAGAATACAAATTTTCTGATCAATCTCATTTTATTAAAGAATTTAAACATTTTACTAAAACCACTCCAAAAAGTTTTATCAAAGAGATAAATGACTTTCCCCAATTTAAAGGCCTATGTAATATAACTAAAATCACTAATTAACTATTTTGTTAATTCTCAACCATTGTATAATGTAATTCTAAACCTTTAGAAGTTGCAATAAAACCATTTATATTAATTGTTCCATCATGTACCATTTTATGGTGTTCTTTACATAATGGAATAAGATTATATTTATGGTTTGCATTTATGTGTCCAATAAAGCCATCTTTATTTGCCCTTGCTTGCTCTTTAATATGATGAACATCATCACAAGCTCGTCCACATATAACGCAAGATGATGCAAAAACATTGTTATTGTATTTAGAAGTTTTTCTTTGAGTTAATCTCTCTATTGCACTATAATCATCAGTTAATTTTTTTCTTATTTCATTTGCCACAGATAAGAATTCTTTATCCATATGAAGTGATTTTGCATACTCTAAACCATACATTGATGAGCCACTTCCATAGGCTAATTTTCTATCAAAAATCAACTTATCTTCCTCATCTTTATACATAACTGATAAGTGAAGTGCAATTATATTTTTTAGTTTTTGTATCTCCTCAATTTCAGGAAGTTGATGTAAGTGAGTTGCAAAAACAAAAATAGCTTCTAGTTTTGCTAATTTTAAAATAGAACTTGCAACAATACTTAATCCACTCATTGTTTCAGTGCTATGTGAAATTTCATCACCTAAAATCAAAGAATTTTTAGTTGCTCTATTAAAAATATTTTTTAACTCCAACATCTCAACTGCAAATGAAGATAAACCTTTTGCAATATTATCAGCTCCACTAATTCTAGTATATACAGCATCAAATATAGAAAATCTCATAGACTTACAAGGTACATAAAATCCAGCTTGTGCCATGATTACAGAGATTCCAATAGCTTTCATAAGTGAAGATTTTCCTGAAGAGTTTATTCCATAAAGTAAAACTCCATGCATTTTATTGTTATACATATTTACAGGATTTGAGTTTTTGATAATTACATTATCATTATACTCTTTTGAAGCAAGTGATAATTCTCCCAAAATAATGTCATTTGGTACATAAATTCCCTGCTCTTCATTTGCTTCAATTATTGGATGTCGCAAATCAATCAACTCTAAAAAGTTTTCATTATCTTTTGTTTTTACAATTTTTGGACAAGTATAATTATATTTTTTTGCTGTTTTTATATTTGAAACTGTTAAATCAACTTCTGCTATAAACTGTACTAATTCTTGAAGTAAAGTAGCAAATTTTTTCTCAAATTCAAGAATTTTTTCTTTAAATACAAGTTTATTTAACTCTATTATTTTTCGTAAATTATGTACATATTTATCTGAAACATCTTCTGTTAATTTACAAAATATTTTCACAGAGTTTGTTTGAATTCTTATTGTAAAATCTTTAAACAAATACAATTCATCATCCACAATCAAATGAGAATTCATCAACTCTTCTTTGATTGAATTAAATCTATTTTTAGTTAAAGTGATAAAAAATCCCTCTTTATCAAGTCTATTTATTCCTACAAAATTTGAATCATCAGATTTTATAAAGAATAAAATATGTTTTTGTAAAAGCTCTAATTTTGAATATAAAACCTCATTTTGAACATTTAATTCATCTATTTGAGTGTTTATCCCTGAACTTATCATATTTGTATCTACATCTTTTAGCATATATTTTCCACTAATATTTAAGTCAAAAGTTGAATCAATTGATTGAATAAACAAAGCCAAATCAGCACTACTACAAGGTGGAGTTATAAACTTATAATTCTCCATAAAAGTTACAACTTCTTTGATACTTAAAAGTGAATCATACAAATAATTTAACTCAAAAGGATGAAGACGATTAAGTTTAATTCTTCTTGTTAATCTTTCAATATCATAAATATTTGCTAACTCATTTTCTATTGGAGCATGATAATCATAAAGCTCTTTTGAAAGAGCAAGTCTTCGTAAAATCTCTTTACTATCTTTAACTGGATGGGTAAGTCTCTCTTTTAAAAGTCTTTTTCCCATTGCTGTTGAAGTATTGTTTATTAGTTTTATTAAACTTGGATTGTGTGTTGTTTCTATTACATTTAATTGTTCAAGGGCGTTATTCCCAAGATAAATATATCTACTAACATCAAGTTTTACAGGGTGTGAGAGTTTTTGAATAATATTTGAATCATGTCCAATTACAAAATCAATTAAAACTGCCAGTGATTCAGTACTTAAAGGAACTCTTTCCATATCAAGATGTTCAATAGAAGTTAATAAAGATTCTATATTAAATACATTTTTAAAAAGTTCATTTTGATAAGAGATTTTTGGTCTAAAACTTCCAATATGAAAAGTTTTTAAAGAGAGTTCTAAATAATCAATAACCTCTTTTTGATTTATATTTTTATCTGCAAAACTAATAATTATTTCATTTGTTTTGTGCATATTCATATAATTAAATACTTCATCTAAAGCAAAAAATTTATCTTCACTTGTTCCATGAACTTCGTTGTAATAACACTTTCCAGTTGTTACATCAATAGCACTATAACCAACTAAATAAATACCTCTAATTTGGTCAATTAAAAGCGAAGTTATATTGTTTTCATCTTGTGAAATTACAAAATCAAAGTTTGTCCCTGGACTTACAACTGTGTCTAAATATCTAGTAACATTTGGTGGAATTCCCTTTTGTTTGATTAAAACAACTGTGTATTTTTGCTCAGCAATAATTCTTGCAAGATGTTTTTCAAGTGAAATTGCTGGAACTCCAGCCATTATTGGATTTTCTTTTGAGTTTTCTAAAATAGCTTTATTTTTTCTTGTTAACTGAATATTTAAAAGTTCAGCTATCTCTTTTGCTTTTCCAATATGTTCTTCATCATTATTTACTTCATAAACTTCAAAAAAAGTTCCTATTTCCATAAGAACTACAGTATTTTTTCCATATTTTTTTTCAAATAATTTTTGAAGTTTAAAATAAGTAATTGTTAATAACTCTTTTTTATTAGCTAAAAGTTCTGCTACTTCTTCTCTCACTTAGGTCTAACCCCTGTCCAATCTCTAATCAAAGTTCTTTGCTCTTTAGTTAAAATTGCATCATCATGAATCCAAAGATAACTTTGTAATGGCATTGAAGCATAAACTGTTCTATAAATATCTTTTAAATGCTCTTTTTTCTCTTCATCACTATAATTTTCCCAAGTAGAAAAATTCAATGCTTTTCTACCTTCATTTATATGATTTGAAACAACCCAAGAAAAAGGAGCAATATTTGAATACCAAGGATAAACTGTCTCATTTGAGTGACAATCATAACAAGCTGTTTTAAAAATTTTCATTACCTCTTCACTTGCTTTTATCTCAATATTTTTATCTACTTTTGGATTTGTTTTATCAGTTTGAATAAACTGCATAACAATAAAAATAATTAAAAAAATTAATAAAGTTCTTTTCATATTACTCACACATTAAATTATAAGGTCGTTGTATTTCTTCTAAAAATAGAGGAATACTCATATTTCTTCCATATCTTTTGAACTCTTTTTTATCAAAAAATATGATTGTAGTTGGAATAGAAAATACAGTAAATTGACTTGTAAGTTCTTTATAAATATCCGTTTTTATCTCATAAAGTCTAAAATTTGGGAAATTTTTAATTACTTCTTCTTCAATTTTTGGTTTTAAAACTTTACAAACTGAACAATTCTCTCCACTAAAATATATTAATACTGCATCATTATTATTAATAGCTTCTTCTACTTGTTGGAAATTTTCTAGTTGAATCACCTAATTTCTCCTAACTCTTCATCTTTATTTATATTAACTTGATAAGCTTTTTCTTTAAAAATATCCTCTTTTGTTAAAGAGATACCTTTCATATGAGATAAAGGGAAAGCAAAAGCAACTCCTTTTCCTGTTGTTGTAATATGTAATGAATGAATAATAGATTTTATAACCTCATTTACTAAATGCTGTGGTAATAAAAATAATAGTAACACATCTTTTGCTTCAAAAGAAGTTCTATAGAAATTTGCCATTCCTTCTAGACCTATTCCTTGTGCATTTAAAAGTGTAACACCTGATGCTCCTGCTTTTTGTGCTGCCATAATTGCATCATCTTTTTTGTCTTCTGGAATTATTATCACAACTGCACTAAATTGTAATACTAAAGAGTGTCTAATTTTTGAACCATCTATATTTACAGTTGATAATTCCATATTATCTGCATCAACTAAAGCATCTCTTAATAACTCTTCATGTTCAATTTGGGTATCTGATTTAACTCCCATTTTTTCAATAATTACACCACAAAGCATAACTGTTATCATTGGAAATAATGAAGCAAAAGCGATAAGTCCAAATCCATCAATTAAAGAACTTCTTCCTTCAATATTTGAAGCAAGCCCAATTCCTAAAGCTGCAACTAAAGGAACAGTAACTGTTGAAGTTGTAACCCCTCCACTATCATAAGCTATTGGAATTATATATTTTGGTGCAATAAAAGTAAGAATTATTACAACAATATATCCAACAATTATGTAGTAGTGAATATGTCCACCATCAACTATTCTAAATGCCCCTAATGCAATACCAATTGCAACACCAAAAGCAACAAATAGTCTTAGAACAAAATCATTAACTTTTCCATCACTTATCTCTTTTGCTTTTTTTGCAATTGCCATAAGAGCTGGTTCTGCCATAGTTGTTGAAAATCCAATTGCAAATGCAAAAGCATAAATTATAAATACAGAATTACCTTTTGTTAATTGATAAGCCATTGTTTCACCAAGTGAAAACAATCCTAATTCTAATCCTAAAATAAATGTATATAATCCAACAATAACTAAAGCAAACCCTAAAAATACAGTTTTTGGTTTTTCTATACTTTTCTTTAAAATAATGTATTGGAAAAATAAAATAATTAATAAAATAGGAAGAACATCTCTTATTACTGCAAAAAATCCACTTAAAATTGAACTAATACTAATTGTAGTTGATGTACTAACTGTTGCTTGTATAACAACTTGAGTAACTTCTTTTACCTCTCCAAAATTATAAACATAAACTCCATAAATCTGAACAAATATCATTGGAGTTAATGAAGCAAAAGCAATAAGACCAAAACCATCAATAACAGGATTTCTTCCTTTAATTGATGAAGCAAGACCAATCCCAAGTGCAGCAACTAAAGGAACAGTAACTGTTGAAGTTGTAACTCCTCCTAAATCATAAGCTAAACCAATTATCTCACTTGGAGCAAAAAAAGTAACTCCAACAACTAAGATATATCCTATGATGATATAGTAGTGGATTGGATGACCTTTTATGATTCTGTAAACACCTAATAATATTGCAAAACCTACAGATAAGGCTACAACTAATCTTAATATATTAGAATCTATTCTTCCACTTGATATTGATGCTGCTTTATCAGCAATAACTGCAAGTGCAGGTTCGGCTATTGTTGTACCAAATCCTATAAGAAATCCAAAAATCAATATCCAAATTACATGACCTGACTTAGCAAAATCTTTAGCTAATGATTCACCAACTGGAAATATTCCAATTTCTAAACCTTGTAAAAATATTGCTAAACCTATTGCTACAATTCCTAAACCAAGAGCCGTATTAACCCAACCATCAGGAACACTTTGAATAATTGCTAACTGAAAAAATAAAATTACCAAAATAATTGGTATTAAATCACGAAAAGATTCTCTAAGAAGTCTAAGAAAAAAATAGAGTTGTAACACGAGTAGATTCCTTATGAATTTTTAAAGAGGATAACTAAAAGTTATCCTCTTTTCAAACTTGATGTTCGCAAGTTTTTGAAAGTCTCTCTTTTTGAGAAAGATATGAATTTAATGCACCAATGTAAGCTTTCGCAGTTGCTAACATTGTATCAATACTTAATCCATGACCTACAAAAGCTGGGCTTGTTGAATCAAAAGATACTCTTGTTGTAACTTTTGCTAAAGCATCTTTTCCTTCTGTTACAGAGATTACTTTATAATCTTTTAATTCTCCGTTATAACCTGTAATTCTATCAATTGTTTTAAATATTGCATCCATAGTTCCATCACCAATAGCTGCATCTTTAATAATTTCATCTTTGTATTTAATAGCAACAGCAGCAGTTGGAACTCCTGTTGTACAATCACTAATTTGTAATCCTATTAAATCATATGTTTTGTCATGATTTAAAGCTTCATCAGTAATTAACATTCTTACATCATCATCTGTAATCTCTTTTTTCTTATCAGCTAAAACTTTAAATCTTTCAAATGCTGCATTTAATTCTTCATCACTAACTTTATCAAATCCTAATTGAGCAATTTTATCTTTAAATGCTGCACGTCCACTATGTTTTCCTAAAATTAAAGTAGAGTCTTTAATAACTCCAACATCTTCAGGTCTCATAATTTCATAAGTTTCTTGATGTTTTAATACACCATCTTGATGAATTCCACTTTCATGTGCAAAAGCATTTTTACCAACAATTGCTTTATTTTGTTGAGGCTCAACACCAGTTATTGTTGCAACTAATCTTGAAGTAGCATAAATTTCAGGAGTATTAATCGTAGTATATAAGTCACCAAAAGCATCTTTTCTTGTTTTAATAGCCATAACAGCTTCTTCTAAAGCTGAATTTCCAGCTCTTTCACCTAATCCATTTATTGTTACTTCAATTTGTCTAGCTCCATTTAAAACAGCTGCTAAAGTGTTAGCTGTTGCTAATCCTAAGTCATTGTGATTGTGAACTGAAATAATTGCTCTATCCCCTGCATAAGCACTTAATTCTTTAACCATTGCACCTAATTCAGTTGGTAATCTATATCCAACAGTATCTGGTAAGTTAATAGTTCTTGCACCTGCACTTATAACTGCATCCATAACTTCTTTCATAAAAGAGATTTCACTTCTTCCTGCATCTTCTAAAGAAAACTCAACATCATCAACAAAAGTTTTTGCATACTCTACTGCATGGATTGCTCTTTTTATTACTTCATCTGGAGCCATTTTTAATTTATATTGCATATGAATTGGGCTTGTTGCTATAAATGTATGAATTCTATGTTTTGGGGCTTTTGATACTGCTAATCCAGCTTGTTTAATATCATTCTCAACTGCTCTTGCTAAAGAACAGATACTTGAATTTTTTACAATCTCTGCAATTCTACTTACTGCATCAAAATCTCCAGGACTTGCTGCTGCAAATCCAGCTTCTATTACATCAACACCTAATTTTTCTAATTGTAATGCAACTTTTAATTTTTCCTCAGTGTTCATAGAACAACCAGGACTTTGTTCACCATCTCTTAATGTTGTATCAAATACTATAATTTTATTTTTATCCATTGTATTAACCTTTTAAAATGTTATTAATTATATCTTTTTTTAAATAAAAAAAGAAAAACGCTATTTTGATTATTTTGTTGTAAATTATTATAAAATATTATAATTAGAGGGAAAAAGAAAGAAGCAGAAGAGAGTTTACACTTTTAATGAAATGGTTATTATAAAAATCAAATATTTTCATATCAATCTCTCCTTTTTTGTTTTTTAAAGTGCTTAAGTATAATTAATAAATCTTTGTTTGTCAATAGTTTATTTACTTTTTGGATTAAATTTTCTAAAATTTAATCCAAATTAATTAGTTATTATTAATTGGCAATTTTATAGTGAAAATTGCACCTTCATCATCATTTTTAACTTCTATTTTTCCACCCATATTATTTTCAATAATCAATTTTGACATATAAAGACCAATTCCTGTACCCTTACTTTCATCTTTAGTTGTAAAATATGGTTCAAATATTTTGTTTATTATCTCTTCACTTATTCCTTTTCCATTATCTTTTATTGAAATAAGAATATTACTATCTTCAATTTTTGTTTGAACTATTACAAGAGGATTCTCTATTTTATTTTCAAAAATTGCATCTTTTGCATTTGTAAGAATATTTAATATTACTTGTGAAAATTCATTTGGGAAACCATAAAACTTTGGTTCTTCTAAAGAAAAATATTTTTCTAATTTTATATGATGATGTTCAAATGTTGATTCAACTAACTCTATTGCTTTAAATACATTTTCATTTATACTAAACTCTTCTTTTGCTTTATTTGGTTTGAAAAAATTTCTAAAATCATCTATTGTTTTAGACATACTATTTGTAAGCATTGTTGCTTTATTTATTGATTTACTCATCATATTTTCATTTAATTCTCCTATATCATAAGAAAATTTCAGATTTTGTAAAACTAAGCCTAATGCATTTAAAGGTTGTCTCCATTGATGAGCAATATTTCCAATCATTTCACCCATTGCTGCTAGTCTTGTTTGTTGGATTAAAAGTTGTTCTTGTTCTTTTTGTTTTGAAGTTTCTAAAATTACTTTTTGTTCTAAATTACTATTTAATTTTTTCTCTTCAATTATTAGTTTCTCTATTTTTGTTGCCATTTCATTAAATGAATTTTCTAATTGACCTATTTCATCTTTTGAAGTTACTTTTATTCTATAATCTAATTCATTATTAGCAAATTTTTTCGTTCCAATTAATATATGGTCAATTTTTTTACTTAAATATCCAGACATTAGTAAGGCAATTATAATAATTAATATAACCATTGCAAAGGTAATTATTGTCAATTCATTTATTAAAGCTTTTATAAAACTTTTTATCTCAAATTGATTTTCTGTCATTATTTCTGACATATTTTCAGTTTGATTTTTTAATATATCCAAAACATCACTTTTAGTTTTATTAGCAGCTGCATGAAAATCATCAACACTAGCTCCAATAGTTACAAATCCAAATCCTCGTTTAGAATTTGCATATTTACCTGTATAATATGGAATAGCAGCAGCAGTTGTTAGTTTCCAAACATTACTCCAATTAATAATAAATGACCCATAACCTCCATTTTCTGTTAATTGCATCCAACCTTCACATTGAGGTGCAAAATTTAGATATCTACAATCAAGACCAACATTTCCATCCTCTTTTAGCTGTTTTAAATTTGGTTTTTTATTTAAACTTTGTTCTTCAAATTTTGGATAATCTTTTAAAAACTCATTTATATTTTTATTAGATTGATAATATTTCTCAGCCAAATCAGCACTTAACCAAGGCATAACTCTTTCACCTGTATTTTTATCATATCCAAGAATCGAATAATCTCTTGGATGAGCAATACTTTTCCCTTCATAATCCCACATAAATGCATAATTACCTAAAGTAGCATCTGAAATATTTTGTTTTAAACTTGTATTAGTTGGATTAACTGTATTTGTATATTCTTGTATATGTCTGTGGTCTAAAGCTAGTGAAACATAACCTATTTTTTCACCATTTTTATAAACCGGTGTAATAAATCTAACTATACCTTCAAATCTTTTTCCTAAAGGATTTTCAACTCCTGCATATCCATAATTATTTGGTTCAAATTCAATTCCAGCTTTTTTTGCTTTTTCTTTAGTAAATGTCCCAATAACTTTTGTTCCTACATATTCACCTATAACATCTGAAACATAAATTTCATTCTGTTTTAATTTTTTTATTTCTTCAAAATATTTTTCAGCTTTTACATATGTATTTTTGCTATTTGATACATCAACTTTTTCTTTATTAAGTGATGAAACTTTGTATTTTTCAACACCATTTAGATCAAAAAATGATATCTCTTTATAAATTGGAATATTTTTCGTTTTGTAATTTATAGGATCAATATAATTAAACTCTTTTTCATTATCTTTTAAAGTTGCTGTTTTTTTATCTCTTTCAATACTTTTAAACTCTTCTTTAGATTTATATGTATTTGTTTCATCATCATAATAATATTCTGAATGAATAGTAATATCTTTATTTTTTGATTCATAAAAACTATCTAAAATTTTTTGGTTTAAATCCAATTTTGATAAAAAAATCAAATCTTTATCTCTTTCATATAAAAACTCAGCAACTTGATTTGCTATTTGATAAGAGATTTTTTCTAAAGAATCTTGAGATTTTTTATCTAAATTCTTAATACTATCTTCAATTGAAGCATTTGCTGTATTTATAATTATCTCTTTACTTTGATTATATAAAAAAGTTGTACTTTTATTTAAGTAAGTATCTAATTTCAATACTCCTTCATAAGCAATATAAGCAATAAATAATAAAGGAAGAATTTTTATTAAAATAAAAATTATAATTAATTTAATCCTAATACTTAAATTCTTCATACTGTTTCCTTTTTAAATTTCATATATATCCTTATATTTATCTCTTATAGCCAAGAATTCATCTAAATTGTTAAAAAAAACATCTATTAATTCTGGATCAAAATATTTCCCTTTTTCGTCATTAAAATATTCGTATATTTTTTCTAAACTCCAAGCTTTTTTGTAAACTCTTTCACTACTTAAAGCATCAAAAACATCTGCAATTGCAGTTATTCTTCCAAAAATATGAATCTCTTTTTCTTTTAAGCCTAAAGGATAACCTGTTCCATCCCATTTTTCATGATGAGTATAAGAGACAATTCCAGCAGTTTTTAAAGTCTCTCTTTTTGAATTTTTTAATATTTCATAACCGATTTGAGTGTGTGTTTTCATAATTTCCCACTCTTCTTGAGTTAATTTTCCAGCTTTGTTCAATATTGCATCAGGAATCCCAATTTTACCAATATCATGCATTGGAGAAGCCATAAAAAGTCTATTAATATCATCATTATTTAGATTTATTTTTTGTGCAAATAATTTTGAATATTCAGCAACTCTTTTTACGTGATTTCCTGTTTCTGAACTTCTTGTTTCTCCTATTTCCCCAAGTTTATATATAATCTCTCTTTGTGTCTCTTCTAACTCTTCATACAAATTTTTAATTTCTGTTATATCATGGCTTATTTGCATATATTCAATAACTTTTCCTTCATCATTTTTTAAAGGGAAAATAGTCACATTAAGAGTAAATTCTTGATTATTTTTATTTTGATAAGAGAGTTTTCCTTTCCAAATTTTTCCATTAAACATCTCATCTATTTGTTTATAATCTCCAAACATTGAATAAGGTTTATTTAATAATTCATTTTTTGAATATAAACTTATATTGTAAAATGCTTCATTTGCATAAATAATATTTTTGTCTAAATCTACTCTTAAAATTATATTACTTTCATCAATTGCCTCTTTATAAGCATTTACAACCCTAATAGTTTCATTTAAGTTAAGTTCACTTTTTTGTGTCATATTTTCAAAATAATTTTTTGATAATTCTAAATCCGTAATATCATTTGCCAAAGAGATAAATTCTTGAATATTCCCATCTAAATCTAAAATTGGTTTTATAATTAAATCAACGAAATATTCATTACCATTTTTTGAAAGATTTTTTACACGACCTTGCCAAGATTTTTTTTCTATTTTGATTTTTTTCCACATATCTATAAATATAGTTTTATCCATATTAGGATGGCTAACTATATTATGAGATTTTCCTAAAATTTCCTCTTTTTTATATCCAGAAATTTTTTCAAAAGGTTCATTTACATAAGTTATTATTCCATCTTTTGTAGCTTTTGAAATAATTGAACGTTCATCAACTATATCTTTATACTGTTTTAGCGTATTATAAATCTCTTTATTCTCTTTTTCTAGATTTACATTTTTTGCAATAGTTGCCAAAGTTTCACTAAGAGAAAATAGATTAAGAGGTTTTGTAAGATAATTTGTTACTTTTAATTTTATAGCTTCAAATAAATAATCAGTATCATTAAAAGCAGTAATTATTACAATTGGAACATTGGGGTCAATTTCTTTGATTTTTTTAATCATTTGAATGCCATTCATAATAGGCATTTGAATATCAGTTATTATTAAGTCAGGTCTATTTTTTTCAAAAGTATCTAAACCCTCTTGTCCATTTTTAGCAACAAAAAGTTTATTAACTTTGTTTTGTAAAAAAAATTCTAATTCTTCTCTTGTACTATCATCATCTTCTACATATAATAGAGTTGTTTTTTTTAAATAATAAAAGAAATCTTGTTCTTTATTCATAATTTTTCCTTTAAATTAAGGAGTCTTTCTTAAATTATATTATACAAAACAATAGTATCAAGATAGTATCTATAAATCATTCTTTAAATAGATTAGATAAATTTATCTAATCTATTTTTATTAAATTATTTTTCTAAATTACTCTTCTTTAGATTCAACATTATTTACAATTGCTTCTGAATGTAAATCTTCTTCTTCGAAAACTTTTCCACCATTTTCTTTAATGATTTCTCTTACTCTTTCACCAGTTATTACTTCTACATCTAATAATTCTGATGTCATTTGTTCAATTGCAGCACTATTATCTCTTAATGCTTGTAAAACTATTTCATATCTTTCATTTAATACTTTTTTTACATGGTCATCTAAATCTTTTGCCATTGCATCAGAAAAATCTTTTTGTGTTTGTCCACCTAAGAATTGATTCGTTCTTCTTTCAAGTACCATTAATCCAGCAATATCACTCATACCATAAATAGTAGCCATTGATTTGATAATTCCAGTTGCTCTTTCAAGGTCATTTCCAGCACCTGTAGAAATTTCTCCAATAAATACTTGTTCTGCTGCTCTTCCTCCAAGAAGAACATCAACTTCAGCTAGTAACTCATGTTTTTGCATTAAATATTTATTTTCTTCTGGAGTATTTAAAGTATATCCAAGCGCAGCTAAACCTCTTGGAACAATAGATACTTTATTTACTTTATTTGCACCTTTTGTAATCTCTGCAATTAATGCATGTCCAGATTCGTGATAAGCAACAATTTTTCTCTCTTTAGGAGAAATTCTTCTTGATTTCTTTTCAAGTCCAGCAATTTGTCTCTCAACTGCTTCTTTAAAATCACTTGGCTCAACTTCATCTTTGTTTGCTCTACCTGCAAGAAGGGCTGCTTCATTTATAATATTTGCTAAATCAGCACCCGCAAGTCCTGCTGTCATTTTTGCAATTTCTTTTAAATCCACATTTTTTGCTAATTTAACATCTTTAATATGTACATTTAAAATTTCAATTCTTCCCTCATAATCAGGTTTATCAACTAAAACTTGTCTATCAAATCTTCCTGGTCTTAGTAACGCTGGGTCAAGAACTTCTGGTCTATTAGTTGCTGCTAATACAATAACAGGTGCATGTTCTGTTGAGAATCCATCCATTTCAGCTAAAAGCTGATTTAATGTTTGTTCTCTTTCATCATTTCCACCCATTGGACCGCCACTTGCTCTACTTTTACCAATAGCATCAATCTCGTCAATAAAAATAATTGCAGGAGCAACTTTTTTTGCTTGTTCAAACAAATCTCTAACTCTTGAAGCACCAACTCCTACGAACATTTCAATAAATGCAGAACCTGAAACTGATAAAAACTCAACATCAGCCTCTCCAGCAACTGCTTTTGCTAAAAGTGTTTTACCTGTACCTGGAGGTCCTACTAATAAAACACCTTTTGGAATTTGAGCACCAAGTCTTACATATCTATCTGGTGATTTTAAGAAATCAACAACTTCTTGAACTTCCTCTTTTGCCTCTTTATTCCCAGCCATGTCATCAAATTTTACATTTGGTTTTTCAGAATTAATCATCTTTTTAGATGAACCTATTCCGAGAATTCCTCCTGAACCACCACCCATTGATTTTTGCATTCTTTTAGCAATAAACATCCAAATAGCAAAGAAAATAAATATTGGTAAAACCCAACCAAATAAAATATCAGCTAAAATATTTTCTTCATTGATTCCACCATATCCTATTGCATTTTTTTCTAGTTCAGGGATTAGTGTTTCATCAGGAACAACTCTTCTTGCAGTATATGTTATAACTTGTCCACCATCACCTTTAGAGATAGCTCTAATTTGTGTGTTTCCTATTCCTACATATTCGATTTTTCCTGAACTAATTAATTTCTTTAAATCAGAATATGCAATTGTTTTATTTGCTGTTTGTCCAAATGCTTGGATATTTGAATTTGAACTTCCTACTTGGTCTTCTGGAAAAATTGCTTTAAATGCAAATATAGTTACAATTGAAAAAATTACAAATATTAATAATGGGTTATTATTAAAAAAGTTATTATTATTTCCATTATTTGCATTGTTATTGTTATTATTTTGTTGTTTTTTAGCCATAACTAAAACTCCTTATTATTCTTAAATACAACTGTAACCCATTCATTTTTATGAATAAGTTTCACTTGTTCTAAATCTTTAAATTTACTTAATACTCTATTTATATGTTTATCTAAAATACCTGAAATTATTAATAATCCATTTTCATTTAGACATTTTTTTAAATCATTTGCAATCATAACTAATACATCAGCTACTATATTTGCAATAACTACATCATATTTTTTAGTTGTTTTATTTGTTGAACCAACCCAAGAATCATTAAATGTAACACCATTTAATTCAAAATTTGATTTTGTATCAACTATACAAACTTCATCTGTATCACATATATCAACTACACACCCTTTTTTAGCTGCTGCAATTGCTAAAATACCACTTCCTGTTCCCACATCTAAAACAGTTTGTTTTTCTTTTACAAATTCATCAATTGCTTCTATACAAGAAGATGTTGTTTCATGGTGTCCTGAACCAAAAGATAAAGCTGGGTCAATTATAATATCTATTTTATTCTCTTTTTCTTCTTCCCATGATGGTCTAATAAAAAAGTTTCCAACTTCAACTGATTTCACAGATTTTTGATATTCTTTTATCCAATCTATATTCTCTTTTTTATCATATGAAATATTACAGTTTGTATTTAATGCTTTAGAGAACTCTTCGATTCCAAATTTTATATCTTCAAGTTCTTCTTCACTTCGAACAATTAAAGTACCTTCATTTTCTTCGATTGCATCTGTTGTTAGTGATTCTAATAAATCTAAAAAAAGTTCATAATGATTATCTGGTTTTAAAGCTAATTCAAAATAGTATTTAGACAAATATTTCCTTTATTAAAAAATTGTTTATAATTTCTTTACTTATAAAAAGTGTAATATTCTATCTAAATAACTTTTGAATCTAATTAAAAAGGTTTAAAAAAAGTTTTCTATCATATCTCTCATGACATCTACATCAGAGATTTTATTTACAATATCTCTAAATTCATTGGCACCTGTGTAACCTTTAGAGTAAGCGTGTAATAATTTTCTAAACATTATTGCACCATGTGGTCCATGAAACTTTAACATAGCATCATAATGTTCTAAAATTATCTCTTTTTTCTTTTCATTTGAAATATTTTCTATTCCATGTTTTAACTGATAAAATACCCAAGGTTTTCCAATCGCACCTCGACCTATCATAACTCCATTTGCTTTTGTATATTCTAATACTTCTTTTGCTTTTTCGTAATCTTTTATATCACCATTTGCAATAACAGGAATAGATACAGCTTCTTTCATCATTTTAATTGCATCATAATCAACTGGAGCTTTATATTTCCCAGCTCTTGTTCTTCCATGAACTGATACAAAATCAACTCCACAAGCTTCAACTGCTTTTCCTATTTCAACTGGAATTTTTTCATTTACACCAAGTCTTACTTTTGCACTTGTATATTGTTTTTTAGAGTATTTTTTAACTGTAGATAAAATCTCTTCAAGTTTTTTTAAATCTCCTAAAAGATTTGAACCTGAACCATGATTAAAAACCTTTGGAGCAGGACATCCGCAGTTTAAATCAATTCCATCAATCCCTTCAACATCATTCAAAATTTCAACAGCAGCTTTTACTAAATCTACGCTATTCCCAGCAATTTGAACGAAATATGGATCTTCTGTTGGAGATTTTTCTATCATTTTGAGTGTTCTTGCAGATTTATAAACTAAGGCATTTGAAGAAATCATTTCAGAGATAGTTAAATCAGCACCAAATTTTTTTACAACCGACCTAAAAGGTAAATCTGTATAACCTGCTAGTGGTGCTAAAACCACTAGAGGTTTGCTAAAATCAAGTTTATTATTCATTATTTATAAGATATCGTTTCTAAGTTATAGTGTTTTCCAGACTCTTTTAAATCCAGAAGTGCTTTAAATGCAGTAAATTTATTATCAGGAGTTAAAGAAACTATCTCTTTAACTTTATCAATCATTTCATATTCACATAATACATGTAAATATGCAGTTGTTGCTTCTTCAACTTCATTTGATAATTTTTCAAAAATAGCAATTATTTGATCAGGTTTTAATATTTTTTCATAATTTTTTGCTAATGCTAAATAATCATCTTTTGTAAAATCTATATCTTTAACAATTGCTAAAATCTCTTCAGCCGTAAATCCAAACTCATTATTTGCTGCATCTTTTTCAAAAAGTTTAAATGCCAACTCTTTATCAAGTTTAATATTTTTATAAACTTTTTTAACTGTTGTCATAGTTTTTTCTGCCAATACATTTTCAAATGATTGTCTAACTACATTTGAAGAATAGTTTTCAGATTTTTTTAATACATCAACTGCAAAATCAATTTGCTCATTAACTTTATTTAAAAGATTTAGATTTGCTAATTTTGATGTTTCATTTATTTTGAAAGATTTGTCACTTACATATTTCCCATCATTAATATCTTGGATATTTCCAACAATTTTATTTAACTCTTCATTTGAAGATGTAAATCTTTCATCTTTTGGTGTTATTTTAAATTGAGATAGGATTGAAGATAAATTTCTAAAATCTTTTGTTCTAAACTTAACTACATTAGTTTTTTCTAACAATTGTGATTTAACAAACTCTATCATTGCTTCATGATCTTTATTTACTGCTCTTTGTTTGAAATAGTTAATTAATCCATAAAAAATTATATGTAAGTATGTAACTAATGTTAAAACTACAACTGGAAATATAATCCAAACTGATACAGGTAAATTTAAAGAATATCCAAGTAGTGAAATTTCATATTCACCTAACTCTAAGCTATATGCATATCCAAATACTGCAATAATAAATATTATTGAAGAGATGATATATTTTTTAAGACCCATCTTCTTTCCTTTTTATAAGACTTTCTTTTACTATTTTTCATTATACAAAAATGTTTATAAATTACTTATGATATGGATGATTGTTTTGAATACATAAGCTTCTAAATATCTGTTCTGTTAAAACAACATTTGCAACTTTATGAGCCATAGTTAAATCACTAAGTGAAATCACACTATCACATTTTTGTAAAAATTCTCTTTGAAATCCATATGCTCCACCAATAAAAAAATTAACTTCATTTTTATTTTCAATTAAATTTGAAAAAGCATATGTATCAACTTTTTTGCCTAAAACATCAAGTGCAATATTGTAGCCTTTTAGTAATGGTTCATAAGTTTCACTATATGATTGTTGAGCCTCTTTTTCACCAATAGTTTGGGCTTTTGCTATATTTTTATTAAAAATATATAAAACTTCAACTTTTGCATATTTTGAAGACATTTTTACAAATTCTTGTATAATCGAATCAAAATTATCTTTTGATGGTTTTAATATAGAATAAATATTAATTTTCATTAAAAAAACCACTTCCTATAACATTAAATCTAACATTTTCTATAATATCATCCATTTTAACTCCACCAATAGCACAAACTGGATGTTTTGAAATTTTTGCTAAATATGAAATTTTAGAACCTATTATTGAACTTACATCTTTTGTATTTGTATTTCTGTAAGCTCCTAAACCTATCATATCTAAAGGCAATTCATTAGCCTCTAAAATCTCTATTTCATTGTGAGTTGAAAGACCAAGTAATTTATCTTTTATTTTTGCTTTTATTAATTTTATAGCTATTTTTTTATCATTATGTATTTTAGAAAAATCTTCTTGACCTAAATGTAATCCATCAGCATATTCTATTAATTCAATTTTGTCATTTATGATTATTGGAATATTCAGATTTGATTTTAAATATAAAAGATTTGTTTTTTGTTCTTCAATTGATGAAATTTTATCTCTATATTGAACTAATTTCACATCATTTTTTTTACATAAATCAACAAATTTTTTTAAAGAGATATTTTTTTTAAGTAGTGTTTCATAATCACATAAGATATATAAGTAATTAAAGGCTTTAAGTTCAAAACCTAAAGCCTTTTCTAAATTTGAAATCATTTATTAGCTAATTTTTTCTTTTTGAAACATACTTAAAAGGTCTGTTAAAGTTTGTTTCATTTTTGATCTATTAACAACCATATCAATAGAACCTTTTTCTAGTAAGAACTCTGCTCTTTGGAAACCTGCTGGTAAATCAGCTCCTATTGTTTGTTTAATAACTCTTTGACCTGCAAATCCAATTAACGCACCTGGTTCTGCCATAATAATATCACCTAAAAAAGCAAATGATGCAGAAACTCCACCCATTGTTGGGTCAGTTAATATTGAAATATATGGAAGTTTTGCATGATCTAATTTTTTAAGAGCTGCAGAAGTTTTTGCCATTTGCATTAATGCAAAAGTTGACTCTTGCATTCTTGCACCTCCTGAAGCAGAGATAATAATTAAACCTTGATGTTTTTCAATGGCTCTATTTACAGCTCGTACTATTTTTTCACCTTCAACAGAACCTAAACTTCCACCCATAAAAGCAAAGTCAAAAACAACCATTTGTACAGGAATACCATTTATTGTACATTCACCACTAACAACAGATGATGTTCTTCCTGTATTTTTTAAAGCTTCATCAACTCTTTTTTTGTAAGAAGTTTTATCAACAAATTTTAATGGATCATTTGGCTTTAGATTTGCATCATATTCAACAAAACTATCTTTATCTGTTAAAATCTCAATTCTTCTTTTTGCACCAATTCTCATATGAAAATTACATTTTGGGCAAATGTTATCTTGATTTTCTACCTCTTTAAAAAACATCAATGCACTACATTCTGGACATTTTACCCAGTGACTTGGTGCATCTTTTTTTGTTGGCTGTTCTTTTGATTTTGTATCAAAAGATATTTTGCTAAATAAGTTTCTTAAATCCATAATAATCCTTTATTATTTTTGAATGTTTTCAAATTTATCTAATTCGTCTAATTTTTCCCAAGGATAATCGCTTTGACCAACTTGCCCACGTGCAGCAACATCTGCATAAAGGAAAGTTTTTTCGCTTGGTTTATCTAAGGCAAATTTTTCTGTAATCCATCTTGGTGTTAATGGAAAAGTGTCCATTACAAATTGTGATAAAGTATCATCATCAAATTTTGTAAATGTTCCCATTGTATCAACTGCAACTGAAGTTGGACGTGCAACACCAATTGCATATGAAATTTGAACTATTGCTTTTTTTGCAAGTCCAGAAGCAACAATATGTTTTGCTATCCAACGTGCAGCATAAAGTCCACTTCTATCAACTTTTGTATAATCTTTTGAACTTTGTGCTCCACCACCAATTGGTGCATATCCACCAAATGAATCAACGATTAATTTTCTTCCTGTTAATCCACTATCGTGTAAAGAAGAGTGATTTACATATCTTCCTGTTGGATTAATATGAATAATTGTTGATTTTTTATCATACATATTTGTAGGAAGTCCAGCATCATCAATTAAACCTTGAATTAATGCTCTTACTTCTTCAATTGGCATTCCCTCAACAGAAGGTGCACTTACAACTATTGTATGAATTTTTTGTGGTTTACAATTTTCAAAATTCTCTTTTGTACCATAATCAACTGTAACTTGAGTTTTAATATCAACTCCTAGTTTTTGATTATGATGTAAAGCATAATTATAAACTTTATCACATAACATTCTAGCATATGTAATAGCTGCTGGCATATAATCTGCTGTTTCACTTGAAGCAAAACCAAACATAATTCCTTGGTCACCTGCTCCAATTTCTCCAGTTGTTTGGTCAACTCCTTGAGAAATATCTGGGCTTTGTTGATTTAGTAAAACTTGAACTTTTACTTCATCAGGGTGTAAACATTGTTCTTTTGTGAATGCTGATTTTCCATCATATCCAATTTTTGCCAATGCATCTTTTACTAATTTTTCATAATCTTCAAAAGATAATTGTGCTTTTGATTTTACTTCTCCACCAATTACCACATGTTTTCCAGCAACAAATACTTCAGATGCTACACGACTATCTTTATCTTCTATAATTAATCTATCAACTATTGAGTCGGCTATAATATCTGCACATTTGTCAGGGTGTCCTGGGCTTACTACTTCACTTGTAAATAAATATTGAGTTTGTTTTTTCATTTTGTTTTCCATCCTTTGTTTTCCACAAGCCTTGCTTGAGTTGTTTTCCATCTTTTGTTTTCCATTTTTTTGTTTTCTAAAATATGTCTTAAGAAAGTTAAAATAAAAATTTAAAGAATTCAATTTGCCATAAAGACAAAAAGTTTGTAATATTAGCTAAAAATTGCTGTCATTTACTTTTTATTTTTTAACTGTTTTTTAAATTCTTTAAGAATTATTATCTCTTTTTTTAATCTTTCTTTTTCTTCTATATTATTAAGTTCTTTGATTTTTTGTTCTATTTTAGAGATTTTATCTTCGATTTTTTCTTGAAGTTTTTTTATTTTTTTCTTTTCAATTTCTTGTTTATCTTCAATTAATGACAGATATTTTTTAACTTTTTCATAAATTTTTACCAGCTTCATAGTCTTCTCCTAGTTGTTTAACAGTTGAATCTTCTATCCATAATATTTTAGCCACATTTATTAATTTATTAATAATATTATAAGCATGAGAACTATCATTTAATAAAGTTGTTGCCATTTTTTTATCAATTCTTTTCTCTCTAATTAATATATCAATTCTACCGGTTGCAATAACATCTAAACTTTTTAAATAATCTTTTAATAATTCTGATTTTGAAAGAACATCTATCTCATCTTTACTATTTTTTATCTCATTTATTGTATTTATTGTTTTTGCAATTGCTTCTCTAATATAATTATATTCATCTTTTATATAATCATTATTACTTAACAGATATTTTGAAATATTTTCTTGCAACTCTTCTGTATTTTTTACAGCTTCAGCGATATCTCTACACGCACTTCTTAAATCATACAAATAGTTTCTATCTTCACCTTCTAAATCATTTATGAAATATGTAGAATAATCTATAATATCACTATAAAGTGATTTAATTCTTGTTTGATAAAAATCTTCAATGTTCAATTCAATAATATCTGTTGACTCTTTTACAGCAGTTGATATATCAGTTTTTCCTAAATATCTATGTCTATGAAGCATAATTGCATGGCTTAAAACTTCACTTGCATTATCATATAAATGAATTATCTCTTTTCTAGTTGCTTTTAGTGCTGCAAAAGGAACAGCAACAACTTCCATATCTAAATATTTTGTTTTTTGAATATAAGCTTCTTTTTCCTCTACAAAAAGTTTTTTTAAGAAATTTACTAATTTTGGAATAAAAAATGAGAAAATTAACAATCCAAAAATATTAAATACTGTATGAAATAGTGATAATTTCATTGCAAAATCATCTTCATTAATTCCCACATGAACAGCAAGATAATCAACTATATCAACCAAATAGTATAAAAAAACTGTAACAACAACAGCTGTTATACTATTAAAAATCAATAAAGCTAATGCCATTCTTTTACTATTTGAATTTGAAACAGCAGCTCCCATTAAAGCAGTAATTGTAGTACCTATATTTGCTCCAATTGCAATTGCAATCGCATTTAAGTAAATAATTTGTCCCGTTGCTAATGCTGTAATTGTTAAAGCCAAAGTTGCACTACTTGATTGAATTATAACAGTTGCTACAATTCCAACAAGAATATAAATAAAAATTCCTTTATACCCTTCAACTGCATATTGAGATAAATCTATCCCTTGTTTTAAATCTTCAAATCCGTCTTTCATATATCCAATACCAAGAAAAACAAATCCTAAACCTAAAAGAACATTTCCTATCCCTTGAACTGATTTACTTTTATAAAATCTAAAAATCACACCGAAAATAATCATAGGTAAAGCTAAAGCTTCAATATTTATTTTCATACCAAAATATGAAACAATCCATGCTGTTGCAGTTGTTCCAACGTTTGAGCCAAAAACAACTCCAATAGCACCAGAAAGAGTAATAAGTTTTGCAGATAAAAAAGAGATTACAATAATAGAAATCAAAGAAGAACTTTGTAAAATTGCTGTTGAAACAACCCCTAAACTTATTGATTTAAAAGTTGTATCTGTACTTTTAGTAATAATCTTTTCTAGTGTTCCTCCACTAAAAAGTTTAAAACCATCTTCCATAAAATGCATACCTATTATAAATATTCCAACACCAGCTACTATAAATTTAGAATCTGCATTTTCATAAAGTAAATAGCAAAGAAGTGCTAATAAAATATACGATAGGTATTTTTTCATTATATTATTCTACAGTAACAGATTTAGCCAAGTTTCTTGGCATATCAACATCATTTCCAAGTCTTATTGAAATTTCCATTGATAAAAGTTGTAAAACAACTAACATTTCAAAAAATTCCAACATATAGTGGTCACAAGAGTTTATTTTTATAAAATCATCTGCTAAATCAAAATCAAGTGGTGAAATAGCACAAATTGTACTATCACGTGCACTTAACTCTTCAACATTTGATTTGATTTTATCATATAATAAATTTTGTGGCATTAATGCAATTGTGAATAATTCTGGGTCTGCTAATGCAATTGGTCCATGTTTCATTTCACCAGATGGATAACCTTCTGCGTGTAAATATGAAATCTCTTTTAATTTTAAAGCACCCTCTAAAGCTAATGGATAAAATACATCTCTTCCTATAAAAAAGAATCCATGACCATGCAGATATCTTTTTGATAATCTTTTTGTTTTTTCATGAATTCTATCACTTATACATAAAGTTTTAGGAACTTCTCTTAAAGTATGAATTTCATTTGCTAAAACTTCCGATGAAATTAGATTTTTTATTTTTGCAAAATATAATGATAACATCCAAAGCACAACTGTTTGAGTCGAGAAGGCTTTTGTTGAAGCAACACCTTTTTCTATTCCAGCTCTTGTTAAAATTGTATAATCAGCAGTTCTAGTCATAGAAGAGTTATCAACATTACAAATAACTAAAGTTTTAAGTCCAGCATTTTTTGCCATTTTTAAAGCTTCTAAAGTATCTGCTGTTTCCCCACTTTGAGAGATTACTACAAATAAAGTATCTTTTGTTAAAAGTGGTTCTTTATATCTAAATTCACTGGCAACTTCGATATTACATTTTATTTTTGAAAGTCTTTCAAAAAGATATGAAGATGTAAGTCCTGCATGATAAGAAGTTCCACAAGCACAAATTTTTATCTCATTTATTCCATCAAGTATTGAAGAATCTATTTCATCAAATAAAATTTCATTATCTTTTACACGTCCAATCATACAATCACTTACAACAGTACTTTGCTCATAAATCTCTTTTTCCATAAAAAATCTATATCCATCTTTTTGAGCAAATTGTTTTGAACTTGGAAGTGTTGACCAACTATAATTATCATTAAAAAACTCTATTGAATTAGCACTTACAACTCCACCAACTCCATCTTCTAAATAAACAACATCTGATGCTAATCCGATTAATGGAGCATCACTTGAAGCAAATAAAACTTCTTCTTTTTCATTTCCCTTTGCTACTATTAAAGGGCTTCCATTTTTAAAGAAAAAGATTTTTGTTGGGTCTGCTTTTGTAATTAATAAAATAGAAAAAGCACCCTCAAGTCTTGAAATAGTATTTTTAAAAGCTTTTGTTGTGTCATTTAATTGGTTATAAAAATTTTCAAAAAGATGAACAATAACTTCTGTATCAGTTTGAGATACAAATTTATGTCCTTTTTCAATCAATTCATCTTTTAACTCTTTATAATTTTCAATAATTCCATTATGAACTACATAAGAGTATTCACCCAAATGTGGATGAGCATTTAATTCTGTTGGTTTTCCATGAGTCGCCCATCTTGTATGACCTATTCCTAGATGATAATCATTAGATGCTGAACTATTTACTTTTTCTTCAAGGTTAATTAGTTTTCCTAAAGCTTTAAAAACATCAATTTTATTATCTTTAAGTACTGCAATTCCAGCACTATCATAACCTCTATACTCTAACTCTTTTAAACCATCTAATAATATTTTAGTTGTATCTTTTTTACCTATATATCCAACAATTCCACACATTTAAAAAACCTTTATTCAAATTTTAAAGTATTTATTATATTTAATAATCTCTAAATAAGCCCTTTTGAGAACTTTTTTTAATTATTATAAATTTAAATTCTTAATTAACTCATCATGAATTTTTCCATTTGTTGCAACAATATATTTGTCTTCAAATAGATTATATTCATCTCCATTTATATTTGTTATTTTTCCACCTGCTTCACTTAAAATTAAAACTCCAGCACTTACATCCCAAGGTTTTAAATTCATTTCATAATATCCTTCAAAAGTTCCTCTTGCAACTAAACATAAATCAATCGAAGCACTTCCTAATCTTCTTAAATCTTGACAAAGAGGTAAAATATCTTTTATTTTTTTTACAACATCATTCAAATCATCTTCATTTGAACCACTTGTGTATGGAAATCCAGTAGCAAGAAGTGCTTTTTGTAACTCTGTTTCATCACTAACTTTTAATTGTTTACCATTTAAAAAAGCACCTTTTCCAATCTTTGCTTCATACAATTCATCTAATATTGGATTATAAACTATTGCTAAATATGGCTTTTTATCTTTATAAACTCCAACTGAAATAGCAGTATGAGGAACTCCATTTACAAAGTTTGTTGTTCCATCAATTGGGTCAATTATAATTGAATCATTAAATTCAATATTTGCATTATCAGACTCTTCAGCAATTATATTAAACTCTTTAAATTTTTTTGTAAATTTTGCTTTTAAATAGTTTTCAACTGCAACGTCATATTTTGTTACTAAATCTTTTTTTGCTTTAAAAGTTACATCTTTATTTGAGTAATAACCTTTTTTTAAAATCTTTCCTGCTTTTTTTATTATTTTTATCAACTCTTTTTTCATTATTTTTTCCTAAATTTTTTTGTATTTTATCTAAATTATGAACAAAAATTCATATTTAATTCATTCTATATTCATATTCATTATCTAAACTTTCAAAAAATAAAAAAGGACAATCTTGATTTCATACGCGTTTAAAGCACTATTTGCAAATAAACTAAAAACTTTTTTAATCATTTTAAGTCTGATTTTTTCAATAGTTTCTATTTTTTTGATTAGTTCTATTTCAAATGGAGTTATTTCTATGTATTCAACGCTTATAAAAAGTGATGGAGATATTATCGTTACTCAAGCAAAAATCTCTGATACATTTTTTTCAAATGTAAATATTAATTTAGTTGAAAAAATAAATAACTTAAAAGATATAAAAGATACATCAGCGATGATTGTAGGAGCTAGTCCTGTTGAAAAACTTCCAATTGTTGCAGTTTATGGAGTAACAAAAAATAGATTTAAAAATTATACCTTAATTGCAGGTAATTATCCTTCAAAAAATGAAGTAATTATTGGAAAATCTATTTTAGAACAACTTTTTAATAAAAATGAAATTCAAATTGCAAATAAAAGTTTCAAAATTTCTGGAGTTTTTAAAAGTGAAATTGGTTTTGAAAATGGTGGAGTTGTTTTAAATATAGATGAAGCAGGAGAGATTTTTAATAAATCTGCTTCAATGATTTTGGTAAATACAACTTTAAATTCTAATGTTGAAAATATTATTAAAGATATAAAAAATTTATCAGATGAAATTGATGTTAAATCAACACAAAATTTTGTAGATAACTATAATCAATTTAAAATCATAAAAACCTCATCAAATGTTATTTCATTTATCGCATTTTCTATGGGTCTTCTTGGAATTGTAAGTCTTATGAGTATTACAATAAATCAAAGAAAAGCTGAATTTGGTATTAAAAGAGCATTAGGAATAAAAACATCAAAAATTGTTTATTCAATAATGGTTGAGAGCTTTTTACTTGGTGTTTTTAGTTTCATTAGTGCTTTAATTATTTCAAATGTAACTCTATATTTTGTAAAAAATGCAAAAACTCTACAAGGTTATGTAAATGGTGAAATATCTGTTGAACTAGCTTTTTATATCTTTGTTACTTCTATTTTAATGGCGATTATTGGTTCAATAATTCCAGCTTTAAATGCTGCAAAAACTGACCCAGTTGAACTTATTCAAGGAAATAAAATATGATAAAAGCTTTAAATTTAACACATTATTACAACAAAGATTTAGCTTTAGAAAATATCAATTTAGAAATAAATAAAGGTGAATTTATTTGTTTAATTGGAGAAAGTGGAAGTGGAAAATCTACACTTTTATCACTTTTATCAACACTTTTAAAACCTACAAGTGGTGAAATATTTTTTGAAAATACAAATTACAAAGATATAAAAGATATTGATAATTTTAGAAAAACAAATGTTGGTTTTATTTTTCAGTTTCATTATTTAATCAACTATTTAACTGTTAAAGAAAATATAAAACTTGCAAATGAAAAAGCAACAAATGATGAGATTTACAATCTATTAAAAATTCTAAAAATTGAAAATTTATTAGATAAATATCCAAATGAAATTTCAGGTGGTCAAAAACAAAGAGTTGCAATTGCAAGAGCTTTGATAAACAAACCAAAAGTAATTATTGCAGATGAACCAACAGGAAATTTAGATTCAAAAAACTCTTTAAATGTTTTTGAAATCCTAAAAAAATTAAGTGAAAGTGGAACAACAATAATAGTTGCAACTCACGACAAAGAACTTGCAAAATTTGCAAATAAAATTTATGAGGTAAAAGATGGAAAAATTAATTAATACATCAAATAATTTTGAACAATTTATAAATAAACATTTCAAAATTTCTATTGCTTTTTTTGCAATAGGACTATTTTTTGGGATAATTTATTCACTAAATTTATTAGGATTTAATATTGATTCACAAACTTTAAATCCAGTAAATATGAGAGCAATTCATATAAGTCTTATGCTTTATGGTTTTGTTCCTTTAATGCTTTCATATCTTCCTTTTTTGCTTATAAATAAAGAAGTTGGAAATTCACGTGAAGGACTTAGATACTTAAATCTTTATACTCTTATTTGGTATATATTTTTAGTATTTATGGTTATGTCTTTACTTTTAGGGAAAAATCGAGGTTTAGCTTTTTATGATTTTGCTTATGAATTAAATTTCTTATTAGCATTTGCTGGTTTATTTTATATCTTAGCTTTATACAAATTTATCAAACTTTATGCTGTTCTTTCTTTATGGATAAAAGTGTGTTTAAGAGTTGTAATTATTGCTCCAATTACACTTTTGATTTTAATGAATCCGATTATTGGACAAGTTGAAAGTACAGTTAGTGGTCCTCATGGAGATAATACACTTGGAATGAGTTTGGCTTTAATTCCTATTTATTATCTAATTATCAAACTATTAAATGAGGGTCAATTCAAAGCTAGATGGAATATCTTATGGATTATTCCAACAGTTTTTTATTTTGGTTCAGTTTTATATAGAATTTTTATTGGTCATCTATCTTATAACCAAGAGTGGTTTTTACAATATCTAACTCTTTTATATGTTCCACTTTTATATAGATGGTACAAAGATAGCCAAATTAGCGATATAGCTAAAAAAGCTCTTTTAGTTTCTATATTAGCTTTTTTATTTGTTGATGTTGAAGGGAAT
Source organism: Arcobacter ellisii (assembly GCF_003544915.1). Lineage (NCBI taxonomy): Bacteria > Pseudomonadati > Campylobacterota > Epsilonproteobacteria > Campylobacterales > Arcobacteraceae > Arcobacter > Arcobacter ellisii. The sequence continues at coordinate 589,347 of NZ_CP032097.1, read as the reverse complement.
ATTTTATTTATTCCAGAAATTAGATGGCTATTTCATAGAAATGATTTAATAGTTGCTCACGCTCATGTTGCTATGGGAATTGGAGTATTTTTTATGGTTATTTCAATGTTTATAAATCATATTAAAGAACTACACAAAGAAATATTTTTAAAAATATATTTAGTTGGAATATTAGGAATTTTTACAGCTTTAAGTATTTCAGGATTTACACAAGCTGGATTTAGTTTGGTTGAAACTTATACTTTATGGATATTTAGAACTCTATTTGGAGTTGTTGCTTTTACTTTTATATTTGCTTTTATAAAAATAAAAACTTCTTATTCAAAACTAGGTTTTTATAATCTAATTGGAGTTTTAAGTGATGGATTAGGTGGAGTTTTTTTAATTTTACTTGCAAGTTTTTTATATCCTATTTTAAGATTTAGTTTTAGTGGAGTTTATGAATATGTTGTTTTTACTTTTGTTAGTATGACGGGGATTATTCACTATTTAGCTTTAAAAAATGAAGCTTATCAAATGATTTTAACTAAATTATCAGTGATTATTAGAGTATTTGCAAGTTCAATGTTTTTTGCTTTATATTCAAGTGGAAAATTAGGAATTGAAGCTTTAGTTATTTGCCTTTTTGATTTGACTTTTATTTTCGTTTATTTAATCTTTTTTGAGAAAAAGGAGTTTTTATGCAAAGATTAATTTTAATATTTTTTATTGCAAGTGAGTTATGTTATTACTTACTTATTGCACAAACTGGAATTGTTGAGTATTTTTCATCAAATATATTTTTAATAGCACCCCTTCCAGTTGGTGGAGTTATTGGTTCATTGTTAATTTCATATATAAAAATTAAAAATAAAATTTCACTATTTTTAGTTGCACAACTAATTTTAAGTTTTTTATATCCAAATTACAACTTTTTGACTCTTTTTCTTTTAGGTTTTGTTGTTGGAAGTATGGCTCCACTTATTATAAATGAAGTGAAAAAAACTACATTTTTAGAACTTGGTCTTGCACTTAGTTTATCTTATGTAACAGGAACAATACTTTTTAATTATGAAGTTTCTCAAAGAGAGATTATTGCAGTAACTCTTACAACTATTACTCTATTTTGTTCTTTATTTTTAAATTATATAAAAGAGGAAAAAGAAGTAAATACAACAAGTCACTCTTTGTTGATGATGGTTTTATGGGTGTTTTTGGATTCAGCACTATTTGAATCTCTTTCAAGAGATGTAACTGTTTCTATTTGGAGAGATGGATTTACTTTTGAAATTGCCTTATTTCATGTAGTTGGTCTATTTTGTGCTTTATATTTCAAAATTGAAAAAAATCAAAAAGAGTTATTAATATTAACACTTTTTGCACTTTCATACTTATTTTATTTTTTAAGGGAGGGTTCTATTTTATCAATGGTTTATCCATTTGTAATTTCATATTACAACGTGGTAATTCTTCAATCTATAAGAAAATTAGATTTTAAAACAATCTCATTTTATATGATATTTATAGGTTGGATGGCTTCTGGTGCTGGGCTTTTTATAGCTTTAGCAAACTTAATACTTTTTGTTCCAATTACTCTTTTATTTGCGATTTTTAGAGTAATGAGTAAAGAGTATTTACCAAATAATAAGGAGATTAAATATGTTTAAAAAAATAGTTTTCCTAATAATTCTAAGTCTTGGCCTATGTGCTGACAATTATGCGAACAATTTATCAGTGACTAGTGGAGAAATTAAAGCTCATACGGAAGTTTTTGGGGACAGCGAAATCAATCCAACAACTAAAGATGTAAAAGCAAATTTAACAATTGAAAATGGTTTAGACTCAATAAAAGGTCAAATCTTTTTTGAAACTATAACTTTAATAAGTGACAAAAAAGATAGAGATGAAAATATGTATGAATTACTAAATATTCAAAAATATAAAACTATCTCTTTTGATATAAAAAATATTGTAAAAAATGAGACTAACTATGATATTAATGGTGTTTTATCTCTAAATGGTGTAACAAAAAATATCACACTGAAAAGTAATATAAATGAACAAAATAATCAAATTTTATTTGATGGAGGATTTTTATTTAATCTAACTGATTTTAATTTAGAACCGCCGACTCTTCTATTTTTAACAGTTAGAAATCAAATTGATATTAGTTATAAAATTGAATTTAAAAGATAAAAAATGATGAAACAACTTATATTATCGATAATATTTGCAAATTTTATGTTTGCTTCAACTCTTAGAATAGATGATAAGATAGGTAATTTTTCATTAACTGACCAATTTGATAAAATACATACAATTTCAAGTAATGTCTCAACTATAATTGTAACTTTTCAAAAAGAGACTCTTATGATGGTAAATGAGTATTTATCATCAAAGAGTGAAAACTTTTTAGAAGAACATCATGCAATTTTTATAAATAATATCTCTTCAAGTCCAACTATAATTACAAAAATGTTTACTTTACCAAAATTAAGAGATTATAAATACACAATACTACTTATTTATGATGAAAGTAACACAAAATTTGAAAAACAAAATAATAAAATTACAACATACTCTTTGGAAAATGGGTTTATAAAAAATATAAATTTCATCTCTTCAGTAGATGAATTAGAGAGAGTTTTAAAATGAGTTTAGATAATTATTTTCAAGTTGTAAATATAGAAATAGAAGATAAAAAATTAGAGAATTTAAAAATTCTTCATTTAAGTGATTTACATATAAATAAAAAAACTTCTGAAAAAAAGATTTTAGAACTTGTAGATTTTTGTAATAATTTAGAGTTTGATTTTTGTGTTATAACTGGCGATATAATTGATACAAAAGTAAAATTTATAAAAAAACAACTTGAAATTTTAAACTTCTTAAAAAAAGAGGTTTTTTATATAAGTGGAAATCACGATTTATTTTATGGTTTAGAAGATTTAAAAAAAGAGCTAACAAATTTTATTTTTATGGATAATAAAACTTTAAAAATTAACTATAAAAATGAGATTATTCATCTAGCAGGATTACCTGATAGATTTTCAAAATTTTTTAAAATAAAAAGGGAAGAAAAAAAAATAAAAGAGTTTTTGCAAAACTCTCCATCTATTTTTATTTCTCACCAACCAAAAGATTATAAAATTGCATTAAATTCAAATCTATTTTTGTGTGGACATACACACGGTGGACAAATTTATCCTTTTCATTATCTTGTAAGATTAGTTCAACCTTTTTTAGCTGGTCTTTTTTATAAAAATAAAACAGCAATTTATGTAAATAAAGGCTTTGGAACTTGGGGTGTTGATTTTAGATTTAAAGCCAATGCAGAGATAAGTTTATTGAAATTAATAACAAAAAGTGTAGAATAATTTTTATGAAAATATTAATAATTGAAGATGATTTAAAAATCATAAACTTTTTAAAAAAGGGTTTAGAAGAAGAGTGTTATGTAGTAGATTTTTCTACAAATGGTGATGAAGGTTTATATCTTGCTAGCATAAATGAATATGATTTAATTTTACTTGATATTATGCTTCCAATAAAAGATGGAATTGAAGTGTGTAAAAGTTTAAGAAGTTCAAATATTCAAACTCCAATTATCATGCTAACTGCTAAAGATTCCATTGAAGACAAAATCAAAGGATTGGATATTGGAGCAAATGATTATTTAGCAAAACCTTTTTCATTTGCAGAATTACTTGCAAGAATTAGAGTTCAATTAAGAGTTAGTGTAGCAAGCCAAACAAAATTAACTATTGCAGATTTAGAACTTGATTTACTTAATAAAACAGCAACTAGAGCAAATCAAAATATAACTTTAACAGCAAAAGAGTTTGCACTTTTGGAATATTTAATAAAAAACAGAAATAGAGTTTTGAGTGAAACAACAATAAATGAAGCACTTTCATCATTTGAAGATTCAAATATAAGCAATATTGTAAATGTTTATATTTATAGATTAAGAAATAAAATTGATAAAAATTTTGAAAAAAAATTAATCAAAACAATCAGAGGAATAGGATTTAAAATCAGTGAAGATTAATTTATCAATCAAAAAAAAACTTTTAATTCATAGTTTTTTAATACAAACAATAATTCTTTTAATTTTTTCATTCTCATTATATAAAGCATTAGAAATCTCAACAACTGATAAACTTGAAGCAACTTTAAAAGTTATAATTCTTGATGTAACTGATGATTTATTAGAAAATAAACAAATAAGTCAAACTTTACTAAATGAAGAAAAAGAGTATAAATTTGAACCACTTTATATTAGAATTTTAGATAACAAAACTCACGAAAAAATAATTCAAACAGAAAATTTCCCAAATAATATTGAACATGATGATAAATATTTGAATAACCTAAAAGAAGATATTGTTACTTTTGAAAAACAAAACAATTATTTAGTAAGTAGAATAAAAATAGACTTTCATGGTGAAAAAGTTGTGATTATCGAAGTTGTTACAACAAAAGAGATTTTAACTTCAACTTTAGAAAATTTACTTTATATTCTTAGTTTCATTCTTCCAATAATTCTTATTTTTGCTGTAATTGGTGGAAATTTTATAATTTATAAATCATTTTTACCTATTGAAAATATCTTAGATGAGCTAAAACAGATAAATGCAAATGATTTATCAGCAAGATTAAAAACAACTAACACAAAAGATGAAATTTATCAATTAATTAATGAAGTAAACAATCTTCTTTCAAGACTTGAAAACTCTTTTGAAAGAATCTCACAATTTAGTTCAGATGCTTCACATGAATTAAAAACTCCGCTTACAATAATAAAAGGTGAAATTGAAGTAGCTTTAAGAAAAGAAAGAAGTGTAAATGAATACAAAGAGACATTAACAACTTCCCTAAATGAAATTTGTGTAATTGAACAAACAATAAATGACTTACTATTTTTAGCTAAAAATGAGAAAGATTTAATTATTGATAAACAAGAAGAGTTTTATTTAGATGAATTAACAGATGAATCAATAAATGAACTTAAAAATTTTGCAAAACTCCATAAAGTTGGAGTTACTTTGGAAGTAAAAGATAGTTTAGAACTTCTTGGTTTTCCAAATCTTCTAAAAATTGCAATTAAAAATGCTTTAAAAAATGCAATTCAATTTAGTAATGAAAATTCAAAAGTTATTATAAAAATATTTAAGAAAGATGATTTTCTAAATATTTCTATTCAAGATTTTGGAATTGGAATAGCAAAAGAAGAACAAAATAAAATCTTTGAAAAATTTTATAGAACAGATAAAAGTAGAAATAAAAACTCTGGTGGAACAGGACTTGGAATGTCAATTTTAAAAAAGATTATTGACATTCACAAAGCAGAAATAAATATAAAAAGTATAGAAAATCAAGGTACAACTATAAGCTTCTCTTTTCATATAAAATAACTTTTTTATGTTTCAGTTTCTTTTAATACAAAAAGATGTTATAATTACATTATCTTAAACAATTTAGGAGGTTGAATGGCGAGAATTTCACTTTTTATGGTTGTTAAAAATTAACTTTACGATAAGTTTATTTTCAAGTAAACTTGGTAAATAAAAGTATTATTTACCAAATAAATAATTTTTTAAAGGGCTCAATAAACGAGCCCTTTTTTATTAGTCATTAAAAACTATATCTATTGCATTTACAATATCTATATCTATTTTATAATCACTTAAATTTTTTCTTAATATTGATATTGCATCATTGTGAGACATTGAATTTCTATAGGGTCTATCTTCAACTAAAGCTTGATAAAAATCTAAACAAGAAACTATTCTTTCTTCCAATCCCAATTCATTTGATGTTAAACCAAAAGGATAACCTGAACCATCAAGTTTTTCATGGTGAGCTGATGCCCATTTTGTTATGTCATTAAAATTTTCTAACTTACTTAAAATAGAATGGGTTAAATATGCATGTTTTTTTATCTCAAAAAGTTCTTGATTTGTAAGACTTCCTTCTTTATCTAAAATAGCATTTGGAGTTCCTAATTTTCCTATATCATGTAAATTTGAAGCTATTTGTATTTTTAGTTTTGTTTCTTCATCTAAATTAAAATATTCTACAAGTTTTAAAGATTTTTCTTCTAAGTCAACAGAATGTTTTGCAGTAAATTTTGATTTTCCATCTATGATTTTTGAAAATATTTTTGTAATAGATAAAAACTTTTCAAGACTTACCTCAATAGAAAAATTTGGTAAAATTTTTTCTAAAGGATTTACTTCATCAAAATACTCTAAATCTCCCCAAAATAAAAAAGACTCAGACAAAATTTTAAATGTTTCTACAATCTTTTTTGAAAACAAAATATTTTCATTTTCTATCACATAATTTAAAATCAACTCTTTTTTATCAAAACTGATTTTTAATAAATCAAAATTTGTATCTAAAGTATCAGCAAAAGAGATTAATTGAGCAAATAAAGGAATTTCATCTGCTTTTTTTCCAAATAAACCTGACCCATCAAAATTTTCATGATGATATAAAATCACATTTTCTTGTTTTGTTAAAAAAGGAAATTCTTTAGTATTATTTTCTCCAATAACACAATGTTCAGCAAAATTTATTAACTCAAAATAGTCTTGACTTCTATTTGATTTATATTCACTTGTAAAGTTACAAAAACTTTCAATTAAACCATTATCATGTAATAAAGAGTATGAGCATAAATCAAATTTTTCTTTGGCACTTAAGCCTAAAATTTCTGCCATTTTTAAACAAATATAAGCAACTCTTTTACTATGTTTTGAAGATGTGCATTTTATTTCACTCTCTGCTAAATCCAATGCAAATGATATAGAAAATAGAAATTTATTAAGGCTTAAAGTCATTGAAGAAATTCCTGTTTAAAAGTTCTTTCATTATAACAAAAAAAATACTAATTTTGAAAATTATTTTGTTTATTAGATATAAAAAAACCGTACCCCAAAAGAGTACGGTTTAAAAAGAAAAATCAAAAAATGATTTTACATCATACTAGACATAAAAAAAACAACAATTTCTTTGAGTAAGTATAACTCCAAAATACTTATATGTAATCTATTTCTTAGAAGTTAAACAGTTATTATTAAAAATAAAAAACTACACACTATATAGTATTTGTATATTCATTTAGAACATCATTAAATATTAAATTAAATTGATATGAACTCCGTAAACACGAAGTGTTTATGGAGGACATTCACACGAAGTGTGATTTGTAATCTTGTTGTTTGTACTTAAATAATATATACATCTTTATAGTAATATTTACTCTTAATCTAATTTATGTATCAAATTTCTCTTCTTAACATAAGTGTGTAATGAACTAACTTCACCATATCCTAGATGATTTATTACTTTTCTAAAACTAAGTCCTAGTGTTAGTAATTCAACTATTCTATCTTTATCTATATCGTACTTTGATGTTTGTATAGTACCAGTCTTCTTACCTAATTTGATTCCTCTATCTTTTAAGTTCTGTAGACTCTCTTTAGTTCTTTGACTTATAATGTCTCTTTCAAATTCACTAAACATTGATAAGATTGTAATTAACATCTTGTTCATCGGGTCTTTTGATTTTATAAACAAGTTCTGTTTCAATATTCTTACTTCAACATTCATTTTAATTAGAGTATCAATGAGAGTTATTACTTCACCAGTGTTTCTACCTAGTCTAGAAAGTTCTGTTACAATTAAAATATCACCATCTTTTACTTTAGATAGTAATTCATCAATCTTTCTTTCTCTTAAATCTTTTCTTGAACTAATTTCAACTTTTATAGACTCATCAATACTTAGGTGATTTAAGTCACAGTATCTTTGAATTTCATCTAATTGAACTTTTACTGATTGTTGATTTGTACTAACTCTAATATAAGAATAAATCATTTGTTTTTTACCTTGTTTATATGTGTTCTGTATTAATATAATTATAGTAATAAAACAGAACAAGGTCAAGGCATCTTGTGAGAGAGTTATTTAGAATAAAATGTTCTCTTTTATCGTTCGTTAAAATATGATGAATTTATCTGAATAATGATATAGAATTCCATTAATTGGAATTCTACTTAGGTGAATAAAGAATACTATTTACTTAATTACTCTGATAATAATGAATCTACACTAATAGAAACTACAGAGTTAAAGTCATTGATTGCATCTTCAATCCTTCTTAGTAAACTGTCTAAATTATTAGAGTCATTAGAATAAATTACATCACCAAGTTTTTGATGTAAAGATATACAATAATTTATATGTTTGTGAAGCTCTTGATATTGAAGAAAGATTTTTTTAGCATCATCTTGTATGTCTAATGGGGGTAGTTCTATAATTAAATCTTTTAGTGGTTCTTTACTGATACTTTTCATATTTGTATCAGACATATTTCTTTCATCACTATTTAATAGTTTCTTTGTATCTTTATTTAATAAAAAAAACAATAAGTAATAACTATTTAATACATTTTTGTCAGGTCTAATAATCCAATATTGATGATTAACAATACAAGGTATTTCTGATTCTAATTCAAATATTGCAATTTTATTTGTTATAGATGAACCTCTTACTGGAATAACAATATCACCTTTTTCTAATCTTTTTAGTTTTATTTGATCATCACTACCATTATGTTTTAGCTCAGTCGGCATATTTAAAGAATTACCATCAAAATCTTTCATATTGATTTCATAATAATCTATTCCATAATTAGTCTCTTCTTTAACCTTAACACCTCTAGTAATAAATGAACATTTAGCTAATTTTGTTTCATACATTTTTAAATCCTTTTGAAAATTATAAAGATAAACAGCTTAAATTAATCTTATTGTTAATTTTTTAAATCATTATGATAATTTTAAGAATTAATTAAGTTAACATATGGAATTATTTGATTAACAAAACGATTAATAGAGCATTTTAAGTGCTCTTATTTTTTAACCTATAAAATTAATCGTTATGTTAATTATATTAATAAAACAGTTTTATTTAAAAAGTTATAAAGTCAGATCTAAACATTAGTTTAGAAAAAAGTTGCATCGATAAAAAAAACTTAGTTGAGTGATGCCAAATTTGAAATAGAATTCCAAGAACTGGAATTCTAATAAAATAGAAAGTGAGAAATAGAAATGAATAAAGTTGAAGACATTAAAGATTTAAATATAAAAGAAATGAAATTAGATGAAATTATTATCTTAGATAGATTAAGAAGTATTAATACAGATATGATTAGCCCATTATCAGATTCAATTCAAAGAAATGGTTTACTAAACCCAATTACAATCAATCAAAATAATATTCTAATTAGTGGTTATCATAGATATACTGCTTGTAAAGAATTAAATTTTGAAACAATATTATGTAATATAGTTAATACAGAAGATGAAGATAAAATGAAATTAATAGAAATTGATGAAAATCTTATAAGAGCTGAACTGGAATGACCCCGAAGTAGTAGACACTTTTTTAATCAGTTAACACCTCAGGTTGAGTAACATTTTCATTGTACCTTTTCTCAAATTCATTTGGACTTATAAAACCTAAATAACTATGTCTTCTTTTTGAATTATAAAACATCTCAATATATTCAAATATTTTATCTCTTGCTTCTTCTCTTGTTCTAAAAATGGTTTTTCTTACTAACTCTTTTTTTAATGTTTTAAAAAAACTTTCTGCAACTGCATTATCATAACAATTTCCTCTTCTACTCATACTTGGTGTGATGTTATGATGTTTTAAAAAAGTTTTATATTCATATGAGCTATATTGACTCCCTTGATCTGAATGTAAAATTACTCCATCTTTTGGAATTCTATATTTAGTATTTTTTAATGCTTGAATTATTAAATCTGTTGTAATTCTATGACTTGTTGCCCATCCTATAATTTTCCTTGAAAATAAATCTAAGATAATTGCAAGATATATCCATCCTTCATGAGTTCTTATATAAGTTATATCACTTACCCATGATTCATTTGGAGTTTGTGATATAAAACATTGTTTTAAATGATTTGGATGAGCTTTATGAATTGAACCTGCTTTATACTTAGGTCTTCTTTTATAATTTCCTATTCCACAAAGTTTTGCTTCTTTCATTAATCTTGCAACTCTTTTTTTATTTACATGAATATTTGAAGCTTTCAAATCCTTATGAATATTTCTATAACCATAAATTCCATTTGATTCTTTATATGCTTTTTTTATTTCAATAAGAAGTTCTTGATTCTCTTTTTCAAGATTTGAAATAGGTTGTTTTAACCATTTATAATACCCACTTGGATGAACTTTTAACACAGTACACATTCTTCTTATTGTGTACTGTATTTCATGCACTTTAATAAATGCGTACTTTAATTTGGGTTGCTTGCAAAGTACGCTGCGGCCTTTTTTAATATATCTCGTTCTTCTGTAACTCTTTTTAGCTCTTTTTGTAATCTTTTTATTTCAGCTTGTGTATCTTGAAACTTTTTTGTTTCTACTTCTGCTTCAGGTGATTGGTACTTTCTTATCCAATTTCTCAAAGAATCATGATGTACACCTAATCTCTCAGCTGTTTCAACAATCCCATATCCATTCTCAACAACTTGTTTTACAGCATCCCTTCTAAACTCTTCACTATATTCTCTTCTTCCCATTTTTAATTCCTTCAATTATTTACAATTTTCTCTAAATTGTTATATTAATTAACTGAATTATTTTATGTCTATATTTTTGGGGTCATTCCAGGCTTATCATAATGATATTAAATATATCAATGATAAAAAAATAGATTTCCTAAAAAATAATTATGATGATGAGTTAAAAAAGCAAGGTATAGAGGAGTATTTTAATTATTTTAATAGTGATATTTCTGAAAAAAACATAATTGAATATTCATCAAAAAATATTGATACTAAGTTATTTGATATATATCAACTATCTAGTAGTGAAAAATACAATTATTATCTTGGAAATTCAAAATCAATTAAAAATTTACAAGTAGCATTTAGAGAATTAATAGAGTAATAGAATTCCAATTATTGGAATTCTATTTTTTATACAATTAATAAAAATAAGATACACAAATTATCACAAGGTTCAATTATGAAAATTAAAAAAAATTTATTATATGGTGATAATCCAATTACAAATTATCTACCAGAAATTGAAAAAGAAGACATTAATGGAATTATGTATTTAATTTCAAATTTATCAAATAGATTTCTTGAACATAAGTTTGATAACAATTGTTTATCAATAAGTAAAGATATGAAATATGATTTATTTAGTCAAAATAGATGGCGTCAAATAATTGATAAAAAACCTGAACACGTTTTTCACAAATTATTTCAATTAAGATTTTATGGGAACAATTTAAATCAAGCAACAAATGGATATCAAATTACAAAATTATTAATTGATTCATATTGTAAATGGTTATCTTATAATCCAACTTATGAACTTATTGAAGTCAATAAAAAACAAGTAAGAATTAAAGATATTCAAATAGATGAAGAAGTTGATGAAACAAAAAGTAATTTTTATGAAGAAGTAGAAATTAACATTGAATATATAAAAAAAAAATTAATTGAATATTGGGAACCTGTACAGAAATATCTTGATAAAGAAACAGTCGAAGCTGATGCAGAATTATTTAAATTTATTAAATATAAAATTGAGCCACTTAGAAAAATGTACTATTATATTTCAGAAAATAATAATAAACTTAAAATTTATTACAGACAATCACATTCTGGTAGATATTATAGTATTGGAGAATATTCTATTCAGTCTTTAAAAAAAGAAGTTAGGAATATTATCTTAAATGATTACAATGAATATGATATTTCTGTATCAGCACCTCTATTGTTGAGTCAAATTTACAAAAGTATTACTAATGAAAATATACCTTCAACAATAAAATATTTCATAATCAATAAAAAAAGAATTAGAGAAATTTTTGCTGAAAAATACAATATCTCTTTAGATAAAAGTAAAGAGTTTTTCACATCTTTATTTTTTGGAAGTAAATTATTGTCTAATGATTTTAAATATAATTCAGCAGTAACTAAAAGTCTAGGTATAGATATAGTTAATTTAATTCTATCTGATAAAACAACTTATGAATACCAATTATATAAAGATATAAAAAAACTTTTTGATGTTATAAGTAATCATTATAAAGAAAAAGATAATAGAAAAGTTATTGGTTTTAATAATCATACTTTAGAATTGAGAAAGTGGAAAAAATCAACAGTAGTTGCTCACCTGTATCAATCACTTGAAAGTGTAGTTTTAGATTCAATGATAAAGTTTTATACAAGTACAACAAATGATTTTAATTATGTAAGAGTTCACGACTGTCTTTATACAAAAAAAGAAATTGATGAATCTGAGTTATATCATTTTATAAAAAAAGAAACTCAGATAAATACTTTATTTAAAGAGCCAATTTCAAAACAATTTTCTGATGAAGAATTGTATAAAATGATGAATATTTAAAATTCTATTCTTTTAATAACTAAGTATAAATACTCTAAAAAAGGATACTAAAATGAAAAATGAAATAAATAAAACACTTGATTGGAGAGAAATAGAAGATGATATTGTTGCACTTATTAGTAAGCTAGAGAATTGTTCAATCGATGACTTTCTTATTCTCTTTAATAGTATTGTATATGAATTTGACAGAGTATTTGAAAAATATGATATTAAAGTATTTCAACAAGCACTAGAAAACCCAAAAGTTAAAAGTTTTAGGGATTTACTTAAGTAAGATGTCTTACATTACTTAAGTAAACTTGTCTAAATCACATAAGATTGATAATCATAAGTATTAAAACTTTCAAGTTCTCGTTCTTCTAAATCAATTCCCTCAAATAAAATAACTTTATTTCTACCACTGTTTTTTGCTTGATATAAAGCAATATCTGCTTTTTTAACTAAACTTTCTTCTGTGTCATTTTCTTCATATGTAGAGATACCTAAACTTATTGTTTTTGTTCCTATTTGGTCAAAGTTGAAATTTTCAACTGCAGTTCTTATTTTTTCAGCCAACACAAGTGCTTGTTTACAAGTAGTTTGTGGACAAATAACTATAAACTCTTCTCCTCCATATCTTCCTTGAATATCTGATTTTCTGCTATTTTTAGTGATAATTTTTGCAATTTGTGATAAAACTAAATCTCCCATTTGATGCCCATAAGTATCATTTACTTTTTTAAAGTAATCAATATCTATCAAAATCAGTGATAATCCATTTGAATGTCTTTTTTCTATTGCTATCTCTTTTCTTAAAAATTCATCAATCATTCTTCTATTATAGATATTTGTTAGTTTATCTATTGATGCCATTTTTTCAAGTTCTTTTTTAGCTGTTATATCAGTTCCTAAAGAAACAAAAGTTTCAATATTATTCTCTTTATCAAAAGTTGGAATTATATGTTGATGAAGCCAATAATCTTCACCATCTTTATTTTTATTTCTGATTTCACCATCCCAAGCATTACCTGAACTTACAGTATTCCATAACTCTTTAAATTTCTTTTCATCTTCATTTGGATGTCTTATAATATGCATTTTTTGACCAACTAATTCTTCTTTTGAGTAACCAGAAGACTTTATAAAAGCACTACTAACATCAACTATTGTACTATCTTTTTTTGTAGTTGCTGTGATAATATATTTATCTATAATTAATGTAAATTCATTTAATTTTTCGTGAGCTTTTAAAAGAGCCATTTGTAATTTAACTGGATTTTTTGCTGCATAAATTGAAAGTATTAAACTTAGTATTATCGTAATTAATGCTACCCAAAATGCTGTATATATTTTACTTTGAAGGAGTGTTGATTTATATATATTCTTTGGTTTTAAAACTAATGTCGCTTTATCGTCATTTTTTAAAATATTATCAATTGGAAATACAAATATTTCTTTATCATTTAATCCATTTGGGAAATCATCATTTATATTTCTTTTTACATTTGTATATTTATTAAATGAAAATTCATCATTTGGATGTAGTATAAAGTTATTGTCTTTATCAAGAATATAGTGTTCAAAAGTAGAAGATTTACCAATAGCATTAAAAAGAGCTGTTAAATGCATATTTACTATTACCATACCAGCAAACTTATTTTCCTTATCAAAAAGTGGCATAGCTGTTCTAAATGTAGGATTATATGGTATTTCAATTTTTCCATTTTCTATATTTAAATCCATTTTAGAATGCCAAATTGATTGTTCGTTCATAAAAGAGACCATTTTAAAATAATCCCTATCACTTTTATCTTGAAGTTTATCTTTTGGAGTAACAAAAGCATCATCACTATTTTTATTTTTATCAACTCTAATTATCTCTTTTCCATCTTTTGAAATTAGTCTTGCTTGCATAATTTCATTTTGAGAGCCAACTACTGCTAAAAATATCTGTTCAAGTTCTTCTTGTGAATGTGAATTATGAGTAGTTATATATTCTATAACTGTTTTATTTGTAGCTAAAGATTTAACAGTTTTATCAATATCTTTAATAGCAGGTTTTAAAATAGTATCAATTTTTATGTCATATATATCTTTTGCTTTTTTAACTGTATCAAGATTAATTTCGTTTATTTGAAATAAATAGTTAATACTTGTTCCCAAAGTAGAGATAATTATTCCAAAAATTATAAAATATAACATAAAATATTTTTGAAAACTTCTTTGAGACATTATGATTCCTGCTATGATTTAATTTTTTATAATAAAGTGAAATACCAATTATAACTAAATTGGTCATAGATTTTAATTAATTTTAAAGGATTAGTGTTTTATTTTTACTATCTTTACATCAAAAACTTGGTGATGTAATTTATTCTAATGACTCTAATAATTTAGACAGTTTACTAAGAAGGATTGAAGATGCAATCAATGACTTTAACTCTGTAGTTTCTATTAGTGTAGATTCATTATTATCAGAGTAATTAAGTAAATAGTATTCTTTATTCACCTAAGTAGAATTCCAATTAATGGAATTCTATATCATTATTCAGATAAATTCATCATATTTTAACGAACGATAAAAGAGAACATTTTATTCTAAATAACTCTCTCACAAGATGCCTTGACCTTGTTCTGTTTTATTACTATAATTATATTAATACAGAACACATATAAACAAGGTAAAAAACAAATGATTTATTCTTATATTAGAGTTAGTACAAATCAACAATCAGTAAAAGTTCAATTAGATGAAATTCAAAGATACTGTGACTTAAATCACCTAAGTATTGATGAGTCTATAAAAGTTGAAATTAGTTCAAGAAAAGATTTAAGAGAAAGAAAGATTGATGAATTACTATCTAAAGTAAAAGATGGTGATATTTTAATTGTAACAGAACTTTCTAGACTAGGTAGAAACACTGGTGAAGTAATAACTCTCATTGATACTCTAATTAAAATGAATGTTGAAGTAAGAATATTGAAACAGAACTTGTTTATAAAATCAAAAGACCCGATGAACAAGATGTTAATTACAATCTTATCAATGTTTAGTGAATTTGAAAGAGACATTATAAGTCAAAGAACTAAAGAGAGTCTACAGAACTTAAAAGATTGAAAATTTTGATTGAAATTTGACCCACTTTTTTGATTAAAAATGACCCACCTGCAGATTGAAATTATAACATTAAATTTCGTTATTTTTATTCTCTAAATTTTGTTTCTTTTTACTTTTTGGCAATAAATCTTTCATTCTATAACTTGGACCATTTATTAAAAATGGATGTGAATGATGTAAAAGTCTATCTAGTATTGCTGTTGCTATCACATCATCATTAAATATCTGTCCCCATTCTTGAAATTCTTTATTTGATGTAATTATTGTTGAAGATTTTTCATATCTCTTTGAAATAAGTCTAAAAAAAAGTGATGCTACTTCTCTTGAAAGGTCTAAGTATCCAATTTCATCAATTATTAGTAACTCTATTCTACTCATACTTTCAAGATAATCTGTTATAGTATTAGAGTGATTTGCAGCTATTAGTTCATTGGTTAAATCTTCAGCACTTATAAATTTTACTCTTCTTCTTTGTTTGGTGGCTTCAAGTCCTAATGCAATTGAAAGATGAGTTTTTCCAACTCCTGGTGCTCCAACTAAAAGTACATTTGTAGCACTATCTAAAAAGCTTAGAGTTGCTAATTCTCTTATTAATTTTTCATCTATTTGTGGTTGAAAGCTAAAATCAAACTCATCTAAAGTTGCCATATATTTGAATCCTGCTTTTTTAATTCTAGCATTTACACTTCTATCAACTCTATCAACAATTTGTTGTTGCAATAGTTTATACAGATAATCTTGATATGATAGTTTTGCTTTAGCAGCATCGAGTGCTGCACTTTCATAATTATCTGCTACTGATGAAAGAGATAAAAGTTTGCAATAACTCTCTATATTTGCTTTTAGTGAACCATTTTCTAAATTAACTGGTCCAGAATTACGTAAGTTTGTTGTATTTTTAGTTCTCATAATTTGTAATCTCCTAAATCTCTTTTTATATTTGCTTGGGGTAATTTGATATTAAACAGATTTAACTGTTCATTTTTTGGCTTAGTTTGATGTGTAATTGTTCCTTTGATAAAGGAGAAGCTATAAATATTTAAACTAATTGCTTCTTCCATTGCCATAATACAATCAGCTTCATCATAGTATTCAAACAAGTTTGCTATTTTATAAAGGTGATAAGCTGGGCTAATTCTTTTTTGAACTTTGATATTTTCAATGAATTTATGAATATTTATGTAGTTAGCAAATCTTTTTATAAGTCTTGATATTGAAATGGCTATTGAATCAAACTGACTCTCTTTTCTATATCCAAAGAAATGCTCTTTATTAACAAGGACTTCACCTTTTTTAAGGCTAATTGTATGAGTTGCTATTAGTTTATTTTTACTTGAGTATATTTGCAAAGTTGTTCCATATAATACTCTTAACCACACCTCTTTACTTGCAAAGTAATGTGGAACTGAATATTTATTACCTTTGTAAGAGACTAAACATTCAGAATTTGCCTTTCTAAACTCTTCTTTAAATCCAACATATCGTTTTAATTCCCCAGTTATTGGATTTATTGGTAGTGGTTTTAAAAAACTTTGTTCCTCTTTTTCAAAGAGTATTTTTGAAATTTGTTTAGTTGTTCCATGAATTTCAAGATTATGCTCATCTTGGAATTGTTTTAATCGTTCTCTTAGATCTTCAAAGCTTTTAAACTCATTTCCAGATATAAAATGTGTTTCAAGATAACTAAAAGGTGATTCAACTTTACCTTTACTCCATGGATGTGATGGCATACTTCGTGTTGGTTTTATTCCATATAATCCACACAATGACAAGAATCTTGGATTCCAAATTAGATTATCTTTAGAAGCATTTGTTATAAATACTGTTGCATTATCAACTTGTATTCTCTCACAAACTCCACCAAAGAAGATAAAACTCTCTTCTAATGCTGTATATACATCACTTCCTGATACATTTAAACTTACATCATAAAATTTATATCTACTAAATCCTAAGATTGTTTGATGTATATTTATTTTTACAAGATTTTCCCCAATAGTAACTGTATATGGACTCCAATCATATTGCATCTGTTCAGCTGGTTTTGTTTCATATCTCATGTAAGCATGAGGTGAATTTTTACTTACATCGTTTGCTATTGGTTTTAAAATTTCTCTTATGTAAGCATATAAAGCATATTGACTTCCTCTATATCCTTTTGATTTTATATCTTTTAAAATTCTACTAGCTTTTAAATTTTTCTTTAAAAATGACTCTTTGATAAAATCAATAAATGGTTCAACTGCTTCATTTATCTTTTTCTCACCTCTGTTATATAAAGGTAATTCATCACTTGCTAATGCTTTTTTTACAGTATTTCTACTAATACCTAACATTAAAGCAATGGTTCTTGTCCCTAAGTTTGGATCTTTCTTTTTTAGATTACGAATAGTTACCCAATCCTCCATACTAATCATCTCCTTTTACCTTTCTTCATAATTATTATTTTTATGAGAAAAGAGTATGTTTTTTTAGTTTACAGGTGGGTCAAAAGTTTTCAAAATAGTGGGTCAATTTTCAGTCAAAAAATTCAAAAGATAGAGGAATCAAATTAGGTAAGAAGACTGGTACTATACAAACATCAAAGTACGATATAGATAAAGATAGAATAGTTGAATTACTAACACTAGGACTTAGTTTTAGAAAAGTAATAAATCATCTAGGATATGGTGAAGTTAGTTCATTACACACTTATGTTAAGAAGAGAAATTTGATACATAAATTAGATTAAGAGTAAATATTACTATAAAGATGTATATATTATTTAAGTACAAACAACAAGATTACAAATCACACTTCGTGTGAATGTCCTCCATAAACACTTCGTGTTTACGGAGTTCATATCAATTTAATTTAATATTTAATGATGTTCTAAATGAATATACAAATACTATATAGTGTGTAGTTTTTTATTTTTAATAATAACTGTTTAACTTCTAAGAAATAGATTACATATAAGTATTTTGGAGTTATACTTACTCAAAGAAATTGTTGTTTTTTTTATGTCTAGTATGATGTAGAAGATGGGTATGATGTAAGACAACTTACACATTTACTATCTATCTTAGTGAGAGAGAAAGTCGATTTTATCGACAATCTTTCTCATTCCTTACTAACAATTTACTTCACATAAATTTCAAAATTTCTAAGTTTTTTCAATGTTAAAACAAAAAAATTAAGTAAATTTATGTATCAACTTAGAAAAAATATTACAAAATCTTAGAAAACTTTTACCCGATGGAACTACGTTGTAATCGTCTCTGAATAGAATTCCAAGAGTTGGAAATCTATTTTTTCTAAGTCATTACTTCCATAATTCTTCAATTTCTTTTTTTCCTGATTCATCATTTAATTTTACATAACGACTTACAATCTCAGTTGATTTATGATTTGATATTTTTTTTATTAAAAATTCATTGTTTCCTTTAATTCCAAGATGAGAAAGTACAGTATGTCTAAAAGTGTGTATCACAACTCTATTCTTTGTATCATTTTTATCTAAACCCTTATTAAATAAATTATCTAATACAATTTTAAACATTCTAGAAATCCATCTTTCTAAATCGTGAATCTCATACATATAAACTAAATTATCATTAAGATTATCAGTTTGTTCCATTCTAACTTTAATTAATTCTATAGTTCTATCATCTAAAAAACTTTTATAGGAACTACTATTTTTGAAATCATATGAATTAATCATTTTATGTTCAAAGTCTACATCTTTAACTTTA
The DNA here is from genome assembly GCF_003544915.1 of Arcobacter ellisii. Taxonomy (NCBI): domain Bacteria; kingdom Pseudomonadati; phylum Campylobacterota; class Epsilonproteobacteria; order Campylobacterales; family Arcobacteraceae; genus Arcobacter; species Arcobacter ellisii. The sequence continues at coordinate 570,063 of NZ_CP032097.1, read as the reverse complement.
TAATTCAATATTGTACTCTTCCTAGCTCCTGTACACAAACACAATGATAAAAAAATAGTCATTGTAAAATTTTCTTTTATTTCATCAAATAATATATCAATTTCTTTTTTTGATAAAAATCTCTGACGTATATTATCTACTCTAGGTTTATCAACTAACATAACTGGGTTGATGAGTTTGATATGATTTTTTCTACTATAATAATTAAATAAAGTTGATAGTAACTCTAAATAAATTAAAGTTGTTTGTTCTGAGACTTCTTGTAGTGTTTTTTCTTTAAATTGTTCTATATGTTTTTCTGTCACATTATAGATACTCATTTTACCGAAGAAATCTTTTAAACGATAGTTATATTGTCGTTGTCTTTTTTTACTAGATTTAGTTTGATGATATTGAAAATAAAATATTGAAATATCATCTACTGTAATATTATATTTATTGTTATTTTTTCTAACAATTTTTGGAGGTAATTCATCATTCTTTATATTTGTAATAGTTGTAATTCTAATATCATTAACATATTGTTCATCTATACCTTGTGACTTATCACCTACTTTTTGATATTTAGTTTTACCCTCATCCTGATATGTAAAATAATATGTGATATCACCATTCTTTTTCTTTCTATAATAGATACCTGTAAACTTTTTTGATTTAATCATTTCTTACTCCTAAAGAGTAAATTTATGATGTGTACTTAGAAAAAAACTTAGAAAAAAATAATGACTTAGAAAAAATAGATTTCCAACTCTTGGAATTCTATTCAGAGACGATTACAACGTAGTTCCATCGGGTAAAAGTTTTCTAAGATTTTGTAATATTTTTTCTAAGTTGATACATAAATTTACTTAATTTTTTTGTTTTAACATTGAAAAAACTTAGAAATTTTGAAATTTATGTGAAGTAAATTGTTAGTAAGGAATGAGAAAGATTGTCGATAAAATCGACTTTCTCTCTCACTAAGATAGATAGTAAATGTGTAAGTTGTCTTACATCATACCCATCTTCTACATCATTCCTGGCATTCCCATTCCACCCATATCAGGCATAGCTGGCATTGATGGTTTATCTTCTTTAATATCAGTAACTGTTGCTTCTGTAGTTAATAAAAGTGATGCAACTGAAACAGCATTTTGCATAGCAACTCTTTCAACTTTAGCTGGATCTACAATTCCAGCTTCAAACATATCTACATACTCACCTGTTGCAGCATTGAATCCTAAATTATCATTTGAAGATTTTTCAACTTCATTTGCAACAACACCAGCATCAAATCCAGCATTAATAGCAATTTGTTTTAAAGGTGCTTTAATAGCTCTTAAAACAATTGCAGCTCCGATTGCTTCATCACCTTCAAGTTCAAGTTTAACTTTAGCAGCAGCTCTAATTAATGCAGCTCCACCACCAATTACAATTCCTTCTTCAACAGCAGCTCTTGTTGCACTTAATGCATCATCAACTCTGTCTTTTTTCTCTTTCATTTCAGTCTCTGTTGCAGCTCCAACTTTAATAACAGCAACTCCACCACTTAGTTTTGCAAGTCTTTCTTGTAATTTTTCTTTATCATACTCAGAAGTTGTATTTGCAATTTCTGCTTTGATTTGGTTTACTCTTGCTTTTACAGCTTCGGCATCACCACTTCCATCAACGATAGTTGTATTATCTTTATCAATTACAACTTTTGAAGCTGTACCTAAAACTTCAATACCACAAGTATCAAGTTTCATTCCCATCTCTTCAGATACAACTGTTCCTTTTGTAAGAACTGCAATATCTTGTAACATTGCTTTTCTTCTATCACCAAATCCTGGAGCTTTAACAGCTGCAATATGTAAAGAACCTCTTAATCTATTTACAACCAATGTTGCTAATGCTTCACCATCAACATCTTCAGCAATAATCACTAAAGGACGTCCAGCTTGATTAACAGCTTCTAAAATTGGTAACATCTCTTTTAAAGAAGAGATTTTTTTCTCATATAATAAAATAAATGGATTGTTAAATTCAACAGTCATTTTTTCTGCATTTGTTACAAAATATGGTGATAAATAACCTCTATCAAATTGCATTCCTTCAACTACTTCTAACTCATCAGAAATACCTTTTGCTTCTTCAACAGTAATTACACCATCTTTTCCAACTTTATCCATAGCTTCAGCAATCATTTTTCCGATTGCACTATCAGAGTTAGCAGAAATAGTTGCAACTTGTTCAATTTCAGTTTTATTAGCAACAACTTTTGAAGCTTTTTTTAATTCAGCTAAAATAGCTTCACAAGCTTTATCCATACCTCTTTTTAAAATAATTGGATTTGCACCAGCTGTAACATTTCTTAATCCTTCTTTGAAGATTGAGTGAGCTAAAACTGTAGCAGTTGTTGTTCCATCTCCTGCTTCATCAGCAGTTTTTGAAGCTACTTCTTTTACAAGTTGTGCTCCCATATTTTCTAAAGTATCTTTTAATTCAATTTCTCTAGCAACTGATACACCATCTTTTGTAATTGTTGGTGCTCCAAAAGATTTTTGTAATAATACATTTCTTCCTCTTGGTCCCATTGTTACTTTAACTGCATCAGCTAATTTCTCAACACCTGCGTATAATTTATTTCTTGCATTATCACTAAATAAAACTTCTTTTGCCATTACATTACTCCTATAACATTTTCAATATTTAAAATTAGATATTCTTGACCGTCAAGTTTGAATTCAGTTCCTCTATATTGTTCAAATACAATTGTATCACCAACTTTAACATCTTCTACTTTATTTCCAATTGCAACAACTTGTGCAGTTTGTGGTTTTTCTTTTGCATTATCTGGAATATAGATTCCACTTACTGTTTTGTTCTCAACTTCTGTTCTTTTTACAAGAACTCTTTCACCTAGTGGTTTAAAATTCATACTATTTCCTTTTATTATGTTTATTTTCATTTAAAACTTAGTATTTAGCACTCTAAATTTCTAAGTGCTAAATTTTAATAGATTTTAGATAATTTGTCAATATATTTGAGTTAAATTGACTAATAGTTTTATTTATTTATGTCTATTTATATATTTAAGAAGTAACTCTTCTAAAGAGTTTTTTAAATTAGATTCAAAAGTATTAAGAGTATTGATACATTTTAAAGATAATTCATCAGCACTTTTTCTTGCTCCTTCTAATCCCAAAAGATTTACAAAAGAGTTTTTAGCACCATCATTTTGAGTTGTTTTACCAGCTTCTAAAGATGTACAAGTTTCATCTATAATATCATCTTGAATTTGAAATAACAAACCTAAATCTATACCAAAATCATATAATCTATTTTGAGTTGAAATATCATATTCACTAATAATTGCCCCCATTTTTAAACTTGCAGCTATTAATTTTGCTGTTTTATGAATATGTAAATACTCTAATTGATTAAGTTCAAGTTTTTGATTTTCAAAAAAACAATCTATCGCTTGACCAATTATCATTCCATTAATTCCACCATTTGTTGCCAAACATTTGATTAATTCAACTTTTATATCATTATGTAATGATGCATTTGCAACTAAATTAAAAGCTTCTGTGTTTAAAGCATCACCAACTAAAATAGCTGTAACTTCATCATATTTTTTATGCAGAGTTTGAAAACCTCGTCTTAAATCTGCATTATCCATTGATGGTAAGTCATCATGAATTAAAGAATAAGTATGTAAAAATTCTAAACCTAAAGCTACAGCCATTGAATTTGAAAGAAGTAAAGATTTATTTGATTTTACAACAGATAATAAAAGCATAGGTCTAAATCTTTTTCCACCAGCTTTTAACATTTCTGATAAAGCCTCTTCAAAATAAGGATGGAAAGATTTAGAATTAGGAAGATTATTTAATAAATACTCTTCAAAAGAGTCCAATAGATTTTTCATTAATTATTTTTGTCCAAAAGAACCAAGACCACCCATAAGGTTCATAGCCATCATTTTTTTGTTTTCATCACTTTGTTTAATTATATCATTCATACATGAAATTAATAAAATTTGTAAAGAATCTTTATCTTCAAGTAAAGAGTCATCAATTTTTAAATCAATAACTTCTGAATTTCCATTGATTGAAATTTCAACCATTCCTCCACCAGCTTTTGATGTAAAAATTTTTGATGCATTCTCATCTTTAGCATTTTTTGCCATATCTTGAAATTGATTTAACATATCACCTAAATTTAAGTTTTTTAAATCAATTCCATCAAACATGGTCACTTCCTACTAATTCATGTGTAATTAATTCTATATTATTTTTTTCATCAACCAATACAACTGTTGGTTTATAATTTTCTAGTTCAGATTCATTGTAAGAAGCATAAGAGATAACTATAATTTTATCTCCAATTTCTACTTTTCTAGCTGCTGCTCCATTAAGACACATATCTTTAGAACCAGCTTTACCTTTTATTACATATGTTTGGAATCTTTCACCATTATTAATATTTACTATATCAACTTTTTGACCAACTCTAAGATTAGCTGCATTCATCAACTCTTCATCTATTGTAATTGATCCAACATAATTCAAGTTAGCATCTGTAACAGTTGCTCTATGAATTTTACTATATAGCATATCAAATGTCATATAACAATCCCTTTATTTTACTAAATTAATGGGGTCACCCCAAAATGTAGAAGGTATCAAATACTCTTCAACTGGTTTCCCACCTAATATGTGTTCATCAATTATTCTATCAATTTTTTCCTTAGTTAAAGAAGAATACATAAAATGCCCCGGTTCAACCAACATTAAAGGACCCATTTGACATCTTCCAAGACATGATGTTCTTACAATTTGTACCGGACCCATTACCCCAGTTTTCATCAAACTTTGAGCAGTATGATTAAATAAATCTCTTGTATTTTCATTCACACACGATGGTTTTGGCATTCCAGGAGGTGAACTTTGCTCACATTTGAATATATAAAACGTTGGTTGAGGGATAGATGGCATTTCCATAATTTTTCCTTTCTAATCGAAAACTCAAGTATAACAATTTCGAGAATTTTAACACTTTTTTTTTAAAGTATTATAAAATAGCTTAATATCTTTTTTTTAAAACTAATTATAATATACTAATTTCCCAAAAACTATAAATAAAGGATTTATATGAAGAAAATATTGTTTTTTTTATGTTCTTTTATGTTACTTTTAGAAGCAAATCCTATTGCTTTATTTGAAACATCAAAAGGTAATATAGAAATTGAATTAAGACCAGATTTAGCACCAAAAGCTGTTGAAAATTTCACAACATTGGCTAAAAAAGGTTATTATAATGGTCAAATATTTCATAGAGTAATTCAAAACTTCATGATTCAAGGTGGAGATCCAACTGGAACAGGTACTGGTGGGGAATCAATCTGGAATCAACCATTTGAAGATGAATTTGCACCAAATGCTGTTTTTGATAAAGCAGGTATTTTAGCAATGGCTAACAAAGGTCCAAATACAAATGGAAGTCAATTCTTTATTACAACTGTTCCAACTTATTGGTTAAATGGAAGACATACAATTTTTGGTTATGTAAAAAATGGATTTGATGTTGTTAGAAAAATTGAAAATGTTCAAACAAATGGTAAATATGAAGGTAATAAACCTTTAGAAGATGTAACTATCAATTCAATTACAATAAAAGAATAAATCAAGATTTTCTTGATTTATTTATCCAAAAATCTTACTCATTAAACTCTTATCTGCATGGGCTATAATTTGTTTCTCTAAATTTTCAATTCTTTGAGTTTCCATTTTAGCTTTTTCTTTCCAATATTCAAGTTTCTGTAATAATACTTCATCAGATTGAACAGAGTCTAATTGTTCAGTTAATTGTGCAATTTTTTCTTCTAACTCTTCAATTTTTTCATCATAATTAACTTTTAATTGGGTAACTTTTTTTTCATCATTTTGCTCAACTTGAACTAATTTATCTTTTAATTTTTTCAATTCAAGTCTCAAATCACTATTCTCTTTTGTCATTTTAAAAGCTAGATGAGAATTTGAATTTTTTTTGTATAAAGCTATTTCAGTTTTAAGATTTTTATTTTCTAATCTATATTTTTCATTACTATAAATATATTTATCTACATTTTTTAAAGCATGTTCTAATTCAAGTTGTACTGATTCAAGTTTATATTTTAGTTCGTTAATAATATTATTTTGTTCTAAATTTCCCTCTTTGCTTCTTATATAAATATCACTTTTATCTCTCATAAGTGCAAGTTGGATTTCTCTTTTTTTATTTAATTCTTCTGTTATATCTTTTTGTATTGAAATTGCACCTACCATCTCTCCTGAATCATCAAGAGTTGGAATTACATAAGCATCTGTATTATAAAAACTTCCATCTTTTTTTAGATTTTTCAACTTACCTTGCCAAGGTTTATTATTTAAAACTCTTGCATACAAATTTGTATAAACTTCATTTGATACATCTGGAAATTTTAAAAATTTTAACTCTTTACCAATCAGTTCATTTTCATTGTATCCTGAAATTTGGCAAAATAGTTCGTTTACGTAGGTAATATTTAAGTGAACATCAGTTTTTATAACAATATTATTTGTATCAATGATTTCTTTGTACTTTGCTAGTTCTTCTTGTTGTTGTTTTAGTAAAAATTCTTGATAAATATTTGAAGCTATATTATTCATCAAATCAAGTAAGTTTCTTACATCAATCGGTTTTACAATATATTCTTGAACTCTTAGTTTAATTGCTTCAGCTAAAAACTCATTATCTGAATAAGCAGTTGCTAAAATAACAGGAACATTGCTATTTACACTTCTAATCTTTTTTATCATCTCTATACCATTTAAAAGTGGCATATTAATATCAGATAAAACGATATCTATTTCATCTTCATTTTCAAGAAAAGTTCGAAGTCCTTCTTTTCCATCTTTTGCAACAAAAACTTTTGAGAAAAAATTACCTAAAAGTTGAGATAATTCTAAACTTATTATGTCATCATCTTCAACATATAATAAAGTTAATCTTTTCAATAAGTTTTTATCTATTCCCATTTTTTAACTTTTATTAGTCTTTTAATTCTTCTTTTGCAACTACTTTTTCAATATCCATAACTACAAGCATTTGATTATTATCAAGTCTTACATAACCTTTTAAATATTTTGAAGGAATTGCAGAACCCATTTCAGAAACTGGAGCTAACATACTTGTATCAAGTTTTTGAACATCATCAACTAAATCTACAATAATTCCTATCATTCTTTTATCTTCAGTGATTACTGCAATAACTGAAGTGTTTTCATCATATGTTCCAGGTCCAGTGTTAAATTTAATTCTAATATCTAAAATTGGAACAACTTCTCCTCTTAAATTAATCAAACCTTTCACCCATTTTGAAGTGTTTGGTAAAGGAGTAATATTATCAGGGTAAGTTAAAATTTCTCTAATTTTTGGTAATTCAATAGCATACTTCATCGCACCCAATTCAAATGTCATAAACTCACTTGTGTTTGCGTAATTTATAACTTTTTTATCATTACTTTCCATAATTATTCCTTTTTAATTTAAGCCAAGCTTATAAACTTGTTTTTTATTATTCTACCTACACTAAACTTAAATTCTATTGTTTAGTTAATCTATTTAAAGTACAGCTAGCTATATATCTAGGTGTTTGAAGTTCTACTTCATCACCCACTTTTAAATCTTCTAAAGAAATTATTTTATTCTCTTTAGAAATTTGTACAAAACCGTTTTTATCTTTTTTATCCGGATGATTTAGTTCATAATTTGATTTTAACAAATCTATTTGATTTTGTGATTTTAACAAAAATGCAGAGAAACTATTTTTTATACTACTTTTAAATAAATTCAATTCATTTTGAGAACTTAGAATTTTTTGAGATAAATCTGTTTTAAAAGATGATTTTAAAAGATTGATTTCTGTTTGAATAAAATTAAATTTTGTCTCAATAGAATTTTGTTCAAATAACTTCTTCATATTAGAAAGTTCTTGTTGTTTGTTAAAAAGTATATTTTTAAATCTATTATTATATTCATTTTCTAAAGAATCTAAATAAATTCTGTGTTCATTTATATCTGGAAGTGCTATTTCAATTGCATTTGATGGAGTTGAGGCTCTTACATCTGCCACAAAATCAGAAATCATATAATCAATCTCATGTCCAACAGCAGAAATAATTGGAGTTTTTGCCTCATAAATCGCATTTGCAACAATCTCTTCATTAAAAGCCCACAAATCCTCAATACTTCCACCACCTCGTCCTACAATCATAATATCACAATCTAATTTATCAGCAAATTTGATTGAATTTACTATATCAAAAGAAGCACCCTCACCTTGAACTAAAGTTGGAACTAAAATGAATTTTGTTAAAGGCCATCTATGTGATGCAACTTTTTTCATATCTTCAATTGCTGCTCCTGTGGGACTTGTCACAAGTGCAATTTTTTTAGGATACTTTGGTAATACTTTTTTATGAACTGAGTCAAAATAACCTTTTGCTTCTAGTTTTGTTTTTAGTTGCTCAAATGCAAAAGCTAAAGCACCTTTTCCTGATGGTTCAATTTTATTACATAAAATTTGGTAATTTCCCCTTGGAGCATAAACAGTTAAACTTCCAGTTATTACAATTTTTAAACCATTTTCAAGTTGGAACTTTAGATATTTTGTATTTCCTTTAAACATTACACAAGAGATTGTTGAACTTTCATCTTTTATAGAAAAATAGATATGTCCAGAATTATGATATGTAAGATTAGAAATCTCTCCTTCTACATAAATTTGAATAAATGTAGTTTCAAGTAAAGATTTTATTTGAACATTTAAAGTTGATACGCTAATTGGTGAATTCATTGTTTTTAAAGCTAGAAAATTAAATTTTTCTAGCGATTATTAAAGTAGAAATATTCATAGAAAAAGCTTTTACATGAATTGGCTCAAGTCCAGCAACTTTTAACTCTTTACATAAATTTTCAGTTGTTAAAAACTCATCAATAGAGTTTGGCAGATATGTGTATGCTTCTTTATTTTTAGAGATTAATCCTCCTAAAGTTGGAAGAATTTTATTCATATAAAAATCTGTAACATGGTCAAGTAGTTTCTCTTTTTTATTTTTTGTAAATTCATTGATTACAACTAAACCATCTTTTTTTAAAACTCTTGCAAACTCGTGAAAAGCCTCTTGTCTTTCAACAACATTTCTAATTCCATAAGAGATAGAAATAATATCTGCACTTTGGTCATCTAAAGGCATTTGTGTAGCAAAAGCTTCTATAAACTCAACATCAGGAAGTTTTTTCTTTCCAACTTCCATCATCCCAACACTTGGGTCAATTCCAATAATATTTTTTAAATCAATTTTATTTTCATTTGCAACTTGTTTCCAAAATAGAATCATATCCCCTGTTCCACAAGCAACATCTACAATCTTTTCAATCTCTTTTTGCCCATAAAGTTCGAAAGTTTTATTACAAGCTTTATTTCTCCATGATTTATCAATTCCCATTGATAAAACCCTATTTGCTATGTCATAAGTTCCTGCTATATCATTGAACATTGATACAATTTTTTCTTGTTTTCCCATTTTTTCTTATTTTCCTAGTTTTATTTTCTATAAAAGATATTTTCCAATTAATAAACCAACTATCAATCCAATATTTGCCGCAACTGCAATATACATATATGAAAGTTTTTTATCAGCGTATGGAAGTTTATTTATAATATCTTCTTGGTGTTTTAATGTTGTTTCAAAATTTTGTGATGATTTTTCCAAATTATCAATTGCTTTTCTTATTGCAATTTCTGAAAATTCCATTTTTTCAACAAGCTCTTTAGCTTGTTTAAAACTCATATCACTCATTTTTTAATTTCAATCCATCTATCTAAATCACAAAAGATTTTATTTAAAGTATTTAAAACATAATCTTTTGCTTCAGTTTGAATTCTTCTAAAAAATAGATATTTTCTTGCACTTTCAATATCTCCAACCTCTTTTGCTTGGATAGCTTTTGCTGCAAAATCTGTATTATTATAAGCCATTTCCCAAACTGTTGAACCTAAATATCTACTCATTGTTATTACTTTATCATTTTTAACAGGAAAATATTTTGGAGATTTTACAAAATCGCAAATTACAGAGTTTGAATCAAGATATTTATGTCCAAAAAAGTTAATAAATTGTTCACTGTAATAATCTTCATCCATTGAAATTGCTCTATTTAAAGCAAAAATTATATTTTCTTCAGGATTTTTTTCAATTTTTCTGATTTTTTTCATAGTTGCAATTGCATTTTTTCCATCAAGTTCACCATCACCTAAAGGAATAATCCATTTTACATTTCCAAAAGAACCAACTTTTTTTATTTCATCAAGAACTAAAGATGATGTTTTATTTCCACCAACATCAACTATAACTTCGTGATTATCATCCATTAAAATCAACTCATCAAGTTCATTTAACCTATTTGTTCCTAACATTTTTTTATTAACAATTTCAGTTCTTGTAAATGATCTTGAGTCATTATTTTCATCATCAATTTCAATATAAGTAACTTTTTTTCCATGTTTTTTATATAAATATGGAGCAATAACTTGCATAGCAACAGTAGATTTACCTACTCCACCTTTTGTTTGCGGAATTATAATCATCAATTAAACCTTTGGATTTATAATTATATAGTTCATTCATTTTATCGTAATATTTATTAATTCCGTATAGTTTAAATGTCAATCAATATAAGCTTCTGTGATAAATAATTTTGGATTATTACAATATTTTTTAATTTTAAAAGTATTTATTGCTTTTCCATCTTCTATATCAATAACCATCATTTGTAAAATTGATTTACAAGAATTTGGAACCTCAAAATGACCACCAATTCCAGTTGTTACCTTTTGAATTGGAATTTTAGCATCCATTCCTATTACATTATCTCTACATCCAGTTAAACCAATATCTGTTAAATAAGCTGTATTTTCAAAAATCTGTAAATCATCAGTTCCCACGTGAGTATGAGTTCCACAAATTCCACTTACTTGATTTTTAAACATCATTAACATAATTCTTTTTTCACTTGTAACTTCTGCATGAAAATCTATAAATATATTTTTTATCTCTTCTTCATGTAATCTTGAAACTAATTTTTTTGCCCAATTAAATGGATTTTCAACCATTGGCATTCCATATTGTCCCATAAGATTAATAACTGCTAATTTTTCAATACCTTTTGAAGTTTCAATTTCACAAATTTTAACTCCACTTCCAATTAATCCTTCTGGATAATTATCTGGTCTTAAAACATTTGAAGTTTCAAGTAAAGCTAACATATCTTTTTTCTTATCAAAACTATGGTTTCCACCTGTTACTAAACCTATTCCTGATTTAAAAAGCTCTTTTGCACTCTCAACAGTTAAACCAAAACCATGACTTGCATTTTCACCATTTGCAATTACAAAATCTATGTTAAATTCTTCTTTGATTTTTGATAAATTTTCTTTTATAATTTTACGCCCAGGACGACCTACAATATCGCCTATAAATCCTATTCTCATCTATCTACTTTGTAAAAATTTTTCTAATTGTATAAAAAAAACCTTTTATTCTTCTTCACATGCTTTTAATCTTATTTCAAATACAGCACCATTATCTTCATTGTAAGCTTTGATATTTCCATCTTGTTCATCAACTATTTTTTTTGCAATATTTAAACCAACACCCATACCACTGTGTTCTTTTGAAGAGACAAAAGGCTCGAAAATATCTTCTAAAATATCTTCTTTTATTCCACCTGCACTATCTTTAAATTTAACAACTATTTCATCTTTTTCTTCAAATAAAAAGATATTTAAAACTCTTTTTTCATAATCATCAATTTTTATTAATTCATCTAAAGCATTATTTATAACTATAATCCAAACTTGCTCGATTCTTTGTTTTTGAACTTTACTACAAAAAATAAATTCATTTTTGTTTAAAGAATCTATATCAAAAAGTTTTTCATTTAGATAGATTTTACAAACTTGACGTGAGCGATTATATGCCATTGTAAGTGAAGTAAGTAATGTTCCATAAATATTTGTTTTTTCTTTTATCTCTTTACTACTTTGTGACATTTCTCTCATAGATTCAACGATATTTGCAATTCTATTTAAGCCCTCTTTCATCTTTTCACTATCGTATGACATTCGCTCTTTTATTTCACTTTGTGGTAAATCCATAATATCATAAGACATAAGTTCAAGATTTCCTTTTATATATGTCAAAGGTGTATTTATTTCATGGGCAATTCCAGCAGCAAGTGAACCAATAGAAGTTAATTTTGCATTTTTTATTTGCTCTTGTTGATGAAGTTTATCTTTTTGAATTGATTTTTCAACCTCTTGATTTATTCTTTGTTCTAAATTTTGATTTAACTCTTGTAATTTTCTTTTATCTTCTAAAGAATTAACAACAAATACCAAATGATTTTTATCTGAAGATAATAGACTCAAAGACAATTCAAGGTGAATAAAAGTTCCATCTTTTTTTACAAAAATTTTTTCAAGATTTGAAATATTTCCTATCTCTTTTACTTCTGTTAAAATTTTCTTTAAAAGTTTTTTTGAATCAGAACTTATAATATCAATACAATTCATTCGTAAAAGTTCTTTAGTTTCATAACCCAAAAGTTTTCTAAAGGTACTATTTAATTTTACAAAATTTCCATCACTATCAATCAATGATATTCCACTATTTACATTTTCAAAAATCGCATTATATTGTTCTACTTGTTTATTCAAATCAACATACAACTCTTCAATTTTTTTCTTATTTGTAATATCCGTACAGATGATGTTGTATCCAACTAGCTGTTTGTTTTCAAAAATTCCCTCAACAAACAAACTAATCCAAAAAACTTCTCCATCTTTCTTATTTCCTTTTATCTCTCCAACAAAAGTCTCACCAACTCTTATTTTTTTCCAAATCTCTCGTTGTTCTTTTATTTTTATATCTTTATGAACTAAAATATTATAGTTATGTCCTATTAATTCACTTTTTGAATAACCAAGAAAATAACAAAATGCAGAACTTGTTTCAAGTATTAGATTATCTTTATTAAGTCTTACAAACATGATATGATTATCCATAATTTTTTGATTTTCATTCAGTTCAAGAAAATTTTGTTTTATACTTAAATCTAATTTTTTATTTTCATCTTCAATTTTTCTATTTAATCTTGCAATTGGTTCTGAAAATAGTAAAGACAAAAATAAAGCTATACAAAAACCAATAACAATTATTGATTCATAATAATCTTTTATATAATCATTATTTACATTTTTTTCATTTTTTATAGCTAATATAAAAAATTGTTTTTCATTTATATATATTTTTTCTATAAAATAGTTCTCTTCATCAAAAATCAAATCTTTATTTGAATTTTCTTTGATATCAGACATAAATGTTTTTTTAGAAAAATCGTTATTAATTTTGTCAAAAATCTCTTTTATATCAATAGTTATCACATAAAAATCATTTTTATTTCTAATTATAAAATCAATAATAAAAGAATTATTTATATCACTTGAATAATGAAGAATTTCATTATATTTTAAAATTCTCATATCTTTAAAATACTCTTTTGTAAAAATACTTTTTAATCTATTATTTTGTGTAATTTCTGTTTCATTAGATTTTTTTTCTATTTTTAATTTTTCTTTTGAATCCAATCCAACTATAACAAAACTTAAAATATTTTTATCATTAAATAGACTTCTAGTTACAAACTCGATTATTTCATCATCTTTTTCTTTTTTAGAGATACTGTTTTGTACTAAAAATAGTTTTTCATCATAATTTTTTATAAAAGAATTAAAAATATCTTTTTGATGATTTAAAATATTTAAACTATGCTCTTTCTCTTTTTTTTCATTATGAAATTCATAAAAATTATTAAAAGCAAAAGAAGAAAAACCAAGTAATAAAATAGCAAATATTACAAAAGCAAAAAATATTTTAATATAAAAAGAGATTCTCATTTTATTCTTCTTTATTCAATTTTATAAAATATGTTGTATTGTAAATTGTATTATTACACCAAAGTAATCCAGAATTTTTTTCAATAAATAATTTTGATAAATGAAGATAAGTATCAAAATATTTTTCTTCATTTGAAGTTAAAATTTCATCAATAATAATTTTTTTGTTTTCACCTTTTATATTATCTTCAATTTTTATTACAACATCGTTATTATCATCTAAATCTTCACAAATTGCACTTATATAAATTGTTACATTTTCTGCTTTATTTAATATAGTTTGTTCTAAACAATTTTTTAAAATATTTAAAAAAATACTTTTTAATTCATTGAAAGAGATTGAAATATTTATTTCAGGTTTTATATCAAACTTAACTTTTATATTTTGTTTTTTAAATTCATCTTCTAAAACAAGGATTGTCTCTTTCATAACTAAAAGAAGATTTGTTTTTTCACTATTTCTTGTATCAAACAAATATTTAATTTCATTTAACATATTTGATAAATTCTTTAATTCAAATTCAATACTCTTTTCAATATTTATCAAATTTGTATCTTTCAATTGTTTTAGTTTTTGTATTTCAAAAGATATTCTTGATATTGGAACTTTCCATTGATGAGCAAAAGAATCTAAGATTTTCGACATTAGTTGAACTTTTGTTGCATCAATCAAAGTTTTATCTTTTATTTTTATATCATTTAATTTATTTGATAAATCTTCTTTTAGTAATCTATTTATTTTTCTAAGTTGTTTAGTATCAGTGATATTTATTCTTATTGAACTATATCCTTCTAATTTCCCTTCAAAATTATATCTTGGGAAAATTATAGCTTTTATCCAATATGAATTTCCATATTTATCCCTATTTTTTATCTCACCTTCCCAGATTTTATTTTCTTTCAAATCTTTCCACATATTTTCAAAAAATACTTTAGAAACATCTGGATGTCTGAGCATATTTGTATTTTTGCCTAACATCTCTTCTTTTGAATAACCTGAAATTTTATAAAATGGTTTAGTTGCAGAAATGATATTCCCTGATAAATCTGTTTCAACTTTTATAATATAATTATCTACTTGTTCATATAACTCTTCATATTTTTTCTTAATTATTTCACTTTTCATTTTAAAATTATTTGTTCGATAAAGTAGATAAACAATAATTAGCATTACTAAAATAGAAATCATAAATAAAGTATCAAAATAACTGTTTATTTTAGTAAATTCATTCTCTTTATTATCATTATAAGCTATTAAATAAAGACCATTTTTATGAAAATCCGAATTATCAATTGGAAAAAAAACAATTGGTATTTTTCTTAATTTTTTATTTAAAACAACAAAAAACTCTTTTTGATTATTTATTGCTTCTATCAACTCATCTTTTTGAGTTTGTTTCATATTAAAAAAAATCTCTTCTTTTAATTGAAAATTATTTGAAATAACTATTCTAAATTTTGAGCTACTATTTTCTTCTAAATTTTTTATTAAATCTTTAGAATTAAACTCTAAATTCATTACTCCTAAAAGATTTAATTTTTCATCAAAAATTGGCTTTGAAAAAAGTAAAGATATTTTTTCATTTTCAATCTTATAAGTAAACAACTCTTTTTTATTTGAAATTACTTTTTCAACTATTTTAGAGGTAAAATTATCTTTATATCTATCTTCCATACTTAAAATAATTTCATTTTTCAAAGAATAAAAAGATGTTTCTTCTAAACCTAAAGTTTTGTAAAATAAAAAACTATTCTCAAAATTTAAAAGAAGTTGTTGTTTTAAAAAATTAGAATCTAAATTGGATTTTAGTATTTCAGTAATTTTATTATCTTTTATAAATTCATTAAAATAGATTAATTCTGAAATATCTTTGTAAGTGTTGAATTTTTTTGCATACTCTTTATTTACATATTTTTTATAAAAAGATAAAGAGTTTTTCATCTCTTTATCTTTTAAAATATTTATAACTAAAACTATAAAAAATAAAGAGATTATAAAATAGAAAAAATACCTAAAATTTAGGTTTTTATCATTCATTTATTATGACTCTAAAACTTCTAAAATCTTTTTTTCTAAAAGTTGTAAAGAATCAAAAGGTTTCATTACATAATTTGTAGCACCCTCTTTATGAGATTTTAAAACTTTATCAAGAGTTGAATAAGCTGTCATCATAATAACTTTTTGGTCTTCATTTTTTGCTTTTATTTTTTCTAAAACATCTAAACCATTCATTTGTGGCATCATAATATCTAAAAAAATTAAATCAAATTTACCACCTTCAATTGAACCTAAAGCAGAAACTGGATTTGAAAAAGTCGATACTGAAAAATTTTGATTTCTTGTTAAAAATCTACTAAGAACATTTAAAATTTCTGTTTCATCATCAACAATTGCTATTGAATATTTTTTGCTCATTTTATTTTCCTTCAAATAGTTTTTTAGCGGCTTCTTTCATCACTAATTCATTTTTTTCTTCAAGAATTTTATCTAAGAAAATAAATACTTGTTCACTTCCTTGTTCTACTAATTCTATTTTATCTTCAATTAATTGTTTAGAACAAGAAACACTATGTCCTGAACACTCTTTTGCTAAAAGATTTGCTTCGTGATGAACAATATGATGATGTTTTTCTAAACCTTTATAAGATGGAACAAAACTAAATTGTTCTCTTCCTAAACCTGTGTCATACCATTTTCCTAATCTACAATTATGGTGGTCAACTGGTTTAAAGTTATGTTCTCCACCAAAAATTAATTGATATAAATTATTTTTATAAATTACGTGGTCAAGTTTTGCAAGATTTATAAAGATTTTATTTGAAATACTTTCAACTTCATAAACTGATCTATTTGAATTTTTTTGGAAAGTATTCATTAGTTTACTTAAAACATCAATTCTTGATTTAGTAACATTTACCACATCAGATACTGTTTCTGAACTTTGTTTTATTTTTTCTGTTTCATTTTGTATTGAAGTTACAACATCTTTTATCTGTTTTGCTGCATCTGCACTTCTTGTTGCAAGATTTCTTACCTCTTGAGCAACAACTGCAAATCCTTTTCCAGCTTCACCAGCTGTTGCTGCTTCTACTGCTGCATTAAGGGATAAAATATTTGTTTGGAATGCAATTTCTTGAATAATATTTATAACTTGTGCTATATCTTTACTTTTAGTAACCAATGAACCTACAACTTCATTTTCAACTTCAATCTCTTTATGAAGATTGTTTGTATCAAGAACTATTTCATTTATTAGATTTAAACCTTGAGTCGAACCCTCTGCTGTCTCTTTTGACTCTTTTGACATCTCTTGTAATTCATCAAGTAATCCTAAATAAGTCTCTTGAGTAGTTGTTAACGATTTTGTCATATTTTTATTATGTCTTGATAATAAACCACCATCTTTATTATCATGAATTGAAGTTTTTCTAAGAGATACAATTTTATAGTTTTCATAACTTTTCACAGCAACATTTGCTTCACAATCTTCTAATATTAAATTGTTGCTTCCACTTAAAACTGCATCTAAAACAACTGAAAAATCTTTTATATTAGAACTTGCTAATTTATTCACGAAAAAAACTTCATTTTTTTCATTAAAAACAACTAATCCCTCTTCTTGAGAAAAAGAGGCTATCTCTTTAAATAGTAAAACAGATTTATCAATCTCATTAGTAAAACTCTCAATTTTTAAACTATTGTGTTTTTCAATTTCACTAATTTTTTCTAATTCTTTCTCTTTTTCAACTAATTGATTTTTTAATTCAAAGTTTTCTTTTTCTAATCGAATAATCTTCTCTTCTAAATTCTTATTTCCAAAAAACATTACAAACCTCAATAAATGGTGAATTAATAAATATAATAACTAAAAATGAATAAAAATTCACTAAAAAATAACTCTAACTACAACTTAATTGCTATTTAATTGCTGCGAACATACATATGCTTCACTAAAAGCAATTTGAAAATTAAAGCCACCTAATTCACCAGTTATATTTAAACATTCCCCAATAAAATAGAGATTTTTTTGTTTTAAACTCTCAAAAGTTTGATGATTTATTTCATCTGTATTTATTCCACCTTTCGTAACTTCTGCTTTTGTATAACCAAAATTTCCAGCTGGACTAAATTCATAATTTTTTAATAATTTTAATTTTTCTAGTTCTAAAGTTGTTAATTTTGAAGTTGCTTTATCTTCAAGTTCAATAGAGTTTAAAAATTCTTGAATAAATCTTTTTGGAAGAGGTAAAGCTGAAGAGATATTTTTATTTCCAACTAAAAAACTCTCTAATCTTTTTTTAGGTAAAAAATCTATAACTATTTTTCCTTTTTTCCAATACAAAGAAGTAGTCAAAATAACAGGACCAGAACAACCTTTGTGGGCAAATAAAAGTGAACCTTCAAAATGTTTTCCTTCAACAGAAGTTATAACATTTGTAGAAATACCTGCAAGATTTTTAAACCAAAATTGCTCTTTTTGTACAGTAAAACCTACAAGTGCAGGTTCAAGTTTTATTATTGAGTGTCCAAATTTTTTTGCAATATCAAAACCAATAGAACTAGCTCCTAAAACAGGATAAGATAATCCTCCACTTGCAACCACAAGTTTTTTTGCTTCTATTGTTTTTGAATCAGTTTTTATTTTATAAACCTCATCAAAATCCACATCTAAAACTGTTGTTCCTAAATATTTTTTTACATGGGTAGTAAGTTTTGTAAACATATCTATAACATCTTGACTAGAGTTGCAAAAATATGTTCCTTTAACTATTTTTGGGTTAATTTTTGGATACACACTATTTTTATTTAAAAAAGCCAATAACTCATCTTTTGAAAACTTTTTTAATAACTCTTTTACAAACTCTTCATCACCTAAATAGTTTTTATATGTTACAAACTCATTTGTAATATTACATTTTGCTCCACCACTTACTTTTACTTTTGGAGCAAGTTTTAAACTTGTATCAATAAGACAGATATTTTTATATTTTTTTTTACTTAAATTTGAAGCAAGCATCAAAGCACTCGCACCTGCTCCAATAATAGCTATATCGTAGATAATTCATCCTTTTTACAAATAAATCTATTTATTCCATCTATGTATTCATATTTTAAAATATATCCATTTGCTTTTAAAATATTATGAACTATATATAAACCTAAACCAAATGAGTCTTTTGACTTATCTTCATTTGAGAAAAATGGTTCAAAATATCTTTCAAAAGGTTCTTCCAAAGCTTTTCCAATATTTTCAAAAATTATATTATCTTCTTCATTTTTTATAATAACTTCTTTATTTGGTGAATATTTAACTGCATTATCAATCAAATTTTTGACAGCAATTGAAAAAAGTTTAAAATTTACTTCTAGTTTTTTATTTTCGTATTTTGTAATAACCTTTTCATCTTCAACCATCAAAATATCTTTTGCATTATCAATAATATCATCTAAAAAGTAAAACTTTTTCTCTATATTTTTTGAAGATGAGATTAACTCTTCTATTGAAGCAAACTCATTTATTAAGGCTTCAAGTCTATTAAAAACAGATTTTAATTTTTCATTATTTTCTTCATTTTGTTCTAATGAAGTTAAAAATTTTCCTTTTGTTATTGGCGTTTTTAACTCATGCATAATATTTCTAATAAAAATATTTCTAGCCTCTTTCAAACTTTTTAATTTTTCTGCTGATTTTTTAAATTCAACTGCTAGTTGAGAAACTTCATCTTTTGCATTTGTATTACAACACTCAAAATCAAAATTTTCATCACCTAAAGTTTTTACCTTATCTTTTAAAATTTTTAAAGGCATTAATTTTCGTAAAGTTATCAAATAAACTAAAACTATTGTAATAAATAAAATTGCAAAAACTAAAATAATATAAATATGGCTATTACTATTTGAAGTATCTTCATCTTTTATTAAAACAACTTCACCCTTTTTTTTCATATAAATATAGTTATTATCATTTAGATTTAATATTCTAAAAATATCATTATTATTTCTTGGATGAATTCGTTCAAATAAAACTTTTGTTTTATGATTGTAGGTAATTGTATTTATTTCAGAGATATTTGTTAAAAGTTTATAATTCATCTCTGACAAATTTCTCATTAACATTTCATCAAAAACAAAATCAACTCTGTTTACCATTTTAGAAACAGGCATATATTTATCTAATAAACGTCCCTCTTTCATCCTATAATCGTGTGTTAGTAAAATTAAAAAACTAATTATCACTAAAAGTATTGATATGATAAAACTTACTGCTATAGTAAAAAATATTGATTGTCTATTCATTGTATAAATTTATATCCCATTCCTCTTATTGTATGCAAATACTGAGTCTCTTTTGAATCATCTTCAATTTTGTGTCTTATTCTATTTATAATAACAGCTAAAGAACCAGAACTTTCATAATCTTGATTTAATATATCAGAATTTTCAAAAATATCTTCCCTACTAATTACAAAACCTTCTCTTTTTATCAATAATGATAAAACTTCAAACTCTGCTGCTGTTAATTTGATATATTTTCCATTTTTTGTAATCTCTTTTTTCTTCTCATCTAAAACAAAAGTTTTATTTTTTGGCTCTTCTTGAGCATTTGAGTGATTAAATCTTCGTAAAATTGTTTTTATTCGCACCTCTAATTCTCTTGGGTCATAAGGTTTTGGCAAATAATCATCAGCACCCATTTTAAGTGCAGTTACTTTATCCGTAATATCACTTCTTGCACTTGAAATTATAATTGGAATATCAAAATCTTTTACAATTGCTTTACAAACATCTAATCCATCCATTCCAGGAAGTGTTAAATCTAAAATAATTAAATCATATTTATTTACTTTTAAAGCCGAAAGAGCCAAATATGGCTCTTCGTAATTGGTAACTTCAATATTAAATTGCTTTAAATACTGACATAGAACACTAGCTAATTCTAAATCATCCTCTATCATTGCAATTTTTATCAAATTTTATCCTTTTAAATAGTTCCTATTCAAAAGGAACCTAATCATCTTTAATTTACTTTTAACGGTATTTATAAAAATACCTAAAGTAAAACAAATTCTAAAGGGCTTTAGAAAAAGCCTTATAATCTTTTATCCATTTTTTCTTTTCTTAAATCCATAAGAACTTTTAATTGTTCTTTTTGTTTATCAGTTAATACAGCATATGATTTTTCAATTACTTCTGCTTTAGATTTTAACATATTATCTCTTTTTTCACTCATAATCTGAATATATTTAGCTTTATCGAAACCATCTTTTGTAAATGCTTCATTTAAAGATTTTTCATTTTTTCTGCTATCTTCAATGATTTTTTTGATTTTTTCATCTTGCTCTGCTGTTAAATTCAACTCTTTAAAAATTCCAAAAATATGAAACTCTCCTCTATGATTTTTATTTTCAAATTTTCCTTTGTGCATCATACAACTTGAGTCATTTTTTCTCATATTCTCTTTTTTATCCATCTCACCATTTGCTGCATATAATCCACCTGAAAGAAGTGAAGCTAAAACTAATCCTGAAACAATTTTATTTTTAATTTTCATTTTAAATCCTTTTTATTTGATATGTGAAATTATGACAAGTTGAATTTAACGATTTTTAAATTTTATCTTAACGATTTTTTAACAAAATAATATAAAGAAATAATCTTTATTTAGTTATAATTTAAGGAAAAAATATAAAGAATCTACGTGAAACTATCTAAATTTATTAAAAGATTTATCTTTATTACTGCTTTTGTATCAAGTTCTTTAGCTTTTTTAGTCTCTATGTTATATCAATACAATAATTTTCAAAATGATATTATTTATATAAAAAATGAGTTTACAGAACAAAAAAAGAAAGAGATAAAAGAAGAAGTTTTAACTATTCATAAATTTATTCAATATAAAGAAGAACTTCTAAATGACTCTATTCATAAAAGATTAGAAGAGAGAGTAAATCAAGCTTATACTATTGCAAAATCAATATATGATGAAAATAAAGATACAAAAAGCGATGATGAAATAAAATATTTAATTGCAAATTCTTTAAAAAATCTTACTTATCCAAACGACAATAGTTATTTTTTTATAAATAGTAATAAAGGACGTGCTGTTCTTTTTAATAAAGAGATAAAACTTGATAATTATACTGATGTATGGAATTTAAAAGATTATAATGGAGATTTTATAATTCAAAAACAAGCAAAAGTTGCTTTAGAAAAAAAAGAGGGTTTATTAGTAAATAATTTTGTTAAACCTGATACAACAGATAAAAAACAATACTCAAAAATATCTTATGTAAAACTTTTTGAACCTTTTGATTGGCATATAGGAATTGGAGAATATGTTGATGAAATCAGAGAAAAAAATAAAGATGATTTATTGGATTGGATTGCAACTATAAGATTTGGAAACAATGGTTATATTTTTGTAAATTCTATGGATGGGAAAAGTTTAGTTTTTGATGGGAAAAGAGTAAAAGAACCAAAAGAGCACCCTTTTCCTGATTTATTCCAAAAACAACTTGACACAATAAAAAATCCTGAAGGTGGTTATTTTAGCTATAAATTCAAAAAACCAAATACTAGTGAAGAGTATGACAAAATCTCTTTTATCAAAAAATATGAAGCTTATAATTGGATTATTGGTACTGGAATTTATTTAGATGATATGCAAATGGAATTAAATAGAAAAGAAGCTATTTTCAAACAAACTGTGATTAATCAAATAAAATCAATATTAGTAATTTTTGTAGTCTTATTAATTGTTATTTATTTCCTTTCTGAAAAGCTTTCTAATTATATTAATTCTAATATAAATAATTTAATTTTATCTTTTAAAAAAGCTTCAAAAAATAATGAAAAAATCAATACAAATGATTTGACATATCAAGAGTTCGTAACTTTAGCAAATAATCTAAATACAACTTTAGAAAATAAAAATCTTGCAGAAAAAAGACTTCAAGATTATATTCAAATAGTTAATGAAAATGTAATTATCTCTTCAACAAATAAAGATGGAGTTATTACAGATGTTAGTGAAGCTTTTTGTGAAATTTCTGGATATTCAAGAAAAGAGTTAATTGGTAAAACTCACAACTTAGTAAGACATCCTGATGTTCCAAATGAATTTTATGAAAATATGTGGAATACTTTATTAAGTGGAAAAAGTTGGAAAGGTGAAATTCATAATATAAATAAAAAAGGTGAAGAGTATTGGGTTTGGGCAATTATAAAACCTGTAATTAAAAATAATGAAATCAAAGGTTTTACTGCAATTAGGTCGAATATTACTGACAAAAAACATATTGAACATTTGTCTATCACTGATGAATTAACACGTTTATACAATAGAAGATTTTTTAATACAAAAATAAATGAAGAGATAAATAGAGCAAAAAGAGAAAATAATTGTATCTCTTTATTGATTTTAGATATTGATTATTTCAAACAATATAATGATACTTACGGTCATCAAAAAGGTGATGTTGCTTTAGAAGATGTTGCTAGGCTTTTAAAAAATAAAACAAATAGAGCAAGTGATTTTGCCTTTAGATTAGGTGGAGAAGAGTTTGCAATAATAACTACTTTGGAAAAAGAAAAAGCTATAGAGTTTGCACAAATTTTAAGAACTGAAGTAGAAAATCTTAAAATTGAACACAAAGCAAGTGATATATCAAAACATCTGACTATTTCTATTGGTTTAGTTTCAAAAAATGCAAATGAAGTTGAAAATAGTGACAAGCTTTACAAAGAGGCTGATGATAATTTATATAAAGCTAAAAAACAGGGAAGAAATACTGTTTTTTTTGATAATAAAATATGAAAATTAGAATAGGTACTTTTAATCTTTTTCAGTTTGCTGAACCACCTTTTTCTTGGTACACAAAAAAAGAAAAATTTATACCTGTTGAATGGGAAGAAAAAACCACTTGGATAAAAAACCAAATAGAAAAAATGAACTGTGATATTATTGGTTTTCAAGAAGTTTTTTCAAAAAATGCACTTAAAGAGCTTTTATTAGAAAAAGGGTTTAAATATTTTAAAACTATTGATAAAGCAAAAGTTGATAAAAAAAATGAATTAATTTATGTAAGTACAACTGTTGCTCTTGCTTCTAAATTTCCAATAAAAAGTCTAAAAAAAGTTGATGTTGATTTTAGTTCTTTAAAAAAACATAATGTTGAAGGCTTTTTTAAATTTGCAAGAGAACCAATAAAAGCTACAATAATTTTACCGAATCAAAAAGAGATAAATTTTTATGTTTGCCATTTAAAATCAAATAGAGAAAATGAATTTGAATATATCTTTACAAAAGCAGATAAATTAGAAGATAAACTAAAAAAGGTAGAAGTTGCTTTAAAAAACAACTACTCTTTATCTTTAAAACAAAGACTTTGTGAAGCTAGTTCTTTATACTCAAATATAAAAGCAAATAAAAAACCTTCTATTTTAGTTTGTGACTTAAATGATAAAGAATTTTCACTAACAATTGATGCATTAACTAATAAAAGATATCACGAAGAAAATCTAGAAAAAGATGATTTTTTACTTTTAGATGCTTATTCTTTACATAAAATAAAAGTTGTTAATCCTCATCCTGAATTTAAAGGAGTAAAAAGAACTCCAACAAGTTATTTTGCTGGAAAAGGAAATGTTTTGGATTATATTTTTGTTTCTAAAGATTTTGATAAAAAAAATGAAAATGCAATTGGGAAAGTTACCTCTTATGAGATTTTTGATGAACATTTACAAAAAAACCAAAATGGCTCACTTTTAAGTAGTGATCACGCACAAGTTGTATGCGAAATTGAAATTTATTAATAAGCGACACTTTTTATACACTTCTATTTAGTATAATTCCATCATAGTAAATTTGAATAATTTATTATGAAGAGTATTTTATAGATTTAACAAATTTTTAACTCATTCAGACTCCTTCCTAAATAAAAAAGAGAAAGTGTGCTTTCTTTCTCTTTTTGACCTTCATTTACTCTGTTTTGGAGTTTTTTTATTCCATTTTTTATATGCTCTAAAAAATGAACTAGGTTCACTATAACCTAATAAAAAAGAGATTGTTCCATAATCCATTTTTGTATTATTTATATAATGTTCTGCTAGTTTTTGTCTAATTTTATTTAAAGCCTCTCTGAAAGTCTTATTTTCTGCTTTTAAATAGTTTTGTAAAGTTCTTGGTGTTGTTCCTAAATTTTTGGAGATTAATTCAATTGTTATCTCTTTTTCTGCTATATTTTTAAAAATCTCTTTTTCAACTTTTGCATACCAAGTTTTTATTTCAAGTTCATCTAAAATTTTTTTTGCTTCATTTTCAAAATACTCTAACATAGATGAATTTGAATTTTTTACAGAAATATCTAAATTATCTTTTTTAAAAAATATTGCATTTTCATCTTTTGAAAAAAAGATATTTTCTCCAAATATTTTTTTATATTCAACTATATTTTCATCTTTTTCTTGACTAAAATATGTAAATTCAGGAGTTACTTTTTGTCCTAAAATTTGAGTTAAGATTGATACTATTGAGGATAGATGAACTTGAGCATGAAAGCTTGGAACTGGAATCATAGGATTTTCATTTATATAAATTGCTAATTTATAATAAATTCCATCATCAAAAAAATGAAATTTAAAATATCCACTTATTAATTTTTGATAATAATTAAATTTTTCAATCATCTGCTTTAAATTATTTGTATTTAAAAGTAAATATCCTAAAAGTCCTAATGATTGGTAAGAAACAGCTTGACCAATATGTAAAGCTAATACTTTATTATTTGACTCTTTCATACAATATCTAAAAATAAAAGAGAGATTTTTACTATCAATTTTACCATCATGTTTCGATAAAATTTCCATAGTTAAATCAACTTGTTCCAACATTTTTTCTATGGAAATATTTGTTGTTTTTTCTAAAGCTTTTAATACATAATGAAATGTAACACTTGATAATTCCGTCATATTTCCCTTTATTTTCGTAAAATGTCACTAATTCTTCACATTATAACATAGGGATTTTTTTTAATAAAAGTAAAATTGTATATAAAATAATGTAGGGGGATTTTTTATGTCAAGCAATGAAATAAGAATTGATGAAAGATACATAAGCTTTAAAAATATAAATTGTTTTGAAAATGCTTGTTGTGTAATTGATAATATGTTAAGGGTTTTAGAAAATCCAAAAAATATGAATATCTATTGGAAAAAAATAGTTCCAATGATTCCAAAAGCATATTACACAAGAAACCAAAAAGATGATGAAAAAGAAGCCGTTTTATATTTAGTTTGTTCAAACTCTTTTTATCTTGATGAACTTTTTGAAAAAGCAAATGATGAACAAGGATTAAAAGCTTTGAGTGTTTGTGAGTTGGAGTGTTGCTAAACTTTAGGTATTTGATTATTTTCTCAAATACCTTAAAGTTGTGTTGATAATGTCATCATCATCTTTTGATGGCGACTTAATTGTCTCTTTTGTATCATCAGCTTTTGTAAAAGTTATATTCATTTCATAAGAACTAATAGTTTGAATTCCTAGTTTTAAAGCTAAGATTTTTATGATAATAAGTTCTATAAACTGTTTTGTAACAACATCAGGTTTTCCAAATCTATCTTCCATTTCCTCTTCGATAGCATAAACTTCTTGAATATCACTAGCCTTACTTAGTCTTCTATAAAGTTCAAGCCTAACTCTATCTTCACTGATATACTCTTCACTTATATATGCGCTAATAGCTAATTTTATATCAACAGATTTCTTTTCAACTCTATCTTCTCCACTTAAACTTGCAAGAGTATCTTCTAACATTTTAAGATATAAACCATATCCTATTTGTTTGATATGTCCACTTTGAGCCTCACCTATGATATTTCCACCACCACGAATCTCTAAATCTTGATGAGCTAAAGCTGTTCCACTTCCTAAATATGAATTTGATTCAAGAGCAACAAGTCTTTTTACTGCATCATCAGTGATTTGTTTTTTATCTTCAACCACATAATAACAATACCCTTCTTTATTACTTCGTCCAACTCGACCTCGAAGCTGATGTAAATCAGCGATTCCAAATCTATCTGCACCATCAATAATAATAGAGTTTGCGTTTGGTAAGTGAATTCCTGATTCAACTATTGAAGTTGCAAGTAAGATATCAAACTCTTTATTTTCAAAAGCTTCAATGATTTTTTCAGCCTGGTCAGGTTTTATTTGAGAGTGAATAATATCTATTTTGATATTTGGAACTATTGCTTCTATATCTGCTTTTTTTGCTTCAATTGAAGCTATATTATTATGAACATAAAAGAGTTGTCCACCTCTTCTTTTTTCCCTTAAAATTATCTCTTTTATTAGTTTTTCACTATACTCTTTTACATAAGTTCGCACTCCTAATCTTTCACTTGGAGGTGTTAAAAGTGAACTCATACCTTTTAGTTTTGATAAGGCTAAGTTTAGAGTTCTTGGAATTGGAGTTGCACTCATAGAGAAAATATGTACATCTTCTCTTAATTGTTTTAGTTTCTCTTTTTGTTTTACTCCAAATTTATGCTCTTCATCGATGATTACTAAAGCTAAATTAGAAGTTTTTATATCAAGTAAAGAGTGAGTTCCAATAACAAGTTTTATATCCCCGTTTTCCAAACCTTTTTTTATACTTGTTTTCTCTTTTGCTGTTGTTTTTCCATCAAGTTTAGCAACTCTTATTCCAAAATTTTCAAGTCTTTTTTGAATACTATGATAGTGTTGAGTTGCAAGAAGTGTAGTTGGACATACAAAAATAGTTTGATAACCATCAAGAATAACAGCAAGTAATGCATTCATAGCAACTTCTGTTTTTCCAAAACCAACATCACCTGAAAGAAGTCTATCCATAACACGACCAGAACTTAAATCATTAAATATCTCTTTGATACTTCTTTTTTGGTCTTTTGTATATTCAAATCCAGCAGTTTTTTGGAAATCTTCAAGGATTTTTTTATCTGTATTAATTTTAATTCCATTTACAAGTTCCCTTGCAGCTGCTAGTTTTATAATATCATTTGCAATAGCAAAAAGTCTATCTTTTACTTTCTCTTTTAGTTTGGCAAAGCTTCCCTTACCTAGCTTATCAACAACTGCATAAGAGTTTCCATCAGCTACATATCTATCAATTAAATCAATATTTTCAACAGGGATTAAAAGTTTATCTTCACCTTGATATTGAACAATAACAAAGTCCCTTTTTGCTCCCATTACAGTAACTGGCTCAATACCTTTATATTGACCAATACCGTGTTTTTCATGAACTACAAAATCATTGTATTGTAACTCATCAAGAACAAGTTTTACTTTTTTCTTTCTTCTTTTTTTTACCTCTTTATTTAAAGAGATAATTACTTCTTCATTACTTACAAGATTTATGATTTGATTATCAAAAACATATTTGATATTTTTATCACTTAAATCTAAATCATAACCTTTTACTTTGGCTTCAGTTCCACTTATAATTGTGATTTTTTTATCTTTATGAAAAGAGATAAACTCTTTTACATTTGCTGGATTTATCTCTTGATAATTTTTACTATTGTAAATTTGAGGTGTTAATAAAAACTTATCTTTGTTTATTCTTTTTTCTTCAAAAACATAAACTTCATCTAACTCTTCTAAAGCTTCTTGAGTAATAAATGAAGATAAATTTTGAGGTAAATATTCCCCTAAATCACCTAAATACCAAAAACCTAAAGAGTGAATATCTTTGATAAAAGCATCACTTGAAACTGTTTGAACTTGTTCGTTTATCTCTTCAAAAGATGATTCATCTAAAGCTAAAAAAGCTGGATTTATAGAAAAACTCTCAATCTCTTCTTTTGATGATTTTTGGTCTTCAATATCAAATTTTCTAATACTTTCAACTTCATCATCAAATAAAGAAACTCTAAATCCAGCCTCACTTCCAAGTGGGCAAATATCAATAATATCCCCACGAATAGAGACTTCACCTTCACTTGTTACAATATCTACAAAATAGTAACCCCAATTATATAGTTTTGATTTTAACTCATCGATTTTTAAAGTATCAGCAAAATTTATAGTAAAACTTTCAAAACATTTTTCTTTTGGAAGTGCAAATGAGATAGTTCGTATTGGAGAGATTAAGATTTTATCTTGTTTTTTATAGGAATAAAAATCCCCTAAAGCTTTTGTAATTTCGTGTAATTCATCACTAAAAGAGAGTAAATCATCCCCAAAATTTGCTCTAAAATCAGCTAAAACAAAAGGTTTAAATCCTAAATATGAAACGATATCAGAAGCTATTTGAGCTTGAGTATCATCATTTACGATTAAAAGTTGACACTCTTTTAATCGTTTTTCATCTTTTAAATTTTTTAAAAATTCGTAAATATTTTTCACTATTTTTCTACTTGTAGTAACTCAAAATCATTTGTTTCTTTATCATAATAATATGTTGGATAAGGTGTTTCATTTAATAAAAAAATTAAATTTGCATCATTGAATTTATTTTTTTGAAGTCCCTTTTTAAATATTTCTAATATATATGCTTTTGTGGAAAAAGTTGTTGTAGTTGAATGAGCTGTATAAACAAAATCTTCACCTTCAACTGGTTTAAAACCCTCTTTTTTTACGTGTTTATCGAACTTTTCTTTATCTTCTAATCCACCAACATCAAGTAAAACTAATACTTCAATTCCATCCATAAATATCCCCAAATTTTTTTGAATTTATTTTAACATATAAAAGTTTTGTTATTGATTGTAATAAAAATTCATAAAACTCTATATTTTTGTGTAGAATAATACTCAAATACTATTTTTTATAATATGATATGTATTATTGATTTTATTTCAAAGGGTTGAATATGAATTATGAGTTACTGAGTAATCTTTACAAAGAAGAAGCTGAAAAAAATAAAAATGATGCTTTAATTTTAAAAACAAGAAATGAAATATTACAAAATGAAATAGAGAATCTTAGACAAAAAATAAAAAAAATAGAAGAGGAAAAAAATTCTTTAGAAAAAGAAGTAGAATCTTTAAAAAGCGCATTGGAATTTAAAGAGGAAAAACAAAAAGAGTCTTTTACTTATTATTCGTAAGGAGTCAAAACTCCTTACACTTTAGGCAACTAATGCACTAACTAATCCAATTAGTCCACCAAAAACAGCTCCCCAAATAACTAACCATCCTAAATGTTCTTTGATTAGATTTTGAACTAACTCTTTTACCATTTTTGGAGTTAACTCTTCAAGTCTTGCATTTACTATTTTGCTTAATTTATCATAGATATCAGCACTTAAATCTTCTGATTTTAAAGCTTCATTTACCACTTCTTGGAAAGCATCAGTTGAAGAGATAGAGATAATTGAAGCTTGAAGTTTTTTTGTAAATGGCTCTCTAAGAGGTTCTAAAGCTGCTTCACCTCCAAACATTCCTAACATTCCACCAAAAGATGATTGCATTACAGATTCTTTCAAAGAATCATAAGCTGGTGTAAAATCAGTTTTATTTAATATTTTCTCAAAGTCTATTGTTTTTTTAGCACTACTCATCTCTTCTTGAAAAAATTTTGTTAAATTTTCACGAGTAAAAAACTGATTCATCAAAAGATTATGAATTGAAGTTTTAAAAGCACCAAATTTACTCTCTATTACTCCACTTCCATATAAAAAAGGAACTTTTTCAAATAACATATGAATTGCCAAAGTATTTGTAACTGCTCCACTTAAAGCAAAAATTCCTATCATATAAATCACATTATTATCATTTGAATAACCATATGCCATGATTAAAACAGTGATAATATTTGTTATATCAGTTCTATTCATAATAAATCTCCCCTATTATAAGTAAGAAAAATTTTATCATAAGTTTTTAAAACAACTTATAAATTATATTTGTCACCTTTTTGTAATCAAAGATTTTTATAATTTTATAAAATGCTTGCGGAGTATAAATGATAGATATTCAAAAAGAAATAGAGAAGAAATTCCCAAAAATAAAAGAAAAAGAGAACTTTCTAAAAAAATCTCTATTTAAAATTGCAAAAAAAATAGTTCATGAAGATTCGATAAATCAATTTTTATCACAAAATTCACACTTAAAAGGATTTGAGTTTGTAGATGCTGTTTTAGATTATTTTGATTTTGATTACACAGCTTCAAGTAATGATTTTCAAAATATTCCAACAAGTGGAAAAGTTGTAATTATTGCAAATCATCCTTTAGGTGGACTTGATGCTTTATGTCTGTTAAGACTTATTTCACAAGTTAGAAAAGATGTAAAAATTGTTGCAAATGATTTTTTAGCTGGATTTGAAGCACTTAATTCACTTTTAATTCCAATTGATAACTATAAAATTAGACAATCAAAAAATGATATAAAGAAAATTTATGAAGCTTTAAACAATGAAGAAGCAGTAATTATTTTTCCAGCAGGTGAAGTAAGCCGTGCTACAACAAAAGGAATAAAAGACCCTGTTTGGAATAAAGGTTTTCTAAGTTTTGCACAAAATACAAACTCGCCAATTTTACCAATATTTTTAGATGCAAAAAACTCTAAAACTTTTTATACAATCTCTGTTATTAATAAAACTTTTTCAACACTTTTACTTTCACATGAAATGTTTAAAAAGAAATCAAAAAGAATAAATATAAAAATCGGTCAAATAATTCCAAATGAAAATATAACTCCAAAAGGAATTGATAAAAAGTTTTTATTAAATCTTTATAGAAAACATTTATACTCTTTAAAAAAAGGAAAAAAATCTTTTTTTGAAACTCAAAGTGCTATTGCTCATCCTGTTAGCAGAATTGATTTATTAAATGAATTAAAAAAATCAAAACTTATTGGTCAAACATCTGATGGAAAAAAAATCTATCTTTATGACTACACTGAAGACTCTATTGTTTTAAAAGAACTAGGAAGATTAAGAGAAATTTCATTTAGAAAAGTTGGTGAAGGTGTAAATAAAAAAAGAGATACAGATAAATATGATATTTATTACCAACATATTATTTTATGGGATGAAAATGAACTTGAAATTGTAGGTTCATATAGAGTTGGGAACTCTGATTTTATATTTAAAAATATTGGAATAAAAGGTTTTTATTCTAATAATCTTTTCAAATACAACGAAGAGTTTGTGCCATATTTACAAAATTCTATTGAACTTGGAAGAAGTTTTGTACAACCAAAATATTGGGGAACTAGAGCTTTAGATTATCTTTGGTATGGAATTGGTGCTTATTTAAAAAATAATCCAAATATCAAATATATGTTTGGTCCAGTTTCAATTAGTGCTAACTTCCCAAGTGTTGCAAAAGATATGATGATTTTTTATTATTCTTATTATTATGGTTCAAAAGAAGTATTGATTGAAGCAAAAACACCTTATCAATATTCAAATAAATTAAATGAAATAAAAGAACTTTTTGATTTGAATGATAAGAAAAAAGATTTTAAATTCCTAAAATCAGCTCTTTCAAATATTGGAGTTTCAGTTCCAACTTTATATAAACAATATAGTGAAATAGCAGAAGAAGGTGGAGTTAAATTTTTAGATTTTAATATTGATAAAGATTTTGGTGATTGTGTTGATGGATTTATTTTAGTTGAAGTTGAAAAAATAAAAAAGAGTGCAAAACAAAGATATATAGAAAAAGAGTAGTAAACTACCCTTTTTTATTTTTTACAATGTTCTGCGTAATAGTTACCGAACTTTGTTTTTGTTCCTTCTTTATTTTCACCTGAAGTATATTTTGTAACAACAGGATTGCACTCATCAATCCATTTGTTAATTTCATAAATTTTTACAGTATTAAATCCCATTTGTCTAAAAGCTTGAGCTTCAAGTGCTGCTCTTGAAGCTGTATTACAAACAACTATTAAATTAGGTTTTACAAATTTTTCATCGTCATCTAAAACAATATTTTCTAATGCTTTTTCAGGTGCTTCACGCCCAACTCTTTGTGAACCTTTAATAGAAGCAGCTGACCACTCTTCCATAGTTCTTACATCAACAACAGCCCAATCTTTTTTTGTTAATGCTTCTTTTACTTCTTCAGTTGTAGCATAATTTCCAGATTTTTTTGCCTCTTCTTTTAATGTTTTTGATAATTTATCATAACTGATAAATTCACTTGCAAATAAAGATGTAGCTAAAAATGAAGCTGTTAATAAAACTTTTCCTAATTTCATATTTCTCCCCTTAATTAAAAACCTCTTACTAATTTTTTAGTAATTGATTAAAAAAGAGTTTATATGAAAAAAGTTTAATTTTTAATAAAAAATTATAACTAATACTTATATTACTAATTCTAATATTTATTATATTTTTTAATAATATTCTTTACTATTATCCAATCTACAATATAAAACTTCATCAACTACAGCTTTTGCTATTTGATTAGTTGCCACAATTATATGCTCTAAATGTAAATTTTGTAAAGATTGTTTTTCTTCTTCAGTCGTAACATTTACAATAGTTTTACTATTTTTTGTCAAATCTCCAACCGCTTCACAAATCAAGTGTAAAATTTCTGGATTGTTAACAGCTACAATAACAGCTGATGATTTTGTAATATTTAAAGAGTTTAAGATATGTTTTTGGGCTGCATTTCCAAAAATTATTGGTTCACCTGCATCTTTTCCCTCTTGATAAAATTTTACATTATGTTCTAAAATTACATAATTTTGACCAAAGTTTTTTAACTCTTTTACAATGGCTTGTCCAAATCTTCCATAACCTAAAACAATAACATGATTTTCTGTGTCTTCTGAAACATTATAAGTGTTTGTAATCATCATTACATCTTCAGGCATTAATTTTGCAGCTGCTTTAGATAGATTTTTTAGAATAATTGGTGTTAAAATCATTGAAATTACAATTGTAACTATTAAAATTTGAGAATATGTTGGGTCAATTAAACTTTGACTTCTTGCTAATTCTAAAATAGCTAAAGAAAATTCTCCGATTTGAATCAATGAAAGTGCTGTTTTAAAAGCAATTCTTTTATTATCTTCATATCTTACAAGAGCATAAATAACAGCAAATTTTAAAGCCATAACAAGAGGTAATAAAACTAAAATAATTAAAATATAATCAGCAATTATTTTAAAATTTATTTGCATTCCAACTGTAATAAAAAATACACCTAAAAGAATATTTCTAAAAGGAATAAGGTCAGCTTCAACTTGATGTTTGAATTTTGTTTCAGCAATCATCATACCTGCAATAAATGCTCCAAGTGAATATGAAAATCCAAAATAATAAGCCAAATATGCTGAACCAACTGCTAAAAGTAAAACAGAAGCTACAAATAATTCATCTGATCTAGTTGCTGATACATATCTTAAAAATGGTTCAAGTAGATATTTTCCACTAAAATATAAAAGTGCTAATAAAACTATCGCTGCTAAAATTGTTTTCCCAATTGTAAAAACCAATGAACCTTCACCAGTCATAGAAAAAAATGAAATCATAAGTAAAATAGGAATTACTGCAATATCTTGCATAATTAGAATACCTAAAACTCTTCTTCCATAAGGTTTATTTATCTCTTTTGTTTCATTAAAGGTTTTTAAAACAATTGCTGTTGAAGATAAAGAAAGAGCTGTTCCTATAATTAAAGAAGTTGATGTATCAAAACCAAGAACAAATCTTGAGATTAAAAAAACAAAAAGAGCTGTTATTATAATTTGTAAACTACCAGTGAAAAAAACTTCTCTTTTCATCTTTTTTAAGTGATTTAAAGAGAACTCTAATCCAATAGTAAACATTAAAAATACAACTCCAAATTCAGCTATCTCTTTTAGTTCATGGTTATTTACAGCTTCATGAAGATTAAAAGCATAAGCGATAATTGTTCCGGTTAAAATATATCCAATAATTGTTGGTAAATGAACTTTTTTAAGTATTAAATTTAAAAATAAAGCAATTGAAGTTGCCGCAACAATAATTCCTAACATAAAACCCCTTTTTTATCTATAATGCATTTGTTTGTAACCTTCTAGCCTTTTTTTATAAGCTGAATTTAACATCGCATTTTTTGAATCTAAAAAATCTATAGCTAAACACTCTTGATTTCCTCGTCCAATTCTTCCTAAATATTGAATTAATCTTCCATAATAAGAGATTGGTGTTGCAAAAAGAATAGTATTTAAGTGTGGGAAATCTATTCCTTCACCAAAATAAGAAGTTGTTGCAAGTATTAGTGACTTAGTTTTTACTAAATTCATATTTTCTACTTGTTCTTTTTTATTTAAACTTCCGTGAACACTTATATAATCAATATTCTCTTTTTGCAACAGATTTTCTAAAATATTTATATGTTCTATTCTATCAGTTAAAACTAAAATTTTTCTTTGAATATTAATTTTTATAGCATTTATTATTAAATTATTTCTATTTTCATCCAAACATAACTCATTTATAATAGTTGCATAATTATCGGCTTGGCTTACAAACTCTGTTCTAATTATTTGTACTCTATTTGTATGTGTTTTTTTCTTTTTATACTCATAAGAGATTTCACCCAATTGTTGAAATAAAATTGGTTGAAGTTCATCTTTTCTATTTGGAGTTGCACTAAGTCCTAAAATATATCTACCTTTAAAACTTTTTATAATTTGCTCAAAAGTAAGTGCTGGAATATGATGACACTCATCAACAATCACAAAAGAGTAGTTTTCTATAATTTTTGGGTCATTTTTCAAACTTTGCATAGTTGCAACATCAATTTGACCATTTAATTTATTATGACCTTTCCCTAAATATCCAATATCTTTTTTGTTATATCCAAAATAATCAACAAATCTTTCAATCCACTGATTTAAAAGCATATTTTTATTTACAACGATTAATGTTGTACAAGCTCTAATTTCAAATATTTTTGCTCCAAGCAGAGTTTTACCAAATCCAGGAGGAGCAACACAAATAGAGTAATCAGATTTTTTAATCTCTTTTATTGCTTCACTTTGTTCTGGTCTTAAGTTAAAAGTTACTTTTTTTGTCTGGATTTTATTAAATACTCTTTTATCAACAAATGAAAATTTTACAGCATTTGCATTAAAAAAATCTATTAAAGTCTCTTTTAAACCTCTTGGAAGCATTAAAAAATTTTCATTCTCCTCAAAAGACCTAATATATTTTGGAGTATTAAAAAGTGGTTTTCTAAGACTCAATAAAACTTTTATTTGAGGATTTTCAAAGGTTGCAAATGATTTTAACTTACTTATTAGTGATTTTGATAAATTTAAAGTTGGAATATAGATATAATCTTCTAAAATAATCTCTATTTTTTCAAGTGGAAATTCAATCTTTTTTAAATCTTTTTGTACATTTGTTGAGTTTGGAACATCAGCAAAATTAGAAATTGTTTGTTTTGAAACCTTTGAAACATTTGCTAAAACACTCCATTGGTCTTCATAAATTTTATTTGTATTCATATCAATAAAAACTGTTCGATTTTTATCTCTATGTTTTAAATGAAGTGGCAGTTCTATACAATTTCCCAAATTCTCTTTTGTTGCAAACTCTTTATTTGGATAAGTTTTTGCACTAATATTTGCTTTTTTCAAAAGATATAAAGCAAAATTAAAAGCTATTTTTGAAGAGATTTCCTCTTCAAAAAATACCCAAACAAAAAGTGAATTATAAGAACTCAGTTCATAATATGCTTTTATATTTAAAGAGTTTAGAGCTATTTGCAGCTTAAATTTATCTTCGTCAGCTATTTCAAAAACTACAAACTTTGACATATTTTTTTGATTAATACAATAACTTGCTAAAAAAAGATTTCCTCTTAAATGCTCTTCTATTTCATAATTTGTCAAAGGAAGATAATCCTCCCCTTGAAAAGTTTTTGTAACTGGAAAAAATCCTTGTTTTAAACCATCACGGCTAACCCATTTTTTTGCATAAATATCAAAACGAGCAATAAACAGAGATTTGAAAAGTTCAATTTTTTCATCTTTTGTAAAAGTTTTTTTTATTTTTAAGGCTTGTTTTTCTTTTATTTGTTCTTTTAGAAATTCTATTTCTTCATCAATTTTATTTTTTTGAATATATAATTCTTCTAATCTTTTTTCAAGAGTTTGCATCATAACCAATCAAAGTTAAAAATTTTTCAACAACTAAAAATGAACCAAATACTAAATACTCTTCATTTTCTTCTATTTTTATTGTCTTATTATTTGCTAATTCTAATTGTTTTATTAGTTTTTCTAACTCTTCTTTTTCTACTATTCTTTTATCTTCAAGTTCTATTATTGTAATAGTTTTAATTATAGGTTTTAATATTTTTAAAACTGTTTCATAATCTTTATCTTTGTAAGAGTTATAAATAAGATTTATTTTTTTGTTTTTAAACTCATTTGCTAAAACCAAAGCAGCAAGTGGATTATGACCCACATCAACAGTTACATTTTTTAAAACTTTTTGGCATCTTCCAAAAAGTGGTGTATCATCAAAAAGTTTTAAATCAAGTGGAATTTTAAGTTCATTCAAACATGCAATTACTAAATGTAAATTTCTTTTTAGAAAAGTTGCAAATTTAGGATTTAATTCATATTTGTCAAACTCTTTAACTTCAATGATTTTAATATCTTTGTTTCTTTGTTGTTTTATTTGCTCTTTTACTTTATATGCTGTTTCTAAAACTTCAGGAAAAACTTGATAACCAATAAGCATTTTATTATCAACTGAGCGCATTTTAGTTGAGGCTATTTCTTCAACTGTGTTTCCTAAAAAACTTTGATGATCTAAACCTATTGTTGTAATTAATGAAAGATTATTTTCTACAACATTTGTTGCATCAAACTCTCCTCCAAGTCCAGCTTCTAAAACTAAATAATCAAAATCTTTTGATAAATAAAAAGCCAAAAGAGTGGTATATTCAAAATATGTTAATTTTTCTAAAAGTTCTATTTCAAATAAATCTTGTAAAAATTGATGAGCAATTTCCAAATTTTCATCACGAACATCACTTCCATTTATCCAAATTCTTTCATTGAATTTTAAAATATGAGGAGAACTATAATGTAAAACTTTGAAATCTTTTTTGTGTAAATAATGAGCTAAAAATCTTCCTGTACTTCCTTTTCCATTTGTTCCCACAATATGAATTACAAAAGGAAGTTTTATTTTTGTTGAGAGTTTATCCCAAGAAGATTTTACAATACTAAAATCTATCTTGTCATAATAAAGAGTTTTATATTTCAAAAACTCTTCTAAATTTACTTTTTTTAAATTAACTAACATTATTTAAAAGATGCAACTGCAATTTTTGATAAAATTTCATCTACAGCTTTAGTTGATGCATTTGAAATGGCATCAAATCTATTTGAATCAGTAAGTGTTGTTCCAATATCAATTGAGAAATCATACTCACCATCAACTATAAATGATTTTTTTATTCCATCATCTTTTCTAAAATACTCAACTTTTATAACTACTTCTGCCTTATAAAGTTTATTATAACCCTCTTCATCATATTGTAAAGTTGTTATACTTACAGAATTAATACCTAAATTCATAATAACATCTGCACGATTTCTATCATTTACTATTTTTGAATCAAGTTTTTGAAGTAAAATTTTATTTACTGCATCTTTTACTAAAACAGAGTTTCTTGGGTCTTCTAAACTAACATCAAGTTTAACAAAAACATTTCCTTCCATCTCTTTTTTAGCATAATAAGTTGAAGGTTTATACCCACAAGCATTAATAAAAAAAGCTATACTGATTGTAAAAACAAAAAATAGTAAAGTCTTAGAAATATGCATAACTGTTTTTATCCTTTTATAACGAAGTTTACCAATTTATTAGGTACAACTATCTCTTTTAATAATTCATTTTCACCTAACCATTTAGCTGCGGCTACTTTTGCTTGGGCTAAAATTTCTTCTTTTGAAGCATTTGGAGTAACTTCAATTTCACATCTTTTTTTACCATTAACTGTAACTGCTAAAATAATAGATTCTAACTTAAATACTTCTTCTTTAACCTCTAATTTACCATCAAAATTTTCAAGATTAAATAGACTATTTGATAATTCCCAACAAGCATGAGGAATAATTGGTTCTAAAATATTTGTTAAAATATAATAACCCTCTGCCCAAACTGACTCATTTTTTTGTACTTGTAAAGCATTTAATGCTTCCATTGATGAAGCAATTAATGTATTAAAAGTATAAGTTTTTGTAAATACTTCATTTGATTTAACCAATGCTTCATATACTTTTTTTCTTGCTTCTTTTTCTTCTTTATTTAATCCTGAATGATTTATAGATTTAAAATTTGCCAATCCATTTGAAGTCACATTTGTTGCTCTTTCAAAGAATTTTTTTATAAATCTATATGCTCCATCAACAGCACTATCATTCCATTCAAGCTCTTTTGTTGGTGGTGCAGCAAATAACATAAACAATCTTGCTGTATCTGCACCATATTTTTCAACTATTAAATCAGGATCTACAACATTTCCTTTAGATTTAGACATTTTTGCACCATCTTTAAGTACCATACCTTGTGTAAGTAATCTTTTAAATGGCTCTCTTGAATTTGTATAACCTAAATCATTTAATACTTTTGTGAAAAATCTTGCATATAATAAGTGTAAAATTGCATGTTCAATTCCACCAATATATTGGTCAACATCCATCCAATAATCACTATCAGCTTTTGAAATTCCTACTTCATTCCAAGATTTTGGATTTGTTGCATATCTTAAAAAATACCATGAAGATTGAACAAATGTATCTAATGTATCTGTTTCTCTAAGAGCTGGTTTTCCACAATTTGGACAAGAACAATGTTTCCATGTTGGATGAGTATCTAAAGGATTTCCTTCTCCTGTTATTTCAACATCTTCAGGTAAAGCAACTGGTAAATTCTCAATTTTTTCAGCTACAAGTCCACAATCATCACAATGAATAAATGGAATTGGTGCCCCCCAATATCTTTGTCTTGAAACTCCCCAGTCTCTTAGTTTAAAATTAATTTGTTTTGAACCTAAAGAGTTTTGTTCAAAGTGATAAATTATCGCTTTTTTTGCTTTTGTATTTGGAAGTCCAGTAAATCCTTCACTATCAATTAGTGTACCTTCAGCAGTGTAAGCTTCAGTTAAATTTTCAATTATTCCTTCACTTCCAACTATTACTTGTTTCATTGGTAAATCATATTTTTTTGCAAACTCAAAATCTCTTTGGTCATGGGCTGGAACTGCCATAACAGCTCCTCCACCATAAGAGCTTAATACAAAATTTGCAACCCAAACAGGAATTTTTTCGCCAGTTAACGGATGCATAACATCAATTTCAAGTGAAACTCCCTCTTTTTCTTGAGTAGCTCTATCTCTTTCTGAAATTTTTTGCATTTCTTTGATAGCTTTAATTTTTTTCTCTGGTAAAAGATTATTTTCAACTATATATTTAACAATTGGATGTTCAGGTGCAAGTGCTGAATATGAAACTCCGTAAATAGTATCAGGACGTGTAGTAAACACAAAATATTTACTAAAAGATCTTTCAAGTTTTGCTTTTGATTCCACTGATAATTCAAATTTAAACTCTAAACCTTCACTTCTTCCAATCCAATTTTCTTGCATTGTTAAAACTTGACTTGGCCAATCATTTTTTAAAACTTGTAAATCATCAAGTAATTCTTGTGCATATTTCGTAATTGCTACATAATATCCTGGCATCTCTTTTTGTACAACTTCAGTTCCACATCTCCAACAACATCCCTCTTCAAGTTGTTCATTTGCTAAAACTGTTTGGTCATGTGGACACCAATTAACAATTGCAGATTTTCTATAAATAATTCCTGCTTCATGCATTTTAATGATGAATTCTTGTTCCCATTTTGTATAAAGTTCATCACTTGTTGCAAACTCTCTTGTTTCAGAAAAAGATAAACCAAGAGATCTTAGCTCTTCTCTCATATAACCAATATTTTCATAAGTCCATTTTTTTGGATGAAGTTTATGTTTTATTGCAGCATTTTCTGCTGGCATTCCAAAACTATCCCATCCAATTGGATGTAAAACATTAAATTTTTCTTTTCTAAAATGACGTGCAAAAGCATCACCCAAACAATAATTTCTTACGTGTCCCATGTGGATTCTACCACTTGGATATGGGAACATACTTAAAATATATTTTTTTTCTTTTGTTAAATCATCACTTGGCTCAAAAGATTGTTTTTCACTCCAAAAATTTTGCCATTTTTTTTCAATATCTTTTGAATTATATTCCATTAAAACTCTTCCTTATCTTGACTTTTTGCACTCTCTATTAAAGCTAAAGCTACAGAGAAAATATTAGCAACGATTGCACCTATTGCTAAAGAAATAGTTAAAGCTACATTATCTGTAAAAGTTAATACCATAAAAGCTGGAATTAGGTGTAAATCAGCAACTAATGAACTTGCTAACAATTCAGCAGCGAGTAAATTTTTTACACCTAGCTTTAGTATTGTTGAAATTACATTTACGCCAGCTGCTATAAATAGTGCAATTGCGTTTGGTTCATAGATGAAACCTGCTGTTGTTGTTAAAGACATTAGTGAGAAGAAAATATAAATTACTTTACCCCAATCCATTTTTATCCTTTTTATAATTTTTGCTTTTTATTAAGGCAAATATATTAACTAAAAAATGATAAAAAAATGCTTTCCAACTAATGATTTAAAGAATCTTATTTCTATTTTTAATTGCAATTATCATCTTATAAATTAAATATAAAATTATAATTTTTAGTGATATTTGAACAATCAAATAAAAACCAAAACCATTTTCAATAAGCTCAAAAATATTAAGATTGTGTAATAAAAGATTAAAAGACAAATCGTGAGTTACAAGAAGATACAAACAAATTGATAAATAAAGTGATAATAAAAGAAATTGTTCTTTTTTCATAAAAATAAAATTATATACAGTATACCAAACAAAAAAAACTACCATAAGAGCTACTAATAACTCTTTGAAAATCCCATCAGGGATATGTTCAATATATTTTTCTGATTTATCTAAAAATTCATATTCAATAATTGAAGATAGAAATTCTAAAACTAAAATCCAATTTAAAGCCAATAACCAATTTTTTCCATTTTCAGATGTAATTAAATCAAACTTAGATTTTATATTTTCTATCATCAAAATTCACCTCATAAAAAGATACTAAAAACTTTCCCAATCATCTTCTTGATGTTTTTTTATAGAATTATATTCAGTTTTATCTTTTAAAATTTTTTCTTCTACTTTTTTCTCGTTAGTTGTAACATTTTTTGCTTTAACATTATCTTTACCTTCAAACTCTTTTTTATTAGCACTACTTACTACAAGTTTTGATATTTCATCTGTAATTATTGCAACATTTTTTGCTTCTGATGCTATCATAGCATTTTGTTGAGTTTGTTGATCTAGTCGATTAATTGCATCATTTATTTGTTCTATTCCTAATAATTGTTCTTTTGAAGCATTTTCTACATCAAAAATTAATTTTGTTGTATTAGAAATATTTTCATTCAATTGTTTATAGCCTTGAATCATATTTGAAGCAATCTCTTTTCCTTGATTTGCTTTTGATGTTGCATTTTCAACTATCGCTTTTATTTCACGAGCAGCTTCTGCACTTCTTGAAGCAAGATTTCTCACTTCTTGAGCAACAACCGCAAATCCTTTTCCAGCTTCTCCTGCAGTTGCTGCTTCAACGGCAGCATTTAAAGATAAAATATTTGTTTGGAATGCAATTTGATCAATTACAGTTATTGCTTCATTTATTGCACTAACTTGTGTATTAATATCTTCCATTGCAGTTGTTGTTTGAGTTGCTAATTTTTCTCCATCAACAGCTGATTTTGTAACTTCATTTGAAAAAGTAGCCATTTTTGCAATATTTTCAGTAGTATTTCTAATGTTACTTGTAATCTCTTCTAACGCAGCAGCTGTTTGTTCTAAACTTGAAGCTGCTTCAGTTGAACTATGATTTAAGTTATCCACATTTTTTAATAAATCATTTGAAGTTTCATCTAAAGTTAATCCCATAGATTTATTTTCAACTAACATTTCTGTTATTGAACCACCTAAAGTATTAACACCATTTGCAAGTTTTAATAAATGTGCTTTTAAATCTTTTGTAGGAATTTTATTTAGATAATTATAATTACTATACTGTTCTAAAATATTTAAAATTATTTCAATATTTGTTTCAAGATTATCTGCCATTTTATTTAAAACTGTTTTTAATTCCATTAGCGCTGGATTATCAACTGAAACATTTAATCTTTGACATAAATCTCCTTGTTCAAACTCATTTAAAACTATTATTGTTTCATCAA
Source organism: Arcobacter ellisii (assembly GCF_003544915.1). Classification (NCBI taxonomy): domain Bacteria; kingdom Pseudomonadati; phylum Campylobacterota; class Epsilonproteobacteria; order Campylobacterales; family Arcobacteraceae; genus Arcobacter; species Arcobacter ellisii. Next base: position 526,719 of record NZ_CP032097.1, on the reverse strand, counting down.
TTAATTTTCTATCATCTTTAACTGTTTTTTCAATTTTTTCAATATTTTCATTGATTTGTTTAGCCATAACACCAAATTCATCTTCTGAATTAATATCAATTTTATTTATACTGTTTGTTTCTCTATTCAAATATTGAAAAAATGATAATAAACCATTTTTAATATTTGTTAAAGATTTTAATAAAACCTTCATTGAGATAAATATTGATATTGAGATAATCAAAACAGTTATAATTGATAAAATAATTATTAGATACATAATTTTATTTGCCTCTTCAAATATTTCATTTGAACTAACTCCTCCAACTATCAACCAATTCCATTCCTCATATGTTTTAAAGAATACAAATTTATCTAAGCCTTCCCATAAATAATTTAATTGTCCTTCTTTTTTAGTCAACATCTCTTTTACAAATGAAACTCCATTTGTATCAACCAACTCTAAAGCTGATTTATCTTTTAATTTTGGATGAACTAAAAAATATCCATATTTTTTTGATTTTTCATTTGAATCAATAATGTAGTAATAACCTGTTTTTCCAATCTTTTTACTATTAATTGTTTCTGTAAGATGTGCCAAATCTTCACTTATATCTGAACCAATAAATGCAATTGCAATTACTTCACCATCTTGCTTTATTGGAATATATTTTGTCATATAACTTTTTCCAAATAAAACAGCTTTTCCTAAATAAGTCTCTCCTTCTAAAACTTTTTTATAACCTGGATGGCTTATATCTAATTTTGTTCCAATTGCTCTATTTCCATCTTCCTTTTTCAAACTTGTGCTAACTCTTATAAAATCGTCACCTTTTCTCACAAAAATTGTTGCAACAGAACCTTTTGTCATTTTTGTAAATTCATCAACAATTTTGAAATTTAGATTTACAACTTCATTATCTATTAAAAGAGCAGGTGTTTCAAACTCGCCTACTTTTACACTTTGATTTTTATTTATCTTTATGCCATCAACCATATTTAAAAAAATATCGCCATTTACATTAGCACCTGTTTTCGCCACTTTGTTAAAAGTATTTATATTTTCTACTAATAAAGATAACTCTTTACTAATTGACATTTCATTACTATTTTTCATAGCTTTTGAAGTATTACTAACAACTAAATATGTCAATATACTCATTGAGATAATAATTGAAATGATAGAAACAAAAATTACTTTTGCAATAACTGATTTTTTTAGAAAATCCATATAACCATCCTACTATTTATTTTATTTTTTGTTTATATTAAATATAAGAAATATAATTTTTAATTCAAAATAGGGAAATTATATAATAATTATTATGTAATGTTATTAAATTTTTGTATAAAAAGTAAAAAATTATTTACCTTATTTTTATTACTTTGATTTTGATAGTTCTCTATTAATGGCAGTTTATGAATATTTATAGAAAATAAAAAAGGGAAAAGTAAAAAAACTTTTCCCTTAAAAAACAATGATAAAAACTGATTATTTTTAAACTGTACCTTGTTCGTACATAGCTCTTAATTTTTCTTTCTCTTTTTGTCTTTTTATTTTCTCTGATTCTTTAATTCTGAAATCATCTATTGAGAAATTTAATTGTACTAAAAATGATGCTGCAATAAATATTGAAGAGTAAGTTCCTACAATAATTCCTACAAGTAAAGTAAATGAGAATCCATTTATAATCTCTCCACCAAAGAAATAGAGTGTTGCAACAACAAATAAAGTAGTTAATGAAGTTAAAGTTGTTCTTGATAAAGTTTTACTTACAGATTCATTGATAATTTCTTTTAAATCATTTGCTTTTGAAGTTTGAATTTGCTCTCTAATTCTATCAAATACAATAATTGTATCATTTAATGAATATCCCAAAAGTGTAAGAATTGCAGCTAAAATATCTAAATTTACTTCAATACTAAATAAAGAGATAGCTCCCATTGCAATAGTAATATCATGTACCAATGCAAAAACAGAAGCAACTGCAAATCTCCATTCAAATCTAACAGATAAATAAATCAACATTACGATTAAAGATAATGACAATGCCATTAAACCTTTTTCTCTTAATTCTCCACCAACTTTAGCTCCAACCATATCTATTCTTCTAATTTCAAAGTTTCCCGTTGGAACTAAAATTTTGTGCATTTCATCACTGATATCATTTGTTAAATCTGAACTACTTCCTGTAATTCTAATAACAACTTCTTCATCACTTCCAAATTTTGTAATTATAGAATTACCATATTTTGTAGCTTTTAAAGTATCTCTTATTTTATCAATTGGTGCAACTTGTTCATATTTTACTTGAACAATTGTACCTCCTGCAAAATCAATACCAAAATTTAAACCTTTTGTAAAAAGTAAAACTATTGAAGCAATAAATAAAATAGAAGATAGACCTAAAAAGGCAAATCTTTTTCTCATAAAATCATATATTTTTTCTGTGCTAAATACTTCCATTATTTTACTCCAAACCATTTTTTACTATCTTTATCTTTTGATATTTTTGACATTAAAGCTTCATAAATACCATGAGTTCCTAAAATTGCTGTTAACATTGAAGCTAAAATACCAATAGAAATAGTAATCGCAAAACCTTTAATAGGTCCAGTTCCATAAGCATATAAAAGAACAGCAACTAAAAGTGTAGTGATATTTGCATCTAAAATTGCTCTCATTGCATTTGAATACCCATCTTCTATTGCTTTTGGTATTGAAGCACCTTCTCTTATTAGTTCTCTTATTCTTTCAGTAATAATAACATTCGCATCAACTGCCATACCTATAGTAAGAACAATTCCTGCCATTCCAGGAAGTGTTAAAGTTGCTCCAAAAAGAGCCATTATTGCTATGATAATAAATATATTTACAATAAGTGCAATATTTGCAATAATTCCTGCTCGTCTATAATAAAAAACCATAAATACAAAAACTAATGCAAATCCTGAAATTAAAGCTATCATTGAAGCTTGAATAGAATCAGCTCCTAAAGATGGACCAACACTTCTTTTTTCCAACATGGTAACAGTTGCAGGAAGAGCTCCACTTCTTAATGCAATTGCAACATTTCCAGCTTCAGCCATTGTAAATCCACCAGAAATTTGTCCACTTCCACCACCAATTCTCTCTCTAATATTTGGTGCAGAATAAACTTTACCATCTAGAACAACAGCAAGTCTTTTCCCTACATTTTTTCCTGTAAACTCACCAAAAATTCTAGCTCCAGTTGAATTAAGAGTAAAATTAATTATTGGTTGATTTGATTGGTCAAATGCAACTTGTGCATCTACAACTTGACTTCCATTTAAAATAGGAATCTCTTTTACTAGATATTTAATATTTGGATTATTTGTATCCTCTAAAATCACATCTCCATAAGATGCAGCCTGAGATGATGTCATTGTATTAGCTTGGTCAGCTCTTTCTTCATCAACTGCCATTAACTCTAAGTTTGCAGGTTTTGAAATAAGTTCACGTGCAGCTTTTTCATCTTCTGCAGTTTTAATACCTGGAAGTTCAACAACAATATCTGTTTGACCTTGTCTTAATACAGAAGGTTCAGATAAACCAAATTGGTCAAGTCTGTTTCTGATAGTTTCAACAGCTTGTGCAACGGCTAAATCTTTTGTTTTTTCAATATCTTCAGCAGTAAGTTTTAATCTGTATTTTAAATCTTCTTTAGATATTTCTAAACCATTTATTTGTTTTAACATCTCATCCATTTTAGGTATTTCATCTGCATCTAAAACAGAAAATACAACACTATCATTTTCAATAGATAAACCATCAATTAAAAGCTCTTCATCATCTGAAAAATATTTAACTGACGTTGCAACTGATTTGATTTTTGAAGTTACTGCTTCATGTGTATTTACACCTAAAAGCATATGTAATCCGCCTTGTAAATCAAGACCTAAAGAGATTTTTTTACCAGTATCTGTTTGTAATAATGATGGAATTGAAAAAACAACACCAAAAATTATACTAAGTGTGAATATAATAAGTCTATAATTGAAGATTTTCAATTTTTTTCCTTAGTTAGGGTTTTAGAAAATTTGAAAGCATAAGATATGTAAAAATACATATCTTAAAGATTTGAAAATTTTTAGTCTTCTAAAAGTTTTGCTACAAACTCTTTGATTAGCTTCATTTCAGTTCCATCGCTGTTTTTAACTAGAAAATAAGTATCTTCTACTTTTACAACTTCTACGATTAAGCCACCATTTGTTACAATTTTGTCACCTTTTTTTAAATTAGAAACCATCTCTTTATGAGCTTTCGCTTGTTTTTGTTGTGGTCTAATAATTAAAAAGTAAAAAATTGCAAATAATGCAACTAGAGGCAACAATGAGCTTATTAAATCTGTACTTGAACCTTCCATCAAATTTCCTTTTAAAAAGTAGTTTATTATGTTTTTACTAAAACGCGATTATTCTAACAAAAACTTTATAATAAAAGGCTTCATCACCTCTATTTTATTGAGTTCTTTTATATACTTAAGTTATTTTAATATTGAATTAAAAATTTTAAATACATTTTTAGGTCTATTTGGAATATATTTTTTATTAGTTATTCCTAAACGTTCTTTATTAATAACTGGTTTTTTAACTGGGATATTATGGTGTTATTGGATGGCTGTTAGTCTTCAATATTATGATTTAACTTATATAGCTCCTTTTTTATTACTTGGAATTGGTTTAGTTTATGCAATAATTTTTTACTTATTTGCCTTCTATGATAGGCTTACAATTAGAATTGCAATGATTTTCGCCTTTACTTTTTTTGCTCCTTTTGGTTTTAATTGGATGAAGTTTGAATTATTGTTTATTGATTCATATATTGGTATTTCAAAAATTGATTTTGCTTTAATTCTTATCTCTTTTTATTTAATAATAAAACTAAAAAGACATAAAATAATTGGATTGATTCCTCTTTTATTTACACTTACTTTTGCAAAAGGAGAATTTATAGATAATCCAAATGCAAAAATTTATATGCCTCAAATGAATGTAAATCAAGACTTAAAATGGCAAAAAGAGTATAGAACAACTCTACATGAAAATAATTTTGAAGAGATAGCAAAAGCAATAGAGTTAAAAAAAGATTTAATTATATTGCCTGAAACTGCTTTTACAACAGTATTAAATAGAAATGCTGAATTAGAAGAGAGATTGAAAGATTTTTCAAATGATATTGATATTGTAACTGGTGCTTTATATGTTGAAAATGAAGAAATTTTTAATGCTTCATATTTCTTTACTAAAGGGCAAGTTCAAGTTGCAAAAAAAGTTGTATTAGTTCCTTTTGGAGAAGAGATACCTCTTCCTAAGTTTTTTGTTGATTTAATCAATAAAGTTTTTTATAATGGAGCACAAGATTACTCAAAAGCATCAACTCCAACTGATTTTGAAATTAAAGGCGAAAAGTTTAGAAATGCTATTTGTTATGAAGGAACAACAGATAAAATTTTTGAAAATATTGGTGATACTAGATATATGATAATGATTTCAAATAATGCTTGGTTTACACCTTCAATTGAGCCAACTTTACAACATTTGCTTTTAAAATATTACTCTAAAAAATATGGAGTTACGATATTTCACGTAGCAAATGGAAGTCCAAATAGAATTTATAGACCTTAAAAGTAGTAAGAAATTCCTACTTTTAAGTTATCCTCTTTTTCATATAGATTATCGTTTGTATATTTGATATTTAAAGCTAAATTTCTATCTAATTTATAAGTTGAAAAAGCTTCAAACTGATTATTTTTTAAATCTTTATTATATCTATCATAACTATAATTGATTCCTAATTTTAAATTATCAAATCTATTTGTAATAAATCCAATAGTTGAACCAATAGAATATAGTTGTTCACTATTTTTATAATACAAATTTGAACCTGCCATTAGATAAATAAAATCTCTGTTTTGTCCAAAGGTAACACCTATTTCTGGTTTTACTTTTAAATAATCACTTCTTTGTTTAAAATGTTCATAACCCACATCAATTCCCCAAGATATAGGTTTAAAAATCAAATCTTGAGGAGCAAGTGATTTAATTTTTAAAAGAGTAAATCTATCTAATCTTGCATTTTCATCTTTTTCTTTTTTAATATTTACATCAAAAAAATCAATATATGCACCTTGTAAATATCCATCACTTATGTCATACATATCATTATAAACTGGTTTTGCACTAAACTCAAAACTATCATTGTTATTATAAAAAAATGAAACTCTTGCTGAATCATGTGAATCAATAGGATTAAAAGGAGTTTTTATATCATAAGTTGAAGCTTGTTTATATGAACTTCTTTCTTTTAAAAGTTGTAAATATTTTTTTAAATATTCATCTTTATCATACTCGTTATTTGCTCTTTGATATTGTAAATAAGAGATTTTTAAATCCAAATAAGAGATTTTATCCTCTGTACTTAAAGAGTCATTTAGTTCATTATCTTCTTTTATAAAACCTTTAACATACTCTTTATTCTCTATTTTTTCATTTAAAATAAATTTCATTTTTCTCATTGATGAGTATCTAAAGTTTGTGTTTTTAATCAAATTATATTTTTGTAAAACTTTAATAGAATCAAGAGGAACAGTTTTAAAATCAAATTGACTTACTAAATCTAAACTTGGCCTTGCTACTTCCAAAAGCCATAAAACATTGTAAGAACAGTTCTCTTTAAAGAAAAAATAATCTGAATATGAATCTTTTAACTCATAAGTATGCAAAACTAATTTATCTATTTCATCTTGAGTCAAATCTAAATCATATTCCCAAATATCCCTTTGTTCAAGATTGTTATACTCTTTGATTTTTTCATAATAAGGCAAAATAGAATATCTTCCTTCATACTCTCCAAACAAACCTTTATAAGCAAAAATTAATCCATTTGTATCAGTTGTTGCAGCAGCATAATTTACAGCATTTGAAATAAGTGGCGTCTCTTCATTTGAACTAATTCTTATAAAAGTATGTCCATACATAGAAGCTGGAGAGTTTATATGAGCAGTTGGGAAAACCATAGTTACAAATTTTCCATCAACTAAAGAGATAAATTTATCCAACTCTTCACAAGAGTATTGTGTAATATTTAGATTAGGAATATTCTCTTTTAACCATTTTACTCTTAAAGGAAATCTACATAAAACACTGTTTGTTCCTTTTTCTAGAGAATTTATAGTTTCAAATAACTCTTCTTTTAAATTATATTTTCCATTTTTTGATATAAAAAAATTATCTGAATCTATCTCACTTTCACCATTTCGATAATGTAATAATTTCGACCAATAAGGATTTTCATAAAGTTTTGTTTGCTCAACAAAGGTGTTTAATTCAGAAGAATAAGAGAGAGTAGAAAATAGAAAGCTAAGTATTAAATACTTAAACTTTCTATTAAAAAAATTACATATATTTAGCAATTGAGTCAATAACGTTTGCTGAAGTTACATTTTGGCTTGAATAAATGTTTGAAAAGTTTGCTTGTAATTTAGCAGAAAATGCTTCTTTGTTTTCTACGTTCATTAATTTTGCAACTGTTTCTAATGTTTCACCTTTTCCTGCTGAAATATCCATTGCTAATTCATCCATATTTTCAGCAACAAACTTATTTAATTTATCATTAGATACGAAGTTTGAAGGTTTGTCACAATTTGAAGTACCACTTGTAATACCAAAAGTTTGGTTACCAGAAGTTCCATTTGTTGTAGCAGCTAATACTTGTAAAACTACTGTACTTTGATTTTTAATAACTAAAGAACCAAGACCACAACCTGTATTTTCATTTGCATAAACTGAAGCTGTTAATCCAAGTGCAGCCACTAAACCAATTATTTTTTTCATATTGTCTCCTTTTAAATTTGATTGATTTTATACTTTTTAAAGTAAATCTTTTCTTAAAAATAACAATTCTAATATTTATTTGTTATTTTATTTAGAATTTCTTCTTTTGATAAATTTTCATCAATTTGTAAATCAAAAGCAAACTCTAAAATCTCTTTAAACTCTTTTGATGGTTTATAACCTAAAGCTATTAAATCTCGCCCTAAAACAAGTTGTTTTATAGGCTCATTGTGAATTTCCAACTCTTTTGCTTTTTCATTTAACCAATTTATTGCATCATAACATTTACATTTATCATCCAAATCTCTTCCTAAACAATCAGACAAACAAACAAAACATAAATCTTCAATATTAACTTTTAAAGATAATCTTTTTACGGCTTTTTCACTTGAATGTGATAAATATAACTGAAAAGGAATAAGATGATTTTTTACTAAAGAACAAACTATTTCAATAAATTTTTTTTCATTTGTTAATTTTTCTAAAAAAGAGATCGTTGGTTCTATCCCTAAAGATTCATGTTTATAAGAAGTTATTTTTCCATTTATCTCTTTTGTACAAAATGGTTTTCCAAAATCGTGACATAAAACTGCATAAAAAAGATATAGTTTTTTATACTCATCTTCAATTTTTTCTTTTTCTAAAATCTTTGCCAATTCATCTAAGCACATTAAAGTATGAATCCAAACATCACCTTCAGGATGATACTCTGGTTCTTGCTTACAGTTTATCAAAGCTTGCAACTCAGGAAAATATTTTAAAACGCCCAATTCCCTTAAAAGTTCAAATCCAACAGATGGTTTAGAAGATTTTAAAAATAGTTTTTTAAACTCTTCATAAATTCTCTCTTTTGGTAAATATGAAAGTTCATCACTTAAAACTATTTTTTTACATAACTCTTTAGTGTTTTCATCAAGGTTGAATTCAAATCTTGCAGCAAATTGAACTGCTCTATAAACTCTTAAACTATCTTCCACAAAAGTTTTTTCATCTATATGTTTTAAAGTTCTATTTTTTAAATCATCTATTCCATTAAAGGGGTCAATAAATTCATCTTTAAAATAATCATATCCTATTGCATTTATTGTAAAATCTCTTCTAATTGCTGCTTCTTCAAAACTCAGATTTGAATTTGTTATAACTTCAAAATCAGTATGAGAGTTTCCAACTTTTTTTTCAATTCTTGGAAGTGCAAAATCAAAATCATAACCTTCAACTTTTAAAGTCAAAACTCCAAAAGATTTTCCAACAAGTTTAACATTTCCAAATTTTTTTAATGAAATTTCAAGTAATTCTAAAGAGTCAAAATCAAAGATTTCTATATCAAAATCTTTAATCTCTTTATTTAAAAAATAGTCACGAACGCAACCACCTACAAGAATTGGACGAGCTCCTAATTCTTGTAAATTTTTTAAAATATTTTCTAATATTTTAGGTATATTAATCTTTGTTGTGATGGTAAACATCTTGTTGTGGATAAGGAATTGTGATTCCTTCTTTATCAAATGTTGTTTTAATAGATTCAGTTAATCCAAATTTTACATCCCAATAATCAGATGTATTAACCCAAGCACGTACCACAAAATTTACAGAAGAATCAGCAAGTTCTGAAACGGCAACTGTTATACCTTTTTCAATTAAAACTTTTTCATTTGAATTTAAAATATTTGTTAAAATCTCTTTTGCTTTTTTAATATCATCATCATAAGAAATTCCAACAACTAAATCAACTCTTCTTGTATCAAAAGCATTTACATTTGTAATAGAACTACTTGTAATTGCACTATTTGGTACAATAATTTTTTGATTATCTCCTGTTATAAAAACAGAGTTAAAGATTCCTACTTCACTTACACTTCCTGTAACTCCACCAGCAGTTACAAAATCACCAACTTTAAATGGTTTAAATAAAATTATCATAACTCCTGAAGCAAAGTTTCCAAGAGAATCTTTTAGAGCTAAACCAATAGCAAGACCAGCTGCTCCTAAAATAGCTAAAAAAGATGTAGTTTCAACTCCAAGCTTTCCAAGTGCAGTTAAAATAACAACTATCATTAAAGCGTAATAAACAATATTCTCTAAAAATTTTATTAGAGTTTCATCCATTCCTTTTACTTTTCTAAGTACTTTTCCAAGTAATTTAACTATTTTATTTACAGCCCATTTCCCAATAACAAATATTAAAAGAGCCATTAATAATGAAAAAGCATAACTAGCAACTATCTCAACAATATTATCAGGAATATATGATTTTATATCCTTTGTTATTACTTCAATATTTTTTTCTAATTCTTTTTCCAAATTTAACTCCTTACTTAGTTAATTCGATTATTTTTCCTAAAACATCTTCAACTTTTACATCTATTTTTTCTAATGTTTTTCTATCAACGATTTCTACAAAACCTTCAGCTAATTTTTTTCCAATTACAACTGCATAAGGAAAACCTAAAAGTTCAAAATCGCTCATTTTAAAACCAAATCTAGCATTTATTCTATCATCTAAAATTGTACTAATTCCAGCGTGTTTTAGCTTGTTGTAAAGTTCTTCTCCAACTTGTGCTTCATCCTCTTTTTTAGAGTTTGAAACAATAATGTCAACCATAAATGGTGCTGTTGCTTTTGTCCAGATACAACCTTTATCATCATGGTTTTGCTCAATTACAGCAGCAACAAGTCTTGAAACTCCAATTCCATAACATCCCATAACAAATGGTTTTGCTTTTCCATTTTCATCTAAAAAGTTTGCATTCATAGCAGCAGAATATTTAGTCCCTAATTGGAAAATATGCCCTGCTTCAATTCCTTTAGTGTATGTTAATTTTCCACCACAACAAGCACAAATATCTCCCTCTTGAACTGCAACTAAATCAAAATATTTTACATCTTTTAGAGTTGATAAATCTGTATTTACTAAATGGTAATTCTCTTCATTAGCTCCACAAGCAAGTCCAACTTCATCTTTAAGTTCTAAATCAACAACAAAATTTATATTTGAAGGAAGATTAAAAGGTCCACAATAACCTGCAACTAATCCAGCCTCTTTTATATCATCCTCTGTTGCATCAGTTAATTCTAAAGCATTAACAGCGTTACAAGCTTTTGTCTCTTCAAGTTCGTCATCACCTCTTACAAAAAATACAACTATTTGAGTTTTATCTTCAAAAATTGCTCTTTTAATAACTGCTTTGATTGTTTGAGCTTTTGAGATACTTAAAAAGTTTGAAACTTCTTCAATAGTTTTTAAATCTTGTGTTAAAACTTTTTCCATTGAAGCTGGTGTGTTTGTATTTTCAAACCAAGCTGTAAAATGTCTTGGTTTTCTTGTCGCTGCTTCAATATTTGCACCATAATCACAAGAATCACAAATAACTATTGTATCTTCACCTGAATCTGCAATTACGTGAAATTCTTTTGAACCACTTCCACCAATTGCTCCAGAATCTGCTGCAACAACTCTAAAATCTAAACCTAATTTTGTATAAATTTTTTTATAAGTTGCTTCCATAAGATTAAATTCTCGAACCAAATCCTCTTCGTTAGCGTGGAAAGAATATCCATCTTTCATCAAGAATTCTCTTCCTCTCATAAGTCCAAATCGTGGACGTGCTTCATCTCTAAATTTTGTATTTATTTGATAAAGGTGAACTGGTAAATCTTTATATGAAGTAATTCTATTTTTTACCATATTTACAACAGCTTCTTCATTTGTTGGACTTAATACAAACTCACCATTTTTTCTATCTTTAAATCGAAGCATTTCTGCTCCCATAGTTGTAGCTCGCCCTGATTCTTGCCATAATGATAAAGGTGTTACAAAACCAAATTGAACTTCATTTGCACCAGCCTCATCCATCTCTTCTTTTACAATAGCTCTAATTTTTTCTAAAACAATTTTTCCTAAAGGCATAAAATCATAAATTCCAGCTCCAGTTTGAGCTATAAATCCACCTCTTACTAAATATTGATGAGATGGTAATGTTGCATCATTTGGAGTCTCTTTTGTTGTTGGAATAAACATTTTACTAAATTTCATTGATTATCTTTCCTATTTTAATTTTTTGATAAATGGTCACATTTATATTTATTTCTTAAATTTGAATCATTATTAAATCCAAACATATTTTGAACAGTTCCTACAACTAAATCACACTCCATATTTTTTGAAATATCTTTTAATTGTTTTGAAGGTTGATGTAAATATTCAGTAATTACAGTTTGACAAAGTTTTCTGATGTTTTCTTCATCACTTGCACTAATATATCCCTTTTTTATAGCATTTTTTACTTTTTTATCGATAATATCATTACCTTTTACATAAAGATTTTTTACAATTGGTTCTATTTCAAGTGATTTAAGCCATTCAAAAAACTCTAATGACATACGACTTACTATTCCATAAGCTGTTTTTGCTTGTTCTGCTCTTAAACTCATATTTTCATTTACTATATCTTGTAAATCATCAACTGAATAAACTTCTAAATTTGATAATGAAATATTTTCATCAATATCTCTTGGAACTGCGATATCAAACCAATATCTATTTATATTTGAACTTGGTGCATTATCTTTTGTGATGATTGGATAAGGAGCAGAAGTTGCTGTTATCATAACTGGTGTTTTTGCTAGTAAGTTTGATAATTCACTATAAGGTTCAACATTTACGTGAACTTCAAATGTAGTTGCTAAATTTTGAGCTTTTTTCATATCTCTACTAATTATTGTTACATCAAAACCTGATGAAATAAGATGTTTAACAGTTAGTTCACTCATCTCACCTGCACCAATTACTAAAGCTTTTACACCTTTTGTATTTCCAATTATATCTTTTGCTTTTGCAACAGCTGTTGAAGCAACAGAAACTGAACCTGTTCCTAAACTTGTTGCATTTCTTACTTGTGCAGCACATTTAAAGGCATAGTGCATAACTCTTGTTATATTTGAGCTACAATAACCTTTTGCTTGAGAGAATCTAAAAGCATCTTTTAATTGTCCAACTATTTGTGTTTCACCAATTACAAGTGAATCAAGTGCAGATGCTACTGAAAACAGATGATGAACAGCTCCATCATTATCATAAATATCTGCTCTATCATATAAAAGTTCAAAATCAAGTCCAGAATAAGTTGCTAATTTTTCAATGATATTTCTTGCACTTTGTTTTACATTTGAACTTCTTGTAATTATTTCAACCCTATTACAAGTTGATAATAAAACTACTTCTTTTGTAGGCTCATTTTCTAAAATTTGTTTTATAAATCTCTCTTTATCTTCATCACTATTAAAGCTAAGTTTTTCTCTCATTTTAATATCAATATTTTTGTGAGAAAAACTAATTATTAAGTAACTCATTAAAACTCTCTTTCAATCATTGCTTTCATTATCATAACAAGAGTTTGGCTATCTTTTTCATCTATTACAGCACTAATTGCTTCATTTCCAATCTCTTTAGCTTGTAAAATAGAGTCTTCTAAAGCCTTAGTTATTTTCATTTGTTCTTTAATCCAAGCACTCTCTTCAGAACTTAACTCTTTTTTGTATAATGAAGCAAGTTTTGTTTTATCTTCAACTCTTTCATATAAAAATAAATATGGAATAGTTACTTTTCCTTCAACATAATCGTGCATTGCTGGTTTTCCTAAAGTAGCACTATCTTGAGTTATATCTAAAATATCATCTACCATTTGAAAAGCAAGTCCAAGATTTTTACCATAAAGTGCATATTTATTTTCATCAAGTCCAGCTAATATTGCAGCTGCTTTTGCACTTGCTTCTATTAAAGAAGCTGTTTTTTTATAAATCATATCAAGATATAAATCATAAGAAGTATTGAAGCTTTCAGTTAAATCAACATCCATCATCTCACCAATACTTAAAAGTGTTACAGCATTTGAGATTGTATATGCAACTCTTTTATCCATTAAAGAAAGTTCAGTAAATGCTCTTGAATATAAAATATCTCCGAACATTATAGAAGTTTTATTATCGTAAAGTGCATTTACAGAAGGTTGACCTCGTCTAGTATCAGCTTCATCAATAACATCATCATGTAAAAGTGATGCTGCATGAATCATCTCTACAATTGCACAAAGTTTAATACTCTCTTCATTTACTCCTGCAATTTTTAAAATCAGTTTAGAACGCAACATTTTTCCTGTTGCTAATTTATCTAAAAGTTCTAAACTTTTTTGATGATTACAAACTTTTATAAACTCTTTTATTTGACTTTTAACTTGTTCTAACTCTTCCACATCTAACCTTTATGAATCTAATCTACAGATAATTTCACCAGTAAATTCAACATAAAGACCTTTTTTCATAGCTTTTACTTTTTGAGAATTTTCTAAAGTATACTCTTTGATAAATTCATTGATATCAAAATTTTCATCTTTATCTTCACTAATTATCATTTCAAGTACAGCCAATTTTTCTATGATTTTATCAATTTCATCTTCTACTACTTCTTTTGAAGCTTCTCTTGTTACATCAAAAAACTTAGATTTTGGGCTTCCCATAAATATATCATCTTCGTCTTCAGTAAACCATTCACTAAATATTGACATCTATTTTCCTTATTTATTTTCTAATCTAACTCTTACAGATTTAGCGTGAGCTGTAAGACCTTCAGTGTCAGCTAATAATGCACAAGCTTCACCTAATTCATTTATAGCATTTTTTGAAAAATTTATAATTGAACTTTTTTTCATAAAGTTTTCTACATTTAACGGACTATAAAATTTAGCTGTACTTCCTGTTGGAAGAGTATGATTTGGTCCAGCTATATAATCTCCGATTGGTTCAGGAGTGTTTTCACCTAAGAAAATTGCACCTGCATGTTTAATGTAAGGTAATAATTCAAAAGGATTTTGAGTCATAACTTCTAAGTGTTCTGGTGCTATTTCATTCATAAGTTCAATCGCTTCTTCCATATTCGAAGCAACAATTATTGCTCCTCTTTCATCAATTGATTTTCTAGCAATTGCTTCTCTACTTAAAGTTTTTAAGTACTCTTCAACTTCTTTACTTGTTAAGCTAGCAATTTCATCACAAGTTGTAATCATAATCGAACTTGCCATTTCATCATGTTCTGCTTGAGATAATAAATCAATTGCTAAATAGTGAGGTTTTGCTGTTGCATCAGCTAAAATTCCTATTTCAGAAGGACCAGCAATCATATCAATATTAACTTCACCAAAAACAAGTTTTTTAGCAGTTGCAACAAAGATATTTCCAGGACCTGTAATTACATCAACTTTAGGAATAGTTTGTGTTCCATAAGCCATAGCTGCAATTGCACTTGCTCCTCCAACTTTATAAACTTTTGAAACTTTACATAAATGACAAGCAGCAAGTAAAAGTTCATTTACTTCGTTATTTGGAGTTGGAGTACATACAACTATTTCTTTAACACCAGCAACGATTGCAGGAACTGCATTCATTAAAAGTGAACTTGGATATGCAGCTTTCCCACCAGGGATATAAAGTCCAGCTTTATCAACAGGAGTTACTTTTTGTCCTAAAATTGTTCCATTTGATTCAAAATCAAGCCAAGATTTTGGAAGTTGTTTTTCATGATATGCTTTAATTCTATCATATGCTGTATGAAGAGCCTGTCTTAGTTTTACATCAATATTTTCATATGCTTTTTTCATATCATCTTGAGAAATCAATAATTCATCATCTGATTTAACTTCCCATTTATCAAACTTTTCAATATGTCTTTTTAAAGCAACATTTCCTTCAGCTACTATTTCATCAATAATATTCATAACAATTGATGAAACGCCTTTTATATCACTTTTAGCTCTTGCTAAAATAGAATCAAATTCACTTTTAAAGTTTGTATCTTTAGTATTTATTATTTTCATTTATATTTGTCCTAAAATCTCTTTTACGATATCTTTTAAATCTTTATTTTCAACATCAACAACTATTTTTGCAACTTTTTCATAATCTTTAGCTCTTGAATTATAAAGTTTTAAAGCCTCTTCCATATTTTGTAAAAGTGGTCTTTTTTTCAATTTATTTGCAGCATTTGGAGCACTATTTATTCTGTCTAGGATTCCTTGAAATGATGATTTTAAATAAACAACTTTTCCTATTTTGTTTATATTTTCTTGCTTATAAAATCCACCACCAGTTGAAACAATTGTATTATTTACATTTTTTTCAAGCCATAAAGCAGTCTTTTTTTCTAAGTTTCTAAAATATGGTTCACCCTCTTCTTCAAAAATTTTTTTGATTTTTCTGTTTTCCATACTTTCGATTAAATCATCAGTATCAATTGCAAACATGTCAGATTTTTTAACTAAAGCCCTTGCAACTGTACCTTTACCAACACCCATAAAACCAATTAGTATAATATTATTCTTTTTCATAGTGGGGGATTATATCTAATTTATAGTAAATTTATATAGTGTATTAAAGTTTATTATTTCTAATTTTATTTTATTCTGATAAAATAACTTTTTACTACTTCTTTAAATGGAAAAAAGATGTCCTTAATTAAACTAATTTCTAATTCAAATGATTCTATTAATTTTGATGTAACATTACAAGAAATTTTAGACGCAATGATAAAAAATCATACTAAACATTTTGTTTTGTTAGATAATAAAAAAGCCATTGGAATCATTACTGAAAGAGATATTCTTTTTCTTTATACAAAACATATAGACCTTAATCAAAAAGCAATAAATTTTGCAAATAAAACATTAATTACAACAAAAGTAAATAGAAAAACAAACTATATTTTAGGATTAATGTTAAATCATAAAATAAGAAGAATAATTGTAATAGATAATGAAAATAATTATTTAGGTACGATTTTACAAGAAAAACTTATTTATGAATTTGAACAAGATATATTTAAAACATCAATCAAAGCAATAGATATCATAAGAGGTAAAAATAAGGCTCTTAGTATAGAAAAAAACTCAACTATTCAAGATGCACTTGATAGTATGAATGAAAAAAAATTTGGGTCTATTTTAGTATTTGATAAAAATTTACCAATTGGAATTTTAACAGAGAGTGATATTATAAATCTTGCTCAAAGACACATAGATACAACTTTAAATATTGAAGAGTTTGTTCATAAAAATCTTATTACTTTTAATAGCAATGAATCTTTATTTGAAATAGTTAAAACAATGAGAGAAAAAGAGATAAGAAGAGCTATCATTTTTGAAAATCAAACTTCTAGCTATTTTATAATTACTTCTAAAGAGATTTTAAATAACATAAAAGGGAACTACAATCTTTTTTTAGAGTCTAAATTAAAAGATGTAAAAAATACTTTCAACTCATTAAATGAAGCTGTAATTGAACTTTTTGATAATGATGAAGAACAAATAATTTATTGGTTCAATGAAAAAGCAAAAAATTTATTTCCTATTAAAGTTGACGAAAATATTACAAACCTAATCTCAAAAGCAAGATGGGATTTGATTTATAAAAAAATCAAATCTAATAGTTTTAAAGAGCATGAAATTATTGAAATAGGAGATAATATTTTTCAACTTACTGTAATTTATAGTGAGATTATGGAAAATTCAATAATCAAACTTTTATTTACAAATATTTCAGAAATAGCAAATAAAAATAAAGAGATAGAAGAGAGTTTTAAATTTTTATATGAAGAAGTTCCTTATGCTTATCAATCACTAAATCATTATGGAATTATCACAAATGTTAATAAAAAATGGTTAGAGTTAACTGGATATGAAAAAAATGAAGTAATAGGTCAAAAATTTTCTTCATTTGCTAATGAAAGTTTTGAAAAACTTAAAAGTTTATTTGCAACTTTTTTAAAAACTAGACATGTGGAAAATGAAAAAATAAGAATGAGAAAAAAGAATGGTGAAATAATTCTTGCAAGTTTTACTGGAAATATTTCTGAATTTAATGGACAATTAAAAACCCACTGTATTTTTAAAGATATTACAGAAGAAGAAAAAATCCAAAATAAACTCAAACTTTCAGATATTGTTTTTGAAAATACAACAGAAGGAATCATAATTACAAATGAGAAAAAAGAGATTATTTCTATAAATTATGCATTCACTGAAATTACTGGTTACACTTTTGATGAAATAAAAGGTAAAAATCCTAAGATTTTAAAATCAGGTAGACATGAAAAAGATTTTTATACAAATCTTTGGGATACTTTAGAGAAAAAAGGTTCATTTAAAGGTGAAATTTGGAATCGTAAAAAAAATGGAGAAGTCTATCCTGAATGGTTAAATCTTAGTGTTGTAAAAGATAATAATGGAAATATTTTAAATTATGTTGCTCTATTTTCAGATATTACAAAAATAAAAAACTCAAATGCAAAAATTGAATTTTTAGCCCATCATGACCCATTAACAAAACTTCCAAATAGACTTTTATTAAAAGCTAGATTAATAAAATCAATTGAAAAAGCTCACGAATTAAAACAAAGAATTGCAGTATTTTTTATTGATATTGATAATTTTAAATTAATCAATGATACCTATGGTCACTCAATAGGAGATAATATAATCAATCTTGTGGCAAATAGATTACACAAAAATATTAGAAAAAATGACACTATTTCACGAATTGGTGGAGATGAATTTATCGTTGTAATTGAAGATATTATGGAAGATAGAGATATTGAAAAAATAGCTAAAAAAATTGTTAATGATTTCAAAGAACCAATAAAAATGCAAGAGTACATTTTTGATATAACTGTAAGTGTTGGAATTTCTGTTTTCCCAAATAATGGCTTAAATGAAGAGGATTTAATAAAACACGCAGATACTGCGATGTACAGTGCTAAAAATGCAGGAAGAAATCAATATCAATTTTACAAAGAAGAAATGACAAGTGAAATTTTTGAAAAAATTATTATGAAACAAGAATTAACTGAGGCTTTAAAAAATAATGAATTTGAGATATATTATCAACCACAAATTGATTTAAAAACAAACACAATTTTAGGAGCAGAAGCGCTTATTAGATGGAATCATAAAACATTAGGAGTTATTTCACCTGAAAATTTTATTCCTTATGCAGAAGAATCAAAACTAATCATTCCTATTGGTGAATTTGTACTAAAAAAAGCTTGCGAGTTTATAAAAAAATTAAATGACTTAAAACTTTTAGAAAATGGATTAATTGCAGTAAATATTTCAAATATTCAAATAAAATATAGTCAAGTTTTAAAAACTATCGTTAAAGAGTTAGAACATTCAAAATTAAATCCACAAAATTTAGAGATTGAATTAACTGAAAGTTATATCATGGAAGATGTTGAAGATTCTTTATTAATTTTGGAGAATCTAAAAAATCTTGGTATAAAACTTGCTGTTGATGATTTTGGAACTGGTTATTCCTCTTTAAACTATTTAAAACAATTTCCAATTGATAAACTAAAAATTGATAAATCATTTATAGATGGGCTTCCTTCAAATAAAAAAGATGTTGCAATAGCAAGAACAATTATAGCTTTAGGAAATGGTTTAGGAATGAAAACCATTGCTGAGGGTGTAGAAACAGAAGAACAAAAAGAGTTCTTAAGAAAAGAGGGGTGTGATGAAATTCAAGGTTGGTTTTATTCAAAAGCTTTAAAAGAAGATGATTTTATAAACTTTGTAAAAAACTTTAAATAGCTTTTTCATCAACTATAGAAAATAAAATCTCAAATAAAGCTCCTTTTTGAGCTTTTTCTTCATAAACAAACTCTTTATTTGATACTAAAATTTTACCTTTCATATGTTTTTCAATTATCTCTTTTGACATATATAAACCTATTCCTGTCCCTTGAGATTTGAATTTTGTAGTAAAATAGGGTTCAAAAATTTTATTTATGATTTTTTCATCAATTCCACCAGCATTGTCTTTTATTGAAATTTTAACTTGATTATCTTTTTTTTCTATACCTATAAAAATATATCTATCTTCTAACTCTTTTCTATCAAATTCATCTTTTGCATTATTTAAAATATTGATTATTACTTGTAAAAATTCATTTTCAAAACCATAAATATATACTTCATTTAAGTTTTTGATAAATTTAATATTTTTTAGATTGAACTGAACTTCAAGTAAATCTAAAGCCTTATTAAAAATATCTTCTATATTAAAATAAGTAGCCTCTTTATGGGGATTAAAATAATCTCTAAAATCATCAATTGTTTGTGATAGATATTTTGTAGTTGTAGTTATTGAATCCATAGCATGAAGTAACTCTTCTTTTTCTATTCCTCCATATTCATATCTTATTTTTACACCCGTTGAAAGAGTTGAGATTGAACTTAAAGGTTGTCGCCATTGATGTGCAATATTTTCAAGCATTTCACCCATTGCAGCCATTTTTGACTGTTGAGCTAACATACTGTCTTTTTCTCTACTTTTTTTAATATTTGTTAATACTTGTTGTTTATATTTATAAAATCTTAATTCTAATCTTTTTGATATATAAAAAGATAAAAATAAAAAAAGAATTGTCAATAATCCGCTAACTGTAAAAAGAGTCAATAAATTATGCATATAATTCTCTTTATATTCTCTCTCTTTAGATTTTATTTGTTGGTCTAATTCATCTGTATAAAATCCTGTTGCAATTGCCCATTCCCAGTCTTTAAAACCTTTTACAAAAGTTATTTTCTCAGCAGATTGACTATCTTCTGGCTTTACTGTACTTATATATTTTAAAAAACCTTCACCTTTTTTTGCTAATTCAATAATCTCTTTAGTAATCATAAAACCATTTGAATCTTTTAAATCAAGGCGATTAACTCCAACGTAAGATTGATTTATATGAGATAGATAAACTCCATTTTTATTTATTACAAAAACATAACCATTTTTTAAATATTTTATACTTGTTATATATTCTAAAATCTCTTTTTTTATTTTTTCTTCAAAATCTTCTAAATATTCACCAGTTCCAACAAACCAATTATATGGTTCAAATACTTTATTGAAAGTAATCTTTTTATACTGTTTTAATTTTTCATCAGACTCAGGTTTTTTCCAATAATACTCATTGTAAGCCTCTGTTTTATCTTTTAGACCATTTATAGCATTTTCTACAAATCTCAAACCAAAATTATCTTCAAAATCCAAAATTGATTTATTTTCAAATTTCTGACTTAAAGGATATAAAATAGATTCTCCTTCCATACTTGTAATATAAAAATATCCTCTTCCATCATTGAATCTAAGAGCAGTTAAAGCATTTTTTATTCTCTCTTTTATTTTTTCATCAGATTCTTTATTTTTATATTTTTCATAAATAAAAGTCATAACATTATGTGCTTCAATAACTCTTTTTTTAATATCTTCTTTTAACTCTTTTTCACTATTTAATTTTTTATGAACGATAAAATCATAAACTTTTTCTAGTTCATCTTTTATAATATTTTCATTTCGTTTTAGATAATCATTTTGTAGAGTTTTTAAATCTGCTTGTAGTGTAATATTTTTATCAACATACAATAAAAACGTAACCATAACACATACTAAAGCAACAATAAAAACAGGTGTGAATTTTATTAATTTTATAAGTTTTATTTCATTTTTTGATAACATCTCGCAATGTTATCTTTTTTTTCATTAATAAAAAGATTTTATTTATTTGTCAAATTTGTGTTTATATCTCTCTTTCATTGAGATATTTCCAAGCAATCCACCTTGATGAATATATAAAAATTCATATTCATCTTTTTTATCAAAATTTTCTACATATTTTTCAAAACAAAGCCAACCTAAACTATCATAAAGTAAATCAAATTCAATATTTGTTTGTTTTATTAGTTCATTATGAATCTCATAAAACTCTTTATAAAGTTTCCCAAAGTGATATTTTTTCTCTTTTTTTAAAATTGTAGGAAAATTGTTTTTTTCAAGAGCTAAAAACTGCTTTTTTAAATACTCTTCATCTCCAACACAAGCACAAGTCAAAACTTCAAAAGGAAGAAATTTTTGTAAATAAAGGGCTGTTGTTCCTGTGCCACTTGGTAAAAAAACTTTTAGATTTTTTATTTGATGTTTTTCTGCCCAAGATTTTATCTCATTTGCTAAAATCTCTATTCCAAAAGAGGCTTCAAAAATTGCTCCTCCTTCACTAATAAAAAGTTCATCTTCTTTAAAACTTTTTGGAATTTCAGCTTCAACAATATTCATGTCATTTTCAAGTGCATATTTATAATTTCCAACTGGATTTTCTTTTAAAAAAGAGGCGATATGGTCAACATAATAATCAAACTCCCAACCTTTTGTTTTACATAATACAGAGAGCGAATACATTGCATTTGATTGAGCTGAACCAAAAGAGATAACTTTTTTTATTTTTGCAAAATCATTTTTCAAAAAATAATAAAACTTTCTAGCCTTATTTCCTGAAAAATCTTTGTGTAATAAATCATCTCTTTTTACGAAATATTTTTGATTATTAAAGCTTATTTGTTGGGTTAAAGAATTTGTATAGTTCATAAAAAATTGTACCATCTATTAGCAAAATTTTTGTACAATGTCACAAAAAATTATTGGGGTCGTTATGGATTTAATGGGATACATTGATAAAGGTGGAGTTATTGTTTATATTTTAATATTTTTAAATGTAATTGGATTTACAATTATTTTATGGAAATTTTTCACACTTCCGAGAAAAAATACAATTATAAATCATATAAAAAATAAAGTTACAAATAACTCTTCTATCAATTCTCAAATTGAGTATGAAGTTAAAAAACTTGAATCAGGGCTTACAATTATAAAAAATATAGCAACTGTTGCACCTCTTTTAGGACTTCTTGGAACTGTTATTGGAGTTTATAAATCTTTTGAAGCAATCACTCAAAATGGTTTAGGAGACCCAACAATATTTTCAAATGGAATTGGAATAGCACTTATTACAACAATTGCAGGTCTTATCGTTGCAATTCCTCATCAAATAGCTTATAACCATTTTATCTCTTTGATTGATTCAATTGAATTAAAAGCTAAAAAAGAGATAAGCGAATAATGAAAAGACGTGAAGCTTTAGGCTTAGATTTAACTCCTGTTATTGACGTTGTTTTTATTTTACTTATCTTTTTTATTGTTACATCTGTTTTCAAAAAAGAGGAACTTGCTTTAATGTTAGATTTACCTACATCAAATGCAAAAGAGATGGAAATAAAAGAGGAACAAGTCTTTATTGAATTAAATCAAAATAAGTTAGCAATAAAAGGAATTGAAGTCTCTTTTGAATCTTTAGAAGATAATTTAAAAGCAATAAAAAATAAAAATAAACCAGTTATTGTTAGAATTGATAAAAAAGTTGAGTATCAAAGGGTTGTAAAAGTTTTAGATTTACTTCAAAAATATGATTTAACAAATCTTGCTTTAGTTACAAATGAAGAGGGGAAAAAATAGTTTTTCCCCTTTAGTTTTTTATACTTTGAATTGCGTAATTTAAATACTCAATATCAAAATTATACTCTTTTGCTTTTTGTAAAGCTTTTTGTTTATTCTCTTCACTTAAAAAATTTTTCATATCAAAAAGAGTTCTTATAATATCCAAAATTTGGCACTTTTCTCGATTTTTTTCACTACAGCTATTAATATCATCAACAAACTCTATAATTTCAATCAGATTATTATTAAAATTCCAATATCTAAAAATCTCTGCTGTAACTTTGTGTGTTGTTACCTCTAACAACTCTTTTTCAACTTTTGATACCTCTTCTCCTGAATCAATTCTTTGTTTAAACTCATCTAATAATCCTCTATTTACAACTGTTTCTGATAATAAAAATTTACCAGTTTCATGTAATAAACATGCAAGCAAAACCTCATCTTTAAACTCTCTATCTTTTTTTGTTATCCATAAATCTAAAAAACGTAAAGAGATATGTGTTATTTTTGTAAAATCTTCACACTTTATTCCATAAGGATATAAATCTATTTTTAAAACACTATCTATTGCCTCTTTTATAGCAACATAAATTGTAAAATTTATTCCTAAAAGATTTATTACTCTTTTTACAGTTTCTATTTTTGAATTAAAACCAAAAAAAGATGAATTTGAAATTTTTAATAAAGTTGCAACACATAAAGGGTCTTTTTCTGCGATTTTTACTAATTCATCAGGTTCTTGATTATTTTGTTTTCTAAATGTTTCTATTTCTAAAATTGTTTGGGGTAATGGTGGTAAAGTTTCTATTTTTTCTAATATATTTTCTAACATAAGTTACCTTTTTATTTGTTCTTCTGTTAGAATTATATTTTGAGATAATATCAAAGTAGTATCATTTTTCTTCTTCTAAAAGTTGTTTATACTCTTCATCTGTCATAATTCTTGATTTTGTAATAAATTGATATCCTAAATCTATTTCAAGTGAAAAAGAGTTTCCAAAGGCAGCTTTTTCTTCTCTTACATCTATTGTTATAAAAGAGTGTTTAAAGTATTCAAATTGGTCTGGGTCTATGAAAAACTCACATCCACAAATTTCACCCATTTTTACATTTCTACTTGGAACATAAAAATCACCTTTTTCATAACACATAGGAGCAGTTCCATCACAACAACCACCACTTTGATTAAAAACCAATTCACCATGAAGTTCTTTTAATTTTTCAATTACTTTTGAAGCTTTAGGTGTAACATCTACTCTTTGCATAAAATATCCTTTAAAATAAAAAGCCCATAGGAAGAACTCTATGGGCTTTAATGATTTATAATTCGCGCTAAATCCTAGAAGAAACCTAATTTATTTTTATTGTATGAAGTTAAAATATTTTTTGTATGTCTATATGAATTTAACATCATCATATGAGTTTCTCTTCCGATTCCTGATTTTTTATATCCACCAAATGATGCGTGAGAAGGATACATATGGTAGCAGTTAACCCATACTCTTCCTGCTTGAATTCCTCTACTCATTCTATGTAATTGGTGAGCATCTCTTGACCAAACACCTGAACCTAATCCATAGATTGTATCATTTGCAATTTCTAATGCTTCAGCTTCATCTTTAAAAGTTGTAATAGCAAGAACTGGTCCAAAAATCTCTTCTTGGAAAATTCTCATTTTATTATGACCTTTAAATAAAGTAGGTTGAATGTAGAATCCATTTGGATTTACAGAAGATTCATAAACATCTCCACCAATTAATAATTCAGCACCCTCTTCTTTACCTATATTGATATATTCCATAATTTTTTCTTTTTGGTTAAGTGAACATTGAGCACCCATCATATTTTCTGTATCTAAAGGATTTCCTAATTTAATAGCTTTTACTCTTTCAAGAACTCTTGCAATAAATGGCTCATAAATTGACTCTTGAATTAATGCTCTTGATGGACAAGTACAAACTTCACCAGAGTTAAATGCGAATAAAACTAAACCTTCAATTGCTTTATCAAAGAACTCATCATCTGCATCCATAATTGATTCAAAGAATACGTTTGGAGATTTTCCACCTAATTCTAAAGTTGAAGGAATAATATTTTCTGTTGCATATTGCATAATTAATTGACCAGTTGTAGTTTCACCTGTAAATCCAACTTTTTTAACTAATGGATGAGTTGATAAATATTTACCAATTTTTCCACCTGCACCATTAATAATATTTACAACACCTTTTGGTAAAACATCTTGAACTGCTTCCATTAATAATAAAATTGACATAGGAGTAGCACTTGCTGGTTTCATAACAATACAATTTCCAGCAGCAATTGCAGGAGCTAATTTCCAAGCAGCCATTAATAGTGGGAAATTCCAAGGAATAATTTGAGCAACAACACCATATGGCTCATAAATTTCTTGAGAAACAGTGTTTTCATCTAAATCAGAAACTGTTCCTGATTCTGCTCTAATTACAGATGCAAAATATCTGAAATGGTCAACAACTAAAGGAACATCTGCATTTAAAGTTTCTCTAATAGTTTTACCATTATCTAAAGTCTCTGCAATTGCAAGTTTTTCTAAATTTGCTTCAATTGCATCTGCCATTTTATTTAATAAATTACTTCTTTCAACAACTGAAGTACGTTTAAAAGATTGGAATGCTTTATCAGCTGCTATAATTGCTGCTTCAACATCAGCTTCATTTGATCTTGGAATTCTTGTTAATAAAGTTCCATCAACTGGAGATATATTATCAAAGTATTCACCACTTTTTGGAGCAAGCCATTCTCCACCTATAAAATTCTCATATTGAGGTTTGTATGTTGGTTTTGTATAAATCATTTTTTTCATCCTTTTAAATTTAGAAATTGAAGAAAAATATCTTAAAAAAAGAGTAATTTTTTCTTCCATTGATGAAATTTTACACCACATTTATAGCATAAATTTAGCGTTAGTATAGCATGAGTATAGCAATGTAGTTTTTTGTTACAAATAACGATAAATTCGGGCTTTTTTGAAAAAAATTTTCTTTGAAAATCTCAAAATATGTGTTACAATTTTTTATGAAAACTTTTACATATACAATAAATGATAAACCTATAGAAAAGATAATTGATTTTTCTATGTTTGAAAATGAGAAGAATATTTTAATTCAAATTTTTTGTGGACAAACTAAAGAAAAATTAAAAAACATATTAGATGTAATTACAAAAAAATTGCCACAAGCAATTTGTATTGGTTCTTCAACGGATGGAGAAATAAGTAATGATACTATTACAACAAACAGTACAATCTTATCTATTTCAACTTTTGAAAAAACTACAATTAAAGCAGCATACTCAAATAGTGAAAACTGTTTCTCAAATGGTGTAGAACTTGCCAATAAACTTTGTACCCAAACAACAAAAGCTATTATTGCTTTTAGTGATGGAGCTACTACAAATGGAGAAGAGTTTTTAAATGGTATTAACTTTGTAAATAACAAAGTAATTGTAAGTGGTGGAATGGCTGCTGATAATGCAAACTTTACGCAAACATTTATCTCTTGTCAAAATAAGATATTAACAAAAGGTGCTGTTGGGGTATCTTTAAATTCAGAAGAGTTAAGTGTATGTAATGCTTTTAATTTTAATTGGTCACCAATAGGAATAGAGCATGTTATTGAAGAAGTTGTTGGAAATAGAGTTTATAAAATTTCAGGTCTTACTCCTTTGGATTTTTATGAAAAGTATTTAGGAGAGTATGTTGCTCGTTCACTTCCAGCAACAGGAATAGAATTTCCTTTAATCTTACAAAAAAATAAAATCCCAATAGCAAGAGCTGTTATAGCAAAACATGAAGATGGAAGTTTGAGTTTTGCAGGGAATCTTCATAAAGGAGATATTGTAAAACTTGGATTTGGAAATGTTGAACTAATTTTAAATAATCCACTAAAATCTCTTTTAAACAAATGTGCAATAAATGAAACTCAAAGTATCTTTATCTATACATGTATGGCTAGACGTAGATATATGCCTAGTTTAATTGATATAGAGATAAAACCTTTTTCAAAAATAGCACCTACTGTTGGATTTTTTACTTATGGAGAATTTTTTCATAATAGAGAAAATAATGAACTATTAAATCAAACACTAACTGTATTAGCTCTTACAGAAAACCCAAATTCTAATTTGGATTTAAAAATTGAAACTCCTATTCATCAAGAAAAACTTAGTGAACATGCAAGAAGTCTGCAAGCTTTGACAAATCTAATTCAACAATCTTCAAGGGATTATAATGAACAATCAGAGAAATTAGAAAAAGGAAATAAATACGCTCAAAATCTAATTGAATCTCAAAAGCAGTTTTTAAAACACGCAGTTCACGAAACAAATACACCCTTATCAGTTATTATGGGGAATATTGAGATGTTTGAAATGGAAAATGGGAAAAATAAATATCTTTCAAATATTGAAGTTGCAATGAAAAATATCTTTAGTATTTATGATGATTTGAGTTATTTAATCAAAAAAGACCAAGTAAATTCTGCAATTCATAAAATAAATATAGTTGATTTTGTAAGAAGTAGAATTGATTTTTTTACATCTTCTGCTTTAAAGTTTAAATCAAATTTTAAATTTCAATCACTAAAAGATGAAATAATTTTAAATTTCAATGAAATAAAACTTCAAAGAATAGTTGATAACAATCTTACAAATGCAATTAAATACACTCTTCCAAATGAAACAATATTTGTAAGGCTTTCTGAATTTAACTCTGAATGTCACTTTACAATTGAGAGTCGTTCAAAACAGATTTTAGACCCACAACAAATTTTTGAAGAGTATTATAGAGAAGAACTTTCAGCAGAAGGTTTTGGACTTGGATTAAATTTAGTAAAAAGAATTTGTAGTGAAGAAAACGTTGGAATAAGATTAGAATCAGGTGAAAACTTTGCTTCATTTACATATATTTTTAAAGGAGTTTTATGAAAATTTTATTAGTAGAAGATGATGAAATGTTAAACGAAATGATTACTGAATATATAAATTCAACTGGTCATGTAATAATAAGCACAAAAACAGGTCAAGAATCTTTAGAAATCTTAGACTCCCAAAAATTTGATTTACTCATTTTAGATATTTCACTTCCAGATATAGATGGTTTTACTATTTTAGAAAAAATGCATGAACAAAAAAGAATGGTTCCAACTATTTATATTTCTGCATTAATTGATATAGAAGATATTTCAAGAGCTTTTGATTTAGGTTGTTTTGATTATCTAAAAAAACCTTTTCATTTAAAAGAACTGACTCTTAGAATTAATAAAATTCTAAAAACAAGATTAGTTCCTCAAAGACATAAAAGACTTTCAAAACATTATAGTTTTGATGCAGAAACTATGACTTTGTATTTTAATAATGAACCACATATCCTTCCAAGACGACAACTTCAAATTATTGAACTTTTAGCACAAAATAGAAGTTTAGTTGTAAACTATGATATGTTTAGAACTTATGTGTGGAATGACGACTATATAGATAATGCAACTATTAGAGCAGAAGTAAATAGAGTAAAAACTGTATTAAAAGAAGATTTTATTAAAAATATAAGAGGAAGTGGTTATATGGTGGAAAGACCTGAATAAAAAATTCAAGAGGTTGAACCTCTTAAATTTTTAGTTTTTATTTAAAGCACAAAGATCAGAGAAAGCAACTTCAAGTCTAGCTATCATTGTTTCTTGACCAGCTCTTAAGAATTTTCTTGGGTCATAGTAATTTTTATTTGGTTTATCTTCACCTTCTGGGTTTCCGATTTGTCCTTGTAAATAATCATGGTATTTAGCTTCATAAGCTCTTACACCATCCCACATTGCCCATTGAGTATCTGTATCAATGTTCATTTTAATAACACCATAAGAGATAGCTTCTCTAATTTCACTTAAAAGTGAACCTGAACCACCATGGAAAACAAAGTCAACTGGTTTATCAGAAGTTTTTAATTTATCTTGAATATATTTTTGTGAATTATCTAAGATTTTTGGACTTAAAACAACATTTCCTGGTTTATATACACCATGAACATTTCCAAAAGATGCAGCAATTGTAAAATTATCTCCAACTTCTTTTAATTTTTCATAAGCATAACAAACTTCTTCTGGTTGTGTATAAAGTAAAGCATTATCAACATCAGAGTTGTCAACACCATCTTCTTCACCACCAGTAATTCCAAGTTCAATTTCAATCATCATATCAAGTGCATTCATTTTTTTGAAATACTCAACACAAATTTCAATATTTTCTTCAAGACTTTCTTCACTTAAATCAAGCATATGAGAAGTAAATAAAGGTCTTCCTGTTTGTTCAAAATGTTTTTTACCTGCATCTAATAATCCATCAATCCAAGGTAAAAGTTTTTTTGCTGCATGGTCAGTATGTAAAATAACTGGAATACCATAAGCTTTTGCCATTGTATGAACATGGTTTGCACCACTAATTCCACCAAGAACTGCTGCATCACTAGTTTTTAAACCTTTTCCAGCATAAAATCCTGCTCCACCATTTGAAAATTGAATAATAACTGGCGAATTAACTTTTGCAGCTGCTTCTAAAACAGCATTAACAGAATCAGTTCCTACAACATTAACAGCTGGAATTGCAAAATTGTTCTCTTTTGCATAATTAAAAAGTTTTTTTGCTTCACTACCAGTTAAAACACCTGGTTTTACTACATCTAATACACCCAATTTAATCTCCTTACTTAATAACTATTTTTGCGTCTTTTCTTAATTCGTCTGTTAATTCTTTAACTTTTTTATTATATGTATTTCCTAATAAAATTTGAGAAATATTACTTTCAACTTCATTGAAAGTTAAAGATTTTGAAGGAATTTTATCTTTTAAGTAAATAATATGATAACCAAATTGTGTTTTAGTTGGAACTTTTGAATAAGAACCTTTAGTTAAAGCTTTAGCTGCACTTGAAAATTCTGGAACCATTTGGTCTGCTGCAAATTTACCTAAATATCCACCATTTTTTTTACCAGTTGGATCTTCTGTTTTTGCTAATGCTAACTCTTTAAATTTTTCTTCTTTGTTTGTAGCTTTATCTAATTGTTTGATAATATCAAAAGCTTCTTTTTCAGTTTTTACTAAAATGTGACTAGCTTCTAAAGTTTCTGGCATAACAAATTTTTCTTTGTTTTTTTCATAGAAATCTTTTTTTTCTGCATCTGTAAATTTGATTTTTTCAATTTGATTTTTTTGCCATACTTGGAAAGCTAAATCTTCTTTGATTTTTGTAATTGTTTCAATATATTGTGGATCTTTTTCAATTCCATCCTCAATTGCTTTTTTAGCTAATAATTTTCTATTAATTATTTGCTCTAAAACTTGTTTTTTTGCATTCTCTGGTAATTTATCAAAATCGATTCTTGGATCTTGTAAAGCCATTGAGATATCTTGTTTAGTGATTTGTTCACCATCAACTGTAGCATAAAAATCAGCTGCATTTAAAGTTGTAATTAAAGCAACTGATGCAACGAAGCTAGACACTATTTTTTTCATTTTATTCCTTGAAATTATATTTGGCGTATTTTATCTTTTCATAGTTAATAAATAGTTGATTTTTTGTAAATAAATTGCAAGTTTGTAAAATAATTTTTAGAAATTTTTTTTATATTTTAGAAATTTAAAAATTTAGCTTAAAAAAGCTTTAAATTTTCTATTTTTTATGATACAATTCCAGCCAAAATTAAATTTAACTTAAATTTAAGGAATATTATGAGAATTTTGATTATTGAAGACGAAATTACACTAAATAGAACACTACAAGAAGGTCTAACTGACTTTGGATATCAAGTTGATACTGCTGAGAACTACAAAGATGCAGAATATTTCATTGATATTAGAAACTACGATTTAGTATTAACTGATTGGATGTTACCAGATGGTGACGGTATTGAACTTTGCAAAATTGTAAAAAATAGAAGTTCAAGAACAGCTGTTGTTATTATCTCAGCAAGAGATGATAAAGAATCTGAAATTGAAGCACTAAAATCTGGTGCTGATGATTTTATTAAAAAACCATTTGATTTTGATATTTTACTTGCAAGAATTGAAGCAAGATTAAGATTTGGTGGAACAAACGTAATCGAAATTGATGATTTAGTAATTAATCCTGATGAAGAAAAAATCGAATATGCGGGAGAAGAGATTGAATTAAAAGGTAAACCTTTTGAAGTTTTAACTCACTTAGCAAGACATAGAGATCAAATCGTTTCTAAAGAACAATTATTAGATGCAATCTGGGAAGAACCAGAATTAGTTACTCCAAATGTAATTGAAGTTGCGATCAACCAAATTAGACAAAAAATGGATAAACCATTAAATATCTCTACAATTGAAACAATTAGAAGAAGAGGTTATAGATTCTGTTATCCAAATGCAGCGGAAGACACTAAACTTAAATAATTTCTCTGTACGGTATTAAAAAATGGAAAGCAAAAGTATTTATAGACAATTTTACAACAAATTGATTATAGCTACTTCGCTTTTTATTATCACTCTCTCTTTTATCTTTTATGAATATGCTAGAAGTACTGTTTATGATGATATCCAAGAAAATATGCTTGGACAAGCAAAACAAATTCAAAAAAACTATATCTCTTTTGATAAATTCACTTCTGTAAAAACGCAATTTCAAACTATTGATGTTGTTAAAAATAGTGAACTACAAGAGATTAAATTTTTTAATTATCAAATGGGTGGGAAATATTATATAAAACTACTTTATCCATTTAATTTAGAGAATAAAGAATTTTTACAAATCATAAAAAATATCAGTTTAGAGAGAGAACTTTTATACTCTGTTATTTTCAAAAATCTTTTTATTTTGGCAATTCCTGGTTTTATTTTAATGCTTTTATACTCTTTAGTGGTTTCTAAATCACTTTTAAAACCAATTATGCAAATCAATAAAAAACTTGCAAATATGGATGAACACTCTTTATCTCAAATTGATACAAAAGATTTACCTATTGAATTTCACTCTTTAGCCAACTCTATTAACTCTTTAACAAATAGAATAGGTACTTATGTAAAATTCAAAAAAGAGTTGTTTATAGGTGCTGCACATGAGCTTAAAACACCACTTGCAGTTATGAAATTAAAAAATGAAGTTACATTAAAGAAAAAAAGAGAAATTGAACAATATGAAGAGACTTTAAGACTTACAATAAAATCAATTGATGATATGAATATTATGATTTCATCTATTTTAGATATTGGAAGAACAGAAGGTGCTCAATTTGAACAAACGACAGAAATTGATTTAGTTGAATATATTAAGAAAAAAGCAAACGATTATAGAATGTTAAGTGCACAAAAAAATATAATAATTACATTTTTCTCAAATGTAAATCATCTAAATACATCTATTCAATTAACACTATTTAATCAAATATTACAAAATTTTGTTCAAAATGCAATTAAATTTACTCCAAATGAAAAAACAATTGATATTCGTCTTAGAAAAACAAAAAAAGAGATTATCATTACTGTAACTGATGAAGGTATTGGTATTGATGAAAATATTGATTTATTCGCACCATTTAAAAGAGTTGGAAATCAAAGTGGTGTTGGATTAGGACTCTTTTTAGCTAAAAATGCAGCTGACGCATTAAGAGCAAATATAAGTATAAAAAATAGAGAAGATGGAAAATCTGGATGTGTTGCTAAACTTATACTTAACAACACATCAAAAAATGATTAATTAAAATAGATTTCTATGCTCTATCTTTGTACATTTATTTTGTACAACTTTTAAACCCGCCTCTTTTGCTTTTGAAGCTGCTTCATTATTTACAAGTCCAAGTTGAAACCAAACTGTATCAACATCTCCTCTTTTTATTGCTTCATCAACAATTTGAGCAATTGCATCAGGTTTTCTAAAAATATCAACCATATCAATTTTAAAAGGTATTTCACTTATACTTCTATAAACTTTTTCACCTAAAATAGTCTCTTCTTTAGGATAAACTGGAACAATTTTAAATCCTGCATTTTGTAAATAAACTGCAACCATATTCGAAGCTTTGTCAGAATCTGGTGAAAGTCCAGCTATTGCTATAGTTTTTGTATTTTTAAAAATTTCTAATATTTCTTCACTTTTTGAATTTACAGTTGGGAATTCGCACTCCATTTTATATCCTTTATAATAAATTGTTCTATTATAAAGAAAATATATTTAAAAGAATGCTAAAAAGATATAAATTAGAGTTTATCTAATTTATTTTGAATATAGTTTCTTACTTCTTGGAAATCAATTGTTTCTTTGAAATCTTCAAATTTTCCACCACTTGCATTTACGTGTCCACCACCATTTGCAAGTTTTGTAGCTAAAATTGAAACATCAAGTTTTCCATCTGCTCTAAATGAAGCATTTCCTTTTTTATTTATATCAATAAAAAAGTCATAATCAGGATTTTCTTTTAAAAATGCATTTGCAGGAATTGAAATAGAACCTAAACAATAAGTTAATAAACCTTTTTGTCCTTTGTAAAGAACAGTTAATTCCTCTTTTACATCTTCTAAAGTTTTAACTAAAAATTTTGCACTTAAATTATCTAAGGTATCATCTTTATGGCTTAGTTTTAAAAACTCTTTTTTCATAAAATGAATTTCATTGTCAAGTTTTATATGTCCATCAACTTCATCTAAAAATTTTGATGCCTCTTTTAACAGATAAAATTTTAATTCTCTATTTTGGTCTGCAAATAAAATATTATTAATCTCTTTTACTTTTGTTACCATTGACATTAAAACTTTTCCAAATTCGAAATTTTTGATTTCATTTTCTAGCCAAATATCAACTGCATTAATTGCATCAACTAATGGTTTTAACCAAGCACTTGTTGTACAGTCAAAACCTTCAAACTCCTCAAACATATAATCATAAACTATTTTTGTAGCACATCTTTTATCATCTAAAAAATACCAATAGAAATTTTCAGCACTTTTTTTTCCACTTATATGATGGTCTAATAGTTGAAGTTTAATTTTATAACCCTCTGCTATCATTTTATTGATATCAACATCTAAATCAGTTGATTCTTGAAAAGTTAAGTTCAAATCACTAATTAAAAAAAGTATCTCTTCATCTTTAAAATTTTTTATATCTTCCAAAACTTTTTTTATTGTTAATTTTACTTCTATTCCATAATTTGCATTATAGAAATAGCCTTCTTTAAAGAACTCTTTTGTGATTAATTGACATCCATATCCATCTAAATCAGTATGAGAAATATGAAAAAGTTTCATTAAGCAATATCTTTTAAAGTTAATTTAGCTAAAAAATCATTCACTTTAAATTGAAGATTGTTTAATAAAGGCCAAATTGTACAAGACATAGCTTTATGATTTGGGCAACTTTGAGCAGACGGAGCACACTCAAATACCATAGGCATTCTCTCTTCTGCTGCTTCTACAATTTCAAGTATCGTTATCTCTTCCCAAGATTTTTTAAGTGCAAATCCACCATTTACACCTCTGTGTGAAATAACTAATTCATGTTTTGCCAAATTTTGCATAATCTTTGCTAAAAATGATTTTGATATATCTAACTCTTTTGATAAAACATCTACATTCATAGGCTCATCGCTTTTTGCAATGCAGATTAATGATAGTAATGCATATTCACTTTTTTTTGTTAATAACATATTATAATTTTCCAATTTTTTTATATTTTGTATATATTTTACAAGAAGTATTATTAAGATTCGTTATTAAAATCAATTAAATAAAAATTTTTAATTAAAAAAAAAGGGTTGTAGTTATAACTACAACCCTTTAAAACTTAATAATTTAAACAAAATTATTTAGCTCTAATTCCTAAAGAAGCTACTAATTCTACGAATCCAGCATAGTTTGTTCTTCTTAAATAAGCTAATAATCTTTTTCTTTTACCAACCATTTTTAAAAGACCTAATCTTGAAGAGTGATCTTTTTTGAAAACTTTTAAGTGTTCAGTTAAAATTTTAATTTGCTCTGTTAATAAAGCAATTTGAACTTCTGATGAACCTGTATCACCATCTTTTTTTCCGTATTTTGCAATTATAGCTGCTTTTACTTCCTGATCTAAAGCCATGTTGACCTCCTAATAGGTATATGTTAATTTTTCATTTACAATAAAATGAACGCGAATTTTACTTAAAGTTAACTTTATTTTACTTTAATTATTTTCCCATAAGTTTTAAATATTCAGCATACTCTATTTCTTCTAATTTTTCTGCTTTTTTCTCAACTTCTTCTTTCATCTCTTTTTTATAATCTTTAATCTTTTTTCTAATCTCTTTATCTTTAACACCCAATATTTGAGCTGCTAAAATTCCTGCATTTTTTGCATTATTAATAGCAACTGTAGCAACAGGAACTCCTCCTGGCATTTGAACAATTGATAAAAGTGAATCCATTCCCTCTAAAGATGAAGTTTTAACAGGAACACCAATAACTGGAAGTGGCGTAATTGAAGCTACCATTCCTGGTAAATGTGCAGCCCCACCAGCTCCTGCGATTATTACTCTAATTCCTCTTTTATCAGCCTCTTTTGAATACTTAAATAATCTTTGTGGAGTTCTATGAGCAGAAACCACTGAAACTTCATACTCTATTCCAAAATACTCACACATTTTTGCAGCTTCTTTCATAACTGGAAGGTCTGAATCACTTCCCATAATAATTCCAACTAATGGTTTTTTCATATTTTTTTACTCCCTTTAATTTTTAATATATCTTTTGCTTTTAAAGCTTTTTTTAGTGCAACATCAAGATTTTCATCTAAAACTGTAATATGTCCCATTTTTCTAAATGGTTTTGTCTCTTTTTTTCCATAAAAATGAAAAGATAACTCAGGAATTTCTAAAGCATCATGAATTCCTTCAATAAAAGGCTCTCCCTCA
The DNA here is from genome assembly GCF_003544915.1 of Arcobacter ellisii. NCBI lineage: Bacteria > Pseudomonadati > Campylobacterota > Epsilonproteobacteria > Campylobacterales > Arcobacteraceae > Arcobacter > Arcobacter ellisii. Next base: position 490,588 of record NZ_CP032097.1, on the reverse strand, counting down.
TATCCTTCTTCACCTAAAAGATTTACCATAACTGATGGGGAAATCAGTTTTGTTGAACCCAATGGAAGATTTGTAACTGCTCTGATTATTTGTTCAAACTGTGAAGTTGCACATGATTCAAAGGTGTAATGTCCTGAATTATGAGGTCTTGGAGCAATTTCATTTAATAAAATTCTACCTTGTTTTGTTAAAAACATCTCCACACCAAAAATTCCAACCCCATCTAAAACTTCAATTGATTTTATTGCTATCTCTTTTGCTTTTTTTTCTATCTCTTCACTAATTCTAGCAGGTGCCATAACAATATCACAGATATTTACTCTCTCATCAAAAAGCATTTCTACTACTGGATAAGCTGCTATTTGACCTTCAATATTTCTTGCAACTATAATTGCTAACTCTTTATCTATATCCACTAACTCTTCAATAAAAGATTCAACTTTAATACAATTTTCTAAATCTTCTTCGGTTTTTAAAAGCATTACACCTTTACCGTCATATCCACCTTTTTTGGCTTTTTGAATAACTGGCAAACCAAAACTTATTAAATCTTCTTTTGTTTGTACACTTTTATATTTTGGAACTGGAATTCCTTTTTCATCAAGAAGTTTTTTTTGTTCATATTTATCTTGAATTAACTCCATAACATAAGGAGATGGAAAAATTCTATAATCTTTATCATACAACTCTTTTAAAACTTGAGTATCAATATGTTCTAACTCAAAAGTTGTAACATCACATTCTTTTACAAGTTGAGTTAATTTTTCTTTATCATAAAAGCCACCAACTATTTGTCTATCTGAAACTTGAGCTGCTGGACAATTTATTGTTGGGTCTAAAATAGTTACATGAAATCCCATCTTTTTTGCTTTTTGAGACATAATTTTACCTAATTGCCCCCCACCAATAATACCTAGTTTTAAACTAGAGTAATTGAAGTTTTTATCCATTAATTAATCTTCTCCTATTTTTTATTGTAATAACATAACATCTGTGATAATACATTTACCACCATATTTTTTTATAAAAGCTCTAATATCTTCTATCATAAATAAAAATTTCTCTTCATTGCAAACTGTAAAAATATAGTTATTACTAAATACATCAGTAACTTCATCAGCCATTTTTAGACCATGTCCTCCACAACCCTCAATATCTCGTATGATTGTGTAACCTGTAATTCCTTTTTGTTTAAATAAATCTAATAATCTACTTAAATAAACCGACTCAACTATAACTTCGATTTTTTTCATATTTTTCATATTTTAGCTCCAAAAAAGATTTATTAAAAAGTAGTATAAAGGAATTCCAATTGAGATATTAAAAGGAAAAGTAATTGCTAAACTCAAAGGAAGATAAATTCCTGGATTTGCTTCAGGAACTGATAATCTCATAGCTGCTGGAACTGCTATATATGAAGCACTTCCACTTAAAAGTGCAAGTAAAAAAGCATCTCCTTTTGATATTTCGAAATAGTATCCTAAGCCCATTGCCACAGTTGCATTAAATATTGGCATTAATATTGCAAAAGCGATTAAGAAATATCCTAGTTTTTTTAGTTCATAAATTCTTTTTGCTGCAACAAGTCCCATATCTAAAAGGAAAAATGCAAGTATTCCTTTAAATAAAGCTCCAAAAAGTGGCTCCATTGAAGTCCAACCTTTTTCACCTGTTAAAATTCCTATAATTAAAGCTCCCATTAGTAAAAAAACAGATGGATTTAAAAAAGCTTCTTTAAATATCTCTTTCCAATTTGTTGAAGATGAGTTGTTATCTTTTTTTGTAAAAAGTGCTGCAAATACAAGACCTATCACAATAGCTGGCGATTCCATTAAAGTCATAGCAGCGACCATAAAACCACCATATTCAACACCAATTGTTTGTAAATATGTAATTCCAGTTATAAAAGTAACTGCACTAATAGAACCATAAGTAGCTGCAAGTGCAACTGAATTATAAGTATCAAGTTTTACTCTTAAAATAAAAAAACTATAAATAGGTACTAAAATAGCCATAAAAATAGCTAAACAAAGAGCTTTTAAAATATATAAATCTAAACCACTTTTTGATAATTCATAACCACCATGTAAACCAATAGCAATCAATAGATACAAAGAGAAGAGTTTAGGAAGAGGTTGGGGAATGGTTAAATCTGATTTTAAAAATACAGCTAACATTCCCAAAAAAAAGAATAAAATCGGCGGATTTAAAATATTCTGGGCTATTAAACTTAAGTCCATTAATCTCCTATTTTTTTTGACAAATTTGGAAATTATATCTTTTTTTTACTTTAATCTTTATCCACCTGTTTGATAAAAAGCTCTTGTTGAAACTTCATTATCATCTTTTACTGACCACTTATTTTTTTCTGGTTTATTTTGTAAAACTTTTTTTAAAATATCAACTGCTTCATCTATTCTATTATTTTGAACAGCATCTTTTATACTCATTGCATCTTCAAAATATAAACAAGGAATTAAATACCCCTCTGCTGTTAATCTAATACGATTACAAGCAGAACAAAAATCATCTTTATGTGGTTCAATTATTCCAAATTCATATCCATCTTCAAATCTATAATATTGAGCAGGAGAACTTGTGTCCCTTGGAACCATTTCAAAATCTGGATATTTTGAAGAGATAATTGCTTTTAATTCATCTGAGTTTAACCCTTTAATACTATCTTTTGCATGATAATTTTCCATAAACTCAATAAATCTAACAACATAACCTTTTTTTCTACAAAACTCTAAAACCTCAAGAACATCTTTATCATTTATTCCTTTTACAGGAACACAATTTATTTTTATTTTAAGTCCTGCATCATCAGCTGCTTGAATTCCTTCTAAAACAGTTTCTAATACATCTTTTTGCGCCATTTTAGCAGCTGTTGCATGATCTAAAGTATCAAGTGAAATATTTATTCTTTTTAATCCTGCATCTTTTAGTTTTTTTGCAACTCTTGGAAGTAAAAATCCATTTGTTGTTAAAGCTAAATCAATATCATTTTTATAATCAAATACCATTTTTATAAAAATATCCAAACCTTCTCTTAAAAGTGGTTCTCCACCTGTTATTCTTACTTTTTTTATTCCTTCATCTATTGAAACTTTTATAAATTTGAATAAATCTTCATACGAAAGAAGGTTCTCTTTTGGAACCCAAGAAAAAGGTTTTTCTGGCATACAGTATTGACATCTAAAATTACATCTTTCAGTTACTGAAACCCTTAGATAATCAACCTTTCTTCCAAATCCATCTATTAACATTTTTTACCTTTTTATCTCTATTAATTTAATCTTTGCCACGCTTCATCTAATGAAGTAACTCTATTTGAAAATAAAAGATATAAAGCCACATTAAATTTTGCAAGTTTTAAAATCTCATCGTCAGGATTTTTTACAATATTTAAAGACTCTTCTAAAGTGATATTTTCAAACTCTTTAGAATAATTAACTCCAAAATCTTTTAAAGAAAAACTCTCTTCAACGATTTGAGTATCTTTCATTTTCCAATATTTTCCATCTTTAAATACTTCAGGACTTCCTTCACTTGCCTTTACAACTACTACTTCTTTAAAATATGGTGCAAAAATCTCTAAATATTTTTGTACATAAGGTTTATGAAATGCTGTTGTCACACCATATTCACTCAAAGCTGGATTTAAAAGTTTTTCAACTGTATTAAATGCAGTTCTTAAACCTAATTCATGTCGTAAAGATGTAATGTCACTTAACTCTTTTAAGTATTCTACCCTATCAAAAAAATGTATGTATTGACCTTTGTCAATATTTTGATAAATCTCTTTTGTTGTAAGTCCAACTTTTGCAGGTTGTAGATAATCTCCTGAAATTACTAAATTCAATCTTCTAACATCTGAATTCTTTTTATAAAACTCTTCTAAAATATTTTCAAATAAAGGGAATAAAAATGGATTTTCACATCTTCCATCAAATGAATATCCAAGTTCAATTGAGTCTTCTACTTTTTTAAATTTTATATATTTTCTTAAAGCTTCAATTGCTCCACTTAACTCTTCATTTGTTTCAAGTTTTGTTCTCCAACCAATTAAAAAAGCTCCTATTTGAGCCTGTGTTGCTCTATTTAATAAAATATTTTCAGTTGCATCAAAAACTTCATCTTTTGATAAATCTCTATTACCTTTTACACCTGTCCCCACAGCTTTTATATATTTTTTAAAATTCATTATTTACCTATTTCTTTTCTTATTTAATTAATCTTTTTACAAGGATAATATACAATTGCTTAAATAAAACCATCAACAAAGGTTAGTGTGAATTTACTTGAAACCATCAGAAAAATAAGTTTTTTTAATAGTTTAGATGAAGAAGAAATAGGATTAATATCTTCAATTTCAACTGTTTCTAAATATGAAAGTAACTCTATATTATTTTATGAGAGTGATACAAAAAACCATCTTCTTTTTTTAGTTGAAGGTTTAATTAAAATATATAAATATGATAAATTTGGAAATGAAATTTTTTTATATCATATTTACAAAAACTCCATGATTAGTGAACTCTCCTCTTTAAAATCTACAGAGATTTATTGTTTTTCAAATGCAGAATTTATAGAAGATTCAGTGATTTTATCTGTAAATTTTGAAAAGCTTCATGAACACTTTTTATCAAAAAATATTTTATTAACTGAATTAATGGAAGTTTTATTAGATAAAACCCATCAATTACAATGTATCGTAAATAGAGAATTAGTATTTGATGCAACTGCAAAAGTGGCGTTTATGCTAAAAAATGATTTAGAAATGTTTAATAAACTAAAAAGACAAGAGGTCTCTTTTATGTTACATATTCAACCTGAGACCCTATCAAGAGTTTTAAAAAGATTATCAAGAGATAACATAATTTCTATAGAAAATGGCGATGTATTAATAAATGATGAAGAGAGTTTAATCTCTATCTTCAAAGGAGTTGGAGTATGAATAAAAATAAAATCAGTACAAAAATAAAATCATTAGGGATTCTATTTTTTGTTTTAATGCTAAGTGTAATAGCAACAACTATTTACCTAAATAACAAAAATAAAAAAGATGCTTTGATTATAAATATTGCAGGGAAGCAAAGAATGTTGACTCAAAATATTTCAAAAAATATTTTTTATTTATCTCAACATAAAAATTCATCTTTTGTAGAACTTGAAAACTCAACAACAGAATTTATTTATAATCTAAACTCTTTAAAAGAGGGAAATGAACTATCAGAAATACAAAAAGCTCCAACAAAAGAGATTGCAAATCAAATTATGAAAATTGAAATTTTATGGAAAAGTTTTTTTCAAAATATTGTTGATTTTAAAGAATTAATAAATAAGAATGATTCCTCTTCAAAAAATTCATTAGAAAATATCATAGATTTGATTTATACAACAAATCCAGTTTTATTAGAAGAAGTTGATAAATTAGTTTATATGTACACAATTTACAGTGAAGAAAAAACTAATGATATAAGATATATGCAATACTTTTTTGCACTTTTAATAGTGATATTAATAATTTATGGCTTTATACAATTAAAATCTATGGAAGAAAATGCTAAAAAATTCCTAGAAGAATCTAAAAAAATTGTTGAACAAAATGTAACTAAACCATTAACTCCTATAAAAATTGAAGGGGAAAATGAGATTGTTGAAGCAACACAAACTATAAATTGTTTTATTGAAAAAATAAATTCTGTTATGAATTATTCAGCAGATGCAATTGAACAATCAAAAAATGCCTCTTTAAAACTTGAAGAGTTAACAGATGAATTTGGTAAAATCATTTATGATTTAACAAATTCAGCAGATATTTCAAAACAATTAAATAGAAGTGAAGATATTGTTATTCAATCTCAAGAGTATCTAATAAATTCAACAAAAAGACTTCAAGAATTAAAAAAAGAGTTAGATAAAATCTTAAAATCTTGTAATAATTCAGTATCTTCTGAAGCTTAAAAATTATTTAGATATAATTTATCTAAATAATATATATAAGGAATAGTGATTATTATGTCAAAAGTTTATCTAACTGGAGCAGGTCCAGGAGATGTGGAATTACTAACACTAAAAGCTGTAAGAGTTATAAAAAATGCAGATGTTTTAATTTATGATAGATTGGTAAACCCAGAAATTTTAGAACTTGCAAAAAAATCTTGCGAATTAATTTATGTAGGGAAAGAGGACAAAAAACATACTCTTCCTCAAGAAGAAATAAACGAACTAATTTATCAAGCTTCCCTTAAATACGAAAATGTTGTAAGACTAAAAGGTGGTGACCCTTTTGTTTTTGGAAGAGGTGGAGAAGAAGCTTTATACTTACATGATAGAAACATCCAATTTGAAATTATCCCTGGAATTACATCTGCTATTGCTGTTCCAGCATATGCAGGAATTCCAGTAACTCATAGGGGAATAACAACTTCTTTTAGAGTAGTAACAGGACATGAAAATCCAAAGAAAAAAATCTCTCAAATAGAGTGGGAAACTTTTTTAAATGATGAAACCATAGTTTTTTTAATGGGTTATCATAATTTAGAATTAATCACTTCAAAACTAATAACTTTGGGAAAAAGAAAAAATTATCCTTGTGCAGTTATTTCAAAAGGGACAACAAAAGAGCAAAAAGTAGTTGTTGGAACTTTAGAAAATATTGTTGAAAAATCCTATGGATTAGAAACACCTGTGATGATTGTAATAGGTGAAGTTGTAAATTTAAAAGAAAAAATCAATTGGTTCAATATTTAGGCAAAATCTTTGATAGAATAATAAAATAATTTTTTAATCAAGGAACGTTATGAATAATTCTCTTCAATCAGAAAATTTTCTTAAATTAATCTCAAAACATCTACCTGATATGTTATGGGCAAAAGATTTAGAAGGGAATTACTTATATGCAAATGATTCTATTTGTAGAAGTCTACTTATGGCAACTCCTAATGAAGTCACTGGAAAAAATGATGTTTATTTCGCAAAAAGAGAGAGGTCTAAACATCCTGAAAATGAACAATGGCACACTTTTGGAGAGTTATGTGCAAATTCTGATTTAATTGTTTTAGAAGAGATGAAACCTATGATATTTGAAGAGTATGGAAATATCAAAGGTGAACTTGTCTATTTAGAAGTTCATAAAGCTCCCTTACATGATGAAACAGGAAAACTAATAGGAACTATTGGAAGTGGAAGAGATATAACTGAACAGATAAAACTTGAAAAAAAAGCTGAAAAACTTGCATACTATGACCAACTAACCTCTTTACCAAATAGACAAAAAATTCTTTTAGATATTTCAAAAAAATCCCCAACAGCCTGTGCTATTTTTAATATAGATGAATTTAAAGAGATAAATGATTTTTTTGGAACAAATAGTGGAGACAAAATTTTACAAGAGATTGCAAATTGGTTTTTAAAACTTGATTTTACAACATATAGAATTGATGGAGATGAATTTGCAATTTTATTTTATGATGACTATCCTGTTGAAATTTTAAAACATAATATTGAAAATATTTTGTCTTTATTTGAAGAAGAACTTTTTCATATTGAAGAAGAACATATTCATATTAGATTTTCAGTTGGTATTGCAAAACAAAAACATAATTTACTAACAAAAGCTGATATTGCAGTTCATTATGCAAAAGAAAATAAAGAAAAAATTGCAATATATGAAGAAAAAGCAAATATTGAACAAACTTACAAAAAAAATATTGCTCTTGCAACTTCTATTAGAGAAGCATTACTAGATAATAGAATTGTTTGTTATTATCAACCAATTATGGATTTAGAGACTAAAGAGATTAAAAAGTATGAAACATTGGTTAGAATGGTTGATAAGAACGACCAACTAATTCTTCCTTTAGATTTTTTAAGTATTGCAAAAAAAACAAAATTATATTCGCACTTAACAAAAGAGATAATTCATCAAGCCTGTAATACTTTTAAAGATAGAAACGAATCTTTTTCTGTGAATTTATCAATTGACGATATAAAAGATTTAACTACTCTTCAAGAGATTATTCAAACAATAATAAAAACAAAAACTTCAAATAAAGTCATTTTTGAGATTTTAGAATCTGAAGGAATTGAAAATTATGATGAGATTACAAATTTTATAACTCAAGTAAAAGCCCTTGGTGCAAAAATTGCAATTGATGACTTTGGAACAGGATACTCAAACTTTGAACATATTTTAAAATTACATGTTGATTACATAAAAATTGATGGTTCACTAATAAAAAATATTGACAAAAATGATAGACATAAAATTATTGTTGAAACAATTGTTGAATTTTCAAAAAAAATAGGTGCTAAAACTATCGCTGAATTCGTTGTTGATGAAGCAGTATTTAATATGGTTCAAAAAATTGGTGTGGATTTTTCTCAAGGTTATTACACAGGTAAACCAACTAAAATTTTATAAATAAGACTCTTTTAGTCTTAATTTAATCTTAAAAGAATTGATATAGGTCAATTCTATTTCTTTTTTTTATCGTTACAATTCAGTGTTAAAGAATTTATTTCATAAAAGGAGAAATTATGTCGCTTTCAAGAAGAGACTTCCTAAAAAGCTCAGCAGCAGCAAGTGCAGCAGCAGCAATTGGTATGACAGTACCTGCTGATTTACAAGCACAAGCAAATGCAGCTGAAGGTGGATGGAGATGGGATAAGGCAGCTTGCCGATTCTGTGGAACTGGTTGTGGGATTATGCTAGCTACTAAAGAGGGAAAAATCGTTGCAGTAAAAGGTGATCCAGCAGCACCAGTTAATAGAGGACTTAATTGTATCAAAGGTTACTTCAATGCAAAAATTATGTATGGAGCAGATAGATTAAAACAACCTTTATTAAGAGTTAATTCAAAAGGTGAATTTGACAAAAAAGGTGATTTTGCACCTGTTTCTTGGCAAAGAGCTTTTGATGAGATGGAAAAACACATAAGAGTTGCACTAAAAGAAAAAGGTCCAGAAGGGATTGGAATTTTTGCTTCAGGTCAATATACAATTATGGAAGGTTATGCTGCATTAAAAATGATGAAAGCAGGATTTAGATCAAATGCTTTTGACCCAAATGCAAGACATTGTATGGCATCAGCAGTAACTGGGTTTTATCAAACTTTTGGAATAGATGAACCATCTGGATGTTATGATGATATCGAATTAACTGATACAGTTGTAACTTGGGGTTCAAATATGGCAGAAATGCACCCTATTTTATGGTCAAGGGTAACTGATAGAAAATTAAGTGACCCAGAAAGAGTAAAAGTTATCAATCTTTCAACATACACTCACAGAACTTCTGATTTAGCTGATATTGAAATTATTTTTACTCCAAATACTGACTTAGCATTATGGAATTATATTGCAAGAGAAATCGTATATAATCACCCAGAATCAATTGATTGGGATTTCGTAAAAGAACATATCGTATTTGCAGCAAGTCCAGTTAATATTGGTTATGGTATGAGAAGAAGTGATGAAAAATCTATCAAAGATGGAAAATATACAGATTTAGAGATGCAAACTATTTCTAAAGAGATGGAAAAAATTGTTTCTGAAACTGAAGCTCCAGCACTTGCTCCATATGGATATAAAGCAGGAGATAAACTTGTAAACAAAAATACTGGTTTAGCACACTGGGAAATCTCTTTTGAAGATTATAAAAAATCTTTAGAGCCTTATACACTTGATTATGTGGCAAAAATTTCAAAAGGAAATCCTGATGAAGATATTGAAGAGTTTAAGAAAAAACTTCAAACTTTAGCTGATTTATATATTGAAAAAAATAGAAAAGTTGTATCTTTCTGGACAATGGGAATGAATCAACATACAAGAGGAACATGGGTAAATACACTTTCATATAATGTTCACTTCTTATTAAATAAACAAGCAAAACCAGGAAGTGGTGCATTCTCACTAACAGGTCAACCTAGTGCTTGTGGAACAGCAAGAGAAGTTGGAACATTTACTCATAGACTTCCAGCTGATATGATGGTTGCAAATCCAAAAGATAGAGCAGTTACTGAAAAAGCGTGGAATATTCCTGCTGGAACTTTAAATCCAAAAGGTGACCAACATATTATGAAAATCCACAGAGATATCGAAGATGGAAATATCAAATTTGCTTGGGTAAATGTTTGTAATCCATATCAAGATACAGCAAGTGCAACACACTGGGTAAAAGCAGCAAGGGAAATGGATAATTTCATCGTAACAAGTGATGGATATCCTGGAATTTCTGCAAAAGTATCTGACTTAATTTTACCATCTGCTATGATTTATGAAAAATGGGGTGGATATGGAAATGCTGAAAGAAGAACTCAACTTTGGAGACAACAAGTAGTTCCAGTTGGAGATGCAATGTCTGATACATGGCAATGGGTTGAACTTTCAAAAAGATTTACAGTAAAAGATTTATGGGGTGAACAATCACTTAATAGTACAAAAGGTGAAACTAAACTTCCAGATGTAATTGCAGCAGCTAAAGCTATGGGATATGATGAAAATACAACTATGTATGAAATCTTATTTGCAAATAAAAAAGCAAAATCTTATAAAATAGATCCAAAAGACCCTGTTCAAGCTGGTTATGATAACACTGATGGATCTGGAGATTCAAGAAATGTTATTGGTAGTGATGGAAAACCTTGGAAAGGATATGGATTCTTTATCCAAAAATATCTATTTGAAGAGTATGCTGATTTTGGTAGAGGTCATGGACACGATTTAGCTGACTTTGATACTTACCATAGAGTAAGAGGACTTAAATGGCCAGTTGTTGATGGTAAAGAGACTCAATGGAGATTTAATACTAAATATGACCCTTATGCTAAAAAAGCAAATCCAGATAGTGATTTTGCATTCTATGGACACTTAGCAAAAGAGTTAGCACAAGGTGATTTAACTGGAATTAAAGACCAAACTAAAAAAGCTTTAACAAATAAAGCTAAAATCTTTGCAAGACCATATATGGATCCACCTGAAGTTCCAGATGCTGAATATCCAGTTTGGTTAAGTACAGGAAGGGTTTTAGAGCATTGGCATAGTGGAACTATGACTATGAGGGTTCCTGAACTATATCGTGCAGTTCCTGAAGCACTTTGTTATATGCACCCAGAAGATGCAAAAACTTATGGTGTAAAACAAGGTTCACTTTGTTGGGTTGAAAGTAGACGTGGAAAAGTAAAAGCAAGGGTTGAAACAAGAGGTAGAAATAGACCATCTCGAGGTTTAGTATTTGTTCCTTGGTTTGACGAAAAAGTATTTATCAACAAAGTTTGTTTAGATGCAACTTGTCCACAATCAGGGCAAACAGATTTTAAAAAGTGTGCAGTAAAAATTTATCAAGCGTAATAAAAAGAGAAAAATAGATGGATACATCAAGAAACCAACCAATTAATGAAAGAAGAAAATTCTTTTTAAGTATTGCAAGAGCTGCGGGTCTTGCAGTGCTTGGGGGATTAACTTGGAGTGCTTATGTTAGTGAAGTAAAAGCTACTTCGTTGATTTTAAGACCACCAGGGGCTCTTGATGAAAATGATTTTTTAGCAACTTGTATTAAATGTGGGATGTGCGTTGAAGCCTGTCCATTTGATACATTAAAATTAGCAAAACCAGGTGATAATAAACCTCTTGGAACACCTTTTTTTGAGCCAAGAAAAGTTCCTTGTTATATGTGTACAGATATTCCATGTGTTCCTGTTTGTCCAACAGATGCACTAAATATCAAATCAGTACAAAATGAAAATGGGAAACTTGATATTTCAAAAGCAAAAATGGGTGTTGCAGTTATTGATGATAGTTCTTGTATAGCTTTTTGGGGGATTCAATGTGATGCTTGTTATAGAGCTTGCCCTCTTTTAGGAGAAGCAATTAGTATTGAATATTCAAAAAATGAAAGAACAGGAAAACACGCATTTTTAAAACCAGTTGTACATACAGATGTTTGTACAGGTTGTGGTTTATGCGAAAAAGCCTGTGTTACTCAAAAAGCAGCAATTTTTGTTCTGCCAAGAAATGTAGCTTTAGGAGTTGCAGGTGATCATTATGTTCAAGGTTGGAATAAAGAAGACGAAAAAAGAGTACAAAATGCTACAAGCAGTACAACAAAAACAAAACTTAGTAAAGATAGTGCAGTTGATTCCTTGAATAGCTCTAAAGATATGGAGGATTTATTAAAATGATAAAAAAATATAGATTCTTAATCGCAAGAAGAGTTACACAAATCGCTATTATGGTTTTGTATGTTATTGCAAATGTATATGGAATAAATATTTTGATGGGGAATTTAAGTTCATCATTGCTTTTAAATACTATTCCATTAAGTGATCCTTATGCTGTTTTACAAATGGCATTTGCAGGTGCAGTGTTATCATTTGATATTCTTTTGGGTGCTTTTTTTATAACAATGTTTTATATGATTGTTGGTGGTCGCGCATTTTGTTCTTGGATTTGTCCAGTTAATATGATTACAGATTTGGCAAATTATTTAAGACGAAAATTTGGATTTAACCAAATTCAAAAAAAACAACCAGCATCAAGAAACATAAGATATTGGGTAATTGCAATAAGTTTTGTTCTATCATTTATAATGGGAATTGCAGCATTTGAACTGATTTCTCCAGTTTCGATGGTTCATAGAGGAATTATTTTTGGTTTAGGTTTTGGTTGGGCAACTATGGTTGTAATTTTTCTTTTTGATTTGTTTGTTTTAAAAAATGGTTGGTGTGGACACATTTGCCCTCTTGGTGGATTTTATTCACTAATTGGAAGATTTAGTTTTATTAGAGTTCATCATAATGCACCTAATTGTACAGCGTGTATGAAATGTAAAGAAGTTTGTCCTGAAAATCAAGTTTTACACATGGTTACAAAAACTTCTATGCCTGTATTAAGTGGTGAATGTACAAACTGCGGAAGATGCGTAGAAGTTTGTGATGATGATGCTCTTAATTTTTCAATAAAAAATTTAATTAAGGAAAGACAAAATGAAGTTAGGTAAATTAACTTTAGCAGTATCATTAGCAGCATCAATTCTAATAGCTGCTAATACAAAAAATGTTATAGATGATGAGTCAATTGGTTTAAGAAAAGTTGATTTATTATCAGAAGAGAAAGCGGCTCCAGATGAGACAAAATATGGAACATCTCAACCTATGAGTGGATATAAAATAGATAGAGCATACCAAAATGCACCACCTATGATTCCACATGATGTTGAAGGAATGTTAAATATTACTCGTGATAATAATGCGTGTATTGGTTGTCACGATGCAGCTGTTGCTGAGTCTATGGGGGCTACTCCTATTCCTAAATCACACTATATTGATTTTAGACCAAAACATAAACTTGAAGGTGAAAAGTTTGTAAAATCTATAGACAATATGAAAAATGAAGTTTCAATTAAACCTATTGATACAATTTCAAATGCAAGATTTAATTGTAATGCTTGTCATGCACCTCAAAGTACGGGAGATTTAGCTGTTGAAAATACATTTAAACCTGATTTCACAAGAGAAGATGGTCAACATAAATCTACTTGGCATGAAGTTTTAACAGACGATTTAGATACCTTAAAGAAAAAATAATGGAACGAAGAGAACTTTTTAGTTCTCTTGCTTCCTCTTTTTCAAAAAAAGAGAAACAAGAGAAAATTTTAAGACCTCCATACTATTCAATAAAAGAAGATGATTCACTTTTTTTGACAAACTGTATAAATTGCGAAGGATTATGTGGTACTGTTTGTGAAGAAAATATTATTATAATTCAAGAAGATTCTACTCCTAAATTGGATTTTTCCATTTCAGGTTGCACTTATTGTGATGAGTGTGCAAAAATTTGTCCAAATGGTGTTTTAAAAGTTGAAAATAAAAGAAATATAAATGCTAAAATTGAAATAGATATTTTATCTTGTTTGTCGTGGAATAAAACAATGTGTTTTTCATGTAAAGACCCTTGTTTTGAAAATGCAATTGAATTTTTAGCAATGTTTAGACCAAGTATAAACAATAACTGTACTTCATGTGGATTTTGTATAAAAACTTGTCCAACAAATGCTATAAAAATAGTTGAATAAAAGGTAAATTTATGAATATTTTAAAAACTCTATTTTTTTGTTTAATACTGTTTTTAAACTTAAACGCAAAAGATTTAGAACCAAATTTTTCATTAATTGCAAGTGGCGCAGTTACTGATTTAGTTTTAAAAGAAGAAAAACTTTATGTTGCTACAACTGCTTCAAGCCTTGATATTTTTGACATAAACACAAAAGAAAAAATAGATTCTATAAAAACTTCTAAAATTAAAGATTTTACAGGAGATATAATAGATTCAAAAATTTATAGTGTTGATGTTTTAGAAGATAATATCTTACTTGTTTCACAAGGTGAAAAGGGAGGAAGAAATTTATCTATTTTTAATAATGGAAAAATTTTTAATCTAATTGAAGATAAAGAGAGATTATTTATAGCACGTGCAAAATTTTTAGATGAAAATCATCTGATTTTTGCTCTGCTTTCAAATCAAATTTATCTTTATGATATTAAAAATAAAAAAATTTTAAAAGAGCTTCAAATATCTCAATCAAAGTTTTCAAATTTTAAACTTACAAGTGATAAAACAAAAGTTGTAGTTTCTGATGAAAGTGGTATTTTAACAATGCTTAATTCTAAAACTTTTGAGATTATCAAAACTTTTAAAAATCAAAATTTAGATAATGTTTTTCAAGTTGATATAAAAAATGATATTATCTTAACTGCTGGACAAGATAGAAGAAGTGCTGTTTATAGCCTTGATGGAAGAATTTCTTATTATAAAGAGTTCAGTTTTTTGATTTATAGTGCAGGATTAAGTCCAAGTGGAACTTTAGCAGCAGTTGCAAGTGATGAAGAGAATAATGTGACGGTTTTTAATGTAAACTCAAAAGAGAACATTTGTAATTTAACTCAAAATAGAAGCACTTTAACAAATATTTTATTTATAAATGAAAATGAAATTATTGTTTCAAGTGATGACAAAAAAATTAATTTCTATAAATTAAACTAAAAGGATTAAAAATGAATATTTCAAGTATTGTTGTACAAACTCTTCCAAAATATCTAGATAAAGTAATAGACTCACTAAAAAAGTCAGAGGTGTGTGATTATCATATGCACGATGAAAAAGGAAGAATTATTATTACGATTGAAGGAAATGGTGTTCAAGAAGAGCTAAAAAAATTAAAAGTAATTGAAGCAATTCCCCATGTAATTAGTGCAGAGATGCAAATGGCATATAGTGAAGAGGAGTTAAGTTCTCATATAGAAGTTTTAGAAAATGCTGATGCTGTGCCAAAAGTTTTAAATGATAATACAGTTAATGTAGCAGATATGGTTTATAATGGGGATTTAAAGAAAAAAGATTTAGAAGGTTTTGCAAGAACATTTGATAATACAGGAAAATAAAATGGAATTCTTAAGCGGAAATTTTTTGTGTGAAACTATTGTTCCAAAAGGTGAACTAATAGTGTCAAGAACTGATTTAAAAGGTAATATCACTTATGCAAATGAAACTTTTGCTTTGATTTCAGGTTATGAAGTAGATGAATTAATAGGTCGTTCACACAATATTGTAAGACATCCAGATATGCCAAAAGTTATTTTCAAAGAACTTTGGGAAGATTTAAAAAGCAAAGGTTCTTGGAGTGGGATTGTAAAAAATCTTAGAAAAGATGAAGGGTTTTACTGGGTTTTCGCAGAAATTTCAGGAGTTTTCAAAGATGGGAAATTAGTTGAATATAAATCAGTTAGAACACCTATCTCTTTTGATGAAAAATTAAAATATCAACTTCTTTATGATGAATTAAAAAAACAAAACAACGAACCAATAAGAAAAGTGGTTTATCAATAAACTATCAAGGTTTACCCTTGACAGTTTGAATCAATATTGTCTAAATTGGTTATTATCTCTTTTTTCTTTGAAAATGTAACTTTTACAAAATCTTCAAACTCTTCAACTTCATAATCAAAAAAAGCCTCTATTTTAGGAAATAATCCCATTGGAATTTTATGATTTATCATTACCAATTTTGAGTTTTCATCAAGAAGTTTAAGTCCAGCAATTGCATTTATCATAGGTTCAGGAACTGCTGTTTGGCTTGTATCAAAATAATAAATATTTTCAAACTTATAAAAAGAAACTGTAGAATCTTTTACTTCTATCTCTTTTGCATCTGTAGGAATAATCAAATCTTTTTCCTTATTTAATATTTTAAATTTTAGACTCTTTATACAAAAATTCCACTAAAAAATTGTATTATTTTTCCATGAAAAAATTTATACTAATCACACTTTTATCTATTTGTAAATTATTCTCTTTTGATTCAAATATTCAAGCTTCTTATGCTATTGGAATTTTCCATGAAAATGGAATGGGTGAAAATATTCAACATAAAAAAATCACAGACCAAGATTATAACGGAACTTGTTTTTCAAAGATTGTTATATTTGGAAATTATGGTAATCACTCAAAAATTGATGTTAAAATTGGGAATTCATTAGGATATTACAAAAGTAAAATACCTATATTTAATGAACGCAAAATAAAAATTGGTGATGAACTAACTTTTGAACATTATAATGTTTCAAAGGGCTATTTTCAAGTCAAAATTAATAACAAACTTTATGATACAAAAGTTTTTGTAAAATAATTTCTAAAAATTTTTATTATTTATTATTTTTTAACATATAAGTCCTTCTTATTTAAAAGCTTTAATAAATCCTACTCCAACACCTATTTTATGGTAAAATTTATTTTACTATAAAATAGGACTTTTTCTATCTTATACCATAAAATCGTTATAATTTAAGATAATACGATATGAATAGTTATTCATTTTTCTTGACTTAAGTCAATTAAATAAAACTTTTAACTACCTATACTTTCATATGTCTTACAAGGATATACAATGGAAAAAAATAAGAAAATAATCATTTACGGGACAATTGTTAGTGTTTTAATTGCTGCGGGATTATTTATTTACACTGTGTATGCATCTCAAATGTTGTCTTATCTTTCTAGTGACCCTAAAGCTTGTATAAACTGCCATGTAATGGATTCAGCTTATTCAACTTGGGAAAAAAGTTCACATAAAAATGTGGCAACATGTATAGAATGTCATCTTCCTGTTGGAGATGAAATCGCCAAATATGAAGCAAAAGCAAGAGATGGCTGGAATCATTCTGTTGCTTTTACTTTAAACACTTATAAAAATAATATTCGGATAAGTGAAGATGCAGCAAATCGTGTTCAAGCAAATTGTATTAGATGTCACACAAGTATAAATGAGACACTAAAAGCAAATGCTGATAAATATCATAATGCCCACAACAATGGGGAGATTGATAATCAACGTAAATGTTGGGAGTGCCACAAATATGTGCCACATGGAAAAGTTAGAAGTTTAACTTCAACCCCTTATAATTTGGGAATAAAAGAAAACTTAAAATAGAGGTTCATCATGGGAAAATATAAATTATTGTTTGCAATTTCAATTATTGCAATAGGATTAATGACTGCGTTATTAGCTTCAATCAATGAAAAAAAAGAGGAAAAAGAACAACTTCAAAAAGTTCCTCAAATTGAAAGATGGGAAACTAAAAATGAAGAGTTTAGAAAATTTTATCCAAGAGAGTATGACTCATGGAAACAAACAAAAGAGTCTGATGCTATAGAAGATATGTTAAAAAAATATCCTGAATTAGTAGTTCTTTGGGCTGGATATGGTTTTGCAAAAGATTATAATGCACCAAGAGGTCACTTCTATGCTGTTGAAGATAATAGAAATACATTAAGAACTGGTGCACCAACTGATGAAAACACAGGTCCTATGCCAACAGCTTGTTGGACATGTAAATCTCCTGATGTTCCAAGAATTATGAAAAAAGATGGAGATGAAGAGTATTATACAGGTAAATGGGCTAAATACGGTTCAGATATTATTAATCCTATTGGTTGTGTAGATTGTCATAATCCAGAAACAATGGAACTTCAAGTTAATAGAAACTATTTAAATGAAGGGCTAAAAGCTGAAGGTCATAGTGTTACACTTGAAAATGCAACTCAACAAGATTTAAGAACAATGGTTTGTGCTCAATGTCACGTTGAATACTATTTCAAAAAAACACCTTTAACAAATGGAAAAACTGCAATGGCTGTTACTCTTCCTTGGGCAGAAGGTACTAAAGTTGAAGATATGGAAAAATATTATGACAATATCAACTTTAGTGATTGGGTACACCCTATATCTAAAACTCCAATGTTAAAAGCTCAACACCCAGGTTATGAAATGTGGAAAACAGGAGCACATGGGAAAAACAATGTATCTTGTGTAGATTGTCATATGCCTTATACTCAAGAAGGTGGAGTAAAATATACTGACCATAAAATTGGGAATCCACTTGATAGTATGGATAAAACTTGTATGAATTGTCATAGAGTGAGTGAAAAATCTCTACTTGATAATATTAAAGAAAAAAGAGATAGAAAAGATGAACTTCAAGCAAAAGCTATCAAACTTTTATCTGATGCACATTTTGAAGCAGGAAAAGCTTGGGAAGTTGGAGCTACTGAAGAAGAGATGAAACCTATTTTAACAAATATAAGACATGCTCAATGGAGATGGGATTTTGCTGTTGCTTCTCACCCTGCATTTTTCCATGCTCCTGAAGAGACTTTAAGAGTTCTAGGAACAGCTATAGAAAAAGCTGGAAATGCAAGAATTGAACTTGCAAGAGTTTTAGCAAAACATGGAGCAGCTGATTATAAAGCTCCTCAAATTACGGATAAAAAACAAGCTCAAGAATTAACAGGTTTATCTCTTGATAAAAGTATTGAAGAGAAAAAGAAATTCCAAAATGGTTTAATGCAAGATTGGAAAAAAGAGGCTCAAGAAAAAGGTGTTTATAACCCTGAATCAACAAAAGGTATTGAGACTAAAACTTCATACTAAATAAAGAAAAGATATGAACAAAATTTTAAAAAATGTTTTCTCACTGGAAGTTATGAGTGTCTTTATGATATTTTTAGCTTTATCTTGTGCAGTTGCTACATTTATCGAAAATGATTTTGGACCACTTGGTTCAAAATCATTTATTTATGGGCAAACTTGGTTTGAATTGATAATGTTAATTTTAACAATCGGAGTTATATTTAACATTATTTGGTTTAAGATGTATAAAAAAGAGAAGTTTTTTATATTTATGATTCATATCTCTTTAGTTTTTATTTTTGTAGGTTCAGCACTTACTAGATATTTAGGTTATGAAGCAATTATGACTATTCCTGAAGGAAGTATGGAAAATAGGATATATTCAACTGATGAATATATTCAAATCAAAATAGAAAATGAAACTTTTGATAAAAAAGTTTTAATGACTCCACTTAATCAAACAGATTTTAAATATGAAACAAAAATCAATAATAAACCACTAATCGTAAAATTTGATACTTTTGTTCAAAATGCTAAAGAAAAAGTTGTTCCAAGTGAAAATGGAAAAACCTTAATGGATATTTTAATTTCTGAAATGATGGGAACAACAAATATAAATTTAGAAGATAAACAAGAAATTAATAGAGATTTTTTAACTTTTACATTAAATAAAAATATAAATACAAATAAACCAACAGTAAATTTCACAACTAATGAAAAAGAGTTTTTTGTTAGTTCAAATATAGAGTTAACAATTTATTCAAATGATTTACAAAAAGAATTAGTTTTAAAACCAAATACAAAAACAAAAATAGAATTAAATAAAATTTACAAAATAGGTCAAACTCAATTTAAAATTTTAGATGCATTTTTAAAAGCAGAATTAAAAATTGTAAGTGAAAACTTAAATGAAATTCCAAAAGAAGAGCGTTTAAATGCAGTTGTTGTTGATTTGATTTATGATAATAAAACTACAAAAATTCCACTTTATGGCAAAGGTGGACAAAACAAAGGAATTATAAAAAAATTGACTATTGAAAATAAAAATATAGAGTTACAATGGGGAAGTAAAGAGTTTGTTTTACCCTTTTCAATTTTATTAAATGATTTTATACTAAAAAGGTATCCTGGTTCAAACTCTCCATCAGAATTTTCAAGTGATATAAAAGTTTATGATAAACAAGAGAATCACTCTTTTGAATATAAAATTTTTATGAACAATGTTTTGGATTATAAAGGTTATAGATTTTTTCAATCTTCATATAAAATGGACGAGAGTGCAACAATTTTATCAGTAAATAAAGACCCTGGAAAAATCCCAACTTATATTGGATATTTTTTACTTTTTGTTGGCCTTTTTTTAACTTTTTTTATAAAAAATAGTAGATTTAAAAAACTTAGTTCTAAAAAATATAGTTTGGAAGATATCAAAAAAAGCTACTATTTAAAAAAAGGTGTAAGTTATCTATTTTTACTCTCTTTTCTTATTTTTACACCACAAAATGCTAATTCAAATGATTTTGTTTTTAATATAGATAAAACACATAGTGAAAAATTAGGAAGTTTGATAATCCAAGATTACCAAGGAAGATTAAAACCACTTAATTCACTTGCTATTGAAATAACAAACAAAATTTCAAAAAAAAATGAGATAAAAAACCTAGATGCAAACCAATTTTTTATAAGTATGATGTTATATCCAGAAATTTGGAAAACAATTCCTATTTATAAAGTTAAAGATGAAAATATAAAAAAATTATTAGGAATAGATAAAGAAACTTCATATTTTGCATTTAATGATATTTTTGAAAAATATGGTTCTTATAAACTTGAAAATGCTTTAGAAATAGCAAATAATAAACCAAGTTCTACAAGGGATAATTTTGATAAAGAGTTGATAAAAATTGATGAAATGTTAAATATCTCGTACTCTTTATTTATAGGTGATTTTTTCAAAGTTTTCCCTTTAAAAGATGATATAAACAACAAATGGCTAAATATAAATGAAGCTATGCAAATAGAAAATGAACAAGCAGATGTTATTAATAAATTAGTAAAAAACTACTACTTTTCACTTTTAGAAGCAACAAAAACTAATAATTGGGAAAAGGCTGATGAGTTTTTATTTGATATAAAAACTTATCAAAAAGAGCTTGCTTCAAATATTTTACCAAATGAGCTAAAAACAAAAGTTGAACTTTTATTTAACAAATTTAATATTTTTGAAAGATTAACTCCCTTTTATTTGATTTTAGGATTTGTGTTGATTATTTTAGTATTTGTAAATATTTTTAATCCAAATATTAAAATAGAAAAAATCACTAAAATAACTTTTTACTTATTGATTATTGGTTTCATTTTTCATACAGTTGGGTTAGCTTTAAGATGGTATATTTCAGGTCATGCTCCTTGGTCAAATGGATATGAATCTATGATTTATATTGCTTGGGCAATAGTTCTTTCTGGAATATATTTTTCAAAACAATCACACTTAGCACTTGCAGCTACTTCAATTTTAAGTGGAATTACACTTTTTGTTGCCCATTTAAGTTGGATGGAGCCACAAATCACAACTTTAGCACCTGTTTTAAAATCATATTGGCTTACAATTCATGTAAGTGTAATTACTGCAAGTTATGGATTTTTAGCACTTAGTTGTTTACTTGGATTTATCTGTTTATGTTTATTTATATTTTTAAACCCAAAAAATGAAAATGATAGATTTTTTAGAATTGTTCTTAGTATAAAAGAGTCAAATAGAATCAATGAAATGGCTATTTTAATAGGTTTAGTTTTTCTTGTAATTGGAAATTTTTTAGGTGGAATTTGGGCAAATGAGTCTTGGGGAAGATATTGGGGTTGGGATCCAAAAGAGACTTGGACACTAATTTCAATCATTATTTATGCAGTTATAATTCATCTAAAATATATAAAAGGTATTTTAAATGACTATTTATTAAGTCTATTATCTGTGATAAGTTATTTTTCTATAATTATGACCTATTTTGGAGTAAACTATTTTTTAAGTGGAAAACACTCTTACGCTGCAGGTGATCCAATACAAATACCAAATTTTGTATATGTCTCTTTAATTGTTCTTGTTTTTGTGATAATTTTTTCTTTTAAAAACAGGAAAGTTATATAAATTTATAAATTTAGTAAAAAAAATTAAGATTTTTTTTATAAACGTAGCATTAAAATAGCATTCTTTAAGTTTAGAGGGTGTATAATTTCATAAATTAAGAGGTTTTATCTATACTTATCTCTCCTTAGTTAAAAAATTGTAGCAATTGTGACTATTTTTTAGGATGAAACTTCTTTATTTTAAATTTGGTTTAACCAATTAAAAGTCGTTCTGTTTAAGTAATTTAAGTTTTATTTTGTATTTAATTTACACTTTTTTAATAAAACTTAAAAAAAAAGGGAAGTCTAACCAACTTCCCTTTTTTTATTTCTCTAATTTTATATATTTATATATATTTTTTTAATACCTCTGGAATTCTAACGCTTCCATCTTCGTTTTGATAATTTTCCATAATTGCAACTAAAGTTCTTCCAACAGCTAAACTTGAACCATTTAAAGTATGAGCTAAGATATTTTTCTTATCTTCTTTATATCTAATTTTTGCCCTTCTTGCTTGGAAATCTCTTGTATTTGAAATAGATGAAATTTCTCTATATTTATTTTGTCCAGGTAACCAAACTTCTAAGTCTATAGTTACAGCTGCACTAAATCCTAAATCTCCCGTACATAATTGTACTTTTTGATGAGCAAGTCCTAAAGAAGTTAATAAATCACTTGCGCAATTTACCATTTTTTGAAAAATTTCATCTGATTGTTCTTGAGTTGTGATTGCAACCATTTCAACTTTATCAAATTGATGTTGTCTAATTAATCCTCTTGTATCTCTTCCTGCACTTCCTGCTTCTTTTCTAAAACAAGGAGTATAAGATGTAAGTAATAATGGTAATTCACTAACATCAATAATTTCATCATTATAAAGGTTTGTTAAACTAACCTCAGCAGTTGGGATTAAATATAAATCTTCACCTTCAATTTTAAATAAATCATCCGCAAATTTTGGAAGTTGCCCAGTTCCTTGAAGAGTATTTGAATTTGCCATAAATGGAACATACCACTCATGAAATCCTCTCTCACGGTTAAAATCAAGCATATAGTTGATTAAAGCTCTCTCTAACCTAGCACCTTCACCTCTAATTGCACTAAATCTAGATTTTGCTAACTTAACACCTCTTTCAAAATCTAACCAACCATTGTTTAAATCCCAATGTTCTTTTGGTTCAAAATTAAAAGTTGGTTTTTCACCAATTACTTCTAAAATCACATTCTCATTTTCATCTGCACCAACTGGAACATTCTCATCTGGAATATTTGGAACACCTAAAATAATTGAAGTTAATTGTTCTTCTAAATCTTTTACTTTTTCTTCTAATTCTTGTTTTTTGATTTTTAGATTGTTAATACTTTCTTGTAAAGAAGCTACATCTAAACCCTCTTTTTTATATCTTCCAAAATCTTTTGAAAGTACATTTTGCTCAGCTGTAACATCTTCCATCTCTTGTCTTTTTTGTTTTGCAGCAGATGCTAAGTTTTTAAGGTCATTTAAAAGTTCGTTATCAACACCTTTTCTTTCTAAAGCTGTTGCAACATATTCAAAATCTTTTTGTAGTAATTTTATATCTATCATCTTTGCTCTTTGTGTTATTTTTTGAGGGCATTATAGCTAAAAAAAACTACAAAGAGATTAGATGATATTTTAAATTTATCCGTTCATTTCCATTTTGATGATTACATTTCCATCAACATATTCACTTCTAAATTTGTGTTTGTGACAGAAATCTTCATTCATAATTATACACATTTCATTTGCTTTTTCTAATGCTTCTTCAATTGTATCAAAATGTGTTTCTTGTTCGAAATCTGAATTTCTAAAACAACCACATGCTTTTTCAACTATAACTGTTGCCATATTTTAATCCTTTATAAAATTTTTGCAATTTTATCATAAAGAGATTAGAAACTTCTTTTACCTTTATTTACCACTCAAACTGAAAAGTTGTATGAACTATTTTAAACTTCTCTTTTAAATCATGATTTATTTGATGTAAAATCTCTTCGTAATGCTCTAAATCTTTTTTGTCTATTTTTACATGTGCAGTCATATTATACATATCTTGTGTAATTTCCCAAATATGAATATCGTGTAACTCTATTACTTTTTCATTTTTTTCTATAAACTCTTTAACCATTGTTATATCTAAAGGAGAACTTTCAAGCAAAGTATTTGTTGAGTTTTTCAAAATATCAACTGCCCATTTCCCAATAACAATTGCAACAATTACAGCTAAGATAACATCTATAAAATACCAAGATGTAAAATGAATTACTATATAACCAATAATAATTGCAACTGAAGATAAAGCATCACTTAACATATGAACAAAAGCTGATTTTAAATTGATATTGTTTTTATCACCTTGCATCAAAATAACACCTGTGATAATATTTACAATAAGTCCAATAATTGCAACTATCATTGCAGTTTTTATATCTATTGTTTGAGGATTTAAAAATCTCATCACAGCTTCATATAAAATCCAAATAATTGATAAAACTATTGTTATTCCATTTATAAAAGCTGCTAGCACTTCTGTTCTATAAAAACCGAAGGTTTTAGCTATTGGTGCTTTTTTACTTGCTATTATTATTGCAATTAATGAAATAATCAATGCAAATGAGTGAGTAAACATATGAATTGCATCTGAAATTAGAGCTAAAGAATTTGACATAAATCCATAAAAAAACTCTAAAAACATCGTAACTAAAGTAATACTCAAAGCCCATTTTAAAACTTTTTTATCTGTTCCTCTATGGTCATGAGAGTGTCCATGTTCATGATGTTCATCATGATGATGACTTGAACAATGGTATTCATCATGATGATGTTCATGTTCTTCATGTTCTTCATGGTCATGATGGTGATGATGATGTTTTTGTTCTAGATATGGTTTATGGTCATTCAGACCAAATCTACAATTTTCCATTTTATTTCCATTAATTCAAAATTTTTTCTTATCTTACAACGAATATGCTATATTTATTCCCCAAAATAAACAACTACTAAAAATTAATTTTAGTAACTTTCGATATAATCTGACCAAAAAAAGAAGGATTTTGATTTGAGAATTTTATCAGGTATTCAACCATCAGGAACAATACATATAGGAAACTATTTTGGTATGATAAAAAAGATGATAGAGTCACAAAATGAAGGTGAACTTTTCGCATTTTTAGCATCATATCATGCTTTAACATCAGTAAAAGATAAAGCAGCTTTAGAAAATAATACTTATGAAGCTGCGATTAACTTTTTAGCACTTGGAATGGACCCAGAAAAATCAACTTTTTGGGTTCAACACGATGTAAAAGAGGTTCTTGAATTATATTGGATACTATCAAATCATACTTCAATGGGACTATTAGAAAGAGCTCACTCTTATAAAGATAAAACTTCAAGAGGTATTCAAGCAAATCATGGACTATTTTCATATCCAGTTTTGATGGCAGCTGATATTTTACTTTTTGATTCAAATATTGTTCCTGTTGGAAAAGACCAAATTCAACATGTTGAAATGACAAGAGATATTGCAACTTCATTTAATCACGCTTATGGGAAAGAAATTTTTGTTTTACCTGAGTCAAAAGTTGATGAAGTAGTAGCAACAGTTCCAGGAACAGATGGAGCTAAAATGTCTAAATCATACAATAATACAATTGATATGTTTACAACACCAAAACAAAGAAAAAAACAAGTTATGGGAATAGTAACAGACTCAAGAGAATTAGATGAACCAAAAGAGTGGGAAAATTGTAATATTTACTCTTTATGTAAACTATTTATGAATGAAGATGAATTAAAAGATTTACAAAAAAGATATGCAACTCCAGGTGAAGGTTATGGGCATTTTAAACTTACTCTTTTAGAAAAAATTGAAGAGTATTTCAAACCTTATGAAGAAAAAAGAGAATATTATTTAAACAACAAAAAAGAAGTTAGAGAGATTTTAGCTTATGGAGCTTCAAAAGCGAAAAAAATTGCATCTGCTAAAATGGAAATTATTAGAGATGCAGTTGGTTTAATCTAATAAAGGCAATTCATGATGCCAACAATTGAAGAAATTGCAGTTAAATCTATTTTATCAATAGAGATAACAAAACCTTTAAAAGAAGCCATAAAAAGAATGGCTTCTTCAAATCTTAGAAATATTGTTGTTATTGAAAACACTCCTGTTAATCACAAAAATTTTTATTTACTTACTATTTCTGATTTAATCAATTATAAACTAGATAATATTGATGAAGAGATTTTATTAAAAGATTTAAAACTTACAAAAGCAAAAATTCTAAAAAAAGATTTAAACATCTTAAATGTTTTAAATGAAGTAGAAACAACTGATAAATATATGGTTATTGTTGAAAATGATGAGTTAATTGGAATATTATCTTATACAGATATTATAAATAATATTGACCCAAAAATTTTGATGAAAAAACAGACCATTGCAACTTTGATTTTACAATACAAAGCAACAACAACTTATGAAAATACTTCAACAATTCAAGCAATAAAAATGATGAAAGATAATAATAGTGATTCTATTATTATAATAAATGATGACCATAAAGCTATTGGAATTTTTACAACAAAAGATTTTATAAATCTAATTCATAAAAATTCAAATTTACATAAACCTATAAATTTATTTATGAGTAATCCTGTTTATACTTTAAATGAAAGTGCAACTATTTCAGAAGCAATTGATTTTATAAGAGATAAACATTTCAAAAGAATTGTTGTTACAAATGATGATGAAGAGATAATTGGTATTCTAACTCAAAAAGAGCTTTTAAGAATCATATATAATAAATGGATTGATTTTATCAAAGAGGAAGCAGATAAAATCTCTAAAATGAATGAAGAGTTACTTTCAAAAACTTCAATTTTAGAGGAGAAAGCCTCTTTTGATTTTTTAACAAAACTTTATAATAGAAGAAAATTTAATACTTTTTTAGAATATGAAATATCAAAAGCAAATAGATATAAAGAGGAATTTTTATCTTTATTACTTATAGATATTGATTATTTTAAAAATGTAAATGACTTTCATGGACATTTAGTTGGAGATAATATTCTTCAAGAAGTTAGCAAAATATTAACTATTTGTTCAAGAGATACAGATATTGTTGCTCGTTGGGGAGGAGAAGAGTTTATTTTAATGCTTCCACAAACAAATGTAGAACAAGCTTTTTTAGTTGCTCAAAAATTAAGAGTTACTATAGAAAAACACAAATTTGATGAAGTAAAACATATAACTTGTTCAATTGGTGTTACACAATTTCAAAGAAATGAAGATAAAGACACTCTATTTAAAAGAGTAGATTCTGCTTTATATAAAGCTAAAAATGCAGGAAGAAATAGAGTTGAGATAGAGTAAAGTTATAAAAGATTTACTTTTATAACTCTATTTACGTTATTTGAAATATCTTCAACTCTTTTTTGCCAAAGTTTTCCAAACTCTATTTTTTCTTCATTTGTTGCATTTCCTTGCATACACTTTTGCATTAAAAAATTCATATCTTCATGTGGTTTTATTTCATTTGGATTATAAAAAACATCTACTGATTTTTGAGTATCAACTCTTGTAAATCTTACATTTGCACCATTTATATCTTGTTCAAATTTCATCAAATAGTTTCTATCAAATTTTCCGTTTATTCCTTTAAAACCATTTGTTGTAGTTGCACCTGTAATATTCATAATTACATTTCCAATTACTCCAGCAA
Organism: Arcobacter ellisii; assembly: GCF_003544915.1. Taxonomy (NCBI): domain Bacteria; kingdom Pseudomonadati; phylum Campylobacterota; class Epsilonproteobacteria; order Campylobacterales; family Arcobacteraceae; genus Arcobacter; species Arcobacter ellisii. Next base: position 462,752 of record NZ_CP032097.1, on the reverse strand, counting down.
CTCCATCATTTTGTTTTTCTTTAAATTCAACAATAATCTCACCACGTTTTGGGATTTCATTTTCAAATAAAGCTTTTAAACCTTCACTTGTTATTAGATATGCACCTAAAACAGTAGGACAAGAATGCCCTGCACTTTTTACAAGGTCTAAATATGAAAATTCAATAATTCCATCTTCAAATGCTCCTAAAAACGAAGCTAAATCATCTTTTAAAATAATAGTTGGTATTTTGTCAAAAAATTGTGGGTAAGTCATCTTGAACCTTTGTGTTGGAATTTTATACTAATACAAAGATTCAAAACTTTGTGTTAGTCTATTTTTTCTTACAAATAAAAATTAGTTTATCGGCTATCTCTTGGGTATGTAAATTAAACTCTTTTATCTCTACTAATTCAAATCCTGTTTCATTAAGAGCTTTTGTTAAAAACTCTTTTGAATGGTATTCTTGTATTATTGAATCTTGTTCTTTTGAAAAAAGACCATTTTCTTGTTTTTCAAATAAAGTTATATCAGTTTGAAGTTTTTCATCTTCAAAGTTTGCATCAATTGCTATAAATTTATCTTCAACATCAATTGTAATACACCCTTGAGCAATCTCATCAAAACCAAAATACGAGTTTACATCAAAAATAAAATAAGCACCTTGATTTAAAACAAGATTAGTCTCTTTTAAAAATGTTTTTAATTCATTTTTAGGAATATAATTTAGAACATCAAATATTGCTGTTGCACAATCAAATTTTTCTTTTACATCTTTTAGAGCAATTGCTTGAGCATTTAAGTTTTTTTCTTGGCAAACTTTGATTTGCTCTACACTTAAATCAATTCCAAAATAGTTCTTTTTATTTACTTTTAGATTTTCTAAAAAATATCCTTGACCACAACCAATATCAATAATATTGTTTAGGTCATTTACCATTACAAATCGTAAAAACTCTTTATGTAAAGTATAAACTTCTTCTTCAAAATCTAAATAAGGTTCAATTTTTGCATATAAATCTAATCCCATTATAAATGCACTTCTATTTTTTCTTTTAAATCTAAAATTAAATCTTTTTTAGCATAAAATGAGTTTTTATTTGCAATTAAGTGGGCACTACTTTCCATAATAGTTGGTCCTACTTCAAGACCATTTTGTTTCATTGTTTCACCTGTTTCAACAATATCAACAATACAATCACAAAGTCCAACTAAAGGTGCTAGTTCAATAGAACCATAAAGTTTGATAATTTCAACTGCCATCGCTTTTTGTTCAAAGAATTTTTTAGCAATTTTTTCATGTTTTGTAGCAATTGTGATTTTACTTTTGTCAAAATTTAGTTTTTCACCACGTCTAAGTCCAAAAGCAACTTTACATTTTCCTAACTCTAAATCCAAAAGTTTGATTAGGTCGTACTCTTTTTCTTCTAAAACATCAAGTCCAACAACCCCTAAATCAGCTGCTCCGTGCATTACATAAGTTGGTACATCTTGATTTCTAACATTTAAAAAAGTAAAACCACTTTTTTTTAGTATTAATTTTCTATCTTCAAAAACAAACTTTTCACCAAAAGCTTTTTCAAATTTATCAAGAGTCTCCTCAGCAATTCTTCCCTTAGGCAATGCAATTGTTAGCATCAATTATCCTTTTCATATTCTCAAATATTAAATCTTTTTTATATGTACTATTTTCAAAATATTTACTTAAAAATTCTCCATCTCCACCAGTAAATATTATATTTTTATTTAAACTTACTTCTTTGATTGGTAAAATGATAGATTTTAGCATAGCATATTGTATAGCATCAAACGTACGAAGCGGTATTTTATCTAAATTTATATTTTTTTCAAAATCAAACTTTAATTTTTTTGAAATTTTTGGATAACTTTTTTTAAATCTTTGTAATCCCAATAGAATAAATCCACCCTTATGAACACCCTCTTCCATAATATCAACTGTGATTGCACTTCCTGCATCAACAATTACACAATTATCTTGAAAGCTACAAGCAACTGCCCTATCTATTCCTAACCCTTGATATGCAGTAGAAAATTTCAAAAATTTATTTATATTTTTTGCATGAGAATTTTTTTTAAGTAACTTTTTTGTAGCTTTTTCATTAACGGAAACAAAATAAATTTCATCATCAAACTTTGGAACTTTTTCATCTAAAAAATATTTTTTATGTTTGCCATTTATCAAAAAATGATAAGTTGTATTTCCTATATCACATAAAATCAACGCTCACACTCCAATCATTTTGTTTTAAATACTCTTTTGCTTTTGAACAAAGTGGACTAGTTATTAGTAACTCTTTTTTCTTAAAATTATGTCCTAAAAAAGTTGCTAACTTTTCACAAAGTTCCATTAAATCATCGGCATTTTTTCTTATAAATCTACTTTTTGAATCCACTATAAATATTGCATAAAATTTTGAATCAATAGTAGTTGCACCATAAATATCTATTTTTTTTCTACTATCTAACTCTTTTGGAAAAATTTGTTTAATCTCTTTAAATAATATATTTTTATTTGTGTAATATGTTGTTAGTTCTTTCAATATCTTTTCCTTTATGGTATAGATTATATCCAATAAACTCTTTTAAATTATCACAATTTTGACATATCAATTAGCTATAATAATAACAAAATCACTAATTAAAAAGGGAATATGGATACTTTAAGTTATCAAGACCAAACAATTATTACAAGAGGAATCATAAAAGCTGCTGTTTTAATGTCAGAATTTGGAGCAGAATCTATTTTGATTGAACAAACAGCTCAAAGATTAGGGAAAGCTTTAGGAGTTGATTCTGTCGAAATTTCTCTGATTCCATCAGCAATTGTTTTAACAACTTTATATAACAATCAATCAGTTACAACAACAAGAAGAGTTCATCATAAACCAATAAATATGTCTATTGTTTGTGAAATCCAAAAAATTGTTATTGATATAGAAAAATATGAACATGATATTGAATATCTTGATGAAATTTTAAAAAATTTAAAACCAAATTACTATGATAGATGGCTTGTAGTTTTTATGGTAGGAATTGCTTGTGCTTCTTTTGCTTATTTACAAGGAAGTGATATAAATGCATTTTTTATAACATTTTTAGCTTCAAGTACCGCAATGTTTGTAAGACAAGAGTTAGCAAAAAGAAAATTTGTTCTTATTATTACTTTTGGAGTTACAGCCTTTGTAGCGACTATGATTGCAAGTATTTCTCAAATAGCAGGAGTTAGTGCAACTCCAAATATAGCTTTAGCATCAAGTGTATTATTACTTGCTCCTGGATTTGCCTTTGTGAACTCATTTTTAGACTCTTTAAAAGGTTATTTGATGATGGGTTGGGGACGTTGGATGGATGGAGTGTTACTTACAATTGCAACTTCAATTGGAATTATTATAGCTATGGCTATTTTAAATATGAAAGGTTGGTAAAATGACAGAATTGATATTTAAAATGCTTATTGAATCTATATTTGCAAGTATTGCATCTGTTGGTTTTGCCATGGTTTTTAATGTTCCAAAACATACACTTATTTATTGTGCATTTGGTGGGGCAATTACATATATAGCTAGAACTATGTTTTTACACGTAGGTTTAGGAATAGAGATATCGACTTTTTTAGCTTCAACTTTTATAGGAATTGTTGCTCTTAAATGGTCAAGAAAATATCTTATTCCAAGACCTGTTTATACTGTTGCTTCAATTATTCCTATGATTCCTGGAACTTATGCTTTTGCAGCTATGATAAGTTTAGTTGATATGAATAGCCATGGGGTAACACCAGAATTAATAAATATTTTTATTCAAAATGGATTAAAAGCAGTCTCTATTTTGGGAGCTATTAGTTTTGGATTAGCATTACCCTCTTTATATTTTATGAGATTAAATAGACCAATTATTTAGTAAAGAGAAAAACTCTCTTTACTTCTTAGCTTTATAATTTATAAGTAGAATTTTTTGATAAATTCATCACTTACATCAATAATTTTTCTTTCTCTTAATGACTCAATAACCTCTTTTGTACAATCAACATCATCAGGCCATCTTCGTTTAAAGTTATCGTGTGCATTTTTATCTGTTGCATCTAAACACATAATATTTTCGTCAATAAATAAATCTCTATTTGAGTCAATATTATTACAAACCCTCCAAACAAGCATATAAGGATTATTCACATCATTTTTTGCACTATCAACAATAATTAATATTTTAATATGTTCAAATAATGGTTTTAATTCTTCAAAAAGATATTTTTGATTTCTTGTTTTTTCTACACTTATCACACAAATTGGATTTTTTGTATCTTTGAAGTATTGTTTTAAAGCTTTTATTTCAGTTGAAATATTTTGCATTTTTTGAAGCAATTCAACATCATCTAAAAGAGTAATTCCAAGTTCAGTAACCTCATCACCAGTACAATCAAGTCCAAGTTTTCCACCAACTGCAAATTTTGGGCTTGAGTGGTCAAGCGCATCAACTACACCTTTTGATACAAGCATATCATCAATATTTATTCTATTTAAAATATATTTTGTAATCTCTTCATGAGAAGTCAGTTCAGGTGCATCCTCATTTACAAAAATAGCGTGTTTAACAAAACTCATTTGCCCTACTCCCCAAAATGCATGCATCATCTGGCTTGCATGTCCTGGATAAAGTGTTTTAATTTTTGCAATAATTAGATTATGAAAAACTCCATTTTCAGGCATATAATAATCAACTAAATCAGGAGCAGTTGTTTTTAAAAGTGGTAAAAAAATTCTCTCCGTTGCATGCCCCATATATTTATCTTCAAGTGGCGGTTTTCCAACAACAGTTGCAAGATAAGTAGGATTTTTCTTACTTGTAATAGCAGTAACTTCCATAAATGGATACTCTTCTTCTAGTGTGTAATAACCTGTATGGTCTCCAAATGGTCCTTCAATTCTTAGTTTTGATGGGTCAACAAAACCTTCAATTATAAAATCATTATCTTTTGGAACATAAATATCATTTGTAATTGACTTTACAAGCTCAGCATTTTTATTTTTTACAAAACCATATAACATAAGCTCAAAAATTCCAATTGGAAGAGGAGCTTGTCCACACCAAATATACATAGGATCTCCACCAATTCCTATACTTACAGGCATCTTTTTACCAGCTTTTTTATACTCATGGAAGAAATGATTTGAGTCTTTATGAATTTGCCAGTGCATTCCTAAAGTTTGGTCATCATAAACTTGAAGTCTATACATTCCAAGGTTTTTTAATTCACCATTTAAAGAAGTTGTGTACACTTGCCCCATTGTAATAAATGGACCTCCATCTTGTTCCCAAGTTGTAAGAATTGGTAAATCAGAAAGTTTTGCATCACTTCCAAGCTTTATTACTTGTTGACACTCACCTTTTCCTTTTAATTTTTTAGGTATAGTATTTTTTAGAGCAAATAATTTTCCAAAAGTAGATAACTTTTCGCTAAAAGTTGTTGGTGGCTTCATTTTTAAAAGCCCTTCAATTTCAGCTCCAATTTTATCCCCATCTCCAATAAAAAGTTTCACTGCTTTTTCATTACAAAAAACATTCATCAATACTGGAATATCAAATTTTTTATTGTTCTTTGTATCTACAACATTTGTGAATAATAGAGCTTTAGAATCCTCTTTTTTTACTTCTATGTAAGCAATATGTGGAATTTCTAAATAAATATCCAATTCATCATCAATAACTCTTAACAAATCATTTCTTTTCAATAATTCAATAGCTTCTTTCATTTTTCCCTCAAATCTAGTTCATCAGTTAATTAAGTTAAAATCTTATATCATTTTATCTATAAAATATAGTTTATAATAGAGGTTTTACATATGCTTGATAATATTGAATACAATTTTGATGAAGAAATAAATAGAAAAAATACAAATTGTGCAAAATACGATGGTTTGAAAAAATATTTTGGATATGAAGACCTAAATCCACTTTGGGTTGCTGATATGGATTTTAAAACTCCCTCTTTTATAAATGATGAGATTATAAAAGCTGCTTCAAACTCATTGTATGGTTATAGTGTTGATACACCTAAACTTTATGCTTCAATTATAAACTGGCAAAAAAATGAACATAATTGGGAGATAAAACAACAAGATATTTTTATGATAAACGGTGTAGTTCCAGCTTATAGCGCTTGTATTGAAGCTTTTAGTGAAATCGGCGATGAAGTTATAGTTCAGACTCCGATTTATCCACCACTTTTTAAATGTGTTACAGCAAATGAAAGAAAAGTAGTTGTAAATGAACTAAAAAAAGATGAGTTTGGTTATTACACTATGGATTTAGAAGATTTAGAATCAAAAATCACCCCAAAAACAAAAATTCTAGCTCTTTGTTCTCCACACAATCCAGTTGGTCGAGTTTGGAGTAAAGAGGAACTTGAAAAATTAGCAAATATTTGTATAAAACACAATATCATAATAGTTTCAGATGAAATTCATAGTGATATCACATTCAAAAAATTCACTCCATTAGCTTCTATTTCAAAAGAGATAGCAAATCAAACAATAACTTTAAATAGTGCTGGAAAAACTTTTAATATTGCTGGACTTAATTGTGCTTATGCCATAAGTAAAAATGAAGAGCTTTTAAATAAATTTAAAAAAATTGCAATTAAAAGAGAGATTCATTCAATCAACTTTTTTGGATATGTTTCAACAAAAGCAGCTTATGAAAAAGGTTCACTTTTTGTAAAAGAGTTAAAAAGTTATATTATGAATAATATCTTATTTACAAAAAATTATTTTGAAAAAAATGAGATTAAAATTGATTTTTTTGTTCCTGAAGCAACCTATTTATTATGGCTTGATTTTTCAAAAGTAGAACTATCTCATAATGAAATAAAAAATATATTATTAACAAAATGCAAAATTGCTTTAAATGATGGTGTATCATTTGGTAGCAATGGAAATAAATATTTTAGATTAAATACTGCATTAAGTCAAAATGCCCTAAAAATAGCCTTAGAACAATTATCAAAAGAGTTTAAATTGTAACTTTTTGACAAAGTATTACATTTTTTCTCACTATTTCTATAATAGTTTGGAAATAGAGAAAAAACTTTATTATGTATAAAAAAAAAGTGTACAATCAATTTATAATATTAATAAATAGGAAATAAAATGTCGACTGAATTAATATTGGCTTCTGTTATTTTTGTTTCTATAGGACTTATTCTTTCTGGTGTATTTGTTTTAACTAGATTTATAGGCCCTAAAAATGAAAATTCAGAAATAAAAAATAGTGTTTACGAAAGTGGTATTACGAATCCTGTTGGAAATACAAATATTAGATTTTCTGTGAAGTTTTATTTAGTTGCCATCTCCTTTTTATTATTTGATGTGGAAATTGTTTTTATGTTTCCATGGGCAGTAAATGTGGCTGAATTAGGATATTATGGTCTTGTTAAAATGTTTATATTTATGGGATTATTGTTTGCTGGATTAATTTATATCTATAAGAAAAAGGCGCTATCATGGGATTAGGAGTTGAATCAAAATTAGGTGATTCTATAGTTACAACTAGACTTGATCACGCTATAAACTGGGGAAGATCATATTCACTTTGGCCAATGGCATTTGGAACTGCTTGTTGTGGTATCGAATTTATGGCTGTTGCTGGTTCAAAATATGATTTATCAAGATTTGGAGCAGAAGTAGTAAGATTTTCTCCAAGACAAGCAGATTTATTAATAGTTGCAGGAACTATTTCATACAAACAAGCACCGATTTTGAAAAAAATATATGAACAAATGTGTGAACCAAAATGGGTTATTTCTATGGGAGCTTGTGCTTGTAGTGGAGGTTTTTATGATAACTATACAACTGTTCAAGGAATTGATCAAATAATTCCTGTTGATGAATACATTGCAGGTTGTCCTCCAAGACCAGAAGCAGTTCTTGATGCAATTTTAAGAATTCAAGAAAAAGCAAATGATGAGTCGATTTTAAAAGATAGAGTAAAAGATTATAAAGGATTTTTAGATGTTTAATTGTGATATGTTAATCGATTCTAAAGATTTAAAATCGACTATTTCTAAACTTAAGAATGATGAAAATTATACAATATTGCTTGATATTACAGCAATTGACTACTCTAAATTTCCAGATATTACTCCTTCAAGATTTGCAGTTGTTTACATATTAAGAGATGAAACTTTTAAAAAACAAATTTCTATTAAATCTTTTATAAATGATGAAACTTTAGAAATCGATTCTCTTTGTGATTTATATGAATCAGCAAATTGGGCGGAAAGAGAAACTTATGACCAATATGGAATAAAATTTATTGGTCATCCTAACTTAAAAAGGGTTTTAAATCATCATCAATTTGTTGGTCATCCTCTAAGAAAAGATTATGAGACAACAAAAGGGCAAATCTGTACTAATACTGAAGATTTGATGGATGAAATGTTACCTTTACTTAAATCTAAAGATTATGATGATGAAGAGATAAAAGATTTAATGCTTTTAAATGTTGGACCTTCTCATCCAGCATCACATGGAACAATTAGAAATTTTGTTGCTATGGAAGGTGAAACTATCACTGCTTGTGTTACTGAGATTGGGTATTTACACAGAGGTTTTGAAAAATCTTGTGAAAATCATACCTATTCTCAAATTATTCCATATACTGATAGATTGAACTATTGTAGTGCTATTTTAAATAATATTGGATATTCAAAAGCTGTTGAAGAGATGCTTGGAATTGATATAACTCCAAGAGCCAAAATGATAAGAGTTATAATTGGAGAGTTAAGCAGAATCATCGATCATCTAGTTTGTAACGCAGCAAATATGGTTGACCTTGGTGGACTTACAAACTTTTGGTATCTATTTGCTCCAAGAGATAAAGCTTATGAATTATTATCAAAATTAACTGGTGCAAGACTTACAAATACATATACTAGAATTGGTGGATTAGAGTTTGATTTGTATGATGGCTTTAATGAAGATTTATTTGATGTTTTAAAAGATGTTGAAATTGCAATTGATGATGCTTTATCATTAATTGCACATAATAAAATCTTCTTAGATAGAACTCAAGATGTGGGGGTTATAAAAGCAGATTTTGCATTAAGAAATGGGATATCTGGACCAAATTTAAGAGCAGCTGGTGTTGCACACGATTTAAGAAAAGATTTGCCTTATTATGGTTACGAAAACTTTGATTTTGATGTAGTAATTGGAAGTCATGGGGATGTATATGACCGAATGATGTGTAGATTTGAAGAGATGAAACAATCTATTAGAATCATTAAACAAGCAATGAAAAATCTTCCAGATGGTGCTATAAATGTTGATGCACCAGGCGTGTTACTTCCTTCAAAAAAAGATGTTTATGGAAATATTGAAGGATTAATGAACCAGTTTAAACTTACTTTTGAAGGAATTAAAGTTCCAAAAGGTGAGTATTATTCTTCAACTGAAGCTGCAAATGGTGAATTAGGATTTTTTATAGTTAGTGATGGAAGTGGAAGACCTTATAAAGTTAAATGTAGACCACCATGTTTTTATTCACTAGCAGCTTATTCGAAAATTGTTGAAGGTGGTATGCTTGCTGATGCTGTTGTTACGATGGCTAGTATGAATTTTATTGCAGGGGAGTTTGATAGATGAGTAAATTTCAATACACACCTGAGAATGAAGCAAAATTCCAAGAGTATGTAAGTAGATATCCAAAAATTGATTCTTGTATGTTACCAGCTCTTTGGCTAGTTCAAGAACAAGAGGGATGGGTAAGTCCTGAGGCTATGGTTTACGTAGCTGAAAAATTAGGAAAAACTCCTATTCAAGTATATGAAGTTGCAACTTTTTATACAATGTTTAATTTAAAACCAATTGGCAAATATCATATTGAACTTTGTAAAACTGTTTCTTGTATGTTATGTGGAAGCCGTGAATTAAAACAACATATAAAAGAAACTATTGGTATTGATGCAGGACAAACAAGTGAAGATGGCTTATTTACATTAAGTGAAGTTGAGTGTCTTGGAGCTTGTGGAGGTGCACCTATGTTTGCATTAAATGGAGAGTATCACGAAAAATTAACTAAAGAAAAAGTTGATGAACTTATAAAGGAGTGCAAAAATGATAACTAAAATTGTAAGTAAAAATTTTGACATTCCAAATTCACATAAGCTTGAAGTTGCTCTAGAAAATGGTAGATACTCTTCAATTGATAAACTTTTTACTATGACTCCTGATGAAGTTACTGCTGAAGTAACTAAATCTGGACTTAGAGGAAAAGGTGGTGGTGGTGCTCCTTGTGGACCAAAATGGGAACTTATGCCACCAGTTGATGAACGTCCTAGATATTTAATAGTAAATGGGGATGAGAGTGAACCAGGAACTTTTAAAGATAGACAAATTTTTCAATATGACCCACATCTTTTAATAGAAGGAATTATCTGCACTTGTTATGCAATAAATGCCCACCATGCTTATATTTATATAAGAGGTGAATACAAATTTTTTATTGATAGAGTAAACGAAGCGATAAAAGAAGCTTACGAAAATAGAATAATTGGTGATAAAATCATGGACAAATATGATTTTAAACTTGATATTACAGTTCACAGAGGTGGTGGAGCTTATATTTGTGGAGAAAAATCTGCACTTATAGAATCACTTGAGGGAAAACGTGGACATCCAAGACTTAAACCACATGGTAAAGAGTGTGAATGGTTCTTTGATAATCCAGCAACTGTAAATAATGTAGAAACAATTGCCTCTGTTCCAAATATTGTAGAAAATGGAGCGCAAGGTTATACAAAATATGGTACAGAAAAATCACCAGGAACTATGCTTTTTGCTATTTCAGGACCTGTTAATAATCCAGGTGTTTATGAAATGGAATATGGAAATAAGATGATAGATTTTCTAAATATTCTTGGTGGTGGAATGAAAGATGGGAAAAAATTAAAAGCAATTATTCCAGGAGGTTCATCTTGTCCAATACTAACCGCTTCTGAAGTAGAAAAGGCCGTATTAGACTATGAATCAATGTGGGATATTGGTTCAACTTTAGGTACAGGAGGAATGATAGTAATTGATGAAGATACATCTATGGTTGATGTAGCAAAAAATATTATAGAATTTTATCACCATGAGTCTTGTGGTCAATGTACACCTTGTAGAGAGGGTACAGGATGGATAGATAAGATTTTAAGAAAAATCTTAAATGGTGATGCTTCAAACGAAGATTTAAAAACTATACTTGATGTTTGTAATACTATGAATGGAAAAACAATTTGTGTTTTTGCACCAGCAGTAAAAGATATCATTTCAAGTATTATTAAAAAATTCCCAGACGAATTTAAAACATATTTAAAAAACTAAAATTTAATTTATTTATAGGAGAAAAGAAATAATGGCAAAAAATACAATGACGTTGACAGACAATAGAAATGGTAAATCATATGAATATAACATTATAGATGGTACAAGAGGACCAAGCGTTGTAGATATATCTACTTTTTATAAAGATTCAGGTATGTTTACTTATGACCCTGGTTATACTTCAACTGCATCTTGTGAATCAAAAATCACATTTATTGATGGTGAAAACTCAGAATTAAGATATAGAGGATATGATATTTCAGAACTTGCTGGAAAACACTCTTTCTTAGACGTTTCTTATTTATTAATGAGAGGAAAACTTCCAACTCCTGAAGCTTCTAAAAACTTCGATTTAGAAATCAGACATAGATCTTTCTTAAATGAAGGAATCATTAGATTATTTGATGCATTACCAGATGGTGCTCACCCAATGGCAACTATGGGAGCTGCTACTATGGCACTTGCAGCATTTTATAAAGATCACTTACATTTAGAAGATGAAGAACAATTTAAAATGATGAGAAGAAGAATCTTAGCTAAAATGCCAGTTATTGCTGCTATGGCTTATAGAAATTCAATTGGTACTCCACTAATTTATCCAGATGTAAATAGATATTTCACTGAAAACTTCTTATATATGTTAAGAGCATATCCAGGTGGAAGAATGAAATATTTAGGTGATGGTAAAAATGATGAAATCAAACAAGTTGAAATCGATGCATTAGATGCTATTTTAACTTTACATGCTGATCACGAACAAAATGCTTCTACAACAACTGTAAGAAACGTTGGTTCAACTGAAGCTCACCCTTATGTTGCTATTGCTTCTGGTATTTCTGCACTTTGGGGATCTGCTCATGGTGGTGCTAATGAAAAAGTTATGGATCAATTAAAATTAATTGGTGATGTTAAAAATGTACCAACATATATTGCAAAAGCAAAAGATAAAAATGATCCATTTAGATTAATGGGATTCGGACACAGAGTTTATAAAAACAGAGACCCAAGAGCTGAAACATTAAAAGGATTACAAGACAAATTAAGAGAAGAGTTAAAACTAGACTCTAAATTACTTGATATTGCAGCAGCTGTAGAAGAAGCAGCATTAAGTGATGATTACTTCAAAGAAAGAGGTTTATATCCAAATATTGACTTCTATTCTGGTGTAATTTTAACTGCTTTAAAAATTCCTGTTGAGATGTTTACTCCAATCTTCGTTATTGGTAGAACGCCAGGATGGTTAGCACAATGGTCTGAATTAAAACAAGATCCAAAACACAAAATTGCAAGACCAAGACAATTATATACAGGTAATTAAAAAACAAAAAAAACTTAAGTCTAAGGGGTGTTTATGGCTGAGATAGTAAGTGTTACAATCAATGGTGTACAGATGCAAGCTACTAAAGGTAGCTTGTTGATTGATAAGTTACTGGATGAGAGCATTCATATCCCTCACTTTTGTTATCATCAAGCATTAGGAAAAGATGGAAACTGTAGAATGTGTATGGTTGAAATTGAAGGTCAAAAAAGACCCCAAATTGCTTGTGATACTCCTATAAAAGATGGGATGATTGTAAGAACTAAAGGCGAGAATATCGAAAAAGTTAGACGAGAAATTCTTGAACTTGAACTTATAAATCATCCAATTGACTGTCCTACTTGCGACCAAGCTGGAGAGTGTAAACTACAAGATTACTACATGGAATCAGGTTTTTATGAATCAAGAATAAATGTTGATTCAAAAAATCATGCAAGAAAAAGAGTTGATATTGGGTCTAATGTTATGTTGGATCAAGAAAGATGTGTACTTTGTACAAGATGTGTAAGATTCTGTTCTGATATTACAAAAACAAATGAATTAGGTGTTATTAGTCGGGCAGACCACTCAGTTATTGGAATTTTTCCAGGACGACCATTAAATAATCCTTATGCCATGAATGTTATTGATTTATGTCCTGTTGGTGCTTTAACAAATAAAGATTTTAGATTTAAACAAAGGGTTTGGTTTTTAGAAACTTTTGATTCAATTTGTAATGGTTGTTCAAAAGGTTGTAATATTTTTGTTGACCATAGAAAAGAAAAATATAAAGATGACCAAATTTTTAGATTTAGACCAAGAGTTAATAAAGCAATAAATGGTTGGTTTATGTGTGATGAAGGACGTCTGTCTTATTCAAAAGAGAATGAAAAAAGATTTGAAACTCCTTTAGTTAATAAAAATATCTCAGATATAAATACAACTATTGCAAATATTTTTAAAGAATTAACAACAAACAAAAATATTTTAATAGTATTAAGTGCAAATCTTTCTTATGAAGAGATGTTAAATGTAAAAAATTTAGCAACAAAATTAAATATTAATTTATCAGGATATTCACCAAACACAATTGATGAAAATTTTGGAGATGATTATTTAAGACAAAAAGATAAAACTTCAAATAGAGCCTCTTTTAAAGAATTAAATATAGATGAAACAAAAGAGTATTTTGAAAATAGTTTAAATAGTGCTTCTTTAGTAGTAATAATTGAAAATGATTTTTTTGAAAACAATACAAAATTATTAGAAAATAAAAAAGTTATCTCTTTTTTCAGTCATCTTTGTCTTACAATTGGTTATTCAAACATTGCTGTTCCTGTTGCTTCATTTTATGAAAAATCTGGAACTTATATCAACTGCGATGGAATTAAACAAAAAGTTATTTCAAAAATGAATAAAAATAATCCAATGCAAACTATAACAACAATTATAGAAAATCTTAAATCTATGATTGAAAAAGGAACTCTATGAGTAGCACAATTATAATTATAGTAAATATTGTAATAGCTGCATTATTAGCAGTTGGATTAACTCCTTTATTTGTTTGGTGGGAGAGAAGAGTATCAGGATTTATGCAAGATAGAAGTGGACCAAATAGATGTAATATTGGACCTTTTAGACTTGGAGGATTAATTCAAAGTTTTGCAGATATGTTAAAACTTGTTTTTAAAGAGGATTTTACTCCTTCTCATATTAGATATAAATTTTTCTTTACAGTTGCTCCTGTAATTGTATTTTTATGTTCTTTTTTAACTTTTGCAGTTATTCCATTTGCTGATGTTTTAGTTATAGATGGAAAAGAAAATATTATGCAAGCTATTCCAAATGAACTAGGAATTATGTGGTTTATAGCATTTGCTGGACTTAGTGTTTATGGAATAATTCTTGGAGGTTACTCTTCTGGGAGCAAATATGGACTTTTAGGATCAATTAGAGCTAGTGCTCAAGTTATTTCATACGAAGCAGCCATGGGACTTGCTATTATTTCTATGATTATCTCTTATGGTTCAATTCATTTAACAGATATGGTAAATGCACAAAGTGGAACTTATCTTGGTTTTATTCCAATGTGGGGAATATTTATTCAACCACTTGCAGCAATTATCTTTATAGTTTGTGCATTTGCAGAAACAAATAGAGCTCCTTTTGACTTAGCAGAAGGTGAATCAGAATTAGTTGCAGGTTATCATACAGAATATAGTGCAATGAAATTTGGTCTTTTTCAAGTTGGTGAATATGCTGCAATGAGTGCTTCAAGTGCTTTAATTGTGACTTTATTTTTCGGAGGTTATCAAATTCCTTGGTTAGATACTCACCAAATTCAAAGTAATATAAATTATGTTATTTTAGCAATTATTATAATACTTCCATTAAAAATTTTCTTTTTTACAAGATGGATGAAAAAAAATAATAAAGCAATTGGTGAAAATAAAAGTAGAGAAAAAGAGACAAAAATTTTAACTATTGCATTTTGGTCAATTTGTTTTGTTGTAGTTGCTCTTTTAATCTCATTTTTACTTACAGGACTTGGGACAAATGGTGTAAATATTACAACTGCAGTAATTCAAGTAGGAACTTTTTTAATTAAATTTTTTATGATGGCATTTGTTTATATTTGGGTTAGATGGACTGTTTTAAGATTTAGATATGATCAATTACAAATGTTGGGTTGGAAAGTTTTAATTCCATTAGCTCTTTTAAATATCGTAGTTACTGCGATTATAGTTGTAGTAGGAAAATAAAATGGCAATAAAAGTAGTACCAAGATATGGAAAATCATTTAAAGATAAGTTATATTTACCTGCAATTGCAGGAGGAATGAAAACAACTTTTAAACATTTCATAAAAAATTTAAGTGATATTGATAATTTAAAAACTATGCAATATCCAGAAGTTCAACCAACTGATTTGAATGAAAGATATAGAGGTGTTCATAGACTTACAAAATTTGATGATGGAAGTGAAAAATGTGTTGCTTGTTTTATGTGTGCAACAGCATGCCCTGCTGAATGTATTTTTATAGAAGCAGAAGAGAGATTTGATGAACACAATGAAAAAAGACCAAAAGAGTTTAAAATTGATTTACTAGAGTGTGTTTTTTGTGGATATTGTGTTGAAGCTTGTCCTTGTGATGCAATTAGAATGGATACTGGAATTTTTTCATTCACAGGTTCAAAAAGAGAAGATTTTGTCTTAGATAAAAAAGCTTTAATGGCTAATGAAAGAGCAAAGGATTTAGAATAATGGCTGATTTAATTTTTATTGCCTTAGCATTTTTTGCTATAACTGGGGCTATTGCTATGATTGTTTACCAAAGTCCAATGTATAGTGCACTTGGTGTTCTAGTTACAATGATGAGTGTTGCTGGAATGTTCGCTCTTTTAAATGCAACTTTTTTATTTTTAGTTCAAATAATAGTTTATGCAGGAGCTATTATGACTTTAATTCTTTTTATTTTGATGTTTTTAAATATCAAAGATGAAGATTTACCAAAAGAACCAAACAAATATAAACTTATTGCTTTAGGTGTTGCTATTATGATACCTTTAAATATTTTAGTTTTAAAAGCTATTTCAAATCTACCTTCAAAAGATTTATCAATAAGTGAAAGTGATTTTGGGGATATAAAACCTGTTGGACTTGAACTATATAATAATTGGATTATCTCTTTTGAGTTAATCTCTATTTTACTTCTAATAGCTCTTGTAGGTTCAGTTGTTCTTGCAAAAAAAAGAAAATCTAAACTAAATAGTAAGGAGGATTAGACATGATTTCACTAACATCCTATGCATTTGTTTCAATGATGTTATTTTCTATTGGGGCAATTGGTGTTATTTCAAGAAAAAATATTTTTGTTATTTATATGTCAATTGAAATGATGCTAAATGGAATCAACTTATTTTTAGTTACATTTGCAAGATATCATTTTAATTTAGATCCTCAAATAATTACAGTTATGGTTATATCTATTGCTGCTGCAGAAGCTGCGATTTTTCTATCTGTAATAATTTTATTATATAGATCAAGAAAATCTCTTGATACTGATATCTTTACAACTCTTTCACAAGGGGAAAAATCATGAATACCTCTTTATTAGTTTGGATTATTTTAGCTCCATTATTAGGAGCAATAGCAAATGCTTTTTTATATTTTTATCATATAAAAAAGCAAAAAGTATCAGAGATATATTTTGCACTAATTGGAACAATTACGCCTTTAATCTCATTTTTAATAACTCTTAATTTATTTCTTCAAATGTTAGAAGAGAAAGTTATATTTAAACAACATATTTTTACATGGTTAAATGTAGAAAAGTTAAATATTGAAATGAATTTTTTAGGAGATAATCTTTCAATATTTATGTCAATGTTTGTAACTTTTGTAGGTTGGTTAATCCATATTTATGCAATTGGTTACATGAAAAATGATGAAGGATTTGGTAAGTTCTTTGCTTATTTTAACCTCTTCTTAGCTTCAATGTTAATATTAGTTTTAGCAGATAATCCAATAATCTTATTTATCGGTTGGGAAGGTGTTGGAGTTTGTTCATATCTTCTAATCAAATTCTATTATGGGAACAAAGAGAATGTTCTTGCAGCTAATAAAGCATTTATAGTAAATAGAGTTGGAGATTTTGGTTTTTTACTAGGAGTTGTAACTCTATTTTTTGCATTAGGTCAAGTTGATTTATCATTTGGAACAATTGAAGCAAATATATCAAATGTTTCAAATGAATTATTGGTAATCTCAGGGTTTTTATTATTTGTTGGAGCAATGGGAAAATCAGCACAAATTCCACTTTATGTTTGGCTTCCTGATGCAATGGCAGGACCAACACCAATTTCAGCTTTAATTCATGCAGCAACAATGGTAACAGCTGGGGTTTACATGGTTGCAAGATTTCACTTTTTATATAGTGGAATTGAAGAAATTGGTTTATTTATTGCTTATATTGGAGCCATTTCAGCTCTACTAGCTGCAATTATAGCTACACGTCAAACGGATATTAAAAAAATACTTGCATATTCAACAATGAGTCAATTAGGTTATATGTTTATTGCTGTTGGTCTTGGATTTTATTCAACTGGGCTTTTCCATGTATTTACTCACGCATTTTTTAAAGCTATGTTATTTATGGGAGCAGGAGGAATTATTATCGCTCTACACCATGAACAAAATATCTTTAAAATTGCAAAACATAGAGCAAATCTTCCAATTATTGGATTTACTTTTTTAGTGGGAGTTATTGCAATTTCAGGAATACCTCCATTTTCTGGATTTTTCTCAAAAGATGCAATTTTAGCAGCAGCATTTCAAGAAGGGCAATATCTAATTTGGGCAATTGCACTATTTACAGCATTTTTGACAGCTTATTATATGTTTAGAATGTATTTTATTGTTTTTGTTGCACCAAATCATCACAATGAAGAGTATGTTTATACATCAAAAACTATTACTATTCCTTTATTAATTTTAGCAATTGGTGCAATTGGAGCAGGTTTTTTAAATCTTCCTGCAATTTTTGGAGGAAATCATTTTGTTGATACTTGGCTTTCTCAATTAAATTCAAAACATATTCATATGGACCATACAACTGAATATGTATTGATGGCGTTATCAATAATTGTTGCAGCAACAGGAATTATGGCAGCTTATGCAAAATATGCAAATTTTGATTTATCAAAACCAGAGAAAGAGATTGGATTTATTGGAAATAAATTTTATATTGATGAAATTTATGATTCATTATTTGTTCAACCAACAAAAGCTTTATCAACTTTTATAGACAAAATTATTGATGATAAAATTATTGATGCATTTATAATGAGTTCATCAACAACATTTATAAATATTGGTAAAAAAGTTGCAATGATACAAAATGCAAATGTTAGATTTTACGCAGCATTTATGTTAGTTGGTATGACTTGCATTTTTGTATATTTATATATTACTTTAGGATTATAATATGAGTGCAGATATTCTTTCATTTATTATATTTTTACCTGCAGTTGTTGCTTTTGGTTTGATGATAACAACAAGAGATGTTAACACAATCAGAAATATAGCTTTTTTGACTACAACTGTTATTCTTGCACTTGTTTTAAAAATTTATATAGAATTTGAACCAACATCAGGTATGCAATTTCTAACAAATGTACCTTGGATTGAGAGTTATGGAATTAATTATTATATTGGATTAGATGGATTTTCTCTTACAATTTTAATGATGATTGCAATTTTAATACCAACTTCATATTTACTTTTATGGGAAGGAAAAACTAAAGGTTATTGGATAAATATGCTTTTAGTTCAAACAGGAGTTACTGGTGCTGTTCTAGCTTTAGATGTTGTTCTGTTTTATTTCTTTTGGGAAGTTATGCTTTTACCAGTTTTTTTATTAATTGGACAATATGGTTTTGGAAATAGAGTTTTTACAACTATTAAAGTAACTGTTTATACAATGGTTGGTTCTCTTTTAATGTTTATTGCAATTTTATATTTAGGAGTTGCATATCACAATGAATTTGGAACTTGGTCTTTTGCATATGATAAATTAATGACAATTACAACGATTGATTACAATACAAAAGTATGGTTATTTTTAGCATTTTTAGCTGCATTTGCAATAAAAATTCCAATTTTCCCTCTTCATACTTGGATTATGGAAACATATAAAAATGCTCCAACTGGTGCAGTATTTTTA
Source organism: Arcobacter ellisii (assembly GCF_003544915.1). Taxonomy (NCBI): domain Bacteria; kingdom Pseudomonadati; phylum Campylobacterota; class Epsilonproteobacteria; order Campylobacterales; family Arcobacteraceae; genus Arcobacter; species Arcobacter ellisii. Next base: position 443,370 of record NZ_CP032097.1, on the reverse strand, counting down.
TTGTCTTCAATTATGGCTAAACTTGGAGTTTATGCAATTGTTAGATTTATGATTCCAATTTTTCCAGATATTTATGTTGAATTTTCAACTTGGTTTGTAGCAATTGGTCTATTTGGGCTTATCTATTTTGGAATTGCTGCACTTATGCAAGATGACATTAAAAGGATGTTTGCTTATTCTTCTGCTTCACATTTAAGTTTTATATCTGCTGGTATTTTTTCTTTAAACTCATATGGAATAAATGGAGCATTATATTTAATAATTGCTCACGCAATCGCAACTGGTGCACTATTTTTACTTGTTGGATTATTACAAGAACAAACAGGATTTAAAACAATTAAAGATTTAGGTGGAATTGCAAAAAAGGCACCAATATTTACTTTTATTTTTGCTGTTATGTTATTTTCAAATGTAGGATTACCTGGAACTAATGGTTTTGTTTCAGAATTACTTATAATTTTTGGAATTTATGAATTTAATACATCTTTAGGATATGTAGCTGCACTTACAGTTATTATTGGAGCTTCTTATATGTTGTGGATGTTTCAAAGAGCAATTTTGCAAGATAGACCTGAAGGCTCTGCTGAACTTACAATGAGAGATTTAAAAATAAAAGAGATAATTGGATTAATTCCTTGGGTTATTCTTGTATTTTTAATGGGTCTTTATCCAGAAATTTTTATTAATAAATTTGAACCAACCGTTACTCATTACTTAAATGACATCTTACATATTGGAGCAGCAAAATGAATCAATTTTTGTATCTAATTCCAAGTTTAATAATCCTACTTGGAGCAATGGTTCTTATGTTTATGAGTATGTATGAAAGATTTAGTGTTAAAAATTTCATCGTTGTTTCATCATTCTTTTTGATTATTGCATTAGGATTTACACTACTGAATATAAATAGTTCATATTCAGTTCAACCTTTTCCACATTTTTTAAATGATGTTTTAACGTTTGATAGTTTTTCAAATTTTTTCAATATATTATTAATTGCTGGAACATTACTAACTTTACTAATTGGTGAACACTATTTTCAACATAGAAGTTATTTTAAAGGGGAATTTTTCTCTTTATTATTATTTGCTCTTTTTGGAATGATGATATTAGCACACTCAAATGAGTTAGTAACAGCTTATATTGCCCTTGAAATTGCCTCTTTTTCTGTTTATATTATGGTTGGATACAACTCTGATGATACAAAAAGAGTTGAAGCAATTTTTAAATATCTAGTTTTAGGTTCATTTATTGGAGCTTTTTATCTTTTAGGTGTAGTTCTAATTTTTGGTGCAACGACAAGTACAAATTTAGCTGATATTTTAATATTTATAAATAATGCTGATTCACAAAATATGGTTTTAGTTTATATTGGATTTACTCTAATTTTATTTACATTCCTATTCAAAATAGCAGCGTTTCCTTTCCAATCTTGGTTATTGGATGTTTATAGGGGCGCACCTATGATTATCACTGCTTATATGGCATCGACATTTAAAATTGCAATTTTTTCATTTTTCTTACGAATAATTTTAGGATATATAGCACCTATTATTGATTTTTGGGATGGTATCATTTCAATAATAATTATTTTTACTTTAGTATTTGGAACTTGGCTTGCAATTACACAACAAATAGTAAAAAGAATGTTAGCAGCTTCATCTATAGTTCATACAGGTTATTTACTTTTAGCTTTTATTGCTCTTGGATATAAAGATAATCAACTAATTAATATTGACTCCGCTTATGCAATTATGTTTTATTTAATTGCCTATTTATTATCTGCTCTTGGTGCATTTGGATTAGCTTCTCATATTATTTCAGAAACAAATGTAAAAGTTACATATGATGATTTTAAAGGTTTAGCAAAACAAAGACCTTTTTTAGCTGCAATGATGACAATATTTTTATTTTCACTTGCAGGAATACCTTCAACAATAGGATTTATTGGTAAATTTTATGTATTTACAGAAGCTATAAATGCAGGTTATACTGTACTTACAATAGTTGCAATTATTGCAACTATTGTATCTGTTTATTACTATTTTAAACTTATTGCAATGATGTATTTTTATCCTTCAGTTCATTATATTGAAACAGAAGAATTTAATGATAAAAGAGTTTCAACTTATGCAATTGCATTTGTTGCAATCTTAACAATTTTGGGTGGAATTGGTTCAGCTATTGTATTTTTTATTCCCGTAATAAACATTGATACAATCATTAATTTATCACAATTATCTGTTCAATCATTATTTATAAAATAGTTTGTGTTAATTAGTAACATCAACACTTTTAATCTAGCAAATAATTTGTCAATCTCTATCTAATCAAAAATCCCTTTAAAAGGGATTTTGTAACCAATTTGTAACCATAAAAGAGCTCAATCAAACAAACAAAATAAAGATATTTGAAGAAGATTTAAGCTATTATTTTGCTATTATTCAAAAAAATCTAAATCGCAGAAAGGATAGCAAATGAGTGACCTAATAGAAGGTTATTTAGGAAAAACAGTTGAAGGGAAGAAAAGTAGATTACCTGCAAAACTTGATTTTATGCAAAGTTTTACTGGTGGTTTCTTAGCTTTATTTATGTGGGCGCATATGTTGTTAGTATCATCGATATTAATTTCGAAAGATTTTATGTACACTGTAACAAAACTTTTAGAGGGAAGTTTTATTTTTGAAGGTGGAAATCCAATATTAGTTACTATAGCTGCTGCAATAATATTTGTAGTTTTTATAGTTCATGCTGCTTTAGGTATGAGAAAATTACCTGGTAACTTTAAACAATACCAAGTAATGAAAGCTCACTCAAATAGTATGGGACATGATGATACAAAACTTTGGTTTATTCAAGCATTCACAGGTTTTGCGATGTTCTTTTTAGGTTCAGTTCACTTATATATCATTATGACTAACTCAGCTGATATCGGACCTTACGAGAGTTCAGATAGAATCTGGTCTGAGTGGATGTGGCCTTTATATATTCTTTTATTATTAGCAGTTGAATTCCATGGAACAATTGGTCTTTATAGATTATGTGTTAAATGGGGATGGTTTGATGGAGAAAATCCAAAAGCAACAAGAAAAGCACTTAAAAAAGTTAAATGGGCTTTAACTGTATTTTTCTTAGTATTAGGTTTTGCATCACTTGCAGCTTATATGAAAATTGGTATGGAAAATGCTAAAAATGGAACAGTTGGACAAAAATATACTCCTACAGCAAAAGTTATGGAGTTAAATATTTCAAATAAAAATGTTGGGAGAATTGCATAATGAAAATTAATTACTGTGATGCACTAGTTATTGGTGGAGGATTAGCAGGTTTAAGAGCTGCTGTTGCTGCACAAAAAAAGGGATTAAGTACTACAGTTTTATCTTTAGTACCTGTTAAAAGATCACACTCTGCTGCTGCACAAGGTGGTATGCAAGCTTCATTAGGTAACTCAAAAATGTCTGATGGTGATAATGAGGATTTACACTTTGCAGATACTGTAAAAGGTTCTGACTGGGGATGTGACCAAATTGTTGCTAGAATGTTTGTTCACACTGCACCAAAAGCTATTAGAGAATTAGCATCTTGGGGGGTACCTTGGTCTAGAGTTAAAGCTGGAACAAGAGAAGCTGTTATTAATGCTAAAAAAACAACAATTACAGAAGATGAAGATAGACATGGATTAATTACATCAAGAGACTTTGGTGGAACTAAAAAATGGAGAACTTGTTATACAGCTGATGCAACTGGACACACAATGTTATTTGGTGTTGCAAATGAAGCTTTAAAACACAATGTAGATATTAGAGATAGAAAAGAAGCTTTATCTATTATTCACGAAGGTGGAAGATGTTATGGAGCAGTTGTAAGAGATTTAATTACAGGTGAATTAGAAGCTTACGTTGCAAAAGGTACATGTATTGCTACAGGTGGATATGGAAGAGTATTTAAACAAACTACTAATGCAGTTATTTGTGAAGGTACAGGAGCTGCTATTGCACTTGAAACTGGAATTGCAACTTTAGGAAATATGGAAGCTGTTCAATTCCACCCAACACCAATCGTACCATCAGGAATTTTATTAACTGAAGGTTGTAGAGGAGATGGTGGAATCTTAAGAGACGTTGATGGTCACAGATTTATGCCAGATTACGAGCCAGAGAAAAAAGAACTTGCTTCAAGAGACGTTGTTTCTAGAAGAATGATTGAGCATATCAGAAATGGTAAAGGGGTTCCTTCTCCTTATGGATACCACGTATGGTTAGATATTTCTATCTTAGGTAGAGAGCATATTGAAAGAAACTTAAGAGACGTTCAAGAAATTTGTATGATTTTTAACGGTATCGATCCAGCTGATGAAGGTAGAAAAGGATGGGCTCCAGTTCTTCCAATGCAACACTACTCAATGGGTGGAATTAGAACTAAACCAACTGGTGAATCACAAAACTTAGCAGGTCTATTTGCTTGTGGTGAAGCTGCTTGTTGGGATATGCATGGATTTAACAGACTTGGAGGAAACTCTGTTTCTGAAACAGTTGTTGCAGGTATGATTATTGGTAACTATTTTGCTGATTATTGTTTAGCAAATGACGTAAATATTCCAACTGCTACTGTTCAAAAATTCTTAGACAAACAAGATAAATATTTAGATGAAATTTTAGCTTATAATGGAAATGAAGATATTTTCAAAATTAAAAACAGAATGCAAAATCTAATGGATGAAAAAGTTGGAATCTTTAGAGATGGTGTTAACTTAGAAGCAGCTGTTAACGAGTTAGAAGATTTATTGAAAAAAACAAAACAAATCAATGTAAAATCTAAAGAAAGAGCTGGTAACCCAGAACTTGAAGAAGCATATAGAGTTCCAAGAATGTTAAAAGTTGCTCTTTGTGTTGCTAAAGGTGCATTACAAAGAACTGAGTCAAGAGGGGCACACTATAGAGAAGATTACTTAAAAAGAGATGATGCTAACTGGTTAAATAGAACATTAACTTCTTGGCCTGATGAAAATCAAACAACTCCAACAGTATCTTATGAGCCATTAGACATTATGACTATGGAATTACCTCCTGCATTTAGAGGATATGGTGCAAAAGGTATGATTATAGAACATCCAGATTCAGAAAAAAGACAAGCAATTGTTGATGAAGTAACAGAAAAAATGCAAGCTGAAGGTAAAGATAGACACGAAATCCAAGATGCATTAATGCCATTTAGCTTACCAATGAATTATAGAGAGAAAAACGAAAGAGCAGGAGATTTATAATGAGTATTGAAAAAGGTAGAGAAATAACTATTTCAGTTCTAAAATTCAATCCAAGAAGTAAGGTTTCTAAACCTCACTTTGTTGAGTACAAATTAGAAGAGACTCCAGGGATGACTCTTTTCATTGCATTAATGAAAATTAGAGAAACAATGGATCCAGATTTATCTTTTGATTTCGTTTGTAGAGCTGGTATTTGTGGTTCTTGTGGTATGGTTGTAAATGGTAAACCATCACTAGCGTGTAGAACATTAATTGCTAACTATCCAACTGGAAAATTACAATTAATGCCTATGCCTGCATTTGAATTAATCAAAGATTTATCTGTAAATACAGGTAAATGGATGGATGCTATGTCTAAAAGAGTTCAATCTTGGATTGTAACAAATGAAGAGACTGATATTACAAAAATGGAAGAAAGAATTGATCCAGATGTTGCAAATGATACATTTGAATTAGATAGATGTATAGAGTGTGGTATTTGTGTTGCTTCTTGTGGAACAATGTTAATGAGACCTAACTTCGTTGGACCTGTTGGATTAAACAGAGTTGCAAGATTTGAAGTTGACCCACATGACAAAAGAACTGCTGAAGATTTCTATGAATTAATCGGTGATGATGATGGAATCTTTGGTTGTATGTCTTTAATGGCTTGTGAAGACCATTGTCCAAAACACTTACCATTACAAAACAAAATTGCTTACTTAAGAAGAAAATTAGTAGCACTTAGATAATTATTACGAAGGATTTCCTCCTTCGTAAATAAAAAAATATAAAAAGTTAAATATCATTAATGATATTTAACTTTTTATATTTTTGGGAGATTAGAAAATGAGTTTAGTAAATGACTACTTTTTATTATATCACGGTATCACATTTGAACAGAATTTAGATGTTGAACCAATAGAAGCAACTATAAATGAGGAAACATTTACTATATTTGCTTTAATTATAAGTGCAACTAGAAAAAATTACGATAAATTTTTACCACTTACATCATTTAAAACATTATGTCAACAAATAAAAGTAAAAAGTCCTTCTAACTTAAATGAATTAAACCATTTACAACACAATATTATAGAGACTATCTTACAAAATAAATCAAAACAAAATATAAATATTTTACACTCTTCTTTTGAATATTTGAAAAATGAAAATATTATAAATAGCGAACACTATAATAAACTATTATCTTTATTTGAATATAAAGAACTTGATTTAGTTGAAGAACAATCTCATAATCAGGTTGAAAAAATTGATGAAGAGAATAAATCTTCATTTAAAGAGTTAAAAACTACTTTAGAAGAATTAATAAATGAATTAAAAAATGATATTTCAAATAAAGAAGTATTAGAAGAACTTGAAAATACAAAAAACTATTTAGATAATCAAAAATTCTCAATTGGAATTACTGGTGTTATGAATGCTGGGAAATCAACAATGTTAAATGCCCTTATGGGAAGAGAAATTCTTGGAAGTGCTGTTGTTCCAGAAACTGCAAACTTAACAATAGTAAAACATAATCCAACAGATACTGCAAAAGTTTATTACTGGAATACTCAAGAGTGGGATAGAATAAAAAAATCTGCTGAACAACTTGAATCTATGAGAGAGTTCGTAAATGAAACAAATAGAATTTTTGGTGAAAATCTAAAAAATTATATAAGACCTGTTTCAAGATTTGATGAAGTTGATATAAAAGATTTATCTTCTTATACATCAGCAGAAGCAAGTGGGAAAAAATGTAATCTTGTAAAATACGTTGAACTTGGTTCAAAACTTGATTTTTTAAGTGATGGAATTGAAATAGTTGACACACCAGGACTTGATGACCCAGTTATTCAAAGAGAAGAGATAACAAAAGAGTATATTTCTCAATGTGATATGATGTTACATCTAATGAATGTATCACAAAGTGCAACTTTAAAAGATGTTGAGTTTATCATTGATGCTGTTTTATACCAAAATATTTCAAAACTTTTAATTGTAATTACACGTGCTGATACAGTTACAAAAGAGCAACTTGATGAAGTTATTAAATATACAAAATCATCAATTGAGCGACAATTAAAAGCTCAAAATAAAGATTCTCAACTTGATTACATTTTAAAAACTATTAAGTTTATTCCTATTTCTGGAAGAATGGCACTTTTACATAGAACTGGTCGAGCTCAAGAGGCATTAGATGCTGGATTTAGACTTGAAGATACAGGAATTTTAGAGATTGAAAAATATTTAACTGAAACACTTTTTGGAACAAATTCACAAAAAGGTGAACTTGTAATTCAATCATCTAAAAATCAACTACAAAAAATTATTGAAAAACAGACATCATTTTACAACTATGAGTTAAAACTTTTATCAAAATCAAAAGATGAATTAGAAAAAGAGTTAGAAGAGTTTAATAAGAAAAAAGCGGTAAATACAAGAATTTTCCAAGCAATGAGTGAAGATATCAATTTTTATAAAAATGACGCAAAATCATATATTGACTCACTTGAAACTTTTTTACAAAGTGAATTAATTGACTTACAAACAGTTATAAAACAAAGAGTTGTAAGTGATGTTAGATACTCTTTTGAAAAAACTAAAAAAAGACCTGAAAATAGTAGAATCAAAGTTATTGTTGAAACAGCAATAAAAGATGGGATTATTGATGTAATTAGAGATTATAGATATAAATTTATTAAAAAATCTCAAACAATTGGTGAACAATGTGAACAAAAATATCATGATATGGGATTTACAATTGGTCACAAAAATGAGAACTTTGATGCAAGAGGATTTTTCCAAGATGATTTCAAATCAGGATTTTTAACTTCAAATAATGAAGTTTTAGTATCTTTAATCACAGAAGCTGTTTCAAAATCAAAAGAGTCAAAAATAAATGAACTAGATAGAGAAATTGAAGGATTTATATCAAATCAATTTACTTCGATTGAAGAAGATATTAAATCAAAAGCTAAAAAAGTTAGTACATTACTGATTGATTCATTCTTCAAAACTTTAAATGCTCCACTAAAATCTTTTGAACAAAAATTAAAAAATGATGAAGAAACACTTCAAAATCAAATCAATACATTTGAAGAAAATGATAAAAACAGAGCACAATTATCGATTGATATACATAAAAACATTAAAAAACTTGAAAATATTTCAACAACTATAAAAGGATTATACTAATGAGTGCAAATCTAAATATCCTAAAAAGTTTTATTAACGAATATAAAGAGACCTATAATATTGAAGAAATTGTTTATGATGAAGGTTTAGTTGGAGATATAAAAAAGGTTCAAGATAAACTTCTTGATGAAAAATTCTTTCCTTCAAATCAATTAAAAGGTATTTTAAATAAACAAATAAGACGTGCAAGATATCCAATGGAAGTTGCAATTACAGGACAGTTTTCTGCTGGTAAATCTACATTTTTAAATGCTTTGCTTTCAAGAAATATTTTACCAACAGGAATTACGCCAGTTACTTCAAAAGTTAACTTTATAAATTATGGTGAAGAGTATAAACTAAAAATCACTTATTATTCAGGTGCACAAGAGTTTGCTCCTATTGAATCAATTGCTGATTTTACAGACCAAAGACAACATGAAATGAAAGATATAAAATATCTAACACTTTATGCACCAATGGATATATTAAAAGATATTTCATTTGTTGATACACCAGGACTTAATTCTCAATCGCAAAGTGATACAGAAACAACTAGAAAAGTTCTAAGAGATGTTGGTGGAATTATTTGGTTAACACTTATTGATAATGCAGGAAAACTATCAGAAGCTGAAGTTTTAGAAGAGTATATGCAACACTTTAAAAATAAATCTTTATGTGTTTTAAATCAAAAGGATAAATTAACTCCTGAACAAGTTGAAACAACTACAAAATATGTAAGTGAAAAATTCTCAAAATATTTTGCTAAAGTTGTTCCTATTTCTGCAAGAATGGCACTTGAATCAAGAGCACAACAAAAAGATATTTTGATTGAAGATGAATATACAAAAATAGTAACTCAATTTAAAAAAGATTTACATGAAAAAAATGTTGATGATTTGGATTTCTTTGAAAATAGTTTTAAAGAGTATAAAAATAAAATCAATTCTATTAAAAATTCTGATGCTACAACAAATACAAAACTTTTAGAAGAATCAAATATACAAGATGTTTTAGATTTCATAAATGAAACGATAAGACCACAAGCAGCAGAAGCTAAAGAGTTTGCTATTAAAAAAGATTTAAGAGGTATTTGTGAAATTTTAGTAAAAGAGTATGAAACGATTACTAAAGTTTACGATGCTTTACTTGAAGTATTAAAATCTTGTGAGCCAAAAGTAATTGAACATTTTGAGAATATTCACAAAAGATACTCAAAAGAGTTATTTAATATTTATAACTCTTTAGAATCAATTATGGAAAAAATTGCTCACGAAACATATAAAAATATCAAAAAGAAAAAAGCTTTTAGATTTGAAGAATCAAAAGGGTTTTTAGGCGAAAAAATAGAAAAATTTGCCTATGAAACTTTCTGGATTGATTCAGATGCAGTTTATAAATCTTTATTTTATGATGACCAAACTGTTGATAAAATGTTTAAACGTTCAATTAAACTTCTTAAAAATATCGAATTAAATACAGATGATGCTTTTAGAGAAACTTACAATATCATAAAAAATGAAGTTACAAAATGGCAAGAGCCTTATGAATTGATTAGAAAACATAGAGAAATTGCCTCTGATTTTGAGTTCTCAAATACAAGACACTTTGCAGCAAAAGTTTATGAAAATGTTTTAAAAGCTTATCATACTGCTATTTTAGAAAATATCTCAGCTTTAAGAAAAAAGTTTGCATATTTTAATGGAGCTTTATCATACTCATATATTCAAACAACACAAGCAACAATTGCTCACTTTGAACAACAAATTCATGAATCAGAAGAGTTATATAAAAAAGAGCCTTCAAGATTCTCAATTTCACACCCAAGAGAAGATGAAATTGTTGCAAAATTAAAAGCAAATTTTGGGTTTGAAAAAATTGAAGATTTTTTAACTTCAAAAAGAAACTATTTATTTAAAATTATCAAATACTCAAAAGAACAATATCTTGAAATAAATGAAGATAGAATAAAATTCGTAACTTCAAAAAAAGAACAATACCTAGATAAAATAAAAGATTTAGAGAAAATAAAAGAGGAAATTTAAACCTCTTTTATGAAATATTTAAGCCACTATCCAAAAGATTTACAAGAAAAAATTCAAGTTTTAATCGATAAAGAAAAACTTTCTTCTTATATAAAAACAAAATATCCAACAGCTCATACATATACAAATGATAAAGCTTTATACTCATATGTTATGGATTTTAAAAATGAATATTTTAAAAAATATCAAGTCTCAAAAGTAATGTATGATGGAAAAATAAATGTTATTAATAATGCTTTAGGAATGCACTCAATAGTTTCTAGAGTTCAAGGTTCAAAACTAAAATCAAAAAATGAAATAAGAGTTGCAAGTGTATTTAAAAATATGCCTGAAGAATTTTTACAAATGATAGTTGTACACGAACTTGCACACTTTAAAGAAAGAGAACATGATAAAGCTTTTTACAACCTTTGTACTTTTGTTATGCCCTCTTATCATCAAGTAGAATTCGATTTAAGAGTCTATTTAACTCACATTGATTTATTAGGAAAACTTTACTAAAAAATTATTTTTTAATGCTTTTTTGTTGCGACACTTTAATGCTAGAATTTTGCAGAAATTTTAAAGGAGTTACAAATGAGTAAGTTTTTGTATATCACAGACCAAGATGAATATGCTGACCATAGTTTCATTGGACCATTATTTCAAAAATATTTAACAAAACATTTTGATATAAATACTACATTTTTTTCAAATACAAAAAATGAGATAGAGTTTGAAGAAAAAGGAAGAATTATTATTCCTAAAAAGTTTCAAAATAATATTTTAGAAGAGTTAGAAAAAGCACAAATCAATCTAAATCAATTTCAATTTGTTGTAATTAGAAATAATATTGAGTTATTAAAAGAGGTTTTAGATAAAAAACAAAATTACAACTTCAAAGTTGGATTTAGACTCTCTTTTCCAAAACGAATTGCAAAACTTCAAACAGATGAAGCAAATAATAAAAAATCGTTATTTGATGCAATTACAAATAAAATAAAAACATATTCAGAAATAAATCTAATAAACAAATGTGATATATTTTTGCCAACTTCTTTTCAAATGAAAAATGATTATTTTAAAGATGTAAAAACTAGAAGTTTTGTAATTCCATCTGCCATTGACCCTGAAAATTTACATGACAATATCCAACATAAAGGAAGTGAAAAAAGATTTTTTTATGCAGGAACTCTTGATAAATTAAGAGAATTTGAAACTATTTTAGAAGCTTTTAGTAATATAAATAGTTCAAATTATAAACTAATGATTTCAACAAAAGACCCAGAATATTTAGATGATTTATTAGTAAAATTTGACAATATAAAAGATAATATTGAAATATACAATGCAAGTAATAGAAATGACCTTTTAGATTTAATAGCAAAAGCAGATATAGGACTTGCAGTTCTTCCAAATATTGCACTATTTAACTCTTCAACACCAATGAAAGTATTAGATTACTACTCAAGTGCAATTCCTTGTATTATGAGTAAAAACGAAAATAACTCTTCAATCTTTGAAGATAATATCAGCGCTTGGTTTACAGATTTTGATAAAGAGTCTATAAAAAACAAACTTGAATATATTATCTCTTTATCAAAAGATGAAATAACACAAGTTGGAATTAATGGTCAAAATAGATTATTAGCTGTTAGAAATTATGAAAGAATAGCAGCTGATTTAGCTCACCAATTAAATATTTTATAAGAAGATTTCTCTTCTTATAAACTCTCTTGATTCAAATCATTCATATAATTTAAACTTTTAGATACCATCACTTTTATTTTAAATTATAAAGTTTGTAAATGAAAAAATTTTTTAAACAATTCAAAAAAATAAACTCTGAACCTTTAGAAAAATCAAATATGCTTTGGTCTTGGATTGGTTCATTTATAGGAATTTTAGCAATCTCATATTTTCATCGTGATATTTTAGAGGATAAAGATTTAACTTTGGTTATTGGTTCATTTGGAGCAAGTGCCGTTTTGGTTTATGGAGCAGTAAATTCTCCTTTAGCACAACCTAGAAATCTAATAGGTGGACATATTTTATCAGCAATAATTGGTGTAATCTCTTTTAAACTTTTTTCACAAAATTTATTATTAGCCTCAGCTTTTGCCGTCGCAACTTCTATTTTAGTTATGCAATTAACTTTAACTTTACATCCTCCAGGTGGAGCAACAGCTTTAATCGCAGTTATAGGAAGTGAACAAATTCATAATTTAGGTTTTTTATATGTTTTATTTCCTGTAACATCAGGGGCTTTTATTTTATTAATAATTGCAGTTGTTGTAAATAACATCCCAAAACATAGATATTATCCAGAATCTTTAAAAGATTTTAATAAAAAATGGTTTAGTGAAGATTAAAAATTACAACTCTTTTTTTAAATATTCATACAAATATAGATGTTGTCTTAACTCTTTAAAACTATCAAGTTTTAAGCCCTCTTCTATCCAAATTTTTATATTTTCTGGAATTTCTAAAGGTTTTAAAAGTTCTTCTTTTTTCTCTTTTGAGATTTTTTTATGTTCAAATAAAACTGTAATATGACCAAGAATTGAAGTTAATCCTAAATCTCTAATTTGAGATATCTCTTCTACACTTTTTCCCTCATTCAAAAGTTCAAAAGTTTCTAAATATGTTTTTGTGAGTTTTTTTAGAGGCTCTTTTTGTTCAAGTTTTTCTTTAAATTCCTCTTTTATCTCTTTACATAAATTTAAAAAACTTTCTCCATATTTTTCATATTTTACAAGACCAACACCATTTATATTTAACATTTCATCTTTTGAAGTTGGCAGTTTATTTGCAAACTCTTTTAAAGTTTTATCCCCAAAAATCACATAAGCTGGAACTTCACTTTCAAGAGCTATTTCTCTTCTTAGATTTCTAAATCTTTCATAAACTAACTCATCAAAACCGAGTTCAGTTTCTTCCTCTTGAATTTTTGAGGCAATTCCTAATTTATCACTATCAATAAAAAGTTTCTCTTTACCTTTTAAAATCTCTAAACCTAAATTTGAAATTTTTAAAACTCTAAACTCCCCTAAAACTAAAGCTTGTATATCGATTAGTTTATCAGCGATTGCAATCCATTCATTTTTACTTTTATCAACTCCTAGATTATAAACACTCAATTTATCATGCCCAAACTCTAAAAGTTTTTGGTTTTTTGAACCTCTTAATATATCAATAATATGATTTAACCCAAATCTTTGTTCACTTCTATAAATTGCACTTAGAAGTTTTTGAGCGTCCACACTCACATCAACCTGCTTTACTTCCCCTTTTGTACAGTTATCACACAAAGTTTTACAAGAGTCAATTTCATCTTCAAAATATCCTGCAATCATTTTATGACGGCAATTATTACTCACACAATATCTATACATAAACTCCAATTTATCAAGGGCAGTTTGTTTGTAGCCATCATCAATAGCTTCTTCGATTTGGATTTTTCTTTTTACCTCATCAGATTTTGAATAAAGCATATAAACATAAGACATTTCGCCATCACGCCCTGCTCGACCTATCTCTTGATAATAGTTTTCAAGGGTTTTAGGCAAAGATGTGTGAATTACAAACCGAATATTTGATTTATCAATTCCCATTCCAAAAGCGATAGTTGCTACCACAATATCTATTTTCTCATATACAAAATCATTAAAAACTTCATTTTTTTTATCATTACTAAGTCCCGCATGATAAGCTTTTGCACTGTAACCACTTTCACTCAAAAACTCTGCTATTGATTCTGCTTCTTTTCTTGTAAAAGTATAGATAATTCCACATAAACCTTTATGTGTTTTTAGGAAGTTTAAAATTTGAGTTTTTCCATTTGCAATTCTTGGTTCTACTTTTATATCAAGATTATCTCGCACAGTTTTTGCTCTGAAATGTCTTGGATTTTGTAAGTTTAGACTTTGAGAAATATCAGCTTCGACTTTTTTTGTAGCCGTTGCTGTAAATGCACAAATTGAAGTATTTGGAAAAAATCTTTTTAATCTATCAAGATTTCTATATTCAGCTCTGAACTCATGTCCCCAAGCCGAAACACAGTGCACTTCATCAATTACAAAATAGTTTATATTTATTCGTTGTAAAACGGCAACAAACTCATTTGAAGTGAACCTTTCAGGTGCAACATAAATAAATTTTAATTCCCCAGTTAAAAGCTTTTGAAGAGTAAAACTATTTTCATCATTTGAAGTAGCAGAACTTATCATCTCTGCACTAATATTCAAATCATTAAGTGCTTTGATTTGGTCTTGCATAAGTGCAATAAGTGGAGAAATTACAACAGTAGTTCCATTCATAAGAAGTGTAGGAAGCTGATAACAAAGTGATTTCCCACCACCCGTTGGCAAAATTGTCAAAACATCTTGTTTAGCAAGAATACAATCAACAACCTCTTCTTGGAAGCTTCTAAATTTATCGTGTCCGAAAATATCTTTTAGTATTTGGTATTTTTTATTCATTTAAGATGGTAACATAGTTTGAGTTAAGTACTTATCTAAAAGTAAAATATTGAGGATGTAAAAACACCCTCAAGTAGAATTATTGTCTTTGTTTCATTTGATGATTTAAAAACTCTTCTTTACTAATATTTCCATCATTATTAGTATCTATATCTGAAAATGGCGGCTGATTACCTACATTTTTCATCATTTTACCCTCTGAGGCTTTTTGTTCCATTCTTTTTTCTCTTGATTCTTCCATCTCTTTAGAACTAATCATTCCATCATTATTCAAATCAAAACTTTCAAAATCTAGCATATTACCTTGTCCCATACCTTGAGTCATCATTCCTTTATTACCTTGCTTGTTTTGCATTTGTTTATTTTGACCTTTTAACAACTCAATCTCTGTTAGTTTTCCATCTTTGTTTGTATCAAATGCACTAAAATCTGCTACATTTCCTGCATTTTTCATAGGCATTCCAGCTTGTGCTTTTTGCTCTAATCTTTTTTCTCTTATATCATTAAACTCTTTTTCACTTACGAAACCATCTTTATTTATATCATAAGTTGAAAACTCTATTGGACCTCGATTTGGTAACTCTTCAGCGATAACACCACTTGCCATAACCGACAAAGAACCAGCAACTACTAAACCTAATTTAATAACTTTTGTTATACTTTGCATAATCTTATCCTTTATATTTGGGTAACTTATTCTACTCTTTATTTAATATAATTTTTATAATATAAGTTACTATTTCAAAACAACTTTTACTTTATCCAAACTATTCATATTTGCAAAATCATTTATTAGAGTTGCAAGTTGTAAAACATCACTATTTTTCATTCTAATACAACCTGCTGATTCATTTGTACCAATTGTTTTTTCATTTAAAGTTCCATGAATTCTATATGTACTTTTCCCATCAACAATATGTGTTAGATTTATTTTAGCAGCTCCCATATAATTGTATTTATGTCCAGGAGGAACAACCGAAGGGAGATTTATTCCTCTTTTTCTAAAAGTTTTTAAAGTATCAGCCGTTGGATACCAAACAGGATTTAAAGAGATTTGAGAGATTTTTCCAACACCAAAAGGTTTTTTTACATCATCTTTTCCAGTTGAAACTCTATAAGTTTTTATCTCTTTTAGATGGTTATCTATCTGAGCTTTTACTGTCATATAATTTGTAACAGAATTTACTTCAATAATAAGTTGTTGATAATCTGCAATATTAGCTTCAATATCTTCTTCAACTTCTTTTACAACAATAGGTTTAATTTCCTCTTTTTTAGGTATCTCTTTTTTGATTACTTTTGGTTTTTCATAACTTTTTGTAATTTTTTGCACTTTTTCTTTTTTTTCAAGTTGCTCATTCGCCCTATCAAATTCATCCATACTAATTTGTCTTAACTCTTCTTCATATGAAGCAATTTTTTCATCATTTTCTTTCTCTTCTATTGAGCTATTTTCTTTTGCTAAAGGTACAACTTCCTCTTTTATTTCAATTTTTTCTTCCACATCTTCATCATCTACAAATCTTTTTCCCTCATCAAATGGATAAGAACTAACTAATTTTAACTCTTGTGTATTTGGAACAGCAGAAACTAAAGGGAACTCTTCTACTTTTTTCAAAGGAACAGTTACTTCATTCTCTTTTGGTATTATTGTTTCAACTATCTCTTCTTGAATTACTGAATCTTCTAAATCTATATAAACTTTTTTATTATTCTCTTTTAATTTTAATATTTTTTCTTCTAACTCTTTTACATAAGGTTTTTGTTGTTTTACATAAGATGAAGAATTTTTTATAGTTTGATTAGCAATTTTTTTATCATCATAAACATTCAAATATGTAAAATATCTATTTTTATTTTTTACAATAAGAACTTCTCCACTCATACTCTCAAGTATTCGTTTTTTACAAAAAAGTGCATTTTCTAAATTTGAAGTTACACAAACTGAAATTGTATATTTTTGTGCATTTGCAAAAACAAAAGAACTATTACAAATAATAAATAATAAAGTTAAAATTTTTCTAATCATAATTATATTTTACTCTTTTCATCGATTTGTTGGTATTTTACCCTTAAATAGTTGTAAATTTATTTATATTCTCAACATAAATATACTAAAATTTATCATTTAATATAATAACTATGTTAAACTTCCACTTTCAAAATAATTAACTATATAAGGATGTTCATGTTCACTGATGATGATTTTATTGAACTTAACTCAAAATTTTACACAACTTGTAAACCTCAATCAAGAATTTTTACACTACTTACTGTACCTGCTGCTTTATTTGCAATTATTCTAGTATGTTATTTAGGATTTTTGCCTTTAAAAGTTGAAATTCACAGTGTTGTATTGATTGGTTTTATATTTTTTATTTACCTATTTTTTGTAAAACACAATGCTTATTATGTTTCTTGTAAATTTAAAACTCAATATTCAGAATTAGTTTTTTATCTAAAAGAATATATCAATAAAAACTTATTAACAATTGGTGAAACAACAAAAGCAAATGGAAGTGTTGATGACTTTTTAAAAGACTATACAAGTAATATAAGAAATACAAACTTCTCTTCAATCGCTTCAGGAATTTTCCCAACTCTAGGGATTTTAGGAACATTTATCTCAATTGCATTTAGTATGCCTGATTTTACTTCTGGAACTACAAGTGCTTTAGAATCTGAAATTTCTAAACTTTTAGGTGGAGTTGGAACAGCTTTTTATGTTTCAATTTATGGTATTTTCTTATCAATTTGGTGGATATTCTTTGAAAAAATTGGAATGAGTAGATTTGACCATGATACATTTATAATCAACGAAAATACTAAACATTTTTTCTGGACAAAAGTTGATATTGAATCAATTCACATAAAAAGTAATTTAGATAATTTTACAAAAATGAGTGAAGTATTTAATCAATTAACTTCAAGCAATATTTTAGAAAATATAAACTCTTCAATCGAACATAGATTTGAAGTTTTAGAAGAGATTTTGAAAAAAGAGTTAATTTTATCTTCTAAAATTGCAGAAAACATTGATAATAATGAAAGATTATCAATCATGTTAAAAGATATGACTTTAAATATGCAAACAACAATAAAAAGCTTTGAAAAACAAAAAGATTTATATGCTTTAAATGCAGAGTTATTAAATGCAAATATTGAAAAATTAAATTCTCACATGGGGAACTTAAGTTCAGATAATTTAAAAGCAATTTATACAAATATTGTAAAAAGTATCGAAACTATGAAAAGTGATATGGAAAAAATTGAATGGAAATTCAAACAAGGTCTTGAAGAGTATGATGAAAATATTACTTTTAGATTGAAAAACTCTCTTGAGTTAATAGATGAAGAGACTACAAAAATCATAAAAGATTTTAAAGAATTTAAAGAAATATCAAAGTAGTAAAAAATGTACAATAAAGAACAAAAAAATGATGAAAACTTTTGGATATCTTATGCCGATTTAATGGCAGGATTACTTTTTGTATTCATCTTAGTAATTGGAGCTATTGTAATAAAATATGTTTATACACAAAGTAATTTAGAAAAAGAAAAAGCAGCTTTAAACTCAAGTGAAGAGGCAAAATCAAAACTTTTTTATGAATTAGCAAAAGCAAAAAATCTATATGAAACTACAAAAAGTGATTTAGATAAAGCAGCATCTGAACTAAAAGATAAAGATAATAAAATCTCTTTAAATCTTGCAGAAATTGAAAAATTAAAAGCTTTACTTTTAGAATATGAATTAAATGTAAAAGATGAAAAAGATAAAAATGAAAAATTATCAGCAGAATTAACTGAAAAAACAAATATGATAAGTTTAAAAGATGAAGAGTTAACTATGCTTGCTGATAAATTATTAGTTCAAACACAAATTCATCAAAAAATGGTTGAAGAGTTTGATATAGCAAAAATCAAAATCAAAAACCTAACAGGTATAAAATTAACTGTTATTGCAAAACTAAAAGAGAAACTTGGAAAATCAATCAATATAGATGAAAAAAGTGGAGCTATTAAATTCTCTTCAAATATTTTATTTGACCAAAACTCTTATATTTTAAAAGAAGATGCAAAAAAAGAGCTAAGTAATACTTTGAAAAAATATTTGAATACTTTACTTGGTGATAAAGAGATGAAAAAATATATTGAAAGTATTACTATTGAAGGGCACACAAATAGTGATGGAACTTATCTTTCAAATCTTTCATTATCTCAACAAAGAGCCCATGCAGTTATGCAATTTTTATATGATTCAAATATCATAGATAAAAATCTTTTATCAACTTATGTAAATTCAAGTGGAAGGTCTTCTTCTGATTTGATTTTAGATAAAAATGGTGTTGAAGATAAAGATGCGTCAAGAAGAATAGAGATTAAATTTACAATTAAAAATGAAGAAGCAATAAGAGAAATTCAAAATTATTTAGGTGAGAAAAAATAATGGAAATTCCAAAAGACCAGCTTTATGAACCTAGAAATTTAGAAGAGTTATCAAAAGAGATAAAAGAAAAGATTGAAAAAAAGAGATTATCTTTTTTTCAAAAACTTTTCAAATTTTTATTTAGAAAATAAAATCTTCTATATTTTGAGCAACCATTTCTACAAGTCTAGTTCTAGCTTCAATACTTGCCCAACCAATATGTGGAGTTAATAAAAGTCTATCTTTATTTTTAACTTTTAAAAGTGGATTTGACTCTTCAATTGGTTCTTTATTTACAACATCAATCCCACAATAAATCTCTTTTTCATCTATAAGTTTTGCTAAATCATTTTCATTTATAATTCCACCTCGACCAAGATTTAGTAAAATTGCACCTTTTTTCATATTTTTCATATTTTCATAATTTAATAAATCTTTAGTATTTTCATTTAAAGGTGCGTGAATAGAGATAATATCACTTGTTTTTAGTAACTCATCAAGACTTACTTGTTTATATTCACTATTTGAATTTTTTCCACTTGTTGAAAAATAAACTACTTCACAATCAAAAGCTTGTGCTTTTTTTGCTAAATTTCGTCCTATTTCTCCAAGTCCAATAACTCCAACTCTTTTTTTATCAAGTTCATAAAATGGTTCATCTATATGTGTAAAAATTTTTGATTTTTGCCATTTTCCTTCATCTACATAAGATTTGTAATAATTTAATTTTTGAACAAAATAAAAAATCATTGAAAATGCAACTTGAACTACACTTGAAGTTGAATATCCTGCAACATTTTTTACTTCAATATCTTTTTCTTTTGCATAAACTAAATCTACATTATTTGTTCCTGTTGCAGTTATACAGATAAGTTTTACACTTGAATCATCCATTTCATCTTTACCAATAACAACTTTATTAGTAAGAACTATATCTGCATCTTTTATTCTTTCTTTTGTTTTTTCTTTTTTTGTTACATCATAAGAAGTAACTTCTCCATATTTTTCAAAAATAGAAACATCAATATCAAAACCTAAAGTTGCCCTATCTAAAATTACTATTTTCATATTTATCCTTTAATTTCTTCTTTGTCCCGGTTTTGGAACACTTACATCTTTTTGTAAATCTACACTCAAATTATTATAGAAAAGTTCACCATAATTTGTCTCACGATTTATAGTTTCATATGCTTGTTTTATGTCATTACTATATTTTAAAGCATCTTGTAAAATTTTTATTATCTTTACAGATTCTAAAAAGTTCACATGAGATGGAGCTTCAATAGGTGAACTATAATATTTATGCATTCTTTCAACTAATGATTTATTTCTAATTTCAATAAAAACTGATTCAATTGGAGATTTAAAAAATAGAATTTTTTGTTTTACATTTATTGAAATATAGGTAGTTTCCATTCCATAAATTTTTCTTGAAAAAGAGTCAAATAAAAATAATTTTTTATTGTAATTATTATTGAATAGTTCATAAATCAATTCAAGAATTTTTATTTTTTCTTCTTTTGTATAAAAGTTTCCAATACTTGCAAAACAAAATGATAAAATTGATTTTATTGAATACCATTCAGTTGTATCATAATCATATCTTAGCATTTGGTCAATTCTTGCTTGCTTTAATTCTTCGATATCTGGACTCGTAGAACTTTTGTACACTTTCTGTACAGCGGAATCTCTATACATAGGTCCTGGAAACTGTGCTTGAATTACAAATCTTCTGTTTTTTTCCATTTCCATTATATATTTTAATCTACCATAATAGTCTTCATCTATAATTCTTACCTCTTTTTGAGGAATTTGAGTAATAGATTTTAAAAACTCTTCACCATAACATCCCTCTTCCCAAATATAATCAGGATATCTAAAAATCTGACAAATTTTATCTTTTATATCTTTATTTGGTTCAATATCAGTTACATTATCAATCCACGATGTAACAGTTCTTCTATCCTTGTTTATCATTGAAGCAAACTTTGAAATACTCAAATTTGATCTTTTAAATATCTCTATAAATTTTTCTATTGAATTTTTATAATTCATAATGCACCTTCAAGTTAATATGTTCAAATATTGTACCATTATTTATCATAAAAAACAAATATTGTACATTTATTATTTTTTGTAAAATAAATTGCAATTTATCTTCCAAAAATCATACAATCCTTGTATGTATAAATCATGTATAATGACATTCAACTTAAATTTAAAGGATGTGTATGAGCGCAGGAAAAAAATTTAGAGAAGCCTTAAAACAAGAGTCTCCTTTACAAATCGTAGGAACAATTAATGCTTACCAAGCATTACAAGCTACAAGAGTAGGACACAAAGCTATCTACTTATCAGGTGGAGGTATTGCAAATGCTTCTTACGGTTTACCAGACTTAGGTATGACAATGATTGAAGACGTATGTATTGATATTAGAAGAATTACTTCTATTTGTGATACTCCATTAATCGTTGATGCTGATACTGGTTGGGGACATGCATTTAATGTTGCTAGAACAGTTAAAGAATTTATTAGATCTGGTGCTGCTGGTATGCATATTGAAGATCAAGTTGCTGCAAAAAGATGTGGACACAGACCAAATAAAGAATTAGTATCTACTGAAGAAATGTGTGACAGAATTAGAGCAGCTGTTGATGCTAAAATGCAATTAGACCCAGAATTCTACATCATTGCTAGAACTGATGCACATGCTAGCGAAGGTCAAGAAGCTGCAATCGCTAGAGCTAAAGCTTACGTTGAAGCTGGAGCAGACGCAATTTTTGCTGAAGCAGTTCACACTTTAAAAGAATATAAAGAATTTACAGAAGCTATCAATGTACCAGTATTAGCAAATATTACTGAATTTGGTGCTACACCATTATTTACAACTGAAGAATTAGCATCTGTTGGTATTGCAATGGTTTTATATCCATTATCAGCATTTAGAGCAATGAACAAAGCTGCTTTAGCTGTATATCAAGAATTAAAAGATAAAGGTACACAAGAAGGTGTTCTTAATACAATGCAAACAAGAATGGAATTATACGATATGTTAAATTACCATGCTTATGAGCAAAAAATGGATGAATTATTTTCAAAAGGTAAAGCTAAATAATTTTAGCTTTACAAATAAACAAAATTTGAATATACAAAACTAAGGAGAAAATATGGGTGGATTAGCAGGTGTTACAGCTGGAAGTTCAGCAATTTGTACATGTGGATTAGGAAATGGTTTAAATTATAGAGGATATGCAATTCAAGATTTAGCTTTAAAAGCAAATTTTGAAGAAGTAGCATATTTATTATTAGTTGGTGAATTACCAAATAAAGCTCAATTAAAAGATTTCACTAGAAAAATCATTGCAGGAAGAGAATTACCAATTTCTGTTAAAAATGTTTTAAAATCAATTCCAGCTTCTTCTCATCCAATGGATGTTATGAAAACAGCTACTTCAGCTTTAGGTTGTGTTGAACCAGAAGCAGAAGATTTTTCTGATCAAATGGCTAAAATCATTAGATTATTAGGTGCTTTCCCATCATTTTTAGTTTACTGGCACCACTGGCACAAAAATGGTAAAGAAATCGAATTAAAATCTGAAGAGACTACAATCGCTGGTTATATCTTAGAAAGATTAAAAGAGACTAAACCATTAGCTGTTGAAGTAAAAGCTATGAACGCTATGTTAACTTTATATGCTGAGCACGAATTTAATGCATCTACTTTTGCAAACAGAATTACAGCTTCAACTTTATCAGATATCTACTCTTGTATGACAACTGGTATTGGTACTTTAAAAGGTCACTTACATGGTGGAGCTAACGAAGTTGCTATCAAATTCGTTCTTCAATTCGACAATGTTGAGCACGCATTAAAATCAGTTGATGAATTATTTGCTAGAAAAGAAAAAATCATGGGATTCGGACACAGAGTATACAGAAATGTAGACCCAAGATCTCCAGTTGGATTTGAATTAGCAAACGAATTAAAAGAGTTAGAAACTTCTGACCCTAAATTATTTGATATTGCAAAAGCTATCAGAGACAAAGTAAAAGCTGAAAAAGGTTTACCAGATAATATCGACTTCTTCGGTGGATTAATTTACCACTACATGGAAATCGAAAGATTATACTATACACCATTATTCATTATGTCAAGAGCTGCTGGATGGGCTGCTCACGCATTTGAACAAAGAGCAAACAACAGAATTATCAGACCAAGTTCAGAGTATACTGGACCAGAGCCAAGAGAATTCGTTCCTATGGAAGATAGAAAATAATTCTATTTTTAAATTCAAACTTTCAAGTTAAGCTTTTAAAGCTTACTTGAAAATTGGTGGGCATTTGCCCAAATTCCCATAAAACTATATTAATACGGATATAAAAATATGACAAACGAAAAATATCTTAAAGACCTTCCAGGTGTTGATGGTGTTAAGTATTATGATGTAAAATCTGCAGTAGAAGATATCACTCCAGGTTCATTTGCAAAACTTAACTATACATCAAGAGTATTAGCAGAAAACTTATTAAGAAAATGTCCTTCTGAAGATTTAAAAGATTCATTAGTACAATTAATTGAAAAAAGAACAGACAAAGATTTCCCTTGGTATCCATCAAGAGTTATTTGTCACGATATCTTAGGTTTAACAGCATTTGTTGACTTAGCAGGATTAAGAGAAGCAGTTGCAAGTAAAGGTGGAGACCCACTAAAAGTAAATCCTGTAGTACCTACTCAATTAATCGTTGACCACTCATTAGCAGTTGAGTGTGGTGGATTTGATCCAGATGCATTCCAAAAAAATAGAGATATCGAAGATAGAAGAAATGCAGATAGATTCCACTTTATTAACTGGACTAAAGAAGCATTTAATAACGTTGATGTTATTCCTCCAGGTAACGGTATTATGCACCAAATCAACCTTGAGAAAATGTCTCCAGTTGTTCACTTAAATGATGGTATTGCATCTCCTGATACATTAGTTGGAACTGACTCACATACTCCTCACGTTGATGCACTAGGTGTTATCGCTGTTGGTGTTGGTGGATTAGAAGCTGAAAACGTAATGCTTGGAAATCCTTCTTATATGAGGGTTCCTGAAATCATTGGTGTTGAAATCGTAGGAACAAGAGCTCCTGGAATTACAGCTACGGATATTGCATTATCATTAACTTCTTTCTTAAGAGAAAACAATGTAATTTCTGCATACTTAGAATTCTATGGTTCAGGAATCAAATACCTTAACTTAGGTGATAGAGCTACTATTGCAAATATGACTCCTGAATATGGTGCAAGTGCAGGTATGTTCGCTATTGATGACCAAACTATTTCTTACTTAAGAGTAACAGGTAGAGAAGAAAAACAATGTCAATTAGTTGAAGCTTATGCTAAAGCTAATGGTTTATGGGCAGATGCATTTGCAGAAGCTACATATGCTAGAACTTTAAAATTTGATTTAACATCAGTTTCAAGATCTTTAGCTGGACCTTCTAAACCACATAAATTAGTACCAACTTCTACTTTAAAAGCTGAAGGTATTGTAAAAGAGTGGAAACAAGATGGTGATAAAATTCCAGATGGTGGTATTTTAATTGCTGCTATTACTTCTTGTACAAATACTTCAAACCCAAGAAACGTTATTGCTGCTGGTTTAGTAGCTAAAAAAGCTAACGAACTTGGATTAACAAGAAAACCATGGGTTAAATCTTCATTAGCACCAGGTTCAAAAGTAATTGAAGTTTATTTAAAAGAAGCTGGATTATTGCCTGAATTAGAAAAATTAGGATTCGGTGTAGTTGGTTTTGCATGTACTACTTGTAACGGTATGTCAGGTGCTTTAGATCCAAAAATCCAACAAGAAGTTATTGATAGAGATATCTATTCAACAGCTGTATTATCTGGAAACAGAAACTTTGATGGAAGAATCCACCCATACGTAAAAGAAGCATTCTTAGCATCTCCTGCATTAGTTGTTGCATACGCATTAGCTGGAACTGTAAGATTTGATATTGAAAATGATTCTTTAGGTAAAGATGCTAATGGTAAAGATATTAAATTAGCTGATTTATGGCCAACAGATGCTGAAATTGATGCAATTGAAAAAGAGTATGTTAGACCAGAGATGTATAAAGCTATTTATGATCCAATGTTTGCAAGAAATGGATTAACTGGAACATCAGCATCTCCATTCTACAAATGGAATACTCAATCAACATATATTAACAAACCTCCTTATTGGGAAGATGAATATATGCAAATGCCAGCATTAAAAAATATGAGACCATTAGGGGTATTCCCAGATAATATCACTACTGACCACTTATCTCCATCTAATGCAATTTTACCAACGTCTGCGTCTGGTGAATATTGTTTAAAAATGGGATTACCAGTAGAAGACTTAAACTCTTATGCAACACATAGAGGGGATCACCATACAGCTTCAAGAGCTACTTTAGCTAACCCTAAATTATTTAACGAAATGGTTAAAAAAGAAGATGGGAGCGTTAAACAAGGTTCTTTAACAAAAATTATGCCTGAAGGTAAAGAATCTAGAATGTGGGAAGCTATAGAAGAGTACACAAATAGAAAACAACCTTTAATCATCATTGCTGGAACTAACTATGGTCAAGGATCTTCTAGGGACTGGGCTGCAAAAGGTGTAAGACTTGCAGGTGTTGAAGTTTTAATTGCTGAGTCAATTGAAAGAATTCACAGAACTAACTTAGTTGGAATGGGTGTATTACCATTACAATTCAAAGATGGTGACACAAGACATACTTATGCAATCGATGGATCTGAAACTTTTGATATCGAAGGTGAAATCACTCCAAGATGTGATTTAACTGTAGTTATGACAAGAGCAAATGGTGAAGTTGTTAAATTCCCTGTAACTTGTAGATTAGATACTTCTGCTGAAGTTGATGTTTACAAAAATGGTGGAATCTTACAAAAATTCGCTAAAGATGTTATTGCATCTTCAAAATAATTAAATATCTAAAAAGCATCTATTGATGCTTTTTAGTTCTAAAGCTTAACTAGAGAAATCAAAGATTTTTTTATTTAATTTTTAAAATTTAAAAAGGAGAAACGAATGGCATATCAACCACAATTTAAAGTTAAAGCTACATATATGAGAGGTGGTACTTCAAAAGGTACTTTCTTTAATATTGCAGATTTACCAAAAGAAGCACAAGAAGATTCAAGAAAAAGAGATAAATTATTACAAAGAATCGTAGGTTCTCCAGACGTTTATAAACAACAAATGGATGGAATGGGAGGAGCAACTTCTTCTACTTCTAAAGCTATTTTAGTTGGAAAATCAACTGTTCCAAATCATGATGTAGATTACTATTTCTGTCAAGTTGCAATTGATAAAGATTTCGTTGATATGAGTGGAAACTGTGGTAACTTAAGTTCTGCAGTTGGACCTTTTGCTATTAAAGAAGGATTAGTTGATAATGTACCTGAAAATGGTGTTTGTTGTGTAAGAATTTGGCAAGCAAATATCAAAAAAACTATTTTATGTTATGTAAAAATGGAAAATGGAATGGTTAAAGAAATGGGAGATTACTATATTGATGGTGTTGCTTTCCCAGCTGAAGAAATCGTTTTAGAATTTGCTGAACCTGTTGACCCAAGTGAAGAATTATTCCCAACTGGAAATTTAGTAGATGATTTAGAAGTTCCAGGAATTGGTACATTTAAAGCAACTATGATTACAGCGGGAATTCCAACTTGTTTTGTTAATGCTGCTGATATTGGATATAAAGGAACTGAGCTTCAAGTTGATATTAACAATGATGCTGAAGCACTTGCAAGATTTGAAGTTATTAGATCTTATGCTGCTTTAAAAATGGGATTAATTTCTGATTTAAAAGAAGCAGAGACAAGACAACACACTCCAAAAATTGCTTTTGTTGCTCCTAAATCTGATTTTACTACTTCAAGTGGTAAAGAAGTTAAAGCAGATGAAATAGATTTACATGTAAGAGCATTATCTATGCAAAAATTACACCACGCTATGATGGGAACTGCTTCAGTTGCTATTGGTGTTGCTGCTTGTATTCCAGGAACTTTAGTAAACTTAGCTGCTGGTGGTGGAGAAAAAACTGCTGTTGAATTTGGTCACCCATCAGGAACTTTAAAAGTTGGTGCAGTTATTAAAGAAGAAAATGGAAAATTTGTTGTTGATAAAGCAACTATGAGTAGAAGTGCAAGAATTATTATGGAAGGTCATGTTCACGTTCCAGCGGGAACTATGGATTAATTCTACAAATCTTCTCATTTCAAAAAAAGCCTAGATTCTTTCTAGGCTTTTTTTATTTCTACTTAAATATTTTATGCTACCATAAGCAAAAAATTTCATGGAGTTAAATATTGGATAAACTATTCAAATTCAATCCATATGAAGCCCTAAAATCTATTCTTGAAATTACTTCTTATCACACTGGTGATGAATTTATAGAACATACTGCAATAGAAATAAAAAAACTTTTTCAAGCAGATTTAGTTTATATAACTAAGGCCATTGATTTTAATCCAACAACAAAAGTTGAAATTATCTATTCTACAAATGAAAAGATTCCAAAAATAATTGACCTAAATGGTATTCCTGGAAAGTTTGTATTTGATAATAAAATTATCAAAATTAAAGAAGATGTAAAATACAATTTTTTAGATTTACTAGAAGAAAAATTTGAAAGCTTTTATGGAATACCAATTAGTGATGAAAAACAAAATTGTATAGGACATATTGCAATTTATTCTAAAAAAATTAGAGATTTACCTATAGAATTAGATGATATTGCTTTAATTTATTCAAGAAAAATTGAAAGAGAATTAAGAAGAATTGCTTTAGAAAAAGAGAATACTATCATAAGAAAACAGCTTGAAGAGTTAACTATTACAGATACCTTAACAAATTTATATAATAGAAGATATTTTACAAAAGTGTGTTTTAATATTTTTGCTCAAGTAAAAAGAGATTTTATTCAAGCAACTTTAGCTTATATTGATATTGATGATTTTAAATGTATAAATGATAAATTTGGTCATGAAGGTGGAGATTTTGTATTAAAACATTTTTCAGAAATTTTACTTGATGAATCAAGAAAAGGTATCGATTTCATCTTTAGATTAGGTGGAGAAGAGTTTTGTATTATTAGTATAAATACACCTTTAAATTTTGCTTCTGATTATTTAAAAAGAATTATGGAAACAACTTCAAATAAATTTTCTAAAACGAAATTTGGTGCAATTACTTTAAGTATTGGATTAGTTGAATTTTCAAAAGATTTTGATTCATGTGATGAAATATTGAGTCTTGCAGATAAAAAAATGTATAAAGCAAAAAAAGAAGGAAAAAATTCTTTAGTAAAATAGAAAATTCTATTTTACTAAATTTGAAATCTCTTTAAAACAAGGATTTTTTGCATTTAAAGTTAATTCAAATAGAAGTGATTCATAAGTTGTTGGAATTACTCCTGCTTGGATTAATCTTTGTAAAGCAATATCTGTATCTTTTTGTTTTCTAGAACTACAACAATCAGTTACTAAAACAACCTCTAATCCAGCTTCTATTAAATCAATACAAGTTTGTAAAACACAAACATGTGTTTCAATTCCTGCAACAATCACAACTTTTTTATTAGCTGCTTTTATTGCCTCCATTGTTGGTTCATTTTGACAACAAGAAAAAGTAGTTTTTTCAAATGATGGATAAGTATCAACTAATTCTTTTAAAGAAGGAATTGTTTCACCTA
Source organism: Arcobacter ellisii (assembly GCF_003544915.1). Lineage (NCBI taxonomy): Bacteria > Pseudomonadati > Campylobacterota > Epsilonproteobacteria > Campylobacterales > Arcobacteraceae > Arcobacter > Arcobacter ellisii. Next base: position 414,257 of record NZ_CP032097.1, on the reverse strand, counting down.
TTCCCTTTTTATATTGTTCATTTACAATAAATGGAACATTTAAAGCTTTTAAACCTTTTACTAAAATTAGTAAATTTTTTTCTAATTCTTCTTTATTTGAAATGTGTGGAAATAATTTTTCTTGAACATCTACCAAACAAAAAAGCGTTTCTTCAACATTTATTCTCATTTTATCTCTCCTTAAAATGGTAAAATATTCTACAACTCTTTTATTTAAAAGCTAATTTCTCAGCTCTTTCTAATAAATCCTTTGCACCTTGGTCTATAAAATTTTGAGCTAATTTTTGACCAACTTTTTCAAAATCCTTAATACTTGCTGTTATATCTTCACTTAAATATTCACTACCATCAGGCATTCCAACTATTGCTTGAACTCTAATTGAATTTTCATCAATAATTGTAGCTTTTACACCTATTGGAACTTGACATCCACCTTGAAGCGTATCAACAAAACTTCGCTCAATTGTTGATTCAATATGTGCATTTTCATCATTTAAAACTTTTACAATTTCTAATACTTTTGGGTCATTTGTAGTTTCAATTCCAAGTGTTGCTTGTCCCATAGAAGGAATCATAACATCAGTTGAAATTGGATTAAAATATTTAACTTCGTTTTCAATTTTTAATTTTTGAATACCTGTTGCTGCTAAGATAATAGCATCATATTCACCAGCATTTAATTTAGCAATTCTAGTATTAATATTACCTCTTAAATCTTTAAGTACAATATCTGGTCTTAAAATTTTTAATGCCATTCTTCTTCTTAAACTTGTAGTTCCTACAACAGCACCTTGTGGTAAATCATCTATTGAAGTATAAATATTGCTTAAAATAGCATCTCTTGGGTCAAATCTTTTTGTAACAGCAGCAAGCATTAAACCGTCTTCAAATTGAGTAGGTACATCTTTTAGAGAGTGAACTGCTAAATGTGCACTTCCTTCAAGCATTGCAACTTCTAGTTCTTTTGTAAAAAGACCTTTTCCTCCAATTTTAGCTAAAGGAACATCTAAAATCTTATCACCTTTTGTTACAAACTCTTGTAATTCAATTTGCATATTTGGATAATGTTCTAAAAGTCTTGCTTTTACATATTCACTTTGCCAAAGGGCTAGTTGACTTCTTCTTGTTGCTATTACTAATTTTTCCATATTACCTTCTTATAAAATTTATTTTTTCCCTAAAGTTTCATACTTTTGTCGTGAAGAGTCTTTTACTCCATTTACAAATATAGTTGGTGTTCCTTGAACCATAACTTCTTCACCCATTGCTATATCTTTTTGAAGTTTTTCATTTAACTCTTTTGTATTTATCTCTTCAAGTTTTATATCTGTTTTAAACTCTTTATTAAATGCATCTAAGATAACTTTTTCATCAGTTGATTTTGAATTAAAATAAGGTTCCCAATCAATTTGATAAGTTCTTAATTCAACATCTTTTATACCTTTATGTTTTGCAACTTCAACTATTTTAGATAAAGGTACTGCTGCTGGATGAAGCCCTGTTAATGGGAAATGGTAATAATATAATGCAATTGAATCACTATTTTTATTAACATACTTGATTACGTCAGGAACATAGTCCATACAAAATGGACAAAGAGGATCAGAAAAAATTACAATTTTATCTTTTGCATTAGCATTTCCAGCTATTAATTTTGATTTATCATAATATTTTTCACTTAAATTAGGTGTTACCATATCTTTTAATGATTTTCCAGTTTTAGCATCAAGTAACTCTAAAGCAACATATTTACCATCACTGAAAATTATATCTTTAACATTTAATTCTTTACCTTGTACATTTGCTTTTACATCTAAAATGTATCCATTCCAACCACTTAAAGGTAACTCTTTTTTAGTATTTATTTTTACATCAATTACTTTTACATTTGGATTTTGAGCTACTCTTGTTTTTTCAAACTCTACAACAACATCATCATTTGCAAATAATGAAGCTGATAATAAAACACTTAAAGATAATATTTTTGAAAGTTTATTCATTTATTTTTTCCTTTTTTAAAGCTATTTGCTAGTCTATCTACTTTATATTAATCAAAAGTTAATATTTTAACTTCTTGTTTTTACCGTTATTTTTTTGATATCAAATAACTCTTTTGCTTTATCCAACATCTTTGAATTTAACAAATCGTTTAGTTCTAACTCTTTTTGAGATGGAGTTACGACTGAACTTTTTGTCATATCAGCAACACAACCTGCGCCCATCTCAATTGATTCCAACATTGAACTTGTTTCTTCAATATCTAAAACATTTTCTTCTAAAATTTCCTCTTCTTGAGGTAATTCTACTTTTTCATTTGTTTCTAGTACGGAGGGTTCTTCCTTTTTAAAATCTAGTTCAACATCATTCCCAAAGATGTCTTGAGCAAAAGTTTTTATAATCCCAAAATGTTTATATAAAAGTTTTCTATCCTCATCTTGGGCATAAGATATTATATGAAGTTTATTATTTTCAAATCCATTAAATATGAAATTCTTTTCAAAACATTCACCTAAAGCATAATCTCTATCATATACTTTTGCAGTTAATTGGTCATATAAATCATTTTTTTCATAAATCTCTTCCTCATCTTCCAAAGGAATTACTTCAACTTCTTGCATTAGATTTATTGAAACTTGTTCTTCAAAAATTGGTTCAATTTCTAACTCTTTTATCTCTTCAATTTTTTCTTCTTTTATTGTTTCTTGGACTAAAACTGGTTTTTCAATTGGTAATTCATCAAATGGTGTAGAATAGTTTATAGTTTCAATTGAGTTTGTAATTCCTAAATCTACAATATTATTTGTTTGAATTAAAACTTCATCAAAAGCAGTTACTTCTTCAATTTTTGTCTCTTCTTCAATAATCAAAGTTTTTTCTTGAATTTTTATCTCTTCAATTTTTTCTTCTTTTTTAACTACAGGTTTTTCAATTATAACTTCTTTTTTAGGCTCAATTTTTTCAACTTGATTTATAATATCATCTATTGATTTTAAATTTGTAGCTTCAATCATTTTCATAAAAGTTAAAATCAATACAAAAGTTCCATCACTATTTATTGCTAATAGATGTTTTGCATCACTTAAAATTCTAAAAAATCTATCAAATAAAAGTAAATCAAATCTTCTATCTTTTGACATCATTTTATCTTTTAAATAAATTGTCATTTCATCACAAATTTGAGAAACTTCATAGATTTCTAACTCTTTTATAATATCGTTTACATCACCTTTATTTAAAATGATTGAAAAAATATTATCCATTAATTTTGGGTCGATTAAACCTAACATATCAACAACACTTGTTGTATTTACTTTTCCTTTTGAAAAAATAATTGCTTGGTCAAGTAAAGTTAAAGTATCTCTTAAACTTCCTTGTCCACTTCTTGCAAGTATTTCTAAAGCCTCTTTTTCAAAATCAATATTCTCTTCATTTAAAATATGTGAAAGATGATGAATTACATCACTAAAAGCTATTTTATTAAATCTAAAATGTTGAGTTCTACTTAAAATTGTTGCAGGTAATTTTAATGGGTCAGTGGTTGCAAGTATAAATTTTACAAAACCAGGAGGTTCTTCTAAAGTTTTTAATAAAGCATTAAAAGCTTGAGTTGTAAGCATATGAACTTCATCGATGATAAATACTTTAAATCGTGCTGAACTTGGTTTATATTTAGTATGTTCAATTAAATCTTTAATATCATCTATTCCACGATTTGATGCAGCATCCATTTCAATAATATCAAGATGTCTATTTGAGTTTGCACTTATACAATTTGGGCATACTTCACAAGGTTTAGAAGTTGGTCCATTTGAGCATAAAAGTGCTTTTGCCATAATTCTTGCTGTTGAAGTTTTTCCACTACCTCTTAATCCTGAAAAAAGGTAAGCATGTGATAATCTATTCAAATCTAAAGCTAAAGATAAAGTTTGAGAAACTGTACTTTGCCCAACTAAATCCTCAAATCTTTGAGGTCTATATTTTAAAGCTAAAACTTTATCTTCTAATTTTTCTTTATTCATATTTCACATTTCCTAATTTCAATATTATCATTTTCTAAAATAGTTTCTACCATATTTATATTTATATTACCTGTATGTAAAATCAAGATTTTCAAATCTCCTTGATTTATATGATTTTTTTCTTTACTTAGAGTTAATAGTCTATTTGCGATTGCATCACCAGTTTCAATTAAAACTATATCTTTTCCCATAATCTTTTTAATAACATCATCAACTAAAGGATAATGAGTACAGCCAAGAACTATAGTATCTACATTTGAAGCTTTCATTGGTTTTAACCAATTTTCTAACATAGAATAAGTCTTTGAACTATCTATTTCGCCTTTTTCTATTTGTTCAACTAAACCAATACAAGCTTGTTCATAAAGTTTTACTTTTTTTATTGATGATAGTTCATTTACTAAAAGTTGATATTTATCACCTTTTAGTGTTGCTGGAGTTGCAAGTATTCCTACATTTGAACTTTTTGTATTTAATATTGCTGGTTTAATTCCAGGTTCTGTTCCAATTACTATTAAAAATGGAAATTTTTCTCTTAAATGTTTTATTGCGGCACTTGTTGCTGTGTTACAAGCAACTATTAGTGCTTCAATTCCATAATTTTCAAGTAAATAAGCTGTGATTTTATCACATCTATCTAAAATTTCTTGAGAACTTTTTTCTCCATAAGGAGCATACTCAGTATCAGCTATATAAAAAATTTCAGCATTTCTAAAAACTTTTAAAATAGATTTTAGAACTGTTAATCCTCCAAGCCCTGAATCAAATACACCAACTTTCAATTTATACCTTTTTTAGTAATAAGGAAGAATTTTAACATAAGTTTTTAAATAATTTTATTAGAAAAAGAAGAAATAACAATACTCTAAAAAAGAGTATTGTTAAAAAAAGAGTTATACTAAACCTTGCTCAATCATTGCATCAGCAACTTTTCTAAATCCAGCAATATTTGCACCTAAAACTAAGTTTGTAGGTTGTCCAAATTCAGCTGCTGTTGAACTAGCTGATTCAAAAATATTTTTCATAATTTGTTCAAGTTTCGCATCAACTTCTTCAAATGTCCAAGATAACATTGAAGCATTTTGTGCCATTTCTAATTGACTTGTTGCAACTCCACCAGCATTTGCAGCTTTTCCTGGTCCATAAGCAATTTTAGTTTCAACAAATAAATCAACAGCTTGAGCAGTTGAAGGCATATTTGCTCCTTCACTTACACATTTACAACCATTAGCTAATAATGCTTTTGCATCTTCTAAATTTAACTCATTTTGTGTAGCACTTGGAAATGCTGCAAAACAAGGAACAGACCATACAGCATTTCTTCCTTGTGGATACTCTTCAACAGGAATATATTTTGCATTTGGTCTATATTTGATATATTCAGATAATCTAGCTCTTTGATTCTCTTTTAAATCTTTTAATAAAAGTAAATCAATTCCCTCTTCATCTAAAATCATACCTTTTGAATCACTACATGTGATTGGTAATGCACCTAAATGATATAATTTTTCAATTGTATAAATAGCAACATTTCCAGAACCAGATACTACACATCTTTTTCCTTCTAAAGACTCCCCTCGTGCAGCTAACATATTTTTTGCAAAATAAACACATCCATAACCTGTTGCTTCAGTTCTTACTAATGAACCACCCCATTTTAAAGATTTTCCTGTTAAAACACCTTCATATTTATTAGCAAGTTTTTTATACATACCAAACATATATCCAATTTCTCTTGCACCAACTCCAATATCTCCAGCAGGAACGTCTGTGTTTGCCCCAATATGTCTATATAATTCACTCATGAAAGCTTGACAAAATCTCATAATTTCATTGTCTGATTTTCCTTTTGGGTCAAAATCACTTCCACCTTTTCCTCCACCAATTTGAAGACCTGTTAATGCATTTTTAAATATTTGTTCAAATCCTAAAAATTTAATAACTCCTGCGTTTACACTTGGATGAAATCTTAATCCACCTTTATATGGTCCAAGAGCTGAATTAAACTCTATTCTATAACCTTTATTTACTTGAATTTCACCATTATCATCTAACCAGTTTACTCTAAACATTATTTGTCTTTCTGGTTCAACAATTCTTTCAATAATTTTGTGCTTTTTGTATTTTGGATATTTTTCTAATAGTGGTTGCAATGAATATAAAACTTCTTCTGCAGCTTGGTAAAACTCTGTTTGAGCTGGACTTGTTCGTTTCAAATAATTAAAAACTTCTTCTAAATATGGCATAATTCTCCCTTTATATAAATATAATAATCTATTTTACCAAAAAATGTATATATTTTATACATATATTGTATTTTTTATTCTATTTTATACATTTAAAGGATTAAATTGTTTTTTCATTTTCATCCATACAAACCAATTTTAAATTCAAAAACAAAAAGTATAATCATGGGAACTCTTCCACCTCCAAGATTTTGCAAAAAAGAGTTAAAAACAAAAGATGTGAATTTTCCTTATGGCTCTCAAGATAATCTTTTTTGGCAAATTATTGATAAAATTTATAAACTTAACTTACTTTTTGATAATTCACAAAAAGCAATCACACAAAGAAAAAAGTTTTTAATAGAAAATCAAATTGGAATCTGCGATATTGTTGAAAGTTGTCAAAGGGAAAAATCTGATGCAAGTGATTCAACTATGAAAGACGTAGTTTTAAGAGATATTTTGTTTTATTTAAAAGAGTATAAAGATATAAATAAAATCCTTTTTACAGGAGGTAGTTCAAAAAATAGTCCAGAATATTTTTTGAAAAAGCTTCTTAAAGAAAATAATATAAAGTTTGTTCTAAAAAACCAAACTAATCCAAAAATTCATCAATTTACTTTTGATAATAGGATTTTTACAACTATTTCTTTGATTTCTCCTTCAAATGCAGCAAATAAAAGTATTGGTGCGAATAATTTATATAAAGAGAAAAAAGAAAAGAATCCTAAATATACAACTTTTGATTTTAGAGTCGAACAGTATAAAAAAATATTTTTTGAAAATAACTAATGAATAAAAAAGAGTTTTCTTTTTTATTCATTCATTGAGTTAAAGAATTCTTCGTTATCTTTAGTTTTTTGCATTTTTGAGTATAAGAATTTAAGAGCTTCTACTTCATCCATTTGTGAAATTGCATTTCTTAAAATCCAAGTTTTTTGTAAAACATCAGGAGTAAGAAGTAACTCTTCTTTTCTAGTTCCAGATTTTGTGATATCAAGAGCAGGATAAACTCTTTTATTTGCAGCATTTCTACTTAAAACTACTTCACTATTTCCAGTACCTTTAAACTCTTCAAAAATAACTTCATCCATTTTTGAACCAGTTTCAATAAGTGCAGTTGAAATAATAGTTAAACTACCACCCTCTTCTATATTTCTTGCAGCCCCAAAAAATCTTTTTGGTTTATGTAAAGCATTTGCATCAACCCCACCTGAAAGAACTTTACCAGATGATGGAGTTACTGTATTATAAGCACGAGCTAATCTTGTAATAGAATCAAGTAAAATTACAACATCTTTTCTCATTTCTACAAGTCTTTTTGCTTTTTCAATTACTATTTCAGCAACTCTAACATGATTTTGCGCCGGTAAATCAAATGTTGAACTATAAACTTCACCTCTTACACTTCTTTGCATATCAGTTACCTCTTCAGGTCTTTCATCAATTAAAAGTACCATTAATGTAACTTCAGGATGATTTCTACTAATTGCGTGTGCTAATTCTTTTAATAATTCAGTTTTACCAGTTTTAGGAGGTGCAACAATAAGTCCTCTTTGACCTTTTCCCATAGGAGCAAATAAGTCAAGCATTCTTCCTGTCATTTTTTGTGAGTCATATTCAAAATTAAATCGTGATGTTGAGTAAAGTGGAGTTAAGTTATCAAATAAAGGTCTATTCTTAGACTCTTTAACTGGTAGATAATTAATTGCTTCTATTTTTAATAAAGCATTATATTTTTCACTCTCCTTATTAGGAGGTCTTACTTGCCCTGTTACGATATCTCCAGTTCTAAGTGCAAATTTTCTAATTTGAGTTGCACTTACATAAGAATCATTTGATGTATCAGAGAAGTTCCCATCAATTGCTCGAAGGAATCCAAATCCACCCTCTTTAATCTCTAAGATACCTGTAAATAAAATAAATCCACCCGCATCAATTTGTGATTTTAAAATCATAAACATCAAATCTTGTCGTTTTAATTCTTGTGGATTTTCAACTTCTAATTCATTTGCTATATTAATCAATTCTTCTAAAGGTAATTCCCTTAGTTGTTCAATTTTATAACCTTCAACAGGAATATGGGTTCTTGTTTTTTTTGAGTTTGTCGTTTTTACTTTCGTTTCTTCTTTAGACTCTTCCATGAGTATGTTTGCCTTTGATTTTACATAATTAGATATGTAGTTTTTGTAGTTTTTTGTAGTTTTTTTAAAGTAATGCCGTAATTGTAGTGTTTATTTGAGAATTTGTCAATAAAATCTATTTTCATAAAAAAAGGTACCAATATTTGGTACCTTTTTTAAATTATAAAAATAAGAATTATAATTTACCTTCATTTTTAGCTAAATACTCAGCAACACCAGCAGTGTTAGCTTTCATACCTTCATCACCTTTTGCCCAACCAGCTGGACAAACTTCACCATGCTCATTTGTAAATAACATAGCATCTACCATTCTAATCATTTCATCAATGTTTCTTCCTAATGGTAAATCATTAACTACTGCATGTCTAATTGTTCCATCTGCATCAATTAAGAATGAACCTCTTAATGCAACTGATTCTCCAAATAATACATCGTAATCTCTTGAAATTGATTTTGATAAGTCTGCAACTAATGGGAATTTAACTCTTCCGATTCCACCATTTTCAACTGGTGTTTCTCTCCATGCAAAGTGTGAGAATTGAGAATCAACTGAACAACCAATTACAGAAATTCCTCTTGAAGTGAACTCGTCAATTCTTTTAGAGAAAGCAATAATTTCAGATGGACAAACAAATGTAAAGTCTAATGGGTAGAAAAATAGAACTGCACCTTTTTCACCAATATTTTCATATAAATTAAAATTTTCTACAATTTGACCATCTGCAAGTACAGCTTTTGCTGTAAAATCTGGAGCTTTTTTTGTAACTAACATTATTAAATCCTTTTTTATTTTTATTAATTTTTTTTTCGTAGTGAAATTATATAACAAAATTTTTAAAAGAAACTGTATTTTAGCTTAAATTTTAAAATTTATGAAAATTATTATTTTCTAATAATATTTATCCTTTATTAAGATTTCGGAAAAGTTACAGTTTAAAAAACAGAAGTTTTTAATTTAGATTTTTTAAAGATACTTTTATATTTACTGTGATAAAGTTTGTTAAAATTTAATAAGGAGATATACAATGGCAGTAAAAATTACTGATATCTGTATTAGTTGTGATGCTTGTTTAGATGAGTGTCCAGTAGAAGCAATCGTAGATAATGATGAAAATCCAACAGGTCAAGATACATATTATGTATACGCTGATAAATGTGTTGAGTGTGTAGGTCATAATGATTCTCCTGCATGTGCTGATGCATGTCCAACTGAAGGGTGTATCGTATGGGATGAAGCTGGTTCTGGTTCAATTGAAAAAGAAGACAGAGGAACTCCTGGTACTCCTGTAGTTGAATAATTAATTCTATTTAATTTACTATATATTTAAAAGGCAAGTAGAAATCTACTTGCCTTTTTTTATTTTTTTAGATATAATCCGCGACTTAAAAAAAATCGAGGAATATAAGCAATGGAACAAACATTATCAATCATCAAACCAGATGCTGTAGCAAAAAATGTAGTTGGAAAAATCTTAGATAGATTTGAATCAGCTGGATTAAGAATAGCAGCAACTAAAAAAATGCAATTAAGCAAAGCTGATGCAGAAGCTTTTTATGCAGTTCATGCAGCTAGACCTTTCTTTAAAGATTTAGTTGAATTTATGATTTCAGGACCAGTTGTAGTTTCAGTTTTAGAAGGTGAAAATGCAATGGCAAAAAACAGAGAATTAATGGGTGCAACTAATCCTAAAGAAGCAGCACCAGGAACAATCAGAGCAGATTTTGCAGAATCAATTGATGCAAATGCAGTTCATGGTTCAGATTCATTAGAAAATGCAGCAATTGAGATTAATTTCTTCTTTGCACAAAAAGAAATTTGTTAATTAACTATTAATAATTTAGTTTTATAATGAAAATTGAATTTAAAAAAGTACCACAAATTCGTAAAGAATTACTAACTGAATTTAATTCAGTTAAAATTGAAGGTACTTTTTGTAGAATATCGCCATCATTAGTGAAAATTGATGCAGTATTAAAAGGTAATACTGAAATTAATTGTTGTAGATGCGGAATTACTGAAGTTATAGAAGTTGATGAAGAACTTAGATTGCTATTAAGTGATGGTATCTATAAAGGTAATGAAGAGGAATACTTAGTAATAGAAGTAGAAGATAGTTTAATTGACTTTGATGAAATAATTGAAAGTGAATTAAATAGTATAAAAAGTGACTATTATATTTGTGAAGAATGTTCACAATATGGTGACAATTTTGAAAAAGAATTTTAAGGAGAATTAAAATGGCAGTACCTAAGAGAAGAGTATCTCATACTAGATCAGCAAAAAGAAGAACACACTATAAAATAACATTAAAAAAACCTGTTAAAGATAGCGATGGTTCTTGGAAAATGCCTCACATGGTTAATCCAAATACTGGTGAATATAAAAACTAATGCTAAAAATTGCAATAGATGCTATGGGTGGGGACTTCGGTCCTGAACCTATAATAGAGGGCTTAATAACAGCACTTAAAAAAAATAATAATTTCACAGCAATTGCTGTTGGAAATAAAGAACAACTTTTACAACTTATTCCTCCAAACTTCCTATCTAGAATTGAAATATTACATACTGATGACGTAATTAGTATGAGTGATTCAGCAACAGATGCACTTAAAAGAAAAGATTCAACAATTTATAAAGCAATAGAATTAGTAAGAGAAGGAAATGCAGATGCTGTAGTTTCTGCTGGACATTCTGGTGCTTCAATGTCTCTTGCAACTTTAAGAATCGGAAGAATAAAAGGTGTAAGTAGACCTGCAATTGCAACACTAATGCCAACAAGCGAAAATCAAAATACTTTAGTATTAGACGTTGGAGCAAATGTTGATAGTGATGCAAAAAACTTATTTGAATTTGCAGTAATGGGACAAGTTTACGCTCAATATGCATTAAGACTTGATGAACCTATTGTTGGACTTTTAAGTAATGGAGAAGAAGATAGTAAAGGGAATGAAGTAACGAAAGAAGCTTATAAACTTATATCTAAAATTCCTAACTTTGCAGGTAATGTAGAGGGGAGTGATATTTTCAAAGGAACTGTTGACGTTGTTGTTTGTGATGGTTTTGTTGGTAATATATTACTTAAAACTGCTGAGGGTGTTGCAGACACAATTGGCAAAATAATTAAAAAGAATTTAAAAAGATCTCTAATTTCAATTGCTGGTGCAGTTCTTATGAGAAAAGTTTTCAAAAACTTAAAAGTAAGAGTTGATTATGCTGAATATGGTGGAGCACCATTATTAGGAGTAAAAGCACCTGTTATTATTGCTCATGGAAAATCAAATCCTAAAGCAATTCAAAATGCAATATTCCAAGCAATTAATGCAGCAAGTTCAAATTTAGATAATATAATTGAACAGAGATTAGCGAAATATAGTAGTACGCAACAAGAAAATTAATACTATTATATAAAATTAAGGATATGTAAATGACATATGCAGCTTTTAGATCTATTGGAGCTTATATTCCTCCAAAGATTATGACAAATGCAGATTTTGAAAAAATTATTGATACTACAGATGAATGGATTACAAAAAGAACTGGTATTAAAGAAAGAAGAATTTCTGAAGTTGATGAAGCTTCATCTGATTTAGGAGCAAGAGCAGCTGAAGTTGCTATACAAAGAGCAGGAATATCTAAAGAAGAAGTTGATTTAGTTATTTGTGCAACAGTTACTCCTGATTATTTATGTATGCCATCAACTGCTTGTTTAATCGCATCAAAAGTTGGTTTACCAAATGTAATGGCATTTGATATTAGTGCTGCATGTACAGGATTTGTTTATGCTGTATCTATTGCAAAAGCATTTATAGAATCTGGGATGAAAAAAAATGTACTAATTATTGGTGCAGAAACTTATTCTTCAATTCTTGATTACACTGATAGAGGAACTTGTTTTATCTTTGGTGATGGTGCAGGTGCAGCAATTATTTCTGCAACAACTAATAAAGATGAAGCAATTATTGATGTAAATTGTTCAAGTGATGGAAATTATGAAGATTTAATTAAAACTCCAGGTGGTGGAAGTAAACATCCATGTTCGGCTGAAGTTTTAGAAAATAAAATGGCATGCATAAAAATGAAAGGGAATGAAACTTTCAAACTTGCTGTTAAAACATTAACTTCTGATGTTCAAGTAATGATGCAAAAACATAATCTTTCAAATGAGGATATAACACATTTTATTCCTCATCAAGCAAACTATAGAATTATAAAAGCTGTAGGTGAAGCTTTAGGATTAAGTGATGAACAAACTGTTGTAACTGTAGACAAATACGGAAATACTTCAGCAGCATCAATTCCTATGGCTATGAACTATGCCTTTGAACAAGGTAGAATAAAAGCTGGTGATACAGTACTTTTTGATGCCTTTGGTGGTGGATTAACTTGGGGTTCTGCTCTATTTAAGTTCGCACCAAAAAAATAAAATAGGTTTTTACCTATTTTATAATAACTGCACTAATCCCATATAAAAAATCGTTCCTACAAAAATTGAAATCAAATAATTTTTAAATACTAAATGTAAAATAGCTGTAAAAAAAATCCCAAAAATCTCTTTTATTCCATAAAACTCTGTTTTAAAATCTATATCTTTTAGGGTGTAAATAATTAGAATACTCATAATAATTGCAGGAAAATATTTTGCTATAAAAATCAAATAACTAGGTAATTCTTTTTTACTAAAAAATAAAAAAGGAAAAGCTCTTGTAAAGTAATTTACTAATACCATTATAAATATAGCTATATAAATCTCAAGATTATTCATTTTCCACTCTTTTTTTTAGTAAAAATATCAATATCAATGAGCAAAAAATAGAGACTAATAACATCTTATCACTTGAAACAAAAATCAAAGAAAATAATGAACAAGAAAATCCCACAAAAAAAGGAATAAAATTTTTTAAACTTTTATATTGTTCAATACAAAGAACAACAAAAAGTGCTGTTAGTGAAAATTCTAATCCTGAAGTATCAAATTTTATATTTAAACCAATAAGAGCTCCAAGTGTTGAACCCAAGAACCAATAAAATTGATTAAATGCAGTCAAATAAAAATAGTACCATTTTTTATTAAGTGTTTTATCATCTTTTATTGTTGTAAGAAGTGCATAAGTTTCATCTGTTAACCCAAAAATCAAATACGATTTAATTTTACCTGTTTCTTCAAATCTTTTTAGTAAAGATAATCCATAAAAAGATTGTCTTATATTTATAAACCAAGAAGCTATTGCAATATCCACAAACCCAGCTTTTGCATTAAAAAAATTAATAGCCATAAATTGTAAAGCACCAGCATATATAAAGATTGACATAATAGGTGCTAAATACCAAGGATATTCAAAAGAGACTAAAAGTAAGCCAAAAGCAAAGCCTAAAACTAAATATCCCATCATAATAGGGATAGAGATTTTAAAGGCTTTTTTTAATTCATTTTCATATTTCAATATTTTATGTCTTTAGTTAAATTTCTTATTATTTGGATTATTTTTAAATACATTAAATGAATTCTTTTTTAAATCTTTATTGAATTTATCAACTGTAGCTACTGAATTTATATATAAAATTGATTCATCTACAATTATTTGAAAGATTGAATGTAAAGGAATTTTTACAACACTTCCAAAATTTTCATTCCCAAAACCTGCTTCAAAACTTAAAAATTCATCATCAACTTGAATAGTTGTATATGTATAATTACTTAAAATAAACAAAGAAAATTTATGCATTTGGTCTTTTATAACTTTTGGCAATTCAGGATTAAAAGTAATTGGTTCGATGTTTGCTGTTATTGAAAATTCTTGATTTTTTTCTAATAAAAATAAAATATTTTCTTTTATCTGTTTTTCTACTAAAATTTTATAATTATCATTTTCTATAATATCTCGAATCATAATTTATTCCTATTTTAAAAATTTGATGTTATTATAACTTATGAAACAACTAATTTTCCTTATTCTTATTATTTCAACGCCATTGTTTGCTTATGAGTTTAAATTAAATCAAAAAGATATTAAATATATAAATAACTCTCCAAAAAAATCTTTTATTTTAAATAGATTAGATAAATTTCAATCATTAAAGACTCAAGTTAAAGATTATGAATTAATTAGAAAATTATCCCATATAAATACATTTATAAATAGAATTTTACCAGCTTATGATATTTCCACTGCTTCTTCACTTGATTATTGGGCAACACCAAAAGAGTTTCTACTTCAAGGTCATGGGGATTGTGAAGATTATGTGATAGCAAAATATTTCACTCTTTTAGAAATAGGAATTCCTAAAGAGAAACTCTATTTTGCAGTTGTAAATGTCAAAGGGCAAAAAGATGCTCATATGGTTTTATTATATGTAGAAGATAAAAACTCTTCTCCTTTAGTTTTAGACAATTTGAGTTCAAGAGTAATTCCATTTACAAAAAGACCAAAACTTATTCCTAAATTTGCTTTTAATGAAATAGACTCTTATTTATTTACTGCAAATAAATTTACCCAAAAAACAAAAGTTAATTGGGGAAAAGATAATAAATGGGAAAAACTTTTAAATAGGGTTTACAACTTAAATGAATAATCTTTTATCTCATCAAAACCTATCATTGCATTCATAAGTGCAAGTTTTGAAGCATTTTTTAACATCTCTAAAGTTATATCTTTTTCAATTAATTTTTTTTCTTCAATAAATCTAGCTTTTGTAGTTCCTTTTAATAAACAATTTTTTGAAGTAATCCAAGTGTTCTCATAAAATATAGCAATATTGGCAATTGAAGTATCTGTTACAATTCCATTTTTTAGAATAATTACCTCATCACAATTTTCTCTTTTTGAAAATAGCTCATCTAATTGTGTTCTATCAAAATATTTTTTTGAATACTCTATTTGGTCATCAAAGATGATTTTAAAACTTTTTATCTCTCTTTTTTTATAAGGAAAATATAAAACATCAACTATTCCCTCTTTATCATAAATAACTTTACATCTTAAAAGTTCATTTGAGATTGGATAAACATACTCTTGTAAATTTAGATTTAATCCTATTGTATTTGCTACTCTTTTATTGTGATATTCTAAATTAAAAATCTCGAAATCTTCACACTTAATTGTTTCAAAATATTTTATTGTTTCCATATTTTCCCTTTTAAAATGGCAAATAAACTTTATCTAAAAGTTCTTCATACTCTAAAAAAACATCACTATCACAAGTGATTCCTCCTCCACTTTTATAAAATTTTTCACCATCTTTTTCTTCAATAAATCTTATCATTACTGAACTATCTAAATTTTTTCCATCATATACTCCAAAAATTCCCGTATAAAAATCTCTTTCATAGTTTTCAACATCTTTTAAAATTTCAACAGTTTTTTTCTTTGGAGTTCCTGTAATTGAACCTGCTGGTAATATTGAAGTTAAAATATCTCCAATCTTTTCAGACCAATTATTTTCTAACTTTGCAGAGATTTTTGAACTAACTTGTAATAACTCTTTATCTCCTGCATTTATGGTTTCAATATATCTAAAATCCTCAACTCTTACATTTGAACCAACAATACCCAAATCATTTCTTAACAAATCAACAACCATTGTATGTTCTGCCATCTCTTTTTGATTTGTCAAAATTTTTTCTTTTGCATTTGGAAATTTGGCATCAATTGTGCCTTTCATAGGATATGTAAAAATATTATTATCTTCAATTTTTATAAATCGCTCAGGAGAGAAACAGACAAAATCATCTTTTTGATTTTTAAATCTTAGTTTAAATCTACTTTTTGTATTTTCATAAATTTCATCTAAAGATAGAGTTGTTTTGATTTTTGTTTTTGCAGTTAGATTTAATAAATAACTATTACCTTTTTTTATCTCTTTTTGTAAAATATCAAATTTTTTTTTGTACTCTTTAAAGGAAATTGGAAATTTTTCTAAACTTATTTTATTTTGGATGTTTTGTTTTGACTCTTCTTTATTATCAAGTTGATATTTTATAGAGTCAGAAAGATTTGATAATTTTTCTATATAAAATTTACTAAAATCATAAGATATCACAAATAAAAATGGCTCTTTTTCAAAGCCAAATTTATTTAATTTTTCTTTTATTAATTCTTTACTCAATTTTTACTTTAAAATTAGTTTTTTTAGCACTGCTGCACGAATAGCCACACCATGAGTAACTTGTTGTAAAACTTTACATCTTGGGTCTTTTAACATCTCATCGCTAATATCTACATTTCTATTTACTGGTCCTGGATGTAAAAGTAAAATATCTCTATTTCCAACTACTTCATTTGTAATACAATAATCTTTTGCATACTCATTTAATGATTCAAAATATACTTGATTGTGTCTTTCAAGTTGAGTTCTTAAACTCATAATTACATCTAATTCATCAATTACATCTGATATTTTAGTGTAAGTTTTAAAATCATTTCCTTCATATCTAAAACATTCAGGACTTACAAAACAAACTTCCATTCCAAAAGTTGGTAATAATCTTTTATTTGACCCAGCAACTCTTGAAGTTCTTACATCTCCTACAATTGCAACTTTTTTACCATCAGTTTTTCCATTAAAATGTTCATACATTGTAAATAAATCTAATAATGCTTGAGTTGGGTGAGCATGTTTTCCATCACCTGCATTTATAATTGGACAATCTACAAATCCAGTTAAACTTTCAGGTAATCCACACTCAGAGTGTCTAATAATAATTGCATCAGGTTTCATAGCATTTATATTTGCAACTGTATCAAAAATTGTTTCACCTTTGCTTGTTGAAGATGTACTTACATCTAATGAAACAACTTCAGCGCCCAATCTTTTAGCTGCAATTTCAAATGAACTTCTTGTTCTTGTTGAATTTTCAAAAAACAAAGTAACAATAATTTTACCTTTTAAAATCTCACAAGGTTCAAATTTTAAAAACTCTCTTGCGTCTTCAAATATACTTAAAATTTCTTCTTTAGAAAAATCAGAAGTTCTAATCAAATGCTGCATTTTTTTCCTTTAATTTTAGTTTGGATTTTAGCAAAAAGGAGTTTAAAAAATAAAACTTTTTGTATAATTCAAAACTTTATTTTATAAGGCTTTTTTATGAAATTGCAATTTATATTTATTTTTTTATTTACTCTTTTATTTACAGCTTGTTCAGTTAAACCACTTGAACCTGTAAGTTTTGAAAAAGTAAACAAAGAAATCTCATTTGTTAAAGATATCAAACCTATTTTAGATAATAGATGTGTCTCTTGTCACTCTTGTTATAATTCACCATGCCAATTAAAACTCTCTTCATTTGAAGGATTAGAAAGAGGAGGAACAAAAGCAGATTTATATGCAAATAGAATGAATGCAGAAAATCCTACTAGATTATTTGTTGATGCAACAAATGAAAAAGCTTGGAGAGGAAAAGGTTTTTTTTCTGTAGTTGATTTTTTAGAAAATTCAAATGAATCTATTATGATGCAATACCTTTTTCAAAAAGATAAAAATCCTTTAAATATTGGAACTTATTCTCCTGAAACTGATAAATTATCTTGTGTAAAAGATAAAGAAGAGTTAGCAATATTTTTTGATGAAAATCCACATAAAGGAATGCCTTATGGATTTCCAGCACTTAAAAAGGAAGAATATAATCTTTTAATGACTTGGTTAAATGAAGGAGCAATAGATGATACAAAAAAAGATGATTTTAATAATTTTGAAAGAACTCAAATAAAAAAATTTGAAGAGTTTTTAAATAATAAAGATATAAAACATCAAGTAACTTCAAGATATATTTATGAACATCTATTTTTAGCACATATTACTTTTGACGAAAAGAGTGGAAACTTTTTTGAATTAATTCGTTCAAGAACTCCAAGTGGATATAAACCTCAAATCATTGCAACTAGATTTCCATATGATGAAGTAGAAGAACCTTTTTATTATAGATTTAGAAAAATTGAATCAACAATTGTTCATAAAACTCATATGGTTTATGGCTTAGATGATAAAAAACTAGAAAGATATAATGAACTGTTTATAAAACCAATTTGGGAACAAAAACCATATTTACCACCTTATGATAGTAAGATTTCTGCAAATGCTTTAAGAACTTTTGAACAAATTCCTGCAAGTAGTAGATATCAATTTTTACTTGATGATATTCACTATATTATTATGACTTTTATTAGAGGTCCAGTTTGTAAAGGACAAATAGCATTAAATGTGATAAATGACCACTTTTGGGTAATGTTTATGGATCCAAAATATGATTTAACTCTACAAGACAAATATTTTTTACATGATAATATTCCAAATCTTTCTATTCCAAATGAGTATGGAGAAGACCCAAGTTTATTTAAAACCTTCAAAGCTTTAGATAATTATGAATTAGCTAAAAAATATGAAACAAATAAAGCTTTAATTTATAAACAATATTATCCAAAAGGATTAAGTTTAGATGCAATTTGGAAGGGAAATCAAAAAGAACAAAATGATGCAATTTTAACAATCTATCGACATTTTGATTCAGCTTCAGTTCATAAAGGAGCGCTTGGAGATATTCCAAAAACTTTATGGGTAATTGATTTCCCACTATTAGAACGAATTTATTATTCACTTGTTGCAGGATTTGATGTATTTGGAAATACAGCACATCAACTATTAGTTAGAACTCATATGGATAGACTTAGAATTGAAGGGGAAAGTAATTTCTTAGAGTTTTTACCAAAAGAGTCAAGACAAGACTATTTTAACTCTTGGTACGAAGGTTGGCTTGCTCAATATTTAGCTGTTTATATTCCTTCAAATAATAGTGTTGATATAAAATATCAAACTAAAGATTTTAAAAAAGAGTTTGCAAATAAAATTTTAGATTATACAAATACAAAAAAAGATTCAATAAATTTTATTGAAGATAATTATAAAAAAAGTGAAATTAAAAAAGCTTACAATACAAAAGAAGAGATAGAAGAGACATTTAAAACTCTAACTTTACCAAATAGTTCTGAAATCATAAAACATTTTACAGATGGGGAAACAAATCTTGCTCATATTAGAATCAAAATGAATTCAGGAGAAAATCTTGTTTATACTTTAGTAATAAATAGATGGCACAAAAACGTTGCTCTACTTTTTGATGAAGAATCAAGACTTGACCCATCAAAGGATAGAATAAACATTGTAAGAGGATTTATTGGTTCTTATCCAAATATTTTTGTTGTAGTTAATCAAAATGATTTAGGTGATTTTTTTAATCTTTTACAAACATATAAAAATACTCCTGCTGATGATAAAAGAATATCAAAATATGCTATAAATCGAGCGAACCCAAATTTTTGGGAACATTTTGATTGGTTTGATAAAGAGTTTAAAAAACAAGATGCTTTACAATACGGTTTATTTGACTTAAATAGATATATAAGTCGTGCTGTAAAACCCTAGTTATTAATGATTAGTTTAAATATTTTAGATATAATTGCCCCTAAAAATAAACTACTTTTTTTAAGGTAAAAAATGAGCGAACAATTAGAACAAATGGATAAAGAGTATGTACTTCATACTTATGCTAGAAATTATGTTAATTTCAAAAAAGGTATAAATGCAACTTTATTTGATGAAAATGATAAAGATTATATTGATTTTACATCAGGAATTGCAGTTTGTAGTGTGGGACATGGTAATAAAAGAGTTGCAGATAAAATTTATGAACAAATTTCAAATATAACTCATATTTCAAATTTATATTGTATTGAACCACAAGCAAAACTTGCTAAAAGATTAAAAGAGTTAAGTGGTTATGATATTAGAACATTTTTCTCAAATAGTGGTGCAGAAGCAAATGAAGGTGCTATTAAAATTGCTAGAAAATATGGTGAAACAAAATTTGAAAATAAAAGATATAAAGTTATCACACTAGAGCACTCTTTTCATGGAAGAACAATAACTACAGTAAAAGCAACTGGACAAAGCTCTATGCATACTCCAAATTTTGCTCCATATCCAGATGGTTTTTCGTATCATAATAAAATAGATGATATTTATAATTCAATTGATAATGAAACAGTTGCAGTTATGATTGAACTTGTTCAAGGGGAAGGTGGAGTTCAACCATTTGATAAAAAAGAGATTCAAGAGTTAGCAAAATTCTTAAAAGAAAATGATATTTTACTAATTATTGATGAAGTTCAAACAGGTGTATTTAGAACTGGTGAATTTTTAGCATCAAATCTTTATGAAATTGAACCAGATATAGTAACACTAGCTAAAGGTTTAGGTGGTGGTGTTCCAATTGGTGCTATTATGACTACTCATAAAGATATTTTTAGCCCAGGTGACCATGGTTCTACTTTTGGTGGAAACTATTTAGTTACAGCTGCTGCACTTGAAGTTTTAGATATCTTAGAGGAAGTAAAAGATAGTGGCGTTTTAGATGAAACTATTATCTATTTTAATGCTAAATTAAATGAAATTTACGAAAAAAATAGAGAAATTTTCACAGATAATGTAGGACTTGGATTAATGAGAGGATTAAGAGTAAAAGATGCTGATACTTTAGCGCTTGTAATTAAAACTGCGTTTGAATATGGTGTTTTAGTTTTAAAAGCTGGTAAAAATACTTTAAGACTTCTTCCTGCCCTTACAATTTCTAAAGAAGAGATAAATGAAGGTTTCAAAAGGTTAGAAAATGCACTTGATAAAATCAAGCAAGGTTAAACTACTTCTTTGTAGTTTAATCTCATTAAATCTTTTTGCTTCAAATGAAGCTTTTGATGAGAAAATAATTTCAGAAAAAAGACTAAAAGATATTGAACTTTCAAGGGAACAAATCAAAGAAGATAGTTCAAAACTTAGAAAAGATTGGATAAATCCAATTCAATATCAATATACAAAAAACTTAGGGGAAGATGAAAAAACAGAACGTTCTGTTATTTCTATAAACCAACCAATTTTTCAAAGTGGTGGAATTTATAAAGCTATAAAATATGCCGATTCAACTTATGATTATGCAACACTTGAATTAGACCAACAACAAAAAGAGTTAGTAAAACAAGCTTTAAACTATCTGTATAATATTGAAAAAACTAATTTCAATATACAAAAAGCAAAATATACCCTAGAAAATGCAAAAATTGACGTAAATAGAAAAAAAGAACAAGTTTTAAATGGTTTTTTAGATGCTTCATATCTTGATGATGCTTTGCTTACTTTAAATACTACAAAACATAATTTAGTTGATTTAAAATACCAAAAACAAAATCTTATAAATAGTTTTAATAATATTTCATCAGCTGATTACACTAAATTTGAACTTCCAGTATTTAAAATATTTAATGAAAAAGAGTTTATTGAAAATAATATAGAACTAAAAAAAGCTCAAGCTGATATTGAAAAAAAAGGAAATTATTCATATATGACAATGGCAAAATACTTGCCAAGTGTAAATGCTTTTTATACTTATTCAAAATATCATGATACAGACAATAGTTTAAAACTAACAAAAGAAAATGACCAAACTTTTGGATTGAGCTTAAATGTTCCTCTTGATACTAGAACTTTTAATGATATAGAGAGCAAAAAAATTGATTACTTAAAATCAAAATTAAATTTTGAAAATAGTTTAGATGATGAAAAAACTTTTTTTAAAACAAAACTTGAAAAAATTTCAATGCTTGATGAAAGATTACAAATTACAAAAGAAGATTTAGAAGTTTATGATTCTATTTTAAAAATTATAAATGAAGAAAAACAAGCTCAAATCAAAACTCAAAGTGATGTTGATACTTTACAAAATTCACAAAAAATCAAATCTTTAGATTTAAAAATCTATGAGATTGATAGACAACTTGAACTTCTTGAACTTTATGCAAAACTTCACTAGAAGTTTTGCATATTAACTACTTAGATTTTTTATCTTTTTCTTTTGTTTCTTTAAAATTTAAATAATATTCCATTTCTGATGGAGTTAAGATTTTAATAGTATTTGTACTTCCTGGCATTCCAACTGGATAACCAACTGTTGCTACATATAAACCTTTTTTATTTAATAAACCTTTTTCATCTAAAGCTTTTAACATTTTTTGAAACATTTTAGATGCTTGTGCTTCTTTTATTGTTCCAACTGGTTCAACTCCCCAAATAGCAGTTAGAGAATTTAAAACTTTTTTCTTATGAGTAAAAGTAAATATAGGAGTTTTTGGTCTATATCTTGACATTTTTGTAGCAGATTTACCTGAACTTGTAAGAGCTAAAATACCATCAGCTTTTAAATCATCTGCAAGTTTTGTAACAGTTGCTTGAATAACATCAAATTCATCTAAATAAGGGAATTTGTATTGTTTATCATAGTTATAAATACCTTCAGTTTTAGCAATAATATTATGCATTGTATCAACTACATTTATTGGGTCTTCTCCAACAGCACTCTCTTCAGAAAGCATAACAACATCTGTTCCATCTAAAACAGCATTTGCAACGTCTGAAATTTCAGCTCTTGTTGCTCTTTCATTTTGTGTCATTGATAAAAGCATTTGAGTTGCTGTGATTACTGGAATTCCTTTTAAATTTGCTTTTTTGATAAGCATTTTTTGAATAGTTGGAACATCATAATATGGAACTTCAATTCCTAAATCTCCCCTAGCAACCATTAATCCATCACTAGCTTCAATAATTTCATCAATATTTTCAACAGCATCAAATTTTTCAATTTTTGCTATTAATTTACCTTTGTATCCATTTAAAAGATTTCTTGCTTTTCTCATATCTTTTGCATTTTGTACAAATGAAATAGCAAAATAATCAACTTCATTTTCAACACCCCAAGCTATATCTTTTTCATCTTTTTTAGTAATTACATCAATATCAATTACAGTATTTGGAAAATTTACACCTTTTCTTGAAGATAAAGTTCCATGATTTTCAATTTTTGCTTTTACTTCTTTTCCTGTTTCAATAACTTTTGCTCTAATTGTTCCATCATATAAATAAATATATTCATCAACTTTTACCTTGTCTAAAATATCTGGATAATTGATTGATACAATATAATCTTTATCACCTTTTTTATATCCAACTATTTCATCTTTTAAAAAAGTAATAACATCATCTCTATATAATTCAAATGGTTCTTTTAAATCCCCTATTCTTACTTTTGGTCCTGAAATATCCTGTAAAATACCTACTGTTCTACCAGTATTTTTCATTGCTGTTCTAATATTATTTAATGTTTCTAAATGATATTCATGGCTTCCATGTGAAAAATTTAATCTAAACATGTTTGCACCAGCTTTAATTAATCCTTCTATCATCTCTATACTATGGCTTGCTGGGCCTAAAGTTGCTAATATTTTTGTTCTTTTTTCCATAGATTCTCCTTTTAAACTTATGAAAATTATAACATAAAATAATTACAATAAAGTAACGAATCTATTTCACAATCTTTACATAATATTTATGTTAAAATCGTTCATAAATTAAATTTAAAAAGGTTTATTATGAAATTTATAAATTTTAAAACTATCTTATCAACAGCTGTAATTGCAAGTTTATTAACAGGTTGTGCACAAAAAACTGGAAATGAAACTTATGATAATAATCAAAATGCGATTATTGGAACAACTATTGGAGCAATAGCTGGTATTGTTTTAGGAAATAATATTGGTGGTGGAAGTAAAAGTAGGAATAAGGTAATTGGAGCAGTTGCAGGTGCAGCAATTGGTGGAGCAATTGGTTATAGTATGGATAAACAAGCTCAAGAAGTTGCTCAAAGTTTAAATACTAATGTAAATAATAATCCGAATGCAGTTTTAGACCCAAATCAAGATTTAATTGTTTCAAATACTGATAACTACGTAAAAATAATGTTTAGAGATAGTATGATGTTTGAAACAAACTCTGCAAATCCAACATATAGTGCTCAAACAAAAATATCAAAAATAAACTCTGTTTTACAAAGATATCCAAATACTTTAGTTCAAGTAGTAGGTCATACAGATAGCCGTGGAACTCATGCTTATAATCAAACTCTATCTGAACAAAGAGCTTCAAATGTAGGAAATATTATTTATAATTCTGGTGTTTCAAATCAAATCTTCTCAAGAGGTTGTTCATTTGATAAACCAGTAGCATTAAATAATAGTGAATCAAATATGGCTTTAAATAGAAGAGTTGAAGTTTATTTATATCCAAATCAACAATCTGTAATTGATGTTTGTAAATGATAGAGTTTAAAAACTATTTTGAAGAGTGGCTTTATGGTGAGAATGGTTATTATTCAAACTACAAACAAATAGGAAAGGATGGTGATTTTTTCACTTCCGTTTCCACTTCTTCATTTTTTGGTGGCTCAATAGCAAAAAAAATTATAAGTTCTATTGAAGAGGGATTTTTACCTTCAAATACAACTATTTTAGAAATTGGTGCTCATCACGGATATTTATTTGCAGATATAATTCAATTTATATATACATTAAAACCAAAACTTCTTGAAACTTTAAATTTTGCAATAATTGAGCGATTTGAAAATCTTCAAATTCAACAAAAAAGATATTTAGAAGAATCTTTTGGAAATATTATCAATCTAAAACATTTTAACGATATTTCAGAAGTTAAACTTGAAAATGCTTATATTATTGCAAATGAAATTTTTGACGCTTTTTCTTGTGATTTAGTCTATACAAATAAAGAGAATATACTTCAACAAGCATACATTTCAAATTATAAAATTGAATTTATTGATTGTGTTGATAAAAAAATTTTAAATCATTGCAAAAAATACTCTATTACAAAAGGTGAAGTTGCATTATCTTACAAAGATTTTGTGGATACTCTTTGTAAAAATATAACTCATTTTGAATTTCTAACTTTTGATTATGGCGATAGATTTCCAAGAAATGATTTTAGTGCAAGAATTTATGAAAAACATGCAGTTTATCCAATTTTTGAAGAGAATTTATCTTTAGAAAAACTCTTTAAAAACTCTGATATTACCTATGATGTTCATTTTAATTATTTAATTGATTGTTTTAAAGAAAACAAAGTAAAAGAAGTAATTTTTAATACCCAATTAAAATCTTTAGTTGAATTTGGTATTTTGGATTTACTTGAAATTCTAAAAGCAAATGTTGATGAAAAAACTTACTTAAAAGAGACACAAAAAATAAAAGTTTTACTAGAACCAACTGGAATGGGTGATAGATTTAAAACATTGAATATAAGAAAATAAGTTAAGTGTTTGTATAATCAAACTTTATAAAAAATATAAAAAGGTTTAAAATATGACACTGATTGTAAATGGTGAAACAAAAGAGTTTGATAACTCATCAACACTACAAGATATAATAACAAATTTACAAATTGAAAATAAAGTAATGGCTGCTGCAGTTAATATGAATATTGTAAAAAAAGATGATTGGAAAAATTTTATTCCAAAAGATAATGATAAAATCGAACTTCTTCAATTTGTTGGTGGTGGTTGATTTTATGAGTAGAGAAAAAGGAGAAGTTGCTGAAAAAAAAGCAATCTCTTTTTTAGAAAAGTTAAATTTTATAATTATTGAAAAAAATTTCTACGCAAAAAAATTAGGAGAAATAGATATAATTGCAAAAAAAGATGATGTTTATCATTTTTGTGAAGTTAAATCTGCACCTGATTATGAAACTGCAATTAATAATATTACTTATTCAAAACTTTCAAAAATAAAAAGAAGCATAAATTACTATTTACAAATAAAAAAATTAGATGTTATTTATTCTATTGATGCAATTATTATAAATGATGAGAATATTGAATTGATTGAAAATATAACTATGTGATAAAGTAAGGGGTGAAGGTCGCAAAAACACCCCTTACTAGGATTTACTCGTACTTAAAATTAGTAGAAAAGAATTATAACAATTCATAATAGCAATAAACTAGCAATAAAAACAAATTTTAAAATTTAACTTTTTCTTAGTAATAATTGGTTACTATTCAAAAATACTTACGGAGAATTTTTTGTACTTTAAAGAACTTGAATCTATTAAAAAGTCTAACCGTTTTAGAACAAGAGATTTATTTGATGAAAATCTTATAGACCTTGCATCAAACGATTATTTAGGCCTTTCTACAAATAAAAATCTTTTTCAAAAAGCTTACGAAAATATTTTAAATCAAAATTTCCATTCCCCACGTGCTTCAATGTTAGTAAATGGTTATAATCAAATCCATAAAAATTTTGAAGATAAATTATGTGAGGTAAATAAATTTGAAGCTGGAATCACAGTTGGTTCTGGTTTTTTAGCAAATATCTCAATGATTGAAGCACTTGTTAGAAAAAATGACACTTTGTTTATAGATGAAGAGTACCATGCAAGTGGAATATTAGCTACAAAACTACTAAAACCTGAACAAGTAATAATTTTTAAACATAATGATTATGAAAATTTAGAAAAAAAGATTTTAGAAAATAAAAGAGTAGGAAGAAAAATAATAGCTATCGAAGGTGTTTATTCAATGGGTGGGGATATTGCACCAATTGAAATATTTAAAATAGCAGACAATTATAAATCAATTTTAATTGTTGATGAAGCACATAGTTCTGGAGTTATTGGTAAAAATCTTTTAGGTATTTTTGATTATTATGAAATTAAACCAAATAAATATCATATAAAAATGGGAACTTTAGGAAAAGCATATGGTTCTTATGGAGCTTATATCTTAGCTTCTAAAGAGATTATAGAGTTTTTAACAAATAGAGCTAAACCTATTATTTATTCTACTGCTCCTTCTTTATTTGATACAGCCCTTGCACTTGAATCTTTGAATTATATAATAGATAATAAAAAAGATTTAAAGGAACAAATAGAAAAAAATTTGAACATTATTTATGAAATTTTAGGAATAAAATCTCAAAGTTTGATTATTCCAATTGATGTTGGTGATAATAAAAAAGTAAAAGAGATTC
Source organism: Arcobacter ellisii (assembly GCF_003544915.1). Classification (NCBI taxonomy): domain Bacteria; kingdom Pseudomonadati; phylum Campylobacterota; class Epsilonproteobacteria; order Campylobacterales; family Arcobacteraceae; genus Arcobacter; species Arcobacter ellisii. The sequence goes on along the minus strand of NZ_CP032097.1, from coordinate 386,955 downwards.
AAGAAATTTTAAAACAAAAAGGTTTTCTAGTTGGTGCGATTAGGCAACCTACCGTTAAAAGTGCAATTATAAGATTAATTGCAAAAATTGATATAGATACAAACAATTTAATTAGTGTATGTAATTTATTAAAGGACTTAAATGCTAATAAATGATTTAATAAAAGGTAATAAAAAGTTTAGAGAAGCTAGTTTCCCTAAATATGAGTGTGATTTAAAACAATTAGTTGAAACTGGTCAAAAACCAGAAGTACTTTTTATAGGTTGTAGTGATAGTAGAGTAACACCTGATTTAATGCTTGATACAAAACCTGGCGATATGTTTATTTTAAGAAATGTAGGAAATTTTATTCCACCATATAATCCAGATAACGATTACCATGGAAGTTCTGCTGTTATTGAATATGCTGTAAATGTTTTAGGTGTAAAACATATTATAGTTTGTGGTCATTCACATTGTGGAGCTTGTAAAAGTTTATATCAAGATTTAGGGGATTCACCTGATTTGATAAATGTAAAAAAATGGTTAGAATTAGGAAAAAGAGCAAAAGAGTACACACTTTTAGCAATTCAAGATAAAACTGATAAAGAGAAATTATATAGAGCAACAGAAAGAATATCAATTGTTCATCAAATGGAAAATCTTTTAACTTTTCCATATATTGAGAAAAAAGTAAAAGATAAAGATTTACAAATTCATGGATGGTATTATAAAATAGAAGATGGAACTATTGAATATTATGACGGTGAAGAGTGTTCATTTAAACCATTAAAAGAGTCTTCAAATGAACAATGAAATACGAAAACTTCCTAAAAAAACAATTATTATTATTGGAGTAATGATTGTTATTGCTCTTATTGGTTTTTTATTTTTAAAAGATTTAAAAGAACAAAAATTAATAGAAATTCTTCAATCAATTGGTTATAAAAATATAAAAGATGTAACTGTAATTAATAAGTTAAGTGTTGAAGATGCAGAAACTAGATATAGAAGTACTGTTTATAAAGTTAAGTTTTATAACCAAGATTCTAATCAAACTTGTATAGGTTTTGTTCATAAAGAAAAAGATAACCACTATACAAAAGATATTGATTGTAAATAGGAAAAAATATGAGTATTATTGAAAAATTAGAAAAAAATGAAAGATTAGAGTATGAAGATGCAATTAAATTATACGATTTAGATTTATTCACTCTAGCAACTTACGCAAATAAAATTAGAATTAATAGACATGGTAAAAAAACATATTTTAATATAAATAGGCATATAAACCCAACAAACATCTGTAAAGATGTCTGTCAATTCTGTGCATATAGTGCAAGTAGAAAAAATCCACATCAATATACAATGAGCCATGAAGAGATTCTTGATATTGTAAAAAACTCTTCAAAAAACAATATAAAAGAGGTTCATATTGTTTCAGCACACAATCCACATACAGGATTACAATGGTATATGGATGTATTTAAAAAAATAAAAGAAAACTTCCCAAATATTCATGTTAAGGCTTTAACAGCTGCAGAAATTCATTTTTTAAGTACAGAATATAAGCTTTCATATGAACAAATCATAAATATGATGATTGAACATGGAATTGACTCAATGCCAGGTGGTGGAGCAGAAATTTTTGATGAAACGGTAAGAAAAAGAATTTGTGGCGGAAAAGTTACATCAGAACAATGGTTAAATATCCACAAACTTTGGCATGAAAAAGGTAGAAAATCTAATGCAACTATGCTTTTTGGTCATGTTGAAGATAGAAATCATAGAATTGACCATATGTTAAGACTTAGAAAATTACAAGATGAAACTGGTGGATTTAATGCTTTTATTCCTTTAGTTTATCAAACTGAAAATAACTACTTAAAAGTAAAAGAAGCATTAACAGGTCAAGAAATTTTAAAAACATATGCAATTGCTAGAATTTTACTTGATAACATTCCAAATATTAAAGCTTATTGGGCAACTTCAACTGTAAAATTAGCATTAATTGCTCAAGAATTTGGAGCAAATGATGTTGATGGAACTATTGAAAAAGAGGCAATTCAAAGTGCTGCTGGAGCTTCTAGTGCAAATGGAATAGCTCAAATGGAGTTTGTTGATTTGATTAAAAATTCTGGATTTATTCCAGTTGAAAGAGACTCAATTTATAATGAACTAAAAACTTGGTAAAAGTTTTTAGTTTTTTAATTGATTAAATTCTAAAGTAAATTCTACTTCTATTCCTGCTTCAGTTTTCATCATAATTATTGGATAACTTATATTTATTGAATACAATTCATTATTTATTGTATCAAGCAAATTAAAAAACTCTTTTGGCTCTTTTACTAAAATATTTACTACATAAGTAAATTTATTTATATTGTTATTTGTATTTGAAGAGAATCTAATAATTGCATTTTCAGGCATTAGAATTTTTAACTGTTCTGTTACTCTTTCTACTGCAATTGTTTCATCTGTTATATACTCTTTTTCAAATTTTTTATAATTTGTATTTATTTCTATACTATCTTTCGCAATAATATCTGTAAAAAAGTCTGTTTTTTTCTCAGGATCAACTAAATTAAATTGTGAAGTTTTATATAAAGTATCAAGTGAAGGTTTTAATAAAACTAAATTTTCCTCTTTTAAAGAAAATACTTTTAATTCCAAATCATTTGCATTTATTTTAATATATTCAATCATTACACCATTTGGAATAGAATTAAATACGGCTTTAATTCTTTGCTCAATTTTATCATTGATACTTACATGATCAGGTAATGATGTTAGATTTTCTTCTACTTTTTCACTTTTTTCTATTTTTTTTGTTGTAAAAAATTTATTAAAATCAATCATTGTATAAATTTTATATCCACCAAATGCTAAAACAGCTATAAGTAAAAATAAATAAAGATATTTAAAATCTCTTTTTTTCTTTTTCTTTCTAGGTTTTGTAAAACTTTTTTTAAGATGTTTATCCCTTGATAATTCAAAAATCTCTTCATCTATATTTATTGGATGATAATCAACTTTTAACATAAACTCTTGAGATAAGTGTTCTATTTCTTCATTTGTTAATTGTTTTAAAACATATAAGATTGTGATTTTTTCAATAAATACACCATTTTTTTTAGCATAAAAATCATTTAATGTATTTTGAATTATTTCATGAAATTCTAAATAATAAATTTCATCAAATAATTTTTGACCTTCTAAATCATTTTCATAAAAATGTGTTTTTTTAACAGATTCAAAAGTTGGTAAATCAACTATTTCATTATAAACTACAATTCCTGCTTGGTTTAATATTAAAATAAATGCTTTGTTATTATATAAAAGTAAAAGAAGTTCATTTCTACAAACATTTTTTTCAATATGTAAACTTAATATATGAAAAGCTGAATAGATATAATCTATTCCTGTTTTTACAAAATAGTTTTTAGTTTCAAAAAGTGTAGTTTTTAATACAGCAATATCATATTCATTATTGAATTTTGCAATTTCACAATCTGTTAATTTTGAAGATAATGATTTTGGAACAAGTTTTGTAGTATCACTAATAAGTAATGTAGAGATATATGTAAAATCTGTTTCTTCTTGTGATGTATTAATTTTTTGTGCAATATCTGGAGGTAAAATATCATTATCAATTAAAAAAACTGAATTATTTGTATCAATTATATCTTCATTATTTAACTTTTTATACTCAAGTTTTAATTGAGTATCGTATTTAATTGCATTGATATATAAAGATTCTTTATTAAACATTTATCCCTACTTACTTGTATTTTAAGGCATTGAGTGTATCAACATTTTTTCTTTGATAAATTCCCTTGCTTGTTCAAATTCCATATTTTTAATATCAAACGGCTCACTAATATAAAAATCTATTCTACCAAAAGGTTTAGGTAAAACAAATTTATCCCATGAGTTAAATTGCCAATATTTTGAAGGAATAGTATTAAAACATACAATTTTAGATTCACTCTTTTGAGCTAAAGCAATTACTCCATCTGCAACTGAGTATCTAGGTCCTCTTGGTCCATCAGGTGTAATAGCTAAATCATTTCCTGATTTTAACTCTTTTATCGCACTAATTAAAACTTTTGCTGCACCTTTTGATGACGAACCACGAACTGCCCCAATTTTAAACATAGAAGCTAAGTTTGTGATGATTTCACCATCTTTGTTGTGGCTTATCATTGCTTTAACTGTTCCATTTTTTCTAAATGCAAAATAATTATATATTTGTGAGATCAAATCTCCATGCCACATACATATAATAATTGGTTTTCCATCATCTTTTGGATGATGATAAACCTTTTTATTTGTTGCATATATTATTTTAACTAAATAGTACAACAAATAAGGAAGTATATTTAATTTAAAATATTTAAACATTAACTTATTATTTCACCCTTTAGAGATGTTCTTGTTGCTTCAGTAATTTTCACATCTACGAATTTACCTAGTAATTCATCACTACCTTTTGTAAACACTTGTAAATAACTATCTGTAAATCCACAAACTTCACCATTTGGTTTTAAACTCTCAACTAATACATTTAAAGTTTTCCCAACATAAGTAGGCATTGTATCTTCAAGATGTCTTTTGTGAAGTTCAATTAATTCAATTAATCTTGCACTTCCGATTTCATCTGGAATCTCTTTGTCAGCCAAATTTAATGCTTCTGTTCCAGGTCTTGGAGAATATTTAAAGTTAAATATTTGATCAAATTTAACTTGATTTACAACATCTAAAGTATCTTCAAAATCTTTTTGTGTTTCTCCTGGAAAGGCAACAATAATATCTGTAGTAATTCTTAAATTTGGAATTAATTCTCTCATTTTAGAAGCTCTATTTAAAAACCACTCTTTTGTATATCCTCTTTTCATAGCTTTTAAAATTTCAGTTGAACCACTTTGTAAAGGCATATGAATACATTTTGAAATTTTTTCATTTCTTGCAAACTCTTCAATAAAATCATCATCCATATGTAAAGGGTGAGGAGAAGTGAATCTAATTCTTTTTAAACCTTCAACTTTTGATACATCTTGTAAAAGTTTTGTAAATGTATATTTTTCTCTGTTATCACTAAATCTTCTACCATAAGAGTTTACATTTTGTCCAAGTAACATAACTTCAACTGCACCTAAAGCAACTGATTTTCGTACCTGTTCAACAATCATTTCAGGTGGAATAGAAATCTCTTCACCTCTTGTACTTGGAACTATACAATAAGTACATTTTTTGTCACAACCAACAGAGATATTTACACTTGCTCTATATTGATTTGTTTTTGCTGTTGAAAATTCGTAAGTTGATTCATCGTTATCAATAGATACTTCAACAGAACCTTTAACATCAACCACATCTTTTATTTTTGAAATATTTCTAGCCCCTACAACAAAATCTACATAAGGTGCTCTTTTTATGATGTCATGCCCTAAGTGAGAAGCTGTGCAACCACAAACACCAATTTTAGCACCCTCTTTTTTCTTTTTATTAAATTGACCAATTTCTGAAAAAAGTTTTTGAACTGGTTTTTCTCTCACTGAACAAGTATTTATGATGATTAAATCTGCATCTTCAATTTTATCAGTTGCAGTATATCCCTTATGTTTTTCTAGTTCTGCTTGGATATGTTGACTATCGGTGTCATTCATTTGACACCCTAATGTTTGTATAAATAATTTTTTGTTTGAACTCATATTTTTTATAACACTATAGATTAAAGTGCATGAACCTCATACATATACTCTTCATCAGCTAAACCATATTTTATCTCTCTAAAATATACATTGTAACCATCTGCTTCTAAAGCATCAACTAAAGACATCATATCTTTGTGAGAATTATCTCTATCAAAATAGAATATTTTTTGACCATCTTTACTTAAATCTTCTTTTATTTTATCTAATTGCACTTTCTTTGGTTTTTCATTTAACTCATTTCTTGCAAATAATAATTCCATTTATTAAGCCTTTTTTCTTTGTTTATTAGTTGTATATTTTATCTCAAAATTACTTTAATTTCTATAAAAGGCTATTTTAGATATACTATTCCTCTATACTACATTGAAAATCATCCTAATCATTTCAATGTCAACAAACAAGAGGTTATTTAATGGATAAAATAATAGATATTTTAGATTCAATCGCATATGAGAAAGGTCTCAAAATTGATGATGTTGAAAATGCACTAAAAGAAGCTTTAATAAAAACTGCGCAAAAAATGGTAGATGCTACTTTAACTTTTGATGCAAATATTGATAGAACTAACAAAAGACTTGAACTATTTCAAAAAATTGAAGTTGTTTCTGAAGATGATGAAAGATTACTTGCTAATGCTGTAAACAAATATGGTGAAGCAATTAATTATGAAAATTTTATCACATTAGAAGAAGCTAAAGAGATTGACCCAGATTTAGAAATTGGCGATTTTATGAACTATGATTTAGAGTTCGAAAATATGGGAAGAAATGCTGCAACTATCTTGCATAGTAATTTTGAATTTAGACTTCAAAGATTTATTGAAGAAAATATCGTTAGTAAATATAAAGATAAAATTGGAAAAACAATTTCTGGAACTGTAACTAGAGTTGATAAACAAGATAATACTTTTATTGAAATTGGTGAAGTTAAAGGAATTTTACAAAGAAAAAGTAGAATAAAAGGTGAAACTTTTAAAGTTGGAGATACTGTTAAAGCAGTTGTAAAAGGTGTTAATATCGATAAATCAAATGGTTTGCTTATTGATATTTCAAGAACAAGTCCAAAATTTTTAGAAAATCTTTTAACTTTAGAAGTACCTGAACTAAAAGACAAAAAAGTAATTATTGAATCAAGTGCAAGAATTCCTGGAACTAGATCTAAAATTGCACTTTCTACAATCGACCCACAAATTGACCCAATTGGTGCTGTTGTTGGAGTAAAAGGTGTTAGAATTGGTTCTGTTTCTAAACAACTTCATGGAGAAAATATTGATTGTGTTGAATTTTCATCAATCCCTGAAATGTTTATTTCAAGAGCTTTATCACCTGCAATTGTACATAGTGTAAAAATTGAAAAAGCTCCATCTCATGGAGAAAAAGGAAAAGCTGTTGTTACAATTCCAAGTGATCAAAAATCAAAAGCAATTGGAAAAGCAGGTTTAAATATTAGATTGGCATCAATGTTGACAAAATATGATATTGAATTAGTTGAAATTACTTCAACAAACACAAACTCAACTAATAATGAAACACAAAATGGTTCAACAACAGAAGAAAAAACAACAGATACTGCATCATTAGAAGCATTATTTAAGTAAAAAAAGATGAATAAACTACATATTTTTGATTCAGTAAAAAAAGAAAAAGTAGAATTTAACCCTATTGTTGAAGGTAAGGTTAAAATCTACGTATGTGGACCAACTGTTTATGATGATTCACATTTAGGTCATGCAAGAAGTGCAATTGCCTTTGATTTACTTCATAGAGTTTTAAAAGCAAATGATTATGAAGTAATCATGACAAAAAATTTTACAGATATTGATGATAAAATCATCAAAAAAATGTATGAATCAAATAAATCTTTAGAAGAGATTACCAATCAATATATAAATGCTTATAAAGCTGATATGAAAGCTTTAAATATCTTAGATAATACAATCGAACCAAAAGCTACTGAAAATCTTGAAATTATGAAAGAGATGATTTCAAATCTAATTTCAAAAGATGTAGCGTATAAAACAAGTGATAGCGTATATTTTGATACTTCAAAAGATAATTTGTATGGAACTCTCTCTCATAAAATCAATGATGAAAACTCACAAGCAAGAGTTGAAGAAAATATTGAAAAAAGAAATCCTGCTGATTTTGCATTGTGGAAATTTGAAAAGACAAACGATGTAAGTTTTGATGCTCCTTTTGGAAAAGGTCGTCCAGGTTGGCATATTGAGTGTAGTGCTATGATTGAAAAACATTTAGCATATAAAGATTCACCTTTTCAAATCGATATTCATGCAGGAGGCGCAGATTTACTTTTTCCACACCATGAAAATGAAGCTGCACAAACAAGATGTTCTTCAGGACAAAACCTAGCTAAATATTGGATGCATAATGGTTTTGTAAATATAAATGGTGAAAAAATGTCTAAATCTTTAGGTAACTCCTTTTTCCTAAAAGATGTTTTAAAATCATATAGTGGAGAAGTTATTAGATTTTATTTAATGTCAACTCACTATCGTGCAAATTTAGGATTTAATGAAGAAGATTTAATTGCTTCTAAAAAAAGACTTGATAAGCTTTATAGAGTTAAAAAAAGAGTTTATGGCACTGAAAGTTCAACTATAAATGAAAACTTCAAAGAAGAGATTTTAAATGCTTTAAATGATGATATAAATACTTCAATAGCACTTTCAATTATTGATGAAATGATAAATTCTGCAAATGATAAATTAGATGCAAATCCAAAAGATAAAAATCTAAAAAAAGAGTTAATATCAAATATAAATTTCATTGAAGAAGTTTTAGGTGTTGGAGGAAACGATGCTTATGCTTATTTTCAATTTGGAATTGATGAATCAACAAAACAAAAAATTGAAGATTTAATTAATCAAAGAAACGAAGCTAAAAAAATCAAAGATTTTGAAACAGCTGATAAAATAAGAGATGAATTAACTTCTATGGAAATATCTTTAATGGATACACCAAATGGAACGGTTTGGGAAAAATTATAAATTTTCCTCATTCTGTTTTAATAATTTTGGCATCATTTCACCTATTTCTTTAAAATCATAATCAAAACTTTTTACTACAATAGCATATAAACTATGTTGATTATATTTTTCATGCCACTTTTCTTCTTTTTTTTCATACAAATTATAGTATTCAAAACGTAATCGTAAAGCTGTTTTTAGTCTTTTATCCATTTTTCTCTTTATATAAATAAAAAAAGGGAAGAAGTAAAAACTTCTTCCCTTTTAAATTACTAAAAATAATTCTTAGTAGAATGATCTTGCATAAGCAGAATCTGTAATGTTTTTAGTATCAACAATATATGGTACTAAAGCCATGTGTCTTGCTCTTTTGATTGCTTTTTCAACCATTTCTTGAGCATTTTTAGAGTTACCTGTAAGTCTTCTAGGCATAATTTTACCTCTTTCACTCATAGATAATTTTAATAAATCTGTATTTTTATAATCAATGAAATCAACTTTCATTTCAGTATATTTACAATATTTTTTTCCGTATTTTCTTCTTTCAGCCATTTGATTTTCCTTTTCTAAAACGGTATTTCGTCTTCGTCTATATCAATTTCAGGTATTCTTTGTTCAATCTTTGGTTTAGCAGATTGACCCATACCACCATAGCTATCATAAGAAGGCTCATCATATTGAACATTAGCTGGTTGATTATAACTTCCTTGCGGACTATAACCTTGGTTATCCCCAGCCATTTCAGGAGCACCTTTTGAATCTAACATTTTCATCGCATCAACTCTTAAAGAGTGTCTACTTCTTGTTGATCCATCTTGTGCAGTCCATTGTTCAAAAACAAGTCTTCCTTCTAATAAAACTTTAGAACCCTTTTTTAAGTATTGATTAGCAACTTCAGCAGATCTTCCAAAAATATTAAAATCTAAAAAACAAACTTCATCTTTTTGTTCTCCAGTTGAAGATTTGTATTTATAAGATGTTGCAATTGCAGATTTAGCTATTGCAGAACCAGAAGGTAAATATCTTAATTCAATATCTCTTGTTAAATTTCCTACCATTATTACTTTATTATACATGTAAGGTTCCTAATTATATTTATTTAGCAGCTTTTTTAGCAGCCTCATCACTCATTTTTGTCCAAGAAACAATCTCTTTTTTGCTCTCGTATTTAATGAAGATAAATCTAATAACATTTTCGTTATTTCTATAATTTCTTTCAATTTCTGCAATTCCAGATGGATTACCTTTGAAGTAAATTACATAGTAATAACCTCTTTTACATTTTTCGATTTCGTAAGCTAATTCTCTGATTCCTACGTTCTCAACTGCTGCAATTTCTGCACCATTTTTTTCAAGAATTGCTTTAATTCCATCGATTTGAGCTACAGTTTCTTCTTCAGTTAATGTAGGTTTTAAGATAAACATTGTTTCATAATGTTTGATTTTTGACATTAATTCTCCTTATAGATTGTGCCGGTATTCTTTACATTTCCTAATATCAGCAAGGATTTCTTTTTTTGTAAAGTTTGTGATTTTATCTAAATAAAACTGTAAACTTTCTTAGAGCAGCCTGAAGATATAAACTTTGGTCATCTATTTTTGAAGATTTAAAATCTAATTCAATATTTAATAAATACTCTAAAATTTTTTGGAAAACTTCTGGTTTAATATTTATTGCAAGTTTTGATTTTTTTTCCCAAATATTTTTTGGAGGAATAAATCCTAAAATCTCTTTTGGATTTGGTTGACCTAATGTTCTTGCATATGAACTTATCATAAATAGTTGTTGTACAAATGATGTTACTTGATTTAGTAAAAAAATCTCATTCATTCCTTCTTCTAAAATCAAAGCTAAATCATCACTAATATCTTTTCCACTTAATAAATCATGTAAAAAATCTTCAAAATTAACTGTTCCTATTCCAAAGCAGTAAGTATCAATAACATTTATTGTGATAAGTTCATTTAATATTGCTAATTTTTTTAAATCATTTACACTTAATGCCAAATCATTTTTATGCATAAAATAAAGATGATTTAATGCACTAACTTCATATTGCATTTGAAGCATTTTTGCTTCGTATTCTAAAAATTTTGTAGCTTCTAAATCCGTTGGTTGAAAAAATCTAACACAAACAGAATTAGTATTTAAAGAAAAACTACTCTCCATAGTTTTAAAATCACTATCTCCCATACATGCAATTATTAATGTACTATCTGGATTTGTATTACAAGCTTCAATTAAAGCATCTAACTCTTTTTTAGGTATTTTTTTTTCTATTTTTATTAACAATATATTATTTGAAGAAAAAAGAGAAGATTGAAGTAATTTATCTTTAGCATATTTAAAATCATAATCATCAAAATAGAGTTTTTCAATCTCATCATTTTGACCAAACATTTGAGCAATTGCTAAAGAATATTGTTCAATCAAAAAAGTTGATTGTCCATAAAACATATATGCTTTAAATTTTTTATTTTGTTTTAAATAGTTATCAAATTCATTTTTATACATATTAAAATAATATCCTAAGTTTTCTTTCAATATAATTTTTTTATTTCACAAAGGGGTTTAACATGTATAGAATTGCTCTTCCTATTTTAGGTTTCGAAAATTTTGAAAATGTAAAAATTGAAAAAATTGACGATTTCTTTTCTTTTTTAGTTTTTGATGAAAAAACTAAAATTATGGTTGTGAATATTAATGTTTTAGATAAAGTTTCATTTGATTTTACAATTGATCAAAATACTTTAGATAAGTTAAAAATAAAATCAAAAGATGATTTTTCTACATATTTTACAGTAGTTTCTCAAAATCCTATTGAATTTTCAATTGTAAATCTTATTTCACCTATATTTATAAATGAAAAAGAAAAAATAGTTGGTCAATATATAATTACTGAAAAAGTTGAACCTTTCTTTGCTTCAATAGATAAGTGTTCTACACTATAGTAGCAACAATTATCTTTGTAGCAATATCGGCAGATTTTATTTTCACTTTCATTTTTGAAAATAATTTCTGTCCCTTATAATTTTCTAAAATCACTTTCATTCCAATAATTTTTTCATAACAAACTGCTTTTGCCTTTTCTGTATCAACAACTTTTACTTTAATATCTTCACCAATATGTGATAATGCCCATCTTGCATATTTTCTATCTTCAAAATCCCAAACTAACTGGTCTACTTTTCTTTCATTTAAAGAGATATGTTCACAAATATCATCAATATTTTTTGGTGTTTGTTTTGTTTTTAGAATTCTATGTAATACTAAATCAGAATATCTTCTAATTGGACTTGTAAAATGAGAATATGAAGAAAAACCTAAACCAAAATGCCCTAAATTTTTTGAACTATATTTAGCTTGAGTTTGAGCTTGAATAATTAGTTCATCAATTTCTGCACTCATCATAGAAGTTTTTGCTTTTTCTTGAATATGTGTAATTGTTTCATGAACATCACTTTGAAGTTTTACATTTACACCTAAAATATTTACATCGTCTACAAGTTTCGATATTGCTTTAAATGGTGGTTCTTCATGAATCCTATAAATTCCAACATTGTTTACTTTTTTACTAGCTTCAATGTTCGCCATTAACATACACTCTTCAACTAATTGATGAGAGGCTGTTGAAGTTTCAACATCAATTGATTCTAAATTATCATTTTTTAATTTTAATCTATTTTCAGTAGTTCTAAAATCGTAACCTTTTTCAAGTCTTTTTTTTCTAAACTTTTTAGTGATTTTATATAAAGGTATCAAATAATCAAATATCTCTTTTTCAATTTTTGAATATTGATCAAGATGTCCTTCTATAACCCTATCAATTCTTCCATAAGAGAAGTTTTTATGAGAATTTATAATTGCTTCAAAAAGTTCAGCTTTTTTCACACTAAAATTTTCCAAATCTAAATACATTTTAAAAACATAAGAATATCTATCAACTCCTTCTTTAAGTGAACACATCTCTTCACTTAAAATTGGAGGAAGCATTGGTAAAACTTTTGTAGGAAGATAAATAGAGGTAGATTTTTTAAATGCTAAAATATCAAGTTCACTACCCTCTTTTACAAAATAAGAAACATCTGCAATTGCTACATATAAAATATTTTCTTTTTTATCAAAATAAATTGCATCATCATGGTCTTTTGCACTATTTGGGTCAATTGTACAAAAAGGTAATTCTCTTAAATCAACTCTCTCTTTTTTATCATCCATTAAAGCTTTTACATCTAAATGTTTTTCTAATCTATAAAGTTCTTCGTATAAATATAAAGAGATGAATTCATCAATTTTTGCATCACTTAAATTTCCAACATTTTTAATCAAATCAAACGATTTATTATCAACTATTAAAACATCTAATTCTTTATATTTTAAAGCATTTTTATTATCAAGTCTAATATTCTCTTTTAATGTAAAAAAGGCCTTATCTTTTACATAAACTAAAAGTTCAGCTTTTTTACTTTCAAGTATTTTTACTATTTTTGCTTTTGTTTTACTTCTTGGATTAAAGACTCTTTTTGCAATTACTAAATCACCATTGTAAGCGCCATTTAAATCTTCTAATTCAATTTTTATATTTTTTAATTCACTTACTAAATCTTCTAAAATTACAAAATTTTTTCCGATATTTACAATGGCTACTTTATATTTAGAGTTTAATTCAAAATTGCCATTTTGATTTTTTATTATAATTTCATCTTTTAAAAACTTCTCTATTTCTACTAACTCTTCATTTGAATAATCTTTACATTCTGTTTGAATTTTTGTAAATAGTTCTTTTAGCAAAATAAATCCTTTTTAAATAATCATATAATAGTACCTAAACTATCTCTACACTTGCCTTTAATTTTCAAGTTATCTAATATTTAGATAGTTTTTTGTATAATCAGCGAAAATTTTTTTAATTAGAGGAAAGAGTAATGGCATTAAACGTTTACTATGATAAAGATTGTAATATCGAGTTAATTAAATCTAAAAAAGTTGCAATGATTGGATTTGGTTCTCAAGGACACGCTCACGCTGAAAACTTAAGAGATTCAGGTGTTGAAGTTATCGTTGGATTAAGAAAAGATGGTTCATCTTGGAAAAAAGCTGAAGCTAAAGGTTTCAAAGTTTTAACAGTTGCAGAGGCTACTGCTGAATGTGACGTAATTATGATTTTATTACCAGATGAAAATCAAGCTGATATCTATAAAAATGAAATCGCTCCAAACTTAAAAGATGGTGCAACTGTTGCATTTGGACATGGATTTAATATTCATTATGGAAGAATTGTTCCAGCTAAAAACATCAATGTAATGATGGTTGCTCCAAAAGCTCCAGGTCACACTGTAAGATCTGAGTTTACAAAAGGTGGAGGAATTCCTGACCTAATTGCAATTCACCAAGATGCAACTGGAAACACTAAAGAATTAGCATTATCTTATGCTTCAGCTATTGGTGGAGGAAGAACTGGAATTATTGAAACTACTTTCAAAGATGAAACAGAAACTGACCTTTTTGGTGAGCAAGCTGTATTATGTGGAGGAGCAACTGCATTAGTTCAAGCTGGATTTGAAACTTTAACTGAAGCTGGTTATGATCCAATGATGGCATACTTTGAGTGTTTACATGAGTTAAAATTAATCGTTGACTTAATGTACGAAGGTGGAATCGCTGATATGAGATATTCTATTTCTAATACTGCTGAATATGGTGATTATATAGCTGGTAAAAGAGTTATCAATGATGAATCTAAAGCTGCTATGAGAGAATTATTAAAAGAGATTCAAGATGGTAGATTTGCAAAAGATTTCATCTTAGAAGGTCAAGCTGGATACCCAAGAATGAATGCAGAAAGAAGAAACTCTAAAGCTTCTTTAATTGAGCAAACAGGTGCACAATTAAGATCTATGATGCCTTGGATTGCTGCTAAAAAAATCGTTAACCAAGAAACTAACTAAAAATTATTTTAAGGAAGATTTTTCTTCCTTAAATGAAACTACCTAATGAATCAGAAAAAAAACAAATCAAAAAAAAGACGTATCAAAGCAACTTTACGTTCAAAGAAAAAATTAATACAAGTTTTTCTTTTAATCTTGCTATTCACATCACTAATATCTATTAGTAGCTATTTCTTATTTAATTCAGATAAATCTGAACCAATTGAAAAAACACCAGTTTTAACACAAAAAGATGAAGTCCAAAAGGAAAATAAAACTTTTGATGAAGTAAAACTTTTCGACGAAAAAAAACCTGAACAAACTTTTGATGAAATAATTCCAAAATATGATACATATGACAAATTTGAAGAATACACTCAAGCATTAGAAAAAGATTTTTTAGAAAAAACTTTAGAAGATGAACAACAAATAAATGAAAAAATTGTAAAAAAAATTGAAGAAATAAAAGAAGATAAGAAAAAAATTAAAGAAGAAAAAGCAAAAGAAGAGAAAAAAGAGATTGAAAAACAACCAAGTAAAATTGATGAAAAATCAATTATTACTAAAAAAGATACTTTTGTTTATGATAAAAAAAATAAACCAAAACTTGCAATTATTATTGATGATGTAAGTACAAGTGCCGAAAAAGAAAAAATATTAAATATTGGTTATCCAATTACAATGGCCTTTTTACCACCAACATCAAGTCATAAAGATTCTGCAAAAATTGCACAAAATCTCTCTTTTTATATGATACATTTCCCTATGCAAGCTTCAAGTGCTTTTAAAAGCCCAGAAGTTGATACATTAAAAATTACAGATTCTTATGAGAAAATAGAGAATAGAGTTAAACAATTAAGAGCTTGGTATCCAAACGCAATTTATACAAATAATCATACAGGTTCAGTATTTACAGAAAATGAAGAAGCTATGGACAAATTATTTAAAGCACTGAAAAAATATAATTTTATTTTTGTAGATAGTAGAACAAGTTCAAAATCTGTTGCAAAACAATTTGCAAATAAATACAATATGCCTTATATTGTAAGAAATACTTTTATTGATAATGATAGAAATTTTTCTGCCATTCAAAATCAATTAAAAAAAGCTGTTGAAATTGCAAAAAAACAAGGATATGCGATAGCAATTGGTCATCCTCATGATATTACTTTAAAAGTTTTAAAAGAGTCTAAACACTTACTAAAAGATGTTGAACCTATATTTGTAAACAAGCTTCCTTATTTATAAAAAAACAGTTATAATAATTTTATTTATTATAACTGGATTACTATGATTAAAAAAATTGAATTCAAAATTGAAGAGTTATCTTCAATGAAGAAATACCCAAATGAAATTTTTTATATTGGAAATACAGAACTTTTAAAAAGAAAAAAAATCTCTATAATAGGCACAAGAAGACCAAATTCTTATACAAAAGAGTTCACTTATAAATTATCTTCAAAACTCTCTTTAAATGATATTTGTATTGTAAGTGGAGCAGCTATGGGAGTTGACTCAATTGCTCACCAAGGAGCAAAATCAAATAACACTATTGCAGTTGTTGCAAATGGTTTAGATATTAGATATCCAAGTGTAAATAAAAATCTAATTATTGATATTGAAAAAAATGGTCTGATGCTATCAACTTACAA
This sequence comes from Arcobacter ellisii, assembly GCF_003544915.1. Classification (NCBI taxonomy): domain Bacteria; kingdom Pseudomonadati; phylum Campylobacterota; class Epsilonproteobacteria; order Campylobacterales; family Arcobacteraceae; genus Arcobacter; species Arcobacter ellisii. Next base: position 370,693 of record NZ_CP032097.1, on the reverse strand, counting down.
AGAGAAAGAAAAGGCAAAAAACTATACTTTTATTTTAAGAAATGAATTGGTTGTAGCTTTGGGAGATATTTTAATTGTAACAGAAGCTGATATAAATTCTGGAAGTTTAAGCTCAATTGATTTTGCTTTAAAAATGAAAAAAGAGATTTATACAATTCCTCATAGATTAAATGAGAGTTTAGGAACTCAAGAATTAGTAAAAAGAAATTTAATAAAAGTTATATACGATATTGATGAGTTTGTAGAAAAAATTACAAATAAAAAATTATCTAAAACTGATGATGAAATTCTACTTTTTTGTAAAACTAATCCAACTTATGAAAGTGCTATTTCAAAATTTCCAAATGAAATTTTAGAATATGAACTCGATGGGAAAATAAATATAAAAAATGGAAAAATATTTTTAAATTAAGAGATATTTTTATTTGCTGTTTTTAATAAAATAAAATACCCCATAAGTGCAGAGACTAAAGAACCCAATAAAATCGCTAATTTATCAGTATAAAAAAAGATATTTGAATCTTCATATGCCAATGAATTTATAAATAGACTCATTGTAAATCCAACTCCTGTTAAGATTGCAACTCCATAAAATTGTCTCCAATTAACACCAACTGGTAATTTTATTAGACCTAATTTTACTGTTATAAAAACAAATAAAAATACACCTATTTGTTTACCTAAAAAAAGTCCAAAAAATATTCCTAAAAATACACTATTATCAATTTGAGATAATGATATATTTCTCAAATCTATTCCTGCATTTACAAATGCAAATAGGGGTAAAATAAAAAATGCTACCCAACTATGAATATAATGTTCTAAAGTTCTAACAGGAGAGATATGTCTTCTTTTTTCATTTATTAAACTTATTGGAATTGTAAAAGCAAGAATAATTCCCGTTAATGTTGCATGAACACCTGTTTTTAAAACACAAATCCATAATAAAACTCCAACAAAAATATAAAGACTTAAATATGAAATTTTTAAACGATTAAATAATATTAAAATTCCAATACAAAGAGTTGCCAATAAAAAAGAATTTATTGATAATTGTGCTGTATAAAAAAATGCAATTATTAAAATTGCACCTACATCATCAAAAATAGCTAATGCCATCAAAAATATTTTAAGTGAAGTTGGAACTCTTTTGCCAAGAAGTGACAATATTCCTAAAGCAAAGGCAATATCAGTTGCAGTTGGAATCGCCCAACCACGAAGTGCAAAATTATCATTTATATTAAAAAAGAAAAAAATCAATGCAGGAACTGCCATTCCACCAATTGCACCAATTAAAGGTAAAGTTATATTAGAAAAATTTGATAAATGACCTAAAATCAACTCTCTTTTTATTTCTAATCCTATCATTAAAAAGAAAATTGCCATAAGTCCATCATTAACCCAAAGTATTAAAGGTTTTGATATTTCAAGAATAGTTCCAACTTTTAATTCAATTTTAGTATGCAAAAAGTCAGTGTAAAAAGGCGATAAAAAACTATTACTAAATAATAAAGCTATTAAAGTAACAAATATTAAGATTATTCCAGAAGATGATTCATTTTCTAAAAACTTTCTCACTAATACTTTCATAAAAAATCCTTTATGAATATATTTTAGTAAAGAAAGCTTTAGTTATTGTTAAATTTATTTATATCTTAGTTGGTAAGTAATATCACCAGCACCAACACCTAAAAAAATTCCTTCATCATATGATTTAATAATTTTTTCATCTTTGATAAGTTCAATTTTTCCATTTGTTGTGATAATTTTATCAGCAAAAATTGGATTATATTGTGCAAACTCTTTTTGGAAATCTATATCAATTTTTTTCTCACCAGGAATTGTCCAAATTGGTAAAATAATTAATTCATCACATCTTCTAAAACACTTTTTAAAACCTTCAAGATTATCACTTGTTCTTGAATATTTATGTGGTTGCCAAAGAACTATTCTTTTATTTAGATTTGTAAGATTATCATATAACTCAATTGATTTCATAGTTGCTTCAATTTCTGTTGGATGATGTGCATAATCATCAATCACAACAAATTTTTCATTTGCTTGAACAATATCAAATCTCTTTTTAATACCTTTGTAGTTTAAAAGATTTTTTCTAATAGTTTCAATATCAAGCTCATTTAAAGCTGCTAATATTGCTAAAGAAGCATTTGTTGCCATATGAAAACCAAATCCCCAAACCTCAAATGTTCCTAAATCTTTTAAATCAAATTTTGTACAAGGTTGATTGTTTTTTAGTGTATAACAAAGATTTTTTATATCTTTTGATGGATAAAGATAAACTGCATTTTCAATTTTTAGTTTAGCAATATCTTTATCTTCTGCATTTACAACTCTTTTTTTTGCAAGACTCAAAAACTTCTCATAAGATTCATAAAATTTATCATAATCATAATGATAATATTCCATATGTTCAGGCTCAGCGTTTGTAACTATTGCACAATAAGGATTTGAAAGCAAAAAAGAGGCATCTGATTCATCTGCTTCAAAAGCAACTAAATCATTTACATATCTAAAATTTGAACCAAAATCTTTAGAAATTGCACCAATTAAAGCAGAACTTCCTAAAATCGAAGCTAACATTGCCGTTGTTGTTGATTTTCCATGAGCTCCTGCAACACAATAGTTTTTCTTATCACCTAAAATAATTGGTAAGGCTTCTTTTCTTGAAAGTGTTCTAATTTGTTTAAGTCTTGCTTCAATTAATTCTGGATTTTCATCAGTAACTGCAGCTGAGTATATAACTAAATCTAAATCATCTTTTATATTTGAAGCGTCTTGTGGACAAAAAACTTTGATTCCTTCTTCTTCTAAAGCTTTCGTTATTGGAGAACTTTTCATATCAGAACCACAAACTTCATGTCCATCAAAATTTAAAAATCTAGCTAAGGCAGAAAGACCAATTCCACCAATTCCAATAAAATGTACTTTCAATTAATTTCCTAATAAATGTTTTAAATTTTTATACTCTTTTTCTAAAATATCTCTATTTTCATCTAAAAACTCTTGATTATCAAATCTAAATTTTATTATAAAATATCCATATTTTTCATCATCAATATCTGCTTCTAAATCAACTTTTGTATCATAGAAATCATCTAATTGAATATCTGATACTAAAAAAACTATCAAGATATTTAAAGCTTTTTCAAGCACTTCATCTTCGATAATATTTGCAATTACAAAAAATAACTCTTTTGCACCTTTAAAATTTTCATTTGACCATTTTTCTATAGCATGTTCATATAAAGCTCTTACATAAAGAAGATTATCCCCTTCAAGTTTTAATTTTTCATGTTTTGTTAAAATTTTTTCAACATTTGAAAATGATGTTTTTAAAATCTGTTCATAAAGCTTATTTATATCTTCTTCATCAAGCCCTAAAACTAACATAGAATCTAATGTTTCATACATCAACCCTATATCTTGGGCTTTCATAGAATTAACTCTTGTCTCTTCTAAATATTTCAAAAAGTCAGGATTTGTTCTTGCTTGAAATAATGCTTCTTTATCCATCTATAAAATCCTTTAATCTTTTTAAACTCTCTCTTGTTTTTTCTTCATTTTCTACAAGAGCAATTCTCACATATCCTTTTCCTAAACCATTTCTTCCTAAAAAACTTCCTGGTAGTACTTTGATATTCTTTTCTTTATATAAATTTTTTGTAAATTCAATTTCATCATCTACTTTTAACCAAATATAAAAAGTTGATTCAGGAATTGTTATTCCTAAAAGTTCATGTGCAATTTCAAAATTCTTTTTATAAATTTTTCTAAATTCCATTACATGTTCTTGGTCATTCCAAGCAACAGCTGCTGCTTCTTGAAGTGGAACTGGACTTGCGCATCCAACATAAGTTCTATATTGTAAATACTCTTTTAAAATTTTTGCATCACCTGCTATAAATCCACTTCTTAATCCTGGTGCTGAACTTCTTTTTGAGATAGAATTCATTACTAAAACATTTTTAAAATCTGTATTTCCAACAAAAATTGATGCTTCTAAAAGTGAGGCTGGTTTATTTTCCTCATCAAAATAGATTTCACTATAACACTCATCATTTACAAGTATAAAATCAAATTCTAAAGCTTTTTTAACCCATAAACCTAACTCTTCTTTACTCATTGAAGCTGAAGTTGGATTATTTGGGAAATTTAAAATTACTAAATCACATCTTTTTAACTCTTCATCACTAAGTATTGCTTTAAAATGGTTTTCTTTAGTTAAATCTATGTGAATTACTTCTGCCCTACTTGCAATCGCTGCACCTTCATAAATTTGATAAAAAGGATTTGTAAATGCCATAACTGGATTTTTTTTATCAAATAAAGCAAATTGAGGAAAGTTAAATAAAACTTCTCTTGTTCCAAATGTTGGAACAATCTGGTTCATTTCTAAAGAAACATTAAATCTATTTTGTACAAAATTAATCATAGATTCTCTTAAAAATGGTTCACCTATTGTTGAGGGATATTTTCTCAAACTTGAACTTGTCTCTTTTAATTTTTCTTGTATAAAATGTGGTGTTTCAAATTTTGGCTCACCTATTGTTAAAACAGATAATTCATAATTATCATTAGGAAGTATATCTGTTAATAACTCATTCAATTTTTCAAAGGGATATTTTTCAAAATTCATAATATTTATTTCCTTGTTTATTCTTCTGATATTGGGATTAATAGTTGATTAAATTTATTCATATCAAATGCTATAAAATCGCTATTTGTGTAAAAAAACTTAAATGAAAATCTTTTTTTAAACATATCTTGTTTTAAAGGTAAAATTTGTAACATATTTCTTTGTTTTTTTAGCTCTCTTATTGGATTTTCTCCACTTGTAACTACTTCTAGTTTTTCATTAAATATTTTGGCAAGATTTTCAAAGTGATCAATTAAAGTTGATTTTCCTTCTTTTTCACCAATTGGGTCTAAATCAAATATTTTTGTTTTAATTTTTAATTGACTTGAAATATCAAAAACAATTGGAGATATTTGCTCATAAGAATTAGTGTCATTTAAAATAATTACTGTTCTTTTTACAGATTTTAACTTCTCTTTTCCAAACTTAAATACAGGGATTTTAAGCTCCATTACACTTTTAACTCTATCTTTGTCTTTAAACATTTCATGGGTTAAAATAATCATACCAATATTATATTTTCTATAATCTTCTTTGATAATTTTTGTAAAACCTTTATTCGCATAATCTATTTGTAAAATAATTGTTGGGAAATGTTTTAACTCATTTTTGATTAAATTCATAATTTCAACAGTTGTAGGTCTTGTAACTCTAACTATCAATAAATTATTTTTTAATTTTTGGTTTAAATATTTTGTTTCATCTAAAGCTTTTTTTACACTATTTTCATCTTCTAGATATAAGTCTAAATATAGATAAATATTACTTCCAAATGGCATTGGAAATTGCCCTTGTGTTTTTCCAATTACATTGTAAACTTGCATTAAAACATCAGGTTTTCCAATAACTAAAATCACATCATTTGGTTTTAGAACTAAAGATGGTTTTATATTTATCATTTTTTGATTTCTATAAAGTCCAAAAATTCTCCACTCTTTTTGCTCAATTGAACCAATATATCTATAAGCATAAGAACTTCCAAAAGGAATTCTTATCTCCATAATTTCACCCTGTTTTAATCCAATATTTTGAGCAAGAACTGGAACATTTGGAAGTTTTTCAACCATTCCATTTGCTAAAACTTCTATTCCTCTATAAATATTAACTAAAGGGTCATTTACTTTAATTCCCCAATAATCCAATACTGTCATTTGAAGATTTTTTGTATGTTCTCTTATATTTTTGATTACATTTAACATCTCATCTTTTGAGTTAAGTGCGATTAAAACTTCTGTATGAATATTTTTATCTAAAACCATTGAAAGTTTTGATTTTGAAGTTGGATCGAACTTATAAAATGTAAAGTTTGAAGGCTTTTGTACTGGTAAAATTGCATCACTCATGTATATTACATCATAACTGTTATCGCCTGTATTTGCTTCAACAATTCTTTGCATTAACTTCTTAGCAACAATACCATCTAATATAATTAATATTTTTTTCATGGCTAAAATTATATCCTAAAAAAATTAATTGTAGATTTGAATTACTAGATATAAATCTAACTTTAGATACAATAATGATTATCTAAAAAAAGGTTTTTAAAATTTATGGAATTTAAAATAGACGCAACTTCAAATGGTGCTAGAGCTTGTACAATAAAAACTGCTCATAGCACTATTTTAACTCCTGTTTTTATGCCTGTTGGTACACAAGGAACAGTAAAAGCTCTTGATGCAAATGATATGCTAGAACTTGGAGCAAAAATTATACTTGGAAATACTTATCACTTATATTTAAGACCAGGAAGTAAATTAGTTAAAAAATTTGGTGGACTTCACGGTTTTTCAAAATTCCCAAACTCATTTTTAACAGATTCAGGTGGTTTTCAAGCATTTTCTTTAAGTGACAATAGTAAACCTGATGAAAATGGAATTATGTTCAAATCTCATATTGATGGCAGTCGTCACTACTTTACACCGCAAAGTGTTTTAGATACTCAATATGATTTAGGGTCTGATATTATGATGATTTTAGATGATTTAGTAGCTCTTCCAAATACAAAAGAGAGAATTCAAAAATCAATTGAAAGAACTACAAAATGGGCTAAAGAAGCTATTGAATACCATATGGAACAAAAGTCTAAAGGTATTGGAGTAAATCAAAATATCTTTGCAATTATTCAAGGTGGAACTGATAAAGAGTTTAGAAAAATGAGTGCAGAACAACTTTGTAGTTTAACAGATTTTGATGGTTTTGCAATTGGTGGATTAAGTGTTGGTGAACCAAATGCTGATATGTACGAAACTGTTGAGTGGACTACACAATTTATGCCAAAAGATAAACCTAGATATCTTATGGGTGTTGGAACTCCAGAAGATTTAATAGAAAATATCGAACGTGGTGTTGATATGTTTGATTGTGTAATGCCTACAAGAAATGCAAGAAATGGAACTTTATTTACAACTTTTGGAAGATTAAATATCAAAAAAGCTGAATTTAAAGAAGATGTTAATCCAATTGATAACGCATGTGAATGTTACACTTGTAAAAATTTTAGTAGAGCTTATCTAAATCATCTATTTAGAGCTGCTGAAATAACATATTTTAGACTTGCTTCAATTCATAATATTCATTACTATTTACAATTAATGAGAGAATCAAGAGAAGCAATTTTAGCAAACAATTGGACTGAATTTAAAAAAGAGTTTTACGCTAAAAGAAGCAAATAAACTCTTTTTAGCTAAAATTAAAAATATTAAAAAATAAGGAAAAAACAACAATGACTGTTGATGATAAATTAATTGCAAAATTAGAAAAGTTATCAAGTTTACAAGTTGATGATTCAAGAAAAGAGAAATTAAAATCAGAATTAGCTGATATTATTAACTTCGTTGAAAACTTAAATGATATAGATGTAAGTCATATAGAAGCAACATTTACAACTATTGAGGGCGGAACACCTTTAAGAGAAGATGTATCAGTTCAAAACTTAGAATTATCTAATCAAATTTTAAAAAATGCTCCAAAATCTGAAGATGGATACTTTATAGTTCCAAAAATTATTGAGTAAAAAATGATAACTGTTTATGGTATAAAAACTTGTGGAAGTGTTAGAAGCGCTTTGAAATTTTTCAAAGATAATAACATAGAAGTTGAATTCTTTGATTTCAAAAAAGAGACTCCAAGTGCAGATAAAATCAAAACTTGGACTACAAAAGCTGATATAAATATCCTTTTTAACAACAAAGGTACAAAATATAAAACATTAAATCTAAAAGAGTTAAATCTTGATGATAATGGAAAATATGAATGGCTTTGTAAAGAACCATTACTTTTCAAAAGACCAGTTATTGAATTTGATGATAAATTAGTTGTAGCTTGGGATGAAGAGCTTTATAAAAAAACTTTTTTATAATAGAGTAGAAAATTTTCTACTCTAAAACTTATAACCTACATTAAAATAGTGTGCATATCCAGAAGTTTTTGTCTCTTTATTATTTAAAACTTCACCATCTTTCCATTGTGTCATATCTTTATAAACTTTTAAACCATATCCAGCTGTCCATTTTTTATCGTGTACCCAAAGTCCTAAATATGATTGTAATGAATCACTTGTTCTGTATTGTCTTTCAAAACTATTATTATCTAAATCACTTCCAAACTCATAATCTAAATAACCTTGAAAAGATAAAAATCTTGAATCCGTAAAATTATATAAAGGTTTAAACCAATTTATATGTGCAACATATCCATCAAAACTATTTTCATTACTTGCACCATAATTTTCTTCTACATATCTAGTATAAAAATTCACACCACTTTTTCCAAGCCAAGGAATGTCTATATCACTTCCTAAACCCATCCAAACTATCTTTAAACCATTTCCATTTGGCTCATCTGCATAATAGATATCAAAAGCTATAAATAACTCTTGTAAAGCACCATAAGATAAATCAGTATTCGTTAAATAGTCTATTGAAATTCTAGGTTCTATATCAACAAAAAAGTTGTTTTGTCCATGTTTATCACTTGTTGAACTATTTAAAGCATCTATAAAATCTATATATCCATATAAATCTAACCATTCATATCTTCCACCAAACTCAAACTCAACATAATTATCATCAAATGCAAAAGGACCAGCTTTTTGGTTTTCACCATGATATAGATGTAAAGTTTCCCAATGTGAATTAGTAATTGAATCAATATTTTTCGCAGAAATATTGATAACTAAAACAACAAATAGAAAAAATATTTTTAAAATAAGAGACTTCATAATTTTCCTTGTTTTTTAAATCAAAAAAAAAAGAGAAAGTAAAAAACTTCCTCTTTTTTTAATAGATAAATTTATAGTTTATGCAAGATTCTTTCTTGCTTCTTTTAATGTATCAGCAATCATAAATGATAACTCTAAAGCTTGGTCAGCATTTAATCTTGGGTCACATTGAGTGTGATATCTACTTGATAAACTCTCTTGAGTTACAGCAGATGAGCAAGAACCTGTACATTCAGTTACATTTTGCCCTGTCATCTCAAGATGAATCCCACCAGCATAAGTACCTTCTGCTTTATGGATTTGGAAAAACTGTTTAACTTCACTTAAAATAGCTTCAAAATCTCTAGTTTTATAACCATTGTCAGCTTTTATTGTATTTCCATGCATTGGGTCACTTGACCATAATACATTTTTACCTTCAGCTTTTACTCTTTGTAAAAGTTTTGGGAAGAAATCACCAACTTTATTTGCACCCATTCTAACAATTAAATTTAATCTTCCTGCTTCATTATTTGGATTTAAAGTATCAATTAATTGGATTAATTCATCCTCTTTCATTGTTGGACCAACTTTACATCCTATTGGATTATTAATTCCTCTAAAATATTCAATATGAGCATCTTTTAAATCTCTTGTTCTGTCCCCAATCCATAACATATGAGCAGCACAGTTAAACCAATCTCCAGTAATTGAATCACGTCTAGTTAAAGCTTGTTCATAATTTAATAAAAGTGCTTCATGAGAAGTAAATAGAGTTGTTTGATTTAATTGTGGAGTATTTTCACTTGTAATTCCACAAGCTTTCATAAATGTTAAACTCTCACTTATTTTATTTGCAAGTTCTTCATATTTTGCACCTAAATAGTTATCTTTAACAAAATCTAAATTCCATAAATGAACTTGATTCAAATCAGCCATCCCGCCTCTTGAGAATGCTCTTAAAAGGTTCATTGTTGCTGCACTTTGGTTATATGCTTTTAATAACTTTTTAGCTCTTGGATTTCTTGCTTTTTCTGTAAAATCTATATCATTTACAATATCACCTCTATATGAAGGTAATGTTACACCATCTATCTCTTCAAAATCTGCACTTCTTGGTTTTGCAAATTGACCAGCAACTCGTCCAACTTTTACAACAGGACAACCACCTGAGAAAGTTAAAACAACTGCCATTTGCATCATTACTTTAAATAAATCTTTAATATTTGTAGCATTAAATGCATTAAATGATTCAGCACAATCTCCACCTTGAAGTAAAAATGCTTTACCATTTACAACATCAGCCAACTGTTTTTTTAAATTTAAAGCTTCTCCTGCAAAAATCAAAGGAGGATATGATGCTAACTCTGACTCAACTTTTGCAAGTTTTTCTAAATCATTATATGTTGGTTGTTGTTTTATAGGAAAATCTCTCCAGCTACTTGGAGTCCAAATATTCATCTTTTCTACCTTTTTATATATTTTTATCATTGGAAAAATTTTATCCAATGAAACTTAAATAGTTTTTAATTTATTAGTTTTGAAAGTAAATCTCTAAATGAAATTTTAAATGCTTCTAAACCATCACTTAATAGCTTATCATAAATTGATTCCATTTTGATTCCTTTATTTTTTAAAAGTTCAAAATATTTATCACAATCAGCTTCACTCATTATTGGTGTTGGCTCTTTTGAACCATCAGTTAACCAATCTTCAATTGTTGCAAGTGGTGCAGTGTTTACTGAATTTGGATAAATTAAATTATCAATATAATAACTAGGACTTAACTCATTTCCTTTTACACCTGTGCTTGCAAATAGAGTTCTGATATTTGAGTTTTTGAATTTATTTACTTCATGATAACATTTAGTTGCATTGATAATTCCCAGTTTTGATGGTTGTAAACCTTTTAAAACAAACTCAGTATCCATCATTCTGTCAAATCTTGAAACAAAAACAGAAATAACTGCTTTGATGTCTTTATTTGAATCTCTAATTCCTTCGTCTAAAGCTTGTGCACACTTAATAGCTTGAAGAGGTGAAAAAATTAATGTTGCGTTTACATTTATACCTTTTGATGTAAGTTCTCTCATAGCAATATAACCAGCTTCTGTTGCAGGAACTTTAATCATTACATTTTCAGCATTTATTGAATTAAAAAGTCTTATTCCTTCATCAATAGTTCCAGCTGCATCATCACATAAAAGTGGGTCAACTTCAATAGAGATAAATCCATCATCAGCATCATCTTTATGTAGTTTATCAAGTAAAAAAGCTGCTCTTTTTATATCTGTTAAAGCTAACTCTTCATAAATTGTTTTTGCATTGTTTGCTTGTAACATATCAAGTTGTTGTTTATAAGCAACAGAGTTTGTGATTGATGATTCAAAAATTGCAGGATTTGAAGTTGCACCTTGAATAATTTGTTTTTTGATAATCTCTTTAAATCTATTTTCTAAAAAATCTCTTTCTATAAAATCACACCATAAAGAGTAGTTGATATCTTCTTTTAAACTCATAATTAAGCCTTTATATAATCTAAGATTTTTGTTAAATCTTTTGTATCAATAATAACATTTGCCTCTTTTTTTAATACATCTCTTGCACAAAAGGCAACTCTTGTATCAGCATGTGCAAACATACTTAAATCATTTGCTCCATCTCCACAAACTAAAGTTTGTGCTCTTGTTATTCCCATTAGTGATTGAATTCTTTGTAACATATCACCTTTTGAATAACCAAACATCATATCTCCACCGATTAATCCAGTTAATACTCCATTTTTTTCATGTAGTACATTTGAAAAATCAGCATCTAAACCTAATTTTTCTCTAGCAGGAGATGTTCCAATTCTAAATCCACCAGAAAAACATACTACTTTATATCCCATTTTTTGAAGTTCTGGAACTAACTCTTTTGCACCTGGCATTAAAGGAAGATTTGCACAAATATCAACAACTTTTTTATAATCCATACCTTTTAAAAGTGCAACTCTTGTAGTTAAAGATTCAAAAAAATCAAGTCTTCCACTCATCGCTTCTTCTGTAATCTTTTTTACTTGTTCACCTATTCCTAACTCATCTGCAAGAAAGTCTATAGTCTCTCCATCCATCAAAGTTGAATCAAAATCAAAAACAGCTAATTTCATTAATTTTCCCTAGTTTTATTCTTTAAAGGGTATAATATTATCTAAATTTAACTAAATATATAAAAAGGAATATTTTTTATAATGTTTGAAACACTTATACAAAAACTTCAAGAGGATAAATACCTAACACTTGAAACAACACCTCAACACGAACCTTCTATGCACAATATTATAGAAAGAATTAAAAAATTTAAACTGCAAGATAGAGTTGATGGTTTTTCTTGTACAGATAATCCTCTTGCAAAATTAAAATACAATGCTTTATTTGCTGCATTAAAACTTCAAATGGAATTTAATAAACCTGTAATTGCAACTATGAGTATGAGAGATAGAAATAAAATTGCATTACAATCAGATTTAATGGGAGCAAATGATTTTGATGTAAGAGCTATTTTAGCTCTAACAGGAGATCCAGCTAAAATGAGTGACCAACCTCATGCAAAAGGAGTTTTTGAAGCGAACTCATTAATGCTATTAAAAATTATTAAATCATTTAATTATGGTATGGATATGTCAGGTCATCCTTTTAAAATCGAACCAAAACAGATTTTTCCTTTTGCTGTTACAAACTCTTATGCAAAAAATTTCTCAAGTTTAGAGAAAAAAATGCATTTAAAAATTCAAAATGGAGCGATGGGAATTATTTCTCAACCAGTTTTTGACATTGAAAATGCTAAAAAACTTTTAGAATCATTTAATATTGCAAAAGAAGGTGTTGAAGGAGATAAACAAAAAGCTCAACTAATTTTTGGGATTTTCCCTGTTACAAAACTTAGAACTGCTCTATTTTTATCTGCACAAGTTCCAGGAATTCATGTACCACAATTTTGGATTGATGCCCTTGAAGCTGCACATAATATTTCTGAAGAGGAAGAGTACAAAGTTGGAATGCAATTAAGTCAAAATTTATTTAAAGAATTAAATAAACTACATCCAAAAATCCACCTAATGACAGCAAATAGATTTGATGTTGCAAATGAGATTATCTCTTGAAATTAGCTTCAATTGATATTGGACTTAAAAGAATAGGAGTTGCAATTTGTTTAACTTCAAATATTGTAACTCCTCAAACTGCCATTTTGCGAAAAAATAGAGACCAAGCTGCCTTGGATGTAAACTCTTTTTTAAAAGAGTGGGAAATTGAAAAACTAATTGTTGGATTTCCAAGTGCAAGCGAAGATATGCAAAAAAGAATAAAACATTTTGTTACACTTTTAGAACTTCAAATTCCTTATGAATTTTGTGAAGAGAATATGAGTTCAATTGAAGCAGAAGAATTAATCAAAGGTGAAATAAAATACAAAAGAGATGGACGAGTTGACTCACTTGCTGCTAAAATCATTTTAGAGCGATATTTAGCTAAAAAATAGAGACTATTTTATTTTTTTATAAAGTACATAAATATACTCTTTTTTATTTCCAAATGGATTTATATAATCATACTCTTCATTTTTGATAAGTTCAAAATCATCTTTTAATCTCTTAGAAAACTCTTCTAAATCATACTGTTTTATATCCAAACTTGCGCAAGTTGTTGCACCACCTTTTCTAAATTGTGCAAATAAAACATATCCACCTTTTTTTAGATTTATTTTTAAATTTTCAAAATAGTTTTCTATATCTTTTTCATCTAACAAAAAGTGTAAAACTGCTCTATCTATCCAAATATCTATATCTTTTGTTTTAAAATTTTTTGATAAATCTTGCTGAAAGAACTCTATATTTTCGAAATTTTTTAATCTGTTTTTTAATTTTTCAAGAGCTACATCACTTATATCATTTAAGATTAAATTAGAACTCATTTTTATAATTTCATCAACTAAAATAGATGTTCCAGCACCAGCTAAAAATATATTTTTATTAGAGTAGATATCTAAATCTTTTAAAAATTTTAGTGTTTGTGAAGTATCATTTTCCCAGCAACCTAATTTTTTATCTTCTGTTTTTTCAAAAATATTATTCCAATGTGTTTCTAAATTCATAATTTTATCTCTTTTATTAAATAGCTATTTAGCTAATATGCTAAATAGCTAAAATATTAGCAAATTTATTTTTTCTTGTCAATAAAGATTTAACTTGTAAATTAGTATTTATTTAATAGAATAATTTAAAATTAATAATTTAAGGTTTTATATTAGTATGTTAGGAATGGAAGAGAAAATCAAAATATTTAAAGCTTTGGGAAATGAAACTAGGTTTTTGATATTTAAAAATGTTTTTACAGGTGGATATGCTTGTTCTATTGATGAGAGTAAACCAAAAGATGATATTATTGCTCAGGCTACTTGTGTTACAACTATTGCAGAACATTTTAACTTTTCACTTCCAACTATTTCAAGACATCTAAAAGAATTAAAAGATGCAAATATAATTATTATGACAAAAAAAAGTAATAAAATTTATATTGAGCCAAATCCTGAAATTATTAAAGAATTATCATCTTGTTTTACAGATTTAGTAAATAATTATAATCAAGCTTTTCAGTTTGATAATACAAAAAATTAATCTTTTTTCAAAACATTTACAACAACAGCTATTGCAAAACCTGCATCATGTGTTATTGAAAGATGAGATTTTTTTATACCAAATCTTTTTCTTACTTCTTTTTTGTATTTAATCTTTGGATTTCCAAGCTTTCCTTTTGATATTTTAATATCATGAAAACCACAATGTTCACCAATCCCAGTTCCAAGAGCTTTTGAAGCAGCCTCTTTTGCTGCCCAAAATCCAGCAGCAGTTTCTGGCTTTTTTATAAGCTCAATTTCATTTGTATTTAAAAACTTCTCATAAGCCTTTATTCCAAACTTTTCATACATTTTTTTTATTCTATCTATTGAAGTTATATCTATACCTATCATTTAAACCTATCTTTTGTATAATCCCAAAATGAAACTATTTTTTAAAAAATTATTATACCTTATCACAATGCTTTTTATAATTAGCCTTATCTCTTTTATAGCAATAAATGCTGCTCCAAACTCTTTTTTTGCAAGTGGAGAGTTAAATCCAAATATTACTCCTGAATCAATTGAACAATTAAAAGCAATTTATGGGCTTGATAAACCTTTATATGTACAATTTTTTTCTTGGATTTATTCTATTTTACAACTTGATTTTGGAATTTCTTTTGCAAGCGGAGAGATGGTAAAAGATGAAATTCTAAGTAGAATTCCAATAACACTTACAATTAATATTATTTCTATGGTTTTAATATTTATAATCTCTTTATATTTTGGGATAAAATCAGCTTTAAATAAAAACTCTTTTTTTGATAAATTTAGTGAACAACTTTCACTTTTAAGTTTTGCCATGCCTTCATTTTATTTAGCACTTATTTTAGTTTTAGTTTTTTCAATAAAATTTGAAATTTTTCCAATAGCAGGACTTCATAGTGTTCCAAATGATGGAAGTCTAAATTACTATTTAGATTATGCTTGGCATTTAGTTTTACCTATTTTTATTATAGTTTTTGGTGGAATTGGAAGTTTGATTTTATATATAAGAAGTTTAACTATTGAGATTTTAAAATCTGATTACATCTTTTTTGCAAAATCAAGAGGATTAACTAAAAAACAAATTTTAAGATATTACATCTTACCAAATTTATATCCACCAGTTATCACTCTACTTGGACTTTCACTTCCTGGAATTATTGGAGGTTCAGTGATTTTAGAGACAATTTTTTCAATTGATGGAATGGGATTACTATTTTATCAAAGTGCATTAAGCCATGATTATCCCGTAATTATGGGGATACTTATAATTGGTGCCTTTTTGACACTAATTGGTAATATGATTGCTGATTTAGTTTTATTAAAATTAAATCCAAATTATGAAGAAAAATAAAAAATTAAATTTTTAAAAGGATAAATATTGCAAGTTTTAAAAACAATAGAAGAGTTGCAAGAGATTAGAAAAAATATTTCTGGTACAGTTGGTTTTGTTCCAACAATGGGAGCATTACACAATGGTCATATTTCACTTATCAAACAAGCAAGAAATGAAAATGATGTAGTAATAGTTTCAATTTTTGTAAATCCAACTCAATTTTTACCAGGTGAAGATTTAGATGCATATCCAAGAAAAGATGAAGCTGATAAAAAGATTTGTCAAATGTGTAAAGTTGATTATGTTTTTATGCCTGAAATTTCAACTATGTACACAAAAGAAGAGGTTTTAGTAAAAGCCCCTAACAAAAGTTATATTTTAGAAGGGAAAACTAGACCTGGACATTTTGATGGTGTTTTACAAGTTGTTTTAAAACTATTTAATTTAACACAACCAACAAATGCTTATTTTGGTAAAAAAGATGCTCAACAGTTATCACTTATTCAACAAATGGTAAAAAATTTCTTTTTGCCAATAAATATTGTTCCATGTGACATTGTAAGAGAAGAAGATGGATTGGCACTTAGTTCTAGAAATGTTTATTTAGATGCAACTCAAAGAAAAGATGCACTACTAATTTCAAAATCACTTTATATGGCTGGGTCATTAATTTCAAGTGGAGTAAGAAGTGTAAAAGCTGTAAAAGATAAAATCTATGAAATTATGAAAACTTTAGATGTTGAATATGTAGCAATTGTAGATAGGGAGTTTAATGAACTTGAAATTATTGAACCTAAAAATACAATCATTTTAGTTGTTGCTAGATTTGGAAATACTAGACTACTTGATAATATTTGGCTTTAACAAAAGATTATGTTAAAATCACGAAAAAATTTAAGGTAAATAATAATATATATGAAATTTTCAACACAAAAACCTAAAAAAACTCTGCATATGGTAAGTCTTGGTTGTACAAAAAACTTAGTTGATTCTGAAGTAATGCTAGGACGATTAAGTGAATATCAACTAACTGATGATGCACAAAATGCAGATGTTATTATTGTAAATACATGTGGATTTATTGATAGTGCAAAACAAGAGAGTATTAATACAATTTTAAATCTACATGAAGATAGAAAAAAAGAATCAGTTTTAGTTATGGCTGGTTGTTTAAGTGAAAGATATAAAGAGGATTTACAAAAAGAGCTTCCTGAAATTGACGTTTTCACAGGAGTTGGTGATTATGATAAAATTGATGAGCTTGTAAATGAAAAAAGAAGTAATTTTACTTCTGAAGTATTTCTTGCAAGTGAGACAAACGAAAGAGTAATCACAGGTTCATCTTATCATGCTTATGTAAAACTAAGTGAAGGATGTAATCAAGCTTGTTCATTTTGTGCAATTCCTTCATTTAAAGGAAAACTTCACTCAAGAACTTTAGAATCTTTAGTTAAAGAAGTAAAATCATTAGTAGCAAAAGGATATGTAGATTTCTCTTTTGTATCTCAAGACTCTTCTTCATTTTTAAGAGATTTAGATATAAAAAATGGACTTGAACTTCTAATAGAAGAAGTTGAAAAAATAGAGGGTATTAAAACAGCAAGAATTTTATATCTATATCCATCAACTACAACTTTATCTTTAATAGATAAAATTGCTGATTCAAAAGTTTTTGTAAATTATTTTGATATGCCGTTACAGCATATAACTCCTTCAATGCTAAAAATCATGAAAAGAGGAAAAGGTGTTGAACAATTAACTGAACTTATGAATCATATGAAAAGTAAACCTAACTCTTTTGTAAGAACAACATTTATTGCTGGACATCCAGGAGAAACTGAAGAGGATTTTGAAGCACTTTGTAATTATGTAGAAAACTTCAAATTTGATAGAGCAAATGTATTTTCATATTCAGATGAAGAGGGAACAACAGCAGCAACTAGAGAAGATAAAGTTGAGCAAGAATTAATAGATGAAAGAGCTGAAGTTTTAGGAGAAATTATCTCTTTAACAACACAAGAATCACTTGAAAATGAAGTTGGAAAAACTTTTGAAGTTTATATTGATGGAGAAAGTGATGAACATGAATATCTATTAAGTGCTAGAAAAACTATTTGGGCACCAAATATTGATGGTGAAATTTATATAAATGATAATGAATTAGATGAACAAATTAAATTTGGACAAATCTATACTGTAAAAGTAACTGAACTTGTTGGAGATAAATTACTTGCAACAGTAATCAAATAGTTATGAACTTAAATTTTAGTGCAATTAAAGAATCAAAAAATCTTCTAGCGTTTTCTGCGGGAGTTGATTCTTCTGCACTATTTTTCCTACTTTTAAAACAAAATATTCCCTTTGATATTATAATCGTAAATTATAATGTAAGAGTTCAATCAAAAAATGAAGTTTTATATGCAAAAGAATTAGCTTTAAAATACAATAAACAAATCTACATAAAAGATATAAAACTAGAATCCACTTCAAATTTTGAAAAAACTGCAAGAGATATAAGATATAAGTTTTTTGAAGAAATAATAGATAAAAACTCTTATGAAGTTCTAATCACAGCTCATCAATTAAATGATAAATTAGAGTGGTTTTTAATGCAATTAACCAAAGGTGCAGGATTAATTGAATTAATTGGCTTTAATGAATTTGAACAAAAAGAAAACTATAAAATTTATAAACCACTTTTAGATATTACAAAAAAAGAGTTAGAAGAGTTTTTACAAAAAGAGGATATTAAATATTTTATTGATAATTCAAATTTTGATGAAAAATATAAAAGAAACTACTTTAGACATAATTTTTCAGATAAATTATTGAGTGAATATAGCAATGGAATAAAAAAATCGTTTAAGTATCTCCAAAATGATATAAATTCTCTAAATCTTTCAATTAAACCTATAAAAGTCTTTAATAAATTAGAAATTTATCAAAATCAAAATGATAATAATCTAAATATTAGAATTATAGATAATAATTTAAAAAAAAGAGGTTTTTTATTAAGTTCAGCACAAAGAAATGAAATCATTAAACAAAAAGAGATAACTATTTCACATAAAATTAATATAACATTGAATGAAGATTTTATTTGGATTTGTCCTAAAATAGAGATAAATATGGATAAAAAATTTAAAGAGTTTTGCAGAATAAATAAAATCCCTAAAAATATGAGAGCTTATATTTACTCTTTAAATTTAGATTTAAATGAATTAATTTTTTAAAAATTTTTTCATTTTTTGAATTTTAATTAACTCTTGTCTTGTCTCTTCTTTATGTTTTTTTAAAAAATTTATGTTTTTAAAAAAAAGTTCTTCAAGTTTTTTTAAATCAACTAATTCTAAATCAAAATTCTCAATAGAATCATCTGTTAGATAATTTTTATGCCACTTTACTAAAGCATCAGCTTTTTCAAATGACTCAAGTGAATCAATATAAATTAATTCACTTAATGCTTTTAAAGACCAGTCTCTTCTTTCCATGCGTCAATCAATCCTTGAGTAACTTTCATAACTTGATTAACTGCATTGATATTGTCATCAATTCCAGCAGCAAATAGTGTTTCAATTTGATATAAGTATAAACCATCTAAATAATAAGCAACTTCACCACCATCAAAATCTAATACATTTCTTAATTCATCAAAAATTGCAATAGTTTTATTGATGTAAGTAAATTTTTGCTCAACTTCACCATCTTGCATTGCACTTTTTACAAAAGATAAATATTTAATTATTCCTTCATATAGTTTTAAAACTAAAACATAAGGATCATCAGATATTGCATTTTGTTGATTATATACTTCAATTCCCATAAATAAACACTCCAAAATAAATCATTTTTTCTTCTATCAGTATATAATAGATTTACTTAAATAAGAAGAGAAAATAACTATTTTCAACTTCTTATTTTAATACTAATTGCCAGAAGTCGATTGTTGTATTAACATTTTTAAACCAGAAAATGATGCTTCCATTTGATTAATTATTGCCCCGTAAGAACTAAATTGTAATGCTAAAAGTTCATATTTTTTATTTAATGCTTCTTCTGCTTTATCTTTTTCATCATTTAATGTTTTTTCTCTACTTGTCATAGAAGTTTCATAAGTATTTAAAAGTCCACCTGAAAACTTCATTTCATCGAGTGTTTCTTTAAGTAAAGTACCTAAACCTTTATTTTCAGCACTACCTAAAAATAAATCTTTTAATCCTGTTATATCATTTTGAACTGCCTCATTAAACTTCTTACTATCTAATGACAATCCTCCATCTTTAGCTAACTCTATACCAAAATTAAAAACTGATTTATCACCATTTTCTCCATAAGAACCAAATAATTTTGTTTTTACCTGATTTACTATATCTCTAATTGCTGATTTATCTGCAATTTTAGAATCTGCATTATATGCTTCACTATCAACTAAAGCTACTAATTCGTTATACTTAGTTATAAAGTTTTGCATTTGTGTTTCAACTTGAGTCGTATCTTCTACAACATTTATTGTTGAAGTACCTTCTTTATTTGCAGTAATTTTTAAACCATCTACTGTAATACTATTTGAAGCAACATCATATGTTACTCCATCAACTTTTGCAATCAAATTTTTTGCTTCTAATATATGATTTGCACTATTTATAACTGTTCCATCAGTTGTATAACCTAAAGCTTGACTTGCTGCTCCACTAATAGTAAGTTTATTATCAATCCCTGTATCTTCACTTTTAATTACAAGTCTATAAGAATCACTTCCAACTTGATCAACAGCTGCATTCATACCTGTTTTTGCAGTAATTTCAGTTGCTAATTGTTCATAAGTTTTATTTGTTGTATCAAATGTTTGTCCATTTATTACCAAATCACCCTGATTTATAGCTGTATCTTTTGTAGCTGCATTAAACGTATTAGATTGATAAACATCTTTTTGAGCTAATTGAGTTACTTCAACACTTGTAAAACCTTTATTTAACGATTTAACATCTGCTGCATCAAAAGTTACAGAATCACCTGATGTTGTAGCTGATTTCTGTTCAAAAGCTGTTACACCACCTGAAACAAATAAATCAAAAGGTTTAATTGTTTCTAATAATTCAGAAACTTTTGTTTGAATATTTGCAAAAACTTCTTTTTCTGTCGTTATATTTTCTATTTTTGTTTCATAAGGCTCTACAGTAGATTTTCTTTCTGCTGTTTTTAATTTTTCTATTAAATCACTATTTAAAGCAGAAGCTTGACCTGAACCTAATCCTAATATACCTTCAGCCATGATTTATCCTTTTAAATTTTTATCTTTTAAGTCCTAATAATGTTTGTAACATTTCATCTATTGCTGTCACAATCTTTGCATTTGCTGTATAAGCTGATTGGAACTTCATCAAATCCAACATCTCATCATCTTTATCTACTTTTACTAAATTGTCATAAGAACTTTTAACAGATTGTGTAATACTATCTTGTGTCTCTAATAAAAAATTTGAATTTTCTTTATCTGCTGAAACACTTACTCTTAACTCTCTATAAAACTCAAGTAAAGAGGTATCATTACTAGAATTAACTCCTTGTCCTTTACCTTCAAATGACAAATCTGTTTTCCATTGAATAGTTGCTAAATAATCTAATTCCAACTGCTTTAAATCATTTACAGCATTTTTGTTAAACTTTAATGTCATTACACTAGAACCACTAAATAATCCTAAAGAATTTATTACTCCAGAATCCTCATCATCAGAAGCAGCTTCACCATAAATATAACTATCTGTTCCTGTTTTAATATATTTATCAGTTATATCAGCTAATGTTTGAGCAAAAGCATCTAACTTATCAAAATATGTTTGGAATTTATTATTTGCAGAACTTGTTGATAAATTATCAACTTGAGCTTTTACTATTCCTGTTTTTAAGCTTACTTCTCTTCCATAAATTCCTATTGAAACGTCACTTATGGCTGTTTTACTTTCATCTTCATTTTTATATAATGATTCTCTACTATCAATAATTGTTGAATCAGTATTATCTCTTTTTACGATACTAACTCTTGCATCAAATGAATTATCGATTCCTGGAAATTTTGATTCAACTCTTAAAAAATTATCTTTAATATCATTAGTAATTTTATTTCCATTTGAATCTATAGAATAATCACCATTATAAGCGACCACTAAATCATTAAAATCTGGATTACTATTAATTTTATGAACAATTGCTCTAGTTAAATTTGTATCATCTACAATTTCAGTTGTTTCTGTTCCATCTCCATCCCAGTCCATTGTAATTGACTCACCAATTGTGACAGAAACTTCAAACTCATTATTTAACTTATAAGTTACTACATCATTCAAATCAAGATTTTTAGAAGTTAAATCTTCATTATATTTTAATGAATCATAAGTTGTAAACGTATTCGTTACACTATCATAATTAATATGATTAAATTTATCAATTTGTGAACTATCATTATTAATTACATCCACTGTTCTTACAATTGTATTATTACTTATAGCAACAGAATCACCTATTTTTAATTCATAAAAATCTTCATCTCTATTTACAGTTATATCAACATAATTTGATAATTCTAATTCTAATTGATCTCTCTTATCATATAAATCATTTGTTGCTGTTGCATATTTAACTATTTTATCATTTACATCACCAATCTCTTTTAAAAGAGAATTGATTTTTTCAACATTTGCATTTA
This sequence comes from Arcobacter ellisii, assembly GCF_003544915.1. Lineage (NCBI taxonomy): Bacteria > Pseudomonadati > Campylobacterota > Epsilonproteobacteria > Campylobacterales > Arcobacteraceae > Arcobacter > Arcobacter ellisii. Next base: position 348,159 of record NZ_CP032097.1, on the reverse strand, counting down.
ATTCAGTTTTTTCTGCATCTTGTTGTTTTTGAATTGTTGAATAGATATTTTGTAAAGTTTCAACTAAAATCCCACCTTCATTTTTTAATGCACTTTTGTAAATTTCAGAATTAGGATTTGTTCTTAAATTCTCAATTGATTGAAAATATCTATTCAAATCAACAGAAAAACCACTCTCTTCTGTCTCTTTAAAAACTGATTCAACATTACCTAACATACCTGATAATTTATCGTAATAATTTGACTTACTATTTTCACTTATTACTTTATCATACATATATTGTGAAGTTACTCGATAAATACCATCAACACTTACACCACGACCTGCAAACAATGAGTCCATTTGTCCAAGTTCACTAAGTCCAACTACTCTTTTTTTATAACCAGGAGTATTTTCATTAGCTATGTTGTTTGATACATTTTCAACTGCAGTTTTTGCAGCACTAAGCCCAGTATATGATACATTTAATGTACTCAACATAGCGACTCCTTTGTATAATTTATAAAATTATTGCATTACATTTCTTAAAATTAGATTAAAATGGCCAGATTGCTCTCATAAATCTTAATCCCCACGGTGTTTCAAGTATTTCTGATTCTACTCCATCTTTTTCATATAAAAGTTTCAAATTTGCAATTTGAGAAGAATTAATTGAATTATCAGAAGTTATATCATATGGTCTTATTACACCACTAATAATAATATTCTGTTTTTGCCCTTCAATCAACATCTCTTTTTTACCTTTTATATAATAATTCCCATTTTGGTAAGTCTCTTCAATTATTGCAGAAATTGTTGTTTCAAAAGTTTCATCTACTTGAGTTTTTACAGAACCTTTATCAGAAGAAGAACTATTAGTTCCAAAATCAACACCAAGATTTCTATTTAGTTTATTAGCTATTCCACCAGCTGTTGCACCTAAAGTATTTGTTCCTGTGGCAGCTAAAACACCTCCACCTAAACTATTATCTCTTGTACTTGATAATTCTCTTTTATTATTACTTTTTGATGTTAAATCTTCACTAATTACAATTTGAATAATATCTCCAACTTGTAAATCTTTTTTATCTGCGAATAAAGAAGTCCCTTGCATTGAATACAAAGAACCTTTGTTTTTTCTAGCTTCGGGTAATTTTTTTGGAATCTGAATTTCTGGTTTTTCAAACTCTAATTCAGGTTCTGATGTACTACAACCATAAAAAAAAGCAATTATCAAAATTATAAAAATACTATTTTTTTTCATTTAATTTACTTTTTAAAATAAAATTTACATCAACTGCTATAACTATTTCATTTAGTGTTCTTTTAATCAAAGCCATAACTCCATATCTTACAATTAATGCATCTAAATTTGTATCAGGTTCACATACTATTACTATTTTATTCTCAATTAATTTAACATGTTTAATATGTTCTTGTCCTACCAAATCAACAGCTTTTTCTACTTCTGAAAGTATCGCTCTTTCTACATCTTTTTTTGCTTTTTCTTTTTTTTCTTCTTCTATTTTTTGGGCTTGTTTTTCTGCTAACTCAATTTTTTGTTTTTCTTCAAATGTTTTATTCATATGATAATAATAGCCACCAAACATAGCTATTAATACCACTAATGATATAAATTTAATAAATTTAGATTTTCTATTTCTTTTTACTGCAACTATCATTATTTAATTACAAATGTTGTAAATAGTATAGTTTGTACACTATTTCTTGCGATTTTACTATCTGATGATGTAACACTATTTATTACATTATTTATATCTTGAATTAATTCATCTTTCAATAAATTTTTACCACCAACTGTTAACAATTCTTCAGAACTTCTCGCACTTATTTGAGAAATTACAACATCAATAATTTCTGCTTTATATTGTTCTACAATTGCTGCAATTGTAGGTTCTGTACTTTTGATTGAAAAAGACAATTTCATTAATTTCTCTTTTCCTCTTGAATCAGTTAAATTTAATACTAAATCATTAATATCAGCTTTGAAAGAATCTCCTTTATCAGATGCTTCTGGTTTAACTTCTTCTTGTGTTGTTTGATTATTACCATTTAAAACACCTTGTGAGTATAGGAAATATCCTCCACCAACAACAGCTAATAATAAAACTACAACTAAAGCAATTAGAACAATAATTAAACCTTTTCCTCCACCTGAACTTTTAACTTCTTGATTTTCTTCTGCCATATTAATCCTTTTTCTCATTTTCTATATTATAATTCTCAAGCTTTTGAGTAATTATAGATGCATTTGTAACACTTAGAAATTTCATTATTTGAGTTACATTATTCTCTTTAAGTTTCAAAATTATATCAAAAACATCATCAATTTTGCCTTCATCTATCATTTGGTCAAAAATTTCAGCAGCATTTTTTGCCTTCATTGCATTATATATTTTAGCTGTTTTATTTTCAACTTCATTTCTTATATCTTTTAAAATTTGAAGATTATCATCATGTAATTTTTTGATTTGATTTTTCTCTTTTTCAATTTGAACAAGGATATTTTCTAACTCTTTTTTTCTATCTTGATACTCTTTTTCTTTTTCATTATAAAAATTATTTAACTCTTTTTTTAATTCCATAACTTCAATTTTTTGTCTTGTTAAAGAACTACTTGTTTCTTCTGCATTTAGGGAAATTCCTAAAAAAAGTAATATTATAATTTTTTTCATGAAATTCAACTCTTATCCTTTTATATATTTACTTTGCATATATTCATTAGCGGCCTCTTCTTCTGCTAATAATATCTTTTTAAAGGCCTCTTTTTTTTCTTCATCTAAAATATATTTAAATTGTTCAGCCTCTTTTTGAAGTTCAATTATCTCTTTTATCAAAGCTTGAACTTGTTTATTTAAAATTTCTTCTTCTTTTCTTAATTTTTGTATATGCATTTTCATTGTATTTTTATGAATTGTTAAAATCATAAAATCTGAAATTGCACCATGTTTTTCAACTGTTGCAGTATCTATTTTATTTTGAGTAAAAGCTATTTCTAAATTTATTTGTTCAATTTTTGATTCTAACTGAACCTTTTGCATCAACTTCTGATCAGTTTGATTCTTTTTTAGATTATATAACTTTTGAATCAAATTAATTTCCAAATATCAATATTAAATTCCACAAATCTTTTGTATATGTTTCAATGTGATCTCCAATCCAAGGAAGAGATATTAAAATAAAAGCCGAAACAAATATCATCTTAGGAACAAAAGATAAAGAAGCATCACTTACTTGTGTTACTGCTTGAAATATAGAAATTATAAGTCCAATTACCATACTTACAATTAAAGAAGGCAATCCTAAAATTAGGATTATTTTTACGGTATTTTCAGAGATCGCTATTAAATCCATACCTAATCTTTAAGTTTTATGGTTATCTCTAACGTTTTATTGTTTAGTAATTTAGAAATCAATAATGATAATTCATCAATATTTGAACTAGAAACATTTATTGTTTCATTATTATTTTTTGAAATTTCACTTTTTGTTTCTACTATATTACTATTTGAACTATTGTCATTTGTAATATTTAAAGCCTCTAATAAATCTTTTTCATTTAAAGAATCTAATTCAAAAAATTCATCATCACCCATTTTTTCTCCTTTTAAAGGCTCATTTTTTTCAACCTCAAATTCATCTTCTTTTGAAAAATCAAAATCTTCAAATTTTTCTTCTATCTCTTCTTCAAAATCTTCATTTTCAATATCTTCTTCTTTATCTTTTTTTGAAAATATTTCATCTAAAAAATTTACATCTTCAAATACTTCTTCAACATAATCTTCTTCATTAAATTTTTCTTCCTCAAGATTTTCATCTAAAAAGTTTGATAAAAAATCTTCATCACTAACTTTTTCACCTTTATCGTTTAAAATATCGTCATCGTCATTATTATTTACAATATCTTCATCATCATAGTCAAATGATATATTATTTAATCCAAAACTATCATTAAAATCGACCATATCGCTATCTGAATTGTTTTTCTCTTCTGTTCCAATTAAATTTTCCAATTCATCAAGATTTACTCCACTATCCATAGAACCAAATAAATCATCAAAATCATCATCTTTTTTTACTTCAAAATTATCATTTATACTTTTTTCTTCATATTCAATATTTTCTACTGGTTCTTCTTTTGCTAATAACATAGCAAGTTCATCATCTAGCTCTATTTTCTCTTTTTTCTCTTCTTCTTTAATTTCTATTTTTTCTTCTTTTTCTGCTTCTAATTCTCTATCTTCTTCATATTTTTTCAATATATATTTTGGTATTTCTTTTAATGAATTTATTGATAAATCTGCAATTCCACTATCAAGTAAAAACTCTTCATCTATTGCATCTTTTGGAGTTAGAAATTTTATTTTTTTGTTTAAAGAATTTTTTTTAATAATTTTTTCATCATCTATTAAATATATATCTTTAGGATTATTTTTAATGGTTTCTTTTAGCTCTTTTAAAGAGTCTATTTCTTTTATATAAGAATTCCCATCAAGTTTAAATTTGATATTTGAATGTTCTAATGTTTCTATAATCTCTTTTTTAAAACTTTGATTACCATAAATATAAATATTCAATATATAAACCCTGTAAAATAATTTTATTATGATTGATTATACCTTTTTTTATTAAATTTTCGATAAAATAAATCTAACTAATAATGGAGGATGATATTGAAATATTTTTTCATCGTAACACTTTTTTTATCATCGTTGTATTCGCAAACTATCAAAGATATTTCAAATGTAATAGGAATTAGAGAAAATCAGCTTATTGGTTATGGATTAATTGTGGGTCTTCCAGGAACTGGAGACAAATCAAAATTTACAATGCAATCTTTGCAAAATCTTCTTAGAAACTCTTATATAAAAATTCCAGCAGGTTCAATTAATTCTAAAAATATTGCAGCTGTTATGGTTACAGCTGATTTGCCACCATTTTCAAGACAAGGTGATAAAATAAAAGTTAAAGTTTCAACAATTGGAGATGCAAAATCTATTGATAATGGTGAACTTTTAATCACTCAATTAAAAGGTGTTGATGGTAATGTTTATGCATTGGCACAAGGTACTATTTTAGCTAATGAAAATAATAAAACTACTGGTTTTATTTATGATGGTGCAACTGTTGAAAATGAAATAGATTTTAATCTAAGAGATGAAACTTCTTTACAATTAAGTTTATTAAAAAATTCTGCTAAAAATGCAGATTTAATTGAAACAAAAATAAATGAAAAATTTGGAAAAAAATTAGCAACAGCTCTTGATACAAGAACAATTGAAATTAAAAAACCAGCAGATATTTCTATGGTAAAATTTTTGGCACTTGTACAAAATATTGAGTTAGATTCTACATTTAAAAAGAAACTTATTATTGATGTAAGTAGAGAATCTGTTATAACTGGTGGCGATATTCCAATTGACCCAGTAACAATTGCAAGAGATAAATTTACAATAAAAATTGCAAAAACTGATTTAGACAATAATCAATGGAATGACCCAAAAGAGAATCCTGGAGTTAGTGTTGATAAAGACGTTAAAATTGCTGATAAACCTATTATTAATATTGATAATGCAATGATAAATACAAAAGGAACACCTACAATATCTGATTTAGTTCGTTCAATGAAAGTTATGAAACTTCCTATGACTGAAATAATTGACACTATAAAAATGATAAAAGAGATGGGTGCAATTGATGTTGATATAGAAGTAAGAGGATAATATGGCAGAATTTTTAAGTCAAGATGAGATTGATGCACTATTAGATATTGCTGAACAAGGGGAAGATATTGATGGTAGTAATCCTCTTGATAAGGTTGTATCTAAAGAAAAAAATTATTCAATTTATGACTTTAAAAAACCAAATAGGATTACTGTTGAACAATTAAAAGCATTTTCTACAATGCATGATAAAATGTTAAGAGATTTTATTAACGATTTATCATCAATGCTAAGAAAACTTGTTGATGTAAAACTTTATTCTATTGAACAAATGACTTATGGGGAGTTTATCTTATCAATTCCTCAAATTACTTCACTAAATACTTTGTCTATAAAACCTCTTGATGGAAGAATTGTAATTGAGTGCAACCCAGCTATTTCACATAAAATTATTGCTGATTTATTAGGTTCTGGAGCTGTAAATACAACAGATAATATTGATAGAGAATTAACAGAGATTGAAGTTGAAATTCTTGAACATTTTTATAGAATGTTTATTAGAATTTTATATAAAACTTGGAGTGATATTTCAAGTTTAAATTTTAAAATTGAATCAAGAGATACAAATGCAAATGCAATTCAAATTGTATCAGACCATGAAATTGTTCTGCTTGTTGTATTAGAAATTACAATTGATGAAGAATCAGGATTTTTATCTATTTGTTATCCTATTTCATATTTTGAACCTCTTTTAAATAAAATTGTTGAAAAAATATTTACAGAGGGTAAAAATAGAAAAACAAGTAGAAAAAGAGATATTAAAACATTGATTTCTGGTGCAAGGATGAAAATAGAATCAATTATGGCAGAAACTGAATTAACTACTCAAGAAATTTTAAATTTAAGAGAAGATGATGTTATTGTATTCAATAAAAATGCAACCTCTTCATCAGCAACAATTTACATAAATAAAAAAGAAAAATTTAGTGCAATTTCTGGAATCTCAAATAATAGAAAAGCAATACAAATAAAAGCTAATTTAGATAGAGAAAAACAAGAGACTTTAGATACTCTAAGAGCAATGAGAGAAGAAAGAGAAATAAAAGCAAAAGAGACAGCAGAAAATATTAGAAAACTTCTAAATCAAAGAAATAGTTAATTTTAACTATCTCTTTTAATTTATACTTTCAATACTCCAAGAAATTGTTTCTCCTGCATACATAGGAACAACATTTTCATTTTTATACTCATAAATAGCTGGAACTACAAAATCTTTTTTTACTAATTTAATAGTTTTTTTCTCTAAATTTAAGTTATAAATTTTTTGTGCATTTAGTGAAACAAAAGCATTTAATTTATCAAGTGCATTATGTTTCTCAAAAAGTTCTGTTAAGACTTGTAAAGCAATAGGTGAAGTAAATACACCTGCAGCACAACCACAACACTCTTTTTTATGTTTAGGATGAGGAGCTGAATCACTACCAAACATAAGTTTTGGATGAGCTTTTAGTGCTGCATTTAATAAAGCACTTCTATCTTCAGGTCTTTTTGCAATAGGTTTACAAAATAGATGTGGATTTAACATTCCTCCTGCAACATCATCAAGTGTAATTATTAAATGATGAAGAGTTACTGTTGCGAATAAATTGTCGTATTTATCCAATAATTCAATAGCATCTTTTGTTGTAATATGTTCCATAATGATTTTTAAATCAGGAAAAGCAATTGCAATTGCTTCATAAATTGGCATAAACTCTTTTTCTCTATCCATTACAAAACCATTTGTTTCACCATGAATACATAATGGAATTCCCAGTTTACTCATAGATTCTAAAGTTGGTCTTAAAACTTCAACATCCATTGAAGCAACACCTGTTTCAGAATTTGTTGTAATTCCTGCTGGATAAAGTTTAATACCAATAATATCATCTTTTATATCAGCTAAAAAATCATATGAATAATCATTTTTAAAAAATAAAGTTACAAAAGGTTCAAATTTATCAGCTATACAAGCCTCTTTAATTCTTTGTTTGTAAGATAATAAAGCTTCTTTTGTTGTAATAGGTGGCACTAAATTTGGCATAATTAATGCACCACTAAATGTTTTAGAAGTTAATGGACCAACAAGTTTTAACATATCTGCATCTCTTAAATGAAGATGCATATCCAAAGGTTCATTAATTTCAAATGTTAATTCAGCCATTAAATAGCTTCCTCATCTTGCTCACCAGTTCTGATTCTTACTATTTTTTCAACTGGCGAAACAAAAATTTTACCATCTCCAATTTTCCCTGTTTTTGCTGCTTCAATAATTACAGAGATAATAGAATCAACACTATCATCTGCAACAATCAAGTCAATTTTAATTTTTGGTAAAAAATCAACTACATACTCAGCACCTCTATAAAGTTCACTATGACCTTGTTGTCTTCCATAACCTTTTACGTCTGATACAGTCATACCTGTTACACCAGCTTGTGCTAATGCATCTTTTACATCTTCTAGTTTAAATGGTTTAATTACAGCTTCAATTTTTTTCACTATTAATCCTTTTTTTAGTTAATATATTTTAACAAAAATTTATTAAATTAATATTATCTAACTATTTTGTTAGATAATATTAACAACTTTAGAATGCACGTTTAAATTCTGGATAAGCTTCAATTCCACATTCATCAACATCTAATCCTTGCATTTCTTCATCATTTCCTGCTCTTAAAGGTATAATTTTATTGATAATAAATAAAACAATATATGAACTTACAAATGCAAAAATAGCAATAAGTAAAATTCCTTTTAATTGACCTAATAAAGTTATATCATCTCCATTTGATGCAAAAATTCCAACAGCTATTGTTCCCCAAATTCCATTTACAAGGTGAACAGATAATGCTCCAACTGGATCATCAATTCTAAGTTTATCAAACATAGAAACACCTATTACAACTAATACTCCACCAATTGCACCTATTAAGATAGGTGTATAGATATCATATAAATCTGGACCTGCTGTTATTGCAACTAAACCACCTAATGCACCATTTAAAATCATAGTTAAATCTAGTTTTTTATACATTATTTGCATAATTATTGCAACAATTATAGCTCCACTTAAACCAGCTGTGTTTGTATTCATAATTGTTAAAGCAACTAAATCTGCATTCTCTTTTGATGCTATTGAACCAACACTTCCACCGTTGAATCCAAACCAACCAATCCATAATAAAAATGCCCCAAGTGTAACTAAAGGAATATTTGAAGCAGGAATTACTCTAATTCCACCTTCAGGAGTATATCTTCCACGTCTAGCACCAATAATTAAAATTGCAGCTAATAATGCCCAACCACCTGTACTATGAATTACACTTGAACCAGCTAAATCATACATTGATAATTCTAAAACCGTTCCTTCAAGAAAATTTGAACCCCAAGTTACATTTACAACTAATGGATATAAAACTGCTGCCATAATTACTGTAAATATTGCTAAAGGAATAACTTTAGCTCTTTCACTAACTCCACCACTCATGATATTTATTACTTTTCCAACGAATGCCATTTGAAATAAGAAAGCTGCATATTTACTCATTGTATCACTTCCTAATTCACCAAAGGCTAATGAATATCCAAATAATAAAAATGATAGTGATGCGATTGCATAAATAAGTGTATTTATAGTTAGTACTGCTGTAACATTTTTTGTTCTAACAATTCCTGCTTCTAACATTGCAAAACCTGGAACCATAAAAATGATTAAAGTCATTGCAAAGATTGCATACAGAGTATCAATAACGTAAGATAATGATTCTATACCCATATAATATTCCTTATAGTTTTTTGAATATTATAACAGTATACTTTTTATAATGTGAGTTAAGATTGTTTATATTTTATACACATATAGTAAGGAAAGTTTATTTCCTTACTATTGGTAGAAAAATTAAACTGCTTCGCTTCCTCGCTCTTCAGTTCTAATTCTTACTACTTCATCTAAAGATGATACAAAGATTTTACCATCTCCAATTTTTCCAGTTTTAGCTGAATTAACAACTGCATTTATAACTGTTTCAACCATCTCATCTTTTACCACTACATCAATTTTGATTTTTGGTAAAAAATCAACTACATACTCAGCTCCTCTATAAAGCTCACTATGACCTTGTTGTCTTCCATAACCTTTTACATCATAAACACTCATACCTGTAATTCCAGCTTCAACTAAAGCATCTTTTACATCTTCTAATTTAAAAGGTTTAATTATAATCTCAATTTTTTTCATTATTTATCCTTAATTATGCTCTTTTAAATTCTGGATAAGCTTCTAATCCAGTTTCATGAATGTCAAGACCATTTACTTCAGTTTCTTCATCAACTCTTAATCCAATGATTAAGTCTAAGATTTTCCATACAATGAATGATGAAATGAATACAAACGCACCGATTACAACAATTCCTTTTACTTGTGCTAATAAAGCAACTTCTGGATTGAAAATACCAACAGCTAATGTTCCCCAAATACCTGCAACTAAGTGAACAGATAATGCTCCAACTGGATCATCAATTCTAAGTTTATCAAAGAATGGTACTGCAAATACAACTAATGCTCCACCAATTAAACCTTCAATAAATGCAATATTCATACCTAAATCAGGACCTGCTGTACAAGAAACAAGACCAGCTAAAGCACCATTTAAAACCATAGTTAAATCAACTTTTTTATAGATAAGTTGAGTTAAAATAGCCGCCATTATAGCACCTGCACAAGCTGCCATATTTGTACTTGCAACAACTGATGCAATTCCATCAATATCCTCTTTAGAACCTAATGCTAATTGAGAACCACCATTAAATCCGAACCATCCCATCCATAAAATGAATGTACCTAAAGTAGCTAATGGTAAATTTGAACCAGGAATTGGTTTTACTTGACCATCTTTAGTATATTTTCCTTTTCTAGCACCTAAAATTAATACTCCAGCTAATGCAGCCCATCCACCAACAGAGTGAACAATCGTAGAACCAGCGAAGTCAGAGAATCCAGCAATTAATCCACCTAATTCACTTCCTCCCCATGTCCAGTGACCTTGAATTGGGTAAATTAAACCTGATAACACTACTGTAAAGATTAGGAAAGGCCATAATTTCATTCTTTCAGCAATTGTTCCTGAAACAACTGAAGCAGCTGTTGCAACAAACACTACTTGGAAAAAGAAATCTGCCATTACTGGATATCCTAAAGCTTCACTTGTTTTACCAGAAAGCATAGCACCACTACCAATGAATGAACTTCCTTCACCATACATGAAGTTATATCCTACAAAATAGAACATAATACAAGAAACTGCAAATAAAACAACATTTTTAGTTAAAACTGTTGCTGTATTTTTTGTTCTTGTTAAACCTGATTCTAACATAGCAAAACCAGCCGCCATCCACATTACAAGGATTCCTGCGAACACAAACAGAAAACCATCTAAAATATATTTTACATCAGTAAAATTTTCCATAAGACTCCTTTGTCAATTTATCTATTCAAATTATAGAAATTTTTAGACAATAAGTAAACATATATCTGTATATTTTTTATACATTATATTTGTTTTTTATTTTTATAGTTTTGAAAATTGAAAAATTTAAAATTTTTATTATATAATGTCTATTAAATTAAATTGCAAATAATGGGAAAAATAATGTTTAATAAACTTCTTAAGAAGACCAAAATAACCGAAGATGAATTTATAAAAGAGCTATTGAGTTCTTCTTTCAATTTAGAAAAAATAACTAAAATTTACACTCAATTAGACATTAACTTAAATTCATACTATTACAAAGATGAACATATTTTACATTATTGCTGCAAAAAAGAGTTATTTCAATCAGTTCAATGGCTTCTTGAACAAGGAGTTAGTCCTGAAATTGAAAATGCTCAAAAAGAGACTGCAATTTTTTATTCTATTCACTCTAAAAGTAGTGCTATTATTCAATTATTAGTTGATTATAAAGCAGATATAAATCACCTAAATATATATAAAAGAACTGCGTTACAAGATGCTGTAATAAGTGCAAATAATAGAATTGTAAATTATTTGATAGAAGTTACAACAAACTTAGGAAATTGTGATGTTCACGGAAACAATCTTATTTTTGATGCTATTGCTAATGGAAATTTAGAAATTATAAAAAGAGTCGCTTCGTTAAAAGAGGTTAATCTTAATCAAATTAATGAAGAGGGAAATACAATTTTACATAAAGAAATTGTATTAAAAAACAATAGTTTAGCTCTATTATTGATGGATTTAGGAGCAGACCCTACAATATTAGATAAAAATGGTAAAAATTTTCTATTTTATGCCATAACAAAAGGTATTGAAAATATTAGTATTATTGAAAAAGCTGTAAGTCTTGGATGTAATATAAACAGTAGAAGTTCTCAAAATACAACTTTATTGATGGAATCAGTTAACTATTTTTTAAATACTCCAAAAGAAGATATTGAACAAAGAAATAGCCATTTTGAGATGATTAAAGAACTTATAAATCTTGGTATAAATGTTGAAGCCTTAGATAATAAAAATGAAAATGCGCTTTTTTTAGCTACAAGAAGTGAAGATAGAGATTTGATTAATCTATTTTTAGAAACATCAAATATTCACTTAAACCATGAAAATAATAATGGTGAAACTGTTTTATTAATTCTAGTTTTAAATGGTATTAGAAACAGTGATTTAATAAAACTTTATTTGGGAAAAGGTGCAAATCCAACTTTAGTAAATAAATTTGGGAAATCTATTATTGAAATTTTAATTGATATTATTTTACATATTCAAAATAGAAAAGATTTAGACTTTGAATATAAAATTGTATTAAATGATGATGCTGAATATCCAACTGTTTTAGAAAATCTTTTAAGAAATTGTAAGATTGATTTAAACCAGTTGAATTCAATGGGAGAGCCTATGTTTTTCCAATCTATTTTGCATTTTAATTTCAAATTATTTAAAATTCTTAGAATAAAAAATATTAACCTAAACCAAAAAGATAAAGATGGGAATAACATAATCTTTAAATTGATGGAATATAACTACCAAGGTAAAATAAAAGACAAAAAGTTATACTTAAATACTTTAAAAAGCCTTATAAATTCAGGTGTTGATATAAATGCAAAAAATAATGAAGGCTTAACTGCTTTACATGTTGCTGTTACAGAAAAATGTGAATATACAATAAGATTATTATTAGAATTAAGAGCTGATTGTTATATTACAGATACAAAAGGAAGAAGTATTATTCATAATTGTATTTGGAAAAATACTACAAAATATTTTAAATTAATTCATAACTACAACAAAGAAATAGTAAATATTCCTGATATGTTTGGAGTTAGACCTATAAATTATGCAGCTTTTATGGGTAAAAAAGATTTTGTTATTGAACTACTTGATGAAGGTGCTTTAGTAAATAATCCTATGAAAAAAGACCCTAAAATACTTAAGTTTCTTGAAAAATACCATTCAAATATTATAAATTTGACAAAAGGTGTAGAAAAAGAAGTTGATAAAGCAAACTTAAAATTACTTGCAGACAATATGATTAAAGAGTTTGGTATTAAAATATAAATTCTTAACTGATTAGTTAATAAACAATATATTCTCTTTCCTATGGTAAATTTTTTATATAATTACATAAAAAATATACAATAGGAATATATTATGAAAGAATTTTTTGAAACCTATATACAACACCAAGAAGATATTGAATATTTTTTACAAGAGAGTTTAAAAAATATTGGGAGTTTATCATCTCACAAAAAAAACGATTTTAAACAGCTTTATAAAATATTTCCATCTTTAGAATTAGTTTATATTATCAATAAAGATACAAAAATCCAAACATCAAACAATTTTTATAGATATAAAATTGATGAGAATGGAAAAGATAAAGATAGATCACATTTAATCTCAAAACTACACTTCAAAGAATCAAATATGGCTTTTTCAAAACCATATATAAGTAGTGCAACTAGAAGTACATGTGTAACTGTTACAATAAAAGAGGGAGATGAAATCTTTTTTTTAGATTTTCAAATTGATGTTTTATTACAGAAATTAAATTTAATTGAATTAAATAAACCATTTCATAGCCTTACAAAAGGCTTTTATATTTTAGCTGGTTTTTCTATGATGCTTTTAGCATTGGCAACAATAATCTTTTCATTATACGATTTTGTAATCTATATTTTTTCTAAACATGATATTGTTTTAGAAATGATTTTTAAACCTATTATTGCTTTAACTTTAAGTATTGCAATATTTGATTTAGCAAAAACAATTTTAGAACAAGAAGTATTTTTTAAATCTTATTCAAAAAATTCAAGAGTTGAAACAAAACTTTTAACAAAATTTTTAACAACAATTATCATTGCCTTATCTATTGAAGCTTTAATTGTTGTATTTAAAATTGCAATTAATGACTATGACCAGATGATAAATGCTTTTTATTTAATAGCTGGAATTGCCTTGATTCTTATTTCATTAACTGTATTTATTTACTTTTCATCAAAACGATACAAACAAACTACAGATTCACAAAATCTATAATCTTAATCTTTTTGCAATGGCTTTAATAGCCATTGCTTTTTATGAAATAGGTATACTTATTTTAAACATTGCTCCTATATACTCTTTATTTTGATAAACATATTTTTCATTTGAAACACTAATAGTTCCTTTTATATGTTTATTTATTATCTCTTCACACATATATAATCCTATTCCTGTACCTTTACTTTTATGTTTAGTAGTAAAATATGGTTCAAAAATTCTATCTATTATCTCTTCTTTTATTCCACCTGCATTATCTTTTATAAAAATTTCTAAAGTATTTTTTTCTTTAACTATTTTTATAAATAAATATTTTTCAAAATCTTTCTCTTTTTTTATTAGTTCATCTTCTGCATTATTTAAAATATTTATTATCACTTGTAATAACTCATTTTCAAAAGTTAAAACTTCACAATCTTCAATCTCTTTTATAATTTTTATATCATTTTTATTAAATGAAATTTTTACGATATTTAAAGCTTTTTCTATCAAATCAATGCTTTTGAATAAATTCTTGTTTTTCTGTGGAGAAAAATAGTATCTAAAATCATCTATAGTATTTGATAAATAATTTGCTGTATCAATTATATAATTAAGAGATTCTTCACACTCTTTATCTTCTAAAACTCCATACTCTTTTTTTAATTTTATTGAAGAAGCTGATGTTGTAATAATAGATAAAGGTTGTCTCCATTGATGAGCGATATTTTCTATCATTTCACCCATTGCTGCCATTTTATTTTGTTGAAATAAAAGTTTATTTTTTTCATCATTTTTTATGATTTCTTTGTTTACAGTTTGTTGTAAATATAAATTCAACTCTTTTAATCTCTTTGAATAAATATAATAACTAATAATTAAAACTGTTAAACATAAAAGAATTAAAAATAGAATCAAATATAAAAAGGCATGTTGTTTGAATTTTATTATTTCTGATATATCAATTAAATTCAAATCTTTAAATACCAAAATATTTGCCAATTTAACATCATCTTGATAAATCTGAAAATTTGTAATTATTTTTCCATCTTTTATTAAATAACTATTTATTTTCAAAAAGTTTTCTATCTCTTCTTTTTCTAAATAACTCAATAACTCTTTTGAAACATCAATATTTGGGACATAATAATCTTTAAAAAATATCTTACTAAAACTGTTCTCTTTTAGTTGTTTAGTAAAATATTTATCCACTAAAATTATTGGTTCTAAGTTATCAATTTCTCTTAAATCTTTTGTAATAGAGTTAAAATGTGTTATTCCTTCTAATATTCCTATAAAATTATTATCTTCATAAATTGGAACAATTGATTTGAATGTAATATCATAAATTCCAACACTTATTGTATTTTTTATTTGAGGTTTTTCTAATATTTTTTGTAAATCCAATCTATATAATTTTATTTCATCGTTTTTATCTTTTGTCCAACTTCTATAAACAGAGATTCCCTCTTTATTAATTATTTGGAACCAAACATTTTTAAAATCTGTATAATCTCTTAATTTTTTACTTAAAATATCCAAATCATAAAAATTTTTTTCATTTGTTTTAAGAATAGGTTTTTTGATATTTTCATTTTCAGCTAAAGTCAAAGTAATAGCTAATGTTGCATTTTTTTTAGAAAGAATCAAAGAATTAATTTTATCTTTAATATTGATTGTTACACTATTATATTTCTCTTGTAAAAGCTCTTTTTCTTTTTTAAGAATAAACTGAGTACCACCTAAAGCCGTTATAAAACAAAGAAGAACTAGCACTAAAAAATTTATTAAAATATATTTACTTTTCTTCTTCAAATAAAGCCTTCTTATTTATTATTCTGTTGTTTAGAGTATTACATATTTTTAATTAAATAATAATTTTATTTATTGTTACAATTGTTTATTTTTTATACATTTTTTTAGTTTTTTTTCATTTTTATACAGTATAATATTTTAATAACGGATTTTCTATTCAAAATTTTCAGATTCAGTAGAGGTAATATAGTATGCAAGAATATATAGCAAAAGATAGTATTTCCAAGGAGATTTTAAACTCAGCTAAACTTTTACAAGCAGTAGAAGTAAACGCTTTAATTCTTGGAGAAAATGGTGTTGGTAAAAAATCTTTAGCAAAATATATATTACCCCAATCTGAAATTTATGAAGCAAAAAATTTACAAAAAGATATCGTAGATGATGTACTAACTTTACAAAATGAAGCTATTATTATTGACAAAATAAATGAAATCACTAACATAGATATATTTTTAAAATGGATAGAAGAGAACTCTATAAGAATTATTGCTATTTCTCCAACAGAAAATCTAAATCAAAAATTAAAAGATATCTTTTCAATTAACTTAGAAATTCCTGTTTTAAGTAAAAGAGAAGAGGATACAAAAGCTTTAGTAAATAAATTTTCGCAAGAAGCTAGTGCTATTTTAGATATGCCTTTAATTCCCCAATCAAAACTAATTATAAATATTTCCAACAACTCGCATAGTTTAAGAAAATCTATCTATTTTTCTTACCTTTTTGAAACTATTGGAGAACATGAAATTTTAATGTTTTTAGAAAAATATATAAGTGAAAATTTATATGGAGAAAATTCTTATAAAGATTTATCATATATTTTTGAAGTTCCTTTACTAAAAGCTGCAACAAAAAAATATAAATCTCAAGTTCAAGTTGCAAAACACTTAGGTTTAAATAGAATTACTCTAAGAAAAAAATTGGAAATTTATAAAGACTTATTATGACAGAATTAAATATTCAAATTGAAGAACTAATCTCAAATAATGCAACAGATTTTCAAATTTCTAAAGTTTTTAAAACATACTATAAAAACTATTTAGACTCAATTGATACAACTGTTGAAACAACGGGTGGAAAAGATTTTTTCATCAAACATACAAAACATACAGATAAATTTTTAATCCTTTTATACAAATATATCCTAAGAAAAAATTTTGGTTCTCATCAACCAATGAGTACTTCAATTCCAATTTCTTTGATTGCTTTAGGTTCTTATGGAAGAGAACAACTGTGTATTTATTCTGATATTGATATTATGATTTTATATGAAAATATCAAAGGTTATAATCTAAAAGATATTATGGAAGAGTTTATAACTTTGGCTTGGGATTGTGGTTTAAAACTAGGTTCTAGGGTTCATGAACTAAAAGAGATAAGTGAAGCTGTAAAAGAAGATATTACAATAAAAAGTTCGATTTTAGAATCAAGAATGATTTATGGTTCTAAAATTTTGTGGTTTAGATATGAAAATGTATTAAAAATCATTAGAAATACAAATCAAAAAGAGTTTATTTTAGAAAAACTTGAAGAACATAAACAAAGACTTTTAAAATATCCACTAAAAATGGAACCGAATATAAAAGATGGTTATGGTGGGATTAGAGAATCAAATATGATGTATTGGATGGCTAATATATTGTATGGAGTTACAAATACAAAAGATTTAGTTGGAAGACAATTTACAGAAGATGAATATAGAAAATATCGACAAGCCTTAGAATTTATTTTTCAAGTTAGAAATGCTTTACATAATATTGCTAGAAAAAAATTAGACCAAGTAACTTTTGATATATTGCCTGATTTGAGCTCAAAACTCGGATTTAAAAGTACATCAAGATATACAAAAGATAGACTTTGTATGACAAAAATCATCTCTTGTTTACATATTATTCATAATTTCACAGCAACTATGGTAAAAAAATTCACAAGAATTGCTTTGTTTGAAGCTACTAATATTACAAAATTAAAAACAAAAAGATACAAAAAAAATCTTTACATAATAGAAAATGAACTCTATTGTTCTTTTAGTACAAAACCTCAATCTTTAAATAATCTACTTAAAGAATTAATTGAATTACCTTCAAATGTTGAAAAATTCGATAGGTCATATATCTATTATGCAAGTAAAACTAAACTTCCAAAAGTTCAAACTAAAGAGCTGAAAAAAACTGTAAAAACTCTTTTGTGTAAACCAAATTTGTATCCGTTGATTAAACTTATTTATAATGCAGGACTATTTAGGGCTGTACTTCCTAGTACAAAAACTATGATAGATTTACCACAATTTGATGGATATCATAAACATCCTGTGGATATTCACTCTATAAAAACATTAAAATTTGCTCAAAATATTGAAAATGAACATGTAAAATCAATTTACGATGAACTTACAAATGAACAAAAAATTATCGTAAGACTTGTATCATTTTTCCATGATATTGGAAAAGGAAGAAAAGAAGATCATCATATCGTAGGGGAAAAACTATTTAAAAGTATGATGAAATCTTTTGATTTTGATGAAGAGTTTATAAAAGTTGGTGCAAATTTAGTTAGGTATCATAATATGATGTCATATATGGCAACCCATGAAGATATTTATTCTGAAAAAACTATTTTAAACTTTACAGGTCTTATAAAAACAAAAGAGTCTTTAAATATGTTATATGTGATTACATATTGTGATATTTCTGCTGTTGCAAAAAATATTTTTAATAGTTCTATTTCTTCATTATTAAGACAATTATATTATCAATCTTTACCAGCTTTTGAAGATGAAGAGTTTTTAAATGAGAGTAAAAGAAGAATTGCAAAACAAAATGCAATCAAAAATCTTGAAAGATATAAAGACCTTCCTTCAATTTTACAAAAGAAAATTATGTATATAGCTTCAAATCAAATCTTTTTACGATTAAAAGCTGAAGAGATTTTAGATATTGCAATAAAAGCAAAAGATGTTGATACTTATATTTATAAAATCACTAATGAGCCTCAATTAACAATTAGAATCATTAGAAAATCACCTTTAAATCTTGGTTATTTATTAGGAAAGTTAGAGTTTTTAAATATTGCCTATATGAATATTTTTAAACTTTATGACAATAAAAAAGCCTTTGAAATCTCTTTTTCAGAAAAAGTTGATAATGAAGATATTTATTTTATTGAAGAGATTATAAAAGACTCTTTTGATATGAGTAAAACAACAACTCTTCTAACTCCAGTTATAAAAAAAGAGAATATAAAAATTGATTGTAATCACACAGCATATCTTGCAGCTATGCACATAATAGCAAAAGACCAAAAAGGTTTATTTGCATATATAGCTAAAATCTTTGATGATTTTAATGTTGAAATTGAAAGTGCAAAACTTCACACTTTAAAAGGTTATGCAAGGGATTTAATTTTGATTGAAAAGAATGGAAATTTTTGTTCAAACCAAGATGAGATTGTAAATCTTATGTGTAGAGGGGATAAAACAGAATAAAACTGTTTTAAGCTCCTCTTCCAAAACAAAAACCTCCACCTAAACTACTTTTTTCACCTAAACCTACAGCAAGGGATAAAAAAGCTAGTTTTTGTGATATTTCATCTTTATTTGGCACAATTCTTAATTTATTACCAATTAATCTTACAATTTTTTCTTTACTATTTTTTGTTGTTTTAAAATAGATTGATTGAGGTTTTTCATTTTTTAATTCAATTTCTTGAATAAAACTATTTGAATCATTTACCTCTTCTTTGTAAAACTGTTTTAACTTCTTTTCTAAATTATTTTGAAGTCTTTTTTGTAAAGATGAAATATCTCCATTGTAATATAGTGACCAAAATAGTTGTTTTCCTTGAGAATCTCTTCTATCAGATACAATTACAGGAGTTGCACTATATAACTCTTTAATAAAATATTGTTTTATATCTTTTTTTTCTACATTTATTACTTGTAAAAATTTATTGTTTACATTTTGATAAAGTAAAATTTCTAATTCATCAATTAATTCTTTATCAATACTTCTAATTACAAATTTATAAACCTTATCTTTTTTATAAATTCTATCACTCTCTGTTGGGTAGAAATTCCCAAAACAGTAGTTATTCATAGATTTATCTTTATTTTCTAAATCCAACTTTTTACTTTGGTAAATAGAAAAATTTATATATTTTGATAAGATATCAAAACTCTCTTTTAATTCTATAAAATCTTTTAAATATGCTTCGCATTTTAGTTCAAATAAAGTCATTTAAAACTCTTTGTTACAATTTATTTACAAAGTAAACATTCTAACAAACAAAAGACTCATAAAAGACTCTTTTTTTGATTTTGAAAAAAATCAGTCTTTTGCTTTTAATTTAGCTGCATTAAAATCTTTCTTTCCACTCCCAAGTTTTGGGATTTCATCAATAATTTTTATATTTGAAGGTATCATTAATTTATTTTCAAAATTATTCAAAATTTTCTCTTTTAATTTTAAAACATACTCTTCATCTACGTTTGAGATTAATAAGACTATTTTTTCACCTTTTTTTTCATCTTCAACACTTGTAACAATAAAATCAACCGAACTATCATCTTTTAACTCTAAAAGTCTTGAAATTTTCTCTTCAACTGCACCAAGACTTATCATCTCTCCACCAAGTTTTGCAAATCTTGAATATCTATCCACAATAGTTATAAAACCATCTTCATCAATTTTTCCCTTATCTCCTGTTATATAATAAGTTTTTCCTCTAATTGTTTTTAAAACTTGTTTTGTTTTTTCTTCATTTTTTAAATACCCTTTCATTACTTGGATGCCTGAAATTAAAATCATTCCCTCTTCATTTGACTCTAACTCTTTAAAAGTCTCTGGATTTACAATTTTTATTGTAGTTCCTGGAATTGCCATTCCAACTGTTCCTACTTTTTGTCCTATTTGAACTGTAAAATCAGAAGCTAATACATCAGGAAGATTACAGCTTGCAACTGGTGAAGTTTCTGTTGCTCCAAAACCTTCAAGAATATCTTTTCCAAATCTTTTTTTGAACTCAAATTTAACATCTTCTCTTAATTTTTCAGCACCAGCAACAACAAGTCTTAAACTCTCAAACATCAAAGGATGAATTTTCTGATTTTTAGCATATAATCTAAAGAAAGTTGAAGTCCCACACATAATTGTAGCTTTATAAGAACTTACTAATTTTGCTATTCCAAGTCCATCTGTTGGGTCTGGATGAGCAACACATTTTATACCTTCAATTAATGGTAAATAAGTTGTAACTACTATTCCAAAAGCGTGGAATAGAGGTAAAGAGCCAACTATTGTATCTTCATTACTTACATTTATAATATTTGCAATTTGTTGTGCATTTCCTAAAATATTATCACCACTTAGTTCTACACCTTTTGGTTTTCCTTCACTTCCAGAAGAGAATAAAATCATCACCGTATCATCTTTATTTGTTTTTGTTAAATGTATCAATTTTAAAATACAAGAAGGTAAAAACTTTACACTTAAATAGGTAAATAAACCTTTATTTTTAGATATTTTTGTTTTTATATCTTCTAAATAAATTACCTCAACCAACTCTAAAATCTCTTTTATATTTATAGCTTTTGATTCAAGTTTTTCAACAAACTTTTTTGAAGCTATTATAGTTTTTATTTCTGCTAATTCTATAGAAGATTTTAAAGAGTTTATTTCACTTGTATAGTTTAGATTTATTGCTGTTTTTCCCATCATTAATACTGTGTAATTTATAAATGCACCACTTGCTGTTGAAGGAACTAACAGACCTATATTTTGACCTTTTATCTCTTTTTTTAATAAATCTTTAAAAAGTATTGATGCTGTTAAAAATTTATTTCCACTCAATTCTAAACCAGTTGAATCAGCAAAAACAATTTCAGAAGAGACCTCTTTTAATCTATCAAATATAGTTTCATTTAAAGGTTTCAAATTTCTTATATGCTCTTTCCAAGATTTTGAAGAGAGTTCAAAAACCTCTTTTTTAACGCTTACAATATTTGCTCTTGATTTATTCATACTTCTTGCAAAAGATACTGTTACATTAGAAGTTCTTTTTGATTTTTTAAATTTTTTATTGGCTCTACTAAACATAGATTCCCAAAGTCCTCTAATATAAAAAGGAATAACTTTTATCTCTGTTTGTGTTAGTTCTAATACTTTTTCAAATCCTTTTTTAAACTCACCTAAATGCCCATTTCTTGTAATACTTCCCTCAGGGAAAAGAACAACAACACTTCCACTATCCAACTCTTTTGCTATTGTTTGAATCGTTGATTTACTTGAAATATTTGAAATTGGGATTGCTTTAAACATTTTTAATATCCAAGTTATATACCATTTACTATAAATTGTTTTATCCATAACAAACTTAACTTCCCTTGGAACTGCCATTAAAATAATCGCCCAATCAATCCAAGAAATATGATTTCCTAAAAGTAAAACTCCTCCTGATGAAGGTATATTTTTTATTCCATCTACTTCAAGTTTATATTTTAATCCAACAATACTTTTTAGAAAAAGTAAAATCAAAGATTGAGGTAATTTATAGATTGTATATGCTGTTCCAATTACAATTATTGTAAGTATTAAATATATAGTTTTTAATGGGTCTAATTCAAAATAAGATACGATTGTTGTCATACAAAGCATCAAAAACATAGACAATGAATGAAACCAATTATTTCCAGCTAAGATTGTTCCTAAAACCTTTTTCTTTGCATTAAATTGAATTAAAGCATTCAAGGGAACTACAAACATTCCACCAAAAACCCCAAACATTAAAAATGTGATTGCTAATAAAAATGGTGTTTGAACTACTGTTGAAATATATAAAGAAAAAGCCATACCAAAAGATGCTAAAGGGATAGTTCCTACTTCAATATAATGTTTTGATATTCTTGAATATAATACTGAACCAATTGCAATTCCAACTCCTGAAGCTGCAATCACACCATTTATTAAAAATACATCTGTAATATTTAGATATTGTTTTACAAAAGATGGAAATACTGCCATTGTAGCTTGAGAAACTCCCCAAAATACAGATAATCCTATAACTGATAAAAAAATTACATCATGAGAAAAAATTGTTTTTATATTTTTAACTAATAACTTACCTTTAAAAAACTCATCTTTATTTAAAGATAAATTTTCATCTTTTACATAAACTGTGTTTATTCTTCTTAAAAACAGAAATGAAACTACCATTTCTAAAAAGGCAACTGGTAATATATAGTAAGTTAGAGGTAAAATTGCTGTTAATAACTCCTCTTTTGAAGTTAAACTTTGAAGATTATTTAGATTATAAAAATTTTCAAAAACAAAAGAAGCAACACCAATTGAAAATAAAATTGCAATTATTGAAATAGCTTGTAAAGCAGCATTTCCACGTGAAAGATTTTTTTTACCATAAATATCAAGAATAAGCCCAAATTTTGCAGGAGAATAAATAGCACTTTGAACAGCTAATAAAACTAAAGAAAACATTGCAAAATAAAAATTTTCACTCATATATGAAATTATCATCAAAACTGATAATAAAAAAGATGATACTGCCCCATAAACCATAATATTCTTTTTATTATATTTATCAGATAGATAACCACTTAGAGTAAATAGAAGTAAAAATGGAATTATAATCATTGCATTGATTATTGAAATCCAAATAACTTGCGTTGTTCCATCAAAAACTTTGAAAGCTATGTTTTGTAATAAAACTTTGTGGGCAACATCAACAACAGCATTACAAAAAACTACAAATAAAAATGCAATTTTTATTGATAAAAGATTATTTATTTTTGTCATTTATTATCCTTTTTAAACTCAATGATTGTGTGTCGATTGAAAATATATGGTTTGAATGAATTTAAAATATCAAGCACTAAAACTTCAGGCAAAAAACCATTTTTTTCTAAAACTTTACTTGTTAACTCTTTTTCTAAAAGTGCCAATTTTTTACTTGTTTTTACATATTCATTTATAAGTTCTGTTGAAATATCATATTTTCTTAACTCATTGAAAGTATTTAAAACTTCTATCTCTGTTTTAAAATAGACTTCTTTATCATCTAATAAATCTAATTTTATAGCTTCTTCTATATTTTGATTTAATAAATCTTTTTTAAAAATTGGATTTTTAATCTCACTACTTAACATCTGTATAGATTGTAAAATCAAATCTGACCTGTCATCAAAATTTATTTGATAATAATCAAATAACTCTTTTATATAATCAATTGAAAAATTCAGATTATCTTTGAAATATTTGATTAAATTTAAAACTGTAATTGTAATTTCTGGATAATATTTCATATTTTTGGAAGTACTTAGAGTATTTGGTAATAAACCTTTTTTATCATAAAATGAAATTGTATGGTTACTTAAATTTGTTAATTCAACCAATTGAGACATTTTATAATAATTTTTATTCTCTATTATTTTCATTATTTTTCCTTAAAAGTATAAAGTCAAACTCTTTACTTTTGAAAGTCTATAAAAATAAATACAAAAAGTCAAGAGTTCAACTCTCTACTTTTTATTTATCAACTATTAACCACCAATTGGATAAAATCTGATTATCTATCAAATTAAAAATAATCATTATTAAGGAATTCTATGTACCAAACCATAAAAAATGAATGGTTTTTCAATATTCGTGCTGATATTTTATCAGGTCTTGTAGTTGCACTTGCACTAATCCCTGAAGCAATTGCTTTTTCAATAATTGCAGGAGTTGACCCAAAAGTTGGACTTTATGCCTCTTTTTGTATAGCTGTTGTTATTTCTTTTGTTGGAGGTCGTTCAGGAATGATAAGTGCTGCAACTGGAGCTATGGCTTTGGTTATGGTAACACTTGTAAAAGAGCATGGACTTCAATATTTATTGGCTGCTACTATTTTAACAGGAATTATTCAAATATTTTTATCATATATTGGTATCCACAAACTTATGAGTTTTGTAGCAAGGGCTGTTGTAGTTGGATTTGTAAATGCTTTGGCGATTTTAATTTTTATGGCTCAACTTCCAGAACTTACTAATGTAACTTGGCATGTTTATGCCCTAACTGCTGTGGGACTTGGAATAATTTATCTATTTCCTTATATTCCAAAAATTGGAAAAGTTCTTCCCTCACCACTTGTAACCATAGTTGTTTTAACTATTTTTGTATATTTTATTGGTTGGGATGTAAGAAATGTGGGAGACATGGGAGAACTTCCTGATACTTTACCTATATTCTTACTTCCCCAAATTCCTTTAAATTTTGAGACATTAAGCATTATTTTTCCTTACTCTTTTGCTTTAGCAATCGTTGGTCTTTTAGAGTCATTTATGACTGCAACTATAATTGATGATTTAACAGATACAAAAAGTAATAAACAAACAGAAGCAAGAGGTCAAGGAATTGCAAATATAGCCTCAGGTTGTATTGGTGGAATGGCAGGATGTGCTATGATTGGGCAATCAATTATTAATATAAAATCAGGTGGAAGGGGAAAATTATCTACTTTTATTGCTGGATTTTTTTTACTTATAATGGTTGTATTTTTATCTGATATTATCTCAATTATTCCTATGGCTGCTTTAGTTGCTGTTATGATTATGGTATCAATTAGTACATTTAACTGGACTTCAATAACTGAATTAAAGACTCTTCCATTTTCAACAAATCTTGTAATGCTTTCAACAGTTGCTATAACTGTTTATACACACAATCTTGCAATGGGAGTATTAACAGGAGTTTTATTAGCTTCTTTATTTTTTGCAAACAAAATCTCTCACTTTATGTACAATGAAACCTTTTATAATGAAGATAAAAGTGTAAAAACTTATAAATTTGTAGGTCAAGTTTTTTTTAATAGTGCCGATAGATTTTATGAAATGATAAATTTCAAAGAAGATGTTAAAAAAGTTATAATTGATGTAACAAGAGCTCATTTTTGGGATATTTCTGCTGTTTATGCCCTTGATAAATCTGTAATTAAATTACGAAAAGAGGGAAAAGAGGTTGAGATTATTGGGCAAAATGAAGCTACTAAAACTATTATAGATAGATTTGGAATTCACGATAAACCAGAAGAGATAGAAAAAATTATGGGTGGGCACTAGAACTGCCTAATAAGCCATATAGTAACTTTTTGCTAACATTCAAAGAAAAAAAAGGATTAAAATGGAATTAGATTTATATATAGGATTTATAAGTTTCTTTTTTACAGCAGTTGCTTTAGTTGTAGTTTTTCTTTATTTATATGCGATTGTTACGCCTTATGATGACTATAAACTTATCTTTGAAGATAATAATATTGCAGCAGCTTTAGGTTTTGGAGGAGCGATTATTGGAGTTGCAATTCCACTTTATAGTGCTTTAGTTCACTCAATTTCATATAGCGATTTTGTGATTTGGGGAGGAGTTGCAATATTTATTCAATTAATTTTTGCATTTATCGTAACTAGACTTGGTGGAAAATACTCTTTTAAAACAAAAATCTCTCAAGGTGTTATTCCCGTTGGAATTTTAATGGCATTTTTATCAATCGCAATTGGTTTATTAAATGCTGGGTCAATGAGTTATTAAAACTCATTGATTTTTAAACTTTTTGATTTCCAAATAAAATCACAAAAACTCCCAAAATACAAAGACTTGAACCTATTAAATCCCATCTATTAAACTCTTGTTTTTCTACAAAATATAACCAAAGAAGAGATGAAACTATATAAATTCCACCATAAACAGCATAAGCTCGTCCAGCAAATTCTAAATTTACTTTTGTTAAAGCATAAGCAAAAGCAATCAAAGATAAAACTCCAAGAGCTAAAAACCAATAACTTTTACCAAGTTTAAAATAAACCCAAAAACTATAACAACCAAGTATCTCAAAAAAAGCTGCTAAAAAATATAAACTAAACTCTTTTATCAAATTTTTTCTACTTTGAAAGTATAGTTACTATTTCATCGACACTCAAAACTTTTCCAGTAGATTTTACAACTCCATCAACAACAAGTGCGGGTGTACTCATCACACTATAATTCATAATTTCAACAATATCTTCCACTTTTTTTATTTCATGAAATCCACCAATTTTTGCAACTGCTTGTTTTGTATTTTCTTCAAGATTTTTGCACTTTGTACAACCTGTTCCTAAAATTTCTATTTTCATTTTTTCATCCTACTAAATAATTTAAAGTATACCCAGTCAAAAGAATAGCAAGACCAACTACTCCAAAAAATATTCCAATTAATTTTATTGATATTACTCTTTTTAAAATCATGGCTTCTGGTAAACTAAGAGCAACTATCGCCATCATAAAAGAAAGTGCTGTTCCTATTAAAACACCTTTTTGTGTTAAAACTTCTATAATTGGTAAAATTCCCAATTCATTTGAATACATAGGAATTCCAGCTATTACTGCAACTATTGGTGCATACCAAACATCGCCACCTGCATATTTACTAATAAAATCTTCTGGAATAAATCCATGAATAAATGCACCAACTCCAACTCCAATGATTATATAAAGATATATTTTTTTAAAAATATCTACTGAATAATCCCATGATTCTTTTATTCTATGTTTAAATAAAGTTCCATCTTCTGTGTAACTTATATTATCAAGAGGTTTTACTTCAATTAAAACCTCTTTTTCCATATTCATAGCACCAATTATAAGTCCTACAACAATAGAAATTATTACTCCAAAAGCAACATAAAGTATAGCTATTTTCCAGCTAAACATTGAGATTAAAAGAGCAAATACAACAGGATCACTAAGTGGTGCTGAAACTAAATAACTAAAAGCAACTCCTAAAGGAATTCTTGCTTGTAAAAATCCTAAAAAAAGAGGAATTGCACTACAAGAACAAAAAGGAGTTATAATCCCAAAAATTGAAGCTAAGATATGTCCAATTATTTTATTTTTTCCACTTAAATATACTCTTATTTTTTCAAGAGGGAAATAACTTCTTAAAAATGTAATCAAATATACAATAAGTATTAAAAGAATAAATATTTTAATCGTATCAAAAATAAAAAAATGAACTGCATCGCCAAGCTTAGTACCTTTTACAAGTCCTAATATATCAAATACTAAGATAGCACTTAGATTATCCCACCACTCAAACATATAAACTCCTTATAAATCCATATCCACAATAAAATAAAATCAAAAGTAATACAGATATTTTAAATCTTCTAATCACAAAAAATCCAAGTATTGCAAAAATCAAATCATAAATATTTAAAATTCCACTTGGAATAACAATTGTAACTAAAACACTAAACAGTATTGCAACAACACTTGCGTTAATTCCAGTAACTATTTTTGATATAGTTGAATTTTTTGAATAACTTTCAAAACTTTTGTAAAAAGCTAAAATCAAAAGAAACCCTGGTAAAAAAATAGCAAATGTTGCAACAAGTGCACCTAAAAATGGTGATTCTTCAAAAGCAACAACTCCAATATATGAAGCAATAGTAAACATAGGTCCTGGAACTGCTTGAGCTAAAGAATAAGCTACTAAAAAACTATTTTCATCGATATTGATATTACTTTTAATCAAAGGAAGAACAACATGCCCTCCTCCAAAAACCAAACTTCCAACTTGATAAAAAGAGTTGAATAGACTTAATAATTTGTCTTGATTTACAAAAAATGGCAAAAATATCAATAAAATGAAAAATATAACTAAAGGTAAAATATACGGTTTTTGATATGTTATTTTAGTTTCATTTTTCTCTTTTATAAAAAATAATGCAACCAAACCAGAAACAACTAAAACTAAAATTTGAGCAAAAAATGTTTGATAAAAAATCAAAAATAACGTTGCAAAAACAAAAATTATTTTACTTAATGTAGTTTTACACAAAGAGTTAAACATACTATATGTTGCATCTGCAACAATTACCACAGCAAATAGTTTTAATCCACTTATCAAAGCATAAATAACATTATTATCTTCATATATATTTTGAAAAGTTGCAGCGAAATATAAAAGTAAAAAAGAGGGTGTTGTAAATGCAATAAAAGCCAATATTGAACCAATAATTCCACCTTTTTTTAACCCAATTGTAAAGCCAACTTGAGATGAACTTGGACCTGGTAAAAACTGACTAAGTGCTACGATTTTAGAAAACTCTTCATCACTTAGCCATTTTAATTCTTCAACAAATTTTTTCCTAAAATAGCCAATATGAGCTATTGGTCCTCCAAAACTAAAAAGACCTAAGATAAAAAAATGCCAAAAAATTGATATATTTATCATTATTATTTTAAAGCCTCTATTACTTTTGGAAGTAAAATTTCTTCTATCTCTTTGTATGTAGCTTCAAATGCTTCAAAACCTTTTCCATCTGGGTCTTCAAATCCAACATGAATAACCTTTACAGCTTTTGGAAACATTGGACAAGTTTCATTTGCATGGTCACAAACAGTTACCACTAAATCATAAGCATTGTCTATTACTTTATCAATAGTTTTTGAATGGTACTCTTCTTTCCAAATCCCTTTATCTTCAAGTAACTTTTTAGCATTTGGATTTACTCTTCCACTTGCTCTAACACCTGAACTATCTGCACTAATTCCTTCTAATTTTGCATTTATTAAGGCTTCAGCGATAATACTTCTACAAGAATTTCCTGTGCATAAAATTAAAACTTTTTTTTCTGAAATGCTCATTTTTTATCCTTATTTATTTAATTGCCAAGATTCTGGAAATCCATCTTTTATATGTTGATTTTTTACTAACTCAATAAATTTTAGAATATTTGTTTTTATCTCATCTTTTGATACTCTAATTTTTGCTTTTTTCTCTTCATCACTTCCATTACTTGCTGGACTTGTAATATTCCAGTGTAATACTCCATCAAGACTAGGAAAAATTGGACAAGGTTCTTTTGCAGCTTCATCACAAACAGTTATCACATAATGATAATGTCGTCCTTCTTTAAAATAATCCATCACTTTATTTGTAGTATAAGAAGAAATATCCATATTCTCATCTTCTTTAATCACTTCAACGGCTAAAGGATTTAGTACACCTGGATTTATTCCAGCACTATCCACTTCAAAATCTTCTCCACCAAATTTTCTTAATAATGCTTGAGCCATTTGGCTTCTTGTTGTGTTAGCACTACAAACAAATAAAACTTTTGTTTTCAATCTTTTCTCTCCCTAATAAAATTAAACTGCTAAAAGTACTATAAATAGCACTGGTGGTGTAATAATTAAACCAAATTTACTATACTGCCAAAAGCTAATTTTAACACCTTTTTTTGCTAAAACGTGAAGCCATAATAGCGTAGCAAGGCTACCAAATGGTGTCATTTTTGGTCCAAGGTTACATCCAATTATATTTGCATAAGCTAAAGCTTGATTTGGAATATCTATTAAAGCAATATCCATAATCATAACTGTTGGCATATTGTTCATAATTGCACTTAAAAAGGCTGCTATAAATCCTGTTCCAAGAATTGCAATTGTGTCACCTCTTGATGCTAAATCTTTTAAAATAATTGTTAAATAATCAGTTAATCCTGCATTTTTTAAACCATAAACAACTATATAAAGTCCAATACTAAACCATACAACTTGCCATGGAGCTTCTTTTATAATATGTTTTGGTTTTACAGTTTTTGAAATAGTTGCAATTATTAAAAATATAATTGCCCCACCTAAAGCAAAAATAGAAATAGGTAAATTGTAAGCATCTCCTACAAAATATCCAGCTAAAAGTACTCCTAAAAATATCCATGAAAAATAGAATAAATTCATATTTTTTATAACACTTTTTGGCTCTTTTAATAAAGTAATATCCACAAATTTTGGAATATCTTTTCGTAAAAGTAACCATAAAAATAGTGTTGAAACAACAACACTCACAATAAATGGAACTATCATATTTAAAAAGTATTCAACAAATCCAATACTAAAATAGTTTGCCGTTACGATATTTGTTAGATTTGAAAATACAAATGGTAAAGAAGCACTATCACTTATAAATCCACCTGCAAGTAAAAAAGCAACTATTGTTTTCATATTTAGTTGTAAAATTCTCATTTTTGCTAACAAAATTGGAGTTAAGATTAACGCTGCCCCATCATTTGCAAAAAGTGCTGAAACAAATGCTCCCAATAAAATAGAATAGATAAACATCAACATTCCATTTCCATTTGAAAACTTTGCCATTTTAAGTGCTGCCCACTCAAAAAATCCAATTTCATCTAAAACCATAGATAAAATAATAATTCCAATAAATGCTAAAGTTGCATCCCAAACTATATTTGTTACAGCAAGTACGTCATCAAAATTTACAACTTGAAAAATCAAAGCAGTAATTGCACCTAAAATTGCAGTTGTTCCTATTTGTAAACCACGTGGTTGCCAAATAACAAATATTAAAGTAACTATAAAAATCAAACTTGCAATTAACATCTATTTTTCCTCATGCATTTCTAAAATCTCTGATTTTAAAGTATAAATATAAGTGTCCACTTCAATTTCATCAAATCTTTCTACTCTTACAGGTGTTCTTTCAAACTCTTGCCCTTCAAACTCATCTAAATAATCCCAATAGTTTATTAAGTTATCTGAATAAAATAAAAATCCATGAATCGTATCATTTCCAGCATCAAGCCTAATTCCAGGATATCCCATACTTGCACTCCAACCTGCATCAATTAATTTTCCTTTTACAGTTGCTGGGACAAATTTCCCAACTATGTTTTCTAAAACATGAGCATTTGGACAATTTGGCATAAGTGTTCCATATACAAAAAGTGTCTCTTTCAATTTTATTCCTTAATTTCACAAACTTTTTTTAGAGTTGGTAACTCTATTTGAAGAGTCATTATCTCTTTTATACAACTTTGTCTAAATTCATCAAGTGGTGTTCGAATAGAATAATAAGCCCATCTTCCATCACGTTCTAGTTTTAAAAAACCAGCTTCTTTTAAAATCTTTAGATGACGTGAAAGTCTTGATTGAATCATTTCAAATGAGTTTTCCAAATCACAAACACAACATTTCCCATAAATATTTATAAACTTAATTAGCTTTACTCTTGTCTCATCATTTAAAGCACTAACTGTTTTTAAAAATATATCCATACTTGCTCCTTAATGATTTTTGTGATTATATCAAAATTAAATTAATATATCAACATATCTTGATATATTTAATTATAAAAATAGTAATTACTTAAAAAAAGTAATTACCATTGGAAGAAAAATAGCAGTAAATACTCCACTTAAACCCATTGCAAGTGCTGCAAAAGCTGCTGCTTTTTCACTTATTTCAATAGCTCTTGCTGTTCCAATTCCATGTGATACAAGTCCTAAAGCAAAACCTTTTGAAGTTTCATATTTTACTTTGAATATTTTAAACACAATAGTTCCAAAAAGTGCTCCTACAATTCCAGTTATTAACACAAAACCAACAGCAAGTGAAGGAATAGCTCCAATTTGTTCTGACGTAATAATTGCAATTGGAGCAGTGATAGATTTTGTTGTCATTGATAAAATCGTTGGAAGATGTGCTCCAAAAATATAAAGCAAACTAATTGCAATCACTATTGAAAAAACTCCAGCAATAAAAAGTGTTAAAACTATTGGTAAAAAAAGTGATTTTATATACTTCAAATTTTTATAAAGTGGAAGGGCAAGTGCAACAGTTGCAGGGCCAAGGAAAAAATGAATTATTTCAACACTTTTAAAATATTTTTCAAATGAAGTATTTGTATAAACAATCAAAGATAAGATAATCACATAAGCTATAATAATTGGCTGTAATAAAGTATGTTTATTAAACTTTTCATAAATTATTATCCCTAGTTTAAAAGCCGCTAATGTGATAATTAGCCAAGTAAGTGGTGTTGAACTAATATAATTTGTTAATGCTTCATAATTCATCTTTATTCACCTTTGAAGTTAAAAAATCCATAAATTTAGCAGCAAAAACTAAAGCTATTAATGTTCCAAAAAACAAAGCTATAAATATAGCCCAAAACTCTTTGGTAATAATATCTATTTGAGTAATTATTCCCATAGCTGCAGGAATAAAAAGTAATGGAAGATATCTTAAATGAAGTGCAACAGCATTATCTAAACTAACAAAACTTCCTTTTCTAAGTAATAAAAAGAATAATAATAGAACCATTCCTATAACTGGACCTGGAACTAAAAGAGCAAAAAACTTCGCTATACATTCACCTAAAAATTGAAAAACCAATAAAATAATTATTCCTCGTAACATCTAAACGCCTTTTTGTAAAAGTCGTACTATACTAAAATTTATCTTAGGAGAAAAAGTAAAATATTAAAAATATTGTTATATAATCTATCATAGAGATAAAGGATACAGGATGTATAACTTTTTATTAAAACTTTCAATAATCTTTTTATTAGTCTTAGATTTATATGCATCCAAAGTTGAAGTATTAAATAATAATATTAGTACAAATATAGATAAACTATCAAATCAGTTGAAATATCTTCTTCCAAATTATAAAGAATCTTCAAATGATATTTCTAATCTTTTAAATATTTATTATCAACATTATGAAAAAATTCAAGCTTTTGAAATAGTTCTCAATAATAAAACTATCTATAGTTCATATAAAAATAGTTCTGATATTTTTATTTTAAAAGATGAACCTTTGCCAATTGAGATAAAAAAAACTCCTGAAATTTATGAAAAAGATATTTTAAGTAATGATAATAAATTTTTAGGAAAATTAATCGTTTATTTTAAAAATGAGATTAACTTTACTCAAGAAGAGTTAGATTATTTAAAAAATAAAAAAATATTAAAAGTTCAAAATGATTCAAATCTTACTCCTTATAATTTCAATGAAAATGGTATTGCAAAAGGTTATTCAATAGATTATATGAATTTAATTGCAAATAAATTGGCTTTAAGAGTTGAATATATTCCTGGTATTTGGGATGATTTTTTAAATATGCTTGAAAATAATCAATTGGATTTGATGCTAAATGTTTTAAAATCAAAACAAAGAGAAGAGAGATTTTTATTTTCTGATATTCCATATCTTTTATTAAGTCCAGCAATGATTACAAGAATCGGAGAAAGAGATTATCACTCTTTTAGTGAAATTGATGGAAAAACTATCGCCCTTGTAAAAGGTTATCACAGTTACGATAGAGTAAAAAAAGATTATCCAAATGTAAAAATATTTCCAACTGATAATACACTTGAAATGATAAAAGCTGTTGCAAATAAAGATGCTGATTTAGCCTATGGATTAAGAGATGTTTTAGAATATAACATAAATAAACATCTAATTTCTAATCTAAAAATTTCAAATAATATTGATGATGAAAAATTTGGGTTTTATATCACATTTAACAAAGAAAATGAAATTCTAAAAAGTATTATTTATAAAGCAGAAAAATTAATATCAAAAAGTGAATTAGAGGAATTAAACCAAAAATGGTTTCATAAAATTATGCAAACTCAATTTAGTGGAGAAAATCATCTATTTTCAAAAGAAGAGATAAATTACTTAAATGAGAAACAAAATATTTCTATTTGCGTTGACCCAAATTTTTTACCATATGAACAAATAACAAAAGAGGGAAAATATGTTGGAATTGTTTCAGATATAGTAAAACAACTATCACAAAACACCAATATAAAATTTCAATTAAATGTAACAAAATCATGGAATGAATCATTTGAAATGGTAAAAAATAAAGAGTGTGATATTTTGCCTTTTGCTGTTCAAACAAACAGTAGAGAAGCTTTTTTCAACTTTACACAACCCTATTTAAAATTTCCAATAGTTATTGCAACAAAAGATAATGAATTTTTCATAAATTCATTAAAAGATATCGAAAATGAAAAAATTGCAATGATAAAAGATTATGCACTTATTGAAATACTAAAATATAAATATCCAAATATTAATATTGTAGAAGTTAATAATACAAAAGAAGGATTAGAAAAAGTAAATAAAAATGAAATCTATGCTTTTGTTGATTCTTTGCCTAGTATCACATATGCTAGACAAAAAAATAATATTCAAAATATTAAAATTAGTGGGAAAATTTCTGAAGATTTACTTGCAAGAATTGCAGTTAGAAATGATGAACAAATTTTATTAAACATTTTAAATAAAGCAATTAATTCATTAAAAGATGAAGAAAAAGATAGAATCACAACAAAATGGATAACAATTGTTAAAGAAAAACAGTTTAATGCCGAACTATTAATAAAAATTGTTTCTACTGTTGTTGCTTTATTTGTTTTTACAATTATATTTTTAATTTATCGTTCTAATTTAAAACTAAATATTCTTAACAAAAAACTTGAAAAACTATCACAAACAGATAAACTCACTTCTCTTTTCAATAGAGCAAAACTTGATTCTATTTTAGAAAGTGAATTAAATGTTTATAAAAGATATAAAGAGCCTCTTAGTTTAATAATTGCAGATATTGATTTTTTCAAAAATATAAATGATACATACGGTCATACAACTGGTGATGTTATTTTAAAAGAGTTTGCACAAGTTTTATCTAAAAATATTAGAGAAACAGATTTTATTGGAAGATGGGGAGGAGAAGAGTTTTTAATTATTCTGCCAAAAGCAAAAGAAAATAAAGCTCTAATTACAGCTGAAAATCTAAGAGTTGCTGTTGAAAAATTCAATTTTTATCATAATATAAAGATTACAGCAAGTTTTGGTGTTTATGAATGTAAAGAGAGTAATCCAACAAAATGTATTTCAAAAGCGGATAAAGCCCTTTATAAAGCAAAAAATTCAAATAGAAATTGTGTTAAATCTTATAGTGAGATATAAAATAGAGCTTTTAAAACTCTATTTTATATTCTAATTCTAAGCAAGTGGATCTTCTCCACTTGTCCAAGTTGCCAAATATTTTTCAACTAAATGAAAATCTTCACCTTTATGTTCAGTGAAAGTTATATATTGATTTTTAGTCTCTATTCCAAAATTGTGTTTTACAATCTCCATATATTTTAAAGCCAACTCTCTTCTTTTCTCAATTGTTCGCCCTTCCCTAATATCAAGATTCATCAAACATATATCATCGTTTATATCAGCTCTTCCAATAGTAAGATTATATTTATCATACTCTCTTAAACTAACAGCAATATGGTCAGTTCCTGTATCCATAACTTCACTAAAAGTTTTTCTTATCTCATTTACGAAAATCTCTTTTGATTCATATGATACTTTTTTATTTATTTCAAACTGTAAATGTGGCATAAACTATCCTTTTTATTTTTTAAATAATTGATAAATTGAAGAGAAATCCTCTTCACCTTTTCCCATCATCTTCATTTTAGAAAACAGCTCTTTTGGGACGCACGCACTATAAAGTGGTAATTTTAGATTATATGCTAAATCTTGTAAAAGATGCAAATCTTTATTTATTGCATTATTTGAAAAATGAGCAGAAAAATCTTCATCTATTAGTTTTTGAGTTTTTGCTTTTAATACAAGTGATTGACCACCACCAACTCCTAAAATTTCCAAAGCTTTTGTTTTATCTATATTACAATTTTCAGCCAAAGCTGTACACTCTGCAAGTGTTGCCATAAATGAACCTAAACATAGATTGTTTATAAGTTTCATTTTTGTGGCACTCGCTGGTATTTCTAAATGAAAAATCTCTTTTGCAATTTTTTCTAAAAGAGGTTTTACAGCCTCAAAAACTTCTGTTTTTCCAGAACTTACAACTGTTAATTCACCTTTTAATGCAGGAGCAACTGAACCAAAAACAGGATTTTCTAAATAATTTCCATTCATTGAATTTACAGCATCATGGAATTTTAATACATCTTCATAATGATTTGTTGTTAAATCAATTATTGTTTTTCCCTCAATTATTTCACCTAATAAGCCATTTTCACCCGATAAAATATGACTTACCGCATTACTATCAAAAAGACACATAAAAACAATATCACATTTTAATAACACATCTCTTGGTGTATCAGCTTTTTCATAAGGTAAATCTTTTATTTTTTCTTTATTTCTATTATAAACTACTAATGTTTCGCCAACATCGCTCAATCTTTTACAAATGGCTTGTCCTAAATTTCCCAATCCTATAAATCCTATTGGCATACAATTCTCCTTAGACATTTACTTTATATTATAGAGAGTTAAAATAAAAAAAAGATGATATTTTGAAATTAGTTTTAAGATAATTAAGAAGTTAATAGATGAGAAAATCTCATCTATTTAAAAAAGTTATTTTTTGAAGTCTGCTACAATTTTTGCTTTTAAAGTATCAATTGTAAATCCAAACTCTTTAAATAAGTCATTAGCAGGTCCACTTGCTCCAAATGTATCCATTCCAAATACAACATCAGCAAATCTATAATACTCTAAACCTCTTGCTGCTTCAACTGCATAAACTCTTGTATTTTTATCAATAATTTTTTCAATATAAGCTGCATCTTGCTCTAATAATAAATCAAAACAAGGAACTGAAACAACATTTGCAATAATTCCTTCATCTTCTAAAGAACAAGCTGTTTGTAAAGCTAACATTAACTCAGAACCAGATGCCATAATAGTAATGTTTGCATTTTCTCTTTGTTTTAATAAATAAGCACCATTTGCTACACTTCCGTAAGCTTTTTCATCTTTTAATACTTTTAAACCTTGTCTTGAACAAACAAATGCAGTTGGAGCTTTCATTTTTAAAGCTACTTTCCATGAATCAACATTTTCTGTTGCATCTGCTGGTCTAAATGTATAGAAATTTGGTAATGCTCTAAATTGTGATAAATGTTCAATTGGTTGGTGAGTTGGTCCATCTTCTCCAACACCAATAGAATCGTGTGTCCAAACAAAGTGTTGAGGAATTCCTGCAAGTGCTGCAATTCTTGCACTTGGTTTTAAATAATCAGAAAAAACAAAAAATGTTGCAGAATAAACTCTAAATAAACCATATAAGTTCATAGCATTTGTAATTGCTGCCATTGCATGTTCTTTGATACCAAAATGAATATTTCTTCCATTTGGGAAATCACCCATTCCCATTAATTCTGTTTTATTTGAAGGAGCTAAATCTGCACTTCCTCCTAAGAATCCTGGAATTGCTTTTGCAATTGCGTTTAAGATTTTATGATTTGAATCTCTTGTTGCAACACTTGAATCAGCTTCAAAAGTTGGATATTCAATAGAATCAAAATCTGGATTTTGTAATTGAGCAATTTTTGCTTTTGTTTCAGCAGAAAGTGATTCCATCCAAGCATTTTGAGCAGTAGAACCAACGATTAATTTATCAAAAGCACCTTTTACATCAGCTGGTACAAAGAATTTTTCTTCAGGATTAAATCCTGCTTTTTCTTTAGATTTTGCAATTTCATCTTCACCTAATGGAGCTCCATGAGAATGATGACTTCCTTCCATTGTTACTGCACCTTTAGCAATTGCTGTTTTTGCAATAATTAATACTGGAAGTGTTGATGATTTAGCAGCAACTAAAGCTTTATCAATTTGGTCAAAATTATGTCCATCTATTTCAATAACTTCAAAATCAATAGCTTGGAATCTTTTTTTAACATTTTCACTCCAAGCAATTGTAGCTTCACCCTCAATAGTAATATTATTTGAATCATAAATAATTACAAGATTATCAAGTTTTAAATGTCCAGCTGTCGCAGTTGCTTCATAAGAGATTCCTTCTTGTAAATCCCCATCTCCACATAAACAGTAAACTTTATGATTAATTACATCACTACCAAGAAGATTTTGTGCATATTTTCCTGCCATTGCAAAACCAACTGCATTTGCAATTCCTTGTCCTAATGGTCCAGTTGTAATTTCAATACCATGAGTATGTCCATATTCTGGATGTCCTGGAGTTTTAGAGTGAGTTTGTCTAAAGTTTTTCATATCATTTACTGATACATCAAATCCCCAAAGATGTAATAAAGAGTAAACTAAACCTGTTGCGTGACCACCTGAAAATACTAATCTATCTCTGTTTAGCCATTTTTCATCAGCTGGATTTACATTTAAGTGTTTACTTAATACTGTTGCAATATCAGCAAGTCCCATAGGAGCACCAGGATGTCCTGAATTTGCTTGTTGCACCATATCAGCTGCTAAAAATCTGATAGTATCTGCTTGTTTTTGTAATAATTGTTTTGACATGATTATCCTAATAATGAGTGAAGTTTTCTAAATTTTTCAGGATTATATCTAAAATTGATTGAATAGAAAATGAAGTGATTTAGTTTAGTTTTTTGGGATAGAAATCTTAAAAAAAGCACCCTTTGAAGAATTTTTTACTGTTAATTTACCATTCATATTATTTTCAATAATTAATTTTGACATAAAAAGTCCAATTCCTGAACCATTAGCTTTTTGGTAAGTAAAAAAAGGTTCAAATATTTTATCAATTGGTTCAACCTTTATTCCACCAGCATTATCCTCAACTGTTGTAATAATATTTTCATCTTCTTGAAATATTGAGATTTTTATATATGGATTTTCTATTTTTCTTTCAACTAATGCATCTTTTGAATTATTAATTATATTTATCAAAACTTGTGAATAATCATTTTTATAACCAATTAATTCAGGATTTTTATTCATTATGATGTCAAGTTTGATATTGTTTACTTTTAAACCGCCACTGATAATATTTATCGTTGAATTTATCTGCTCCAGCAACTTAAATTTTATTTTCTCTTTATCCGTTGCAAAAAAGTTTTTAAAATCATCAATAGTATTTGACATATATCTCGTGATGTGATTTAATTTATCAATCGCTTCTAAAATTTCCTCTTTTTCTAAAGTTCCACCTAAAGATATTTTTGCTTCAATAGGTAAAAATAGAGAATTGATTTCCATTAAAGGTTGTCGCCATTGATGGGAAATATTTCCTAACATTTCCCCCAAAGAAGCCAATTTTGCTTGTTGAAACATAAGCTTATCTTTTTCTCTATTTTTAGCTACTTCTTCTTTTATTCTTTTTTCAAGCTCTTTATTGTGGTGTTCTAATTCTAAAAATTCATCAATTTTTGTTTGTCTCATTAAAAATTTAAAATCCAATTGTAAAATTTAAAAAAGTATAAATAGGAAAAACTCCTATTTATACTTATATATTTGGTGTTACATCAATATCATCATCAATTAATAATTTAATTGTAGAATTAACACCTGTTCCTGTATAAACTTTATAGTTAACTCCATCTAATTGTTCTTTTCCAACATTTGACCAATCGCTTGGAGTATCAAGTTGAACAATGTCTCCTTTATCCCCTTTTACTATTAATTCTTTATCTTCTTGAATTAATATATCTTTTAACTCTATCGTTATTTTATCTAATTTAGAATTTTCAAAACTAACAATATTTGTATCTTTTGTTACATATTGTGTTAAGTCTATATCTTCTTCCATTAAATTTACATTTTCCTCTGTATTATTATTACTAACTAAAAGTTCCAGATCAATTAAATTAGCACTAGTTTTACTATCTTTTAATCCTTCTGTATCTTCTACAACTATAGATAATTTTCCAAAAACATCTACATTTGTTCCAAGTAAACTATCTAATAATCCAGAATAATCCATTTTTATTTTAGATAATAATGTATTAAATTGAGCCGTTGTTGCACCATCTGCATCATTTGCAACTATAGTTAAGCTGTCTGTTCCTATACCATTAATTTTGAATCCTTCTACATTTACACTTGAATCAAAATTAAATACAAGTTTTCCTGTAATTGGTCCTAATAAACTAGATAATAATCCCCCTGATGAAATTTTAACAGACTTAATATTATCATCTTGGTCATAAACTGCAAACATTTGATTTGATTGTAATTTAATTAAATTTGCAACATTGACATCTATCATTCCTAATAATGGAGATCCATCATTTGTAATATAAGCTATTGGTGCTTTATTCTCTAAATATTGTGAATCATTAACATTAATTTTAATATTAACATCTAATGATGCTTTATCACCATCTTCATCTGAAACATTTACTTTAAATGTTTTTGTTGTATCAGATGTAAACTCAGATGATTTTCCAGTATAAGTATAAGCACCTGTATCAAAATTAAATACTAACTTACCATCACCATCAAGAGCAACACCATCTGTTGGGAAAGTAGTTTTTGTATACTCTCTTCCATCAACAATAATACTGTCTATTGTTTTAATTCCATCTCCACCAAAAATATTATCTGCAACACTACCAGAAATAGAAGCTGTAATTGTTCCTAAAAGGGTATCTCCTAAAGTAGCATCAGTTGTTGCCATAATTACCTTATCACCCTCTTGTACTTGAATAATTTTTAATGGTGCTTCTTGTGCCCCTGCTCCTACTCCAACTACATATAATGTATTAATATTTGCATTTACATAATTTTTCCAAGCTACTATTGTTGCATCACTATCTTGATCGATTTTATTCTTATTCTCATTTGGTACTCCATCTGATAAGAAATATGCAACTGTATTATCTGCTTTATGCCCAGTAAAATTAATACTCATTGTCGCATTTAATCCATCATAATAATCTGTATATTTATCAGTTAAACCAGAGATTGAACTTCCATTGTATTTAATATTACCAGATGTATCCATAGTTAATTTACTTAGATAATCTATTGCCTCATCTGCTGTTTTCCATCCAATATTTTTTCCACCTGAATTAAATAGTGTAAGATTTACTTCTGTTGTTCCATTCGCTTTATAAGCATTAATAGTTGATATTATAGAAGCTTTTGCTATTTCAAATCTTGTTGTAGAAATACCACTACTATTTTTTACAATATCTTTCATAGAACCAGACACATCTAGTGTAAACAATAAATTAGTTGTTGCTTTACCAAATGTTAAAGTATTTGTTTCATTTATAGCATACACAATTGCATCGCTATCATATGCTGATGCTGAGTGATTATTACTTTTTTCTGTTGCTGTTGCTTCAATTTTTAAAGTAAATGCTCCAACACTTAAAGGAACAGTCATTTTAACATCCGTATAATTTATAGATGTAGCATTTTCAGGAATTACTATTTTCCAAACACCATTATCATTTATTACAAATTGTGAATCAAAAGTAGCACCTGCTGGTACTCCAGTTATTATAGCAGTTAAAGTTTCACTTCCATCTGTATCAGTTAAAGCTGCACTTAAATCAACACTATATTCTACTGTTGTATTTGCAACAACATTAACTTTTCCAAAGGTATTTCCATCAGCAAAAATTAT
This sequence comes from Arcobacter ellisii, assembly GCF_003544915.1. Classification (NCBI taxonomy): domain Bacteria; kingdom Pseudomonadati; phylum Campylobacterota; class Epsilonproteobacteria; order Campylobacterales; family Arcobacteraceae; genus Arcobacter; species Arcobacter ellisii. The sequence goes on along the minus strand of NZ_CP032097.1, from coordinate 305,877 downwards.
TCCCTCTATATTATTAACAACTAAAATACCACCTGTATCTTTATCTTTTAATTGGAAATCCATATCAGGGTGACCTTGCTCATATCCATTATAATTTAGAATTTCATATTTACTCATAGGTTTTCCTAGATATAAATAATCTGTTCCATTATCACCAGCAAATGAACCTCCATATATATTTCCAAGGATTGCAACAATATCATTACCATCTGTTGAATTGATATTTGTACCAAATTTTACATCTCCATTAATAATGATGATATCATTATTTACAGTTCCACCAACCATATCATTTTGATTTAATCCACCATTTACAGTAATTTTTGTTGTATTATCATTATCCATATCATAATTATTTCCAACATTTGACTTTTGTTTAAATTGTGTAGAATCATTTTTATTTGCTAATAATTCTGTAATGTTATATGTATTGTTTCCTACTTTAACAACTATATCGTCAGCTATTGAAGAAACTATTTTTGTAACATCAATACTTGCAGTTGGTTTATCTGCCTCTGCAATTACATTAACCTTTGTTTCATATGATGTTGTACTCCATAAAGTTCCATTACTAACTTTGAATATAAAATTACTATTTAAATCTGTATTCTTATTTGATAAAAATTCTAATTTTCCACTTGATATATCACTTTTATTTATTTCTTGTCCAGCAACAACTACAACTCCTGCTAACTTTAAAACTCCATTTGTTGGTAATATTTCTATTTTAATTTTTGTTATGTCATTACTTAAAGTACCAAAATCATCTACTTGTAATATATAAGATTTATCTTCAGTTGGTTCAATAACATCATTTGTTGAAACTGGTAATTTATTTACTCCTATACTAATAGAACTATTTACACCATCCCCATCTGCATCAACAACTCTATAATTAATATCTAATACCTCTTCAGAACCATTACCAATTAAGAAATCTTGATATTTATAGAATTCCCACTTCCCTGTACTTGGAGTTAATTGAACTTGGAATACTAAAGCACCATTTCCATCTTTTGCGATAATAGAATTATCTGTTACGGTCATTACTACTGAACTTCCATTAGTTAATTTAACAATATCACTAACTTCAGTAAATCCAATTTTTCCAGCACCATCTGCTCCATATCCATAAGAAATTATTCCTTGTGCATAAGAGATAGGTTGTGCTGATGTTGTTCCTAAGAATTGCACTCCTGTAACAGCAAAATCACTATTATCTTTAATGCTAAAACTATTTCCATTATCAGTTGCTTTTATAATTATTTTATCGAATCCACCATCTAAAACTTCAAAATTTGCAGCATAATTTCCACTTGATGCATTTGAACTAAATGTTTGTGTTGAAACTAAAACACCACCTCTATAAAACTCTGCAACTCCAACTTCTAACTCTCCACCATACATAAATGCAAAGTTAATTTTTGCACCATACGATATTTTTCCAGCTGCTAATTTTATAATCAACTCTTCAGAAGCCGCTTGCCCATCAGCAGTTTTTCTAAAATCAACTTCATTTGCAACATTATGATAAGGTGATGATGTACTTGCAACACCTAACCCTCCAGAACTTTGACTTAAATTGGAATCTTTAAGAGTTAAATCTGTACTACTTGTAAATCCTTTTCCTGTAACTATTACTGCACCATCTGCAAATGTATACAAAGATTTACTCCCCCCATTTCCTGCAAAACTTACACTTCCTGAAAAAATATCAGGAATATCAATAGACTGAGTCCAAGTTGTAGATGAAGTTTCAATTGTTGGCATATCATCTTCAATATTGATTGTTAATTTAGCTTCTGTCTCAAACGAACCATCTTTTAACTTTATATTCACATCAAAACTTTCTATATCTTCTACACTATTAATCGCATGATCAATTGGTTTTAACAATTCAACTGTATATTTACCATTATTATCTATTGTAATTTTTATTGCATTTTCACCATTTACTTTACCAACTAATTCTTTATTCTCATTATTTAATTGCCAAACTATATTATCACCATTTGAAGTTAAAGATATTGTTGGAATATTTAAAAAGAACTCTTTATTTGATGAAAGTGTTAAGTTACTAATATTAACATATCCTTCGACTTTAGTTTCATTTGTTATATCTGTTGGCACTCCACTATTATCGATAATACCATTTATTAAACCCTCTTCAGATACTGTAACTGTAATTGGTGCAATATCATTATCTAAAATTGTTCCTGTTCCTGTTGCAGTTTGTGTTGTAATTTGTGCATCTGTTGTTGTTGCTGTTAATGTTACTGTTTCATCATTTTCAGTTATTGCATCATCTTTTACTGTTACTTTTACAAGAACTGAAGATCCATCTGCTGGCAGAGTTACTTTTCCAGTTGCTGGTACATCTAACCATGTTGTTCCACCATCTGTTGAGTATTGTAATGTATTTTCATAATCACTACCTCTTGTAGCATCTCCACCTGTTGTTAAATCTACTTCTACATCTGATCCAACTGCGTTTGATAGTTTTACTGAATATGTTAAAGTTGCTCCATCTGCTTCTTTTACACTTCCTGCATCACTTACTTCAATATTTGCTTTTACATCTTCATCTATTGGAGCATCTGGTCCTTTATCATCTGTGATTGTTCCTGTTCCTGTTGCAGTTTGTGTTGTAATTTGTGCATCTGTTGTTGTTGCTGTTAATGTTACTGTTTCATCATTTTCAGTTATTGCATCATCTTTTACTGTTACTTTTACAAGAACTGAAGATCCATCTGCTGGCAGAGTTACTTTTCCAGTTGCTGGTACATCTAACCATGTTGTTCCACCATCTGTTGAGTATTGTAATGTATTTTCATAATCACTACCTCTTGTAGCATCTCCACCTGTTGTTAAATCTACTTCTACATCTGATCCAACTGCGTTTGATAGTTTTACTGAATATGTTAAAGTTGCTCCATCTGCTTCTTTTACACTTCCTGCATCACTTACTTCAATATTTGCTTTTACATCTTCATCTATTGGAGCATCTGGTCCTTTATCATCTGTGATTGTTCCTGTTCCTGTTGCAGTTTGTGTTGTAATTTGTGCATCTGTTGTTGTTGCTGTTAATGTTACTGTTTCATCATTTTCAGTTATTGCATCATCTTTTACTGTTACTTTTACAAGAACTGAAGATCCATCTGCTGGCAGAGTTACTTTTCCAGTTGCTGGTACATCTAACCATGTTGTTCCACCATCTGTTGAGTATTGTAATGTATTTTCATAATCACTACCTCTTGTAGCATCTCCACCTGTTGTTAAATCTACTTCTACATCTGATCCAACTGCGTTTGATAGTTTTACTGAATATGTTAAAGTTGCTCCATCTGCTTCTTTTACACTTCCTGCATCACTTACTTCAATATTTGCTTTTACATCTTCATCTATTGGAGCATCTGGTCCTTTATCATCTGTGATTGTTCCTGTTCCTGTTGCAGTTTGTGTTGTAATTTGTGCATCTGTTGTTGTTGCTGTTAATGTTACTGTTTCATCATTTTCAGTTATTGCATCATCTTTTACTGTTACTTTTACAAGAACTGAAGATCCATCTGCTGGCAGAGTTACTTTTCCAGTTGCTGGTACATCTAACCATGTTGTTCCACCATCTGTTGAGTATTGTAATGTATTTTCATAATCACTACCTCTTGTAGCATCTCCACCTGTTGTTAAATCTACTTCTACATCTGATCCAACTGCGTTTGATAGTTTTACTGAATATGTTAAAGTTGCTCCATCTGCTTCTTTTACACTTCCTGCATCACTTACTTCAATATTTGCTTTTACATCTTCATCTATTGGAGCATCTGGTCCTTTATCATCTGTGATTGTTCCTGTTCCTGTTGCAGTTTGTGTTGTAATTTGTGCATCTGTTGTTGTTGCTGTTAATGTTACTGTTTCATCATTTTCAGTTATTGCATCATCTTTTACTGTTACTTTTACAAGAACTGAAGATCCATCTGCTGGCAGAGTTACTTTTCCAGTTGCTGGTACATCTAACCATGTTGTTCCACCATCTGTTGAGTATTGTAATGTATTTTCATAATCACTACCTCTTGTAGCATCTCCACCTGTTGTTAAATCTACTTCTACATCTGATCCAACTGCGTTTGATAGTTTTACTGAATATGTTAAAGTTGCTCCATCTGCTTCTTTTACACTTCCTGCATCACTTACTTCAATATTTGCTTTTACATCTTCATCTATTGGAGCATCTGGTCCTTTATCATCTGTGATTGTTCCTGTTCCTGTTGCAGTTTGTGTTGTAATTTGTGCATCTGTTGTTGTTGCTGTTAATGTTACTGTTTCATCATTTTCAGTTATTGCATCATCTTTTACTGTTACTTTTACAAGAACTGAAGATCCATCTGCTGGCAGAGTTACTTTTCCAGTTGCTGGTACATCTAACCATGTTGTTCCACCATCTGTTGAGTATTGTAATGTATTTTCATAATCACTACCTCTTGTAGCATCTCCACCTGTTGTTAAATCTACTTCTACATCTGATCCAACTGCGTTTGATAGTTTTACTGAATATGTTAAAGTTGCTCCATCTGCTTCTTTTACACTTCCTGCATCACTTACTTCAATATTTGCTTTTACATCTTCATCTATTGGAGCATCTGGTCCTTTATCATCTGTGATTGTTCCTGTTCCTGTTGCAGTTTGTGTTGTAATTTGTGCATCTGTTGTTGTTGCTGTTAATGTTACTGTTTCATCATTTTCAGTTATTGCATCATCTTTTACTGTTACTTTTACAAGAACTGAAGATCCATCTGCTGGCAGAGTTACTTTTCCAGTTGCTGGTACATCTAACCATGTTGTTCCACCATCTGTTGAGTATTGTAATGTATTTTCATAATCACTACCTCTTGTAGCATCTCCACCTGTTGTTAAATCTACTTCTACATCTGATCCAACTGCGTTTGATAGTTTTACTGAATATGTTAAAGTTGCTCCATCTGCTTCTTTTACACTTCCTGCATCACTTACTTCAATATTTGCTTTTACATCTTCATCTATTGGAGCATCTGGTCCTTTATCATCTGTGATTGTTCCTGTTCCTGTTGCAGTTTGTGTTGTAATTTGTGCATCTGTTGTTGTTGCTGTTAATGTTACTGTTTCATCATTTTCAGTTATTGCATCATCTTTTACTGTTACTTTTACAAGAACTGAAGATCCATCTGCTGGCAGAGTTACTTTTCCAGTTGCTGGTACATCTAACCATGTTGTTCCACCATCTGTTGAGTATTGTAATGTATTTTCATAATCACTACCTCTTGTAGCATCTCCACCTGTTGTTAAATCTACTTCTACATCTGATCCAACTGCGTTTGATAGTTTTACTGAATATGTTAAAGTTGCTCCATCTGCTTCTTTTACACTTCCTGCATCACTTACTTCAATATTTGCTTTTACATCTTCATCTATTGGAGCATCTGGTCCTTTATCATCTGTGATTGTTCCTGTTCCTGTTGCAGTTTGTGTTGTAATTTGTGCATCTGTTGTTGTTGCTGTTAATGTTACTGTTTCATCATTTTCAGTTATTGCATCATCTTTTACTGTTACTTTTACAAGAACTGAAGATCCATCTGCTGGCAGAGTTACTTTTCCAGTTGCTGGTACATCTAACCATGTTGTTCCACCATCTGTTGAGTATTGTAATGTATTTTCATAATCACTACCTCTTGTAGCATCTCCACCTGTTGTTAAATCTACTTCTACATCTGATCCAACTGCGTTTGATAGTTTTACTGAATATGTTAAAGTTGCTCCATCTGCTTCTTTTACACTTCCTGCATCACTTACTTCAATATTTGCTTTTACATCTTCATCTATTGGAGCATCTGGTCCTTTATCATCTGTGATTGTTCCTGTTCCTGTTGCAGTTTGTGTTGTAATTTGTGCATCTGTTGTTGTTGCTGTTAATGTTACTGTTTCATCATTTTCAGTTATTGCATCATCTTTTACTGTTACTTTTACAAGAACTGAAGATCCATCTGCTGGCAGAGTTACTTTTCCAGTTGCTGGTACATCTAACCATGTTGTTCCACCATCTGTTGAGTATTGTAATGTATTTTCATAATCACTACCTCTTGTAGCATCTCCACCTGTTGTTAAATCTACTTCTACATCTGATCCAACTGCGTTTGATAGTTTTACTGAATATGTTAAAGTTGCTCCATCTGCTTCTTTTACACTTCCTGCATCACTTACTTCAATATTTGCTTTTACATCTTCATCTATTGGAGCATCTGGTCCTTTATCATCTGTGATTGTTCCTGTTCCTGTTGCAGTTTGTGTTGTAATTTGTGCATCTGTTGTTGTTGCTGTTAATGTTACTGTTTCATCATTTTCAGTTATTGCATCATCTTTTACTGTTACTTTTACAAGAACTGAAGATCCATCTGCTGGCAGAGTTACTTTTCCAGTTGCTGGTACATCTAACCATGTTGTTCCACCATCTGTTGAGTATTGTAATGTATTTTCATAATCACTACCTCTTGTAGCATCTCCACCTGTTGTTAAATCTACTTCTACATCTGATCCAACTGCGTTTGATAGTTTTACTGAATATGTTAAAGTTGCTCCATCTGCTTCTTTTACACTTCCTGCATCACTTACTTCAATATTTGCTTTTACATCTTCATCTATTGGAGCATCTGGTCCTTTATCATCTGTGATTGTTCCTGTTCCTGTTGCAGTTTGTGTTGTAATTTGTGCATCTGTTGTTGTTGCTGTTAATGTTACTGTTTCATCATTTTCAGTTATTGCATCATCTTTTACTGTTACTTTTACAAGAACTGAAGATCCATCTGCTGGCAGAGTTACTTTTCCAGTTGCTGGTACATCTAACCATGTTGTTCCACCATCTGTTGAGTATTGTAATGTATTTTCATAATCACTACCTCTTGTAGCATCTCCACCTGTTGTTAAATCTACTTCTACATCTGATCCAACTGCGTTTGATAGTTTTACTGAATATGTTAAAGTTGCTCCATCTGCTTCTTTTACACTTCCTGCATCACTTACTTCAATATTTGCTTTTACATCTTCATCTATTGGAGCATCTGGTCCTTTATCATCTGTGATTGTTCCTGTTCCTGTTGCAGTTTGTGTTGTAATTTGTGCATCTGTTGTTGTTGCTGTTAATGTTACTGTTTCATCATTTTCAGTTATTGCATCATCTTTTACTGTTACTTTTACAAGAACTGAAGATCCATCTGCTGGCAGAGTTACTTTTCCAGTTGCTGGTACATCTAACCATGTTGTTCCACCATCTGTTGAGTATTGTAATGTATTTTCATAATCACTACCTCTTGTAGCATCTCCACCTGTTGTTAAATCTACTTCTACATCTGATCCAACTGCGTTTGATAGTTTTACTGAATATGTTAAAGTTGCTCCATCTGCTTCTTTTACACTTCCTGCATCACTTACTTCAATATTTGCTTTTACATCTTCATCTATTGGAGCATCTGGTCCTTTATCATCTGTGATTGTTCCTGTTCCTGTTGCAGTTTGTGTTGTAATTTGTGCATCTGTTGTTGTTGCTGTTAATGTTACTGTTTCATCATTTTCAGTTATTGCATCATCTTTTACTGTTACTTTTACAAGAACTGAAGATCCATCTGCTGGCAGAGTTACTTTTCCAGTTGCTGGTACATCTAACCATGTTGTTCCACCATCTGTTGAGTATTGTAATGTATTTTCATAATCACTACCTCTTGTAGCATCTCCACCTGTTGTTAAATCTACTTCTACATCTGATCCAACTGCGTTTGATAGTTTTACTGAATATGTTAAAGTTGCTCCATCTGCTTCTTTTACACTTCCTGCATCACTTACTTCAATATTTGCTTTTACATCTTCATCTATTGGAGCATCTGGTCCTTTATCATCTGTGATTGTTCCTGTTCCTGTTGCAGTTTGTGTTGTAATTTGTGCATCTGTTGTTGTTGCTGTTAATGTTACTGTTTCATCATTTTCAGTTATTGCATCATCTTTTACTGTTACTTTTACAAGAACTGAAGATCCATCTGCTGGCAGAGTTACTTTTCCAGTTGCTGGTACATCTAACCATGTTGTTCCACCATCTGTTGAGTATTGTAATGTATTTTCATAATCACTACCTCTTGTAGCATCTCCACCTGTTGTTAAATCTACTTCTACATCTGATCCAACTGCGTTTGATAGTTTTACTGAATATGTTAAAGTTGCTCCATCTGCTTCTTTTACACTTCCTGCATCACTTACTTCAATATTTGCTTTTACATCTTCATCTATTGGAGCATCTGGTCCTTTATCATCTGTGATTGTTCCTGTTCCTGTTGCAGTTTGTGTTGTAATTTGTGCATCTGTTGTTGTTGCTGTTAATGTTACTGTTTCATCATTTTCAGTTATTGCATCATCTTTTACTGTTACTTTTACAAGAACTGAAGATCCATCTGCTGGCAGAGTTACTTTTCCAGTTGCTGGTACATCTAACCATGTTGTTCCACCATCTGTTGAGTATTGTAATGTATTTTCATAATCACTACCTCTTGTAGCATCTCCACCTGTTGTTAAATCTACTTCTACATCTGATCCAACTGCGTTTGATAGTTTTACTGAATATGTTAAAGTTGCTCCATCTGCTTCTTTTACACTTCCTGCATCACTTACTTCAATATTTGCTTTTACATCTTCATCTATTGGAGCATCTGGTCCTTTATCATCTGTGATTGTTCCTGTTCCTGTTGCAGTTTGTGTTGTAATTTGTGCATCTGTTGTTGTTGCTGTTAATGTTACTGTTTCATCATTTTCAGTTATTGCATCATCTTTTACTGTTACTTTTACAAGAACTGAAGATCCATCTGCTGGCAGAGTTACTTTTCCAGTTGCTGGTACATCTAACCATGTTGTTCCACCATCTGTTGAGTATTGTAATGTATTTTCATAATCACTACCTCTTGTAGCATCTCCACCTGTTGTTAAATCTACTTCTACATCTGATCCAACTGCGTTTGATAGTTTTACTGAATATGTTAAAGTTGCTCCATCTGCTTCTTTTACACTTCCTGCATCACTTACTTCAATATTTGCTTTTACATCTTCATCTATTGGAGCATCTGGTCCTTTATCATCTGTGATTGTTCCTGTTCCTGTTGCAGTTTGTGTTGTAATTTGTGCATCTGTTGTTGTTGCTGTTAATGTTACTGTTTCATCATTTTCAGTTATTGCATCATCTTTTACTGTTACTTTTACAAGAACTGAAGATCCATCTGCTGGCAGAGTTACTTTTCCAGTTGCTGGTACATCTAACCATGTTGTTCCACCATCTGTTGAGTATTGTAATGTATTTTCATAATCACTACCTCTTGTAGCATCTCCACCTGTTGTTAAATCTACTTCTACATCTGATCCAACTGCGTTTGATAGTTTTACTGAATATGTTAAAGTTGCTCCATCTGCTTCTTTTACACTTCCTGCATCACTTACTTCAATATTTGCTTTTACATCTTCATCTATTGGAGCATCTGGTCCTTTATCATCTGTGATTGTTCCTGTTCCTGTTGCAGTTTGTGTTGTAATTTGTGCATCTGTTGTTGTTGCTGTTAATGTTACTGTTTCATCATTTTCAGTTATTGCATCATCTTTTACTGTTACTTTTACAAGAACTGAAGATCCATCTGCTGGCAGAGTTACTTTTCCAGTTGCTGGTACATCTAACCATGTTGTTCCACCATCTGTTGAGTATTGTAATGTATTTTCATAATCACTACCTCTTGTAGCATCTCCACCTGTTGTTAAATCTACTTCTACATCTGATCCAACTGCGTTTGATAGTTTTACTGAATATGTTAAAGTTGCTCCATCTGCTTCTTTTACACTTCCTGCATCACTTACTTCAATATTTGCTTTTACATCTTCATCTATTGGAGCATCTGGTCCTTTATCATCTGTGATTGTTCCTGTTCCTGTTGCAGTTTGTGTTGTAATTTGTGCATCTGTTGTTGTTGCTGTTAATGTTACTGTTTCATCATTTTCAGTTATTGCATCATCTTTTACTGTTACTTTTACAAGAACTGAAGATCCATCTGCTGGCAGAGTTACTTTTCCAGTTGCTGGTACATCTAACCATGTTGTTCCACCATCTGTTGAGTATTGTAATGTATTTTCATAATCACTACCTCTTGTAGCATCTCCACCTGTTGTTAAATCTACTTCTACATCTGATCCAACTGCGTTTGATAGTTTTACTGAATATGTTAAAGTTGCTCCATCTGCTTCTTTTACACTTCCTGCATCACTTACTTCAATATTTGCTTTTACATCTTCATCTATTGGAGCATCTGGTCCTTTATCATCTGTGATTGTTCCTGTTCCTGTTGCAGTTTGTGTTGTAATTTGTGCATCTGTTGTTGTTGCTGTTAATGTTACTGTTTCATCATTTTCAGTTATTGCATCATCTTTTACTGTTACTTTTACAAGAACTGAAGATCCATCTGCTGGCAGAGTTACTTTTCCAGTTGCTGGTACATCTAACCATGTTGTTCCACCATCTGTTGAGTATTGTAATGTATTTTCATAATCACTACCTCTTGTAGCATCTCCACCTGTTGTTAAATCTACTTCTACATCTGATCCAACTGCGTTTGATAGTTTTACTGAATATGTTAAAGTTGCTCCATCTGCTTCTTTTACACTTCCTGCATCACTTACTTCAATATTTGCTTTTACATCTTCATCTATTGGAGCATCTGGTCCTTTATCATCTGTGATTGTTCCTGTTCCTGTTGCAGTTTGTGTTGTAATTTGTGCATCTGTTGTTGTTGCTGTTAATGTTACTGTTTCATCATTTTCAGTTATTGCATCATCTTTTACTGTTACTTTTACAAGAACTGAAGATCCATCTGCTGGCAGAGTTACTTTTCCAGTTGCTGGTACATCTAACCATGTTGTTCCACCATCTGTTGAGTATTGTAATGTATTTTCATAATCACTACCTCTTGTAGCATCTCCACCTGTTGTTAAATCTACTTCTACATCTGATCCAACTGCGTTTGATAGTTTTACTGAATATGTTAAAGTTGCTCCATCTGCTTCTTTTACACTTCCTGCATCACTTACTTCAATATTTGCTTTTACATCTTCATCTATTGGAGCATCTGGTCCTTTATCATCTGTGATTGTTCCTGTTCCTGTTGCAGTTTGTGTTGTAATTTGTGCATCTGTTGTTGTTGCTGTTAATGTTACTGTTTCATCATTTTCAGTTATTGCATCATCTTTTACTGTTACTTTTACAAGAACTGAAGATCCATCTGCTGGCAGAGTTACTTTTCCAGTTGCTGGTACATCTAACCATGTTGTTCCACCATCTGTTGAGTATTGTAATGTATTTTCATAATCACTACCTCTTGTAGCATCTCCACCTGTTGTTAAATCTACTTCTACATCTGATCCAACTGCGTTTGATAGTTTTACTGAATATGTTAAAGTTGCTCCATCTGCTTCTTTTACACTTCCTGCATCACTTACTTCAATATTTGCTTTTACATCTTCATCTATTGGAGCATCTGGTCCTTTATCATCTGTGATTGTTCCTGTTCCTGTTGCAGTTTGTGTTGTAATTTGTGCATCTGTTGTTGTTGCTGTTAATGTTACTGTTTCATCATTTTCAGTTATTGCATCATCTTTTACTGTTACTTTTACAAGAACTGAAGATCCATCTGCTGGCAGAGTTACTTTTCCAGTTGCTGGTACATCTAACCATGTTGTTCCACCATCTGTTGAGTATTGTAATGTATTTTCATAATCACTACCTCTTGTAGCATCTCCACCTGTTGTTAAATCTACTTCTACATCTGATCCAACTGCGTTTGATAGTTTTACTGAATATGTTAAAGTTGCTCCATCTGCTTCTTTTACACTTCCTGCATCACTTACTTCAATATTTGCTTTTACATCTTCATCTATTGGAGCATCTGGTCCTTTATCATCTGTGATTGTTCCTGTTCCTGTTGCAGTTTGTGTTGTAATTTGTGCATCTGTTGTTGTTGCTGTTAATGTTACTGTTTCATCATTTTCAGTTATTGCATCATCTTTTACTGTTACTTTTACAAGAACTGAAGATCCATCTGCTGGCAGAGTTACTTTTCCAGTTGCTGGTACATCTAACCATGTTGTTCCACCATCTGTTGAGTATTGTAATGTATTTTCATAATCACTACCTCTTGTAGCATCTCCACCTGTTGTTAAATCTACTTCTACATCTGATCCAACTGCGTTTGATAGTTTTACTGAATATGTTAAAGTTGCTCCATCTGCTTCTTTTACACTTCCTGCATCACTTACTTCAATATTTGCTTTTACATCTTCATCTATTGGAGCATCTGGTCCTTTATCATCTGTGATTGTTCCTGTTCCTGTTGCAGTTTGTGTTGTAATTTGTGCATCTGTTGTTGTTGCTGTTAATGTTACTGTTTCATCATTTTCAGTTATTGCATCATCTTTTACTGTTACTTTTACAAGAACTGAAGATCCATCTGCTGGCAGAGTTACTTTTCCAGTTGCTGGTACATCTAACCATGTTGTTCCACCATCTGTTGAGTATTGTAATGTATTTTCATAATCACTACCTCTTGTAGCATCTCCACCTGTTGTTAAATCTACTTCTACATCTGATCCAACTGCGTTTGATAGTTTTACTGAATATGTTAAAGTTGCTCCATCTGCTTCTTTTACACTTCCTGCATCACTTACTTCAATATTTGCTTTTACATCTTCATCTATTGGAGCATCTGGTCCTTTATCATCTGTGATTGTTCCTGTTCCTGTTGCAGTTTGTGTTGTAATTTGTGCATCTGTTGTTGTTGCTGTTAATGTTACTGTTTCATCATTTTCAGTTATTGCATCATCTTTTACTGTTACTTTTACAAGAACTGAAGATCCATCTGCTGGCAGAGTTACTTTTCCAGTTGCTGGTACATCTAACCATGTTGTTCCACCATCTGTTGAGTATTGTAATGTATTTTCATAATCACTACCTCTTGTAGCATCTCCACCTGTTGTTAAATCTACTTCTACATCTGATCCAACTGCGTTTGATAGTTTTACTGAATATGTTAAAGTTGCTCCATCTGCTTCTTTTACACTTCCTGCATCACTTACTTCAATATTTGCTTTTACATCTTCATCTATTGGAGCATCTGGTCCTTTATCATCTGTGATTGTTCCTGTTCCTGTTGCAGTTTGTGTTGTAATTTGTGCATCTGTTGTTGTTGCTGTTAATGTTACTGTTTCATCATTTTCAGTTATTGCATCATCTTTTACTGTTACTTTTACAAGAACTGAAGATCCATCTGCTGGCAGAGTTACTTTTCCAGTTGCTGGTACATCTAACCATGTTGTTCCACCATCTGTTGAGTATTGTAATGTATTTTCATAATCACTACCTCTTGTAGCATCTCCACCTGTTGTTAAATCTACTTCTACATCTGATCCAACTGCGTTTGATAGTTTTACTGAATATGTTAAAGTTGCTCCATCTGCTTCTTTTACACTTCCTGCATCACTTACTTCAATATTTGCTTTTACATCTTCATCTATTGGAGCATCTGGTCCTTTATCATCTGTGATTGTTCCTGTTCCTGTTGCAGTTTGTGTTGTAATTTGTGCATCTGTTGTTGTTGCTGTTAATGTTACTGTTTCATCATTTTCAGTTATTGCATCATCTTTTACTGTTACTTTTACAAGAACTGAAGATCCATCTGCTGGCAGAGTTACTTTTCCAGTTGCTGGTACATCTAACCATGTTGTTCCACCATCTGTTGAGTATTGTAATGTATTTTCATAATCACTACCTCTTGTAGCATCTCCACCTGTTGTTAAATCTACTTCTACATCTGATCCAACTGCGTTTGATAGTTTTACTGAATATGTTAAAGTTGCTCCATCTGCTTCTTTTACACTTCCTGCATCACTTACTTCAATATTTGCTTTTACATCTTCATCTATTGGAGCATCTGGTCCTTTATCATCTGTGATTGTTGTTGTTACTGGTGTTTTATCAATTGTAACACTATCAAATTGCTCTTGATTTGAAGCTGTATCTATTGATATATTAAATGATTCAATATCCTCCGTTAAATTATCATCAACAGTTGAAATTTCAAAAGTTATTTCACTTTGACCAGCAGGTATAGTTACACTACCAACTTCAGTTATATCTTCACCTGAAGCAGTAGTATATGTATATGTAAATGTTATTACCATATCTTCTGTTGTTACAATAACATTTCCATCATCATCTGTTAATGTTATTCTATAACTCGCATTTTTACCTTCAATTACAGATGTATTTATACCTTCTAGTTTCACATTTACATTAATTAACTCAATAGGTAAAATTGTTGCCACAGTATTTCCTGTTTCAACAGGAGTTGTAGAAATAGATTCTGTTAAATTTTCCCAAACAGCACTATCTGCTATTCCATTTAATGAATCTTCGATTGTTCCAAAAATAGAATTAAAACTAGAACCATTTGCAGTAGCATTACCTTGCTCTCCACCAGCTGCAGCTGCATCAAGTGTTTCAATTAATGATTGAAAATCAGAAATTATTGCTAGTTTATCACTATTATTCGCACCTAAATCAACTGGATTTGAGATTAAAGCTTCAAGTCTATCAATAATTTCACTTCCATTAAATTCAGCATTATCAACTATATTATCAACATCTTTTTCATTTGCATTTTTATTAATAATTACTAAAGTTGGATTTTGTAGACCTTCTACATTTTCTTGTAAAAGTGGAACAATTCCTTTTAAATCAACTTTTATTGTTTTACCATCAACTTTAAAAGTTAATTCGACAGATTGTTGATTATCTTTGAAATTTAAAACATAACTTGTAAAACCATTAGAAAAGATGTATTGTTCACCTTTATTCACATTAAACTGTAAATCTTTATCTAAATCTACAACCTTACTTTGACCATCTGATTTTATAGTTAACTTCATTTTATTTCTCCATTGATAATTTAACACTATTTTATTGGATTATATTACAAAAATAAAGTCTCTAAAAAGTTTTTTTATTATTATTTTTGACAAAAGATAATTTTAATTAAATTATCTTTCGTGAAGTGAGTCTTGTTTTACTTTAAGTATAGGTTTTAATATGAAATCTAAAATTGTTTTTTTACCAGTAACAATATCTACAGTTGCTACCATTCCGGGAATAATAGGAAGTTTTTTACCTTTTCTTTCTAAATAATTTTTATCAGTTTTTACTAAAACTCGATAATAACTTTTCCCTTCTTTTGACTCTTTATCAACAATTGTATCAGCAGAAATTTCTACAATTTTTCCATCTAATCCACCATAAATAGAAAAATCATAAGCCGTTATTTTTATAATAGCTTTTTGACTTGGATTTATAAAAGCTATATCTTTAGGATCAATTTTTGCCTCTACAACAAGGGCATCACTTAATGGTACAATTTCAATTAAATCCATACCAGATTGAACAACTCCGCCAATTGTATTAAAATTTAATTGTTTAATAATACCATCTACTGGAGATGTAATTGTAGTTTTAGCAACTTTATCCCTATCTCCAACAAGTTTTGCTTCAAATCTATTTATTTGACTAACAGTCTTTTGTAATTCTGTTGATGCTTCTGACCTAAAAGTGTTTAATTTTTCTTGTATTCTATTACCTGCTTCTAATATTGCAAAATTTGATCTTGAAATTGAAAGTTTCGCAGTTTGTAAATCACCTTTTGTTTGATTGTACTCTTTTTCAATATCCAGTAAATCATAATTTGATTTAATTCCTCTTTCCACAAGTTTTCGTATAGTCTTTCTTTGTTCTTCAATAAAACCTAAACTATCAGTTAATTTTTTTATTGTACTTTCTATCTCTTTTAATTCTTGAATTTTTTGATTCTCTTGATTTTTTAATACATTAACTGATGATTTCAACTCTCTAAATCTATTTTCTAATAACATTTTTTCGTTTATATCATATCTTGAAGAATCACTTAAAATTTTTTCATCAAACTTCAATTCTGGCAAATCTTTTTCTATATCAATAGTTGATTCTATTTCTAATCTTGCTTTTAAAGCTAGTAATGATAAATATTCTTGACGACTCTCTTCTAATGTGGCTTGAAATCTTGTAGTATCAATTTTCATTAAAGGATCATCAAATTTTACAATATCACCCTCTTTTACAAAGATTTCAGAGATAATCCCACCATCTAAAGATTGTACAGTTTGAATTTTATCTGTTGGAATTACTTTTCCATTTCCTCTTGCTAATTCATCAATTTCTGCTAAACTAGCCCATAATAAAAATATTATAAAAATTCCACTAATTAACATAAAAATAATTCGACTTACATTACTTGGATGTTCATTAGAATTAGCGTAAGATGAGTATATAAACTCTAAATCTTCTTCTTTTTTATCTTCTAACCCATAAAGTTTTTTGATTTTTTCAATCCACGAAAAATATTTTTTTTGTTTCTTTAGATTTTTTTCTTCATTACTCATAAATCAACCTACTTTTGTTGTAAAAACTTCATCTTTTGGTCCATCGACTACTACTTTACCATTTTCGATTATAATAATTCTATCAACCAATTGTAACAATGATGTTTTATGCGTAACAACTATCAAAGTTTTTTCTTGTACAATATTTTGTAATCTATTAATAAAAGCTTTTTCTGTTTGTCTATCCATTGAATTTGTTGGTTCATCAAGCATAATTATATTTGGGTCAGAAATTAAAGCCCGCGCTAAAGTAACTGATTGTCTTTCACCTCCTGAAAGTCCATCACCTCTTTCTCCAACAAGTAAGTCATAACCTGCTTCATGTTTTCCTAGAAACTCATCTAATCCAGCAATTTTTGAAACTCTTAATAACTCTTCATCAGAAACATACTGCTCACCAATTGTAAGATTATCTTTAATTGTTCCCATAAATAAAAATGGCTCTTGAGGAACACTTCCTATTGCATGTCTTAAATCAACTGGGTCAATTTGTCTTGTATCTAAACCATCTATTAAAACAGAACCTTTTGTTGGTTCATATAAATTCATAATAAGTTTTAATAGAGTTGATTTTCCAGAACCAATTTTCCCTAAAATTGCAACTTTTTCACCTTGCTTTATTTTTAAATTTATATCTTTTAAAGTTTGATGATTTTGGTCTTTATATGCAAATTGTACATCTTTTAATTCAATATCACCTTTTAAATTAGGACGGCTTATATATGATTTATTCTCTTTTTCAACAGGCATTTTCATTACCTCATCAAGATTATTTAATGAAAGCATCGTTCTATCAAATTTTATAATCATACTAACCAATTGAGAGATTGGAGCAATAACTCTTCCATTTAAAATCATAGCTGCAATAATTGCCCCCATTGTAATTTCACCATCTTGAGCTAAGTAAACTCCAGCTGCAACTATTGCAATATTTGAAAATTGAGAAATAAAAGCTGTAAAATAAGTAATTGTTTGTGATAAGAAATGTCCTTTATCAGCAAAATGAACTGTTTTATTAATTGAATTATCCCAATGGGTTTTCATTCTATTTTGAGCTTTTACACTTTTTATAATCTCTAATCCAGAAACTGTTTCAATCAAAGTTGTCTGTTTAATTTGTTCCTCTTTTACAGATTTTTCAATTATACTTTTTAAAGGTCTTTGCATATACCAAGATAAAGCAATAGAGATAAAAACTGTAACTATCGTAATATAAGCCAAAGGACCTGCTATAAAAAATATCACTAAAATAAATATTATTACAAAAGGAAGGTCTACAACTGTTGCAATTGTTGCACTTGTGAAAAATTCTCTTACACTTTCAAAAGATTGTAATCTACTAACAAATTGACCTGTTGAAGCTGGTTTAGCTTCAAGTTTTATATTTAACAAATGATTAAATATTTTATTAGACATTATTGTATCAGCTCGTTTACTTGCAAGCCCTAAAAAATATGAACGTAAAATTTTTAATAATAAATCGAATATCATAACAATTGATATACCTATAAATAAAGCCCATAATGTTTCAATTGCATTATTTGGTAAAACTCTATCATAAACATTCATCGTAAAAAGTGGAGTAGCTAAAATAAAAATATTTATAAATAACGATACAATAATAACTTGTTTATAAATACTTGCATTTCTTTTTAAAGTTCCCCAAAACCACTCTTTTGGATTATCTACAACTACTTCTTTTTCAATTCTGTTATTAAAATTATATTCAGGTTTAATAATAATTACTTCACCCGTATATTCACTCTCTAATTTCTGAATAGTCATTTCTGTTTCACCTGCTATCAATCCAGGTAAAATAACTCTTGCTATCCCTTTTTTTAAATCATAATCAAGTAAAACACAAGCTCTTTGCTTATCAAGAATTAAAACTGAAGGTAAAGCAAGTTTTGTAATATCTTTAACTTTTTCTCTCTTTACAGTTTTTGTAGCTAAACCTATACGAGAAGCTGCTTGATGAAACATTGAAATATTCATTGAAGTTTTATGTATTGGCAGACCAAAAGTTAAAGATTCTGCTGAAGTTTCTCTATTATGATATTTAGATAAAAAAAGTAGACAACCTAAAAGGTCATCTACTTTTCTTCTATCTTTTAAATTTCCTAATGTTTCATTTTCTATTAGATTAGAATCATTATTTTCCAATATATTCCTTTAGTTAGAAATCCTATTTATTATATTTGGCATACAATTTTTGATGTTTTAAGATATTATCTATATATGGTTTGTTTGCTTTTACAGAAGCAGGTAAACTTTCCATTGCAATATTTGCTTCTTTTACTGATTTGAATATACCATAAATTACCTTAGCACTTTTCATCTCTGGACCAAAAGAGTATGTATAAGAACTATTTTTATCTAAAGCATTTTCACTAACATAATTTTTTGCAGCATCTAAACCTTCAGTTGTTGTAATATTTAACGTATAATATCCTTCTGGAGCATCTAAGAATGTTGAATAATCTGAAGATTTACTTTCAACTAACTCTTCTTTTGCTGGAATAACTACTGGTTCAGCTTTTTTAACTTGAACAGGCTCATCTCCTAATAAAGCTTTTAAATCACTTGAATCATTAGCTTTTTCAACTGCAAGTTTTTGTTCAGATACAATGTAATTTAAAGCTTTATCATCTGAACATACATCATTTTTAGGGTCAAGTACAGTCTCCGTTAACATAGATAAAGATAATAAAATATCATAATAATTTTTATATAATTCATATTCTCTATTTACTAAACTCTTTTTCGCTTCATAAAGTACAGTTTGTGCATCTAAGATATCAACAAAGGTTCTTGTTCCTGATTCAAATTCGCTTTTATAAACTTCAACTATATTTTCATTTGCTACAACATAATCTTTTAAAACATTGATTCTTTCTTTATTTTTCAAGAATCTTTGATAATTAACTTTTAATGCTTCAACTACTTTATTTGTAATCGCATCTAATCTCTCTTTTTGTTCTGCTAAAAATAGTTCTTCTTGTTTTGATACAGCTTTATCTCCACCACCATTATATAAATTCCAAGCAAGATTAATTCTTCCATAAGCTTGATTCTCTTTTCCTTCTTCATTTAACGATAAATCATTATCTGTTAATGCCTTTAACTCTAAACTAAGATTTGGTAAAAATTTTGAATCAGCTTGAGCAATTTTCTCTCTTTGAGCTTTTATTCTTTCTATTTGCTCTAAAATTTCATTATTCTTTAAAACAGCAAGTTCAACTATTTGTTGTAAATTATTTGGAATTTTTGATAGTTCAATTTTTGGTCTACATTCATCTCCTGATGGGTCTACTCCAACATATCTTTTAAATGTACTATTTCTTGAGCTTTTTAAATCTTCTTCTTCTAAATATTTTTCTTTAACAAAACTTAGTTTTGAATCAACTTCATATGTTTCTAAAACTTCACCACTTATTGATTCTTTCTCTTTTGCAATTTGAAGATTTTCTTCATTAGTTGTTATCATATCTTTTGTTAAGGCTAACATTTCGTTATATTGAACTAAACCTGTATAAGCTGTAATAGTTTCATATACAACATTTTCTATATTATTTTCACTTCTATACTTATTTGCTAAATCATTAAATTTTGCTTCTCTTACTTGACTTGGAGTTAAATCACCATCATAAAGCATTTGATTTAAAGCAATTCCTACATTGTAACCATCTTCTTGTTCTGAACCATTTTGAAGAGTATTTGGTTGGTCATAACTTTTGTCAGAATTACTCTTTTCTAATCTACCATCAATATCTATTCTTGGTAAATAATTAGCTTTTCTTTCATCTATATACTTTTTAAAAGCTTCCTGATTGTTTTTCTCAGCTATTACTTCTGGATTTGTCGAAAGTACTCTTTCTACACTCTCTTTCAAACTTGCAGCATGTAAAAAAGAACTTGCAAGAAAAGAGATACATGCAAATCTAAGTAATTTTATTTTATACATCTTAACTCCAATTTATTTATTTTTAAGAAATCTCTTAAATAATTTTTTTTGTTACTTTACTGATTTTAAACTTAATATGATATTAAGCTATTGATAAAGTGTAATTTTTTATATTATTAATTTCTTCTAAGTTTATTTATTATAACATAAACGATTATAATTTTATAGGTACAAAATGACAATAAATAGCCATCATAACAAAATTCTCAAAAACTTAAATATCCTATACATCGAAGATGAAGCAAGTATAAAAGAGAATGTAAAAAAAACTTTAGAACTATTTTGTGATAATGTTTATGATGAAGAGTGTATTGAAAATGCAAAAAAAACTTTAGAGAAAAATAGAATAGATATTATTATTTCTGATATAAATTTACCTGATATTTCTGGAATAGATTTTATAAAACAACTTAGAATGATTGATAAAACAATTCCTGTAATTATTTTAAGTGCATACACTGATAAAAATTATTTATTGGAAGCAACTAAATTAAAACTTGTTGATTATCTTACAAAACCTATTGATTTTAAAAGTTTAAATTCGGCACTAAATAAATGTGTTGACGAGATTTTAGATAACTCAAGATATATAATTTCTTTTAAAAATAATATTCAATACAACGTTTTACATAAAAAACTTATAGATTCTTCAAATGATAAAGAGATAGCTTTAACTTCAAAAGAGTTAACTTTACTTGAGTTATTAATAAAAAATAGTAACAGAGTTTTATCTACTGATGAATTAAAAACATCAATTTGGGAAGATGAATTTGAAGCGACTGATTCAGCTTTAAAAAATTTACTAAATAAACTACGAAAAAAAATTGGAAAAGAGTCTATTATTAATATTTCTAGTGTAGGATATAGACTAGATTATTAATCTATTTTTTTCCAAATTTTAATATTATTTATTATAAGATTGAAAGCATCTATATTCTAAAATCAGGTACTTATGAAAATACTTTTTATTATTATTTTATTAACTTTCAATATTTTTGCAAAAGAGATAGATTTTAAAATTTCTTATGACCCTGATTATGCACCATTTTCATATAAACAAGATGGTAAAGAGGCTGGATTATTTGTAGATATCTGGAAATTGTGGGCAAAACACAATAACTATAATATAGAATTTGTAGATGGTATATTATGGGATGATGCAATAAATTTAGTAAAAGAAGAAAAAGTTGACTTTTTTTTAGGAACAAATCCTTTTAAAGATTGGATGATTCCTTCAAATTTCTTTTATGAAATTAAAAGCACTTTTTTTACTCTTTCAAAAAATGAAATTATTTTAGAAATGAAAAATGATTTAACAATTGGTTTGATTGGTTCAAATTACAAAAATATAATTTTAGAACATTTTCCTAATGCTACAATAAAAACTTATGATGAATATATTACATCTATAGAAGCTTTAAAAAATGGCGAAATTGACTTAATTTATGATGATAAAATAGCAATTGAATATTTTTGTGTTCAAAATAATCTATTTCATATGATAAAACCTTTAGATAATTTTATAACAAAAATGAAATCACATGCTATTGCAAAAACTAAAGAAAAAGCTGAAATTTTTAATCAAGGTTTTTTAAAAATTCCCGCTAATGAGCTACTAAATTTAGAGAGAAAATGGATTTTAAATGAAAATGAACAATATTATAAAAACTTCAAACAACAAATAGATTTAACTTCTAAAGAATTAGATTTTATAAAAAACAATAAAATAAGTGTCTCTATTTCTAATTCATGGGAACCATTTACTTTTAAATCAAAAAATAATGAAGCTCTTGGAATCTCATCAGAATACTGGAAATTAATTGCTAGTAAACTAGATTTAAAAACACAAAATGAATTTTTTGAAACATTTAATCAACAACTATCAAGCATAAAAGAGAAAAAATCTGACTTAATTTATAGTGCTGGAGAAACTCCACAAAGAAAAGAGTATGCTATTTTTTCAAAAGAATATGTAAACTTTCCAATATCAATAGTTACTAAAAAAGATGAAAATTTTATTGAAAATATATCTTTAATAAAAAACAAAAAACTTGCTATTGGTAATAATTTTACAGCTCACAATATTTTAAAAAATGCCTATCCTGATATGAATTTTATCCTTGTAAATAGTATTAAAGAAGGTTTAGATTTAGTTTCAAAAGGAAAAGCTTATGCTTTTATTGACATACAACCTGTATTGCTTTATAACATTTCAAAATACAATTTTGATAATTTAAAAGTAACTGGAAATACAGGTTTAACTTTTAGTTTAAAATTTATGATAAGAGATGATTATGCAATATTAGAATCCATTTTAAATAAAGCAATTTCATCTGTTTCTCTAAATGAATTAAATGCAATCATCACAAAATGGAATAATGTACAGTTCCAAACGAGTTTCAATTATGACATTTTTTGGAAAATGGCTATTGCGATTTTTATTATTTCCATTGCTTTTATATATAGAAACTTGACTCTAAAAAATATAAATAGCACTTTACAAATGAAAGTTGATGAAAAAACTAAACAATTAAATGAGATGAATAAAAATTTAGAAATTCTTGTAGCTAAAAAGACAAAAGAGTTGATTCAAAAAGAAAATATTTTAAATCATCAATCAAAAATGGCAGCAATGGGAGAGATGATTGAAAATATTGCCCATCAGTGGAGACAACCATTATCTGTAATCTCAACAGTTGCAACAGGAGCTAAATTAAAAAAAGATTTGAATATTTTAAGTGATGAAGAGTTTTATGAAACAGTTGATATTATAAAAAACTCTACTTTACATTTATCAAATACAATTGATGATTTTAGGAATTTTTTTAGCAATGACAAGGAACTAACATCTTTTGATATAAATGTTCCTATTGATAAAGTTATTTATCTTGTAAGTAGTAAATTAAAAAATAGAAATATCTCTATTATAAAAAATCATCAAGAAATATATGTTTTAGGATTAGAAAATGAGTTTATTCAAGTTATATTAAATATCATAAATAACTCAATTGATGCTTTTGAAACAAATAATAATCTTGATAAATTTATTTTTATTAATATGTATAAAGAGAATAATACAGCTATTTTAACAATTAAAGATAATGCTGGCGGAATAAAAAATGAGAATTTAGATAGAATTTTTGAACCATATTTTACAACAAAACATAAAAGTCAAGGAACAGGAATTGGTCTTTATATGTCCCTTGAAATTATAAATAAACATATGAATGGAAAATTATCAGCTTCAAATAAAGAGTATATTTATAATAATAAAAAATATACTGGTGCTGAATTTAAAATAGAACTAAATTTAGATAAATAGTCTATTTACTATTCTCCTCTTCTTTTTTCCATTTTCTTTTTAGATTATGAATATAAATTATTAATATAAAAAAGATACTTGAAATTATTCCCAAAGTCATTAATAACTCTGTTTCTCCTGGAACTGTTTCCAATAAAATCACTTTTCTAATAATAACAACAAATGCAATTTCTAAAAAAGTTAAAGCATAATCAAATCCATTTTTAATAAATAAAGTTTTTACAATTGCAATAACAATTAAAGTAAATAAACCATCTGTTAAAATATTTTTACTTGATGCAAAATCTAAAGCACCTTGAGCAAGTGTAAAAGATATTATTTTATGAGATAAACTCATAATACAAATTGCTAAATACAAAATCATTGCTAAAATAAACAGATATTTAAGCATATTTATTAGTTTTAATAAAATCGTATCTACACGACTCTCTAAAACTTTATCAATATTATTAACTTTGTTAAAAACTCTCTCTATAAAACTCTTTTTTTCTTCTTGTTTCACCTGTTTTCCTACTACTTTTTATCCCTAAAGATTTTGCGAATAGTAGCACAGTTTCATAAAAAGAAAATAAAAACTTTTACCTCTTTTAAATAATTTTTGTAAACTCTTCAAAAAGTTTATCACTCAAAGGATTTTCAAGTTTTAGTTCTAAACTTATTGGTTTATTATCCCAATATTTTAGGGTATTTGCAACTCCAAGATAGATAAAATCTTGCGTTTTTTTATCAACTTGAACATATTTTCGCACAAAAATATGAAGTTTAACTTCAAATTTTTTGTTTTCACACAACCTTTGTCCATCACCACTATTTTGACTATGACTTGGTTTACTTTGATAAGTAAAAGTATCTTTTGATAAAAAGGCATTATGATAGTTTGCTGATTTTGAAAAATTTTCTTTTTCTAAATTTATAAATAAAAAGAAATCATTTTCATATTTTAGAAATCCACTTCCCCTAAATGAACTGTGAATTTTTGGGAAATTACAAAGTTTTGCAATATTTAACATATTGTATTTAGAATAAAGTTTTAAAAATGGTTTTCCAAAATCAATTGAACTAAACTCCTCTTCATAATTATAAATTCCAAAATTCAAACTATTTAGAAAAATCTTTTTATAGTTTTCATTTTTCAAAAGCTCTTCAAACTCTTTTGTTTTTTTTGCAACTTTTCCATCAAACTCTAAAAGTTTTAAATATCTATTTTTTTGAGCTGAATCTAAAAAATCTTGTCTTAAATATAAAAAACTATGCATTATCGTCTCTTTATCAACTCTATTCAAATACTTATTTAAAATCTTAAAAGCTATATTTTCATCACAAAAATCATTATTTAAAAGATATTTTAAAATTACAAACTCATAAACTCTTTTTATTGGTAACTCATTTTCTATAAATCTTATAGCTTTTATAAAATTTTCATCTAAAATCAACTCTTTTACTTTTTTGTTTTCTTCAACTTTTGCTAAAAATTCAATGTAAGATTTACTTTCATCTATAAATTTTAAAGGATTTATCACATCTTCAAACTGTAAAAAATCAACCAAAGTTGGAACTTTTCCTAAAATATTTTTTACTTCAAAATATTGTTCTTTTAAATATTTTAGTTGATTAAAATTCTCTTTGTTTATCTGTTCTAAAATTCTATTTTTTGAAATTTCATCCATACAAATAAAGGCATTTTTAAAATCTGCAAAATTGTTTTGTAGTGAGAGTTTAATGCTTTCTTTATCAATCATCTTATTTCCAACCAAAGCAAGAGCTATCAAATAAGCTTTTTTATGATTTCCTATAAAATCAAGAACTGTTAAAAATTCTTTATTTTTATATTTTCGCAAACCACGTCCTAATTGTTGAACGAAAACTATTGGAGAGTTTGTTGGTCGTAAAAACAAAACCATATTAATTGATGGGATATCTATACCTTCATTGAAAATATCAACTGTAAAAATCACTTCTAAACTATCATTTTTGTTTTCCAGTCTTTTGATACTATCTTCTCTTTTTGAAATTGAATCTTCACTTGTTAAAGTTATGGAATTTATTCCTTTTTTATTGAACTCTTCACTCATAAATATACAATGTTCTTTTGAAACACAAAAACCTAGAACTTTTCTTTTATTTCCACTATTTGAATAAAAATTCATCTTATCAATAATAAAATCGACCCTTTTATTCACACTTAAAAGTTTTGCTAATAAATCAATTTTTGTTAAATCCACATTTTCATAATCTATACTTTGTATATCACTTATTCCATAATAGTGAAAAGGAACAATCAAATTATGTTCAAGTGCATCATTTAGTCTTATATCAAGTGCAATATTTTCATCAAAAATTTCATAAATAGAGTTTCCATCCATTCGATTTGAGGTTGCTGTAAGTCCCAATAAAAACTTTGGTTTAAAATAATCTAGGATTTTTTTATAACTTGGACTTGTGGCATGATGAGCTTCATCAATAATTATATAATCAAAAAAATCTTGTGAAAACTCTAAAAAATTTGAACTCATAGTTTGAATAGTTGAAAATAGATAGTTTTTATTTTGTTCTTTTTTATTTCCTGTATATAAACCAAAAGAGTTGATGTGGGGTAAAATCTCTTCAAAACTTTGTTTTGCTTTTATTAAAATATTTTCCCTATGAACTAAAAAAAGAATAGTTTTTGCTTTAAAATTTTTTACATCAAAAGCACTAAGATAAGTTTTTCCAGTTCCTGTTGCTGCGATTATTAAAGCTTTATTTTCGCTTTTGTTTCTTAGATTTTCTAATTTTTCTAAAGCTTTTTCTTGCATAAAATTTGTTTTTATTTGATTTAAACTAAAAGATTTGAACTCTTTTTTTTGTGTTTTTAAAAACTCTTCATACTCTTTTAAAAACTCTTCATCTACTTGATATGAACTTTTCCAAAGAATTTCAAACTCATTTAAAACATCAAGCAAAAATTTATCATCTTTTTTTGAAACTGTTTTTACATTCCATTCGATATTTGATTTAAAGGCACTTGAAGTAATATTTGATGAACCAATCACTATTTTATAGTTATCTTTAAACTCAAATATATAAGATTTACTATGAAATCCAATATTTGAAATATTGCTATCATAAATTTTTAGTTCAATATTTTTAAACTCTTTGATTTTTTCCAAAGCTTTTGTTTGAGTGAAGTTTAAATATGTTGAAGTTAATATTTTACCTTTTATATTTTTCTCTTCTAAATCTTTAAAAACATCAAGTAAAAGTTGTATTCCTGAAAAATTTATAAATGCTACATTAAAATAAAAACTTTCACACTCTTGTAGTAACTTTGTGATATGATTATAAAAATTTGTTGTTTGATTATTGGTTATTAAACTGTTCAAAAAATACCTTAATATTAAAAAATCATTATAATCAAAGGAAACGTAAAATATTATAAATCACAATTTATCCACACTTGAGTTTTATACTTTCTCAAATAATTAAAGGATAAATTATGAAAAAGTTAATTTTAATCTCACTTTTGAGTATTGCTCCAACACTTTTTTCAGCTGATTTAGGTATTAGAATTCAAACTCCTTTATCAAATGGTGGAACTCTTGATATTGGATTTAGATCAGATGATCATAGATATGATAATAGATATAGAAGTTTTGATTACCATAGACATGGTTATTTTGACAATTATGGCTACTATTTTGGATATTTTGACAGAACAGGTTATTTTTATAATAATATTTTCTTTTTATATGATAATAGATATACATATTATGATAGATTACATAGAAGAGGTTATTTTAAACCATCTCATCCACATTATCGAAAATATGTTTATCATAAACACAATGATTGGAATAGAACTCATCAATTTAGAGATCATCGTCAACCAATTTATGGACCTTATTATGATAAACAATATGCAAAAGAAAAATATAGAGATGATAGACATAAACACCACCGAGATGATAGAGGATTTCATAGATAAAAATGGCTAAAAAACAGATATTATATTTAATAGGTCAAGAAGAACTTGAAGATAAAAATATTTTATTTAATTACATCTATCCAAATGAAAAGTCAAACTACTATTTAAGTGATGACTTTTCAAAGGATTTTTATATAAAACTTGCTTTTTATGGTTTTATTACTACTTCTATCTCTTTTGAAAATAAGTTTTATCTACTTCCTGAAATACAATTTGAATATGCAATTTTAGATTTTGGAAATTTGCATATAAGTAAAAAAATCAAAAAACTTCTAAATCAAAATAATTTTGAATTTTCTATCAATAAAGATTTTAATTTAGTATTAGAAAATTTGGAAAAATATCATAAAACAAATTGGTTACAAGATAAATATAAAGAATTAATTCTCTCTTTAGTTGATTATGTTCATCCAACCATAGATTTTGAAATAATGAGTGTTGAGCTTTATGATAAAGATACAAAAGAGCTAATTGCTGGGGAAATTGGGTATAAAATCAATTCAACCTATACTTCTTTAACAGGATTTTCTTCAAAAGAGAAAAAATATAACAATTGGGGAAAATTGCAACTTGTTTTACTAGCAATTTATTTAGAAAAAGAGAATTTTTCTTTTTGGAATTTAGGTCATCCTTATATGCAATATAAGTTTGATTTAGGAGCGATAACCTATACTAGAAAAGAGTTTCTAAAAAGATGGTTATCGCAAAACTAATCAATTTTTATAAATTACCAGTTAAATTCAGACCTAAATATGTGTTATAAGCAACATAACAAACTACAAGAATCGTTCCTTCTAATCTTGTGATTTTTCCTTCTTTATTTTTAAATCCATAAGCCATTATTAAAAGAGCAATTGTTAAAACTAACATTACAATCCAATCTCTTTGTAAAACTTCAAGTGGAATATTATTCATTGGTGCAATAACTGTTGCAATACCAATTACAGCTAAAATATTAAACATATTTGAACCTACAACATTTCCAATTGCAATATCATGTTCACCTTTACGTGCAGCAATTACAGAAGCTGCAAGTTCAGGAAGAGAAGTCCCAAGTGCAACAATTGTTAATCCAATAATTAAATCACTCACTCCAAACTCATGAGCAACTCCAACAGCTCCCCAAACAAGAAGTCTTGAACTTCCAATTAATAAAACTAATCCTAAAACAAGCCAAAAAATACCAGCTTTTAAACTCATTTCATGTTCTATTAATTCATCTTCAATTTCTGTTTCTAAAGCATCATTTTTTGATTTTAATGCTGAAATTATTGACCATGCAACAAGAGCAAAAAAACCAAGTAATAATGCAATACCTTCAATAAATGTTAAAGTATTATCTAATAATAAATATCCTGAAATTAATACTATTCCTAATAATAAAGGCATCTCTTTTTTTACAATATTTGAATTTACAACTATTGGAGAAATAAGAGCAGTAACTCCTAAAATAAGAGCAACATTTACTATATTTGAACCAATAGCATTTCCAAGAGCAAGACCTGGATTTCCTTCCATTGCAGCAATTGCAGAGACAACCATTTCAGGAGCACTTGTTCCAAATCCAACAATTAAAATACCAATTAGCAGACTTGGCATTCCAAGGTGTTTAGCCGTTGAGGCTGCACCTTCAACGAATTTATCAGCACTCCAAACTAAAATACCAAATCCAGCAAGAATTGCTAGTAAATATAAAACCATTTTTGACCTTTTTTCATAAAAAAATTTGCGCCATTATAGTTAAATATTATTAATCAAAAGTTTATAGATACATAAAAGCTTAATTCAAATTCATTATTTTCATCAAAAAAGTCAAGTTTTTTATAAACTGCATAAGAAGGTTTTGTTGTTGTTTCATATTCACTTTTAGGCAACCATTCGTGATAAACCCAATGAATAAAGGGAAGTACATCTCCTGTTTTACCTTTTAAATCAAATTTTGCATAAACACCTTCTGCAATTTTAAATTTTGGTAATCTATCACTTTTTACACTCTCTTTATCATCAACAACAATACATCCAATATATTGACAATCATGTAAAGGTGTAATTGTTGGATTATCGTGAAAAAGTGCAATTCTTCTATATGAAGTTATGTTATTTGTCAAAACCCAAGTTTGTAATTTTTGCCAAGTCTCTTTTATATTTACGTTATAACCTTTATTTCGTATATAAAAACTTTCAATTGCTGGCATTTTTACAATACTTGGAACCATATCATTAAAATTTGCTTTTGATTGCATTGCCTTTTGAGATTGTTGTAATATTTTTTTTGAATACTCTTTATATCCACCATTTTTCCACTCTTTTGGACTCATTTCAAATCTTTCTTTAAATATTTTTATAAATGATGATTGAGAAGAGTAACCACATTGGTTTACAATATTAGAAATTGTTGAATATTTGTTTGTTAAAAGTAGATTTGATGCTTTTTGTAATCTAATTGATTTTATACTCTCATAAATGTTTTTTCCAAATGCCTCTTTAAAAATTCTATGCATATGAAATTTACTCACACCTAAATCAATACTTAACTCTTCGATATCTATATTTGTCTCTATATGAGTATAAATATAGTACATTATGTCATTTGCTATTTTTGTTCTTTTTTGTAACGTTTCTTTTTTCATAAAATGATTATAACACAATATAACTATAAAATAAGCACTATAAAACAATTTTTTTCACACTAAAAAAGAAGAAGATTTTACTAAATTTCCCTAAAATTACGCCGTTTAAATCATTTATTTGATTACTCAAAATAAAAGGATTTCCACATGGAAGAAGTAAACTTAATCGCAGAATCAGTAAAGTTTATGTTTTTAGGGATGGGAGTAGTATTTGCATTCCTAACAATAATGATATTTGTACTAAAAGCACAAGGGATAATATTAACAAAGTTTTTTCCACAAGAAGAGAAGAAACCAGTAAATAGTAGTCCAATAGTAACAAATAACACAAAAACTGAAGCTGCAAAAATGGCTGCAATAGTTGCTGCAGTACAACATCATAAAAATCTGAAGGGTTAAAATATATGTCTAAAAAATATATAGATATCATGGACACCACATTTAGAGATGGATTCCAATCTGTCTTTGGTGGAAGAGTCCTAATGAAAGATTTCTTTCCAGCTGTAGAAGCAGCAAAAGAAGCAGGTATAACTCACTTTGAGTTTGGTGGAGGAGCAAGGTTCCAATCTTTATTCTTCTATCTACAAGAAAACGCATTTGAAATGATGGATAAATTTAGAGAAATCGTTGGACCAGATGCAAACTTACAAACTTTAGCTAGAGGTATCAACACAGTAATGCTAGATACTGGTTCTAGAGAATTAATCGACTTACATGCAAAAATGTTTGCAAAACATGGAACAACAACAATCAGAAACTTTGATGCATTAAATGATGTTCAAAACCTTGAATATAGTGCTGAATGTATTAAAAAATATGGTCTTAACCATGAAGTAGTTGTTACACTTATGGATTTACCTCCAGGTTGTACTGGTGCTCATGATGTACCTTTTTATGAAAAAACTTTAAGAAATATTCTTGATAGTGGATTACCATTTGACTCTTTATGCTTTAAAGATGCATCAGGTACTTCATCTCCTCAAAAAATCTATGAAACAATCCAAATGGCAAGAAGATTAGTGGGTAATGAAACTCATATTAGACTTCATACTCATGAAACTGCTGGTGTTTCAGTATCTTGTTATTTAGCAGCTTTAGAAGCTGGAGCTGATGGTATCGATTTAGCTGCCTCTCCTGTTAGTGGTGGAACATCTCAACCAGATATTTTAACTATGCTTCATGCTGTAAAAGGTAAAAACTACGATTTAGGTGGTTTAGAAATTGATAAAATTCTAAAATATCAAGATGTTTTAGCTAACTGCTTAAAAGATTACTTTATCCCACCAGAAGCTACTCAAGTTTCTCCTTTAATTCCATTCTCTCCAATGCCAGGTGGTGCATTAACTGCAAATACTCAAATGATGAGAGATAATGGTACTTTAGATAAATTCCCAGAAGTTATTAAAGCTATGAGAGAAGTTGTTGAAAAAGGTGGATATGGTACATCTGTAACTCCAGTTTCTCAATTTTATTGGCAACAAGCATACGCAAATGTTATGTTTGGTCCATGGAAACAAATTGCTCCTGGTTATGGGAAAATGGTTTTAGGTTACTTTGGTAAAACACCAGTTGAGCCAGATCCAGAAGTTGTAAAACTAGCAGCTGAAAAATTAAAACTTGAACCTACAAAAGAAAATCCTTTGGATATCGCTGATAGAGATGAAAAGAAAAAAATCTCTGTTTGGAAACAAAGATTAGAGATTGAAGGAATTGAAGCAACAGAAGAAAATATCTTTATTGCTGCTGCTTGTGATGAAAAAGGAATTGCATTCTTAAAAGGTGAATCACCTTTAAATGTAAGAAAAAATGATTCTGTTTGTGATAATGATAAAGATTGTAAATTAGGAGAGAATAAAATGGCAAATGCTAGTGGAAACTATACTGTTGTAGTTGATGGACAAAGATTTAATGTAACAATTGCTGAAGGAAATGCAGATATTCAAGTAACTCCTGTTGCAAGTTCTAATTCAGTAGCTTCTTCAACACCTGCTCCTGCTTCAAATGGTGGAACAGAAGTACCAGCAGCTGTAAATGGAGCTGTATGGAAAATTTTAGTAAAAGAAGGTGATAGAGTTGAAAAAGATCAACAAATTATGATTCTTGAAGCTATGAAAATGGAAATAGATATAACTGCACCAGTTTCTGGAGTTATAACTAAAATTTTAGTAAATAATGCACAAGCTGTTGATGAAGGACAAACATTAGCCATTATTGGTTAATAATTTGAGGGTAATTAATGAAAAAAAATATATTAATAGCTATTTTTCTTCTATTTAGTGCTTTTGCACTAAATAGTTTTGCTTCAACACCTGCTGTTGAAACACCAACAGAAGAAAAACAGCCTTATCATTCAAAAACAATGGGTGAACTAGTTGATTCGTTTTATGCAACAACTGGTATTAAAGCCTTGTTTGAACCACAAGTTGGTGTATTAGATTCACATGGAAAAGAGATGACATTCTTTGCTCAAGGGTATGGAAGAATCATCATGATTTTCATCTGTTTCTTATTATTTTATTTAGCAATTAAAAAAGGGTTTGAACCATTACTATTAATTCCTATTGGATTTGGTGGATTATTAGCAAATATACCAATAGCAAATATGGCAGGACCAGATGGAATGCTAGGAATTATTTATAGTATGGGTATTACAAATCAGTTTTTCCCATTATTAATTTTTATGGGTGTTGGAGCTATGACAGACTTTGGTCCATTATTAGCTAATCCAAAAACTGCATTACTTGGTGGTGCTGCACAATTTGGAATCTTTGGATCACTTGTTGGTGCAGTATTATTAGCACAATTTGTTCCAGGGATTAACTTTACATTAGAACAAGCTGCTGCAATTTCAATCATTGGTGGAGCTGATGGTCCAACATCAATTTTCGTTGCATCAAAACTTGCACCTGAATTACTTGGAGCTATTGCCGTTGCTGCTTATTCATATATGGCATTAGTACCACTAATTCAACCACCAATTATGAGAGTATTAACTACTCAAAATGAGAGAAAAATAAAAATGTCTACACTTAGAAAAGTATCTAAGTTAGAAAAAATTGTTTTCCCATTAGTAGTATTATCATTAACTTTATTAATTTTACCAGATGCTGCACCATTAATTGGAGCATTATGTTTTGGGAATTTTGCAAGGGAATCAGGAGTTGTTGATAGACTTTCTGATACAATGCAAAATGCATTAATTAATATTGTAACAATATTTTTAGGATTAGGTGTTGGTTCAAAACTAGCATCAGAGCAATTTTTAGTAGCAGAGACTTTAGGAATTATGGCAATAGGTCTTTTAGCGTTTGCTGCAGGAACTGCAATGGGTGTAATAATGGCTAAAATAATGAATTTAGTAAGTTCAAAAGATAGTCAAATAAATCCTTTAATTGGAGCAGCAGGAGTATCTGCTGTGCCAATGGCAGCAAGGGTTGTTAGTAAAGAAGGTCAACTTTATGACAAATCGAACATTTTATTAATGCATGCGATGGGTCCTAATGTGGCTGGTGTTATTGGTTCAGCAGTTGCTGCTGGTGTCCTTTTATCGATATTTAAATAATCTATTCCAAATATCTTATATAAAGCCCTTGTAGTACATCTACAAGGGCTTTTTTTATGTCCAAAATAAATTATCAATTATATAAATATATGTTTATTTTTTAAAAAAGTAAAAGTATTATTGAGAATATATAAATAAAAAAAGGCTTTGAATAAAAAGTATAAAACTTTCTATTCAAAGCCTTTTAATGGAGCGGGAGACGAGACTCGAACTCGCGACAGTCTGCTTGGAAGGCAGAAGCTCTAGCCAACTGAGCTACTCCCGCTTAGTGGTACTCCCAGTACGATTCGAACGTACGGCCTACGCCTTAGAAGGGCGTTGCTCTATCCAGCTGAGCTATGGAAGCAATAAAAAATAAGGTTAAAAAAAGCCTTATATAATAAGTAAAAAAACTTTTTATATAAGGCTTTAAAAATGGAGCGGGAGACGAGACTCGAACTCGCGACAGTCTGCTTGGAAGGCAGAAGCTCTAGCCAACTGAGCTACTCCCGCTTCATATGGTGGTGCGGATGAAGAGACTCGAACTCTTACACCGTGAGGCACCAGATCCTAAGTCTATTCTAAACCATTTTCAATAAGTTTCATTTCTTTTCAATACCTTTCAAAACACCGATGTAATAGGCATTATAAGCAAAAAGTATTTTTCATTTATTTTCAATATTTTTCTTTATTTTTCATATTTTGTAGTAAAAACTGTAGTAAAAAATATTATATAAATGAAATATTAATTTAGTTATACTAAGACAAATAATTAAAAGGAAAATTAAATATGGCTCTGGAACCTGTAGGTGGAAAATATGAAGGAGTGTGGACTAATAAGTTAAAAAATGGAGATGTATCTTACTATATAAATTATAGAGATGAAAATGGTAGACCTGTAAAATTACAAGTAGGTAAAAAGACAAAAATAAATGATTTTACAATTAAAGATGCATATTCAAAATTAATTGAAATAAAATATAAATTACAACATGAAGAATTACCTACTATTAAAATGGGAAAAGGTTCTAAAATTAAATTCAATGATATCTGGGAAGAATTTTTAAAATATGCCAAAGTAAATAAGAAATCATATTTTATGGACGAATTAAATTATAACAAACATATAAAACCAATTTTTGGAAATAAAAATGTGAAAAATCTTAAATCCTTAGATTTTGAAAATTTTAAACAAACACTTTTTAATAAACCATTAGAAGCTCAAACTGTAAAACATCAATTAACACTTATTAGAACTATTATAAATTATGCTATAAAACATGATATTTTAAATAATTATGTAAATCCATTAGCTAATGGAAAAGTTAAGATGCCTTCTATTGATAATAAAAGGGTATCTTTTTTATCAAAAGAACAAGCAAAAAAACTTCTTGAAATATTAAAATCTACTCATGAGTTAACTTATCATCTAACTGTAATTTTACTTTTCACAGGGGCAAGATTTAGTGAAGTTACTGGTGCTGCATCAAAAAAGAATAAATCTAAGGAAAACACTGCACTTAGATGGGATGATGTAAACTTTAATGCAAATACTATTTACTTCAAAAAAACTAAAGATGGAAACGAAAGGTATATTGCAATAAATAGTATTTTACTTGAAACTTTAAAAACACTCTATGATAATAAAACGAATAATAATGTAATAAATAATAGTGCTGGTGGAACAATTTTAAGAATGCCTGATTATTTTAAAAATGCTGTTGAAAAAGTAATACCAGGAAATAAATCTCAAACATCAAAATATAAAATTACTGCTCACTCTCTTCGCCATACTCATGCAAGTTGGCTTGCAGAAGCAGGACTTGATATTTTACAAATAAAAGAACAACTTGGTCATAGAAATATTGAAATGACTATGAGGTATGCACATTTAATTCCAAATATTAGACACCGAATTACTGAAGATTTAAAAATCTAAAGATAGTAAGCTTCTTTATATTTTTTATTTTCATACATTATTTTAAAAGGTCTATATTTATCAAACTTTTTAGAATATTTTTTAATAAAATTTTCTTCAAAATTATCATCTATTTTATTTAAAATTTTTTTATTTTGATTTTCTAAAAAAATTTCTCTAATTCTGTTATTGTATGGATTTCTTAATTTTTCTTTTGAGGAATCACCATAAAAAAGAATTAAATCTAATATCATATTATGTATATCTTTTTCTTCTTTTTTAATTAATTTATATTTTTTTATAATTTCTTTTACTTCGTTTTTATAAACTTTATAAATAAAATCTAAACTAGATTTTTCACTAATATTTAATAATTCTAGTATAAAAGAAAATATAATTTCTGCATCTTCAAGAAGATCCTTATTCTCTTTGAAAAAAGACAATTCACTTATTTCAGTTGTTTTTTTAAGGTCAGATTCTCGTAAAGCCCTTAAAATTCTAATCTCATATTCTCTATTATTATGTAAATTCTCCATTATTTTTAACTTGGAATCAATGTATTCATTAATCGTCATTATTCGATTTTTTGATTTTAATGATATTATTGAATTTAATAAATTTTTTTGTTGAAAACAAACAACTTCATATTGAAGTAAATTAAAGAAATCAAATAGTTCAATTAAAAATGAATTAAAATCTATACCTCTAATATGAAATCTTTTTTCTATATTCTCATATTTTTCTTTATATTTTTCCAAATGTTTAAAGGGATCAAAATAAGCAAAATTTTCGTCATAATCTTGCCTTGCATATTTAAAATATTTTTCTAATTTGAATATTTGCTTTGATTTATCAGAATTTATATTATAGTTATCATAAAAATTATCTACATATTTAATAAAGTTTATTTTATTTTTTTTTGTTCTTATTGGATTAATCTCACATAAATAATACATATCTTCAAATATATCATGTTCTATAATAACTGGATTAAATATTCCTACTTCTTTTATATCTCTTGTTTTCACTTTAATATGTTGAATGAATATTTCTCGAAATTCTTCATAATTTGAATCATATTCTTTAAACTCGCTAATAGATATATTACCCAAAGTATTAAAAATCTTTTCGTAAGTTATATTATTAATTATAGTATTATCAATTTCTATATTCATCTTTTTTTTATTTAATTCTTTAAATATTTTTATCAGTATTGCATTTGCTTTAATTTTTTCTTTTTCAAAAGAAAAATTTTTAGAAAATTCAATTAATTCTATTACATCATGAATATACTCATTTATTTTTAGATTAAAGGATGAATATTTCTTTAAATAATATTTTTTTCTATCTGTATTTGGATCTTTTAATTCATATATGATTTTATCATCAATTTCATTATCATTGTTATTCAAATTTGCAATTAAATAACATTTTGATGGTGCCAAATCTTCAAAATGTAAACCTGAACTTACAAGTAATTTTGATAATCTTTCATAAAAGTCATTTATATTTTCATTTTTCCTATAATTAATATAATTAGTTTTTCTGGACAACCATTTTAATAATATTCTTTTTGAATTCATCTATTTCCCTTCTTTCAATTTCAGACACAAGGTTCTTCTTTTTTAGATATTTGTACAAAAACTAGTAATCTCATTATGATTTTACACTTTAAAAATTAAAAACTCACAAAATTTAATTAGTTTATTAAAGAATAAAAGACAAATAAGAAAAGCCATTTCATGGTATCTAAAATGATTTTTTGACAAAAAATAGCAAAAAAACTATCTATTATAGATGATAATATTTCACAAGTTTTGCAAAACAATATTTGAAAAAGGATTAGAATGATTGATAAAGACAAAATAGGATTAAAAGAAGTATTGGCAATCGATGGAAGATATAGTTATTCAAAAGTTTCAAAGATTTTGGGAAAGATAGGTGATGAAAAAGCTCAAGAAATTGGATTAATCCCAAGAATTCACTCAAAAAATGGGAAAAAGAGAATATTCAAAATGGAAGAGGTAAAAAAATGGATGGAAAAATGAAAAATGTCAGAAAAGTATTAGATTTAGATTGTGTATTTGCAAATAATGAAGTTCTAAAAGACTTTATCATCGAAATAATTGAAATTTGCGAAAAAATAAATGAAGAAACACAAAGTAAACATAGTGTAATTTTTTGGAAAAAAGTAAAACATGAGTATTTATATGTTGATTATAAGATTTTAATAGTAGCTCTTTTAAATTTTCTGCAAAAGACAGATATCTCAGTTGAGAATTTTGAAAATATAAAAAAAGAATTCCCATATTATGATTATTCAAAATTAAATGATTCAATGCAGAATTTACTATTCATATTGGCAAAAAACGATTTAGTATATTTTACGGAATTAAAAAATTATTATACTAAATGTCAAATATGTATAAATTCTGAAGATATTAACTATATAACAAAAATGGATAGAATATCCATAAAATATTCAAAAATATTACAGTTATTTGCAAATAATGAGAATATGATTAATGAATTTGAAAAATATATAAAAAGAGATTTTACATTTTTGAATAAAAAATCAAAATTAAGAAATAAAGTATCTTATCAAATTGAAGAATTCTCACAATTTCGTGATTATTTTATGTCTGAATTTTGAGCTTAAAATGTCAAATAATAACATTTTACTTCATACAAATATTTCAATTTTGATACTAAAAAAATTAGATAATTTCTTTAGAAATCAAAATTTAGAAGTAAAAATTGATATTTTCTATGAAAAAAGAAACGAATTTTTCAAGCTAAAAAATGAAAACCCAAGTGCTGATTTTGCAGTACTTGAGTTGGCTGCATTTTATAATGC
This sequence comes from Arcobacter ellisii, assembly GCF_003544915.1. Taxonomy (NCBI): domain Bacteria; kingdom Pseudomonadati; phylum Campylobacterota; class Epsilonproteobacteria; order Campylobacterales; family Arcobacteraceae; genus Arcobacter; species Arcobacter ellisii. Next base: position 267,124 of record NZ_CP032097.1, on the reverse strand, counting down.
TATTCAGATTTTTTATAATTTACGTCAAAAAGCCATAAAAAAGAATACAACAATATCAACCGCAGAGATAAAAAAATATGAAGATTACCTATTGAAATCATCATCAAATTCAAAAAAATTTTCTAAAAAAGAGGATTTTTTACTCGATAAATCATCAATAATTAATTATTTACTTAGTAAAAATATAAGCTATCGCATAATGGCACTCTTCATTAAAAAACGATATAAAATAAATATTTCTCACGCATACATCAGCCAAATAGTTGAGAAATATCCTTCAATATTTAAGAAGAAGGAAGAAAATTCTAATGATTAATACAGTTAATTACACAGATTTAATTGAGCTTTTCATAGCTTTATTTATTTTATTAGTTTTTAGCTTTTTTATTATTTGTTACTATTTTCTAAAAAAATTTGATAGAAAAGACTCTTTAAAAAACAAAGAAGAAATTCTAAAAAATCTTAAAAATTTAAAAATAAAGATAGATGAAATTGAAAATATAAGTCGTAATTTAACATTACGATACATCGATACACAGGAGTTTTTAGCAAAAAATGAGTCAAACTATAAAAAGATTTTTGATTTTTTATTATCAGAGATTTCTAAAATTAAAGTTTTAGAAAATGAAAATAACAAACTATTAAATATTGTTAATCGTAAAATTGCTAAATATCAAAAATATAATAAAGATGAAGACTAATGCTTCATCTTTATTTTAAAAACCCAACAGGTACAGCATACATATTTTCATCAATTTGCAAAAATGTATCTCCCATATAAAGCACAATCCCTTTATTAAATTCTTTGTTTATCTCTTCTTTTAATTTATATATATGTTTAAAATCATCTTTTTTAACTGTTTTAGAAGCTTTTATTTCAAGAGCTATAATTTTATTTGAATACTCTAAAATAAAATCTATTTCTTTTTTATCAGTTGTTCTGTAATAATACAGATTAGCTCTACTTTGAGCATAAGAGTTTGCTTTTAGTAATTCACTAAAAATAAATGTTTCAAGGATTTCACCTTTTAGTGGTGATTTATTAAACTCATCTTCTGTATTAATTTGTAAAAGATGACAAAGTACTCCTGTGTCAATGGAAAAGATTTTAGGAGTTTTTGCTAATCTTTTTAATTGATTATTAAAATATGGTTGAAGTTTTTGTATTTGGTAAGTATGTTCTAGAACACTAAAGTAACTATCAAATGTTTTTCCATCAAGTCCAACTTGTATTTGAATATCATTTTTATTAAAAATACTTCCACTTCTAAACATACAGTGTTTGTACATATTTATAAACTTATCCATATTTCTAATATTTGCCAATTCTTTAGCATCTGATTCTATATATGTTCTGATATAAGAGCTAAACCAAAGATATTTACCTTTTTGGCTATCAATTTTATTAATCTCAGGATATCCACCATCTATAATATCTTTTTCTACACTTATATTTTCATATTTAGTTAAAAGGTATTTATCTAAATCTTTTGAAAAAATATCTATTATATTATCACTGCTTTGATTTTTCTCTTTTAGTGAAAATGGATAGAGTTCAACTATTCCAATTCTTCCAGCAAGTGAATCTGATATTTCTTTAAATCCTTGAAGTGAAGCAGAACCAGTTAAAATAAATTCTCCATTTATTCTGTCTTTATCTACATATTCTTTTATAGATATAAGAAGTTCAGGTAATCTTTGAATTTCATCAATAACAACTGGTTTATCTAATGATTCAATAAAGCCTTTAGGATTATTTTTAGCCATTTCATACATATTTATGTCATCAAGAGTAATATAATTGTCGATATTTAGATGCAATGCTAAAGTTGATTTTCCAACTTGTCTAGCACCACTGATAAGTAAAACTGGAAAGAATTTTTGATACTCTTTTATATCTTCTAAAATTAATCTTTGAATATACATATATAGTCCTTTAAATTTATGGATTATAATACTATAATTTATATACTTTTAAACTTATATTAATACTATGAAAGATAATGTTCAGTAATAGAAGCTCTAAAATGTTTCATCTCCCAACTAACTTTTTGAATAGCTTCATAGTAAGAGTAATTAGCTTTTTGTTGATAATCTCTTACTCTATTTTGAGCAAAGGTCCATCTTAAACCATGACTAGAGTGATATTTTTGGTTTGATAGATTTGATGCTTGTTTTAAATCATTTAGATAGTGTTGATAGATGATTTTAAATTTATCATTTTCAATTAGGTAATTTTCAAGTTTTTTATAAATATCTAAAGGAACTAATACATCTCCAACTTTTCCACCTTTTTCTTTTGTTTCAATAATTCCAACTTCTTCATTTATAACTATATCTATTTTAGTACCTTTTAGTTGTTCATATTTAATTAAAGTTACTGCTTCAACTCTTGCTCCCCCAAAAAGTTGTATTGATGCTGCAATTTTATGATTTTCATTTTGAAGATTTTTTATTAACTCTTTGGGATTTAAGTATGTTCTATTATGGTAATTATCTGCAATTAGATTAAAATTCCTAGCATTAGACAAAATATTTTGTCTAATTTTAAAATCATATTTTATTGGTTCTTTATTTGTAAAAGCATATTTTTCAATTGAGTATTTATTTAATGCAAATTCTAATTTACCTAAAGCTGAAGAGATTTTTTCAGCATATTGTTTTGAAGCGTAATATTCTATTTTATATTCAAAGTAAGATTTAACATGTTCATCAGTTATAAGTTCACAGTTTTTTAATTTGAAGTGTTCTAAAAGATAGTTGAAAAAATTGTTCCAAACATTTCTATATGCTTTCATTGTATTAAAAGAAGCAACACAGTTATAGTGTTCATGGTTTTGATTTATTCTATCTTCTTTTTTTGCACCTTCTTTAAATACAACTTTTGAAAGTTCTGCACTTTGATAATAAACACTTCCTCTCATATTTATCCTATTAAATTTTTAAATTATAAATCTATCCTGTCTCTAAATTACAGGTATGTGTTGAGTCTATCTTCTTTTTTAATTTCATTGAAAGAGCAAACAAATATTATTAGAGTAAAGGACTAATAACCCCTAGTAATTAAAGTATTAACTAAACTTTTCAGTTTTTACAAAGTTCTGATAACTTGACTGCATTTAAGCATCACTTAGATTTTTAGAATTACTATAAAAATTAGAATCTAGATAACTAAAATTTAAAGCCACTTTTATAAAATTGAGTGAAAACAATTTTGAAGTAAAACTTCTAATAAATAAAAAATTGTAACTTTTAAATTGTAAACTAACTACTTTACTAAAAGAAGATTTTAAAGACTCTACCGTTTCCTTTTTTTACTAAACTATATGAAATCAATTGGTATTAAATGCTTTTAGCCTACTTAGTTTACAAAAAATAAATTTCATAATTTACACTAAAGTTTACAGTTGTTTACACTTTAGTTTACAAAAGAAGTTATGATTTTTTCTGATTTTTGATTTTTGCTATAAAACACTTAACTTAAACAGTTTTATTTATTGACATACTTTCTATATTAATATATAATTGTCAATATATTATCTATATTAGATATTAAAAGGAGTAAAATATGACTGTATTAATGATTATTGGAGTTTTTCTTTTTATGGGATTAATCTATTTTTTTATTAGAAAAATAAATTCATTTAGTTTTAGAAAATACAAATATGGTTTCTTTTCAAATGAGCTATTCTTTTTATATTGCATTATTTATGTTCTTTTATTTTTTGGATATGATTTATATACTGATGCAGTTAAAGTTGATGGTGATATATTAAATGGAATTTTACTATTTGCATTTGGAGTTATATTATTAATTACTAGATTAGTTTTAAATATAAAAATAGCTAAGTTCTTTTTTGGAGTATTATTTACAATAATACAATTTTTTATATTTATACCAATAGCTTTAGGTGGATTAGTTATCTTAATGATTATATTATTGATTGCAAGTCAGATTAAGCCTGTTTTTAATGTAAATTCTAAGTAAAAGAGATAGTTAATATTTAACTATTTCATTTATATCAACATTTAGATATTTTGCAATTCTTACCACATGTAATAAATTAAAATGTTTTCCATTTTTATTATTTTCACATTCACAATAAAAACTAACAGAGTTAAAACCAATATTTGCAGAAAAATCTAATTGTGTAAACTTATGCTTTTTTCTGAGTTTTTTAACATTTCTAGATACAGCTTTATAAAATTCTTCTACATCTTCTACTACTTGAACTAAATCATTATTTTTCAAATTAGTTTCACCTATTGGTTAATTTTGATGTAAAGTTTATTATTATATGATTCTTTAATCATTCAGCTATAAGTGAATAAATTGATAAATATCTCTTTGATTTAAAAGAAAAAGACTAGATATTTATTGCAAATAATTATTATTTTTTATAATTGTTAATTTCAATGAAATTATCAAAAAAATAAAGATTTGTAGTAGATAGCATTAATGAGAAGCTCTTAGACTAAAAATCTGCTAAGTTTTATATACAAATATTGAATGATACTAAGTATTTATAAAGTTATTTTTATAGATAATAAAAAGTTATTAAATCATGGAGGATAAGTAATAATGAAAAAAATGTACACAAAATCAATCTTAGGTGTTGCTTTATTATCAGCAACAGCATTATTAACAGGATGTGGTTCTAATAATATACCAATGGAACCTGTTAATGCAAAAACTTTAGAGTTAAATAAATTAAAAGAACAATATCCAGATGTAAATATTACACAACAAGATATAGATAAGGGAAATATTCTATATAGTGGTGCAAGTGGTGATTATTCAATGATGAGTATGAAAAAACAAAATAATCATATCATTTCTGGTATTCAAAAAGCTTCAATGGATACATTAAAATCAAAAGCTAAATATTTTGAAGTTGTAGCTCCTAAAACTTTAGCTGATAAAAAATTATCTACTTATGAAGAATTTAGTAAAGAGTGTTTAAGTTCAAATCCATTTGGAGGAAGTGATCCTTGTGATATTACGAATAGTTCATTTTTCTTAAGAACAAGTGGAATAGTAGGTCATTTAAATGATAATAATGCTACTGCAAAACTTTTAATAAAAATTTATACAGAAAAACCATCAAATGTAGCCGTATTTGACGCAAATGAAGTGCTAGATTCTTTAAAAAAGAAAGATGAACTTCAAAAAAATTTAACTGAAAATAAATAGCAAGGATCTTTAGTATGAGAAGAAAAGTATTTATATTAGGTTTATCATCAGTTTTAACTCTTAATTTATTTGGTTCAATTATGAATGCAACGGAAGCATCAGCAGCAACTGATGCAACAACAATTAAGATTTTTAATTCTTTAATTGAAAATCCAAATGGTAAAAAAGCTTTAGACACTACAATTGAAATTATTGAAAATGAAATTAAAAAAAATACTGAAACATCTTCAGAAAGATATGTTTCTCTAAATGCATCAATGTTTAAGAAAGCAACTGAAGGTTTAAAAGATTATGAAATTAAAGTACTTGAACTTAAAATGAAAGAAGAGTTAATCCAAAAAGGTTATACATTAGTTGATGGAAGATATAGTGCAATACCTTTTAATTTTAGTATTGTTTGGAAATAAATGCTAAAAAAATCAATTTCAATCATAACAGTAATCACTTTTTTTAGTGGTTGCGCTGTAAAACAAGAAGATTCAACTGCTACAAAAGCTTTAAAACATACTGCAAATGCACCTGCTTATGTAATAGTTGGTGTTGGAATGGCTGCAACTTTAGCTGTTCAAGGAACATTAATAGGTGCTGGTAAACTTGTTGGAGCTGGAAAAAAAGATGAAAATGTTGAAACTACTGAAAATAATACCAGCGAAAATGAAGTTAAAAATGAACAAATGAAAGAAACAGTATCAATTGAAACTTCTAATTCCTCAAACCAATAAATAGTGCATGTTACATCAAATGTTAATTTAACACTTCATGTAACAAATTCTCATAAAAATGTTACATAGATTGCAAATTTACATTTCAGTTAACATTTTTGTATTTACTTATACTACTTAAACTCTTTACAAAAAGATAAATACAAAAAAATGGGAAAAGAAGAAAAAAGAAAGAGTATTTAATTACTCTCCCTTTCTAATTCCTTTTGAATCTCTTCAAACACATTTTGAGCAAACAAACTCTGTTTTGCGTAATCTTCTGCTTTATAGATTGCTACATCATGGTCATAGATATTAAAATATTTATCAAGGAATTTTTTTAATTCATCTATTTGGCTTTTATCAAACTGATAATCTAATTCTATTATTGTTTTTGGATTTAACATTTTATTCTCCTTTAGTTTTAAATTTTTCATATTGAGTTTTTAATCTTTCATATTCATCAATAGGTAAGATTACAACATCATCTTTATTTGGTGTTTTTATTAGCAATTTATCTAGTTTTTTTTGAGCTAATTTATCCAGATACAAATCTATATTTTTTTGAAAAGATTCTTGGGTTAATATTTCAGTTTTTTCCATGGTGTTTCCTTATTCTTTTTAATCTTAGGTATTTTTTATATCTTTTAAACTCTTTATTTAATGTTTTATTTATATCAAATGGTTTGATAATTAAAATTGCGTATATTATTACAAAAGAGATAATTACATATCCATCATTTATTGAAAAATAAAATAGTAAAAATATATATAGTATTAATATAAAGAACAAACTTTTAAATCTATTAGTAAAATCATATAAAAACACAAACATACATTTATGTATAAAATCTTTTGGTATCATCTTAATTATCCTTTTTTACTTCACATTTTGAGACAGGAAGTTTGGTTTTACCTTTTAAGAAGTAATAGCCATCAAGGATATAATTATCTTCTTTTGAAATTTCAAGTATTAATTCTCTTGTTGTACAAGTTAAAATTTTATTATTATTAAAATCATTTATTATTTCATCTCTTGAGTTTAGATGAAAGTATAAAAGAGCAATTGGAATAAGAGCTATTATAATTATAATAAAAAACTCTATTTCAACTTTTGTATTTACAATAAAATATTTAGTTCTTCTTTTTTCATTCATATTGCATCACTTTTTACAATATCATCTGATAGAATTTTATTAACAATACTTATTGAAGTAACAAGTGGAATAATGGTATACATTAAAAAATTCAATACATCACTAAATTCAATAGTACTTGAAACTTTTTCATTAAATAAACCCAAATGCAAAAAAATAACATATAATATTGCTCCTATAAATATAACAACTATACCCATAGCTACAAGTATTGCTAATTTTGCAAAGAAAACATTCATATTTTTATAAAAGTTACACATTTTTAAATCTCCTTATCTATTTTAAAACACATCTTTTTAGATTAAATATATTTACACCATTAGTAACAAAGAATTCTCTATTTTTTTCAAATTCATATCCATTTTTAATAGATACAATAGAAGAGTTACAAATTACTTCATTTCCATTTTTAAATGCATTTATTACTTCATTTTTACTATTTTGTTCATATTTATTTAAAATAAAAAATAGTAACAATACACAAGAAGCTAGGATAATTCTTCTTAATATAAAAAAGAAAGCATCTTTTTGTTTTTTACATTCATCACTTAAAGAGTTTACATTTTCCATCTGATTCCTTTTTATTGATTTAATATCCATATTAGATATTTATGAAGATATTATAATCTAAATAGGAATAATTTGTCAAGATATAATTATCTAATATAGTTTATTTAATATCTATATTAGTCTAATATGGATTATAATTAGGGGTTTTTAGGTTTTTTATTTGTTTTTACAATTATTTTTATGTAAATCAATTTTTTATAAAATATATTCATAATATAACTAGAATATATCTATTGTAGATAATAATTTATATAAATTAAGCTAATAAGGATTATTTTAATAAAGTTTTACTTATCTAGTATAGAAATTAATATGATATAATTCATCTAATATAGAAGTAAAGAGAGTTTTTTATGACAAAAGAAGAGTTTAATATAAGATTAAAAGAGTTAGGAATAACACAAAGGGATTTTTCAACTATTGCAGATATACCATATTCAACAATTAACAATTGGGGATTTAAAGTAAATGAAAAAGTAATACCTGTTCCAAGATGGGTAGCTCCATTTTTAGACCATTTTGAGAAATCAAGAAAGTATGATTATTTATTAAAAGAGATTTTAAAAGCTGCACAAAATTTAGAGAAAAAGTAAAAATTATATATGTTTGATAGATACAAAAAAATTACATATATCTTTTTATTTTTACTTTATATAGTTACACCACTATATATAATAGTTTATTCAAATAGTTTAGTTGATTATGCAATTGCTTTATTTATATTAACTCTTGGGTTCATACTACATTTTATAATTGAGAATGGGCATAAGAGAAGTGTTAGGGAGTTTTTACTTAGGTGGTTTTAGGTTTAGATATAAAAAATTACTAACTTATTTCATTCCCGTATTTGATAATATCAACTCCGTATTTGTCTCTGATTTTTAACAGTTTTTCATTTAAAGATGCAAATTTTAAATCATTTTCATAATCTAAAAGAGAGTAAGTTTTTTGATTATGGTTATTTGTGAAATTAGATGCGCTGATTGCGATAAATTGAATTTTGTGTCCATAATGATTATCTAATTTTTTTATCATTTCGATTGATAAGTCACACAAAAATCTTTCATTAAATAGTCTATTTTCGGTAATAGATTGGGTGAAAATTTTGATTGAAATTTGACCCACTTTTTTGATTAAAAATGACCCACCTGCAGATTGAAATTATAACATTAAATTTCGTTATTTTTATTCTCTAAATTTTGTTTCTTTTTACTTTTTGGCAATAAATCTTTCATTCTATAACTTGGACCATTTATTAAAAATGGATGTGAATGATGTAAAAGTCTATCTAGTATTGCTGTTGCTATCACATCATCATTAAATATCTGTCCCCATTCTTGAAATTCTTTATTTGATGTAATTATTGTTGAAGATTTTTCATATCTCTTTGAAATAAGTCTAAAAAAAAGTGATGCTACTTCTCTTGAAAGGTCTAAGTATCCAATTTCATCAATTATTAGTAACTCTATTCTACTCATACTTTCAAGATAATCTGTTATAGTATTAGAGTGATTTGCAGCTATTAGTTCATTGGTTAAATCTTCAGCACTTATAAATTTTACTCTTCTTCTTTGTTTGGTGGCTTCAAGTCCTAATGCAATTGAAAGATGAGTTTTTCCAACTCCTGGTGCTCCAACTAAAAGTACATTTGTAGCACTATCTAAAAAGCTTAGAGTTGCTAATTCTCTTATTAATTTTTCATCTATTTGTGGTTGAAAGCTAAAATCAAACTCATCTAAAGTTGCCATATATTTGAATCCTGCTTTTTTAATTCTAGCATTTACACTTCTATCAACTCTATCAACAATTTGTTGTTGCAATAGTTTATACAGATAATCTTGATATGATAGTTTTGCTTTAGCAGCATCGAGTGCTGCACTTTCATAATTATCTGCTACTGATGAAAGAGATAAAAGTTTGCAATAACTCTCTATATTTGCTTTTAGTGAACCATTTTCTAAATTAACTGGTCCAGAATTACGTAAGTTTGTTGTATTTTTAGTTCTCATAATTTGTAATCTCCTAAATCTCTTTTTATATTTGCTTGGGGTAATTTGATATTAAACAGATTTAACTGTTCATTTTTTGGCTTAGTTTGATGTGTAATTGTTCCTTTGATAAAGGAGAAGCTATAAATATTTAAACTAATTGCTTCTTCCATTGCCATAATACAATCAGCTTCATCATAGTATTCAAACAAGTTTGCTATTTTATAAAGGTGATAAGCTGGGCTAATTCTTTTTTGAACTTTGATATTTTCAATGAATTTATGAATATTTATGTAGTTAGCAAATCTTTTTATAAGTCTTGATATTGAAATGGCTATTGAATCAAACTGACTCTCTTTTCTATATCCAAAGAAATGCTCTTTATTAACAAGGACTTCACCTTTTTTAAGGCTAATTGTATGAGTTGCTATTAGTTTATTTTTACTTGAGTATATTTGCAAAGTTGTTCCATATAATACTCTTAACCACACCTCTTTACTTGCAAAGTAATGTGGAACTGAATATTTATTACCTTTGTAAGAGACTAAACATTCAGAATTTGCCTTTCTAAACTCTTCTTTAAATCCAACATATCGTTTTAATTCCCCAGTTATTGGATTTATTGGTAGTGGTTTTAAAAAACTTTGTTCCTCTTTTTCAAAGAGTATTTTTGAAATTTGTTTAGTTGTTCCATGAATTTCAAGATTATGCTCATCTTGGAATTGTTTTAATCGTTCTCTTAGATCTTCAAAGCTTTTAAACTCATTTCCAGATATAAAATGTGTTTCAAGATAACTAAAAGGTGATTCAACTTTACCTTTACTCCATGGATGTGATGGCATACTTCGTGTTGGTTTTATTCCATATAATCCACACAATGACAAGAATCTTGGATTCCAAATTAGATTATCTTTAGAAGCATTTGTTATAAATACTGTTGCATTATCAACTTGTATTCTCTCACAAACTCCACCAAAGAAGATAAAACTCTCTTCTAATGCTGTATATACATCACTTCCTGATACATTTAAACTTACATCATAAAATTTATATCTACTAAATCCTAAGATTGTTTGATGTATATTTATTTTTACAAGATTTTCCCCAATAGTAACTGTATATGGACTCCAATCATATTGCATCTGTTCAGCTGGTTTTGTTTCATATCTCATGTAAGCATGAGGTGAATTTTTACTTACATCGTTTGCTATTGGTTTTAAAATTTCTCTTATGTAAGCATATAAAGCATATTGACTTCCTCTATATCCTTTTGATTTTATATCTTTTAAAATTCTACTAGCTTTTAAATTTTTCTTTAAAAATGACTCTTTGATAAAATCAATAAATGGTTCAACTGCTTCATTTATCTTTTTCTCACCTCTGTTATATAAAGGTAATTCATCACTTGCTAATGCTTTTTTTACAGTATTTCTACTAATACCTAACATTAAAGCAATGGTTCTTGTCCCTAAGTTTGGATCTTTCTTTTTTAGATTACGAATAGTTACCCAATCCTCCATACTAATCATCTCCTTTTACCTTTCTTCATAATTATTATTTTTATGAGAAAAGAGTATGTTTTTTTAGTTTACAGGTGGGTCAAAAGTTTTCAAAATAGTGGGTCAATTTTCAGTCAAAAAATTCAAGATTGGGAGTTCTTTATCCCATATTCATATTTTATTTTAAAATAAAAAGTGGTTGGATTTAATTTTAATTTAGAGATAGTATGACTTAAATATCTAGCTAATATTAAAGTTCTTCTATATATCTCATTCCTATCTTGGATGGCTTTGAAGTTTCTACTTATACCAATACCTTTTCTATCATTATTGGGTACAACATTTTCATTATCAATGCCACAAATCTTATTATATAAATCTTTTCCAGTTTTTCCATATTCATTCAATAATGTAGGTCTATTTCTCAATTCACCTAATGTTTTGACTCGATAATCTTGTAGCTTTTTAGCAATTACTTTTCCAATACCAGGGAAGTCATTTATACTTATATCTTTTGTATATTCTAAAACTTTATCATTTGGAAGTGCAAATACTCCAAAAGGTTTGATTCTATCTGTTAATAGTTTTGCTATCCATTTACTTTTAGATGCACCAATAGTTATTGGTAAATTAAACTTTTTTAAAATATCATCTCTTAGTTCAGTTATGAATTCTAGGGTATCTTCATCTTTGATATAACCATCTAAATCACCAAACCATTCATCTATACTATATTGCTCAAGTAGTGGAATTTTTAACTCTAAATATGCTTTTAATTTTTGAGATAGTTCTTGATAAAAATAGTGGTCACTTGGTATTACAACTAAGTTTGGGCATAATGAGAAAGCCTCTTTTAATGATGCTCCTGTTTTTATCCCATAAGGTTTACACTCATAGCTTTTAGTAATTACAATACCTCTTACTCTTCCATCACTATCTAAAAATTCTTTTTTCCAAGCTTCTAATATGTTTTTTTCATCATAATTATTTTTAAATTCCAAAAGAGAATTAAAAGCTCCAGTATCACCTAATACCATTCCCTCTTTTTTATCATTTGAAAATATTTTATTATCACTACCTTTTGCAATCACGATATTTTTACCTTTTAAAAATGGGTATCTTGTTCGCTCCGCTGAAACGAAGTAGCAATCTAAGTCTAAATGTATTTTCATTCTTCTTCTTTTTATAAATTTATAGAAGAATTATAATTAGTTTTTTTTCTAACAATGAATTATCTTGCAAATTGAAAGATTTTTTAAGGTAGCTTATATCTTAAAACTTATTCGCCAACTAAAAATTTAAAATCATTTCACTAATTCCTCAAAAAGTGGAAACATAAAAGTGAAACAGGTGGAAACATTATTGTGAAATTTCTAACTTCTATTCAAGCTATCAATCAAAGTACTTCGTTTAATTCCAAATGTTCTACAAACAGCAGCTTTACTCATTCCATCTTCTAAAGCTTTTTTAATAGCTATCATTTTTTCATCATCAATAGCTCTTGGTCGTCCACCTCTAATACCTCTTAGTTTTGCAGATTCAAGTCCAGCTTTTACTCTTTCTTGAATTAAAGATCTTTCAAATTGAGCTAATGCTCCAAAGATATGAAAGAATAGTTCACCTGAAGCTGTTGTTGTATCCATACCTTCAGTAATAGATACAAAAGAAACATTTCTATTTTTTAGATTAGTAATAACATCAATTAAATGAGCTAAACTTCTTCCTAAACGATCTAGTTTCCAAACAACTAAAGTATCACCATCTTTTAAAAACTCTATTGCTTTATCAAGTCCAACTCTTTTATCTTTTGAACCAGATGTTTTATCAGAAAATATATTTCTTTCATCAAGACCATATTTAATTAATGCATCTTTTTGCAAATTTAGATTTTGATCATCAGTTGAAACTCTAACATAACCTATTAACATACGAAAAACCTCTTTGATATAGTTTTCGTATTGTATCACAATCCGATAGTATTTATCGCATATTATTTAGGTATTTTTTGGAAGTTTTTTTGATTTAGAGAAAAGGTGTCGGAAAACAGATGTTTAAAAATAATTTTCTAAAATTTAAATATTTTATTAATCTAATTAAAATAAATCTATGGTATCTTCTATTCTTAAATCTTTATAGTTAAACAAACTACTTCGACCTTTATTTTTTGCTTCATAAAGTGCTATATCTGCATTTTTAATTGTTTCACTAATATCTTTTTCATCACAAATTAAGTGTTTATCTATACCTATACAAATTGTTTTTTTTAGAATTTGATTAGTTTTCTCATCTACTATTATTTCTGTTTGTGCAAAATCTGCAATAATTTTATGTGCAATTGAATTAACTTCATATTCATATTCTGCACTAAATAGTGAAATTAAAAATTCATCACCAGTTAATCTTCCTATAATATCAAATTCTGAAATATTAGAATATATTACTTTCGCTAATTCAATTAATACAATATCTCCAATATCATGATTAAATTCATCTATAACAGCCTTGAAATGGTCAATTCCTACCATTAAAAAATATATTTGTGATTGTTTATTTCTTGTAAGAGATAAGTGTTTATTTAAATGTTCTACTAAATAACTTCTATTATATACATTTGTTACAGAATCAATTGATGAAGACTCAATATAATTTTTCTTTAAAATACCATTTTGAATAATTGGTGATATTAAATGAAAGGCTGCATCAATAATATAAAATTGATCTTGAATAATTTTATTATGCACCTTAGAAATAGCTCTAAATGAAACAGTTGCGTTTATACTTGTATCTGTATTAATTATAAAAAAATTTGAAAATTCATCATCTAAATAAAAATGTTCTCCTTCAATATAAATATCTTCTTTTTCATTTTTATTTATATTAAAAAGAGTAAAAACCATATTATCAATTTTAAATTCTCTATTTAACCAATAGTAAATATCATGTGCTATATGTTTAATATTTGTTGCATATTGTAATTGCTCATATAATTTAAATATTTTTACCAAACTTTCATATTTAGGTCCTTTAGAACCTGATTCTTCAATTATTTTTAAAACATTATTTTCCATATATCAACTTAATATTTATATTTAAAACTATGTAAACAATTTTGCTAACATGTTTTCTATAATCTTTTATTTTTAAATGTATTCATCTAAGCAAATAAATTCACACTTACACATTTCTCATACTAATTATGTCATTTTAGCTTTCTCCATAATTATTTTTATAAAAAATTATAAAAATAATTATTTCTAAAAACTAATCTTATATCCAACTCCATAAAAATTGTCTATATTTAAAGAAGGTAATCTTCTTTTAAGTCTAGATATTAAATTTTTTAGATTAGAAATATCTGGATTTTTAAGAGGTTCATCTTTCCATATATATTCTATTATTTCATTAATAGTATATACTTTATCAGTACATGTAAGAAGCAATTCTAACAATAAAAACTCTTTTTTTGTTAATTTAAAAATTTCATTTTTATAATAAATTTGTTTTAAAGTAGAATTCCAAAATAAATCTTCTGAAAGCTTAATAATTGAATTTTTTTCAATATTTATAAAATTCTCTTTTTCATAAATTTCTTTTGTAACTTTACAAAAAAGAGAGAGAAGTTCTTCTGATGAAAAAGTTTTTAAAACGTAATGATAAATATCAGTATTTATCAATTCCATAAGATATTTAGAATCATTATGAGCGCTTAGAACTATAATCTTTTGTTTACAATATTTATAAAATATCTCATGTATAAGCTCAATTCCATTCATTAAAGGCATATCTATATCAGTAATTATTAAGTCGTAATATTTTTTGTTTTTATCATAATATTCTGTATATTTTTTTAATCCATCTAAACCGTTTACAGCAATATCTACTTTATAAAATATATCATTTAATAAGAAACCTAATTGTTTTCTGACTTCTTCATCATCTTCAACAAATAATACAGAAATTTTTTTACCATATTTTTCTAAAATAGAATAATCCATAACTCATTTTCCTCTCATAAAAAATTTTTATATGCAGTTTTTCTTTACATTATTTAGATTACCAAAGATTCTTAAAGCATCCATTTCAACCTCTTTAGCTCTTTTATTTAGCTCTTCATTTTTCTCTTTATTTGAATTCGCATTTACTAATTCTTGTAGATTATGATGGAATTTATTATTTAATTCTTCTATATTTTTCATAATAGTCATATCAACTCTTTTCCCTGAATTAATATGTTTTTCACTCCATTGTTTTAATGTTTGATTTTCTTCAATTTTAAATGATTTATAATCTCCAAGTTTCCCATAAACTTTATCTTTTGTATTTAATAAGTCGACTTTTAACAATGCTGTATCATAAACTAAATCTACATCACAAACTTTATCTAAAGAGTCTTCTAAGAATGATGCTCTTGCAGCCGCAGTTACTAATGAGTTTGACATAGCTGAAATATTTGATGCCATTGTTGATATTTGATCAGCAACTTGTGCATTTTTTTGTGTTGCTTGGTCAAGCATATTTATTGCATCATTAATTTGAATAATACCTCTTTCTTGTTCTTTTGAAGCACTTGCTACTTTATCTATTGTTACAATTGTATTTGAGATATTTTCATTTAACTCTTTATAACCATTTATCATATTATCAGAGATATCTTTACCTTCTTTAGCTTTTTTACTTGCTAATTCAACGATATTTTTAATTTCTCTTGCAGCTTCTGCACTTCTATTTGCTAAGTTTCTTACCTCTTGAGCAACAACTGCAAATCCTTTTCCAGCTTCTCCAGCAGTTGCTGCTTCAACAGCTGCGTTTAAAGATAGAATATTTGTTTGGAATGCAATTTGGTCAATTACTTCAATTGCTTCATTGATTGAACTTACTTCTTTATTTATTTCATCCATTGAAGAAGCTGTCAAATTTGCTAATTCTTGTCCATTTTTAGCAGACTTAGTTACATTTTGTGCTAATTGAGCCATTTCAACTGTTGCTTGTGTATTTGCTTGAATTGTTGCTGTTATCTCTTCTAAAGCAGCAGCTGTCTCTTCTAATGAAGCAGCTTGTTGATTTGAAGAAGTTGAAAGATTATTTGAAGCACCAGAAAGTGTTTTTGTACTTTCATTTAAGGCATTTCCTGTGTTCATAACCATTGCTAAAATTTCAGAAGTATTATTTCCTACAAGTTTTATTCCTGAAGTTAATGAACCTAAGTTTCCATAAATTCCATCATCATTGATTACAAAATTATATTTTGATTCAGAGTAATATCTTAAAGCTTCATTTATTTTATTAACTGTTTCATTTGTTTTTAAAATCATTGAATTTAATTTATTTTTTAAATCTTCAACATGAGGATTAGAAGCTGTTCCATTTACTTTATAAACAAAGAAACCATTTGCTGTTTTTTCTAAAACATCACTTGCTTCTTCAATCACTTTTTCATCCTGTTTTAAACCATCTCTTACTTTATTCATATAAGAGTTAAATAGATTTGCAACTTCTCCAATTTCATCTTGTGAATCAATTTTTAATGTGATGTTAGTATCGTTTGAATTAAGTAAATTTTCAAATCCCTCTTTTAATTTTCCAATAGGATTTGTTGCTTTTTTTACTATAAATAAAATTAAGGCAATAGTTATAAGTGACAAAATAACTGAAATTATTGAGATTTCAGTTAATAAACTTTTTATTTTACTATCTGATTCTTCCAATGAGAAAGTTAAATCCATAACTCCTATTACATCACCTTCATTTTGATTTGCATGACACATTAAACACTCTTGTGTTGCAATCATTGGTTTCACCATTCTTAGATTATGACCATTTTCATCATCAGTTTGTAATAAAAGAGGTTTTTTAGATTCAAATGTTGCAAGAACTTTTTCATCAGTTGTATAAGGAACGTTTGAAGGATAAAGCTCCATTAAGGCTTTACTTTTTGCAACAGTTAGATTTTTTACACCATTTATTTGTCTAGCGTCTTCTTCTGCTTTTGCAATTTGAACTGGATCTCCTGTGTTCATTGCATTTCTAAGACTTTGAAACATTGCCGCATTTAACATCTCTAAGTTTTCTTTTGTTTTTACAATTAAATCTTCAGTTACTTTGGAAGTTGTTACAAATATAACTGTTAAGCTACTTAGTGACATAAGTAGAAATAACGCCACTATAATTTTATTGCTTATCTTTTTTGTTATTATTTCAAACATAATACTAGCCTTTTACTATTTTTCTAAAATACTTTTAACATCAATTATGATGCCAATACTACCATCTCCCCTAACAGTTGCACCTGCTACACTATCCACTTTTCTAAAATTTGTTTCAATCGCTTTTACTACAATTTGCTGTTGTTGCAAAAATTCATCAATAAATAAAGCTGCTTTTTGAATTCCTGATTTAACAATTATCAATATGCCATCTTCTAATATTTGATTTTTCGATTCTATATGAAAATGTTCATGCAATTTTATAATGGGAATAAACTCATCTCTTAACATTAATAAAGGAGTACTTCCATCTCCAACTAACTTAATCATTTCATTTGTTGGTTGTATTGATTCAACAATAGAAGATGTTGGCAAAATAAAGATATTATTTCCTATTTTTATATTTAAACCTTCTAAAATAGAGTGAGTTAAAGGAAGAGTCATAGTAAAAGAAAAACCATCTATTAATTCACTTTGGATTTCTATATTTCCATTAAGTCTTTCAATAATTTCTTTAATTTTTTCTATACCTTTTAATTGACTATCTTCTTGATTTTCTAAGATATAATCTTCAGTTATTTCTTCTTTATTTAAACCTTTTCCATCGTTTTCTATACTAAAAGAAATTTGACCGTTTAATTGTTGAGCTATGATTTTTATTGTTGATTCAATAGGTTTATTTTTATTAATTCTTTCTTGAGTTTCTTCAATTCCATATAAAACTGAGTTTGTGATTAAGGTTTTTATAGATGAATCCAATTGTTCTATTAGTGATTTATCAACTTTTGTATTTCCACCTAAAATCTCTAACTTTATAGATTTATTTTTAGGCATTAATTCTAAAATAATATCATTGTATATTCCATACATACTTTCAAATTTAATCATTCTTATATCTGTAGCATACTCTTGTAGTTCAACAATATGTCTTTGAAATATGTTTATTTTTTCAAGAAGATTCTTTTTTTCTTCACTATATGGCAAATTATCTATACTTTGGGACATCATAGAGTTTGTTATTACTAAATCACCTACTTTATTTAAAAGTTTTTCTAATTTTTGTAATTCAACTGTAACATTAGAATTAATCATCTATTTCCTTCTTTTACTTTTTTTTCTAGTTGTATTAATTTTATATTCTGCTTTTTTTAATTTTTCTATTAATTTAGAAGAGATTTTATACATATTCATAATTATCTCTTTTTTGTCATTTTCTAAATCTTTTTTTGTATTGTCATATCTATTTATCAAACTTAAATAATCTATTTTTTTCAAATATGGATAAAAATATGCAGTTTTTTCTTCTTCTATTATCCATTCACTTAAAAGGCAAATTACAACTAATTCCGGTATCCAAAAACTTCCATTTGGTAATAAAGTTTCTATTGTTTTTATCAAAGTATCATAATAAACCATAAGAGGTTCTTCTTTTTTTGCCAATATTTTCAAAGTAGCATTTTTATTAGCATTTTCTATCAAACTCCTAAGATACGTTGAGTTTATAACTGTATCTTGAAGTTCTCCCAATAACTCTTTTAATGCAGAGTATACAATGGTATTATCTTCTTCATTACCTAACTTAAAATAGTATCCATTATTATCTATTTGATGAAAATACTGTTCTAATGTAGTTCTTATGAACACTAAAAGAGCTTCAGTTTTTATATCTCTTAATAATTTAGGTTTTATTCTATTTGGACAAGTCATTTTCTAAAAATAATGAAAAAGCTTAAAAGCTTTCCCATTCATCCTCAGTATGTAATTCTTCTTTTTTAGCTGTTACAACTTTTTTTGTATCTACTGTAGGTTTTGAAAAATTTATTTTTTTATGAATAACTTGATTTGTTTTAATATCATAAGAAGAGTCATGTTTTACGTTTATAGCTTTAGCTTTTACAGTATCTTTCCCACTAAACTCTTTAGCATCAGCATTGCTCACAACTAATTTTGCTATTTCATCTGTTAATACTGCTACATCGTGTGTTTGTGATGCTACAGCTGCATTTTGTTGTGTTTGTTGATCTAATTGATTTACAGCATCATTGATTTGTTCTATACCACTTAATTGCTCTTTACTTGACATTTCTATATCTTGAATTAAATTTATTGTATTTGTGATATTTTGATTTAACTCTTTATAACCCTCTATCATATGACTTGCTATCTCTTTTCCATCATTTGCTTTTTTAGTTGCATTTTCTACTATAGTTTTTATCTCTTTAGCAGCTTCTGCACTTCGTGAAGCTAGATTTCTTACCTCTTGTGCAACTACAGCAAATCCTTTTCCAGCTTCTCCAGCAGTTGCTGCTTCAACTGCTGCATTTAAAGAAAGAATATTTGTTTGGAATGCTATTTGGTCAATTACAGTAATTGCTTCATTTATAGAATTAACTTGTATATTTATCTCTTCCATTGCAACAGTTGTTTGATTTGCTAATTTTTCACCATCATTTGCTGATTTTGTTACACTATTTGAATAACTTGCCATTTTTTGAATATTTTCAGTATTGTTTCTAATATTTGAAGTAATTTGTTCAAGCGCTGCTGCGGTTTCTTCAAGGCTTGCTGCTGCTTCATTTGAACTAATATTTAATCTATCAACATTTGCTAATAAAATATTTGAACTTTCATCTAATGTTAATCCATTTGATTTATTTTCTATTAGCATTTGTGTTATTGAATCACCTAAAGTATTTACACCATTTGCTAGTTTTAATAAATGTTCTTTTATATCTTTTGTTGGTATTTTTTTAAGATAATGATAATTTGAATACTCTTCTAAAATATTCAATACATTATCAATATTATTTTCAAGATTGTTTGCCATATTATTTAATACATCTTTTAATTGCATCAATGCTGGATTAGATACAGTAATATTTAATCTTTGACACAAATCTCCTTGCTCAAACTCTCCTAAAACAGTAATAGTTTCATCAATTAATCTTCTATCTTCTTCTATACCTTTTTTTGTTTTTTCTATATTTTGATTTACTACTTTTGCCATCTCTCCAAACTCATCATTTGAACTATCATTTAACATTGATACAGTTGATGATTCTCTATTCAAATATGAAAAAAATGATAATAAACCTTCTTTGAAGTTATTTAAAGACTTATTTATTGAATTAATAAGTACAAAACTCAATACTATCCCTATTACAAAACCTAAAAGTAAAATAACTATTGCTTCATACAAAGAGTTTTGTGATAAACTAACAATATCTTCCATATTTTGTTTTATAATTTCTTCTACTTTATTTATTTCTTCTTCTAGCTCTTTTTCCAAACTATATAGGTGTTCTTCATATTTTTCAATACTAGCTATCGTTTGTTCATTTCTATTTTCAATATTAATTAACTTTTTTGCTAAACTTTCACCCTCTTTAAACAAGCTTTCTACTTCTTTTTCAAACTTATCTAAAGTTTGCAATGTTTTAGCATCACTAAAAAGATTTTTTAAAGTTTTTATTTCACCTAATGCTTTATCTAAATACTTTTTTGCACTCTCAATTTTTTTTGGTTCATTCTCTATAATAGCATTTGATATTCCAATCTGCATATCTAGCACATATTTTTCAAATGAAGCAAAATGTATAATCTCAGGTACACTCTTTTTTTCAACATGTTCTGAATCATCTACTATTATTGTAAATGCTCTAATAGATATTATTGCATAGATTAAAAATAATGCTAATAACACACCTGATAAAACCAAAATCTTCTGTTTTACTGTTAATTTGTTCACAAACTTCCTCCTAAAATTTACATTAAAATCGATTTTATTTAACATTTTTTCCCTTTTTTTTAATTTATGTTCTTTTAGCTCTACTAATTAAAACAAGAAACTACCTATAACATCTCATCTACTATCATACAAATTATTTAATTATCTTATTTTTCATTTTATCCTACACACACATTCTTTTTAACAATATTCAAATAATCAAAAATATGCTGAGTTGTATTTTCAATATTTATCGCTAATTCATTTAAGTTTATAGAAGGTTTCTCTTTTACATCTTCGTTTATATATGTTTGTACTGAGATATGAATATTAGAATGATATTCTTTTAATTTTTGCCAATTTTGTGTTTTTGTATATTTTTCTCCACTTTTTTCAGATTCATCTATCCATTTTCCTAAAGCACAATCATGGTGTGAAACTACATTCCAAGTTTGATTTTTACCTAATTTAGCAAAATTTGTTTCTTTAAATCTTATATGGTCATTTTTTAACTTTGCTGTTTTAAAAACTAAATCAACATCACAAATATAATCTTTTGTTTGTTTTGAATATTGAGCTAAACTTGCTGCTTGTACTAATTTTGTAGACAATGTAGAAACTTCTTCGGATAAATTATTTATTTGATTTGCTTGCATTGCATTTTCTTGAGTTACTCTATCTAATTGATTTACTGCATCATTTATTTGATGAATCCCTACTTCCTGTTCTTTACTTGCATCTTTTATATTTGATATTAAAGATATAGTATCATCGATTTTTTTAGTTAACTCTTTATATCCATCTATCATAGTATTTGCAATTTCTTTTCCATCATTTGCTTTTCTTGTTGCATTTTCTACTATAGTTTTTATCTCTTTAGCCGCTTCTGCTGACCTTGAAGCAAGATTTCTTACTTCTTGTGCAACAACGGCAAATCCTTTTCCAGCTTCTCCAGCAGTTGCTGCTTCAACGGCTGCATTTAGACTTAGAATATTTGTTTGAAATGCAATTTGGTCAATTACAGTAATTGCTTCATTTATAGAATTAACTTGAATATTTATCTCTTCCATTGCAACAGTTGTTTGATTTGCTAGTTTTTCACCATCTGAAGCTGATTTATACACATTATTTGCTAATACATACATATTTTCTATACTTTGAGTGTTATTTGAAATAGTTGAAGATATTTCTTCAATAGATGCTGCTGTTTCTTCTAAAGAAACAGCTTGTTGATTTGCAGATTGAGATAAAGAAGAAGAAGCTTTTGATAATATGCTCGTATCTTCATTTAATTTTTCTCCACTACTCATAATCATAGCTAGTAATTCTGATACATTATTTCCAATTAGTCTTGCACTTGATTTTAGACTTCCATATGTACCTGTCATGTTGATTTTTTCATCAACTCTACTTTCAAAATGAGAAACACCGAAATCCAATAACACATCACTTACTGAAGAAATTTTCAACTGAAGATTTTTAGAAAGTAAATTTATCTTATTTTTTATGGATTCAATTTGTGGATCAGAAGATTTAGCTGTAATTTCATACATAAAAAATCCATTTTCAATATGCTCAATTATTTTCTCTATTTCAGATAAAACATTTTTATTTTCAGAATTTTTACTTTCTAAGCTAATTATTTTTTCTTTAAGTTCTACTATCTCTTTATCTTTTAATTTATTTTTAAACACTATTTTCCCCTTTTTTACTAATATCTATACTTTATGGTTCTATTTAATTTATCTGAAAACTCTATTTTGTTTTGTTTATTAATTTTTTTCTTAAAAAAAAGTTTAATAAACATATAAATAATTTTTCTTAACTCAATCATTTCCTATTTTTTACTCCCAAATTCTATAACATCTCTTAAATTTACAATTATTTTATTTAGTTCTTCAATATGTACTTGTAATTTCTTTATTTCACTATTCCTTGATCTAATATCATCTATATTTTCTTTATTTTTTTCTTCCAAAACTTTATTATTTGTTTGAAGTTTTCTAATTTCAATGGCAAAATCACTTAATTGTTTAGTAAATTTACTTCTATTTTTTTCTAAATTATCTTTTAAGGTTTTAATCTCTTCTTCATAATGAACTATTTGAGAATATTGTTTTGTAGTTCTTTTTTTCTCATTTTCTAAATCTAAAATTAAATTAGAATAATTCTTATTTTCTTCTTTTAATTTTGTTATTTCACCTAAAAGCTTTATTTCATTCTCTTTTGATAATTTTATGTGGTCAACAACTTTTTTTCTAAACTCTCTTTTGTTGTCTTCATCTTCAGTAATTAAAAATCTTATACCTATAAAACCAATAATTGACTCATTTTCATCAAAAATAGGAAGAATGGTTGCATTTACATAATAGGGTTCGCCATCTTTAGTTTTATTTTTTACTTTCCCTTTCCAAATATTTCCTTGACTTATTGTGTTCCATAGTTCTTTAAAAATCTCTTTTGGCATATCAGGATGTCTCACTATATTATGAGATTTTCCAATTAATTCTCCTTTGCTGTAACCAGAAATTTCACTGAAAATATCATTTATGTATAAAATTTTTCCTTTAGGATCTGTTTTTGAAACAATAGCTACTTTGTTTAATAATTCTAAATATTGATTTAACTCTTTTTCTTGTCTTGATGCTAGATGTTGATAATGTATTTCTTCAAAGATGTGTTCAATTCTTATGAATAAATTTGGAATACTAAAAGGTTTTACTAAATAATCATTAATTCCTAATTCCATAGCACCAAGTAATAAATCTGAATCAGTATAAGCACTAGTAAAAATAACTGGAATATTTATATTATCATTTCTTAAATACTTAACCATTTCTATTCCAGAAAGTTTTGGCATATTTACATCTGTTATAATAATATCAATTTCACTTTTATTTTTTTTGCACAAAGATAAACCTTCTTCACCATCCTTTGCAACAAAAACTTTTTTAAATTTATTATTTAGTAAAATAGACATAGCTTCTCTAGTTGTTTTAGAATCTTCAACATACAGAACTGACAATGTAGATACAATATTTCCATCAAGTAGCATCAAAAATCCCTTTTTACTGATTTTTAAATTATTAATTAATAATTATTTGTGTGAAGGTATTCTAGTAAAAAAAAGTATTAAAATAGTATCATTTTGATAAAATTTTTAAATTCTTAAAATTAATAATTTAACTTAAAGAGTAATTTTTTCAGATATTTTTGTATGTAAATCTATCATTTCAGAAGAATTTGAAATAAAGGTAAACGATATGTTTTTATTCATACTATTTTTTTGTAAAATTTTAATAATTTCACAATTTTTAAAATGTGGCATGTAAAAATCATAAATAATAATCTCTATACTGTTTTTTATAACTAATAATAAAGCTTCTCTCATATTTTGAGCTTGAAATATTTTAATATTCTTATTATTTAAAAACTTTTTTATTTTATTAATATATGATTTATCTGGATTTATTATTAAAATATTAATATACTTCATTTCAAAACTCTTTTTTTATCTATTCTTTTGAATTTTTATCTTCTAAAACTTTAGAAATAACTTCTTTTCCATATTTTTCAACTATCAAATTGTAAGCTTCATAAGGTTCTACTCCTTGAGATAATAATGCATCAAAAACATCAATTAAATCATCTTCACTCTTTATGATAAAACAACTATTTTCTAAACAAAAATGTTTTAGCATAAAAAATCTTAATTATTTTTAGATAATCTATCTTTTAATATATCGATAGAATGAATTAAAGATGGAACATCTAAACCATATTTTTCTGCTTTTTCTATACCCTTTTTGATACTTTCTTCACTAAATGTGCTACAAATATTACAGATAGTTTTTACAACATCTAAGATTTGAGCTTTTTTCTTATATTCTTCTTCACATTCATCTATATCATCTGCAAACTCAATCATCTTAATCAAATTTTCACTTAATTTCCAATATCTAAAAATTTGTGCGGTTATTCTTGAAGTGGTTATTCCGATCAGCTCTTTTTCAACATTAACAACATTTGTTCCTATTTGTAATCTTTTTGTAAATTCTTTAGTTAAATCTCTATTTACAATTATTTCTGCAAGTATAAATTTCCCAGATTCTTGAAGTAAAACTCCTAATAGAATTTCATCTTTTAATACTCTATCACTATTTGGAAGCCAAAGATTTACTAAACTTAAAGATAAGTTTGAAGCTTTCATAAATTCTTTACACCCCACACCATAAGGTAACAAATCTGATGTCAAGATACTTTTTATTGTTTCTTGCATTGAAACATAAATAGTAAAATTCATACCTAAAAGATTGATTATTCTTCCAACTGTTTCTATCTTAGACCTAAATCCAAATAAAGAAGAATTTGCTACTTTAAGGAGCGTTGTAACACAAAGAGCATCTTTTTCTATGATTTTTATTAAATCATCAACCTCTTTATCTGCTCTTTTTCTAAACTCTTCAATGTCAATAATTGTTTGTGGTAATGGAGGTAATGATTCAATTTTTTTTAGTATATTTTCAAACATATTTATCTTCTCAAACTCTTTGATTTTACTTCTTCTTTTCCAATAAACTCTTTTGCATTTGCATTACTTACAACAAGTTTTGCTATTTCATCAGTTAATATTGCAACATTATGTGTTTCAGAAGAAACAACTGCATTATTTTTTGTTTGTTGATCTAGTTGATTTACAGCATTATTTATTTGTTCAATTCCAAAAAGTTGTTCTTTACTTGACTTTTCTATATCTGATATTAGATTTATAGTTTGTTGAATATTTTCATTTAACTGTCTATATCCACTTATCATATTATTGGCTATTTCTTTACCATAATTTGCTTTTTTTGTTGCATTTTCAACTATATTCTTTATCTCTTTAGCTGCTTCTGCACTTCGTGAAGCTAAATTTCTCACTTCTTGAGCAACAACAGCAAATCCTCGTCCTGCTTCACCAGCTGTTGCTGCTTCTACTGCAGCATTTAAAGAAAGAATATTTGTTTGAAATGCAATTTGGTCAATTACTGAAATAGATTCATTTATAAGTTCTACTTGATTATTTATTTCATCCATAGCAACAGTTGTTTCATTTGCTAATTTTTCTCCAGAAGTTGCAGCAGATGTGACTTCACTAGATAAAATTGCCATTTTTGCCACATTTTCAGTGTTGTTCCTAATATTTGAAGTCATCTCTTCTAAAGCTACTACAGTATGTTCTAAATTTGAAGCCGCCTCATTTGAACTTATATTTAATTTATCTACATTTTCTAATAAAATATTTGAACTTTCATCTAATGCAAGTCCATTTGCTTTATTTTCAACTAATATTTCTGTAAATGCTTCTTGAAGTAAATTTAAACCACTAAAAATTGTTTTAAAATCTTTTACAACTATCGTTTCATCTAATTTTTTTCTATAATCTGCATTTTTATATTCATTTAAAATTCCAGACACCATACTAAAAGTTTTATCTAAATTTATTATTAATTCATTAATAGATTTTGCAATATAATTTAATTGTTGATTTGAAGTATTAAGATGATATATTTTATCTCCTAAATCACCTGTTGCAACTTTTTCAGCTACTAAAAGTAATTCTCCATAAATTAAAAGTTCTTCATCTTGTTTTTTATTTATTTTTTCAAAAATAGATTCAAATCTTTCTTTTATATTTTTATCCATTTTATATTTTGAATAATCAAGTTTTGGAAGGTAATTTATTTTGTTCTCAAAATAAGATTCTAAAATATTTAGAATTTCTAAAATATTATTGTTTTTCTTAATAAAAAACATTTTTACCTACTTTAGTGTTGCATAAAGTTTTGTAGCTTCTGCAACTTCTTGTTCTGTAGGTTTAATTCTAACTGAGATATATCTAAGTTCACCTTTTGGATTTTTAGAAGGATATGCAGTTGCATTTACCCAATAATATCCTCCAGATTTAGTTCTATTTTTAACTATACCTTTCCAAATTTTTCCCGCTTGTATAGTTTTCCATAAATCTTCAAAAGCAATTTTTGGCATATCTGCATCTCTTACTATATTATGCGGTTTTCCAATTAATTCTTCTAAATTATAACCAGCAATTTTGCAAAAATCTTTATTTGCAAAAATAATGTTACCTTTTGCATCTGTTTCACTTACAATTATTGTATTTTCTGGTATTTTTATTTCAATACTCACGTTAGCCTCTTTAAAAAAAATTAATAATTTTAAATCAAAAACTATTATTTACGTGGCTAGTATAATAGAACAAAGTATAAAAGTAGTATCATTTATATATTTTTAATAAAAAATCTTAAAATATACAAATAATAATTTCAAAAGGAGAAAAAAAGGAATAATAGAATAACTTAAATTACTACTTTAATTATCTTTTAAGGCTTAATTAAAAAAAAAGGGGTCTGAATTATTCTCTTTTCTTATAGCTAACTAAGTAATCATCAACAATTTTTAACTTCAAATTTTTACTCAAACCTCTATGTATTTTGATTAATATTTTCAATGGAGAAAATACTCCTCCTTCAATTAAATTTGTTGTATTTGTAAGATTTAATTTCTTATGATTTTTATAGGTAAAAAGATATGGTAAATTATTTCTAATACTACGATAAGCAGCTACAAGTTTTTTATGAGTATATGAACTTTTTTGACTATCAGGATGAAGTGTAATCTCATTGAGGAAATCTTTATATTTGATATTCCAAATATCTAATGCTTTTGTAAATCTTGTTTCATCACTATATTTTAATCTTGTCATGATTTTCTTTAGATCTTGAGATGCTTCTAACTTTGGATGTAATGTTATATATCTTTGTATAATTCTTTTTTGATGAAAGTGGCACATTTGTATAGGATAATCTTTAAATAAGTTAGATACACCTCTTTTACCATCTATTGTTACAGATAGAATTATATATCCCAGTTCAAGTAATTCTGTTAATAAATATTTATAATCATCTACTCTTTCTGTTTGTATATGTTTCCAAATTAAGATTTCGTGTGTAAGGCTATCCATAAAAACTAAAGTACCTAACTTATCTTTTCTCTTCCCATAGAAGGTTGCATCACAAATTAAGTTTACTGGTCTTGGATTATGAATTTTTATTTGTGGTTCAAATTCTTTAATTTTATAGTGAACCCATTGGATAGATTTATTATATTTATCTGCTAAGTTTTGTAAAGTTTGTCTATGATAAACATATTCTTTAAAAAGAGAATTTTCTAGTCTTTCTGGTCTTCTTTTAGATTGAAATTTTTTACCACAATTATTACATTGATAACGTTGAATTTCATTTCTTTTACCAATCTTTTTTGTGTTTTTAGATAAACATTTTGGGCATACTTTAGTGTTTTTTTACAGACATCTGATGTAATCCCGCAGGTACGAGGACAAAATAATCCTTTTTAACTAACGATAGTACCGAAGTTTACTTAACTTTTCAGACCCCATTTTTTTTAATTAAGCCGCTTTTTTCTAACAATCAATTCTCCATTTGAAGCTAGTTTATCATGGTCACTTCCAATTAATCTTTTAATAGTTGATTTTGGTGTTCCATAAGCTAAAAGTAAATCAAAAATGAAAGTTTCTTTGTTGAAGTTTGATACTAGAGTGTTTAAACTATTTTCTATTTCTATTATTGTCATTAAATATATGCCTTGAAAATTGTATGTATTAAATTATTATTTATTTTAGCTAAATATATATAAGAAAATTAAAAAGATATTAAGAAAAAGTATTGTGATTAATTGATTTTATATTGGAGCGGGAGACGAGACTCGAACTCGCGACAGTCTGCTTGGAAGGCAGAAGCTCTAGCCAACTGAGCTACTCCCGCTCAAAGTGGTACTCCCAGTACGATTCGAACGTACGGCCTACGCCTTAGAAGGGCGTTGCTCTATCCAGCTGAGCTATGGAAGCAATAAATAATAAGGTTAAAAAAAACCTTACACAAAAAGTTAATTACTTCTTATATAAGGCTTCTATAATGGAGCGGGAGACGAGACTCGAACTCGCGACAGTCTGCTTGGAAGGCAGAAGCTCTAGCCAACTGAGCTACTCCCGCTTAATTGGAATGTGATTATATATAAAAAAAACTTAAAATTAGTTAAATTGATTTTAAAAATTTTAATAACTCTGGATTTAGACCCGAGGAAGTGGGAGAAAACTTGGCTTTTTTAAAACCAAGTTTTTTGACAGAATAACCCTTAGAATGAGCCGTCGTCATTTAAACTAATATTTTTTCATGCTCATACTAGCGAGGTTTCATAGTGGGTAATGCGATACCATATATTTTACATATCCAATTACTATAAGTTATATCAATGAGTATTAAATCAAAGTAAGTTTAATAGTTAGACTTAGCAAAAATGCCCCAAACTTGTTTGAGAATCTAGTATCAATCACTACGCCATACCTGCATGTAGTCCACTTCTTGCTTTAAAGGGAGTTCTGTCCCTAGTCATTTGTTTCCAAATTCCTGCACACACCGTAGTGTCTCTTTTTTATTTGTTCACCAAACGGCGTTATTTTGGGATACTATATAACTAGAATAAGCCCCAAAGATGGCTACTTCACCAGACACAAGAGATTATGCCTATCAAAATATATGGACAATATTTTATTCTCAACAATTAAGTTGCTTTATAATTTGAAAAAAATATTGATATTATGGTAGTTTTTTGTTATAATTGCAGTCTATTATTTAATAGCTCGGTCGGTCGCCAAACTCACTCGGGCTATTATTTATCTCCTTTTTTCAAACATAAAAATATTCTCCATGCAATAAAGTAGCTTTTTACGTTTAAAATTAAAATAATATGATTAGTAAGAAAAATTAGATTGTAGATTTGGTAGGTGTACAATCTAATAATAAATACTTAGAGCTTGATAGTTTATCGAGAGGATAAACATCAAGCAAGATTGTACGCCTACCAAGCTCTAAATATTTATAAAGCTAGTATATATGTTTTTTATAAGATTGTAAATAAAAGAATTTTTATTGAAAAAAGATATATTTTGAATAAATTTGAAAAAGAAAGAAACAATATGAAATATATACTCTGTAGTAATTAATAAATATGCTTAATAAAATTAATTAGTAGTAAAAATTCATTTGATTTTAAAGCTTTGATTCTGTAGTAAAAATGTAGTAAAAAAAGTTTTTTTGATTTTTTTGAGAAAAATAAAAAGTAGCTCAAAAACCCTTTTTATAGGTGGTGCGGATGAAGAGACTCGAACTCTTACACCGTGAGGCACCAGATCCTAAGTCTGGCGTGTCTACCAATTTCACCACATCCGCATAATTTTTCTAAAAAAAGATTTAGATAGTAATTCTAAACCAAAAAGTGGTACTCCCAGTACGATTCGAACGTACGGCCTACGCCTTAGAAGGGCGTTGCTCTATCCAGCTGAGCTATGGAAGCAATAAAAATAAAATGGGGTAGGTAATGGGGCTCGAACCCACGACCCTCGGAACCACAACCCGATGCTCTAACCGACTGAGCTATACCTACCACAAGATTTAAATAATTAAATGGTCGGGGCGAGAGGATTCGAACCTCCGGCCCCCTGGTCCCAAACCAGGTGCGCTAACCAGACTGCGCTACGCCCCGACAAAAAAGTTTGAAGTTTCACAAAAAGTGGACGGAATTATATTAAATATATTTAACTTTGTCAAGGGTTTTTAGAAGAAATTTTGAAAAATTTCAAAATTTCTCTAAATTCATTAAAATTGAATCAATCCATCAACCGGTGAACTTGCTGTCGCATAAGGCTTTTTAGGGATTCTTCCCGCTTTATACCCAAGTCTTCCAGCAATAACTGCATATTTCATTGCTTCTGCCATTTGAATTGGATTTTGTGCACATGCAATTGCAGTGTTAGTTAAAACAGCTTCAGCACCTAATTCCATAGCAATTGTTGCATCACTAGCACATCCAACACCTGCATCTACAATTACTGGAACTTTTACAGCTTCTCTAATAAATGCAATATTATATTTATTTTGAATTCCAAGTCCTGAACCAATTGGTGCAGCTAATGGCATAATAGCATCAGCTCCTGCATCTTCTAATCTTTTTGCAATAATCGGATCATCACTTGTATAAGCCATGATTGTAAAACCATCTTTTTTTAAAATTTCACAAGCTTTGATTGTTTCAATTACATCTGGATACAGAGTTTTTTGTGCATCACCAATAACTTCAAGTTTAATAATATCTATTCCTGTTGCTTCTCTCATTAATCTAAAAGTTGTTATTGCTTCTTCAGCTGTAAAACACCCCGCACTATTTGGTAATAATTTTACATTTGTATCTTTAAAATAATCTAGTAAATTCTCTTCATTTGGATTAGTTATATTTACTCTTCTAATAGCAACTGTTATTAACTCAGAACCTGAAGCTAATGTTGCATCTTTAGTTGTTTGAAAATCTTTATATTTACCACTTCCAACGATTAATCTACTATTAAATTCATATTTACCTATTTTTAAAATATCACTCATATTGTATTATCTCCTATAAATTTTAAATATTCTTCACTTGCATTTGCAATATCGAGTTGAATAATTTCAGGCAAATCATAACTATGTAATTCTAATATTTTGCTTTTAATTTTCTCAAAATTATCTTTTCTTGTTTTTATATTTAAAAGTGTTTCATTATCACAACAGAATTCTTCTTTCCAATTATAAAACGATTCTATTTCACTCAACTGCACACAAGCTGCAAGTTTTTCTTCTATTAAAACCTTTGCTATATTTTTAGCCTCTTCTTTAGACGAACAAGTTGTTTGAACGATTATTGCTTTCATAATTTTCTAATCTCTTCAACTAAATCAGAAGGTATTAAAGAGTAATTATTTTTTTTGTAATTTCTAGCACCCATAGCATGTGCTAAACTTGCACTTATTGCTGCTTCAAGTGGTTTATACCCTTGAGCTAAAAGAGAACCAATAAGACCACTTAAAACGTCTCCACTTCCACCTTTACTCAAAACTGCACTTCCAAAACTATTTACATATATTTTTTCATTTTGAGCAATAATTACATTTGCCCCTTTTAATAGTAAAACCACATTTGGATATTTTTTACAAAACTTTTCAACATATAAAAATCTATTATTTTGTAACTCTTGTACAGATATATCAGCTATTTCACAAAGTTTCAATAATGAAACAAACTCTTTTGGATGGGGTGTTAAAACTATTTCTTGGTCTAAAACTTCACAAATTAAATCATCATAAAACAAATCAGCATCAACTATTTTTGCTACTTTTTTATTTAAAATTTTTCTTATTTCATCTGTTTCATATTTTCCTAAACCCATACCAATAGCAATTGCTGTACAATTTTCACTTATAAAATGAGTTTGCATAATATGATAAGGTAAATCAAGGTTTTCATGACAAACAACACTAACAAGTCCGGCACCAAATCCAAAAGCTGCTTTTGCTGCAATTATTCCCGCACCTTTTTTACAACCTGCAACTACATTTAAGTGCCCGTATGAACCTTTATGAGAATTTTTTTTGTTTCTAAAAGGAAGTTTCATGTCACTTTCATCTAATAAAAATTTATTAGTTTGTGTCTCATAAATCTCTCTTTGAACACCAAGATTTGATACGATTATTTCACCAACATAATCTTTTGAAAAATCACTAAAAAGTGAAGTTTTTAAAGCTCCCATAGTAATAGTAACATCTGCTTCAAAAGTAGAACTACTTATTTGTCCAAAATGATTAATTCCACTTGGAATATCGCAAGCTATGTTAAAAGAGTTATAAGAGTTTAAAGTATCAATAAGAGTTAAATACTTTTCATCTAAAGGTTTATTTAATCCTGTTCCAAACAAACAATCTACTAAAATATCTGCTTCAAATGGTTCATCTACTTCTTTAATATTTAAAGTTTTAACTCTTTTGTATTGAAGTTTTGCCATAGGAGATTTTGGTGCACTTGCAAGATATAAACTAACATCAAATTTTTTATATAAAAGTCTTGCAAGTGCTAAACCATCAGCGCCATTATTTCCACTTCCACAAACAATAAGTACAGATTTATTTTCTTCAAAAATATCTTCGATATATGAACAAATACTAGAAGCTGCATGCTCCATCAAAATATCTTCATTTAAGAAAAACTCTTCATAACATCTTTTATCTAAAGAATTTACTTCATCAAATATTTTTTGCATAACAGCTCCTTTAATGATTTAGTTTTTAAATTTCCAATTCTCTTTTGTTAATATCTCTTTGATTTTATCTTTAAAATCACCCTGAATTTCAAGCCATTCATTATTTATCGCTCCACCACAAGCTAGTTTTTTCTTTAGAAGTTTTAAAACCTCTTTTTTTTCACTCTCTTCAATATAAAATCTTCCAACTAAAGTTACAGGTTTTCCATTTCTTTTTTCAAAGGTAAAAACTAATTGATGTTGATTTTTAGGAATAATTTCATTTGAAGATTTTTTTGGATTTTTTTTATCCTCTTTTTGTGTTTCAAATTTATCACCTTCAAGTTTTGAACCTAAACCTTTTGATAACATATCTGCTAAACTCATCAAAACTCCTTTATTCTTGTTTGTATATCAATCTCTTCTATACTTATAAAATCTTTTAATTTATATTGTTCAACTGCAACTCGTCCAATCATTGCCGCATTATCACTACAATATTTTAATTCACTAAGATATAAACCCATATTGTGTTTTTTACAAAGTTCATCTATTTGGGCTCTTAAATAGATATTTGCACTCGCCCCTCCAACAATTGCAAAATTCTTTGGAACTTTTTGTTTAAACTGTTTTTTTAGTTTTTGTATAATATGGTCAACTGCTGTTTTTTGAAAACTTGCACAAATATCATATTTATCTTGTTCAGTAATTCCTTCTTGGCTATTTTCAAGTTTTTCAATATGAAGTCTAACAGCATTTTTAAGTCCACTATAACTAAACTCGATTTTTGGACTTTGACTAAGTGGAATTGGTAACTCAAATCTATTAACATCACCTTTTAAAGAGTACTCTTGAACAACTGGACCACCAGGATAACCTAAGTGCAACATTTTTGAAACTTTATCAAAACTCTCACCAAAACTATCATCAATAGTTGTTGCTATTACTTTCATATCAGTTAAACTATTTGCTTCAATAATTTGTGTATGTCCACCTGAAACCAATAAAATAGTCATAGGTAAAACTTCCTCTTTTTCAATAAAAAGAGAATAGATATGACCTTTTAGATGATTAACTGCAATTAATGGAAGATTTAAACTTATGCTTAAAGCTTTTGCCATAGTTACACCTTCCATTAGTGTTACACTAAGTCCTGGTGCATTTGTTACTGCAATTGCTTTTAAAAATGGAAAATACTCTTTGCACTCTTCAAGTATTTTAGGCAAAGCTTCAACATGAAGCCTAGCAGCAAGTTCTGGAACAACTCCACCATAAAGACTATGTTGAAGTTCCTGAGATATTTTTTTATGATAAATTAGTTTATTTGTTTTTATTTCTGTGATAGCAATTGAGCTATCATCACAAGAACTTTCAATACTTAAAATCATTCTTGCTCTTTATTAATTTCACATTCATCAACTCTTTTTATCCAATCTAAGGCACAATCAAGTTTTCCAAATCCTGAAGCTGCATTTATATGTCCAGCATTTTCCATGATTTTCATACCAATATTTAGTTTAGATTGAAGTTCAATCGCTTCTTCTAAACTCATATACGGGTCATTTGTTGAAGCTGCCATTATAATTTCTCGTGCTTTTAAATCTTTTGCTATTGGATAAGGAAAAAATGTTTTTGCCTCTTCTAAAACTTGATTTCTAACAGGTGCAACAAGCATTAATTTATCAAGTTTTATATCAAGTTCATCACAAGTATGAAACCATAAAATATTTGCTAAAGAGTGACAAACTACAATATTTGGTCTGAAATGTTCTACCTCTTTTTTTAAAAACTCTTTCCACTCTTGCAATTTTGGATTATCTCGACTTGGAAAGGCTGGAAATGAAACTATATAATTCTCTTTTATTAAGTCACTTGCAAGTTGTGATTGCCAATGTGGAAAATCACTTCCTCCAAGTCCATGAAGTATTAATACTCTTTTACTCAAATTCTATCCTTTAATAATCTCTTACACATCTAACATATTTCTTTTTAATACGATTGTCATAATATGGTGTGCCACTTATAAAATGCATATAATCAGCATAATACCAAAGTGTTCTCCAATGAGCTTTTTGGGCCCAATAACCATCTGGAACGTTATACTTAAATGCTTTATTTATATATGTTTTTTTATTATTTTTATCAACTATTAACTCATACTCTTCAACTTTTGGTAAACGCCAATCATTAAATCCTAAATGAGTTATCTCTTTACAATATGTTGAAGCATTTTCATGATTTTTTGAAGTTTTTATAACTGAAATATTATCAAGCCACATTAGTTTTGCAACATCATCAATAACCACTTCTTTTTGACCATCTCGATAAATTTTTGCATCAAGAAATGAAAAAATCATCAAAATTATAAATAGATATTTCATTATCTATCCTTTATATTTAGTTATCTCAAATTTCCCTCTATTTAATTGTGACTCCACATTTTCATCTAAAAATTCAATTGTTATTTTATAATCCGTTTTAAAAACTAAACCGACTAATTTTTTATGTGAAGTTTTACTTTCTTCTATTGTACTATGTTTTTTCCACTCTTCAAATTTTTTCTCATACAAATTTGTAATATTTTTCTCAAAATTATTTCTTGAATAAATTAAATAAATAACTAAAATAAGTAAAATTCCAAAAGGTATTAGTAAATCATAACTCACAATATTTTCTCACTTCTTTATCTATTTGAAAAATTTCATCTATTGATGATGCTTTTACATTATTAAATTTATTTATTGCATCCATTGTGATTTTTGAAATATCTAAGAAGCCAATTTCACTATTTAAAAACTTTGAAACTGCAACTTCATTTGCAGCATTTAAAACAACTCCCAAATCAAGATTGTTTAAAATTTCATCTTTGATTTCCCAAATTGGGTATCTTGAAGTTTCTATTTTTCTAAATTCTAGATTTGCTACTTCAACTAAATCAACAGGTTTTAAAATCTCTTCATCAACTTTTTCCAAAATAGCATATGAAATTGGAAGTTGCATTGAAGCATTTGCAATATGTGCTGTTGTACTTCCATCTACAAAATTTATAAAAGCATGAATTAGTGATTTTGTTTCAATTATTGCATCTAATTTTTTTGTATCAAAAAGCCATGCTGCTTCAACTAATTCAAAAAGTTTATTTGTCATTGTTGCACTATCAATAGTAATTTTATTTCCCATTGACCAATTTGGATGAGCAAGTGCCTCTTTTATAGAGACATTTGAAAGTTTTTCCAAAGGATAATCTCTAAAAGAACCTCCACTTGCAGTTATCATCATAGAATCAATTTTTTTATCTTGAAGTAAATACCAAAGTCCAAAATGTTCACTATCAATTGGACGTAAATTTTTTTGGTCTATAAACTTTCCTGCAACAACAAGTGATTCTTTATTTGCTAATGCAATCTTTTTGCCACATTCTATTGCTTTTAATGTTGGTTTTAGTCCCAAAAATCCTACAAGAGCATTTACTACTGTTTTAGAGGTACTATTTTCTATTGCTTCTAAAATTGCAGCTTCTCCAAAAGATACATTATCATGTAAAACCAATTTTATATCTTCAGCTCTATCTATAACAACTTTTTTAGGTTTAAACTCTTGTATTTGTTGATTTAATAAATCAATATTTCTTCCTGCAACTAAAACCTCAACATTTAAGTTAAACTTTCGTGCAATGTTTAAAGTATTTACACCAATAGAACCTGTACTTCCAAGAAGTATCAAATTAAAATCCTTAAAACAACAAGCATTGCAATTGAACCAAATAAATAACCATCTGTTCTATCTAATATTCCACCATGTCCTGGTAAGATTGAACCACTATCTTTTACTCCAGCTTCTCTTTTTAGATAGCTTTCAAATAAATCACCAAATACAGAGGCAAAAGATACAATTATTGAAACTAAAACTGCCCCGATAAAATTAATCTCATTTATAGAAGATAAACTTCCTAAAACAACAGCAAAAACAACTCCACCAATTACACCTTCAATAGTTTTATTTGGACTTGTTTCACAAAACTTTGTTTTTCCAAAAGTTCGACCTACAAAATAAGCCCCAATATCAGTACTTGCAACAATTACTAATAACCATAAAAGAGTCATTACTCCATAT
This sequence comes from Arcobacter ellisii, assembly GCF_003544915.1. NCBI lineage: Bacteria > Pseudomonadati > Campylobacterota > Epsilonproteobacteria > Campylobacterales > Arcobacteraceae > Arcobacter > Arcobacter ellisii. The sequence goes on along the minus strand of NZ_CP032097.1, from coordinate 229,792 downwards.
TCACTATAAAGTGTTAATAAGAATAAAAACGAAGCTGTTGGATATAAAAGAGGTAAAAATAATTTTTGATTTAATGTTCTTTTATAAGCTAATTGAGATGCATAACCAATAGCTACAACAAATATTAAATCAATTGGCATTGGGTAAAAAAATGCTGCAAACCATAATAGTGCAGTATAAACATAAATACTATCACTTTTTAAACTATATAATCTTTTTGATTCAGAAATTGAAATCATTAACATAATTCCAAAAACAAGCCAAAATAAGAAATATGAATCAATATAGCCAAGTATCAACATAGCTAAAATTAAAACAACACCAGTTTTTATACGAGTTGAACTCTCGTTTATTATCTCAGACATTTATCAAACCTTAAATTTAAAAGTTTTCTATTATACAAAATTTTGGCTTTTGGTTGGTTTTTTTTATTATTTTTGATTGTTGTTAGTATAAATAAGAAACACCCTATCTTACTAGATAGGATGTTAATGTAATATAGATATTAGAATAATCCTGCAATTTGACTTGCAATTTGTTTTTCTAAAATTGGTGTAGCTTCTTGTAATGTTAAATTCATTTTTGTTGCTTCTGCAAATAACATCGTTTTATGTTCTATATAATCTGTTTCATATTGTTGAGCAGTTGCATTTGCCATATTTGAATTTAATTTTCCAGAGGCATCAGTATTTTTGATATTTCCTCCAAAACTATTCATAAATCCAGCTTTACTCGAATCACTTACACTTGATTGTCCATTTGCTGTCGCACTTGAAGTATAAACTTTTCCTGAAGCTTTTTCTCTAATCATTATATCAACTTGCATTTGATAAATAGTGTCTTCTGTTGCTTTTGCTATTAATCCACCAACAAGTGCAGCTCCTAAACCAACACCAATTGTTTTTCCAGCTCCTCCACCATTATAAGCTGCAATTCCTGCACCTGCAGCACCAGCTCCTAAAGCTCCACCAACTGCATTATTTTCTTGTTTTTTATCACAATATAATACATTCATCATCAAAACGTATGTTGCTTGTTCTGGGTCATCAACAACTGTATAACCTTTTGTTTGTAATTCATTTAATATACTATTTTCAAGATTTATTTTTTGTCCACTTGTATTTTTACTTGATACAAATATTAATCTTTTACTTTTTGCTACAGGATTAATAAACACACTTTGTGTCATTTTCGCATTTGTTTGTAATTCAGTTGTTGCACAACCTGAAAAAAACAGAGTTGCCACAGCTATACTTAATCCAAATGTTTTAATTTTATTCATCTATTCTCCCTTTTATTAATTAATAAAGTAAATTATATTATCAAAAAGACTCTTATTTGACTCTTTTTTTAATTAAATCAGAAAAATTATTAAATTTTAACAACCGTTGTCGTATATGGATTATATAAAACATTTGCACCCGATTGAATTTTTACATTTCTTCTTTGTGTAAAATCAACTTCATAAACTCCTGAATAATCAACAGAAAATTTTGCGCATAAAGTTGCTGCTTTATTTATAACAGAATCAGGTAACTCTTTTTTTGTATTTTGAACAATTACATGACATGAAGGTCTATCTTTTAAATGAAACCAAAAATCACTTGCTTTTGAGTTTTCTAAAAGATATATATTTTCCCTTTCACTTGTTCCTAACATTATCTTAAATCCTTCAAAAAAGAAACTTTCACACTGTTGAGATTTTTTTGTTTTTGTTTGATTTTTCTCTTTTTTTGGATATAAAAATTCACAATCTTCTAAAGAATTAGCATTTTTTATATTTTGAATTAATCTTAATAAAAACTCTAGTTTTTCAGTTAAATTATCTTTTTCTAAAGAGATATTTGAAGCTTTTTGTTTTGCTCTTTTTGCTTTTTTAAACAAATCATTTGAATATTTTGAAGCACTTGCTTTTCCTTCTAAATCAATTTCTATTTCATTGCCTTCATAATTGTAAACCTTAAAACTTTTTTGATATGGTTTCAAATTATGTAAATTTGATAAAATCAAGTTTGCTTTTTCATATAAACTATTTGACTCAAGTTCAAGTTCCTCTTTTTTAGGCAAAGAATCAATTGTCATTTTTAGTTTTTTTGCTTTTTTTTCAATCAAAGAAATTTTTTGTTTTTTTAAATTTTCAAGATTTTCTTGTTCTCTTTTTTCATAAATTTCATACAAATACTCTTCAATGTTTGGAATAATCTCAATTTTTGGAACAAAACTTTGTTTTGGTATCTCATCTAATTTATGCCCTACTTTTACAACTCTACTTGATGAAAATTCATCAACATGCCGTAATGCTTCTATAACTATTCTATTTTCATCTAAAATAATAACATTTGTATGTTTACCTGTAAACTCTAATTGTAAAATTGTTGTTAATTTTTTATAAGAAGATGAAGAATTAACTTTTATATTTAAAATTTTATCATCATTATATAGTTCAATATTTTCAATTTTTGAATTACTAAATCTCTTTTGTAAACTCACATCAAAAGGGGCATTAAAATCTTTTTTTGAAGATAAAATTTTTTTATGTTTAAAAATTGTTGCATTTCCTTTAGATATATCAAAATATAAAATATTCTTATTATTAAATTCAGTTATAATTAAATTGTTGTCTATTCTTCTAATAGACTTGATTATTTGGGCATTTTCTTTTAAGTAGTTTACTATTTCTTTCAGTAAAAAATATTTCATTTTAATTCACTTTTTTTTATAATTTATAAGATTTGTTTTATCTACATTAGGTATAATTGTAGCTAATTTTTCATTAGGGAGTATAATATGAAATTATTAAAATTAGTTATTGCTAGTACATTAGCTCTAAGTGTGGCATCTACGTCTTTATCTGCTGATGCAGTAAAAGGTCAAAAATTTTTTAGTAAATTACTAAAAGAACCTTGTGGTATGACAGGAGCAAAATTTGCTGCAAAACATACTCAAGAAGAATGGAAACAAATAAAAGAGTCTGGAAAATTTGAAGAAGAAATTATTAAAATTTGTCCAAATGTAAAAGCTGGTGATGTTAAAGAATCTGCAATTGAACATATATTTGATTTTTCAGTTGAATTTGCAAGTGATTCTGGAAACGTTCCATCTTGCTAAAAGTTATAAGTTAAAAGATACTTATTTTAAAGGGTGAATTTTATTCACCCTTTTTTAATGCTTTATAAAGATTTTATAAAGCTATAATAAAGGATTAATATGAAAAAAAATTTGATTAGATTATCAGTAGTCGCTGCGCTAACTACTTCTTCTTTTGCAAGTGATATAAACAAAGAAATGCTTAACCAAATTCAAGCTTTAAAAGCACAAATTGAAGCTTTAGAAAAAAAAGTTGCAGAACAAGATGTAAAACAACAAGCACAAACATCTGCTGTTACAACAGTTGATGAAAAAAGAATTGAAAAAATTGAAAAAAAACTTGATACAGTTTCAAACACTGCAACTGCTGCAAAAATCCAAAGTGGAAATGATAATTTAAAATGGGATGTTGATTTTAGAACTCAAGTTGATAATATTCAATACAAACACGCAGATGGTTCAAAATCAGAAAACAATGCACTTTTAACAAATAGATTATGGTTAGGAATGGCTTATAAAGCTGATGATAATTCATCTTTCCATGGAAAATTATCTTACAATAAAGCATTTGGAGATACAGCAAATCATTCTCAATCAAATACAAATCCAGGGTATGCAAATTTTGATTGGGTTACAAATGAAAATGCAACAGATAATACAATAAAACTAAAAGAGGCTTATTGGTTATATACTCAAGAAAAACTTTTTGGTTCTGATATTCCATGGGCTGCTTCAGTTGGTAGACGTCCTTCAACTGATGGATTACCAATTAATATTAGAAATGACCAACAAGCAAACTCTCCATTATCTCATGTAGTTGATGTAGAATTTGATGGTTTCTCTATCAAATTTGATACAGATACATTAACAGGTCTAACTGGTTCTTGGTTAAAAATTTGTGGAGGAAGAGGGTTAACAAACGCTGTTCCTAGATTTGATATGTTTAGTCCAGCTTATTCACAAGATGACGATAAAAATGTTGATGTAGATATGTTAGGATTTATTGCTGTTCCTTACGATGATGGTCAATATTCTGTTCACATGAATTATGCAAAAGCTTGGAATTTGATTGGATTTGATGGACAATCTTTACAAAGCTTTAACACTGCATATGGGGCATATCAATCGTCTCCTTCTTCAACAACAGCCTATAACTTACAAATGGCAACACCATCATTTAAAGATGTTGGAGATATAGATTTCGCAACAATTTTATTCAAAACAGAAGGAATTGGTGATGGTATTTCTGATTATTTAGACAATACAATTGCTTTTGCATCTTTTGCAGCAAGTAAAACTAACCCAAATTCATTAGGAATGTTAGGTTCAACTGATTCTGAAACTGGAACTTCTGTTTGGTTAGGAATCAATGCACCATGTCCTATAACTCCTGATGTTGCAAAAATTGGCTTTGAATGGAATAAAGGAAGTAAATACTGGAGATCTATGACTTATGGTGAAGATACGTATGCAGGAAGTAAAATTGCAACTCGTGGTCAAGCTTGGGAAGTATATAGAAATCAACAACTTACAAAATCTCTAACTTGGGGAGTAAGTTATGTATTTATGGATTATGATTATACAGGTTCAAACTCTTTCTTTGGAGCTGATGGAACACCAATGACAATGTCACAAGCACAAGCTGCTGGTCAAAATCCTGTAGCAGAAGCACAAGACGTTAGAACTTATATAAGATATAAATTCTAAAAATAAAAGAGCTTAGTCTCTTTTATTTTACAAAATTATATTTATCAAACTTATAGATTACATTTTCTGCAAGCTCAATCATTTTTATATTTAAAGCTCTAAACTCTTTATTTTTTATTTCAATTAATAATTTATCATAAACTTGAGAATAAGGATACAAAAGAAAATATATATATTCTTTTGAACGTGATTCTTTATTCAATTCTTTAAACCATACAGCAAGTAATGAAAAATATAACATAGAAGGATTAAAAGCCTCATTCTCTTTTAAATTTTTAGATATTTCGTCATTTATAAAATTGTATCCATCTAAGACAGCCTTAATTCTATAATGTTTTCTATTTTGTAAATAATAATTTTGAGGAAAAGTAACATTTAAAATTTGTTTTAACATATCATTTCCAATGTTATTAAATTTTTCAATTACCTCTTTATCCATACCATAATCATTTACATCAACTCTATCCTTATATGATAAAATCAAATCTTTGCAAAATAACAATAAGCTTTCTGTTTTTATTTTAGATACGTTTAAAATCATGTCTAATTGTAACGAAATTTCACTAAATTAAGTCATATCTTAATAACTTTAAGTCACTTTGAGGTAAAATAGGCATAATTTAATAAATAATTAAGAAAAAAAGGAAATTATTGGAACCTATTGGTATATTAAAAGATGGTCAAATTTATGACCTTCAAACTGCAGAAGCGTTAAATATCCAAGGAGAAGAGATTAAAGCTGATGATTCAAAAGAATCTTTAGATATTTTAAGACACTCATGTGCTCACTTAATGGCTCAAGCTATCAAAGAACTTTATCCTGAAGCAAAATTCTTCGTTGGACCTGTTGTAAAAGAAGGCTTTTACTATGATTTCAAAGTAGAGAGTAAAATTTCAGATGACGATTTATCTACTATTGAAAAGAAAATGAAAGAAATTGCTGATAGAAAACTTCCTATCACAAGACATGAAACCTCAAAAGAAGAATTCTATGAAAAGTTCAAAAATGATGAATTAAAACAAGCTGTTCTTAAAAATATCAAAGATGAAACTTTAACAATCTATAAGCAAGGTGATTTTGAAGATTTATGTAGAGGTCCTCACTTACCAAATACAAGAATGATAAGAAGTTTCAAACTAACAAGAGTAGCTGGTGCTTATCTTGGTGGTGATGAAAAAAATGAAATGATTACAAGAATCTATGGGATTGCATTCTTTGATAAACAAGCTTTATTTGATTATACAAGAATGCTTGAAGAAGCTAAAAAAAGAGACCATAGAAAATTAGGAACAGAATTAGAACTATTTACATTCAATGATGATGTAGGTGCTGGTCTGCCTATGTGGTTACCAAAAGGTGCAAGATTAAGAAGTAAATTAGAACACCTACTTTATAAAGCGCACAGAATTAGAGGTTATGAACCTGTTAGAGGTCCAGAAATTTTAAAAGCTGAAATGTGGAAAATCTCTGGTCACTATGCAAACTATAAAGAAAATATGTATTTTACAACTATTGATGACCAAGAGTATGGTATTAAACCAATGAACTGTGTTGGACACATTCAAATATTTAAAAATAATCTTGTTTCATATAAAGAACTACCAAAAAAACTTTTTGAATATGGAGTTGTTCATAGACATGAAATGAGTGGTGCAATGCATGGATTATTTAGAGTTAGAGAATTCACTCAAGATGATTCACATATTTTTTGTACACAAGACCAAATAAAACAAGTTATTTTTGAAGTATTAGAGTTTGTTGATACTTTATTAAAAGCTTTTGATTTTAAATATGAAATTGAAGTTTCTACAAAACCAGAAAAAGCAATTGGTGATGATATTTTCTGGGAAAAAACAACAAAAGGTATTATGGATGCCTTAGATGAAAATAATATTTCTTATGGAATTGATGAAGGTGGTGGAGCTTTCTATGGTCCAAAAATTGATATTAAAATTCTTGATGCTATTGGTAGAAAATGGCAATGTGGTACAGTTCAAGTTGATATGAACTTACCTTCAAGATTTGAAGTTGAATATATAAATGAAAAAGGTGAAAAAGAACAACCTGTTATGATTCATAGAGCAATCTTAGGTTCTTTTGAAAGATTTATTGGAATTTTAACTGAACACTGCGCTGGAGAATTCCCATTTATCATTGCTCCAACTCAAGTAATTTTTGTACCAATTGCTGATTCTCATGTTGAATATGCAAAAGAGTTACAAAAATGCTTATTAGAAAATGATATGGATTCTGAAATTTACAACATGAATGAAAGTTTAAATAAAAGAATCAGAATGGCAGAAAAACAAAGAGTTCCAATGATAGTTGTTATTGGAGATGAAGAGGTTGCTAATAAATCTGTTGCATTAAGAAATAGAAGAACTAGAGAACAATCAAATATGAGCAAAGATGAGTTTATATCAATGCTAAATGAAATCAAAAACGGGAGCAAAATTTGAGTAAAGACAAAAGAAAAGATGATGTAATCATGAATGAAATGATTACAGCTAAAGAAGTTAGATGTACAAGTGATGAAGGAACAAACTACGGAATTATAAGCACACAAGATGCATTAAACCTTGCAGATGAAATGGGCTTAGATTTAGTATTAGTTGCTCCAGATGGTAAACCACCAGTTGCAAAAATTATGGATTATGGTAAATTTAGATACCAACAAGAAAAAAAGAAAAAAGAAGCTAAAAAAAATCAAAAAGTTATTGTTATCAAAGAGATTAAACTTTCAGTTAAAATTGCAGAAAATGACATTAATTATAAAGTAAAACATGCAAGAGAATTCTTAGAAGAAGGAAACCATGTAAAATTTAGAGTTTTTCTAAAAGGTAGAGAAATGGCTAATCCTCAATCAGGAATTGAAGTTTTAAATAAAATCTGGCCAATGCTTGAAGATATTGCAATTATGGAAAAAGAACCAAAACTTGAAGGAAGATACGTTAACTTATTAGTTCTTCCTAAAAAAGACTAAAACTCAAATATAAAGAAGAGATTTTTTCTCTTCTTCTCCCAAAAACTTTTATTTATTTAAACTTAAACTAAACAACTTTTAAGTATAATCCAAAACTTTTTCATAATTTAATGAAAATGCAAATTTATAAGGAGGATTCTTCAAATGCCAAAAATGAAAAGTGTTAGTGGCGCTTTAAAAAGATTTAAAGTGAAGAAAAACGGGTCAATCAAAAGAGGTTCTGCTTTCAGAAGCCATATCTTAACTAAAATGACTCAAAAAAGAAAAAGAAATCTACGAGGACCAAAAACTGTACATAGTACAGATGCTGGAAGAATACTTGTAGCATTATGTAAAGCGTAATTACTTAAAATATTAAGTAATTTTTTGTCCCTCCATCAATGATGGATAAGTTCAGCATATGCTGACACCTTATTAAAAATAATGGTAAAGAAAGGAAATATATATGCCTAGAGTTAAAACTGGTGTTGTAAGAAGAAGAAGACATAAAAAAGTATTAAAAGCTGCTAGAGGTTTCTTCAGTGGAAGAAGAAAACACTTTAGAAAAGCTAAAGAACAATTAGAAAGATCTTTAGTTTATGCTTTTAGAGATAGAAGACAGAAAAAAAGAGACATTAGAAAATTATGGATTATAAGAATCAATGCAGCTTGTAGATTAAATGATATTAACTACTCAAGATTCATGAACGGATTAAAATTATCTGGTTTAGAATTAGATAGAAAAATCTTAGCTGATATGGCTATGAATGATTCTGCTGCATTTGCATCATTAGTAGTTACTGCTAAAGCTGCACTAAAATAAATTTGCAACAAAACAAATAAAAAGGGATAGAAGAAATCTTCTATCCCTTTTTTTATGTCTCTAAATAAATCTAATTATTCTAATGGTTCATTTACATCAATTTTACAATCATTACCTTTGCAAGAAATATTTGCATCTAAATAATAAATCTCTGAAATATCAAATTTCTTAGCTTTTAATTTAGCCCAAGCTTCTATAGATCTACCGCCTGCTGTACAATTAAAAATAATTGTTTTTCCTTTTGGTAACTTACTAATTAACTCTTCAGCTGTTAATTTTGCTGCTTCGATATTTATTGCACCTTTTATATGACCATTTTTAAACTCATTTGGTGCAGTTACATCAACAATTTGTATAAATTCAGGTACTTTGTCCTCAAGAATCAACTTTTTAAGCCATTCCCCATCAACACTTCCTTCATCAACTCCAAGCTTCATTCCGTTTTTGCTAAATTGCTCTTTTTTCTCAGTTTTTTCTTCTTTTTTTACTTTAGCATTTGCAGTTGTTCCAAGTCCACTCTCTTTCCAAGCAGGAAGTCCACCTGCATAAACAGTAACATCTTTATAATCTAAAGAGATTAGTTTATTTGCAATAATATGAGATTTTTCACAACTAAATCCACCACAAAAAATTACAATCTTTTCATTTTTATTAATAGGAAATCTTCCAATTAATTTATCTAATTCTGTATCAGGAATTGAAATTGCTCCAGGAATTGTCTCTTGTAAAAATTTTACATAAGGTCTTGCATCTACAATAAAAGCTGAATTATTTTCTTGATAAACTTTCACAACTGAAGTATCAATTTCTAAATAACTTTTTTTAGCCCATTCAGGTTCACCAGCAGAATAAACTTTTACATTTTTATGCCCTTTATCTCTTAAAAGTTTAGCAACAGTTGGACTTTTTGTGCAGTTATATCCACCACAATAAACAATAAGCTCTTTATCCTTTGGAATATCTTTTAAAATATTATAATACTCATCAAAATTAGTATCAGGAATATTTAAACTTGAAGGAATTGTTCCTCTTTGATATTTTATTTCAGGTCTTGCATCAATCAAAATAGAACTTACAGAATTTCTATTTCCATTACCAATTGCACTTTTAACATAATTAAAATCAACCTCTTCAAGATTATATTTTTTAATTAATTCATAAACAGCTTCTGTTGGTTTATTTAAACTCTCTACTTCTTGTGAATAAACAAATCCGTTAAATAACAGAAATGAAATCAAAACACTATTTTTTAAAACTCTTTTCATTAGACTTCCTTTTAAATAATTTGAAAACTAACCTAGGCAATAAAATTATAATATAAATAACAAATGAGAATATTAAAGGATGAAAAACTCCTAAACCATAAGCTCCTGAATTTGGTAAATTAGTTATCTGTTCCAATGGATGATTTAGAAACTCTTTATAATGCATTCCTATAGTTAAAACTATAAGAATGATTAAAAAAATTGTTAACTCTTTTTTCAAAAATTAACCTTACGCTTTTCCGCTTAACATACCATATTGAGTCATTGGTTTTAATAAATAAACTTTTAATAACCACCAAATATATCTTTCTTGAGTTGGGTCAAGAGGGAATGATGGAGTTGGTTTTGCTGTCCAATCAAATTCTGCAAGCATAACTTTTCCAATATCAGTAATTAATGGACAAACTGTATATCCAGCAAATTTTGCTGTTGGTTCTTTACCTTCCATAACAGAAACTAAATTGTCAACTAAAACTTTATATTGTTTTCTAACTGTTCCACCTGTTTTTCCCATAGGAACAGCTGCAATATCACCTAATGAGAAGATATTTTTATATTTTACGTGTTGTAATGTTTCTTTATCAACTGGTACCCAACCTTTTGCTGAACCAATTGCAGATTTTCCAATTTCATCAGGAGCTTTTTGTGGAGGAGTTACATGTAAGAAATCAAATGGTACTTCTACATTTTGGTGTTTAGTTACCATTTCATACTCTTCTAAATCTTTATCATATGCACCTTTTTCTTGCCAATGTTTGTCAAATATAGCAATTTTTTTAGAAATATCTACACCAACTAAATTGTGGTTAAAATTCCATTTCATATCTCTTGCAATAAATTGTTTTTCAATTGCATCAGCATACTCTTTTACACCAAATAATTTTCCACTATCTGCATAAAAAGTTAATTCAGCATTTGCTCTAGCTTTTGCTTCATTTAATCTAGCATTTGTTAAATACATAACTTTTTTAGGTGCTCCACCACATTTTATTGCAGTATTTGGGTCTGTAAATACACCTTTTACTTTTTGTCCATCTTTAGCTTTTTGTATAAATTTTTGCATTTGTTCCCACATAGCAACAGCAGAATCTATATTATAAACAGATGTAATTCCTGTATCTCCAAATACTTTTAAAATTTTTGAAGCATCACCTGCACTATATGCATCACCTATTTCTTCAAATCCTTTAATAGCACCATAATCTAATGCTAATCCAGCTGCAACAATTAAAAAGTCATATGTCAATGTTTCACCTGATTCTAATTCAATTTTATTTGCTTCAGGATTAAAATCTACAGCTCTATCTTTTAATAAAGTTACACCTTTTGGTAAGAAATCTTTTGTATCGTAATCAACATCTTCTCTTTTATAAACACCAGAAGCGATTAAAGTAGTTCCTGGTTGATAAGCAACTGATTTTGGGTTTGGTTCAATAATTGTGATATCAGGATTTGATAAAGTATTTACTAATCTTGCTGCAGTTGAAATACCTGCTAATCCTCCACCAACAATAACAATTTTCCCAGTTGCTTCACTAGCTTTTGCTTCTGTATTAGCTTCTGCTTCACTTCCACCCATTAAAAAAGCAGCACTTCCAAGTCCTGCTAATTTAAAAGCATCCCTTCTTGAAATTCCTGCTTTTTTAATTTCTGAATCGACTAGCTCTAATGCTTCTTCAAGTTCATTTTTAGCCATTTTGTTTCCTTTTTTTATAAAAAAATATATTACTAGGATAACAAAAAAGAAATAATAAGATACTTATAAATTGCAGATTCTTATTTATAAGTATTATAAATATTACTTATATACACCAATGCATCGTTATATTCATTTTTATTATTTATATTCATAAACTCATTATTATTAGTAAAAGTTATAATTTTATGCTTATTATTTTTAATTAGATAGAATATTTTGTGAATATCTGTTTCAATCATTGTTTTAATTGTTGAATTTATATTTGAAGAAAAAACTCCACATAAATTATGAGTTTTTTCAGTTTGCGCAATACAAATATCAACATCAGCTGATTCATCAATAATTTTTTTTATTGATTCTGTTGTTACAAAAGGAGTATCAACTGTTATTATAAAAACTTTTTGATTATTTAATTTTTTAAAAATTGTATTTAATGCAAGGATAGGAGAATAAATATCTTTATTTTCATCTAAAATAAGACTTTTTTCATCAATAAAATCAAATTTATTAGTTTTAGAAGAGATATAAATATCTTTAAAATAAGGTTTTAATCTTTGGTATTGATATTTTATTATTGAATCATTATTAAGAAATGGAAGAAGAGATTTATCTTCTCCCATTCGTGAGCTTTTACCTCCACTTAAAATTACACAAGGTATTTCAAATGGAAATATATTCATTATAAACTTCTTGGGTCTGTAATATATCCAGAAATTGCAGATGCTGCTGCAACAGCACTATTTGCTAAATAGATTTTTGAACTTCTACTTCCCATTCTTCCAACAAAGTTTCTATTAGTTGTAGAAATACAAACTTCTCCATCCCCTAAAATTCCCATATAACCACCTAAACATGCTCCACATGTAGGATTTGATACAACTGCACCAGCATCAACTAAAGTATCAATGTAACCTAATTTTGTTGCTTCTCTAAGAATTTTTTGAGTTCCAGGAGTTAAGATAAGTCTTACGTGACGTGCAACTTTTTTACCTGCTAAAATTTCAGCAGCCATTTTAAAGTCACTTAATCTTCCATTTGTACATGAACCTATAAATACTTGGTCAACTCTTATATTATCACTTACAGCTTGAGAAACTGAGTGACCATTTGATGGTAAAAATGGATATGCAATTACTGGTTCTAATTTAGCAACATCTATTTCAATTACTTGACAATAGTTTGCATCTTCATCACTATAATGAATTTTTGGCTCAGCTCTTAATCCACCATTAGCAGCACTTACTTTATCTAAAAACTCTTTTGTTATTTCATCATAAGCAACAATACCATTTTTAGCACCTGCTTCAATAGCCATGTTACATAAAGAGAATCTATCATCCATTGATAAATATTGAATTGTATCACCAGTGAATTCTAAAGCTTTGTATAAAGCTCCATCAACACCTAAAATTCTAATAATTTCTAAAATTAAATCTTTACCAGTTACAAATGGTGCTGGTTTTCCTTTGAACACTACTTTGATTGATTCAGGAACTTTAAACCAGTTACCACCTGTAATCATTCCAAAAGAAATATCAGTACTTCCCATACCTGTTGAAAATGCTCCTAAAGCACCATGAGTACATGTATGTGAATCTGCACCAATAATTACATCACCTGGAATTACTAAACCTTTTTCAGGTAAAAGTGCATGTTCAATTCCCATATCTTTTTCATCAAAGAAATTCTTTAAGTTGTGTTTCATTGCAAAATCTCTTGAGATTTTTGCTTGATTTGCACTTGCTATATCTTTTGCTGGGATAAAGTGGTCTAAAACAATTGCAAAACCATCTGGATTAGCAAGTTTTTCAAAACCACCATCTTCAAAAGCTCTAATTGAAATAGGAGTTGTAATATCATTTCCAATTACCATATCAATTGGACTTCTTACGATTTCTCCTGCATAAACTTTTTTACCTACGTGTTCACTAAAAATTTTTTCTGTTATCGTTTGACCCATAAAATATTCCTGCTATTTTCTAAAATTTGTTGGATTATATCTAAATTTATTTTAAGCTACAAATCTAGTATTAAATCCCATTTTTCTTCTTTTCTTCTCTTGATTGTTTAATTTGTTTATAAATTATTATCACTACACCTAAATCAATCATTACATCTGCAAAATTAAAAATTGCAAATTCAAATCCATAATGCCAATAAAAATAATCAACTACTCCACCATAGGTAAACCTATCAAGTATATTTGATAATCCACCTGCAAAAAGTAGTGCTATTGGTAAATAATACTCTTTAAAAACCGTTTTGTTCATAAATAAATAAATAGTTGCAATTAAAACTATTACCAATTGAATATATTTTAAATAATGTTCTAAAAAAGAGAACATAGAAAATGCCACTCCATAATTATATGCCAATTTTAAAGACATATATGGACCATCAACATCCCAACCTAAATTTGCAAAACCATATTTAACAACTTGGTCTATTATAAATACAACTACAAATATAGTTGCTGCAATTTTTAACTCTTTTTTCATAATGCTTTTTTAAAAAATGATATTAAAGTTTGTATTCCATCTTCAACATCTTTTTTATTTTTACCTTCTAAAAGAAGTCTAATTTTATTTTCAGTTCCAGAGTATCTAATCAAATCTCTTAAACCTTTATCTCTTAAAGGTTTTAAAAGTTCATCTAAACCTTTAATTTCATTTAATGGTATTTTTTCACTAACTTTCATATTGTGTAAAATTTGAGGATATAATTCAAAAGGATTTAAAACTTCACTTGCTTTTTTTCCTGATTTAATAATCAAGGCTAAAACTTGTAAAGCTGATGCTAGTCCATCTCCTGTTTTTGCAACATCAGAAAAAATAATATGTCCACTTTGTTCACCACCAAAGTTTATATTTTTTTCTTTCATTACTTCTAAAACATATTTATCTCCAACATTAGATCTAAATAGTTTTATTTTGTGATTACTTAAATAATCTTCTAAAGCTTTATTTGACATAACAGTTGCAACACAACCATTACCTTCTAATAAATCTTCATTTTTTAGATAAACACAAAGTGCACCTATTAATTTATCACCATCAACTATTTCACCATTTTCATCAACAACTACTAATCTATCAGCATCTCCATCAAGTGCAAGTCCAATGTCAGCTCTATACTCTTTTACTAATTTTGCAACTGTTTCAGGATGCATTGCACCACAATTATCATTTATATTAAATCCATTTGGTTTATTATTAATTGTTATTACATCAGCACCTAACTCTTCTAAAATCGTAGGTCCAACTTTATAAGCTGCTCCATTTGCACAATCAAGAACAATTCTAAGACCTTTTAGAGTTAAATCTTTAGGAAAAGAACTTTTAATTGAAACAATATATCTTCCAATAACATCATCAATTCTTTTTGATGAACCAATTTCTTTACCTGTTACTTGTTCATTTGTCATTAACTCAACATCGCTAAATATTTTTTCTATCTCTTCTTCAGCTGCAACACTTAATTTATCACCATGATTATCAAAAAATTTAATACCATTATCTTCAAAAGGATTGTGAGATGCACTTATCATAATTCCAGCATCACATCTCATACTTTCAGTTAAATATGCAATTGCAGGTGTTGGCATTGGTCCAATTTGAATTACATCATAACCAACAGCAGTTAATCCACTTACAAGTGCATTTTCAATCATATAACCACTTCTTCTTGTATCTTTTCCTACAAGTATTTTTTTTGTTGTAGAATGTTTTCTAAAATAGATACCTGCAGCCTTTGCCAATTTTAATACTGTAATTGCATCTAGAAAATCGCCAGCTTTCCCTCTAACACCGTCAGTTCCGAATAGTTTCATTAAACCTTCCTAAAATTAAACTTTTTTTAAGTTACTTTAGGTAATATTCTACCCTTAAAATTTTTACAAAGAGGTTAAAAAAAATGGCAAATCACAAATCTTGCGAAAAAAGAGCTAGACAAACGAAAATCAAAACTGAAAGAAATAGATTCTACAAAACTAGAATTAAAAATGTAACAAAAAATGTATTAGCAGCAATTGAAGGTGCTGATAAAGAAAAAGCCGTTGAAGCTATGAAAGCAGCAAACAAATACTTACACCACTGCGTTTCTAAAGGTATTCTAAAAAAAGGTACAGCTGCAAGAAGAGTTGGTAGATTACAAGTAAAAGTTAACGCTATATAATTTGAAATAATTTAAAAAATATATATGTTAAAAAACAGACTACAACCATTTATTAATAGGCATGAAGAAATCAATAATTTATTGATGGCTCCTGATATTACAAATGATATAAAAAGAATGACTGAACTTTCAAAAGAACAGTCAAGCATCCAACCTATAGTTAATAAAGCAAAAGAGTATATAAAAGTTCTTGACGATATTGACGAAAATAAACTTATGTTAGATGATCCAGAACTTGGAGATTTAGCAAAAGAAGAACTTAAAGAATTGGAACAAAGAAAACCTATACTTGAAGATGAGATTAAGTTTTTAATGATTCCAAAAGATCCAAATGATGATAAAAACATCTATTTGGAATTAAGAGCTGGTACAGGTGGGGATGAAGCTGCGATATTTGTAGGTGACCTATTTAGAGGTTATTTAAGATATGCAGAAAACAATGGTTGGAAAGTTGAAATAATGAGCTCAAGCGAGAGTGAATCAGGTGGATACAAGGAAATTGTAATTCTAGTAAAAGGTGACCATGTTTATTCAAAATTAAAATTTGAAGGTGGTACACATAGAGTTCAAAGAGTTCCTGCAACTGAATCACAAGGAAGAGTTCATACATCGGCAATTACAGTTGCAGTTATGCCTGAAGTTGATGATGTTGAAGTTGAAATTGATCCTAATGATTTAAAAATTGATGTTATGAGAGCCAGTGGAAATGGTGGTCAATCTGTAAATACTACAGACTCGGCTGTTAGAATCACTCATATTCCATCTGGAATTGTAGTAACTAATCAAGACCAAAAATCTCAACATAAAAATAAAGATAGAGCTATGAAAGTTTTAAAAGCTAAACTTTATGAAATTGAGATGCAAAAGAAAATGGAAGCAGAAGGTGCTACAAGAAAAGAGCAAGTAGGAACTGGTGATAGAAGTGGAAGAATCAGAACTTATAATTATCCACAAAACAGAATCAGTGATCATAGAATTAACTTGACTCTTTATAGACTTGATTACATCATGAATGATGGTTTATTTGATGAAGTAATTGATCCTCTTATTGCTGATCATCAATCTAAACTCATCGAAGCTAATGGATTATAATCCATTAGCTTTTTTTATCTATGATTGAACTAAACAAAACTTATATCCACTACAAAAATAAAAAATCTTATATTCCTTTAGATTTTTGCAAAATACAAGAAAATGAAATTTGGGTAAAAGCAGTGATTTATAAACCCGAAGATAACGAAGAACTTTTCGTAAGAACTTACCAAGAATTTGAAGAAAAATTTATCAAACAACAAAACTAACTATTGTTTATAGTAACCAAAATGTAACCAACTATCATTAAACTTTCACGGTAAAAAAAATTATCGGAGATAAAAATGACTTTCAAAAAAACATCTATGGCTTTAATTGCAAGTGCTTTATTAGCAACTACTTTAAGTGCAAGAGACCAAATTAAAATTGTTGGTTCTTCTACTGTATATCCTTTTTCATCATCTGTAGCTGAAGAGTTTGGAGCAACTACAAAATTCCCTACTCCTGTTGTTGAATCAACTGGTACTGGTGGAGGTATGAAATTATTTTGTGCTGGTGTTGACTTAAATACTCCAGATATTACAAACGCATCAAGAAGAATGAAAGATAAAGAATTCAAAATGTGTGAAGAAAATGGTGTAACAGATATTACTGAAGCATTAATTGGATTTGATGGTATCGCTATTGCTCAATCTGCAAGTGTTAAATCATTCAATGTAACAAAAGAACAATTAGCTTTAGCAGTTGCTGAAGAAGTACCTTCAAAAGATGGAAAATCATTAGTTAAAAATCCATATAAAAAATGGTCTGATATTGATGCAACTTTACCAGATAGAGAAATTGTTGTTTATGGACCACCAAAATCTTCAGGAACAAGAGATTCTTTTGAAGAATTAGTAATGCAACATGTATTCGAAAAAATGCCTGTTTATACAGATTTATTTAAAGCTGATGAAAAAGCAAACAAAAAATATAAAGCTTATTCAGTTATCAGAACTGATGGTGCTTATGTAGAATCTGGTGAAAATGACAACTTAATCGTTCAAAAATTAACTAAAAATGATGCAGCTTTAGGAATCTTTGGTTACTCATTCTTAGAAGAAAATAAAGATAAAGTTGTTGGAATTACTGTTGATAATATTGCTCCAACTGCTGAAACTATTTCATCTGGAAAATATCCAGTTGCTAGATCAATGTATTTTTATATCAAAAATCAACACGCATCTGAAGTTCCTGCTTTAAAAGAGTATACAAACTTATTTATGTCTGAAAAAATGATTGGGACTGATGGTATCTTAACTGAACTTGGTCTTGTAACATTAACTGATGATGTAAGAGCAGCTGCTAGAACAAAAGTTATGAATAGTGAAAAATTAACTGCTGAGCAATTAAAACACTAAATAAAAGGGAAGAGTTTTCTTCCTTTTTAATACTTAGATTTCATTATAAAGTTTTTACCTGTTAACGCGAACAAAGAGGTAAAAACTTTGTAATGAAATTTTACTTAGGATACCTATGCCAAATTGGACTGAAATTATAAATAAACTTGATTATGCTTTTCAGCCTATCATTTATTCTCATAGTGGTAAAATTTATGCCGTAGAGGCTCTTTTAAGAAATGTACAACAAGTTCCTGGACTTAATTCAATTGATGATTTATTTAATTTAGCATTTAATGATGATTATTTATATGAATTGGATTTACAATTAAGAGAAAAAGCAATTAGTAAATTTTCACAAATTAATATTGATAATTTGAAACTTTTTTACAATCTTGACAATAGAATAATTTACAATAAAAAATATTCACAAGGTAATACTGCAAAAATCTTAAAAAAATATAATCTAACAAAAGATAGAGTCTGTTTTGAACTTAGTGAAAAAGGTACAGCTATTGAACAAAATGCTTTATCAACAATGATTCAAAAATATAGAGATAGCGGTTATTCTATTGCAATTGATGATTTTGGAATTGGTGTATCTGGACTTAAACTTTTATATTTTAGTGAAGCAAAAATCATAAAACTTGATAGATTCTTTCTAACAAATATAGACCAAGACTCAAAAAAGAAACTATTTTGTTCATCAATTATTGAAATGGCTCATATTATGGGAATGTTAGTTGTTGCTGAAGGTATTGAAACAGAAAAAGAGTTTTACACTTGTAAAGATATTGGTGCAGATTTTATACAAGGATATTTAGTTCAAAAACCAACTACAAATCATAAAGATATTACAAGCAACTACTTAAACATAATTACTCTTATAAATGAAGATAAAAGAGTAAGTAACTCTTTTATAGATGAAGAGTTTATAGAAGAGATTTCTCCTTTACATATTAATACATCTTTATATGATTTATTTGTTCATTTTAAAGAGGATACAAAAAACAATTTTGTTCCAATAATTGATGAATTTGAGAATTTTTTAGGAATAATTTATGAAACAGATATTAAAAAAATATCTTATTCTCAATATGGATTGTCTTTAGCTCAAAATAAAACTTTTTCATCAACTTTAGTTAAATATATCAAACCTGCTTTAAATGTAGAGATATCTTGGGGAATTGATAAAATATTAGAAACCTATAATCTAAATTCAAAAAATTCTTTAGGTATATTTATTACACAATCAGGAAAATACAAAGGTTTTATTAACTTAAACTCTTTATTAACTTTGTCATATAAAAGAAATATTGAAATTGCAACAAACCAAAATCCATTAACTAAACTTCCTGGAAATAATCAAATAGAGAAATTTATTGATAAAACATTAAGAAAAAATCAAAAAACAATTACGCACATAATATATTTTGATTTTAATGATTTTAAACCATTTAATGATATTTATGGTTTTAGACAAGGGGATAGAGCAATTTTGATTTTTTCAGAACTGTTACAAAAACGTTATCCTAAAGATGCCTTTATTGCCCATATTGGGGGAGATGATTTTTTTGTTGGACTTAAAAATTATGATTATAAAGAAGTTTATCATCTAACTGCAACTGTCCAAGAAGAGTTTAGTAATAGTGCAAAAAACATCTACACAAAAAAAGATAAAGAAAATGGTTTTATTGTTGCTAAAGATAGATTTAATATGGAAAGAAGATTTGATTTATTATCTGTATCATCTGCAATTATAGAAATAAATTCTAAGTCAAATATCTCTAATTTTGATAACACTTTAAATATTCTAAAAAAAGCATCTAAAGGTTCTAAAGAGCCTATTTCTAGCGTATTGTAACCATACTGTAACCGATTTTACTTAGAATTTCACCTAAATTTAATATAAAGGCAAAAGTATTGAGCACTTTTGAATCAAGAAAAAAACAAAGAGAATTAAATGAAAAACTAATTAAAATTGCACTTATTTGCGCTGCTGCAATATCAATTTTAACTACTTTTGGTATTTTATTTTCAATTCTTTTCGAAGCAATTGAATTCTTTAAACTTCGAAGCTTTTGGTATTTTATAACAGGAACAGTTTGGAGTCCAGGTGTTGTAGGAAGCCAATTTGGAGCTCTTCCAATATTTACAGGAACATTTGTAATAACAATTATTGCACTTGGTGTTGCAATACCAATTGGTCTTGGAAGCGCAATTTATATGAGTGAATATGCAAGTCCTAAATTAAGAGATTATTTAAAACCAATGCTTGAAGTTTTAGCAGGTATTCCAACAGTTGTTTACGGCTTCTTTGCTGCAATTACAGTTGCACCTTTAGTTGTAAAAATTGCTGAATTTGTTGGTTTAGAAGCTACATTTAATAGTGCATTAGCTTCTGGTATTGTAATGGGAATTATGATTATTCCTGTTATCTCTTCACTTTCTGATGACGTTATAAGAGCTGTTCCAGATAGTCAGAGAAAAGCTGCTTTTGGTCTTGGAATGACTCATGGAGAAACAATCAAAAATATTGTTTTACCATCTGCAATGCCAGGAATTATCTCTGCATCACTTCTTGCTTTATCAAAAGCATTAGGTGAAACAATGATTGTTGTTATGGCAGCAGGTTTAAGACCAAATCTTTCTTGGAATCCACTTGAAGATATGACAACAGTAACAGTAACAATCGTAAATGCTTTAGTTGGAGATTTTGAATTTAACTCTCCTGAAACACTATCAGCTTTTGCTTTAGGTTTAGTGCTATTTGTAGTAACTCTAATTTTAAATATGATTTCATTATCACTAATAAGAAAATTTAAAGAAAAATATAAAGTGAATACATTATGATAAAACGAAAAAATAAAAACAAACAACACAATCCATTTTATGACCCAACACTAAAAAAAAGACATACAAGTGCAGCTAGATTTAAAAAGTTTACTTTAACTTCATTAATCTTTTCAATTGCATTTTTAGCTTTTTTCCTTTTTGATATTGTAGGAAAAGGTGTGCCTGCATTTAAAGTTGCTTATATAAAAACTGATGTGATTTTTAATGAAAAATCAATAAATGACTCAAGATTTGCTGTAAAAAAAGAGTATAGAGATATTGTTTCAAGAGCTTGGTTAAGAGATTTACCACTATTATTAAAAAACAATCCTCAATATGAAAATACAACTCAAAACCTATGGGTTTTAGCGGATGACCAAGTTGACCAATATTTAAAAGGTCATAATCATAAATTAAAAGATAAAGAGATTATGCTTGTTGATGAATTATATGCACAAGGTTTAATTGAGAAAAAATTTAATGCAATTTTCTTTACAAATGGAGATTCAAAAATTCCTGAATACGCAGGACTTTATTCAGCTGTAATTGGTTCAGTTTTAACTTTGATTATTACTATGCTTGTTGCATTCCCTATTGGAGTTATGACAGCAATTTATCTTGAAGAGTTTGCAGGTGATAATAAATTTACAAGATTTATTGAAATAAATATCAATAATCTTGCAGCTATTCCTTCAATATTATTTGGTCTTTTAGGTCTTGCAATTTTTATTAATCTTTTTGGATTACCAAGAAGTTCACCACTTGTTGGAGGTTTAACTCTTGCACTTATGACTTTACCAATTATTATTGTAAGCTCACGTGCAGCTCTAAGAGCAGTTCCAGATAGTATAAGACAAGCTGGTTATGGATTAGGATTAAATAAAATTCAAGTTACACGTGACCATGTTTTACCTTTAGCATTTCCAGGAGTTTTAACTGGTTCTATTATTGGTTTAGCACAAGCTATGGGAGAGACTGCTCCGTTAATTATTATTGGAATGATTGCATTTATTCCTGATGCTCCAAGTATGGTAACTCAAGCAGCAACAGTAATGCCAGCACAATTATTTACTTGGGCTGGAATGCCAGAAGGTATGTATATAGAAAAAACAGCAGCTGGAATTATGGTTTTATTAACTATCTTAATTTCATTAAATGCAATAGCAATTTATCTTAGAAAAAAATTAGAAGTGAAATGGTAAAAGGAAAATTTATGATAACAAACGAAAACAAAAGCAAAATTGATGTAAGAAACCTAAACCTTTTTTATGGTTCAAATCAAGCTTTATATGATATTACTGCAAATTTATATGAAAATAAAATTACAGCTTTAATTGGACCATCAGGTTGTGGAAAATCTACATTTCTAAGATGTATAAATAGAATGAATGACTTAATTCCTGTTGTTAAAATAGATGGTTCAATAATTATTGATAATAAAAACATCTATGATAAAGATGTTGATGAAGTAAGCGTTAGAAAAAAAATTGGAATGGTTTTCCAACAACCAAATCCTTTTCCAAAATCAATTTATGACAATGTAGCTTACGCTCCATTAAAACATGGGATTGTAAAAAAAGGTAAAGAGTGTGATGAGTTAGTTGAAACTTCTTTAATAAAATCTGGACTTTGGAATGAAGTAAAAGATAAATTAACTCAACCAGGAACTTCACTTAGTGGAGGTCAACAACAAAGACTTTGTATCGCTAGAACAATTGCAGTTAGACCTGAAGTTATATTAATGGATGAACCGACATCTGCACTTGACCCTATTAGTACAGAAAAAATTGAAGCTTTAATGCTTGAATTAAAACAAGATTATACAATCATAACTGTAACTCATAATATGCAACAAGCAGCAAGGGTAGCTGACTATACAGCCTTTTTCCACTTAGGAAAACTAATAGAATATGATGAAACAGAAACTATTTTTGTAAATCCACACAATAAAAAAACAGAAGATTATATTACAGGGAGATTTGGATAATGTTAAAGCCTTATGAAACAAAATTAAAAAATATAAAAGAAGAGATTTTAAAAATTGGTGTTGATGTTGTTGAAGCTTTAGAAATATGTTTAAAAGCTTTAGAAGAGAAAAAAATTGAAGATTTAAAAAATGTAGAAATTACAGAAAAAAAACTTCTAATTAAATCAAATGAGATTGACAACATTATAGTTACAACTTTGGCTTTATATTCACCAGAAGCAAAAGATTTAAGACAACTTGTTTCATTTTTAAAAATTACAAATGAACTTGTAAGAACAGGAGCAAATGCAAAAGATTTTGCAAAAATGTTCAAAAAATCATATTCTGAGGATTTAAACACTCCTATGATTTTAGAGTATGCTGTTCCTTTATTAAAATCAGCACTATTATCTTTAAGAACTTCAATTTCAATAATTGATGAAACAAATACTGCTCATATTGAAGAAAAATATCATAGAGTTATTGTTGAAGAGAGTAAAACTGATGATTTATATTTAATGATTGAAAAAAACATTTTAAAACTAATCTCTAAAAATCTTGATTTATCAAAAGAGTATTTTGATACATTAAGTGCATTAAGAAGATTAGAAAAAATCGCTGATAGAGCTGTATCTATTGCTAATTTACTTCAATTTGCTCAGGTTGGAGGAGATATAGTACAATCATAATTTTTATGATATACTTTTTAAATGAAAAAAGCAATCAATAAGATAAAAGAGTATTTTAGCACGAACTTTGAAGTTCTTGCTGCAACAATAATTTTCATAGGAATAGTAGCTTCTGGTAAAGAATTTTACAAAGCAATTATTCTTATGTTAGAGTTTATCGTGATTATGGAAGTTGTAAAAATGGTTTCTGATTTTATCAAAAAAGAGACTTTACGACTTAGATATATCATAGATATTTTTATCATTTTTCTAATACGAGATGTGATTATCTTATCGACAAACAAAAATAGAGATTACTTTGATATTACTTTTTTATTATTTGTAATTTTTGTATTTTTTATGTTTAGAATTCTTGCTATTAAATTTTCTCCAGGAATTATAAAAATCTCAAAAGATACTGTTATTGAATATGAAGATGACAGACCAAACAAAAAAATTGTAACTACAAGAGAGTCAACACCAGATGAATAACAAACTTATTTTAATTGTTGAAGATGAAGAAGATATTTTAGAGTTACTTGAATATACTCTTCAAAAAGAGGGATATGAAACTATTGGATTTTTAAGCATTGATAAAAATGTAAGAAAAGTTTTAGATGAAGAACAAATCGATTTAATCTTAATGGATAGAAATCTTCCTGGAATTGAAGGAACAACTTTTATAAACGAAATCAAAAAACAAGGTTATTCAAATCCTGTTATTTATGTAACAGCAAAAGATAATGATGAAGATATAATCGAAGGTTTTGACTCTCATGCTGATGATTACATAACAAAACCCTTTAACTTAAAAGAGTTATGTGCAAGAATAAAAGCTGTTATAAAAAGAAGTTCAAAAGAAGTTGATGTACTAAAAGTTAAAGATATTGTTTATAAATCTTCTAACAAAAAGTTTTTTATAGATGAAAAAGAGATTGAGTTAACTCATCTTGAGCATGATTTACTTTTAGAATTTATAAAAAATAAAGATATTTTGATGACTAGAGAACATTTATTAAATAAAGTTTGGGAAGACTCTTTTGATAAAAAAGAGAAAACAGTAAATGTTGCAATAAAAAGATTAAAAGCCAAAATTGACCCTGATGGCACAAAAGATTATATTCGTTCAATTAGAGGGGAAGGTTATATTTTTTGTTAAAAATTCATCAACTTTTTCTAAGAACATATATCACAATATTTGCAGCTATTTTAATAACTCTTACTTTGGTTACATATTTTTGGGCTAAAAATCTTTATATAAATCAAATTGAAAAAAACCTAATCCAAAATATTGATACCTTATCAATTCTTCTAAAAAATTTTAACAATATCGAAAATATAAAAAGTATTGTAAAAGATTTACATTCAGAATTAAATTTACGAATTACAATAATCGATGAAAAAGGTAATGTTATTGCTGAAAGTGATAAAGATTTATCTGAAATAAAAAATCATTCAAATAGAGTTGAAATTATTCAAGCAAGAAATGTAGGTTTAGGAAAAGATACTAGAAAATCTGAAACAATAAAAAAAGATTTATTATATATTGCAAAAAAAATCACACTAAATGATTCTATTTATTTTGTTAGAATGGCAGATTACACAAATAAAATCACGGATAATTTTGCTAAATTGACTCTTGAAATTTTTATGTATATTACTTTCTTTTTGATTATTGCATTTTTAGCTACATATTTTATTAGTTTACGAATAAAAAAAGAGACAGATAATGTTTTATATTTTTTAACACAATTAACAAATAAAAAAACTTCTTTTCCTTTAAAATCTACCTATACTTATGAATTTTATAAAATCACAAAACTTTTAAATAAAGTTGCTGTAAAACTATCAAAAAAAGAGAAACAAAAAGCAAAACAAACAGCAAAACTTAAACTTGCAAATAGACAAAAAGATGAGATAATTTCTGCTATTTCCCATGAGTTTAAAAATCCAATAGCAATAATTTCAGGATATAGTGAAAGTATTTTAAATGATGAAAAAATGCCACTTATTATGAAAAACAAATTTTTAAATAAAATTTATAATAATGCAAATAAAATGTCACATATTATTGATAAATTAAGACTTACATTAAGACTTGAAGAGGGAAAACAAGAATTACTTTTAATACCTTGTTCTATGAAAAAATTGATTGAAAATTGTATTAGTGATTTAAAAGATAAATATAAAAATAGAGAAATTATACTTCAAGGTGAAGATATAAATTTAAAAGTTGATGAAACACTTATTTCTATGGCCATTTCAAATTTAATTGAAAATGCTTTAAAATATTCAGAACATGAAGTGATTGTAAATATTGGTGAAAATTCAATTTGTGTTATTGATAAAGGAATTGGTATAGAACAAAAAGAACTTGAGAATATCAATCAAAAATTTTATCGTATTTCAAATAATGGGTGGAATAACTCTTTAGGTCTGGGGCTTTTTATTGTTCAATCTATACTTAATTTACACCATTTTTCCCTAGAAATCACTTCTGAAATAAAAAAAGGCTCTCAATTTTGCATAAAATATTAAAAACTACTTAATTTAAGTATTTTTTAAGCATTACTACACTATTATTGCACCTCATTAAAAAAGCGGAGAAAATAAATGAAATTTACTCAAATGGCACATGCTAACGAAATCGAAAGAGATTGGATAGTAGTTGATGCAACTGATAAAGTATTCGGAAGAATTATTACAGAAGTTGCTACTATCTTAAGAGGGAAAAACAAACCTTGTTTTACACCAAATGTAGACTGCGGAGATTTTGTTGTAATTATAAATGCATCAAAAGCAAAATTTTCTGGTAAAAAATTAGAAAGTAAAAATTACTTTACACACTCAGGTTATTTTGGTAGTACAAAAACTCACAAAATGTCTGAAATGTTTGAAAAAAATCCAGAAAAATTATACAAACTAGCTACTAGAGGTATGCTTCCAAAAACTACTCTTGGAAAAGCTATGTTAAAAAAATTAAAAGTATATGCAGGAAGTGAACACCCTCATACTGCGCAAATCAAAGGATAAGAGTAATGGCAAAAGTATATGCAACTGGAAGAAGAAAAACAGCTGTAGCTAAAGTATGGCTAGAAAATGGTAACGGTCAATTAACAATCAATGGTCAAACTCTTGACGCTTGGTTAGGTGGACATGAATCAATTAAAAAAAGAGTTATGCAACCATTAAATGTTGCTAAACAAGAAACTTCTGTAAACATCGTAGTTAAAACTCTTGGTGGTGGATATTCTGCTCAAGCTGATGCTGCAAGACACGGAATTTCAAGAGCATTAGTTGCTTTTGATGAGCAATTTAGATCAATCTTAAAACCTTACGGTTTATTAACAAGAGATGCTAGATCTGTTGAAAGAAAAAAATACGGAAAGAAAAAAGCAAGAAAATCTTCTCAATTCTCAAAAAGATAATTTTTGGAATACAAAAGAGAACTGCTTCTCTTTTGTCAAAAATTATGGCTTTTTATTTTTGCCAAAGGCATATAAAAAGACCGTTGTCAATAGGAGTATATTTCTTTACTATTTTCAAGAAGGAGCGACAAAAGTTGCTCCTTTTTTTATGCCTTTTTTTATAAAAAAACAATACAATACCCTATGAAATTTTTAATCTATAATCTATTATTTTTATCATATCTAACAGCAAGTACTTTAAACTTATCTATGACATCAAGTCCAAGTAGATTAAATCCTATCTTAGCCAATGATTCAGCTAGTTCTGAAATTTCTGATTGGTTATTTAATGGACTTTTTAAATATGATAAAGATGGAAAACCAACTGTTGATTTAGCAAAATCTTACTTTTTTGAAACTCCAACAAAATTAATTATAAAATTAAGAGATGACATTTTTTGGCATGATAATATTAAAGTTACTTCAAAAGATGTATTGTTTACATATGAACAAATCATCAATCCAAAAGTTTTTAACTCTATTAAATCAAATTTTACAGAAGTTCAAAGTGTAACAGCAGTTGATAATTTTACAATTGAAGTTATCTACAAGAAACCTTATTTTAAAGCGATAGAGACTTGGATGGTTGGACTTTTACCTTATCATATTTTAAAAGATGAAAAAGATTTAATGACAAGCTCTTTTAACAAAAATCCAATAGGAACTGGTTCTTATAAACTAAAAGAGTTTAAAACAGGGCAAGATATTGAACTTATAGCAAATGAAAACTATTTTGAAGGGAAACCAAAAATTGAAAAAATAAAATACCAATTTTTGCCAGACCCAAATACCTCTTTTTTGTATTTAAAACAAAAAAAACTTGATATTGGTGGTCTTGACCCAATTCAAGTTGATAGACAAATAGATGATAACTTTAAAAAAGATTACACTATTTTACAAAAACCTAGTTTTTCATTTAGTTATTTAGGATTTAATTTAAAAAATGAAAAGTTTCAAAATAAAAAAATAAGAGAAGCTTTATCTTTAGCTATAAATAGACAAGAGTTAGTTGATATTTTATTTTTTGGTTATGGTAAAGTTTGTAATGGACCATTTTTACCTGGTTCATTTGCATATAATGAAGATGTAAAACCTATAACTCAAGATATAGAAAAAGCAAAAGCTTTATTAAAAGAACTTGGTTATGATGAAAACAATCCTTTTACTTTTGAAGTTATAACAAATACAGGGAATGATATAAGAATAAATGCTGCACAAATTTTACAATACCAATTGCAAAAAGCTGGTGTGATAATGAAAATTCGTGTTATGGAGTGGCAAGCATTTTTAAATACAGTTGTTCATCCAAGAAATTTTCAAGCAGTACTTCTTGGTTGGTCACTTGCTCTAATGCCTGATGCTTATCCTCTTTGGCACAGTTCAAGTGCAAAACTTGGTGGATTTAATTTAGTTTCATATAAAAATGAAACTGTAGATAAACTAATAGAAAAAGGAATGAGTACAATTAATAGAGATGAATTAGGAACTATTTATAAAGAGATATTTCAGATTATAAGTGATGATTTGCCTTACTTATTTTTATATATTCCTGATGGAATAACTGCTATTAATAAAAGAATAAAAAAGGTAGAACCTGCATTTGTAGGAATAATGCATAATCAAAAAGATTGGCAAATAGAAGAATAAAAAACAATAATATAAGGAATAAAATGAATAAAAATAAAATTATACTTTTTGATTTAGATGGAACATTGATTGATTCGACAGATGCAATAGTTTCAACTTTTAAACACTCTTTTGATGAAATGGATTTTAATTTTGAAGGAACTGAACAAGATATAAAAAATTTGATTGGTTATCCCCTTGATATTATGTATAAAAATTTAGGAGTTGATGAATCTAAAGTTTGGGATTTCGTTGATTCATATAAAAATAGATATAGAATTATTTCTAAAGAACAAACTAGTCTTTTAGAAAATGCTTATGAAGCTGTGGAACTTGCATCTAAAATTGCAAGGGTTAGTGTTGTTACAACAAAAACTAGAATGTACACTATTCCTTTACTTGACCATTTTAATATAACTCAATTTTTTGAAATCATAACAGGTAGAGAAAATGTTCAAAATCCAAAACCACATCCTGAACCAATTTTAGTTACCCTTGAACAAATGAATTATAATAAAAATAGAGATGATGTGTGGATGATTGGAGATACAAAACTTGATTTAATTGCCGCACGCGAAGCAAATATCAATTCAATTGGTGTTTTATGTGGTTATGGTGAAAAAGAAGAACTTTTAAAATATACAAATTATATTGAAAAAGATTCTCTTAATGCTATCAAATTCCTTTCAAGCAATATTTAATATATTAAATATTGCTTAATTTATTTAACTACTTTTAAAAAGATATAAAATAACAAGTTTTTATTTCTATAATATAGGATAATCATTCCCTATTGTTAATAATCGCCTCTATTTACTATATTTTGGGCTTACTTGAGCCTTTGATAATTTATAATGTTTTTCATTTTTACTGTTTTTTTTATTTTTTCTACTCAAATGTGTGAATTTTTGTGTCACTTTTTTTCTAAATTTCAGAAATAAAAGTTGATTTAAGTTAAAATCTTCTATAATACAGAAGACTAATTAAATTTTTTAAGTCAAATTTAATATTTTAAATAAGGAGAGCCTCTATGTTAGAAATTAGATGGCATAGCCGTGCAGGTCAAGGTGCTGTAACAGGTGCAAAAGGTCTTGGTTCAATTGTAGCAGAATCAGGTAAACAAGTTCAAGCCTTTGCATTTTATGGTTCAGCTAAAAGAGGTGCGTCAATGACTGCCTACAATAGAATTGACGATAATGTAATTTTAAACCACGAAAAATATATGAGTCCTGATTTTGTATTTATATTAGATCCAGGTCTTGCTATAACAGATAATATC
The DNA here is from genome assembly GCF_003544915.1 of Arcobacter ellisii. Classification (NCBI taxonomy): domain Bacteria; kingdom Pseudomonadati; phylum Campylobacterota; class Epsilonproteobacteria; order Campylobacterales; family Arcobacteraceae; genus Arcobacter; species Arcobacter ellisii. The sequence continues at coordinate 199,823 of NZ_CP032097.1, read as the reverse complement.
ACTGCTAATGGTAAAGATACAACTAAATATATTATTACAACACACCTTAGCAAAGATGAACTAATTTCATTAGTTCCAGAACTAGAGGAAATCAAAGATAGAGTATTTATTCTTGACTGTTTTCAAATTGCAAGAGAGACTATTGGAAAAGCTATTCCTAATACTCCAATGCTTGGTGCATTTATGAAAGTTAGTGGAATGTTTGAAATTGAAGATTTTAAAAATAAAATGAAACACGTTCTTAAAAAGTTACCACCAAATATTATTGAAGCTAATATGGTAGCAATCCAAAGAGCTTATGACGAAGTTCATTAGAAGGATAAAAAATGAGTAAACCAATTAAAGAAATGGGATGGGATGAGTTAGTACCTGGTGCTGCTCTTTATACATTCGATGGAAATATAGATTATAATATAGCTGAAATTCAACCTGAAGATAGACTTTATTCTGAAACAAGTTCAAAAAGTATGAGTGTTGGAGACTGGAGAGTTATTAAACCAGTTTGGAATTCTGAAACTTGTATTGACTGTCAAAACTGTTGGATTTTCTGTCCAGATTCATCAATTATTGCAAGAAATAAAGAGATGAAAGGTGTTGATTATGAACACTGTAAAGGTTGCGGATTATGTGTAAGTGTTTGTCCTACAAATCCTAAATCACTATTAATGTTTAATGAGTATGTTACTACAGAAGAAGCATTGTCTCAATGGCCTGTAAAACAAAAAAAGGGTGAATAATGAATAAAAAAGTAATGGAATTAAAAACTGTTGAAGTTTGGGATGGGAATATGGCAAATTCTCAGGCTTTAAGACAAGCTGATGTAGATGTAGTTGCTGCTTATCCTATTACTCCTTCAACTGCTACAGTTGAAAATTATGCAATGTTCCATGCAAATGGATATATTGATGGTGAAGTTATGATGACTGAATCTGAACACGCTGCTATGTCTGCATGTGTTGGAGCTGGAGCTGCTGGTGGAAGAGTTGCAACTGCAACTTCATCTCAAGGTCTAGCACTTATGATTGAGGTTTTATACCAAGCATCTGGAATGAGAATCCCTGTTGTTTTATGTTTAGTAAATAGAGCATTAGCAGCACCTTTAAATGTAAATGGTGACCACTCTGATTTATATTTAACTAGAGATTCTGGTTGGATATCACTTGATGCATTTAACCCTCAACAAGCTTATGATATGACTTTAATGTCATTTAAAATATCAGAACATCCAGATGTTAGATTACCAGTTATTTCAAATCAAGATGGATTTATGACATCTCACACTGCACAAAATGTTACGCCACTTCCAGATGAAGTTGCTTCTAAATTTGTAGGTGATTATTTACAAGTAAATGCATTATTAAACTTTGACAAACCTGTTACTCACGGTGTTCAAACAGAACAAGATTGGCATTTTGAACACAAAGCAAAACAACATGCTGCATTAATGGGTTCTAAAAAAGTTATTCTTGATGTATTTAAAGAGTTTAAAGAATTAACAGGTAGAGAATATAAACTTGTTGAAACTTATAATATGGAAAATGCAGATATTGCTATCGTTTGTTTAGGTACAACTTATGAAACTGCAATGCTTGCAATTGAGCAATTAAAAGCAGAAGGTATAAATGCTGGTGTTGTTGCACCAAGAGTATTTAGACCATTCCCTCTTGAAGAAATGGCTGAAGCATTACAAGGTGTAAAAGCTATCGCTTGTATGGATAGAAGTGCACCAGGTGGAACAGTTGGAACATTATTTAATGAAATCTCTGGAGCATTAATCAATACACCAAATAGACCTTTAGTATCTAATTTAATCTATGGATTAGGTGGAAGAGATATGACTGTTGCTTTATTAAAAGATATTTATAGAACTTTAGATAAAGAAGCAAAAGAAGGTAAATTATCTGGAAAAATCCAAAGATTTGTTGGAGTAAGAGGACCAGAATTAGCCTTTTATAATGCGCAAGGAGTAGAAAAATGAGTACATTAGTAAATACTCAAAAAGAGATTAAAAACTTAAAAGCTTTCTCAACAGCAGCTGAAAGATTTGAGGGTTCACACCTTTTATGTCCAGGTTGTGCACACTCAATTATCGTAAGAGAAGTTTTAAATGCAACAAATGATAACTTAGTAGTATCAGCTTCAACAGGATGTTTAGAAGTTTGTACAGCTATTTATCCTCATACTTCTTGGGATTGCTCATGGATTCATATTGGATTTGAAAACTCGTCAACAGCAATGGCTGGAGTTGAAACTATGAACAAAGCTTTAAGAAATAAAGGAAGAATCAGTGCAGATACTCCTCAACCAAAATTCGTAACATTTGGTGGAGATGGTTCTACTTATGATATTGGATTCCAATGGATTTCTGGATGTTTTGAAAGAGGACATGACTTTATGTATGTTTGTTTAGACAATGAAGTTTATGCAAATACTGGAGGTCAAAGATCATCTTCAACTCCAATTGGTTCAAGTACAACAACTGCACCAGCTGGTTCTCACTCATATGGTGAAAAAAGACAGAAAAAAGATATCGTTTCTATTATGGCAGCTCATGGTGCACCTTATGTTGCTCAAGTTGCTCCAAATAAATGGAAAGACATGGTTAAAAAAATCCAAAGAGGATTTGATACTCATGGTCCAGTATTTATTAATGCAATGTCAGCTTGTACAACTGAGTGGAAATTTGCTCCAAATCAAACTATTGAAGTTTCTGATTTAGCAGTTGATTCACTTGTATTCCCATTATATGAAATCATTGATGGAAGAGAATTAAATATTACTTACAGACCAAAAAATATTGTTCCAGTAAGAGATTATTTAGGTGCACAACCAAGATTTAAACACTTATTCAAACCTGAATATGAATATTTAATTGATGAGTGGCAAAAAAGAATTGATGAAAGATGGACTTTCTTACAAAAAAGAGAAGAAATCAGAATGTAAAAATAGTTGTCCTAGATACTTTCTAGGACAATTACCTCCTAAAAATTTCAATTTTCCTCATAAAAGTTGAAACTTTAAACCAATCATAATATACTACAAACAAAAAAATCTTAGGCTTTTAATGATAAATATGCAAATCATCTTGAAAATGTTACTTGCACTTTTTATAGGTGTTTGTGGTTCAATTTTATTTATATATTTGCATTTACCACTTCCTTGGCTTTTAGGAGCTATTTTTGCTAGTTCAATTGCCATGAGGTTTGAAAAACTACCTATTCAAAGTCCAAAAACCTTTTCTCCACCTGCTAGGATATTTATAGGTCTTACAATAGGAAGTGCTTTTACACCAGAAATTTTAGATTATATTGATGTTTATTTCTTTTCTTTATTACTTGTAATTCCTTTTACTATTTTAACAATAATTTGTGGAACATATTATTATCACAAGTTTCTAAATTATGATATCAAAACATCTTATTTGGGTTCTATGCCAGGTGGTGTTATAGAGATGGTAATTATTGGTGAAGAGATAAAAGCCAACATTTCAAAGATAACTTTGATGCAAAGCTCAAGACTATTTTTTGTAGTTGTTACTTTACCTTTTGTTATTCAATATATTTTTCAAATTGATATAAGTGGAAATAAACTAATAACTATTCCTCTTAAAAATATTGATTTATATGAATTATCAATTTTAATTCTTTTAGGTTATATTGGAGCAATTGTTGCTAAAAAAGTAAAACTTACTGCTGCATATTTAATGGGACCGATGTTAATTAGTATTGCAGTTCATTCAACAGGACTTATTCATACACCCATTCCTGATGAATTTTTAAAATTTATTCAAGTTGTATTTGGAACAATTATTGGATTTACTTTTAAAGGGGTGAGTCTTCAAACTATTGCAAAAACCCTATTTTCAACTTTAGGTCATTTTATAATACTTGTAATTTTATGTGCAGTATTTATATCTATAACCTATAATCTTTTTGACTTCCCTATTCTTTCTATTTTATTAGCATATGGTCCAGGTGGTCAATCTGAGATAAACTTAATTGCTATATTAGTAGGAGCAAATCTTCCTTTTATCACCTTACATCATATTGTAAGACTTTTAATAGTTATGAATATTGCTCCAATGATTGCCAAAAGATTAGATAAGAGAGAAGTTGTACAATAAATCATTTACAACTTCTTCAAAACTTTTATTTAAAGCCTCTACAAATCCATAAGCATCATTTGTTTTACATAAAACTTTTTTGTCATAACTATATGATTTTATAACTTTTTTATCTTCAATTAAATCAAATTTGATTTTTAAAATTGCATAAGATTTATCATTTTCAAAAGCGTGATAAAGTTTTATAATATCTGTTTTTAAATTGTATTTATGTTCTAGTTTAGAATCTTTTGAGATTACATTTGTAAAAAGTTTACTTGAACTAAAAGAGTCTAATAACTGATTATAAATCATATTACTAGGAACATTTATCCATCTATTTTTTGCGTATTCTTCAAATAAATATGGTTTTGTATTATAGAAAATAGATGTGAGATTAAAACTTTTATTTACGTTAGGTTCTTCAATAAAAATTGACTCCAATTTTGTTTTTTTAATTATCTCTTTTGATTTAAAATCTATTGAATAGTGATTTATCTCTATACTATTTTGTTTTAAATCACATCCAGTAAATATAATCAAAAATATAAAAAGTAAAATTTTGTTAGTTTGTTTTATCATCTTTTTCTCCTGGTCCATATTTTATATTTTTTTGTTTTAGTATTAAATCACTTGGACTTTCATTGATATTATTTATTAAATCTTGCATTTGAAGTAAACTATTTTCCAAACTTTTTAAAACACTATTTAAGTTATCAAAACTCTCTTGAGTTATCTCTTTTAAATTGTAGTTTCCTTTGTTTATTTGAGTTTGTAACTCTTTTGATAATTTACTAAAATCATTTGCTGTATTTTTCATCGTATCAAAAGAATTTCCACCTTTTTTTGTAAGTTCATTAATACCTTTGATTAGTTCATCTAAGCTTTTTTCATTTTTAACTAAATATGAACTAAACTCTTCAATATTTACCATGCTCTTTTCACTTTTATCTAAAAGTGACGAAAAAGTCGAAATATTTTCATCATTTAAAACTTTTTTCATTTGACTTAAAAGTATCATTACCTCTTTTGTAATATCTTCAGTTGAATCAACAAAAGTTGTAAGAGCTGAAGTTTTTGATTTTATTACTTTTACTCCATTTTCATTTTCACTTAAAAGTTTAGAATCATTACTTCCACCTTTTAACTCAATATATTTAAGTCCAGTAATTCCAACATTTCCTAAAATTGCGTAGTTATCCTCTTTGATTGGAGTTCCTTTTTGGATTTGAATATCTATTTGTATCTCTTCTGAATTTTTAGGATTTATTTTTATCTCACTTACATTTCCAACTTGAAATCCCATATATTTAATAGCTGAACCAACATTAAGTCCTGAAACTGATTCCATAAAAAAGATTGAATATTCATCATACTTTTTATCTTCTAAACCATATTTTCCTAACCAAAAAATAGCCATCACAAGTAAAATAAATAGAGCACTTACAAATACTCCTATTTTTAAAAAATTAATTTTTGTATCCATTATGTAGCCTTTTTATTTGATAGAAAATCTTTGATAAATTCATTTTCAGATTTTAGTGCTTCATCTATATTTCCATCAAAGATTATATCTTTTTTGATAATAATAAATCTATCAAGTACAGTTTTAATAGTCTCTAAATCATGGGTTATTATTACTATAGTGATATTTAAACTATTTTTTAAATAAAGCAAAAGTTCATTTATTTTTTGTGTACTTGCTGGGTCTAATCCACTTGTGGGTTCATCTAAAAATAAGATTTTTGGTTGCATTGCTAAACTTCTTGCTAGTGCTACTCTTTTTTTCATTCCACCACTAAGCTCACTTGGATAGAGTTTTGCTGTACTTTTTGGAAGTCCTACTATATCTAAGTTTGTATAGGCAATTTTTTCTATCAATTCCCTTGGTAAATTTGTGTACTCTTTTAACATTACAGAGATATTTTCAATCACATTTAAAAAAGAGTATAAAGCCCCAAATTGAAAAAGATATGAGTATTGAAGTTTTAATTCTTGTATCTCTTGTAAGGATAGTTTTGAAATATCCCTATCAAATATTTTTATCGTTCCTTTTTGGATTTGATTTAACATTACAATTTGTTTTACCAATACACTTTTTCCAGAACCACTTCCACCTAATACACCAAATATTTCACCTTCATTAACGTCAAATGAAATATTATTATGTACTAAATTATCTCCAAAAGCGGTAGTTAAATTTTCTACTTTTATGATTTTCATTTATATTCCCATTTCTGTAAAAATTACAGAGAAAACTGCATCTATTAAAATCACAACAAAAATAGAGTTTACAACACTTATTGTTGTATATTTTCCTATACTTGTTGTATTGTTTTGCACTTGAAATCCTCGATAACATCCAATAATAGCAATTGCAAACCCAAAGAATATAGCTTTAAAAACTCCCATAATAAAATGTTTTACGGGAACTTCATTTCCAAGTCTAGTTATAAACTCTACAAATGAAACATCTAAACTAGTGTAAGCTATAACCATTCCTCCTAGAATACCAATTACATCAGCAAAAAAAACCAATAAAGGTAAAGAAATAGATAAAGCTAAAATTCGTGGAAGTGTTAAAAAAAGTGTCGGTTCAAAGTTCATAGTTCTCATAGCATCTATCTCTTCTGTTATTTTCATAGCTCCAATTTCTGCTGTATATGCACTAGCACTTCGTCCAGCTATTACAATAGCAGTTACAAGAGGAGCAATTTCTCTAAACATAGTTATACTAATCATCTCAACGATAAATATGTTTGCACCAAATTTTTCAAGTTGAACACTGCCTTGATAAGCGATTACAACACCTACTAAAAATGATGTAACTGCAACTATTAAAAGTGCATTTATTGCTGATGTATCAATATATTTTAACGTCGCTTTAAATCTGATTTTTTTTGGATTTAAAAGTGAATATAATAAAAAATAAAAAACTTTTCCAACAAAGTTTAAAAAATGAATTGTAAAAAGATATAATTCATAAGTTTTTTTTCCTACATTTTCAAAAAACTTATTCTCTCTTTTTTCTTCAAAAGCTTCATCTTGATAATGTTTTTCATAAAAATTATAAATCTTTTCATATTTATCAAAATTTTTAAAAGTTATATTCTCTTTTTGGAAGTTTTTTAGAAATGAGATTAGATAGATTATGGCTGAACTATCACACTCTTTTAAATCTTGGAAATTTACACAGAGTTTTGCATTTTTATTTATAGTTATTTTTTCTAGTTTTTGGATTATTTGTGTTAAATTTGTTTTATTCCAAAAATTCAATAAAAAAAGTTCTAAAGTGTTGTTGTCTAAATCTTCTATCTTAAAATAATCATCTAACATAACAACAATTTATCCTTTCAAAAATTATTTAAGTTTAGATTTTATCCCAAAGTTTGCCCTATGTCAAATAGTTTACAAAGGTATAAATATTGCATATCAAAACTTTATGAATGAAAAAGAAAAATTAGAAAACTACGAACGCTTTCTTGGTGAATTTAAAGAACAAGGCAATCACTGGGATAAAATAGAAAAACGAACAGCAACTTTGTTTCAAGTCCTAATTGATGGAGATTTGAAAGAGTTAGTTTTTGTTTTAAAACACTATCCAAAATATATTGAGATTGTTTGTGACCACTTTAGATATTCATATAACTATGGAGGAAATGAAGCTGATATTTATGCTGCTTCAAAACTTTTGACTATGAGTGAAGGTTACCATCAAAAACAGTTTGTTAGAAATCTAATAAGAAAATTACCAAAAATTTCTGATTTTGATATCACAAAATTAAACTCATTTTTAGCTGAATTACTAGAAAAACAAGAACAAATTCACTCGATAATTCTTAGTTTTTATAAAAATGAAATAGAAAGAAATATAAACACAAATAACTATCACAAACTACAAATCAAAGTTTTGGAAAAAAATCTTCAAAAACTTCCTATAAATAATGACTTTGATTTTAGTGCAAGTGATAGAGATGCAAATTTAGATATACCATATATGGACTAAAGGAGAAAAAATGGATTATTTTAAAAAGGCTTATGATTGGGCAACAACTTTTGATTTTGAACCAATACAAATAGAATACGCTTCAAAACTTGCTCTTAAAATGTTAGATGATAGTTGTCAAATGAGTTCACATGATAGAGAAGTTTTTTTCAATGTTTATGATGCTATTTGTGATAGAAGTGATATATCTTTAGAAGATGATGTAAATAGACTGATTATCTTAGCAAGAGATAGAAATACAATCTATTCAAAACCAGAATTTGCAAATATCGTTCATGCGTGTAAAGAAGAGATTATTCCAACAATGATTAGAGATGATATGAAAGCATATAAAGCAATGGTTAGAAAAAATCTTGGCATGAACTAAGTTCATATCAAAGCTAACTTTTTATTTATCTTTGTAAAATTCTACAATTTTAATAAAAGGTAAAAAATGTATCTTCAAAAAAAGCTTCAAATATTATTGGTTTTATTTTCACTTCTATTTTTTGTAGGTTGTATAAAAAAATTTGACGGTGATGGATTAACTTTAAAAGTTCAAGAGAGTGAACTAAACAACTTTTCACAAGAATTTCCAATAAGACAAAATTTTGTAGTTGCAAATATGGAACTTCAAAAACCTCATCTATTTATAAAAGATGGTACAAATAGACTAAGTGCAAATATAAATCTAAATATCTCTGCTATTTTTATACCAAATTCAAATGGAACACTAACTTTTAGTGGAATACCTTATTTTGATAAAGAAAAATCAGCAATTTACCTAAAAGATATAGAACTAGATGAATTAAAAATGACAAATCTAAATATTGATAAAACTATTTTAGATAATGTTGTAGCAAATACAAAACCTATCGTTGATAATATTTTCAACACAATTCCAGTTTATAAAATCGATAAATCATCTTTTAAAGGCTCTTTTGTAAAAGATGTAAAAATAGAAGATTCAGAACTTTTGGTGACTTTTGGACTTTAGAAATTGGATAGCTTAGATTTGATTTTATATCAAATCTAACTCTTCGCTTATATCTTTAATTAGTTTTGAAAGTGGGCGTTTATTCATATCTTTATCTTCTACAAAACCATTTGTTACAAGTCTTAATAAATGTTCTTTATTGTTAAACAATTTCCCTTCATATTCATCCAATAAACTTTCTAAATAATCATCAGAATAAATCACTCTTTTTTGTAAAAGTTCTGAAACAATATCTTTATGTTCATTATATAAATTTTTAATATTAAAAACTTCAATATGTCTTTCAACTTTATCTTTATTATTTAAAATTTTATAATTTAATTCAATTCTTTTTTCATCAAAAAAGTCTAAATTCTCTTTTATTAATTCATCTCTACTTTTTATGCCTTTCAATGAAAATTTTACACTATTATTAAAACTCTCATTATATGGATAAAAAATCGTTTCTTCAATTGTTGATTTTCTTTGATTACAAGTTCCACAGCTAGGAACTAAGTTATAAATACTTATTGCTAAATATGGATATTTCTTTTTATCAAAAAAGTGGTCAAGTTGTGCGGTAGCATTTTCTTTTCCCTTTTTCTGAAAATTTAAAATATAGTTTCTATTACAATAAGGACATACTTTTACATCTAAATCTTTAACAAATAAAGCATTATTTAGTCTTGAATACAAAGTAAGAAATATATCTTTTTCTCTAATTGTTAATTTCGTTTTTAACTGATTTGATTTAATGTACTCAACTAATTTACATAAATCAGAATATTCCATTTTAATCAATTTTTCTAAGTCTAAATTTTCACGAAATCCTTTTAATTTTTTTGAAATCAAACTATTTAATTCAGCTAATGAAATTGACCATTTAACTTTTTTCTTTTCTATTTTAGATAAATCTTTATTATTAAATTTTTCACTTATTTGTTTATAAAAATTATCTATGGTATTTTGTGAAATATTAATCTTTTGCATTTTCTATTTCTTCTAATCTTTTACTTAATTCTTTCATTTGATTTTTTATCAAATCAATTTCATCAATCTTACTCAACCTCTTAGAATCTAACATCTTTTGTAATTGTTTTTTTATAACTGGCTCTCCAATTATATTTATCAAATTTTGTGCATCATCATTTGTTGTGATTAAAGATTTATTCCCATTCAAAAAATTTATTACATCATTTATTTTATCTTTTGCAAACTCCCCCATAAGTCCATCTTTCATAAAAAAACCATGAGAAAGTAAGGTATGAATATTTGCTCCAAATGTTTGTTTTCCATATTCAAAAGGATAAACTTGTTTTCCTTTCTCTAAAAATATTACATTTTCTTTTGGTAAGTCCGATAAAATAAATGGAGAATGAGAAGTTATAATAAGATGAACTTTTTTTTCTAATCTTTCAATAATTTCAATCATCTTATTTATAAAATTCTTTTGCCAATTTGGATGTAGTGTATTGTCTGGCTCATCTAATACAAATAAAAATTCTTCTTTTTTATAATTAATCAAATTAACATAAAAACTATACATTGTTTTTTCTCCATGACTTAATGAACCATAAGTAGAACCATTTTTAGCCATAAAATCAAATCTTAATTCATCAACCATCTTATTGAAGAATAATTCTAAATATTCATTTCCGAATAACTTGACCAAGTCTTCTATTTTTAAAAAAATTCCTTTATTATCTTTTAATAAATCGAATGTTTCTTTTTCCTCAAAAGGAACATTAAAAGATTTTAATATCTTTTGTATTTCTTTGTATTCAACCATTAAATACAAATCTTTAGGATGTAATCTTTCAATTAAATTAATATGTTCAAAAATTTGTGCAATAGTTTCAAATTTGTTAAATAAATAAATTAAATAATCATCAGTCAAATCTCTTAAAACTCTTAAAACATCATATATCTGTGTTGAATCATCTTTGATATTCATTCCTAATGCTGATTTTACATCTTTGATATCATTTTCTTTAAATTCATAATCTGAATCAATCCATAAATCTAAAAAATCATATTTTATAAAATAAGGTTTAAAATCAAAAAGTTCAAAAGAGTAATCTTCTAATTTTAAATAATTTTCTGTAATAAGCTTATTTGTTTCTTGTAAATCTATTGCTTTCAAATAACTTCTTGATTTTGGAACTTCTAATTTGTCCATTGTATAAAATAATACATTATCATTAAAATTAATTTTATATTTATGTACTCTTAATTTAGTTTTAATATTTATATTCCTTAAATAAACTATTAACTCATTATCCTTCTTTACTATAAAAAAACCTTTTCTATTCATTATAAAATCAAAAACTAAACTACTTTTTCCACTCCCATTTTCTCCAACAATAGCAGTAACATTTATATTATCACCAAAAAAGTTTTTAGGATAAAATTCACCCGTTTCATCTTTATCAATAATTTCTAATTCATTTTTCTCTTCATCATATTCACATCTAAACCTAGGAGAAAAATTAAACCCTTGTTTCTTTATATTTTTATACTCTTCAACCCACAAATAAACCAATTCCATAAAAAACTCTTTATAAATAATTTTATTACTAATCTTAGTTAAAAAATTATTTATTTTCTCTTTTTCTTATGCTCATCTTTTTTATACAATAGATTACTTTATATACAAATAACATTTTATTCATTTTCATTTTTTTGTTATACTCAAAATAAAAAAGGCTATTTATGGGTATGTTTGATGTAGAGTTTCAAGAAGAGATAAATCTAAAAGAGGGAAACAAATCTTTATTTGAGTTTGTAAAAAAGCAGTTTTTAAAAGATAAAGATTATGAAACAAAAATAGAAAAAGAGAGTTTATCTATACCAAAATGCAATATAAATACATATTTAAGATACAACCTAAATATCACAACTTCAACAAACAAAAAAGATAAAACTTCTCAAATTTTAGTAAATGCAGAACTTCATGATACACTTATTTTAGCCATTTTAGTAATACTTGCTATTCCTTTTACCTATGGAATTGGAATTATTTTTATAGTGATTTTTACATATTATCAAAAAATTCAAGCCACAAAACACCTAAGAAAACTACTTGAAAATTATAAATCAACCATCTAATTTATTTTAATCCCTCTTTTTTCCTTCAATAAATTTATATACTTTCCAATAAATTAAAAGAAGGAAAATATTATGGAAAATACAGCATTACTATTAATTGATTTACAAAATGATTACTTTGGAAGCTTTGAAAATGCAAAGTGGAAGTTAAAAAATACAGAAGAAGCTGCTTTTAATGCCTTAAAATTATTAAACAAATTTAGAGAAAAAGATATGAAAATAATTCATGTAAAACATGAATTTAATACAGAAAATCCTCCATTTTTTGCTCCAAACTCACAAGGTGCAAAAATTCATGATTCACTAACTCCAAAAGAAAATGAATCACAAGTTTTAAAACATAGTGTAAATTCATTTAAAGATACTAAGCTAAAAGAGATATTGGATGATTCTAATATTACAAATGTTATTATAGTTGGAGCGATGTCTTATATGTGTGTTACTGCGGTTACAAGAGCAGCTAGTGATTTTGGTTATAACTGTTTTGTTGCCCATGATGCTTGTGCAACAAGTGATATTGAATTTAATGGTATAAAAATTGATGCATCAATTTCTCACGCTGTATCTATGGCAGCGCTTCAATTTGCCTATGCAAAAGTTGAAACAGCCGATGAGATTTTAAAATTATTATAAGGTAATAAATGGAATTAAGCGATTTATCTGTACTTCATATCATGGATAATCAAGACAAAGATGAGAAACTTTATTCTCTTCTTTGTAAAACTGTGAGTAAAATCACTTCTAGTTCAACAATAAGTGAAGCAAAACAACAATATCTAAAACAATCTCCTTGTTTAATCATAATTGAAAGTGAATTTGAAAATAGAGATATTATTGATTTTTTAATTGAAATTAGAAAAGATGATATAAAAACTGCATTTGTTGTTTTATCAAATAACAAAAACAATCAGTTTCTAACTGAATTATTAGAACTTTATATTACAAAATATATCATAAAACCATTTGACAATGAAATTTTACTTCAAGCTTTAAATAAATGTATGGAAATCATAGAAAGAAGAATCTATAGTAATTTCAAATTACTTAACAATATCTTTTTTAACTTTCAAACTCAAAGTATCATAAAAAACAATGAATCTTTTGTTTTAAATAAAAAAGAGAGTTTACTAATGAATCTACTCATTCAAAACCAAGGAAGAGTGATTACTTACGAAGAATTAGAATATCACATTTGGAATAATGAATGTACAAACGCTGCACTGAAATCTTTGATAAGAGATTTAAGAAAAAAGACAAATAAAAACATCATAAAAAACTATTCAGGAATTGGATATAAACTAGAACTAAAATCTATATAGACAATTTTCTTAAATTATTTCTTATCACCTATTCATAAATTTTTTGCTACAATCCAAACTTGTTTAAAAAATATTTATTAGATTTATACAATATAAAAGGAAATTATTATGCCATTATTAGATAGTTTTAGAGTTGACCATACGATTATGCCAGCACCTGCTGTTAGAGTTGCAAAAACAATGCAAACTCCAAAAGGTGACAATATCACAGTTTTTGATTTGAGATTTTGTGTACCAAATCAATCAATGATGAGTGAAAAAGGTATCCACACTTTAGAGCACCTTTTTGCTGGATTTATTAGAAATCATTTAAACTCTCCAACAGTTGAAATTATTGATGTTTCTCCTATGGGTTGTAGAACTGGTTTTTATATGAGTTTAATTGGAACTCCAAGTGAACAAGAAGTTGCAAATGCTTGGAAAAAAGCTATGGAAGATGTTTTAAAAGTAGAAAAACAAGATGATATTCCAGAATTAAATATTTTCCAATGTGGTACATGTGCAATGCATTCACTTGATGAAGCAAAAGAGATTGCAAAAGAGATTTTAAAATCTGATATTGGTGTTATGTCAAATGAAAAACTATTTTTATCAGAAGATAAACTAAAATCTTTAGGAAACTAAAAAGTGAAAGAAAAACTAAATCTTTTTAAAGAGTTATTTAGTGATTATACAAATATTGCTATTTTACACATAGATAACTCTTTAGGTTTGGTTGATTCTACTTTAGAAGAAATCAAAGAAAAAAATCAAGGTCAGATAAAATATATTCCTTTTTTAGATGATTCAAGTGCCAAACTAAAAGCAACAGCAAGGGAGTTTGAATACGTAATCTTAGGTGATATTCTTTCATACTGCAAAAATCAAGAAGAGATTTTAAAACTTATGTATAAAGCTTTAGAAAATTCTGGAAATATAATCATCCTTGAAAAAATATCAAATGATAATAGATATGAGATTTTAGATTTATTAGAAAATATAGGATTTCAAGCACCAAATTGTATTGAACTTTTTGATGATATTTATATTTTTACTGCAAAAAAAATGCACCATTGGGACAATGGATTATAAGTTGGAAAATTAATCTTGCAAGATAATATAAACTCTATAGTTTCTACAAAAGATGGCTCAAATACACTTTTCTCACAATTTTATAACCAACACTATCACAATCCTGATGATGGTGCTATAAATGAAGCTTTAACAAAACATATAATCCCTACTTTTACATTTCATCAAAACAAAAAAGAACTAACTATTTTAGATATCTGTTTTGGGATAGGATATAACACTTTTTCTACTATTTATTATTGTTTATCAAATAATCTTGATGTAAAACTAAATTTTTATTCTCCTGAACTTGATGGAAATTTGATTAAATCTTTAAAAGATTTTCCATTTCCAAAAGAGTTTGAAAATATAAAACATATTATAGATTCAATTTCACAAACTTTTAAATATGAAGATGAAAAAATCAAAATAGAAGTTTTTGTAGGAAATGCAAGAGATTATATAAAAAGTTTAAAACCAAACTCTTTTGATATAGTTTTTCAAGATGCTTTTTCAAGTGATGTAAACTTTGAACTTTGGACAAAAGAGTATTTTGATGATATTTACAAACTTTGTAAAGAGGATTGTATAATGAGTTCTTATGCAATAGCAACACCAATTAGACTTTCTATGTATGAAGCAAATTTTTTAATCTATGAACATCGTCCAGTTAAAAGAAAAATAACACTTGCTACAAAAAAAGAACAAAATCTCCTTGGAAAGTTTATAGATATGGAACTCAAAAAGCAAAGAAATACAAAAGCTTTGGCTTTGTATGATAAATAATCTACTCCTTTTATGAAAAGAAAGGCAAATTTGAATATAATTTTATTGAAAAAAATTTCTTTTCAAAATCAAATTCTCAAAATAGGTGCATAAATGAAGTTTCTACTTAGCGTTTTTCTTGTTCTTTTTATTCCATCAATGGCTTTTTCTTATAATGAAACTAAAGTATTTCAAAAAATTGAAAAAGATTTAGATTCAATAATTGTAAAAGACCTAAATAGTAAAAAAACAATTTTTCAAAAAGATGCAAATCAAGCTGTAAGACCAGCAAGTCTTACAAAAATTATGACAGCTATTCTTGCTATTGAGAGTGGAAAAATGAACAATCTTGTAACTATCACAGCAGAAATGAAAAAAGTAGAACCAACAATTTTAAATTTTAAAGTTGGAGAAAAGTTTTATTTAAAAGACTTAGTTCATGCAGCAATGATAAAATCAGCAAATGATGCAGCTAATGCAATAGCAATTTATCTTGGAAATGGCGATAAACAAAAATTTGTTGGAATGATGAACTGGAGAGCAAAAAAACTTGGTATGAAAAATACAAATTTTGAAAATCCTTGTGGATTTGATGCAAAAAATCATAAAACAACAGCAAATGACTTATTAAAACTTACAGAATATGCTATAAAAAACTCTACTTTTAATGCTATTGTAAAAAAGAACTCTTATGCTTTTACAGCAGTTAACACAAAAAGATTATACAGAGTTCATACAAGTAATAAAATGTTAGATAGAGATAAATATGTAATTGGTGTAAAAACTGGATACACAAATCAAGCTGGACCTTGTTTAATTGCAAGAGCTAAAAAAGATAAAAAAGATATTTTACTTGTTATGTTAAATGCTCAAAATAGATGGGAAAACACAAAACTTGCTTTAAATACAATCTTAGAAAAAAAATAAACTATCTACTAAAGAGTAGTTAGTTTATCTAAAATATACTTCTCTAAATCTCTTTTTGAAATTTCATCTTTTATAGAATTATCAAAAATTACATCAATTTTAATAGAATAATCTTCATAAGAAAAAAATGGAAAATGTAACTTCCAAGATTTTTTGATTAACTCTTTAGTCATTATGTCTCTCATTTTATCTCTAAAAAAATTAAAACCTATAAATATAGCAGCTGTAATAATCATAGCACCTAAAATTGAAATATGTGGGTCAATTTTTGCTAATGGTTTATGTGTTAGAAGAGATATTGGCACTAATATAGCTAAAACTATTGCAATATAAACCATATAAGCTCTCATAAGATTTAACCTAAATCCCAATTTTGCTGGGTCAACATGCATTCCTTCATTATACTGTCTATTTGCTACTAATAAATCTTTTAATAAGATTGGTTGTTTAGATACAGTATAGATATACTCTAAAATTTTACTTTTTATTGTTTTTTCTTTAGACATATATTTTCCTAATTTTAATAATGCGTTATTTTATCTTACTTTGTTATAATATTGTGTTAAAATTTGTAAAAAAGGCTATCCAATAAAAAGAGTAATTAATATAATTATGCTATTACTAATCTCTTTCTCTTTTTTAAAAGCTTCTGCTTTACAAAAAACATCAATTCAACTAATGTGGCTTGACCAATTCCAATTTGCTGGTTTTTATATAGCAAAAGAGAAAGGGTTTTATGAAGATGTTGGACTTGATGTTGAATTAAAAAAATATAATTCATCAATAAATGTTTTAGATGAAGTTTTAAATAAAAGAGCTGACTTTGGAACAAACTCTAGTTCATTGATAATCGATAAATCAAACGGAAATGACATTGTTTTACTTGGTTCAGTTTTTCAATCATCTCCACTTATTCTTCTTGCTTTAAAAGATTCAAAACTACAATATTTAGAAGATATCAAAAATAAAACACTTATGATTTCAAAAGAGCAACAAAGATTTGCTACTTTAAAATCAATGCTTTCTAGTAAAGGTGTTGAATTATCTGATATGAAACTAATTGAACACTCTTATGGAGTTGATGATTTAATAAATAAAAAAGCTGATGTAATGTTAGCATATGCAACAAATGAACCTTTTTTATTAAAAGAAAAAGGTTATGAAAGTACGATTTTTAATCCAAAAGATTATGGTTTTGATTTTTATGAAGAGATTATTTTTACATCAAAAGAGTTTGCAAAAGAAAATCCAAAACTTGTAAAAGATTTTTATAAAGCAACAATAAAAGGTTGGGAATATGCTTTTGAAAATATTGATGAAACTGTAAATCTTATATATAAAAAATATAACTCTCAAAATAAAAGTTTACAAAGTCTTCATTTTGAAGCAAATGAGATGAAAAAATTAGCCTATGATAAAAATGGCAAAATTGGAACTATAACACCTGAAAAAATAAATCTAATTGTTAATACGTATAGAATAATGGGGGCTATGAATAATAAAATTGATGTAAATGATTTAATTTATACAAATCCTTTAAATGATGATTTTTTATTAAATGATGAAGAAAAAAGATATTTAGAAAAAAAAGAAAGAATCACTATGTGTGTTGATCCAAATTGGATGCCTTTTGAAAAAATTGAAAATAACAAACACATAGGAATTGCAGCTGATTATATAAAAATTATAGAGAATAAAATAAAAACACCTATAGTTCTAATTCCTACAAAAACTTGGAGTGAAAGTATTGAAAAAGGTAAAAAAAGAGAGTGTGATATTTTTTCACTTGTAATGACAACACCTGAAAGAGAAAAATATCTAAACTTTACTAAACCATTTTTAAATATTCCTGTTGTTTTAGCTTCAAATATAAATGCCCCATTTATTGATAATATAAATCAAATAAAACATGAAAAATTAGCAATTGTAAAAGATTATGCTTATGCTGAAATTTTTAAAATCAAATTCCCAAATATAAATTTTATTGATGTAGTTAATGTAAAAGAGGGTTTAAAAAAAGTTGAAAAAGGTGAAGTATTTGGATTTATTGGTAGTTTAGCAACGGTTGGTTATGAAATTCAAAACAATTATATAGGTCAATTAAAAATTACTGGAAAATTTGATGAAACATTGGATTTAGCAATTGCATCAAGAAATGATGAAGCAATTTTAAATACGATTCTAAGCAAAGCAATAGAAGATATTCCATCTATACAAAGACAAGAAATTTTAAATAAATGGATTTCAATAAATTATCCAAAAGAGGTAGATTACAAACTTTTAATACCTATTACTATTTTTCTTTTTATTTTAGTATTGATTTATAGACAATATTTATTAAAAAAATTAAATAAAAAATTGTTAGATAAAGTAAAATTAGAAATACAAAAAAATGAAGAAAAAAATAGAATTTTAATACAACAATCAAGAATGGCTTCAATGGGAGAAATGCTTGAAAATATTGCTCATCAATGGCGTCAACCTTTATCAACGATAAGTGTTTGTGCAACTGGTATGGAAGTTAAAAAGAAATATAACACCTTAGATGATGAAGAGTTTTTCAAATCAATAAACCACATAAAAAAATCTACACAATATCTTTCTAATACAATAGATGATTTTAGAAATTTCTTTAGTAAAGACAAAATTCTTACAAAAATAAATATTTCAAATGTTATAAACAAAGCCCTTGATTTGGTTTCAACTACTTTTAATTCAAACAAGATTGTAGTTGTTAAACATCTTGAAGATATTAATATTTTATCTTTAGAAAATGAACTAATTCAAGTTTTTATGAATATTTTCGTAAATGCAAAAGATGCTTTAAAAGAACAAAAACAAGAACAGCCTCTTTTGATTATAACTATTACAAAAGAGAATGGTTTTTTAAATATAAAAATTCAAGATAATGCAAATGGAATAAAAGAAGATATTATTGATAAAATATTTGAACCATATTTTACAACTAAACATAAATTTAAAGGGACTGGAATTGGACTTTATATGAGCAAACTTTTAGTTGAAAAACACCTAAATGGTTCTTTATTAGTATCAAACAAAACTTTTGTTTATGAAGAAAAAGAGTATTTTGGAGCTGAATTTATTATTTCATTGCCTTTAGAAAATTCTGATGATTAAAATTTATCTTCTAAGTTTTTTTATCGTTTTTATTTGGTCAGTTATAAATCCAAAAGATTTATTTACTTGGTTTTTAGAAGTATTTCCAGCAATTATTGGTCTTTTTATTCTTTTTATAACATATAAAAAATTTCAATTTACAAATATGGTATATTTTTTGATTTTACTTCACTCTATTATTTTGATGATTGGTGGTCACTATACTTATGCTGAAGTTCCTTTTTTTGATTATATAAAAGAAGTTTTTAATCAAGACAGAAACAACTATGATAAAGTTGGGCACATTGTGCAAGGATTTATTCCTGCAATGATTGCAAGGGAAATTATTATTAGAAAAAACATTATAAATATAAATGTTTGGAGAAACTTTTTTATTATATGTTTTTGTTTAGCTCTTTCAGCATTTTATGAACTTGTTGAGTGGTGGGTTGCAATTTTTACAAATGAAGCAGCAAATGATTTTTTAGGAACTCAAGGTTATTTGTGGGATACACAAAGTGATATGGCATGGGCTTTATTTGGTTCTATTTTAGCTTTACTATTACTTAGTAAATATCATGACCTTGCCCTAAAAAAGATATTAAAGTAGCTATAAAAGCTACTTTAAATTAGTTCAAAGACATTTTAAGAATTTTTTCTACTTTATCTAAGGTAAGATTTCCTCTTTCTCCAATAGCTGTCATACCATGTTTTTTTAATGCGCCTGTAATATTTTCAATAACTTTATCATCAACATCATAATCTTTTAATTTTGTTGAAACTCCGATACTTTTATACATATATTCTATTGCTTCAACTACCATTTCATAATTATGTGGCATATCAAAAACTTCTTTCCCCATTAAAGTTAGTTTGTCTTTTTTATCTTCCATCATAACTCTTAAAAGATGTGGTTGAACAACTGCTAAACTTCTTGCATGGTCAAGTCCATAAAATGCTGTTATTTCATGCCCTATCATATGTGTTGCCCAATCTTGTGGAACACCAGAACCTATAAATCCATTTAAAGCTTGATTTGCTAAAAGCATAAGATTTTCTTGCCAAACTAGAGTCTTTCTATCTTTCCAATTTAATGAAAGATTATGTAAACCTCTTAAAATTGTATGTGCATAACCATCATGTAAAAGTGAAGTATTTGGATAAGTTAGATATTGTTCACAAGTATGAACAAAAGCATCAACTAAACCATTTGCAAGTTGTCTATCATCTAAACTACTCATAATTGTTGGGTCTAAAACTGCAAATTTTGGATAAGTTAAAGATGAACCAAAATATCTTTTTTCATTTGTAGATTTTTTTGAGATAACTGCTGTTCCATTTGATTCACTTCCTGTTGCTGGAATTGTCAAAATTGCACCTAAAGGAAGAGCTTTTTCTATAGTTTTACCCTCTAAAAAATCCCAACCATCTCCATCATAAACTGCACTTGCAACTAAATATTTACTTCCATCAATAACCGACCCACCACCTACAGCTAAAACAAAATCAATATTTTTTTCTTTGATTAAAGCAACTGCTTTATTTAAAGTTTCCACAGATGGATTTGGCTCAACTCCACCAAATTCAAACCAAGTATAACCTTCTAAAGCCTTTGAAACTTGTTCAAAAACTCCATTTTTTTTGATACTTCCTCCACCATAAACAACTAATACTTTTAGATTTTTATCAATATATTTAGTTATTGATTTTATTTTTCCCTCACCAAACTCTATAACTGTTGGATTAAAATATGTATATGTCATGTGAAACCCTTTTTAGAATATTATTACTCATCATACTAAACAGTTACTTAATATTAAAAAGATATAAATCCAAAAATTAAAAATAAAAGGAATTATTATGATGAGTTGTGAGAATAAATTAGCTTGTTCTTTAAACGAAGATATTGGTAAATTAATTTTAAGATTAAGTATCGCTGGACTTATGTTATTTCATGGTTTTGCAAAACTAATTAATGGAATAGATGGAATAAAAGGTTTAGTTACAAATGCTGGTTTACCTGAATTTATTGCTTATGGTGTTTATTTTGGAGAGATTGTTTTTCCTATTTTAATAATTTTTGGTTTATTTACAAGAATTTCATCTTTGTTTTTTGCTTTAACTATGGTTTTTGCAATATTTTTAGCTCATAGTGCAGATATATTTACTTTAGGAAAAACTGGTGGTCCAGTTATTGAACTTCCTTTGATATATCTTTTAGTTTCTCTTTCTATTATGTTTATTGGAGCAGGTAAATATAGTCTTGATGCAAAATGTACAAAATGTAATAAACTTCCTAATTAGGAAGTTTGTTCTCTCTTTTTAAAGTATATAAAGAGTTTATTACAAGTGTAATTACAATTATAGAACCACCTATAAAAGTATAAGAACTTGGAACCTCATCTAAAAATATCCAAACCCAAATTGGTGCCATTATTGTTTCTATTAACATTAATAAGCTTACTTCACTAGCATTTATATATTTTGCACCTGTTCCTAATAATACTCTTGAAATTGGACTTATTAACAATCCCATAATCATTACTATCATCAATGTTTTAAAATCAATTGCTAATTCATCACAGAAAAAATATGCAATGATACTTAAAATAGCTCCACTAAATGCAGTCAAAACTACCCTATTCATATCTTTATATTTTGATAATAAAACAAAGGAAACAGAAAAAAGTAAAGTACATAATAAAGCAAAAATATTACCTTTTACACTTCCTATTTCTAACTTATCATTAAATATTATAAATAATCCAACAAACATAAAAAAAGATGCATAAAAGATATTTTTATTTACTTTTTCTTTATAAACTAAATATCCAATTAAAGCAGAAAAAAGTGCTGATGTACTAAAAATAATAACTACATTTGCAACTGTTGTTGTTTTTACAGCCGTTATAAAAAATATATTTGATACAGCCATAAAAGTTGAACAAATAATTAAAAATGGAAAAGATGTTTTCAAAGCCTTTTTTAAATAATCAAAATCTTTAAATAAAAAAGTTGAAGCCATTGAAGCAAACATAAATATTCCAATATAAAATGAAAAAAGAAAAGATGATATGTTTGTAAATTTTATAAATAATGATTCTAAACTCATTATAAATACACCTAAAGATGTAAGGAGTAATCCTTTTGCACTATTTGACAATTTTAATTCCTAATTGATTGATATAATAAATAATCTAAGAGTATTAACTCTTAGATATTATAGTAGTTAGCTTCTGGGTTAGTTACAACTATTGCACAAGTTGTTTGTTCTGGATGCATTTGGAATGTTTCAGATAATTCTATTCCAAACTCTTCTGGATTTAATAAATCAAAAATATCTCTATTCATAGCTAAATCTGGGCAAGCTGCATATCCTGGAGAATATCTACAACCTACATATTGTTTCATTTGAACATCATTTAAAGTATGTCCCTCTTTTGGCACAATATCTAAATCAAGTCTTATTTGTTTATGTAAAACTTCTGCTAAAGCTTCAGCTAGTTCTACACCTAAACCATGAACTTGGTAGTATTTACTAAATTCACCTTTGTCATATAAACTTCTTTCATAATCAGTGATTTTAAGCCCAGCACTTGCAAGAGTAAAGGCAACTACATCAAGTCTATCATTTGCAAAGAAATCAGCTATACATCTAAATGGTTTTCTTTTTTGTCTAGGGAATTCTAAAACTTTTATTGCTTCACTTAAAGGTGGTACATTTTTTGACTCTTCAAGAGAATTAAACAGATATTTTCTATCAAAAATATAAAGTTTATTATCATATGAAATACAAGGATAATAAGCATAAATTGCAATTGGGTCAAAAATATCTTTGTCAACTAATTCAGCTTTTAATGCTTCATAAGTTGGCTCAACCACTTCTCTTTCATATTTTAAGAAAGTTTCAGAGTCTTGTTTACCTCTTTTATATCCCCATCTTTGTCTAAATAAAACCCTATGATTTATCCATTTGAAAATCAACTCTTTATCTAGTTTTTTCCCCGTTTTTGTAATTCTATCCCAAATTGGAGGGAATACAAATTTTCCACGTTCTGGCATTGGTATTTCTTCATAAGGAGGAATTTCAACAACCTCTTCTTCAACTCTATCACTAGTATCGTGAATTTGAATTAAATCAGCAGCAAGTGCAGTATTATTTTCATCTCCTTTTTCAATTCTTTGCATAGAAACAACACCATCAAAAGCATCTCTACAATAAAAAATTGGTCCATCATAATATGGTCTGCAATACTCATCAATAAAGTTTTTAGTTAAAGCTGCTCCACCTAAAAGTACAGGAACTTTTATTCCCATTTTTTGTAACTCTTCAAGGTTTTCTTTCATAACAGCTGTACTTTTTACAAGTAAACCACTCATTCCAATTGCATGAGCATTATGTTCTTGAAGTTTTTCAACAAATGTATCTAAACCAGCTTTTATACCAATATTTACAACTTTAAATCCATTATTTGAAAGAATAATATCAACTAAGTTTTTACCAACATCATGAACATCACCTTTTACAGTTCCAAGAATTAATGTTGTTTCACTGGCTTTCTCTTGTTTTGGTAAATATGGATTAAGTGCATCTACAGTTGCCTTCATAGTTTCAGCACTTTGAAGAACAAATGGTAACTGCATTTGCCCACTACCAAATAACTCTCCAATAATTTTCATACCATCAATCAACCACTCATTTACAATGATTTCTGGTTGAACTGTATGTCTTAACTCTTCAACAAGTGGTAATAATCTATCTTTATCTCCATCAAGAAGCAGTTTTTTTACTTTTTCAATAGGTTCTAACTTTTGATACTCTTCATCACTTTGCTCTTCTTGTGCTCCAACATTTGAGAAATGCTCAATAAACTTAAATAGTGGGTCACCATTTTCTTGGTTATTGAAAATTAAATCATCACAAGCTTTTCTATCTTCATCACTAATTTTATTTAGAGGTAAAATATGTTTTACATTTACAATAGCACTTGTTAAACCAGCTTTTACACAATGGTCAAGATAGATTGAATTTAGATAAATTCTAGCATCTGTACTTAATCCAAAAGATATATTTGAAAGTCCTAAAGTTGTTCCAACTTCAGGATGTCTGATTTGAAACTCTCTAATTGCTTCAAGTGTATCAATTCCTGCATTTCTATACTCATCATCACCTGAACCAATTGTAAATGTAAGCATATCAAATACAAGGTCAGCTGGGTCAAAGCCATGTCTATTTACGCATAAATCATAAATTCTCTCAGCAACTTCAAGCTTTCTTTCTACTGATTTTGCCATTCCAATTTCATCAATTACTAGACAAACAAGTGCTGCACCAAATTTTTTAGCTAATTTACAAACAGCATCAAACTTCTCTTCTCCATCTTCAAGATTTACAGAGTTGATGATACATCTTCCACCAATTTGTTTAAGTGCTGCCTCAAGTGCCAAAATTTGAGTTGAATCTGGCATAAGTGGAAGAGAAATTTTTTGTGAATAAAGTGAAACAACCTCATCCATATCAAATCTCTCATCACGTCCAGCAAATCCAACACTTACGTCAATTACATGAGCTCCTGCACGAACTTGTTGTTGCCCAACACTTAATGTTCCTTCATAATCATTTGCTTTTAGTAATTCTCGAAAAGCTTTACTTCCAGTTGCATTTGAACGCTCCCCAATTAAAAGTGGTGCTGGTTCTTGTTTTAGTGGAACTGTATTAAATAATGAAGCTAATGATGCCTTTAAAAATCCACAAGGTTTAAGTGGTACCATTCCCTCAACTGCTTTTGCTAAAGCTTCAATATGTTCAGGTGTTGTACCACAACAACCACCTAAAAATGAAACTCCATTTATTTTTAGGAACTCTTTTTGATGTGCTGTAAACTCTTCTGGTTGCATTGGATAATAAGTTTTTCCACCTCTATTTTGAGGAAGTCCAGCATTTGAGTGAACTGAAATTGGAAACTTACAAACTTGGCTTAAAGTTTTAATATGTTTATGAACTTGAACAGGTCCTGTTCCACAGTTAAATCCAAGTGATAAAATATTAAATGGTGCCATAATTGCTGCAATTGTCATTGCGTCTGTTCCAATAAGCATTGTTCCACTTAACTCAATAGTAACTGATACCATTATTGGAATTTGAGGTGCCACATCATTTAGTGCATGAAGTGCTGCTTTTATTTGAAGTGGGTCTTGGCATGTTTCAAGTAAAAAAATATCAGTTCCACCATCAACCAAACCTTTAGCCATGATTTTATAACCTTCATACATCTCATCATATTTAATATGACCAAGTGATGGAAGTTTTGTTCCAGGTCCAATAGAAGCTACACAAAATCTAGGCTTTTCTTTTGTACTATATTTTTCACAAGATTTTTTTACTAGACTTGCACCTAATTTCGATAATTCATAAGACATATGTCCGATATTATATTCATCTAAAACCCAAGGCATTGAACCAAAAGTATTTGTACATATTAAATCAGCACCAGCTTTCGCATAGTTATCGTGAATAGTTTCTAATATATGTGGTGCAGTAAGATTTAAAAGTTCATTACACCCTTCTAAATCTTTATCTTCAAAAAACCACTCTTCTTTTTTTATATCTGCAATTTGAAGTTGTGTTCCCATTGCTCCATCAATAATTAGTACTTTTTTACTAATTAAATCTTCTATTAATTTTTTCATTAAATTCTCTTTTATAAATTATAATTGTTTTTGATAATATTTATTAGATAGTATATTTAAAGAGTGGTTAAAAGATGTTAAATTAAACTTTTTTAATTTTAACTCTTATAACACAAGCCTCGCCTTGATGACCGATTCCTTCATCTAAAATTACAATTTCTTCAGTAATATTTTTTTCGCATAAATTAAAATATCCCATAAAATCTTCAACAGTATAAAGTAAATCTAAATCTTTTGGTCCACCACTATTAAACTCTAATTGTTTTGTTGAAAAAAATTCTCCAATAAAGTAACCACCAGTATTTAATGATTTTTCTATTTTTTTAAATAACTCTTCTCTTTCATCTTTAAACATATGTAAATATGATGCCATGATTACATCATATTTTTCACTTATTTCCCAAAAATTCAAATCCATACAAATAGTTTTTATATTAAGATTTTCTTCTTTTGCTCTTTTATTTAATTTTTCCAATCCAATATCAGAGGCATCAATTGCCGTTATATTAAAACCTTTTTTTGCAAAATATATTGCATTTCTTCCTTCACCTTCACCCAAACACAATATTTTTTTATGATTATCAAAATATTTTTCTTGTGAAGCTAAAAATTTATTTGGATGAATTCCATAAAAAAATTCATCCTTTGAAAATTTACCATTCCAAAACTCTTGTTGACTCATTTTTTTACCTTTTTAAATTAAAGCAAATGCCCCATTTTTTCTTTTTTTGTTGCTAAATAACCTTCATTATACTTATTTGAATTTGTAATTGCTGGTATTCTTTCTTTTATTTCAACACCTAAAGATTTAACATAATCTAATTTTTCAGGATTATTTGTAATTAATTTTAAAGTTTTTATTCCTAAATCTTCAAAAATATATCCAACAATAGAATAATCCCTTTCATCCTCTTTAAAACCTAATTCTAAATTAGCTTCAATTGTATTTCTTCCTAAATCTTGTAAAGCATAGGCATTTATTTTATTCACTAAACCTATATTTCTTCCCTCTTGTCTATGATAAATTACTAAACCACCATGTTCTGAAATAAATTTTAATGACAAATCCAACTGATTTTGACAATCACATTTTAGGCTACCTAAAGTATCTCCTGTTAAACATTCTGAATGTATTCTCACATAAGGTGCGTCTATTAATTCAAAATCTTGACTCATTATTGCCAAATGTTCTTGACTTCCATCTTTATAAGCTTTTATCTTAAATTTTCCATATTTAGTTGGTAATTTTGCAATATTTGATTGTATTATATTCATATTTCATTCTCTTTTTTTCTATCAATTATAACAGATAAATCTTATTTGCAACTTAGTTGCAATTTATTGACTACAATCAGTTTTTACATTGTCAATTAAAGTTATATACCACTTATTATCAATTTTTGTTAGGTAAAATATTTTGTTATAAGTTACTATTACCTCATAACTAGTTTTTTCAATTTGCTCAACTCTTTTTAATTCATCTTCTTTATATCTGTTTGGTAAAATTTTATTTATATCATTCATCATTTGTGATAAATAAGGTTTGATATTTGTAGTTAAAAAAACACCTTCTTTACTCCAACCGTAAAAAGCATCATTTGTAGGACTACAATCAAAAGTAACCTCTTCTTCTTTTATCTCATAAGAATCTATAGAATCACTGATTTCATCTAATTTTAAAAAGTGTCTAAAGGTTATCTTATTTGTATTTTCATTTTTATAAATTTCATATACCCCAAATTTTGGATTAATTAATCTTGCATTTAATGTATCTAAATCTTTTTGTTTAAATAGAAATAAAATATAACCTATTTCATCTAATAATTCTTTTGATACTTTTTCTCTTTCCATTTTTTTTTCTGGATTAATAACAAGTTGATTTGTAGAACAAGCACTTATAAAAAATGAAACAAGTACCATAAGAAAAATATTTTTAATCATAATTTTACCTAATTATTTTCTTTTTCTAATCTTACATTTTATACTCTTAAATAACCTAAAAAAATCATTTAAGAGTTATTTTTAATATTGTTGGATAAAATATTAGCTAAAAAATTAATCATTAGGAATTTATCAAATGACTGAAGCAAAATATATATGGATGGATGGAGAATTTGTAAACTGGCATGATGCAAACGTGCATGTTTTAAGTCATACGCTTCACTATGGAAATGGTGCAATTGAAGGTACTAAAGCATATAAAACTGTTGATGGAAGATGTGCCATTTTCAAACTTAATGAACATACACAAAGATTATTAAATTCTTCAAAAATGACATTAATGAATGTTCCTTTTTCTTTAGAAGAATTAAATAAAGCACAAATTGAATTATTACAAAAAAATGAATTATTTGAAGGTGCGTACATTAGACCTTTAGTTTATTTAGGTTATGGAGTAATGGGTTTATATCACAAAGAAGCGCCTGTAAAAGTTTCTTGTGCTGCTTGGGAATGGGGAGCATATTTAGGAGAAGAAGGTCTTAAAAAAGGTGTTAGAGTTAAAATCTCATCTTTCACAAGAACTCCAAATACTTCAGGAATGGGAAAAGCAAAAGCAGTTGCAAACTACTTAAACTCTCAAATGGCAAAATATGAAGCAGTTGAAGCTGGATATGATGAAGCATTATTAAGAGATGACCAAGGTTATATCGCTGAGGCTTCAGGTGCTTGTTTCTTTATCGTTAGAGACGGAAAATTAATCACTCCTCCAAATGACAACTCTTTAGAATCAATTACTCAAGCAACTGTAATTGAATTAGCTGGTGATATGGGAATTGAAGTTGTTAGAAGAAGAATTAGTAGAGAAGAAGTTTACATTGCAGATGAAGCATTCTTTACAGGAACTGCAGCTGAAATTACTCCTATTAGAGATGTAGATGCAAGAGTTATTGGATGTGGTTCAAGAGGTCCAATTACAGAAAAAATTCAATCTGCTTATTTCGATGTAGTTGCTGGAAAAAATGAAAAATATTTAAGATATTTAACATACGTTAACTAATCTTAACTATTATTAAATAATTAAATATTTTTAATAAGGAAAAAAATGCCTATAGACAACGACTATTTTAAAAACCGACAACAAAATAATGGAGGTTCAAATGGTGGAGGAAACTATCAACCACCTTTTGAAGCGCCAGAATTTTTTAAAAATTTTGGGAAAAAAGCAGGAATGATATATGTAGTTATCATTATCCTAGGAGCTTTATTTTTATTTAAACCATTTGTAATTATCGAATCTGGACAAGTTGGTATTAAAGCAACAACAGGAAAATATGATGAAACTCCTTTAAATCCAGGTTTTCATTTCTATATTCCAGTATTCCAAAAAGTTATTATTGTAGATACTAAAGTAAGACTTTTAAATTATAGAAGTGTTGAAGAGATGAGTGGTTTCGACCCTGGTATTAAAATAAATCCAGCAATCAATATCCTTGATGCAAGAGGATTACCAGTTTCTATTGAATTAACAGTTCAATATAGATTAACAGCATCTGGTGCACCATTTACAATCGCAACATGGGGACTTTCATGGGAAGATAAAATTGTAAACCCAGTTGTAAGAAATGTTGTAAGAAACGTTGTTGGTGGATTTAATGCAGAAGAATTACCAACAAAAAGAAATGAAATTGCAACTATGATTGAGCAAGGGGTTAGAGGACAAATTGAAGCATTAGAGGGAAAACCTGTAAGTGTTGAATCTGTTCAATTAAGAGAGATTGTTTTACCTCCAAAAATCAAAGAGCAAATTGAAAGAGTTCAAATTGCAAACCAAGAATCTGAAAGAGTTAGATACGAAGTTTTAAGAGCAAAACAAGAAGCAGAGAAAAGAGCCGCTCTTGCAAGTGGAGAAGCTGAAGCAAAAAGAATTGAAGCACAAGGTAGAGCAGATGCTGTAACAATTGAAGCAAAAGCACAAGCAGCAGCAAATAAAGAGATAGCATTATCTTTAACACCTACTCTTTTACAAATGCAACAAATTGAAGTTCAAGGAAAATTCAACGAAGCACTTAGAGAAAACAAAGATGCTAAGATTTTCTTAACTCCTGGTGGTTCAACTCCAAATATTTGGGTTGATACAAAAGACAAATCAAGAGATGCAGCAATTAACCAATAAATTAAAAGAAGCAGAAAAATCTGCTTCTTAAAACAATGAAAAAAAAATTTATAATAATTTCAACTATCTTTTTTATATTTGTTGATTTTTTATATGCAGAAAATATTGAATCAGTTCTAAAAATTAAACCAGAAATTAAATACAATGAAAATCTAAAATATGAAGAAATAAACAAATATAAAGAGAATAAAGATTTTGAAATAAAATCTAATTATGATTTTGGAATAAATATTGATATAAATAAAGAATTAATGACCATCGATGGAATAAAAATAGATGTTGGTACAAAATTCTAAAGGTAAATATATAATGAAACAACTAGATAAAATTGACTGGGAAAAGATGGATAATCTAATTCCTGTAATTACACAAGATAGCAAAACAAATGAAGTTTTAATGCTTGCTTATATGAATCAAGAAGCTTTAGAATTAACAATTAAAACAAATTATGCTCACTATTTTAGTAGAAGCAAACAAAGAATTTGGAAAAAAGGTGAAAGTTCAAATCACCTACAAGAAATTGTTGAAATTTTAGTAGATTGTGATAATGATACTTTACTTTTAAAAGTTAATCAAAAGGGTGTTGCTTGTCATACAGGAAGAAAATCTTGTTTTTTCACAAATCTTAATACAAATGAAACTATAAGTGATGTTGAAATTAATACAACAGCTGCTTATGGCATAATTGATACTTTATATCATACAATTTGTGAAAGAAAAAATGATGACCCGACAAAATCATATACAGCAAAACTTTTACAAGGTAAACAAAATTCTATGTTGAAAAAAATCGTAGAAGAGTCTGGTGAATTTACCTTTGCAATTAAAGATGATAATACTGATGAGATAATTTATGAAGCAGCAGATATAACTTATCATGTATTAGTTGCCCTTGCAAGTAAAAATATCAGTCCTGATAGAGTTAAACAAGAGTTAGCTAGAAGATTTGGAATTTCAGGAATTGAAGAAAAAAATTCAAGAAAAGATTCTTGATTTTTTATTAATATAAATGCAAGTAAGTTGCATTTAATTCTCACTTGTTATAATTAAAAATTAAAATAAAAAAGGAGTTATTATGACAAATAATTGTCAATACTGCTCTAAAAAAATACCTATTTCAAAGGTTTTTTGTTCAGCCGAATGTAAAGAGAGCTTTTTTCAAAAGATTGTAATATCTGTACCTAAACCATTTGTTAAGAAATTATATTTTTTCTGTTCAGAAGAACAAAGGGAATCTGAAATTAAAGTATTTGCAAAAAGACATAATTGGCATGAAAAACTTGTAACAGAAAAAGTTGAAGAATTATTTGAAGAATATTATAAATGTGGATAAAAAAAGAGTAAATACTCTTTTTTTATTTAATTAGTGACAACCACATCCAGTTCCACAACTTCCACTACTTTTAGCTTTTTGAGCTGCTTCATGTTCAGCTTTTATTTTTTGACCTTCAGTTGAACAAGCACTTACACCTGCTGGCATAATTGGTTGAATTGCAGAATTATCAATGTTATCATCAATACTTGCTAAAAATTGTATTAATTTATCAGCAGCTATCATATATCTTTTTGCAGAAATTGACTCTGGATTAAAATAAACTACAGGTTTTCCACTATCTCCACCTTCTCTAATAGCAGGTTCAATAGGAAGATTTCCTAATACTTGTGTATTATATTGTTTTGCTAACTCTTCACAAGTTCCCATTCCAAAAATATCAGATTCAGTTTTACATGAAGGACAGATAAATCCACTCATATTTTCAACAATTCCAGCAACTGGGATATGAAGTTTTTTAAACATATCTAAAGATCTTCTTGAATCATCAAGAGCAACATGTTGAGGAGTTGTAACATTAATACCAGCACTTACAGGTACACTTTGTGCTAAAGTTAATTGAGCATCACCAGTTCCTGGAGGCATATCAATAAATAAAATATCTAACTCTTCCCATAAGATATCTCTTAAAAGTTGTTGGATAGCTTTCATAATCATAGCACCTCTCCAAATAAGAGCTTGCCCTTCTTCCATAAGCATACCCATTGACATTACATCGACTCCATATGCATTTAATGGTTTTGCTTTATCTCCAACAATTTCCACCTCTTTACCATTTAATCCCATCATTCTTGGAATATTTGGTCCATAAATATCAGCATCTAAAATACCAACTCTTTTACCTTGCATTGCAGATGCAACTGCTAAATTAACAGTTGTAGTTGATTTACCAACTCCACCTTTTCCTGAACTTACCATTACAACTTTTTTAATTTGTGGAGCTATATTTTTACCACTTACACTATTACTTTGTTGTACTTGTTCTTTTGGTTTATTAAAATTAAGAGTTGCATTTATTCCAATTGAAGCCAACTGAGCTGTAATCTCTTTTCTTAACTGAGCTTCTACTTCAGGAGCTGTTGAAGTAATATCAAGATAGATAGAACAGTTCGTTCCATCTACTTGTATATCTTTTACAAATCCAAACTCTACAATAGACTTTGCAAAGCCTGGATATTTAATATTTTCTAATTCTTTTTTAATAGTTTCTACATTAGCCATATAACATTCCTTATAATATTTAAAAGTCTTGACATTATATTTTAAATAGGATAATTTTTATCTTAATTATCCTGCAATATCTATCATTGCTTGACCATGTTCTTTTACTATCTTTTGAGTAATTTTATAAGAGCAGAATTTTGGTCCACACATTGAGCAGAATTCTGCTTCTTTAAATACATCTTGAGGTAAAGTTTCATCATGATATTCTCTAGCTCTATCTGGGTCTAAACAAAGTTCAAATTGTTTATTCCAGTTAAATGCATATCTAGCATCACTCATTTCATCATCAATATCTCTTGCACCTTTTCTACCTCTTGCAATATCAGCACTATGAGCAGCAATTTTATATGCAATAATTCCATTTCTAACATCTTCAGCATTTGGTAAACCTAAGTGCTCTTTTGGAGTTACATAACATAACATAGAAGCTCCATGCCATCCACCAACAGCTGCACCAATTGCAGATGAAATATGGTCATAACCAGCAGCGATATCAGTAGTTAATGGTCCTAAGATATAGAACGGTGCTTCATGACAATACTCTTTTTCAAGTTTCATATTTCTTTCAATTTGATTTAAAGGAACGTGACCAGGACCTTCAATCATAACTTGAACATTTTTCTCCCAAGCTCTTAATGTTAATTCACCAAGAACTTTTAACTCTCTTAATTGTGCTTCATCAGATGCATCAGCTAAACATCCAGGTCTTAATGAATCTCCTAAAGATAAAGAAACATCATATTTTGCACAAATATCTAAAATCTCATCAAATGCTTCATAGAATGGATTTTCTTTATGATAATGCATCATCCAAGCAGCCATTAAAGAACCACCTCTTGAAACGATACCCATTTTTCTTTTTGCAACATGTGGCATAAACTCAAGTAAGAATCCTGCGTGAATTGTAAAGTAAGAAACCCCTTGTTGAGCTTGTCTTTCAATTACTTCAAGCATTCTTTCAATTGTTAAATCTTCAATTTTATCTTTTACGTCATGTAAAATTTGATAAATTGGAACTGTACCAATTGGAACAGTTGAATGTTCAATTACTGCACGTCTAATCATATCTAAGTCACCGCCTGTACTTAAATCCATGATAGTATCAGCACCATATTTTAAACAAACATCAACTTTTTCAATCTCTTTTGAAACATCAGAAGCAAGAGCAGAAGAACCGATATTTGCATTTATTTTGCATGAAGATGCAATTCCAATTGACATTGGAACTAAATGTTTATGATTTACATTTGCTGGAATTATTAATCTCCCTCTTGCAATTTCACTTCTTACAAGTTCTGGGTCTAGCTTTTCTACTTTTGCTACATACTCCATATCTGGTGTAATAATTCCTTGTTTTGCATAATACATTTGAGTTCTAATTTTGTCGTTTTTATGATTGTCTAACCAAGTTCTCATTTTAAAATCCTATAATATTTTATTAAATTGTAAGTAGATTATAGCCAAATATATTTATATAAGCTTAATGAGTTAGGATATTTTCAAATTATTATTCATATAAGTTTCTTTTCTATATAATAAATAATAAATTTTTCATTGGAGGTTATGTAATGTCAAATGATGAACAAATAAATAATTCTCCAAACTTCTCTTTATACACAAAAAATGAATTTTTACAACAAAAATTCATTGATGAGATTATGTCTATCGCCTATAAATACAATATTTTAAAAAATGAAAATCAATTAATAAGTTCCACAGAAAAAAATTATTTATATATAATCAATTATGTTTTAGAGTTACATAAAAAAAGAGAAAATCTACCTTCTGATATAGAAAATCTTTTTTTAAATAATATTTTTTTTAAAGAACAAATTAATCAATTTTTAGAAAAAAAATTGATTAATTTGATAAAAGATGACAATATTCATTTTATAAAAGATATAAACGTTTTAGCCTATATTTCGACTATTGGTTCAAAAGAATATATATTAAATTCATACTATGAATATGATTTAACGGCCATTGAAAAAGTTTTTAGATTTTATGAAAATTATTTACAAAAAATCTTTTTTGACAAAAAAGAGCTGTTTTTACTCACTTTTGATTTATATATTATTTTATTAAAAACTTTGATTCAACTTTGTACTATAAATTCTATTGATTTAATCAAAAAGAGAAATATTAATCAAATTATAGAACTAATGACAGAAACAATAAATATTGTTAAATTTACAATTCCTTTAAGCAATGACAATTTATCTAAAATAAATAATCTTCAAGGAAAATATTTGTACTATTTTTCTCATTTAGATGAGATTTTAATTGATGTTGATGACCTTGATAGAAGTTTTGAACGATATCTTTTATGTTTAGAAAAACAAGAAGATGGATTTACACTTTCAAAAAACAATAATTTTGGTTTTGAAGATGATATTTTGGAAAATTCCGAATTTCTAATATTTAAAAATTACTCTTCTATTCTTTTATTAAAATTACTTAAGAAATTAAGAGATATTCCGAACTCTCCACGTTTTATAGATAATCCTTATTTTCAAAAAATTTTGAAAATTTATTTCAAAAAATTTTCACTTGAAGATGAAATTGTAATTCCTAAAAGTATCAATGAATTAGAAAAAATTCTTCTTAGTTCTTTACTTTACAATTATAATTCAAATCTAAATTTTGAGAAGAAATTAAATTATCATTTTGTTATTGAAGATTTTATCCTTTCAGATAAAGATTTTGATAATAAAAATTTAGAAACGATTTATAGAATACTCTTTTTTGCATCTGATATTGAAGATTTTAAATATAGTCATATTACACAAATCTTGACAAATTCAAAAGTTGTAAAAAATGATTATCATGAATTTTTCAAATTAGCAATTTTTGATCTTTTTATCAATAAATTTAAAAATTCAAAATTTGATGATGAATTAAATACTATTTTAGAGAAAATTTCAACGTATGTTCTTCAGAATACTTTTGACTTCCATCTTGTATCTATTTGTTCAAAGATTTTTATAAATATATCATTGATTTTTTCAACTCATCAAAAAAAAATCAACAAAGCAAAAGATTTATATGCCTTATTTATTTTATTAAATAATTTTGATATTTTAGAAAGCAATTATCAAAAAATAAATAATAAATTATTGGAAAATTTTAACTTTACAAAAGAGTATGTAAGAACAAGTTTTTTAAATGATTTTTTTATTATAAAAGATTTTGAATTATATCAAGAACTAGAATTTTTAGATAAAAAAGTAAAAAATAATAGTTTGAATATAGAAGAAACTATAAATATTTTAACTCAATTTTTATCAACAAAAGTTTTTTATAATCTATGTAAAATTCATATTTCTCAATCAAATCATAATGATTTCTTTGATTTTGAATTTGAAAAATATATTATAAAAATTGACCATAAATATTTGATTTGTTTTTTATTTCCTAAAATACATGAAAATAGTTTCTATAAAATTTTAGAGCATAATAAAAAATTTATAAAAGATGAAATAAGTAAAATTTTTAAACATTTTAATCAAAAAGATTTAACTTCTTTTCTTTTAGATGATGACGATTTAACTTTTTAAAATATAGGATATATATGAAAAAGAAAATATTAAAAGAGATAACATCTTTACCTCCTTTACCAGCAAATATAATTGAACTTGATAACTTTAGAAAACAAGATAGTACAGATAGTGAAAAATTAGTTGAAATCTTAAAAAAAGACCCTTTGATCGTTGCTAATATATTAAAAATTGCAAACTCTAGTATGTTTGGATTTAGAAGTAAAGTTGATACTTTAAGTAGAGCAATTAACCTTTTAGGAATAAAATTTGCTATTTCTGTTGCAATTGGTTCTTCAATTTCACAAGCTGTAAAATCAAATTTATTAGCTTATGCTGTAACCACTGATGATTTTATTTTGACAAGTTCTCTTGCAAGTAATATTGTCAATACTTGGGTTGCTAATATAAATTTTGATTTAAAAAATGAACTTTTACTTCCAGCTTTTTTACAAGAAGTTGGTAAATTTGTAATTTCTCAAGTAATACAAGAAGAAAAAAAGACTGAAGAATTTTTAAAAGAGTTAGAAGAGACAAAAAATACAAGTTTATGTGAAGAGAAATTTACTGGATTTACATGTGCAAGAATTACTGCAAATATTTTTAAACATTGGAATTTAAGCCATAATATAATTTTCCCTATTGCATTTGCAGAAGATATAGAAAATTGTCCAGAATCATTTAAACAAAAAGCTCAAATTTTACAAATTGTAAAAATTTTATGTGATATTAGATATCCATTAAGTGAAAGAAATATTGAAAAAGCACTAGAAAAAGTTGTTGAATATAATTTTGATGTTGAACATTTTATAAACTCAATTAATGTAATAAAAGAAGTAATTAAGAATAGTCTTAACAAAAGCTAAGTAACAATATACTATAATTTGTAACTTTTTTACTCAAAGGAGTCTTTATTGTTTGATGTTACATTGATAGTTCTTTGTGCTGGTAATTCTTCAAGATTTGAACACAAAACAAAAAAACAGTGGTTAAGAATCAAAGATGAACCTTTATGGCTAAATGTTACAAAAAGACTTAAAACTTTTTCATCATTTGATAAAGTAATTGTTGCCTCAAGTGAAAAAGAATTAAATTACATGAAAAATTTTACCGATGACTTTATTTTTGTCAAAGGTGGAGATACAAGACAACAATCAATTTTAAATTGCTTAGAATTTGTAAAAACAAAATATGTGATGATAAGTGATGTTGCAAGGGCATGTATCCCCAGAAGTGTAATTGAATCTCTTTTAACAGAAAAACAAAATGCTGATTGTATCGTACCCATTTTAAATGTTACAGACACTGTTATATATGAAAATCAAACAATCAATAGAGACAATGTAAAACTAATCCAAACTCCTCAACTTTCAAATACTCAAATATTAAAAACTGCATTAAATACAAAAATTGAATTTACCGATGAAAGTTCTGCTATTAAAAATATAAATGGAACAATAAAATATGTTCAAGGTAGTATTGATAGTAAGAAATTAACTTTAGGTAATGAATTAGATGATTTACCATGTCTAAAAGAACCATCAAATAATTTCTTTACAGGTACAGGTTTTGATATTCATGCATTTGAAGAAAATAAAGAGATGTATCTTGGAGGAATAAAACTTCCTTATGATTATGGTTTCAAAGCACATAGTGATGGTGATGTTTTAATTCATTCAGTTATTGATGCATTATTAGGAGCATGTGGAGCTGGAGATATTGGTGAATTTTTCCCTGATACTGATGAGAAGTATAAAGGAATTGATTCAAAAATTTTATTAGAGGAGATTGTAACTTTTGTTAATAATGTTGGTTATGAAATAGTAAATATTGATTTAACTATTATTGCTCAAAAACCAAAAATCAATCCCTTTAAAAATGATATAAAAAATTCAATGGCAAAACTTTTAGGACTTGAAAAACAGTTTATTAATATCA
Organism: Arcobacter ellisii; assembly: GCF_003544915.1. Taxonomy (NCBI): domain Bacteria; kingdom Pseudomonadati; phylum Campylobacterota; class Epsilonproteobacteria; order Campylobacterales; family Arcobacteraceae; genus Arcobacter; species Arcobacter ellisii. The sequence goes on along the minus strand of NZ_CP032097.1, from coordinate 161,639 downwards.
AAGCTACAACTGCGGAAAAGCTTGGATTTATTGGTAGAGCTGAAGGAGTTGCTGTACAAAGTATTGCTACATTGAAATATTATAATTGGAAACAAAAATGAATATATTAATTATCGAAAATGAAATCTATCTAGCACAAAAAGTTGTTTCAAGATTACTTGATGATGGACATAGTTGTGATTATATCGAATCACCAAATATTGATAATCTAACAAAAGATTACGATACTATCTTGCTTTCAACTTCCCTTCCTTCTAGTTTATGTAAAAATATCATCAAACGATATAGTGAAACTTCTATTATTCTTCTTTTAGTTTCTTATATTTCAGATGAAACAGTAACAAATCCTATTAAAGATGGTGCAAAAGATTATATTATGAAACCATTTATAATGGATGAACTTGTAAGAAAGATTTATCACTATAAAGAGTGTAGAAGTATTAGAAGGGAGTTACAAACTTTAAGAGATTATTTTAACTTTACTATGTCGGATATTGATACAAGTGAAATTCTACTTCCACCATCATTCCCAACTTTAATAGAAAGCAACTCTCAAAAATGTGCAGATAAACTTGTTTTTGAATTAGCAAGAAAAATGGATTTACCTATTTGTTTTATTTCATTAACTTCATCTTCGTGGCAAAAACAAATAAATTCTGTTCAAGGTAAAACTATTATTTATTTAACTGATTATCATACTTTAAAGAAAAATGTAAAAGAACAATTAGTAAAACTTATTGAAGAGAAAAATTGTGTAATTTCTACACTAGAGCAAGAAGAGGATTTCCCTTATAGAAGAATTGAGTTTAACAATGAAAAAGTTTTATTAGGAAATTCAAATATTATGACAATAAATGATTATGTTAAAATGATGGTTATCTCATATCAAGGAAAATATCCTGATACTGAACTTTCTAAAAAACTTGGAATTTCAAGAAAATCTCTTTGGGAAAAAAGAAAAAAACTTGATATTGAAAAGAAAAAATAAAAGGATATTTTATGAACTTTAGAAGATTTTTTTTAACAGTTGGATTTACTGGATTAAGTCCAAAAGCTCCTGGAACTGTAGGTTCATTTGTATCTTTGATTTTAGGACTTTTTCTATTAGAGATTTTACATCCTTCAACTCTATTTTTATTATCTTTACTTGTTACAGTAATTGCAATTAAACAAATTGATGCTTATGAAAAAGAGTCAGGGATTCATGATAATAGTGAAATTGTTATTGATGAGTTAGCTGGAATGTGGATTGCTTTATCTATTTGTGGAATAAATAGTGAAAACTTAATTTATATGGCACCTTTGGCTTTTATATTTTTTAGACTTTTTGATATTTGGAAACCTTCAATTATTGGAAAAATCGATAGAGATGTAAAAGGTGGATTAGGTGTTATGGGTGATGATATTGTTGCCGGAATTGCTGCTGGAATTGCAACTGCTGGACTTTATCAACTAATTGAAAAATTTGTTTTATAAAATCTAATTTATCAAAATAAAAAAGGGGGAAGTTAAATCAACTTCCCCCTTTTTTTATGAAATTATTTTACAATATCTGCAAATTGTTTGAAGATATATTTAGACTCATGTGGTCCAGGACTTGCTTCTGGGTGATGTTGAACTGAGAAAATCTCTTTATTTTTATATTTAACACCTTCAATTGTATTATCAAATAAATTGATATGTGTAATATCTGCAATCTCAACTATATTATCAGGAACATTATAGTTATGATTTTGAGCAGTAATTTCTACAACTCCATTATTAGCAACTGGATGGTTACCACCATGTTGACCAAATTTTAATTTGTAAGTATCATATCCATGAGCAATAGAAAGCATTTGATGACCTAAACAAATAGCAAACATTGGAATATTTGCCTCGATTAGTTTTTGAACTTCTTTTTTCTCATTTACTAAAGTTAATGGATCACCTGGACCATTTGATAAAAATACTCCACCAATCTCTTTAGCTTCAAATCTAGCTATTAAATCTTCACCTTTAAATGTTGAAGGAACTACTTCAACTTCTAAACCAACATTTACTAACTCATTTAAAATATTTCTTTTAACCCCAAAGTCAATAACAACAACTTTTTTATCACTCATAACTGCTTTATTATAAGCTTTAATAGAGTGATTCCAAGCTCCTGATTTATGAACATAAGACTCTTTTGTTGAAACTATTTCAATATAGTTAATATCTTCAATTCTAGGACTTGATGCTAATTGTTTTGCTAATTCATCTTTGTTAGAGATTTCAGTTGAAGCTATCATCATCATAGCACCTTCATCTCTAATCATTTTTGTTAAATATCTTGTATCTATTTCACAAATTCCTAAAACACCATGCTCTTTTAAAAGTGAATCTAAATCATTTTGTGCTCTATAATTTGAATATTCAGCATGATAATTTCTAACTAATACACCTTTACAGTGGCAAGTTTTACTCTCCATATCATCTGCATTTACTCCAACATTTCCAATTTCAGGCATTGTAAAAGTAATAAATTGTCCTGCATAAGATGGATCAGAAATAATTTCTTGATAACCAGTTAATGAAGTATTAAAAACAATTTCTCCAACAGCTGTTCCTGTTGCACCAAAAGATTTTGCCTCTAAAAAAGTCCCATTCTCTAAATATATCCATACTTTTTGCATTTATATTAATCCTCTTTTTATTAATTCTTCTTCATAAAGTCTATGATAAACTAAATCATAATCCTCAGTACCAGGTATCAACTTTCTTTTATAATTTTTAAGTTTTGCTAATACTTCACTATCAGCCTTTTCAAAACCTTTTATAAAATCATCTAAAGAGCTAAAAATCACATTTTTCACTTGATTATCTGAACATGTATAATGAATAAAATCTTCTTCCCATAAATAATCTAAGATTTTATGAGCAATGTCTGAAAATCTATCTTCATTATTTAAAATAACTCCATAATCATTTGCCAATCTCTTTTTTGTCATCCAGAAAAGTTGTCTTCTATCAGCATTTAAGTACTCTATCTCTTCTTCTTGTGCTTCTAAAATTTCTTGAACTTTTTCATCTAATGCAAACTCTTTTTCAATATCAGCATCAAGTATTCTTTCTACTTCTGCTTCAATACTATTTTTATCTTTTCTTATTTCTACAAATTCACAATTAGCTAAATCTCTAGTTATTCTTCTTGAGACATATGGCGTATGATGTAATTTTAACCTCATATTTTCTACCCCCTTATGATTGTGTCAACTCTTTCTGGAGAAGTTGAAACAATTCCAACTCTTACAGAAGTAACCTCTTCGATTTTTTCTATATATTTCTTTGCATTTACAGGAAGTGAATCATAATCTCTGATTCCAACTACACTTTCCCATCCATCAATCTCTTCATATATAGCTTTTACATCATCTAAACATGTTGGAACATAATCTATTTTCTCACCATTTAGTTCATATCCAACACAAATTTTTATTTTTTTGAATCCATCTAAAACATCAAGTTTCATTAAAGCTAATTGATCACAACCATTTAATCTTGCTGCATATTTAACTGCAACAGCATCAAACCAACCACATCTTCTTTTTCTTCCTGTTGTTGTTCCAAACTCTTTTCCAACTTGAGCCATAGTTTCACCTTCATCTCCAAAGTCTTCACTTGGGAAAGGTCCATTTCCAACTCTTGTACAATAAGCTTTTACAATTCCTGTAACAATTCCAACATCTTTTGGATTTACTCCAAGTCCAGAACAAGATCCAGAACTTACTGTATTTGAAGATGTAACATAAGGATATGTTCCATGGTCAATATCAAGCATAGTTCCTTGTGCACCTTCAAGTAATATTTTTTTACCTTCATCAAGTGCTTTCCAAACCATATTTGTTGTGTTTGTAATAAATGGTGCTAGTTGTTCTTTGTATGAAGTTAACTCTTCTAATAACTCTTTTTCATTTGGTGTTGCAATTTCTAATACATCAAAAATTGCTCTATTTTGTTCAAAATATTCTAAAATAGAATTAGTTAATTTTGCAGGATTTAGAAGTTCTCCAACTCTATGCCCTACTCTATTAATTTTATCAGAATAAGCAGGCCCAATTCCTTTTCCAGTTGTTCCAATAGCTTTTGCACCTCTTAATCTCTCTTTTGCTTGATCAATTTGTGCATGATATGGTAAATTTAAGTGTGCTTTATCAGAGATAAATAATCTTCCTTCTAAATCTTTAAATTGACTCATCTCTTTGATTATATTTTCAGGTGATAAAACAACACCATTTCCAATTACGTTTATTGCATTTGGATTTAATACTCCTGAAGGAATTAAATGTAAAGCATATTTAATACCATCAACCCAAATTGTATGACCAGCATTGTGACCACCTTGGCTTCTGCAAACCATGTCATACTTTTGTGCTAACATATCAACTATTTTACCTTTTCCCTCATCTCCCCATTGGATACCAACTATTACGTCTGCGCTCATTCTTAATCCTCTAAAATTTTTAATAAATTATCTGTATATAGTGCAAAACCTAATGAACTCATTCCTTCACTTGAGTACATTCCACCTTTGCATAATGTTAAATTTTCATGTATCACTCTATAATAAATACTATCATAATATCTTAATGTTCCATAATAAAGTGGTGCAATGATTATATTAGAATAATCAACTTCTTTTGCTTTTTGAAGTAGTTTTTCTAACTCTTTTTTAATACTACTTGGTACTATATCAATAACTTTTTCTAAACTTGAAATATCTTTTACTTTTATAAGTTTATTTAACCAATCACAATTTAATTTAAACAGTGCTGCTATTTCACCATTTTTTAATAATTCTATATCAATATTTAATTCACTTGAAACTAATTTCGGGATATTAATATTTGATATTTGTAAAATTGGTTCTATTTGTAATGACTTCAAAATTGTTGCTGTTAAATTCATAATATCAGCAATATTATCATGATCTATCCACTCACATCCAATTTGGTACTCTTCTTTTGATGGATATGTAAAGATTGGTTGAACATAAAACCATTTTTTATGTGTTGTAGTTCTTCCTAATCTTTTTGTAATTATTCTTACAACATCTAAAGTTGAATCTGCTCTTAAAGATACTTGTTCATTTTGCTCATCAGAAAATTTAATTAGTTTTCTTTCATTTGCAATTGCTTGATGTTGAGAATATGAGAAATTTGGTGTTAAAATCTCTTCAAAACCCATTACATCTAAAATATCACAAACTTTATTTTCTAATACTCTTTTTCTTTTTGCAGTTTTTCCAAAGTATAATCGGCTACCTTTTGGAATTTCGTGTTCAAAAATCATTCTTATTAATTTCCTTTAAACATATTTGATGCAAAAACTTTATTTGCTGTTCCATCAAATGTTCTAATACCTAAATCATCAAGTGCTAATTCAACTGCATTTACAGCCCATGAAGCTTCATAATCTTCTACTAATCCCATGTGATTAATTCTAAAGATTTTACCAGCTAAATGATCTTGACCACCTGCAATATTTACATTATATTTATTTTTTAATATTTTTCTAATTGCACTTGATTGCTCAGTATAAGCTGTTGTCATTGCATCTGCTGGAGTTTTTGGATAAATTTCAAAACCAATAGCTTTTAACGCTTCTCTTGTAGCATTTGCTCTTAAAGCTGTTTTAGCATATAAATTTTCAAACCCATCTTCTTTTAATTTTTCTAAAATTGCACCTAATCCAATGATTAAAGTAGTTGCAGCTGTCCAAGCAGTTGTATTTGTTCTTTGTTTTTTGATTTCAATTGATAAATTAAAATAGTAACCTCTTGGTTTAGAATCAATTTTTGCAACAGCTTCATTTGATAAACCAATCATTGCAAGACCTGGAGGTAACATTAAAGCTTTTTGACTTCCTGTTACAACAGCATCAAGATTTGTAGTATCAATTTTTTCTACACCAATTGCTGTAATTCCATCAGCAATAATCATAATATCTTTATTGATTTTTTTAACTTCAGCTGCAATTTGCTCAACTGGGTGTCTTAAACCTCCAGCACTTTCACAAATTTGAATAAAAATTGCATCAATTGAAGAATCAGCTTTTACAGCTTCAACAACAGCATCTACTGATACAGGGGTATTCCATTCATTTTTAATTTCAGTGTATTCAATACCAAATGCAGCACAAATTTTTCCAAATCTCTCACCAAATTTTCCAGAATTAACAGTAAGTGCTTTTTTATGCGTTAAATTTGTAACACAAGCCTCCATTGCACCTGTTCCACTTGAAGCTAACATTACAACTTCAGGCATTCCATATAATTCTAATAATAATTCTCTAGTATTTTTAAAAATTGCTTCAAACTCTTCAGTTCTATGATGTATAGTAACATCTGACATTGCTTTTCTAACAAATTCTGGTACAGGAGTTGGACCTGGTGTTAATAGCATTTCATTATCCTTATATTTTCATTCTTTTATAGCAAAACGAAGCATTTTATCTAAATATAGTTTATTAATCGGTTAAGTAAGTTTGATGTTGTATAATTTCAAAAAAATAGGATTTATTTTATGAGTTTTGAAATTTGGCTAACTCTATTTTTAGCTGCTATTGCAATTTCTGTTTCTCCTGGTGCTGGAGCAGTACTTTCTATGAATTATGGAATTAATTACGGTTTAAAAAAATCACTTTGGGCAATACTTGGTTTACAATTTGGATATATTATTCAAATGTTAGTCGTTATTATTGGACTTGGTTCATTAATTGCTAAATCAATTTTTTTATTTAATATTATAAAATGGATTGGTGTTTGTTATCTTTTATATTTAGGAATTAGTGCTTTTTTTAAAAAAGTAGAAATTACAAATGAAGAAGAAAGAATAAATTCTTACAATCCAAAAAAAGCATTAATAAGTGCAACTTTAATAAATCTTACAAATATTAAAGCCACTGTTTTTTTAGTTGCATTTATTCCACAGTTTTTAAATCCAAATGAATCAATTTTATTACAATTTTTTATCATAAGTATTACCTTATCTTTAGTTGATATTTTTGTTATGATTGGATATTCTTCAATGGCATCAAGATTAAAATTTCTATTAAAAGATACAAAAGCTTTAAAAATCCAAAATAGAATTACTGGAGCTTTCCTTATTTTTGCGGCATTTTTAATGTCAACAGCAAAAAAATCTTAATTTTTTAATTTTACTCTTGACATTTATTACTAATTAGTATTATAATTTCACTTAAGGAGAATGTTATGAAAAATAAATCGTTAAAATCATATGGTTCAAGAACTGACAAATCTATGAAAACTGTTGTTAGATTAGAAAAAGCAAATCTTAAAATCACAAATTTAACAATAAATTATTTATCAAAACATAATCTAACGTTTAATCAATTTAAAGTATTAGAAGTCTTATATCATTTAGGTGATTTAAACATTGGTTCAATTACAAAATTAACAATGAGCACACCAGGAAATATCACTGTTGTTGTAAAAAATTTAAAAAGAGATGAATGGATTACTTCAATTAAAGACCCAAATGATAGTAGAGCATCAATTTTATCAATTACACAAAAAGGTAAAGATATTATTGAACAAGTTTTTCCAACTCATGCAAAAAACCTACATAAAGCTATGGAAGTTTTAAGTGATGAAGAATTAGATACTTTATATGATTTATTGAATAAGGTTTACAAAGCAAACTAAAAATTTTTTTGCTTTAAAAGTACTAATTAGTAATATATTATAGATAAAATAAGGAATAAAAAATGAAATTTTTAAAATTAGGATTAGCTTCAGTTATCGCTTCAACTGCACTTTTTGCAGGAACTTATAATGTTGATGCGAGTCATTCAAATGTTGGATTTAAAGTAAAACACATGATGATTTCAAATGTTGTTGGAAAATTTGATACGTTTAATGGTTCGTTTGAATATGATGAAAAAACAAAAACATTAAAATCACTTGTTGGTGAAATTGATGTAAATTCAATCAATACTGAAAATGCAAAAAGAGATGCTCACTTAAAAGAATCAGATTTTTTTGCAGCAAAAGAGTTTAATAACATTAAATTTGTTTTATCAAAAGTTGAAGATGATAAAGCTTATGGTAAATTAACTCTAAGAGGGGTAACAAAAGATGTTGTTTTAGATTTAGAAAATAATGGAACAGTAAAAGATCCTTGGGGAAATACAAGAGTTGGTTTAGCTTTAAGTGGAAAAATCAATAGAATAGATTATGGTTTAAAATATAATACAGTATTAGAAGCAGGTGGTGTTGCTGTTGATGAGATAGTAAAACTTGATATTCAACTTGAGGGAATTTTAGCTAAATAATTAGCTAAAGTTTTAAAACTATGTATCCAACACTATTTATTTCACATGGCGCACCAAATATAATTTTAAGTGATTCAAAATCAAAAAGAAATTTCCAAAAACTTGGAAAAAGTTTATCTATTCCAAAATATATAATAATGATTTCAGCGCATTATGTAACAAATGATTTAAAAATTATTAGTCCTGAAGCAAATAAAATTATGTATGACTTTTATGGTTTTGAAGATGAGTTATATAAAGTTATTTATGAAATAAATAGTGACAAAGATTTAACTTTTAACCTCATCGATAAATTAAAAAAAGAGAATATAAATATTTCAATTGATGAGGAAAGAAAAAGTTATGACCATGGAGTGTGGAATGTTTTGGCTTTATTATATGAAAAACTAAATATCCCAATTCTTCAATTAAGTATTCCTAGTTCTTATTCACCATTTGACTTAATAAATTTAGGTGAAAAATTAAAAATTTTTAAAGATGAAGCTATGATTATTTGTAGTGGTGGAGTTACCCACAATCTAGGAGATATGAGTTATAGCTCTACCCCAAAAACTTATGCCCAAGAATTTAATGAAAAGATTAAAAATATTGTAGAAAATGGTGATGGAAATAGTTTATTAAATATTAAATCAGATATAAATTTTTACAAAAACCATCCCTCAGTTGAACACTTTTTACCTCTATTTATAGCTTTTGGAAGTGCAACAAATAAAAAAGGTAAATCAGTAAATAGTGAAATGCAATACTCAAACATTTCAATGGAGAGTTTCACTTTTGATGAAAAGGATAAATTATGATAAAAAAATTACCAAAAGAAAATATGGGAACATCAAACCTTGGTTGGTTAGAGAGTCGTTTTCATTTTAGTTTTGCAGAATATAGAAATCCAAATAATATAAATTTTGGAGTTTTAAGAGTTTTAAATGATGATATTGTTCATCCTATGTCAGGATTTGACACTCATCCACACTCAAATATGGAAATAATCTCTTATGTTGTAAATGGTGAAATAACTCACAAAGATTCTATGGGAAATAGTGAGACTTTAAAAAGAGGTGAAGTTCAATATCTTAGCGCTGGAGATGGAATATATCATAGTGAACATAATCTTCATAAAAGTGAGGATTTAAGACTTTTACAAATTTGGATTATTCCGCCATTTACTGGACTTCCAAGACTTTATGGTTCACATCAATATAAAGAAGAAGAGAGACAAAATAGACTTTTAAATATTGTTTCTTCACAAAATGGAGATAGTAAAATAAAAATCTATCAAGATATAAATATATTTGTAAGTGAATTAGATAAAGAGTTAGATTTTAAAATTCAAAAAGATAGACAAGTTTATTTTGTACAAATTGAAGGAAGTTCAAATATAAATGGAACACTTTTAGAAAATGGTGATGCAATGGAAATTGTTGATGAAGATATTTTAACAATTAAACCAATTACTAAAAGTCACATTTTATTTATAGAGATGCAAAAGAAATAAGTATATAAATAAAATTAAACTATACTTCCAGTTACAAAAATTTGAATAGGTTAGCTTATGAGTACAAAACTCCTTCTAAATGGTGCAGGAAGAATAGGGAAAGCTGTTTTAAAACAGCTTTTAGAAAATAAAGATTTTGAAATTGTTATTATAAATGATATAAATCCATATATTGAAAATATAGTTTATTCAATAAACTATGATTCAACTTATGGAAAACTTGATGATAAATTTAAAATTGTTGAAAATAATTATATCCAAAACTCTAAATCAAAAATAAAAATCACTCACTTTAACTCTTTGGATAAAATTGATTTAACAAATATTGATATTATTATTGATTCAAGTGGAAAAAAAGAGGATATAAATCTTTTAAAACAACTTCCAGTTAGTGCCATTTTTTTAACTCATCCAAATAAAAATGCTGATATAAATGTGATTTTAGGAGCAAATGAAGAAAAATTAAATCCATCTATTCATAAAATCATATCAACAAGTTCATGTAATGCAACTGCCCTACTTCCAGCTTTGAAACTAATCAATGACAATAAAGAGATTCTTTGTGGAGATATAGTTACTATTCATCCTTTATTAAATCATCAAAGAGTTCTTGATGGAAGTTTTGTTGGAAGTGCAACAAGAGATGTTGAGTGTAATTTTGAATTTGGAAGATCTTCTACACAAAATATAATTCCTAATAAAACAACAACAATAACTGCTTGTTCTTATGTTTTGGAAAAATTTAATAAAGAGTTGATTAGTTCAAACTCTCTTAGAGTTCCAACAGATACAGTGGGAGCTATAAATGTAACACTTTTTACAAAACAAAGTTCAACAAAAAATGAAATAATTGAACTATTTAAAGAGTATGAAAAAACACAAAAATTTCCAATAGTTTTAAATAATATTGAACCTTTAGTTTCAAGTGATTTTAAAAAAGAGAGATTTACAACAATCGTTGATTTTAGATATTTAGAAGTAAAAAACAATATGATTAAACTTCTTCTTTGGTATGACAATGAATGGGGTTATGCTTCAAAAGTTGTTGAGATTTTAAAATATTACGAAGAAATAAAAAAAGGCAAGTAAAAAATACTTGCCTTTATAAAAAATGGAATTTATCTAAAATATTAGATAAATTCTACACCTTTTGCACCTTCTGCAATATGTCCAATAACATATCCATCAGTGTTTGCTAAAATTGCATCAACATTTGAAGGATTTACAACTAAAACCATTCCAACACCCATGTTAAATGTTCTATACATCTCTTCAAGTTCTACATGTTTACCCATAAATTCAAAGATTGGTAAAACTTTGATTTTACTTCTATCAACAACTGCTTTAAAATTATCAGGTAAAACTCTTGGTAAGTTTTCAGTAATTCCACCACCAGTGATATGTGCTAAAGCATTGATTTTATCTTTGTTAGCTTTGAACTCTTTTACATAAATTCTTGTTGGTTCTAATAAAACATCTTTTAAAGGTTTTCCTTGGAAATCATCTTCTAAACTCATTCCTAATTTTTCAAGTAAAAGTTTTCTAACTAGTGAGAAACCATTTGAGTGAACTCCAGAACTAGGAAGTGCAATTAAAATATCTCCAACTGCAATTTTATCAATTCTATTTAATTCATCTTTTTCAGCAATTCCAACACAAAAACCAGCTAAATCAAAATCACCTTCTTTATACATTCCTGGCATTTCAGCAGTCTCACCACCAACTAATGCACACTCACTTCTAATACAACCCTCAGCAATTCCTTTTACAACTTGTGTTGCTTCTTCAACTTCAAGTTTTGCCGTTGCATAATAATCTAGGAAAAATAATGGTTCTCCAAAATTACATAATAAATCATTTGTACACATTGCAACTAAGTCAATACCAACTGTATCAAATTTTTTAGAATCAATTGCTAATTTTAATTTTGTACCAACACCATCAGTTCCTGAAAGTAATACAGGTTTTTTATATCCACTTGGTAACTCAAATGCTCCTGCAAAAGAACCAATTCCACCTAAAACTCCTGGAATTACTGTTGATTTAACGTATGGTTTAATATTTTCTACAAATTGATTTCCCGCATCAATATCAACACCTGCATCTTTGTAACTAACTGTTGCCATTATTCACCTTTTTTTATATTCAATTTTCTAATCTACGAATACTTTAAAAATTTTTTGGTATTATAGCAAAATGTTTATAAATATTAAGGACTATATATAATGAAAGATAATTACGCATTTAATGAAATGATGGTACATGTACCATTATGTACTCATAAAGAAGCCTCAAATGTTCTGATTATTGGAACTGTTGATGAAGATTTAAAATCAGAAGCTTCTAAACATAATAAAACTTCAAAAATTGAATTTGGAGACACATCTTTTTTAACATCACAAAATGAAAAAAACGTTGATGTAATAATTTTAACTGATGTTAAAATAGATGAATTGTTATTAGCAAATATTGAAAGAATTTTAAAAGATGATGGTTTAATCTGTTTTGCAACAAAAGCATTTTCAAAAGATGAAGAGCAACTATTTACAGATTTAAAATTAGTTGGTTCAAAATTCTGGATTGCTATGCCATTTAGATTTGGTCACAATACTTCAATTATTGCTTCAAAAAGATATCATCCAACTGCTGATTTGAATCTTCAAAGAGCAGATTTACTTGATGATTTAGATTACTATTCAGCAGAAATACACAATGCTTCATTTGTATTCCCAGCTGCTGAGTTTAGAGCTTTAACTGGTATCGCTAAAAGATAAAAATACTCCTATTTAATAAAAATAAATCATATTTATAGTATAATCTATACTATGAGTAATGATTTATTTAAAAACGCTATCGCTTTAACAGGCGGAATTTCAACTGGAAAAAGTACTGTTTGTAACCTATTTAAACTTCATGGTTTTTTAACTATTGATGCCGATAAAATAGCTCATAAACTATTAGATGAGAACTCTGATAAGATTATTGAGATGTTTGGAAAACAGTATGTAGAAAATGGAAAAGTTTTAAGAAAAGAGTTAGGAAAAATCATTTTTTCTAATGAAGAAAATAAACTAAAACTAGAAGCTCTACTTCATCCTTTAATCAAAGAAGAGATAATTAAAGAATCAAAAATTTTTGAAGAGCAAAATAAACCATATTTTGTAGATATTCCACTATTTTTTGAAAAAATGCATTATCCAATTTCTAAATCTTTAGTTATTTATACTCCAAAAGAGTTACAAATTCAAAGACTTATGAAAAGAGATAACATAAATGAAAATGAAGCAAAATTAAAAATTTCTAATCAAATGGATATTGAAGAAAAAAAGAAACTTGCTGATATGGTAATTGATAATTCAAAAGATTTAAAACATTTACAAGATGAAGTAGAACGAATCATCGGAGAAATTATATGACATATACAAAATATAGTGCGAGTGGAAATGATTTTATCATTTGTCACTCATTTGTTGAAAAAGATTATTCAACTGATGCGATTAAATTATGTAATCGAACTGAAGGAATTGGTGCTGATGGTTTTGTAGTTTTAGTTCCAACAAATGAAGCAGACTTCAAATGGCTATTTTATAATAGTGATGGAAGTCATGCCGCTATGTGTGGAAATGCGACAAGAGCTTGTGCCCATTATGCTTTTACAAATGGATTAATTAGTTCAAATGAAACGAAATTTTTAACAGGTGCTGGATTAATAAAATCAACTATTGAAAATGATATAGTTGAAACACAACTAACTGCTCCAAAAGTTATCAATGAAGAATTTATGGAAGAAGGTTTTATTTGGTATTTAGTTGATACTGGTGTTCCTCATTTAGTAACTATTGTTGATGATTTAGATTTGTATGAACACAATTTATGTGCAAAAATGAGATATAAACACAACGCAAATGTAAATTTCGCAAAAATTGAAAATGGAATTATAAAAGTTAGAACTTATGAACGTGGTGTTGAAGGAGAGACTTTAGCATGTGGAACAGGAATGGCTGCATGTTTTTTAAGAGCAATTAATCTTAAATTAGTAAACGATACTGCTTTTGTTTATCCAAAAAGCAATGAACAATTAACTCTTTCAATTAAAGATGGCATTATTTATTTTAAAGGTGCTGTAAAAAAAGTTTTCACAACAAATATTTAACAAGAGGCCTATGTATTTATTAAAATTTTTAATCAATAACTCAAAAAAACTTTTACTAACACTTTGTTTAGTTGGTTCTATGCAAAGTCATTGTTTAGCAAAAGGTTTACCAAAAGAGTATTACGAAATTGACGATGTCAATAAAGCAAAAGAGTATTTCTTTGAACATTTATATCAATTAATCAAAGAAGAAAATGAAGCTATTTTACAAGATAGAGAGTTTGTAAAAAATGTTTTAACATCAAATATCTTACGTATAGATTTTGATTCTTCAACATTTTCAAAACTTCTTGAAATTAAACAAAAATATAAAATAAAAAATATTTTTACGCTACAAGAGTATCTAAAAAAAGTTGATGTTATTCCTCCTTCACTTGCACTTGCACAAGCTGCATTAGAGAGTGGTTGGGGGAAAAGTAGATTTATAAAAGAAGCAAATAATATCTTTGGACATTGGACTTATGACCCAAGATTTGGAATGATTCCTAAACAAAGAAAATTAGGAGCTTCTCATTTTGTAAGAGTTTTCCAAAGTTTACAAGAATCTGTAAGTGCTTATATGTTAAATCTTAATAGAAATCTCGCATATAGAGCTTTTCAAGAAAAAAGATTTGAACAAAGAAAAGATAAACAATCACCAGAAGGTTTAGTTCTTTCTCAAACAATGTTAAACTATTCTGCTATTGCACAAGATTATTTAAAAATATTAAAGGATATAATCCTTGTTAACAATTTACAAAACTTTGATAAAAAATTTTATCAATCATAATCTAAATTAAGGACAAAAATGAAATTCCCAGCACCTTTAAAATCTGACTCTATTAAAATTATGCTTCTTGGAAGTGGAGAACTTGGAAAAGAAGTAATAATTGAAGCTCAAAGATTAGGAATTGAAACTATTGCTGTTGATAGTTACAATAATGCTCCAGCTCAACTTGTGGCAAATAAATCATATACAATCAATATGAAAGACAAAAATCAACTGCTTGATATTATAAGAAGAGAAAAACCAACTTATATCTTACCAGAGGTTGAAGCTATCAATATTCAAGCTTTATTTGATGCTGAAAAAGAGGGATTTCATGTAATTCCTAATGCTGATGCTGTTAATAAAACAATGAATAGAAAAAATATCAGAGAATTCGCAGCAGAACAACTAAAACTTCCAACAAGTAAATATAAATTTGTTACAACATTTGAAGCTTTAAAAGAAGCAGCAAGTGTTATTGGATTTCCTTGTGTTATTAAACCTGTTATGAGTTCTTCTGGACATGGGCAAAGTGTTGCTAGAAGTGAAGCTGATTTAGAAAAATCTTGGGAAATGGCAAAAGAAGCTAGAGGAGATGCTAGTGAATTAATCGTTGAAGAATTTATCACTTTTGATTATGAAATCACTATGTTAACTGTTAGAAATGGAAAAGCTACAGTATTTTGTGAACCAATTGGACATATTCAAAAAGATGGTGACTATATCTTCTCATGGCAACCAATGAATATGAGTGAAATTGCTGTTAAAAAATCACAAGAAATTGCAAAAACAATTACAGATGGACTTGGAGGACGTGGGATTTTTGGAGTTGAACTATTTGTAAAAGGTGATGATGTTTATTTTTCAGAAGTAAGTCCAAGACCACATGATACTGGAATGGTTACTATGATTACTCAAAGTGCTAGTGAGTTTGCACTTCATGTAAGAGCTGTTTTAGGTTTACCAGTTGATTTTATAAATTATGGTTGTGGAGCAAGTGCTGCATATAAAGCAAGTGGTGATAGCTTTAATCCTCAAATTGATATTTTTGATTCTTCATTTACAAAAGATTCAATTATTAGAGTATTTGGAAAACCACAAAGCCATGTTGGAAGAAGAATGGCTGTTGCACTTACATTTGATAAAGATAGTAGTGACAAAGCTTTACAAAAAGCAAAAGAGATTATTGGAAATTTCAAAGATAACTAAAGGTTAAAACCCTTTAGTTTTTTCTTAATCTTTAGATTTAAGAACAAGTGAATATTGCATACCTTCATTATCAATACTTGTAATATCAAATTTTGCATTTAAAGAATTTGCTAAATTTTTTGCTTCTAATATATTTTTATTATCAATATCTGATAAAAATAAATTATAAATATTTCTAACTTCAAATCCATTATTTTTTACAACCATTTGAAATAAATTTTTATTTAAAGAGATATTCACATCTATTTGTTTTTGTATTTTTCCTTTTTTTAACTCTTTTTTAACAACATCCATTGATGATTGTTCTATTATTGCTGATAAAATATTTTCAATATAAGCCATATTTAGATATACAGGTTTATTGATACTTACTTCACAATTATATTCAATAAATATTTTATACTTTATACCAGCATACATATAGTTATCAACTCTTCTTTTATGTAATTCAAGTAAAGAATTAATACTATTTAAGTTTGTAATTTTTTGACTCTCTGTACCTAATGTTGTTAATTGTTCTGCAAACTTTTTTACTTCTTCAAATTGTAAAGCATAGGAATCTATTATTTCAAAGATTATTGTACTATTAATCAAATCTTCAACACCCAATCTATTTATATATTTATCGAAAATTGTAGTATCAAACATATCTATAAAATATCGTAAATTGAAAACTTTATTTTTTAGATTAATTAACTCTTTTATCTCATTTAGACATCTTTTTTTTGCTTCACCTTTTATGCCATGTGTATCTAAATCCAAAGATAATATCTCTAAGAAATTTTTATCATCAAAAATTAGTGTATTTAATTCGGCTTTTTCAAATTGATTGTTATTATTTAAAACAACTCTCATTTGCTCTTTAATTAAACCTGTAATTTCATCTAAAGATAAACTAATCTCTAAAATTGATGATTGGATATTTTCATGGTTTTCATTAAATATTTGTCTATTTAATCTTGTTTTTCCACCATTTTCACTAGAAAAAATCTCTTCTATATTAAAAAATTTATTGTATTTACTTTTTAATATAAGAACTTCATTTGAAATTTTTTCTATATTTGCAAAAATTTCTGATTTATAATCTTTTTGATTTTCCAATTTAATTTCCTATTTACAATTATCACTTAAACTTACATTTTCCTCTGCTAATTGAACCCAATTATTTTGATTTGATACATCCATTACATCACCTGAAACTTTTTTATAAATTGTATCTATTTGAAGCCAATCATTATTTTTTTCTTTTATTGTAAATTTATCATCAAGTTTTAAAATTCTTAAAATTTTTGCATCAGAACTTGTATTATTTCTTACATTTAGATTTTGTTTATTTACAATGTAACAAGACTTATCTTTATTATTTGTAGTTTTTTGTTCAGTTTTAACTTGTTCAAAAACTTTTTTTACACTCTTATTTTCTTTTTCATCTTTCTTAGTTTCTTCATTTACTTCTATTTTCTTTAAGTCGCTAACAGAGATTCCATAATTACTTAAATAGATTGTATATCCGTACTCTTCATCAAGTTTTTTATATAATTCAACACTTTTTGTTCTTGTATTAATATCAATAATTTTATGTCCTAAGATACTATCACCTTCAACATATCTTCCTTCAATATTTGCACTTAACTCTGTTTTTGTCAAACCATTTTGTTTACTTGTAGCTGTTTCATCAATCAATTCTAAAACAACATAATCTTTTCCATTAAAAGAGTACATACTTTTGATTTTTAAATCTTTTAATTTTTTTGTTCTAGTAAAATCAGTTGTTAATCTAGCCATCTCATTTTGGTGTGTAAATACATTTTTTTCATAATCTTCTTGAGATAATTTTGGTTCTTCTTTTATAATTACTTGAGGTTGATTTGGAATATTTGGATTTATATTTTGTTCTACTTTTTTATTTTTTATAGCATTAACTTGTTCTTCTAAATAATCTTTTTCAAGTCCAGTTATAGCTTTAAAAAACTCTTTAGATTGTTGATCTAAAGCATCTAATTTATCCATATTCTGTAAATTTTGTTCCTCTGCATAAAGATTTATCACTGTAACAAATCCTAATAAAATCAAACTTATTTTTTTCATATTTTCCCTTTTAAATTTTTACTTAAATATAAATTCATAATTAAATCCACCTATATATGTAGGATATTTCATAAAAAATGCACCTGTTTTCCCATCACTATTTGTAATAGACCACTCACCAGATGTTATACTTGTAAGATATCCATAATTACCACCCTCAACAACTAAAAAATCTTTATTTATATCATACAAATTTGTATTAAACACAGGTATCATAAATGTATTTCCCATATAATCACTATATGATGTTCCATCTCTATAAAATGATTGTATTCCCCAACAATACATTTGATCATTTATATCTATTCCACACATTCCATTATCATCATCAATAACTTTTATTTTTTTCCATTTTATCTGTTTAATTGCATTTTTGAATATTTTATCATCTTTATTTGAAGAAGTGAAATAGTCACCTTTTAATTCATTTTTACTATTTATCCAAACTATTCCTGAACTAGGAATATATCTATTACTTAATCCCTGTTCACTTATTTTTCTAGAAAAATCTACTGATAAAATTTCTAAATCATTACTTTCACTATATTCAGAATACCCCTTAATAGATTCATCAACTGAAACAACTTCTATTTTTTTATTTTTAGGATGTGATATTTTGTAATATTTTCCATCATCCGTTTTAGCAACAAAGGCATCTAATCCACCTTGTATAGACTCAAATTTTAAAGTTGTTGCCATTGTTGAATTATTTGTTTGTACTTTTGTTGGAGAGCATAAATCATAATTTATATTATTCCATTTATTATCACAAGTATATGTTTCAAATGATGATGAAGAATTATCTTTTAGATATTCTCTTCCCCAAATATAAATATCACCTGTTTCAGATAATCCTGCCATTTTTCTATGCCCAATAGTTAAAAGATAAGATATGTCAGAAAATTTTGTAGAGGAAATAACTTCTGGTAATTTATTTGAATTAGTACTACAATTAAACCAACCGCAACTATAATTAAATCTTAATTCTCCTGCACCAGAAAATCCACTTCCAGTATCATAGCCCCAAGTATATATGTAACCATTTTCTCCTAAAATCAACCAAATCTGATTATTTGCAAAGATTTTTTTTGCTTTATTTGATTTACCATCAAAAAAAGTACTTCTATAAAGCATTTCACCTTTTCTATTTGTATCTACAGCTGTAAAATTATTTCCAAAATCGTAATCTACTCCCGTTGTTCCACCACAGTACAATTCACCTTTTATACTAATTCCACAAGTTCCATAATAAACTGCACTAAAAAAATCTACAAATTTTGGTCTATTTGGAGAAGAAAAATAGTTTTGATCATAATATTTTGTAAAATCTTTTCCATCACTTGAATCATCATCATACATTTTTGCTTTTAATCTTACTAAACCATTTATTACAGGAAATCTATTACTTCCTTCACTTCCTGAATATCCTAAATTAATACCTGTAATCTTATTTGCATTATTTCCCCAAGCATAAATATCTCCATTTACAATCATTCCACCAGCACGTCTAGTAAACTGAATAACTGTTTTTCCAATATCTCTTGTTGTTTGTTTTACTTTTACTGCACTTGATGAACCAATCATTATATATTCATCTGCTGTACTTGAAGTAGTATTTTTATGTAAAACTGTCATTCCTGCAAAAGATACATCTTTAACTAACTCTTTATAAGTACTATTTACTGTTCCATCTTCATTTAGTAAAGTCACATTTTCATCAAGAAGTAAATCTTTATCAAAAGAGTATTTATAATTTCCACTTGAATCATACCAATGCAAAACTTCGTTTGAGTCTAAATAATATTTGGCTTTTGCATCTGCTTTTGTAGTTGTAATTTTACTTTTATTACTAAAAATAAATTTTTCTTTTGTTGATAAAATAATTTGTACTTCACTCTCATTTATACTTAATGGGGCTTTTGTATAAGTTCTATATCTATTTGAGTAATAATAATCGTATAAATTAGATTTTAAAGTGTTATCTGTTGTTGAAAAACCATTTATTACATATTCATTATTTTTTAAAGAAATTACTTTACCAAAAGGATTTATACTATCAAATCCCTTTGGTAAAAAATTTTGTTCTTTTAACACTTCAATAGTAGTAGGATTTGTACCTTTTTCTAAAAGATATTTTTTATATGCTAAAGCTATCTCTTCCTCTTTTTGTACAAGTTTTTTTATTTTTGTAAGAGTTAAAGAATCTATATAATTATCTGCAAATAAATAATTTATAAAAAGAAATAAAAGAAATAAAGTTTTTATAGCTAATTTCATTTTATTTCCTTAGGTTTAGAGATATAATTTACAAAATATAGTGTTTCATCCATATCACTTTTTTTAATTTCTCCTATATAAGATAAAATTCCTTCTGCTGCTTTTAATCCATTTTCACTTTGTGTATTTACTCTAGTAATGATTATATATCTATCTATACACATTTTTTTTGAATCAATAAAATCTAATTGATAATCAAGTAATGACATTCTTGAGAAAATATCTTTTACTTTTGTTTCTATCTCTTCTTTTGTCATATAACTTTTTTCTAAATCTTCAATTCTTTTTTTAGACTCATTTGCTTTTGTTTTCAAAGAGTTTGTTTCATCTCTTTTTAGTTGAAGGTCATTTGTAAGTTTCTCTTTTTCATAATATGATTTATAATAATTCATAGCTTTAAATCCAACATAAACCAATGTATAAATTACTAAAATAGATATGATTAACTTGCTTGTGTTTGCTATTGTTTTGTTGCTGATACTTATCATTTTGAAACCTTAGTCGAACTTATACAGTCAGTTAATTCTTTATATTTAATTTGACTTTCATTTAAAAGTTTTTCTTGTCGTTTTGCTAATTGTGTTTCTACTCTTAATTCTCTTTGTAAATTTTCTAAAGGTTCTGTATAAAAAACTTTATCCGTAAATGTTTTTAATCCAGAAAACATTACCCAGAAACTAACACCCAATAATAGTGACATATATGTTAGTTTTGTAAAATGAGATTTTGAAGTATCTAACTCTTTTAAAGGTTTAACTAACTCTTCTATTTCTCCTAAAGATTTTGCAACTACTTCTTGTTTTTCATTTTTTGTATTTTGTTTTAAAATATTTTCAATAGCACATTTATATTTTGAATTAATTACATAATAAATATTTTCTATTGCTCCACCACTTGAAAGCATTGCTATATGTTTTGTAATCAAAATCGATTTAATCATATCATCTGTAATAAAATTTTGGTTTATTTTTGCAGAATAAACTGTTTTATGATTAAATAAAATTACATACTCTCCATCAGCAATATGAATTAAAAATTGATTTCTTCCTAAATATTTTTTTGATAATAAATTTAATGAATAAATTTCATCATTGCTATATTTTGATAGATATACACTATATTTTTTAAAGGAATGATATGTAAACATATTTTGAGAAACATCAAATTCATCATTTACATAGAAAAATTCGCTATCCTCTTTTGTTGCAAAATCAGTAATTACTAATCGTACCATACTTCTTCCCCTCTGATAATTGCAATTGCATCTTCTTTTGTAATTAAACCTTCTTTATATTGTGCCATTGAAGCTTTTTCAACTGTCATATATTCTGCTGGATTTTCAAAATCACCACCATGTCCAAGTTTAAATCTTACAACCTCAGCGATTGGCACCCTATCTTTAAATCCTGTGTGGTTACACTCATCACATCCAACTTTTTTATATCCACCTTCTCCATCTGGTTCTTTACAATAGTTACATAATTTTCTAACTAATCTTTGAGAAACAATTCCTCTTAAGTTATCAATAATATCCCCTTCATTGATTCCAAGTGAACTTGTCATCCTTGAAACAGTTGCAGGTGCTGAGTTGGTATGCATTGTAGAGAATACTAACTGACCTAAGTTTGATGCATTTACAAGTTGTGATGCTGTTTGAGGTTCCCTTGTTTCACCAATTAGTATGATATTTGAATCTTGTCTTAAAATATCAACAACGGCTTCTGGGTAACCATACTTAAACTCTTCACTTGCACTTGCAAACTCAGATAAATCAATTTGGAAGAAAGATTCATCCACATACTCAACTGGGTCTTCAATGGTAATAACATACTGTTGTTGTTTTGCCAATTGTTGTAATAAGGCATACATTAAGTGAGTTTTACCAGAACCAACTTGTCCCGTAATTAATATCATTCCATTTGCATATTTTGTTAAGTTTGATAGAATTTGTACTGTCTCTTCTGGATAATTTAATCCTCTTAAATTATGTGAAACAACTCCACGTCCACCAATCATCCTCATAACCAATGAAAAGTTTAATTTTGAGTTTATAAGCCCAAGCCTAAACTTGATATTTTTTTTACCATACTCATAATTTATAACACCATTAATTGATTCATAATCAGAATCCTCTTGGTCAGCCATAGTTACAAGTCTTCTTTTTAAAGTTTTTGCAATTGTAATTGGCATAGTTCCCATATCAACTTTGATACCATCAATTCTAAACCAAAGTGAAGCATATCTACTTGTTTTTTGAATATGTATATCAGATGCTCCAAGTAAAATAGCTTGTCCCATCATTTTGTCAAAATATTTATTTATCTCTTCATCATTTTCAGTATCACTATTTGAACTAAAGATAATCTCTCTATCTTCTCCAAAAACTGAAGATAAAACGCCCTCTCCTAAAACTACAATTTTTGTAAAATAAAACTTACTTAATATTTCAAAATCAAGATTTACAACATCTCTAATACCCAAAACTTTATTTTTGTTCTTTTTATCTTCCAAAGTGATAATATACATTGTTGTACAAAATTCAAGTTTTTTTTCATCAAGTTGAAATGAAGTATCTTGATAATATTTTGACAACTCATTATACGTTGCATAATACTCATAACCTAAAGTTCTTACAAATTGTTCATACTTCTCTTCATTTGCAATTAAATCTCCATATCCACCTTTTAAATGAAATTTTTCTTTAATCATATCCTCAATTACATTTGATAAATGAGTATCAGGATCATCACTTTTTCCAATGAAATCATAAATTGATTTTTTTTGTTTTTCAAAAAAATCTTTAAAATCAAAATCACTTTTTTTCTCTTTTTTTAGAGATATCTTTTTTTTATCTCTTTTCAAAAAAGGAAACTTTGGTGTATTTCTTAAAGTTGTTACTATCTTCTTTATCATAATTTCATCTTCTATTGATATAAAGTTTTAAATGTAAAAGTACTAATTACCAAGTTAATAACATCTGAACCTATTATTACAGTAACCAACATTGCAATCATCCAAAACATAAACTTCCATTGTAAAACCATATAATTTATATTTTTTTCATACATTGTGTCACAAGTTTGATATAAAGCTTTTGTTACTTCTGAAAAACTTGTTTTACTTAATTCTGATAGTTTTATATCTGCTGTTATAATTGCAGGGAAATTATATTTTTCAAACATAATAAATAGTTTTTTATTTTTATTTATCATCTCTGCTAACTCTTTGAAAAACGGTCTAAGACCCTCTTTAAAATAATCCTTTGATAAAATCAATGATGTTTTATGAAAAGAGATACCAGCACTTAACATTCCATTTAAAATTCTAAACATAAATCTTCCATCTGAAAATGCTTGAGTTTTAAAAACTTTATATAACCAAGCTGGCTTATATTTTTCAGTATATAAATACCCAAAAAATATAAAAGCTGTCACAAATATAGAAATTCCTAATCCAACATATGCAAAATCATAAGTAAAATATTTTGGTATTCCTAAAAACTGTTCAACATCAGGATTTAACTTTCTTAATTGAACTAAATCTTTTTGTAACATATCAAGATATAAAATCAAACCATAAAAAGTACCAATTACAATAGATAAAGGAACAAAAATAGGATTTATCATCTTTAACATCAAATTTGAATTTGCTTTTTTAAATGATAATACAAGTTTTAATCCATCTAAAGTATTTGTACTATTTACAACCAAACTAAATTGAAAGCTATTTAAGAATTTATGTTTATGTAAAATAGCTTCAAGTTTATGTTTTCCTATTTCCATATCTTTGATTGCAGCCATCAATCTTTTTTTAAAATTTGTTTCTCTTGTAATTTGTTCACTATATAACAATAATGCTCTTCTTGTATTAGAACCATTTTCAAGTTTTGTTACAAGATAATCAAGCAAAAATTGCTCATATGGATCAGCAAACATACTCATTATTAAAAGCCTTTAATATTTTTAAGAGTAACTACGTAAACTATTTCTCTTCTTACATAAGATTTTGAATCTGTTCCACCAACAGCAAATCCTTCTACAGGTAAAACCCCTTGATAATTTTTTGTATCATCATGAACAATAATTGAACCAACTATTGCAGTTTCTCCTAATCTTACTTCTCTTGAGATATTGTAACTTTGGTCATTATATTGAGGTAATTTTATAGATGTACCATCAATACTTACTTCTCCAAACTCAATAAGTTTTTTTATTGTAGGTAAAATATTTAAGAAAATTTTATCTCTTGATATTTTTGCCATTGCTGTTATTGAAGTTCCTTCTTTTAAAGTATTAACTGTAACATCAGATGTTCTTGTATTTGTATCAGCATCAATTGTTGTCTCTATTTTTTCAACATAATCTGTATTTTCTGTGATTGATTGAACTGTTGGGATATTATTTTTTAAAACAATCATATTTTTACTATAATTTAATATCTTCCCTATTTCATTATTTGCAGTTGCAGCAACAGTTAAAAGTCTTGTTACATTATCACTTGTGAAATTTAATGCACCATCAGCTCCAATTCCTCTGATTACTCCTGCTCCTGTATTTGTTTGTCTATCATCAGAAATACTTCCTATTCCATACTCTCTATTTTTATTTAAAAGTATTTCTATTCTTTCAAACTCTATAACTGCCTCTTTTGAGAAAGTCGATTCATAAGCTTTTGCTACAGTTCTAACAGCATTTTCAATTGATTTTGTTGATTTTAAAAATATTAAACCACTTGCTTTATCTATATGATATGTTGAAATTTTATCTGTTGAAATTATATTTTTTAACATTTTGTCTAATTCATCATATAAAACTATTTGGGAACTATTCTCAACTTTACTTTCACCTGTTGATTCTTGATTTGTTGTTTGACTTGTAGATTTAATATCTAAAAGAGGAATATTTAACTCAATAACTGTATCTTTATATCTAGTTATATTTATAGCTTCTTTATCATAATCTATATCAACATATACATCTTTTGCATGACCTAAAGAGTTTAATGCATCTTTTAAATCTTTTGAACTAATACTTACAATACTATTTTGGAAATCATCTTTATTATCTATATAATTTCCAATATTTACTTCATATCCTGATTCAATTGTAATTAATTTTATTAACTCTTCAACAGATATTTGACCATCTAATTTAAAAGGAATATTTTCAATTGATTGTTTTTTTGTTTCACTTGTACTTAAAAGTTTTACAAGATAAATTGAACCGTTCTTTTTAATAAACAACTCTTTATCTAATACAGCATTTAAGTATTGATTTAATTCCGTAATATTATGAATCTTAATTCTACTTTGTGGTATTAAAACATCACTACTTTTTAAATAGTAAAAGTTACCATCTAATACTTCCATCTCTTTTAAAATATCACTTAGTGATTTTTCTTCTAAAATACTTATGAACTCTTTATTTTTTATCTTTTCATCAACTAAGGAATCGGAATA
This sequence comes from Arcobacter ellisii, assembly GCF_003544915.1. Taxonomy (NCBI): domain Bacteria; kingdom Pseudomonadati; phylum Campylobacterota; class Epsilonproteobacteria; order Campylobacterales; family Arcobacteraceae; genus Arcobacter; species Arcobacter ellisii. The sequence continues at coordinate 135,898 of NZ_CP032097.1, read as the reverse complement.
TGATTTTTTTATCGCACTGTAATTCTCTTTATCTAAAGAAGATTTTGTATTTTCAAGCATCTCTTCGTGATAATCCTTTGAACTACAACCCCCAAGTAGTAAAAAAAGTGTCCCTAAAAACAATAAATTCTTAAAATCTTTCAACATATAATTCCTTATTTAAAATAAAATGCATAATCAAATCCCCCGATATAAGTTGGATATTTTAGAAATAAATTTCCGTTATTGTCAAAATTATCAAAAGCCATCTGTGAAGTTTTATCATTTTCTTGAGAAATAAATAACTTATTTATAGTGTTTATTTTACTTACATCATATAAAGATGTGCTTAAAATAGGTATACTTCGTCCCACATTTCCCCAACAATACATCTGAGATTGGCTACCTATTCCTGTCATTGCACATACAAAAGTTTTACTTGTCTCTTTAACTTTTACGTGTACATTATCTATTCCCCACGATTCATCATCCCTTGATTGGGCAAAAGACCAACCATTATAGCCATAATCTGTATTTTTTAAACCTCTTGTACTAAATCTAACTTTTAATTTTCCTGCAGAGTCTAATTTAGTTCTTATTTTATAATGGTATTTTTCATCATTATCATTGTTATAACTACCAGAAGAACCAACTTTTTGTAGAGACTCTCCCGTATCATTTACATCTGATAAATAGGGATGATTATCATGAATAAAATTATCTTCAACAAAAACTACATCATTTAAAGTTACAGTGAATCTTTCAAAATCCCAAGTATCAATTTCATAAAAATCAAATTCTAATTCAACTTCATTATTTGCATAACTACTACCAATTGAAAAAGTTTTTTCTATATAAGAAGGTCTATTTGTATAGTTTGTTGCTGGTTGACTTCCATACTCAACCTCTTCAATATTAAAATTACCCAAAAATTTTGTTACAGGTATTTCATCTGTTCCATCATCGTTTACAGAGGTTACTCTAATTTTTCCAGAACTTTTATTTATTGAACTTCCATCCCAATCTGTTGATTTTCCATCCTCAAAATCTTCAAAAATCTCATATTTAACAGTATCTAATTGATAAATAGATACATTTGAAAAATTTGCATAATCTTTTCCATTAAAATTATTTGAAAAACTATTTAACTCATCTAATGCTGTACTAAAGACCTTACTATCTGTTGTTGTACAATTTGTTCCAGACGTTGTTTTACAAGTTAAATAATTATTACTTCCAAAAAGTTGCATACTCTCATTTATATATACATATAACTCTTGAGAATTATCATCATATATAGATGCACTAATTGCACCACTTGGAATACTCTCAACTTTAGTAAGTTCTTTATTGCCTACTGTTCTATAAAAACTATTATCCACACCTTTTAATAGAAAATCTTTACTATTTGTAAAAATTCCATCAGGATTAAATTTTAAAGAACTGCTAACAAGTGTTGGTTCATAATAAACTGTTCCATTTGGTCTTTCGCCCCAAATATAAAAGTAGTTATTACTATCTATTGCACCAAACATTGCTATATCTCTTAAAGCAAATATCTTTTTAAATATTACACCATTACTTTTTACTTCTTCAGGAGTTAATTGAACAATAAACTTATCATTACTTCCAATACCTAAACCTCCTTTATAATTTCTTCCAATTGTATAAATCTTTCCTTCATCTGATAAAACAGCAATTGTATCTTCAACCATTACAATATCTATTAAATAAATTTCATCTCTTGTAATCATTAATTCATTTCCTGAACCATCTTTTACAATAGGTCCACCGTCATCAGATATTTTAATAAGTTTAGAACTATCATCTATTTGGTCACTTTTCCCCCATGCAAAAAATTTGTTTTTACTTAGAATTGATGTTTCACTTACAGTTGAACTTATATTTTCAAAATACAATTGCGTAATTTGACCATTACAATATAAATCTCCTCCAAATTTCTTTTGAGTTCCTTCAAAATAGTTAAATAAAGGAGAAATAGCACAAACACCTGAACTATTCATTGCCATTTTTTCAAATTTTATTCTATATGGATTGTTGTACCAATTTTTAGTTTTTAAATCTAAAATTTCTGTTCCCGTATCAATATTTTCTATTTGAACTTTTAACATAACAGGAGTATTTACATAATCAGGAGTTAAAGAAGTATCAAGTTGTCCATAACTTGCAATTCCTGCTTTTTTATATTTATTATTTCCCCAACAAAAAATATCTCCATTAGCAAGCATACATCCACCATCACGTCTTAAAAGCAAATCTTTTGCATCAGGAATATAAGATAAAATTCTATCTCCTATACTAATCTCATCATTTACTTGTCCTGTTGTTCTTCCAGTTCCTGATGGTATCCAAGTACTATTACCTTCATAATAATACTCATACCAAGAGTTTCCATCTTTTACGTAAGCTTTTTCGCCTATTCCAACTTTTATATATGCTAAATCGTCTAAATTATCTAAATAAACTGGTGCTTTTTGATAAACTTCTATTGAATTTCCAGCTGTTTTACAATATTTATATATTAATTTTTCATTTTTTAGTTCATAAAAATATTGTGCAGAATTACAAGTTTTAGAAGGCAAGAATATTGAAGTTTCATTTTTTGTTAAAACTGTTGCTATCTCTTTTTGTAAAGAGTTATATAAAACAAGAGAACCTTTTACTAACTCTGTTTTAGTAATATTTTTTGGTGGAATTGTATTTACCCTAAATACTTTATTAGTATAAAAATTATATAAATAATTATACTCTTCCTTATAATCTGCCTCTTTTTCTATTGCACCTTTAATAAATGCACTATTTTTTTCATCAAAAGTTATAACAATATCTTTTAAAGTAACTGGATTAGTTTTATTAAAATTTACTCCTAAATAATCTTCAACTTCCAATTTTTCCCAATCTAAAGTATCATCACTTTTTTTAGGAATTTTTCCTGTTTGTAAAATATATTTATTTATAGCAAGTGAGATATACTCCTCTTTTTGAATAAGAGATTTCACATTATTCATCAATGAAATATTTTCACTTGACGCAAAAACAAAATTAAAAAATATGATTATTGAAACTAGAGTTTTGATTTAATCCACCTTTAAAATTTGTAAATTTCCAGAAGAGTCATCTATCAACTTTACATTTTTTGTTTTATCTTTTATATAAATATAACTTCCAACTTTTAAACTTGCAAGTTTACTAGCCTCTGAAGTTAAAATACTTTCACTACTAATTGTTATATTTCCTTTATTAAAATCTTTTTTATCATATTCAATCCAGTTTGAACTTGAGTTATACCATCTAATACTTTTTTCATTATTGTTACAATAACTATTTTTCAGTGAAGCAGTGCAAGTTTTAGCAATAGTGTTTCCATTTTTTAATAATTCAAATATATTTTTAGCTTCATCAGATTTTAATTCAAACTCAACATACATATTATTCACATCCGTATCATCACTAAAAACTGTTGTATAATCTCTATATAAATCTCTGTTATAAAGTTGAACTATAAAATTTTCAACCCCTAAATTTTCATCTTTTGTTTTTCGATATTCATCTTTTGTGATAGCATATTTTAATTGTAATTTTGAACTATCTTTAAAATCTATATCATTTCCCATTCTATTTGTAACTGAAAAATTACTTCCTAAATATTCATCATCTATTAAATTTTCCATAGTTGGAATTTTATATTCAGTTAAAATATATTTTTCAAAGTTTTTTGCAATATTCTCTTCTATTTGAATTAAATCTTGAATATATAAAGTATTTTGTTTTTGAGCTGTTAAAGTATCTTGAGAAAAAGATGATATTAAAATAGTAATCAAAAGTATAAATTGTCTAATCATTTTAAAATCTCGATTCCAGCTAAAGTTTTAACATATTTTACGCCATCAACATCATAAAGCAAAGCACCTTTTGGAATTGAATCAAAGGCACTTTCAGTAATATGTTTTGAAGTATCATTTGTGATAATGATTGGTCCATTTTTAAAATTATCCATATGATAAGCCATCAAATAAGTATTTGGTACCACTTCTAAACCCTCAAGTTTTTTAGTAAGTTGAATATAAATATGATTGTTCTCTTTACAATTCATTGCTGTTGTAAATACTGTTGTTGGACAAGTTTGAATTTCTCCACCATTTTGTTTGATTAAATCATATAAATGTTTTGCAAACTCATCTTCAAGAATAAAGTTTATCTCATCATTTCTAACATAAGTTCTTTTTCTATATGTATTACTTTCATATAAAGCTTTTATAGAACTATCTGCTTTTAAATCACTATTTAGTCCATAAGAAATTTTTGTTAAAGTGCTACTCAAAACTAGATTTGAACTTATATTATTTACTAAAGTTAAATTACCAATTAGAGTTTTTATTTCAGCAAGTGTTGGAAATTTATAGTTTGTTAAAATAAAATCTTCATATGCTTTTGCTATTGATTCTTCATATAAAATGATTGTTTTTACATCTTGAAGAGCACTTTGTCTATCTTCAAAATTAGTTAAATCTAAGGCAAAAGATAAATTAATCAATAAAAATAAAATACATAATATTTTTTTCATAATATATCTTTCAACTCTTTATATAATCTTGTTTCAAGTGCATTTTCATTTTGATAAAGTCTATCTTTTATTCTTGATTTAAAATACTCTTTTTGTCTGTCTTTTAATGTTTGTTCACTAATTGTAGTTTCACCTGTTTTTAAAAAATCAAAATAAAGTTTATCATAAGGAGTAAACTCATTTAAAATTGCATTTAATGTAGTTTCTTTATTTGAACTTGTATTATATAAAATTTCATCTGCCAAAAAATGTATTGCTTTTGTTAAATTTTCTTCAATATCTATATCTTTTAAAACTCTATTTTTCTCAACTTTCCCAACTTCAAAAGTATATTTTTTATCAACTGGTTCAATTGAAGTTACATCTATAACATCTTTTAATTTTGCTTTTAGTGCAAGTAATTTTAACTTTTCATCTTCACTTATCTCAAAATTTCCCGTTTCATTTACTAACTCTTTATTAGAAAGATTACTATCTTTATTTCTATCAAGAAGAAGAACTTTTTCCCAATTTTCACCTTTTGGTAAATTGGCAATTATATCATCACGTGTTATTTCATCTGGATTTTTATTGTATTGCTTGGCTAATAAAGTTTTGATTTCAGAGATTATTTCATAATGTTCTTGGATTTGTTTGGCTTCTTGAATATCACTATAAGATTTATACATAGCACCTGCAGAAAATATAGCTGTAACAATAAGTGCCGATGATAGCCATATATTTCCCAACATTAGAAAAAAACCTTTTTTAAGAGTAAAACAAAAAGTAAATGCTAATTTTTAGCACTTAGGTTTTGTTTTAAAGATTTAAGGCAATTGCCTTAAATCTTAAGATTTTGTTTTATCTATCATACCTCTAGGTAAATCTTTAAAATATATAATAAATTTACCATCAGAATCTGATCCACCAGTTGCAGCAGTACCAATGTCTCCTTCTGCATCTAATGTATTATTATATGATGCACTTGCAGCACTACTATCAATAGAACCTAATGCACCTAAATCTGTTTTTAATTGTTTTTCTAAGAAGCCAGCATTTGTTGCTAAACTACCTTGGCTTAAATCAATAAATAAACCTGGTCTAGCATTTGGACCTGCGTCTGTTGCAGATGGCAACACTAATGTAATTTCTAATGTATTAGAACCTTTTCCACCAAAAGATATTGCTTGATAAGTATTTGTTTTACCTGCTGCAGGATCTTTTAATTGGTTGTTTATTTGTTCAGGGAAAAACTCTAAATTAGCTATATCTTGCAAATTTTTAGCTTTATCTGCTACTGTACTATCTGTAGCTTTAATAGATTCTCCTCTTAAAGCTAATTGAACACCATTTTTTACATTATTAATTTCAGTAATAATACTTGATTTTTGTGCAATACCTTCGATCTTATCTCCAGTTCCTCCAAATGTTTGGAACATATAAATCATTGCTCCAACTACTACGATAATCATCGCTATCAACTGTGGCATTTTCTTTCCCCTTTATTAAATTTAAGTTTACCTACCAACCGCCCTATTATACAACAACTATTATTTAAGTTGCACCTAAAATTACTTAAAAACTATACAAACGATATAACCATCTTTATCATTTCCATCTAAAGAAAACGTTTCTTTATCTTCAGTTGAAACATAGGATTTTGCATTTCTTTGTAAAGTTCCCAAAAGCATTTTTTCACAGAATTCTCTTCCCGAAAAACTCTCTGAAAATATTGCTTTGCTCATTAGACTAGAATTATTATGCATATCAATTAAAAGTTTATATGCACTTCCTGCTGAATCGCCAAAATCAGCATTGTTATCATTAGAATTTATATCTCGAACAGGAAGTAAGTGCCATTTAACTTTACTATTTGGAAAAGTTAATGTAGAAGCATAACTTGTGCCTTCAACTTCTTTACCAGAATTTACTGCACCTTTTTCAATATTACCAAGAAGTATTCCATTATTATACAACTCTTCAAAATTTATATTAGATAAACTTCCACCTGATTGGATATAAGTATTTACAAATCCATCTACTGTTACAAACATAGATTTTAATCTATCCAGTTCACCAGTTATTGTACTATCATCAGCTTCATATCTAGTAAATAAAATAATCATAGCTGAAACGACCGCAATTATTGAGGAAACAAGATATGGCAAATATTATCCTTGAATTAGAGATTTTCTAACTTGGTGTATATTCTAACACAAGATACACTAAAGAAAAACTTAAAGTTAATAATATTTATTTATAATTTTTATTACTTACTTTCTTGTTTGATAATTTAATAATCAAAAATATTAATTAATAATTATTTGGCTAAAAATTCTTCAATATTTACAATATCTATTTGTTCTTCTTTTAAAAATCTTTGAGCATAAACTTTATAAACACCACTTCTTAAAAATATCTCAAAAAGGTCACTATCTATATGTTTCTCTTTACACATAAAAGACATGATTTTTATTGATTCACTCAATGTTTTTGCTTTTTTATAAGGTCTATCTGCAGCTGTTAATGCTTCAAAAATATCAGCGATTGCCATAATTCTTGCAGGAATTGAAATTTCATCTTTTACTAATTTTCTAGGATATCCTGTGCCTATCATAGTTTCATGGTGAGAACCTGCATATTCTGGAACATTTTTTAGATTTTTTGTGAAAGGAATATTTTCAAGCATTTTTATAGTCATTATAATATGCTCGTTGATTTTAAATCTCTCTTCGGTTGTTAATATTCCTTTTTTCACACTAAGATTATATAATTCTCCTAAATTTCTCTCATATTTTGGTATATCCATTTTAAAGCCAAATTTTTTATATTCATCTAAATTTATCTCTCTAATTCTATGAATAATTTGTTCTGTTTTATCTTGCAATAAATTTTCAAGAACAGGAACAAAAGGCTCATTATTTTCAACTCTATGTAGCTCTTCTTGTGATAATCCTAATCTATTATCAAAATACCTAATCCATTTTGTTTGCCCTATTTCGTATAACTTATCTATATTTGATTGTTCCATAAACTCTCCACCAATATTGCAGTTTGCAATAAATTCAAAATCTTCAATAAGTTTTTTATGATTTTGTTTTAGTTCATTTTCTAATTCTATTTTATTTAAAGGATTTTCTATCAACTTCTCATAATATTTTATAGTTGCATCTCTATGTAAAACTTCAAATCTTGTTCTTATTTCGTGAATTCTATTATAAATTGTTTCCAATTTTGTAGCTTTATCAACTACATATTCAGGTATAACAACTTTTCCACAATCATGTAACCAAGCAGCTGTTTTAAACTCTCTCCATTGCTCTTGCGTTGAAAAATTAAAATTTGCTACTTCTCCTTGTTTTGAATCATTTGCAGCTTCTGCAAGTAAAATTGCAAGATGTGGTACTCTTTCACAATGTCCACCTGTATATGGAGATTTTGAATCTATGGCTTCTGCTAATATTTTTATAAAAGAGTCTATTAGATTTGCTTGTTCTTTTTCATATTTTTGAATAGCTTTTGACATACTAACTATTGAATTTGATAATTTGAAAAATTCGTATATTATAGTTTTTATAGGTTTTACATTTTCATATTTATTTTGTGCTATTTCATTTGTAAGATTTTCTAGTTCATTAATTGGTTTTGTTACATATCTATTTAGTATATATTGAATAGGAAAATATATAATAAAAATAATAAGTAAAGAGATTAATACACTATGGATTAAAGTATTTTTGATATCAGCCGTAATCAAATCTTTTTCAACATAAGAGGCAATATACCAATTTTGTCCACTATCTTTTTGTAGTTTTGAAACAAAAAATATATACTCTTTTTCATCTTCGTCTTTTAATTCACCTGTTAATATATTCTCTTTTATTTTATTAAACGTATTTGTAAATAATATTGAATTAAGGTCATCAAGTTTTGTTAGTTGGTTATCTTTTGTTTTTAAAGGTGCATTAAATGATGTAGCTATCACAGACTTTGATTCATTAAATAAAATCAATTTTCCATTTAAAATCTTTGCTTTTGATTCTAATAATTTTGATATTTTACTCAAAGTAAAATCAGCTGCTGCAACTTTTAGTTTTATATTATATTCATTAAAATCACCCACAGAAATAGTAATTCCTGGTTCTTTTGTAGAATCAAAAATATATGGTTCAGACCATGAAACTTCTGAACTTTTTACAAAGTTGTACCAATCTCTTTTTCTTGGGTCGTATGTTGATTTGCTGATATGAATTGAAGTAGTTAAATAATCATCATTTTTGTAATACCAACTATCTAATTTTTTTTCATCAATATTATTTATACTTCTATATGCAAAATGAGGTTCTCTTCTTGTTTGAAGAAAATTTCCAAACTCATCTGCTAAAAATATACTTGCTATATTTTCATTTGATTTTAGTTGCTCCCACATTATCTTTTCAATAATCTCTTCACTTTTTATAATATTTTTATCAGTTGTGATTTTTGATAAAACAGATAATTGCCCTACTATACTTCTTAATGACTCCAATATAGTATTTGACAAGTTTGTTGTTATCTCAAGATTTTTTTCTTCTAACATTTTAAAGGATTGACTTAATCCTCTTAAATAAAAATTTGATATCAAAAATATTGATAAAAAAAGTGTCAATGAACTAAATAAAACAAAAATACTTACCATAAACGTATATCTTCTATTTTTCATTATTGAACCTTACTTTTATTATACATCTCTTTAAAATTTTCAAATTTTTCTACAATATTTTTATAAGTGTTTTCATTATCAATTAAAATCTCTGAATTAAAAAGATAACTTTCATCTGGATAAGTAATATTATTTTCTACATCTTTTTTATCAATATATTTTAAAGAAACTTGATTTGATACAGCATAACCAGTTGTATTTCCTATTTTTGCAAAGTTTTTTTCATCAATAATAAAATCTATGAACTTATATGCCAAATCTTTGTTTTTTGAATTTTTTAAAATAACCATACCATCTGCCCATTTTAAAGCACCCTCTTTTGGATAAATGAACTCAAAATCATCTGAATTGTCTATTATTAACTTCGCATCTCCACTAAAAGCCATTCCAAGACTAAAACCATCTGTAATAAAATATGTAATAGCATTTGAAGAACTAATATCTTTTATGTTTGGGATTAATTTTTGTAATTTATTATAAGCTTTCGTAATCTCATCTTTATTTGTACTATTTGCACTAAAACCTAAAGATTTTAAAGTGATTGCAAAAACATCAGCCGGTTCATTTGATAATAAAATTGCATTTTTAAACTCATCTCGCCATAAATCATTCCATTGAGTAATCGGTTCTTTTATCAATTTCTTATTATAAATTAACCCAACTGTTCCCCATAAATATGGAATCGTAAACTCTTTAGTATCCGAAAAATTTGTTTGTAAAAACTCTTGATTTATATTAGAGTAGTTTTTCAATTTACTAATATCTATTTTTTTCCAATTTATCTATTTTTGCAAGTTTTGTTATATAGTTTGAAGATAAAATAAGTAAATCAAAATCATTATTTTCTTTTATTTTTGAATATATCTCCTCATTAACTTCATGAATATCGTAAATAATTTTTATATCATTTTGATATGCAAACTCTTTCAACAAATCAATGTTTATATAATCTATGAAATTTGAGATTTTCAAAACTCTTTGTTCTGAAAATAAAGAAGTGATAATCAAAAAAGTGTAAAAAAGATACTTCATATAACTCCTTTTGTAAGGATTAAAATTATGAGAATAGTTTTAATTAAATAATCATATCCTAATTTGAGAGCTAAATAGTATTAAAAATGTTAATTGAAAGGATTTAGTTTTTTGATAAAAAAAAGTGGCACGCCTAGAAGGATTCGAACCCTCAACCTACCGGGTCGAAACCGGTCATTCTATCCAGTTGAACTATAGACGCGCTTGTTCTTATAAAAATAAGGCTGAAATAATATCACAGCCTTACTTAAAAAGAAAATTAAAAGAAAATATTGTCCAGTACTATTAATACAAAAAATATAATTCCTAAGTAACCATTTACTGTAAAAAAGGCTTTATCAATTTTTCTAAAATCTTTGTTTACTAAATAGTGTTCATAAGAAAGCATTAAAGCACTTAAAACCACAGCAATATAAGCAAAATATGAACTTTCAGAAATAATTACAAATAAAAGCCAGAATAATACAGTTAAAGCATGAAAAATCTTTGAGATTTTCATTGTTTTTTCAACACCAAATTTTGATGGAATAGAGTGAAGTCCAAGTTTTTTATCAACTTCAATATCTTGTAAAGAATAAAGTAAATCAAATCCAGCAACCCAAAACATAACTCCAATACTTAAAACAATTGACCAAAAAGGAATAGTTTCACTAACAGCAACAACTCCTGCAATTGGTGCAAGTCCTAAAGATATTCCCAAAATAATATGAGCTAAGTATGAAAATCTTTTAAAATATGAGTAAGAACCAATAATAATTAAAATAGGAATTGATAAATAAAAAGCCAAATCATTTACAAAATATGCAACAGCAATAAATCCAAAAGCATTCAAAAATGTAAATATAAATATTTGTTTAGCATCTAATCTTCCATCAACATTTGGTCGATTTATAGTTCTTGGATTTAAGGCATCTATATCTCTATCCATAAATCTATTAAATCCCATTGCAAAATTTCTAGCTGTTAATGCGGCTAAAATTCCAAGAAACAAAAGTTTAAATCCAAACCAACCTTGAGCACTAACTACCATTGCAATAAAAATAAAAGGTAGCGAAAAAATAGAGTGTTTGAACATCACAAGTTCATTAAAATCATTAAGTTTTTTTATCAGTTTATTCATGTTTGGGATTTTATCGAAGATATTATTAAAAAAATAAAAATTAAACTTTTTCTAGTTATAATCTACTATATTTTACACACAAAAGAGTTTTATGAAAAAATATTTGTTATTAGTTTTAAGTTTACTGTTTTTATTTAATTTTACTGCATGTGCAACAAAAGTACAAAATGAAGTTTATGACTCAAGTACAAATGACGTATCTGAATTATTAAGAACTCTTATTCAAAAAGAAAAAGAGATAAATGAACTTAATCAAAAACTAGAAGATTGTAAAGAATCAAAACCTACAAAATGAAAGAAATAGCAATAATTGGAACAACTGCTTCAGGTAAAACTGCTTTATCTTTAGAAATAGCAAATAAAACAAACTCTATTATTTTATCATTGGATTCACTTTGTGTTTACAAAGAAATAGATATTGTTTCTGCAAAACCAACAGTTGAAGAAAGAGGAGATATTGTTCATTTCGGAATTGATGAGGTTTATCCTAATGTTGATTTTGATGTTATAAAATTTATGGAACTTTACAAAAAAGCAAAAAATTATGCTTTAACTCATGAAAAAAATTTAATCGTTGTTGGTGGAACAGGTTTTTATTTAAAAGCATTAACAGAAGGTTTGTCTTTAGGTATTGAATCAAAAATAAAACTTGATATACCTTCAGATGAAGCTTATGAACTTTTATATGAAATTGATAAAGAGTATATGCAAAAAATTGAAAAAAATGATAAATATAGAATAGAAAAAGCTTACTCAATCTACAAAGAAACAGGATTAAGTCCAACAAATTATTTTGAGAAAAACCCTAAAATTGCACTAGCAAAAGATTTAAAAATCTTTGAAATTTTGTGGGATAAAGAAGAGTTGAAAAAAAGAATAAATTTAAGAACAAATCAAATGATAAAAGCAGGTTTGATTGATGAAATTATTTATTTAGAAAAAAAGTACACAAGAGCACCAAATTGTATGTCATCAATTGGAATAATAGAAACGTTAGAATATTTAGATGGAAAACTTACAAAACATGAGTTAGAAGAAAAAATATCTTTAAATACAGCAAAACTTGCAAAAAGACAAAATACTTTCAATAAAAGTCAATTTTCAGATAAAACTTCAAATATAATAGAAAACTTAAATTCAGATATTATTAAGTATTTCTCGATATAATCACGTCCCTAAAGAGTTTAATAAAGGGCCTGCGAAGACTTGACCTTTTGTTAGACAATAATTAAATTAAGGAAAATTGGAATGAAAAAAAATATTCATCCAGATTACAAAGTTTGTACAATTTCTTGTGCTTGTGGTAACACTTTCGAAACAAAATCAAATGTTGAAACATTAAGAATTGATATTTGTTCTTCTTGTCACCCATTCTTCACTGGTGAGCAAAAACTTGTTGATGCTGCTGGTAGAGTTGAGAAATTCAAAGCTAAATATAACATGGCTAAATAGTACAATACTATGTTGTGCTTAGTTCCAACTCCAATAGGAAACCTTGAAGATATTTCAAACAGGTCTTTAAGGATTCTTTTGGAAGCGGAACTTATTTTTTGTGAAGATACAAGAGTAACAAAAAAACTTCTAAATCTTTTAGGTGAAAAAAATAACCTAGACTTTTCAAACAAAGAATTCAAATCTTTCCATTCTCATAATGAAACTCAAGTTTTACAAACTTTAGATAAAGAGACTTTTTCTAAAAATGTTGTTTATGTAAGTGATGCTGGAATGCCTTGTGTTAGTGACCCAGGTGCAACTTTGGTTGATTATTGTATAAAAAATCAAATTCCTTATGATGTACTTCCAGGTGCAAATGCTATTTTAACTGCTTATGCAATGAGTGGTTTTTCACATACAACTTTTTCTTTTTATGGATTTTTGGACCATAAAGGTGCTAGTCGTGCTTCAAAACTTAGTGATGTTTTAAATGATGATAAACTTGCAATTTTATATGAATCACCTCATAGACTTTTAAAACTTCTTGAAGAGTTAAAAGAAAAAGAACCAAATAGAACAATATTTTTAGCAAAAGAGATAAGTAAAATTCACCAAAAAACTTTTAAAGATTCTGCGTTAAACCTATTTAATGAATTTAAAAAAGTTGATATAAAAGGTGAATGGGTTGTAATAGTTGAACCAAAAGAAAAAATTGGTTTTAATCTTGACTTAGAAGATATAACATCTTTAGATATTGCACCAAAAATAAAAGCTAAATTAATAGCTAAAATGACTGGACAATCAATAAAAGAGGTTTATCAACAAATTTTGGATAAAATCCCCGAATGATAATATACGGAAAACAAATTGTACTTTATGTACTTGATAATCACCCACATTTAATAGAAGAAGTTTTTCTTTCAAAAGAGATTGATAAAAAACTTTTTACAAGATTTGCAAAACTTGATAAAAAAATCCATAAAGTGGATAATCAAAAAGCTCAAGCATTAGCAAAAGGTGGAAACCATCAAGGTTTCTTTTTAAAACTTACTCCTGTTGGTTATACAGACTTAAAAGAGTTCAAAAAAATGAACTTCATTTTAGTTTTAGATGGTGTAACTGATGTTGGAAATATTGGTGCAATTGCTAGAACTGCTTACTCTTTAGGAATTGAAGGATTAATTGCTTCAAATATTAAAACTGTAAATGATTCTGGAGTTATAAGAACAAGTTCTGGTGCTTTACTTGATTTACCATTTTTAGTTCATCCAAGAAGTGCTGATTTAGCAAGTGAATTAATCGATTGTGGATTCACACTAATTGGTGCAACAATGGATGGAGTTGATTTAAAAAAATATGGGAAAATAGAAAAAACTGATAAAGTTGCCCTGTTTTTAGGAAGTGAAGGGGAAGGAATTTCTCCAAAAGTTGCTAAAAAACTTGACTTAAAAGTATCTATTGCAATGGAGCATGAATTTGATTCATTAAATGTATCTGTTGCTGCTGGGATTTTAATTTACAATCTAAAAAGATAAAAGAAGAATTACATGATAAAAAAATTAATTTTAATTATTTCATTATATATAAGTTCTTATGCAAGTGTAAATGATGCTGTTTTAAATCTGATTGGAAATGCAGATTATAATACACATAGAAATTTGATTAATCATATATTTAGAAACTCTAATAATTTCTATAAAAATGGACAAATTGATTACACAAAAATTAGTCAAGAATTATCAAATAATGGAATATTAAAATTAAATTTGGGCTCAGTTCAAAATCTTGAAGTAACATTTTATTTCAATTCAAATCCTAAAAAATCAATGAAAAACATTAGTGATATACTAAGAGTATTAGGTTATCAAGATTTCATCACACAAGGTGAAGTTGTAGTGGATAATCAACTTAAATGGACGATAAAATTAAAAACCGCAGCCGCCATAAGCCCTCTCAGATTATCTCAAGAGTTACAGGGTGTAAACTGCAATATTGTTGATATTAAAAGAGAGGGAAATTATAAATGGAATTACTATATAGATTCAAGTAATTCTACAATTTATAAAGCAGAAGATTTAATAAATACAAACCAATTATCGTTAAGAAAACCACTTAAACCTTACATTGTTCAAGTGGCAAATATTTCAAGTATAACAATAAACCCAAATGCTGGTAATAGTTGGTATCCAAGTATAATCTTCTATGACAATGATTTCAATGTTATTGAAGTTGTTGAAAAAGATAGTTTGTACAAAAGTTTAAAACTTGATGTACCTAATAATACAAAATATATCAAAATTGATGATTTTTATAGCCTAACTAATTTAAAATATGGGCTTAACATTACTAAGGAGTAGTATAAAATGTTCCACGAATTTGAATTTGAAAGAATGAAAAGACTTCCAAACTATGTGTTTGCAGAAGTAAATAATATTAAAATGGAAGCTAGACGTGCAGGAATTGATGTAATTGATTTTTCAATGGGAAATCCAGATGGTCCAGCACCACAACATATTACAGATAAATTAATTGAAGCATCTGCAAAACCAAAAAATCACGGTTATAGTGCAAGTGCAGGAATTTATAAATTAAGACTTGCTATTTGTAACTGGTATAAAAGAAAATATAATGTTGATTTCTTAGACCCAAATAAACACGCTTGTGCAACTATGGGTTCAAAAGAGGGATATGTTCATTTAGTTCAAGCTGTTGTAAATGTTGGAGATGTGGCAGTTGTTCCAGATCCTACTTATCCAATTCACTCATATGCTTTTATGTTAAACGGTGCGGCTGTTCATAAATTTGAATTAGGTTTTGATGATTCATTTAAAGTTGATGAAGATTTATTCTTTGAAAGATTACAAAAAACAATTAATGAATCAATTCCAAAAGTAAAATTTGTTGTTGTTAACTTCCCTCATAATCCTTCTTGTGCGACAGTAACACCTGAGTTTTATACAAAATTAGTAGCAATGGCAAAAAGAGAAAGATTTTATATTATCTCTGATATTGCATATGCTGATATTACATTTGATGGTTATAAAACTCCTTCTATCTTCCAAGCAGAAGGTGCTTTAGATGTTGCAGTTGAATGTTTTACATTAAGTAAATCATATAACATGGCAGGATGGAGAGTTGGATGTATCGTTGGAAATGAAAGATTAATCGGTGCATTAAAAAGAATTAAATCTTGGCTTGATTATGGAATGTTTACACCAATTCAAATTGCAGCTACTGTTGCACTTGATGGTCCACAAGAGTGTGTTGATGAACATGTTGAAAAATATAGAAAAAGAAGAGATTTAATGCTTGAAACATTTGCTGATGCAGGATGGGTTATGAATAAACCAAATGCATCTATGTTTATTTGGGCAAAAATCCCTGAAGTTGCAGCACACTTAGGAAGTATGGAATTTTCTAAACAATTATTAACTCAAGCTCAAGTTGCAGTAAGTCCAGGAATTGGATTTGGACACTATGGTGACCAATATGTAAGAATTGCTTTAATTGAAAATGAAAAAAGAATTAGACAAGCTGCAAAAAATATAAAGAAATATTTAAAATCATTAGAAAAATAGGAAATAGATTATGCTAAAAGTTGGAATTATAGGTGTTGGTACAGTTGGAACAAGCGTTGCAAATATTTTATTAGAAAATAAAAATATTATTACTGCACGTGCGGGAAAAGAGATTGTACCAACCATTGGTGTAGTTTCAAACTTAGACAAAAAAAGAGATGTTAGTATTAAATTAACTACTAATGTTGATGAAATATTAGAAGATGATTCTATTGATGTTGTAGTTGAATTAATGGGTGGAGTAGAAAAGCCTTATGAAATCGTAAAAAAAGCTTTACTAAAAGGAAAAGCTGTTGTTACTGCAAATAAGGCTTTATTAGCTTATCATAGGTATGAATTACAAGAGTTAGCTGGAGATATTCCATTTGAATTTGAAGCAGCAGTTGCTGGTGGAATTCCAATCATTAATGCTTTAAGAGATGGATTAAGTGCAAATCATATCAAATCTATTCAAGGTATTATGAATGGAACTTGTAACTATATGCTAACTCGTATGATTAATGATGGTGTTAATTATAATGATATTCTAAAAGAGGCTCAAGAATTAGGATATGCAGAGGCTGACCCAACGTTTGATGTTGGTGGTTTTGATGCAGCACATAAACTTCTAATTCTTGGTTCTATTGCATATGGAATTGATGTTAAACCAGAAGATATCTTAATAGAAGGTATTCAAAATATTACAAAAGCTGATATTGATTTTGCAAAAGAGTTTGAATACTCTATTAAACTTTTAGGAATTGCAAAAAAAGTTGGTAGTGAAATTGAATTAAGAGTTCATCCAGTTTTAATTCCACAAGATAAAATGATTGCAAAAGTTGATGGTGTAATGAATGGTATCTCTGTTGTTGGAGATAAAGTTGGTGAAACAATGTTTTATGGAGCAGGTGCTGGTGGAGATGCAACTGCATCAGCAGTTGTTGCAAATATTATTGATATTGCAAGAAAAGGAAAAGGTTCACCAATGCTTGGTTTTGAGAATCAACCAGGTGAAAAAATCTCTTTAATGGCAAAAGATAATATTCAAACAAAATATTATTTAAGACTTGAAGTTGCTGATAAATCAGGTACTTTAGCTAAAGTTGCAACTATCTTAGGAGATAACTCTATTTCAATTGAAGCAATGATGCAAAAACCGTTAAAAACACAAAATGCTAATCTTCTTTTAACAACACATACTTGTGTTGAAAAAGATATTTTAAAAGCTATCAATGAGTTAGAAAATTCTGGTGTTGTTCTTGCAAAACCAGCAATGATAAGAATAGAAGAGTAACTCTTTTATTTTCTCTTGAAAACTAACTCAAAAAACTTACTAAACGAAAATATTTCATCTTTACTAAAACAATTAGCAATTCCTGCAAGTACAGGAATGCTTTTTAATACTCTATATAATGTAGTAGATACATTTTACGCAGGATTTATCTCAACTCAAGCTGTTTCTGCTTTAACCATATCATTTATGGTATTTTTCCTAATTATTGGTTTAGGATATGGTTTTAGTTCAGCTATAACTGCAATACTAGGAAACTCTTTTGGTAAAAGAAAAAATAAACAAGCATCTATTTATGCACATAAAGGTTTACTTTTTATTCCTATACTTGGTGTTTTTCTTACTATTTTGGGTTATATTTTTGCTCCGTCTATGTTTGTATTACTTGGTGCAAAAGATGAGTATTTACAAGATGCAATTACTTATATAAATCCTATTTTATTTGGAACAATATTTTTTATGTTTAATTTTTCCCTAAACTCTATTTTAGTTGCTTTAGGAGATACAAAAACATATAGAAATACTTTGATATTTGGTTTCTTTGCTAACTTAGTTCTAAATCCATTGTTTATGTTTGGTTTTTTATTTATTCCAGCAATGGGACTATCAGGTATTTCATTTGCTACTGTTTTAATTCAAATAATAAATATGATTTATATGTTTTATAAAGTCTTACAAACAAAAGTTATTCATTTTGAAAAACTTTCATATTTTTTACCCGATTTAAGAGTCTATAAACTATTTTTAACTCAAGGAATTCCTTCTAGTTTAAATATGCTTATTATGTCTATTGGTTCAGTTATACTTACTTATTTTGTTGCTCAATATGGTGTAATGGCAGTTGCAGGATATGGAATTGCTTTTAGAGTTGAACAACTTATGCTTTTACCAATTTTGGGACTTAGCACTGCTGTTTTAACAATTGTTTCAAACAACTTTGGAGCAAAAAAATATGATAGAGTTATTGAAACTTTAAGAATCTCTATAAAATATGGATTTATTCTTTCTACTATTGGTATTTTAATTCTTACGATTTTTGGCAAATTTTTAATATCTTTATTTGATTCTACAGCAATAGTTATTGATTTTGGAATAAAATATTTATTAGTTGAGATATGGATATTTTACGCTTATGTAGTTTTATTTATTTGCGTATCTACTTTACAAGCAATAAAACAACCTAAAATGATTTTATATATTGCTTTATATAGACAAATTATTGCAAAACTTTTAATTGCATATGTGATTGTAAAACTTTTTGAATTGGATTTTATATATCTTTGGCTTGGTATATTAGTTATGATTTATAGTGCAGCAATTTTCGCATATTTTTATACAAATAATCTTTTAAAAACTATCTGTAATAAAACCATATAAAAAACCTCAAAAGAGGCTTTTTATAAATAATTATTTAGAACCACATTTTCCTGAACCGCAAGAACCTTTAACGTCTTCTTTCATATCTTTTTTCATGTCTTTCATCTCATTATTCATTTTAGACATATCATTCTTCATCTCTCCACCACATTTTCCAGGAGCACAAGAAGCACTTTTTGTCTCTTTCATACTAGCACCACATTTTCCAGTACCACAAGATGAACTTTTTTTCTCAACCATCTCTTTTTTCATCTCTCCACCACATTTTCCAGCACCACAAGAACCGTTATTTGCAAATAATGATGTAGTTGCTAATAATGTTCCAAATAATAAACCTGCTAATTTAATTTTCATTTGTTTTCCTCTTTTTAAATTTTATTTTTAATTATAATATATTATTTCTCAACTGCTTCAACTTCAACAGTTATTTTTACTTCTTCAGCAACTGCAACTCCACCTAACTCTAAAGCTTTGTTCCATTTTAAATCATAATCCATTCTATTGATTTTACCTTTTAAAGAAAATCCTACCCTATTTTGATTTTTGAAATCTTTTATAGTTCCTATATCTTCAACTTTTAAAGTAACTGGTTTAGTAATTCCTCTAATTGTTAAATTACCTTTCATCTCACCATCATCACCATCTGCTTTATATGATGTCATTTCAAAAGTCATTTTAGGGAATTTTTCTGAAGCAAAAAAATCTTCACTTCTTAAATGGTCATCTCTTTTTTCTATTCCAGTGTTAATTGAATTTGTTTCAACTGTAGCACTAAAAGTTTTAAAAGTTTTTGTTGCTGGATCAAAATCTATATTTGCATCATAAGTAGCAAAATTTCCATTAACATTTGTAATCATCATATGTTTTACTGTAAAACCTACATTTGTATGTGAGGCGTCAACATCATAAATAGCAGCATTTGCGAAACCCATACTTAAAATCAATGCACTTGTCACTTTTGTTACAAAATTCATATTATCTCCTTATTTTATTGATTAGTCATTGTATATTATAATTGTTTATTTAATGTGTAGAAACATTATTTCTTTTTAAAATTATAATATAAAATATTGCAGGAATTATTATAAGTGTCAAAAATGTTGAACTTACCATTCCACCTATCATTGGTGCTGCAATTCTTTGCATAACTTCACTTCCTACGCCATTTATATACATAATTGGAATCAAACCTCCTAAAATACTAAATAGAGTCATAAGTTTTGGACGAAGTCTCAAAACTGCTCCTTTATATATAGTTTCTACAATATTATTATTTGTAAAGTCTTCTTTATTTTTATAAAACTCTTTTATTGCTTCATCTAAATAAACTAACATTACAATTGAAGTCTCTGCTGCGACACCTAATAAAGCTAAAAATCCAACAATAACTGCAATAGAAATATTGAAATTTAGATATTCTAAATAGAATATTCCACCAGTTAATGCAAAAGGAAGTGTAAAAAATATAACAAAAGTATAAGTTAAATTTTTCAAAGCTAAATAGATTAAAATAAATATAATCATAAAAGTAATTGGAATAATATAAGTTAACTTTTTCATTGCTGATTCTAAATATTCACTTTGCCCTGCCCATTCAAAATAGTAACCATCTGGTAACTTTATCTCTTTTAAAATCTTATTTGCTTCATCTTTATATTGTTTTGCAGAGAAGCCATCTTTTGGTGTAATATAAATAAAATTAACATTTAATGCTTTTTCTGATTTTATAACTGATGGTCCTTCTTCATATTTTAAATCTGCAAAAAGTCTTAATGGCTGATAACCTAATTTTGTTTTTATTTGTAAATTTTCTAAAGCTTTTATATCTTCTCTTTGAGTTGTTTCAAATCTTAAACTTATAGGATATCGTTCTAATTTATCTAAATAAGTAGAAATTTGACTTCCCCCTACTCCTAATGAAACTACTTCTAATACATCTTTTTTGCTTATTCCATATCTTGAAATCATTTCATCATTTATTTCAATATTCAAATAATATCCTGAATTCATTTTATCAGCTGAAACAGATAAGGTTCCTTCATATTTTTTTAAAGCTTGTTCTATCTTTGAAGCTGTAGTTTCAAGTAATTCGTGATTATTTCCATATAGTTTTATACCTAAAGGTGTTCTAATTCCTGTTAAAAGCATATCTATACGTCCACGAATTGGATATGTCCATGAATTTATAAGTCCATTAACTTGAAGATTTTTATCCATCTCTTCCATTAGTTTTTTATATGTCATACCTTCTCTCCACTCATTTTGTGGTTTAAAAGTAATTATTGTTTCTATCATCGCAAGTGGTGCTGGATCTGTTGCAGTTTGAGCACGCCCTACTTTTGCAAATGAACTTTCAACTTCAGGAAATGATTTGATTACCATATTTGTTTTTTGTGCTAACTCTTTTGCTAAATCAATCCCAATTCCATAAGGAGTTACAGGCATATACATAAAAGTTTGTTCATTCATCATAGGCATAAATTCCCATTTTTGCTTTTCATAAACTGTTACAGCAAAAACTAAAGTTCCTACAAATATTGCTACTATTAGATATTTCAATTTTAAAGAAAGATGTAAAAGTGGTGAATAAAGTTTTATAAAAAATCTATTTAATAAATTTTCTTCCTCTTTTAATATTTTCCCTTTTATCAAAAATATCATCAAAATAGGTACTAATGTTATTGATAAAATTGCTCCACACATCATTGCAAATGATTTTGTAAATGCTAAAGGAGAAAATAGTCTTCCTTCTTGACCACTTAAAGCAAAGATTGGTAAAAAAGAGACTACAACAAGTATTAATGCAAAAAATATTGGACGTCCTACTTGTTTAGCTGATTCAATTATGATACTTACTCTTTCTTCTTTTGAAATATTTTCTTTTCCTTGTAGATGTTTATGAGCATTTTCAACCATTACAATAGTTGCATCAACCATTGCTCCAATTGCAATAGCAATTCCACCTAAACTCATTATATTTGAACCTATACCAAAAGCTTTCATTAGTAAAAAACTAATTAAAACGGTAATTGGTAAAGTTATGATGATAATTAATGCACTTCTAAAATGAAATAAAAATAATCCAGCAATAATCATAACAATGATTGATTCTTCAACCAATGTTCTTTTTAATGTATCTATAGCTTTATCAATCAAAGAACTTCTATCATAAACTTCAACAACTTCAACATCAGGAACATTTAGAGTTTTTAGTTTTTCTTTAACTGCATTTATTACTTTATATGGATTTTCACCAAATCTAACTACTACTATTCCTCCAACTGTTTCACCTTCACCATCTAAATCAGCCATTCCTCTTCTATTTGTTGAAGTGATATTAACAGTTGCAATATCTTTTATTTTTAGTGGTGTATTATTTAAAGTTTTGATTGTAATATTTTCAATATCCACAACTGATTTTAAGTAACCACGAGCAGTTATAATATGTTCATATCCATTTTCTAAAATTATTCTTCCACCAGTATCGCTATTGTTTGCTTGTAATACTTTTTTAATTTCATCAATACTCAAATCATATTGAACTAATTTGTCTTGATTTAGAGTTATTTCATAATTTTTTATATACCCACCAATTGATGCAATTTCACTAACTCCATCAACTCCAAGTAGGGCAAATTTATAATAATAATCTTGTAAAGTTCTAAGTTCTTCTAAACTTTTTGTTTTTGATTTTAATGCATATTCATAAGCCCAACCAACTCCTGTTGCATCTGGACCTATTTGAACAGATGACCCCTCTGGAAATGTTCCTTGAAGTGTAGATAATTGTTCTAAAATTCTACTTCTTGAATCATATAAATCTGTTCCATCTTTAAAAATAATATATATCATTGCATTTGAAAATGAACTCATTGCACGAACAGTTTCAATATTTGGCAAACTCATCAAACTTGAAATCAATGGATAAGAGATTTGTTCTTCAATTGTTTTTGGACTTTGTCCACTCCATTCAACTTGAACTATTACTTGAGGAGGAGATAAATCAGGTAAGGCATCTAAACTTGTGTTTTTTACAGCCCAAAAAGAACCAAGTGTTAATATAAAAATAAAAAATAGAACTAAAAATTTATTTCTTACGCTATATGAAATTATATTTTCTACCATGACTTTTTACCAATCTTCGTTGTCTGATTCATATAAATTATTAGTAACCGCATCTGAATCTAATAAGAATAGGGCGTTATTAATAACTTCATCGTTCTCTTCAAGCCCACTTATTATTTGATATTTATTAGAAGCAACTCTTTTTGCATTTATTTTCACTGGTTCAAACTCATCATTTGACGTTGGTTTAAATACATAAAAACTATTTGCTTTTTTTAACACAGCGGTTTTTGGAAGAGTTAAAAGAGTCTCTTTTTTGATATTTATATCAACCTTACCAAACATACTTGGAATTAACTCACCATTTTCATTATCAATAATAAATCTAACATTTACAGTTTTACTTTTTTCATCAAAAATAGGGTAGATAAAATCAACTTTTGAGTTAATCATTTTATTTAATCCATCAATATAAATCATTGCTTCTTTATCTTTTTTAACAAAAGACAAATCCTCTTGATAAATTGATGCTTCAAACCAAATCTTATCAAGGTTTCCTAATTGAAGTAGGGTAGTTCCTTTTTTAACTGCACTTTTATTATTTATATTTTTTTGAAGTAAAATTCCATTGAAAGGAGAAGTAACCACAAAACCACTATTATTTAATTTTCCATCTTTAATTTTTTGTTGATTCTCTTTTGATATATCAAAATTATCAAGCTTTAAAAGCGTTGATGAATAGATATTTTTATTTATATCTTTTGCAACTTGAAGCTCATTTTGAATAGATAATATATCATCAGAATAAATTGAATATAAAACATCTCCTTTTTTTATATTCATATAGGTTTTATTGGCATTTAGATTTGTAATATAACCATCAAATCTACTTACAATATCAACAATTGATGATTCATCAATCTTTGTTATTCCATAAAAACTTTTATTTTCAATAACTTCTTCTTTTTTTACTTTTACAATTTTTTTATTAAATAGTTGTTTTGCATCAATAATTTGAGCATTTAATACAGTAGTTAGAAATAGGGTGATTATAAGTAATTTTTTAATCATTTTATACCTTTATTTGAGTAATAAATTAATCCTGAATAGGCTTCATAATATTTTTGTTGTTCATCAATTGCTTTTATTTGATAAGTGATTAACTCATTTAGATTTTTAATACTCTCTTGAGGTTTTACATCATCAAAAGTGTTAAATGTTTCAATATTTTTTTGTATTTTTTCTTTTAAAGGAATTATCTTTTGACCAATCAAATTGTAATTTTCATAAGCATTATTTAGATTATTTTTAAGAATCTTTGATTGAATATCAAAGTTATGTTTTAATTGTTCTAATTTATCATTAGTTTCATTAGCACTCATTTTTGCCTGAACTCTTGTAACATTTTCTGTATCATAAATTGGAAGAGGAATAGAAACAGCCATATTTACGTAATCTGTAAACTTGTCATCCCTTTGAAAATATGCCAAACTTACTTGAACATCTGGAATCTTTTTTGCTCTTTCTAATTCAGCTATACTTTGTTGTTTTGATGAATTCTCTTCTAAACTTTTAAATTTTGGATGAGAAGAATTTTCAATTAATAAATCAACTTTTTTTATCTCTAATTTCTCATCAATTTTATCTATTTTTGTATATGTTATTTGTTCTAATTTTAAGTAAGAATTATCTATTAGATTTTTTAGATTTTGTTTTTGTATTTTCAACTCAACTGTTGAAATTTGAGAATTTATTATCTCATTTTGTGTTGCTTTTTGATATTTATACAAAGAACCATATAAACTCTCAAGTTTTTCTAGATTTTTTTCAAACTTTTCCAAAAGTCTATATTTTTCTTCAGCTAATAAAATATTATAAACTAACTCATTTATTTTTGATTCAAGTTCTAACTTCTTATCTTCAAAATCATAAAACTTTATATTTTTCTCTTTTGAAGCAATTTTTTCTTTAATTTCAAGTTTATCTCCTGTTGGAATCACTTGTGAAATCCCTATAAAAGAGGCTTGCATTGCCTCTTTATTTCGTGAACTAAAATCATTTATCCATAAATCATTTATTCCCATAGACAATATTGGATTCTGCCATTTTTTTGCTATTGAAATTTGATGATTAGCAACCTCTATGGATTTTTCCACACTTTTTAAATCATAACTATTTTCAAATGTAGAATTAACTAATTCATCAATTGAAATTGCACTTAAAAGTGATAAAGTTAAAGATGAAGTTAGAATTATTTTTAACATTAGATATTTACGCTTCCTCTAATTGTATGAACAACATCATCATCTGTTTTAAATTTAAGTTGATATTGCCATGTTCCAGCCATAGAAAAATTGATTTTTGTTCTATAAACACCATCAACTAACTCAGCTTTTCCTTCATATTCCATATAAGGCATTCCTGGCATTTCTGGCATAAAAAATTTTATTTTAACTTTTGCTGTTGTTATAGTTTTTTCATCTTTTGCTAACTTAATTACAAAATCATTATCTCCAACAACAAGTGATTTTTCACTAGTTAAAGTAACATTGTAACCATCTTTTTCACCATTTTGATTTATTGGTTCTGCATTTAAAAAGTTTAATGCTAAAACTAAAGTTAGAATTGTTTTGAAAAGATTTTTCATAATTTTCTCCTTGAAATATTTATGAAAAAATCTTATCAAATATTGTGTGCAGTTTGTGTGGAGTTAAAAATATAGTTTAAAAATTGTTCCTTCTTTTTCTATAGAACTAACTTCAATTTTTATGTTATAACTTTTACATATCATATTTACGATATTTAGACCTAAACCAAAACCACCATTTTGGCTTGTTGCTCTATAATATCTTTTATAAATATCTTTTAATTTATCTTTTTTTATTCCTATTCCATTATCTTTTACAGATAAAACTCTGTTTTTTAATGTTATTTCAATTTTTCCATTAATTTTATTATATTTTATGGCATTTGAAAAAAGATTGTTAAATAATCTAATAAAATCATCTTTATCTATTTTATAAATTGTTGTTTCTAAATTTGTTAAAACTTCAATCTTTTTTTTCAAAAATAAAGGTTCAAAATTATCAATCTGTTCTTTTATAATCAAAGATAAATCCAGCTCTTTTTTCTCTTTTTTTATCTCTTTATTTTCTAAAAATATATAAGTTAAATCTTTATAAATTTCACTTATTCTTTTAGCACTTAGTTTTATTCTTTCTATTTGTTTTAAAGATAAATTTTCACTTTCTGTTGACATCATAATTGCACTTATTGGAGTATTTAACTCATGTGTTGTATCTTTTATGAAATTATTTAACTTTATTCTTTCATCTTTTATTGGCTTTAAAAATAGCTTTGCAAGATAAAAACCAATTATTGTAACCAAAAAATAAAAACCTAAAAAAATTAAAATTATAGATACTTTTAACTCATAAATTTTTACTTCTAAACTAATATCTTTTAAAACAATATACTCAATTCCAAGATGTCCAACTGTTGAATTATCAACTAAAATTAATGATTTCTCATCAAAGATAAATTTCTGGCTAAAATCTACTTTTTCATTAAAATTACCATAAATTAGCTCTTTATTTTTATCATAAAATGATATTTTGTACTCTTTTGAATTTAGATATTTTTCTTTTTCAAACTTTGTACCCATCATATGGGATACAATTACTTCATTTGAAATTTTTGAAGTTACATTTTGCATATTTGATTTTATTAAATCAATAAATAAAGTTTTTTCATTTTGATAGTAAAAAAATGTTGTAATTAACATCAAAATTAATGAAGAACCTAAATATAAAAATAGAAATCTAAAGAAAGTAATTTTTTCACTTTTTGTTAAATCTATAACCAACTCCTCGTATATTTAAGATTTGTTCTTCCCCTAAAATTTTACGCAAATTTTTAATATATGTTCTAATTGTTGAAGCATTTGGTGTTTCTTCATATGCCCAAAGATTTAGACTAAGTTCCTCAATACTTACTGTTTTTGTTGAGTTATTTATCAAATATTGTAAAACCTCACACTCTTTTTTTGCAATATGAATTTTTTCTTCATCTTTTATAATCATAAGATTTTGGGTGTCAAGATTAACATTTTGTGAAATATTTATTAAAGTTAAGGGATAAATATTAAAAAGTCTTTTTAAGTTGTTTATACGTAAATCAAGCTCTTTTAATTCAAAGGGCTTTTTAATATAGTCATCACAACCACTATCAAAACCTTTTTGCATATCATCTGCCATATTTAGTGAAGTTATAAATATTGCTGGAGTTTTAATGTTTTGAACTCTTAAATCACTTAAAAGTTCAAAACCATTTATATCGGGAACATTTACATCTAAAAGTAATAAGTCAAAAGTTTGAGAATATAAAAGTTCTTGGGCTTCATTTCCATTATAAGTTGTAACAACTTCATAGTTTTGTGAAACTAAATGTTCTTCAATTATCTCGTTTAAAATAAAATCATCTTCAAGCAACAAAATTTTCATACAAATCCTTAAGTCTGAATTGTATTATAAATTTTAATCAAAATTTGGGAAGTAGGGTATACTAAAACTCCTACAATAACTAATCTATTAGTATCTACAAATATAAACTAGTTCTTTGAATAGAAGTATTAGTCTTAAATTTATAGATTTGGATGATTAACTTTTTATAAAAGTTAATTTAAAGCTGTAAAGTTTGTAGTGCAAAAGCACTACATAAACTTAATTAGAATTGTCTTCTTGGTCTTTCTTCTCTTGGTTTTGCTTCGTTAACTCTTAAAGTTCTACCTTCGCAATCATTACCATTTAAAGCTTCAATAGCTTGGTTTCCAGCTGATGCTTCTGCCATTTCAACAAAACCGAAACCTTTTGATTTTCCAGTTTCTCTATCCATAATAACTTTTGCACTTTTCACTGCACCAAACTTTGAGAAGATTCCTTCTAACTCTTTATCATTCATTTTGTATGATAAATTACCTACGTAAATATTCATCTATTCTATCCTTTTTAAAAGTTAGAACATTATGCCTGATTATTTTCAAATAATCAAGAGTTTTGAAAATTTCTTTTTAAAGCCTCGTTTAATCTAGTAGAAACTTCGTCAAATCCAAGTATAGAAATTATGTCATATACCGAAGGAGCCTGTGTTCCACCTGTTAATGCGATTCTTATTGGTTGAAATAATTGAGGGAATTTTAATCCTAATTCAGAAATAAATGGTTTAGTTATCTCTTCAATTTTTGCAACATCATATAAAATTTCTCTATTTTTTTCTAATAAAACAAGATATTTTTCTAAAAATTCTTTTGTATCTTCTTTAACAAATTTTTTAACTCCTGCTTCTTCATAATAAGTTGGAACATCAATAATATCTGTAATTGATTTTTTCAAATCAACTAAAGTTTGTGCTCTTTGTTTTCCTAAATCTAATAGTTCTGTTCTTTTTGGATGATTTGATAAATCTAAATCAAAGAATTTTAACTCTTCTATTAATCTATCATTTGATACAGCTTTAATATATTCACTATTTAACCATAAAAGTTTTTCTGCATTATATGAAGAAGCTGATTTATTGATATTTGAAGGATCAAACAGTTCTAACATCTCTTCCATAGAAAAAATTTCTTGATCACCATTTGACCAACCAAGTCTTACTAAAAAGTTTAATAAAGCTTCTGGTAAATATCCTTGATTTTTATAATCCATAACATCCATAGCACCATCTCTTTTAGATAGTTTTTTACCTTCAGGATTGTTAATCATTGGTACATGATAGAATTTTGGAACTTTAAATCCTAAGGCATTATAAACAACAATTTGTTTTGGTGTATTTGATAAATGATCATCACCTCTAATTACATCTGTCATTCCCATTAATGCATCATCAATAGCAACAACAAAGTTATATGTTGGCATTCCATTACTTCTTGCAATTACATAATCATCAACTTGATTAGCATCAAATTTCATATGACCTTTTACACCATCATCAAACTCTATTGTTCCTGTTGTTGGGGCTTTTATTCTAATTACAGGTTCAACTCCAGCTGGAATTTCTGGTAATACTTTTCCAACTTCTGGTCTCCAAGTTCCATCATATCTTGGTGTTTGTTTTGCTGCTTCTTGAGCTGCTCTTAAGCTATCCAGTTCTTCTTTACTCATATAACATTTATAAGCATTTCCATTTTCTAATAATTTATCAATATATTGTTTATAAATATCTGTTCTTTTTGATTGATAAAAAACTTCACCATCATAGTTTAATCCAACCCATTCAAAAGCATTTATAATTGCTTTCATTGCTTCTTCACTATTTCTTGCTAAGTCTGTATCTTCGATTCTTAATCTAAATTCTCCACCAGTTTTTCTTGCCCATAAATAACTATATAATGAAGTTCTTAATCCTCCAATATGTAAATATCCAGTTGGACTTGGAGCAAATCTTGTTACTGCCATTTATATTATTTCTCCTCTTTTTTATTTTGTATATAAAATCCTACACCCGTTACAATCACTACTATTGCTATAAAAATCAATAAAGATATTTCAAGAATTCCCATTTGCTTCCTTTTCTTTTAATTGCCCACAAGCAGCAGATATATCAAGCCCTTTTGACTCTCTGATTGTACAGATTACACCTTTTTGGTTTAAAAAATCTTTGAATCTTAACATATCTTCTTCAACAGGTCGCTGATATGTAGTTCCTGGATATGGATTAAAGTATATTAAATTTACTTTTGCTTGAATACCGTTTAATAAACTAACAAGTTTTCTAGCTGCTTCTATTGAATCATTTTTATCTTTTATTACTAAATATTCAAACATAACTTTTTTTCTTGTATCCACAGGAAAAGCCTTAACAGCTTCAATAATTGAAGCAATGTTATAAGCTTTATTCATAGGTATTAATTCACTTCTTAACTCATCATCAACAGCATGAAGTGAAATTGCTAATTGGATTTGTAAATCTTTTTCACCAAGTTTTTTAATTTTACTTGCAATTCCTGAAGTTGAAACTGTTTGTCTTCGTCTACTTATTGCTAAACCATCAAGTTCAGAAAAAATTTCTACTGCTTTAGTAAAGTTATCAAAGTTATCAAGTGGTTCACCCATTCCCATATAAACGATATTTAAAGCTTTATTTTCAGCAATATTATTATCTCTTTTGATATTTACAATTTGAGCAATATACTCTCCAACTGTAAGATTTCTTACAAATCCACCTTTTGCAGTTAAACAAAAACTACAGCCAACTTTACAGCCAACTTGAGAAGAAATACAAACAGTATATTTCTCACTTCTTACAATTTGTCCATCTTCATCTATCTTTTTATCTTTCATTAAAAGTAAAACTGCTTCAACAGTATGGTTATCTCTTAATTTAAAAAGATATTTAATACTTCCATCACGACTCTGCTCTTTCTTTACAATTTGCATAATATCTATTGGATAGTTTGCTTTTAAATCTTCTTTTAATTCATTTGGTAAGTTTTTCATATCATCATACGAACTAGCATACTTTTTGTAAAGCCAATTATAAACTTGCTTTGCTCTAAATGATGGTTTTAATTTTTCTTTTAATTCATCTAATGTGTAATCATATATAGATGGTAATTCTTCTTTTGCCATTATAATTTATTCCAATTTTCTATTTTATTATATTTTTTTCTATTAAATAATTTGTTAATTTTGTCATTGCCTCTTTATGATTTTTTATAAAATCTTCATGGGCATTTTCATTTGTATAATTTGTTACTACAAAAATTCCAGCAACTGGAATTTCAAACTCTTTTGCAACACTTAAAATTGAAAAAAACTCCATATTTTCAATTCCAACACCATATTCTAAAAACTCTTTACAAAGTTTTTCATTTGTTGAAATATAGTTTGAAGAGTTTACAATAGTATCATTTCTTGCAAATTTATTTTCAGATTCTAAAACATTATCTAAAGGTGTATATGCACTTTGCGTTAAAAATCCAAGTTCAATATTTGAAGCTCTTTTTGATTCAACTATATCAAAAATTTTATGTTCACCATAACTTCCTGCACTTCCAATAAAAAGTAAAAAGTCAGGTTTATCAAATAGACACATTCTTGTAAGATTTATTGAACTTTCAATTAATCCAACACCAATGGGATGAGCAAATGGAAAAGTTTCATTTCTTCCTGCACATACAATCATCTGCACTCCAAAATAAAGTTTGGATTTACTGTAATATTTTGTTCACTACTAATTGGAGCTACATCCGCAACAGATTTTGACATACTTGATAATGCCATTTCACTTCTTGCATATACTATATTTCCACCGTTAAATTCATTTATATTTATTTTTTTTACTTCACATTTTTTTGATAATTTTGAAGATAAAACATTTGCATAATTTTCAATCCAAGTAATTGCTTCAAATCTTAAATTATCAAAACTTTTATTTTGTAATTCGTCACTTACTTTCCAAGAAACATTTGAAATATTAAGTTTTATATCATCAGATTTTATTCTCTCTTTTATAGCAATTAATTCATCCATAAAACTATTTAATTCTTTTGCATCTTTTGATTCTACTGAATATCTTAGATTTCCAACATATCCTATAAATTCTTGTTTATTGTCATAATATTTGTATTTTGGACTTAAAGTAAAACTTCCATTTTTTATAATTACTTCTTTATTATTTTTAATGAAATCATTAAATTTTTCAATTTCACTATTTACTCTAACTTCATCTTTTTTTTCGACACTTATATTTACATTTGTACTTAATAAATCTGGGTTTACTACTTTTGAAAAACTTTTATTAAATTCTATTTCATATGAAAATGCCAATATTGGCAGTAATAATCCCATAAATAATTTGATTTTCATTTTATATCCTTACAGGAATGTTATTTGCTCTTAAATATCTCTTTAAATCCATAATATCTATTTCTTTAAAGTGAAAAATCGAAGCAGCAAGTGCTGCACTAGCACCATGTTCAAATGCCTCTTTTATATGTTCCATAGTTCCAGCTCCACCACTTGCAATTACTGGAATATCAACTAATTTTGAAATTTGTTCAGTAATGTTTAGTTCAAATCCAGTTTTTGCACCATCAGTGTCCATAGAAGTAAGAAGTATTTCACCAGCACCTCTATCATAAACTTCTTTTGCCCAAGCAAGTGCGTCAAGTCCAGTATCTTCACGTCCTCCTTTTACAAAAACGTGGTAAGAACCATCAGCAACTCTTTTAACATCAATTGCAACAACAATACATTGACTACCAAATCTTTTAGAACTTTCATTTATTAAATCTGGGTTTGAAACAGCTGAAGAGTTAATTGAAACTTTGTCACAACCTACATTTAAAAGTGCATAAATATCTTCAAGTTTTCTAATTCCCCCACCAACTGTTAAAGGAATAAAAACTTCTTTTGCAACTTGTTTTACAATATCAACAATTGTTCCTCTATTTTGATGACTTGCAGTAATATCTAAAAAAGTTATTTCATCTGCACCTTCTGCGTTATATCTTTTTGCAACTTCTACAGGATCTCCTGCATCTCTTAAACCTACAAAATTCACGCCTTTTACAACTCTTCCATTATCAACATCTAGACATGGTATTATTCTTTTTGCAAAACTACTCAAATAAAATCCTTCGTAATAACTAAAAATTATCTTATCTAATTATAAGTTAAAAGCAGATATACTCTTCCCAATTATGGAAAAAGTAAAAGCAAAAAAACAATACGGACAAAACTTTTTAAAAGATACGACTATTTTGGATAAAATCATCCAATCGATGCCCATGAACAATAATTATGTGGTTGAAATTGGGCCTGGATTAGGTGATTTGACCAAAAATTTAGTCAAGTACAAAGATTTAACTGCTTATGAGGTTGATACTGATTTAATCGGTATTTTGAAGTCTAAATTTGCAATAGAGATAGAAGAGGGTAAACTAAAACTGATCCACACTGATGTTTTAGAGGCTTGGGATAAGCAAAAAAGCCTACATAATGGTAAATATGACTTGATAGCAAACTTACCATACTATATTGCAACAAACATTATATTAAGAGCATTTGAAGATGTTTCTTGTGAACATATTATTGTTATGGTACAAAAAGAGGTTGCAGAAAAATTTACTGCATCTGTAAATGATAAGGAATATTCATCTTTAGGTATTATTACTGAATTAATTTCTATTGATTCTAAAATACTTTTTGATGTTCCACCTGAATCATTTGATCCTCCACCAAAAGTAACATCTTCAATTCTTTATATAAAAAAAGATATGTCTAAAAATTTTGATAAAGATTTTAATAAGTTTTTAAAAGCCTGTTTTATTCAGCCTAGAAAAAAACTTTCAAAAAATCTTACGTCACTTTTGAGTAAAGATTGTATATCTGAAATTTATAAAGAATTAAATGTAGATGATAATGTTAGACCTCATGAAGTAAGTTCATCTTTGTATAGCCAAATGTATACAAAGGTAAAGAATGGAAGAAATTAACAAAGAAGAACAAACTACAACAAGTACACAAGTTGAAACTACTGTAGAAACAAATACAAATTCAGGTGAAGCAGTAGAGGGTAAAAAACCTCCTTTCAAGAAAAGAAAACCTAAACCAAAAGTTGCAAAAGATCCACAACAAATGCAAAATAAAGGTGAAGGTTGGGTTAGTGATTTAAAAAAAGCTTACATAATCAATGAAAAAATCCATAGAGATAGGTTAAACCCTCATTATAAACTTAATCTAAATACAACAGCAAAACTAAGAATCACTCCACTTGGTGGATTAGGTGAAATTGGTGGAAATATGATGGTTGTTGAAACTGAAAACCAAGCACTTATAGTTGATGTTGGTATGAGTTTCCCAGATGGTGAAATGCATGGTGTTGATATTTTAATTCCTGATTTTACTTATATTAGAGAAATCAAAGATAAAATTGTTGCAGTAATTATTACACATGGTCATGAAGATCACATTGGTGCAATGCCATATCTATTTAAAGAGATGCAGTTCCCAATTTATGGTACTTCTTTACCACTTGAAATGATTGGTTCAAAATTTGATGAACACAAAATGAGAGAACATAGAGGATATTTTAGAGCAATTCAAAAAAGAACTCCTATAAAAATTGGAGAATTTGAAGTTGAATGGATGCATATTACTCACTCAATTATAGATTCTTCTGCAATTGCTATTAAAACTGAAGCTGGAACAATGATTCACACAGGTGATTTTAAAATCGACCATACTCCAATTGATGGTTTTCCTACAGATTTACATAGACTTGCACATTATGGAGAAGAGGGTGTTTTAGTTTTAACTTCTGATTCAACAAATTCTCATGCTCCTGGATTTACAAGAACTGAAAAAACTGTTGGACCAACTTTTGATAGAATTTTTTCTACAGCAAAAGGAAGAGTTGTAATGTCTACTTTCTCTTCAAATATTCATAGAGTTTCACAAGCAATTGAAAAAGCATTACAATATAACAGAAAAATCTGTGTTATTGGAAGATCTATGGAAAAGAATTTAGAAATAGCAATGAATTTAGGTTATATAAAATTCCCAAAAGACCAATTTATTGAAGCGCACGAAGTAAATAAATATAATGATAAAGAAGTTTTAATTGTTACAACAGGAAGTCAAGGTGAATCAATGTCAGCTCTATATAGAATGGCTATTCATGAACATAGACACATTAAAATTAAACCTGATGACCAAATTATTTTATCATCAAAAGCAATTCCAGGAAATGAAGCAAGTGTTTCTGAAATCATCAATCACCTTTTAAAAGCAGGTGCAAAAGTTGCATACCAAGATTATCCAGATATTCACGTTTCAGGACATGCTGCACAAGAAGAACAAAAACTTATGTTACGACTTGTAAAACCTAAATTCTTTTTACCAGTTCATGGGGAATATAATCATGCCCTAAAACATGGACAAACAGGTATTGATTGTGGTGTATTAGAAAGAAATGTTTATATCATGAGTGATGGTGAACAAATTGAAGTTACACCAAAATATTTAAAGAAAGTTCGAACTGTAAAATCAGGTAAAGTTTATATTGACAATCAATTAAACAATAAAATTTCAGATGATGTAATTTTAGATAGACAAACAATGGCTAAAGAAGGTATTGTTATGATTGTTGCACAAATTAATGAAAGTGATAGAACTCTTGCTCAAAGACCAAAAGTTACTTCATTTGGATTAGTTCCAGATAAACAAGATAAATACTTTGCAAAAGAGATTGAAGATTTATTATCAGTATTCTTAGAAAATGTTAAACCAGGTATTCTAAAAAACAATAAAATTCTAGAAGATGAATTAAGAAAAGTTGTTAGAAAACATTGCACAAGAAAATATAAAAAATATCCAATGATAGTACCAACTATATTTGTACAATAAGGAATAGTTAAATGGATTTCAAACAAATTGTTAGAGATGTTTTATTAACTGAAGCAAATGAACTTGAAAGAGCAGCACAAAATATATCTTTTGATATTGAAAAAGCAATTGATTTAATTATCAATTGCAAAGGTAAATTAATTATCTCTGGTGTTGGTAAATCAGGACTTGTAGGTACTAAAATTGCTGCAACATTAGCAAGTACAGGAACAAGTTCTTTCTTTTTGCATCCTACAGAAGCAATGCATGGCGATTTAGGAATGATTGGTAAAGATGATATTGTTCTTGGAATTTCATATAGTGGTGAAAGTGAAGAATTAGTACAAATTTTGCCTCATCTAAAAAGATTAAATATTCCTCTTATTGGTATGGCAAGAAGTGAAAATTCTACATTAGCAAAATATTCAGATGTTTTTATCAATATTTATGTTGAAAAAGAGGCTTGTCCACTTGATACAGCACCAACATCTTCTACAACTTTAACAATGGCAATGGGCGATGCACTTGCTGTTTGTTTAATGAAAAGAAGAGATTTCAAAAAAGAAGATTTTGCATCATTTCACCCAGGTGGAAGTTTAGGTAAAAAACTATTCATAAAAGTTGATGATTTATTAAGAAAAGAAAATCTACCTGTCGTTTCACGTGAAACTCGACTTAAAGACGCTATTTTAATAATGAGTCAAGGAAGACTTGGAAGTGTTATTATTACAGATGAAGATAATAAAGTATTTGGATTATTAAGTGATGGAGATTTAAGAAGAGCATTAATGAATGAGAAATTCTCTTTAGAATGCAAAGTTGAAGAAATTGCAACATTAAATCCTAAAACTTTAAAAAACAAAGAACTTCTGGCAAGTGATGCACTTCAAGTTATTGAAAACTACAAGATACAACTACTTATCGTTACAGATGAAAATGATAAATTAGTTGGAGTGCTACATATTCACGATTTAATCGAAGCTGGTATAAAATAATGAAAGAAAATAAAAGCCATTCTGGCAAAAAGAAAACAGAAGAGATACAAGAAGAGTTAACAAGATTAAATAAATTTTTATCTCACAACAGTAACTACTCAAGAAGAGAAGCTGATAAGCTGATAGAAGAGGGTAGAGTAAAAGTTAATGGTAAAGTAGTTACTAATCTTGCAACAAAAGTTTCATCAAAAGATGAAGTGCAAATTGGTAAAAAAAATATCAAAGAAGATAAAAATAAGATTTATACTGTAATTGTTTACAATAAACCAAAAGGTGAAATTGTTTCAAAAAAAGACCCTCAAGGAAGAAAAACAATCTATGATTCACTTGAAAAAAAATATAAACATTTTTTAAGTGTAGGAAGACTTGACTACGCAAGTGAAGGATTATTACTATTATCTGATAATGTTGAAGTTGTTGATGCTTTAATGCACTCTGATTTAGAAAGAGTTTATAAAATCAAAGTTAATGGTGTAATATCTAAATCAGTTGAAGAAGCTATGCAAAATGGAATTACAATTGAAGATGCAAGAACAGGTGCACATAAAAATAGTAAAATAAAATCTATGTCTTTTGCACCTTTTTTAGCTTATGATATTCAAACAAATGGAGAAAAATACTCTAAAATTAAAGTTGTGATTTCTGAGGGGAAAAATAGAGAATTAAGAAGATTTTTCGCTCACTTTGGTCTTGATGTACTTGATTTAAAAAGATTAGAGTATGGTGGAATCTCTTTAAATAATCTACCAACTGGAAAATCAAGATTTTTAACAAAAGAAGAATACAAAAATCTAAGAATCTTTATGAATGAAGATGATAGATCTATCTAATAAATTAAGACCAACAAGTTTAGATACATTTGTTGGTCAATCTCACATTATTGGCAAAGAAAAAGCACTTTATAAACTAATCAAACAAAAAGAGATTCCTCATCTATTTTTTTATGGTAAACCAGGAACTGGAAAAACTACTTTAGCCAAAATAATTGCTCGTGAAATAAATACAGATTATTACTATTTTAATGCTACAAGTATCAAAGTAGAAGATTTGCGAAAAGTCTTTGATAAATATAAAGGAAGTTTAATTAAACCTCTTATTTTTATTGATGAAGTACATAGATTATCAAAAAATCAACAAGAAGTTTTACTCCCTATAATGGAAAATTATGATGCAATTATTATTGGAGCAAGTACAGAAAATCCTTTTTTTACACTAACATCTGCAATTCGTTCAAGAGCTTTTCTTTATGAATTTAAAGCTTTTACAAAAGAAGAAATGAATAAGATTCTTTATATTGCTTTAAAAGATATTGATATAACTCTTACAAATGAAGCAAAAGAGTATTTGATAACATCTAGTTCTGGTGATGCAAGAGCTATGCTTACACTTCTAAATTTTGCATATAAAGTATCAAAAGATATAGACTTAACTTTATTAAAAGAGTTAAGGGAAAATGTAATAGGGGATGGAGTTTCATCTTCTGATACTCATTATGATTTAGCAAGTGCTATGATTAAGTCATTAAGAGGTTCAAATATTGATGCAGCTTTATATTATATGAGTAGATTAATAAATGGTGGAGAAAGTGTAGATTTTATTACAAGAAGATTAGTAATATTTGCAAGCGAAGATATTGGAAATGCAAATCCAAATGCTTTAAATCTAGCAGTAAATACAATGATTGCATGTAATAAAATTGGTTATCCAGAATCAAGAATCATTCTTTCTCAGTGTGCTATATATCTTGCATCAAGTCCTAAATCAAATAGTGCTTATAAAGCTGTAAATAAAGCTCTACAACAAATAAAAGATGGAAAGATACTTGATATACCAAAACATCTTGATTCACAGCATATAGGCTATTTATACCCCCATGATTTTGGTGGATATGTTGAACAAAAATATTTAAAAGAAGATTTGAATTTATATAATAATTCAAATATAGGTTTTGAAAAAACTTTAAATGATTGGTTAGATAAAATTAAAAATAAAAAAGAGGATTAAAGAATGGAATACTACACTTGGGTTTTAACTTTTCACGTTGTTGCTTTTATGTCATGGATGGCGATGCTGTTTTATTTACCAAGACTTTTTGTATATCATGTAGAAAATATAGAAAAAAAAGAGTTTGTGGAAGTAGTTAAAATTCAAGAGTACAAGATTTATAAATATATTGGAGCTCCTGCTATGTGGGCTACTATTTTTAGTGGTGCTACAATGCTTGCATTAAATCCTATTTTATTAGATTTTACTCAAAATCCTTGGATGTTAGCAAAACTTCTCTCTTTAGCTTTATTAATTATCTATTCTTTATCTTTAGAAAAATATAGAAAAGATTTAGAAAATAATACTTGTAAAAAAAGTGGTAAATTTTTTAGAATGTACAATGAAATGCCAACTATGTTATCTATTCTTATTGTTGGCTACGTGATTACAAAATCTTTTTCTATTTTATTTACTGCAATTATTGTTATACTATTTGCATATATTTCTTATGTAATAATGAAACCTAAAAAGGCTAAATAATGAATTTTGACAAATATTATGTATTAGATACAAATATCCTTCTTGAAGATGCTTCAAACGTATATAAACTCTCTCAGGAGGGGAGAAACTTAATAATTCTTCCTGAAACTGTTCTTGATGAAATTGACACAAAAAAAAGTGGTTTTGATGAAATTAATTTTCAAGCTAGAGAGTTTGCAAGGATTTTAGAGAATTCATCAATAATAAATAGTATAAAAAAAGATTCATATAAAATAATTAGAGTTAAAATTGAAAATGAAAAGAATACTATCATAGATATCATTTCAAAAGATGAATATGAAGTTAATATTAAAAATATATCTTTAAATATAATAAATGATAGAAAAATCTTAGAAATTGCAACATTTGCAAATAGTTATTATAAAAATCAAGTTGAATTTTTATCTTTAGATATCATGGCTAGAACAAGAGCTATTTCTCTTGATATAAAAACTGATGCATTAGTTGGTAAAGATAAAGATGTTTTTGATTTTGATTTTATTAAAGAGATTGATATAAATTTTGACGATTTAGAATTTATTGACAATCAAAATATCGATAAATACGACCCTGAATACAAACCTTACAATTTCTCATACTGTTTTAAAGTTAAATCATCTGATCAAGTTTTATTAGCAAATATACAAAATAAAAGAATCAAACTACTTGATGAAGCTGAAATTAGAGACCAAGTAATTACACCTTTAAATAAAGAGCAACTATTTTTTAGTGATGCTATTTTAAGTCATTTTTACAATGTATTAATTGTAGAAGCAAAAGCAGGTTCTGGGAAAACTCTTTTAGCACTAAGTGGTGCATTAAAACTTGTTCGTCAAAAATTCTTTCAAAAAATAATATATATTAGAAATTCTATTGAATCTTTAGATAAAGGTGAAGATGTAGGTTATCTTCCAGGATTAGAAGAAAAATTTAAAATCTACAATCATCCTTTAATGGATAGTCTTGATTATATAATAAGAAGTGAACATAAAAGAAAAAGAAGCAAAAAGAATCCTGATACAACAATATCTGAATTAGATGATAGAGAAGTTACAGAAAGAATTGATCAAATGATTAGTAATTATGGAATTGAAACTATGTGGGTAGGGGAGATGAGGGGTAGAACCCTTTCAAACTCATTTATAATTATAGATGAAGCACAAAATATGTCAAATAAAACAATGCAAATGGTATTATCAAGAATAGATAGTTCATGTAAAGTTGTTATCTTAGGTTCAAATAAACAAATTGATAACTTCTACGTAAATAAATATACAAATGCTCTGACAACGTTATTAAAATCAACAAAAAACGAAGATAATATTGTAAATATATTCGCAATTAAATTACAAAAAGTTCTTAGAGGTCCAATAACAGAGTGGGCTGAACAAATCTTCTCAAAATAAAAAATGCCTAGAATATATTTATTCTAGACATTTTAAACTCTTTATATAAATCATCATTAATATCATATTTTACTCTATTTAAAACAAAAAATTAAATCTTATATATTTTAAAATATTTAATTTTATAAGTCCAATTAAATTATAAATATAATACTTATTATAAATATCTCAATATTGGAATAAAATAGCTAAATATAGCACTTGTTACTATATGTTTTTTCTACAATTTTATTAATTATTAATAAATTTATTTTTAAATTATGTGTTATAATACATATTATAATACGTAAAAGGATTAGGATGTCACTATTACAATATACATCAAAAGAGATGTTTTCTTCAACAGAATTAGTAAGAAAAAGTAAAAATATCTTTGATAAATTAAATAAGAAAGAGATAGAAAAAGCAATCATTTTAAGAGATGGAAAACCAGGAATTATACTTTTAGATTTTAACGAGTATGAAAGAATTATTTCAGAATATATAAATCTAAAAGATAAAAATAAAAATCATTCTTTAACTGAAAAAGTTGAAACTAAAAAAGAGGAAATAATAGAAAAAATAGAGAGTGAAAAAGATGATTATAAAAGCACTATTGATGAACTTGAAAAATTAGAATTTGAATTAGATTATAAAAGTAATAAAGAAAAAGAAGAACCATTAAAAGAGTTTTGGGACTAAAAATGATAGATGTACTAATAATTGGTTCAGGTGGAGCAGGGTTAACTGCAGCACTTAATGCAAAAAAAAATAATTCAAATGTTTTAGTTGTTTCAAAAACATTTCCTACTCACTCTCAAACTGTACAAGCCCAAGGTGGGATTAATGCAGTTTTATATGAAGATAATGATTCAATTGAAAATCATATAAATGATACCTACAATGCTTCTCATTTGCTAGCAAATAAAAAAAATATAACTTTCTTATGTAAAAATGCAAAAGATACTATTCTTTGGCTTGACTCAATAGGTGTACCTTTTAATAGAACTAAAAATGGCAAATTCTCTCAAAGAAAATTTGGTGGAACTAAACATCTAAGAACATGCTATTCAAGTGATTATACTGGTTTAAAGATAATGCATACGCTATTTGATCAATGTCTAAAAGAGAATATTGATTTTTGTTATGAATATTTTTTATTAGAATTGATAATAGAAAATGACATTTGTAAAGGTGCAATATTTTTAGATATTAAAAATGGTAATATTGCCACAATTTATGCTAAAACAACTATATTAGCAACAGGTGGTTATGCCGGTATATATTCAAATAATACAACAAATTCTTATTCAAATAGTGCAGATGGTCTTGCAGTAGCTTTTAGAGCAGGTGTTAAACTTTCAAATATGGAGTTTGTACAATTTCATCCTACGACTTTAGTTAATACAAATATACTTATAAGTGAAAGTGCTAGAGGTGAGGGTGCTTATTTAGTTGATAAAGATGGAAATAGATTTATTGATGAACTAAAATCAAGGGATGAAGTAACAAAGGCAATTTATGAAAGAATTTTAAATAAAGAAAAAATTTTTCTTGATTTAAGACATTTAGGGCTAGATAAAATTAATGAATTAATTCCTCAAGAAAGGAAACTTGCATTTGAGTTTTCAAATATAAAAATTGAAGATGAACTTTTACCAATAATTCCCTCAGCTCATTATTCAATGGGAGGAATAAAAACAAATATCAATGGTGAAACAAATATAATTAACCTTTTTGCTGTTGGAGAGTGTGCAAATGCTTCAATTCATGGTGCAAATAGATTAGGTGGAAACTCTTTACTTGAAATAGTTACATTAGGTAGACATATTGGAACTTATGTGTCAAATAAAGCGAAAGATATAGCTAATTTTGATGAAAAAATTTCAAATCAAGAAATAAAAATGAAAGAGAAAATTTCTGAATTTTATGAGAAAAAAAGTGAAATAAACTTTTATAAAATAAAAGACTATTTGTCAAATAAACTTTTCGAAGATGTCGGAATTTTCAAAGAGAGAAATAAATTAATTGAATTTCAAAATATCATAAATGATATATCAAAAGATAGAAATAAAATGGGAATAGAGGATAAATCAAAAATTTATAATAAAAATCTTATTGATTTATTAGAATTTCTTAATATTCTTCTAGTATCAAAACTTGTTGTTTTAAGTTCATTAAATAGAGAAGAGAGTAGAGGTTCTCACTTTAGAATTGATTTCCCAAATAAAGATATAAACTACAATAAATCTTCAATAATTCAATTAATAAATGATGAAATTGTATTTAAGTTTGAGGTAGAAGATGAAAATTAATATTAGAAGATTTAACAAAGAGTTATCAAATGAATCAACTATCACTAAATATGAAGTTAATAATACAAATTTATTAAAAGCACTAATCGAAATAAAAGAAGAAATTGATTCTTCTTTATCTTTTAGATGTGGATGTAAAAGTGGTGTTTGTGGTTCATGTGCAGTAAAAGTTAATGGTGTAGAAAGATTGGCTTGTAAAGTCTTTATTAAAGATGATGATTTAATTGAACCATTAAAGAATATTGAAGTAATAAAGGATTTAATAGTAAATGTTTCACATGAAACATTACTCATCAATAAAACAAAAAGCTATATAAATAAAAATTCTAATAAAGAAATAAAGCAAGAGAATATAGAAAAAATTGATTTGCAAAGTAATTGTATTTTATGTAATTCTTGTTTTAGTTCTTGTCCAGTTTATGATGCAAAAGATAGTTTTATTGGTCCATTTGCATTAAGTAGAGCATTAAGATATGTTAATGATGAGAAATTAGAATCAAATGATGAAATTATATCTAGTATTCAAACTGATGGGATATGGGATTGTACATTATGTAGTGCATGTACTTTAGTTTGTCCACAAGGGATTGATCCAAAAGCAGATATTATGCAATTACAAAACATATCTGTACAAAAAGGTTATACTAATCCAAATTTTCAGAATTTTTCTTTTGATTTCAATGATGATTTTGGAGGAGGATTTAATCCTAATGGATTTTAGAATAGAGTATTATCTCTATTCTAAATTGTCTTTAAGATATAAAAAATCTGACATTTTTGTCCATTCTCTAACTTTTTTCATATAAGCATCTTGTGAGTCTAAAACTTCTTTTAATAAAGGATTATCTTTTGACATTTCAGTTCTTAATTCAAGATTTGCTTTTTTCATAGCATCCATAACTGGTTTTGGGAAAGTTTTTACTTTTATATTTGGATACTCTGTTTTCATTTTTTGCCATGCACTTGCATTCATATCATAATTTTGAATATACATATCATAAGCACTAATTCTCATAGCAACAACTAAAATCTCTTTTAAATCATTTGGTAATTTTTCAAACTTTTTTGTATTGATAATAAACTGCATTTCTGAAGCTGGTTCATGCCAACCAGTATAATAATATGGTGCAATTTTATGGAATCCCATACTAATATCCATAGATGGTCCAACCCATTCTAAAGCATCAATTGTATTTCTCTCTAAAGAAGTATAAAGTTCACCTGGGGCATTATTTGTAACTTGTACTCCTAGTTTTGCCATAATCTCACCTGCAAAACCTGGAATTCTCATCTTTAGACCTTTTAAGTCATCTAAAGAATTGATTTCTTTTCTAAACCAACCTCCCATTTGAACTCCTGTGCTTCCTCCAGGAAAAGATAAAACACCATGTTTTTCATAAACTTTTTGCATTAATTCCATTCCACCACCATAATAAAACCATGCATATTGTTCTGGACTTGTTAAACCAAAAGGCATAGATGTAAAAGGTAGTGTGTTTATATCTTTACCTTTCCAATAATATGATGTTGAGTGAGCCATATCATATTGTCCACCTTTAACCATATCTAAAACACCAAAAGGTGATTTATGTTTATTTGCTGCATCTATTTTAATATCTAATCTTCCATTAGACATAGTATTAGCAATTTTTGCCATATTTTTAGCTGCATCAAAAAGTGGTGAAGTAGTTTCTGTCCATGTTGTAGCCATTGATAGTTTATATACTTTTTCATCTGCTTGTAAAGTATTAATAAAACTTACACAAACAAATAAAAAAGTAAACTTTACAAAAATTCTTTTCATTTGTTCTCCTTAAAAAATAGAGAAGCATTATATTAGTAGGAGAATATTAAAAGGCTTAATTAAGTATACAATCTTTAAGTTTTTTCTCTTTATCCCAATTTAGTTTTTTTAACTCTGGTTCATCATAAAACTCTTTAGTATAACCAAAACATAAATAAGCGAT
Source organism: Arcobacter ellisii (assembly GCF_003544915.1). Taxonomy (NCBI): domain Bacteria; kingdom Pseudomonadati; phylum Campylobacterota; class Epsilonproteobacteria; order Campylobacterales; family Arcobacteraceae; genus Arcobacter; species Arcobacter ellisii. Next base: position 91,200 of record NZ_CP032097.1, on the reverse strand, counting down.
AAATTTATAATCTTTTTTATTAATATCAAATATTTTATTTATTTTTTTAGGTTTTAAAATAGAAACCCAACCCATACCAATATTTAAAGCACGTGCAGTTAGCCACATATTAAGAATTGCACAAACAACAGAATATTCTCCCGTTCGTTTCATATAAGTTTGTCCTAAAATATTATTAGAACTTTTTTTGTAGTAAACAGCAATATTAATATTTGATTCTTTAATACCTTCAAGTTTCAAATTATTATATAAAGGTCTATCTTTAAATTTTTCTTTACTCTTTTCATATGATTTGCTAAAGTGTTTATATACTAAAGAGCGTTTTTCTTCATCAACAATTATAAATCTCCAGGGCTGAGAATAACCAACTGAAGGTGCATGAAGTGCAGATTCTAATATAGTATTAAGTTTTTTACTTGATATTTTTTTATTTATGAAGTTATTGCCTCTAACATCACGTCTTGAGGCAATAATATTTGTAAGTGTTTTTAAATCTTTTTTATTAAATTTCATTAAACTGTAAAATCGTGTAAATCTTTAAATAAAAAAGCTTCAACAATTTCATCTATACTTTTTTGAGTTGGTGCAATTAGAGCAATTATACCTTCATCCATAAATGGCCAAACATATTCAAGTTCATTTATTACAACTACAGCATCTATCCAACAAGTGATATCTTCTCGTCTATCAAAAAACTCAACTTTTGCTATTTTACCTTCATCTAAAGTAACAAATGCCCAAGCTTTATTTTCTTCAATAGAAGAGATTATACATTGATGTCTATCTTTTGAATCTACTGGTATTAATATAGTCATTTTAATTCTCTTTTTATTAATTATTATATGATTTATCTGATTTTACAATCTTTTATCTTAAGATAAAAATTCCTTTTTGAACCATAAAGAAAAAACAAAAAGTGAATAAAGATGTTGTTTGAATTTATTTGATTTTGACAACTCATAAATATGTAAAATATATTCATGATTAAAAAGATTTGTTTGATTATTTACTTCAACTATCACATCAAGAATTTTATTTTTGTACTCTTTATTTAACCATTCATTAAATGGAGAATTAAAACCTTTTTTTGTTCTGTTTATTATAGTATCTGGAATATATTTAGAAGCAATCTTTTTTAATAAATATTTATTTGTATCTCCAACTTTTATACTTGATTCAACACTAAACATATAATTTACTAAATTAAAGTCCAAAAATGGTGTTCTAACCTCCAAAGAGTTTCCCATAGAGATTCTATCAACTTTACTCAATAAAGCTTCTCCTAGCCAAATCTTTAAGTCTATATAACTCATCCAATCAACAGGGTCTTGTTTTGCTGTTTCACTTTTAAATGTTGGAATTTTTTTAAACAATCTTTTTCTTTGAATATCAGTGTAAATTTCTCCAAAAGAGTTATAAAGATTTTGTTTTTTTACAATTCTTCTTAAATATTCACTCTCTTTAGTATTATTTTGTAAAGCTCCAATAATATCATTTAAAAAAAGATTCTGTTCATTTGATAAACTTTTTTCAAACTCATAATATTTTAAAAACTTTGCATAGTTATCATAACCTAAAAATATCTCATCACTACCTTCACCTGATAATATAGTTTTTATTCCAGCTTTATGTATCTGTTTTGTTAAAATATTCAAGGGAATTGCTGCACTATCTCCATGAGGTTCTTCAAGTATATCAAGTGTTTGTTCAAAATGATTGATATACTCTTTTTGATTTATGATTAATGGATTATGATTTGAGTTTATGTGACTTGCAGTGATTTGTGCAAAATCAAGTTCGCAATAATTTTTATATTCATCATATCCAACACTAAAGGTATTTATCTTTTTACCTGAGATTTTTGTATAAAGTGCAGAGATTAATGAACTATCAATTCCACCACTTAAAAGTGAAGCTACTTCAACATCACTATTTAGTCTATACTCTACACTTTTAAATAAAAGCTCTTCAATATCATTTAAAGCTTGTTTTTCGTCTTTTATTGCTTTATAGGTATTTATCTTATAATATTTCTTCTTTTGAAGCTCAAGGCTCTTATTTGGCTCATAAATCATATATGTAGATGCTTCAAGTTTATAAATGTCTTGATAGAAAGAATCTTCACCAAAAGATACAAAGTATTGCATATATTTAGAAAGTGCAACTTTATTTAGATTTGGTTTGTAATCAAGTAGATTTAAAATTGATTTTACACTCGATGAGAAAATAAATTTATTATCTTTAAAAAAGTAAAAAAATGGTTTTTTACCATATCTGTCTCGTGCACAAAAATATAACTCTTTTTTCATATCGTAAATACAAAATGAAAACATTCCATTTAGTTTATTTAAAAAATCAAATCCATATTTTTGATAAAGACGAATTAATACTTCAGAGTCACTTTTTGTTTTACACTCTAAATGTTCCACGTGAATCAATTCTTTATAATTATAAATTTCACCATTAAAAACAAGTAAAATATCATCAAAAATCATAGGTTGATTTGCTTCTTCATCTAAATCAATAATTGCAAGTCTTGTATGTCCAAATTGTTTATTATCAATTTTTACAGAATTTTGAAAATCTGGACCTCTATGATGTAAAAGCTCTAAAGATTTGTTAAATCTTTCACTTAAAAAATTTGTTCCTATTATTCCACACATAAAATCTACTTTATAAAATATTCAATAATTTGAATATAAAAATATAACATACCAACAAATAAAGCACTTGAAACTAAAATTGTTGAAGCTACTGCAAAAGGTTTGCAGTTGTATAAAACTGCAAAATTAACATTATTAACAGCAAGTGGAACCATTAACTCCATAATCAAAATTGAAGCAACAAATGAATTAAAATCTGTAAACCAGATTATAATAAAAATTCCAATCAATGGTAAAATAAAATGTTTTGCAAAACTTATATGTAAAGATAATTTCCAAGGAATTGTTTTTATTCTAACACTATATAAATAAACTCCAAAAATAAAAAGCTGAATTGTTAAAGAAGTATATGCACCCATATCTAAAGCCATTAAGATATGTTTATTTATTGGAATTTGATAATAATTTAAAAACAAAGCAAGTGAGGCAAACCAAATTGCTGGGATTTTAAATATTGATAGTATTGCTTCTTTTAAAGAGAATTGTTCTCTTGCAAAAAAATAGACTGAAATTGTATACATAAAAAATACATTTGCAATATTAATAATACTTGTATAAGGAACAGATTCTACTCCAAAAAGTGCAATTCCTAGTGGAATACCTAAATTTCCTGTATTTCCAACTAAAGCTGTACCTAAATATATTGATTCATCTGTACGAGAACTAAAAACTATTTTTGAGATAAAAATTAAAATAGTAAGTGTAGTTAGAACAATAATTAAATAAAAAATCGGAGACATAATAAATTCATAATTTATTGGAGTTTTTGTTAATCCCCAAAGTATTAATATTGGTTGGAAAAAATATAAAGATAATAAAACTAAAGTTTTTTCATCTATTTGAGTAGTAAATTTTTTTTTTGCTAAAAAACCTAATAAAATAAAAAAATAGACTGGTAAAACTGAAAATATAGCTTCGATAATAAATCCTAAAATTTTTTAAGAGATTTTATCATTAATGAGATAAATAAAAAGAAGTTTTGCATAGGAAAATTCCTATGCAGTAACCATAATACCCTTAATCATAAAGAAAATTGCAGCAGAAAGAATTGCAGCAGCAGGCACAGTAATAATCCAAGCAGCAACTATTTTTTTAATTGCATCTCTTTTTACATATTTTGTACTTTTTGCATCTTTAACATCTTTTCTTTCTTGTTTAACAAGATTTTCTCTATCATCAATTTTTTTATACAATTCAACAATTTTCATATAATGAGCTTTAGATTTATCTTTTATCAATTCAAGTCTATCTAACTCTTCTTGCATAAAATCTAACTCTCTTTTATGTCTTTTAAATCTTTTTCTTGTTTCTTGCAAAAATCTTTTTTCATTATTGTCTAAAATTTCTCTTAAAAATCCTACTCCAAAAACTCCTCCAACAGCAATGTGTGTTGAAGATACAGGAAGACCTAATTGACTTGCAACAATAACAGTAAAAGCAGCTGACATTGCAATTGAATAAGCTCTCATTTGGTCTAACTCAGTAATTTCAGAACCAACCGTTTTAATAAGTTTTGGACCATATAACATAAGCCCAACAACAATACCAAATGCACCAACAGCCATAATCCAAAATGGAATAGCTACTTTGCTTGAGATTTCAACATTTATAATTGCATCATTAATTGCTGCAAGTGGTCCAATTGCATTTGCAACATCATTTGCACCGTGAGCAAATGATAATAAAGCTGCAGCAAAAACTAAAGGAATATTAAATAAAGTATTAACAGAAGATCTTGTATTTGATAATTTTAAAGATGATTTTGCAATGATTGGTTTAACAAAAAAGTAAACAGCAACACTAATAAGAAATCCTATAATTGCAGCTGTAATAAAGTTTAATTCAACTAATTCTTTTAAACCTTTTAAAATAATATATGTACTAAAAGTCCAAGTCATAATTGCAATTAATACAGGAACAAATTTTTTTGATGCTTCTAACATATTATCTTGATAAACAATTTGTTTTTTTATAAAAAATAAAAATGCAGCTGCAATAATTCCACCAAGAAGTGGAGAAACTATCCAAGAAGCAACAATTTTTCCAACTGTATCCCAAGAAACAATTGCAAAACCAGCTGCTGCAATTCCTGCACCCATTACCCCACCAACAATTGAGTGTGTAGTTGAAACAGGAGCACCAATAGAAGTTGCAAAATTTAACCATAAAGCTGCTGATAATAAAGCAGCTGTCATTGCCCAAATAAATATTTCAGGATTTTCTATCATTGAAGGATTAATAATTCCATCTTTGATTGTTTTAACAACATCCCCACCAGCAATAAAAGCACCTAATGACTCAAATATAGCAGCAATCATTATTGCACCTGTTAAAGTAAGTGCTTTTGAACCAACAGCTGGCCCAACGTTATTTGCAACATCATTAGCACCAATATTCATAGCCATATAAGCACCAAAAACAGCACCAATAATTAAAAACATATTGTTAGGAAGATTTCCATGAGAAGCATATGACCATAAGAAAACTACAACAATAAATAGAAGTGCTAATGATAATTTAGCAAAGCCAGGTAATGTTTTTGCTTGCGCTTTTTCAAACCTGTTAATCGTTTTAATATCCAAAGTAAACCTTTTGTAATTATTTTGTAACGTAAGTAGGATAATATTATAGTAGGAAATTTCTTATTAAACCTTTAAAAAAGCTTAAATTTATTATAGTTAAAAGTTATTATTTGAAGAGATTATATATATTTTATAGAGAATGTTTTAGAAAAAAGGATTAATCCCTTTTTCTACTTCTATCACCTGATGGTCTTGAAGGTCTGTCACCTCTTGGAGCTCTATCTCCACTTGGTTTTCTATCTCCTGATGGTCTTGGAGCTCTATCACCTCTTGGTGCTCTATCTCTATCTCCACCTCTTGAGTTTCTGTCACCGTTTCTATCACCGCTTCTTGAACCTCTATCTCTATCTCCACCTCTTGAACCAAATCGTCCACCTCTTCCACCTCTTGAATTTCTTCCAGAGTCTTCTCTATCATTTCTTGAACTATTTTCAATAAGTCTTTTAATATCACTTTCAGATTTTCCGATATTATTATTCCCTTGAACATAAGTTGATGCAGAAATCATTGAAGCTAATTTGAAAGCAATTGTAGAGATATCAAACTCTTCTTTTAACTCTTCAACTAACTCTAAAGCATAATCTTTTACTTCTTGCTCAATTATTTGTTGTTTTAAATCAGCAAATTTTTTCATTTTTACAGAACTGATATTTGGAACTGTTTTACCTTCTAATTTTGTACCGATATTTTTTTCAATTTTTTGTAACATTCTAAATTCATGTGGAGTAACAATTGAAACAGCAACACCTTCTTTACCAGCTCTACCTGTTCTTCCAATTCTATGTACGTATGACTCAGAATCAAATGGTAAATGATAGTTAAATACATGTGAAACATCATTTACGTCTAATCCTCTTGCTGCAACGTCTGTTGCAATTAAGATTTCAAGTTTAGAAGTTTTAAATGCTCTAATTGCTTCTTCTCTTTGTCTTTGTTCCATATCACCATGAAGACCTTTTGCCATAAATCCTTGAGAAACCATAAATGTTGATAATCTATCAACTTCTTTTTTAGTTCTACAAAAAATAATTGATTTTGTTGGATTTTTGTAATCATAAAGTCTAATTAATGCATCATCTCTCTCTTTTTCATCTACAACATAAAAAGTTTGAGTAATTTTTGCATTTGTTACATCACTTTTTGTTAATGTAATAAATTCTGGTTCTTTTAAAATTGTTTTTGCAAGATTTTTAATTGCTGTTGGCATAGTTGCAGAGAATAATAAAGTTTGTCTATTTTCTGGTAAGAAAGTAAAAATCTCTTTAATATCATCTAAAAATCCCATATCAAGCATTTCATCTGCTTCATCAAGAATAACAAAATCTGGTTTTATATCAATTTTATCACCTCTTAAAAGATCTAAAAATCTTCCAGGAGTTGCAATAATAATACTTGCATTTTCAATTAATTTGATTTGTCTAGCATAAGCTTGTCCACCATAAACAGTTGCAGTGTTAATTCCTAAGAATCTTCCAAATCTATATAATTCATCTGAAACTTGCATTGCAAGTTCTCTAGTTGGAACAATTACAACTGCTTCAACACCTGATTTTCCCTTTAATTTATTTAAAATTGGAAGTCCAAATGCTGCTGTTTTTCCTGTACCTGTGTGAGCTTGTCCAACAATATCTTTTCCTGATAAAATAACTGGAATTGCTTGTTCTTGAATTGGACTTGGTTCTTTAAATCCTGCCTCGTCGATTGCTTTTTGTAATTGTTCTTTAAAATTGAATTCGTTAAAAGTCATTTTTTTACCTTTGTATATAATTTATTAAAAAATACACACGGTTATATAAGTTAGATTTAAATCTCCCATAAAAGTACAATTAAAACGCAATTTGAGTCTTGCAAGTAAGTCAGTTTTGAAAAATGAATCTTTGATAATCCATCAAAGTAAAATGGGTATATAAATGTGTATAATTTTGGCGGAGTATATCTAATTTTAGATAAATTTAAGCTTTAAGAAAAAGAGCAAAGCTCTTAATCTTATAAATCCTCTAAACCTTTGTAGTTTTCTAAGTATTTAGTATCATAGTTATTTGAGATAAAATCTTCATTTTCCATCATTTTTTGGTGGAATGGAATTGTAGTTTTAATTCCTTCTACTTCAAATTCAGCTAAGGCTCTTTTCATAATGTTTATAGCTTTATTTCTATCTCTTCCCCAAACGATTAGTTTTCCAATCATTGAGTCATAATAAGGAGGAACTACATAGTTTGTATAAACATGAGAATCTACTCTTACATTTCTTCCACCAGGAACCATCCATTGAGTTACTTTTCCTGGACTTGGTAAAAATGTATTTGGATCTTCTGCTGTAATTCTACACTCAATTGCATGACCTCTAAATTTAATTTTTTCTTGTGGAGGAACTTTTTCACCCTCAGCAACTTTAATCATTAGTTCAACAATATCAATTCCTGAAACCATTTCAGAAACTGGATGCTCAACTTGTAATCTTGTATTCATTTCCATAAAATAAATATTTTGTTGGTCATCAGCTAAGAATTCAAATGTTCCTGCACCTTCATATTTTAAATATTTAGTAGCTTTTACAGCAACTTCATGAAGTTTTGCTCTAGTTTCATCATTTAATAAAATTGCAGGTGACTCTTCAATAACTTTTTGATGTCTTCTTTGTAAAGAACAATCTCTTTCACCAATGTGAATAGCATTACCGTGAGAATCTCCAACAACTTGAACTTCAATATGTCTTGGATTATTAATAAATCTTTCAAGATACATAGTTCCATCGCCAAATGCAGCTAATGCTTCACTTGATGCTGCCATAAATAGTTGGTCAAATTCTGACTCATCTTTAATAAGTCTCATTCCTCTTCCACCACCACCAGCAGCAGCTTTTGCCATAATTGGGTAACCAATTTCAGCAGCAACTTTTTTACCTTCAGTTACAGAGTGAACAGCACCTTTACTTCCTGGAACAACTGGAACACCAGCTTTAATCATCTCTTCTTTTGCTTTTGATTTATCAGCCATTTTTTCCATTACTTCAACAGATGGACCGATAAATTTGATATTGTGTAATCTACAAATTTCAACAAAATCTTGATTTTCAGATAAGAAACCATATCCTGGGAAAATTGCATCACAACCTGTCATTTCAGCAGCTGTTATAATTGCTGGAATATTTAAGTATGACTCACTTGATTTTGCACCACCAATACATACAGCTTCATCTGCATGTTTTAAATATGATGCATTTTTATCACCAGCACTATAAATAGCAACTGATTTTTTTCCCATTTCTCTTATTGTTCTAACAGCTCTTTGAACGATTTCTCCTCTGTTAGCTATTAAAATTTTTTTAATTTCTGCCATATGTAACTCTTATAATTTTTCAACAACAAAAATTGGCATATCATACTCAACAGGAGAACCATCTTTAACAAGAATCTCTAAAATTTTACAATCAAATTCAGCTTCAACCTCATTCATAATTTTCATTGCTTCTAAAATACAAAGAGTTTGACCTTTTTTTACAGTATCACCTACATTTACAAATGCTGGAGATTCTGGAGAAGGTGAAGAATAAAATGTTCCTACCATTGGAGAGTTAATCATATCTCCACTCTTTGCAGTTGTTGCTGTTTCTGTTGAAGCTACATTTACAGTTGCAACTGGTGCGCTAACAGCTGCAACAGGAGCAGCAACTGCAGGAGCAGCTGATACAGTAGTTACAACACCTTCAAAACCTCTTTGCATAGAGATTTCGAATTCACCCTCTTTAACTTTTAATTTGTTAAGTTCGCTTTTGTCGAAAACTCTAATTAATTCTTTGATGTCTTTAAAATCCATACTTAGCCTTTATATTTAGTAAAATTTTTTCTCATAATAGCACAATTTTTCTGATAAATATATTTTTGTTAAATTAAATAAGCTTTATTTAAGTTTAGGAATAAAATATCTTTGAAATATCTTTTTGATATAATTGAAAAAAATTAATTAGGAATATTATGTTAAATGATAGAAGTTTTATAAACATTGCAAAAGAGATTGCAATGGCTTCAAAATGTGTATCAAAACAAGTAGGAGCTGTTATTGTAAAAGATGGAAGAATACTTTCAACTGGATACAATGGAACACCTGCTGGTTATAAAAATTGTAGTGAACACTGGAATGGAGAATATACAAAAGAGCATCACAAATGGTCAAAAACTTATGAAATTCATGCTGAAATGAATGCGATTATTTGGGCAGCTAGAAAAGGGATTCCTATAGAAGGTGCAACAATTTATGTAACTTTAGAGCCTTGTAGCGAATGTTCGAAAAATCTAATTGCAAGTGGAATAAAAAGAATTGTATATGAAAAAGCTTATGAACACACAAATTCAGAAGTAATCTCAAAATTCATAAAAGACAATGGTGTAGTTATTGAACAAATTTCAAAATAATAAAAATACTCTATTTTATGAAAAATCTGTAAGAAGATATGGAGTTAGTGCCAAAGGTGTTCAATGGAATTCAAAATACACTCAATATAAAAGATTTGAGATTCTAACAAGTTTTATTCAAAATATAGAAAATCATTCTTTAATAGATGCTGGTTGTGGATTTGGAGAATATTATAACTATTTAATTAAAAATAATAAATCTCCTAAATCTTATATAGGAATTGATTGTGAAAAAATGATGATTGATTTAGCTTCAAAAAGATTTTCAAATATAGATTTTAAAATCCAAAATATAATAAAAGATGAGTTACAAATAAGTGATTATTATATTTGTAGTGGAGCTATGAACATTTTAAATTTTGATGAAATTTCAATTTTTATACAAAAATGTTTTAACTCATCTAATATTGCTTTTGTATTTAATTTTTTAAAAAATGATTCTCTTACAAATATAAAAGTGGATGAAATTTTAACTTATTGTAGAACTTTGACAAAAAAAATAAAAATAAAAGAACACTATTTAGAAAATGATATAACTATTTATTTGGAAAAATAAAATATCATATTTATTTCATACTTTAAATATAAAATTATGTTATTAAATATAAGGAGAAAGTATGAAAATTGGTTTATTTATTCCATGTTTTATGAATGAATTGTATCCAGACATTTGTAAAGCAACATACAAACTACTAAAAAATCAGGGTTTAAATATTGATTACCCTTTAAGTCAAACTTGCTGTGGACAGCCTATGGCAAACTCTGGCTGTTCAAAAGATGTAAAAACTTTAGCTATAAATTTTGTAAAAACATTTAAAGATTATGATTACATTGTAGCACCAAGTGGTTCATGTGTTTCAATGGTAAAAGAGCATTATGCAGAATTTTTTAATGACGATAAAGATTTTAATAAAGTAAAAACTTCGATTTATGAAGTTTGCGAATTTTTACATGATGTAATTAAACTTGAAAATATTAAATTTGACCACTCTTTCCCTTATAAAGTTGGAGTTCACAACTCTTGTCACGGACATAGAGTTTTAAAACTTGCAACTGCAAGTGAACTTAATATTCCTTATAATTCAAAATTAAAAAACCTATTAAATAAAGTAAATGATATTGAATTAGTTACATTAAGAAGAGAAGATGAGTGTTGTGGATTTGGTGGAACATTTAGTGTTGCAGAAGAAGCAATTTCAGTTGCAATGGGAAAAGATAGAATCAAAGACCACATAGATTCAGAGGCTAAAATCATAACAGGTGCTGACATGTCGTGTTTAATGCATATGGATGGAATTATAAATAGAGATAAAAATCCAATCAAAGTTATGCATATAGTTGAAATTCTTGCAGGAGTTAGACCATGAGTACAAATCACAACCACTCAGATAATGCAACAAAGTTTGTAGCTAATGATGAAAGAATGCATTGGCATGACCAAGCATTATGGTTTGTAAGAGAAAAAAGAGATAGAGCTAGTAAATCTATTCCTGAATGGGAACAATTAAGAGAATATGCAAATCAAATAAAAACTCATACAATGGCTAATTTAGATAAATATCTATTAGAGTTTGAAAAAAATGCAACAGCAAAAGGAATTACAGTTCACTTTGCATGTGATGCCAAAGAGCACAATGAAATTGTTCACAAAATTTTAAGTGAAAATAACGTGAAAAAAATCGTTAAATCTAAATCAATGCTAACAGAAGAGTGTCACTTAAATCCTTACTTAGAAAGTAGAGGAATTGAAGTAATTGATACAGATTTAGGTGAAAGAATTGTACAGCTTAGAAATGAACCACCTTCACATATCGTTCTTCCAGCAATTCACTTAAAAAAATCAGATGTTTCAGATACATTCCATGAAAAACTTGGAACTGAAAAAGGAAACTATGACCCAACTTATCTTACACGAGCTGCACGTGCTGCGCTTAGAGAAGATTTTTTAACTGCTGATGCTGGATTAACTGGAGTTAATTTTGCAATTGCAAATACTGGTGGAGTTGTAGTTTGTACAAATGAAGGAAATGCAGATATGGGAGCGAGTGTTCCTAAACTTCATATTGCTTCAATGGGTATTGAAAAAATTATTCCAAGACTTGAAGATTTATCTGTATTTACAAGATTATTAGCAAGAAGTGCAACTGGACAACCAATTACTTCATATACTTCACATTTCCATGGAAGTGTTGAGGGTGGAAAAATGCACATAATTATTGTTGATAATAAAAGAACTCAATTCTTATCATCAACAAAAAATAAAAGAGCATTAAATTGTATTAGATGTGGTGCATGTATGAATACATGTCCTGTTTATAGAAGAAGTGGTGGTCACTCGTATGAATATGTAATTCCAGGACCAATTGGTTCTATTTTAGGAAGTGCAAGACATCCAGAACTTCATAACTCTTTACCTTTTGCATGTACATTATGTGGTTCATGTTCAAATGTATGTCCAGTTAAAATTGATTTAGATTCACAACTTTATAGTCTAAGACAAGATTTAGGAAATGCTGATTTAATTGATAGCAAAAAGAAAATGATTATGAAAGTAACCACTTGGGTGATGAGTAAACCTGCGTTATTTGACTTTGCTGGAAAAATGGCAAGAATTATTGTTCCAAAACTTCCAAATTTTATACTTTATAATAAAGCAAATGTTTGGGGGAAACAAAGAGACTTACCAAAATTCCCACCAAAAAGCTTTAAAGAGATGTTCAAAGAAGGAGAATTAGATGACAAGTAAAGAAAAAATATTAAATGCAATAAAAGCAAACAATGTTGTAAAAGATGTAAAACTTCCTTCATATGATAATTTTGGAATAAAGTTTGAAGATAAATTTAAAACTTTTTCTACAATGCTTGAAAGTGTTGGTGGGAAAGCTTTAATTATTGATAAAAAAGATTTAGACAAAACGATAAAAGAGTTATATCCTGAAGAGAAACAAATAGCATCTAATGTAGATTTTTGTAATTTAGGAAATTTTTATGCAAATAGCTTTGAAGATGCTCATGATTTAAAAGATATTGATTTAGCTATTGTAAAAGGAAATTTTGCAGTTGCAGAAAATGGTGCAATTTGGATGAAAAATCCATCAAATAGACATAGAGCTTTATACTTTATTGCACAAAATATCGTTATTGTTATAGATGAAAATGATATTTTAAACAATATGCATGAAGCATATGAAAAAATCTCTTTTGAAAACCAAGGTTATGGCGTATTTATTTCAGGTCCATCTAAAACTGCAGATATTGAACAATCATTAGTTATTGGAGCTCATGGTCCAAAATCAGGATATGTGATTTTTGTAAAATCTTGATATAATTGCTAGATAGGGGATTTTAATGAAATATATTTTACTATTTAGCTTACTTTTTTTTAATTACCTCTTTGCTTCTAGTAAAGAGGTACTTTTAATTCACTCTTATCATAAAGGTTATATTTGGACCGATGATATATCAAAAACAATTGAAAAAAATTTCAAACCACTAAAAGATGTAGAACTAACTACAATTTATATGGATACGAAAAGAATTGACACACCTGAGTATCTATCAAATCTAGTAAAACTTTATAAACAACAATTTGAAAATAGAAAATTTGATTTAATAATAATAAGTGACAATAATGCATTTGATTTTATAATTAAATATCATGAATATCTTTTCAAAGATGTACCAGTCGTTTTTTGTGGAATAAACAATTTTGACAAAGTATTGCTTCATGAAAATGATATGAAAGATATTATGACGGGAGTTGCTGAAGAAGTTGATGTTGAAAAAAATATTGAATTAATTTCAAAACTACATCCAAATCTAAAAAATTTATTAATTATAAACGACCGTTCTGCAACAGGAAATGCTGTAAAAAGAGATTTAAATCCTATTATTGAAAAATATCAAAAGAAATTTAATATTGAATATACAGATAACCTAGAGATTTCAAATCTAAAAAAGAAAGTATCAAATTTAGATAAAAAAAATAGTGTAATTTTATTTGTTTTACTTTTTAAAGATACAACGGGAAAATATTTTACATACAAACAAAGCTTTCAAGAGGTAAAAAAAGTAAGCGAAGTTCCAATTTATGGACTTTGGGATTTTTATCTAAATGATGGAATTGTTGGAGGTCTTTTAACATCAGCAGTTGCTCAAGGTGAGGCTGTTTCAAAAATGGCATTAGAAATTCTAAATGGTAAAAAAACGACAGATATTCCTATTTTAGAAAAATCTCCAAATCTTTATATGTTTGATTATAATGAATTAAAAAAATTTGATATAAATATCTCTGATTATGTAAATGACCCAATTATTATAAATGAACCTTCATCAGTTTATAAACAACATTATAAATTTTTTATCATCTCAATTTTGATTATTTTAACTCTTAGTATTATTGTTTTGATTTTAAAAGCAAATATTCAAAGAAGAGAAAAAGTGGAACTTGCTTTATCAAATAGATTAGAGTTTGATAAAGTTTTACTTGATACTATTCCAAATCCTATATATTATAAAAATATTGATGGAAAATTTTTAGGCTGTAATACGAGTTTTGAGACTTTGGTAAATAGTACTAGAGATGAAATTATAGGGAAAACTGCTTTTGATTTTTTTCCTTATAAAATAGCTTTAGCAAATACAAAAATTGATAAAGAGTTATTACAAACTTTTTCAACAAGTACCTCTGAATTTACATTTTACACTCCTTCAAATGAGATGAAACATATTATTTTAAACAAAGCTGTTTACAAAAATATAGATGGAACAGTTGGTGGAATTGTTTGTATTATGGATGATATAACTGAAAGAATTCAACAAAAACAATTTTTAATCCAACAAAGTAAACTTGCTGAAATGGGTGATATGATTGCAGCAATTGCCCATCAATGGAATGAACCTTTAGTTGAATTATCAGCTCTTGTTCAAGATATACAAACTTCATATTTATTAAATGAATTAAAAGAGGTAAATGTAAAAGATTTTGTAAATGATTCTATGGTTCAAATAAAATATATGTCAAAAACATTAAGTGATTTTAGAAACTTCTTAAAACCCTCAACAAAGAAAAAACTATTTTCTATTTCAAAAGCTTTAAATGAAATAAATGAAATTATTGGAAAACAGATATTTTATTCAAATATAAAAATGAGTTTTAACTACAAAAATGAGAATGAAGAACTATTAATTTATGGCTATGAAAATGAATTTAAACAAGTTTTATTAAATCTAATAAATAATGCAAAAAATAAAATTGTTGAGAATTACAAAGATTCCCAAGAACATGCAAAAATTGATATAAATATAGAAAGATGCCAAAATTATAATACAATAGAAATTATTGATAATGGTGGTAAAATTGACGAAAAGATAATAAATTCTATTTTTGAACCTTATTTTACAACTAAAGAGAGTGGTACAGGGCTTGGTCTTTATATGGCAAAAGTTATTGTTGAAGACAAAATGAGAGGAAGTATAAAAGTAAGAAATGAAGGTGAAAATGTTGTTTTTACAATAAAACTTCCTCATAAAAAGGTATAAAATGAAGATTTTACTTTTAGAAGATAATAAAAAATTAAATGAAGCAATTACAAAAAGATTAAAACTCAAAGGCTACAATGTTTTATCATTTATTGATGGTAAAGAAGCCTATGAAAAAATCACAGAGGGATTTTCATGTTTTATTTTGGATATAAATGTTCCAAATATAGATGGAATAAAAATATTAAAAAAAATAAGGGAATTTTATAGTTCACTACCAGTAATTATAATCAGTGCTAGTGTTGAACTTGATGTTATAAAAGAGGCATATGATTTTGGTTGTAATGATTTTTTGAAAAAACCTTTTTTTATTGATGAATTAGAGATAAAAATAGAAAAACTATGTAAAATCCAAAATGATAAAATCTATTTTGATGAAAACTCTTATTTTGATTTTAAATCTGCGTTAGTTGTAATAAATAATCAAGAGATTAGATTAACAAAAAAAGAAAAACTATTAATAAATCTATTTTTAACTAAAAAGAATCAAGTTATCTCTTATGAAAGTATAGAAAATTATGTTTGGGAAGGGAACTTTGCCTCTTTAGAATCAATTAGAAGTTTAATAAGAAGAGTTAGAAAAATACTTGAAAAAGATTATATTCAAACTGTTGTTGATACAGGTTATATCTTCAAAATTACATAAATATTACATAATTATTAAAAAAATATCATAAAATTTTCATTTCTAATAGTTAGAATTTAAAATAACAAATCTAAGGAGAAATGAAATGTTACAAAAAACTACGAAACTACTTGTTACTACTGCACTTATTGCAGGATTAGCAACTGTTGCAAATGCTGCAGAAAAAGTAAAATGGACACTTGCTACAACTTGGGGTTCAACACTAAATCCGTTTATTGACTCACCAACAAATATGGCTAAACTTGTAGAAGAGATGTCTGATGGAAGATTTAAAATCAGAATTGATGCTGCAAATAAACACAAATCACCTCTTGGTATTTTAGATATGGTTAAAGGTGGTCAATATGATATGGGTCACTCTGCTTCTTATTACTGGAAAGGTAAAGATATTGAAACATTACCATTCACAACAATGCCATTTGGATTAACTGCACCTGAGCAATATGCATGGTTCTACTACGGTGGTGGAATGGAATTAATGCAAAAAGCTTATGCTAAACATGGTGTTTTATCTTATCCAGGTGGAAATACTGGAAACCAAATGGGTGGTTGGTTTAGAAAAGAAATCAACTCTCTTGATGACTTAAAAGGTCTAAAAATGAGAATTCCAGGATTTGCTGGAGAAGTTATGGCAAAATTAGGATTAACAGTTACTAATATTGCTCCAGGTGAACTTTATACTTCACTTGAAAGAGGTACTATTGATGCGTTAGAATGGGTTGGCCCAGGTATGGATATTTCTATGGGATTCCACAAAATTGCACCATATTACTACACAGGTTGGCATGAACCAGCAACTGAATTACAATTTATGGTAAATGAAAAATCTTATGAAAAATTACCAAAAGATTTACAACAAATTTTATTAACAGCTATGAGAGTAAGTGCTTATGATATGTATATTCAAAACTATCATATGAGTAGTGAAGCTTGGTCAACAATGTTAACTGAGTTCCCAAATATCAAAGTTAAAACTTTCCCAAAACCAGTTATGGATGCTATGAAAAAAGCTAATGATGAGTTATTAACAGAGTTAAAAGCTCAATCTCCATTATTAAAAGAGACTTTAGAATCTCAAGAAGCATACCAAAAGAAATCAAGAAAATGGACAGAAATGTCTGATTATTTATACTTAAAAGACAATTTATAAAATTAACTAACTCTCTTCCTGAGAGTTAGCTACTTAACTTAAAATAGATATAATAAGTTTAATAAATGTATTAACCGTTTATATTTATTTAACTTATCGAGAAATTTCAAAAGGATTATTATGCTGTTAAAACTAGAACGTGGTTTTGATAAATTTGCTGATATGATAGGCTACACTACTGCTTTTGTAATGGTACTTATGATTTTAAATGTAACTTATGATGTTATTATGAGATACTTTTTTAATACAGGAAGTATTGCAATGCAAGAGATGGAGTGGCACTTATTTTCAGTAATTATACTTTTAGGTATATCTTACACATTAAAAGAAGATGGTCATGTAAGAGTTGATTTAATTTATGATAGATTAACTCAAAAGAAAAAAGCCAAAATTAATATGGTTGGAGTAGTTTTATTTATTATTCCTGTTGCTTTACTAATTGCTGCTGAATCTATTCCATTTGTAATAGAATCTTTCAATTCAAATGAACAAAGTGGCGATCCAGGTGGTCTTCCTTATAGATGGTTAGTAAAATCTTTAATACCTTTATCATTTTTCTTATTGATTATTACATCTATTGGATTTTTTATAAAAAATCTAAATGTTTACAAAGGTTTACATGATATGGATGAATATAATTTAAAAGGTGAAATTGAAAATTTAAAAAATGAATTAAACGAACATAAACATCATGTAGTTGACATTGATGGAAAAGAGGAAAACAAATGATTGGTATAATTATGTTTTTTGCCTCATTAGTAATGTTACTATATGGTTTTCCTGTAGCATTTACTTTTGCGGCTGTTTCTTTACTATTTGGTGTAATTGCAGGTATTGTTGAAGTTGGTTTTGATGACGGTGTTTGGCAAGGTATAGTTGATGGACTTGATGAAGGTCTTGGGATGTTTGATTTCATGCCATTTAGAATTATGTCTATTATGCAAAACACTATTTTGATGTCTGTTCCTATGTTTATTTTTATGGGAATTATTTTACAAAAAACTGGACTTGCTGAAAAACTTTTAGAATCTATGGGATTCTTATTTGGAGAAATTAGAGGTGGAGTTGCCATTTCGACTGTACTTGTAGGAACACTTTTAGCTGCTTCAACAGGAGTTGTGGGGGCTAGCGTTGTTGCAATGGGTGTTATTTCACTTCCAGTAATGATGAAATATAAATATAACTTACCATTAGCAACTGGAACTATCTGTGCTTCTGGAACTTTAGGACAAATTATTCCTCCTTCTATTGTTTTAATTATTTTAGGAGATGTTTTCCAAGTACCAGTTGGTGATTTATTTGAAGCTGCTGTTTGGCCAGGTTTATCTTTGGTTGCAGCTTATATTTTATTTATTTTAGTTGTATCTTATATCAAAAAAGATTTTGCCCCTGCAATTCCAAAGGACCCATCAAGAGGAAGCAAATCAAAACAAGTAATAAATGCTTTATTGGCAATTATTCCTTCTTTAACTCTAATTGTTTTAGTTTTAGGTTCAATTTTTGCAGGAGTTGCAACACCAACTGAATCATCAGCGGTTGGTTGTATTGGAGCAATTTTACTTGCAGTTTTATATAAAAGTTTTTCAATAAATATGGTAAAAGAAGCTGCTTTTGAATCTGTAAAAGTAACATCAATGGTATTTGGTATCTTAATAGGAGCAACTGCTTTCTCAATGGTATTTACTTATACTGGTGGAGATGAGATTGTTGAACATTTTATGACAAATTTACCAGGGGATGAAAAAATTGCCTTCATTTTATTTACTATGTTAGCAATATTTATTTTAGGATTCTTTATTGATTTCGTTGAAATTTCATATATCATTGTTCCAATTCTTGTACCAATTGCAGATACATTAGGAATAAGTCCAGTTTGGTTTGCAATTTTAATTGCAATGAATTTACAAACATCATTCTTAACACCTCCGTTTGGATTCTCACTTTTCTATTTAAAAGGAGTTGTGCCAGCAAGTGTAAGAACTATTGATATTTATAAAGGTGTTTTACCATTTATTCTAATACAAGTAGCTGTATTATTAACAATTGTATTTTTCCCAGAATTTTTTGGAATAAAACCATAATTAAGTAAGAGTTTTTCTCTTACTTAAAAGAAAAGAAATGAAAAGAAACAATTTTTTTAAACTTATTTCAAATATAATCTTTAAAACAAAAGATAGAATGTACTCTTTTGTAAATGATCCTCAGCAAAGAATTTATACTGTACCAAGACTTGAATAACATCTATATTTTTTTAACAAAAATAAATATATAAAAAAGGATAAAAAATGTTAGATAGTAAATACCAAAAATTTTTTGATGAGATTTCATTAAAAATCTCAAAAGATAAAATCTTCACAGATAAACTTCATACATTAGCTTATGGAACTGATGCTTCATTTTATAGGTTAATTCCAAAAATAGTAATCAAAACAGATAATGCAAAAGAGGTTCAAGATATTATTGAACTAGCAAACTCTATGAATTTAAGTATTACTTTTAGAGCAGGTGGAACTTCACTTTCAGGTCAAGCAATAAGTGATTCTATTTTAGTTATAACTTCTAGAAACTTTTCAAACTTTAAAATAGCAAGTGATGCAAGTTATATTTCATTAGAACCAGCACTAACTGGTGCTCAAGCAAACGGATTATTAGCAAGATATTCTAAAAAAATAGGTCCTGATCCAGCAAGTATAAATGCTGCTATGATTGGTGGAATTGCTGCAAATAATGCTTCAGGAATGTGTTGTGGAATTTCACAAAATTCATATAAAACTCTAAAATCTATGAAATTGATTTTTGCAGATGGAACTAAACTTGATACGGCTTGTGAAGAGAGTAAAAATGAATTTAGAAAAACTCATGCAGATTTCCTAAAAGATTTAAAAAGCTTTTCAGATGATACAAAAAACAATGAAGAGTTAAGAGCAAAAATTGAAAAGAAATTTAAAATCAAAAATACATGTGGTTACTCAATAAATGCTTTAATTGATTTTGAAGATGAGTTTGAAATTTTACAACACTTAATCATCGGAAGTGAAGGAACTTTAGCCTTTATTGAAGAGATAACTTATTATACAGTTGAAGATTTAAAAGATAAAGCAAGTGCTTTGATTTATTTTAAAGATATGAAAGAAGCCTGTACAGCTGTAACAAAACTAAAACTAGCAAGGGATTCGAAACAAATAGTTGTTGATGCTGTTGAACTTATGGATAGAGCAGCTTTAAGAAGTATAGAAAATGACCCAGTTATGCCAAAATTTATTAAAGATTTTGATGATGAAGTAACAGCACTTTTAATTGAAACAAGAGCAATTAGTGATGACCAACTGAATATCCAAATAACACAAATAGAAGAGTTATTAAAAGAGTTTTCTGTTGTAAGAGATATCTATTTTACAAAAGATGAACAAGAATATACACTTTACTGGAAAATTAGAAAAGGATTATTCCCAGCTGTTGGAGCTGTAAGAGTTACTGGAACAACTGTTATTATTGAAGATGTTGCCTATCCAATTGAATGTTTAGCAGAAGCTACACTTGAACTTCAAGGATTGTTTCAAAAATATGGTTATAGTGAAGCTTTAATTTTTGGACATGCGTTAGAAGGAAATTTCCACTTTGTATTTACTCAAGATTTCTCAGATACAAAAGAGGTAAAAAGATATGATGATTTAATGAATGAAGTTGTTAATTCAGTTGCAGTTAAATACCAAGGAAGCTTAAAAGCAGAGCATGGAACTGGGCGAAATATGGCTGCATTTATTGAAGTAGAGTGGGGATTAGATGCTTATATTATGATGAAAAAAATCAAATCACTATTTGACCCAAAAGGTTTATTAAACCCTGGAGTTATCATAAATGATGATAAAGAAGCTCACTTAAAAAATCTAAAAACACTTCCAGCAACAAACGAAATTGTTGATAAATGTATTGAGTGTGGTTTCTGTGAGCCAACTTGTCCATCAAATGAATTAACACTAACGCCAAGACAAAGAATTGTAATAAATAGAGAGATTTCAAGACTTGAGAGTATTGGAAATCATAAAGAGGCGAAAGAATACAAAAAACTATATCAATATGATGGAATAGAGACTTGTGCAACATGTAGTTTATGTTCAACTGCTTGTCCTGTTAAAATTGATACGGGAAGTTTAACAAAACATTTAAGAGCTGAACAACTAACTCCTGGAGCAAAATCAATTGCAAATTTTGTTGCAAATAATTTTAGTGCAACATTAAAAGGTGTAAGATTTGGTCTTCATAGTGCAAACTTTATGCATAAAGTTTTAGGAACACCAAGTATGGAAACTTTTACTAAAACTATGAGAGATTTAAGTGGGAAAAGAGTTCCAAAATGGTCAACTTATATGCCAAAAGGTACAAATGTAAATCTTAATTTTGAACAACAAGTAAAAGATAAAAAAGTTGTATATTTCCCTTCTTGTATTAGTAGAAGTATGGGTGTAAACGATATGTCAAAAGAGGAAAAAGAGTTATTTGATGTAACAATTGAACTTTTACAAAAAGCTGATTATCAAATCATTTTCCCACAAAATTTATCAAATCTTTGTTGTGGTATGCCATTCTCTTCAAAAGGATTTAATGAAGCAGCACATACAAAGTCAAGTGAACTTGAAGAGGCACTTTTAAACGCAAGTGAGTTTGGTGAATATCCAATTTTATGTGATACAAGCCCTTGTACTAAAAAAATGATGGAGAGTTTTTCACATAAATTATCTATTTATGAACCAATAGAATTTGCCTTAACTTTTTTAACAAAAGATTTAGAATTTACTCCTATTGATGAAGCAATTACTATTCACACAACTTGTAGTTCAAGAAAAATGGGATTAGAGGATAAATTCAAAAAATTAGCACAACTTTGTTCTACAAATGTAATCATCCCAGCAGATGTAAAATGTTGTGGATTTGCAGGGGATAGAGGATTTAATTTCCCTGAACTAAATGATTCAGCTTTAAGATATTTAAAAAAGCAAACAAATGGTGCTAAAATGGCATTCTCTACATCAAAAACTTGTGAAATTGGATTAAGTGAAAAATCTGGACTTGATTATAACTCAATTTTTTATCTAATAAACAGGGTTACAAAAGCTAAAAATTTATAATCTTCTTTATACAAAAACAGATATTTACCATTTTTTTGGTAAAATATCTGCTTTACGAAAGAAGGAATTATTATGTACAAACTTTTCTTATCTCTAATTGTAGGTTCAAGTCTTACTTATGCAGCAATGGTAAATGGTATCGCATTAACTGTAAATGATGAGCCAATCACACTTTATGACATTGATAGAACGATGGCTGTAAACAAAGTAGGTAAAAATGAAGCAGTAAGTTATTTAATTGATAAAATTTTATATGACCAAGTTGTTCAAGAGAACAATATCACAGCAGATGTTTTTGATGTAAATGATTATATTGAAAAACTTGCGAATGCAAATGGTATGGATATTTATACTTTTAAATCAATAGTAAAACAAAAATATCCAGATTATTCTGTTTTTGAAAATGAAGCAAAAAATGCAGTAATTAGACAAAAACTTGTTCAAAAAATAGTAAAAGGTCAACTTGCAATTGCAACGGAAGAGGATATGAAACTTTACTATGAAAAAAATCAAAATCAATTTTTAACAGCAAAAAGTTTTGAAGTAGTTCAATATAGTTCAAAAAATAAAGCTGCTTTATTAGAGACTTTAAAAAATCCATTAAGTGTTTCAGCAGATGTTGAAAGAGCACCTATCACATTAGAAACACAAAGTTTACAACCTCAAATGCAATATTTATTAAATGAAACAAAAATTAATTCATTTACACCAATATTTACTGCAAATAAACAATTTGTTTCACTTTTTTTAGTTAGAAAAAATGGAACAACAGCTCTTTCTTTTGAAAGTGTAAAAGCAAGAATTTTTAACGATATTATGAGTACAAGAGAGAAAAAATATCTTAAAGATTATTTTGAAAAACAAAAATTAACAGCAGATATAAAAATAGTTAGATAAAGGAAATAGATGTCAAGTATGTTTGAAGTAATTATAGGATTAGAAGTACACGCACAATTAAATACGAAAAGTAAACTATTTTGTTCTTGTGCAACAAGTTTTGGAGAAGAACCAAATACAAATGTATGTCCAACTTGTTTAGGATTACCTGGAGCACTTCCTGTTTTAAATAAAGAAGCTGTTCACAAAGCAATTATGCTTGGAACTGCACTAAAAGCTCAAATAAACCAAAAATCAGTTTTTAATAGAAAAAACTACTTCTATCCAGATTTACCAAGTGGTTATCAGATTTCTCAATTTGAAGTGCCAGTTGTTGGACTTGGTGAACTAACTATTGATTTTCCAGATGGAAGACAAAAAACTATTGGAGTTACACGAGCTCACTTAGAAAATGATGCAGGGAAAAATATCCATGCAGGAAGTGTTTCTCACGTTGACTTAAATAGAGCAGGAACTCCACTTTTAGAAATAGTTAGTGAACCTGATATGAGAAGTGCTGAAGAGGCTATTTTATATCTAAAAAAACTTCATTCAATTGTTAGATACCTTGGAATTTCTGATGCGAATATGCAAGAAGGGTCATTTAGATGTGACGTAAATGTTTCTATTAGACCAAAAGGTGACACAAAGTTCTATACTAGATGTGAAATCAAAAATATGAACTCATTTAGATTTATTGAAAAAGCAATTCATTATGAAGTAAATAGACATATTGAAGCTTGGGAAGATGGTGTTCACTCAACTGAAATCGTTCAAGAAACAAGACTTTTTGACCCAAGTACTGGTGAAACAAGAAGTATGAGAGGAAAAGAGGATGCTGCTGATTATAGATATTTCCCAGACCCTGATTTACTTCCTTTAATTATCACTGATGAAATGGTAGCTGAGTATTCAAAAATTCCTGAACTTCCTGATGAGAAAAAAGAGAGATTTGTAAAAGAGTATGGATTAAAAGAGTATGATGCTTCTGTTATCACTGCTTCACTTGAAATGGCAAATTTCTTTGATGAAATGATGAGTGAAGGAATCAGTGCTAAAAATGCAACTACTTGGCTAACTGTTGAATTACAAGGAAGATTAAAAGAGGGTGTTACAATTGAGCAATCTCCAATAACTTCAAAAACTTTAGCAACAATAGTAAAAAGAATTGAAGATAATACAATCTCTGGAAAAGCAGCTAAAGAAGTTCTTGATTATTTAATGGAAAATGATAGTGACGTTGATTCTGTTATCGAAAAACTAGGACTTAAACAAGTTTCTGATGATGGAGCTTTATTAGCAATTATTGATGAAATTTTAAATGCAAATCAAGATAAAGTAGCTGAATATAAATCAGGAAAAGAAAAAATGTTTGGATTCTTCGTTGGACAAGCTATGAAAGCTAGTAAAGGTAGTGCAAATCCAAATAAAATCAATGATTTATTAAAAGAAAGATTAGCTTAATGAATCAGAAATCTATTGCAGTAATAGGTGCAGGGAAATGGGGACAAGCTCTTCATTTTGCACTAAATCAAAGACAAAAATGTTTTATCACTTCAAGAACAAAAAGAGATATTGAAAACTTTGTTGATTTAAAAACTGCTTTAGATTGTGATTATTTAGTAATAGCAATTCCGGCTCAAGAAATAAGAAGTTGGTTAAAAGAGAACTTTGTATTTAAAGGGCAAAAAATACTTGTTGCTTCAAAAGGAATTGAAGCTACAACGGGAGAATTTCTAAATGAAATTTATGCCTCGTTTGTTCCTGATGAAAATATAGGATTTATTTCAGGTCCTTCCTTTGCAGCAGAAGTTATAAAAGGTCTTCCTTGTGCTTTGGTAATAAATACTATTTCAAAAAAACTTTATGTTGAATTTGAAATGTTTTTCCCAGATTTCATAAAAACTTATTACAGTGATGATGTAATTGGTGCAGAAATAGCTGGAGCATATAAAAATGTTTTAGCAATTGCAAGTGGAATTTGTGAAGGATTAAATCTTGGAAAAAATGCACAAGCTTCTTTGATTGCACGAGGTTTAGTAGAGATGCAAAGATTTGGGAAACACTTTGGTGCAGATGAATCCTCTTTTATAGGTTTAAGTGGTGCTGGAGACCTGTTTTTAACTGCAAACTCTACAATGAGTAGAAATTATAGAGTTGGTCTTGGATTAGCACAAAATAAAAAATTAGATGAAATTCTTATTGAATTAGGAGAAGTTGCAGAGGGTGTAAAAACATCAATTGCAATAAAAGATTTATCAAAAGAGCATAATATTTATACTCCCATTGCAAATGAAGTTTATCAAATAATAAATGGTAAAAATCCAAAAGATAGTCTAAGAGATTTACTTAAAAACTAAATTATAAATTTATGAATAGATTTATAATTTTTACTTCGTTTATTTTAGTTTTATCCTTACATTTAGTAGTTTTTACCTACTATAAAAACAATCAACAAAATAAAATTTCAACTTTAGAAAAAAATCAACCTTTACAAATTCAACTAACAAAAGCTTATCAAAAAGAACAAATAAAAGAAGAACTTAAAATTTTTGAAAAAAAAGTTGAAGAAAAAAAGCCCTTAAAAGAAAAAATAAAAAAACCTAAAGAGATAAAAAAAATTGAACCTATAAAACAAAAAGAGACTTTTGTAGAAAAAGAAACTACAACAACACAAGAGATAAAAAGTGCAACTAAAGAAATAAAAACAGAAACCAAAGATAAAAATCAAGAAGAGTCTAAAATACAAATATCAAATCTAATAGATGAATATGGTAAAAAATTAAGAGAAGAGATAAATAAAAATAAAAACTATCCAACTGTTTCTAAAAAACTAAAGGAACAAGGCAAGGTTATAATACGATTTAAAGTGCTCAAAAATGGAATATTTGAAGATATTAGTATTCTTATATCAAGTAACAAAGAAAGACTTGATAAGGCAGCTTTAAATGCTGTTTATGATACAAAAGAGTTTATTCCTTATGATGATAGAATCCAAAAAGAGTTTTTAGAATATGATTTACCTTTAGAATTTATACTAAACTAAAATTAACTATTCAATTTTTTGTGGCTATCTCCCCAAAGATAGAGTTGTTTTAAAATAGGTTTTAAAGTTTTTCCATATTCAGTTAAAGAGTATTCAACTTTTGGTGGAACAACTGGATAAACTTCCCTATGAACTAAACCATCCATTTCTAGCTCTCTTAATTTTTGTATTAACATCTTTTGAGTTGCATTTGGTAAAAGTTTTTCAAGTTCACTAAATCTTTTTTTTTCATCTTTTAAATACCAAATAATCAATATTTTCCATTTTCCAGTAAGTACGTCAATTGCTGTTTCGACAGGACATTTAAAATCTTTATCTAAATTATTATCAAGTTTTTTATTCATATTTGTCTCCAAAAATATCTTTTTAGATAGTACCTTACTTTAAAGTTAGTTCTTGTTCTTTTAAAATATTTTAGCTAAAGTTATATTCAAAGTAAACAAAATAAGGAGTACTATGAAAGCTTTTGTAGTTGAGAAAATTGGAGAAAGAGAATTTACAACAGATATAAAAGAGTTACCTATTCCTAAATGTAAAGAGAATGAAATAGTAATAAAAGTTAGTTACTCATCACTAAATTATAAAGATGCATTAAGTTCAGTAGGAAATCCTGGTGTAACAAGAAAATTTCCTCACATAACAGGTATTGATGTAGCTGGAACAGTATATGAATCAACTTCTACAATATTTAAAGTTGGAGAGAGAGTTTTAGTAACTGGTTATGATTTAGGGATGAATACAGATGGTGGACATGCTCAATATGTAAAAGTTCCAGCTTCTTGGGTTGCTAGAATTCCTGATTCAATTACAGATAAAGAGATAATGACTTTTGGAACAGCAGGATTAACAGCAGCTTTAAGTATAAATGAACTAATCTCAAATGGCGTAAAAGCAGAATCAGGAGATATTTTAGTAACAGGTGCAACAGGTGGAGTAGGTTCAATTGCTGTATCAATATTAAGTAAATTAGGTTATAACGTAACTGCACTTTCTGGGAAAAAAGAGAGAATCGAATACTTAAAAAGAATCGGTGCAAATGAAGTAATCTTAAGAGATGAATTCCTTGATTTATCTAATAGACCATTATTAAGTGAAAAATATGCAGGTGTTGTAGATACAGTTGGTGGAGATATATTAGCTCAAGCACTAAAACAGATAAAATATGATGGAGTTGCAACTTGTTGTGGACTTACATCTTCTCATGAATTAAATACAAATGTATTTCCATTTATTTTAAGAGGTGTTAGATTAATTGGTATTGATTCTGTTGAATGTAAATTAGAGAAAAAACAAGCTGCTTGGGAAAAACTTGCAAGTAGATGGAAAATCAACACTTTAAGTAATATAACAAATGAAATCACACTAAATGAAATTAAAGATGCTTATGAAAACTTATTATCAGGGAAAGCTGTTGGAAGATATGTAGTAAAAATAAAAGAGTAGATTAAATTTTTTAATCTACTTCTATCTCTCCATCCATTACCTTTTGACTATAAATAGTCTCACTTCCAGTTTGAAGTATTTTTGCTTGGTCAATCCATTGATTATTTTTAGCACATCCAGGTATTACTAAATAAGCCTCTACCCATTCTGCATTTTTATTTGACCATTTTGCAATTTGGTCAAAATGATAAATTCCTAGATTGTTCAAATCAGCTTCTATTTTAGAGTTAATTCCTTTTATTTTTTTAAGATTATCTTTACCTGTTGGTCTTGGAAAACTTAAAACTAAAGGTTTGAAGTGTAAAGGTGAACTTCTTTTAAATATAGGATTTATAGCTGCTATATTTTTTGCATCAATTTTTATCTGAAATGAATCATCATTTTTCACAGTTTTTATAGCTGGATTATATGATTTTGCAACAATATACCCTAAAATAAATCCAATAATAAGTGCAATGAACAAATTTGTTACTATTAATGAAGCAACTTCAAACATTATTTTATTCTCCTAAAATATTAAATTCAACTCTTCTATTTATTTCAGATAAACCATTTTCATCATCTTTTGCAATTGGGAATTCTTCTCCATAACCAACAGCTTTGATTCTATTTTCATCTATTCCTAATCCAACTAAAAACTCTTTCACACTATTAGCTCTATCTTGTGAAATTTGTTTATTTAGTTCATCTTTTCCTCTTGAATCCGTATGTCCTGCCACTTCAACTTTTAGAGTTGGATTTTCTTTTAAGATTTTTGAGATATCTAAAACAACTGCTTTTGACTCTTCTGTCATAGATGAACTTCTTCTTTCAAAAGTAATTTTTTTAACTTTTAAAATATTATTAATTTCAGCTTGAATATCTTTAATATTTGGTGCAGTAACTTTAGAGATAATCTCTTCTACTTTTTTCTCTTTTGCTAACTCTTGTACTGTTTTATTTTCAACTATAGGTTCTACAGCATTTTTATTTTCTACAACTTCATCTTTTTGTTCAGTTGTCTCAGCCAATTTCTCTTGTAATACTTCATTTGGAAGTTTTATATTAGTTTTTAAATCTAAATTTACTCTTGTAAAAAGAGTATCCAACAAATCTTTATAATTTGCATCTTTTAAAACACCTGAAATAGTAACTTCATTATTACTTACTACAATTTGCGAATCATCAGCAAAAAAATCTTTAAAAGGGGTAATTAGAGTAACTAAATTTTCTACTAAATTCTCATCTGAAACTCTATTCTCTTCAAATTTATAGTCACCTTCTCGATTTACTGTTAAAAAATCTGCAATTTTTTGTGCATCAGATTCATTTCTAAAAATACCTGACATTTCAAGCACACCATCTTTTTTAACTAAGGTAAAAGTGAAAGGTTTATCTTCATCTTCATCTCTAAAGACATTGAAGATTTTATCTGTAAAACTATCATCACTTAAAGAAGTGTTATTTTTATTTTCAAAATATTCTTTGTAATCAAAACCATAAATTGAAAAAACATTTAAAAGAAGAAAACATACGAGTAAAAAAATTATTTTTCGTACAAGAGACATTAAAACCCTTTTTTTAATATAATCTACTAAATTATATCTTTAAATAACTAACTATAAGTTGAATTGATATCTAATTAAAACTTAGTAAAATAAATTAATTTTAAAATTTAATTTATTTGTTATAATTACATATAAATTTTTTAAAGAAGAAGATTATGCAACATATTATAAATTCTGCTCAAACTTGCCTTGATTGCAAAAAACCAAAGTGCCAAACTGGCTGTCCTGTAAAAACACCAATTGCTGATATGATAAGACTTTTTTTAAGTGGAAACATAAAAGAAGCTGGTGAAATGGTATTTAATAATAATCCTTTATCAATAATTTGTTCACTTGTTTGTCCCCATGAAAAACATTGTGAGGGTCATTGTGTTTTAAATAAAAAATCAACTCCTGTAAATGTTGGTGGAATTGAAAACTATATTTCAACTTATTATATGAATTATAGGGAATTTGAAAAGCCTGAACTTAATGGAAGAAATTTAGCAATTATTGGTTCAGGACCAGCAGGAATAAGCTTAGCTATGATGATGGCTTTAAAAGGTTACAATGTAACAATGTATGAAGGAAATAATCAAATAGGTGGAGTTTTAAGATTTGGTATTCCTGATTTTAGACTTGATAAAACTATTCTTGATAAAATCGAAGAAAATCTAAAAAAACTTGGTGTAAAAATCAGAAAAAATATAATGATTGGTAAAAATATTACCCTTGATGATTTACAAAGAGATGGTTTTGATGCAATATTCATAGGAACTGGTGTTTGGGCTCCTAAAAAACTTGGAATTAAAGGTGAAAGTTTAGGAAATGTACATTTTGCAATTGATTATTTAAAAACACCTAAAGCCTATGATTTAGGGAAAAAAGTTGTAGTTGTTGGAGCTGGAAATGTGGCTATGGATGTTGCTAGAACTGCCATACGAAATGGCTCACGGGAAGTTTCAGTGATGTATAGAAAAGGTGAAGACTCAATGCCTGCTGAAAAAATAGAAATTGAACACGCAAAAATTGATGGTGTAAAATTTAATTTATATAAAAATCCTTTAGAGTTTACAGAAGAGGGAATAAAATATGAACATACAAATCCAGATGAAATGTATGGATTTGGGTTTGAAAAAGCTGATTCAATTTTAGTTGCCATTAGCCAAACAGCAAGGGATTTAATCGTAAAAAACAATACAGGATTAAGTCTTGGAGAAAATGGTTTATTACAAAGTGATGAAAATGGAGTTACAACAAGAAGGGGAGTTTTTGCATCTGGTGATGTAGTAACAGGTGCAAGAACTGTTGTAGAAGCAGTCGCTTTTTCAAAAAGAGTTGCAGTTTCAATAGAAGAGTATATAAGTACTCTTCCACCGAAAATAAAGCCTTATTAGGCTTTACTTAGGATTTCTAACCAAAAATATTTATTTGCTACACCTTTTTCTACTGGTTTCCAACCATAGGTTATAGAATGTAAATATAAAACATCATCTAATAATTTAAAAGTTAATTCTTTATTTGTATATTTGCCTAAAATTTCTGAAAAAATTGCATAAACATGATTCTCATCTTCATCAACTTTATAATTAAAATTATCCAAATTTTCTAATTGTTTATCTAAAAAATCTATGATTCTATCTTTTGACATAATTATCCTTTTTAATGAAAGGGCGTATTGTATAGTTTTATAACTTGCAATTATATAATTTATAAGCAATTGATTATAATCAATGATTGACAAAAGCTAAATTCATATAATTCCCCAAATTTTTTAAAGGATTATATATTATGAGTATGTTTTGTTATCAATGTGAAATGAGTCAAAAAGGTGGTTGTGGAAGCACGGGAGCAACAGTAGGAACGTGTGGAAAAGATGAAAATCTATCAAGATTACAAGATATTATGATTTTTGGTTTAAAAGGTCTTAGTGCATATAGAGAACATCTAAACACTTTTAAACCAGAACTTACAAAAGAGATAGATGATGTTATGAGTGAAACACTTTATTTTACACTTACAAATGTAAATTTTAATTTTAATGACCACATAAAACAATTAATGAAAGTTGGAAGTGCTGGTGTTAAAGTAATGGAGAGTTTATCAAATACTCACACAGCTAAATTTGGTATTCCAACACCTGTTAAAATTCCTCAAAACAAAGTTGAAGGAAAAGCTATCTTAGTTTCTGGACATGATTTAGAGATGTTTGAAAGATTGTTAATAGCAACGGAGGGTAAAGGAATCAATGTTTATACGCACTCTGAAATGTTACCAGCTCATGGTTATCCAGAACTTAGAAAATATCCTCACCTAAAAGGAAATGTTGGAAAAGCATGGTTTGACCAAGCAAAACTAATGGAAAAATTCCCTGGAACTTTTGTAGTAAATACAAACTGTATTGTTCCTCCAAAGAAAAATTGTGGATATTTAGATAGATTATTCACTTACAAAATTGTAGGTGTTGAAGGTTCAACTCCAATTGAAAATGATAACTTTGATGCTTTAATTAAAAGAACTTTAGAGTGTCCTGATGCAAATGGAATTGATTTTAATGAAGATACAACATTAGTTACAGGTCACCACTATAAAACAGTTCTTACTTTAGCGCCACAAATTTTAAAAGCTTTAGAAGAGGGAAAAATCAAACAATTCTTTGTAGTTGCTGGTTGTGATGCACCAGGAAAGGGTGGAGAGTATTATAGAGAATTAACTTCATCTTTACCAAAAGATTGTGTAATCATCACTTCATCTTGTGGAAAATTCAGATTTAATGATATTGATTTTGGAGAGATTGAAGGAACTGGGATTCCTAGATATTTAGACTTAGGTCAATGTAATGATAGTAATGGTGCTGTTCAAATTGCAACTGCTTTAAGTGGTGCTTTAAATACACCTATCAATGATTTACCAATCTCTATTGTTTTATCTTGGATGGAGCAAAAAGCAGTGATTATTTTACTTGCTTTATTCTCACTTGGAGTAAAAAATATTTATTTAGGACCAAAACCACCACAATTTGTAAATGAAGATATTTTCAACTTCTTAGCTGAAAATTTTAATCTTACACTTACAACAAATGTTAAAGATGATTTGAAAAAACTTCTTATTGCATAAAAATAAAGGGATTTATTTCCCTTTATTTTTTCCAGTTTTTATATGGATTTTTCATCAAATTTGAGTTGTAATATCTTTCATCAGAGGTAACTTCTTCTTTTATCCAAGAAGGGAGTTTTATAGTTTCATCTTCACAACTTAGTTCAACTTCAGCAACAACTAAACCTTCATTTTCACCATAAAAAATATCTAGTTCAAAAGTATGATTTTCATACTCAATTAAATATCTTGTTTTATCAATAACTGGTTTTTGACAAAGTTTATCAAGCATCTCATTTGCTTCATCTAAAGGAATTTCATATTCAAACTCTAATCTACTAACTCCAACATTTGAGCCTTTTATTGTTAAATAGGCTTTATCATTTTTTACTCGAACTCGAACCACTGCCTCTTTATTTGTTGATAAATAACCTTGTTTTATTCTATTTCCAGTTTGTAAAGTTCCAAGTTTTTCCAAATCAACTAAATATTTTCTCTCTATTTCTAAAGCCATTTTCTCTCTTTTTTAGTTTTTCTAATTTTATCGAAAAAATTTATTTGAAACTATTTTTTTGTGATAGAATTAAAAAAAGGAGTTACCATGAAAACAATAGTGAGTTTATTTGTGTTTTTAAGTGCTGTTTTTGCTTCAGAACTTCCTGAAGAATTTGACAAACTTCTTTACGAAAAAGGTGAAAAAGTTTTTGAAAAAAAATGTATGGAATGCCATGAAAAATATATGGATATTCCCCTTTTAATGAAAAATTTTATAGAAGAAAATAACAAACTTTTAAATCTAAAAGCTCCAACTGGAAATGAAATCTCTTTTAGATTAAAACAACAAATTGGAAGCCGTGATGATATGGAGTTTCATCTGCACCAAACAAATGACTTTTTAAAAGATTATTTATACAATCCAGATTTATCAAAAACTATTTGCCTTGAAGGAGTTATTAGACACTTTAAAGTAATGCCAAGTATGAAAGGTAAAATAACAGAAGAAGAGATAGAAGAGGTTAATCACTTTTTATACTTTTTAGAGGGATTTAATGGTGTTAATAACTACTTTCATAAAGAAGAATTAGAATTAAAATAAGGAGATATGATGAAAAAATTTGTTTTATCAATGGTTACTTTAGCCTCACTTGCTTTTGCTGATGGAAATATTACTTATAAAATAGATGGAAAAGATTATGAAGCTTATTATGTAAATGCAACAAAAAATGCACCTTTGGTTTTTATGGTACATGATTGGGATGGAATTACTGATTATGAGATAAAAAGAGCTTCAATGTTAAAGGAGTTAGGTTACTCTGTTTTTGCAGTTGATTTATATGGGAAAGGTGTTCGTCCAACTGAACTTGCTGATAAAAAAGCCATGACAAAATCTTTATATGATAATAGAGAAGAGATGAGAAAAAGACTAAATGCAGGATTCGAAGAGGCTAAAAAATTAGGTTTAAATACATCAAACTCTGTTGGAATGGGTTATTGTTTTGGTGGAAGTTCTATTTTAGAAATGGCAAGAAGTGGAGCAGAGTTAAAAGCATTTATTCCTTTTCATGGAAATCTAGCAACTCCAAATGGACAAGATTATAAAAATACAAAAGGAAATATTGTAGTTTTCCACGGAAGTGCAGATACAGTTGTTCCTTTTAGTGAATTTGCTGATTTAGCTGTGGAGTTAGAAAAAACTGGAATTAACCATGAGATGATAACTTACAGCAAAGCACCACATGCCTTTTCTGTATTTGGAGCAAAAAGTTATGAAGAGGTTGCAGATAAAAAATCTTGGAAAAGATTTACAGAAGTTTTAGAAGAGACATTAAAATAAAAGCAAGTAAACCTTGCTTTTATTATTGTTCAAGTATATCTAACGTTGGTTCCCAAGAGTTAGTAAAAATATGTTTTTCTAATCTTGCTTTTATTTCATCTGGGATTTTTATAGCCATTTTTGTAGAAAAATCATAATGAATTAAAACTGATTTTGAAGAAGTACATAAAATTCCCTTTTGATAAACAGCATGTTTTAACTCAAAAGATGAATTTCCTATCTTTGATACAGCTGTTTTTATAACAACTTCTTCACCCCAAAATACCTCTTTTAAAAAGTCATTTGAACTGTGAGCCATCACTAAATTCCATTTTTTTACATCCAAGTTTGGTAAAAATAGTTTGTATATTGGCTCCCTTGCCGCTTCAAACCAAACTCCGTAAGTATTATTATTTATATGTCCTAAAGCATCTGTTTCGCTAAATCTTGGCATTATATTTTGTGTTAACACTGTTTTCTCCAATCAAAAGAGAAAAGTTTAACGAAATGAGTTTAGAGAAAAATAAAATTAAAAAATATAGAAAGAGAAAAATCCTCTTTCTTCTGTATTAAAATATATAATAAAAATTGTTTTCAAAAAAGTTTGTTAATACATTTACTATTACATCTGTAATCACATTTGAAAAAACATCAAAAATATATTTAACTATTATTTTTGCAAAATCTAACATTTTAACTCCATAAAAATTGCACAACAAGGTACTCTTATTGTTTTTTGATTTAACAATTTCACAATAGTTTATGATTAATAAAGAAGATATCAGATAGAATTTCAATCTCACAAGAAAGACATCTGTTATCGGTTTTTAATAATCGGTAACTTTTGTTTAATCATCACCTATAACATTTATATTTTAAGAAATATGTGGAGTTTTAAAACTTCAACACATAAATCTAATTTTTAGAAGTCGTCGAAATCTATACTTCCCTTACTATAATTAACAACATTCCCTTCAAAGAAATTCGTTCTTTGGTCATTGAAAGACGCATAACCATCAACCCATGGGATAGGATGTTTTACATTGTATTCTGGTTTATATCCAACAGCTTCTAATCTTCTATCAGCTAAGTATTGAATATATTGTTTGATAATTCCATCTGTAAATCCAAGGATTTGCCCTTGAGTGATATATGCTCCCCAAGATGATTCAAGTTCTACAGCTTTTCTAAACATTGCTCTTACTGTCTCTTCTAACTCTTGAGTAAATAAATCAGGTCTTTCTTTTCTAACACTATTTATCATGTTTTGGAAAAGTAAAAGGTGAGTTACTTCATCTCTTTGGATAAATCTAATCATTTGAGAACTTCCAAGCATTTTTCCTGATTTTCCAAGGGCATAAATAGCTGCAAATCCCGCATAAAAATATAAACCTTCTAAAATCTGATTTGCAAAAAGTGCTAAAACGATTTTTTCATCAGTGATTTCACCTGAAAGATTTTTATAAACATCTGCAATATAGTTGTTTTTTTCTCTTAATTTTGCATCGTTTTTCCACATATCATAAATCAAATCTGTATTATCAGAAATAGACTCAACCATAACTGCATAAGATTTACTATGATTTGCTTCTTCGTAAGATTGTCTACTTAAACAAGCATTTATTTCAGGAGCTGTTATATATGGATTTATATTGTCCATTAAATTATTTGTTTGTAAAGAATCCATAAAAATAAGTTGAGATAAAACTAAATCATACATTCTTTTTTCTGCAGGTGTTAAAAACTTATAATCTTTTGCATCACCTGTCATTTGAACTTCTCTTGGAAACCAAGTATTTGCTTCCATTGTATCCCAAAGATTTAAAGCCCATTGATATTTCATTTTTGTGAAATTAATCATTCCATCACTATTTCCACCAAAAATTCTTCTATCGTTTAAACTCTCTTTTGAGTCTGGGTTATATATGGTTTTTCTATCCATTTGGAAGTCCTTTGCTTTTTTCTAAAATTTTATTATATTTATTGATTTGTTCGTATAAAAAGAATGTAAGGTTATCTTACTGACAACCTGCACACTCCATACTTCTATCTTCTACATCATTTTTTGCTTCAGGAGATTGGCTTCTTAAATAGTATGTTGATTTAAGACCTAGTTTCCAAGCTAATGTATAAATTTCATGTAAATATTTTCCACTTGCTTTATCTAAACTCATAAAAATATTTGTAGATTGACCTTGGTCTATCCATTTTTGTCTAATTGCAGCTGCTTTAATAACTTGTAATTGGTCAATTTCAAAAGCAGGTGTATAATATGCCCAAGTTTCAGGGCTTAGTTTTGGAACAACAACTGGAATTAATCCTGATAAGTTTTCCTCAAACCATTTTCTTTTATAAACTGGCTCAATAGCTTGAGTAGTTCCAACTAAAATAGAAATAGAAGAAGTTGGAGCAACAGCCATTAAGTAACCATTTCTCATTCCATCTTTTTTAACTTTTTCTCTTAATACATCCCAATCATAAGAAGTGTCAAATAAGTCTTTATCTACAAGTGCATTTACAGCTTGTGGAGCATGGTCGTGAGGCATAATACCTTGAGACCATTTAGAACCTTCAAAAGTTGGATAAATACCTTTTTCTATTGCTAAATCTGAACTTGATTTAATTGCATTATATGAAATTGCTTCCATAACTTGGTCAATTTTTTTGAAGTGTTCATTTGAACCCCAAGCTAGTTTGTATTCAGCTAACATTTCAGCTTCACCCATAACACCAAGACCAATACTTCTTGATTTTAGGTTTGTTACTTTTACTTTTTTAAGTGGATAGAAGTTTAAATCAATTACATTATCTAGCATTCTAATAGCTATTGGAACAACTCTTTCAATATCCTCTTTTGTATTTATTCTTGATAGATTTATTGAAGCTAAATTACAAACAGCTGTATCTCCATCAATTTTCTCTTTTTCTACTATAAATACTCTTTTTCCATTGATGCTATCAAGTGCAGAAACTTTATTTGCTTTTTTAGTAATTCCACCATCAACAACAACTAAATCCTCTTCATCAAAAGTTTGAACTGTTCCATCTACAAACTCAAGTCTGATTTTGTAGTAGTTTGGATTTGTATTTTGGAAAATCTCTGTACAAAGATTTGAACTTCTAATATGCCCAACATGAGAGTTTGGATTTGCTCTATTAGCATTATCTTTGAAACATAAGAATGGACTTCCAACTTCAAAATATGAAGTTAGGATTTTTTTCCATAAATCTTTTGCTTTCATTCTATCTTTTGTAATAGTTTCATCATTTTCGTAAGCAATATATTTTGCTTTGAACTCATCACCAAAACATTCACTTAAATCTTTTACTTCATAAGGGTCAAATAAAGTCCAATAAGAGTCTTCTAAAACTCTTTCCATAAATAAATCTGTAATCCAAAGAGCTGGGAATAAATCATGCGCTCTTCTTCTTTCTTCACCAGAGTTTTTCTTTAAATCAACAAAATCAACAATATCCATATGCCATGGTTCCATATAAACAGCAATTGCACCTTTTCTAGTCCCAAGTTGGTCAACAGCAATTGCAATATCATTTGTGATTTTTAAAAATGGTACAGTTCCACCAGCAGCACTTTTGTGGTCATCAATAACTCCACCTAAAGCTCTGATTTGGTTCCAATCCCAACCAATTCCTCCACCATATTTAGATAGAAGTGCCATCTCTTTGTATCCATCAAAAATACCTTCAATATTATCAGGACTTGACCCAATATAACAAGATGATAATTGATGTCTATTTGTTCTAGCATTTGATAGAGTTGGAGTTGCAAGCATTACTTCAAATTTAGAAATAACATCATAAAACTCTTTTGCACATTGTTGTTTATTTTTTTCATCTTGAGCTAAGAACATAGCAATAGCCATAAACATTTGTTGAGGAAGTTCTATTGGCTCTGCATTTCTATTTTTTATTAAATATCTATCGTATAAAGTTTTAATACCTAGGTAGTTAAATAAAAAGTCTCGTTCTGGTTTAATATATGCATTTAAGTCATCTAAATCAAAACCTTCACCAAGACTAGGAATTAATCTTCCAGCCTCTTTTCCATATTTTAAATAATCTCTTAAATGACAATATGGTTCACCTTTAATACCATGAGTTACTTTTCCAACTCTATGGTATAAATCAAATACAAATAGTCTAGCAGCTACAAATGTCCAGTTTGGAACATCAATATCAATTTTTTCAACTGCTGTTTTGATTAAAGCATCTTGGATATCCGAACTACTCATACCGTCAATAAATTTAATTTGAGCATCAAGTTCTAACTCACTTTGACTAACACCATCTAAATCAGCTGTTGCCTCAATAGTCATTTTTTGAATTTTAGTAATATCTAAAACTTCTTTACGACCATTTCTTTTTTGAATCATAATTCCCATAAAATACTACCTTATTATTTAAAAACTCTATTAAAAATAGCGTCTACATTTTTTGTGTAATAATCAAAATTAAAACACTCTCTAATTTGTTCTTCACTTAATGATGCTCTTAATTCTTCATCAGCTAATAGATATTGAAGATATAAAGATTCACCTTTTTCATTTGTAGTAGGTTTTCCTTTTTGAATCTCTTCCCAAACTTTCATAGCATTTCTTTGAACAATTCTATAAGCATCTTCTCTACTTACACCTTGAAGTGGTAACTCTAATAATACTCTTTGAGAGAATACTAATCCACCAGTTAAGTTTAAGTTTTTCATCATATTTTCAGGCATAACTGTTAAGTTTGCAATAACGCTATTCATTCTGTGTAACATAAAGTCTGTTGTTATAAATGCATCTGGTAACCAAAATCTTTCAGTTGAAGAGTGAGAAATATCTCTTTCATGCCAAAGTGCAACATTTTCCATTGCTGGAATTGCATAAGCTCTAATCATTCTTGCAAGTCCAGTAATATTTTCAGTTAAAATAGGATTTCTTTTATGTGGCATAGCTGAACTTCCTTTTTGACCTTTTGCAAAATATTCTTCAGCTTCATAAACTTCTGTTCTTTGTAAATGTCTTACTTGAACTGCAAATTTTTCAACACTAGATGCAAGTAAAGCTAAAGCCGTTGCAAGTCTTGCGTATCTATCTCTGTGAATAACTTGATTTGAACAAGGTTCTGGTTTTAATCCTAATTCAGCCATCGCATACTCTTCAAGTTCAAGAGGTGCATGAGCAAAGTTACCCATAGCTCCAGAAATTTGACCAACAGCAATAACATCCATAGTCTCTTCTAAATTTTTTAAGTGCCTTGCAACTTCATCATACCAAACAGCTAAAGTTAAACCAAAAGTTATTGGTTCACCATGAATACCATGACTTCTTCCTACCATTAAAGTCATTTTATGCTCAAAGGCTCTTTTTTTGATAGATTCCATCAGCATTTTTACATCTTCAATAATAATTTTTAAAGAGTCTCTCATTTGAAGTGCAACACCTGTATCAACAGCGTCTGATGAAGTCATACCATAGTGGAACCATCTTGATTCTTCACCTAATGATTCAGATACACTTGTATTAAAAGCAATTAAATCATGTTTTGTAATAGCTTCAATTTCTTCGATTCTTTCAACTGAAAAAGTTGCATTTTTTACAATTTTCTCACAATCAGAATCAGGAATAAGTCCTAGTTTATTCCAAGCTTTTACAGCAGCCTTTTCAACTTCAAGCCATGCAGCATATCTTGCATGTTGCGTCCAATTTTTTGCCATTTCTTCTCTTGCGTATCTTTCAACCATCTAATGTCCCTTGTAATCATATTTTCTATAAAATTTATTAAAAATTTTTATTAATTTAAGTATGATATTGTATCTAAAAAGCCAAAATCTAAAATAAAAAATATAATAAAAAATAACAGAATTTGAAAAAAATATAGGGAAAAAATTTGCCATTTACACTAAGAAAACACAAAGCGATTAAAGATAAAAAAATACAAATATTTTTAATCCAAGATTTAGGAATAGACCCAAAAGTAGGGCAGAGGTTAACATCAAAAGGAAGAATTTTTGATGAAAATATGAATACAATAAATTCAGGGGAAAATATTCCAACAGAATATATTTATATAGCTGTTTTTGAAGGAGAAACAAGAGGTTTAAAGCCACTGTTGGAGTTTAGAGATTTTGCAATCTTTGATAAACCAACAAATCTTATGGTTCATCCTATTTCAAAAAATACACCTTACTCTTTACTTGATGAAATTAGGTTTCATTTTGGTGAAAATGCAAATTTAATACATAGAATTGATGCAGAAACTTCTGGACTTGTAATTGTTGGAAAAAATAAACAAAGTGAAATTGATTTAAAAGAGATGTTCCAAGAGAAAAAATATCATAAATCTTATTTAGCAATTGTTCAAGGTGAATTAAAAGAAGAGATAACAATTAATAAAGGTCTTGATAGGGAAGGAAAAGCTATTGGAGTTAGGATGATGGTTTGTGATGAAGGAAAAGAGTCAATAACAATTATAAAACCTATTAAATATAATAAAGAAAAAGATTTAACTCTAATTGAGGCTTTACCACTAACAGGAAGACAACATCAAATAAGAGTTCATCTTCACTCTATTGGTCATACAATTTTAGGTGATCCAATTTATGGTGTTGATGATGAAAATGCAGAAAACTATCTAAATAAAACTCTAAGTGAAGAGGATAGATTTAGTATAACAAAATCAAATCGTTTATGGCTTCATGCAAACTATTTAGAGTTTGAATATAAAAATGTAACTTATAAGATTTTTTCAAAAAATAGAGATTTATATAATGAATTTTCATTTTAATAATTTTTTTATGAGGAATTATTAAAAACATTTATTTATTATTTTTTAAGGGAAAGTTATTAGAATTCTTAAATAAAATTTAATTATTAAAGAAGAGAAATAACTTTGAAAAATAGAGAAATAGAATTAAATAAGAAAATGATGATTGTTTCTGAAACAAATGAAAAAGGAATAATTACTTACGCAAATAACGATTTCTGTAGTATTGCTGGATTTTCAAAAGAAGAACTTATTGGAAAACCACACAGTTTAGTAAGACATCAAGATATGCCAAAAGCTGCCTTTGAAGATTTATGGAAAACTGTAAAAGCAGGAAAGATTTGGAATGGAATTGTTAAAAATCGAACAAAAAATGGTGGATTTTATTGGGTAAATGCAACTGCCTACCCATCAAAAACAAGAAATGGGGAGATTCGTTACATTTCAGTAAGAGTTAAACCTACAAAAGAAGAGATTGAAAAGGCTGAAAAGCTATACAAAACGATGAAATAAGGAGCATAATGTTTTTTTCTAACAAAGGTAATACAGATATTCTTGAAGCTCTTGATAATATTGATTTATTCATTAATAACAAAATAAATTCTATTCCTGAAATAGAGGGTGTTTGTACAGGATTTAATGAACAAATAAAAATCAAACTAGAAAAAATAACTAATTCTTTAAAACAAAAAAATGAAGAAGAGTTAAAAGTTTATGGTGAGATTATGTTGATTTCAGAAAAATTTGCTGATGGAAATATCAATGATATAATCCATCATACTGAAACATCAAATGAAAAGCTAAATTATATTTCAAATACATATAATACTCTTGTTGAAAATTTAAAATTAATAATTGAAACTATACTTCAGACATTAAATGAATATTCTGAAAATAACTATACAAGAAAAATTGAAATGCCACATCTTCAAGGTGAGTTTAAATTATTGGTTGAGGGAGTAAATCATTTAAGAGAAACTATTACTTC
Source organism: Arcobacter ellisii (assembly GCF_003544915.1). Classification (NCBI taxonomy): domain Bacteria; kingdom Pseudomonadati; phylum Campylobacterota; class Epsilonproteobacteria; order Campylobacterales; family Arcobacteraceae; genus Arcobacter; species Arcobacter ellisii. Next base: position 49,524 of record NZ_CP032097.1, on the reverse strand, counting down.
AATGTTAATTGAAAATAAATCAAATGGTTTAACCCTTGATAAAAATTCAGAAATATTACTTGAAAATGTAAGAAAATTAAATAAAGGCTCAAATGAAGCAGCTGTTTCTTTAGAAGAATCAGCGGCTGCTTTAGAAGAGATAACAAGTAATCTAAGAAATAATACAGATAAAATATCATTAATGACTAATTTATCTACAAAATTAAGACAACTTACAATAAATGGCGAAAATCTTGCCAATGAAACTACAATAGCAATGGAAGAGATAAATACGGAAGTAAAATCAATAAACGAAGCTATTACAATCATTGACCAAATTGCTTTTCAAACAAATATTCTTTCACTTAATGCAGCTGTTGAAGCAGCAACTGCGGGGGAAGCTGGAAAAGGATTTGCGGTTGTTGCGGGGGAAGTGCGAAATCTTGCAAATAGAAGTGCTGAAGCAGCACGTGAAATTAAAAAGATTGTTGAAAGTGCGACTTTAAAAGCAACAAATGGGAAAGATATTGCAAATAATATGATTGAAGGGTATAAAGAGTTAAGTGAAAATATAAATTCTACTACAGATATCATTCATGATATACAAAATGCATCTAAAGAGCAATTACAAGGAATTGAACAAATCAATAACTCTATAAATCTATTAGATAAACAAACTCAAGAAAATGCAACTATTGCAAATGAGTCTTATGAAGCAACACTTATTACAGATAAGTTATCAAAACTTATTGTAACAAATGCTAATCAAAAAGAGTTTGTAGGAAAAGAGTCTGTAAAAGCTAAAGATAATTTATAGACTCAAAATTAATAGATTAAAAAAAATGACATTAAAAAAATAGTTACTTCAAAAGAGACTAAGATTACTAAATCTTTGTTTCCTATAGCTAATCTTCCATCTAAAATTTTACTTCTTTTCATTTCTATATTCTCTTTGTTTGGATTTAATGTACAGTTAAAACAGTTTGAAATATCTCCACAAGTAGCACAAGCAGGTGCTGTTTTTCCTATACAATCATATAAATATTTTTTCCATCTAATATCATCTGGTTTTAGTTTTGCTAAAGAGGTGAAATTTTTTGACATAAGTTCTCCCATCTCTTTTCTACTAGCTAATCCTAAATCAGAATACAAATGTCCCATTTCTAAAGATGTCTTGGCTATTAATGGAGCTAATTCATCTTTTGCATAAATATCATTTGCATGAAACTGTAGCAGCTCTAAAATTTGTTTCTCCATTAATACTAAATCTCTCATTTTCTTCTCCTACTTAACATCACAGAATTCTAATTCTAGTTTTTCTGGTTTCTTAAGATTGTTATTATTGTCTATGTACAACTCTTTTAAATTTTCCAACTCTTCAATTGATTTTGGTAAAGAGTCTAATTTATTATCTTCTACATCTAACTCTTGAAGTGTTTTAATATGTCCAATTTGTTCAGGCAAAGAGTTAAGTCTATTTGAACTAACACTTAAACTAACTAAATTTTGTAAATTACATATCTCATCAGGAATAGAAGTTAAAAAGTTATTGTCTATTCTTAGAATTTTTAAATCTTCTAATTTACTAATATCAAAATCTAAACTTTTTAAGTTATTGTCACTTAAATCAAGTTTTAAAAGCATATCGTGACTTTCTAAAGATGGTAACTCTTTTATTGTATTACCTTCTAAAATCAAGGTCTCTAACTCTTTTATTTTTGATAAAGAGTTTGGAAGATTAATTAAATGATTAAAAGATAAATCCAAATAATATAACTGTTTCATCGACACAAAAACTTCTGGTAACTCTTCAAGTTCATTTGTTTCTAAAGATAGATATAAAAGCTTTGATAAATTGCCAAATTCAGGCTCTAACTTCTCTATTCTATTTGAAGCAAGAGTTAATCTTGTAAGTGAAGTTAGTTTATAAAACTCTTTTGGTAAAACTTTTATTCTGTTTACATTTAGGTTTAAAATCATTAGATTTTCTAAATTACCTATAGTTTCAGGAAGTTCTTCAATCAAATTATTTTCACATTGTAAATTTCTAAGTTTTTTTAGCTCTCCAATTGCTTTTGGAAGTTTTCTGATTCTATTATTTGAAAGTTTTAAAACATTAAGATTTTTTAAAACACCTATAGATTCAGGTAAATCTTTTAAATTTCTTTTTGATAAATCAAGATGTGTTAAAAACTCCAAATCATCACTATGCGTTGACATTATTGGAGTTAAATCATTTGCTCTAATCCATTTAACGAAGTTTTCAATATCGCTTCCCATAGCTTAATCCTTTAACCTATCATTTTTTGCATCAATTAAAAAAGCTATCTCTTCATAGTCGATTTCACCAAATTCAATCATATTAAATAGTGCCATTAAAGGTCTTCTGCAACAAGTTTGATTACAACCAGTTACAAGTTTTTTTGCTTTTTTATATGGCAAATCAGTATGTTTGAAGATCTCTACAGCTTGGGCAACAGTTTTTTCACCGCACTCACAAATGACTTTATCTTCTAATTTTTCCATTTTATACTACTTATTTTAAATATGGATGTTTCTCTTGAAAATCAAGAACCTCTTTCATAGCACTATTTATCTCTTCACTTAATTTTGGCAAATTTACATAATCTGTCCAGATTCTATCTTCAACAATATCATGTACTTCACCAGCAAGCTCTACGACTTTTCTTTTAAATTTTGCTAACTCTTTCTTTAGTTCTTTTTGCTCTTCTAAAGTTGGTTCCATCTTTTTCTCCTTATAATCCATATAGATTTTCAAGTTTTATATCTGGCAATTCAGTCAAATACATAAGTTTAAAATCTCCATCGATTTTAAACTTATAGCTTTGATAAAGTTCAATAATCTCTTTTTCATTTGCTGGTGCATAAGCATAAATTTTTTTTAATCCTCTATAATATAAAACCCCTCGAAGAAGTTTTTCTGCATCAATAAAAGCCTCACTATCCATAAGCCATGGAGAGATTTTGATAAATCTTTTATTTACTACATAAGAGTGTAAAAATCCGTGCATTGTTGAAAGTTTTAAAGAATTAGAAAAAACACAATCTTTTTTTATGTAATCTTCTCTATTTTGATGAAAAACTTTTTTGTCAATTCTTTTTGAAACTTCATCATAATGTTCACCACTTACTTGTTTGGCTGTTGAATTTGAAAAATTAAAAGCAACAGCTTCTCCTGAATGAGTCATTCTTTTGAAGTTATAAAACTCTTTAAAACCTAGTTCCATTAGTTTTATAGATTTTTTATTTTCAACCAATAAAACAACGTTTTCATTTGGAATATTTTTTAATAAAAGTGAAATTAATCTTGTAAAAACATCTTCATATTTTTCGATAACTTCAAGTACATTTACATAAACATACTTTTCAAAAACATAAGCACTTAATACCCCTACAATTTTTGTTTTTTCATAAGCTGCAAAACAATATTCAGGAAAAACAGTATATGTTTGTTTTAACAATGAGATGTCTAAAAGAGGATTTTGAGTAAATAACTCTTCTAAATTCTCTTCAAAATCACTTTTCAAATATCCAATGAACATAGGTATAACTCTTTTAATTCTTTTGTACTTAATACTTTTTTTCTGTTAGTTACAATCTCTCGTACCTTTGGAAGTATTTTTTGTACTATTTGTATATTAGGCTCAATACCTAATAATTGTAGATGATAAATCAAAGTTGAACTTCCAGAGTGTTTTCCAATAGGAAACTCTCTTTTTAATCCCACAACATCAGGATTAAAAGGCTCATATGCAGTTTTTGATTTCATCATACCATTTACATGAATTCCAGATTCATGGCAAAATATATTTTTTCCGATAATTGGTAAATTTGCATCAACTCTTCTATTTGATGCACTACTTACTGTTTTTATCAATGATTTTAGAGCATTAGAGTTAATCTCTTTTTTTACTCCAAGTAATCGAACAAGTGACATTAAGACTTGTTCAAATGACGCATTTCCAGCTCTTTCGCCTATGCCAATAACAGTGGTGTTCGCGCTTTTTGCTCCTGCTTCATAACCAGCTATGGCATTTGCAGTTGCCATTCCAAAGTCATTATGTGTGTGCATTTCGATGTCTAATAAATTAGCAGAACTTAAATTTTTTATGTTTTCGTATGTCGTGTTTGGTGTTAAAATACCTACTGTGTCGCAATATCTAAATCTGTTCGCCCCTAACTCTTTTCCTAAACTCATAATCTCTTTTAGGAAATCTAAATTTGCTCTACTTGAATCTTCTCCACCAATACAAACAAATAGATTCTCTTTTTTAGCTTGAATAACTACTTTTTCAAGTTGTTTTAACAACCTGTTTTTATCGCCATTAAATTTCACGTCAATCAATATATCTGATACAGGGATTGATAAATCCACAGCTTTAAGTCCACACTTCAATGATTCATCTAAATCGCTCAATGTAGCTCTATTCCAACTCATTATTTGAATAGGTAAATTAAGTGCAAGAATCTCTTTTAAATCATCTTGTTCTTTTTTACCCATAGCAGGAATTCCAACTTCTAGTTCATCAGCCCCAGCTTCATATAAAAGTTGTGCTATTTGTAACTTTTCTTTTGTGTTAAATGCTACGTATGGCGTTTGTTCACCATCTCTTAAAGTTGTATCGTTAATAATTGCCATGTAATAACCTTTAATTTCGATATTAATATAGATGCAAATAGTGTTCCAAAACAAAAAAGCTAAATTTTATTTTTAAATTAAAAGGATAAGGAAGTTAAAAAAGTTAGGTTTTACCCTAACTCTTTTTGTGATTTTGCAGTATCTGAATAGAAATATTTTTGAACTGCAGCAAATACTGATTTTTCAATTGGTTGAAGTGCATATGAATCATCACAAATCAAATTAATTGATTTTAATTCATCCATTGGGCATCCACCAATTTTTTCTGTTAATAAAATATCAACATCTTTTAGTGTGTTTTTAATCTCTTCAATTGGATAAGAACCATCACAATCTTCAGGTCCTTTACAATATGGATTTTCTACTTTTCTGTGCATTACAAATTTGATAGCTTTATCACCAGCTTCATAAATTAAGAACTCTTTAGCATTACCAAAATGTAAGTTAATCATACCTTCACCAGCAGTTGTAACAGCAATTAGTTTAGTTTCACCCGTTGAACTTAATTGTTCTTTGCTAGCTTGTTCAATTTTGATTTTTTCATTTGCTTTTTCAAGTGCAGCTCTCCAGTTTTCAATAACTTGGTGTTTTGCAGCTCGTGCATTGATATCATATTTTTTAGTTAATTCTTCCCAATCCATTTTTACAAATGAATCTTTTGTGAACTCTTCACCTCTATCTTCACCAATTAATCCAACTGCATCAGCTCTACATTGTCTACAGTGTGACATTAATTTCATATCCATTCCACAAGCTTCTTGAGCAGCCATAACTTCTTGGTCAGTTGCACTTGCTTGCCCATTTAGTCCATAATATGTACCAAATTCTGGTTTAGATAATAAAGGCATGATATTATGTAAAAATACACCTAACTCTTTTAATTTTTTAGCAACATTTGGTAATTCTTGGTCATTAACACCTGGAATTAAAACAGAGTTAGCTTTAACTAAAATTCCTCTTTCAGTTAACATCTTGATTCCCTCAAGTTGTCTTTGTAAAAGGATTTTTGCTGCTTCTTTTCCAAATACTTTTTTGTGATTCCATAAAATCCATGGATAAATTTTTGAACCAACTTCACCAGTTTCATCAACAGAATTAATAGTAACCGTTACGTGGTCAACATTATATTTTTGGATTTGGTCAATATAATCTGGTAACATAAGACCATTTGTTGATAAACACATTTTTAAATCTGGTGCTTTTTCATATAACATTTTAAAAGTTTTAAAAGTTTTTTCAGGATTTGCTAATGCATCACCAGGTCCTGCAATTCCTACAACTGAAAGCTGTTGAATCTCACCACCAACATATAAAATCTTCTTAACTGCTTCTTCAGGTGATAATTTAGTACTAGTAACACCAGGTCTACTCTCATTTGAACAATCATATTTTCTATTACAGTAGTTACATTGAATATTACAAGCCGGTGCAACAGCAACATGTATCCTTGCATAGTGTTGATGAGCACCTTCACTATAACATGGATGATTATTAATTTTTGCCATTATATCTTCTTGGATTGATTCTTGAGAACTACTTGAAGTACACGAACAACTCATAGATAACTCCTTATTTGATTTATCAACACAATGCATTTAATGTTCCATACAAAAAATAGGAATAAAAAATGCATATAAAATCCATATCAAATAAGGAAGATATTATGAGAGTTCAAGAAGAGATAAAAAAAGAGTTATTAAAAGAGATATATGGAAATATAGACAATATTTATGATTTTATAGATATCAGATATAAACTAGATAAACCTTGTAATGATGCTGTGATAAAAAAATTAAATGAGTTAAAAGATGTGATTTATAAAGTTTCTAATTTAAGTGATTTAGCTTAAACTAGAAACTATTAATTTAGATTTTCTCTATTTCAAATTTTTTTGCAATTAAAAGTAAAAGTACTCCCCCAAATACAATTAATGCTGTCAAATATAAAGCATAATCATAATTGCCAAATTTTTCAATCAAATATACACTATAAAGTGGTGCGATTACTTGTCCAATTCCATAAGAAGTTGTTAAAGCTCCCATTAAAACAACAGGATTGTGTTTTGCAAGCTGACCTCCAAGATTCATAAAAAGAGCAACTAAACCAACAAAAGTTCCTCCATAAAAAATACCACTTAAAAAATTCATATAAATATTTGTCGTAAATGTTGGTATTAAAATACCAACCATTTGAATCAATAATGCAATGATGATTATATTTACACTTCCATATTTGTGAGCTAATCTCATCCAAATAATACAAGATGGAATTCCAGCAAGTCCAACTAAAGTCCAAGTTAAATTCCCATAACCTGCAAGTCCTGGAAGATTATTTATAATATCTGGTAAAAAAGTACCTTGAACAACAAATCCAACACCTTCTGTGAAATAAGCCATAATAAGTAATACAACAAAAATTGTAAATATTGATGTATCAAATTTGTGTTTTACTACATTTTGTTTTACCATTTTGTCAAAAGATAAAATATATATTGAATAAACTGACAAAATTGCACCAAAAATTGCTAAATACATCCATGCATCTTGCCAAGTTCCACCACTACTTAAAATATATCTGTTTAACAAATCTGTAGTCAAAATAGAAAAACCAATACCACTAAAGTGTATTCCCATAGCTTTTGTTTTACTCTCTATTTGCAATTTTGTCATTACAATTGCAGAACCAACAACTAATCCCATAGCTCCTGCAAATCCTGCAATGATTCTTGCTATAATCCAATAAGTTTCGTTTGTACTAAAAGCTAAAACAAAAGTTGTAAGAACAGCAAGTACAAGACCAAATCTAAATAACATCACTTTTTGGTTTATATCTTTTATAAAAACAGAAAGTATTGAACCAGTTAAATATCCTGCAAAATTTAGTGAAGCTAAAATTCCAGCAAATGTAATATCTAAATAATTTTCTAACATAGAAGGAATTAGTGAAGTAAACGCAAATCTTGCAACTCCAACTCCTGTAATAATTGCAAATATCCCTGCTATAATAATTGATAAGTTATCATTTCTATCTAACAATCTATTCATTTATAAACCTTTCGTTCATTAAATTACGTTATCATATCACTAAAGGTTATCTAGTGTCAAATAATCAATAATGATAGGTGATATAAGGAGAAATGATATGGATATGAATTTATTAAAAGTTTTTGTAAGTGTTGCAAACAAAAAAAGTATTTCACTTGCTTCAAATGAACTAAAATGTGCCCAATCAAATGTAACTTCAAGAATAAAACAACTTGAAAAGATTTTAGGACTTGAACTATTTTATAGGGTTCCTAAAGGAGTTATTTTAACGTCTTCAGGTGAAAGATTTTATCCTCAAGCATTAGAAATACTTCATAAAATGGAAAATGCCATATCAAGTTTAAATCAAGATGAACAAATGACTCACCTAAAAGTTGGCTCAACAGAGTGTAATGCAGTAGTTAGGATTTCTCCTTTTTTAATACAACTTCATAAAGATTTTCCAAAAATGCAACTAGAATTATTCACTGGAACAACAAAAGATATTATGCAATTGATTTTAGATTATAAAATTGATATTGCGTTTATAAGTGGTGAACCAAAAAATGATTCGTTAATGGTTTTAAAAAAATATGAAGAAGAGATAGCTATTTTAGAACCAAATGAAGAGAATGTTCCAAATGTGACATTGACTTTTAAAACGGGTTGCGTTTATGATAAATTTCTAAAAAACTATTATAAAGAAAAAGATATTTATGTTGAGAAATCTTTGTATTTAGGAAATCTTGAGACTATTTTGTCATGTATAAAAGTAGGTATGGGGAAAAGTCTGCTTCCTACAAGTATTGTAAAAAAAATGGGTTATGATAAAGATATTAAAATCACAATTTTACCAAAAAAAGAGGCAAATATTCCAACTTGTTTAGTTTGTAGAAAAGATTCTATTCCAAAAATTAGTGAATATTTAAAAGATATGGAATTGTAAAATTAATAAGCGATGAGTATTGTTTTAGTTAAACCCCTGTAAAGTTTTATACTCATCGGTAATTAATTTTTTAATTCATATCTATTTCAATCATTTTGCCATTTACAATTTGGGCAAACTCCTTTCCAAAATTATAACATTTTTCTAATTCATCTTCATTTGGAATAAGTCTTATTTTCATAGGTTCTATAGGAGGAACTCTAAAATGTAACGATTTCATTCTATCTAAAATCATATTTACAGCTTCTCCACTCCAACCATAACTACCAAAAGCTTGACCTGTTTTTCCTCTTTTTTCTAAATACATCATACAAGAGAGTAAATCCCAAACAGGTTTTGGAGCATCTGCGTTTATTGTAGGAGTTCCTATAAGTATTCCATCACTCTCTTCAAGAATATTTATCATATTTTGTTCTTCAATTGAAGCCAAATCATATAAGCTAGCTCGTATTGTTTTAATACTTTCTGCACCTTCAAATATAGCTTCAGCCATATCTCTTGTATTTTTATAACTTGTTAGATAAAAAATAGAGATGATTTTATTGTTTGAACTGATATTATCAGGTCTATCTAAACTCCATTTTCTATAAAGTTCAATATATTTATATGGCTTTTCTCTTATTATTGGACCATGCAACGTTGCTATCATTTTTATATCTAATTTATCATATAACTTTAAAGCATTTAAAACATATGTTTTAAAAGGTCTCATTATGTGGTCATAATAATATTTAAAAGCGTAAGAAAAATCTCCAACTAAATCATCAAATAATCTACTATCATAATAGTGGCTACCAAAAACATCTCCACTAAAAAGTAAACTATCTTCAACTACATATGAACTCATTGTTTCTGGCCAATGTAAATATGGAGTTGTTAAAAACTTAATTGTTTTTTCTCCTAATTTCAACTCTTTATTTGTCCAAACTGTTTCAAAATCAATATTTTCATTGTTTGTTATTGCTTTTAACATAGGAGTTGCTTGGGGAGAAATCAGAACTTTTGCTTGTGGAGCTCTTTTTATAAGTTCTGGAATTGCACCTGCATGGTCTGGTTCTAAGTGGTGACATAAAACATATTTTATTTCATCATAAGAACAAAGTTGTTCTATTTTTGAAAAGAAGTCACGTTGAAACTCTAATTTTACAGTATCAACTATAATTACACCCTCAGAAGTTTTTATTAAATAGGCATTATACGAAGAACCATTTGCCGTTTTCATAATAATATCAAATGTTCTAATATCTGGGTCAAATGCACCAATAAAGTAGATATTTTCTACAATTTCCAGTGGTTTTGTATGATTCATTGTTGTAGTAACCTTCTCATCCAAATAGGTGGATTTTCTTGCATTTTTATTAATTGTTCTAAAATATCAACAATTTTTTCATTTTCTCTACTTGATTGCATTGGAAAAATTTTACATGATTTAACCATCATTGAAGCCTTTGGTCCAATTTGTTGCACATATAAAATATCACTATCTTCTAAACACTCTATTTTGTATGAAAGTTTTTCTATCTCATCATCAATTTCAAGTGATGAATCAACAGCTCTTAAAAAAGTATATTCATTCCCTATTATTTCATAGATATAAAACTCTTTACACCAACCAAAATGTTGATTAACATAAATATTGTCTTTTGAAGCAAATGCAATTTTCATAATATAAAAATCCTAACCCTTTTATCTATTATTTGTTCAATAGTATTTTTAATCATCTCATATGTTCCAGTTGAAGCTATTGAACAGCCAACACAATTACCTTGATATGCAAGTCTTAACTCAATTTCAGGCTCATTTTTGTAATCAATTAAAACTATATCTCCACCATCTTTTTTCAAAATTGGTCTTATATATCTCTCAAGAGCATCATTTACTTTTTCAAGTTGAGTAGGCAAATCTTGGGCTCTAAAAAATTGATTTAATTCACTCACATCTTCTAAATTTTTATCTGAACCAGTAAGCTGAACTTTTGCCATAACATGACCATTTTGTGCAGCTTTTATCATACAGTCAAAACCTTCTTTTAAACTCTCAAGATTTTGTCTATCTTTTAATAAAATCAAAGCCAATCTAAATGCAGCTTGAACGTGTTCTTTATCTACTGCTTTTCTAAAATACTCTATTGCTTTGTTTATATCCTCTTCAACACCAATTTTAGTTTGGTACATCAAAGCTAAATTAAAATTTGCAGAGTCATTGTCATAAACACTTGCTTTTTCAAACCACTCTTTAGCTTTTGAAAAATCCTTTTCTACACCTTCACCCTTTAAGTACATTAAACCTAAGTTTGCCATAGCTTGGTCATTTTTATAATTTACTTCTTCACTCCAAATTTCAAAAGCCTTTTTGAAATCTCTGTTTTTGTATGCTTCTAATGCTGCTCTATGTTCCATAAATCTAATTCCTTCTCGTGGATTTGGTATTTGTTTACCTAACTCTAATTGCTTTTTAATATGCTCTTTTAAATATGCTCTTGCAAGTTCAACTGCTTCTTCATAATCTTCACTTGCAGCTTTTATATCAAAATCTAAATACTCAACCAAATAAGCGTCACCAAGCTCATGTTCTCCACTGTAACACTCAAATGGGTAATCCAAATTAAGATAGTAATCTAAATCTTTACTCATTAGCTACATCCTACTTTTTTGAACTACAAGCACAACTACCACTTGGCATTCCAGAATCCAAAAGAGTTGAACTATTTGCTTTTGTAACTTCTTTACATTTATTTGATAAAAATTGTCTATAAATTTCATCTATACTTAGATAGTTTTTTACGCAACTATAAACTTTCATTCCACTCTCTTGTAAAGAATTAAAAATTCCTTCTCCCATATGAAAAAAAATCGTGCTGTTTATTTGTTGATTTGAAAGAAACTTAGCTGTTTCCAATCCATCTCCACATCCTTGATTTTTCACTACCTTGAAATGACCAGTATCTTCATTTAAAAAGGCAAAGTATGCAGAGTTTCCGAACAATTCAGATATTGTTGTTGAATCTTTTTTATCTAGAGGTATAGCAATCATTTTAGACTCCTTCATTTATCAGTATTTACTTTGCAAATACTATTCCACAATAATGAAAGAGTGATTTTTTATTTTAAATAACTAATACAATTTATGTCAGGTCTTTCTTTATAACCCCATTCGCACATAGAATCTAAAATAGGAATAAGAGATTTTCCTCTTTGGGTTAAACTATATTCAACTTTTGGTGGAATCATTGGATATTCTTTTCTTATAATCAATTTATCCGCTTCTAATTCTTTTAATTGTGAGCTGAGCATCTTATAAGTAATACTTCCTATTTTTCTTTGTAGTTCATTATATCTTATAACTTCATACTCAGATAATAAGTACAAAATTATCATTTTCCATTTTCCTGAAATTAGAGATAAAGTATAACCAAATGGTGTTTGGGTGATATTATTTTCTTCATTTTTTTTCATTGACACTTTCCTAAATGATAGTATATTACATAAAAGTACATACTTACATTTTATTTTATATTTATATATAATCCAATTAAATTTATAAAAAAGGCTTTAAAATGAAAAAAATATTAGTAAATTTAGTTCATCCAAATATTGAGAATTCCGTTGTAAATAAAAAACTTATAAATGCAATTAGTAACTTAGAAAATGTAACTATAAACAATTTATATACAAACTATCCAGAGTTTAAAATAGATGTAAAAAAAGAACAAGAGTTGTTGTTAAACCATGATGTTATTGTTTTTCAATTTCCAATGTATTGGTTTAGTTCACCAGCACTTTTAAAAGAGTGGTTTGATCTTGTTCTTGAATATGATTTTGCTTATGCAGCTAATTATAAATTAGAAAACAAAGCTTTTGCCGTTGCTGTTAGTTGTGGAGGAGAAGAAAAAGCATTTAGTGAAACTGGTAAAGATAAAAAAAGTGTTGAGGAGTTTCTTTCTCCATTTTTAGGTACAGCAAACTACATAAAAATGGACTATAAAAAACCATTTATATCTTATGGAACAGAATATAAACTAACAGAAGAAGCATTAAATAAATACACAAAAGCTTATGTTGAATATATAAATCAACTATCTAAATAATTCTTTTAATTCTAAATGTCTAAACAGACATTTAGAACTTATTTCTTATGGGAATAGAATTTGCATAAATCATAAAAAAATCCAAAACAAAAGAGGACGTTATGGTAAATAAAAAATTAATCAAAGAATTATTAAGCGAAAGTGCATGTTCTCATAATAAAACAAAAAAATCATCATGTGATAAACCAAAACCAGGAGCAACTAGCGGAGGTTGTGCATTTGAGGGAGCTCAAATCGCGTTATTCCCTTTTGCAGATGTTGTTCATTTAGTTCACTCTCCTGCAACTTGTATTGGAGCATCTTGGGAAACAAGACAAACTTTAACTTCTCACCATGGCGAAAATAACACTGTTACAGGATTTACAACTGATGTTAATACAAATGATGTAATCTTTGGTGGTGATAAAAAACTAGAAGAAGCAATAGATTATATAGTTGAACATAAAAATCCAAAAGGTATATTCGTATATGAAACTTGCGTAACTGCAATGATTGGTGATGATATGGATAATACTTGTGCAAGAATGCAGACTAAACATGGTATTCCAGTAGTTGTTATTCACTCTCCAGGTTTTGTTGGTGGTAAAAATCTAGGCTCACGTCTTGGAGGAGAATCTGTTCTTCATCAACTAATTGGTACAAGAGAACCAGAAGAGATTCATCCTTTTGGAATCAATCTAATTGGAGAATATAATGTTACTGGAGATATGTGGCAGTATACTCCTATTTTAGAAAAAATTGGAATAAAAGTTGTTTCAACACTTGCAGGTGATGGAAGAATTGAAAATATCCAAATGGCACACACTGCAAAACTAAATGTAATTGTTTGTGCAAAATCTCTAATAAGTCTAACAAGAAAAATGCAAGAAAAATATGAAATTCCATATATTTCTATCTCATTTTATGGAAAACGAGATACAACAAATGCTATTAGAAGTATCGTAAATGCTTTTGGTGATGAAGCATTAAGTGCACGTGCTGAAGCAGTTATTGCTGAAGAAGAAGCAAAACTTGAAGAAGCATTAGTTCCATATAGAAAAATACTTGAAGGTAAAAAAGCAATTTTAAATACAGGTGGAAATAAAACTTGGTCAATTGCTAGTGCTTTACAAGATATAGGAATTGATGTAGTTGCAACAAGTGTAAAAAAAGCTACATTAGAAGATAGAGAAATTTGTGCTCAATATGTAAAAATTCTTATGGAAGACCCAAGTGAACAATCAAAATTAATTGATGAACACAATATTGATATTTTACTTGCAGGTGGAAGAAGTTTATATACAGCTATTAAGAAAAAAGTAGCTTTTGTTGATGTTAACCAAGAGAAAAAAGTAAGTTATGGAGCTTATAGTGGTTTAATCAATCTTGCTATTGATGTTTGTAATGCAGTTAATAACAAAGTATTCCAAATAGTTGGGAACCCTGAACCTTGGGGGAATAACTAAAATGGAAGCTATTAGTAAAAAACCTTTACAACTAAACCCTATAAAACTATCGCAGCCAATGGGAGCGATGCTCTTCTTTTTAGGAATAAAAAACTGTATGCCATTGATGCATGGAGCTCAAGGTTGTGCTTCATTTACAAAAGTATTTTTTACAAGACATTTTAATGACCCAATTGCTGTTCAAACAACAGCTGTAAATGACATAACTGCTGTTATTGATGGTGGAGATTATGCTATTAGTGAGAGTATAAAAAATATTACTAAAAAAGTAAAACCAGATTTAGTTGGTCTTTTTACAACTGGACTTACTGAAACAAAAGGTGATGATATAAAAGGTGCAACTTTACTTGTAAAAGACCAACAACTAATGGTTTACGTAAATACACCTGATTTTGAAGGCTCAATTGAGAGTGGTTTTGCAAAAGCAGTTGAAGCTACTATTGATCAACTTGTTGAAAAAGATAGTGAAATAGATACAAATAAAGCACTAATTATCCCAAATGTAAATCTAAAACCAATAGAAATAGAAAAAATCAAAGATACTATTTCACTTTTTGGATATGAAGTTTTTGCACTTCCAGATTTGAGTGAATCACTTGATGGTCACTTAGGTTTAAAACAAGGAGCTTTAAGTAGTGGAGGGATAAGTGTTGAAGATATTAAAAAACTTGCTACTTCTCATCTTGTAATAACAGTTGGTCAAAGTGTTCAAAAAGCTGGGCAAAAAATGCTTGAAAAAAATGCAAATATAAATCTATTTCATTTTGACTCTTTAGGTGGTTTAGAACAAAGTGATAAATTTTATAAGATGTTATGTAATCTAAAAAAAATCTCTCAACCACACCCTAGTATTGTTCGATGGAGAAAAAGATTACAAGATGCACTTTTGGATACTCACTTTGCAATAGGAAGTTCAAAAGTAATATTAGCTCTTGAACCTGACCAAGCAATAAGTATTGCAAATACGATTATTGAAGCAGGTGCAACTATAAAAGCTATAGTTACTACTCATAGAAATGATTTATTAGATGAAATCCCATGTGAAAATCTTTTAATTGGAGATTTTGAAGATGTGGAATCATTTTTGCAAGAAAGTGATCTATTAATATCAAATTTCCATGGGGAAAGACTTACTATAAAACATAAAAAAGCTTTGATGTTAAGAGGTTTTCCTGACTTTGAAGGTTTAGGAAATCAACTTAAAAATGATGTTTTATATGAAGGAAGTGCTTATTTACTTTTTGAATTGGCAAATTTGATAAATCATCACAAATATGGAGTTAACCATGAGCATTAATCCAAATTTTCAATTAGTTCCAATTACACCAATAAAAATGTTAAACGAAAGTACAAAACTACTTGGTCTTCCAAAATTGCAAGCTCAAGTTATTTTATCTTTACCAAATATTTTAGAGTTTAATGAAAAATTAAAAGAGAGCATAAATTTTTCAAAGGACAAAATTGAGTGTTTTATCATAACTTCAAGCTCAAAAAATGAGATAGAAGAGTTAGCACAAAAATATGAACTAAATAAATCATATATCTCAAATGATTTTACATCTTTTGCAAAAACATTTAATCTAAAAGATGAAAAAAACAATCTAGTTAGGTCAATAATGATGATAAATAAAGATTGTCAAATAATACACAAGGAAATTTTATAAATGGAAATCACATACAAAAATAATAGTTACACTTTAGGTAAAAAAGAGAGAAAAGTTGAGGGTGAAGCACCTGCAATTAGAGTTAAAATGTTAAATGATGAGGTAAAAGTGATTGGACTTATGGCACCTTCTGTTCAAGTTATGATTACTTTAAATGATGTAAATAAATACGACTCTGACTTACACCAAATAATAAACAGCACAAAAAGAAAAGTTTTTCCTTATATCATCACTTCAAGTGCAAATGAGATTATTGAAGATGTTGCTGAAAAGTTTGCTTTAGATAGAAGTTTTATCTCAAATGACTTTGTTGATTTTTCAAATAAATTTGGAGTAAATATAAATGACTCTATGCTTGCAAACTCTATTTTTGTGATTGATAAAGAGGGAGTTATAAAATATAAAGAGATTCCAACTGATTTAGATGATGATTTTAAAATGGAAGAGTTTTCTATTACTTTAAATGAAGTTGTAAACTTCAAACCAAAAGGGCACACACACGAAAATTGGATGGGTGTTTAAAATGACAAGTGAATTAAAAAAATGGTTAGAAGAGAATGAGTATGATTTAACAAACTTAAATAGTGTTGGAAAATATGGAAACTCTGCTCTTATGAAAGCCTGTCGTGAAGGAAAAATAGAGTTAGTAAATGAACTTTTATCTTTAGGAGTTGATTTAAACATCAAAAATGTTGATGGAAATTCTGCACTTTGGAACTCATGTTTTGCAAACTCTTATGAGTGTTTTGAAGCTTTGATAAAAGCAGGAATTGATATAGATTCACAAAATGTAAATAATGTAACTGCCTTGATGTATTGTGCAAGTGCAGGAAAAGAGAGATTTGTAGAACTTCTTTTGGATTATGGTGCAAATAAAGAGTTAAAAAGTTTAGATGGTTTTAAAGCAATTGATTTGGCGGTTACTTCTAATATCGTAAGACTATTAAGAAATGCAAAAGTTTTATGATAAAACTGATATTAATGCAAAAAAATATCTAACAGGCTCTAGTTTTATAGATTATAGAACTCAACCAAGAGCCTTTAAAAAATTCCCAACTTTTTTTTTATCTTATGATTTAGATGAATTTGAAGAGTTAAAATTTATCAAAAATATTGGGAAAATTACAGCATCTAAAACCTATGGAAATGTGAAAGTAGATTTAAGAGCAAATCCAAGTGCTGGTGGTTTATATCCAAGTGAAATTTATATTCAACTTCGTGGAATAAAATCTTTAGTAAATGGAATTTATCACTATGAAGCACTTGAAAATAGGCTCACTTTAATCCATGAATTAAGTAATGATGGAGTTGAATTTTATTTTGAAGATAAAACTCAAAAAAAAATCATCTTCTTAATAAGTAATGCCTATTTTCGTTCAGCTTGGAAATATGAAAAAAGAGCTATAAGATATATTTTACTTGACAGTGGTCATCTTTTGGGTTCTATTTATGCTGCTTTAGAGCTTGAAAATTTACCTTTTAATATAAATTTTAATTTTGATAAAAAGAGTTTAAATGAAGATTTTTCATTTGATAATTTTGAAGCCTTTTATACTTCTGTTTTTACTCAAATACATAAAGAGTTGGAGTGTAAAAAACTAAGAACTCAAATAGTAAATGTATGCGCTTGTGATTACCAGTTAAAAGAGAAGTTTATCGAAGAGTTTTATGAAAATTCTTTAAAAGATGATTTTCCTATTGTTTCAAATATAGAGTTCTTAAAAGGGATAAAAAAAGAGGATTTACAAAAAGCGATAGATACTCGCCGTTCAATTAGAGCTTTTAAAAAAGAGCCGATTTCAAAAGAGGAGTTTTTGTTTATTACAAAAGATATTTTTGAATTTGCACAAAAATATGAAATAGAGATTTATTTTATAAATAACAATATTAAAGAGATGAAAAAAGGTCTTTACAAAAATGTAGAACTTCAAAAAGAGGGCGATTTTAAGGAGATTGCAACAAAACTTGGTTTAAATCAAAAACTTTCAGGAGATAGTGCAGTTACACTCTTTTTTACTTCAAAAAATAGTGAAAATATTTTTTATTTATATATCTTAAGTGGATTTATTTCACAAATTTTATATCTTCGTTCAACTCTTCTAAATATCTCTTGTAGTGGTCTAGGTGCCTATTTTGACGACCTTTCTAAAGAGTTTTTAGAGACTTCAAACAATATTTTTTATCTTTTTACAATAGGAAAATAAAACAAAAAAAGTTGTGGAACACTAATTGCATATAGCTCTTTATATATAAATATAGGATGTCACATGAAAAGCATTAAAATAAAATCAAATGAACCCTCAACTGGTAATCTAAAAGTTGCCTTTGCAACTAGCGATTTAGAAAATATTGATTCACATTTTGGAAGTGCTAAGCAATTTGCTGTTTATGAAATAGGGAAAGACCTTACTAACGTTTGCGAAATCATAAAAATTGAAGATAAAGATACAGATAAAACTGTTGAACTTTTAAAAGATATAGATATTGTTTATTTTACAAATATTGGAGCAATTGCAGCTGCAAAAATTATAAATAGTGGAATCTTTCCTATCAAATATAAGGAGAGTGTTTCAATTGAAGAAGAAATAAAAAAACTAACAACTATGCTAAATACAAATCCACCTCCGTTTATTAAAAAAATCATTGAAAAAAAGGCTGCATAATGGACGCTAAGAAACTATTTATAGATACATTAATTGGTCAGATTAGAGCCTTAGACCAATTTGGAACTTGGGCAAATAAAAGTGATAAAGACTTAATAGAAGAGAAATATATCAAAACAAAAGAGGATTTAAAAAATATCCCTATTATTGCTGATATTGATGAGATGCAAATCAAAGATATAAGACTTATCTATCAAGCTGTTGCACTTGCCTTTGAAAAACTAACAGGAATTATGTGTTCTGTTGTTATGGAGATGAGTCACGAAGGTTTTGGAAGAGTTGTTGTTTTCACAGATAAAATCGTTATTTGTGAAAAATTCTTCAAAGATGCGCATAGATTCTCATTTAGAACTTATGAGGATTTAGAAAAAGAGGGTGAAAAATACCTAAATAACGCACAAGAAACTTACAATAAATATAAAAACGTATAAGGATTGAGAAATGTCAAGTATGGGAATATTTTGTGGAACAGCTGGTGGAACATCTATGAAAGTAGCTAAAGCATTAGCTAAAGAGTTTGAAATAGATGAAGATGACGTAATAAATATGGAAGAAGATTATGATGATTTAGAGCAACTTCAAAACTATGACATTTTGTTCATAGGAAGTTCTACTTGGGGACAAGGAGATGTTCATTTCTCTTGGGTTGATGTTCAACTAGAACTTCAAGATGAGAAGCCAGATTTATCTGGAAAAACAGTAGCTTTCTTTGGAGCAGGAGATAGTGTAAAACATGGAGAACAATTCTGTTCAGCATTAGGGAAACTATATAAAACTTTTACAGATTTAGGAGCAACTGCTGTTGGATTTGTGGATAAAGATGAATATAAATATGAGTTTTCTTTAGCTGAAATGGATGGAAAACTATGTGGTTTAGCTATTGATGACCACAATGAAAAAGGTAAAACTAAAGAGAGAATTAAAAATTGGGTAGAACAATTAAAAGGCGAATTAGACCTATAAAAGGATGAATTATGGGAACTGTAGAAGAATTTTATAAATTAAGAGATACGGAAGATTTCTTTAACTTTTTTGGTATTGAATTTGACCAAAAGTTAATAAATGTAAAAAGATTTCATATGATGAAAGAGTATGGAAGTTTGATAAAAAAAGGTTTAGATTCTATTTCAGAAGAGAATAAACTTTTAGAATTTTTAAAATTTTCTCTTTTAAGAGTTTATGGAGATTACAAAACTGGGCACTCTCCAAGTGCAGCTGAAGTTTGGAATATGTATGAAACTGGGAAACTAGAAGGTTGTTCTTCTTGTGGTTCTAGTTCATCATCTACAGGAGGAAGTTGTGGCTGTTGATCATAAACAAATCGTAGATGCAAATACTTTTTTGCATGATAGCGTAACTGCGAACCGTTCAGGAAGAGATGAAGAAGTTGCAAAATTTGGTATAGGACAAAAAGTACAACTTCTTGAAGATGTAAAAAATGATGGAACTTACCCTCATGCACCAATTGGAACAGTTATGGTTCAAAAAGGGGCAATTGGATATATCAAATCTATTGGGGAATTTTTACAAGTAATTAGAGTGTATGAAGTACATTTTTTAGATGTAAATGCACTTATTGAAGTTGTAGGTTGTAGGGAACATGAACTACTTGCAATGGAAGATTATAGAGATGAAGTTCAAGAAGAGTTAGAATTTATGAGAAAACATAGGGAGAAATACTACTCAAAATAGTATTTCTTCTCAAGTCAAATGAAAGGGTTTAAAGAACCTTATCACTTGGCTTGATAAGGTTTTATTACAAGTCTAAAAAAAGGTAGGAGGAAAATATGGCAAAAGTAATTTTTATGCATTTTGACATGGAAACTGACGGAGTGTACGAAGGTAAGATAGGTGAACCTATTGTTAGGTTAGCAAAGGAAAAGAAGATTCCTATTCCTTTCGCAGTTGATGGTGACTATTCTAATTGTTTAATTTCTGTTGAAAACTTGAGTAATGAAGAACCAACAAGTTATATGGAAGATGAAGAGTTAGACATCTTAGTTAAACTTGGAGCTATTAGTTCAAAAGAGGCAGAGCAATGCCAACAATTCACAATTAGCCCAAAAATCAGAATTGCACCAATGATGTTAATCAAAGGTGATATTTTAGTAAAACCATTCAAATTAAAATAAGGAATAGAAAATGACAACAAGAGTAGAAATAGTAAATGATTTTTTAGCAATCAATGTAAAACCAGGAAGTACAATTCAAGATGTAGTTGAAGCATCTGGTTCAGCTTTACCATTTGGTTGTAGAGATGGTCAATGTGGAACATGTTTAGTTTCAATTGAACAAGGTATGGAATTTATTTCTGAAATTAACGAAAAAGAGAAAAAAGTAATTGCTGAAGCTGGTGCTGGAACAAACACTGAAAAAGCAAGACTTTCTTGTCAAATGAAAATAGTTAAACCAAACGGTGTAATTAGAATTAAGTATTAAAAAATATACTAAAGGAGTGTCCAAATTCATTTTGAATTTGGGCATAATAAAATCATGGCAAACACATTATCTATATCAACAACACAAAAACAAAATCTAAACCTTTCGTTAAAGTTATGGCTTCCAATGCTACAAACTTCGATACAAGATTTAGAATCATACCTTACTAATTTATCGTATGAAAATCCATTTTTGGAAGTAAAAAAACCAAAAGAGTTTTATAACAATTTTACCTCAAATGGAACAAGTGGTGAGTTTATTGAATCACTTGCATTTTATACAAATTCATTAAATGATAAATTGAGTGAGCAAATAGAAGATGATACACTATTTCCTACACCAAATTCAAAAAAAGTTGCACTTGAAATTTTGTGTGATATTGATGAAAATGGTTACTTTGATGGAGATATTGAAAAAATTGCCGACACATGTAATGTATATAAAGAGTATGTTGAATCAATTCGACAAAGATTTTCAAGATTAGAACCAAGTGGAGTTGGTGCACTTAATATCGAAGAATCGTTTTTATTTCAATTGGATTCAATGGATAAAGATATTGATGATGAATTATATAATTTCACCAAAAAAATTATCAAAGATATAGCTCATATTGATAAATATGCAACACATCATAGATTTAATGATGCAAAAGATATTATTAAATATTTTAATAATCCCCCTGCAATTGATTATATAAATGATAACGTTCAAGTAATTCCTGATTTTTTTGTTGAGATAAATGAGGATATTGATATTAGAATCAATAACTCATACTATCCAGATATCAAAGTAAAAAATCCTTTTAATACAAAAAATGAAAATATAAAAGAGAAACTAAAAGAGGCAAAAGATTTAGTGAATCTATTAAATCTTAGAAAAGCAACTTTATATAAAATTGTTTTAATTATCGTAGAAAAACAAATCTCATTTTTTGTAGGAGGAGAGTTAAAACCTTTTTCTATGCAAGAGATTGCAACAGAGTTAGGTTTTGCAGAATCTACAATTAGTAGAGCTGTTTCAAACAAATATATTGAGTGTAACTTAGGAACTTTTCCTTTAAAATTCTTTTTTACAAATGCTGTTGATAAAGATTTATCATCATCTCAAATAAAAAGTTATATAAAAAGTTTGGTTGATTATGAAAATAAAGATGAACCTTTAACTGATGAAACTATCTTAGAATTTATTGAAGAAAAATTTGGTCTAAAAATGGTTAGAAGAACTATTACTAAATATAGAAAAATATTAGATATTCCATCTTCTAAAGAACGAAAGAAACTCTACAAGGTAGAAAATTTATAAAAAAAGTTTCACGTGACACACTTTTTATAGAATTAGTTTATAATAACGATTATAAAAAAAGGAGTTTCATGGATAATCAATATCATAATTTGTTATCAACATTATTTAATGAATCTCTTGATGCAATTTTAGTTCTTGATTTAAAGACACAAAAATTTATCTTATCTAATCAAAAAGCTTTAGAATTATATAACTACACAAAAGAAGAGTTTAAAGAGATTACTCCAAAAGATTTGACTTTAGAATTTATAACTCCTGAAGAGATGGAAAAAAGACAAAAAAACATTTTGGAAAAGGGTTGGGATAAATTTAAAACAAAACATAAAACAAAAGAGGGAAATCCACTAGATGTTTTAATCAAAAGTAAAAAAATTGAGTTAGTTCCCGAATCTCCATTATTATATATAACAGTAATTAATTTGGGAAAAGAACAAAAAATCGAACAAGAGTTTGAAACGATATTTTATAGCTCAAAAGATGGAATTGCAACTATTGATTTAGATGGAAATTTTATAAAATTTAATGACTCTTTTAAACAATTGAGTGAATATAGCTACAAAGAACTTATGAACATTTCAGCGTTAGAACTATTTTCAAAAGAGAATAAAGAAAAAATCAAAGAGTTAATAACTCAAGTAATTAAAAAGAAATATATAGAAAACTTTGAAACTACATTTATTACAAAATATGAAAAATCAATGATTATTTATATCACAATGAATTTAATGCCAAATCAAAAAGAGATTTTATTAATTATCAAAAACTTTACTCATTTAAAACTTATCGAATTAGAAAAAAAATTCAAATCTTTAAATGAATTAATTCAAAATATTTCACATCAATGGAAACAACCACTAAGTACAATTTCAATTATTGCAAGTGGAGTAAAATTACAAAATGAATTAAATTTATATGATGTTTCAAACTTAGACCAAGATATGAACAAAATTGTAGAAATAACAAATTATCTATCAAATATAATCAATAATTTTGATGATATGGCTTTTGAGAATCTTGAAAAATCTTATAGTATTTGTCAATTAGTAAATGAAATTTTGCATGATATGAAAAAAGTTATAAATAAAAATCAAATAACTATTGTAACTGACTATAAAATTGATAATAAAGTATTTATAGATAAATTTAGATTCGCTGAAGCAATTAAAAATATTTTAAATAATTCAATTGAAGCATTTATTGAAAACAAAATTGATAATAGAATTATCACTATAAAAACAGAAGATATTAATAGTCATCTTAGATTAAAAATTGAAGATAATGCTGGTGGAATAGATGAAAAGATATTACGAAAAATATTTGAACCATATTTTACAACTAAACATCAAAGTCAAGGCACAGGTTTAGGATTAACAAACACCTATAAAATAATCGTAGAAATGCACAAATATTCACTATCAATTGATAATTGTCAAATAATTTTTAACAATAAAAAATATAAAGGCTTATGTGTAGCTATAACTTTTTAAAGTAGGATTTATAAAAAAAATCCTACTAAAATAGTTAAAATTCCTAAAATCATCAATAAAATAAAACTTGAAAAAGTCTTATCTTTTCCAAACCATAAAGTATAAATTGCTTTTAAAATATTATTACTTCCAGAAGCTATTATAATTGCTGAAGCTATTTGAACTGGTTCAATAGAATATTTACCTGTTAATAAAGACAAAATAAAAGGGTCAATATCTGCAAATCCAATAATTGAAGATAAAAATCTTAGTCCATTTGTACCAAAATTTTCAATTACATAATTTGTAACTAACATTGTCATAATAAACAAAATTGCAAAAATAAATGCTGTTCCCAATTCTAGTGGATTTGTATCTTTTATTGTTATATTATTTGTAGTTGTAGATGCTTTTTTATAATAAATATATGTAACAATTATTGTCAAAAAGATAAAAAAAACAAAAGGAAACAAAATTGTTTTTGCTACTTCAAAATTGAAAATATATGAAATTATAAGAATTCTTATATACATCATTGTTGTTGCAGCAATTATTGAAGCTGTAATTATGTGATTTAGTTCAAGAGTTTGTGCCTTTTTTGATAAAACAACAGTTGTTGCTGTTGAAGAGTAAGTTCCTCCAATTAATCCAGTTAAAAAAATTCCTTTTGAAGGGAAAAGATATTTTTGAACTAAATAACCAGCATATGAAATTCCTGAAATTACAACAACAGTTAACCAAATTTTATAAAGGGAAATTCCTAAATAAGGGATTATTTTTTCTTCGGGTAAAAGTGGTAAAACAACAGCTGAAAGTAAAACCATTTTTCCTAAAGTTTCAAATTCGTAGATATTTATTTGCATATTAAAATTTAAAATCTTTTTCTTCGCATTTAATAAAAAGATTGTTAAAACAAAAACTAAAGAGGTAAGCCATAAAGGAAAAAGATTTGACAAAGGTCCAAAACTATAAACAATCAATAAAACCAAATATAAAACTATACTATGTTCTTTTTCTTCCAATAACTTTTTATAAAAAAGGGAAAACAAAAATGTAATTCCAAGAAAACCCACAATATAAACGGAAAAATTAACTGGTTCAATTTTGTATAAAATAAATCCTAATATTCCAACAAAAGTGAAAGTTCTAGCTGTCCCAAAAAAGAGTATATCTTCTGAATGAAATTTTAATTTATAAGCTCTTAGTTCTAATCCAATTAAAAAACTAAACAAAATTGTAAAAAGTAGATGAGTGAAAAGTGAATCTATTATCATATTTTGTTAATCCTTTTTTAATCCATATAACAAATTATACATTTTTGAAACTATATTTGCTTCAAAAATTTTCAAAATATCTCCAATTAAAATCGGATAAAAATTCTCCTAAAAATAAATTACAAAATTTATTTCATAAATATAATCCCTATTTTAAGGGTTTTTTGAAAAAAATTTAAAAATTTTCAAGAAATTTTTTTCTGTGGAACACTAGATGCAATAATGATTTTCGTAAACATAACAATCAAAGGAGATAAAATGTCAGCATTAAGACAAATCGCGTTTTACGGAAAAGGTGGGATTGGTAAATCTACTACATCTCAAAACACATTAGCAGCTATGTGTCACTATTATGGTCAAAAAATATTAATCGTTGGATGTGACCCAAAAGCGGATTCAACAAGATTAATTTTACATGAAAAAGCTCAATCTACAATTATGCAATTAGCTTCTGAAGCTGGAACAGTTGAAGATTTAGAATTAGAAGATGTATGTAAACCAGGTGCTGGTGAATTCCACTACGATAACAATGAAATAACTGAAGGTTATATCAATTGTACTGAGTCAGGTGGACCAGAGCCAGGTGTTGGATGTGCAGGTAGAGGAGTTATCACAGCAATCAATTTCTTAGAAGAAGAGGGTGCTTATGATGACGAATTAGATTTCGTTTCTTATGACGTTCTTGGAGACGTTGTATGTGGTGGATTTGCTATGCCAATTAGAGAAGGTAAAGCACAAGAAATCTACATCGTAATGTCTGGAGAAATGATGGCTATGTATGCAGCTAACAACATTTCTAAAGGTATTTTAAAATATGCAAATACTGGTGGGGTAAGACTTGCTGGATTAATTTGTAACGCTAGGATGACAGATAAAGAGTACGATTTAGCTAAACACTTAGCAATGCAAATTGGTACTCAAATGATTCACTTCGTTCCAAGATCTAACCACGTTCAAAGAGCTGAGTTAAGAAGAATGACAGTTGTTGAGTTCGCTCCATCATCTGACCAAGCTATGGAATACAAAGAATTAGCAAGAAAAATCATTGCTAATGATTTAAAAGTTATCCCAACTCCATTAGAAATGGATGATTTAGAAAACCTATTAATGGAATTCGGTTTAGAAGAAGAAGCTGATTTAGATAATATCGGTAAAAAAGCTGAAGAAGCTTAATTAAATTAAAAAATAAATAAAAAATAGTAGTAAGGAGAAAATCATGTTTATATGTGGATACCACTTCCCAGCAAGTGAAGGAAATAACGTTAGTTTTGAGAAAGTTATCGAAAAAGTTCAAGAAGGTATTGATGCTACAGGGAAAACTGTAACTTTAACAAGTGAAACAAGAGAAGGTGTTAAATTAGAAGAACTTTCTGTGCCAGCTGGTACTTTTTTACACACAGCTTTAGTTGATTATTATACAAACACAGAATGTGCACCTAAAGATGATTTCAAAATGATTTATTACACAAATAAATACCAAATTTCTGAAATTTCAAAAAGCGTAGATGGTGATTCAACTAAAGATATTTGTAAAAAATTAGATGATATGAATCTATACAGAGTAAAAGTAGCGTAAGCTACTTAACTCTTATATAAAGAGGAGAAAACTATGGGACCAGAAACATTAGAAAGTCTACAAAAAGAAGCTCTTGCTGAAGTACTTGAATCATATCCTGAGAAAGTAAAAAAAAGTAGAGCAAAACATTTAGGTATTGATTCACCAGAAACTTCAAAAGGTTCTTGTGATACAACAAAAAGTAATAAACAAACCGTTCCAGGTGTTATGTCACAAAGAGGTTGTGCATATGCAGGTTCTAAAGGGGTTGTTTGGGGACCAATTAAAGATATGATTCATATCTCTCATGGACCAATTGGGTGTGGACAATACTCAAGAGGTGGTAGAAGAAATTATTATATTGGAACAACTGGTATTGATACATTTGTTACAATGAACTTCTCTACAGATTTTAATGAGAAAGATATCGTATTTGGTGGAGATAAAAAACTTAAAAAAGCACTAGCTGAAATTGATGAATTATTTCCATTAAATAATGGTATTTCAATTCAATCTGAGTGTCCGATTGGATTAATTGGAGATGATATTCATGCAGTTGCAAAAGTTTATAAAAAAGAGTCAGGAACTCAAACTATAGCTGTTTCATGTGAAGGATTTAGAGGGGTTTCTCAATCACTTGGTCACCACATTGCAAACGATATGATTAGAGATTATATCATGCCTGATAACTCTTATAAAAAAGATTTCGAATCAACTCCTTATGATGTATCAATTATTGGAGATTATAACATCGGTGGAGATGCTTGGTCAACAAGAATTATATTAGAAGAAATGGGATTAAGGGTTATTGCTCAATGGTCTGGAGATGCTACTTATAAAGAGTTAGCAATTGCACCTAAAGCAAAATTAAATTTATTACATTGCTATAGATCAATGAACTATATCGCAAGACATATGGAACAAGAATTCAACATTCCTTGGATGGAATATAACTTCTTTGGACCAAGTAAAACAACTGAGTCTTTAAGAAAAATTGCTTCATTCTTTGATGAATCAATTCAAGAAAAAACTGAAGCTGTTATCGCTAAATATACGGCTATGACTGATGCTGTTATTGCAAAATACAGACCTTTATTAGAAGGTAAAAAAGTTATGCTTTATGTTGGTGGATTAAGACCAAGACACGTTATTGGAGCTTATGAAGATTTAGGAATGGAAGTAATTGGAACTGGTTATGAGTTTGCTCACGGTGATGATTATAAAAGAACTAAAGACGAAATCGAAAGATCAACACTTATTTATGATGATGCAAATGAGTATGAATTAGAAGCTTTCGTTAAAAAATTAAGACCAGACTTAGTAGCAGCTGGAGTAAAAGAGAAATATGTATTCCAAAAAATGGGATTACCATTTAGACAAATGCACTCTTGGGATTATTCAGGACCATACCATGGTTATGATGCATTCGCAATTTTCGCTAGAGACATGGATTTAGCAATTAACTCACCAGTATGGAACCACACAAAAGCTCCATGGGAAAAAGAAGCGTAAGGAGAAGGCTATGCAAGACGTTGAAAACATTGTAAATGGACAAAAACTATTTTTAAAACCTGAATATCAAGAAGTTTTAAAAAACAAAAAACAATTTGAAAGTGCGGCTGGTGCTACATCACCTGAAAGAGTTGCTGAAGTTCAAAAATGGACTGAATCTTGGGATTATAGAGAAAAAAATTTAGCTAGAGAAGCAATCACTGTTAATCCAGCTAAAGCTTGTCAACCTTTAGGTGCTGTTATGGTAGCTTTAGGATTTGAAAATACTATGCCTTACGTTCATGGAAGCCACGGTTGTGTTGCGTATTTTAGAACATATTTTACAAGACACTTTAAAGAACCAACTCCTTGTGTTTCAGATTCTATGTCTGAATCAGCAGCAGTATTTGGTGGATTAGCAAATATGAAAGATGGTTTAAGAAACTGTAATGCTTTATATAAACCAGAAATGATTGCTGTATCTACTACTTGTATGGCAGAGGTTATTGGAGATGACTTAAATGCATTTATTATTGGAGCACGTGAAGAAGCTGAAGGTGAATTAGATAATATTTTAATTCCTCATGCACATACTCCATCATTCGTTGGATCTCATATTACTGGTTATGATAATATGATGAAAGCAACTTTAGAGCAATTATCTGAAGGTGTTACAAAAGAAGTAGATGCAGAGAGAATCAACATAATCCCTGGATTTGAACCATATTTAGGTTCATTAAAAGAGATTAAAAAAATCTCTAAAATGTTTGGTGACAAAATCATTATGATTGGTGACCATGAAGAACAATGGGATACTGGTGCTGGTGAATATACACTATATGCTGGTGGAACTAAAATTGCTGATGCTAAAACTGCAATTAATGCAGCTGCAACAATTAGCTTACAAAAATATTCAACTATTTTAACAGCTAAAACAATTAAAAATAAATGGAAACAAAAATATGAAGTTTGTAATCCTATTGGTTTAAGTGGAACTGATGGATTCGTTATGAAACTTGCTGAATTAACTGGTAAAGAAGTACCTGAAGAGTTAAAACAACAAAGAGCAAGATTAGTAGATGCAATGCAAGATTCATATCCATATATGCACAGTAAAAAATTTGCTATCTGGGGAGATCCTGACTTCTTATTAGGAATGGTTTCATTCTTAGTTGAAATGGGAGCAATTCCAACTCACATTCTTTGCCACAATGCGCCAAGAAAAGGTTGGGAAGAAGATATGCAAGAAATCTTATCTAAATCTCCAAGAGCAGCAGAGTGTAATATCTGGGCAGGAAAAGATTTATGGCATTTAAGAAGTTTACTATTTACAGAACCTGTAGATTTTATGATTGGAAATGTTTACGGAAAAGAATTATATAGAGATACAAAAATCCCATTAATTAGAATTGGATTCCCTATCTTTGATAGACATCACTTACACAGATATTCAATTAGTGGATATGAAGGTGGTATCAATCTTCTAACATGGATTACAAATAGTATTTTAGATCACTTAGATGAAGAGACAAAAAATATTGCTGAAACAGATTATTTCTTCGATTCAGTAAGATAATTTTAAAACTAGAAGTTTTTACTTCTAGTTTTTTTTAATTTATCGTTATATATTAAGTTATATAATGATAAAATTTTTTCGTTATCGTTATATACTTTAAAATATAGCCAAAAGGATTTATGTGGAAATATCATCAAATTTGACATTAGAGATTTTTAATCAACCTTTTTTATTAGAAAAAAGAATCGATTTATTAATGGCAATACAAAAAACTGGTTCTATTAGTAAAGCTGCAAAAGAGGTACCAATGAGTTATAAAGCAGCTTGGGAAGCAGTAGAAGCTATGAATAATTTATCTATTAGTCCAATTGTACAAAGGGAAACAGGTGGTGTTGGAGGTGGAGGAACAACACTAACAACTTATGGAGAAAATCTTCTTCAAACTTATCACTTACTAAAAGAAGAACAAAAAAAGTTTCTTGAAAATCTAAATAGAATGACTGATATAAATACAGGGACTTTAAAAGCAATAAGGAGATTATCAATGCAACTAAGTGCAAGAAATCAAATAAGTGGGATTGTAGAATTAATAGAACATGGAAAAGTAAATGCAGAAGTATTTATTAAACTAAAAAGTGGTTACACACTTGTTTCAGTAATTACAAATACAGCTGTTAAAAATCTTGACTTAAAACCAAAAGATGAAGTTGTTGCAATATTCAAATCAAGTAATGTTTTACTTACAACTGATATTACTTTAAATATTAGTGCAAGAAACAAATTTCAAGGTGTAGTTGATAATGTTTTTCAAGGTGAGATAAATTCAGAAGTGATTATGGATATTGGAAATGGTGACAAAATCGCTTCAATAATCACAACAAATTCAGTAAATAACTTAGGTCTTAAAACTGGTACAAATTTGAGTGCAATAATAAAAGCCTCAGACATTATGATAGGAAAATAAGGAGAAAAAAATGAAAAAAGTAATTTTAAGTTTAGTATTATTATGTTCAAGCATTTTTGCTGGTCAAATCAATGTTGCTGTTGCTGCAAATGTGAGTTATGCTATAAATGATTTAGTGGCAGAGTTTAATAAAACACATCCAAATACACAAGTTCAAATCAATCTTGGAAGTAGCGGAAAATTCGTTGCACAGATAAAAAATGGTGCTCCATTTAATATCTTTATGTCTGCAGATATGAAATTTCCTCAAGCTTTATTTGAAGAAAATTTTGCAATTACAAAACCCGTAATTTATGCTCAAGGAAGTTTAGCGATGTTGAGTTCAAAAGAGCTTGATTTTTCAAAAGGAATAAATCTTGTAAAAGAGAATTCAATATCAAAAATTGCCGTAGCAAATCCTAAAACAGCACCTTATGGAACAGCAGCAATGGAAGCTATTAAAAATGCAGGTTTAGAAGAAGTTACAAAAGATAAGTTTGTATATGCAGAATCTATTTCTCAAGCTGTAACTTATGCAACAACTGCTGCTGATATAGGATTTGTTGCAAAATCATCAATGTATGATGAAAAAATGGCAAAATATAAAGAGAATGTAAACTGGGTAAGTGTTGATTCTAAATTATACACTCCAATTGACCAAGGTATAGTAATATTAAAAAATGCTGTGGATAATAAAGAAGTAAAAGCATTTTATGATTTTATTTTAAGTGATAAAGCAAAAGAAATTTTCGTTAAATATGGGTATTTAGTAAAATGAGTCAATTTATTGCAACAATAAAAAAGATAAATAGTATTGATAGTTTAAATATTGTCGAATTCTCTTTTTGTAATCAAACTCTAAAAATGATGAGTTTAGATTTAAGTAAAGATGTTCAAATAGACAAAAAAGTTAAACTCTCTGTTAATCCTTCAAATATAATTATCGCAAAAGATTTTTTTGGAGAAATTAGTTTATCAAATCAACTTGTTGCAACTATAAATAGTATTGAAAATGGTGAGCTTTTAAGTAGTGTTATTTTAAATATAGAAAACATCTATTTTGAAAGTATTATCACTGTAGATTCATCAAAAAGGATGAATCTACAAAAAGGTGATAAAGTAACTATGTTGATAAAAGCTAGCAATTTATCAATTGAGGAGATATTAAATGATTGAACTAATAAAAGATATTGAATTTGAACCGTTTTTAATCTCCTTTAAACTTGCAGGAATTACTACTTTTATTCTATTTTTTATTAGTTTACCTCTTGCTTGGTATTTATCTCAAACTAAATCAAAAATAAAACCTTTTTTAGAAGCAATTACAGCTTTACCACTTGTTTTACCTCCATCTGTTTTAGGTTTTTATATCCTTTGGGCTTTATCTTATAATTCGCCAATTGGTATCTTTTTTGAAGAAAATTTTGGAATAAAATTGGTGTTCAATTTTTATGGACTTGTAATAGCAAGTTGTTTTTATAGTTTGCCATTTATGGTACAACCTATGCAAAGTGGATTGGAAAGCCTAAATAAAAATATGCTTGAAGCTAGTTATATTAGTGGAAAAAGTAAAATCCAAACACTTTTTAGAATAGCTTTACCAAATATGAAACCATCACTAATAACTGCAATTATAGTAACTTTCGCCCATACTGTAGGAGAGTTTGGTGTTGTTTTAATGGTGGGAGGAAGTATTCCAGGAGAGACAAAAGTGGCTTCAGTTGCTATTTATGAATTTGTTGAAATTATGGATTATACAAATGCACATATTTACAGTGTAATAATGGTAATTTTAAGTTTCTTAACGCTTCTTGGTGTATATATTTTTAATGGAAAACAAAAAAAATTAACAGGTTTAGATAGATGATAGAGATAAATATAAATAAATTGCTTCATGGTTCAAATGGAGAAATGAATTTAGATGTTAGTTTAAAGATAAATAAAGGTGAATTTATAGCACTTTCTGGACTTAGTGGAAGTGGGAAAACTACACTTTTACGAATTCTTGCAGGTCTTGAAAGTTCCAATGGAACGCTAAAAATAGATAATGAGACTTGGCTTGATAATAAGTTTTGTTTAGCACCACAAAAAAGAGAGATAGGTTTTGTTTTCCAAGATTATGCACTTTTCCCAAACTTTTCAGTAATGGAAAATCTTTTATATGTAAAAAAAGATAAAGAGTTAGCCAATAAACTTCTTCAAATGACAGAAATGGAAGAGTTAAAAAATCGTTTTCCTTCTACTTTGAGTGGTGGTCAAAAACAAAGAGTTAGTTTATGTCGTGCACTAATGAATAGACCAAAACTTTTATTGATGGATGAACCACTATCTGCCCTAGACCCAAATATGAGAACAAAACTTCAAAGTGAGATATTAACTTTACATAAAGAGTTCGAAACAACAACTATTATGGTAAGTCACGACCCAAGTGAAATGTATAGATTAGCTTCAAGGGTTGTGGTTTTAAATCAAGGGAAAATTATCAATGATGGACTTCCTAAAGATGTTTTATTAAAAACAAAAGGAAGCCAAAAATTCTCTTTTGAGGGAGAACTTCTTGATATAGTAAAAGTAGATGTTATTCATGTTGCTATTGTTTCAATTGGGCAACAACTTGTAGAAGTTGTAATTGGAAAAGATGAAGTTTCCACTCTAAAAATAGGGCAAAAAGTAAATGTGAGCACAAAAGCATTTACACCAATAATACGTGGATTTTAAAAGGAAAAATATGTTTAATTTATCAATAAGCGAATTAGAAAAATATATTCAAGATGATTTACCATATTTTGATTTAACTACAAGTTTACAAAATTGTCATGATTCACATGCCCAAATTGAAGTTTATACAAGAGAAGATATTATTGTTTCTTGTAGTGAAGAAGCTGCAAAAATAGCTGAGCTTTTAAATTGTAAAGTTGAATTTTTTGTAAAAAGTAAAACAAAACTTGAAAAAGGCTCAACAATTTTAAAGTTTTCAGGACTTTATGAAGATATTCATAAAGCTTGGAGATTAACCCAAATACTTTTAGAATATAGTTGTAAAATAAGCACTTATTCTTATGAAATGAATAAAAAACTAAAAGAAAAAAATCCAGATTGTGAACTTCTAACTACTAGAAAAACTTTTCCTTTTTCAAAAAGATTCTGTATAAAAGCAGCTATTTGTGGAGGGGCAATGCCTCATAGACTGAATCTATCTGAAACTATTTTATTTTTTGATGGACATAGAATTTTATATAAAAAAAGTGACGAGTTTTACGAAGATTTAAAAAGAATAAAAAGAAAAATCCCAGAAAAAAAACTAAATGTCGAAAGTAATAATTTACAAGATAGTATAAATCTAATGAAAATAGGGGTTGATGTAATTCAACTTGATAAAATAGATTTTGAAGAGTTAGAAAAAATTATAGAGTATAAAAATGAAAACTATCCATTTGTAAAAATCTTAGTAGCAGGTGGAATAAACCTAACAAATATAGAAAAATATGCTTCATATAAAATCGATGGAGTGGTTACAAGCTCTGTTTATAACTGCGGAATGGCGAATATTAGTAGTAGATTAGAATTAAATTAAATCATTTTTATAATGGAACACTTATTGCATATAAGTAAATACACCCTTTAAACTTAGAATTGAGAGAAGAAATTTTCTTCTCTCATCTTAGTTAAAAAGAAGTGTTATTATATATATGAAGAAGAGTTACGATTATGATTGCTACATTTGATGATACTTACAATTTTGCAAAAAAATTTGCTCATTATAAAGATTTCTATGTAAAACACAATAATTTGATATTTTCAAAACTAGGACTAGGTACTTTTAATAAAGAACCTTATAAAGAAGAAAACTATCTATTTCACTATATAGCTGGTGTAAAAGAAGCTATTAAAAGTGGTATTAATCTTATAGATACAGCAAGTAACTATAGATATGGACAAAGTGAAAAAGAGATTGGTGTTGCTTTAAAAGAACTATTTGAAGAGGGTGATACAAAAAGAGAAGAATTAATAATATGTTCAAAAGGTGGATTTATTCAGCTTGATTATCCATTTCCACAAAATCCTTATACTTGGATTGAAGAAAATATTATTAATACTTCATTGGCAAAACTAGAAGATATAGAACTTGACCAACACTGTATGACACCTGATTATTTAGAGTGGTCATGTCAAAAATCTTTAGAAAATCTTGGTGTAAAAACACTTGATATCTATTTTTTACATAATCCCGAAATACAAATAAGTAAACTTGGTTATAAAAATTGGTTAAAAAAAATCGAAACAATCTTTAAAAGATTTGAAAAAATGGTAACTAAAGGAATGATAAAATCTTATGGTGTTGCTGTTTGGAATGGTTTTATCGATAAAAGTACAAATGAACATATCAATTTAGAAGATTTAGTTGAAATAGCTATAAAAGTTGGAGGAGTTAATCACAACTTTAAATATATTCAAACACCTTTTAACATGGCAAAAACTTCAATTTATACAATGCCAACACAAACTGTAAAAGGTGAAGAGTGTACTTTACTTCAAGCTGCTCATAGATTAAAAATTGGAGTAATTTCAAGTTCTTCTCTTTTACAAATGAATCTATTTAAAAAATCATTTAATGCCCAAGTTGGTTACTTACTTGATTCAAAAATGGTTTTAGAAAATGATATTCAACTAGCACTTCAATTTGTTCGTTCAACTCCTGGATTAATTTCATCACTTTTTGCCTCAAAAGTTCCAGTACATATCAAAAAGAATTTAGAAATCACAAAGGTTCCTGCAACATCAAGAGCTAAATATGATTTAATGTATCGAGTATAAATGATTTATGATGTAATAGTAGTTGGAGGTGGAATTGCAGGATTAATGGCTGCAATTGAAGCAAAAAATGAAAACAATAAAGTTGCCCTAATCACAAAAGGAAATGTTTTTAAATCTAACTCTTCAATGGCAAGTGGTGGAATAAATGCAGTACTTGACCCAAACAATACAAAAGAGATAAACCAACATATAAATGATACTTTGATTTCAGGAAAAGGTTTAGGAAATAAAAAAGCTATCACTTACATGTGTAAACAAGCTTCTAAAATAATAAATAAATTAGTTGAATATGGTGTAGAGTTTGATAGAAATGAAGATGGAACAATAGCTCAACGACCTTTTGGTGGAGGAAGTTCAAATAGAACTTGTTATGTTGGAGATAAAACAGGAAGCGCCATAACAATGGCTCTTATAAAAAAGGCTAAAACTAAAGGCATAACTTTTTTACCAAACAACTATATTTTAAATCTTGCAAAATATCAAGATAGAGTAAGTGGAGTAGTATCTTTAAATAAAGATAATTCACAAGTAATGATATATTCATCAAAAGCTGTGATTTTAGCAGGTGGTGGATATGCAGGAATTTATAGAGGATATTCAACAAATGCCCCTGATTATACGGGAGATTTATTAGCTGTTGCATTACGAGCTGGATTATATTTAAAAGATATGGAGTTTGTTCAGTTTCATCCAACTGGTTTTGTAAAAACAAACTATTTAGTAACTGAAGCTGCACGAGGTGAGGGTGGTTACTTAGTTAATAGTGATGGAAATAGATTTGTAAATGAACTTGATACTAGAGATAAAGTTGCAAGGGCTATTTTAAAAGAGCAACTTGAAGGTAAAAAAGTTTTTATGGATTTAAGACATCTTGGACTTGAAAAAATCCAACAAAAACTACCATCTTTATACAATGCTGCATTAAATCAAAGTGGAATAAATTTAGCCGAAGAACTACTTGAAATAAAGCCTGTTGCTCACTACACAATGGGTGGAGTTGATGTAAATATGACAAAATGTGAACTAAAAGGTTTATATATTTGTGGAGAAATGGCGTCAAATGGAGTTCATGGAGCAAATCGACTAGGAGGAAACTCTTTACTTGAAGGTTGTGTATTTGGAGAACTTGCTGGAATGGAAGCTTTAAAATATTCACAAGAAAATGAATACTCACCAATAGATTATAACACTGTGATAAAAGATATAGAGATGATAGATTTTATCTTCTGTGGTGATACAACTAAAAACTTTAATGCTATTAGAATAAGTTTAGGAAAAACACTTTTTGAAAAAGTTGGAATTATAAAAAATGAACTAAGCCTTACATTAGCTTTTGACTATATAAAATATTTAAGACAAATCTCATATACACTTCACTGTATAAATAAAGAAAAAAACAATAATGTCGAACTTACAGCTATTTTAGAATTGAGAAATGCCCTTGAAATTTCTGAAGCAATAATTCTAAGTGCCTTAAAAAGAAAAGAGAGCAGAGGAGCTCATTTTAGGGAAGATTATCCAGAACAATCAAAAGAGTATGATAGAAGTTTGGTTGTTAAAGAGCTAAAAAAAGGTTTCTTTAAAATTTCATTCAAGGAGAATGATATTTTAAAAATTATCAAAAATTTATTTATAAACAAGGAGTAAAAAATGGCAAAAGTAATGTTAAGAGAAGTAGATGGAATAGTATCTTTTTATTTTCCAAAAAAAGATATGGAAGAGACTATTGTGGAAATAGAGTTTGATACAGAAGAAAATTGGGGTGGAAATGCTGTTTTATCAAATGGTGAAACATGGTGGATTCAACCAGGAGTTAAAAAACTACCTAAAGAAGAGGTTTGTAAAAAAATTGCCGACTAAAATTGTCTATCTTATATACAAATGGTCATTCATTTTTGACTAAAAAACTCATTATAATTAGACAAGAAAAATATTAAAAGGAGGCATAATGTTTGATAAATCTGCCTGTATGGGCTGTCTAACTATTAGAGAGCTAACAACACTCTATGAAATATCTTCTATTATTTCAAATCACTATGATTTACAAACTTCATTAGAAAAATCAATGAGGGTATTAAAAAATAGTTTGAATTTAGACAATTGTGTTGTACATATTTTAGAGGATGATATTCTAAATGTTTTTGCTTCAATTGAATTATCTAAGTTCCAAAAAACTTTATCAACTTATAAGGTTGGTGAAGGTGTAACTGGAATGGTAATAGAATCTAAAGAACCAGTAGTTGTTGAAAATATCCATAATAATTCTCTTTTTTTAAATAAATCAGGAAAAAGAGATTTTAATGGAAAATCTTATGTAGCAGTTCCTTTGATGATTGATAATGTTGCTATTGGTGTTTTAGGAACAGTTATAACAAAAACAGCTGAAATTGAACTTGATGATACAGTTAGGATTCTTACAATTGTAAGTTCAATTTTTGCACAAACAATCTACTCTTTTCAATTAAATAAAAAAGAAAAAGAGAGACTTCAAGAGTTAAAACTTTACTATAAAATGGAGTGGGATTCAAAAGTACATAACTTTGGGGATATTATTGGAGATAGTCCAAAAATGCAACAAGTTTTCAAAGTAATTCAAAGAATTGCCCAATCAGATGTTACTGTATTGGTTCGAGGAGAAACTGGGACTGGAAAAGAGTTAGTTGCAGCTGCTATTCACAAAAGAAGTAATAGAAAAGATGAACCATTTATTAAACTAAACTGTGCAGCAATTACAGATACTTTACTTGAAAGTGAACTTTTTGGACATGAAAAAGGTGCTTTTACAGATGCTAGAGAGACAAGAAAAGGAAGATTTGAGCTTGCTGATGGTGGAACTCTGTTTTTAGATGAAATAGGTGATATTTCAGCTTCAGCTCAGGTAAAACTTCTTAGGGTTTTACAAGAAAGAGAGTTTGAACGAGTAGGTGGAAGTAAAACAATAAAAGTAAATGTTAGACTTGTAGCTGCAACAAATAGAAATCTTGAACAAATGGTAAAAGATGGAAAATTTAGAGAGGATTTATATTATAGATTAAATGTAATTCCTATTGATTTACCACCACTTAGAGAAAGAGGAGATGACATAAAACAACTTGTTAACTTCTTTTTAGAACGTTCGATGAAAAATCATAAAAAGATGGTAACCATAACAGATGAAGCTATGGAAGCGCTCTGTAGTTACCCGTGGCCGGGCAATGTAAGAGAATTAGAAAATACAATTGAAAGAATTGTACTTATGGGGAATGAAGAGGGAATTAGCAAATATGATATGTTATTACTACTTCCAGCACTAAATGACCAAAAATTAAAAAGTGATTATAAACCTATTTCAAAAAGAACTTTAACTTTAGATGATATGGAAAAAGAGGCAATTATTGAGGCGCTTGAGAACAATGACTATAATCATTCAAAAGCAGCAGATGAGTTAGGAATAACTCTTAGACAAATTGGGTATAAAATAAAAAAATATGAAATCTAAAATAATATATAAAAATGAAGAGATGGAATTAACTGATGATTTTATAGATATTGGTTATATGGCTGAAAATTTTGAAGCAATTGATATAAATAAAAATGAGATTGAAATAAAAAAAGCTAGTCCAAATAGAAATATCCAAATATTCATGTCATTCCCTTCTTTTGAGGAATTTTCAAATGAAATTATTATGTTTGATGAGTTTATGAATGACGCAAAAGTTGATATTTTTACTTATATTATTTTTAACAAGGAATTTAATATTCCTTACCAATTTAAAAAAATAATTCCTATATTTGATGTAAATGAAGAGTTTGCTTCTATGTACGGAACAAAAATTGTAAGTGGTACTTTGGAAAACAGATTAACAAAGGCACTTTTTTTAATTGGTAAAGATGGTGCTGTTTATCATATTGATATGCCTAATGATTTAGAAAAGCCTTTAAACATAGAAAGAATAAGGGTTGAACTAAACAAAGTCTATCAGTCATACACAGGAGCAGGATGTCATGGATAGTATAGTTGAGAAGATAAAAAGTGGAGAACTTATTCCATTTTTAGGAATGGGAATATTTGAAGATACGAAATGTAAGGACGGAAGTAGCCTTCCTTATGATAGCGATTCAATGATTTTAGCATTGAATAATGGAAGAGCCATGAGTCCAAGACTTATGTATGAGTATAGCCGAGCTGCTATGAGTTTAGAACAAAGAAAAGGTAGAGATTTCATTGTTCAAATGGCAAATTTTATCTACTCTTCAAAAGAGTATGAAATCCCAGATACATACAAATGGTTAGCAACTTTAAAACCAAAATATGTTATCGATACAAATATGGATGATAGCTTACAAAAAATTTATAGTGATACTAATCACTTCTTAATTACAGGTGTTTCAAGAATCACAGCTGATTGGGATAGATACCTTATCTATTTTTATGATGTTGAAACAAAAACTTACACAAGAGTTGAAAAAGATAAACTAACTTTAGATTTACCAATTTTATTTAAACCAATGGGTTCAACTAAACCTGAAATGAATTTTATTATCTCTGACGCTGATTTTGTGGATTGGTTAACTGAAGCCATGGGTGGTTATGCAATGCCTGAAATTTTAAAAGAGTATAGAAAAAATAAAGAGTATCTATTTTTAGGTGTTGATTTTTCAAGGGATACTTTTAGAATGGTTACTAATGAAATAACTATAAATCTAAAAAGTGGAATTGTTTTATTTAATAAAGATGAATTAACTAAAAAAGAGGATAAATTTATTAAAACTCATAATTTGACATCGTTAAATATGGGTATTAATGAGTTTATAAAAAGCCATGAGTGAAATACATAATTGTGACTTCTGTGGAAAAGAGATAACAGAAGTAAAAAAAATCTTCTCTAGCGAAGAGGCTCACATTTGTGATGAATGTGTAACTATGTGTGCAAAAGTTTTAGAAAAAGAACTTATAAAAGATAATAAAAAAGAGTTCCAAAAAGGACTTAGTGTTCCAGTTAAAATAAAAGAACATCTTGATGATTATGTAATTGGGCAACTTGAAGCAAAAAAAGTTCTAGCTGTTGCTTTATATAATCACTATAAAAGAATTGATAAACCAATAGTTAAAAATGTTGAAATTGAAAAATCAAATATTATGCTAATCGGACCAACTGGTTCTGGAAAAACACTACTAGCTAAAAGTTTAGCAAGAATTATGGATGTTCCATTTGCAGTTGCAGATGCAACAGCTTTAACTGAAGCTGGTTATGTGGGAGAAGATGTAGAATCAATACTTTCAAGACTTTTAGCTGCTGCTGATTTTGATGTAGAAAAAGCAAAAAGAGGAATTGTTTATATCGATGAAATAGACAAAATTGCAAATAAAAGTGAGAGTTCAACAAGTGGAAGAGACGTTTCAGGAGAAGGTGTTCAACAAGGACTTTTAAAAATCCTTGAAGGTGCTGAAGTTTATGTTCCAGTTAAAGGAAGTAGAAAAAACTCTAGTGCAGAAACAATTCTTTTTGATACAACTCATGTTTTATTTATTTGTGGTGGAGCCTTTGTTGGTTTAAGAGAAGATGATAGCCACAAAAAAAGTAAAAAAGCTCCTAAAATGGGATTTTTGAAAAAAGAAGATATTCAAGAAAATAAAAAAGCAATTGAAGCAAAAGAGTTAATATCTTTTGGTTTAATTCCTGAATTTATTGGAAGAATCCCAGTTATTGCTGAACTTAATAAATTGTCAAAAGAAGATTTAATAAGAGTTTTAAAAGAGCCTAAAAATGCAATTACAAAACAGTATGAAATTTTATTTGAGCTTGATGGGGTTGAACTTATATTTACAGATGAAGCACTTGAAAGAATTGCTGAAATTGCACATGAAAAAGATGTTGGAGCAAGAGGACTTAGAGGTATTATAGAAAATATAATGCTTCCTTTACAATACATTATTCCTTCTGAAGATAATTTAGAAAAATGTATTATTACAAAAGAGTATATAGACAAAGAAAAAGATATTGAATTAGTTTATAAAGAAAATAATGACATTCAAGAGTCAACAAAAGAGATTTTATTTAAAAAAATAGTTAATTAATTTTAGAATGGAATAGCTTTTGCAACGTAATTTTTATATTTTTATAAAAAAGGATAGAAAATGGCAGTTAAAATTACAGAAGAATGTATAAGCTGTGAGGCCTGTGCTTCTGAATGTCCAGTTGCAGCTATATTACCAGATGGAAATGAAAAAAATCCAAAAGACGGGATTTTATATGTAAAACCTGAATCATGTGTTGAGTGTGTTGACCATGCTGATTCTCCAAGATGTGCAGAAGCATGTCCAACGGAGGGTGCAATTGTTTGGGATATGCCTTATACAGTTGACTTTAATTCTTACTATTTAAGTGGAAATGAAAAAGGTGAATATAAAATTAGAGAACATAAATCAAAAGGTTTAATGCTTCCAGAAGTTAAAGAACAAAAATTTAGAGCTGATATCACAATGGCTACAAGAGAAGCTCACGCTAACGTATCTGATTTCTAATATTAAAACAAAGGTTTTTCCTTTGTTTTAAACTACTAAAGCTATAAATAAATATCTAGAAAATTTAGAAATAATCACTAAAATCACAAACTTTTTAAAATCGTATTTTAAAACACCTGCAATAAATGTAATTGGGTCACCAATTATTGGTAACCATGAAAACAAAATCGTTATAAATCCATATTTATCAAAATACCTTTTTGAAATATCTATATATTTTTCTTTTAAAAGCTTTTTTTCTATTAAATACTCTTCACCTTTTAATCCAAGATAATAATTTAATATTGAGCCTAAACTATTTCCTAAAGTGGCAAAAAATAGTAATAAATAGATGTTATATCCCTCTTTTATATCATAAATCAATAAAGCTTCACTTCCTAAAGGAAAAAGTGTAGCAGAGATAAAAGCTGAAAAAAATAGTATTAAATATGTCATACAACTCTTTTTATAAAAATTTTAGTATAAATTAAAGATTGCTAAGTTATAATTGCAACCCTTAAAGAGGAACATTGAGAATACTTTGGTATTTTGAATGCTCTTCTTTAGACCTTTTCAAGCATTTCTAAAGACAACGCCCCAGGATGGGAACATAGCAAGGCACCTTTATTAGTGTTGTGTTTAGGTATCTGGAGAAGAGTACTTTTAAAAGTACTCTTTTTTTTTGCAAAAATTAAATCAAATCCTCAAAATTTGTATCTAAAATCAACAACTTTTTCTCTTTTTTGTTATAAATAAATCTTCTATCACCTTTTTTAATTGCATTAAAAATAGTAAATTTTATCTCTTGTTCTGTTTTATTTCCTCTTTTCATTAAAATAAAAAAATCTTTTAAAGATAAAAAACCACTACTGTTTTTTTCTCTTTTTTCTTCCATTTTTTGTTCTATTTGAGGTTTATAAATCGAACGCATTTCATTAAATGCGCTTTGAAGCAATTGAATTTCAGAATTAAAAACTTCGATTATTCTTTTTTGATTCTTTTCAAGTCTAAAAATCTCTGAAATATACTGTTTTTTCATCCATTTCATTGATTTTTTCAAAAGTTCTATTTGTTCATTTTTTACTTCAATTACCGCATTAAAATTATTAAAACTATTTTCTTCTTTAACTGGTTCTATTTTTTCTTCTTGTTTATATACTTTATTTGTATCATCAACATAAACAAAAACTTTACCATCTTTTTTAATTGATTTTAATTGATTTTTTTTAATACGATAATGTATCCCTTGTAAAGATAAGCCTAATATCTCAGCAGCTTGTGAAGTAGTTACTAATCTTTCCAAGGTTAAATTCCTATAGTTTTGAACTATCTATTTCAATAACTGTGTGTACATTTCCTCTTGGTTTAAAGTCTGCAATAACTTTAAGCCATTTTGGCTCTAATTTACTATTTAAAGTATCAAAAATTTCATTTGCAGAGTTTTCATGTGAAATATATCTATTCATAAAAGAGTTAATATAAATTTTTAAAGCTTTTAATTCGATAACTCTTTTATTTGGAGTATATTGTATTTTGATTGTTGCAAAATCTGGATAACCACTTCTTGGACATTTTGCCATAAATTCTGGTAGTTCAATATCAATTATATAATTTTTATCATGTTCATTTGGCCAAAAATTCACTTCATTGTTTATATCAAATTCTAAAATTTCTTTTTCACCATATTTAATTTCCATATCTTTTATAACCTTTATAAATATAAATTTTTGCCCATTTTATCGAAAATTGCCTTACAAGTGTTACATATTGAAAAAATTAATTATTTAAAGTATAATTTTTTGCTATTAAAATTATAAAAAAGAGAATTATATGAAAGATAAAATTTATGATATTGTAATTATCGGTGGAGGACCTGGAGGAATTGGTTGTGCTATTGAAGCATCTGCACATAAAATAGGTAATATATTATTAATTGAAAAAACTGAAAATCATTCAAATACTATAAGAAAATTTTATAAAGATAATAAAAGAGTTGATAAGGATTATAAAGGTCAAGTTATAACTTTACAAGGAAATGTAGATTTTTTTGATGGAACAAAAGAGACAACATTGGATTATTTTAATGATTTATTAGATAATGAAAAGATTGATTCCATATTTAATACAGAAGTTGAAAAGATTATAAGAAATAAAGAAACAGATTTATTAGAAGTTCATACATCAAAAGGGATTATTCAAACAAAAAATGCAATTGTAGCTATTGGTAAAATGGGAAAACCAAATAAACCAGATTATAAAATACCTCCTTCAATAAAATCACAAGTTGGTT
Organism: Arcobacter ellisii; assembly: GCF_003544915.1. Classification (NCBI taxonomy): domain Bacteria; kingdom Pseudomonadati; phylum Campylobacterota; class Epsilonproteobacteria; order Campylobacterales; family Arcobacteraceae; genus Arcobacter; species Arcobacter ellisii. The sequence goes on along the minus strand of NZ_CP032097.1, from coordinate 5,482 downwards.
TTAACTTAGATAAATGTTCATCAAATGAAAAAATATTAGTTGTAGGTGGAGGAAATAGTGCAGCTGAATATGCTTATCATTTAGCTGACCAAAATAACAATGTGACTTTGGTTTATAGAAAACCAACTTTTACAAGACTAAACGACCTAAATGAAGACCTTTTAAACAAATATAATGGGGAAGAAAAACTTAGACTTAGAATGAATACAGATATTGAATCTTTAGAAAATGAAGAGGGAAAAGTAAAAGTAACATTCAATGATGGTTTTAGTGTTATTTATGACAGAATAATTTATGCAATTGGAGGAACAACACCTGTTGATTTCTTAAAAGCCTGTGGAATCGAAGTAGATGAAGATTTAAAACCTATATTTGATGAACATCAAGAAACAACAGCTAAAGATGTATATGTAGCTGGAGATATTGCTTTTGCAAGTGGTGGTTCAATTGCTATTGCTTTAAATCATGGCTATCATATTGTAAATAATATTTTAAGAAAAAGAGGGGAGATTTTTTCTTTTACAGAAAAATTTTCAAAATAAAAAAAGCATAGTATAAACTATGCTTTTTAAAAATTAAACGTCTAAATGTTCAACGTCTTTTGCGTGCTCTTCAATATAGTTTCTTCTAGGTTCTACTTCATCACCCATAAATAGAGTAAACGTATCAGAAGCAATCTCTGCATCTTCAATTTTAACTCTTAAAAGTCTTCTATTATCTGGAATCATTGTTGTTTCCCATAATTGTTCAGGGTTCATCTCTCCAAGACCTTTATATCTTTGGATATATGCACCTTTTTTAGCTAAAGTTTCGATTTCATCTAAAATATCTAATAAATCTCTACCTTCAAATACTGATAAATCTCTTTCAGATAATTTATTAAAAATATAACTTGCTTCACTAAAATATGGTGATGCAAATAATTCATCATCAATAATTAACTCTTCTAAACCTTCATTTGTTTGAACAAATAGTTGAATTTTATCCTCAAGAACAGTTTTAGATAAGATGTTATAACCTTTATCATCTAAGAAAGTTTTAATTTTTTCATATAATGAAGCAAAATCAAGATTAACTAAATCAGAGTTTTCAATTAGATGTTTTAAAACTTCAAGTAAAGAGTATCTTTTTCCAAGTTGTTCTAACATTGCTCTATATTTTGAAACAATTTTAAATAAATCTAATAAGTCGTTGTATCCTAATCCTTCAAAAGTAAATGATTCTAAACCATTTTCAATTAAGAAGTTAGATAAAGCTGTATTATCTTTTAAATAAGTCTCATTTTTACCTTTTTTATATCTGTATAAAGGCGGTTGAGCAATATATAAATAACCTTTTTCAACAACTGGTCTTAAAAATCTAAAGAAGAATGTTAATAATAAAGTTTGAATATGGCTACCATCAACGTCCGCATCTGTCATGATAATTATTTTATGATATCTGATTTTTTCTTCATCAAAATCTTCACCAATTCCACAACCTAAAGCTGTAATCATATTTCTAATTTCATCAGATTTTAAAATTTTATCAAGTCTAGATTTTTCAACATTTAAAATCTTACCTTTTAGTGGTAAAATCGCTTGGAAAACTCTATCTCTTCCTTGTTTTGCTGAACCTCCAGCAGAATCTCCCTCAACTAGATATAATTCTCTAATTGCTGGGTCTTTACTTTGACACTCTGCAAGTTTACCTGGAAGTGTTCCAACTGTCATAGCATCTTTTTTTCTAGTTAAATCTCTTGCTTTTTTGGCTGCTTCACGTCCTCGTGCAGCCATTAAAGCTTTTTCCATAATAGCTTTTGCTTGTTGTGGATTTTCTTCAAAATATTTATCTAAAGCATCACCAGTTAATTTTTGAGTAATTGGTTTTACATATGATGAACCTAATTTACTTTTTGTTTGACCTTCAAATTGAGGTTCTGGAACTTTTACAGAAACTACAGCAATTAAACCTTCTCTAACATCATCACCAGTAATTTTTGTATCTTTTTCTCTTGCTGCACCGTTTTCATTTAAGTATTTAACAATACTTCTTGTAAGTCCAGCTTTAAATCCAGCTTCGTGAGTTCCACCATCAATAGTTCTAATATTATTTACAAAAGATAAAGTTTTTTCAACATAAGTATCATTATACATAACAGCAATATCAACTTCAACACCATCAATATTGTCATTAAATGAAACTGCATCACAAATTGCAGTATCTTTATTTAAATCTTCAACAAACTGTTTAATCCCACCTTCAAAATGGTAAACTTCTTTAGTTTTTGTAATTTCATTGTCAAGTGTAATTGAAATAAATGAATTTAAGTATGCAACTTCTCTAAATCTTTTTGCTAATACAGCAAATTCATATCTTGTAACTTCAAAAATAGAATCATCAGCTAAAAATTCAATAGTAGTTCCAGTTTTTCTAGGACTATCTCCAATAATTTCTAATGGACCTTGAGGAATACCACATTTGAATTCTTGATAATGAATTTTTCCTTCTCTATAAATTGTCATTTTTAAGTGTTTTGATAATGCATTTACAACAGAAATACCAACCCCGTGAAGTCCACCAGAAACTTTATAAGTATCTTTATCAAACTTTCCACCTGCGTGAAGAACTGTTAAAACAACAGTTGCAGCTGAAATTCCTTCTCCTTCGTGAATTGCTGTTGGAATTCCTCTTCCATCATCTTCTACTTTAATCCAATGATCTTTTGTCATTGTGATTTTAATATTTTTACAATAACCAGCCATAGCTTCGTCAATAGAGTTATCAACTACTTCATATACTAAGTGATGTAAACCATTTGTGTTTGTATCACCAATATACATTCCTGGTCTTTTTCTTACAGCTTCAAGCCCTTTTAAAACTTTAATATTATTAGCGCCGTATTCTTGTTGACTCATTATAGATTTCCTTACTTTTCTTTATAAAATTATTTTTCTAAAACTATTGGCATTACAATAGTAAAAAATTTATCATCTTCTAATAAAAATGGTAAATTAGATTCATTAAATCCAATTTTGATTTTTTCATTATTTGACATGCTTAAAAAGTCTAATAAATATTTAGCATTAACAGCTAAATAAAACTCTTTTTCAATATTTAGATCTATATCAATTTGAGTTTTAGCTTCACTATCTTCATCAAGTGATTCAAAAATTATTGACTTAGAATTAAATGTGATTTTGATATTTGAAAAAAGTGATGTTACAAGTTTAATTGATTCAACTAACATATTTTTTGGTAATGGGAAATTGTATTTTAATGTTGTAGGAATAATTCTTTCATAATCTGGGAATTTTCCGTTTATTAATTTTGTAAAAAATTTAGTATGTTCATTTGAGATAACTAAATTTGTGTCATCATAAGAGATTTTTGCTTCATCTAAAAATAGTTTTTGAATTTCCATAATAGCTTTTTTAGGAATGATAAATTGTGTTTCATCATTGTTTATATTTTGTAAAAAAGAAACTGCTAATCTTCTTGTATCAGTTGAAACAAAATTAATTTTTTGACTTTTAATATCTAATAAAGCACCATTTAATTCAAATTTTGGATTATTTGTATCAATTGCAGGTGTAATTTTTCTAATAGAATTAATAAAATTAATTGTTGACATTGATAAGTCTTTTAAATTTTCTGATTTATTAAGAGATGGAAATTCATTTGCATCATAAGTTGGTAATTTAAAAGTTGATTTATTTTGTTTAATTACTAAATTGTTATTTGTAGCTTCTAAAATAATCTCTTCATTTTTTAATCTTTTAATAATACCTAATAAGTTAGAACCATTTACTGTTGTTTTTCCATCTAGTGGATCTGTAATATTATCAATATGTGATTCTAGACCAATTTCATAATCAGTTGCTTTGATGATTAATTTAGAATTATTAATTTCTAAATAAATATGTGATGTTATTGAACTAGAATCTTTTTTTTCTAAAAAAGGTTGCATAGAAGCTATAACATTTTCAAGAACATTTTTTGTGATTACAAACCTCATTTTTCTCTCCTATATTTTCTTATTTAATTAGTGGAATTAGTAGTCTATGTGAAAAGATGAAAATAGATTTCCAAACACTGTAAAATAGGACTTTTACAAGTGATTAGAATTTATTATCTATTCACATCTTTTCACATAAGTCTTTAAAACTTTTTAATTTTAAAGCTTTTACCACTCCTTATTTATGATTTTATTTTTTAAATTTTCAATGATTAATTTAAAGTTTTCATCTTTTTCAATTAATTCATTTGCTTTTTTTATATTGTGCGAAATTGCACTGTGATCTTTCATTCCTAAGAACTTTGCAATATCTGGCATTGAGTTATGTGTTAACTCACGTGCAAGATAAATTACGATTCTTCTAGCATTTGCAACTGTTGCAGTTCTTTTTTTAGATTTTATATCACTTGGTTTAATATTTAATTGATTTGCAACAATATTTATAACATCTGGAAGTTTTATATTCTCTTTTGTCTCTTTTATTTGCTCTTTTAAAAGACCTTGAACCATTGGAAGAGTGATTTCTTGGTTAAGTAAAGAAGCACTTGCATTAATTCTTATTAAAACACCCTCTATTTCTCTAATTGAGTTATCTAAAGTTGTTGCTATAAAATTAACTATTTCTCTACTTAAATGAATTCCATTTAGTTCTGATTTTTTTTCAATAATTGCGATTTTTGTCTCAAGTCCTGGAATTTGAACATCTGCTGTTAATCCCCACTCAAATCGTGATTTTAATCTATCAACAAGCCCAGCAATTTGTGATGGAAGTCTATCACTTGTCATCACAATTTGTTTTTTTGCATTATGAAGTTCATTAAATGTGTGGAAAAACTCCTCTTGAGTTTGTTCTTTTCCACTTAAAAACTGAATATCATCTATTAAAAGTACATCACATTTTCTATATTTGTTTCTAAAATGTTCCATATTCTTATTTTTGATTGAAAAAGTAAAATCATTCATAAATTGTTCAATTGTTACGTAAATAACAGTGCTACCTTTTTCAATTGCATGATTTCCAACTGCTTGTAAAAGGTGAGTTTTTCCAAGTCCAGTTCCACCATAAATAAAAAGTGGATTGTATTGAGTTCCTGGTTTGTTTGCAACTGCTAGTGAAGCGTTATAAGCCATTTGATTTGAAGGTCCTACAACAAATGAATCGAATGTATAAGATGGATTAAGTATCGTACTTTCGGCAGTTTCATTTTTAACTTTTTCAGAGATAATATCTTTTTTAGATTTTTTTTCTCCAGCAAGTTTTATTTCAATAGATGGTTTTGAGCCGTCATAAATTTCAAAACAGTGTTGAATTAACCCAGTAAATTTGCTCTTTATCCAAGAGGCAATATACTTGTTATTTACTTCAAAAATGGCAATTTTTTCATCAGAAGAAACTTTTTTATATACCAATTGTTTTAGGTATCTTTCATAGTCTACTTTGTTTGCTTCTTTTTGAATAATTGTTAAAAAATCTTTGCTTGTCAT